>OZ245859.1:0-2400000 GCA_965229085.1 Kaistia sp. | reverse complement strand
CAATGGAGCCGGCCGGCGTCGGCAGTCACTTTCCTGTAACCAGCTTTCACCTAGGCCCGCACGGCGCGTACCGCCATGACGCAATTTACCGCATGCCCCGTCATGGGCTTTGATCCAGATCACGCCCGCGGCAGCGCGGCAGCCCGCGTGACGTACCAACTGGCCGGAAAACGACAATGCCGGCACGAGGCCGGCATTGCGAGGTCAGGTGGGGTGGCTAAATGGACTAGAAGGCGTACTTCATCGCGGCGCCGATATTGATCTTGTCGCCATAATAGCCCGAGCCGGTGTTCTTCCAGGAATAGCCGACATTGAGGTTCAGCTTGGCCTGGTCGCTGAAATTGTAGGTCAGGCCGGTGGCGACCTTCGGCGTCTGCCACTGGTAGTCGAACGCATCGCGCCAACGGGCGTTGAACACGTTCCAGGTCCATTCCTTGTTCAGCTTCAGATCGCCGGCGAGATAAAGGGCATAGTAGAGCGCATTGGCGGTACCGTTGTCGCCGAGGCCCGTCGCATCCCAGGTGTCGCCGAGGGCAGCCTGCGGGGTCAGCGTGAAGTCGCCGAACTTGAACTTGTAGCCGACGCCGCCTTCCGCATAATACTGCTCAGTATTATTGTTCTTCAGCGTCGCCTGCACCGAGCCGTTCAGAACCCAGTTCTTGTCGATCGCGTAGCCAACGCTGGCCTTGATATAGGTGTCGGCATAGTCGCCGGCCTTGTTCGAGCCCTTGGTCGTTGCATAGTACTCGGGACCGGCTTCGAGGCCGACGGTCCAGTTGAGCATCTTGTTCGGCGCCTTGACCGGGCCGAGATCGGCCGGAGCCAGATCGTTGGTGAGATCGGCCGCGAACACAGGGGCAGCGCCGAGCATCAGCGGAGCCACGAGAGCGAGTTTAGCGAGAAAATGCATCTATGTTGTCCCGGTAAGCGGTGCCCCCGATAGGCGTCCGCCGAATTCCTACCCCGGTGAATCCCTATCGCTCCCCGTAGAGGGGCTGCTATGACGGCCGCGCCACACCCCTCCGTCATAGAAGCGTCATATTCAGTCACGATCGATCATATCCGTGCGAATATCGGGCTTGCAGGCTCGGTCAGATGATTGATCGTGAGCGAAAATATGAATTAGCCGGCTTGCGTGCAGGTCAAGGCCCGCTCAGGCCTTGCTGCGTCAGAGTGCGCGCTTCAATCCGAAGGCGAGGCTGATGCTGTCGCCCTTGAACCCGTCGCCGCTGTTCTTCCAGCTATAGCTGCCGCTGCCATAGAGCGCGGTCGCCGCATCGAAATGGTAGGTGATTCCCGTTTTGACCTCGGGTGTCGCCCATTCGTAGTCAAAGGCATCGCGATAGCGGAGTTTGAAGGCGTTCCAAGTCCATCGGGCGTCGAGATCAAGATCGCCGGCCAGATAGAGCGCGTAATAGAAGGCCTGGCTGTCGCCGTTCGGGCCGAATCCTGTATCCTCGAAGGTGGTGCCGAGCGCTGCTGAAGGCGTCAGCGTGAAGCGGCCGATGCCAAGTGCGTAGCCGAGCCCGCCTTCGATAAACGTCTGCTGTGAGCCACCCTTGTTCAATTGCCATTCGGCCGAGCCGTTGACGACGAAGTCGGTCGCGAACCGATGCGACAGGCTCAGGGTTATCGAGCTGTCGTCATAGCTGCCGGCTTCGTGCGAACTGGTCGTCGTGGCATGGACGGAGGGGCTGACCTCAAGCCCGATCACCGTCGAGGCGGCCGCGATGCGGCCGTCCGGCATTTTGACGGCGCCGATGTCGCCGGCATGCGCATCAGCGCTGCCGCCGACGAACACGCCGAATAGCAAAGCACGCGATATGAGCCTTCGCACGATCTCCCCCGATTTCATGCGTCGGCAAAGCTCATATCAGGTGCGCGCGGGACCGTCATGCTGCTGGCAGGACATTCAGGCCTTGTCGAGCGCCTGGCTGATGTCCTCGACCAGATCCTCTGGGTCCTCGAGGCCAATCGAGAGCCGCAGCATCCCCTGCGTGATGCCATAGCCGAGACGCGCTTCCTCGGTGAGACGCTGATGCGTGGTCGTCGAGGGATGCGTGATCAGGCTCTTCGCATCGCCGAGATTGTTGGAAATCTTGACGATGTCGAGCGCGCTCGCGACGCGGAACGCCGCCTCCTTGCCGCCATCGACCTCGAAGGCGATCAGCGTCGAGCCGCCTTTCATCTGCCGCGCGATGATCGCGGCCTGCGGATGGTCGGCACGGCCGGGATAGATCAGCTTCGAGACCTTGGGATGAGCGGCGATGACATCGGCGATGCGGGCGGCGCTCGCCGTCTGGCGCTGGACGCGGATCTCCAGCGTCTCCAGACCCTTCAGCAGCACCCAGGCGTTGAACGGCGACAGGCTCGGCCCGGTCTGGCGCAGGAAATTGTGCAGGTGGTCGGTGACATAGGCCTCGTCGGCCGAGAGGATGATGCCGCCGAGCACGCGACCCTGGCCGTCGATATGCTTGGTTGCCGAGTAGACGACGACATCGGCGCCGAGTTCGATCGGCGATTGCAGGATCGCGGTCGCGAAGACGTTGTCGACCACGAGGCGCGCGCCAGCCGCATGGGCGATCTCGGCGACGGCGGCGATGTCGATCACCTCCAGAGTGGGGTTGGTCGGACTTTCGAGGAAGAACGCCTTGGTGTTCGGCTGGACGGCATCGCGCCACTGGTCGAGATCGGTGCCGTCGACAAGCGTCGAGGCGACGCCGAAGCGCGGCAGCAATTCCTCCACGACATAAAGACAGGAGGAGAACAGCGCCTTGGCAGCGACGACATGGTCGCCGGCCTTCAGCATGGACATGAGCGAGGCGGTGACGGCGGCCATGCCGCTCGCGGTCGCCCTTGCGGCGGCTGCGCCCTCGAGCAGCCGCATCCGCTCCTCGAACATGAACACGGTTGGGTTGGAGAAGCGCGAATAGATGAAGCCCGGGTTCTCGCCCTTGAAGCGCGCCTCGGCGGCTTCGGCGTCGTCATAGGCAAAGCCCTGCGTGAGGAACAGCGCCTCGGACATCTCGCCGAATTGCGAGCGGAGCGTACCGCCATGGACAAGCTCGGTGGCGGGGCGGCGGCGGCGGGGCGTGGTGTCGGACATGGCGGTTCCCGATATGAAAATCCCGGCGACGAGCCGGGGTCAAAAGATCGGGATACGGCTTCGCCGCAACCGACCTTTTAGCGACCTTGTTTAACGTGGCGGCAAGCCGGTCGGCTCAAAGGACCACGAACGAAGATTTCTGATAGGCCCGTTGTGAGGCGCCGTCAATCGCGCTTCTGAGGCTTCCGTTCCAGTCCGCTCGTGCGCGCAGCGCTTGGCGCCACGCCGCAGTTCGGCTAAGCCGAGATACACCTTGCCGGACGGGGCCGTTCCCCCGCCGGACCAGCGACGCGGCGGGACGATGAGCGACGAGATGAAGACCGGGATCCTGTCGGACCGCCGGATCAGGGCGGCCTTCGAGCGCGGGGAGATCATCGCGTCGCGTCCGCTCGACGCCGACCAGATCCAGCCGGCCAGCCTCGACCTTCGCCTCGGCGATGTCGCCTATCGGGTCCGCGCGAGCTTCCTGCCTGGACCCCAAGTGACGGTGCAGGAGCGGATCGACCAGCTGAAGCTGCACGAGATCGACCTGACGCGCGGCGCCGTGCTTGAAACGGCTTGCGTCTATATCGTTCCGCTGATCGAGCGGCTGGCTCTGCCTGCGGGCATCGAGGCCTCGACCAACCCGAAATCCTCGACCGGCCGCCTCGATATCTTCACCCGCGTCATCACCGATCGCGCCCAGTCCTTCGACACCATTCCAGCCGGCTATTCCGGGCCGCTCTATCTCGAAGTCAGCCCGCGCACCTTCCCGATCGTGGCACGAACCGGCTCGCGCCTGTCGCAGATCCGCTTCCGCCATGGTGATGCCCGGCTCGGCGATGCGGCGCTGCGCAGCCTGCACGCGATCGAGCCGCTGGTCGACGGTTCGCCCGCCATTGCCAACGGACTGCTGCTCTCGATCGATCTCATGGGCACCAACGGCATTCTCGGCTATCGCGCCAAGCGCCATACCGGCGTCATCGATGTCGACAAGCGCGACGCCTGCGACCTGCTGGATTACTGGGAGCCGATCGCGACGCGCGGCCGCGCCGAGCTGATCCTCGATCCGGACCAGTTCTACATCCTCGTCTCGCGCGAAGCGGTGCATGTGCCACCGGATTATGCCGCCGAGATGGTCGCCTTCGATCCGCTGGTCGGCGAATTCCGCGTCCATTATGCCGGCTTCTTCGATCCTGGCTTCGGCCACAGCGCCGCTGGCGGCGCCGGCAGCCGCGCAGTGCTCGAAGTGCGCAGCCATGAGGTGCCGTTCATCCTTGAGCATGGCCAGACCGTCGGTCGCCTCGTCTATGAGACGATGGCGGAACGCCCCGCTGTGCTTTATGGCGCCGGCGCCGGCTCCAATTACCAGGCGCAGGGCCTGAAGCTCTCGAAACACTTCCGCGTCGCCTGAGGCCGGTCCTTCAATCGCCGAGGACGAGCTCAACCGCACCCAGTGCGTCGATTTCGATCCGCGCCGTGTCGCCGGCCGTCAGCCAGCGCGTTTCGACGAGGCTGCCGGTGAGGACGATCTCTCCCGCCTCCAGCCGCTTGCCACGCGCGGCGAGTGAGGCGGCGAGCCAGCCGATTGCCGCATAAGGATGACCGAGAACGTCGGCGCCCACGCCGCGCCCGCGCTCGTCGCCATTGATGAAGGTGGTGCCGCTAACTGTCGCGAGATCCGGCAGGGCCGCGATGGGCACAGGACGGCCGAGGACGCAGCCGGCCGCGAAGAAATCGTCGGCGATCAGCGTCGGAGCGCCGAGGCTCTGCCACTGCGCGTAGCGATCGTCGACAATCTCGATCGCCGCCATGGCGCTGTCGATCGAAGCCGCGACGGTCGGGAAATCCGGCGGTCCGTCGCGTCCGTCGAGAGGGCGGGCGAGGCGGAACGCGATTTCACATTCGATCCCGGCCAAGCGATACTGCGCGGCAGAGAGCTTTGCCGGCGTCTGATGGCGTGTCCCCGCGAACAACCCGGCGGCGCAGGGCGCGTCGATGCCGAGATAGCGCTGCATGACGGCGGTGGTGCAGCCGATCTTCCAGCCGATGCGGCGGCCGAAGGAGGTCGAGGCGAGGAGGGCGTGCACACGCTCCTGGATCGCATAGGCCTGGGCGATGTCGGCCGGCCGGTCGGCCGGGGCAAGCGGGGCGACCGCGCGGCCGTCCCGGCGGCATTCGAACAAAGCCTGCGCCGCGATCTCCTCGGCCATCATGCCATCTCCCTTGGGCTTTTGCCGGCAGTTTCACAGACGGCCGCTTGCTCTCGCCGGATGCGCTGGTCCATGCTGCCGGCGAGGCAGGACAGCATTCGGGAGGCGATTGTCATGTATGTCGGCGTCGAGGGAAAGGTGCTGCTGGTGACGGGCGGCACGCAGGGCGTCGGGCGGGCGATCGCCATCGAGGCGGCGCGATCCGGCGCCGAGGGCGTCATGGTCACCGGCCGCAATCTGAGGCGCGGCGCCGCCGTCGCCGAGGAACTCGAGGCGCTCGGCATCGAGGCCGGCTTCGTCGATGCGGCGCTTGATGATCCCGACGCGCCCGCCGCGATCGTCCAGGCGACGCTCGACCGCTTCGGCCGCATAGATGCGCTGGCCAATGCGGCGGCGCTGACGGAGCGCGGATCGGTTGCCGAGGCCGATGTCGACTTCTTCGACCGCATGTTCGCGGTCAATACGCGCGCGCCGCTGTTCCTGATGCAGGAACTGATCCGGCACCTCCGCGAGCGCCATGCGCATGGCTCGATCGTCAACATCCTCTCGGTCAACGCCCATGGCGGCACGCCCGATCTCGGCATCTACGCAGGCAGCAAGGCAGCGCTGGCGACGCTGACCAAGAACGCCGCTTATTCGCATCGCTTCGACCGTGTCCGCATCAATGGCATCCTGCTCGGCTGGGCGGATACGCCGGGCGAGCGCGAGATGCAGGCGGTTCGGCTCGGCAAGGGCGAGAGCTG
Organism: Kaistia sp.; assembly: GCA_965229085.1. Taxonomy (GTDB): domain Bacteria; phylum Pseudomonadota; class Alphaproteobacteria; order Rhizobiales; family Kaistiaceae; genus Kaistia. Next base: position 2,393,959 of record OZ245859.1, on the reverse strand, counting down.
GCTGGCCGAGGCCGAAGCTGACATGCCCTGGGGGCGGCTGATCAAAGCGGAGGACGTCGCGCGTCTCGCGCTGTTTCTGCTCTCCGACACGTCGATCCCGATGACCGGCTCGCTCATCGACCAGGAGCAGAACTACATCCTCGGCGTTCGGGACTGACAGCGCCGACATGTCCACACCTGCCATGCCGCATCATTCGGGCCTGACCGACCAGGCGATCCTCGCCGATCTCTTCGCGGCGGCGCTCGCCGCTGCCTTGCCCGAAGGCCAGTTCGAGGGGCGGCTGCCCGAGCCGCCGAAGGGCCGCGTGATCGTGCTCGGCGGCGGCAAGGGCGCGGCGCGCATGGCGGCTGCCTTCGAGGCCGCCTGGACCGGCGCCGGCCACGCCGCGCCGGAGGGGCTCGTCGTCACGCGCTACGGCCATAGCGAGCCAACGCGCTTCATCGAGGTGGTCGAGGCGGCGCATCCGGTTCCCGATGCCGCCGGGCTTCTCGCCTCCGAACGTATCCTTCAGCTCGCCCACACCGCCGGCCCCGATGATCTCGTCGTCTTCCTGATGTCGGGCGGCGCCTCGGCGTTGATGGCGCTGCCGGCGCCCGGTCTGACGCTCGGCGACAAGCAGGTGCTGAACAAAGCTCTGCTCCGGAGCGGCGCGCCGATTGGCGCGATGAACCGCGTCCGCAAGTCGCTGTCGGCGATCAAGGGCGGCCGTCTCGCCGCCGCCGCCGCGCCGGCGCGGATCGTGACCTATCTCATCTCGGACGTTCCAGGCGATGACCCCGGCGCCATCGGATCCGGCCCGACGATCCCGGAAGCCTCTGATCCCGAGGGCGCGCTGGCGATCCTCGGCGCCTATGGCATCGTAGTCGAGCCCCATGTCGCCGCGGCGATCCGCGCCAACCGCGTCGAGGCGGGAACCGGTGGACCGGTCGTGATGCTCGCGACGCCGAAGATGGCGCTCGATGCCGCCGCCGCGAAGGCGCGGGCCTATGGCCTGACGCCGCTGGTGCTCGGCGATGCGCTTGAGGGCGAGGCACGGGAGGTCGCGCGCGTTCTGGCCGCGATGGCAGTTTATGCCCATGCTCATGGCGAGCCCGTGCGCGCGCCTGCGGTGATCCTTTCGGGCGGCGAGACGACCGTCACCGTGCGCGGCCATGGCAGGGGCGGGCGCAATGCCGAGTTCCTGCTGGCCCTCGCGCTGGCGCTGGGCGGCCACCCCGGCATCGCCGCGATCGCCTGCGACACCGACGGCATCGACGGTTCGGAGGACAATGCGGGCGCCTGGTTCGGTCCGGAGATTGTCGCTGCGGCCCGCGCGCTCAGCCTCGATCCCGCCGCAGCGCTCGCCGACAATGACGGCTATGGATTTTTCTCGGCGCTCGGCCAGTTGATCGTCACCGGCCCGACCCGTACAAACGTCAACGATTTCCGCGCTATCCTCATCCGCTGAGTCGGTGCCGCTCTTCGCGTCTCGACTGCGCGCCTGTCGTTGGCGCCGGGTCAAGCGGATCACAATTCGGGCGGATCGCGCCGGGACGCGCAGCCATGACGGACCAACTGAGTCACAATGCCAGCCACGGCTTCGGCCGCAGCTACCGCCATGTCGCGCGCCGCATCGTCGCCTCGCGCCGCGATGGCATGGCCGACAATCAGCTCGGCCTGGTGCTGACCTTCGTCGCGGGCGCGGTCAATGCCGGCGGATTCTTCTATGTCGGCCAGTATACCTCACACATGTCCGGCATCGTCGCGGCGATCGCCGACCATGTCGTGCTCGGTCTCGGCGATCTGGTTCTGGCCGGGCTGGTCGCATTTTCCGCGTTCGTCATCGGCGCTGCGACCTCGGCGGTCCTGATCAATTGGGGCCGCCGCCATTATGTCAGCACGCAATATGTGCTGCCGATTTCGCTCGAATCCGCGCTGCTGCTCGTCTTTGGCGTTGTGGTGGGGCCGACATTGCCGGCCTCGCTGGTGCAGCCGATCGCCATTCCGCTGCTCTGCTTCATCATGGGACTGCAAAATGCGACCGTCACCAAGATCTCCGGCGCGCGCATCCGCACGACCCATGTTACCGGCATGGTGACCGATTTCGGCATCGAGATCGGCAAATTCGCTTACGAAATCTCCGGCCGCTTCCGCCCCGACGATCTGCATCCGCCTGTCACCGCCGATCGGTCGAAGCTCGGCCTGCTCGCCTCGCTGCTCGGTGCCTTTGTTGCCGGCGGCATCATCGGCGCGCTCGGCTTCAGCCGCTTCGGCCCGGTTTTCGCCACCGTGATGGCGCTGGTTCTGGCGGCGCTGGTTGCGCCTTCGCTCGGCGGCATTCTCCGTCATCGCCGTCTGAGAGCGCGCCGCAGGCAGCGCCGCGCCAAGAGAGCTGGCGGCAGCGAGAGTTAGCGCTCGTCCTCATCGTCTTCCAGCCCTTCCGTCTCGACGATCGCCTCGGCCTCGGCATTCGGACGACCGTCAGTGTCTACGAGTGTATCGAGAAAGGCCTGATTGGCGCGTTCGTCGACCGGCGGGGTGGTCGGATAACGCGGCTTTGCAGTGTCTTTCGGGTCGGTCATGGCGCTCTCCCTTGGTTGTCTGATTCCAACGCCGACCGAGGCGACCGCGTTCCCTTTCTCGGCGGCATTGACGCCTTGCCCCGGTCCGCGCTTCTGTTGCCGGCAAAGTGGGGGATGACCATGACGACAGTTCTGAGATGGGCGCTTCGCGCCTCCTTCGCGATCGGGTTTGCGGCCGGGCTGCATGGCCCGATCGGGGCGATGGGTCTGGCGATCGGCCAAGCCGCCGCGGCTGAGGCAGCGCCGTTCGACCGCGCATTGCTCGGTACGCTGGCCTTGCAGACGCAGGGCGAGATCACGGTGGGTACGAGTGTCCCGGGGGCGGCCGAGGCCAAGGCGATCCTCGGCATGCCCGTCATCGAGAAGGGCATCCAGCCCGTCTATGTCGAAATCGAGAACCGCGGTGCCGCGCCGCTCTGGTACATGCCGATCACGACGGACGAGACTTATTTCTCCCCGTCCGAAGTCGCCTACCGCTTTCATGATTCGCTCCATCCGGAGCGGAGCGTCGCCGATGCCCTTCGCGCAGGGCAGTTGGCCATGCCGATGGCCATCCCTGCCGGGGCGACGTCCTCAGGCTTTGTCTACACCCATCTCGAAACCGGCCTCAAATTCCTGACCTTCGGCATGCTGAAGGACGGCAACGAGATCGCTTTCCGCTTCATCCTGCCGGTCGCGGGGCCGGGTTATGCGACACCGCAGCTGGGCGAGAGCCATATGCCAAAGACGGCGGCGTTCGAGGATGTCGACTTGCCGACGCTTCGGGCGCGGATCGAGGCCATGCCCTGCTGCACCACCGACGCCGCCGGCACCCGCAACGGCGACCCACTCAACCTCGTCGTCATCGGCAATGGCATCGACACGATCTTCCCGTTTGTCGACCGCGGCTGGCACCTGACAGAGCCGCTCGATCTGCACAGCGCGATCGACACGGCAAAGTCCTTTCTGATCGGGACGGAATACAGCACCTCGCCGGTAAGCCCGCTTTACGCGTTCGGCCGCCATCAGGACATCGCGCTCGAAAAGGCGCGCGGCTCGATCAACGAGCGCAATCACATGCGTTTCTGGCTGACGCCGCTGCGTTATCAGGGGCAGTCGGTCTGGATCGGCCAGATGAGCCGGGACATCGGCGTCGAGCTCACCGACAAGTCCTGGTACCTGACGACGCATAAGATCGGGCCGGAGGTCGATTTCGACCGCGACTATCTGCTGCAGGACCTTTTGAGCGCCAATGCCATCGCCCATTTCGGCTACGCCACGGGCGTCGGTGTTTCGACGGCGGCGGATCCGCACGTCAACCTCACCAATGATCCCTATGTCACCGACGGGCTGCGGCTCGTGATGATGATCGACGACACCGGCGGCCTCGTCCACGGCGCCGATGCGCTCGAATGGGAAAAGCTGCCTCTGCCGGCCCGATGACGTCGCTCGGTGGCGCCGGTCGATGGACCCCGAGCTGCCGGCTCATCCTTCCGCCAGCGCGTGGATGTTGCCGTCCGGATCCTTGAACCATGCGATCTTCATGTCATGGCCGACATGGAGGTCGCCTTCGAGGCTCATGCCGTCCATCGAATAATGCTCGAAGGCGATGCCCGCGGCGGCGAGCCGCTCGACGAGGGCGGCAATCCCGCTCGGGATTGTCCAGGTGACGGACGTTGCCGCGTTCGTGCCTGCATAGCGCGAGACATAGACGAGCAGCGAGCCCGAGCCGGCCCGGTAGAGGGCCGTTCCCGGCCGGCTGTCGCCGTAGGGCTGGAGGCCCAGCTTCCTTTCATAGAAGGCGCGGGCCTTGTCGAGATCGCTGACCGCGATCGTCGCGATGGGATCGTAGCTGCCGAGCATGCCGGATTCTCCTCTGGGACTCCCCGTCCTCGCCAAGGACGAACGGCGAGCGCGCCCTCCGACACGCGCCTCGCTCAGTCGGGCGGCGCTCGATCGGTCGCGTCGGGCTCCATCTGCGTGATCAGCCGCGAGCCACGCTGGTTGCGGACATAGATCCACAGCCAGCTGAGCGCCACGGCAAGGCGGTGGCGCACGCCGATCAGGAAGAAGACATGCGCGATGCCCCAGATCCACCAGGCGAGCGCGCCTGAAAGCTTGATGCGGCCGAAGTCGATCACCGCGCGACCCTTGCCGATCGTGGCGAGGCTGCCGTCATGATGATAGCGGAACGGCGCCGTCGCCGCGCCGGCGAGGCGGGCGCGGATCGCCGTTGCGACATGGCGCCCGGCCTGCTTGGCCGCCGGCGCGATCCCTGGCACAGGCTTGCCGTCGGGACCTGAGACCGCGGTCGTATCCCCGACCGCGAAGATCTCCGGATAGTCGGGCACGGTGAGATCAGGCAGCACCGCGATCCGGCCGGCCCGGTCGGCGGCAACGCCGAGCCATGCTGCCGCCGGCGATGCCTGCACGCCCGCGGCCCAGATCACGGTGGCGGCGTCCAGGCGTGCGCCGCCCTTGACGATGCCGCTGGCGTCGATTTCGGTCACGGCAGCGCCGAGGGCGACCTCGACGCCGAGCCGCTCCAGAGCCGCCTGCGCATAGTCGGACTGGGCCTTGACGAAGGCCGGCAGCAGGCGCGGCCCCGCCTCGACCAGCACAATCCGCGTTTCATGCGTGTCGATGTGGCGGAAGTCGCGCTTCAGAGTGTCGCGCGCGAGCTCGGCGATGGCGCCGGCGAGTTCCACCCCGGTTGGCCCGCCACCAATTATGGCGAAGGTGAGCAGCGCCCGTTGCCGCTCGGGATCGCTCTCGGCCTCGGCCAGCTCGAAGGCGGAAAGCACCGGCGGCGAATCCGCGTCGCGTCCTCCAGCGTCTTCAGCGCCGGGGCGAAGGGCTCCCAGTCGTCATGGCCGAAATAGGAATGCCGCGCGCCGGTGGCGATGATCAGGATGTCGTAGGGCACAGGGTCGCAATGATCGAGCAGGACCAGACGGTTCGCAGGGTCGATGCCGGTCGCCGTCGCCATCAGCACCGTCACCTCGGGGCGGTCGCGGAACAGGAAGCGGATCGGCCAGGCGATGTCCGACGTGGCGAGCGAGGCGGTCGCGACCTGATAGAGCAGGGGCTGGAACAGGTGGTGGTTGCGCGCGTCGATGACGGTGATGTCGACCGCCGCGCCCTTAAGGCCGCGCACAGCTTCGAGCCCGCCGAAGCCGGCGCCAATCACGACGGTCCGGGGGCGTGACGGCAGCGTCTGGTCGCTCATGCTCGCGTCCTTTTGTGCGGTCCTCCACGGGATAGATTGTCATGGGCGCACAGTCTTGGCGAGGCTGGAAACAGGATGCTCACGAACGCGGCCGATGCGGAATATTCGATCTCGCGATTGCCGTTGGACTGGCCTATTCAGGATCAAATGACTGGCGCGGCTGAACCCTCTCCATCATCCGCCGAAGAGATGAACGCGATGCCAACCCAGTCCCCTCCAGTCGCCGTCGCCCTTGCCGATGTCAGCAAGAGCTATGGCGGCCGTAGAGTGGTGTCGGATGTGACGCTCAAGGTTCGCCAGGGCGAGTTTCTTGCCATTCTCGGCCCCTCCGGCAGCGGCAAGACGACCGTGATGCGCCTCATCGGCGGCTTCGAGGCGCCCGACCGCGGCCGTGTCTTCATTGCCGGCGAGGATGTCACGCAGGTCCCGGCCGAGCACCGGCGCGTTAACACCGTTTTTCAGAGCTATGCTCTTTTTCCGCATCTCTCGGTGCTCGACAATGTCGCCTATGGCCCACGCATGCGCGGCCTCGGCCGGTCGGCCCGGCGCGACAAGGCGATGGCGCTGCTCGATCTCGTGCGCCTCGGCGATGCGGCGGAGCGGCGGCCGCATCAGCTCTCGGGCGGCATGCAGCAGCGCGTCGCGCTTGCACGCGCGCTCGCTAATGATCCGGCCGTGCTGCTGCTCGACGAGCCGCTCGGCGCGCTCGACCGCAAGCTGCGCGACGAGATGCAGCGCGAGTTGCGCCGCGTCCAGGCCGAGCTTGGCGCTACCTTCATCTATGTGACGCATGACCAGGACGAGGCCTTCGGCATGGCCGACCGGCTCGCCGTCATGCGCGAGGGCCGTTTCGTGCAGATCGGCCCGCCGGCCGAGGTCTATGATCGCCCTGTCGATGCCTGGGTCTCGCGCTTCGTCGGCAGCGCCAATGTCTTCGCGGCACGGGTCGAGCAGCCCGGCGCGCCCGCGCGGCTGCAGTCCGATCTCGGCCCGGTCGAAGCCAGCTTCCTTGCCGCCGGGCTCGTGCCGGGCGACGCGGCGCTTGTCCTGGTCCGGCCAGAGGCGACGCGCTTTACGGCGGTGGAAGGTGCCGGCGCCGTCAACCGCATTCCGGCCCGCCTCGTCGACAGCGTGGCGATCGGCCCGGCGCTCAGGCTGCGTGCCGTTACCGCGGGGGGGCTTCCCTTCGAATCGATCGAAACGCGGCCGCTGCATGCTCCGCCGCATCAACCCCTTGTGCCGGGTGATGCCGTGCTCGTCAGCTTCGATGCCGATGCCGCGCGCGCCTATCCCGACCAGACGACGCTTTGACGCTTAATCCCGAAAAGGACAGATCGAAATGACAGTGGACTTTCGCCGCCGCGGCGTTCTCTCCCGCCGCACCGTTCTCGGCCTTCTCGGCGCAGCCCCGGCGACGGCCGCGCTCTCGGCAGCCTTCCCGCGCGGCATCCGGGCGGAAGCGGCCAGCACCGGGCAGCTCAACGTCTATTCCTGGCCGGACTATTTCTCGACTGGCAATCTCGAGGCCTATGCCAAGCAGTCCGGCGTCACGCCCAACATCACCACCTACGATTCGAACGAGACACTGTTCGCCAAGCTGAACAGCCCGGCCGGCGCCGGTTTCGACATCGTCATCCCCTCGTCGAGCTGGATTCAGCAGCTTGCGGCCAAGGGCCTGCTCGCCGAGATCGATCACTCGAAGCTCAATCTCGCCTCGCTCGATCAGGACCTGCTCAACCGCGACTATGATCCCGGCAACAAATACTCGATCCCGAAGGATTGGGGCCTGCTCGGCGTCGTCTACGACCCCGAGGCTGTCGGCGGCGAGATCAAGACCTGGGAAGACTTCTTCAAGGCCGGCGAGAAGCCGGGTGTCTCCGGCAAGGTGCGCCTGTCCGACTCCGGCTGGGAAACCGTCGGGCCGCAGCTCTGGCTCGAGGGCAAGGACTGGAACAAAGCGACGCCGGACGAAATCAAGGCGGCCGGCGAGCGGCTGAAGGCCTTCGCCAAGCATGTGAAGTCGTTCTCCGGCCTCGATCCGAACCAGGTCGCCAATGGCTCGATCGTGCTGGCGCAGACCAATAACGGCACCGCAAGGGCGGCGATCGGCCTCAATCCGAAGCTGAAATGGGTCGTGCCGGGGCCGTTCAGCGAGCTCTGGGTCGACAACTACGCCATCGTCAAGAATGCGCCCAATCTCGACCAGGCCTATGACTTCCTCAGCTTCCAGCTACAGCCCGAGGTTCAGCTGGAGGAGACGCAATATATCGGCTTCCCGGCGGCGCTGGCCGGCCTCAAGGAGAAGCTGCCGGCCGACACCAAGAATGTCGATGTCATCTTCGGCGGCAAGGATCTCGACTTCAAGAAGCTGACCTCCTTCGTCGTCAATCCCGAGACGATCGGCACTTATCTTCAGGTGCAGGCGGAGATTCAGGCCGCGGCCGGCGGCTGAGCATGCCCGGAGCCGCGGCTTTGACGAGACGGCCCGACCCCGGCGGCATCCCCGCCGGGGCAAAGGGCGCGCGTGCGCTTTCGGCGCGCGCCGTCGACCATGGGCTGGCGGCCATCCCGACGCTCTGGCTGGCGCTGTTCTTCCTCGCCCCGCTCGGTTTCACGGTCGTGTTCTCGTTCGGTCGCTCGACCTTCGGCGGCGTCGAACTCGGCTTCACCCTCGACAATTACGCCACCGCGCTCTCGGGCTTCTATGGCGCGACTTTGCTGCGGACCTTGATCTTCGCCGCCTCGGCCTCGGCGCTCTGCCTTGCCGCCGCCTATCCGGTCGCCTATTTCATCGCCCGCCATACGAGCCGCCGCCGCACGCTGGCGATCCTCCTGATCCTCATTCCCTATTTCTCGAGCTTCCTCATCCGCGTGATGGCGCTGAACATGCTGATGTCGCGCGGCGGGGCGAGCGAGATCGTGCTCAACGCGCTCCATCTGCATCAGGGGCCGCTCGACATTCTCGATACGCAGACCGCCGTCTTCATCGGCATGGTCTATGCCTATCTGCCGATCGCGATCGTGCCGCTCTTCGTCGTGCTGGCCCGCATCCCGCCGCCCTTGCTCGAGGCGAGCCGCGATCTCGGCGCCTCGCGGCTCAAGACGTTCCTCCATGTGACGCTGCCCCTTTCGCGGCCGGGCATCGCCACCGCCGTGCTGCTGACCGCCGTTCCGATGCTGGGCGAGATGGTGATTCCGAAGCTGCTCGGCGGCAGTCGCGGCGTGCTGATGGGGCAGGCGATCGCCTCGCAATATCTGCAATCGCAGAACTATCCGCTCGGCTCGGCCATGGCGGTCCTGGTGCTGATCGCGGTCGCGATCATCGTCGTGGCGCTGGCCCGCCTCACCAAGGGCTTCGACGAGGTGGCGGCGTGAGCGCCGGCGCGGGGCGCCTCGATGGCTGGCGGGGCCGGATTCCGGGCCTCCTGCTGGCCGCCTGGTATGGCATCGCTGTCTTCTTCCTGTTCGCGCCGATCGTCGCGGCGCTGGTCTATTCCTTCAACACCGGCGTCGTGAACAAGCAGACCGCGACCTGGACCGGCTGGACGCTGCACTGGTATCCGGCCGCCTGGTTTGATCTGTCGCTGCGCCGCGCCGTCGGGCAGAGCTTCGTCGTGGCGTTCTGGACGGCGCTCGTCTCCGTGGTCATCGGCGCCGCGCTCGGCTATGCCATGGTCCGTCATCCCGCGCGCGGCATCCGCCGCATGCTCGCCGGCCTGACTTATGTTCTTCTGATCGTTCCGGAATCGGTCATCGGCGTGTCGCTGCTGCTGTTCTATGCCGTGACGCGCATCCCGCTCTCGACCGCGACCCTCGTCGCGGGCATCACGCCGCTCACCATCGCCGTCGTCGCGCTGATCGTCCGGGCGCGCGTGCTGATGCTCGACCGGCGCATCGAGGAGGCCGCGGCCGATCTCGGTTCCTCGCGCCTCACCACGATCCGTCTCATCATCCTGCCACAGCTGGCGCCGGCGCTGCTCGCGGCCGCCGTGATGGCGTACACCTTTGCCTTCGACAATCTGGTGGTTTCGGCCTTCCTGACGACGCCACAGGTGAACACGCTGCCGGTCTATCTCTATGGCAGCCTGCAATATGGCCCTTCGCCGGCCGTCTACGCCGCTGCGGCGGCGGTGTTCATTTTCTCGCTCGCCATGCTCGGCATCGCCGGGCTCATCTATCGCTCCGGACGCCGCATAGTCGCCGCCGATGTCTGAGGATTGTCCCATGTCTGCTGACGATTTCGCGCCGCTGCTCGACCCGCCCGCCTTTGCAGCCGCCGGTTTCGCGCCGCTTGCCGACCGGCTGAAGCGCCTCTTCGGCACCGAGAAGGACCTCGTGTTCATCCAGGCCGAGGCGCTGCTGGCGCTGGAGGCCGCGGCGCTGAGTCTTGCCCGCCCGGGGCTCGTCGCCGTCAATGTCGTGACCAGCCCCTATGGTCGCTATTTCGGCGCTTGGCTGCGCCGCGGTGGCGCTGAGGTCGTCGATGTCGTGGCCCCTTCCGGCCAGCCGGTTGCAGCCAACGCCGTCGCGGACGCCATCGGCAGCCTCGCGCGGGTTGACCTCGTCGCGATCGTGCATGGCGAGGCGGCGAATGGCGCACTGAACCCGCTGGAGGCCGTCGCGGCACTGGCCAAATCGGCCAACGCCCTGCTGGTCGTCGATGCGGTGGCGTCGGCGGGCGGGCATGTCGTTGATATCGACGGTCTCGGCATCGATCTCTGCATCCTCGGGCCGCAAAAGGCGCTTGGCGGGCCGGTTGCGCTGTCGCTGGCAACCGTGAGCGCGCGCGCCTGGGCCGCGATGCAGGCCGCGCCGCGCTTCTCGCCGTCGCTCCTGTCGCTGCTCGATATCAAGGAAGCCTGGCTCGACCGCGGCCGTGGGGCGCTGCCGGGGACGCCGGCGCCGCTGGAATTCCGCGCGCTCGCCGCAGCGCTCGATCGGCTCGAGACGGAAGGCCTGCCTGCCCGTATCGCCCGCCACCAGCGCGCGGCGAAGGCAAGCCGCGCCGGCCTCCGCGCGCTCGGCATCGCGCCGTGGATCGCCGAAGATGCCAGCGCCTTGGCCCTCGTCACCGCAGCCCCGGTTCCCGAAGGCATCGATGCGGAGACGCTGATCGCGGCGGCGGGCCGGTTCGGCGTCACGCTCGGCCGTGGCTTCGGTGATATCGAGCACCGCCTCGTCCGTCTCGATCATACCGGCAGCCGCGCCGCCTTCGGCCCGGTGCTCGCCAATGTCGTCGCCTATGGCGCAGCGCTCGAAGCGCTTGGCCACGCAGTCGATATCGGCGCCGCCGCGGCGGCGGTCACTGCTGTCTATGGCGAGGATTGAGCCATGTTCTCGCTTCAGGACGCCCAGTCCTTCATGGCCGCGAATGGCATCGACGCCTGGCTGCTGCATGATTATCGCGGCTCGAACCTTCTGTTCTGGCAGGTGCTCGGCGTGCAGCGGGCGCCGACACGCAGGGCGCAACTCATCGTGCCGGCCACCGGCGCGCCGGTTCTCTTGATCCACACCGTCGACCAGTTCTTCTTTCACGATATCGACTTGGAGAAGCGGATCTATCGCGGCTGGGAGGAGATGCGCGCTCTGCTCGGCGATCTTCTGGGCGGCGCTCGGCGCCTCGCGATCGAATATTCCGAGGAAGGCAGCGTGCCCGCGGTGTCCTTCGTCGATGCAGGCACGGTCGAATGGCTGCGCGGCGCCGGCTACGAGATCGTGACCTCGGCCGATCTCTTCCAGGTCTCGGGCGCCGCCTGGGACGATTTTGCCATCGACAGCCACAAGCGCGCCTGCGTCGTCGTCGCCGGCATCAAGGATGCCGCCTTCGACCGCGTGCGCACAGCGATCGCGGATGGCGGCAGCATCAGCGAATATGAGCTGCAGCAGTTCATCACCGGGGAGTTCGAGCGGCTTGGCTTGGAGACCGAGGGCCAGCCGGTCGTGCAGGCCAATGCCCATTCCGGTATCGTCAGCTATGAGCCGAAGCCGGAGGGCTCGGCGCCGATCGGCGCCGGCGACTGGCTGCTGATCGATTTCTGGGCACGCTATCCCGGCGAGCGCAATGTCTATTCCGACATCGCCTGGGGTGCCTTCGCCGGCCCGGTCGTGCCGCCGCGGTTGCAGCAGGTGTTTGACATCGTCCGATCGGCGCGCGACGCCGCGCTCGGCGCGATCGAGGCGGCCTGGCGCGAGGGACGGATGCTCAGGGGCTATGAGGTCGACGACGTCGCGCGTGGCATTATTGCGGCGGCGGGCTTTCGCGACAATTTCCATCATCGCACCGGCCACAGCATGGGACCGGGCAAGCGGCTGCATGCGCTCGGCGTCAATCTCGACAATCTCGAGACGCATGACACGCGCCGCATCCTGCCGCGCACCGGCTTCTCGATCGAGCCTGCGATCTATCTGCCGGAATTCGGCGTGCGCCTCGAGATCAACGTCTTCATCGATCCCGTGGCGGGGCCGAGCGTCACAACGCCGATCCAGGACGCGATCATCCGCCTCGCCTGAGCCGTTAACCGCCCGCTAACCATGCGGCCGCACACTGTCCGCGTGATAGTCCCGTGGGGAGTGGCACATGCTCAGGAAGTTCTATTTGACCTCGGCGCTCGAACAGTTGATGGCGCAGGGACGAATTCAGCGCCCGTCGCGGGCCCATTCGATTCTGCGCCTTGTGATCAGCGATGGCGCAGCGGCGCTCGGCGATGCCGACCGCCGCTTCTATGATCTTGAACTGGTGCCGCTGATCGAGCGCGCAGCCTGAACTCAGTCCTTCTGCAGGGCGTCGCGCTTGGCTGTGAGACGATCGAGTTCGGCCTGCTGCTGCGCGATCCGCTTGGCCGCAAGGTCCTCGTCGGCGCCGCCAGAATAGGCGGCCGCCTGCTCGGTCAATTCGATGAGATTGGCGCGGACATCCGCGATCTCCTTTTCGATCGCCGCGATCTCGCTCTTGTCGATAGCCATGTCGCTCTCTCCTGATGAATAGGCCGCGAAGAGAGCATGAAGCGCCGCGCGCGTCTATTCCGCCGCCGCGCGTCCGGCCTCGGCCCCTGCGCCTATGAAGCCGACCAGTTCATCGGTCGTCATGACATCGGCGAAGATCGAGACCATGTTGTTCAGCGTCGCATTGTGATCGGCATCGGAAAGCGCGGCGGTGCCGTCGGCGACGAAGATTACCTTGTAGTCCAGCTGCATCGCATCGCGTGCCGCCGATTCGCAGCAGCAATTGGTTACGGTGCCCGTGATGATGACGGTATCGATGCCGCGCGCCTTCAGGATCGCGTCGAGGTTCGACGATCCGGGCACGAAGGCGGAAAAGCGCGATTTCGGCACGCGCAGGTCATCGGGGCCGACGAGAAGGTCCGGCACCAGCGCGCCACCGTCAGCGCCGGGGGCGAACAGTGCCTTCGCCCGCTCGCCGCGCGCCTCGGTGCAGAAATAGCCGAGCCAGGTCGACCAGCTTCGCGGTGTCTCCGCGTCGACGACGAACTGGACAAAGATGTTGGTCCCGCCGGCGGCGGCAAGCGCTGCGGAGATGCGGTTGATGTTCGGCACGATCTCGCGGCAAAGCGGCACTTCGAGCTCGCCGCCGACCTCGGCGAAGGCCTTCTGCATGTCGATGACGATATGGGCCGTGCGCGCCGGATCGATCGTCTCGAACATATGCGGTTTGCCGCGCCAGCGCGTGACACGCGCGAGGATGTCGGGGTCGATGGCGATCGTATGCATGGCGGCGGTCCTGCTGCGGGGCTGGCGGATTGAACCCGAACCCGGCCGCCGCCCGCAAGCATCGGGGCGAATGAATTTGAGGCAGGACGCCGCCCTTTCCGGCAGCGGTGGGGCGGTCGGAATCGGTTAGTCTGCCGCGCAGCAACCGCCGGAGCCCCGATGTCCTTCGATCTCGTCCTCAGCCATGCCCGCATTCCCGAGCTTTCGGATCGGCCGCTCTCGATCGCTGTCAGCGACGGGCTGATCGCGGCGATCGGCCCGGATGTCGGGCGAGGGCGCGCCGAGGAGGATGCCGGCGGTCGGCTCGTCCTGCCTGGCTTCGTAGACAGCCATATTCATCTCGACAAAGCCTGCATCCTCGATCGCTGCCGCGCCGAGGGTTCGCTCGGTGAGGCCATCGCCGAGGTGGCGCGGCTGAAGGCCGATTTCGACGAGGCCGACATCCATGCCCGCGCAGAGACGACGCTGAAAAAGGCGATCCTGCAGGGCACGACGCGCATGCGCACCCATGCCGAGATCGACACCCGCATCGGCCTGCGCGGCCTGCACGCGCTGCAGCGGCTGAAGCGCGACTATGCCTTCGCGATCGATCTCGAGATCTGCGTCTTCCCGCAGGAAGGTCTGACCAATGATCCCGGCGCCGAGGCCCTGCTGGTGAAAGCCTGCGAGCAGGGCGCCGACCTTGTCGGCGGCTGTCCTTACACCGATACCGACCCCGACGAGCAGATCGCGCGCATCTTCGCCATCGCGCGCCGCTTCGATATCGATGTCGATTTCCATCTCGATTTCGACCTCGATCCGAGCTGGAGCCATCTCGATGCGGTCATCGCCGCGACCGAGCGGAACGGCTGGCAGGGCCGCGTCGCGGTCGGCCATGTCACGAAGCTCGCGGCGATGCCGCGCGAGCGGGTTATGGACTATGCGGCGCGGATGGCGCGGGCCGGCGTCGCGCTGACGGTGCTGCCCGCGACCGATCTTTTCCTGATGGGGCGTGGCCGCGACGAAAACGTGCCGCGCGGCGTCGCCCCGGCGCACCTTCTCGCCGGCGCGGGCGTCACCTGCTCGCTCGCCACCAACAATGTCATGAATCCGTTCACACCCTTTGGCGATTGCTCGCTGAACCGCATGGCGAACCTCTATGCCAACATCGCCCAGCTTGGCCGCAGCCGCGACATGGCGCTCTGCCTCGACATGGTGACGCATCAGGCGGCGCGGCTGATGCGCTGCGAGGCCTATGGCATCGCGGTCGGCAATCCGGCCGATCTCGTCGTCATCGATGCGACAAGCCCCGCCCATGCCGTTGCGGAGATCGCGCCGGTCGTGATGGGCTTCAAGCGCGGCGTGAAGACGTTCGAACGGCCATTGGCGCGGCTGATCCGCCCAGCCGCCGGCTGAGGCTGCCGCCCGTCGTTGACAAGCCCGGCCGCGTCCTGTCCGATCCGGACCATAGCGGCGACCCGGAGGCTGAATTGGCGGCGGCAGGAGCAAGCGCGAGCGGCGCCGGCAAAGTGCTCGCGCTGGTGATGGTCGCCGCTGGAATCATGGCTGCGATCGACCGCTTCGGCACGGTGCTGCCGCTGCCTCAACTGCTCGCCGCGGTGCCGCTTCTCGCGATCCTCGCCATTGCGCTTGGCGCACGCAGCCTCACCTTTCGCGATGTCATCGGCGGACCGGCCCCGGGCGAGGCACCGGGCGCAGCCGGCAGCACGCTGCTATCGGCGCTGGCGCTGGTCGCAGCACCCGTCGCGATTGGCCTTGGCGGGTTTTCGGGGCTTGTGCTGATCGGCGCGTCGCTCGGCGGCGCCGCCATCGGCCGCTTCCGAATCGCGCCGGCGCTCGGCAGCGGCGGTGCCGTCACGATCGCCGGCGCCGTCCGCGCGCGCTACGGCCCGCTCGCCGGTGCCCTGGCGGCGCTGGCCGTGGTCTGCAGCCTGCTGTCGCTGCTCGCCGCCGAGGCAGCGCTGGCCGGCATCCTCGTGCATCAGATGCTCGGGCTGTCGGAGGGGGTGGGGCGGGCTGTGGCCGTCGCCACAGCCACGCTGGCCGCCCTTGCCGGCGGGCGCCGGGCGGCCCTGCTGATGGGCGCGGCGCTGCTGCCGGTTCTCGCGCTTGCTTACCTCGCGCCGGTCGCCATTGCCGCATCGGCGTCCGGCACGGTACCGCTGCCATGGATCGCGCTCTTCGATGCGCGCGCCTATGCCGCCCCGACGGTGATGGCCGCGCCGGTGACGATCCTGCTCGCGCTGCTGCTTCTCATTGGTCTCGCAGTCCTGCCCTCCCTCGCGGCGCCAATCAGCGACGCGTCCCGCCGGGAGGGGACTGGCGGCTTCCTCGTCGGCGTGCTCGTCCTCCTGGCGGCTCCGGCCTATGTCGTCTATGGCCGTCTCGGTGGCATCGATCCGGCGCTCGATCCGGCCGGGCTGGTGCTCCACTTCGCCGCCTATGTTGCGATCGGAACCGCGCCGGCGCTGCTGCTGGCCGGCGGGCTGATCGCGGCAAGCGCCGCCGCTATGGCACTCGGCCTCGCGCTCCTTGGCGCCACGCTGGCCGAGGACGCCTATGCCCGCGCTGCCGAGCGCGCGGCGCCGCCGGGACGGCGCGTCTTCATCGCGCGCCTTTGTATGATCGCCGCGGCGCTCGCGGCATTCGCGCTGTCGGGCGGCGGTTTTGGCACCGCGGCGCTGGCGACGCTTGGGCTCTCCTTTGCCGCGGCCGGACTGGCGCCTGTGCTGATGCTCGCCTGGAACTGGCCAGCGGTGCGCAGCATCGACATCAGCGCCGCCATCGCCGCAGGGCTCAGCTTCGTCCTCCTCGACTCGATGCTGGCAATGGCGCTGCCCGGCCTCGGCAGGGTGCTCGGCATGGAGATCGTGCCCACGGTGCTCGGGCCGACCGGATGGTTCGGCCTGCCGGTCGGCGCCAGCGGCACGGTGGGCATGGCGGTGGGGCTGGTGGCCCTCGTCGCCCTCACCTTGGCCCGGCGCCTGCCGAAGCGGGGCCAACCAGCCGAGACGGCCGCCGCTCTGCCGCCGCCGCCCGCCGCACCCTCTCTTCCCGACCTTTCGTCCAACCCTGGAGTTTCCCGCCTGTGACCGCCGATGCCCGCCGCTCGCTGTTTCCCCCGCTCGAACCCTTTGCGACGCACCGGCTCGGCGTGTCGGACCTGCACGAGATCTATGTCGAGGAATGCGGCAATCCTGCCGGCAAGCCGGTGATCTTGATCCATGGCGGCCCCGGCGCGGGCTGCAACCCGAACATGCGCCGCTATCACGATCCGGAGCATTACCGGATCATCCTGTTCGACCAGCGCGGCTGCGGCCGCTCGACGCCGCATGCCGAACTGCGCGAGAACACCACCTGGGATCTCGTCGCGGACATGGAGACGATCCGCACGACGCTCGGCATCGAGCGCTGGCAGCTCTTCGGCGGGTCGTGGGGCTCGACGCTGGCGCTGGCCTATGCCGAGACCTATCCGGAGCGCGTCACCGAACTGCTGGTGCGCGGCATCTTCACGCTCCGGCGCAGCGAACTGCTCTGGTTCTACCAGGAGGGCGCCTCCTGGCTGCTGCCGGAGGCTTTTGCCGCGTATCAGGCCGAGATCCCCGAGGATGAGCGCGGCGACATGATCGCGGCCTATCATCGGCGGCTGACCGGAACTGACGAGGCGGCGCAGCTTTCGGCGGCGCGCGCCTGGAGCATGTGGGAGGGCGGCGCGATCTCGCTGCTGCCGAATCCAGAGCTCGTCGCCGCGTTCGGCTCGCCATATTACGCGCTCGCCTTCGCGCGCATCGAATCGCATTATTTCGTCAATCGCGGCTTCTTCGAGCGCGACGACCAGCTATTCGCCCGTGCAGACCGGCTGAAGGGCATTCCCGGCGTCATCGTGCATGGCCGCTATGATCTCTGCACCCCCGTTGCCAACGCCGTCGAGCTGCATCGCCTCTGGCCGGAGGCCGAGCTGGTCATCGTGCCTGATGGCGGTCATGCGATGTCGGAGCCGGGCATTCTCGACGCGTTGGTCCGCGCCTCCGATCGCTTCAAGGCTTGAGGGTGTCGGGGCCAGCCCGCGCGGTGCTGGCCTTCGCACCCTTCCATTCGACGACGAGCAACTGGATGCGGCGCAGCGCTTCCCTCGTCACCGCGTCAACGCGGGCAAGCAGCGATGGGTGTCCTGCAATCGCCTGTTGCTCCAGCGACGTCACCCGGCGCGTGAGCGCGGCTGTCGCGGTCGAGAGTTCGTCGATCCGGCGGGAGAGGGCGTCGCCCCGTCCGGCCTCGCCGAGCGCGGCCTCGGGAAGTGTGGTGCAGCGCCAGGCGGGCAGAGCCGGATCGGCGTCGCGGCGGCAATGCGATACCGTGCCGGTCTCGGTATCGAGCCGGACGAACCCGCCCTCGGCCGGGACCATCGTGTAGCGGCCGGGGCGCTCCGTTGAACCACTGGCCGGCGCCATGTCCTCGGCGAGCGGCGCGTCAATCGGGGCGGCCAGAAACGGTGCGGCGAAAATCGCGGCCAGCATAGGCGTCGGCAGTCGCTGCATCGATCCTCCTTGCCCGAATTCCGTCTCAGCCGCCCGGGGTTTCCTTCTGCCGGATCAGTCCGTTCACAACGCTCACCGTGCGTCGCAATTCATCCAGCGCCTGCTCGATATCGATTTTCTGCCGCTCGAGAATCTCGATCTGCTCGGTGAACTTTCCGAGCGCGAGCCGCATCTGCGGTACCTGCCCATCCTTAAGATCATAGAGGTCGAGCATCGCCTTGATCTCGGTCAGCGAGAAGCCGACCTTCTTGCCCATCAGCACCAGCTTGAGCCGGCCGCGATCGCGGCGGGAATAGATCCGGTTGGGGCCGTCGCGGCGCGGGCTGAGCAGGCCCTTGTCCTCGTAGAAGCGCAGCGTGCGCAGCGTTACATCGAATTCGCGCGCCAGATCGCCGATCGTGAAGCTGGTCTGCCGGTTGCCGTCCGGCAGCCCGGTGCCATCCACGTCATCCCGCGAGATCTCCGCCAGCCGCGTCGCGCTCATCAATTGCCTTCCTTCGCTGGTCACGCTCTGCCGCGCCCTACATCAATCTCGTCATGCGCGGGCGTTGTGGCAAGCATGCGGCCGGCGGCAGCCAAAAGGCCGCGGTGAGGCAAGCCTCTGTTAAGGGACTTTACCCGATCGTCACCATATCCGGCGGCATTTAACGCCTTGTTTACCACGATTTGCCAAAGCTCGCTGACAGACGGGCGACTCCGCGCGTCGCGCCGCCCGCATGCGAGTTCGGGAGGGTGCGACGGGGAGCCGGGCGCAGAGGCAGGATCGGGGGTCGATCGGCAAATGATGACGGGCACACAATCCGATTTCGGCGCGGCACGTCCAGCCGCGGGGCAGCAGGCCTATCCCGCGCGCGACGTCTCTGGCGGCCGGCGGGCACCCAGCGCCGACAGGATTGCAGCGCTTTCGGCGCTGGTCGAGAGCATCACCGAGCAGATCGATGCCATTGAGGGCGCAGCACGGCGCGGCAGCGGCCAGCGCGCCGCGTCGCAGCGCCAGGACATCGTCCGGCAAGACCTCAATCGGCAAGACCCCAACCGACAGGATTTTGCTCGCCAGGAGCCATCAGTCGCTCGGGACGCTTTGCGCCAGGCCCCCGCGCACTCCGACGCGCTCTACGAGCCGTCGGCGCATCGTGAGGCGCTTCTGCACGAGCCGCAGCGCCCGGCGCCTGCAAAGGGGCGGCCGGACGGTGACCGGCTCGGCGAGATCGAGGCGCGACTTGCGGCCATTGCCGGCCAGATGTCGTCGGCGCAGCCGCAGCCGGCTTTTGCGGCGCCTCGTACCGAGCCGCAGCGCGTCGATGCCGAGCCGCCGAAGGGTTTGAAGGGCGCCATCGCCGAGATTGCTGCCCGCCAGCAGGCGATCGACAGCGAGGCCGGCCGTCTGGCGGCCATCGACTCGATCGCCATCGAGGATGCGATCACGGCTCTGCGGGCCGATATCGCGACGCTCGGCCGCCGCATTGGCAGCGAGGCGCGTCGCAGCGAGGACATGGACAAGGCGCTCCGGGCGGACTTTGCCGCAAGGCTGGAGACCATGCCGCGCGAGAATGCGGGCCTGTTCGACGAACTCCGCCGCCATCTCGATGAAATCCGCCAGGCGATCGAAGCGTCCGCCCGCGAGACGACGCTTGCCTCGATCGAGGCCGGCTACGGCCATGTCATCGAAAGGCTCGACGATATCGTTCGCCGCGTGCCGGAGCGTGGCCGGGTCGAAACGCTCGCCGACGAGGTCGTCCGCATCGGCGGCATGCTGGAGCGTGCCCAGCCGTTCCGCTCGATGGAAGGCGAACTCGAGGATATCCGCAACGCGATTGCGTCGCTTGCCGCCATCCGTGTCGATACCAGCACCGATCGGCAGCTTGCCGAGCTCCGGCAGTCGGTCGAGCGGCTGGCTGCGATGCCGCATGACCCGATCAACCTGCAGCCGATCGAGCGCGAACTCGCCGCCATCCGGCGCGAAGTGGACGGCTTCGCCAAGGGGACCGATCCGATCCTGCTGCTCCGGCTGGAGAAGCAGGTTGCCGCCATCCATGGCATGCTCGAGACCAGGTCCGCCCAGGGCGGCCTTGGTGGTGATGCGGCGCTGAGCCGGCTGGAGGAGCGCATCGACGCGCTGTCGGGCCGCTTCGACGCGATTGTCGAGCTGCCGAGCCTGATGCCATCGGCCGACGCCTCTGCCGCGGCAATCGCCGCCATTGACGGGCTGCGCAGCGAGATTTCCGGGCTGCGCGAGCATATCGTGCAGCGGGAGCCGGTCCGGTTCGACGCAATCGACCAGCAGATGCATCTGTTGATGGAACGGCTCGACGCGGCGACGCAGCGGGACGACAACCACACGCTCGCCCAGCTCGAAGCCCAGGTCGCAGCGCTTGCCGACAAGTTCACCGTGCCCGGCGCCGATGCACTGTCGAAGGTCGAGGAAAATCTCGACCGGATGCAGTCGCTGCTCGGCGACACCAGGCGCGAGACGATCGAGGCCGCGCGCGATGCCGCCCGCTCGACCCTCAGCGAATTCGCCGGTCAGTTGCCGAATTATCCGGACGAGACGCTGATCGAGGCGCTGCGCCAGGATCTGCGCAGCCTGCAGCAGGCGGCTCTGCATACGGACCGTCAGCATCACGAGACGCTGGACGCTGTCCGCGACACGCTGTCCAAGGTCGTTCAGCGCATCACCCAGCTCGAGGTGGATGAACGCGCTGCTGCGGCGGAGCCGGCGCCGCGCCGCTATGCCGAGCTGCCCGAGGATCATCGTCCGCTGGCGCCGGGATCGGGCAAGCCGGATCTCTCGCTGCGCGCGCCGCTGATCACGCCGGAGTCCCCCCGCGAGGAGGCGCAGCCGCGCAACACCGACCGCAAGGCCGATTTTATCGCCGCGGCCCGCCGCGCCGCGCAGGCGGCGCAGGCCGAGACCGCCAGGACGAGCAAGGCCGAGCGCAAGGCGGCACTGGCCGCACGCGATCTCGCAAGCCATGACGAGGCCGGTTCCGAGGGTGCCGAGGCCGAAGACGAGCGCCGCGGGCCGCTTTCCCGCCTCGGCCAGATGTTCCGACCCCGTCGCCGGTCGATCGCGCTCGCCATCGCCGCCGTCATGCTGGCGCTCGCCGCCGCCGAATATGGCCCTGCCGTCGCCACGCGCGTCGCGCTCATGAGCGGCGGCACCACCGCAATCGACTATGAGACCACCGCCTCAGTGGACGCGGCACCGGCTCGTCAGGCTGTTCCCCCGGCCGCATCGCGTGCGTCTTCCGAGCCCATGCCGAAGGCCGTGACATCCCCGTCTGCCGCGCCGCTGTCGGCGGATGCCGTGGCGGGACCGATGCCCGGAACGTCAAATGCTTCGGCCTTCGCAGCAGCGCCTGCGATGGTGGCGCCGGGCAGCGGCGGCGCGCTCGCCTTCGCGCCGTCCAGCGGCATGGCGAGCCCGATGACGGATCCAGCACCTGCCAGCGCGCCGGCCCCGGTTGAAGCGGCGCCGCTCGCCGCCTCAGGGCCAGGCGTCGCGCTCAACATCGCGCTGGTCAAGCGCGATGCCAATTCCGGCGATGTCGCCGCCGCCTTCGAACTCGGCAAGCAATATGCCGAGGGGCTTGGCGGCCAGCAGGATGTCCAACTGGCGGCCGAGTGGTATGCCCGCGCCGCCAAGGGCGGGCTTGCTGTGGCGCAGTACCGGATTGGCAGCCTTTATGAACGCGGCGAGGGCGTGAAGCGCGATCCCGCGACCGCTGAAAGCTGGTACCGGAAGGCCAGCGCTCAGGGCAATGCGCGGGCGCTGCATAATCTCGCGGTTCTGGTCAGCGAAGGCGCCAACGGAGCGCCCGATTATGTTGGCGCGGCGCAGCTCTTCATCCAGGCCGGCAATTTCGGCGTCGCCGACAGCCAGTACAATCTCGGCGTGCTCTATGCGCGTGGTCTCGGCCTCAAGGTCGATCTGGTCCAGTCCTACAAATGGTTCGCGCTCGCCGCGGCCCAGGGCGATACCGATGCCGGCAAGCGCCGCGACGAAGTCGCGAAGGCGCTGCGCCCGGCGGAACTGGCCAGCGCCCGCGCCGCCGTTCTCGCCTTCCGGCCGAGGACCCCGGATCCGGCCGCCAATGCCGAACCCGCGCCGAAGGCCGAATGGATGCAGACGGCTTCAGTATCCGCGCCCTTCGCGGGCGCCAGCCTCGCGAACGCCAAGGGATGATCTGGGCGGCCCCGCCATCGGGTCTTCGGCGTTGACAGGCGGCGAGGGGGCAGCTTTATCGGGCGGGGTGGCGGTCCCGCTTGGCGGAGGCGCGCCCGCCTTCGAAATCGCCAGCGGTCAGGCGTCGTGCAGATTTATCTCCCCATCGCCGAACTGCCCGTCAACATGTTCCTCATCTTCGGGATGGGGGCGGCGGTCGGCTTCCTGTCCGGCTTGTTCGGGGTCGGCGGCGGCTTTCTCCTGACGCCGCTGCTGATTTTCTCGGGCATCTCGCCCGCTGTGGCCGTGGCGAGCACGACCGCGCAGGTGGTCGCCTCGTCCTTCTCGGCGGCGCTCACTTACTGGCGCCGCCGGCTGATCGATTTCAAGCTCGCCGCGGTCCTCGTGGTCGCCGGCATCATCGGCTCCACCATCGGCGTCACCATCTTCACGCTGCTGCGCCGCTCCGGTCAGCTCGATCTGATCATCGCCATCTGTTACGTGACGTTTCTCGGCCTTGTCGGTGGCCTGATGCTTACCGAATCCGTGCGTTCGATCATCAATACCCGCCGGGGCCGACCCGCGCCGCTGCGCCGGCCCGGCCAGCATGGCTGGATGCACGGCCTGCCGTTCAAGATGCGCTTCAAGCGCTCCAAGCTCTATGTCAGCGTCATCCCGATCTTCGCCATCGGCATCGGCATCGGCGTGCTCGGCTCGCTGCTCGGCATCGGCGGCGGCTTCATCCTTGTGCCGGCGCTGATCTATATCCTGCGCGTGCCGACCAACATCGTGGTCGGCACCTCGTTGCTGCAGATGATCGGCACGATGGCGGTGGCGACGCTGCTGCAATCGGGCAACAACCACTCGGTCGATGGCGTGCTGGCGCTGATCCTGATGGTGGGCGGCGTCATCGGCGCGCAGTTCGGCGCACGGCTCGGCGCCCGTGTCGGCGGCGAACAGCTGCGCGCGATGCTGGCGCTGCTGGTGCTCGCTGTCGGCATCCGCTTCCTGTTCAATCTGGTGACGACGCCGGAGGAGCTTTATTCGCTTGTCACGCTTGGCGGGGACGCGCGGTGAGCGCGGCCATGCGCCTCTGCCTGTTCATGATGCTCGCCACGGCGGCGTCGCTGCTCCTGGCGCTGCGCCCGGCCGCCGCCGAACAGCTCGTCGTCGCCCTCTCCACCGACCACGTCAAGATTTCCTCGAGCTTCACCGGCACCGGCATCACCGTCTTCGGCAGCATCGAGCCGGACGGCGCACCCCGGCCGGCAAGCGGCGCTTATGACGTCGTGGTCGTCGTGCGTGGTCCGGGCGAAACCCTGGTGACGCGGCGCAAGGAGCGCGTCTTCGGCATCTGGCTGAACCGCGCCGCGCAAACCTTCAAGGACATGCCGTCCTTCTATGCGATCCATTCCGGCCGACCGCTCGCCGAGATCGCGCCCATGGATGTCCTGAAGCGCTACCAGCTCGGCTTCGCCAATCTCGCCTTTCGCGCCGATGGCGGCGGTCCGGCGGCGGGCGATGAGGATTTCCGCGCCGCTTTCGTGCGGCTGAAGCAGGAGGCGGGGCTCTATCGCGAGGCGCCCTATGGCGTCACCTTCCCCGGCGGATCACTGTTCCAGACCACGGTCGAGATTCCGGCCAATGTGCCGGTCGGCACCTACCGCGTTGAGGCGTTTCTGTTCGCGGATGCGGCGATGATCGCTGCGGGAAGCGCGGCGTTCGGCATCGCCAAGACCGGCTTCGAGCAGTTCACCTTCGATCTCGCGCGGCAGAACGGCTATCTCTACGGCCTCATCTGCGTCGTGCTGGCGCTCGTCACCGGCTGGCTCGCCGGCGTCCTGTTCCGCCGCGACTGAGTTCAGGGCCTGCCGCGGCCTATATTGAGCAGGCGGAGAATGATCCAGATCGGAATGACCACCACGGCGCCGACGAGGAAGTAGTTCCAGACCCAGCCGATGGCACCGAAGCCCATGTTCCAGATCCGCCGCACGAAGACCTCGAGCCTGTCGAGGATTTCGAAGGGCGTGACGCCCAGCGCCGACAGCACGATGCCGACGACCAGCGAAAGAACGACAAGGCGCAGCAGGACCTGCGCCGGTGATCCGCCCATGAAGCGCTGCAGTCCGTTCATTGATCTCTCCGCGGGTCCGAATCGGTCCCGATCATAGCGTGAGCTGGTAAAACTTGCTGTCGACGGCGAGGCGCGGGAATGAAGCGGGCAGAGCGTCTGCGGCGATCTCGGTGAAGCCGCTTTTCTCGTAGAAGCGATGCGCGGCGAGGAATCGATCCGTCGTGCCGAGGACGATGCGCTGCACGCCCTCTTGCCGCGCATGGCTGATCAGATGATCGAGCAGACGCCGCGCCGTCCCGTCGCCGCGATGAGCGGTGCCGACGAACATTTTGCGCAGCGCCGCGTCGCCATTGCCGATGTCGTAGAGACCAATCGTCCCGACGACGCCATCGCTTCCGATCGCGACCCAAAAACCGCCGATTCCCCGCAGATAAAAGGCAGGAATATCGCGAAGGTCGCCCTGTTCTTCATAGGTGATCGCGATGCCGAATTCCTCGCGCTGGATCGGCACGATAAGGCGTTTGACACCCGCCGTATCGCCAGGTGCGAAAGGGCGGATCGTGGTCGGAGGAGCCGTGGCTGACGCTGTCATCGCGACTTGGTGCCCCGCCCACCCCGCGCTTGTCAATCAGCCGCTGCCAGCAGGGCCTCCAGCGTTTCGATCCGGTCGGCCTCGCGCGGCGGCTTGTCCCATCTGAGCCGCGCGATGCGCGGAAAGCGCATGGCAACGCCGGATTTGTGCCGTGTCGAGCGGTTGAGCCCCTCGAAGGCGACTTCAAGCACCAACCCGCGCTCCGCTTCGTGCACGACTTCGCGCACTGGCCCGAAGCGGTTGGTCGTGTTGCGGCGGACGAAGCGGTCGATCTCTGCCAGCTCCTCGTCGGTGAAGCCGAAATAGGCCTTGCCGACCGGCACAAGCTCTGCGCCATCGGCGCCGTCCTTCCAGACCCCGAACGTGTAGTCGGAATAGAAGGACGAACGCTTGCCATGGCCGCGCTGCGCATACATCAGCACGGCATCGACGGTGTAGGGATCGCGCTTCCACTTGAACCACGGGCCCTTGGGGCGGCCGGGTTCATAGATCGAGTCCCAATGCTTCAGCATCAGCCCTTCGATGATCGGTGCCGGGGGCGCAGCGCGCTTGGCGAGGAGGTCGTCGGCATCGGCATAGGGGATGATCGGCGAGAGATCGATCCGCCCGGCCAGCGAGGTGGCGACCAGCCGCTCCAGTCGCTCGCGGCGCGTGCGGAAGGGCAGGGCGCGGATGTCCTCGCCGCCATCGACGAGACAATCATAGGCGCGAATGAAGGCCGGATGGCTGATGACGAGCTTGCCCGAGACGCTCTTTCGATTGAGCCGCTGCTGCAATTCGGAAAAGCTGCCGGCGTTGATCGTGTCACCCTCGCGGCGGCCGACCAGCAATTCGCCGTCAATCGTGCCGTCTATGTCGAGTCCCTCGAGAACGTCGGGAAAGGCGGCGCCGATATCATCGCCGGTGCGGGTATAGAGCCGCTGCACGCCGTGGTCGGAGACCGCCTGGACGCGGATGCCGTCCCATTTCCATTCCGCCGCATAGGTCTCCGGCGTGATGCGCGGAAGATCCTGCTCCTCGAGCGGCTGCGACAGCATCACCGGGCGGAACGGCGCCCGCGCCAGGGAGATGGGCCTTTCGGCGCGCCCGTCGAGCCAGGCGAAGAGGTCGAGATAAGGCGGCGCCAACCCGTGCCAGAGTTCCTCGATCGCATTGACATCGTGCCCGCCGAGATCGGCCAGCGCCTGTTTCGTAAGCCGCGCGGAAACGCCGATGCGCAAGCCCCCGGTGACGAGCTTCAGCAGCGCCCAGCGGCCGGAGGCATCGAGCGCATCAAGGAACTCCGCGACGCGCCGCGGCCCCTCGCTGCGCGAGGATGCGAGCAACGTTTCGACGATGGCCGAGAGCGAGGGGATGTTGCGTCCCCGGCGTTGGGAGGGGGGGCCTTCCTCCGTCGCCGCCGGAAGAGTGGACCGCTGCTCCCAGACCAGCGCGATGGTTTCAGCGAGATCGCCGACATAGTCATAGGAGTAGGCAAAGAGAACGCTGTCGATCCGTTCTGCGACCAGCGCCCGCAGCATCGCCGGCTTGACGGCGGGCAGGTCGAGTTCGCCGGTCAGCGCTGCAAGGGCGAAGCCGCGATCGGGATCGGGCGTCCCGCGGAAATAGTCCGTGAGCAGCTTCAGCTTCGCGTTGCGCGAGGGCGTCAGGATCAACCGGTCGAGCAGGGCGGCGAAGTCTTGCATGGTGCAATAGGTATGGTTTTTCGTTCCGCTGAAAAGGCGGAGCAGGCGCATTCCTTGCGATCTGTCCTGCGACAGCTTAATTGTTGCTTGTCCGGCTGAGGCCGGATCTCGTTCTCAGGGCGGGGTGCAATTCCCCACCGGCGGTAGGCAGGCTTGGTCCTGTGAGCCCGCGAGCGCCCTTTCGCGACAAGCGGAAGGGGTCAGCAGATTCGGTCGAACTCCGAAGCCGACGGTCATAGTCCGGATGGAAGAGAACAGCGTCTGGGTTGCCGACCGGTCCTTGTGCCGGCGTGCGCCGCCCTGCGCTTTGCCCTGATTTCGTGTTGTCCAACGATCAGGGATCAACATGGGTCAGACAGTCGCTAATTCGTCCCGCGCTCTCGTGCGGGCACCCGTGGCCGGCGCCGCCTTCATGGTGGCGGCGGGCATCGCCTTTGCCGGCGTCAACACGCTCGAACAGGTCGCCACCACCCGGCTCGGCCTGCCGGCGCCGACGGCGGCGTTCCTGCAATATGCCGTGGCGCTCATCGCCGTGCTGCCCTGGGCGCTTCGCCGCGGGCTGCCGTCGCTATCGACACGCCGGCCGTGGCTGCAGCTCTTTCGCGTTCTCCTGGCCGCGCTCGGCGTTCAGGCCTGGGTCGCCGGCCTTGCCCATGGCGTGCCGATCGGCCAGGCAGTGGCGCTGGTGATGACCTCGCCCTTTATCGTCACGCTCGGCGCTGGACTGCTGCTTGGAGAGAAAGTCTCTGCCGAACGCTGGCTGGCGGTGACCGTGGGCTTTGCCGGGGGGCTCATCATCCTCGATCCGTTCTCGGCGGCATTCACGACGGCGAGCCTCTATCCGCTTGCCGCTGCGGTGCTTTGGGCCGGCGTATCGCTGGTGCAGAAGCGCCTGCTCGCCGAAGACAGTCCGGAGGCGGTCGCAGCATGGCTGCTGCTGCTGCTCGCGCCGGTCAATCTGCTCGTCGCGTTGCCGGCGGGATTGGTGCTGCCCTCGGGCGAGGGCTGGATCGCCATCATCGCGGTGGGCGTGCTGACCGCGGCGGCGCAGGCCTTCCTCGCGCTCGCTTATGCCAAGGCCGATGCCGCCTATGTCCAGCCTTTCGATCATGTGAAACTGCCGCTCAACGTGATTGCCGGCTGGCTGGTCTTTGGCTGGCTACCGACGAGCCAGCTCTGGATCGGCGCAGCGCTGATCGTCGGCGCGTCGATGTTCCTGTTGTGGCGCGAGACGCACACGGCGCCGGCGGCAGCCTTGCCGCGTCAGTCGCCCTCGTCCTCATAGCCGACGAGGTGGAGCGGGCGCGCGCGGATGCCCGCCAGCGCACACCAGCGCACCAGCGCCTCCTCGCGGCCATGCGTTACCCAGACCTCGCCGGGCGCAATCTCGGCGATGGTTTGCGTGAGCTCATCCCAGTCGCAATGGTCGGAAATGATCAGCGGCAGTTCAACGCCGCGCTGCTTGGCGCGCTGGCGGATGGTCATCCAGCCGGAGGCGAAGGCGGAAACGGGATCGGGGAAGCGCCGCGCCCAGCGGTCGGCGAAGGCGGAGGGTGGTCCAATGATCACCGCACCGGCAAAGGCCGCGTTATCGCCGCGCTTGCCGCTTTCCATGGTCGCCGGCGCCAGGGACCCCAGTGAAATTCCCTCAGCCTCATAAAGCGCGCAGAGCCGCTCCAGTGCCCCATGGATATAGATCGTGCGGTCATAGCCTTCCTCGCGAAGCCGCTTGATCACGCGCTGCGCCTTGCCGAGCGCATAGGCACCCACGAGATGGGCCCGTTCGGGAAAGGCGGCGAGCGAGGCCGTGAGCTTGCCGATCTCGACGCTGTCATCGGGATGGCGGAAGACCGGTAGCCCGAAGGTCGCCTCGGTGATGAAGACATCGCAGGCGACAGGCTCGAATCCGGCACAAGTCGGGTCGCGGCGCCTTTTGTAGTCGCCGGAAACGACGATACGGCAGCCGCCGGCCTCGACCGCGATCTGTGCCGAGCCGAGCACATGGCCGGCCGGATGAAACGACACCGTGACGTCGCCGATCTGCATCCTCGCGCCAAGCACCGCAGTCTCCGTCCGGCGCGCGAAGTCGGCGCCATAGCGCACGGCCATGATTGCCAGCGTCTCCTTTGTTGCCAGCACGGCACCGTGCCCTGAGCGGGCATGATCGGCGTGGCCATGCGTGATCAGCGCCCGATCGACCGGTCTGACGGGATCGACATGGAAGCCTCCGAGCGGGCAGTAGAGCCCGTCGGGTCCGGGGGCGAGGAGATCTTCTGGGCGCATCATGAAGCCTAAATAGGCTCCCGATCCAGCCTGGCAAAGGCGCCGCAATAGAGCAGGTGCGCCTCCGCGATCATCTGCTCGTGCAACTGGCTCAATTCCTGTATGGACCTAAGGCCAAAGGTCGCTGGCCGTTGCTCCGTCAAGCGGAGAAAGCCAGCGTCCGTGTGATCAACCTGCCGACAGTGCAAGAGATTTGAACGCATCCGATGACACTGGACGCCGACAGCCTGCTATCCCGGGCCGATCCGATTAGCTCTGCGGACGGCAATGGTGTCGCGCTCGCTCTCGATGCGCTTTGTCGCACGGCGCGCGCACAGTTCCAGGTCACCGCGGCTGCCATCAGGCGCCCAGGCGAAGCGGCTGGCCGTCTCGATGTAGCAGATGAAGGCCAGCGCGGCTTCTGGCTGCACGCGATCGCCGCGATCGGGCCGTCCAGCGATGCGGATGGCATTGCCGTCATCTCGGGCAGCGTTGCGGGGATCCCTTCCATCCAGTTCGCAGCCAGCATCGGACTTGGCGACGGCAGTCAGATGGTCTTGCTCGACGAGAGGCCAAAGCGGTTCAGTCCGGCCGAGGAGCGGCAACTCGCCGATCTCGCGGCCATTGCCGAAAGCCTGTGCCGGCTCGAACAGCAATTGCGCGCGGCCGAGCGGCAGGAGGAGCACTTCCGCCTCCTGGCCGAAACGTCGACCGACACGATCATCCGCGGCAATCTCGCTGGCATCAGGCTCTATGTGTCGCCGGCCATCCGCGAACTGCTGGGCTACGAACCGGAGGAACTGGTCGGCCGGCGCGCGATCGACATCACCCATCCCGACGATATCCCGGCGCTTGGTCAACTGATGGCAAACGTGCGTACAGGCGATCTCGACGTCGGCCGTATTGAACAGCGCATGCTGCACAAGGACGGGTCCTGGTCCTGGATCGAGGCCCATATCAGACTGACGCATGACAAGCGAACCGGTGATCCTGACGGCTATGTCGTCTCGGTTCGCGCGCTAAACGACCGCAAGGCGATCGAGGCGCGGCTCGAGTATATCGCGACCCATGATGAACTGACCGGACTGCCGAACCGCAAGCTGTTCCGCGATTATCTCACGGCCGCGATCGAGGAGACGTGGTCCGGCGGCCGGCGCTTCGCCCTGCTCTGGATGGATATCGACCGCTTCAAGGACATCAATGACAGCCTTGGCCACCAGGCGGGCGATGTGGTTCTGCGCATGGCGACGCAGCGCTTTGCCGCGGTGATTGGGCACGGCGACATGGTGGCCCGGCTCGGCGGCGATGAATTCGCGCTCATCGCGCCGATCGGGCCCGACAATGCTGTTGCGGGCCATATCGCCAGTCGGCTCATCGCGGCTATGGCGCCGCCCATCAACCATGGCGGGCAGGCGATCGCGGTCGGCGTCAGCATCGGCATCGCCTGCATGCCCGAGGCCGGCAGCGATCCGGACGAATTGCTGGCTGCGGCCGACAAGGCGCTCTATGCGGCCAAATCCTCCGGACGCGGCAGCTATTGCTTCTGCGCCGCCAGCGCGCCGCCGGTTTGAGCCAGCGCGCCCGCTCGACATCGCTTGAGATCGGCCCTACCTCTTCGAAGTGAACCCATCCGCCACCCCGCTGCCCAAGCCCTTCGCCGACTGGTTCGCGCTCCGCGGCTGGTCGCCGCGGCCGCACCAATTGGCGCTGCTCGAGCTGGCGGAGGCGCGGCGCTCGGCCCTGCTGATCGCGCCCACCGGCGCTGGCAAGACCCTTGCCGGCTTCCTGCCGAGCCTCGTCGATCTTTCCGGACGGCCGAAGCGGAACCGGCGGCCGGGAATCCACACGCTCTACATCTCGCCGTTGAAGGCGCTGGCCGTCGATATTGCCCGCAATCTCGAGGCGCCGGTCGCTGGGATCGGTCTCGATATCGCCATCGAGACGCGCACCGGCGATACGCCCGCCCACAAGCGCCAGCGCCAGAAGCTGAATCCGCCGGATATCCTCCTGACGACGCCTGAGCAACTGGCGCTGCTCATCTCCAATCCCGACGCCGGCACCTTCTTCGAGACGCTCGATACGGTCATTCTCGACGAGCTCCATGCGCTCGTGACCGCAAAGCGCGGCGATCTCCTGTCACTCGGCCTGGCGCGGCTTCGGCGGCTCCGCCCGGATCTCCGCGCCGTCGGTCTTTCCGCGACCGTCGCCGAGCCAGACGATTTGCGCCGCTGGCTGATGCCGCAGGACGCAGGCGAGCCGCCGCGTCTTGCCGATCTCGTCACCGTCGCCGGCGGCGCGAAGCCCGATGTCACGATCCTGCCGACCGAAAACCGCATCCCCTGGGCCGGCCATTCCGCCGTGCATGCGATGGATGCGATCTATGCCGCGATCAAGGCGAGCCGCATGGTGCTGGTCTTCGTCAACACGCGCAGCCAGGCCGAACGCATCTTCCAGGAACTCTGGCGCATCAACGAAGATGCGCTGCCGATCGCGCTGCATCATGGTTCGCTTGATGTCGGTCAGCGGCGGCGGGTGGAGGCGGCGATGGCGGCGTCAAGCCTTCGATGCGTCGTCTGTACCTCGACGCTCGATCTCGGCATCGACTGGGGCGATGTCGACCTCGTCATCAATGTCGGCGCTCCGAAAGGCGCGAGCCGGCTCGCCCAGCGCATCGGCCGGGCCAATCACCGCATGGATGAGCCCTCGCGCGCCATGCTGGTGCCGGCGAACCGGTTCGAGGTGATGGAGTGCACCGTCGCGCTGGAGGCAAGCCTCTCCGGGGCGCAGGATACGCCGCGCCTCCGCCGCGGCGCTCTCGACGTGCTGGCGCAGCACGTGCTCGGCATGGCCTGCGCGGTGCCGTTCACAGCGGACGCGCTCTATGCCGAGGTGACCTCCGCTGCCCCCTATGCCGAACTCGATCGCGAGAGCTTCGACCGCGTCGTCGATTTCGTCGCGACGGGCGGCTATGCGCTGAAGAGCTATGAGCGTTTCGCCAAGATCCGGGAAGGCAAGAACGGTCTTTGGCGTATCGCCCATCCCGCCGTCGCGCAGCAATACCGCTTGAATGTCGGCACGATCGTCGAGGCGCCGCTGATGAAGGTGCGGCTCGCCTCGCGCCGCAATGGCGGGCCGATCGGTCTTGGCGGCCGCGTCCTCGGCGAGGTCGAGGAATATTTCGCCGAGCAGCTTGCGCCGGGCGATACATTCCTCTTCGCCGGCCTCGTGGTGAAGCTCGAAGGCATCCGCGACAATGTCGTCGTCGTCTCGCGCACGCATGACGAAGCGCCGAAAGTGCCGGCCTATGCCGGCGGCAAGTTCCCGCTTTCGACCTATCTCGCCGATGGCGTCCGCCGCCTCCTGGCCGAAGAGGCCAGCTGGGACCGGCTGCCGGAACAGGTCTCCAGCTGGTTGCGGCTGCAGAAGGAGGTTTCCGCGCTGCCGGATGCCGGCCAGTTGCTGGTCGAGACCTTCCCGCGCGGCGGCCGTTTCTACATGGTCGCCTATCCCTTCGAGGGGCGCCTGGCGCACCAGACGCTCGGCATGCTCCTGACGCGGCGGCTGGAAAGGGCGCGGCTGAAGCCTCTCGGCTTCGTCGCGTCCGACTACGCACTCGCCGTCTGGGGCCTCGGCGACATGGGCGCGGCCTTCACGAAGGGGAAGCCGGCCCTCGGCGATCTCTTCGCACCGGACATGTTGGGGGACGATCTCGATGCATGGCTCGCCGAGAGCTATCTGCTGAAGCGCAGCTTTCGCGCCTGTGCGCTGATCTCCGGGCTGATCGAGCGCCGCCATCCTGGCAAGGAGAAGACCGGGCGGCAGGTCACGATCTCGACCGACCTCATCTATGACGTGCTGCGCAGCCATGAGCCCGATCACATCCTCCTGCGCGCCACCTGGGCGGATGCCGCGACGGGTCTCCTTGATGTCGCGCGGCTCTCCGACATGCTGATGCGCGTCGAGGGAAGTATCCTGCACCAGAAGCTGGGGCGCATCTCGCCGCTCGCCGTGCCCGTCATGCTCGATATCGGCAAGGAGAGCGTCGCTGGTGCCGCTGCCGACGATATCCTGCGCGAGAATGCCGATGATCTCGTTCGCGAGGCGATGGGCGAGAGCCTGGAGCGGCCCGACCCAGGCACAGGAGCTGATACGCCTTGAGCCGATACGCAGGAAGGCCGCGCTCTTCCGGGCACTGCGCGGCTCTTGCCCCCGCTGCACCCGCCGCTAGAATCCCACCGTGAACGAAACGCGAATCAAGACATGAACTCCGGCCCGGCCGATAACGCTGTCGAGAGCGGGTACGATGCCTCGCCGCGACCGGCGATGTGGACGGTCGCCGATGCGCGGCTCGAACTCACGGTCGAGGGCGGGCTCTACTGGGCCGAGGCGGCGACATTGGTCGTCGCCGATCTCCATCTCGAAAAGGGCTCGGCCTTCGCGGCGCGCGGCCAGATGCTCCCGCCCTATGACACGGCGGCGACGCTGCAGCGCCTCTCCGCACTCGTGCGGCGGATGGCGCCCAGCCGGGTGATCGCGCTTGGCGACAGCTTTCACGATCGCGGCGCCGATGGCCGCCTGCGAGAGGCTGATCGCGCTCTGCTGCGCAGCCTGACTGCTTCGGCGGAATGGATCTGGATCACCGGCAATCATGATCCGGAGCCGCCCCGCGATGTCGGCGGCTCTTCGGCCGGCGAACTGGCACTTGGTCCGCTGACCTTCCGCCACGAGCCGCGTGCGGGCGAAGCGCGTGGCGAGATCGCCGGCCATCTCCACCCTTCGGCGCGCGTCATAGGGCGCGGCCGCTCGGTGCGCCGCCGCTGCTTTGCTTCCGATCGTGAGCGGCTGGTGATGCCGGCCTTCGGCGCGCTGGCCGGCGGCCTCTGCGTGCTGGACGCCGCTTTCGGGCCGCTGTTCGGGCGCCGTCCGTTCCATGCCTTCATGCTTGGCCGGGACGTCCACCCCGTCGCCAGCCATCGGCTGGTCGGAGAGGTACGCATCCCGGCCGCGCGCTGAGACCAGAACAGTTCCGGTGAATTCCGGTTCACCAGAACTGCTCTATCTAGTTGTTTTCACGCATTTTCTTATCTCGAGCCGTTATCCACTTCGCTCGAAAGTGCTCTATGGCGCGGCCTTCGGCAGTGCGTCGCAATTGGACACGACCTTCTCGCCGGCAAAGCGGGCCTTCAGCCACGTCGTGGCATAGTCGGCACCGGCCTTCATCACCCCCTCATGATCGGTACCTGGATAGGTGCGGTACTCGACCGCCGACCCGCCCTCGCACAGCTCCTTCGCCACGGCATCGGTATCAACGGGGCGGACGGTGACATCATCCTTGCCCTGCATGATGACGGTGGGGACGCTGATCTTGAGCAGGCCCGGCTCGTTTTCCTTCGCCTTGGCGAGGAGCGCGTCGAGCTTCGGCTTCGCAAGGAACTGGTCCTTGGCGATCGCCGTGGCGAAATAGGTCTTGGTCAGCGCATAGGTCATGCACTGGATATCGAGTTCCGGCAGCTTCGCGATCGCTTCGCTGGTCAGGATGTCGGACAGCTTGATCGAGGGATCATAGGTCGAATAGGAGCGCATCACATAAAGCGCATAGGGCAATGCCAGTTCGGCCTTGTCCGAGGCCATCAACGCATCGACCCGCGCCGCGACATGCGATCCTGGCGCCATCGCGATATTTCCGACCAGCGTGAAGCCGGGCAGGTAGGCCGGACCTTCGGCGGCCGTGAAGAGATCGGCTTGAGCGCCCTGCGAATGGCCGACGACGGCGTAGCGCGTCCCGATCGCGGGTTCGACGGTCCGCGCCGCGGTGAGAATGTCGAGCGCGTTGTGGCCGTTGGGGACGCCCATCAGAAACGGATGCAGGCCGGCGGCCGTGCCGAGGCCCTGATAGTCGGTTGCGACGACGGCGAAGCCGTTTGCGACCAACCGGTCGAGCAGTGGCTGGATCGCAGCGATATAGGTGTGCTCAGGGCCCGCTTCCGTATCGAGCGAGGGGCCGCAGACGGGCGCGAGGCCTGTTGTTCCATGCGTCCAGGTCACGACCGGCCAGCCACCCTCGGGCGGCGTGCCCTTCGGAATCGAGATGGTGCCGGAAACCGGGACGGTCCTGCCCGCGGGATCGACCGAGAGATAAAGCAGCAGTTCGTTCTTGGCGGCTGAGGGCAGCGCCATGGTTCCTGTCAGGGGACGTGACCACACTGCTGTGCCGGCCCCGCCCGCCGGAAGGGGATCAGGCGCCTTATAGAACGCGGCGCCGTCGGGACCGGCCGCGGCCGCCATGGCCGCCGGAACAAGCGGAACCATCAGCGCCGCAGCCCATGCCAGCGCGCGCACCTTCGTCGTCATATCGAACATCAAATCAATTTCCACCACGCCGGAGGCCCCAAGCCCGGCGCTATCGGCGCTGGGAATTGAGGTGCAGTGAAGGCCGCGCCGTCATGGTGTCGTTATGTCGCGCGGTTCAAAGATCCAGCATCACGGTGAAGCCGCCAAAGATCATGCGCTTGCCTTCGAAGGGCATGTCCGCCATCGCCGCCTTCAGCCTATCGTCGGCCATCACCCTCGCGTTGACTGCGTCGCGATGCTCGCGCGAGGCGTAGCGGATCCAGGAAAAGATGATGATCTCGTCGTCTTTCGCCTGAACAGCGCGTGGGAACGATGTCAATTCGCCATAGGGCACGTCGTCGCCTATGCATTCGGCATAGGCGAGTGCACCATGCTCGCGCCAGATACTGCCGGCGAGCGTCGCTAGCTTCCGATATTCCTCCAGCCGCGCCTTCGGCACGGGAACGAGAAATCCGTCGACATAGGACATTGGAGCCTCCTTGGATCGGGATCGATAGGGCAAGGACGGTCACGGCCCGGCGGTTCCGACAAAGACGCCGAACATTCGTCAGCCGCCGGCGACTTGACCACCCGCCGGCCGCCTGCGCCGCCCGACATGCTTCGTCTTGGACCAGTAATGCGGCGCGAGCACGAGCTGGAACACAGCCCGATAAAGCGCGACCGAAATCAGCAGCCAATAGGCGGGAAGATAGAACAGCGCGCTTGCCGGCACCTTCGCCCGCCTGAGGCGGAAGGTCTGGCGCGCGAGCAACGCGAAGACGAGATAGGCGGCGACGAGATTGATGAGGTTGAGTGCCGTCACGCTCGCCAGCAGCGGGCTGTCGGCGCGCCAGAGCCGCGCCGGATCGACCAGCAGCACCAATCCGGTGGCGAGATAGAGCGGGTGTACTGCCGCTGCCACCAGCGCGCCGATCGATGTCAGCAGGAAGCCGACGAAGCGGCGCGGCCCGATCTCGCGCCAGAGATGGCGCGGCGCGCGGAGATGAACCAGCGCAGTCTGCATCCAACCTTTCAGCCAGCGCGTCCGCTGCGAGAGCCAGGAGCCGACGGTGAGCGGCGCCTCCTCATAGGTCGGCCGGTCCAGCGTGCCTGCCCGATAGCCGAACCGTGCCAGGCGGATGCCGAGATCCGCGTCCTCGGTGACGTTGTAGGGGTCCCACCCGCCGACGTGCTCCAGCGCGGCGCGCCGGAAATGGTTGGACGTGCCACCGAGCGGCAACGGCAGGTCGAGCGTTGCCAGCAACGGCAGTACGCCGTCGAACTGGACCGAATATTCAAGCGCGAACAGGGCAGCGAGGCCGTTGTCGCCGCCATTATCGATGACGAGCGGTGCCTGCAGGCAGGCGAGATCGGGCTCGCCTGCCACGAAGGCGGCATGGGCCTCGAGCAGTTGCATCGGGTCCGGCCGGTCCTCGGCGTCGAAGACGGTGACATAGTCGCCGCGCGCGAGCGGCAGCGCGAAGGCGAGGGCCTTCGGCTTTGTGCGTGGTTGCATTACCGGCACACGGATGATCTCGAACGGCGCCGAAATTCTTAGGGCGGAGATGGCGCCGATCGTCTTCGCGTCGTCTGCCTCGACGATCAGCTTGATGTCGAGCCGGTCGCGCGGCCAGTGCAGCCGATCCATCGCCTGAACGAGGTCGGCCACCATATGCGCCTCGTCATGCAGCGGCAGCAGCACCGTATAGACCGGCAGGCTCGCCGGATCGAACGATGGCAGTTCGGTCGGCCGCTGGCGGGCGCGATGCGCGACCAGGGTGATCGCCTGCATGCGCAGGATCACCACGGCGAGAAACAGGAACCCGGCGATAATGTCGAGCACGGCAGCTGC
The DNA here is from genome assembly GCA_965229085.1 of Kaistia sp. Taxonomy (GTDB): domain Bacteria; phylum Pseudomonadota; class Alphaproteobacteria; order Rhizobiales; family Kaistiaceae; genus Kaistia. Next base: position 2,356,963 of record OZ245859.1, on the reverse strand, counting down.
CGTCCAGCCGGCGAGGACGATGGCGAGTGCGATCGTCGCGAGCCCTGCGACGAGCACCAACAGTTGCGCGCCCGTTGCGAGCCGCCGTGCCGAAAGATCGGGCCGGCGGCGGTAGAGCCGGTAGATGGCGTCGGTGACCAGCGCTCGCTGGTTGGCCGCGAGCAGCATACGGCGGATCGCTGCCGGCGTCGTGATGGCGATGCGTTGGCGCAGACCCGGATGTTCGGCGATGCGGGTCGTCAGCAGGGCGACTTCGGCTCCCTCGGGCGCGACCAGCAGCCGCGACTGCGCGCCGCGCTCGGCCATCGCCACCTTGCCAGACCGGATTGCGGCGGCGATCGCGGCAATGCTGCCGTCCCGCGGTTGCTCCGGTCGAACCTTGAAGCCGTCGCGCTCGGGACGGGGCTCGAACGGCACGCCGAGCACCATCGCCCGCGCCGCGACGGACCGCCGCTCGCCGGGCTGGCGCCTGCCCGCCGCCGCCTCACCGTCATGGGCAAGTCGTTCGTCACGGATGTTCAAGGACGCCCCCGTCGACCCCATCTCTCCCGCGAGAGACGGTTCCTCGTCTATAGTCCCGTCGTGTCGATCATCCTGTCATGCGAAGTCCGGGCGGAAGCCGTCCGCCACAACCAAGAGTTATTCCAGATGCCCCGGCCTTTGGCAAATCCCACGGCCATGTGCGCTTTCATCTCGGCGATTGCCATCTTCTACAGCCATGCGTTGCTGTCCTTGGCGCCGGCGTCGGCTGCCGAAGCCGCGCCGGCCGCAGCATCCTCGGCGGTCATTCCCAATTTCTTCGATCCGAACCGCCGCCTCGCTCGCCCGCAGCCCGATGTCGTGCGCAGCATCCGCTTCGCGGCGACTGCCGATTTTCCGCCCTTCAGTTTCATCGGGCCGGGCGGCGATCTTGCCGGCTTCAATGTCGATCTCGCCCGCGCCATCTGCACCGAGCTCGCGGTCCCCTGCACGATGCAGGCGCGTCCTTTCGACAGCCTGGAAGCCTCGATTGTGGAGGGGCGGGTCGATGCCGTGATTGCAGGGCTCGCGATCACGGCCGAGTCGCGACGGAAGCTTGCCTTCTCGGATATCTATCTGCGGCCGGCGGCGCGGTTCATGGCGGCGCGATCCTGGTCTGACACGGCGCTGACGCCAGCGGCGCTGGCCGGGAAGCGGATCGCGGTCGTCGCCGGCAGCGCCCATGCCGCTTATCTCGCCGCCTTCTTCCCGAAGGCCAAGCCGCTTCTGGTCGCCTCGCTGCTGCTTGCCGCGGAGGCGGTCAAGGCCGGGACGGTCGATCTCTCTTTCGGCGATGGATTGCAGCTTGCCTTCTACCTGCAATCACCCGCGGCCGGAGGCTGCTGTGCCTTTGTCGGCGGGCCCTATCTCGAGCCGCGCTTCTTTGGCGAGGGCTTTGCCATCGCGCTGCCGCCGGACCGTCCGGAACTCCGCGAGGCGATCGACTGGGCGCTCGACAGCCTCTACGACAAGGGCGTCTTCGCCGAGATCTATCTGCGCTCGTTCCCGGTGGGATATTTCTAGGCTCTCGTGCGCTCTGCCTCAGAGCGTGCGGTATCGGGCGCGGGCGCCGCGTTCGATCGCGGCGGCCGTGAGGGCGTCGACATCCAGTATGTCGCGCAGCAGTTCGAGGAAGCGCAGTTCCTCCTGCTCGACATGAAGATCGGCCGCCGCCACTTCGACCGCGAGTGCATAGGCAGTCTCATGCAGCTTCTTCGGCAGCGCGGTCGCGATTACCGTCAGCACTTCATGCAGGCCGTCGGCCTCGCGGGTGATCGCGCCACAGGCTTCGGCGACATGGATCAGCCGGTCGGTGTCGAAGCCGCCGAAGATCGGCAGCGTGTTGACCACATCGCCGATCTTGCGCAATTCGCGATCGGTCATCTCGCGGTCGACGGCTGAGAGCGTCACCATGACGTAGATCAGCGCCTCCTGCGGCGAGACCGCTGTTGCGTGGGGGGCGATGGCTTTGTCCATTTCAGTGAAACTCCCGTCGAAGGCCGGCGCGGCGTCGTGCGCCCTCGAAACTAGGGTGTCGCGAAGCTATGTTCAACGTTCCTCGGCGAGCGGCCTCGCTCAGGCTTCACCATTGACGGCGCGGCGCCCCGTCCCTATGGCTCTCGCGCCTGAGACGCGCCCCGCGCGCACCCGCGCTTTCACGAGGTTTCCATGCCCGACGCCACGCCGCCAGTCCTCGACCTCTCGCCCGCGATCGTCGCTGCGGCGAAAGAGTCGAAAGCCTGGCCGTTCGAAGAGGCCCGGCGCATCATCACCCGGCTCGAGACGCGGGGTCCGAAGTCGCCGGTGCTGTTCGAGACCGGCTACGGACCGTCGGGGCTGCCGCATATCGGCACGTTCGGCGAGGTCGCCCGCACGACCATGGTGCGCACCGCCTTCCGCCTCCTGACCGAGGACAGAATTCCGACCCGGCTGCTATCCTTCTCCGATGACATGGATGGGCTTCGCAAGGTCCCGACCAATGTTCCGAACCAGGAGATGATGCAGGCGCATCTCGGCATGCCGCTGACGCGCGTGCCGGACCCGTTCTCGAACGAATATGCCTCGTTCGGCGCGGCCAACAATGCGCGGCTGCGTGCCTTTCTCGACGGCTTTGGCTTCGCCTACGAGTTTGCCAGCGCCACCGACTATTATGCCTCCGGCCGCTTCGATGCAGCGCTCCGCCGCATGCTCGAGGTCTATGACGAGGTGATGGAAATCATCCTGCCGACGCTCGGCGCCGAGCGCCGTGCGACCTATTCGCCCTTCCTGCCGATCTCGAAGAAGACCGGGCGGGTGCTGCAGGTGCCGATGGTCGATCGCGACGTCGCAGCCGGCACGATCACATATGTCGATCCGGAAGACGGCGAGCGGGTCACGACGTCGGTCACCGGCGGGCTGGTCAAGTGCCAGTGGAAGGCCGATTGGGCAATGCGCTGGTTCGCGCTCGGCGTCGATTACGAGATGAGCGGCAAGGACTTGATCGACAGCGTCAAGCTGTCGACGCGGATCTGCCGCGCTCTCGGGTCCGAGCCGCCGGAATGCTTCACCTATGAGCATTTCCTCGACGAGAATGGCGAGAAGATCTCGAAGTCGAAGGGCAACGGCCTCACCATCGAGCAGTGGCTCACTTATGCCTCGCCCGAGAGCCTGTCGCTGCTCATGTATTCGAAGCCGAAGACGGCGAAGCGCCTCGCCTTCGAGGTGATCCCGCGCCATGTCGACGATTATGCCGGTTTCATCGAGGCCTATCCGCGCCAGCCGCTCGACCAGCAGCTTGGCAACCCGGCCTGGCATATCCATTCCGGCCATCCGCCGTCGGCGATCTCGCCAATCAGCTTCGCCATGCTGCTCAATCTCGTGTCGGTCTCGGACGCGACCGACAAGGGCGTGCTCTGGGCCTATGTCTCGCGCTACCTGCCCGAGATCGAGCCGGGGCCGCGCGTCCTTCTCGATCAACTGGCCGGCTTCGCCATCCGCTACTACAACGATGTGCTGAAGGCGAAGAAGCACTATATCCGGCCAGAAGGCGCGATTTCCGGTGCGCTGACAGCGCTCGATGCGGCGCTTGCCGCATTGCCGCCGGGCTCGACCGCCGACGAGATCCAGACCATCGTCTTCGATGTTGGTCGCCGTTATTTTCCCGATCCGGCCAAGAAGGGACCCGACGGCAATCCTCCCGGCGTGTCGCTTGACTGGTTCCGCGGTCTCTACCAGGTGTTGCTCGGTCAGGACCAGGGCCCGCGCTTCGGGTCCTTCGTGGCGATCTACGGCATTCCGGAAACGCGCGAGCGGATCGCCCGGGCGCTCGCCGGAACGTTGGCCAGCGAATAGCTGCCCTTGCGCCGCTTGCATGCGGCGCTGGGCTGTGGATGGATCGGCGGCATCAGGGAGTGCCGCCGATGACTTTTGAACACTGGCTTGCCTTTGCCGCCGCCTCGGCCGTGATGCTGGCCATACCCGGCCCAACCGTGCTGCTCGTCGTGAGCTATGCGCTCGGGCATGGCCGAAGCGCCGCGCGCGCGACGGTCGCGGGTGTGGCTCTCGGCGATTTCACCGCGATGACAGCCTCCATGCTCGGGCTCGGCGCGCTCCTTGCGGCCTCCGCTGCGCTCTTCACTCTGCTGAAATGGGTCGGCGCCGCGTATCTCGTCTATCTCGGGATCAAGCTCTGGCGCGCCAAGCCGATGGATCGAGGTGAGAATGCGGCCTCCGAACGGCGGCCGCTAAGCATTTTCGCTCATGCCTACGTCGTCACGGCGCTCAACCCGAAGAGCATCGTCTTCTTCGTCGCCTTCCTGCCGCAGTTTCTCGTCGCGGGTGCACCGCTCTTGCCGCAGATGGTGCTCTTCGAAGTGACGTTTCTGGTGCTCGCGACTCTGAACGCCACCCTTTACGGCCTCTTGGCAGCCAGCGCCCGCACGACCATCCGCAAGCCGAAGGTGCAGTCCGCGGTTAACCGGACCGGCGGCGCGCTGCTGATCGGTGCCGGGCTGCTGTCGCTCGGCCTCCGGCGCGCGCCGGCCTGATCTCCAAGCGATCTATTGCGCCGGGCAGCTGTCCGGGCGCGGCGCGTCGGCCCAGAGGCCGGCGCCAGCACAGCGGGCGGCGTCCTCGGCCGCGCGATAGGCTTCCGGCGCATCGGCGGCAGCGCTGGCCCAGCCCTGCCCGACGAGCCATTCGCCGAGATCGGCCGTGCCGAGGCGGCAGGCGACCGGCTCGATCCCGCTTGTCTCCAGCCCATCGACCCGGCATTCGACGCCGCGCGCCCGAAGCCGTTGGCGCAGCGCCTGCATTGACAGGAAGCTGCAGGCCGTGATCTCGCTCCCGCCGTCGACACGGCAGCGCTGGTCGCCTTCGGGCAACTGCAACCCGGCGAGTATGACCTTGCGGCCGCCGAGATTGAGCGTGCCGGCCCCGATCACCACCACCTGCGTGAAGGCCTGCCAGGCCGGCCCGCTATCGGCGGCGGCGGCCGGTGTCAGAGCGGCTGGTGCCGGCGGGGTCTCGCGCTCCATCTGGCCATTCACGATCGGCCCGGGGCTGATGCCCGGCCCGCCCACGATGCGCGGCATCGGTCCGGATGCTGCCGGGTCCGCAGCCGGTGGTGCGCTGGTGACGATCTCGGCCGGCGGTGCGACGCGGCGCGGCATGACCGGCTGCGGCGTGATGGGGGCCGGCGGCGCTGGAACCTCTGCGCTCTGCGGAGGGTTCTGACCGTCGATCGCCGGTCTGAGGCCAGAAACGATTGTTGGGCCGGTCAAGTGATCGTCGCTTATAGCGAACATCAACATCACTCCGGCCGCGAGCAGCATTCCAAGCGCCGCCGCGGGCACGATGATCCAGCGACGCCTCATTGACTGGCCCAGATGATCCGCGCGATCCAGTCGATCTCGCGCGCGGCGAGGATGCGGTTCGGATGGTCGGGATTGAGCGAGGAGAGTTCGACGCTTCGGCTGCTGCGCCGCGTCAGAACCTTGGCCATCACCTCGCCCTGGCGGGTCCGCGCAACGACGCGGTCGCCGACGCGGCAGGGCGATGTCGGCGACACGATGATGACGTCGCCATCGCGATAGAGCGGCATCATCGAATCGCCGGAGACCTCGAGCGCATAGACCCCCTCGACCTTCTGCGTCTGCGGAAAGGCGACTTCATCCCAGCCTTGTCCTGCCGGAAAGCCGCCATCGTCGAAGAAGCCGCCGGCGCCGGCCTGTGCGAAGCCGATCAGTGGCACCTGGCGGAACGGCCGGTCGATCTCGGACAGCGGCGGGACGGCAGCGGGCATGGCGAGATCGAGAAAGCGCTCCAGCGTTTCGCCAGTCGCCTCAAGAATCTTGGAAATGCTCTCGGTCGAGGGCCAGCGCGGCCGACCGTCATGCGCGACCCGCTTGGAGCGGTTGAAGGTTGTGGGGTCAAGACCCGCCCGGCGCGCGAGACCCGATACGCTGAGATCGTGTCGCTCGGCCAGCATATCGATCGCCGCCCAGATCCGCTCGTGTGACAACATGGCCGGACCCTTCCGGAAACTCTCGCCGGGCAGGCATTCTCCCGCCGCGGCTGGTTGTGTGGACTCCTCGGAACGCGGCACATGGATCACACGAAAAGGAATAAAATCCCCTAAATGGTGATTTATCCCCGCGCGCGGCGGCTGTCCAGCGCCCGGCCGCGCTTTCTTGGCAGCGGTTCGGCCGCTTGCCCGCGGCGGCGGCTCCGGATAGGCTTTTTTCACTCAATGGGAATGACGATGACCATCATTTATAAGATCGCGCCGGGGGATCTTTGGCGTGCTGCCGAAGCGCGCGGCGTGTTCGAGGGCGCGCCGATCGATCTCGCCGACGGCTTTATCCATCTCTCGGCTGCCGATCAGGTGCGCGAGACTGCGCGGCTCTATTTCGCCGGGATCGACGATCTGGTCCTCATCGCGGTCGATGCGAGTCGCTTGGAGTCTGCGCTGAAATGGGAAATTTCGCGCGGCGGCGCGCCGTTTCCGCATCTTTTCGCGCCGCTCGCTTTGGCCGATGTCGTCGCCGTCGTGCCGCTGCCGCTGGCCGACGATGGCGCGCACCAGTTCCCGGCTGAAATCCCGTGAGCCTTTACGATCTCCTCCGCCCGGCGATCTTCCGGATCGACCCGGAGACGGCGCATGGATTGTCGCTGAAGGTGCTGGGCTCTGGTCTCCGGCGGCCGGTCAATGCGTCTGCCGATCCGCGCCTCTCGCGCCATCTGCTCGGGCTCGACTTTGCCAATCCGCTCGGCCTCGCCGCCGGGCTCGACAAGAATGCCGAAGTGACCGATGGGTTGATCGGCCTCGGCTTCGGCTTTGTCGAGATCGGCACGGTGACCCCGCGGCCGCAGACCGGCAATCCGCGCCCGCGTATGTTCCGCCTTGTTGCCGATCGCGCCGTCATCAACCGGCTCGGCTTCAACAATGAAGGCCAGCAGGCCGCGCGGCAGCGCCTCGCCGCCCGGCACGGGCGCGGCGGCATCATCGGCGTCAATATCGGCGCCAACAAGGATGCGTCCGACCGCATCGGCGATTACGTGACGGGCATCGAGGCCTTCGCCGATCTCGCGAGCTATTTCACCGTCAACGTTTCGTCGCCGAACACGCCGGGCCTGCGTGACCTGCAGGGCCGCGCGGCGCTCGACGCGCTGCTGGCACGGGTGGTCGAGGCGCGCGATGCGCAGCCGCGCCGTGTCCCGATGCTGGTCAAGATCGCGCCCGACATGGACGAGGCGGCGCTCGCCGATGTCGCCGATGTGGTGCTGGCACGGCGGCTCGACGGCGTCATCATCTCGAACACGACGATTTCGCGCCCGCCACTTGGCGACGCGGCGCAGGCCAAGGAGACCGGCGGCCTGTCCGGCCGGCCTCTGTTCACGATGTCGACCGTGATGCTGGCCCGCTTCCGCTGCCTTGTCGGGCCCGAACTGCCGCTGATCGGCGTCGGCGGCGTTGATTCGGCCGAGACCGCCTTTGCCAAGATCGCGGCGGGCGCCGACCTCGTCCAGTTCTATACGGGCCTCGTCTATGGCGGACCCGGCCTTCCCGGAGACATCCTCAAGGGCTTGTCGCGCATTCTCGATCGCCGCGGCCTTGCCTCGATCGCCGATGCCGTGGGCATCGAGCGCGAGCGCTGGGCCGCCGGCGGTTGAGACGAGCCTGATTGCCGGTCAGGCCGATCCGCCGGCCGGGCCGAAGGTTTCGCGGATGCGGCTCCGGCAGCGCCAGGCGAGCGAAAGCCCGCGCGCCGACAGGAAGACGATCAGCGCCAGCCAGAGCCCATGTGTGCCAAGCGCCGGTTCGGCCCACCACCACACCGCGAGATAAAGCGCGAGCGAGGCGAGCATCATGTTGCGCATGTCGCGCGACCAGGTGGCGCCGATGAAGACGCCATCCATCTCGAACGCCAGCACGCCGGCGAGCGGCGTCACCACCGCCCAGGGCAGGAATTCGCGTGCCGCTGCCCGTACGGCTTCATTGGACGTCATGAAGTCGATCGCGAACGGGCCGCCGAGCGCGAACAGGAGAGCAGCGAGCGCCGCCAGCACATAGCCCCAGCCGAGCGTCAGCTTGAGCGCGCGGACAAAGGCCCCGCGATGTCGGGCGCCAACGGCCCGGCCGGCAAACTGCTCGGCCGCTGCCGCGAATCCATCGAGAAAATAGCCGCCGACGAGGAAGAAGTTCATCAGGATCGCGTTGGCGGCGAGGATGATGTCGCCATGCGCAGCGCCGCGCGCGGCGAAGAAGCCGAAGGCGAAAAGAAGCGCGAATGAGCGGATCATGATGTCGCGGTTGACCGCGACCATGCGCAGCAACTGGACGCGGTCGAGAACGGCGGCGCGCGAGGGCCGGTGGCGACGGTCGAGCGCGGGCAGCACCAGCGCGAGGCCGATCGCCGCGGTCACGGCCTCGCCAATCGTCGTGCCGAGCGCCGCGCCGGCGACGCCCCAGCCGAAGCCGAGCACGAAGAGAATGTTGAGCGCGATGTTGAGGCCGTTGAGCACGGTCTGCAACAGAAGTCCGGCGCCGGCGCGGCCGAGTCCGACGAGCCAGCCGAGCAGCACATAATTGGCGAGCGCGAACGGGGTCGAGAGGATGCGGATGTCGTAATAGGTCGTCGTCGCCGCCTTGACCGCCGGACTGCCGCCGAGCGCGGCGAGCGCGAGCGCGAGGAGCGGCCGCCCGGCCACGATCACCGCGAGCCCGATCACTGCGGCCAGCAGCAAGGCGCGGAGAAAGATCGCCTGGCTCTCGGTCGCGTCGCCGGCGCCATAGGCCTGCGCTGTCAGCCCCGTCGTGCCGCTTCGGAGAAAGTTGAACGTTGCGAAGACGAAATCGAAAATGACGGCGCCGAGCGCGATGCCGCCGATCAGCGCGGCATCGCCGAGCCGGCCGATCACCGTCATGTCGGCAACGCCGAGCAGCGGCGTCGAGAGATAGGCGAGCGTCATCGGCACGGCGATGGCGAGGATGCCGCGATGGGTCACGGGAAAGGGGCGGGCGGAATCGGGGCTGGCTGCAGCGGGCATCGGTCGGCTCTCGGCGGGAAGGCAAGCCTTAAACGGAGCAGGCGACGGCGTCGATGGCCGTCAAGGCGGAGACGGTTGGTGGCGGACCTGGAGCCCAAGCCCCCTGTATCCCAGGCGCCGGCGCGCTATTCTCCGCGCCATGCCCCTGCCGATCGTTCATCACGCCGCCTACACCGCCGAGATCCCGGCCGATCACCGCTTTCCGATGGGCAAATATCGGCGGCTTGCCGAGCGCCTTTCGACTGATGGGCTCGCGCCGTCCGGCTTCGTCACGCCAGAGCCGGCGCGCGCCGATCAATTGGCGCTGGCGCATGATGCGGCCTATGTCGACGCAGTCCTGTCATTCTCGCTGCCGAAGGCAATCGAGCGCGAGATCGGCTTGCCGATGAACGAGACGGTCGTCCGCCGCGCCGCGGCCGCGACCGGCGGCACCATCGCGGCGGCCCGCCTCGCGCTCGAGCATGGCCTCGCCTGCAACACGGCAGGCGGAAGCCATCATGCGCGCGGCGAGCAGGGGGCGGGCTTCTGCACCTTCAACGATGTCGCCGTGGCGATCCGCGTGCTTCTGGCGGAAAAGCGGATCGCAACCGCGCTGGTGGTCGATTGCGACGTACATCAGGGCGACGGCACCGCCGCGATCTTTGCTGACGATGCCAATGTCACCACGCTGTCGCTGCATGGCGAGCGCAACTACCCCGTCCGCAAGCGGGCCTCGACGATCGATATCGGGCTCGGCGATGCGACGGGGGATCAGGACTATCTGGGGGCGCTCGCCGGCATCCTGCCCGGCCTTGTCGAGCGCCTCGCGCCGGACATCGTCTTCTACAATGCCGGCGTCGATCCGCATCGGGACGACAAATTGGGCCGCCTGGCGCTCAGCGATGCTGGCCTCTTCGCGCGGGATCAGTTCGTGATCGGTGAGGTGCGTCGGCGCGGCGTTCCGCTGGCTGCCGTCATTGGCGGTGGTTATGGCGCCGATATCGATGCGATCGCCGGCCGGCACGCTTTGCTGTTCAAAGCCGCCGCGCTCGAACAGGGCGCCTAAGGCAGCCGGCGCACGACCTTGGTCGTCTCGCTGGCCGCAAGGCACTCGGGCGCGATATAGGGCCAGGACTGAACCTCGCAACCTTTTCGTCCGCCGACGCCAGCGCGGTCATAGCTGATTGCGGCGGTCGGGTCCTTGGCGCCGCTGCCATGGCCGGTCGCCTGGGTCCCATAGGCCGTGATCGCGACGGCGACGATGACCGCCGTCGCCATGACGCCTGCAACACTCTGTCTGCCGAAGCTGATCATTCCCCGTGTCGCCCTATCGGCGCCTCTGCCACTGTCGATGGTTCAATGCGCATCGGCGGCGGTGGTTCAATCACGATGGCGGAAATGTGGCTGTGACGCGGATCACCAATTGGCAGAGCCATTTCTTCCGGCCCCGCCAGCTTCATGCGCAGCAGCCCGTCCAAAGCGGATTTTCATTCCGCTCGCCGAGCCTTGGTCAATAACGCTTTTCTTGATGGATTCAGTCGTGATGGCTTCAATAGGAGCGTCATCAGGGCGATAAGCGGGCTGTCCTGCCCAGCCGCCCCTTTCGCCGGCCGCTGGAGAGAATTCCATGACCATGACCCGTCGATCCTTCAACCGTATCGCCGGCGCGTCTCTCGCCAGCCTCGCCCTCGGCATTGCCGCCAGCGGCCGGGCTCTTGCTGCCGATGCGTTGCCGACGCTCAAGATCGGCTACCAGAAGGCGGGGCTGCTTGCCCTCGCCCGGCGGCAGCAGGCATTCGAAACGGCATTTCAGCCGCTCGGAACCAGCGTCACCTGGGTCGAGTTCGCCTCCGGTCCGCCCCTCCTTGAGGCGCTCAATGCCGGCGCCGTCGATATCGGCTGGACCGGCGACGCCCCGCCGATTTTCGCCCAGGCCGCCGGCGCCAATCTCGTTTACATCGGCGCTGCGCCCTCGAACGGGAAGGGCGAGGCGATCATCGTCAAGGAGGACGCGCCGATTGCCTCCGTCGCCGAGCTCAAGGGCAGGAAGATCGCTGTCACCAAGGGCTCGAGCGCGCATAACCTCACGGTTGCGGCGCTCGAAAAGGCCGGGGTCGCCTTCGCGGATGTGACGCCGATCTATCTCTCGCCGGCCGATGCCGCCGCCGCCTTCGCCAATGACAGCGTCGATGCCTGGGCGATCTGGGACCCGTTCCTGGCGCTGGCGGAAAGCCGCGCGAAGGTGCGCCAATTGACGACCACAGCCGCGACGCTCGAGGTCAATACCTATCTCCTCGCCAACAAGAGCTTCGCCGAGGCGCATCCGGCGGCGATCGCCACCATCATCACCGCGCTCGGAGCGACGGCCGACTGGGCCAATGCTCATCGCAGCGAGGTTGCCGCCGCGCTGTCGGAGATCACCGGCGTGCCGATCGGGCCGGAGACCATCGCGGTCGACCGCGCCAGCTACGGCATCTTCGCGCTCTCCGATGTTGTGATCGCCGGTCAGCAGGCAACGGCGGATCGCTTCCACAAGCTCGGCCTGATCCCCAAGCCGATCACTGTGCGCGACATCGTCTGGCAGGCCCCGCGCGCCTGACCCCGCACGACCATAGGAACAGGAACCGCCGCCATGACCGCTCATGCCGCTTCGCCTGCCGATCCATTGAATTTCTTCTGGTTCATTCCAACCCATGGCGATGGGTCCTATCTCGGCTCCGAGACGCAGCAGCGCCCGCCGGAATTCGCCTATTTCAAGGAGATCGCCCAGGCGGTCGACCGGCTCGGCTTCGGCGGCGTGCTGCTGCCGACCGGGCAGGCCTGCGAGGATAGCTGGATCACGGCCGCCGGCCTCGCCCCGCTGACAGAGCGGCTGAAATTCCTTGTCGCGCTTCGTCCCGGCGTCGTCTCGCCGACTTTTGCAGCAAGGCAGACAGCGGCGCTCGATCGTCTTTCCAACGGACGGCTGCTGCTGAATGTCGTCGTCGGCGGCAACCCGGCAGAGCTCGCCGGCGATGGCATCTATCTGCCGCATGACGAGCGCTATGGTCAGGCGGCCGAGTTCCTTGATATCTGGGCCCGCCTCCTCACCGGCGAGACGGTCGACTTCGCCGGCAAACATTACCGCGTCGATCGGGCCCGCCTCGATTTCCCGCCCGTCCAGACGCCGCGGCCGCCGCTCTATTTCGGCGGTTCATCCGAGGCCGGGCAGGACCTCGCGGTCGAGAAGACCGAGCTTTATCTGACCTGGGGCGAGCCGCCGGCTGGGGTCGCCGAGAAGATCGCCTCAGTCAAGGCCAAGGCGCTCGCCCGTGGCCGCCGGCTTCGCTTCGGCATCCGCCTGCACTTTATCGTCCGCGAAACCGAGGACGAGGCATGGCGGGCCGCCGACCGTCTGATCAGCCGCATCTCCGACGCGCAGATCGAGGCGGCGCAGGCCCGCTTCACCAAGGAGATGGACTCGGTCGGCCAGCGCCGGATGGCGGCGCTGCATGGTGGCCGGCGCGACCGGCTGATCGTTTCGCCCAATCTCTGGGCCGGCGTCGGACTGGTGCGCGGCGGCGCGGGCACAGCACTCGTGGGGACGCCGGAGCAGATCGCGGCGCGGCTCGCCGAATACCAGGCCATCGGCATCGATACGGTCATCGGGTCCGGCTATCCGCATCTGGAAGAGGCCTACCGCGTCGCCGAACTGTTGTTCCCGGTGCTCGGCCTCGATACTGGGCGCCGCCGCCAGCTGCGCGGCTCGATCGAAAACGAGTTCTCGGTCGGCAATGCCGCGCTGAAACTCGCGGCGTCGTCCTGAGCCGGTCATGGCGCGCTGGCACGGCCTCGTCGGCTGGATTCTCCCTGCTCTCCTCGTGCTCGGCTGGGAAGCCTTGTCGCGTCTCGGCGTGATCCCGGCCAACATCCTGCCGGCGCCGACGGCGGTGGCGGAAGCGTTCTGGCGTGTGACTGTCTCGGGCGAGCTGGCGCGCAACATGGGCGTCAGCGCCTGGCGGGCCTCTGTCGGCTTCCTGATCGGCGGCGCGATCGGATTTGCCTTCGGCCTTGCCAATGGCCTGTCGCGCTTTTCGGAGCAACTGACGGATACGACGCTGCAGATGGTGCGCAACGTGCCGCATCTCGCGCTGATCCCGCTGGTGATCCTCTGGTTCGGCATCGACGAGCAGGCAAAGCTCTTCCTCGTCGCGCTCGGCGTGTTCTTCCCGATCTATATCAACACGCTGCACGGCATTCGCAGCGTCGATCCGCAGCTGGTCGAGATGGGCAAGACCTATGGCATGAACGGCGCCGACCTGTTCAGCGGCGTGATCCTTCCCGGCGCGTTGCCGTCGATCTTTGTCGGCCTTCGCTTCGGGCTCGGCATCATGTGGCTGACGCTGATCGTCGCCGAAACGATCTCCGCCTCGTCAGGCATCGGCTACATGGCGATGCAGGCGCGCGAATTCATGATGACCGACGTCGTCGTGCTGTCGATCATCATCTATGCGCTGCTCGGCAAATTGGCAGATACGTTCGCCCGGCTGCTGGAGCGCAATCTGCTCGCCTGGAATCCGGCTTTCGCGGGAGCATGACCATGTTCAGCGACGCCCTCGCCATGATCGAGACCGCCGCTCGGCAGGGACCGCCGCAATGGCCGCGGCCGGTGCCGTTCGAGGTGCTCGGCGATCTCGCGGCGCCCGCCGCGACCGGCGCCGCCGTGACACTCGCCGGGCTCGGCAAGAGCTTCGGCGCGACCAAGGTCATCGGCGGCATCGATCTCGATATCGCGCCGGGTTCGTTCGTTGCCGTCGTCGGCAAGAGCGGCTGCGGCAAGAGCACGCTGCTCCGGCTCGTGCTCGGGCTGGAAACGCCGACAAGCGGATCGATTGCGGTCTCTCCCGGCGCCATCGCCCGCTTCGTGTTCCAGGAGCCGCGGCTGCTGCCATGGGCGAGCGTCGTTGACAATGTCGCGATCGGCCTTGGACGGACCGGATCGCGCGCCAGCCGCCGGGCGGCAGCGGCGCGGGCGCTGGCCGATGTCGGCCTCGATGGTCGCGGCGCTGCCTGGCCCTCAGTGCTCTCGGGCGGGCAGAAGCAGCGGGTGGCGCTCGCGCGCGCCCTCGTCAGCCGGCCGCGCCTCCTTGCGCTCGACGAGCCGCTTGGCGCGCTCGATGCGCTGACGCGCATCTCGATGCAGGCGCTGGTGGAGCGCGTCTGGCTCGACCAGCGCTTCACCGCGCTCCTCGTGACGCATGATGTTTCCGAGGCGATCGCGCTGGCCGATCGCGTGCTGCTGGTCGATGGCGGCCGCATCGCGCTTGACCTGCCCGTCACCTTGCCGCGGCCGCGGCAGCGCGGCACGCCAGCCTTTGCCGCGCTGGAGAAGCGCATCCTCGACAGCCTCTTCGGCGGGTTCGAGGGCGGAGAGGCCATCTGAGAGAGGTTCGCCGCCCGCCTGAGACAGCACGCCGCGTGCAAGCCGCCCTACAATCGTCTATCCCTCGCGGGTTGGTGGACCGAAGGTGCGGATGATGACGGCAGACGAAAATCGCGGGCGGATCAGGCTGTTTCTCGATACGGCCGACAAGGCGGCCTGGCGCACATGGCTCCCGTCCGGGCTGTTCCACGGCGTCACCACCAATCCGACCCTTCTCGCCGCCGCCGGCATTCCCTGCAATCTCGCGGCGCTCGGGCCGCTTGTCGATGCCGTCTTCGGCTTCGGCGCCCGCGAGATGCAGATCCAGACCTTCGGCCGCAGTTCCGATACGCTGGAGCGCAACGGCCGCGCTATCGCCGCGCTCGATCCGCGCATCGTTGTGAAGGTGCCGATCACGCGCGAGGGCGCCCTGGCCGCGAGCCGCCTCGGCGCCGACGGCATCCGCATCACCATGACCGCCGTATACGCCGCCCACCAGGCCTTGAGCGCAGCGGCACTCGGCGCCGATTATGCCGCGCCCTATTTCGGCCGGATGAATGACGCTGGTCGCGACGGGCAAAGCGAGATCGTTGCGATGCGCGACATGGTCGCTGCGAGCGGCAGCCGGATGCGCATTCTCGTCGCGAGCCTCCGCTCGGCGGAGGATCTCGCCGCTCTCGCAGCGCGCGGCCTCGATACCTTCACCTTCAGCCCCACCGTCGCTGCCATGCTGTTCTCCGATCCGCTGACCGAGGCCGCTGCCGAGGCGTTTGAAGTCGCTGCTGCGTCCGAATGATGGAACGCCTCGCTGCCAACCGGCTTGATCGTGATCAAGGTCGGTTGCAGGGTGCTGGTGCTTAAGTGCCGCCGGTCGCGATCGGCCGGCTTCGAAAGCATCACAGGAGGCGGGTATGGCGCAGGACGGACCGTTGTCGGCGGGGGAACTCGATCTTCTGCATCGGTATTGGAAGGCGGCTAACTTTCTCTCGGTCGGGCAGATCTACCTGCTCGACAACCCGCTGCTGCGCGAGCCGCTGCTCAACGAGCACATCAAGCCGCGCCTGCTCGGTCACTGGGGCACGACGCCCGGCCTCAACTTCATCTATGCGCATCTGAACCGCGTCATCCGGGCCGAGGATGCCAATGTCCTCTATATCTGCGGCCCCGGCCATGGCGGGCCCGGCATGGTGGCGAACACCTATCTCGAAGGCTCCTACAGCGAGATCTACCCCGAGATCGGCCGCGATCTCGACGGGCTCAGGAAGCTGGTGCGCCAGTTCTCCTTCCCCGGTGGCATTCCGAGCCACGCTTCGGCCGATACGCCCGGCTCGATCCATGAGGGCGGCGAGCTTGGCTATGCGCTTGTGCATGCCTTCGGCGCCGCATTCGACAATCCGGATCTCGTCGTTGCCTGCGTCGTCGGCGACGGCGAGGCGGAGACGGGCCCTCTGGCTGCGTCCTGGCATTCCAACAAATTCCTCAATCCCGCCCGCGACGGCGCCGTGCTGCCGATCCTGCACCTGAACGGCTACAAGATCGCCAATCCGACCGTGCTTGGCCGGATGAGCGATACCGATCTCACCCATCTCTTTACCGGCTTCGGCTACGAGCCGTTCTTCGTCGAGGGCCACGAGCCCGAGGCGATGCATCAGGCGATGGCCGGTACGCTCGACACCATGTTCGGCCGCATTCGCGCGATCCAGGCCGCGGCGCGCGCCGGCGACAAGGCGATGCCTCGCTGGCCGATGCTGATCCTGCGTTCGCCGAAGGGCTGGACCGGACCGAAGGAAGTCGACGGCAAGAAGGTCGAGGGTTTCTGGCGCGCCCATCAGGTGCCGATCGCCAATGTGCGCGACAATCCCGCCCATCTGGCGCTGCTCGACACCTGGATGCGCTCCTATGATCCGGACGACCTCTTCGAGGCCGACGGAAGCCTGAAGCCCGAGCTGGCCGCGCTGGCGCCGGATGGCGCGCGCCGCATGGGCGCCAACCCGCATGCCAATGGCGGCCTGCTGAAGCGCGCGCTGAAGCTGCCGGATTTCCGGGCCTATGCGCTTGCCGTCCCGGCGCCTGGCGCCACCAGCGGCGAGGCGACGCGCGTGATGGGCACGTTCCTGCGCGACGTCTTCAAGCTCAATGCCGAGGCGCGCAATTTCCGCCTGATGGGTCCGGACGAGACCGCCTCGAACCGGCTCGACACGGTGTTCGAGGCGACGGACCGGGTCTGGATGGAGGGGATCGAGAGCTATGACGATCATCTCGCCGAGGATGGCCGCGTCATGGAGGTGCTCTCGGAGCATCTCTGCCAGGGCTGGCTCGAGGGTTATCTCCTCACCGGCCGGCACGGCTTCTTCTCCTGCTATGAGGCCTTCATCCACATCGTCGATTCGATGTTCAACCAGCATGCCAAATGGCTGAAGGTCTCGCGCGCCCTGCCATGGCGGCGGCCGATCGCCTCGTTCAACTATCTCCTGACCTCGCATGTCTGGCGTCAGGACCATAACGGCTTCAGCCACCAGGATCCGGGCTTCGTCGATCTCGTCGCCAACAAGAAGGCCGACATCGTCCGCATCTATTTCCCGCCGGATGCCAACACGCTGCTCTGGACGACGGATCATTGCCTGCGCACCTACGACCGCATCAATGTCATCGTCGCGGGCAAGCAGCCGGCGCCGCAATGGCTGACGATGGAAGAGGCGGTGCCGCATTGCGAGGTCGGCATCGGCATCTGGTCATGGGCCGGAACGGAGCGCGGCGGCGTCGAGCCGGACGTTGTGATGGCCTGCGCCGGCGACGTGCCGACGCTCGAGACGCTCGCGGCGGTCGACATGCTGCGGCAGGAGTTGCCGGACCTGCGCATCCGCGTCGTCAATGTCGTCGACCTGATGACGCTTCAGGCGAAGGAGCAGCATCCCCATGGCCTGTCCGATCGCGAATTCGATGCGATCTTCACCCGCGACAAGCCGGTGATCTTCGCCTTTCACGGCTATCCGCAATTGATCCATCGGCTGACCTATCGCCGTGCCAACCATGCGCGGCTGCATGTGCGCGGCTTCATCGAGGAGGGCACGACGACGACGCCCTTCGATATGACGGTGATGAACGAGCTCGACCGCTTCCATCTGGCGATCTCGGCGATCGAGCGCGTGCCGGGCCTTGCCGTCGGCGCCGCGGCGGTCACGCAGCGCTTCCGCGACAAGCTCGTCGAGCACGGCCGCTATGTGCGCGAGCATGGCGAGGACATGCCGGAAATCCGCAACTGGACCTGGCCGCACCGCGCCTGAGAGGGAGGGCAGGGGCGCCGCGCGCCTGCCTTCTTCGCTGTCTGGTTCGCAGACCTCATGGCCGGTCTCGAACCGGCGCTGGTGTGACAGCGGCGCGATGGTGTGGCTGTCGGTGTTCGATGCCGGCAGCCGGGGACTTGGGGTATTGAGCCTCTCATCCCGTGAATTCCGCGCCGCCCGCTTGCTCCCTCGGGGAAAAACCGGATAAAGAGAAAGGCGCAGGCGAGGCCTCGAGGCGCTGCCTGCCGACGGTGATGACAGCGATCGTTTCGATGTCGTTGCACTCGGATTGCGGGTGTATCTCAATGGTAGAGAAGCAGCTTCCCAAGCTGATGACGAGGGTTCGATTCCCTTCACCCGCTCCAAATTCTCTGCCAGTCCACTCTGCGGTGCACCGACGCCGAAGCGTTTCTCCCGTGATGGTCTCCCGACATCAGGGTTGGTCGTCTTCGAGCTGCTGATATCCATCATGCAGCGCGATGGCCGATTGCTTGACATGGCCGCGGCCGCATTTGAGCGCGATCATCGTCTCACGATTGACGCCGCCAGCTGACTGTGGCGCCGCAATTCCAGCATTCGGAAGACAAGCGCGACTGCGCGGCGCAATGCGCCGGGCTGAACCTCGGCCTCGCGGTTTCGTCCCGTTGCAATCGTGACAAGGCGCGTCTGAAGATCACGGGTTTCCAAATCGGCTTGCAAAGCACACACTGAATGGCAGCGAAGAGCAGGGGACGAACGATGCACACCGCGACATGGATCGCCCGCGCGATCGTCTACTCACTGTTGCTTGCCGGCCTGCAGATGCTGGTTTTGACTCCAACGTTTGCGCAATCGCCTTTGCTTGAGGATCTATTCGCCTTCTCCGCCGGCACGCGCTTTGTTGGCAAGCCTGCCGATGCCGATTATGCCGATATGGCCTATTCGCCCTATGCGTTGATCGACGAGACAGCGTTCACCGATACCCGCGCCGAGGGTGGCAAGCCTGCGACCTATGTGCTGGAACTGCCTGAGCAGACCGAGATCGCGACGATCGTCTTCGATACGGGCGGCCTGTCGAACCCGGAAAAATCGGTGAAAGGCGTGACTGTGGAGGTGTCGGATACGTCCATGAGCGCCGGCTTTTCTACCGTGCTCAATGCCCAGCTCGAGATCGACAGCAACGGCCAGAGCTTCGTCTTGCCGGACAAGGCGATTGGTCGTTGGGTCAGGCTGACTTATACAAGCAATTACGGCGCCGAGAACTACGGTATGACCGGATTCCATGGCTATGGTCGAAGGCTTACCGACAGCGCGCATCTCGACGACGTCAGCGGCACCTATGAGGGGGCGAGCGGCTGGGGGAAGGTGCATCTCAAACAGGAAGGCACGCGCGTGGTCGGTTGCTTCGACTACCGTTCGGGGCTTGTCGGCGCAGGCATCGATGGCCGCATGCTCAAGGGCGAGATGATCGAGCATGAGGATGACGGCCGTGTCGCCCGGCGCTCACTTGCGTTGTTTGCCTTTGCGCCGGGCAACAAGTCACTCTTCGCCCTGAGCCGGGCGGATGAATCCAATCCGGACTATGGTTACGACTCCTTCTGGAGTGCGGAGAAGATCTCGAGCGACATTGGGGATTGTCCGCAAATTCCCGGCTGGCGCGGCAAGGCGGCGGGCTCGCAACTTGGCGCCGACTTGCAATCGCTCGGCCGCTCTCGGCTCGACGGCGTCAATTTCGACTTCAACGCGGCAACACTCCAGCCGGCTTCCTATCCGTTGCTGGACCAGGTCGCCGAATTGCTGCGCGAACATGAGGACTGGACGATCGCGCTGGAAGGTCACACAGACAACATCGGCACGGACGCGTTCAACAAAGACCTTTCGAGCCGACGCGCCGCGGCCGTCCAGGCCTATCTGATGAGCAAGGGCGTCAGCGCTGGGCGGCTCTCCTCACAAGGCTTCGGCTTCGACAGGCCGGTCGCCTCCAACGATTCCCAAGGCGGGCGGGCCCTGAACCGCCGCGTGGAGATCGTCAAATCATGAGCTAGGGCTGCAGCGGGATTGCTCATCGCCGCGCGCGTCGCGATTCTAGCTGCACTGGACGGGCCTCTTCACGATGCGGATCGGCCGGCGGCTGGGCCGCCGCTGCGCGCAGGAACTGACCCGATCGGCGATAGCTCGAGAGCGTGCGCGCTTTTGTATTTCCTTTGAATTCGCGATCTTGTGTTCTGGGCAGAACGTTTCGCAGCGGCATGGGGTTTCGGGGAGCGTTCAAACGGCTGCATGATCGTCAAGGCGCCCCAAAAGGTAAGCTTTATGACAAAGTCTGCCGATCCATCTCCTCATCCGCGGACGCTCGGCTGGGTCGGCACGACTGCCCTCGCGATGGGCGGCAGCAACCAGATGATTTTCCTGATCACGGCGCTGTTCGTCGGCCAGGGCGACATCAAGGGCCAGGGAAGCGCCGCCGTTCTGCTGCTCATCATCGGTCTTCTCCTGGGCTGGGCGGCGGCACCCGCCTGGACCGAGCTCGTCCTGATGTGGCCCAATCGAGTCGGAGGCATCGCCGCCGGCTGCACCGAGGCCTTCCGTCCCTATAGTCCGGTGCTCACCGCATTGACGGGTACCTGCTACTGGTGGGGCTGGGTGCCGACCTGCGGAATCACGGCACTGCTCTCGGCCGCCGCGATCCAGCAATGGTACCTGCCGGGAATTCGGCTCGAAGCCGTGGCGATCGGCATCGTCGCCTTGTTCACGCTCGTCAACCTCGCCGGCGTCAAATGGGTGGCGCGGCTCGCCATTCCGGTCGCCGCCGCATCCGCGCTGCTGGCCTTCCTGTCCGCTCTGGTCCCGATTCTGTCCGGCGCCGTCGACTGGCATCAGGCCTTCGATTTTCGTCTGTCGACGCCGTTCCCGGGCCTGTTTGGTCAGATCACCTCTGTGATGGCCGGGCTCTATCTGATCGGATTTGCCGCGCCGGCCTTTGAGGCGGCGACATGCCATGTCGGCGAAACCAGAGACCCCAACCGCAATGTGCCCAGGGCGATCGTTGCCAGCGGTGCCATGGCGGGCCTCTATTTCGTCGTGCTGCCGGTGGTCTGGCTCGGCGTGCTCGGCCCCGATGATCTCGGCCGTGATCTGGCGACAATTCTGGGCCCCACATTCGCGCCGCTGCTCGGCAGCTTCGGCAAGGCGGCTGCCATCTGGTTCATCATCTTCAACATGTTCCATGGCACGCTGCAGCCGCTCGCCGGTGCCGCGCGCACGCTGGCGCAGTTGAGCGAGGATGGCGTGCTTCCGCGCTTCCTGGCAGGACGCTCAAAGACCGACGTTCCGACGGCCGCGACTTTGGCCACCGCCCTCTTCGCGATCATCTTCCTTCTGATGGGCGACCCCGTCTGGATGATCGCCGCCGCCAATTTCACCTATCTCATCAGTGTCTGCATGCCGGTCGTTGCGGTCTGGCTGCTTCGACGGGACATGCCGGATGCGGTGCGCCCCTATCGGGCCGGGCGCGGCCTGCTCGGCCTCGGGCTGTGTGCCTGTGCCGTCTGGCTGGTGACAGCGATCCTTGGCTTCCAGCAGTTCGGCCTGCCGACGGTTCTGTTCGGCCTCGCGCTCGCCTATTCGGGCGCAGGGCTTTATGCGTGGCGGGTCATGGAGGATCGTCATCGCGACGGGCTGCCGATTTTTGCCCGGACGCTGCATGTCAAGCTGACCGGCGCGATGCTGATCGTGCTGCTGCTCGATGGCGCCGCCTATCTGATGGCGATCAGCAATGTGCCGGTGAAGGAAACCGCGCTGGTCGCCGCGCTCGAGGACATTTTCGTGGCCGTCGCTCTGCTCAGCATCAGCGTCGGCCTCATCCTCCCGGGCATGATCACCCATTCGGCGACGGAAGTGAGCAAGGCGGCGCGGCGCCTTGCGACCGGTACGCTGCGCCAATTCTCCGACGCGATGGCGGCGCTCGGGCGGGGAGACCTCGACGCGGCGCGCGCCTCGGTCGATATCCGCCCGGTGCCGATCCATTCGCGCGACGAACTCGGCCAGATGGGCGAGAGCTTCAACATCATGCAGGATGAAGTGAGGCGCGCGGTTCTCAGCCTTGACGAGGCCAGGGAGAGGCTGCGGACCGTCGGTGCCGAGATCGCCGAAACGACCGCCAGCATCGTCCACCTCGCCCACCACGACCCGCTGACGGAACTCCCGAACCGGCTTGCCTTTACCAAGCGTCTCGCCGAGACCTTTGACGCGGCACGGATGAGCTGCGCGGGCTTTGCCGTCGTCTGCCTCGATCTCGACGACTTCAAGGAGGCCAACGACGTCTTCGGACATGCCGGCGGCGACGCATTGCTGAAGGCGGTGTCCGAGCGGCTGGCAGGCGTGCTCGAAGGCGCTTTTCTCGCCCGCGTCGGTGGCGACGAGTTCAACATCATTTCTTCTGTCGGTCCGCAGCCCGAGACGGCACAGGCGCTTGCCGGCCGCCTGCTCGCCGCTCTGTCGGAGCCGCTTTCCGTCCGTGGCGAGCGGGTCACGGTTGGCCTCAGCATCGGCGCGGCTGTCTTTCCCTCCGATGGCGCGGATAGCGAGGCGCTCCTCGGCAATGCCGACGCCGCGCTCTACCGTGCAAAGGCCGAAGGCCGCCGTGTCGCCCGTTTCTACCAGCCGAGCATCGACCGCTCGGTCCGCGAGGGACATGCGCTCCAGATCGACCTCCGCTCGGCCGTGACGCTGGGCCAGCTTGTCCTCTTCTATCAGCCGCAGGCGACGATCGATGGCAGGATCTTCGGCTTCGAGGCGTTGGTCCGCTGGAACCATCCGAAGCGCGGCCTGGTGCTGCCGGGTGAGTTCATCCCACTCGCCGAACGGATGGGCGCCATCCGTGAGATCGGAGAATGGGTGTTGCGCACGGCGGCGCGCGAAGCTGCGGGCTGGAGCTCGGGCCTGCAGATTAGCGTCAATCTCTCGCCGGGCCAGTTCGTCGACGCCGATCTGCCCGGTCTCGTCGGCAGCGTTCTCGAAGAAACCGGCCTGGCGCCGAGCCGGCTCGAGCTTGAGATCACCGAGGGCCTCCTAATCAGCGATCAGGCGCGGAGCCTCGCGGTCTTGCACCGGCTGCAGTCTCTCGGCGTCAGGATTGCCATGGACGATTTCGGAACCGGCTATTCCTCACTCGCCTCGCTGCAATCCTTCCGGTTCGACAAGATCAAGATCGACCGCAGCTTCGTCACGGGAATGGGTTCGGCGAAGCAATCGCGGGCCATCGTCCGTGCCGTGATCAGTCTCGGCGCTGCCCTGCGGATCCCGGTCATCGCCGAAGGCGTCGAGACCGAGGACGAGCGCGCTCTCCTGAAGCGGGAAGGCTGCGCCGAAATCCAGGGCTATCTCATCGGTCGCCCACAGCCGATCGCCGCCTATGCGGCCATCGCATCGCCCGCGGTGGCATCGGGACAGTGAGGCGAGGTCCGGCTTTGGCTATCGGTGCGAAACAGCAGCCACACCCCCGCTTGCCGCCGCCTCGGCATCAACGCCCCGACCATCGGTCGCTTAGCGCGGGATCGACGCCTTCGCCTTTTGCAGCAGTTCCACGGCGCTTGCGTGGATCAAGGCGCTCGGACCCTTTGGGATAGCCTCGATCCCGACATAACCGGAATAATCGGCCTCGATCAGCCAGCGCAGCTCCTCCACCCAGTCGAGCGCGCCGGCGCCGAGTTCGCAGCGGCCGGGCAGGTCGGCCGCC
The DNA here is from genome assembly GCA_965229085.1 of Kaistia sp. Taxonomy (GTDB): domain Bacteria; phylum Pseudomonadota; class Alphaproteobacteria; order Rhizobiales; family Kaistiaceae; genus Kaistia. Next base: position 2,333,535 of record OZ245859.1, on the reverse strand, counting down.
TGAATGTGGCCGACGAGGTCCATGTTGTCGCCGACGACTTCGCCGAGGGCCTCGCCGTTGAGGATCGCGTGGTAGCGGTCATAGAGGTAGCGGACATTGGGGCGGCCGAGCTTTCGCAGCAACTCGATCGTGGTGGCCGAGTCCTGCAAGAGGGCGTTCGGCCCTTCGAATTCGCGGTTCACAACCTCCACCAGCAGCTCCACCGGCAGGCTCGCGATCGCATCCGAGGCCCGTGCCAGCGCATCGCGCGCCGCCGCCAACTGTGCCGCGCGGCCTTGGCCCGGAACGAGGTTGCCGGCGAGAACCACGATCTTGGGCACGCCGAGTTCGGTCGCGACGGCGGCGGCCGCCGCAACCCGCTCGACGAAGCGTGGATGCGATGCGGGATCGCCGAGCTGGCATTTGTCCTGCCAGCCTTCGGCGCAGAGCGTGTGCAGCGCTGTCCCGGTCTCTCGCAAGGCGAGGCCGAGATCGCCGAGCGGCTTGCCCTGCCAGTCCCAGATCTCGACCGCCGCAAAGCCGGAATCCGCCGCAGCGCGAACACGGTCGGGATAGGACCGCTCGTCCTCGGCGAAGGCCAGCTCGATGCAGATGCTGAAATCGATCATGACCGCACGCTCTCGACGACCCTCCGCCCGGCTTCGAGCGAGGCGACGGGATCGGCGGCCGCATCGAGCTCAAGCAGCACGATGTCGCGGCCGGGCGTCATGAGCATTGCTTCGGACCACGCTTTCCAGTCGACGACGCCGGTGCCGAAATCGGTCATGTAATCCTGCTGCTGTGTGTAGATCGTGCTGTCGATCGTCAGCTGCTTTTCTATCACACCCACCGCATCCTTCCAGTGCGCGAGCGCGATGCGCTGGCTGTGCCGTCGCGCGACCGCCGCGGGATCGCCGCCGCCGAGCGTGATGTGGCACGAGTCGGGGCAGAGGGAGACATAGCGCGGATCCGTGGCCGCCATGAACAGGTCGATGTCACGCTCGAACCACAGGGCGCTGTTGGATTCGGTGTGCATGGCGAGCTTGACGCCCTGTTGGCCGACCGCCTCGCCGATCGCATGGGCGATGGTGGCCATTTCGGCCATATAGGCCATGTCGATGAAGACAGGCGGCCGCTCGCCAAACGTCTTGCGCATCGGCAGTCCGATCACCAGCAATTCGGCGCCGAGATCGGTCAGGAATGCCGCGCGTGCTTCCGCGTCGGCAATGATGGCGCCGAGATCGGCCGAAGGCGTCCAGGCCGGCGAGTCGGCCATGAAGGTGCTCACAACCCGGAGTCCGCGCTGATCCAGCTCGGCGCGGAAGGCCTTGGCGCTGCCGAAGGCCTTGAGCGCATTGTCGATGCTCCCCGGCGCGAAGGTCAGTTCGAGGCCCGAGACGCCAGCCTGGGCCGAGGCGCTGAGCACTTTCTCCCAAAAAGTGTCGAGATGGGCCGGGACCCAGGCTTGCAGCTGCTCTGCTGTCTCAAAGCCCCAGAACTGCGGATGATAGAACGTGATGATGTCGGTCGCGAACTCAGTGGCCATCGGGGCTTGCCTCGTTATCGGGTTGGGGGATGCGCTATTTCAGGCCCGTGACGGCGACGCCGCGGACGAAGTATCGCTGCAGGAAGAGAAAGAGGATCAGCACCGGCAGCAGAACCACCACGGCGCCGGCGAGCAGCAGTCCGTAATCGGTGGAGCGCGCCGCCTGCGACGCAACGGCAAGGCCGACCGGCAGCGTGTAGCTCGCCTGGTCCTGCGCCACGATCAGCGGCCAGAGGAAATAGTTCCAGGAGTTGAGGAACGTAATGATGGCGATGGTGGCGATCGCAGGACCCACCAGCGGCAGGAAGATGCTGAAGAAGATGCGAAACTCGCCGGCGCCATCGAGACGCGCTGCTTCCAGCAGTTCGTCTGGAACCGACTGGGCGAACTGGCGCATGATGAAGACGCCGATCGGCATGACCGCGATCGGCAGCACGATGCCGGCCAGCGTGTTGACGAGGCCGGTCTGCACGATGATGAAGAAGGCTGGCACGAACAGCGCGATATAGGGGATCATCATCCCTGCGAGGATGCAGCCGACAACGAGCCCGCGCCCGCGGAAGGGGAGCTTGGCAAGCGCATAGCCGGCGAGCGAACTGAAAAGAACGTTCGAGACCACGGTCGCGCCCGACACCAGCAGCGAGTTCGACATGTAGGTGCCGAACTGCCGATGCGCGAAGAGCTCGATGAAATTGTCGAGATTGCTGAAACTCTTCGGCAGCCAGGCGCCGGGCGCGGCCATGATCTCGGCCTGCGATTTGAAGGCTCCGAACAGGACCCAGACGAAGGGCAGCAGCAGCAGCGCCGCGCTTGCCGTCAGCCCGGCATAGAGAAGCGCTGTCCGGGGGGCGAAGGGTTTCCTCACGTGCGGGCTCGCAGCAGGCGCAACTGGAGCAATCCGAGCACGACGACGATGGCGAGCATCACATAGGAGCCGGCCATCGCGGCGGCGATGTTGCCATGCCCGAACTGCTCATAGACCCAGAGCGCGACAGACCGTGTCGAGCCGATCGGCCCGCCCTTGGTCAAAAGATAGGGCTCGTCGAAGATGTTCATGTAGGAGACCGTCATCAAGACGGTCGTCAGGATGGTTGCCGGCTGCAGCAGGGGCAGCGTGATCCAGAGAAAGCGTCGCCATGGTGAGGCACCGTCGATGGCGGCGGCCTCGTAGACATTGGCGGGAATGGCCTGCAGCCCGGCGAGGAACAGCACCATGCAGGTGCCGAGATTGCGCCAGGTCGTCAAGAGAATCACCGTGGCGATCGCCATGTTCGGGTCGCCAAGCCAGTTCGGTCCCGCAATGCCGAGCGAGGCCAGCATCGTATTGACGGGACCCTTGAGCGTGAAGGCGTATTGCCAGATGACGGCGGCGGCGACGACGTTGGTGATCACCGGCAGGTAGAATGCCGCGCGATAAGTGGCTTTGAGGTGGTTGATGCCGCTGTTCAGCGCCAGCGCGAAGGCGAGGCCGATCGCCATCGTGAGCGGAACGCCGATGACGATGAAGATGCCCGTCGTCGCCAGCGACTGGAGGAAGCCGGCATTGGTCAGGACGCGCGTGAAGGTGCGCAGGAACGTAAAGTGGACGTCGAGCGGATGGCGGATATCGGCGATGCCGATATCGGTGAAGCTGTAGACGAGCGCGATCAGGGCCGGGATTGCGGTAAAGACGAGAAAGATCGCCAGGAAAGGCGCCACGAACAGCCACGCCGCTGCCGCCTGTCGGCGTGTTGTGCTGCCCTGACCGTTATTCGCGTGTGCCATCGAGATCTCCGGCTCTGGAGAGGGCTGCTGAAGCGCCGTGTCCGCTTCGGGTGGCCGGGGGAGACGCGCGCCTCCCCCGCGATGTCAGGTCAGTTGCCGAGGCCGGCGGACTCGGCGAAGTTCTGCGCGTCATCCAGCACCTGCTTGGCGCTCGCCTTGCCGCGGGCAACCAGTTCCATCTGCTGGCCGAGATAGGTGCCCACCTGGTTCCAGGTCGGGACCTGGGGAATGTCGACCGCAGTTTGCAGCGCCTCGCGTTCGGCGTTCAGCAGCGGATTGCCGGCAATGGCGGGGTCGTTCCAGGCCGCCTTGACGGCGGGCAGGCTGCCGAACGTCTTGTACCAGGCGATCTGGGTTTCGGGCTTGGCCATGTAGCGAACGAGCTTCCACGCCGCGTCATGGTTCTTGCCGTCCTTGAGCACGGCGAGGCTGCCGGCGCCGAGCGCCGAGAAGCTGCCTGCCTTGCCGGCCGGCATGACTGCGGTCGCCAACTTGTCATCGACCCATTTGCGGCCATTGGCGTCGACCAGCCATTGCTCGAACCAGGGGCCCATGTCCTTCGATGCGATCTCGCCCGAGGTGAACCACGGCACGGTATCGAGGAATTTCGGCCCGTCGGGCGAGGCGAGACCTTCGGTGAAGAAGGAGCCCCAGAATTCCAGCGCCTCGATATTCTCGGGCGAGTTCAACGTCCATTTCGATCCGTCGGCGCTGAGGAAGCCGCCGCCGTTCTGATGGGCATATTCGTTCAGTCCCTGCGCATTGTAGATGTCGTAGCCGACATCCATCGCGAAGCCCCAGGTGGCTCCCTGCTTCTGCATCGCCTTGGTGAAGGCCTTCATCTCGTCCCAGGTCTTGGGAGCGGCGAGGCCGGCCTTCTCGGCGAGGTCCTTGCGATACTGGAAGAGGGTTGCGTAGGCGTCCATCGGGACGCCATAGGCGACGCCGTTCCTGACATTCGAGCCGTAGACGCCGGGGAAGAAGTCGTCAGGCTTGACCAGTCCCTCGGGCACGGCAGCGAAGGCACCGGTCGCCATCAGGCTCGCCTGGCTCTGGGAGTAGAGCCGGACGAGGTCGGGCACGGTGCCGGCCGCGATGGCCGTCAGGAGCTTCGCGTCGAACTGATCCGACGGGACCTGCGTCATCTGGATCTCGAGGCCGGGATTGGCCTTCTCGAAATCGGCGAGGAAGGCCGGCAATTTCTCACCTTCGGCGCCGCCGATCCAGACCTGCAGCTTGCCGGTTGCCGGCGTGTCGTCGATCGCAGGCCCGGCCATGGCGGCGCCGGAGCCGAGCGCGATCGGCAGCGATGATGCGGCGAGCAGGAGCGCCGTACAGGCCAAGCGTCTGATGGACATGATACCTCTGTTCTCGATTTGATGATGGTCAGGCACATTCGAAATCCGGCTGTTCGAGCCGGTGGGCTTGGACGCAACTCCTGTTGGCAATCGATTGCCAGTCTGATAGTGCTCGCATATGATGTTTTTCTTTGCAAGCGGGTTTTCTGCGCATGAGTTGGGCAGTTTTTCGGCTGATATGGCCGCAATCTGAGGCCAGACCCGGCCACGCTTGGCGCGCCGGCGCGTCCAACCGCCCGCTGGCGATTGTCAGATAGCGGGGGATCGCAGAATAGTCCGTCGCCGCCCGCGCGGGAGCGACCGCCCGCTCTGTTTCCAGAAGGAATGAAGATACGATGGATGTCATTTTCGATGTGCTGATCGTCGGGTCGGGCGCCGCCGGAAGCTTTGCCGCGCGCGAACTCACAGCGCAGGGGCTGAGGGTGTTGCAGCTAGAGGCAGGGCCAAAGATCGGACAGGCCGATTTTGATGCCACCCGCAATCCGCCCAGGACGGGGATCAATCTTTGGCAAAGGGCTAAGGCGACGCTGCTCGGCCAGGGTATCCAGGCGCGCGCCGCCTTTTTCGACGGGCGTATGCGCCACCTCTTCGTCAACGACCGCAAGCATCCCTACACGACGCCGGCCGATGCTCCGTTTCTATGGATCCGCGGCCGCCAGGCCGGCGGGCGCACGCACACTTTCGGCCGGGTGCTGCTCCGATGGACAGACGACGATTTCAAGGCGCGGAGCCGAACCGGCCACGGCGTCGACTGGCCGATCGACTATGCCGATCTTGCGCCTTTCTATGAGGAGGTCGAAAAGTCGCTGGGACTCTACGGCGAGGTTGACGGCGTTCCGACGCTGCCGGACAGCGCCTATGCCCACCGCGCGGAGATGACGGAAGGGGAGCGTCTGTTCAAGCGGACGGTCGAGACCGAATGGCCGGAGCGAAAGGTTGTAACATGGCGCTATATGGGCCCGGAACCGACCCGCGTCCTCTCCCCGATGCGCGATGCCCTCGCCAGTGGCCGGCTCGACATTCGCTACGACATGGTCGCCCGGAGGGTTCTGACCGATGAAAGTGGCCGTCGCGCGATCGGGGTTGAGGCTGTCGAGACGCGGACGGGCCGATCGCACACCTTCCGCGCCCGTTCCGTAGTTCTCTGCGCCTCGCCGATCGAGAGCGTGCGCCTGATGCTGAATTCGGCCGGCCCGCAGCATCCGCAGGGCCTTGCGAACAGCTCGGACAGCCTTGGTCGCTATTTCATGGACCAACTGCCCTGTATCGCGGCCGGGACGTTTCCGCTGACACGAGGCTGGTCGACGGCCGATACGGCGCCGAGCGATCTGTTCTACGGGCCGTCTGGCGGCATCTACCTGCCGCGCTTCCTCGGCAAGGATGGCGTGTCCGCGGCGTCCGATTTCGCGTATCAGGGGTCGGTCGGCCGCAACCGCACTGGCACCGAAAGCGCATCGCGTTTCAGCTTCTTCGGCTATGGCGCGATGGAAGCGGTTGCGGACAACCGCATCACGCTCGATCGCCGCAAGGACGCATTCGGGGTGCCGATCCCGCATATCCGCTGCAAGATCGGGCCCAGGGACGAAGAGACCCTGCGGCGCGAGATCGACGCGCTCGTCGAAACGGTCGAGGGCGCAGGGGGCCAGTTCGAATTCGTCGGCTCGCCGCTCGGTCTCGTCGAGAAGGGCCGCGGCCCCTATGCGGAGTCCGGTCGGCATATTCAGCTCGCCTTCCGCGCCCTGTTCGGCAAGACCATGGTCATGGGCGCTGCCATCCATGAATCGGGTGGCGCGCGCATGGGTGCCGCTTCGGCGGATTCGGTTCTCAATCGCTGGAACCAGACCTGGGATGTCCCGAACCTGCTCGTGACCGATGCCAGTTCTTTCGCCAGCAGCGGCGTGTCTGGGACGACGCTGACGATCATGGCGATGACCGTCAGGGCCTGCCGCCATCTCGCGTCGGAGTTGAAGGCTGGACGGCTCTGACCACGCGACGAGCGCGTTCTGCTGCTAAAAGGACGCCACTGGAACAGGGTAAGGATGGCGTGCTGATGGTGAAGCGGACGGAGAGCGGGACTTCCGGGCCCTCGATTGCGGATGTGGCGCGGGAGGCTGGCGTCGCCACGTCCACTGTCAGCCGCGCCTTGACCGTCCCCGGACGCATCGCGGAGCCGACGCGGCTCAAGGTCGAGGCGGCCGCCCGCAAGCTCGGCTATACCGGCAACCAGACGGCTAGGAATCTGCGCGTCGGCACAACGCGCACGATCATGATCGTGTTGCCGGACGAACTCTATATCGGTGCCTCGCAGACCGTGTCCGAAGTGCTCCGGGCCGCTGCAAAGGGATTGTCTGACCTCGGCTTCTCGCTTCTGATCGCCAATGTCTCGCGCGAGGCGGAAACGGACGAGACCATCCTTCGTGTGGCACTTGGCGGCACGGTTTCGGGCGTTCTGCTGATGGCGTCCGACATCCCGGCAGCGAATGGCCGAAGCCTCGTCGAGCTTGGGCTGCCGATCGCGTCGCTCCACTTCGATCTGAGTGCTCAGGACATCCCGAGCATCATCAGCGACGACCACGACGTCACTGTGGCCGCGACGCGGAAGCTGGTCGAGCTCGGTCATCGCCGCTTTCTCTATGCACGCGGCCGGCCGGACAATTATCACGAGCTGGAACGCCTTCGCGGCGTCCGCGATGCGCTCGCCGCTTGCGGTCTGCCGGAGGCGGCGCTCCGGCTCAGCCAGGGCAATTTCAGCTTCAGCGGCGGCGTCGCGGTCGCCCGCGACTTCCTGTCTATCCCCGCCGATCAGCGGCCGACCGCCGTGATCTGCGCCAATGACGACACGGCCATCGGCTTCATGAAGACGGTCCTCGACGAGGGCCTGAAGGTGCCGGGCGATGTCGCGATCCTCGGCTTCGACGGCGCGCCGATCGCGCCGTTCATGACGCCGGCGCTCTCTACCATCCAGCAGAACTCCGCAGAGCTCGGCCAGCGCGCTGCCGCGTTGATCGTCGACATGGTGCTCGGACGGCATAAGGGCGAGCCGCGCCGGCTGGTCATTCCCTGTACCATCGTCATGCGTGAGAGCGTCGGCCCGCGAACCGGCGCGTTATGAGCACCCGTGGTACGGACGTGCCGGGCTACGCGCCGTAGTCGGCGTCCGAGACATGTTCGGCCCAGTCGACGGCTCTGCCGTCCTGGACTTCCTGGATCGCGATATGCGTCATCGCGGTCTCTGGCGACGCGCCATGCCAGTGCCGTTCGCCCGGCGCGAACCAGATGACATCGCCGGGCCGGATTTCCGCGACCGGCCCGCCCGCCCGCTGCACGCGGCCAAGGCCTGATGTGACGATGAGCGTCTGGCCGAGAGGATGGGTATGCCAGGCGGTTCGCGCTCCGGGCTCGAATGTCACCTGCGCCCCCTGGACGCGCGCGGGGTCGAAGCTGTTGAACAGCGGGTCGATGCGGACGGTGCCGGTGAACCAGGACTCGGGCCCTTTGCCCGAGCGGCGCGCTCCTGCGCGGATGATGTCCATGATTGGCACTCCTGTGCTGATCGTCTGATGGCTTCGATGCGCAGCGGAATTCGCCTTCTGCTGGCCGAATTGATCGCCGATGGTGAGCTTGAGCGGTCGCTTCGCCGATTATGACAGTTCTGGCAGTCGTCAGGTGCTTGTTTGTGACATGCGAATGACGTCACACCGCCTCCATGGATGTTGCGCACAGGACTCACGTGCGTGCGATGAAGGAGAATGACGTGGCGGATACCAAGAAGCAGATCCAGAAGGCTCTGCTGGAAGGCGTTGCCGGAGGATTGAAGGGCGAGGCGCTGTTGCAGTTCGCCAAGCGCGAGACCGGGGCCAAGGACAAGAAGATCGTTCATGGCGCTTTCTACGCGCTCAGTGATCCCGATCTGAAAGACCGCAAGGTCCTCGACATCCTGTTCGAGCTTGGGCTCAGCCATCGCCTCAGGGATGATGACGAGAGCCAGCCAGAGACGGATGCCTCGTCTTCGAAGGCCGCGACACTGCCCTTGCCGGAGACTGCCAAGAAGAAGGGCGATAAGCCCAAGAAGGGCTGATCGGCGCAGGCCGGTGATCGGTTCGGCCTCAGCGCCGGGCCGTCTCGACCACCGTGACGCGGCCGGCCTCGCCGGCAAGCGCGCGGGCGAGCTTCTCCGCAGCTTTTCGGCCCCTGATGTCGCGCGTCACCATCAGCGGCGGGCCAAACCAGCCCGGCCGGTCGGCGAAGGCGGCAACCTGCCAGTCCCTCGGGGCACGTTTGGTAACCTGGTATAGGATCATGCGTGCCCTCCGCGATCTGGCGCCTGCCAAACCCTCGCCGCTTCATGCTTAACGGCTGGTAAATAGTCCGTCGTGGCGGGCCGATCGACCCGCCGAACCGGATGATCAGTAGATCTCGGGCACATACATATCCGTCGGCACGGGCGTCCGCTTGTAGTCCGGATGATGGATCCGCTCGGGCAGCTCGATCTCGGCTTTCGGCACGTCCTCATAGGGGATCTGCTTCAAGAGGTGATCGATACAGTTGAGGCGCGCCTTCTTCTTGTCGACGGCCTGAACCACCCACCACGGCGCATCGGCGCTGTGGGTCCGCGCCAGCATGTCTTCCTTGGCTTTGGTGTATTCCTCCCAATGGACGCGGCTCTCCATGTCCATCGGCGACAGCTTCCACTGCTTCAGCGGATCGTGGATGCGCATCTTGAAGCGGAATTCCTGTTCCTCGTCGGTGATCGAGAACCAGTATTTGATCAAGATGATGCCGGAGCGGACCAGCATGCGCTCGAACTCGGGCACCGAGCGGAAGAACTCGTCGAGCTCTTCGGGGGTGCAGAAGCCCATCACGCGCTCGACGCCGGCGCGGTTGTACCAGCTGCGATCGAACAGGACGATCTCGCCGCCGGTCGGCAGATGGGGCACATAGCGCTGGAAATACCACTGGCTGCGTTCACGCTCGGTCGGCGCCGGCAGCGCGACGGTGCGGCAGACGCGCGGATTGAGCCGCTGGGTGACGCGCTTGATAGCGCCGCCCTTGCCAGCGGAATCGCGGCCTTCGAACAGCACGACAACCTTGAGCTTCTTGTACTGCACCCAGTCCTGCAGGCGGACCAACTCGTGCTGCAGGCGGAACAGCTCGCGGAAATAGGTCTGCCGGTCGAGCGTCGGCGCAGCCGGCTCAGACATGCCCTCGGCAACCAGCTCGTCGAGCCGGTCTTCCTCGAGCTGCATCTCCAGCTCCTCGTCGAAGCTGTCGGCGATTTCCGCCTTGATGCGGTTCAACTGGTCCTGGTCGATGGCAGCCACTGGATTTCCCCTCGTTGCCCCGTCACGCCGATCGTCACCCGCGCATCGGCGGCTGGCGCGGTTCGGGAATGGAAGGACCTCCCGAAACGACAGCCGGCCGCAGACCGCCCGTCTCTCGGGAGGATGGCATCTCCGCACTAGTGAGGATGTGTGACTGTTGGATGACAGGGGCCGTGGCAGAACCGGCCGCACTACGGCCGGCAGGGGCTGCCGGCGGTGCTCAGCGCCGCCCGTGCGCCGCCCGCCGGAGGCTTGCGATGAGAATTCCGATTGCGCCGGCCAGAAGGAGGCAGCCCCCCGCGAGCGGCGGCAGGCCAAGGAGCTTAACGGCCGCGGTGATCGCGGCAATCAGGATGACGGCATGGAGGGCGAGGTTGCCGTCGTCAACGAACATGCCGATGAGTTCCGACCAGATGGCGGCGAGGAGCTTCACAGCGATGCTCCCTGGGCTCGGCTGGCCGTGCCGTGCGATGTCGCGCGCCGGACCCAACGGACAGCCGCGAACGCGACGAAAGAAAGGACCGCGAAGATGCCGATAAGTGCCAGATCGGCACCCGGCCAGTCGGCGCCGAGACCCTCGCCCGTCCAGAAGATGCCGAAGCTGGTCAGCATCAGGCCGACGGTGAATTTCAGCGCATTCTCCGGAACGCGCGCCAAGGGCTTGTGGATCAGGGCTCCGATCGCCACGACGAGCAGCAGCGCGGCCAGGGCGCCGAGCCCTGCATAGAGCGTCAGGCCATGCGCGGTGCCGACCGCGATGACAATGAACACCACTTCGACACCCTCGAGCAGCACCGCCTTGAACGACGCGAGGCCTGCCAGCATGTCGGCGCGTCGGTCGGCGGCCTGGCGCTTCAGGATGTCGGTTTCCTCGCGGAACGCCTTCTCCTCGTCATGCAGCGCGATCACGCCGCCGGCCCGGAGGATCGCCTTGCGCAGCCAGCGGAGGCCGAAGAGGATCAGCAGGGCGCCGACGGCAAATTGCAGCAACTGAAGCGGAACCCGTGCCAAAAGCGGTCCGAGTATCACGACCAGCGCCGCCAGCACGACAAGCGCCAGCCCGCTGCCGACCAGTGCCGGCCGCCAGCTCCGCGAAATGCCGACAGCGAGCACGATCGTGAACGCTTCCACCATCTCGACGAAGGAGGCGAGGAATGACGCCGTCATTGTCGAGGCGATGGCTGTGACGGGGGTCAAGGGCGTCTCCGGTCATCCGCGCGGGAATCGCGCGCGCCAGAGCATAGCCCGGCGATCACGCGTGCGGCAGTATGCCCGCCCTGAAACGTTCAGACCCGTTCGAGCGCGATGGCGATGCCCTGGCCGACGCCGATGCACATCATCGACAGCGAGCGCCGACCGCCGATGAGGCCGAGTTCCAGCGCCGCGGTCCCTGTGATGCGCGCGCCGGACATGCCGAGCGGATGACCAAGCGCGATCGCGCCGCCATTGCGGTTGACGCGCGGATCATCGTCGGCAATGCCGAGCTGGCGCAGCGTTGCCAGCCCTTGCGAGGCGAAGGCCTCGTTGAGCTCGATCACGTCGAAATCAGCGGCGCCGAGGGAGAGCCGCGCCATCAACTTCTGCGAGGCTGGCGCCGGGCCGATGCCCATGATGCGCGGCGGAACGCCCGCCGCCGCGCCGCCGAGTACGCGCGCGATCGGCGTCAGGCCGTGCCGCTTCGCGCCAGCGGCGGAGGCGAGGATCAGGGCGGCTGCGCCGTCATTGACGCCGGAGGCGTTGCCGGCGGTCACCGTGCCGCCCTTGCGGAACGGCGTCGACAGCTTCGCAAGTGCCTCGATCGTGGTGGCGCGCGGGTGTTCGTCGCGATCGACGACGATCGGGTCGCCCTTGCGCTGCGGGATCGTCACCGGCGTGATCTCGCGGGCGAGCCGGCCATTCTCTTGAGCCGCCGCCGCCTTGGCCTGGCTCGCCAGCGCGAACAGGTCCTGATCGGCGCGCGACACGGCGAAATCCTCTGCGACGTTCTCGCCCGTCTCCGGCATGGAATCGACGCCATATTGCGCCTTCATCAGCGGATTGACGAAGCGCCAGCCGATCGTTGTGTCGTGGATTTCGGCATGGCGGGAAAAGGCGGACTCCGCCTTCGGCAGCACGAAGGGCGCGCGCGACATGCTCTCGACGCCGCCGGCGATCATCAATTCGGCCTCGCCGGCCTTGATGGCGCGCGCAGCGGTGATCACCGCATCCATGCCCGAACCGCAGAGCCGGTTGATGGTCGTGCCGGGAATGCCGACGGGAAGGCCGGCCAGCAGCAGCGCCATCCGCGCGACATTGCGGTTGTCCTCGCCGGCCTGGTTGGCGCAGCCGAAGATGACGTCGTCGACCGCCGTCCAGTCGACGCCGGGGTTGCGCTCCGCGAGCGCCTTCAAGGGAATGGCGCCAAGGTCATCGGCGCGGACGCTGGAGAGAGCGCCGCCGAAACGGCCGATCGGTGTGCGGATATAGTCGCAGATGAAAACGTCGGTCATCTCAGAGCTCCGGAACGATCAGGTCGGCGACGGGACGCTCGATGTGCAGCGTGGCGCCGGTGACGGCCTGCAAATCGTCGAAGGACAGCGAGGGCAGCTTCTCCTTGAGGACGAAATGCCCGTTCTCGATGTCGATGACCGCCAGCGAGGTGTAGATGCGGGTGACGCAGCCGACACCGGTCAGCGGCAGCGTGCAGCGCTGGAGCAGCTTCGGCTTGCCGTCTTTGGTGACATGGTCGGTGATGACGGCGACGCGCTTGGCGCCATGAACGAGGTCCATTGCCCCGCCGACCGCCGGAACGCCCTTGGGCCCGGTCGACCAGTTGGCGAGATCGCCATTCTCAGCCACTTCATAGGCGCCGAGGATCGCGATATCGAGATGGCCGCCGCGCACCATGGCGAAGCTGTCGGCATGGTGGAAGAAGGCTGCGCCGGGCTTCAGAGTCACCGCACGCTTGCCGGCATTGATGAGGTCCCAGTCCTCTTCGCCCGCAGGCGGCGCTTCGCCGAAATTCAGGATGCCGTTCTCGGTGTGGAAGATCGCTTCGCGGCCGGGCGGCTGATACTGCGCGACCTTCTCGGGAAAGCCGATGCCGAGATTGACATAGGCGCCGTCATGGATGTCCTGCGCGGCGCGCCAGGCGATCTGATTGTTGGACAGCTTCGTCGTGGTCATGCGGCAACTCCCGGATAGACGGCCTTGGCGCGATTGAGGTCTTCCTCCTGCTGCGGCTCGGCGACGAGGACGACCTTCCGCACGAAGATGCCGGGCGTCACGACATGTTCCGGATCGATCGCGCCGGCCGGAACGATGGCGCGCGCCTGAACGATGACCTCCTTCGAAGCCATGCACATCAGCGGATTGAAGTTGCGCGCGGCGGCGCGGAAGGTGAGGTTGCCCTGCGGATCGGCCTGCTCCGCCTTGACGAGGGCGACATCGGCCTTCAGCCAGCGCTCCTGCACATAGGAACGGCCGTCGAACTCGGCGACCGGCTTGCCGATAGCGAGATCGGTGCCATAGGAGGTCGGCGTATAGAAGGCGGGAATGCCGGCGCCACCGGCGCGGATCCGCTCGGCCAGCGTGCCCTGCGGCACCAGTTCCAGCTCGATCTTGCCGGCGAGATAGAGTTCGGTGAAGACGACCGGATCGGCCGAGCGCGGGAACGAGCAGATCAGCTTGCTGACCATCCCTGTCTCGATCAGAGCGGCAAGGCCGACATGGCCGTTGCCGGCATTGTTGTTGATGACCGTCAGGTCTTTCGGATGGCCGGTCGCGCGGAACCGGTCGATCAGCGCGTGGATCAGTTCGATCGGCGCGCCGGCGCCGCCGAAGCCGCCGATCATCACGCTCATGCCGTCCTTGATCCCCGCCACCGCCGTGGCGAGATCAGCCACCGTCTTGTCCATCCCGGGTTCCTTCGCTCCCTCCGCCGAATGCCGGCGACCATCGAGCGATAGGCGCTGTCAGCCGTTCCGTCCATGTCGATTGTGCGATATGCTGCATTTGTTCGTATATCGCTCAAATGGGAGCTGCGATGTCTGTTGCCGACCGCGATCTGATGGGGGGCCTGGCCAAGGGCCTCGCCGTGATCGAGACCTTCAGTCCTGATCATCCGCGCCAGTCGATCGCCGAGGTGGCGGCTGCAAGTGGGCTCGACCGGGCCACGGCGCGGCGCTGCCTGCTGACGCTCGCCCATCTCGGCTATGCCGATTACGACGGCAAGTTCTTCACGCTGACGCCGCGCGTGCTCAGGCTCGGCACCGCGTGCCTTGCCACCATGCCGCTGCCACAACTGGTGCAGCCGCTGCTCGATGCGCTTTCGGATGCGATCGGCGAGAGTTCATCGGTCTCGATCCTTGATGGCGGCGAGATCGTCTATGTCGCCAGAGCGGCGCAGAAGAAGGTGATGTCGATTACGCTGATGCCCGGCTCGCGCCTGCCGGCCTATTGCACCTCGATGGGCCGCGTCCTGCTTTCAGCCCTTCCCGAAGCCGAGGCGCGGCAGCGGATTGGCTCCGATCCGCTGCCGCGCCGCACGCCGCTGACGCTGACCGACCCAGAGGGGGTCATGGCCGAGCTAGCCCGCGTCCGCGCGGACGGCTATGCCGTCATTGACCAAGAGGTCGAGATTGGGCTGCGCTCGATTGCGGTTCCGCTCATGACGGCGCGCCGCGTCACGGTCGCTGCCGTCAATCTCGGCCTGCCCGCGCGGGGCGAGCCGATCGAGGCGCTGGTCGCGCGCTATCTGCCGCCGCTCCAGGACGTGCAGGCGCGGATGCGGGAAATCCTGCGGTGAGAGTTAGGCTCTGCCCGCCGCAATGATCAGTTCGGCCGCCTTCTCGCCGATCATGACGGCGGGTGCATGCGTGTTGCCCGAGACGATGGTGGGCATCACCGAGCAATCGGCAATCCTGAGCCCGTCGAGGCCATGCACCTTGAGGGTAGGATCAACGACGGCCTCGGCGTCGCGGCCCATGCGCGCGGTGCCGACCGGATGGAAGATGGTCGTGCCGATAGCGCCGGCGAGCGCCGCCAGCGTCTCGTCATCATCCGGTCCAGGGCCGGGTCTGATCTCCAAAGGATGAAAGCGCTGAAGGCGTGGCTGTGCCATCAGCCGCCGGGCATGGCGGATGCTGTCGGCGGCGGTCTGAAGGTCGGCCTCGGTCGCGAGATAGTTCGGCTGAATGGCGGGCATCGCCAGAGGATCGGCGCTCGTCGCGTGGGTTGCGCCGCG
Source organism: Kaistia sp. (assembly GCA_965229085.1). Lineage (GTDB taxonomy): Bacteria > Pseudomonadota > Alphaproteobacteria > Rhizobiales > Kaistiaceae > Kaistia. Next base: position 2,318,343 of record OZ245859.1, on the reverse strand, counting down.
GCTGGTCGGCCGAAGATTGCACACCGAGACGGTGAGCGCAGGCGTCCGATGCAGCGGCTGGCCGAAGGCATCGAGCGAGAGCGGCTGGACGTGGTACTCGATATTGGCGCGATGATGCGACGGACCGCTGCGGGTGAAGATGCCGAGCTGGCTCGGCGCCATCGCCATCGGCCCGCTCTGCGTCAGCGCATATTGCGCGATGATGCCGACCTTGCCCCAGAGCGTGGCGGCGCGATCGTTCAAGGTTCTGGCGCCCGAGATCGCGAAGATCGTGCGCAGTTGCAGATGATCCTGCAGATTCTCGCCGACGCCGGCCAGTGCGTGGCTCACCGGAATTCCGATCCGCGCCAGCACGTCCGGCTGACCGATGCCGGAGATCTCCAGCAGCTGTGGCGAGCCTATCGATCCGGCGGCGAGCACCACCTCCTGCGCCGCCTCTGCCGCGAAGAGCCTGCCGCCGCGCGAGAACACGACGCCGGTGACCCGCCGGCCGTCGAGGCTGAGCCGCTGAACATGGCACTCGGTGAGGATCTCCAGATTGGGGCGGCGCCGCGCAGGGTCGAGAAAGGCCTTGCGCGCGTTCCAGCGGATGCCGCGCTTCTGGTTGACGGGGAAATAGCCGACGCCTTCATTATCGCCTGCGTTGAAATCGCGCGAAGCGGGTATGCCCATGTCCTCGGCCGCCGCGGCGACTTCGTCGAGGATCGGCCAGCGAAGCCTCTGCTGCTCGACGCGGAGCTCTCCGCTGGTTCCATGGGCCGCGTCGGCAGCGCCGAAATGATGCTCCGAGCGCCGAAACAGCGGCAGCACATCCGCCCAACCCCAGCCCTCATTGCCGAGCCCGCGCCAGCCGTCATAATCCTCCGCCTGGCCGCGCATATAGATCATGCCATTGATCGAGGAGCAGCCGCCGAGCACCTTGCCGCGCGGATAGAGCAGGCTTCGCCCGCCAAGGCCGGGCACCGGCTCGGTCTTGAAGCGCCAGTCGAGGCGTGGATTGCCGATGGCGAAGAGATAGCCGACGGGAATGTGCACCCAGGGGTGATTGTCGCTCTTGCCTGCCTCGATCAGCAGAACGCGCCGGCGCGGGTCGGCGGAGAGTCGATTGGCCAGAACGCAGCCGGCCGAACCCGCGCCCACGATGATCACGTCGAAACGGCCGAATTGGGCCGGCGGCAAGGGAGCGTCGCGCATGATGTCTTTCAGCAGGGCAATTGATCGCGGCGCCGGGGCGAGGGAACGGCGCGCCGCTCACATGAAATGTGAGGAATCCGGCAGCGAGGAGGCGGCGTCGAGTTCCCTTTGCAAGCGGTGCCAGCGTCGATCGAGATAGACGAGCGAGTGCGTCTCGGGCGGCTCTTCATCCGGATGCGCCTCGCCCTCCAGCAATTCGGCCGCGACGAGCGTCGCGCCCTCGATCGGCAGCACGCCGAGGCGGCGGGCGCGGAACCAGGTCGCGACGCGCGTGTAGCGCGGCTCCCCGGTCGCAAGTCGTTCCCACGCCCCGCCGGGGGGGAAGCGTTCTGCCCCGCTGGAGGCGCACAGCCGAGCGAGATCGATGTCGGTGAAGCGCAGGAGGTGGATCACCATGGTCTCGGCGCTGAGCAATGGCCCTGCCGAGGACGAGCGTGTCGACAGCGAGAAGGCGACGACGGGCGGCGCGGCGCTGACCGAGATCAGCGATGAGACGGTCATTGCGACAGGTCGATCGCCGGGATCGGCGGTGATCACCGCGACGCCGGCCGGATGGCGGCGAAAGGCTTCGCGGAAGGCGTCGGTCATCGGATGCGTCTGGCTCATCGGCGTCTTGCTCCTGCAGCAGGGGAAGGGCCGGGCGACACCGCCGCCCGGCCCTGTGGCTCACTTCTTTTCGATGAGGTCGTAGAACTGCCAGACACGGTCGCCCCAGGTCCCGCCGATCTCGCGGCCGGCCGAGGTGACGATCGACGGCGCGATCGTGAAATGGTTCGCCGCCACCATCATCTCGCGGAAGGTACGCTGGATCACGCCGGCCCGGAGCCCGGCGCCGCCAGCGGCCCGGTAGGCAAAGGTGCAGACCTCGACGCCCACTTCGTGGATCTCGGACTTGGCGAGATGAACGAGGCTGATCTGGCGGGTCGTCATCTGCCGTCCGGCCTCGACGGTCGCCTCGATGTCGCGCCAGACTTCGAACACGAAGGCGCGGGCCGCCCGGTAGCGGGCTTCGGCACGGCCATAGTCGTTCCAGAACTTCTCACTCTCGCCGAGAAGTCCTGCACGACCGGATTTCGAGCGCGCGAATTTGGCGATCTCGTCCAGCATGCGTCGCCCGGTGCCAAGCGCCCAGCCGGTATGGCCGATAGCGGCGAGGCCGACCACGCCGAGGCTGAAAAGCTCCTTCTGGCGCATCGGCGGCGCGGTGAGGATCGGGAAGACGAGATCCTCGGGGATGAACACGTCCTCGGCCGCATAGTCGATGCTGCCGGTACCGCCAAGACCGAGCACGTCCCAATTGCCGAGCTGCTTGTGCTCGTCGATCGGCGCATGGGCGCACATCACGATGACGTTGCCGTTTTCATCTTTTGCCGGCTTACCGTTGCCGTCATCGACGAAAGCCGCGCTGTGCGAATAGGTCGCGTGACTGAAGCCGCTGCCATAGCTCCACTTGCCATTGAGACGGTAGCCGCCTTCCACCTTCTTCAGCATGCCAAGCGGTGCACCCTGGCCGGAGAAGCGATTGTCGGTGCCGGGAGCGAACAACCGTTCGACGGCAGTATCCGGCAGAAAGGCGGCCGACATGGCGCCGATGCAGCAATGCACCATCGACACCCAGCCCGCCGATCCCGAATGCCAGGTGATCGCCTCCAGCAGGTTGAGAACCTGCGTTGGCGGCAATTGCGCGCCGCCGAGCGCCTCGGGCGCGAGAGTATGCGACATGCGCAGCGGCCGCAGCGCCTCGAAGCTCTCCTTGGTCAGCTCGCCGCTTTCCTCATCATCGGCGGCGTTGGCCTCGAGCAGCGGCCCGATCTCCTCGATCTTCTTCAGCAATTCGCGGTAGTCCACCGCGCCGCCCCAGGCGGTATGCTTGATGGGCTTGTTCATGGGTTTCCTCCTCCGGAATTTGGGTTAGCTGGCGAGAAAATCGCCTATCTTCGCGAGCGTTTCGGGCTTTTCCTGCAGAACGAAATGGCCGGCGTCCTCGACCAGCTCCAGGCGGGCATCGGGCAGCGCGGCGACGAAGAGCGGCGCTTGGCTGGCCGGCAACAGCCGATCCTCGGTGCCCCAGATGACAAGCGCCGGATTGGTGATGCGGCCGAGATAGCGACGGAGGTTGGGATGGCCCATGCCGAAAGGCGCGAGCACGCGGCCGAGTGTTTCGCCCTCGCGGGCGCGGTCGGCGCCGAAGGCTTCCGCGAAGATCGGATCTGAGCCGTCGGGGAAATAGCGGAGCGCGACACCGACATCATGCGCGAGATAGGCGGGCAGGTCCTGAGGCGCCAGAGCGCCGAGATTGGTCGCTGGATGGGCCGGGTCGTTGAGCCCGGCGGGAGCGACGAGCACGACCTTGTCGAAACGTTCGCGGGCGAGCCCGGCGAGTTCGCTCGCCATCCAGCCGCCCATCGAGAAGCCGATCAGATGCGGCTTTTCTTCAAGTTCGAGCGCGTCGAGAAGGTTCAGATAATGCAGCACCATATCGGCCATGCCGGCGATGTGCGGCGCCGGCCCGGAATGGCCGAAGCCGGGATGGCTCGGCGCCAGGACGCGGAAGCGATCCGCGAGCCCTTCCGCGAAATCGAAGCCTTCAAGCGTCGAGGCGCCGTGCAGAAACAGCACTGGCTTGCCCTCACCGATGGCCTTGACCACCGTCGTGACGCCGTCGATGTCGTATTCGAGTGTTTCGAATGCCACGGCCATGTCGTTGTCCTCCTCAGGCAAGGTCCGGTTGGATCAGGACTTTGCATTGTGTTGTGCGGCGCCGCAGGCTCTCGAAGATCTGCGGCACGGGTGAAAGGTCGATCCGGTCCGTGATCAGCGCTTGCGGCGCGAAGGGGCCGCCACGCAGCGCATCGAGCGCGACACCGAATTCGTTGCGCTGGTGGAAGAAGACCGAGAACAGCAGGCTCACTTCCTTGGAGAGCGCGACGAAGGGGTCCCATTCATCGCCGCCGATACACAGGCCGACGCCGACGACGGTGCCCTGCAGCCGGACGGCAGCGACTGCTGCCGCGAGGAGGCCGCGCTTGCCGACGCATTCGAAGACGATGTCGGGTGGGCCGCCGCACAGAGCAGCAAGGCTTTCGGAGAGATGCGCGCCGGACAGCGCGAAGCCGGTGGCGCCGAGCGCAAGAGCGCGGTCGCGCTGGTGTTCATGGAGATCGGCGACAACGACATGCCCCGCACCCATGCGTCGTGCCCAGAACGCGACGAGAAGGCCGATCGGGCCGGCGCCGATGATCGCGACGCGGTCGCCCGGCTTCAGGCCGGAGCGGACGACGCAATGCAGAGCCACAGACAGAGGCTCGGCCAGGGCGCCGTCCTCGAGTTCCACCTCGTCCGGCAGGACATGGCACTGCCGCGCCGCGACCGTGACGTAGTCGGCATAGCCGCCGCCGATCAGCACCATCTCGGCGCAGCGCGCCGGGTCGCCGCGATGACAGGCCGCGCAATGGCCGCAGCCGCGCATCGGCACGACGGCGACGCGGTCGCCGATGCGGAGCGACGTCACGTCCGATCCGGTCTCGACGACGTCGCCGGCGAATTCATGGCCGAGCACGAAGCCGCTGCCGATGCCGAACGGCACCGGGTCCTCGGTGATGTGCAGATCACTGCCGCAGATGCCGCAGGCGGCGACGCGCAGCACAACCTCGTCGGCGGCGGGCGCCGGGTCCGGCAGGATGCCGATCCTGAGCGGACTGCCGACCTTGTCGAAAATGGCGGCTCTCATGGGGTCCTCCCTCTCAGAGCTTCGGCTGGATCAGCTTGCGGCGGATCGGAAACCATGGCGCGTCCCATCGCTTCGAGATCAGGCCCCAGATGCCGGTGCGGGCATAAAGCGCGACCAGCAGCGTCGCGAGGCCGAGGATGACGAAATAGGTCGCGCCATATTCGCCGAACCAGCGATCGGCGATGAAGAAGATCAGCGAGCCGATCAGGACGCCCTCGATCGAGCCGATGCCGCCGATCATGACGATGAAGATGGCGACATTCGCCCACATCGGATCGAAGGCGGAGCCGGGCGTGATCCGGAGCTGCGCCATGAAATAGATCGCGCCGGCAAGGCCGCAGCCAACGGCCGAGGCGACATAGACGAGGAAGCGGAGCTTCGCGACGTTGACGCCCTGGCTTGCCGCCGCCACGGGATTGTCGCGCATGGCGATCAGCGCGAGGCCGAAGCGGGAGCGCAGCAGCCAGTAGCTCCCGCCCAGCGTCACGAGCAACATGCCGGCGCACAGCAGCGACATGGCGACGTTTCGCTCAATGGACGAATAGTCCTTCATGACGCGCAGCGACATGCCGGCGCCGGCATTGACGATCGGCAGGTTCGAGGCGGTCAGGCGGAACACTTCGGCGACGACCCAGGTGCCGATCGAGAAATAGGGGCCGTCGAGGCGGTGAAGCAGGAAATAGATCGGCACGGCGAGCACGGCCGGGACGAGCAGCGACAGGAATACCGCCACGAAGGGATTGATGCCGAAGGTTTGCGCCATCACGAACAGCGCATAGCCGGCCGCACCCATGAAGGCCTGCTGGCCGACCGAGACGAGGCCGGCATAGCCGGCGAGCAGGTTCCACATCTGCGCCACGGCGATGTAGCAGCAGAGCTCCAGCATCGAGCGGATGGTTCCGGTCGAGGCCCACCACGGCATGGTGGCGAGCGTGACGAGGCCCGCTGTCGCCAGTGTCATCGCGATTCGGCCGGAGAACGTCTGGCGCTGGACGGTGACGGCCGGCGGCTCGATCGCATCAGAGAGATGTGCGGTCATGCTCATGCCTTTCCGAACAAGCCCTGCGGGCGGGTCGCCAGCACGATGAGGAACACGATATGGCCGGCAAGGACGCCCATGCCGGGATCGATGCGGAAGCCGATGGCTTGCGAAATGCCGAGCACCATCGAGCCAATGAAGGCGCCCCAGATGGCGCCCATGCCGCCGATGATCACCGCCTCGAAGGCATAGATCAGCTGCGCGGGTCCGTCGGCGGGCGCAACCGTCGAGCGCAGCGCCTGGAAAACGGCGGCGAAGCCGAGAATTCCGACCGCGGCCGCCGTCGCCATCGCATAGACGGCCCGCGGGTTGATGCCGGTCATCGAGGCCGCCTCGACATCGGCGGATGCGGCGCGGAGCGCCCGGCCGAAGCGGGTCCGCTTCAGCATCAGGTCAAGCCCCCCGGTCAGCCCGGCAGCCACCGCGAGCACGATCACGGGCAGCAGGCCGATATAGATGCCGCCGATCTCGATCGACTGGCTCTCCAGCCCATAACCCGGCAGCGAACGGCTGTTCGCCGACCAGATCTGCAGCATCAGGTTCTGCAGCGCGACGGAAAGGCCGAAAGTCGCGATCAGCGAGGGCAACGGATCGCCGCCAACAACACGGTTCAGCACCGCTTTCTGCAGGACCCAGCCCATCAGAACGGCGAGCGGCACCAGCGCGACCAGCACGGTGAACGGCCCGAAGCCCCAGGCCGAGGCCATCGAGATCCCGATCAGCGACAGGAGGATCACGAGATCGCCGTGGCTGATATTGACGATCCGCATAACGCCGAACATCAGCGCCATGCCGAGCGCATATTGCGCATACATGCCGCCCAGCAGGATGCCCTGCACCAATGCGTCAAACCACTGCATGGCCCGCTCCGAAATAGGCTGCGCCGATCTGTTCCCGCGTGGTCTCGGCCGACCTGCCGGTGAGGGTCACGCGCCCTTCCAGCATGCAGTAGAGGCGGTCCGTGGCGGATTGGGCGAGGCCCACATCCTGTTCGACGACGATCATCGCCGTGCCAGCGGCGCGGATCTCCGGCAGCGCGGCATAGATCTCGCGGATGACCTTCGGGGCGAGACCGAGGCTGATTTCGTCGCAGAGCAGCACCCGCGGCTGGCAGAGCAGCGCCCGGCCGATCGCGACCATCTGCTGCTGGCCGCCGGAAAGACTCTGCACCGGTGTGCGCGCCTTCTCTTTCAGGATCGGGAACAGGCTGTGCAGCCTTGCAAGCGTCCAGCCGCCCTTGGCGCCGGCGCGGGCAGCCTGATCGATGGCGACGCGCAGATTGTCCTCGACCGACATGCCGATGAAGAGGCGCCGGCCCTCGGGAACGATTGCAACGCCCCGTTGCACCATGCGGTCGGTCGCGGTACCGCCGACGGGCTGGCCGTCGAGATGGACCATCTCCCGGGCGACCGGCAGAAGGCCCATGATCGCCCTCAGGAAGGTCGACTTGCCCGCTCCATTGGCACCGATCAGTGCCACGGCCTCGCCCTGATGCAGCTCGGTATCCACGCCGTAGAGCGCTTGGAAGTCACCATAGCGGGCGATCAGCCCGTGGGTTGAGAGAACGGCGGTCATGCCTCGATCCCCATATAGACGCGCTGGACTTCAGGCAGCGCGATCACCTCGGCCGGCAGCCCTTCAGCGATCTTTTCGCCGAAATTGAGCACCAGCAGCCGGTCGGCGACGGCGAGCAGCGCATGCAGCACATGCTCGATCCAGACGATGGTGACGCCGCGGTCGCGGATGCGCCGCACCAGCCCCACCAGCGCGGCCGACTCCTCATTGGTCAGTCCGCCGGCGATCTCGTCGAGCAAAAGCAGCTTGGGATCGGATGCGAGCGCCCGCGCGAGTTCCAGCCGCTTGCGATCGAGCAGCGTCAGCGCGCCGGCCGGGACATTGGCCTTGTCGGCCAGTTCGCACTGCCGCAGCACCTCGGCGCAGAAGGCATAGCTCTGCTTCTCCGAGCGGCCGCCGCCAAATGCGGCGGCAACCAGGAGGTTCTCGAAGGTGGTCATGCCCGAATAGGGGCGCGGAATTTGATAGGTCCGCCCGATCCCCATCTTGCAGCGTCGGAACGGCGGCTCGCTTCCGAGCCGGACCGTGCCGAACTGGATGTCGCCATCCGACATCTTCAAGTCGCCGCTGATCATGTTGAACAGCGTCGTCTTGCCGGCGCCGTTCGGGCCGAGGATGCCCAGCACCTCGCCCCGGCGCACCTCGAAGCTCACCTCATGCAGGACGCGGACGGCGCCGAAGGATTTCGACACGCCGCGCGCGTTCAGAAGGATATCTCCACCCATCACCGTCCCTCCGCGTCCTGAAGACCTCACCAGGCGATCGGAACGATCTTCTGCTGCGGCGCGAAGAGCTGGTTGACCGAATTGTCGACGATCTTCAGGTCATAGGGCCACTTCTCGCCCTTCACCCACTGTCCGCCGAAGATCGGCGTCTTGCAGACGTTCTTATGCGGCGTGCCGTCGAACTTGATCGGGCCGACCAGAGACATCATGTTCGTCGCCGCCATTGCGTCGCGATTGGCTTCGCGGCTGAGCGGATCGGTGGAGCGCTTCAGGATATCGATCGCGACTTCGAGGAGGGCATGGGAGTAGCCGAGCGGCTGCGTCCACTGCTTCTTGGTGTCGGCCTCGAACTGGTCGGCGATATCCTTGCTGACCTGCCCGGTGAGCGTCGACTTGAACGGGAAGGCCGGCGTCCACCAGACTTCCGACGACATGCCGTTGCCGAGCGGCCCCATCGCCTCGACGCCGCTCGGGAACAGGAGCGCCGCCGCCACGGTGATCGCCTTGGGCTTGAAACCCTGCTGGTTGCACTGGGTGACGAAGGTCTTCAGATCGTCGGGATAGGTGATGCCGCCGATGATCTCGCAGTTGTTCTTCTTGAACTCGGCGATCTGGGCCGAGAAATCATTGGTGCGCGGCTGGAAATAGCCGGGAACGAACACCTCGTAGCCGGCCTTCTTGGTCGGGACCGGGAGGCCGTATTCGTCATTGCCCCATGTCTCGCCATCGATGTTCTGCGGGAACAGCATGCCGACCTTCTTGTTGGTCTCCAGTCCGTTCCAGAGTCCGACAAAGGTGTTCAGCGCCTCGTCGAGGCCCCAGAAGAAGTGATAGGTCCAATCGAAGGTCTGCTTGCCGCCGCCGCGTGGGAACACGACCGCCTGCCACGGCGCGCCAGACGAGAGGCACGGCGTCTCATAGAGCTCAGCCTGTTCCGCCGCCGGCAGGATCGTGTCGGTGGTGGATGCGGGCAGAAGCAGGTGAATCTCTTCGTTGAGAATGAGATTTCCGGCAATTTCCGCCGACTTGTTCGGATTGGACTGGCTGTCGCGATCGAGGATCTCGATCTCATAGGTCTTGCCGTTGGCCGACTGCAGCTGGCCGCCGAGCGCCGCGCGGATCTTCTGCAGCGTGTAGCCATCGGTCTCGCCGAACAGTGCGAGCGGCCCGGTGGTCGGGCTGATATAGCCGACCTTGATCTTGCCGGCCGTTTCGGCGCGGGCATAGCCGGGCAAAGCGAGCGTGCTTGCCGCGGCGCTGGCGCCGAGCCCCTTCAGGATCGTGCGGCGGCTCGGCGAAATGCCGGATTTCAAGAGCCTGTTGTAATAGGTCATTGTCGGTTCCTCCCGTTTTGTAGGTTTCTCCGGCCCCGCCCTCCCTGACGGTGCCGGTCTCAGTTCCCTGTGGTCACGTCATGCGCGTCAGCGACCCTCCGTCGATGACGATCAACGAGCCGGTGAAGAAGGCGCCAGCGGGCGAGGCGAGCAGCAGCGCCAGGCCCTTGATGTCCTCGACATCGCCGATGCGGCCGATCAGCGACTGGCTCTCGAAGGCAGCGCGGTCGGCCTTGTTGCGCAGCCGGCCGCCGGCGATGTTGGTGATGAAGGGGCCGGGCAGAATGGCGTTGACGCGGATGCCATAGGCCCCGAGTTCCATCGCCATGTGGCGCACGAAATGGTTCACCGCCGCCTTGGCCGGCATGTAGGACGTGCCGACGATGCTCTCATTGATCATCGAGGCGATCGAGGAGGTGACGATGATCTCGCCGCCGCCATTCGGCTTCATGTGGCGGACGGCGTTCTTCACCGTGGTGTAGACGGAGGTCAGGTTGATCTCGATGCCCCGGTCCCATTGATCGTCGGGAATGTTCTCGATCGCGCCATCCGGGTTGCGCTCGCCGGTCGGCGTGTTGAAGCCGGGTCCGGGATCGATGCCGGCATTGGCGAAGACGGTGTCGATACGGCCGTGTTTGGCCGCCACGGCATCGAAAGCGGCCGCCATGGCCGGACGATCGCCGACATCGACAACCTGGCCCCAGGCATCCCAGCCTCTCGCGGTCATCTCCTCGACAACGCGCGCAAGGCCCGCCGGGTCGATGTCGAAGATGCAGACGCGCGCGCCATGCTCGGCCATGATCTCGGCATAGGCGCGTCCGATGCCGCTGGCCCCGCCAGTGACGATCATCGACTTGCCCCGGACATCGAACATCTTCTCGAGTGCGGCCATCAGTTTCCTCCCTTGGCGGCGGTCATCGCGTCTTGGCGCGCGAGAGCACGAAATCGAAGGCGACGTCGTAGAACGGCGCCTCCACGCCGGCCTTCGATGCTGCCTCCGCGTCCTCGACCTTGCGGAACTCGGCCAGGAGGCTCTTCTTCACGCCGAACACCGCATCGCTGTCGATGTAGATGTCGTCAGGATCGAAGATGTGCGTCGTCAGTTCGTCGAAGCCTTCGGCCGAGATGATGTAGTGGAGATGCGCCGGCCGGTACGGGTGGCGCCCGAGGGCTCCGAGCAGCTTGCCGACCGGCCCGTCATCGGGGATCGGGTAGTATTTCGGCTTCACGCCGCGGAACCAGTAGCGCCCGTCGGCGCCGGTCCGGAAAACGCCGCGCAGATTGAAATCGGGTTGGATGCCCTTTTGCTGCACGTCGTAGAAGCCCTCGTCATTGGCCTGCCAGACATCAATCTTGGCATGGGCGACCGGATGGCCCTCCGTATCGAGGATCCGGCCATGCACGAACATCGGCTCGCCCTTCTCGTCGAGACAGATATTCGAGCCCATCGGCAGTTCCGGGGCGTCGGCGACATGGAACGGCCCGAGCACCGTCGATTCCGAGGCGCCGGACGGCTTCCGGTTGTTGATCGCGTCGACCAGCATCGAGACGCCGAGAATATCGGACAGGAGGATGTATTCCTGCCGCCACTCGTTGCAGATCTGGCCCGTCTCGGTGAGGAACAGGATGGCGCGGAACCACTCGTCCTGCGTCGGCTCGATCTCCTTGACCGCCTCGTGCAGCTTGCGGGTGATGACCTCCATCACCTGTTTGAGCCGCGCATCCGCCGCGTTCTTGTTGCGGGCGATCACCGCCTCGGCCGAGTTTTCCTCGGTGAAGTAGCCATACTCATGTTCGTTGCTCATCTTCGCCTCACCGCGCCAGAATGGTCTTGAGGACACGGCGAAGCTCAGCCGCCGGATCGGCGGCGAGCGCTTCGGAGCGCCAGGCGACGTGATGGTCGGGGCGGACGAGGACGCAGCCGGCATCGCGAATTTCACGCGCGCGCGCCCAGTCACCGGCATGGTCCTCGATCGTGCGGCGCGGCCCGATGACGTGGGTCCGGATCGGCAGGCCGAATTCGGCGCCAACCGCCTCAGCGGCGGCAACCCAGGCTTCGCCGCCAATGCCGGTCAGCAGCGTAAACTCGCCACGGCCGCAGAGGTCGAGCGTCGACAGCTTCTTGCCGGCGCGGTCAAACACCCAGACATGCGGCAGTCGCGCGCCCGGCCAGGTGGTCGGAGCGTAATGCAGCTCCCGGTCCTTCTCGAAGGCTGGCTCTGCCTGCCCGTCGGTGACCACGGCCCCCGACGCATAGCGCTGGTTCATCTCGACGCCGTGGCAGTCGAATTCATACTTCTTGAACGCGATCGCCTGGCGCAGGGCCTCGCGCTGGGACTCGGCGGCCGGCGTCGCATCACAGCGCGCTTCCATATTGCGCTGGATCTTGTCGTGGTCGACACCGCCATCCATGCCGAGCGCCTCAAAGATCGGCCCGAACTCGGCGATCGACTGGTTGGCCCGCGTCACGATCTGGCGCGCGATCGGCGCGCGCTCGGCCGTGTAGCTGTCGAGCAGGCCGAGGCCGGCCTGGCCCTTGACGACCTTGGCGAGCTTCCAGGCGAGATTGAAGCCGTCCTGGATCGATGTGTTCGAGCCGAGGCCGTTCGAGGGCGGATGGCGATGCGCGGCATCACCCATGATGAAGACACGGCCCTTCTGCAGATTGGTCGCGAAACAGTTGTTCACCGTCCAGGTATTGGCACCGAGGAGCTCGATCTCGAGCGCGGGATCGCCGACGAGCTGGCGCGCCACCTCAGTCGCCAGTTCCGGTGTCACCTCCGGCGGAGGTTGGTTGATGTCGTAGCCCCAGACGATCAGCCATTCGTTCCACGGCCGGACCATGCGCACCAAGCCCATGCCGATGCCGCCGACATCGGCGCCGGGCTGCATGACCCAGTAGAGGACGCTCGGCCGATGGGCGACGTATTTGGAGAGATCGGCGCGGAACAGGATGTTCATCGAGCCGCCGACGCCCATCTTCCCTTCGAAGGGCAGGCCGAGATGCTCGGCCACCGCCGAATTGCCGCCATCGGCGCCGACGAGGAACTTCGAGCGCACCGTGAACGCCTTGCCCGACAGGCGGTCGCGGCAGGTGGTTGTGACGCCGTCCGCATCCTGGACATGGCTCACATATTCGGTGCTCATCCGCGCCTGCGTGCCGCGCGAACAGGCGGCCTTGAACAGGATCGGCTCCATGAAGGTCTGGGGCAGGTCGTTCATGGACGTGGGCGAGGACATGAGATGCTCGGCCATCGAGAGCGGGTGCGTACCCCAGCTCTTCATCCGGCCGATTTCCTCCCCGGCAAGGCTTTCGCAGAACACGTTCTCGCCCATCAGTTCCTGCGGCGAGGCATGCATCACCGCCTCGGCCTCCACCTCCGGGCCGAGGTCGCGCAGCACTTCCATGGCGCGCTGGTTGGTGATGTGGGCGCGCGGCGTATTGGCGAGCCAGCGATAGCGGTTGATCACCATGTTGGCGACGCCGCTGCTGGCGAGATGCGCCGCCGTTGCCGAGCCCGCTGGCCCGGTGCCGACGATGAGCACGTCGGTCTCGATATCCGCCATCACAATCCTCCCTCGATCTTAGGACCGGTCAGCCTGCGGCGAACCGGGAACAGATGCAGCCCGAACCGGCTGGAAACGAGGCCCCACAGTCCCTTGGGGGCAAACAGCATCACGGCGATGGCGATGAGGCCGAGCGTCATCAGGTACCAGCTGCCATAGTCGGAGAGCGCCGAACGCAGGGCGAAGAACACCAGCACGCCGACGATCGGTCCTTCGATGGTGCCGATGCCGCCGATGACGACGATGAAGATCACATAGGCCGTCCAGTCGGTGACCGCGAAGGCGGCGTCCGGCGAGATTCGCGCGGTCTGCATGAAGATCAGCGCGCCGGTGAGCCCGGTCGCGGCCGCGGCAACCAGGAACACGGCCCATTTGAGCCGCCCGGAATCGACGCCAACGGAGCGCGCCGCCTCGACATTGTCGCGCACCGCCGCGAGCGCCAGCCCAAGGCGGCTCCGCAGCAGCCAGTAGATCCCGCCGGTCACGGCGACGACGAGCAGCAGCGCCAGCCAATAGGCGAGGATGTCGCGTGCCGCGGCATCGCGCACGCCGAACAGCGCCTTGATCCAGCCAGTGCCGAGGATCGCGCTGGTCGCCTCGCGCGGCAGCGAGGTGCCGGTGCCGCCGCCGAGCGTCTTCCATTGCGCGATCAGGAGGCGTGTCACCTCGGCCATCACCCAGGTGCCGATGGCGAAATAGGCGCCTTGCAGGCGGAACGCGAAATAGGCGGTCGGCACGGCGAGAATGAGCGCCGCGAGGCCGCCGAGCGGGATCGCAAGCAGCGGGTTCCAGCCCAGCAGGATGACGCCGGCGAACATCGCATAGGCGCCGATGCCGACAAAAGCCTGCTGGCCGATCGAGACCAGGCCACCATAGCCTGCGAGCATGTTCCAGATTTGCGCGAGCGTCAGCATGGTCAGGATAAAGAAGAGATCCTGGATGACGCTGCGCGGCAGGGCGGCGGGCAAAGCGAGTCCCGCAATGACGATGAGGGCGGCGGCGATTGCGGCGATGGTGCCGGCGCGGGTGCGGGTGGTGATCCTGTACATGCCGCTCTCCTCAATCGACCGCGCGCGGGAAAAGGCCGCGCGGCTTCAGCAGCATGACGGCAAGGAAGGCGAGGTGACCGGCGAGGATCTGCCATTCCGGATTGATCGCGGCACCGAAAGTCTGCGCCACGCCGATGATGATGCCGCCGGCGAGCGTTCCCCAGAGGCTGCCCAGCCCGCCGATGATCACGGCCTCGAAGGCGTAGATCAGCCGCGCCGGGCCGATCGACGGATCGAAATTGGCGCGCATGCCGAGAAAGAGTGCCGCCAGCGTCACCACGACCATGGCAATGCCGGTGGCGATGGCGAAGATGCGCTTCGGCTCGATGCCCATCAGCCCGGCCGTTACGGCATCGTCCGAAGTGGCGCGGAACGCCCGGCCAAGGGCTGTGTGGTAGAAGATGGCGTTGAGCGCCACGATGACAGCGATCGCGGTCGCGAAGGTCATCAGCGGCATCACGCCGACCGTCACGACGCCGAGATCGAGCGAGGCGCCTTCGAGGAGGCCGGCCGGAAGGCGGCGGCTGTCGGCCGAGAAGGCCTCGAGCAGGCCGTTCTGCAGCGCGACCGAAAGGCCGAAGGTGACAAGCAGCGGCGGCAGGATGTCCTTGCCGAGCACGCGGTTGAGCACCACCGTTTGCAGCAGCCAGCCGAGCGCGAACATCGCCGGCGCTGCGATCAGCGCAGCGACGAAGGGCGAGAGGCCGAGCAGCGTCGCCGCCATCAAAATGAGATAGGCGGCGAAGACGATCAGGTCGCCATGGGCGAGGTTGACCAGCCGCATGATGCCAAAGACGAGGCTGAGGCCGGCGGCGAACAGCGCATAGAGCCCGCCGAGCAGGATGCCCTGGACGAGCGTGTCGACCCAGATCATCGCATGCCTCCCTTGATGAGGCGGCAAAGGATCGCCATGACAGGCCGGAGGCGCGGTGAACGGGTCATGCGGCCTCGCCGAAATAGGCCGCGTGGATCTGTTGTCGTGTCACATCCGCGGCGCGGCCTGCGAGCGTCACGCGCCCTTCCATCATGCAGTAGATGCGATCGGCGACGCTGAGCGCCTTGCCGATATCCTGCTCGACGACGACGATCGCTGCGCCTCCGGCACGGATCTTCGGCAGAGCCGCATAGATGTCGCGGATGACGACCGGCGCGAGGCCGAGGCTGATCTCGTCGCAAAGCAGCAATTCGGGGTTTGACATCAGCGCCCGGCCGATCGCCACCATCTGCTGCTGGCCGCCGGAGAGCGCCGTGCCCGGGCTCTTCCGCCGTTCGCCAAGGATCGGGAAGAGGTCGTAGATCGCGGCGAGGCTCCAGGGGCCCGCCACCTTGCGCATTTGGCCGCCGATCAACAGATTTTCCTCGACGCTCAGCGAGGGAAACAGGCGCCGTCCCTCCGGAACCATGGCGATGCCGCGCTTCATCACCTCGGCCGAGGTGAGTGCGCCAATCGGCTCGCCGCGATGCACGACCATTCCGGGTTCGTTGCGGAGGATGCCGGTGATCGAGCGCATCAGCGTCGACTTGCCGGCGCCGTTCGCGCCGATGATCGCGACGCATTCGCCGGCGGCGACCGTGATATCGACGCCGAACAGGGCGCGGAACTGGCCGTAGCCGGCGGTGAGGGCGCGGGTCTCCAGCATCAGACATCGAGCCCCAGATAGATCTCGCGCACTTCCTTCGAGGCCATGATCGCATCGGGCGTGCCAATCCCGATGACGCGGCCGAAATCGAGCACCAGCAACCGCTCGACAACCGAGGTCAGCGCATGCAGCACATGCTCGATCCAGATGATCGTGGTGCCCTTGGCGTGAATGCCGCGAATGGTCGCGACCAGCGCCTTGCATTCGCCTTCCGTCAGCCCGCCGGCGATTTCATCGAGCAGCAGCAGTTCGGGACCCGTCGCCATGGCGCGCGCGAGCTCCAGCCGCTTGCGGTCGAGCAGCGAGAGCGAGCCGGCGACGATGTTCGCCTTCTTCAGAAGCTCGGTCTCCTCGAGAATGCGGGCGCACTCCTCGACCATGTCGGCCTCGCGCCGGCCGCGCCCGAAGGCGGCGGCAGTCAGGAGGTTTTCGAACACGGTCAGCCCTTCGAAGGGCTGCGGAATCTGGAACGAGCGGCCGATCCCCATCCGCACCCGCTCCATCGCCGGGGCACGGCTCACGTCGCGGCCGAGAAATTCGATCCGGCCTGAATTGGCGAGGATATTGCCCGTGATGAGGTTGAACAGCGTCGACTTTCCGGCGCCGTTCGGCCCGATGATTCCGAGCGCCTCGCCGCGGGGCACGGCAACGCTCACGCCGTCGGTCACCTTCAGCGCGCCGAAGGATTTCGAGACAGTGTCGAGCGTGAGGATCATCGTCATCGCAGCTACTCGTTCTTGCGGGGAGGGGGCGGCGATGCCGCCCCCTGACGTCTCAGGACAGGGCTTCCATCTTGCCCGTGGCCGGGATCTCAGGCGCATGCCCGTTCTCGACGATCAGCAGATCGAACGTGCCATCGGCCTTCCGGCGCCACTGGCCGCCGACGAGCGGCGTCTTGCAGACATTCTTCGCGGCGAAGGGGGGCATTCCGGCGCCGTTCCAGGCCACTTTGCCGACGACGGTCGTCATGTCGGTCGCGGCGATGGCCGCGGCGATCGCTTCGGCATCGGTCGGGTCGGAAACGCGGCCCATGACATTGGCGGCAACCTCGAACAGCGAATGGACGAAGCCGATCGGCTGGGTCCAGGGGCGGTTCGTCTTTGCGGTGAAGTCGGCTGCAAGCTCGGCCGAGGACTGGCCGGTCAGGGTCGACTTGAACGGATGCGAGGCCGACCACCACACTTCCGAGGAGAGATTGTTGCCGGCGGCGCCGAGCGTCTCGACCGACTGCGGGAACAGGATCGCCTTGGCGACCGTGACCGCCTTCGGCTTGAAGCCCTGCTGGCGCGCCTGATTCCAGAAGGTGGTGAAATCGGGCGGGATCACCACGCCGGTGACGATCTCGGCATTGGCCGCCTTGAAGGCGTTCACCTGAGCGGTGAAATCATCCGAGAGATTCTGATAGCGGCCGGGGTCGGTCAGCGTGAAGCCTGCCGCCTCGAGGCCGGGCTTGAGGCCGTTCTTCGGATCGCCCCAGGCATTGCCGTCGGCGTCGTTCGGGAAGAGACCGCCGACCTTGCCATTGGTATCGAGCTGCTTCCACATCGCCGTATAGACGGCGATGATGTCCTCGAGCCCCCAGAAATAGTGGTAGGCGAACTTGAACGGCTTCCACGAAGCGGGGTCGCCGGGATTGCCTTGCTGACCGATGAACCAGGGCTGCCACGGCGCCATGGTCGAGATGACCGGAACGCCCTCGGCCTCGCAGGTCGTTGCCACCGGATTGGTGTTTTCCGGCGTCGAGCCGACGACCATCAGGTTGATCTCGTCATCGACGATCAGCGACTTCGCCACTTCCGCGGCGCGATTTGGGTTCGACTGGCTGTCCTTGACGATGACCTCGAAATTCTTGCCGGCGGCGGAATCGAGGAACGCCTTGATGTTGTAGGCGTCGCTTTCGGCGAAGCCAGCGAGCGGTCCCGTCTGTGGCGAGACATAGCCAATGCGGATCTTGGCGCCTGCGGCAATGGCGGGCGCGGCGAGGCCGGAGCCGGCCAGCGTCAGCCCGGTCGCGGCCGATGCCTTCAGGAAGCTGCGTCTTGAAAAGAGCGTGCGTCTTGCGGTCATGGTTTCCTCCCTCGTGGTTTCTTCAGTCTCCGGGGCGGCGTCCATCCCACGCCGCCTGGAGCAGTTCCCGGATTGGCCCCGGGTCGATAGGCCGTGGATTGGCATAGGCATTCCTGACCGCGATCGCTGTTGCGCGATCGAGGTCGGTTTCCTTGATGCCCACTTCCTTCAGGCTCTGCGGCGCGCCGACGCGTCGGCCAAAATCCCACAATCCGCCGCCGGCCGAGCCGCCGCCAAAGGCTGCGGTGATCGGGGCCAGCAGTTCGCCGACCGCCGGTTCGTTGAAGGCGGTTGTGTAGGGCAGCAGGATGGCGTGGGTTTCGGCATGCGGCGTATCGAAGGAGCCGCCGAAGACATGCGCCAGCTTGTGATGCAGCGCCATCTGGACATAGCCGAGCGCGGTCGAGCAGCACCAGGCGGCATAGAGCGCCCTGGCCCGCGCCGCGTGATCGTGCGGATCTTCCAGCAGCCGCGGGATGCCGTCGCGGAACGCCGACAGGGCGTCGGTGGACATCAGGACGATCACCGGACTGCGGTCGGGCGCATAGAACGCCTCCATCGCATGGGCGATCGCGTTCATCGCCGATGTGACGGTGAGCCCGATCGGCAATGACAGCGTCAGGTCGACATCATAGATCACGGTCTCCGGCCGGATATCCGGCGAGCGCCGCGTCGTCTTCTCGCCGCCCGCCGTCTCTCCGAGAATGTCGGTCATCTCCGAGCCGGCATAGGTCGTCGGAATGACGATCTGGTCGGCGCCGGTGCGAAGCGCAATCGCCTTGCCGAGGCCGGTGGTCGAGCCGCCGCCGAGACTGACGACCGCCGTG
The DNA here is from genome assembly GCA_965229085.1 of Kaistia sp. Classification (GTDB taxonomy): domain Bacteria; phylum Pseudomonadota; class Alphaproteobacteria; order Rhizobiales; family Kaistiaceae; genus Kaistia. Next base: position 2,299,596 of record OZ245859.1, on the reverse strand, counting down.
GCACCACTGGCGTGATAGGCCGCGACGGCCGTTTCTGTAACGTCCACCGGGGTATGCATTACCGCGCCGGCGAAGACACCCGCCGAGAGGTCCCCAAGCCGCTCAGCGAGCACTTCCGCTTCGACTTTCTGGTGCGGCGTCGCCAGCACCAAGGCCTTGGCATGACCAAGGCGGCTCACCTCCGCGCCGGCCTCGTTCATCGTGCCGGATCCGAACAGGACCCGGGTCGTGAGGCCCGGGAAGACGAAGCGCTCCATCATCGCGGCGCCTCCATGCGCGGGGGACGCCCGGCGGCGAAGTCATCGAGGATCGCGCCGAGCATGGCGATCTCGGCATCGGCAACCTCGTGACCGCGTCCCGGGAAGATGTCGGCGCGAAGCCGAGCCCCGCAGCGGCCGAGGGCTCCCGCCGCATCCGCAAAGGCCGCGACCGGAATCCAGGGATCGGCATCGCCGCCGGTGAGATACACCGGGACGCCGGATGGCAACGCCTCGCTGCGGCCGTCGGTAGCGACGCCGACCCGGCACCCAGTGAATGCAGCCACCGCGTCTGGCGGCGGCAACCCGGCGAAGCAATATTCGAGTGCAAGGCAGGCGCCCTGCGAGAATCCGGCGAGCAGCAGCGGCACGCCGGGCAATTCAGAGCGGATCGCCGCGAGGGCTGCGGCGAGATGATCGAGGGCGGCGGCAAGCTCCGCACGGGCAACCGGCGTCAGCGGATCGACGGCACGCGCCGTCCACCAGGCGCCGGTGGGCGCGCGCGGCAGCAGGAAGGCGACATCCGGCGCGGCAAGCCGCGCCAGCACATGCGCCTGCATGTCCTCGGGCGATTGGCCGCGGCCGTGGACGAAGACGCAGACCGCCTTCGCCGCCTGGCCGCGCGGCCCCACCCGAAGCGGTCCGCCGCCTTCGTTCATACGAAAGCCGCCTCTTCGAGGCCGGCGCGGAGTTCGTTCTCGCGGTCCTTGAACCACGGCGGGAACACCAGCGTCTTGCCGATCTGGCCCTGAGGCTCGTCCCGGGCCCAGCCCTCCGGCGTCGTCCAGGCGAGCTCGAACAGCGCGCCGCCGGGCGAGCGGACATAGCAGGACTTGAAGTAGTTGCGGTCTTTTTGCTCGGAGATGTCGGTGAAGCCGAGGCCTTCAATATGCGCCCGGAGCGCCAGCTGGTTTTCCTCGTTGCCGGTGTTGAGCGCGAGGTGGTGGATCGTTCCGCCGGCCAGTGTCCAGGTGCCCTGCGGGCTGTCGCGATCAACGAGGATCTCGACGCGCTGGTTGACGCCAGTGGCATCCGGGACGCGGTAGACGAGCCCCTCATGCGTATCGGCTTCCTTTTCCAGCGGCAGTGCGATGGTGAGGAAATCATCCATCGCGGTGCGGTCGGTCACGGCGATGACGCTGCCATAGATACCCTTGATGCCATGGGCAGAGCCGATGCCCTGTGCGGCATTGGTGATGGGCTGCCGCGGGTCGCTGTCGCTCTCGACGAGCTCATGCGGGATGCCGCAAGGATGGGCGAAGACGACCCGGTCGGCGCCGAACCGCGTCGCCTTCGACGCCGTGATGCCGCGCTCATTCAGCCGGTTGACCCAGAAGTCGGCCGCGCCCTTGGGGATCGCCTGCAGGATGCTGCGCGACTGGTTGGTTCCGCGCCGGCCGAACACGCCGGGCTTCCTGAACGGAAAGGTCGTGATGATCGTGGACGCGTCGCCGTTGGGCGAGCCGTAATAGAGGTGGTAGACGGGGATCACGCCGTCGAACAGCACCGTCCGCTTGACCGAATGCAGGCCGAGCGCCTTGGTGTAGAAGTCGAAGTCCTCCTGCGCGCCGTCGGTCGACATTGTGAGGTGGTGGTAGCCGCTTACTTTGGCCAAGGTCATGTCCTCCCAGACTGTTGGGTGTTGCCCGGCCCCCGAGGGCAGAGCACGAGGGTAAGGTCGAGTGCATGCCTCCGGCGTCCTGCGACCGGGGGAAGCATGCGGAATTCGGCCATCAGTTCGGGTTTGACCCCGAAGATCGCGTCGCGGCCGATCACGGGATCGGCGCGGTCGAAAATGTGGGTCGTGAGCGTCTCGAAGCCTTCGGCCTGGACGCGGAAGTGCAGATGCGCGGGGCGGTCGAGGCCAAGTCCGAGCGCCGTCATCAGATGGCCGACCGGTCCATCCGATGGCAGCGTGTAGCCCTTCGGCTTCACCGTCACGAAATGGAACCGGCCCTGCGCATCGGCGATGAAACGGCCGCGCAGGTTGAATTCCGGCTGAAGGTCGGGATCCTGATTCTCATAAAGGCCTTCGCCATTTGCCTGCCAGACCTCAACGGATGCATGGCGGATGCCTTCGCCGTCGAGACCGGCGATCCGCCCGGTCACGTCAAGCCGCTCGCCCTGATGGTCGCGCGAGATATTGGCGCCGAGCGGCAGGTCCGGCGCATCGGCCCGGTAGAAGGGACCCGCGACCGTGTTGGGCGTCGCGCCCTTCGGTCGTTGGCTGTTCTGGTCCTCGATCAGCGAGGAGACGCCGAGTACATCGGCGAACAGCACCCATTCCTGGCGCCGCGCATCGGCATAGTGGCCGACCTCGGTGAGGAAATCGATCGCGAGACGAAACTCCTCGGCCGTTGGTCGGAGCGCCGCGACCAGCGCATGCAGCCCGGCCACGCCAGCCTCGGCCGCCTCAGCGAGACGGGACGGTCCGAGCGCTGCGAGACGACGCGAAAAGTCCCGCGCCTGTGCCGAGAGCTGCCCGTGGGAATCGTTTCCCCTCTGGCCGTCATGCTGGCCGTCCATTCGTCCGGGGCCTCCCTTCCCCTTGTCTTCGGGGATAGCACGCCTCTGGACGCTGCTTGATCAGTTGTGGGTGGGCTTGTATAGCAAAATGCTATGAAGCTGAACGAGCGCCACCTGATGCAGCTCGCCGCGGTGCTTGATGCCGGCGGCGTTTCTGAAGGCGCGGCCACCCTCGGGCTGACCCAGCCCGCGGTCAGCCGGTCCCTTGCCATGCTGGAGGCGCGGGTCGGCGAGGCATTGTTCGTCAAGGGCCGCCGGCCGCTGCAGGCGACGCCGCTCGGCGCGCAACTGGCGGCGCAGGGCCGCGCGATCATTATCGCCTCGCGCCAGGCCTCGGATGCCGTTCAAGGTTTCATGAAGGGGACGAAGGGTGTCGTCCGCGTCGGCGGCGTGCCGTTCTTCATGGATGCGATGATCAGCCGGATGATCGGCGAGTTCCAGACCATCGAGCCTGAGGTCACGATCCAGCAGAGCTATCTCAACCTGCCGGAAATGGTTGGCGCCCTCGAGGGCAACCAGATCGATCTTGGCATCGTTCCGATCGGCGTGCTCGATCTCGGCCCCGGCTTCGAGTTCACGCAGATCCTGCCCGGCCGCAACATCGTCGCCTGCCGGCCAGCCCATCCGCTGCTCCGCAACCGCCGCCTTCGCGCGCGCGACCTCACCAGCTTTCCCTGGGTGGCGCCGCTGCCCGGTTCGCCGTTGATGTCGGACCTGCAGATGATCCTGATGAGCATCGGCATGTCCGACCTCAACATCCGCTATTCCGGCGGCTCGCTGATGAGCGTCATCAACTATCTCGCCGAGACCGACGCGCTCGCGGTTCTGCCCTTCTCCGTCGTCTTTGCCCAGCGCAAGGAGAATCGCGTCACGGTCCTTCCCTACGAAATCCCGCAGCCGAACCGCTCGCTCGGCATCTTGCGCCGCGTCGGGGCGCCGCGCTCGCCGGCGGCCGAGCGCTTCGCGAGCCACGTGACTGCCGCGTTCGAAGATCTGAAGCACATCATCAAGCGCCACGAAAACGCGGTCGTCTGGGGGCGGTAAGCCTGCTCATCGCCTCGACGTGGCGTCATCGTTCTGATTTCAGTTGATCTCTATGCCCGACATCGCCAAAGCACCGGGCGACTGCCACGAGCCCACATGGGTCCGGCATCGGCGCGAAGGGGGAACGATGAGTGCTGCACTGGTCGGTTTGATTGCTTTCGCATGCGTCTTCGGCGGCGCGCTGCTCGGTATGTTGCTGCGACGCATTCTGCCCGACGAACATCTCGGTCCCGAGGCCCGCGACGCCATCAAGGTCGCCATGGCCATGATCGCGACCCTTGCCGCGCTGGTGCTCGGCCTCCTGACTGCCGCGGCCAACGGTGCCCTCTCCGACAAGCAGATGGAACTGCGCACGAGCGCCGCCGAGATCGTGCTGCTCGATCGGACCCTCGCCGAATTCGGCCCGGAGACCCACGATGTTCGCGCCGCGCTAAAGTCGGTAGTCCAGGCTCGTATTCGCGCCGTCTGGCCGGGCGAAGCGTCTGGGGATGTCGAAGTCGCGGCCATCGGCTCTGGCGCCAGCATCGAACTGGTGCAGAAGATGGTGCTCGCCCTGACGCCGAAGACCGATGCGCAGCGTTGGCTGCAATCGAACGCGCTTCAGATCAGCAACACCATCGCCCAGTCGAGATGGGCGTTGCTCGAACAGATCGGCACCAGCATCCAGTGGCCGTTCCTCGCCGTGGTCGTCTTCTGGCTAACGATCATCTTCGGCAGCTTCGGGCTGTTCGCGCCGACCAATTTGAGCGTCACCGTCGCGCTCGGTGTTGCCGCCCTGTCGGTGGCCGGGGCGATCTTCCTGATCCTCGAGATGGACCAGCCCTATCGCGGGCTGATTAAGATCCCGAGCGCAGCCATGATGAGCGCCCTCTCGGAACTCGGCAAACCCTGAGCCGCCATGAGGCGGTTCGCTTCGAAAGCGCTGCCCGGCGCCGAAGGTCCAGGCCTGGAAACAGGACGGAGCCAAAGCGGCCCCGTCCTTTGATTTCGAGCCGTCGCAGTCTGCCTCAGACGGCGATGCGGATGACGTTGTAGGAGAGCGGCGGCACCTTCGAGCGCAGCGTGCCGTCTTCGACCAGCGTGCCCGACACCGTCCTCGGCACGACATTGTCCGGGTTCGCGGCGGTGTTGATGGCGCGAAGGTCCGGATGCGTCATCTGGATATGCTCGATCAGGCTCGCGCCCTTGAAGCCTTCCAGCGCCGCCGCGAGATCGAGCGTTTCGGTCAGGTGGCGGTTGACGATGAAGAAGGTCACTTCATTGCCGGCCACCGACTGCACAGCGGTGACGTCGAGATAGGGAATGTCGTCGCCTTCGGCACTGTCATAGGTCGGTCCGTCGACCACGGCGCGGAGCGCCGTGCCGCGGCCATAGAGCGAGGCGTAGAGGAACGGATAATAGATCGTCTGCTTCCAGGCCGGCCCGCCTTCTTCCGTCATGATCGGCGCGATCACGTTCACGAGCTGCGCGATACAGGCGATCTTCACCCGGTCGGCGCGGCGGATGAAGGTGTTGAGGATGCCGCCAACCTGCAGCACGTCCTCGAAATTGTAGAGATCCTCGAGCAGATGCGGCGCGTCCGGCCAAGCATCGCCCTGGAGGATCTTCTTGTCCTCTTCGCGGCTGTGATACCAGACGTTCCACTCGTCGAAGGAGATCTTCACATCCTTCTTGGAGCGCTTCTTCGCCTTGATGAAGTCGATGACGCCGCCGATCGTGTTGATATAGCGATCGAGCTTCTCCGCCTTGGCCAGATAGGCGAGCGTATCATGCTCATGATTGGCGAAGTACATGTGCAGCGAGATGTGGTCGATCGAATCGTAGGTGTGTTCCAGCACCGTCGCTTCCCAATCGGGATAGGTCGGCATATCGGAATTCGACGAGCCGCAGACGATCAGCTCCAGCGACGTGTCGAACAGGCGCATCGCCTTGGCAGTCTCGTTGGCGAGGCGGCCATATTCCTCGGCGGTCTTGTGGCCGACTTGCCAGGGTCCGTCCATCTCATTGCCGAGGCACCAGAGCTTGACGTTGTGCGGATCGCTCCAGCCATGCTTGCGGCGGAGGTCGCTCCAGTACGAGCCGCCCGGATGGTTGCAGTATTCGACGAAGTTGCGCGCCGCATCGAGGCCGCGCGAGCCGAGATTGACCGCCAGCATCGGCTTCGTGTCGGCCTTCTTGCACCAGTCGACGAATTCGTTGACGCCGATGCGGTTGTCGTCGCGCGTGCGCCAGGCGAGGTCGAGGCGCACCGGACGATCCTCGCGCGGACCGATGCCGTCTTCCCAGTTATAGGCCGAGACGAAATTGCCGCCGGGATAGCGGACATACGGCGTCTTCACCGCGCGGACGAGGTCGATCACATCGCCGCGGAAGCCGTCGGCATCGGCGGTCGGATGGCCCGGCTCATAGATGCCGGTATAAATCGCGCGCCCGAGATGCTCGAGGAACGAGCTGTAGACACGATCGTCAATCGCTGAGATCGCGAAGTCCTTATGGACGATCACGTTCGCTTTCACGGGCAAACCTCGCTCTGCGTTTCCTGGATTTTTGTATCATTAATCCCGATACATAACCCAAATGATGAGCCAGAGCATTCGCCGTGTCAACCGCCGACGGCCATGATCCCGCCGGCTGCGACGGTGCGGTCACAGCGGTTGCGATGCAGCCGCATGATGATGTCCTGATCGTGATTGCCGAAGCCGCGGCCGAAAATGTTGATTCCTCCCGGATGCTGCGCATCATCGGCGATGCCGATCCTGAGGCGGATCGAACGGTGTCGGTCGAGTTCGAGATCGGCAATTTTAGTATCAGAAATCTTGATATCGTCGATGAAGGTGCCCTGCTCCGAGATGATCCAGTTGGTCAGTCGGCCATATTGCGAGCCTTCGAGCTTCCACCAGCGCGGCGTCAGCAGGCCGCGCTTGTCGCCATAGTCGCCGGGCGACGTCCAGGTACCCACGGCAACCGTATTGACCCAGAGCGTGATGTCCGACGGCCAGTCCGGATTGGTGCCCGGCACCTCCGAGGAGAGCTCCATCGAGAATTCGACGGCGCTGATCGTCTCGTCGAGCAGCTTGGCGTTGTTCGGAAACTTGTATTCGACATAGCCGCGACCGAACCAGATCAGGCTGGCCTGCATCCGGCTCGGATCGAGGAAGAAGTTCGGCACATCGAGCATGCCGATCACGCCCTCGCGCGAACAGAGGCCGCACGGCGCCTCGACGGCGCAACTGGTATAGAGCCCGATCGGCATGGATACCTCGATCGCGGCGTCGCCCTCTCGCTTGGCCGCGCCATCGAAGCGGATGACGATCTCGTCATAGCGCGCCGAACAAATCTTCTGGTGGCCCTTCCTGGCCTTCACGGTCCGCGTGTCGATGAGTTCGGCTTCCTCCAGTATCTGGATACCGGTGGCGACCGTCGACTGCGGCAGAGCGAGCGCCGCGCTTATCTCGTTAACATTCATCGGCCCGCGCGCATGCAGGAGCCTGAGGATCTCGATCCGCGCCGGAGACGACAGCGACCTTACCGCCGCATGGCTCTCGGCAGCGTCGAGCGTGAGGAAGGTCCTGTCCAAGGGCGGCGCTTTCAGCGAACGATCCAGCTTCGCCCGAAGTCATAGCATCCAGGAGAGCGAAGTCGATGGTTGGCCGAGATACTCGACTCCGTTGAGGCACAACTCTAGGCTGACGGTAAGGAGAGGGGCATGCGGGGGCTTGGAGTTCGTCGGTTCATAGTTGCTGCGGTGGTCTGGCTAGCGACGAGCGCATCGGGGCTGGCGTCGTTGTCGTTTGATTCGATGCATCTCGATACGCTCGATGTTGTCATCGTGAGCGGCAGTTTCGAGAGCAGCGACCTGCTGGCGCCCTTCGTCGCGCTGGCGCAACGGACAGGAGCCAACGCCGTCACTTTCCGTTCGCCTGGCGGCAGCATCATGAAGGCGATGGAGCTTGGTCGTCTCATTCGAAGCCTCAGGCTCGCGACGATCCAAGCGGCGCGCGGCGAATGTGAATCCGCCTGCGCGTTGGCCTTTGTTGGTGGAACCGTCCGCTTCGCCGAGCCCGGTTCGATCGGCATGCACCGGAGTTCATTCGGTCCCGAGAATGACCTTGCCGTTGCCGATGCCGTTTCGGCTGTGCAGCAGGTCACCGCCGAAACGATGATTTATCTCGGCGAGATGGGCGTTGATCCGTCGCTGCTGCAACTCTCGCTGCAATATGACGCGAACGACATGCGTTATCTCTCTCGTAGCGAGATGGAGCATTACCGGGTCGTCACGCCGATGGGCGCGTCGGTCCAAGCGAGCCCTTCGCCCGCTGCTCCGGCCGGCGCAACGGCCCAATCGCGCTTTGATCTGACCATCCCAATCGCGCGCTCGGGGCGGGTGCAGCACCCGGCCGGCTATGTCGAACTGAGGCAAGCCGCCGACCCGAAGTCGCCGGTGATCGGCAGGATCGGGAATGGCACGGCGGTCACGATCCTTGAAACTCGAGACGCCTGGTATCGTGTGAAAGGCGCCTGGGCGACGGGTTTCGCCCATTCATCGACGATCGCTGTCGACCAGTTCGAAGGCCTTGGCTTTGGTGAACGGACAATCCAGGTCAAGAGCGTGCGAAGCTTCGACGAGGCTCGCGATTACATTGCCGCCTCCTCGAATGCACTCGTCGCCTATTTGACGCCAAGCGGTTGGTTTGCGATCGCGACCCGCGGAACGTTCTTGAACAAAGAAGTCGGGATCGCCGCCCTGAAGCAGATGAAGGCGCGATCCATGATTCCGGCCGACAGCGTGCTGACTTATGGGAATACTTACGTCCGGCGTGTTTGCTGCGAATAGATTTGCGGCTCGGCGCGGCGCCGGCCTTGACTGACGAATTTCGACGGAAGCGGGCGGGGTAAGGGCTCGACTGCCATTGCGTTGGCCAGGACAAGAAACCGGAAAAATCGTCCTGTTCCCTCTGCCGCCACGTCCGGTTGACGCGCTTCCGTCTGAAAGGCCAACGGAGGCGGCGGTAAAGGGTTCCCGCCGCCGTTGCGAACTCATGTCACCATGAAGCCGCCATCGACCGGCATTGCGACGCCGTTCATCATCGAGGCGCGATCCGTGAGGAGGAACAGGATCACCTCGGCGACCTCGTCGGGATCGGCGAAATGGCCGACCGGGATGCGCGCCAGCATACCGCCCGACTTGGCCGGGTCGCTCCACGCCTTCACGGCCATCGGCGTCAGCGTGACGGTCGGGTTGACTGCATTGACGCGAATGCCTTGGCGTCCGAGTTCATTGGCCATGACGCGCGTCAACGCGTCGAGTGCGCCCTTCGAGGCGCAATAGGCGGCATGGTCCGGAATGCCGAAGAACGACGCCATCGACGACACGTTGACGATCGCGCCCGGCAGACCCTTTGCGATGCGGTCGCGGGCATATTCCTGCGCCACGATCATCGGCGCGCGGGTATTGACCGCATAGAGCAGGTCGAAGGTCTCGGCCGTCACGTCGAGGAAGCTGTCGAGTGCCGTCGTGCCGGCGCAGTTGACGAGAAGGTCGGCCGGAACCGCCTCCAGAGCCGCCCGGCGCGTCGCGTCGGCATCGGCGAGGTCGACCGCGATCGCCTGGCATCCGATCTCCTCGGCGAGGCCGTCGAGATCGACCTGCGACCGCGACAGGGCGATGACATGGGCGCCGCGCGCCGCCAGCATCTTGGCGGTCGCGCGGCCGATGCCCTTGCCGGCGCCAGTGACGATAACGCTCTTGCCGCTGAATTCCATGGTGAACTCCTTCGTGGCCCTACCAGCAGGTGAAGCCGGCATCGGCCTGAACAATCGATCCGGTCATGAGGCTTGCCGCGTCGGAAGCGAGGAAATGCACCACCGAGGCGATCTCGTGCGGCTGGCCGAGCCGGCCCATCGGCGTATCGCCGAGCCAGCCTTCGACCATGCCGGGCACGTCATAGGCGAACTTCATCAGCGGCGTCTCGATATAGGTCGGCGCCACTGCATTGACGCGGACGCCGCGCGACGCCCATTCGGTCGCCAGCGACTTGGTCAGGTGGTGTACCGCCGCTTTCGACGCGTTGTAATAGGACTGGTTCTGCGGCCGGTTGACGATGAAGCCCGACATCGAGCCGATATTGACGATCGCGCCGCGGCCGGCCGCCAGCATATGGCGGCCGAAGGCGCGGTTACACCAGAAGACGCCATTCAGGTTGACGTCGATGACGTTGAGCCAATGTTCGTCGGTCGTGTCCTCGGCCGCAACGCCCGAACGGGCGATGCCGGCATTGGCGACGAGAATATCGATGCGGCCATGCTGCGCGAAGAGCGCGTCTGCGGCCGCGGTGACATCGGCGGGCTTCGTCACGTCGAGCGTGATGGTCTCGGCATCAAGGCCCTTGTCGCGGAGGCTCGCCTGTCCGGCTGCAGCGACCGTCGCATCCATGTCCGCGATGACGGCATGACCGCCTGCCTCTGCCAGCGCTTCCGCTATCGCGAGGCCAATGCCGCGCCCGCCGCCCGTGACGACGGCAACGCGCCCGTCGAGGCGCAGCTTCTCAAGATACATTAACTCCTCCCCCAGCCTTCAATCCCGCCCTGGACGGACCGAAATTCAAGTCCCGCCGTGCCAAAATGACAGCGCCCTGGCACCCGAAGTGCGGGACGCTGTCATGTGCGAGCCGGCTTCGCCTGAAGATCAATCCACCTCAGTCGGGCATCTCGATCTGGATCTTGACCTGCCCGGCCGGCGACGTCGCGGCATATTCGAAGGCCGCGACGCTTTCGGCGAAGGGGAAGGTGCGCGTGATCAGCGAGGAGACATCGATGGCACCGGAAGCGAGCATGCCGACGCAACGCGGATAGACATGCGCATAGCGGAAGACGTGCTCGACCCGGACTTCCTTGATCTGGCCGCCGGAGACGTCATACGGGATCGGCTCGAGCGGAATGCCGATGAACACGACCTTGCCGCCCGGGCAGAGCGGCTCGAACACGGACGCGGCTGCACGGGCGCTGCCCGAGCATTCGAACACGATGTCGGCGCCCCATCCAGCGGTCTCGGCCTTGACGGCTTCGACGAGCGGCGTGCGGGCGACATTGACGGCCGTGACGGCGCCGAGCTTCTCGGCAATCGCCAGCTTGGTGTCGTCAACATCCGAGACGATGACGCGGGCGCAGCCGGCGGCGAGCGCCGCAAGCACGGTGACGAGGCCGATCGGGCCGGCGCCGATGACGATGGCGACGTCGCCCGGCTTCACCTGCGCCTTGGTCGCCCCATGCACGCCGACGGCGAGCGGCTCGACCATGGCACCGGCCGCGAACGAGACATTGTCCGGCAGCTTGAAGGTGAAATCGGCCGGATGGACGACGGAGGGACGAAGCACGCCATGAACCGGCGGGGTCGCCCAGAATCGGACGGCCGGATCGAGATTGTAGAGGCCGAGCCGGGCAGCGCGCGAGGCAGGGTCGGGAATGCCCGGCTCCATGCAGACGCGGTCGCCGACGGCAAATTCGGTCACTGCGCTGCCGACTTCCTCGATCACGCCGGAGGCTTCATGGCCAAGGATCATCGGCTCGCGCACGACGAACGGGCCGATGGCGCCATGCGTATAGTAATGGACGTCGCTGCCGCAGATGCCGACGGTCTTCAGCTTGATCCGCACATCGCGCGCACCAAGCGTCTCCTCGATCGGGAAGTCGCGCAGCGACAAGCGGTTCTTTTCCTCAAGAACGAGCGCCTGCAAGGGTCTCACTCCACATTGGGCGGCACGGGCTTCAGCCCGTCGGCCGCTTAGGTTGATCGTGTCGCGCCGGCGGCGGCTGCCGAATGCCGGTCAGCCGCGGGCGATGATGATGGCTCCGACGATCACGGACAGCACCGTTCCCACATAAAGCGAAATGTCCTGTTCGAGAAAGCGCATCCAAAACAGGTGTATCGCCACGAAGCAGACAACCGAGATGAATACGCGGTCGAAGCCATTGGTATGGATCGGCAGGAAACCCTGCCGCGGAGCGGTACGGACCGGGACGTGATCACTCATTGGGTTCATCCCTTGACTGCGCCGAAAGTGAGGCCCGCGACGATATGCTTCTGTACCAGGGACAGGAAAATGATCGCCGGGATGAGGGTCAGCATGGCGGTCGCCGCCATCTGGCCCCAATTGGTGCCGGTGACGGTGACGAATTCGGCGAGACCCGTGGTGATGGTGCGGGCATGCACGCTCGTCAGCGTTGCGGCGAAGAGATACTCGTTCCAGGCGAAGACCCAGGTGAGGATCGCGGTGACGGCAAGGCCGGGCCGCGCCAGCGGCAGGATGACATGCAGCAGCACCTGCCAGGTGCTGGCGCCGTCGACAAAGGCCGCCTCGTCCAGTTCCTGCGGAATGGCATCGACGACGCCCCGCATCGTCCAGATCGCGAAGGGCAGGTTGAAGACGCAATAGAGCAGGATGAGGCCGATCCGTGTGTCGAACATCTTCCAGTCGCCGATGACGAAGACCTGCGTGTAGAGCAGGAACAGCGGCAGCAGGAAGGCGGCCGGCGGCGCCATGCGGTTGGTGATCGTCCAGAAGAAGATGTTTTCCTTGCCGCTGAGCTTGTAGCGCGAAAGAGCATAGGTCGCGAACAGCGATAGCGTAGTCACGAGCAGGGCGTTCGATGTCGCGATGACGATCGAGTTGAACATATAGCCCTGGAAGCTCGTATTGGTGAGAGTCGCCCAGTAGTTCTCAGAAAAGAAGCTCTTGATCAGAAAAGTCGGCGCGCCAAAGAGCTCGACGCGGCTCTTTGCCGATACAACAAACATCCAGTAGATCGGAAACAGCGTGATCAGGCTGGAAAAGAGCCAGAACGCCAGGGACAGGCCTTTGCGGTCGCGCTTCATTCGGGCTTCCTCAAATCGCGGCGGGCGACGAGACCGGCATAGAGCAGCCAGCACATCACGATGGTGAGATAGAGGGTGATCAACGACATCGCCGACCCATAACCGTAGTCGGTCTTCGGAAAGACGACGCGCCAGATATAGAGGCCCACATAGCGTGTTGCCGCGGCAGGTCCGCCACCGGTGAGCATCCAGACCTCATCGACGGTGCGCATGGCATCCATCAGGCGGATAAACACCGCGGCGAGGATCGCCGGCTTCAAGAGCGGCAGCGTCACATACCAGAAGGTCTGCAGCTTGTTGGCGCCGTCGATCTGCGCCTGCTCGAACGGCTCTTTCGGCATCGAGGACAGTGCCGCGAGCAGCGTCAGCGTGACGAGAGGCGTCCAGTGCCACACATCCATCACCACCGTGGTGAAGAAGGCCTGCCCCGCATACCGGCTGATCAGGTAGTCGTAGCCGAACCACTTATCGAGATAAAAGGGGATGGGTCCGAGCCCCGGCACGGTCATCAACCGCCAGGTCGCGCCGACCGCGACCGGCGCGATCATCAGCGGCAGCGTGTGAATGGTGCGGAAGAGGCCCTTCAGCGGGAAGTTGCGCATGAAGAGCTGGGCCAGGAAATAGCCGAGCACGATCTCGCTCGCGACCGCGAAGACGCCGAATTTCAGCGTGTTCCAGAGCGACATCAGGAAGCCGGTGTCGAACACCAGGTCGCGGTAGTTCTGCACGCCGCTGAAACGCATCGTCGGATCGGCTGCGAACGAATTCCAGTCGAAGAACGAGATGACCAGCACATAGATGAACGGCATGACCCCGAACACGGCCAGGATCAGCAGGGTCGGTGCCATGAACAGCCAGCCGACGGATTGAGGGCGCATGGAGCTCGGTCTCCTGAGACGGCCGGTCGGGGAAAGGCGCGAGCCGACAGGGAGGCGGCCCGCGCGAGGAGCGGCGCGCCTCCTTGGGGAGACGCGCCGGCCGTGTCCGGCTTACTTGCGGTAGCCGAGCTTCGTCAGTTCCTTCTCTGCCGCGGCCGCCATCTGGTCGAGGGCGTCGGAAGCAGAGAGTTCGCCGGTGATCGCCTGGTAGAAGAAGGGCGCCGTCGCCTCGCGAACCTGAGCGTGGAACGGATAGGGCGGGGCGCCAGCGAAGAGGCGCCCGTCATTCTTCATCAGCGTGTAGTAGCCGTCGGTCTTGGCGTCCTGCGCCACGACCTTCGGATCGTCATAGGTCGCCTGATGCGTGATGCGCGAGCCGGCAACCGCCCAATCGGCCTGGACCGAAGGCTGGGCGATATATTCAAGGAACAGCAGAGCTGCATCCTTGTTCTTCGACGAGTGCGGGATGCCGAAGGCGCCGCCGTCATAATAGCCGATGTAGCCCTTGCCGGATTCAGCGGCTTCGAGCACGCCGGGCTCAAGCGGCGGCAGCGCGACGCCGACCTTGCCGACGACCTTGGACTTGGTGTCGTTGGTGGCAATCCAGGCGGCGTTTTCGCCATAGACCATGCCCTGTGCGGCGCGGCCGGCGGCGAAGGTCGCCGCGACTTCGTCCCAAGTGCTGGCGGTTGATTCCGGCGGTGCATCCGGCAGGAGGCTCAGCCAGAATTCGAGCGCCTTCTTGGACTCGGGGCTGTTCATCGAGCCGCCATTCGCCACGCTCGCTGCGTAGTTCTTGGAAGCGTCGATACCCCAATTGTAGACGCCGAATGTCGGCGCGATGCTCTCGAAGAACTCGTACCAGGACGCCGGATGGCCGGTATGCGCCTGGACGGTCGAGCCCCAGAGCTCAAGCCCGTTGTCCTTGCCCCAGGCGGTGAAGAAGTCGGCATTGTCCTTATACTGCTGGTGCGTCTTGGCGACGGCGAGGTCATAGCCGTACTTGGCCTTGAAGGCTTCCTTCGCCTTGGGGTCCTCGAAGAGGTCCTTCCGGTAGAGGTAGACCTTGATGAAGGCCTCCATCGGAACGCCGAAGATGTCGCCCTTGTCGCCCTTGAAGTAGTTGACGAAGGTCGTGAACATCGCCGGATCGAAGTCCGGGGATTTCAGGTTCGGCTTGTCCGCCAGCGACTGGGTGATGTCGACCAGGAATTTGCGCGACAGATACGAATAGACGATGTCCTGCTCGATATAGACGAAGTCATAGATGCCGGTATTGGCCTCCATGTCCTTGATCGCCTTGTCGTACATCTGGTCCCAGGACGTCGCCTCGAACTCGACCTTGATGCCGGTCGCCTTGGTGAACTCCGGCGCCAGCACGTCCTTGACATAGTTCGACGGCGGCGTGCTCTCGGAGACGCCGTGAATGGTCGTTCCTTCGAGGCCCTTGGCCGCGTCCGACCAGAAATCCGCCCGCGCCGGACCGGAGCCGACCACGAGCCCGGCGACAGCAGCGCCGAGCAGCATACGCTTCAAACCTGACATTCTCAGTCCTCCCTCGGATGTCGGGTGCGCACGGACAAAGACAAACCTTTGCGAAAGCGACGCATGGAGCGTCTTTCACAGCAACGGCTGACTCTGTCGTTTCGGTTCCCTGAGATCAGGGAATGCGCCCCACTTGTAGCCCCTCGTCGGGCGGCGGAGCTTCCCCCAAGCTTCGGTTGTATTCCGAAAACCACACGCCCGGGATCGACTCTAGAAGAGGGGCTACCGGCTCACCACGCGCATTCGAAACCTCATCTGTACAATTTTGCAGTGCCCGCCAACAAAGATGGTTGCAAATTATACACGGGCCTCGACGAGATGATCGAGCGTGGGGGCGGCGCCGATACGCCGGGCATCACGGCGATAAGCCGATGGCGAGCGTCCACAGATCTTGACGAATTGACGGTTGAAATTGGCGATGTTGTTGAAGCCGACCTCGAAGCAGATGTCGGTGATCGGCATGTCCGAATTCGCCAGCATGGTGCAGGCCGTGTGGACCCGCATGCAGTTGACGTAGCGGGCAAAGGTATGCCCCGTCTGCTTCTTGAAGAAGCGCGAGAAGGCCGTCGCTTCCATGCCGCAAAGGGCCGAGAGTTGAGTCAGGCGGAGCGGCTGGCCCGAATTTTCAAGGATGAAGTTGATTGCTGTTTCGATCTTCTCCGACGAGCGCACCTGTTGGCCCGGGCCGGGTGCGGCGCGCGAGAGGATGCGCCGGTCGCGCGGATTGCGCGCAAGAACTGTCATCAGTTCGAGGAAGAGCACCAGCCGTTGGGCGCCATGGGTATTGCCGATCGCCCGCAGCAGGCGGCGGCCGGCTTCGGCGGTGGCGCCTGAGAATTCGATGCCGCGCGCGGCATCGTCGAACAATTCGCCAATCTCGTCGAATTCGGGGCAAAAACCGCCGACTTTTTTGGCAAATTCCGAACTGAACTGGATCAGCATATCGCGATTGACGACGCGCTCGCCAGGCTGCAGCCGGCTGACCCAGTTGTGTGGCACACCGGGACCCGTCAGCACGAGGCTCCCCGGCTCGAAGCTGCCGACATAGTCGCCGATCATCATCTCACCGGCGCTCGCCTGGATCAGATGCAGCTCGAATTCGGGATGGTAGTGCCATTTGGCGAGATGATGCGGATAGTCATGTACGTTCCAGCGGAATGATTCCTCAGGCGCACATACGATCACCTCGAAGTCAGGCACGATTCGGCGCTCGAAACCCATGATCATCCTCCCTCGGCGAATGGCGGGTCCTGCGCTTGTAGTTGCGCTTTATCGACCCGGCATCTCTCTCTCCCTTGCCCGCCGCAGGTCGTTGCCGTCGCGGCAGGAGGTCACACTATCGGTATTCATTAATTACTGGACCTAAAAATATCCGGTCCCCGCTTCTCGCCGCGCGTCTGCCGCCGTCCGAAGGCGGGGAGGGGTGAAGCGCTCACACGTTGGGCCGGTAGCCCGGCCGCATGAGCACTTTGATCGAGTCGAGCGAGACCGCCATCTTGAGTGCCTCGTCCCAATCCTCCAGCGCGTAGGAATGGGTCACAATCCCCTTCGAGGTGACGAGACCGCGCGACAAGAGGTCGATCGCTACGGGATAGCAATAAGGGCCGAGATGGGCGCCGCGGATGTCGAGTTCCTTGCGGTCGCCGATGATCGACCAGTCGGCCGTTGTTTCCGAACCGAACACGGAGAATTCGACGAAGCGGCCAAGCTTGCGGATCAGCTTCAGTCCTTGCGTGACGCCCGAGGGGTGGCCCGTATTCTCGATATAGACGTCGCACCCATAGCCGTTGGTGAGGGAGCGGACGATGGCGTCGGCATCCTCGCGGCCGGGATTGATGGTGACGTCGGCGCCATAGGTCCTGGCGAGCGCCAGCCGCTCGTCGACCATGTCGATGACGACGAGCTTCTTCGGCGTCTTCAGCCGCGCCGCCTGAGTCATAAGGAGGCCGAGCGGACCGGCGCCGGCAATTACCACGACATCGTCGAACTGGATGTCGCCGCGATTGACGGTATGGATGGCGCAGGCGAGCGGCTCGATGATCGCGGCATCTTCCAGCGGCATGGTGGCCGGAATGATGTGGACGCGCGCTGTCGCCGGATAGAGCATGTACTCGGCGATGCCGCCATCGGCGACCTGGCGCTGGAAGCCGAAGATGTTGTGCACCTCGCACATCCAGTATTGCCCCGAGCGGCAGAAGCGGCAGCGGTCGCAGGGGACGATCTGCTCGGCGATGGCGATGTCGCCGATCGCGACGCCATGATATTCGCCGGCGCCCTCGCCGAGTGCTTCGACAACGCCGAAGAACTCATGGCCGGGGATGACCGGCGGCTTCACATAGGGGTTGTCGCCGCCCCAGAACATCGGCGCGCCGGCCCAGCATTTGCAATCGCCGGCGCAGATGCCGCATGCGGATACGCGCACGACAATCTCGCGCGGCCCCGGCTCGGGCTTGCCGACGCGCTCGACCCTATAGTCGCGCGGGCCGTGGCAGACCACGGCGGTCATCGTCCTGTCCAGTCTGGTCATTTTTCCATCCCTTCCCGCAGCGCTCTTTTGTGGCAATGCAGGATATGGCGCGAAGTCTAGGAGGGGGAGGGGTTGTCGGCCACGATCAATCGTTCCGCCGACGATACTTTCTTGCGCAGACCGGTATCGATTTGGCCGATGTCGAGCCAGATGACTTCGATTGTCGATCGCGGACGTTCGGGGGCTGTCGCGGCCTGGATACGTTCTGAAACGTGAATCGACTTGATGTGGGAAAAAATCCCACATATTCTTGCTGTCATCGAGTGCGAGACGGCGACAGCGTCGCTGGTCCTGCCGAACGGAGGCGCGAGATGCTGGTAGTGACAAGGGCAATGGCGGCATTCCCCTGCGGAAGCGCTCGCGCTCCGGAGCCCGGCGCCGCCCGCATCGATCCGTTGCACCAGGTCTTCCATCTCGCCGACGCGGCTCGGTCGCAGACGAAGATCCCGCGCCGATTTCAGCCGCGCCTTGCAGCGGGCTTCGACGAGGCTGCTGACGCAACAGAGGCTCCGGCCGGCGGCGATACGGTCGGCCTCCTGGGCGATTGGCCGCTCACAGCCGTCATCGTAGTCCTGGCATTGATCGGCGTCGCGGCCGCCGTGATCGCCGTGGTGGGCTGACGATCCACGGTGCCGCACAGATAGCCATGAGCCCCACTGTCGCGAAAAGGCAAACCGACCTGCGTCCCTCCTGATAAGCTTAAGCGGGGAAGAGCACCGCGACGCGTTTTCCGGCCTCTCAAGGGAAGTCGGAATGCCGGCCGGTTATCGCCCCATGTTCGGCACGCAGCCGATTTCGGGGGATCAGATGCGTATTTCGATTTTCTTGACGACGACGATGGCCACCGTCGTCCTTGCATTCGCGCCTGCCGCGTTTGCGGACGATGGCGTCAGCCTTCCGGCTGGACGGACAGAAGCCTTCCAGACCACCGGCGTGCCGGGTTCGCCCAATGCAACCACGACAGTGGACGGGCGCGTGCTGCCCAATCCGCCCGCGCCCTTTGCGGGTCGTATCGACCTCAACGCACTGCAATCCGTGCAGGCCTGGGCGCCGCGCATCGTGCCGCCCAAGGGCGCGCCGAATATCCTCCTGATCATGACCGACGATGTCGGGTTCGGAGCACCTTCGACATTTGGCGGCGTTATCCCCACGCCCTCGCTCGACCGCATCGCCCATGACGGACTGCGCTACACCAATTTCCATTCGACGTCGCTCTGTTCGCCGACCCGTGCGGCGCTCATCACCGGCAAGAACCACCATTCGGTCGGCTTTGGTGTCATTGCCGAGCAGTCAACCGGCTTCCCGGGCTATAATTCGACCATCGGGCCGGAGAATGCCACCATCGGGCGCATGCTGCTCGAAAACGGCTATCGCACCGCCTGGATCGGCAAGAATCACAACACGCCGGATTTTGCACAAACTCAGGCGGGCCCGTTCGACCAGTGGCCGAACGGCATGGGCTTCGAACATTATTACGGCTTCAATGGCGGCGATACGAGCCAGTGGCAGCCGAACCTCTTCCTGAATACGACGCAGATCTATCCGTTTCAGGGCAATCCGAAATGGAACCTCATCACCGCCATGGCCGACGATGCCATCGGCTGGATGGATGAGCTGAACTCCATCGATCCGAGCCTGCCCTTCTTCCTTTATTACGTCCCCGGCGGCACCCATGCGCCGCATCACCCGACGCCGGAATGGATCGACAAGATCCATGCGATGCATCTCTTCGATGGTGGCTGGAACAAGCTGCGCGATACGATCTTCGCCAACCAGAAGGCGCTGGGGGTCATCCCGCAGTCGGCCCAGTTGACCGCATGGCCGGATGGGCTGCTGAAGAACTGGGACCAGCTCGGCGACGACGACAAGAAGCTCTTCATCCGTCAGGCTGAGGTCTATGCCGCCTATCTCGCTTACACCGATCACGAGATCGGCCGCGTGATCCAGGCTGTCCAGGACATGGGCAAGCTCGACAATACCCTCATCATCTATATCAGCGGCGACAACGGCGCCTCGGCCGAGGGCTCCCCCGTCGGCACCCCGAACGAGGGGCTCATCTTCAACGGTATTGAGTTGCCGGTCGCAGCGCAGATGAAGTGGTACGACGCCTGGGGCAGCGACCAGACCTATCCGCATATGGCGGTGCCGTGGTCTTGGGCGTTTGACACGCCGTTCAAGTGGACCAAGCAGATTGCGTCTTATTTCGGCGGCACGCGCCAGGGCATGGCGATCTCGTGGCCGGCGGTGATCACGGACAAGGGCGGCATCCGCAACCAGTTCTCCCATGTCATCGACATCGTCCCGACCTTGCTTGAGGCGGCCGGCATTCCAGCGCCTGCCGTCGTCGATGGCGTCGCGCAAAAGCCGATCGAGGGCACCAGCCTCGCTTACACCTTCGACAAGGCGAATGCGGACGTCCCGACGCGTCACCACACCCAGTATTTCGAGATGTTCGGTATGCGGGGCCTCTGGCATGACGGCTGGATGCTGTCGACGCCGCCGCTGAACGATCCTTGGAACATGTCGGGTCCGGCCATCCCCGATCCGGCCAATGCCTTCAAGTGGGAGCTCTACGACACCACCAAGGACTGGACGCAGGCTAATGACGTCGCCGCGGCCAATCCCGCCAAGCTGCGCGAGATGCAAGATCGGCTCTGGACCGAGCTTGCCTCGCATCAGGTGCTGCCGCTCGATTCCTCGTTGGTCACGCGTGTCGTTGCCCCGCGTCCCAGCATGACCGCCGGTCGCACCGAGTTTGACTATTCGGGCCGCAAGCTGGTTGGCATCCCGCGCTCGGCGGCGCCGAACTTCCTGAACACGTCCTATACGATCAAGGCGGATATCACCGTTCCAGAAACCGGTGCCGAAGGCATGATCAATACGCTGGGGGGCCGGTTCGGCGGTTATGGGCTCTATCTCCTGAAGGGCAAGCCGGTTTTCGTCTGGAACCTGCTCGGCCTCAAGGAGGTCCGCTGGGAGGGCCCCGCCGCTCTGCCGCCTGGCAAGCACACGCTGGAGTTCGACTTCGTCTATGACGGGCTCGGCTTTGTGACGCTCGCCTTCAACGACACGTCGGGCATCGGCCATGGCGGAACCGGCACCTTCAAGGTCGACGGGGCCGTCGTCTCCGAGCAGAAGATGGATCGGACGGTTCCCCTGCTTCTGCCGATCGACGAGAGCTTCGATATTGGCGCCGATACCCTGAGCGGCGTCAGCGCCGATTATCAGCTGCCCTTCGACTTCACGGGCACGATCAATGGCCTCAAGATCACGCTCGATCCGCCGAAGCTGACGCCCGAGCAGGAAGCCGGGTTGAAGGCGAAGCTCGATGCGAGCCTGATGAAGGCCAATGACTGAGGCGTCCGGCCAGCCGCAGTCCGGCTGGCCGTTCCAAAGCGCATGAGCCGTCACAGTCGAAGCGCCGGCGCCGGTCATCCGGCGCCGGCGTTTCCGTTCCCCTAACAAAGTGCGCTGTCACGGTTCCGCTGCAATCGCGGCCAAACGTGTCATACTGTCGGCTATGAACCTTGCATCACCGCGGCAACGCTTCGGTCTTGCCGGCGTTGAACGACACCGACGGCCCTTCAGGCCGCCGATCCCGATCGAGAGCCCGGCAGCAGCGCCGCACCCTTCGATGCACACGCCGCTGCTCGGAGCCCTGATGTTTTCGCTCTTTCAGAATCTGGTCGGCCTCGCGATCGAATCGCAGCAGGTCATTGTCCTCCGCACGCTCAAAATGGCTGCAGGCGGCCCGAAAGCCGAAGCCGAAGCGCGGCTCATGGTGGAGGAAAAGCTGGCCGCCGCCCAGGACGCCACGCTCGCGCTGATGTCGGGCAAGGCCGTCGATCACGTCGTCTCGTCCTATCGCCGCCGCGTTCAGGCCAATTCCAACCGTCTCCTGAAGGGCTGATCGACCGGCGCCGGGGCGGGGCCTTATGCCGCTCGCAGATTTGCGCCGATTCGACCTAATCTCGCGCGAATTCGGCGCCGAATCGCGCCCAGCCGGGAATCCATTGATTGGCAGAGATCCAGTCCGCACCCTCCGGGGCCAGCCGCGCCCGCACCATCGGCATTGCCTCGGCGATCTGGGCGACGTCGATCTTCCTCTCGCGCATCATCGGGCTGGTGCGCGAACAGATTGTCGGCCGCACGCTCGGCGCCAGCCGGCAGGCCGATCTCTACTTTGCCTCGTTCACGCTGCCTGATTTCCTGAATTACCTGCTGGCCGCCGGGGCGCTGTCGATCGTCTTCATCCCGATCTTCCTTGAGCATGTCCAGCGCGGCGAGGAGGAGGGCGGCTGGCGGGCGTTCAGCGTCATCACCAATTTCATGCTGGTCGCCGGGACGCTGGGCATCGTCGTGCTGATGGTGTTCGCCGAGCCGCTCGCCGCCATCGTCGCGCCAGGCTTCAACAGTCCCGCCGAGGTCGAAACGCTGGTCCGCCTGATGCGGATCATCCTGCCGGCGCAGTTCTTCCATGTCGTCGGCGGCCTGCTCTCGGCGACGCTGCAGGCGCAGGACCGTCATGTCCTGCCGGCCATGGCGCCGCTGGTCTATTCAATCGGCATCATTGCCGGCGGCCTCATCGGCGCCTCGCTCGGCTGGGGCGCGGACGGCTTCGCCTGGGGCGTGCTCGCCGGCTCGATCATCGGCCCGTTCGGCCTGCCGCTTTATGGCTGCCTCAAGGGCGGCATGCGCTGGTATCCGATCCTCTCCTTTCGCAATCCGGATCTGCGCCGCTACCTGATCCTGTCGCTGCCGATCATGATCGGCTTCTCGATCGTGCTGGTCGACCAGTGGATCATCAAGAATCAGGCCTCCTATCTCGCCGCAGGTGAACTCTCTTATCTGCAATATGCGCGCACGCTGATGAATGTGCCGATCGGCGTCTTTGGCATGGCGGTCGGCGTCGCGGCCTATCCCTCGCTGAGCCGCATGGTCGCGGCGGGCAGCATCCCCGAGGCCTATGGCGTGCTGGTTCATGCCGTGCGCCTGATGCTGGTCGCGACCTTCGCGGCGGAGGTCTGCATGACGCTGGCCGGCGTCGAGGCCGTCTATCTCGTCTGGGGGGCGTTCGCGAGCCGCTTCAGCGCCGCCGACGCCGTTGCCACCGGGACGATCCTTGCCTTCATGAGCCTCGGCCTTTGTGGCTGGGCGGCGCAGACATTGATCAGCCGCGGCTTCTATGCGCTCGGCAGCACCTGGGTGCCGACATTGGTCGGAACGGTCGCAACCGTCGTCCTGATCCCGCTCTATGTCGTGCTGCGCCAGCAGGCGGGCGCGATCGGCCTGGCCATCGCCAGCTCGATTGCGATCATCGTCTATGTTCTGGTGCTTGGCTGGCTGCAGCGCCGCCGTTTCGAGCGTGAGGCAAAGGCGCGCGGTCTCGTTCTCGCCTCGGGCCGCGGGATGCTCGACGGCGCCTGGCGCTCGGGCCTTGCGGCGGCGGTGGCGATCGGTTGCGGCCTCGCGCTCCGTCATGGTCTGCTGCAGGTGCTGCCCGGCTTCCATGTCGTCGCCGTGTTGCTGCGCGGCGCGATCCTCTGCGGCGTTGGCCTCGGCATCTATGCCTTCCTCGCCAATCGCCTCGGCATGCATGAGTTCGGTGAACTGGTGGCGATGGTCGCCTCGCGCCTCAAGCGGCGGCGCCGTCGCGCCGCCTGATCTTGTTTTCAGCCTGCCTCAGAAGCTCCAGCTGAAATTGGCCTGGACCGCGTTGTCGCTGACACCGTCTGCGAATTGCCCGACATAGGAGAGGCCAAGCTTGGTCTTCGGGTTGACGAGGAGATCGGCTCCAAGCTCGACCAGAGCCGTATTCTCCGCGATCGGCACGCCGCTGACGGTAAAATCGGCGCCCGGCGCGGCCAGGAAGGCGAATTGGGCGGTCGGCGCTGTGTCGCCGAAGGCATATTGCCAGGCAAGGGCCGCGCGCGGCTGCAGCACCATGCCGCCTCCAAGCGTCAACGTGGTCGCGGCGCGGAGGCCGAGCGTGCTGTAGCCGACGCCGATCTGATCGGATGAGCCGACGAGGCCGGCCGAGGCGCCGGACTCGGCAATGTTCTGCGCGGAGACATTGACATAAGCGAGGCCTGCGAATGGCTCGAGCGCGAGGCCTTGCACGGCGACGTCATAGCCGACCTCGCCAAAGGCCTGCGTCGTGGCGCCATTGGAGTTGGCATTCGCGAGCGCCAGATAGCCGGGATAGCTGATCGTCCTGTCGGCCTCGACCTGGTTGAAGGCATAGCTGGCGCCGAAGCGCATCGCCCATGGTCCAGCCGTCGTGCCGGCATAGAGCGCGACCAGCAGACTGTCATTGGTGAACTGCGTCCCCAGCCCCGCGATATCCGCGTTGGACTGGCTGTAGCCGAGCGCCGCGCCCACAAGCCAGCGATCGACCCGCATGTCGACGCCGGAGATGATGCCGCCAATGCTCTCGCTCACCGCGGCGGTTTCGCCTTTGCCGTCGAGATTGGCCCAAGCCCCGAACGCCTGGCCCCAGAGGGTGACGCCGCGGGCTTTCTGCACCGGATCCGCGACGACCGGCCCGCCGCCGGCAAGAGCTCCGAGCGCGCCCGCCTCTCCGGACCGCTCGCCCTGACGCAGGCGGCCGAGCACGGCCTGCCGGCTGTAGAGGCTGTCGCCGGCCAGAACCGTCTGCTCGCTGGCATAGGCTTCGCCGGACAGCGCCGCGAGTGCGCCGGGGATTTCGCTCGCCGTGAGGGCATAGAGCGGGCTCAGCGCATCCGGCAGCGCCGCGAGCGTGCCGTCGCTGGTAGTGTTGATGAGCCCGTCGATCGCCGCGCCGACTCCGCCGGCGTTCGCCGTATTGCCGCTCTGGCCCGCAAGCGCGGACGCGACGTTGATCGTGACCGCTGTCGGCGCATAAGTGAGCTGCGCCGCGAACATGTCCGAAAGTCCTGTGGTGGTGAAGGTGTCGAACGTTCCGCTGACCCCGGCCGTCGCGCCGACGACGGCGTAGCTCTGCAGCAGGTTCCGGGTCTCGAATGTCGCGGCCAGCGTGCCCGCGACGCGAGCGGTTCCGTCCACGACAAGCCCGTCATTGCCTCTATCGGTGACCCGCACCGCCAGCGTGCCGGCCGCTGTCTGCACGAAGGTGCCGCTGAACTGGTCGGCAACCGGCAGGCCCGTGCCAGAAACGCCGATCCAGCCGCTGTTCTCGAACCGCCCCGCTGCACCTGTCGCCGTGATGCGGCCATCGATGACGCCGGTATTGACGATCACGGTGCCGAGGCTGTCCGAGCCCGTGCGCAGCGCGTCCGAGGTTGGCCCGGCCCGCAGCGTTCCGCTGTTCAGTAGAGCACCGTAGCGGCCGTGCATCTCGACCGCCGCGCCGCCAAGGCCGGTTGCGATGACGGTGCCGGAATTGTTGACGACGCCATAGGTCGCGCCGCTGAGGCCGACGCCGTTCTGGCCGCTGGCGCTGACGGTGCCGCTGTTGACGATGTCATCGCCCTTGGTCCCCGAAAGAACGGCCGCATCCGGCGCGCTCGATGCCAGAGCGCCGTCATTTCGGATCGGATTGTACATCCCCGGAATCGTCGAGACATAGCCGTTGATGCGGCCATCTGTGACATAGACGCCGACGACATGGTCGCCATAGGCGGAGTTGGACGAAACCGTCGCGCCAGTGATCTCAACTTCATACCAACTCGTTGAGCCGTCGGCGGCAAGATGCATCACGGCCGGGTGCTCGACACCGTCAAGCGAAGTCCAGTTGGCCACGAGATTGTATTCGCCCGCGCGGCCGGCGCCGGTTATGCCCTCGAAATGCGTTTCGACTGCACCGGGATGGTCATAGGTCGCATAGGTGCCGGTGGTCTGGTCATAGATATAGCCGTGCTCGAACGAGAGGCCGGTCTCCGGCGAGAGCGCACCATAGCCGCCGGCGATCATGTCGCCATAGATGCCATAGGCGGTGGTGCTGATCGCACCGGGAATGTTGTTGGTCGTGTAGCTGCCGCTGTCGATGTTGTAGATGAAGGCGTTGCCGGTCACGAGAATGGTGTCGTAGTTGCCGACCACCTGGTTGCCGAAATTGCTGTGCGCGATGGTGTAGAGCGCGTCCGAGCCAGGGTAGGCGAGCAGCGTGATCGTCTGGCCCGAAGCGGCAGCGCCATCATAGAGATAGCTCAGATCATAGGGTGCTGACGTCGTCGTCTGGTAGCTGCCGACCGCGCGCAGGATGCCCGAAGGCGTGCCGAAACTCGGGCCATAGGGCGAGGAGCCGATCGCGCCCGGAAAATTGGCGCCATTGTCGGTCGCCTCCGGAAACGACGACCAGACGCCGGTCGTGAGGCTGTAATAAAGCCCGCCGGTTTCTGTGGAGCCGGGGATCGTGTAGTTGCCGACGATGTTGTCGCCGCGGATTCCGGTCAGGAACGTGTCGTCGGAGCCGAAATTGAGCGTCTCGTAGCTGAAGAAAACAGGGGGCGCCGCCAACGCCGCAGTGCAGCAAAAGCTCGCTCCGACGCTGATCAGTGCGAGATGACCAATGGGCATCAAAAGGCGAGCGCACCCATGTCGAAACGGCCGCGCTAGTATTCGAATGATCATGGAAATCCCCCTCCGACTGCCCGAATCGTATCCTCCGACAGAATCTCTATAGCGGCTTCCCGCGAATTCTGGTGATGCCGAAATGCGGCGGAGGGGAATTCTTCTCGCGAAGGATATGCCGGGGCGGAGGTACCAGCGGTTGCAGTCTGCCGGCGGCAAAACCGCAGCGCATCGGCCGCACAGGCTGGTCATTGAATGAAAAGAAAGGAGGGTGGTGGTGCCTGGGGCCGGAATCGAACCAGCGACACGCGGATTTTCAATCCGCTGCTCTACCAACTGAGCTACCCAGGCCCACGCGCGGCGCGCTTGGCGCTGCGAAGACTGCGGCCTTATAGGGGAGCGCGTGGGGCGTGTCCAGAGCCTCGGCGCGCTGCTTGTGGATGGATTTCCATCACCGCCGGCCGCTCATCGATCCTGAGCCGGCCCATCATCGTCGCCAGCATCGACGCCGTCATCGCTCTCGACGGCGGGAATGGCATAACGGCCTGACAGCCAGCTGTTGAGGTCGATGTCCTTGCAGCGCTTGGAGCAGAATGGATAGGCCTCGCGCTGCGAATCCTTGCCGCAGATCGGGCAGGGACGGCGCGGGCGCAGCGGCAGGATGTCGGCCGCGCGGGCGGGCGGATTGGTGTCGTCTGTCATGGTTCTTGTCCGTCAGGCCGGCTCGAGCCAGCCTTTTCTCACTGGGTAGCCTTCGCCTTCCAGCATGGTGATAGTCTCGAACAGCGGCAGCCCGACGACCGAGGGATAGGAGCCGATGAGCTTCACCACGAAGCTGCCGGCAAGCCCCTGAATCGCGTAGCCGCCCGCTTTGCCGCGCCATTCGCCCGAGGCGAGATAGGTATCCATCTCCAGTCGCGAAAGGCGCTTGAAGCGAACTTTCGTCTCGACCAGCCGCTGGCGGATGGTGCCCTTCGGCGTTGCCAGCGCCACGGCGGTATAGACATGGTGCGAGCGGCCGGAAAGGAGCAGCAGGCATTCGGATGCCTCGTCCTGGAACTCGGCCTTGGGCAGGATGCGCCGCCCGACCGCCACCACCGTGTCCGCGGCGAGGATATACGCCCCGGCCTGTTCCGGGTTCCGTGCCGCCAGTGCAACTGCCGCTTCCGCCTTGGCTCTCGCGAGGCGTTTCGCAAGGCTGCGCGGCAGCTCGTTCTTCAGCGGCGTCTCGTCGAGCGAGGTGGGAATGAGGCCGTCCGGCTCGATCCCCGCCTGGGCGAGGAGTTGCAGCCGCCGCGGGCTGGCGGAGGCGAGCAGGAGCTTCGGCGTATCGGTCATCGGCAATCCGGAGTGAGGGGCGGGAACGCGGCGGACACTAGTCATTTTGCTGCGCTGGGTCGAGCGGCGGCAGCGGCTCAGCTTCCCGTGGGCATCCAGCCGAAGCGGGCCTTGATCCGCTCGGCGAGCTGGTCCCTGACCGCGCGATAGGCGTCGAGGATCTGTTCGCGCGTGCCGGTCGCGAGCGTCGGATCGGCAGTCGGCCAGTATTCGACCGAAACCGCCATGGTCCGCGTCAGTTCGAGCGCGGCGTGATGCGCCTCGGGCGCCAGCGTGATCACGACATCGAAATTGCTGTCCTCGAGATCCTCGATGGTCTGGGGGCGGTGACGCGAGATATCGATGCCATTCTCCTCCATCACCGAGACAGCGAAGGCGTCGGGTTCGCCCTTGCGCACGCCCGCCGAGGCGACATAGAGCCCACGCGGGAAGAGGCGCTTCATCAATGCCGCGCCCATCGGCGAGCGGACGACATTCATGCCGCAGACGAAGAGCACGGAGCTGGGTGGCCGGGCCGGCGCGGCGGCGGGCGGTGACAAAGGCCCGGTCTCGGCGTCCTCGCTGGCCGCGCCCAAGCCGCTCAGCCCTTCCAGTGCAGCGCGCAGACAAGGGTGAACAGCCGCCGCGCCGTTTCGAAATCGACGATGATCTTGCCGGCGAGCCGCTGCATCAGAAGCTCCGAACCCTCGTCGTGAACGCCGCGACGGCCCATGTCGATGGTCTCGATCTGGCTCGGCGTCGCCGTGCGGATCGCGGCGTAATAGCTGTCGCAGATCGTGAAGTAGTCGCGGACGATCTTCCGGAGCGGCGTCAGCGACAGGATATGCAGCACGAGGGGACCATCATCGGCATCGCGCACGTCAAAGACGAGTCGTCCGTCGCGGACCGCCAGATGCAGCCGATACGGGCCGACCGGATGGCCAGGCAGCACAAAGCGGTTGTCCTCGATCAGGTCATAGATCGCGATGCGGCGCTCATGCTCGACATCGGGCGTCGAGCGCCCGATCGAGGCGCCATCCAGCTCGACCGCAACCAGCCGCCCTGCCTCCTCCTCGATCCCGTCCGACATCGTTCCCCGGTCCGGCTCCGCTCTCCCGCCAGCGATCCTGCTACAGATTGAGCCGGATGGCCACCGAGCGGGCATGGGCGCCGAGGCCCTCGGCTTCGGCAAGCGTGATCGCCGCCGGTCCGAGCGCGCGGAGCTGCTCCGGCCCGGTCTTCAGAATCGAGGTGCGCTTCATGAAATCCAGCACCGAGAGGCCGGAGGAAAAGCGCGCCGAGCGCGCCGTCGGCAAGACATGGTTCGAGCCGCCGACATAATCGCCGATCACTTCCGGCGTCGAGCGGCCAATAAAGATGGCGCCGGCATTGCGGATGGCCGCGACATAGGGCTCAGCATCGGCGACAGCGATCTCGAGATGCTCGGCCGCGATCCGATTGGCAAGCGGCACCGCATCGGTGAGCGCGGCCACCACGATGACGGCGCCATAATCGCGCCAGCTCGCCGCTGCCGTCTCGCCGCGCGGCAGCGTCTTCAACTGCCGCTCGACCGCCGCCTCGACCGCGCCCGCAAAGGCCGCGTCATCGGTGATCAGGATCGATTGCGCGGCCGTATCATGCTCGGCCTGCGCCAATAGGTCGGCGGCGATCCAGTCCGGATCATTGTCGCCATCGGCAATCACCAAAACCTCGGACGGTCCGGCGATCATGTCGATGCCGACGGTTCCGAAAACCTGACGCTTGGCGGCGGCGACATAAGCATTGCCCGGGCCGACGATCTTGTAGACCGGCTTGATCGTGGCGGTGCCATAGGCGAGGGCGCCGATCGCCTGCGCCCCGCCGATTCGGTAGAGCTCGTCGACTTCGGCCAGCTTCGCCGCAACCAGCACCAGCGGGTTGATCATGCCATCGGGCGTCGGCACGACCATGACGACGCGCTCGACACCGGCAACCTTGGCCGGCACGGCATTCATCAGCACGGAGCTTGGATAGGAGGCGGTGCCGCCCGGAACATAGAGCCCGACGGCCTCGATCGCCGTCCAGCGCGAACCGAGCTCGACGCCGAGCGCATCGGTATAGCGGTCGTCCTGCGGCTTCTGCCGTTCATGATGCGAGCGAATGCGGTCGCGCGCCAGCGTCAGCGCGGCCAGCGTCTTGTCTTCGACGGCAAGCGCCGCGGCGGCAAACTCGGCCTCGCTGACGCGAATCTTCTCGGCGGTCAGCGGCAGGCGGTCGAAGCGGGCGGTGTATTCCAGCACCGCTGCGTCGCCGCGCGTCCTGACATCGCCAAGGATCGCGCGCACGGTCGCGTCGACATCCTCGGAAACTTCACGCTTTGCGCCGAGGAGGTCGATGAAACGCTGCTCGAAATCGGCGTCGGTGTGATCGAGACGAATGGCCAAGACACGGCTCCTTCTTCTGGCGCGCCGTGTCTAGCGCGGTTGGGAGCCGGGCGGAAGGCTGTGCGCGCGGGTGCGGCCTCAGGCCTTCATCGTCACCGCCGCGCCCTTGGCCGCAGTCTTGGATTCCGCGCCTTCGACATCATGCTGCGGGCAGCAGGCCGTCGCCCAGGCCGGACCGAAATCGCTGATCGAGGCTTCGATGCATTCGACGTCGAGCGCGATGGCGCCGCCGCCGGCGAAGATCAGCGTCACGGTTCCCGCCGGCTCTTCGGCCACGTCGAAGGCGATGGCGAGGAGGTCGAGCACCGCTTCGGGATTGCTGCGGTCGATGCCGATCGAGCGAACCGCAGAGACACGGTCGAAGTGGAAGCCGGCGCGGCGCCGCTCCCAGCTCTTGCGCAGCGTGCCTTCGGCCGGCTTTTCCCAGACGAAACGGTTGATGACGGCGGCGAAGCGGCCTTCCTTGGCCAGAAAGGTCATGTCCTTGACCTTCAGCACCGCATCCTGGACATGCGCCGAAACCACGGCGAGATCATCCTGGTCGAAAGCAACAAGCTTCAGTCTGTCCATATC
This sequence comes from Kaistia sp., assembly GCA_965229085.1. Classification (GTDB taxonomy): domain Bacteria; phylum Pseudomonadota; class Alphaproteobacteria; order Rhizobiales; family Kaistiaceae; genus Kaistia. The sequence continues at coordinate 2,269,120 of OZ245859.1, read as the reverse complement.
ACGCACCCCTTGGGCAGAGCTTCTAATCTGATGCCAAGGTGGTTACGCGCCCGCTGAAGCGCAAGCACTTCCTGCTCCGGCAGGCCGCGGACGGGGCTTTGCTTGCTCAGCCGTTGATGCGCTCGATCGTGGCGCCGCAGCGCGACAGCTTGTCTTCGAGCCGTTCGAAGCCGCGATCGAGATGATAGACCCGGTTGACCATCGTCTCGCCCTCGGCCGCGAGGCCGGCGATCACCAGCGACACCGAGGCGCGGAGATCGGTTGCCATCACCGGAGCGCCCTTCAGCATGGGCACGCCGACGATTGTTGCGTTCTGGCCGTCGAGATGAATTTCGGCGCCGAGCCGGGCCAGCTCCTGCACATGCATGAAGCGGTTTTCGAAGATCGTCTCGCGAATATGCGAGGTGCCCTTGGCGCGGCAGACCAGCGCCATCAGCTGCGCCTGCAGGTCAGTCGGAAAGCCGGGGAACGGCTCGGTGACGACATCGACCGGCTGCAGATCGGCGCCGTTGCGATAGATGCGCACGCCGGCATTGGTGATCGTGACCTCGGCGCCGACGTCCCGCAGCACATCGAGCGGCCGCATGAGCGTGTCTTCGCGGGCGCCTTCGAGCAGGACGTCGCCACCGGTCATCGCCACGGCCATCGCATAGGTGCCGGCCTCGATCCGGTCCGGCATCACCGAATGACGCGCGCCATGCAGCCGGTCGACGCCCTCGATGCGAATCGTCGAGGTGCCGGCGCCGGTGATCTTGGCGCCCATCTTGATGAGGCAATCGGCGAGATCGACGATCTCCGGCTCGCGCGCCGCATTCTCGATGATCGTCTCGCCGCTGGCGAGCGTCGCCGCCATCATCGTCACATGCGTGGCGCCGACGGTGACTTTCGGGAACACAACCCGGCCACCCTTGAGGCCGCCAGGCGCCCGGGCGATGACATAGCCGGCGTCGATCTCGATCGAGGCGCCGAGCGCGGTGAGCGCTTCGAGGAAGAAATCGACAGGTCGCGTTCCGATGGCGCAGCCGCCGGGCAACGACACCTTGGCATAATGCTCGCGGGCGAGCAGTGGCCCGATCACCCAGAAGCTCGCCCGCATCTTGGAGACGAGCTCATAGGGGGCGGTCGTGTCGACAATGGTGCGGGCCGTGAAATGCGCCGTTTCCGCCGAAAGCTCGGGATCGCCGATCCGCTTGCCCGAGATCGTCATGTCGACGCCGTGATTGCCGAGGATGCGCTTCAGAAGCGCGACATCGGCGAGGCGCGGCAGATTGGCCAGCGTCAGCGTCTCGTCGGTCAGGAGCGACGCGATCATCAGCGGCAGCGCGGCGTTCTTGGCGCCGGAAATCGGGATCGTGCCATTGAGGCGTGCGCCACCGACGATGCGAATCTTGTCCATGAGATCGGGCCTCGTGTTCGAATCACCGGCAGGGTGTGACGCCGCCGAAGCTTGAAGCCGGCCTGATTACAGGAGGATTGGGGCCGACTCAAGGATGGCCGCCCGAGCGGAACCGCTGTGCCGAGGCTGGAACATAAGGCGATAGAGGTACGTCGACCCCAAGGCGATGCGCTCGAATCGCCAAGGCGGAACCAGGCGAGGCCGCAGCGGCCAGGCAGACGGCGCAGGGGAACGGTTGCTCCCAGAGGACAAGAGCGCGCGTCAGCGCTCCTCAGTCGGCCGTCTCGTCAGCCGCGCCGCGCTCGCGACTGGCGGCCGTCATCCGCGCCGCAGCCTTCCGCTTGGCGAGATTGGCCCGAAGCGCCGCCGCAAGCCGTTCGGCGCGCGGATCGGCGGATCGCTTGCTTTTCGCGCCGCCGGCCACGGGCGATTCGTCGGCGGTGGCGCCCTCGCTCCAGGCGCGATCAGCGCTGAGCCGGGGCCGGTCAGGCATGGCAAGAGGCTCATCAGTCATCGGTGGTTCCCAGCGTGTCATCGGCAGAGGATAGCATCGCGCCAGCGCTGCGAAAATTGCTTGCCATGCAAAGGATCGGGGAAAGCGCAGGCGCACCGACCGATAGCCGCTTGATCCGCCCGCCCCACTGTGGCAGTAACGCGCCGTCCGCGTCACCGACGCCCGGCAGGCTGCAGTAGCTCAGTGGTAGAGCACTCCATTGGTAATGGAGAGGTCGAGAGTTCAATCCTCTCTTGCAGCACCATTATTTCCCGCAGAATCCTTCTGAATCCCGTGTATTCCGCCGCTTTCCGAAGCGATGGGACGGCCCGGATTGTATCTCACCGAAGCAGTGCCGATAGCGCCACGCGAGGGTTGCGATCAGGAGACTGTTGCCCAACGGCCACGGTCAGGGATTTTGGCGCCCGCGTCCTTGTTTCCTCGCATGTAGTGCTTTCGTTGCGAGTGCAATCAAAGATAGGTTCATGCTGCTGTATTGAGCATCACCTTCCGCCTCTCGATTGGGCATTGTTGGCGATGTAGCAACGCGGCGGTCTATCTGGGGGGGTGGAAGTGGTGTCTTTTGCGCGCGCGAATTTTCATGTCGGCACCGTTTCGCCGGTAAACGGCCGGCTCTCCCAATCCCGCCAGCGCCTCTTATGTTCGACAGGCATCGCTACGACCGTCGCGTTGGCCCTGATGGTCAGCGCCGCCGGGCCGGCCCGCGCGGACAAGACCTACAGCAGCAACACCGTCACCACGACGGGCAACCGCCTGACCACGCCGGGCGTGCAACTCGGTCCGGTCACCGTTACCGTCAACAGCGGTGTCTCAGTGACGGGGGCCGGAGCCGGAGTGAAGGGCTCTGGAGTCGCGCAAAATGCGGTCTTCAAGAATAACGGCTCTGTGACGAGCACGATCTCGGGACAGAACGGGGTCGATGTCCTTGGCGGCACCCTCGGCACAGCGACTTATACGGGCGGGACAGGCTCCACCGTTACGGGTGCAGATTCCGGCATCAACGCCTCGGGTATCAGCGCGACCGTCACGATAAACGGCGCTTTGGGTGGCGCGACGACTGTTACCGGCAATAATGGTGACGGCATTGTCGCAAAGGCGACCACGCCGGTTCTTGGGACGGCGAGTGTCACCACGACCAATACCGTCGTGGTCGGTTCGAACAACGGCATCCGGCTCAATGGTGCCATCAACTCGGCCAATCTGACCGGCGGTTCCGTGACCGGCACTACCGGCGATGGCATCCTGGCCGATGGCGGCGCCTTGGACGTGAGCTCGTCGATCACGACCAACGGGACCAATGTCACCGGCGGACAAAACGGCATCAGCGCGCTGAGCGCATCGAACACCCTGAATCTGACGAATGGGACGGTTAAGGGCACGGCTGGAAACGGCATCGTCACCAGCGGCGCCTTCAACAACATCACGACGAATGGAACCACCGTCGTCGGTGGGACCAATGGCATCGACGCGCTTGTCGGGGTGAGCACGATTAAGCTGACCGGCGGTTCGGTCACGGGAACGACCGGCAACGGCATCAATGTCAGTGGCCTCTCGGCCAACATCACGACCGACGGGACCGATGTTACCGGCGGCCAGAACGGCATCAATGCCCTGAGCTCGGCCAACACCCTCAATCTCAAGAACGGGACCATCACGGGTACGGCTGGCGACGGTATTGTCACCAACGGCCTCATCAACAATGTCACCACCAACGGGACCACCGTCATTGGGGGTGACAACGGCATCAATGCGCTTGGCGGCGCCAATACGTTTGATCTGACCGGCGGATCCGTCACGGGTACGGCCGGCAATGGCATCAATGTCAATGGCGTCTCTGCCGACATCACGACCCACGGCACCACCGTGGTCGGTGGCGACACCGGCATCAACGTGCTGACAGCCGGCGGCCCCGCCGTTGTGAAGGTCAATGATGGCGCGGTGACCGGCCAGTCCGGCGATGGCATCGCGGCCACGTCGACCGGCGCGCTTGGCCTTGGGGGCACGACGACCGTCAATACGGGCGGGACATCGACCGTTCTGGGCAATGAGAACGGCATCAGCGCGCTCGCCCTCGGCCTGAATATGAATACCAAGACGTCGGTGAACGCGAACGGGACATCCGTGACCGGCACCAACGGTATCGGCATTTCCGCCATTGCGGCGAGCGGCGGCCTGAGCGGCGCGCCTGTTGCTGAAGTCGATGTGACCGGCTCCGCCGACATCACGGGGTCCGATGTCGGCGTGCTCGCGGTCGCCGGCAGCGTGGCGGTCGATCCGACCGCGCTCGATCTGAGCGCGATCGACCTCACCGATCCCTCGAGCCTTCCGCTCGGGAACGGCAAGGCGATCGTCAATGTCGATACCACCGGCGATATCACCGGCACCAATGGCAGCGGTCTCGTCGCGCTCGGCATCGGCAATGGCGGCAACAAGGTCACCGTCGATACGACCGGCGGCGCCGTCGTCGGAAATAACGGCATCGGCGTCCTCGCCGGCTCGATCGCGACCGGCGGCACGCCGGGCACAGTCGATGTGACGACCGGCGATGTGTCCGGCAGCTATGCCGGCGTCGTCGGCTTCAATACGTTCGGCAACACCAATGTCACCGCCAATGGTGAGGTTTCGGGCAGCATCGTCGGCGTCGCCGCGATCTCCAACCAGGGTGATGCGACGGCCACCTTGAACGGCAATATCGATCCGCCGCTGATCGGCATGGCCGCCCTGACCATCGGCAACGGCACGGCGACCAGCAACACCGCGGCCGGCAGTTCGGTCGACGCTAACGTGATCGGCGTCCTCTCCGCGAATGTCGGAGACGGTCGCGCAGTTGTGGACAACAAGGGCGACGTTTCATCAAGTGCGTCCACCGCCCTGCTTGGTGTCGGCGCGGTCAAGGTTGGCGATGGCAGCGCCTCCGCGCTGCCGGATGTGGACGTCCAGAACAGCGGAACGATCGACAATTACCTGATCGGCATGGGCGGACTGACGGTCGGCAACGGCAATGAGAGCCAGCTGACCAACAGCGGCACGGTAACGGCCGGGCTCATCGGCGTCGGGGGCCTCGCTTATGGCGACGACAGCCATGTGACCGTCACCAATGACAGCTACGGCGTCGTCGATGCCGGGCTTGCTGGCGTGATCGGCGTTGGCATCGGCGACGGCAACACGATCGACGCGACCAACAACGGCAAGGTCACGGCCGGCCTGGTTGGGGTCGGCGCGCTCGGCGTGGGCGATGGCAACACCATCGACGCGGCGAACACGGGCACGGTCAATTCCAGCATCGCCGGCGTGATCGGCGTCGGTGTCGGCGACCACAACACGGTCGGGGCGAGCAACAACGGCGCGGTGACGGCCGGCCTCATCGGTGTCGGCGGCCTCGCTTATGGCGATGACAGCCATGTGAACGTCACCAATGACAGCTTCGGCGTCGTCGATGCCGGGCTTGCTGGCGTGATCGGCGTCGGCATCGGCGACGGCAACACGATCGACACGACCAACAACGGCAAGGTCACGGCCGGGCTGGTTGGCGTCGGCGGCCTCGCGGTTGGCGATGGCAACACGGTCGACGTCAGCAATTTTGGCTCCGTCAAGGCGGACATCGCCGGTGTTCTGGCAGTCGGCGTCGGCGACCACAACACGGTCGGGGCGAGCAACAACGGCGCGGTGACGGCCGGCCTCATCGGTGTCGGCGGCCTCGCTTATGGCGATGACAGCCATGTGAACGTCACCAATGACAGCTTCGGCGTCGTCGATGCCGGGCTTGCTGGCGTGATCGGCGTCGGCATCGGCGACGGCAACAACATCCAGGTCGACAACAAGGGCAAGGTCACGGCCGGCCTGTTCGGCGTCGGCGGTGTCGCGGTTGGCGACAACAATACCGTCAACACGACGAACTCCGGCACGGTGGACCCGCTGATCGCGGGTGTGTTCAGCGTCGGCGTCGGCGACAACAACACTATCGACGCGAGCAGCAGCGGCACGGTGACGGCGGGCCTCGTCGGCGTTGGCGGGCTCGCGGTCGGCGACGACAACTCCGTGTCGGTGCTGAGCGAATATTTTGGCACCGTCCATGCGGATGTCGCCGGCGTGATCGGCGTCGGTGTCGGCGATCGCAATGAGATCGGCGTCACCAATGTCGGCAATGTCACGGCTGGCCTCATCGGTGTCGGCGGCCTCGCTTATGGCGATGACAGCCATGTGACCGTCACCAATGACAGCTTCGGCGTCGTCGATGCCGGGCTTGCTGGCGTGATCGGTGTCGGCATCGGCGACGGCAACAACATCCAGGTCGACAACAAGGGCAAGGTCACGGCCGGCCTGGTTGGGGTCGGTGCACTCGGCGTGGGCGATGGCAACACCATCGACGCGGCGAACACAGGCACGGTCAATCCCAGCATCGCCGGCGTGATCGGCGTCGGTGTCGGCGACCACAACACGGTCGGGGCGAGCAACAACGGCGCGGTGACGGCCGGCCTCATCGGTGTCGGCGGCCTCGCTTATGGCGATGACAGCCATGTGAACGTCACCAATGACAGCTTCGGCGTCGTCGATGCCGGGCTTGCTGGCGTGATCGGCGTCGGCATCGGCGACGGCAACAACATCCAGGTCGACAACAAGGGCACGGTGACCGCCGGTCTGTTCGGCGTCGGCGGTGTCGCGGTTGGCGACAACAATACCGTCAACACGACGAACTCCGGCACGGTGGACCCGCTGATCGCGGGCGTGTTCAGCGTCGGCGTCGGCGATCACAACACCATCGACGCGAGCAGCAGTGGCACGGTGACGGCGGGCCTCGTCGGTGTTGGCGGCCTCGCCGTCGGCGACGACAACTCCGTGACGGTGCTGAGCGAATACTTTGGCACCGTCCATGCGGATGTCGCCGGCGTGATCGGCGTCGGTGTCGGCGATCGCAATGAGATCGGCGTCACCAATGTCGGCAATGTCACGGCTGGCCTCGTCGGCGTCGGCGGCCTTGCCTATGGCAACGACAGCTCCGTGACGGTGCTGAGCGACACCTATGGCAACGTCAATGCCGGACTCGCTGGTGTGATCGGCGTCGGCATCGGCGATGACAATAAGATCGACGTCACCAACAAGAGCACGGTGATGGCCGGGCTGGTTGGCGTCGGTGCACTCGGCGTCGGCGACGACAACACCATCGATGCGACGAACAACGGCAAGGTCACGGCCGGACTTGCGGGCGTGATCGGCGTTGGCGTCGGCGATCGCAACAAGGTGGGCGTCGACAGCAGCGGCACGGTCACGGCGGGTCTCGTCGGCGTTGGCGGCCTCGCGGTCGGCGACGACAACTCTGTGTCGGTGCTGAGCGAATATTTTGGCACCGTCCATGCGGACGTCGCCGGCGTGATCGGCGTCGGTGTCGGCGATCGCAATGAGATCGGCGTCACCAATGTCGGCAATGTGACCGCTGGCCTCGTCGGCGTCGGCGGCCTTGCTTATGGCAACGACAGCTCCGTGACGGTGCTGAGCGACACCTATGGCAACGTCAATGCCGGGCTTGCCGGTGTGATCGGCGTCGGCATCGGCGATGGCAACACGATCGACACGACCAACAAGGGCACGGTGACCGCCGGTCTGTTCGGCGTCGGCGGTGTCGCGGTTGGCGACAACAATACCGTCAACACGACGAATTCCGGCACGGTGGACCCGCTGATCGCGGGCGTGTTCAGCGTCGGCGTCGGCGATCACAACAAGGTGGGCGTCGACAGCAGCGGCACGGTCACGGCGGGTCTCGTCGGCGTTGGCGGCCTCGCGGTCGGCGACGACAACTCCGTGTCGGTGCTGAGCGAATATTTTGGCACCGTCCATGCGGATGTCGCCGGCGTGATCGGCGTCGGTGTCGGCGATCGCAATGAGATCGGCGTCACCAATGTCGGCAATGTCACGGCCGGCCTCGTCGGCGTCGGCGGCCTTGCTTATGGCGATGACAGCTCCGTGACGGTGCTGAGCGACACCTATGGCAACGTCAATGCCGGGCTTGCCGGCGTGATCGGCGTCGGCATCGGCGATGACAATCGGGTACGTGTAGGAAACTCTGGCACTGTCACAGCTGGCCTTGTTGGCGTCGGCGGCCTCGTGGTCGGTGACGACAGTTCGGTCGGCGTGAAGAACAGCGGTACCATCGACGCGGATATCGCCGGGCTGATCGGGGTTGGCATCGGCGACAACACCCGCGTCAGCGCCCGAAACTATGGCTCGGTCACGGCTGGCCTCGTTGGCGTCGGCGGCCTCGCTGTCGGTGACGACAGTTCGGTTCAGGTGTTGAATGCAGGCACGGTCGATGCTGGCTTTGCCGGCGTGGTCGGCGTCGGCATTGGCGACAACAATAGCGTCCTTGTCGGCAATACCGGCACGGTGACAGCCGGCGCGATCGGCGTCGCCGGTCTCGTCGTTGGCGACAACAATGTCGTCAACACGATCAACTTGGGCACGGTCGATCCGGATATCGCTGGTGTCATCAGCGTTGCCGTCGGCGACGACAATACGGTTGCTACCGGCAATGCCGGTTCTGTGACGGCCGGCCTCATCGGCGTTGGGGGCCTCGCCTTCGGCGACAACAGCCGGGTGACGGTGCTGAACGGGAGCTACGGCGTCGTCGATGCCGGGCTTGTCGGCGTGATCGGCGTTGGGGTCGGCGATGACAATCGGGTACGTGTCGGCAACTATGGCTCGGTCACGGCTGGCCTCGTTGGCGTCGGCGGCCTCGCTGTCGGTGACGACAGTTCGGTTCAGGTGTTGAATGCAGGCACGGTCGATGCTGGCTTTGCCGGCGTGGTCGGCGTCGGCATTGGCGACAACAATAGCGTCCTTGTCGGCAATACCGGCACGGTGACAGCCGGCGCGATCGGCGTCGCCGGTCTCGTCGTTGGCGACAACAATGTCGTCAACACGATCAACTTGGGCACGGTCGATCCGGATATCGCTGGTGTCATCAGCGTTGCCGTCGGCGACGACAATACGGTTACTACCGGCAATGCCGGCTCTGTGACGGCCGGCCTCATCGGCGTCGGCGCTCTCGCATTTGGCAGCAACAACGAAGTTGCCGCGACGAACTTTGGCACTGTTGACGCTGATGTATCCGGCTTGATCGGCGTTGCGGTCGGCGATGAGAACTCGGTCAGCGTCGCCAATTATGGCTCTGTGACGGCGGGCATCGGCGTCGGCGCTCTCGTTGTCGGCGACGATAGCGTGCTCACCGCAAGGAACCACGGGACCGTTGATGCGGGCGTCGCGGGCGTGATTGCTGTCGGGATCGGCAGCAACAATGACCTTCGCGCTGGAAACACCGGAAACGTCACGGCGGGCCTGGTTGGCGTCGGCGGTCTCGCTGTCGGTGACGATAACGTGGTCCGCGCGCTGAACTACGGCTCCGTTGATGCTGGGACCGCCGGCTTGATCGGTGTCGGTGTCGGCGACCACAACACGCTCGACGTCGGCAACTATGGCAGTGTGACTGCAGGTCTCGGCGTCACCGGTCTCGCTTATGGCGACGACAACGCGGTGACGGTGCTGAATGCCGGCAGAGGCAGTGTGTTGGCGGACGTCGCCGGTGTGATCGGCGTCGGCATCGGCGACAGCAATTCGATCGGCGTGACGAATAATGGCGAAGTTGCTGCCGGCCTTGTCGGTGTCGGCGGTCTCGCCATCGGCGACGACAGCTCCGTTCTGGTTCTCAACGGCAATTCGGGCACGGTCGATGCCGGGCTCGCGGGTGTGATCGGCGTTGGAATCGGCGACGACAACACAGTTGGGGTGACCAATAGGGGCACGGTGACGGCGGGCTCGATCGGCGTCGCCGGCCTCGTGGTCGGCAACAACAATGTCGTCAACACAATCAATTATGGTTCGGTCGATCCGGACATCGCCGGGGTGATCAGTGTCGCCGTCGGTGACGACAACGGCGTTGGCGTCATCAACAGCGGCACCGTGACGGCCGGCCTCGTCGGTGTCGGCGGCCTCGCATTCGGCGACAGCAATGTTTTGACGGCATTGAATTTCGGCGGCAGCGTGACGGCGGACGGCGGACGGCGCCGGTCTGATCGGCGTCGGCGTCGGTGACGGCAACGTGATCGGCGCCAGCAACACCGGATCGGTCACGGCCGGTGTCATCGGCGTTGGCGGCGTTGCCGTCGGCGACCAGAGCGTCGTCCTGGTGCAGAACGCCAGCACTGGCATCGTCAATGCCGGTCTCGCCGGCGTGATTGGCGTCGGCATCGGGGATGGCGACAAGGTCAAGGTCACCAATGACGGTGCGGTGACGGCGGGCCAGATCGGCGTCGGCGGCCTCGTGGTCGGCGACAACAATAGCGTCAACACGATCAATTCCGGCTCGGTCGATCCAGACATCGCCGGGGTGATCAGCCTCGCCGTCGGTGACGGCAACACGGTCGACGTCGCCAATAGCGGCGCGGTCACCGCCGGCCTCATTGGCGTGGGCGGCCTCGCTTTCGGCAACGACAATACGGTGACCGTACAGAATGCCGGCACTGGCAGCGTGACGGCGGACACCGCCGGCGTGATCGGGCTCGGCATCGGCGATGGTAACGGCGTCGTCGTCGACAACTATGGTACGGTGGCCGCGGGCGTCGTCGGCGTCGCCGGCGTCGCCATCGGTGACGGCATCTCAGTCGATGTCAGCACCTCGGGTGCGGTGGCGGCTGGCACGATCGGCGTCGCCGGCGTCGGCGTCGGCAGTGGTGATGTCACGGTCGACGTTCTCGGCCCTGTCCAGTCGGACGGGATCGGCGTCTTCGCGTTCAAGGGCGGCGATGGCGACACGACGGTCACTGTCGACGGACCGATCAGCGGTCGTTCGGCCGCGGCAACCGGTATGGACGGCGTTTCCGTCGTCAATACCGACGGGTCCGGTCTGGTCCTGGTGACGACTTCGGTCAGCGGGACGATCGTCTCGGCGGGCGACGGCATTGCCGTCGACAAGTCGTCCGGCGACGGGGATGGAACCAATGCCGTCATCGTCAACAGTGCCGGTTCCATCACGGCATCCGGCAACGGCGTCAACGTCGTCCAAGACAGCGGCGACGGCAATCTGGTCGTGACGACGTCGGGCGTGATCAATGCCGGCGCCGCGGGCGTCACCGTGTCGAAAACTGATGGCGAAGGCGACGTCTCCATTCTCGCCAACGCCAATGTGTCCGCTGCGAACGGCCTGATCGCCTATGGCGAAGCGCAGGATGGCGACGCCACGATCACCACAGCCGCGGGCACGACCATTTCGGCGACTCAAACGGGCATCTCCGCGACCAAGCTTTCGGGCGGGTCCGGCACTGTCTCGATCAATACTGGCTCGCAGAGTGTGGTCGTCGCAGGCGGCACCGGCATCGCTGCGACCAACTCGGTCGGCGGCGGCAGTGCCAATGTGTTCGTGACGATCGGGACCGGCGCCTCCGTCCAGGCCGGCACGGACGCGGTCTCGGCCTCCGGCTCGGACAGCGTTACCGTGTCCGCCAGCAATGGCAGCCGCGTCCGAGGTGACAGCGGCCAGACCGGGACGGGCAGGGGCATCGCCATTTCGAGCGGCGCCGCGGCCACCGTCAATGTCGGCGCCGGTTCTGTGATCTCCGGTTCTGGCACGGACTGGAGCAACGCGGTGCTGTCGGTCACCAGCGGAACTGCGGCCAACATCACCATCGCAACCGGAGCGCTGGTCACGCCCTGGGCTTACGACGGCAGCAGCGCTGCCAACTCGGACCTCGCGACCGCCGCGAGCCGCATCGCCGTCAACGCGGCGGGTGGCGCCACGACGCTCAACAATTACGGCACGCTGGTTGGCCGTATCGGCCTTTCCAACAATGCCGATATCTTCAACAATTTCAGTTCCAACACCTGGGTCGTCGTTGGCGATAACAATTTCGGCGGCGGCTCGGACACCCTCTCCAATCCCGGCCGGATCCAGACGGCTTTGAACGGCGCCGTCGGCGAGCAGACCAACCTCTCTTCGCTTGAAAGCTTCGTGAACGGCGATCCGACTGGCGTTGGATTGGGCTTGGTGAGCCTCAGCGACGAGACCGCCGGCCAGCTTGCCTTCAACGCCAACCGCGACGTCACCTATACCAGCGGGACTTTCACCGGCGTTGGAAACAGCACGCTGGCGGTCGATGCCTATCTCGGCGGTCCCGGGTCGACATCCGACCGGCTGGTGGTTGGCGGCCTCGATGTTAACGGCAATCCGATCTCTGGCGCGGTGACGTACGGAACGACAAAGATCCTGGTCAACGACGTCAATTCCGGTCCGGGCGGCTATAATCCGAGCGGCATCGCGATCGTCGAAGCTCAGAACGGGTCGACCCCGGCCGGCACTTTCTCGCTGGATCCCAATTCGGCCCATTACTCGAGCCGTTTCGGCGGCATCATCGACAAGGGGTTGTTCTTCTACGATCTCGCCACGACACCGGCGGCGACCGGCTCGAAGCAGGTTCTTGTCGGCCTTCCGGGTCAGGAGGCGCTGGAGTTCCCGTCTTTCATCACGGGTGCGCAGACGATCTGGCACGAGACGGCGGGCCTCTGGCTCGACCGCCAGGCCGACCTTCGTTCCTACTTCCTCAATCCTCCCCAGGCGTCGCCGGGCGACGCCTCGTCCAAGCTCGGAGCTGGGGCGGCCGAGGCCGCGCAGAAGAGCCTGGCGCCTGGCGTCTGGGCTAAGGCGGTCGGCAACTGGATGACGAGGGACAGCAGCGTCAGCTACAGTTCGTTCGACAAGAACTTCGATTTCGACACGTCCTACAATCAGAACACCTATGGCTTCATGGCCGGTGCCGATATCGGCGGCAACATCACCGACAAGTCCGCGATCCTGTTCGGTGTTCTCGGCGGCTACATCACGTCGCAGCTGAATTTCGACCAGTCGCCGACTTCGGGCGACTACACCGGCGGCACGGTTGGCGTCTACGGCACCTATATCAATGGGGGCTTCTTCCTCGACGGCCTCGTCAAGGCGGACTTCCTGAACCTCGACTACAGCGCGCCGACATTGTCCGGCTATGGCGGGGCCAGCCAGTCCTCCGACGTGACGTCTCTCGGCTTCGTCATTGACTCGGGCTACCGCATCCAGTGGACGCCTCAGCTCTTCTTCGAACCGGTGGCCACGCTTGCCTATGTCAATGCCAGCATTGACAACATGGCCAGCATCTCTGACAGCCTCGTTGAGTTCAACGATGGTGAAAGCCTGCGCGGCGCTGTCGGAGCGCGCTTCGGCGGCCGCATCTACGACGCCGAGTCCTACTGGATCGAGGCTTCGGCCGTTGGCCGCCTCTGGTATGAGTTCGATGGCGACAACAGTGCCACGATCCTCAATGCCGGCGCCCCCTTCACCGCCACCGATAATTTCGGCGGCGCCTTTGGCGAACTGGGTGGCAGCGTCAACCTCTTCGGCAAGGACAGCGGCTGGAGCGGCTTCGTGAACGCGGACGTCAAGTTCAGCAACGAGTTCACCGCGGGCACGGCGCTCACGGGTGTGCGCTACAACTGGTAGTGCGGCTTAGCCCGTGACGGCAGATGGTGGGCCGCCCTTGGGAGGACGGCCCACTGCCATAAGCGGCGCCGCTTTCCCTCGCGACGTCTGTGCAGCGCAAACAAGGAAGTCCAGATGCAATACGCGCTTGGTTCAGTTCGTCGGGCCCGCTGGGCCGGCGTGGCGGTCGCTCTTTGCGCCGGCCTGATGATCCCGCCGTCTTCAGCCCAGACGCCGACGCCCAAGCCGGCTGCCGCCGCACCGAAGTCCGCGGCCAGCGCGCCGGCGCCAGCGGCCAGCAGCCCGAGACGGACGGAAACGATCGTCTATGACAACTGGACCGTGACCTGCCATGACAGCCTGTCGAAGGACGCCCAGCGGAGCTGCGCTGCCAATCTCAGGATCGTCAACAACAAGACCCAGCAGAACCTCCTGGTCTGGGAGATCGGCAATGACGCGACGGGGAAGCCGACCTTTGCCCTGCGCGTGCCGCTTGGGGTGCTGACCAGACCAGGCATCGTGCTGACTGTCGGCGCCGGCAAGCCGCGCAAGATCGACTATGTCCTCTGCGACCCGAAAGGCTGTGAAGCCGCGGGGGCGTTCGACAATACCCTGTCGCGGGAGCTCGGCGGAGCCACCGAGGCGACGGTGACCTTTGTCGCCGTCAATGGACAGGCGATCGCTCTCAAGGTCCCGCTGAAGGGTATTACCGAGGCAGTGCCGGCTCTCCGCGACTGATCAGCGCCCGCTGCCGCTGGAGACGCGAAGGCTGTCGCGTGAAAGGCTGCGGGTCGGGCGCGGCCCTTCAGTTCGCGGCCTTGATGCCGGGGGCGCTCCAGTCCTTGGCCATCTGGAAGCAGCGGCTTCCGGGATGGTCGGAGCTCCGGCCGGGCGGCGCGACCCTCTCAATGACCCATCGCTCCGCCAGCCGCGACCCCCTTCGGGCGGCGGATGAAGAAGGCGGCCGCGACGGCTCCGAGCGAGATCACCGCGCCGTAGACGAAGGCGGTAGCGATGCCGGAGGTCAGCGCCGTCAGTGTGTCGGCGCCCGTTTCGGCTGCTTTTCCGGATTCCAGCGTCATCACCGCGACGAAGAGGGCGGTGCCTGCGGCGCCGGCGACCTGTTGCGTCGTGCCCAGCATCGCGCTGCCATGGGAATAAAGCCGTGGCGGCAAGGCGCCGAGGCTGACGGTGAAGAGCGGCGTGAACATCAGCGCGAGGCCGACGCTGAGCACGAGATGGGCGGCGAGCAGCCACCAGACGGCAGTATGCGGCCCGACCAGCGTCAGACCCCAGAGCGAGGCGGCGACGCAGATCGAACCGGGGATGACAAGCGGTGCCGGGCCATAGCGATCGAACAGGCTGCCGACCGGCGGCGCGCAGAGGCCCATGATCAGCCCGCCCGGAAGAAGCAGCAGCCCGGTCTGCAGCGTCGAAAGATGCAGCACCGTCTGCAGATAGATCGGCAGCAGGATGAAGGCGCCGAACATCGCCATCATGAGGATCGCCATCATCACGGTGGCGATTGTGAAAGTTGGGCTCGCGAGCGTGCGAAGGTCGAGCAGCGCGCGATCCTCGCGTTGCAGCACAAGCTGTCGCCAGACGAAGACCGCGATCGCGACGAGGCCGATGGCGAGGGGAATGAGCGGCGACACCGCCTGCGCATGCAGCGCATTCTCGCCGAGCTGGCTGAGGCCATAGACGAGGCCGCCGAAGCCGAGCGCCGAGAGCAGGACGGAGAAGAGATCGATCCGCGCTGTCGTCGGCTCCGTGACGTTGACGATCCATTTGGCGCCGAGCGCGAGCGCGCCGAGCGCCACGGGTAGAACGAGCAGGAACAGCCAACGCCAGTCGAGCACCGAGAGGATCAGGCCAGAGATCGTCGGCCCGATCGCCGGCGCAACCGAGATGACGATCGAGATGTTGCCCATGGTCCGGCCGCGCGTTTCCGCCGGGACGAGGTTCATCACGGTGGTCATCAGGAGCGGCATCATGATCGCCGTGCCCGAGGCCTGGACGATGCGCCCAACGAGCAGGACGGCAAAGCCCGGCGCCAGCGCGGAGATGAGCGTCCCGGCCGAGAACAGCGACATCGCCAGGATGAAGACGGGCCGCGTATTGAGCCGTTGCAGCAACATGCCGGTGATCGGGATCACGACCGCCATCGTGAGCATGAACGCGGTCGTCAGCCATTGCGCCGCGCTCGCGGTGATCGCGAGGCTCTCCATCAGACGCGGCAAGGCGACGCCCATGATCGTCTCGTTGAGGATGACGACGAAGGCGGAGACCAGCAGCAGTCCGATCACCATCCGGTCGCGCGCCGCGCGCTCATGCGGAAGCATCACGCCAGTCTCGATGGCGGCGGGGGCAGGGGCTTTCATGGCGATTTCCGGGGCTCGCGGGGAAACAATCCAAGGACGAGCGGACCTTGCAGATTCCGACGCCGACTGCAACCAGCGCGATCGTAATGCGCGTCAACGCTGTGAACGGCGCAACGGACCGCCTCTCCTCCATTACCGCGCGATGCGGCTCACGATCTCGCAGACTTCGGCGAAGTAGCGCTGTTTCTCGGAGCCGCTGGTGTTGCGACGCTGATAGAGCGGTACGCGGGCGAACCAGTCGGCCTCGTCCTCGATCCGCTGTTCGATGAAGGTCTCGATCAGGCTGGCGCGCAGCAGCGAGCGCTCCGGCTCCCAGTCTCCGGAAGCCGGCGCAACGATCTGGTCGCGGAAGGCGGCCAGCGCCGCTCGCGCTGCCGCCGGCGTCAGGCGAGCCGCCGTCCAGGGGAGGGGATTGGCATCGAACGTCGCGCTGACGGAGGAATCGCGCGCGGCAGGAGCCTCGGCGGCGTTCGTGGCGGCCCCGTTCGTGCCAATGTCTGTCCAGGCTGCCGCGCCGGCAGCCGTTGCCGGCTCGGGCCAATCGCCGGATGGCGGCGCCAGCTCGCCGAGGTCCGGTTCGGCCAGTTGCGAGGAGGCCGGTGACGGACTGCGGTCGAAGGCATAGGCTTCGGCATTGAGACGCGGCGTGGCGGCGAGGGCGCGGAGTTCGCTGGCGAGCCGGTCGGCCTGACGGTCGGGGTTGTCGAACCAATCGGTCGACCAAACGCGCAGGATGGTCCAGCCAAGCCCTTCCAGCACCTCCTGCCTGAGCCGGTCGCGGTCGCGCGCGCTCTTGGCGGCGTGATAGGGGGCGCCGTCGCATTCGATGCCGGCAAGGAACGTCTCGGGATTGTCAGGATCGACGACGCCGAGATCGACGCGAAAGCCTGAGACACCGACCTGGTAGCGGATATCGAAGCCGCGCGCGATGAGAAGGTCGGCGACGTGGATCTCGAAATCGCTGTCCGGTTCACGGCCAGTTTCCTCGCCGCTTTCCCGCCCTGCGTTCTCGACATAGGCGAGGTATTTCTTCAGCAGGTGCACGCCGCGCGAGCTGGTCTCGGTGGGCTTCACATCGGCAGAATCCATCGACGTGACCAGCCCGATCCGCAAGCGCGCACGCGTAAACAGAACGTTCAGGCGGCGGTCGCCCTGCTTGCGCGTGATGGGGCCGAAAGTCTGCCGCACCGGACCCTCCGCCGTCTTGGGGCCATAGGTGAGCGAGATCAGAACATAGTCGCGCTCGTCGCCCTGGACGTTTTCGAGGTTCTTGATGAAGACCGGCTCGCCACGGGCGGCAACCTTGCTGCGATAGAGTTCCGAGACGGGATCGCCCGACCAGCGCAGACGCAGCTCCTCCTGGATCAGTTCGGCCTGGGGGGCGTTCATCGCGACGAGGCCAAGCGTCGGCGGGGTCTCCGCCTCGGCGTGGCGATGCATGAAGTGCAGCGCCTCTTCGGCCATGCGCTGGGCCTCGGGTGCGTTGCGGCTGGCCTCGAAGACGCCGCGCACACGGATGCGATCGATCGAGAACGAACCAGGAGCGGCGGCGGGAAAGGTAATCAGCTGCCGCCCTTCGGGAGCGTAAATCTCGCGGTTGGAGAAGGCGATCAGGCTCTCGCAGCGGCTGCGGTAATGCCATTTGAGCAAACGCAGCTGGCGGAAGCTCTTGTGGCAGGCCTCGAGGATCGATTCGTCGTCTTCGCCGCCGTCAAGGTTGCCGTCGTCGTCCGGCGCCGCGACGCTCGAGGCGCTGCGCTGGAAGAAATCGCTTGGCGGCAACTGCTTGGGATCGCCGACGACGATGATCTGACGCGCCCGCAGCAGCCCGCCCATCGCATCCTCCGGCCGCATTTGCGACGCCTCGTCGATGACCAGCAGATCGAAGGAGAGACTGCCGGCCGGCACGAATTTCGCCAGGGACAGCGGCGACATCATGAAACAGGGCTTGATGGCGAGCACTGAGCGCCCGGCCTGCGTCATCAGTTCGCGAACAGGCCGAAAGGCACGCTCCTTGCCGAACTCGTTGTTGAGAAAGGCACTCTCCGTCCAGGCGCGCCGCACGCCGATAGCCGCGCCGGGAAGCGGACGCGCCGTGATGACGGCATTGCGGACCGCGTACTTGTCCGCGTCCAGGCGCGCCCGGTCGCGGCGCGCGAAGTCCGCGCGTCGGGCGGCGAGGCTCGCGCCCGAGGCCTTGGAGAGCACGGCGTCGTTGCGGCGAAGCCACTCGCCGCGCTGCTGCGCGACGAGCCCGCTGAACAGCATTGGCAAGCTCGCCGGCTGAACGGCCATCATATCGGCCTGACGAAGGAATGCCCCCAGTCCGGCCTCCGCCGCCTCCGCGCGCATACGGAAGACGCCGAGCCATTGGCTGAGTTCGTCGCGGCGCCCGGAGAGGGCGCCGACGAAGCGGTCGAGCGCTGCGAGATCATCGATTGCGAAGCCTGTGACCCCGTGCTCGGCGGCGATGGCTGCGACCTCGTCCCTGAGCCGGGCGAGCCGTGGCGCGGTCCGGCGCACCGAGGCCGCAAGTTGCTGCCGCAGCAGGGCTGCGCCAGGGGCTGCAAGCGCCGCCGTGATCTGTCCGCGCTCCAGCCGTTCCACTTGGTCGAGCCAGCCGAGCGTCCTTTCCGCCGTTAAAGGGTCGGCCCGGAGCAGGTCGGCGAGCCGGGCGAGTGGATGAGCAATCAGTCTGGCCTCTGCGGCCTCCCATCGTTCGAATGCGTCGAGGGCGTCGCGGATCTCGCCCCATTCCGCATCGATCGCGGCGAGCCGTCGCGCCGTGTCGGCCGCCAGCAAGTGCTCCGCGTTGGCGGAAGCCTCCCGGAGATCGTCCTCGAGGGTCCTGAGGGTTGAGCGGCTCGCCTCGGCGCGTATTGCGGGCGGCAGCTGCGCAAAGCGCAGGAGGCGGGGCGTCGCGGCAATCGACTCGGAAATCCATCGGGGCTCGCCGGCGCGCAGCAGCGCGGCGATCTCGGCACCGCCTGGAACCGCGGCGATCAGCACCGCGGTCTCGTCGCGTTTGGCACGCGCCGCGGTCAGCGCTTCGACCGGCGTGTCGAGCCCGCGCCAGAGTGGACCGAAAAGGGTCCGGAGCCTCGAATTGGCGAGGAGGACCCCGACCCTGGCGCTATGGTCTGCCAGTGCGGCATAGTCCTCGGCCGCAAGCTTGATGCGCGCCGTCAGGCCAAGCTCCCGGTTGACGTCTTCAATCAGCCTGCTGTCGGCGAAAAGCTTCGAAAGGCCGGTCTTCCGCCGCTCGGCAGCGGCACCACGCAGCGCATCGGGCGCGGGCCACGCACTTGCCACGGCTGGAAAACGGGCGCGCCAGGTGGCGTCGGCCAGGGCCAGGCTGCGCCAATCGGCGGCTATGCCGTCAAGGTCCGTCGCTGTGAACGAGTCCTCCGCCAGCAGTGTGCGAAGGTCGGCCGGGACGCCCGCAAGCGCGCGCCCAGCGAGGAGAAGGCAGAGCAGCGCAGAGGCGGGCAGGTCCGGCGCGAGCCCGAGCGCCAGCGCCGCGTCGCGCCCCTCGATTGCGGCGGCGATGGCCGCTTGTGTCTCCCCAAGTCGTTCCTCGGCGGCGGCAAACGTCTCGGCAGGCGACGTCGCGCGGCTTTCGGCGGGGATATGGCCAAGCATCGCAGCTGCCAGTCGGCGCAAGCCGGGATCGGCGCGGTCGAGGCCGTCGATCGCAGGCTGCGCCGCAGCCAGAGCGTCAGCGTTGGCGATCTCTGCGGCGAAGGCGCGGATCGCGGCGGGCGCTGCGCCGGCAAGAGCCGCGAGCCAGGCGTCATCTGGGGCAGCCGGCGGCAGTGCGGCATCGAGCACCGCTGCGGCGTCGATCGCCGCTGCATCTGCGCCGGCGAGCGGTGGCGCGGCGTCGCGCGCCTCGATCAGCGCGGCCAACGCGTCGCCGAGCACGCCGATGCTGTCGGCGAGCCCGTAGGCAAGGCTGGGATTGGCCGTATCGGGAAAAGACATCCGCGCCCAGTCCGATTGATCGATCGGCCCGAACGCCTCCTCGAAGGCTGTGCGTTCGCTCGCGTAGCGCGTCATCCGGTCGAGCGCGCGTTCGTAGGCCGCCGCCGACTTCATCAACGCGGCCGGGAGTTCTGCCCGCCGGAATGCACCGACGAGATCGCCATGCGTTCCGCGCGCCCGGATCGCGCGCCAGAACTGGTCGAACGGCTTTCCCACATCGCCCTCGGCGTGCAGAGCGTCGACATAGGCCGTTATTTCGCGGCGCGCCTCTACCCACATATGGTCGACGGATCCGCGCTGGCCGCTGGCCTTGTAGCCCTGCTTGTCGCGCTGCTTCAGGCTCGCAATGATCTGCTTGGGTGCTGCCTTGTCGGAATGAAGCTCCAAACAGAAATCGCCGAGGCCGACCGCGTCGAGACGCCGCTTGACGACCTCGAGCGCCGCCATCTTCTCGGCGAGGAACAGCACGCTCTTTCCCGCTGCCAGCGCATTGGCGATCACATTCGTGATCGTCTGGGACTTTCCTGTGCCAGGGGGACCCTGGATAACGAGGTTGTCGCCCTTCATGACATCAACGACAGCGCTGTGCTGAGAGGCATCGGCGGGATGGACGAGGAAGGGCGCGATCGCCTCGATCTCGGGACTGTCGATGACATGATCATCGGGCGCTGCGGCAAGATCGACGCCGCCGTCCCCTTCCATCTCTGTTCCCCGGAGAATGGCGCCCACCAGCGGCGCCTCGGCCGGGTGGGTCTGCCAGTTGCCGGGCTCAAGATCAGCATACATGGCGAGGCGCCCGAAGGCGAAGTGGCCGAGCGTCACGAAGCGGCGAACCCGCCAGCCCGGAAGATCGGCGATCGCGGCGCGTACAGCCTCGAAATAGTCCTCCACCGGGTTTGTCGCCTTCTCGTCCGGCGTGAAGTCTGGAAGCGCGACGGCGAAATCGGCGAGGAGCTTCTTCTCCAGCGACAGATTGGTCTCGGCCTGCTCGGCGGTCGCGCTCAGCGTGAAGACGACGCGGCCGCGCGGCGTTTTGCGGGCTTCGAGGCGGACAGGAAGCATCAGCAGCGGTGCGAACAGCCTCTTGCCGGGATCGGAGGTCTCAGCCCATTCGAGAAAGCCGAAGACGAGAAACAGCGTCGAAACGCCCATTTCCTGCTCGGCCAGCCGCGCGCTGTCGGCGATCCTCTCCAACGATGCTTCGAGCGTATCAGGCCATTTCAGAGTCTGGAGCGTCCGGTCGCCATGGTCTGATTTCGTGGCAGAGGCCGGGAGCTCAATCTCCGGGGCGATGCCGAGCGAGCGGGCATGTTCCGCCGGGTTGACGGTCTTGCGGTTTGGTCTGGGCGGCAGGCCTAGCTTCTCGCGCAGGCGTATCCTGAGCCGCGTCTCGGCTTCCGCGATGGCATATTCGTCGGCCCGCGCGACATTCTCGAGCGCTTCCAGCTCGGTCAGATAAGTGAGGTCGGAGACCTTGGCATGGTCGAGTTCGGCGCGAAACTCGTCGGTCTGCTCGTCGGCCGGTAGCCCCTCCGGCTCGGGCAGCGCCGCCATATCGAGGGCGACGCCTTCGCCCGCCAGGCGGCGATAGATCTCCTCGGGCACCTCGTCGATGATCTGGAGCTGGTTCTTCAGGGTCGGCCGATGGCGATAGTTGAGCATCGGGTTGGAAAGCCGCATGTCCAGCAACTGGTCGCGCAGTCGTTCGAACAGTCGCGCGAGGCGCGCCGTCTCGGCCGCTGAAGCGTTTGGTCTTGCCGGCGAATCACTCTGTTGAGGCATCGATCGTCCCGGTTCAGCGGCAGGTTGCAGCATCCGCATCTTTTCTAGCTGGTTGCTTCTCGTTCGCAAATCAGCGCGCCCCGCTTCCTGCGCTTTCCCGCAGGGCCCGACCCCGTTATGTCCGCCGGGCTGCGGAGTTTGTCTTGCTGCAGCGGGGCGGTGCACGACGTCAGCCCGTGTTCCCGCCGGCTGTTCACCGGCGCCGAACTGCCGCAATATGTTGTGCGCCGATTTCGAAGCGCAGGCATAAGGGGGGCGACCGCCTGTGTCCGGCTCCGCAACGCCATTCAAGCCAAGAAAAAGATCCCCGGGAGACTCTCCAGACCATGAATCAGATCGATCTCGTCGGCCAGGTTGCCGTCGTAACCGGCGGTGCCCAGGGCATCGGCTTTGCCATCGCCGAGCGGCTCGTCGCCTCGGGCGCGCGGGTCGCGCTGTGGGACATGAACGCCGACCTGCTCGCGGAGGCCGCTGGCAGGCTCGGCCAGCCGGCCACGGGCTTCACCGTCAACATCGCCGACTATGACGCCGTCGCCGCCGCACTTGCCAAGACGGAGGCTGAGGTGGGTCCGGTGGACATTCTCGTCCATTCGGCCGGGATCGCCGGCAAGAACGCGCCGCTTGACGAATATGACCTCGCCGAATGGCGCCGGGTCATCGATATCGATCTGAACGGCGCCTTTTATGTCAACCGCGCCGTCATCCCCGGCATGAAGGCGCGCAATTACGGCCGCATCGTCAACATCGCCTCGATCGCGGGCAAGGAGGGCAATCCCAACGCCTCCGCCTATGCCGCCGCCAAGGCCGGCGTCATCGGCATGACCAAGGCGCTCGGCAAGGAAGTCGCGAAATACGACATCGCCGTTAATGCGATCACGCCGGCGACGGCGAAGACGCGCATTCTCGACGAGTTGAAGCCGGAATTCATCGACTACATGCTGTCGCGCATTCCGCGCGGGCGCTTCCTCGAGGTCAACGAAGCCGCCAACATGGTGGCCTGGCTGGTGAGCCGCGAGAATTCCTTCACCACCGCCTCGGTCTTCGATCTTTCCGGCGGTCGCGCGACCTACTGATCGAGGCCGCCGAGCCGGAGGAGGCTCGCCATCCGGGCCGTGGCAAGCTCGGGATCAGCGAGGCACCGAGCCGCATCGGCGCGGCGGAAAAGCTCGGCGAAATGAACCAGCGAGCGGGCACCTTGTTGCCCGCCGGCCATCAGGAAATGATCCTGATGGCCGTTGAGCCAGGCGAGGAACACGACCCCGGTTTTGTAGAACCGTGTCGGCGCGGCGAAGATGTGCCGCGATAGCGGTACGGTGGGGGCCAGCAGCGCGTCGAAGCCCGCCCGGTCGCCGTCTGCGAGCCTGGCCAGTGCCAGCGAGGCCGCCGGAGCGATCGCATCGAAGATGCCGAGCAGGGCATGCGACGAGCCCGTCGCATCGCCAGCGATCAGCTCGGCATAGTTGAAATCATCTCCGGTATACATCTTGACGCCGGGCGGCAGCCGCCGCCGCATGATGATCTCCATCTCGGCCGAGAGCAGCGAGATCTTCACGCCGTCGACCTTGTCTGCATGGCTGTCAATGACCGCGAGCGCCGTCTCCATCGCCGCCATCGGGTCGTCATCGCCCCAATAACCGGTGAGTGCCGGATCGAACATGGCGCCGAGCCAATGGATGATGACCGGCTCGCCGACGCCGGAGAGGATGCGGTTGTAGACGCGGATATAGTCGTCGGGTCCCTTGGCGGCGCGGGCGAGGGCACGGCTCGCCATCAGGATGATCCGCCCGCCCGCCGCCTCGATCGCCTCGATCTGCATCTCATAGGCAGCGATGACATCGTCGATCGTGACATCGGGTCCGGGCTCGAGATGGTCCGTGCCGGCGCCGCAGGCGATCAGCGCGCCGGGGCGGCTCTTCGCCTCGGCGATGGCCCGCTGCGACAGCTCCAGCGCCTGCGCCCATGAGAGGCCCATGCCGCGCTGGGCTGTGTCCATCGCCTCGGCGACGCCGAAGCCGAGATCCCAAAGATGATGGCGGAAGGCGAGCGTGCGCTCCCAGTCGAAGGCGATGTCGAGCGAGGGATTATTGTCGGCGAAAGGGTCGGTGACGACATGGGCGGCGGCATAGGCAACGCGCGAAAAGCGCGGCGGCGCGCCTTTCTGCGGTACGGGCAGCGGCGCATTTTCGATCTCATAGCGCGCGATGGTGCCGCCGCTGGTCGGAAGCAGGATGCTGGTCATGGGAAAGCCTCGCCCTGTGGCGCCTGTCTCCCCCGGGCCACTTGTAACCAGATAGTTACAAGTGGCGGGCTCCTTCTGTCAAGGCTGAGGCCGCGCGAGCGCGAGCACGGTTTCGGCGATATGGGCGCGCCAGGCGGCGAGCCGTGCCGGCTCCATCAGGTCCCGCCCGAAGATCGTCGAGAGCGTGTAGCGGTTGGACAGATAGAACGCGCCAAGCGCGGCGATGGTGACATAGATGTCGACCGCATCGAGCCCGGCGCGGAGGCTGCCATTGGCGGCGCCGCGCGCCAGCACGCGGTCGAGATCGCCGATGAAGGTGACATGCAGCGCCTTGAGCCGCTCGGACGCGCGGATCGTCTCGCCCTTCAGCAGGTTCTCGGTTGCCAGGAGGCTGAGGAAGTCCGGATTGGCGAGGTAGTAGTCGAAGGTGAAGCCGGCGAGGCGGGCAAGGCCCGCCTCTGGCTCCAGCGCGCCGAGATCGAGCGCGGCCTCGGCGGCGCGGATGCGGCCATAGGCGGCCTCAAGAGCGGCAAGGTAGAGCCCCTCCTTGCTGCCGAAATAATGGTAGAGCATCCGCTTGTTGATGCCGGCGCGGGCGGCGATGGCATCGACCCGCGCCCCGGCAATACCCTTTTCAGCAAATTCCTCCGTTGCCGCGGCAAGAATGGCGCGCGCGGTTCCGTCCGGATCGCGCGTCGCCGCGGTCCGGGCCGGGGCCTCGCTGTCGCCAGCCGCGCTCAAGCGGCCTCCGCCTCCCAGCAGGCGAGATCCTGCGGCGCGATGGCTGCGCCGCCGAGAAGGAAGCGCTTGCCGGCAGCGTCCGGCACCGTCCAGGCCTCGGTACCGTAATTGAAGGCGAAGACGAGATTGCCGCGCCGGCGAAGGCGGATCGTATCGGGCAGATCGAGCGCCGTGAGCCCCGCCTGTGGCAGCGCGACCTTGGTCAGGATTTCGCCGAGCAGATCGGCTTCCGGCCAGGTCGCGGCATAGATGAAGCGCCCATCGGCCACCACGGCGGCGCCGCCATCTTCGAAGGTCGCGAGCGCCGGCAGCTCGGTTTCGAGCCACTCGCGCCAGCGCGTCGCATGGCCGCCGGCAAGGCCGGTCACCGCATGCTGCGCCGGCCGCATCGAGGCGACCTGGGTGACTTTGACCGCGACGAGATCGGCGAGCGGACCGGGCGGCAGGTTATCGGGGAAGGCGAAATTGCGCGTCTTCGAGCCGGCGCGCGGGCCGGCCAGGACCACGGCGTCCGTCGCCTTGAGGCTCGCCAGCATTGCATCGCTCACATGCGGTAGGCTCGGCAGCAGCACCAACGCATAGGACGAGAGATCGCTGCCCGGCTTGACGATGTCGACATCGAGGCCGAGCCGGCGCACCGCCTCGTACCAGCGATAGCTGATCTCGCCATGGCTGTAGTCCTTGCCCTGCGGCTGGATGCGCGTCATCCACGAGGCCTCGTAGTCGAACACCAGCGCGATGGGCGAGGGGGTGTTGTCCGGCAGGGCGCCGAAGGCCTTGAGCTCGGCGCCGACCTGCGCCGCCTCTACGCCGCCCGGCGAGGGCGCGCGGTCGGGACGGTTGAGGCCGGCATGCATGCGCTCCTGCCCGAACGAGGCCTGGCGCCAGCGGAAATAGCTGACCACCTCGGCACCGTGCGCGAAGGCTTCCCAGGCCCAGAGCCGCACCATGCCGGGCGCCGGCACGGCATTCCACGGCGCCCAGTTCACCGGCCCCGGCTGCTGCTCCATCACCCAGAAGCGATTGCCGGCCATGCCGCGATAGAGATCGTGGTTGAAGGCGGGCACGTCCGGATGCGAGGTGCGCGTGAAGCGCGTGCGCTCCTCCTCCGAGAAGGGAAACACTTCGAGGAAGCCGAGCGGATAGGAATCCCACGACGCGAAATCGAGCGACTGGCTGACGTCGTAGTGGTCGAAATCGTGGAAGAAGCCCATGAAATTATGGGTGACGAAGCGGCCGGGTGACAGGCGGCGCAGGATCGCCACCTGCATCTCGTTGTAGCGGGCGACCTGGTCGGAGGCGAAGCGCCAGTAATCGAGCCGCGCCGCCGGATTGGTCTCGGTCACGGCGCCGACCGGCAGCCCGATCTCGTCGAAACTCGCGACCTCCATCGACCAGAACACATTGCCCCATTCGGCATTGAGCGCCTCGGGCGTCTGGTAGCGCCGGCGCAGCCAGCTGCGATAGGCGAGAAGATCCTCCGGCCCGTAGGAGAGAACGGTGTCGTGGCAGCCATATTCGTTATCGGTCTGCCAGCCGGCGACATGCGGATTGTCCCCATAGCGCTCGGCCACCGCCGTGACGATCCGGGCGCTCTCGCGCAGCCACACGGCGCTCGAAAACGTATAGTGGCGGCGCGAGCCGAAGCCCTTGACGCGCCCGTCCTCGCCATAGGGCAGGATTTCCGGATAAAGGTCGATGAGCCATTTCGGCGGCGTCGCCGTCGGCGTGCCGAGCACGACCTTGAGCCCGGCGCGGCCCAGGGTCTCGATCGCGCGGTCGAGCCAGTCCCAGTCGAACCGGCCTGATTCCGGCTCGATCCGGCTCCAGGCGAATTCGCCGATGCGGACATAGCGGATGCCAAGCTCGGCCATCTCGGTGGCGTCGCGTGCCCACCAGGTCTCGGGCCAATGTTCCGGGTAGTAGCAGACGCCGAGCATGGCAAGGTTCCGTGATTGACAGGTTTTCGAAGCGGTCCCTGTCCTATAGCACCGCGACAGGGCGGTCGGAAATGCACGGTCTTCGATCATCCTGATGGCGGTCTCGCGGAATGAGCGGCGGACGCATTTTGGCTCTTGATAATCCGCAAAACTGCCTCTAGCCTGATCTGAGAAAAGGGTTTCTCAAGCCCTGTTGGGTGGTCGCTACGCCGTGACCGCCTTTTTTTGGAGCAGAGTGAGAAAAGCTTTTCTCACTCTGTGCCGGGGAGCGCCAGGATGTCGGATGGGATCGAACGCGAAGTCGTCGCGCCGCGCAGGCGGCCGGTGACGTTGCGTGATGTCGCCGAAGTCGCCGGGGTCTCGGTCGCGACCGCATCCAAGGCGCTGAACGACCAGGGCCGGATGACGGCCGAGACGCGGAGCCGGATCAAGGAAACGGCGACGCAGCTCGGCTTCCGGCCGAACGGGCTCGCGCAGAGCCTGCTGCGCCAGCGCAGTTTCACCGTCGGCATGCTCACCAACGATACCTATGGCCGCTTCTCGCTGCCGCTGATGGCCGGCATTTCCGAGGCGCTGGTCGATGCCGGCGTTTCCGTTTTCCTGTGCACGGTCGAGGACGATCCGCGGCTTGGCCAGCTTCATGTCGAAGCGATGCTCGACAAGCGCGTCGACGGCATCATCGCCACTGGAAAGCGGCTCGATCGCCGCCTGCCGGTCGATCTCTCCAGCCTCGGCATTCCCGTCATCTATGCCTTTACCGAGCCGGATCCGGGTTCGATCGCCTTCGTCTCCGATGACGAGGGCGGGGCGCGGCTGGCGGTCGAGCATCTCGTCCGCATCGGCCGCCGCCGTATCGTCCATGTCACGGGACCAGCGCGGTTCGCCGTCGTGCACGGGCGTGCTGCGGCCTATCGTGCCGTGCTGGCGGAGGCCGGGCTCGGCGAATTGCCTGTCATGATGGGGCGCTGGTCTGAAAGCTGGGGTCTCGAGGCTGTCGACATCCTGTTTGGCCCTGGCGGTGCCGCGCCCGATGCCATCTTCTGCGGCAACGACCAGATTGCCCGCGGCGTCATCGATGGCCTGCGCGAGCGTGGCATCGATGTGCCCGGCGCGGTCGGCGTCGTCGGCTTCGACAACTGGGAAATCGTGGCGACGGAATCGCGCCCGCCGTTGACGACGGTCGACATGAATCTCGTCGCGCTCGGCCGCGAGGCCGGGCTCACATTGCTTTCGCTCGTCGACGGCAAGCCCGTCGAACCGGGCATCCGGAAACTGCCATGCCGCCTCGTGGTGCGGCAGTCATGCGGCCATCCAGCGGACGGCTAATGGGGAATCCGCGCAAGCCCGGGGGAGGAAGCCGCGGGCGGCGCGATCAAAGGGAGGAACGAAACATGAGACGCTTCACCAGCCTTCTCGCCGCGACCGCGGCGCTTCTGTCGATGACGGCGCTCGCCGGCGCTGCCGAAACCGCGAATATCTGGGTCCGGTCGGACGGCTCGAATTTCATGCCGCAGATCGTGGATGCCTTCAACAAGAGCCACGAGAACCAGATCAAGCTCGACATCATTCCGAATGGCGAACTGGTCCAGAAATACGCGACCTCGGTCGCCGGCGGCACGGCCCCTGACGGACTCTCGATCGACCTCATCTATACGCCCGCCTTTGCGGCCGCCGGGCAGCTCGAGGACATCACCGACTGGGCGAAGTCGCTGCCTTATTTCAAGGATCTCTCGCCCGCTCATGTGAAGACCGGCACCTACAAGGACCACATCTACGGTCTGCCGTTCTCGGCCGACAGTTCCGTGCTGATCTGGAACAAGAAGCTGTTCAAGCAGGCCGGTCTCGATCCTGACAAGGGCCCGACCACCTGGGCCGAGATCGAAGCCGACGCCGAGAAGGTCAATGGCCTCGGCGGCGACATCAAGGGCTTCTACTTCTCCGGCGCCTGCGGCGGCTGCAACATCTTCACCTTCACGCCGCTGGTCTGGGCTTCGGGTGGAGAGATTCTCTCTGCCGATGGCAGCAAGGCGACGCTCAACGATCCGAAGCTGCGCGAGGCGATCGATTTCTATCGCGATATGGTCAAGAAGGGCCTCGTGCCGGAAGGTGCGCAGACCGACAACGGCGCCAACTTCTTTGCGGCCTTTGCCGGCGGCAATATCGGCATCGCCCCGTCGGGTGCCTTCGCCATCGGCGCGCTCAACACGCAGTACAAGGATCTCGACTACGGTGTGACCTTCCTGCCGGGCAAGGACGGCGGCTGGTCCTCCTTCGCCGGCGGCGACAACTTCGTCATCACCAAGGGCACCCAGAAGGCGAAGGTGCTGCAGGAATTCCTCGACTATGCCTATTCGCTCGAGGGCCAGACCCTGCTCGCCAGCCGCGGCAGCCTGCCGGTGCGTGGCGACATCGCCAAGGAAGCGCTGAAGAATCTCGATCCGCGCTACCAGATCGCCGCCGAGGCGATGGCCAAGGGCCGCACGCCCTATTCGGTGGTGTTCAACGACATCATCAATTCGGCCAATGGTCCGTGGGCGCAGATGATCAGCGAAGTCTTCTTCGGTGACGATGTCGATGGCTCCATCGCCAACGCTCAGACCACCATGCAGGGCATCATCGACGGCGCCGCCAAGTAACGGCGCCTTCGGTTCCCTTCTTCGTCCTTGGAAAGGGAACGGACGCTGCGCGTCCGTTCCCGCCAGGCACCACGCTCCAGGGAGAGCGCCATGTCCACGATCCCGGCCGGACCGGCCACTGAGAGAAGCGCAGACGGCGGCGGCATGCCCCGCTTGTCGCGGCGGCGGGTCGACCGCAGCCAATGGGTCGGCCTGCTCTATATCGCGCCCGCGATCGCGCTCGTGACCGTATTCTTCGTCGTGCCGCTGATCATGACGATCTGGATGTCGCTCCATAATTGGCCCTTGATGGGCGGACACACCTTTATCGGCCTCGACAACTACTTTGCGATCGCCAAAGACGTCAGGTTCTGGAACGCGCTGAAATTCACGCTCTACTACACGGTCATCGTCACGATCGCGATCTTTGCTGTCTCGTTCCCGCTGGCGCTCTTCGTGGAGAAGCCGCGGCCGTTGAACGGACTTTATCGCACGGCTCTGTTCATGCCTGTCGTGGTCGGCTTTGCCTCGGCGAGCCTGCTCTGGGCCTGGCTGCTCAATGTCGATGCCGGACTCTTCAGCCCCGCCGCCTTCCGCCTCGGGCTGACCGACAAGAAGTTCAACCTGCTCGCCACCTTCGATCCCGCCTTCTGGTCGGTCATCGTGATGGTTGTGTGGAAGGTCGCGGGCTTCACCATGGTGATCCTGATGACCGGGCTGCAGTCTATCCCGGGCGATCTCATGGAGGCGGCCAAGATCGACGGCGCCAATGGCTGGCAACGCTTCCGCACGATCACGCTGCCGCTGATGCGGCGGACGCTGGCCCTCGCGCTGATCCTCTCGGTCGCCGGCTCGATCCTCGCCTTCGACCAGTTCTACATCATCCTGCGCGGCGGGCCGCGTAACCAGACGCTGACGGCCGTCTACTGGATCTTCAACCAGTCGTTCGTCTCCTTCAAGCTCGGCTATGGCGCCGCGCTGTCGGTCGTCCTGCTGGTGATCCTCGTCGTCATCAGCCTCGTGCAGCTCCGGCTGCTCCGCAATCCGGAGGGCACCTGATGGCCGCCGCCACCACGACGCCCGATCGCTCGCTCGGTCGCCTCGTCGCCGAGCATTCGACGGGCCTGTTCCTCTCGGCGATCTTCGTCGCGCCGATCATCTGGACGGTGCTGTCCTCGCTGAAGCCGCCGCCCGAAGCGCGGCAGCCGCCGCTGCCGCCTTGGCCGACCACCGGCTTCTCGGTCGAGAACTATGTCTCGCTCGACAGTTTCGGCGCCGGCCTTTGGCATTCGGCTGAGAACAGCATCTTCGTCGCCGTCTCCAGCGTCGTCCTGACGGCGGTGATCAGCCTTCTCGCCGGCTACGGGTTCTCGCGCTTCCGTTTCCCGTTCAAGGATCTGTTCTTCGTGCTGATCCTCTCGACGATCATGATCCCGTTCCAGTCGATCCTGACGCCGATCTTCCTGATGCTGGCGACCTTCAAGCTCCAGAACACGCTGACCGGCCTCGTGCTCGTCTATGTGACGCTGCAGATGCCGTTCTCGATCTTCATGATGCGCAACGCCTTCGATGCGGTGCCGAAGGAGATCGAGGAGGCGGCGCGCATCGATGGCGCGCGGAGCGTCGCGCTCCTGACGAAGATCATGCTGCCGCTGGTGTGGCCGGGGCTCGTCACAGTCGCCTTGTTCGCTTTCCTCAATACTTGGAACGAGTTCATCGCCGCGCTGGTGCTGATGACCGACCAGGAGAAGTTCACGCTGCCGATCATGATGACGGCCGTGCAGTCCGGACGCTTCGGCGCCGTCAATTGGGGCGCCGTGCAGGCCGGCGTCACCGTGATGATGATCCCCTGCCTGATCCTCTTCCTGCTGCTCCAGCGCTTCTACATCCGCG
Source organism: Kaistia sp. (assembly GCA_965229085.1). GTDB lineage: Bacteria > Pseudomonadota > Alphaproteobacteria > Rhizobiales > Kaistiaceae > Kaistia. The sequence continues at coordinate 2,238,144 of OZ245859.1, read as the reverse complement.
GCCTGACGGCCGGCGCGGTGAAGTAGCCGCCCCTGAAAGATTCAAGGAGAACGCCATGAGTGCCCAGCCTGCTCCCGATCGCGAAGTGCCCCGCGCGCGGTTCCGTCCCCCCTCCGTGCCGCAGGTCGATGTGCACGGCTTCTGGGGCAGCCGCGTCGACGCGGTCGCCGACAAGACCGCCGATATCCTCTATGAACGCTGCGTCGAGGCCGGAATGCTCGACCAGATCGACCCGGACCGCCCGGTTCCGGCGCTGCGGATTCCGTTCATGTCGATGTCGCCGGCGGCCGTCGCCGAGGGCAAGCCGCTGTTCACCTCCGGCACCGTCACGACGCAGATGTTCTGGGATTCAGACCTCGGCAAGACCATCGAGACGGCGGCTTACAGCCTCTACCGCAAGCCCAATCCGGCGCTTGAAGCGAAGATCGACGCCGTGATCGACATGTTCGGGAAGCTGCAGCAGCCCGATGGCTATCTCTCCAGCTGGTATCAGCGCATGCAGCCCGGCCTGCGCTGGACCAACCTGCGCGATTGCCACGAGCTTTATTGCGCCGGCCACCTGATCGAGGGCGCGGTCGCCTACTACCAGGCGACCGGCAAGCGCAAGCTGCTCGACATCATGAGCCGCTATGCCGACCACATCGACACGATGTTCGGACCGGAGCCTGAGAAGAAGAAGGGCTATTGCGGCCATGAGGAGATCGAGCTGGCGCTGGTCAAGCTCGCCCGCGTCACCGGCAATGACCGTTATATGAAGCTGGCAAAGTACTTCATCGACCAGCGCGGCCAGCAGCCGCATTATTTCGACGAGGAGGCCGTCGCCCGCGGCTCGGACCCGAAGAACTTCCACTTCAAGACCTATGACTACAATCAGTCGCACAAGCCGGTTCGCGAGCAGGACAAGGTCGTCGGCCACGCCGTCCGCGCCATGTATCTCTATTCCGGCATGGCCGATGTCGCGACCGAGTTCGGCGATGAGACGCTGCGCGTGGCGCTCGATCGGCTCTGGGACGATTTGAATTCGAAGAGCCTTTATGTGACCGGAGGCCTGGGGCCGTCGGACAAGAATGAGGGCTTCACGAGCGATTACGACCTGCCGAACGAAAGCGCCTATGCCGAGACCTGCGCCGCGGTAGCGCTGGCCTTCTGGGCCAATCGCATGCTCGGCATGGGGCCGAACACCCGCTATGCCGATGTGATGGAACTCGCGCTCTATAACGGCTCGATCTCCGGCCTGTCGCTCGACGGTTCGCTGTTCTTCTATGAGAACCCGCTCGAGAGCCGCGGCGGTCACAACAGGTGGAAATGGCATCGCTGCCCGTGCTGCCCGCCGAATGTCGGGCGCATGGTCGCCTCGATCGGCACCTACATGTATGGCGTCGCCGACAGCGAGATCGCTGTTCATCTCTATGGCGATTCAACCGCCCGCCTCGAAGTGGCCGGCGGCGAGGTCACGCTGACCCAGACGACGCGCTATCCCTGGGACGGCGCCATCGGCATCGGCGTTGCATTGGCGAAGCCGACGCGCTTCACGCTGAGCCTGCGCATTCCCGGCTGGTGCCGCAAGGCGAGCCTCAGCGTCAATGGCGCGCCGGTCGATATTGCCGAGGTCAGTGTCGATGGTTATGCCCGCATCGACCGCGAATGGCAGGACGGCGACCAGGTCGCGCTTGATCTCGAAATGGCGGTCGAGCGCATCTACGCCCATCCGGAGGTGCGCACGGATGTTGGCCGGCTCACGCTGAAGCGCGGCCCGCTCGTCTATTGTCTCGAAGGCGCCGACAACGGTGTTTCGCTCAACCGCATCCGCGTGCCGCAGGCGGCCCGGTTCGAGGCTGAGTTCGAGCCGGACCTTCTCGGCGGCGTCGTGACGATTGCGGCCGAAGCGGAAGACGACAGCACTGCCGATTGGAGCGGCACGCTTTACCGCACCGAGCCGCCGAAGTCTGAGCCCGTCGCGATCAAGGCCGTGCCCTATTACGCCTGGGACAATCGCGAGCCGGGCGAAATGCTGGTCTGGCTGCGCGGCGGTTAATCAAACAGCCACCGTCCGGTTCCTCCTCCCGCCGGACGGAAACTGTGCCGCACCGGGCCCCCGCCCGGTGCGGCCTTTCTTTACGTCACGCTGACCGGCTTCGAGCGCAGGCGGCTCGCGATGGCCGGGTCAGCGCGGCGGCAAAGCTGCGGCGGCAGGCCGCGCATGATCAACTCGGCATCGGCCACTGCCATCCGGCCTATGGCATAGAGCGCGTCGACTGTTCCGCCGGTGCGATGGGCCGAAAGGATGATGCCTTCGAGCGCCCGCACCGGATCGTCGGCCGGAACCGGCTCCTCCGGGAAGACATCGACCGCCGCGGTGATGTGGCCGCTTCGAACCGCCTCCAGCATCGCCGGAAAATCCACGACAGCGGCGCGGCTCATCAAGAGGAACGCCGTGCCATTCTGCATCCGCGCGAATTCCGGGGCGCCGATGAAATGCTGGTTTTCGCTGGTCACGCTGGCGAAGACGAAAATCACCTTCGATGTCGCGAGCACCTCGTCGAGGGAAGCGGCCTGGCAGTCGTTCCGCTGGATGATCTCGTCGGGCAGCCAGGGATCGAACACCTTGACCGGATTGCGGAGCGGCCGGATCAGATCGCGGAGGTTGCGGCCGAGGTCGCCAAAGCCGATCAGCCCGACCGGCGCGCCGGCGAAGCGGAACGTACCGCTGTTGCCGGCAAGGCCATAGGCCTCTGTTCCGGCGCGGAAGGCGCGATCGGCTGCCGTGATGCCACGCGCGAGGTCCAGCGCGAGGCCGAGCGCGGCTTCAGCGACCGGCGAGGCAAAGGCCGAGCCCGGTGTGATCACGGGGATGCCGCGCTGCTGGCAGGCCTCGTAGTCGACATTCGGCATGAAGTTGGTTTCGACATTGATGATCGCCTTGAGCTTGGGCGCCCGATCGAGGCGCTCGCGCGGCATCGCCGTCTGGCCGAAGATCAGCGCTGTCTCCGGAAGAAGCGCGTCGATGGTCGCATCGTCCATCGGCTTGTCTTCGGAGATCACCAACCGGCCCAGCTTTTCGAGCCGCGCCCGGACGTCTGCCTCCATGATGAGGTCGAGCGTTCGCGGCAGCGGGTCGACGAGAATAACAGGCTCTGGCGAGCCGCGCCCGCTGGCGGCTGTCGTGGTCATGGCGTTCGTCCTCCGGTGCTTCTTGTTGTTGCGGGCAAAGCTAGACGAGATCGCCGCCGAACGAAATCACCATCCCCAAGCGGCTCCGCCTCGCTGAATGACCCATGGGCCATGGCCAATGAGCCGCTTTGGCGGCAAAGTCCGCTCCTGTTGCAGCAGGAGTGCCGTCCGGTGAACGAAACCGAGTTTCTCGATGCCTTGATCCGGCTCGGCCTTGCGAGCCTCTGCGGTCTGATGATCGGCATCAACAGAGATACCAAGGCCAAGACCGCCGGCATGCGGACTTTGGCGCTCGTCGCGCTCGGCGCTGCGCTCGTGACCATGGCGGCGGTGACGCATCCCGATTTCGGCGGCGCGCCCGACGCCGAGAGCCGCGTGCTGCAGGGCGCGATCCAGGGCGTGCTCGCCGGCATCGGGTTCATCGGCGCCGGCGCGATCCTCCGCCGTGGCCGGCACGAGGAGATCGTTCATGGCGTCACCACGGCAGCGACGGTGTGGATGGCAGCAGCGCTCGGCATTTCCTGCGGCCTCGCGCGCTGGCCGCTGGTGCTGGTGGCGATCGTCTTCGTCTTTGTGATCCTGATCGTCGCCAAGCCGATTGAGCGCTGGATCCTGCTCCGCTTCGGTCTTTCGGAAGCGGCCGCGGAGCCGGCCGTGAAACGGCTTTCGCCGAAGGACGGCGCGTCTAGTGGATCAGACTTGCCGCCACATTGACGGCCAGCGCCAGCAAGACCGTGTTGAACACGAAGGACGCGATGGCGTGGAAGAGCACCACGCGGCGAAAGTCGGTCGATCGGAGATCGACGTCGGCCGTCTGGGCCGTCGCGCCGATCGTGTACGAGAAATACATGAACTCGATGATCCCCGGCTCTGGCGTATCGAGGAACGCAAGCCCGCCGGCATCGGCGCTGGTCCCGTCCGAGGTGGTCGTCGGGGCGTAATAGAGCCGCGCATAATGAAAGGCGAACAGCATATGCAGCGTCGCCCAGCCGAGCGGGATGCTGGCCGCCGCGGCCCCGATCTGCAGCGTTGAGGGATTGGCGTCCTTGCCGAGCAGCGAGAACACCGAGGCGAAGGAAAAGGCGACCGCCAGAACCGTGAGGCCGACGATCAGCGTGATGCCCTCGTCCTCATTGCGCGCACGGTCGCGCAGCCGGGGGATTGTCGATCGGAAGGCGAGGCGGATCATCGCGCCGAGATAGACGATGAAGAAGACGTCGCCCGAGCCGATCAGGGCCACCTGCTCGGTCGTGCTGCGGAGCAGCGGAAAGGCGAGGAGCGCTGCACCCACGGCCCAATAGAAGCGGATATGCTGCTGGAAATAGCGGAGCAGGGATCGAGCCAATCTTCGCGCCTTATTCGACGAACACCGTCACCCGGTCGGATCGTCCCGCCGAATCGACAACCGACAACGTAACGAATCCGGGGCCATCCGGCTCCCAGCTTTCGGAGCGGGCGAAGGGCGTCTGCGCGATCGGGTTGCCATTGGCGAACCAGGTGAAGGGCGGCTTGCCATTGCGGATCTTGATCATCAGCGGCCCCGGATCGCCGGCGCGGATGCCGAGATCGACCTGCACGCCATCAGGTGGATAGGCGATTTCGGGCCGGTCCGGCGCCTTGCCGGCGACCATGTCCGCGGTCCGGAAATGGCGGAGCGGCGCCGGCAGATCGCCATTGGAAGCGATGAGGGCCCCGGCGGGCGCAGGCCGCAGCGGCGCGCGGTCGCCGCCGACGCGGTCGAAGCTCTCGAAGAGGATCGGCGCGGCCGTGCCGATGCCGGAAAGCCCGGGAACAGGCGCTCCATCGGCGCGACCGACCCAAACGCCGATGACGAGCCGCCCGTCGAAGCCGATCGACCAGGCGTCGCGATAGCCGTAGGACGTGCCGGTCTTGTAGGCGATGCGGCCGCGCGCGCCGATCGTCGGCGGCGGGACGTCGGCGAGAATGTCGGAAACATACCACGCGGCGAGCGGCTCCAGCACCGGCGCGCCGTCCTCGATCGCCGCCGCGGGACCCGCACCGTCATGGAGCGCCACCGGCCGGCCGCCACGGGCGAGCGCGGCATAGACGCTGACCAGATCCTCCAGCGAGATGCCGACGCCGCCGAGGCCGATGGCAAGGCCGGGCGCCGAGAGATCGGGCAGCTTCGGGTTCGCCGCCGCCCGCTTCAGCCGCGCCACCAGCCGCGCCGGGCCGACGGCGTCGAGCACGGTGATGGCGGGGATATTGAGCGACTGTGTCAGCGCGTCGTGAACGGTGACGGTTCCGCGGAAGAAGCCGTCGAAATTGACGGGCGCATAGCCGCCGAAAGCGCTCGGCCGGTCCTCGATCAGGCTCTGCGGATGGGCAAGGCCCTGCTCGAAGGCGAGACCGTAGATCAGCGGCTTCAACGTCGAACCCGGCGAGCGGATCGCCCTGGTCATGTCGACGAAGCCGTTGCGGCTGTCATCCATGAAGCCGGCCGAGCCGACGGAGGCGAGGATGTCGCCGGTGACGTGATCGGCCACCAGGATGGCGACCGACGCCTTCGGCCCGATCTTGGCGGCGCGTTCTGCGGCGAGGAGTTCCAGCTTCGCCTGCAGGCGCCCGTCGAGCGTGAGGTGCAGGACCGCCTTGGCCGGATCGGCCCGCCTCGCGGCATCGCCGAGATGGGCCGCGAGCATCGGGAAGGTCCGGCGTGCGGTGGCGATGCGCTCGGTCTTGGCAGAGGCGGCGGTTTCCGCGTCGATCACGCCGGCCGAAACCAGCCGGTCGAGCACCCGGTCGCGCGCCGCCTTCGCCGCCCCGGGGTCGCGGTCGGGCCGGCGTGCTTCCGGCGCCTGCGGCAGCGCGACCAGCAGCGCCGCCTCGGCAATGGTCAACCGCTTCGGTTCCTTGCCGAAATAGGCGAGCGACGCGGCGCGGATGCCTTCGAGATTGCCGCCATAGGGCGCGAGTTCGAGATAGAGCGAAAGGATCGCGTTCTTATCCAGTCGGTCCTCGATCGTGCGGGCGAACACCATTTGCCTCAGCTTGCCGAGGGCGCCGCGGGTCGAGGTGCCGTCGATGAGGCGCGCCACCTGCATGGTCAGCGTCGACCCGCCGGAAACGATGTGGCCGCTCCGCGCCATCTGCAGGCTGGCCCGTCCGACTGCGCGCCAGTCGATGCCGTGATGCGCGGCAAAGCGGCGGTCCTCATAGCCCTCGAGCATGGTGACGAACATCGGGTCGACATCGCCAAGCGCAACCGGAAGCCGCCAGCGGCCATCGGCGATCGTATAGGGCCGCAGCAATTGCCCGGCGCGATCCACCACGATGGCCGAGGTCTCGACATCGATCGGATTTGGTACCGGCGGCAGGCTGGCCCTGATGTCGTGCAATGCCCCGCCAAGGCCAGCAAACGCGAAAAAACCGGCGGTGAACAGCGTGAGGCCGGCGATGGTCAACGATCGCCGCACCCTCTTCTCCCTCCCCCCTTGTGGGGGAGGGTCGGGGAGGGGGCTCTCCGACGGCTCGTTCATCGCCTACTTCGTCACCGTCGGGCCGACGACCTCGACGCTGCCCGTGTCGGTGTGCGCCTGCCGGTCGGGGTCGTACATGTCCTCCACAGTCGCCGCCGGATGCACGAAGCGGCCGGGCGAGACAGCGCGAACGCCATAGGCGACCTGGAATTCGACCGGGTCTTCCGAGGTTCGGTTGAGGGCCGCGACGAAGCGGTCGGTGCGCGCCTCGGTATGGGCGACGTTCCGCTCGACGGTCAGCCAGTCATAGGTCGACGTGTCGCCCGAGCTCGAGATGTTGGGATTCTCGATCTCGAAGCCGGCCGGGAGCGGATCGACCACCATCAGCCGGCCGAAGCGCGCCTGGTCGGCCGTTACCTTGAGCACCACCACCAGCCGGTCGTTCTGCGCGACCGTGTTCGGGTCCGCCTCCGTCCCGTCGGTGTTGAAATAGCTGCGCTCGATGGTGAAGCCCTGGCCGCCCGCCGGCTCGGGATCGAGCGGAATGCCGGTCAGCGTCAGTGCGGCGTCGAGCGGCATCGTGCTCGTATTCTCGACCACCAGCGGGCGTCCGGCGACATCGCCGCCGAGCAGTTTGCGATAGAGCGGCACGTCGCTCTTGTTGCCGTCGACATCGAGCGAGGCGTTCTTGAGCTCGGAGCCGAGCGAGGCCGCCGCCAGCAGCATCCAGCCCTCTTCCTGCGTCGACAGGAAGCGGCGCTGGTCGCGGGTTGAAACGATCTCGTCGACCAGAGCCGGGAGATCGGCCGTGCGGTCGCCGGCTTCGGCGACGAGCGTGAGGACCGCGGCCTGATCGCGCAGCGCCGAGCCGTAGTCCTCGCGATAGGCCTGTGCCGGGCCGTAGCCGGCCTTGAGGTTCGCCATCGCGACCTTGAACACGGCATCCGCCCGCGCCTTGTCGCCATAGAGCGCGAGACCGGCGCCGATCTGGGCCTGCGCGAGCGGGGTCGCGAAGCTGGAAAGCTTGCTCTCCGCATAATAGCGGAGGTCGCCAACCGCCGCCTTGCCATTGGCTGCGAGGACATAGAGGCCATAGGCGACAGCCTCGCCACCCTTGTCGAAGTCCTGCGCGTAGCCGATGCGGTTGGCGAGGTTGTCGAGCGCGTTGTTGAACGCGATCTCCGGCACGTCATAGCCGGCGGCCTTGGCGCGGGTCAGGAAGTCGCTGACGAAGGCGTCGAGCCAGAGATCGTCATAGCCGGGGCCCCAGAGGCCGAACGAGCCGGCCGCCGCCTGATTGTCGAGCACCTTGCCGATCGCCGCCTGCACGCGCTTGCGGATCTCGCTGTCGCCGGCAATGCCGATCGTTGCTGCCACCTGGTTGAGGTAGAGCAGCGGCATGGCCCGCGAGGCGAGTTGTTCGGTGCAGCCATAGGGATAGCGGTCGAGCGAGGCGAGCAGCGCCGCGACGTCGAGCCGCGCCGAGCCGCCGACAGCCAGCGTCGCGCTGGTCGTGCCCGGCTGGAACTCGGCAAAGGCGCCTTCGTCGACGGTGAGCTTGGCCCCCGGCGCGAGCGCGATCAGCGACCGGCGCGAGATCGGCTGGCCGGCCGGGCGGATGCCGAGCATATAGGTCCGGCCATAGCTCACGCCATCGGGGCCGTTCAACGTCACCGTGATCTGATGGTCGCCGATCTCCTTTGCGGTGATCGGCAGCGCCAGCGTCGCCTTCGCAGCGGCCTCGAGACGGAGGCCGCGATCATTGTCGCCCGGCTGCATCAGGAGGCCGGGCGCGTCGATAGCGAGGCGGTAATCGCCCGCCGCGCCCTCGACATTGTTGATCTCGACCAGGATGCGGCTTTCATCGCCGGGCGTCATAAAGCGCGGCAGGCTCGCCATCACCACGATGGGGTCGCGGACGATGACGTCCTGCTCGGCATGGCCGATGCCGTCCTTGGTCCAGGCCATGGCCATCAAGCGGACCGTGCCGTTGAAGTCGGGCAGGTCGAAGGTAATCACGGTCTTGCCGTCGGCGCCGACCTTCACCACGCCCGAATAATAGGCGATGAGCTTTTCGGTCGGCGGCGGCGCCTTGAGCGCGGGCGCGCCGCCATCGCCGCCGGAGCGGAGCTTGCCGGGGACGCCCTGCATGCGGTCGATCAACTGGCCATAGAGATCGCGGATCTCCATGCCGAGCCGCCGCTGGCTGAAATACCAATCGTCGGGCGCCGGCGTCTTGAAGCCGGTCAAGTTGAGAATGCCGAGATCGACGGCGGCGACCGTGACATAGGCCTCGGTGTCCGCCGGCACATTGGCGAGCGTGACCGGGATGGTCAGCGGCCCGCGCGGACGGATCTGGGCGTCGGCATCGAGCGTGATCGCGATCCTGCGGTCGCCGGGATCGACCGGCACCCAGGCAAGGCCGAGCGCGCGCGTCGGCATGCGCTTCGCGGCAATGTCCATCGGCCGGTAGAGCGCGGCCGTGACATAGGCGCCGGGACCCCAATTGGCGGAGACTGGCAGATCGACCGTCGTGCCGCCCTCGGGCACCTCGACGGTCTTCATGTCGATGATGCGGTCGTCGATGACGAGGATCTGCGCAATGCCCGGAAAGCGCGGATCGAGGCGGAGCTTCGCCGTGTCGCCGACCCGGTAGCTGGGCTTGTCCATCGAAACCGCCAGCATGTCCGGCGTTTCCGATTTCGCGGCGGCATCGACATACCAGCCGGCGTCGAAATCGACGCTGGACGAGGTTTCGTCCGCGCCGGTGAGGCTGACCGTCAGCCGGTAATGGCCCCAATCGACCTTGGCCTCGACCGGAACCGAGCCATCGGCCGGAATATCGACGCTGCCATTGGCGATGCGGCGTGACGTGGTGATCGGCTCATATTTCCAGGCGCCGTCGCGGCGATACCACTGATAGTTGGTGTCCAGCTTCTCGATCGACCATTCGGCGCCCTTGGCGGCGATGCGCGCGCCGTCGGCGCCGATCGCGATGAGATTGAACTGCGCGGCCGCGCCCTCGGGCACGCTGCCGCCATCGAAGCCGGGTTTGATGCCGATATGCGCGCCGCCGCCGCTCGCCGGCAGCTTCAGCCGCCGCTCGACGGCGCGGCCATTGGTGTCGGTGACGCGCACGACGATCTCGGCGTCGAAGAGCCGCGTCGTGGCCGGAAGTTCCGGCACGGTGACGTCGAGCGTGGCCGCGCCGTTCTCATCGGTGATCGCGGTCGCGCCAAGCGAATCGCGCAGCGCTTCGACCGGATCGTCGCTGAGGCCGAAGCTGTAGCCGGGATATTGGGCAGCGCTCGAGGTCGGCGTCGCGATGAAGTCGCCGTCGACCCCGAGGCCGGTCGCCTTGGCGCCATAGAGATATTTGGCCGTCAGGTCGATCGGGAAGCTGTCGCCCGAGGCGAGGCGGGTTGCCGGTGTCGACAGTTCAAAGGCGATGCGCTCCGGCTCGAAGTCATCGACCAGCGCCGAAATGTCCGCGAGCGCCGCGCCCTTGGGATCGGCGAAGAGCTGAAACCGCCAGGCGCCGCGCTGGGCGCCGTCCGGCATCGCGACATCGTCGCTATATCCGCCGAGCCCGGCATCGGTGATCGTCTTGCGCAGGAATTCAACGCCGTCGGGCCGGTTGACGACGAGGGTCAGCGGCAGGCCGGTCACGGCGCGCGCCTCGGCATTGCGCAGGAGGGCGGTGAGATGCACCGTCTCGCCGGGGCGATAGATGCCGCGCTCGGTGGTGAAGAACGTATCGAGCTTGCCCGGCGCCGGCCGGCCGTCGACGCCGCGATCGGTGAGGTCGAAGGCGGTCTTCTTCAGATCGAGGAATGCATAATCGCCGGCGCCGGTCTCGGCGACGATGAGTTGCGGCGCCATGCCGCCCTGGCCGCGGGCAAGACCTGGTTCGAAGCGGACATAGCCTTCGGCATTCGTCACCGCCTCGCCGAGCACTTCGTCATTGGTGGCGATGAGCCGGACGGTGACGCCCGAGACCGCCTTGGCCGTGTTCAGCGAGCGGACGATGGCATGGACGCCGTCGGTGCCCGACAGCGCCGAGAGGCCGAGATCAGAAACGATGAACCACTGCGTCGCCAGATCGCCGTAATAGTCGGCGTCGTTGACCTTAGCCCGCGCGGTGATGACATAGACGCCGGGCTGCATGCTCTTCAGTGCGTCGCCGATCGGGATCGCGGTCGTGACCGTCTCGTTCAGCTTCGAGCCGACCTCGATTTCGCCGGTCCAGATTTCCTGGCCGGATTGGCTCGCAATCTGCTCGGCCGAGTAGGTGTCGAGCTGGCGCAGGAAAGTGCCGTCGCGCACGGCGACCGCCACAGAGCGATCGCCGATCCGGTAGACCTTCGCGGAGATGCGGCTGGCGTTCACACTGTCGATCGGGATCGACGCGCCCTGGCCGGCCGGCAGCACATAGGCATTGCCGGCAAAGCCGACCCAGGGATCGCGGTCGCGCACGAAGCTGGAGATTTCGGCCGTCTGGGCCAGCGTCTCGCCGGAGGCAGAAGGCAGCCCGGCGCGAATGCGGACGGTGTAGCGGCTGCCATGCTTCAGCCCGTCGACGCAAATCTGGTTGTCCTCCGGCTCAATCGCGAGTCCGGCGCCGCCCTCGACGACGACGAAATCAGTGAGCTTCGGATCGGCGACCGGGAGCGGATCGGAGAACACGACGCAGAGCCGGGGCGAGGCGGCATCGGCATCGACGCTGTTCGAGACGATGCGGAAGCCATGGTCGCGGAGCGCCGTGTCATACGCAGCGCGAACCGCCTTGTCCTCGCGGAAGGTGAGCGCGAGGCGATAGGTCTTGATCGCCTCCTGCCACATCTCGCGCCGTTCCAGCGCCTTGCCGAGAAGGCCGAGCGCGAGCGCCTGGTCGCTGGCGCCATCGGAACGCAGATAGGCATTGATCGCCGCCGAGGTGGCTCCAGCAGCGGCCAACTGTCGCTCGCCGCTGTCATTGGAATTCTGCGCAAGGAAGGCGTTGCCGAAAGCGCGCCAGACGCCGGCATCATCAGGCGCGATCGCCAGCATGGCGCCATAGGCCCTGGTGGCGGCCACCGGGTCGCGGCGGACCGCCGGTGTCTCGGTCGTCTTCGCGATGGCGTCATAGCCGAAGCCGTTGGCCGGATAGGTCTTGGCAAGCCCGCCAAGCTGCGCCTTGGCCTCGTCGAAAGGCCCCGGCCCGAGAAAGGCGATCTCGTCGGTTCGGTTGGTGGCGATCGATGCGGCGACCGGCTTGCTGGCGATGACCCGTCCGGCCACGGCGCCGGTGGCGGTGGCGAGCGGGCCAAAATCGCTCTTCAGGAAGCACCAGCGCGCCTTGGTATTGTAGGTAAAGGCATGGCAGCTCGCATCGCCGATGCAGGCGCTGGCGCAGGCCTGCTGCTCGACATCCTTCAGCGTCTGATAGTCGAAGCCGGCATAATCGGCATTGGGGCTCAAGATGACGCTGCGATCGGCGGCGAAGGCGGCGGGCGCTGCGAACAGTCCGGAAGCGACGAGAAAGCCGAGCGCGAGGCGCCGCAAGGCGCCGGAAATGCGAGCCATGTTCTTCTCCCCGTGGCAGACGCCACCCTCAAGCGGGGCGCAGTCTACGTCCGGTCCGCCCTGCGGTCAAAGCACGGCGCCACATCCTGAAGACAGCTAAGATTTTGTCCCCACTCGTATTTTCGTGGCGAGGGTGGCAATGCGTGTGATAGCTGTCACAACAGCTTAAGCTTCGCCGAGAGCAGTCAACGCCATCACGGCCGCGGAGGCGCGGTTCTCGACGCCGAGCTTCTGGTAGATCTGTTCCAGATGCTTGTTAACCGTGCGCGGCGAGAGGCCGAGGATTTCGCCGATGTCGCGGTTCGCCTTGCCGCGCGCGATCCAGAACAGCACCTCCGCCTCGCGCGCCGTGACCGCGAAGTGCCGGCGCAGCAGCGCTTCCTTGCCGCCGAGATCCTCACTCGTCAGGCGGAACAGAAACTCGCCCTCGCCGGTACTGCCGAGAAAGGTGAGCTGAAGCTGCTTGCCCTCGGCGGTGACGATCGGTGCCGGCGCCGGGATTTGCCCGCGCTGGCCCGACGAGATCTTCAGCCAGACCTTGACGCTCTCCGGCAGCATGATCGTGCCTTCCTTCGAGGGAAGGGCTGTCTCGAGCAGCTTCACCGCCTGCGGCGTGCACCAGAGGATCTCGCCGGCGCCATTGGCGGCGAGCAGATAGCGCCCGGCCGTATCGAGCGCCAGCCTTGCGCTCTGCGCCGTGCGCGCATTGGCAAGATGCACGCGAATCCGGGCGAGGAGAACGTCGAGCACGATCGGCTTGGTGACATAGTCGACGCCGCCGGCCTCCAGGCCCTCGACGATATGCTCCGCTTCCGAGAGGCCGGTCATGAAGATGACGGGGACATGGGCGAGCGCGGCATTGGCCTTCAGCCGCCGGCAGGTCTCGAACCCGTCCATGCCCGGCATCATCGCGTCCATGAGAACGATGTCTGGCGTGATCCGCTCGACGAGCGCCAGCGCGCGGGCGCCCTCTGTCGCGACAAGGACGGTTGCGCCGGAATGCTCCAGCGCATCGGTCAGGAAGCTCAGCGTCTCCGGCGAATCGTCGACGACGAGCACGATGTCGCGGGCTTTGGAGAGTTCAGCCATCGTCGCCGATCGCCTCGAGCACGGAATGGTAGCGGTCGAAATCGAAATTGCGCAAATGCGTCCGAATCGCCGCGACGAAGACGCGGTTTTCGACGTCGGAGTCGAGCTGGTCCAGCTTCGCCTCGATGCCGCGGACATAGCCGATGCGTCCGAGATCCAGAAGCTCGCGCACGTGATCGGCGCCAGGGCTGATGAGCGGGCCCGGCTCCTCGACCTTTGCCGCCGGCGTCAGCTCGTTGGTCCAGTCGAGCTTCAGCAGTGCCTGCACCCGGTCGAGCAACTGGCGGATGTCGAACGGCTTCGGCAGCGCGCCGTCATGGACGGCGTTCTCGCCCGGCGCCGGCTGGGTCTCGCCGACATTGGCCGAGAGCATCAGGATCGGCGCGAGATGGCCGAGATCGCGCAGCTTCGCCGCGAGTTCCCAGCCGTTCATGCCGGGCATGGAGATGTCGAGCAGGAAGAGATCGGGCCGGATATCGCCGGTGAGCGCCAGGCAGGACGGCCCGTCTGGCACGGCGAGCACGATGAAGCCGAGCGGCTCGAGAATGTGGCGGACGAGTTCGCGATGATCCTCATCGTCATCGGCAACAAGGATGGTTCGCCGCGAGCCCTCATAGCCGTGGATGCGCAGCGCCGGCGGCGGCAGAGCGGCGGCAGGCCGCTCGATCGAGGCGAGCATCAAGCGGACCTCGAAGCGACTGCCTTCGCCAACCCGGCTCTTCACCGCCACTTCGCCGCCCATCAGCTGCGCCAGCATCTTCGTGATCGTGAGGCCGAGCCCGGTGCCGGGGACGGCCCGCGAGCGTGTGGATGCGCCGCGCTCGAACGGCTCGAAAATGCGCTCGATATCCTCATCGGGAACGCCGGGTCCGGTGTCCTCGACCGCGATGGTCGCGATCTGGTTGCGATAGCCGATGGTGAGCCGCACCGTTCCGCTTTCGGTGAACTTGATCGCGTTGGAGAGGAGATTGACGAGGATCTGCCGGAGCCGCTTTTCGTCGGTATGGACGAGTTCGGGCAGATAGGGGGGCCTGTCAAAGCTGAAGCCGAGCCCCTTGCCCTCGGCCTGGAAGCGGAACATGTCGACGATCTGGTCGAGGAAATCGCCGAGACGAACCTCGTTGCGCTGCAATTGCAGCCGCCCCGCCTCGATGCGGGATATTTCCAGCAGCCCGTCGATGAGGCCCGAAAGATGCTCGGCGCTGCGGCGGATGACGCGGATGCGGTCCTGCCGCGAGGGCGCGATCGTCTCGTCGCGCTCGAGGATCTGGGCATAGCCGAACACCGCGTTGAGCGGCGTGCGCAGCTCATGGCTGAGGCCGACGAGATAGCGGCTTTTGGCGAGGTTCGCCGCTTCGGCCGCCTCCTTGGCGCGCTGCAACTCGGCGTCGGTCTTGCGGTGGGCCTGGATTTCCCGCAGCAGCAGCGTGTTCTGCCGCGCCGATTCCTCCTGCGCGACATGACGGCTCTCATTGGCGAGCACCAGGAACCATGAGGCGATGCCGCCGACGATGAGGAGGATGAAGAACGCCGCCCACAGAGTCTGGGTGATGATCGTGTCGTGGACGCCGCCATGCGCGCTCGCCTGAACATGGATCAGCATCAAGACCAGGCTGATCACCGCCATGAACAGCGTGAGAATGCCGAGATACTGCACGATGCGCGGGCTGATCAGCGCAGCGACCCGCGTCGGCAGCACCGACGCCACGGTGTTCGAGACCTGCGTCTGCAGCCGTGCATGCGGCTTGCAGAGATCGTGACAGCGCGCGTCGAGCGAACAGCAGAGCGAGCAGATCGGCCCGGAATAGGCCGGGCAATAGGCGCTGTCTTCCGGCTCGAACTGCAATTCACAGACTGTGCAGGTGATCTCGGTGCGCAGATGCCAGTGGGCGCGGGGCTTGCGGGCGAGGTAGTAGCGGCCCTTGGTGAGAAAGGCGATCGCCGGCGCCGTGATGAGAGCAAGGCCGAGCGCAATGAACGGCGCCAGCGCCTTGGCGACCTCGCCGAACAGCCCGACGGCGGCGATGAGAGCGATCGAGGCGGCGAGGCCCATCGCGCCGACGCCGACCGGGTTGATGTCGTAGAGATGGGCGCGCTTGAACTCGATTCCCGCGGGTGACAGGCCGAGCGGCTTGTTGATCGCGAGATCGGCGACAATCGTCCCGAGCCAGGCGACAGCGACGACCGAAAAGAGGCCGAGCGTCTGTTCCAGGGCCCGGTAGATGCCGAGTTCCATCAACAGCAGCGCGATCGCGACGTTGAACACCAGCCAGACGACGCGGCCGGGATGGCTGTGGGTCAGCCGCGAGAAGAAGTTCGACCAGGCGAGCGAACCCGCATAGGCGTTCATGACGTTGATCTTGAGCTGCGACACGACCACGAAGCCGGCGGTGAGGAACAGCGCCGCATCGGGCCAGGGCAGTACATATCCGAAGGCGACGACATACATCCGCGCCGGCTCGCCCGCATGCTCGGCCGGAACGCCATGCCGGAGCGCGAGCACGGCGAGAAACGATCCGAACAGCAGCTTCGGTGCGCCGACGATGATCCAGCCGGCGCCGGCCAGCAGGGTCGCTATCCGCCCGCGGCGTCCGCGCAGGCCTTCGGAGGGCAGGAAGCGCAGGATGTCGACCTGTTCCCCGATCTGCGGCATCAGTCCGAGAATGACCGAGCAGGCCGAACCGAAGGCGACGAGATCAAGCCCCGGTCCGCCCTGCCGGGCCGGCGATAGTCCTTCGAAGGCGAGCCAGGAGCCGACAGACCCCCAGTCCTGCCAGAGGATGAAGCCGACCGGCAGCAGGTTGAGCACGATCCAGAGCGGCTGCGTCACCAGCTGGAACCGGCTGATCCAGGTGATGCCATGGGTCACCAGCGGAATGACCGCTGCGGCGGAAAGGATATAGCCGAGCCAGATCGGGATGCCGAAGGCGAGCTCGAGCGCCGTCGTCATGATCGAGGCTTCGATCGCGAACAGGATGAAGGTGAAGGTGGCGTAGATCAGCGAGGTGATCGTCGAGCCGATATAGCCGAAGCCGGCGCCACGGGTGAGCAGGTCGATATCGACGCCATAGCGCGAGGCATAGCGGGCGATCGGCAGGCCGGTGAGGAACAGCACGACGCCGACGACGAGCGTCGCCGCCAGCGCATTGGTCGTGCCATGCGAGAGCGTGATCGCGCCGCCGATCGCCTCGAGCGCCAGGAAGGAGATCGCGCCGATCGCCGTCTGCGCCACGCGCGGCGTCGTCCAGCGCCGGGCGCTCTTCGCCGTGAAGCGGAGCGCATAGTCCTCCAGCGTCTGGTTGGCGACCCAGCGATTATATTCCCGGCGGACTGGAAGGATCCGCTGTCGTCCCGCCATCGTCCCCTTGCCCAGTTTGAAGGCGTGCTCACCGATCGAGCGACAGTAGCGAAGCCGCCGGCGGGTGCAAGCGCTGCGTGAGCACATGCGGCGGCCGGTCCTTTCGGCGCCTTCGCGATGCACCTACGTCAATCGACGTATATGCCGCAGTGCGAAAACAAGTCGAAACTCCCTCCGAGCGTCAGGACGGCGGGCATTTCGCCGGGTCCCTGCCGTTTCGCAAAACGATGGAAACCAAAGCGACGATCGCCCGGGCCCCGCGCCGGGGGCGGCGTCCCAGCAGGGGGAATTCCTTAATGTTCAAACGAGTAGGCCGGACCCTCGGCGCGCTCGCGACGGCCGCCTTGATCGGCGCCGGCGTTTCGAGCGCTTTCGCCGCGGACGATACGATCAAGGTCGGCATCCTGCATTCGCTGTCGGGCACGATGGCGATCTCGGAGACGACCCTCAAGGATACCGTGCTCTTCCTCATCGACGAGCAGAACAAGAAGGGTGGCCTTCTCGGCAAGAAGCTCGAGGCGGTCGTCGTCGACCCGGCATCGAACTGGCCGCTTTTCGCCGAAAAGGCGCGCGAGCTGATCAGCCAGGATCATGTTGCGGTGGTGTTCGGCTGCTGGACCTCGGTGTCGCGCAAGTCCGTGCTGCCGGTGTTCAAGGAACTGAATTCGATCCTGTTCTACCCGGTCCAGTATGAGGGCCAGGAATCAGAGCGGAACGTCTTCTACACGGGCGCCGCCCCGAACCAGCAGGCCATTCCGGCTGTCGACTATCTCATGAGCGCCGATGGCGGCTCGGTGAAGCGTTGGGTGCTCGAAGGCACCGACTATGTCTATCCGCGCACGACCAACAAGATCCTTGAGGCCTATCTGCAGTCCAAGGGCGTCGCGCCCGAAGACATCATGATCAACTACACGCCGTTCGGCTTCTCCGACTGGCAGACCGAAGTTGCGGCCATCAAGAAGTTCGGCTCGGCCGGCAAGAAGACCGCCGTCGTCTCGACCGTCAACGGCGACGCCAACGTTCCCTTCTACAAGGAGCTCGGCAACCAGGGCATCAAGGCGACCGAGATCCCGGTCGTGGCGTTCTCGGTTGGCGAAGAAGAACTGGCCGGCATCGACACCAAGCCGCTGGTCGGCCATCTCGCCGCCTGGAACTACTTCGAGTCGATCGATACGCCCGCCAACAAGGCGTTCATCAAGAAGTGGCATGCGTTCATCAAGAACGACAAGCGCACCACCAATGACCCGATGGAAGCCACCTATATCGGCTTCAACGCTTGGGTGAAGGCCGTGCAGGCCGCCGGCACCACAGACACTGATCCGGTCATCGCTGCTCTTATCGGCACCGCTGTTCCGAACCTGACCGGTGGCTTCTCGGCCGTCATGCCGAACCACCACATCACCAAGCCGGTCTATATCGGCGAGATCCAGGCCAACGGCCAGCTCGACGTCGTGTGGCAGACCAAGGGCCTCCTCCCGGGCGATGCCTGGTCGCCCTACCTGCCGGAATCGAAGAGCCTGATCTCGGATTGGCGTCCGCCGCTGTCCTGCGGAAACTACGACGTCGCCACCGGCAAGTGCGGCAGCTGATCCCTCACGCAGTGATCTCCATGGCACGGATCATGCGCTCCCGGTCATGACATGAATGCAGGAAGGCGGCACACGCCGCCTTCCTCCGACGCCCGCCGCGCCGGCCTCGTGCGGCGCCCGGGCCTCCTGCTTGGAACCGGATGTGCTGCGGCAATCACCTGTCGCCTTCGGGCGGATTGCCGGCTGGACCCTCCCGACGCCTGAACGGATATCCTCGACCATGCGTCTCACGCTCCCCTCTGTCGCAACTGTGGCCGCCGCCTTCATGCTGCTGGTTTCAGCTTTGAACCCGGCTTTCGGCGCGGACATCCATCCTGAGGTCAACGCGCTGGGGACGCCGGGCTATACGGCGCTCAAGGAAGCGATCGGCGCGCTCGCGGCCACGGGCGATCCGGCCGTGCCGGGGCTGCTGCAGGCGCTCGGGAACGGCGAACTCTATGTCCGCGCGGCCGACAATGCCGTGTTCAAGGTCACCGAGACCGATGACGGCTACAATCTCACCGACCCGCTGACGGGCGAGGACGGCGGGGCCGCCGCTGCTGACGAAGTCAGCAAGATCACCGTCAACAATTCCGTGCGCGAGACGATCAGTGCTGCGCTCGGCATGATGACGCTGCTCTCTCCCGATCCGCAGAAGCGGCTGGCGGCTGCCGGCGATGTCTACAAGAGCCAGGATCCGAAGCAGATCCCGCTGCTCGACACCGCGATCGCCAAGGAGACGGACAAGAACGTCGCCGCTGCCTTGAAGCTCGCCCGCGCCGCCGCCGTGCTGCGCTCCGACATGGGCGACGGCGACAAGCTCGCCGCCGTGACGATCATCAGTGAGCGCGGCGATCAGGACGCGGTGTCGCTGCTGTCGTCTTTCGTGGCGACCGCCCCCGACGGCTCGGCTAAGTCCGCCGCCACATCGGCCATCACCACCATCCAGGGCACGCTGCAGCTCTGGCAGGGCGTGCAGAACATCTGGTACGGCATCTCGCTCGGCTCGGTGCTGCTGCTGGCCGCGATCGGCCTCGCCATCACTTTCGGCGTGATGGGCATCATCAACATGGCGCATGGCGAGATGGTCATGCTCGGCGCCTACACGACCTATGTCGTGCAGGAGATTATCCGCACGCGCTATCCCGGCCTCTTCGAGTGGTCGCTGGCCATCGCCCTGCCGCTGGCTTTCCTCGTCTCGGGCGCGGTTGGAATTCTGATCGAGCGCTCGGTGATTCGCTTCCTCTATGGCCGGCCGCTTGAAACGCTGCTTGCCACATGGGGCATTTCGCTGATCCTGCAACAGGCCGTGCGGACCTGGTTCGGCCCCAATAACCGCGAGGTCGGCAATCCCTCCTGGATGTCCGGCACCTTCGATCTCGGCCACCTCGCCATCACCTATAACCGGATGTGGATCGTCGTCTTCGCGCTCGGCGTGTTCGCGGTGCTGATGCTCGTGCTGAAGCGCACACCCTTCGGACTGCAGACCCGTGCGGTCACGCAGAACCGGCCGATGGCCTCGTCCATGGGTATTCGCACGCCCTATGTCGACGCGCTCACCTTCGGCCTCGGCTCCGGCATCGCCGGCATAGCGGGCGTCGCGCTCAGCCAGATCGACAATGTCAGCCCCAATCTCGGCCAGAGCTACATCATCGACAGCTTCATGGTTGTGGTGTTCGGCGGCGTCGGCAATCTCTGGGGTACGCTGGTCGGCGCCTTCACGCTCGGCATCGCGAACAAGTTCCTCGAGCCTTATGCCGGCGCAGTCCTCGCCAAGATCCTGGTCCTCGTCTTCATCATCCTGTTCATCCAGAAGCGTCCGCGGGGCCTGTTCGCCCTGAAGGGCCGGTCGGTGGAGGCATGACGATGATGATCGCACGCGCCATGGCCGAAGCTGATGCAAGCCTCGCAGCAAGGGTGGAGAGGGAGGCGGCTGCTGCGGCCGGCGCTTCCGGACTGATGATGCTGACCTTCCGGATCGGCGCGCTGCTGAAAGGGACGAGCCGATGATCACCGCCTTCATTTTTCGCGCGCTCGATCGCAACACCTATATCGTGCTCGGCCTGCTGCTCGCGGTCGGCATCCTTCTGCCGCTGCTCAGCCTCACCGATCCGTCCTTTCCGCTGCATGTGCCGACCTATGCCATCGCGCTGATCGGCAAATATCTCTGCTACGCGCTGCTTGCCCTCTCGGTCGATCTCGTCTGGGGCTATTGCGGCATTCTCTCGCTCGGCCATGCCGCGTTCTTCGCGCTCGGCGGCTATGCGATGGGGATGTATCTGATGCGCCAGATCGGCGCCCGTGGCGTCTATGCCAATCCGGTCCTGCCGGATTTCATGGTGTTCCTGAACTGGTCGGAACTGCCGTGGTTCTGGTACGGCTTCAATCACTTCTGGTTCGCGGCCATCATGGTGATCGCGGTCCCGGGCCTCCTCGCCTTCATCTTTGGCTGGTTCGCCTTCCGCTCGCGCGTCACAGGCGTCTACCTCTCGATCATCACCCAGGCGATGACCTATGCGCTGCTGCTCGCCTTCTTCCGCAACGATATGGGTTTCGGCGGCAATAACGGCCTGACCGATTTCAAGGACATTCTCGGCTTCAACATCCAGGCGCCCGAGACGCGCGGCGTGCTGTTCTTCGCCTCGGCCGCGGCGCTGGCGCTCGGCTTCCTGATCTGCCGCGCGGTGATCGCGTCGAAATTCGGCAAGGTGCTGATCGCGGTTCGCGATGCCGAAAGCCGCACGCGCTTCATCGGTTACCGCGTCGAAGGCTACAAGCTGGTCGTCTTCGTTCTCTCGGCGATGATGGCGGGCGTCGCGGGCTCGCTCTATGTGCCGCAGATCGGCATCATCAATCCCGGCGAGTTCGCCCCGGCCAATTCGATCGAGGCTGTCATCTGGGTGGCGGTCGGCGGCCGCGGCACGCTGATCGGCCCGATCGTCGGCGCCCTGCTCGTCAATTTCGGCAAGACCTGGTTCACCTCTGGCATGCTCGCCGAATATTGGCTGTTCGTGCTCGGCGCTCTCTTCGTGGCCGTGACGCTATTCCTGCCGAAGGGCGTCGTCGGAACCCTGCTGGCGCGCGCCAAGGCCAAGCCGACATCGACGTCGGTGATCAAGAATTCGGCCCCGCCGGCGGCAACGCCCATTGAAGCCAGTATCGCAGCGGAGGAGGGGGCATGAGCGACATGACCACAGTCCCGGCCGGAAGCAAGCCGAAGGCCCCCGAGCGCGCCTCGCATGAGCGGGCGAAGAACTCGCTGCTCTATCTCGACGGCGTCTCTGTCTCGTTCGACGGCTTCAAGGCCCTGCGCTCGCTCTCGCTGGTGATCGAGCCGGGCGAGATGCGCGCCATCATCGGCCCGAACGGCGCCGGCAAGACGACGATGATGGATGTCATCACCGGCAAGACCAAGCCGGACGAGGGTGACGTCTTCTTTGCCGGCAACACCGACCTGACGCGGATGGACGAAGCCTCGATCGCCTCGCTCGGCATCGGCCGCAAGTTCCAGAAGCCGACCGTGTTCGAGAGCCACACGGTCTGGAACAATATCGACCTCGCTCTGGCCGGCGTGCGGAAGCCCTTCGCCACGCTGTTCCACCGCACCAGCCTCAAGGAAACGGCGCGGATCGAGGAGATCCTCTCGATCATCCGCCTCGACGACAAGAAGGAATGGCTCGCGGCCAATCTTTCGCATGGCCAGAAACAATGGCTTGAGATCGGCATGCTGCTCGCGCAGGAGCCGCAGCTTCTCCTGGTCGACGAGCCTGTCGCCGGCATGACCGACGCCGAGACGCGCGAGACCGCGACGCTGCTCAAGGAGATCGCGAAGACAAAGTCGGTCGTCGTGGTCGAGCACGACATGTCCTTCGTCCGCGATCTCGACGTCAAGGTGACGGTGCTGCACCAGGGCTCGGTCCTTTCGGAAGGAACTCTGGACGCCGTATCGGCCGATCCGACGGTCATCGAAGTCTATTTGGGGCGGTGAGGATGATCATGTCTCAATCGAAATCAAAGCCCGCCGCCCGGTCGATGCTCGAAGCGAAGAATGTCGATCTCTATTACGGCGCGGCGCAGGCGCTGCGTGGCGTCTCCCTGACGGCCGAAGTCGGCAAGGTCACCTGCCTGATGGGCCGCAACGGTGTCGGCAAGTCGAGCCTGCTGCGCGCTATCGTTGGCCAGAAGCCGATCGCAGGCGGCGAGATCGTCTGGGAAGGCAGAGTGCTCGGCCGCATGCCGGCCTATGACCGGACCCGCGCCGGCATCGCCTATGTGCCGCAGGGCCGGGAGATCTTCCCGCTGCTGACGGTGAAGGAAAATCTCGAGACCGGCTTCGCGCCGCTCGCCCGCAAGGACCGCTACATTCCCGACTATATCTTCGAGCTGTTTCCGGTGCTGAAGGACATGCTCGGCCGCCGCGGCGGTGACCTTTCGGGCGGCCAGCAACAGCAGCTCGCCATTGGCCGCGCACTCGTGACGCGACCCCGCCTTCTCGTCCTCGACGAGCCGACGGAGGGCATCCAGCCCTCGATCATCAAGGATATCGGCCGCGCCATTGAATGGCTGCGCGAGCAGGGAACGATGGCGATCCTGCTGGTCGAGCAATATTTCGACTTCGCGCACGAACTCGCCGACACCTTCGCCGTGATGGATCGCGGCGAGGTTGTCGCGTCAGGCACGCAAGCCGAAATGGGCAGCGAAGCGGTGCGCGCGCATCTCACCGTGTGAGATGCGCCGTCGCGGCAGAGTCAGCGCGCGGCGCAGTTCTCGAACAGCTGGCGCGGGCGCGGCTGGGCAGTCTGGCGAGATTTTGCCGCAACATCGCGAAACAAAGCGCGGATATCGTCCGAACGCACGCCGTCACTCGACATCAGCATGGCAATGATCGGCTCATGCAGAAGTTCGTTCAGCGAAGACTCGTTGCCTGGGCAGGAATTGGTATCGCTCATCACGAACCCTCCTTTGCGTTCGGGCTTTGCGGCCAGCACGAAGATGAGGGAAGTCCATGACGTTTGTAAGATGCAAGCTGGCGCGGCCGTTCACGTTCGTTTGATGCTGCGCAGCAATACTGATTCGCCGGCTTATGTTGCGGCGTCGAAGGCGGCGACCAGCTCGGCCGCGCGCGCTGCGACATCGGCGATGCTGGTCCCCGGCTTATAGAGGAACGAGCCGATGCCGAAGCCGGAACAGCCGGCCTTCAGATATTCGCCAAAATTCGACGCATTGGCGCCGCCGACGGCCAGAACCGGCAGGTCCTTCGGCAAAACCGCCTTCATCGCGCGGATGCCGGCGGTGCCGATCAGTTCGGCCGGAAAGAATTTCAGCGCATCGGCGCCCGCATCGATGGCGGCGAAGGCTTCGGTCGGCGTGAAGACGCCGGGATAGGATTCGAGCCGGAGCTCCTTGGTCCGCCTGATGACGGCGACATTGGCGTTCGGCGAGACGATCAGCGTGCCGCCGCTGTCCTTGACGGCGTCGACGTCCTCGACCTTCAGCACCGTGCCGGCGCCGACCTTGGCCCGGCCCTCGGCGCGCTTCGCCATGGTCTCGATCGAGACGTAGGGCTCGGGCGAGTTGAGCGGCACTTCGATCAGCGTGATCCCCGCCTCGACCAGAACGTCGAAAACAGCGGCTGCCTCGCCGGGCGCGATGCCGCGCAGGATCGCGACAAGCGGGCGGTGATTACCGAACACGGGATGGGTCATCGGCGGATGTCCTTCAAAGAAGTCCGTTGGCGCGGGCGATGCGCACGAGGCCGCGCCGCACGAGGGTAGAACCGTCGCGGGACTCGGCGCTCTGGCCGGCGACGGCGAAGGCCGCCTGATAAGCGCGGGCAAGAGAGCGCGAACCGATGATGCGGATCGGCTGGCCCGCCTCAAGCAGGCCCGCCTCGCGCGCAGCCGCGATTTCACCGCCGATCACGAGGCCAGAGAGATAAGCGAGATTGTCGTCGCCGGAGACGCCGTCGAGCAACTGGCGCACGCGGACGGAGAAGATCGCGCCGAGGAAAGGAAGGCCCTCGACGACGCTGCGGCGCACGGCGAGCGCGAAATGCGGCGAGGCGGCGAGATCGTCCGCCTGCTCGGAGACCGAATGGCGCAGGAACGACTTCCGCGCCAGCAGTTCGAACATTTCGCCTGTCATGAAGGTCTGGAAGTCGCGGATCGTGCCGCCGCCGACAGCGGCCCACTTCGAATGGGTGCCGGGCAGGATGGCGATACCCGCGAAATCGGGCTCTTCCTCCATCAGCCCGACCAACTGGGTTTCCTCGCCGCGAATGACGTCGCCGTCGCGCGCATCCGAGCGCAGCACGAGGCCGGGCACGATGGCGAGCGGGCGCTGGTCGCTGCCCTCGAAACGGCGGAGCCCAGAGGCGAGGTCGGCGCTCGTCGCGGGAACGGGAACATAGGCGGCCTCGCGCCAGCCCTGACGGCTGCCGACCATGCCGGCCATCAGCACTGGTACACGCGGCCAGCCGGCCGTCAGCCGCTCGAACGCATCCTCATGGCCCTGGCCGCCAAGCGGGCCGATGCCGTCGGCGCTCTCGGTCTCTGCGATCAGCGCGCCGTCGCGATCCAGCAGCATGGCGCGGCAGCGCGACGTGCCCCAGTCGACGGCGATCAGCGCGGCGTCGGCCATCGAATGGGGCGCGGCTTTGCTGCCGGCGACGGGGTCGATCTCGGCGTCGGGATAGGTTTCGGCGGAGGAGGGGGCAGTCACGGCTTGAAAACTCGCGGCCAACGGTCCGGAAAGGGTCGCAAGCGTTGTTCGACGTTCGCCGGCGCCTGTCAAGCGCGGGCGGTCAATCCGCAGGTGCCGGTCCGGTCGAGGCGCGCACGACGAGTTCCACGGGCCAGAGCTCATGGACCGTCTCGGGCGCGCGGCCATCGACGATCTCCATCAGCAATTCGCCGACGCGCTTGCCCGCGGCGCGGATCGAAGAGCGCGTCGTCGACATGGTCGGCACCATGGAATCCGGATTGAGGAACGGAAAGACGTCGTCATGCGCGATCATCGAAACGTCGCGTCCGAGCTCAAGGCCCGCGGCGCGAATGGCGCGGAAGGCGCCGAGCGACATCATCATCGAAGAGACCAGCAGGGCCGTCGGACGCGGCCGCTCGGCGAGGAATCGCTCGGTGATGCGATAACCGACCTCGTCGCTCATGAGCCCGCCCGCGATGATCCGCTCGTCGACAGCGATGCCGCGTGCAGCGAGGGCTGAACGGAAGCCGATCTCGCGGTCGCGCGCAAAGGTGAAGCGCGCCTCGCCGTTGACAAGGCCGATGCGGCGATGGCCGAGATCGATGAGATGCTTGGTGGCGTGGCGGAACGCGCCCTCGTTGTCGATATCGATCCAGGCATGCGGCGCCGAGGACTCGGTGCGGCCATGCAGCACGAAAGGCAGCCCGAGCTCGGTCAGGATCGGCACGCGCTCGTCGGCGATCAGCGGGCTCGAAAGGATGACGCCATCGACGCGCGAGCCGACCGCCATGCGCTGGTAATTGGCGATTTCGTCGCCGCCGCGCGAGGGCGAGAGCAAGATGTCGATCTCATCGGCCAGAAGCGTTTCGCCGAGCCCTGCCTGGAACTCCATGTAATGAGGGTCGAGCAGCATATTCCAATCGGTCGGCAGGACGATCCCGATGGCGTTGGCGCGACCGGTCGCCAGGCGGCGCGCATTGGCATTGGGCTGGTAGCCATGCCGGCGTGCGGCCTCGAGCACGCGTCGCCGTGTTTCCTCGTTGACCTCCGGATAGCCGTTGAGCGCCCGGCTCACGGTCGTCTGAGACAGACCGAGATGCTGAGCGAGATCCTTGAGCTTCATCGAGCCCGTCCCTCCCCACCGATCTATTCAAAGCGCTTTCAATTCCTGTTGCAAGCCGCTTCCATCGGCAGCCAAAGTCAGTGTCGGCGCCGTTGCAGTGCAGCAGAAGCGGGGGATGCCGGATTTGACTTTAGATTCATGGCAATATCCTGATTTCTCATAGGATTGTACGCAGGTTCCGTGTTGCAGTGCATCCTATTAAACCAATGCGCGAGCTTGACAGCATAAGCGCCACCTGCTGAAACTGCTCTCAAAGCGCTTTGGGTTCTCGTCTGAGGCGAGCGTCTGACGGGCGTTTTATGGGGAGGAGCGGACGCGAGGGTCTGTCCGGAGCCGGATGGCTTCGCATGCCCGTTCACCCTCATCGCATTCGACTGTTTCTCAGGGAGGTTTGACCATGAACATGCGTTCCGCGCTGCTCGGCTTCGCTGCTGCGATTGCCGTGGCTAGCGCTGCCAATGCGGCCAATCTGTCGATCGTCTCGGGCGATACCGGCAACGGCCTCGCGGTCCTCCGCGAAAAGCTCGACATCTATGAAAAGCAGTCGGGCAACAAAGTCACGATCGTGCCGATGCCCTCGTCGACGAGCGATCAGTTCGGCCAGTACAAGCTCTGGCTGGCGGCCGGCAATTCCGATATCGACGTCTACCAGACCGACGTGATCTGGGCGCCGCAGCTCGCCGACCAGCTCGTCGACCTGACTGAGGCCACCAAGGACGTCATCGGCGAGCATTTCCCGTCGATCGTGCAGTCGCAGACGGTGAACGGCAAGCTTGTCGCGATGCCGCTCTTCACCGATGCGCCGGCGCTCTACTACCGCAAGGACCTGCTCGAAAAGTACGGCAAGACGCCGCCGAAGACCTGGGATGAGCTCACCGCCACGGCGAAGGAGATCCAGGACAAGGAGCGCGCAGCCGGCTCCAAGGACATCTGGGGCTTCGTCTGGCAGGGCAACGCCTATGAAGGCCTGACCTGCAACGCGCTCGAATGGGTCATGTCGAATGGCGGTGGCCAGATCGTCGAGCCCGACGGCACGATCTCGATCAACAATCCCAAGGCTGCGGCCGCCCTCGATATGGCGAAGGGTTGGGTCAACACCATCTCGCCGCCCGGCGTGCTGGCCTATCAGGAAGAAGAGTCGCGTGGCGTCTGGCAGACCGGCAATGCCGTGTTCATGCGCAACTGGCCCTATGCCTATTCGCTCGGCAATGGCGCCGACTCGGCGGTGAAGGGCAAGTTCGACGTCGTTCCGCTCCCGGCCGGTTCGGGGGAGGGCGCCCGCTCTGCTGCAACGCTCGGCGGTTGGAACCTCGCGGTCTCGAAATATTCGAAGAACCAGAAGGAAGCCATCGACCTGGTCAAGTTCCTTGCCTCGAAGGAAATGCAGAAGAAGCAGGCGATCGAGGCCTCGAACCTGCCGACCATCGTCTCGCTCTATGACGATGCCGACATTGCCAAGGCCGTGCCGATCATCCCGCGCTGGAAGGAAGTCTTCCTGAATGCCGTGCCGCGTCCCTCGGCGCCGACCAAGGTGAAGTATAACGAGGTCTCGTCCGACTTCTGGACCGCCGTTCACAACTCCATCTCCGGCCAGGGCACCTCAGCCGACAACCTCGAATTGCTCGAGGCCCAGCTGACGAAGCTCAAGGGCGCCAGCTGGTAGTGCATCGCTGTTCCGCACCCCCCGCATTCGTGCGGGGGGTGTTTTCCGATTGCATTCAAAGCGCCCGGCACTAGCCTTCCTCAAAGGATGGCACTGCCAAGAGGGTGCGGTTCCAAGCCAATCGCAGGCCGGTCCGGCCAGGGGGGACGATCAGCATGGCCATTGCCGAATCCGCCGATGTCGCCGAAGTCAGCGCCGGCTCCGATCTCTTCCGCCAGCGCGTGCGTTCCGCCTGGCTGTTCCTGACGCCGATGCTGATCGTGCTGGCGATGGTTGCCGGCTGGCCACTGCTGCGCAGTATCTATTTCTCCTTCACCAATGCCTCGCTGACCAATCTGGACGCGGCGCAGTGGGTCGGCTTTGAGAACTACCTGTCGATGACCACGCTGAAGAGCGGCCGCGTCATCTATGACGGGCTGCTCGTCGATCCGCTGTGGTGGAAATCGGTGTGGAATACCGTCCGATTTTCCATAGTTTCAGTCATACTTGAGACGATTATCGGCATGGTCGTCGCGCTGGTGCTGAATGCCGAATTCAAGGGCCGCGGCATCGTTCGCGCCGCCATCCTGGTGCCTTGGGCGATCCCGACCATCGTCTCGGCCAAGATGTGGGCCTGGATGCTCAATGATCAGTTTGGCATCATCAACGACATGCTGATGCATCTCGGGCTGATCTCCCACAAGATCGCCTGGACCGCCAATCCCGATACGGCAATGCTGGCCGTGCTGATGGTCGATATCTGGAAGACGACGCCGTTCATGGCGCTGCTTATCCTTGCGGGATTGCAGATGATCCCGGGCGACATCTATGAAGCGGCCAAGATCGATGGCGTTCATCCGGTCAAGGTGTTCTTCAAGGTGACCCTGCCGCTGGTGCGGCCTGCGCTGATGGTCGCGATCATCTTCCGTATGCTCGATGCTTTGCGCATCTTCGATCTGATCTATGTTTTGACCGCCAACAACGCCCAGACCAAGACGATGTCGGTTTTCGCGCGGGAGAACCTGTTCGACTTCGACAAATTCGCCTATGGCTCGGCGGCGTCGACCATGCTGTTCCTGATCCTGACCGTTATTACCGTCGTCTATATCATCGTCGGCAAGGTGAACTTCGAGGGAGGCCGTTGATGCTCTCGCACGTCGTCAAACGTACGGCCTTCTATCTTCTGGTCATCGGCATCGTCGCAATCTCGATCTTCCCGT
Organism: Kaistia sp.; assembly: GCA_965229085.1. GTDB lineage: Bacteria > Pseudomonadota > Alphaproteobacteria > Rhizobiales > Kaistiaceae > Kaistia. Next base: position 2,209,266 of record OZ245859.1, on the reverse strand, counting down.
TCTATTACGCGATCATCACATCGTTCAAAACTGGAACCGCGCTGTTCCAGATCGATTATTGGCCGAAGAGCTTTTCTCTAGCCAACTATACGCAGGTGCTGACGACCGGCAGCTTCCCGCGCAATCTCGCCAACTCGCTGCTGATTGCCTCGGTGGTGGTCGCGATCTCTCTGGTGCTGGCGGTGACCGCGTCCTTCGCATTGTCACGGGTCCGTTTCCGTGGCCGCTCGCTGCTCTTGTTCACGATCCTCGCGGTGTCGATGTTCCCACAGATCGCGGTGCTGTCGGGCCTGTTTGAACTCGTGCGTTTCCTCGGCATCTTCAACACGCCGTTTGCTTTGATCTTCGCCTACATGATCTTCACGCTGCCGTTCACGGTGTGGATCCTGACGACCTTTATGCGCGACCTGCCGGTCGAGATCGAAGAAGCGGCAATCGTCGATGGCGCCAGCCCCTGGATCATCATCACCAAGGTCTTCCTGCCGCTGATGTGGCCGGCTCTCGTGACGACGGGCCTGCTCGCCTTCATCGCGGCCTGGAACGAATTCCTGTTCGCGTTGACCTTCACCTCGTCGAACAATACGCGCACCGTGCCTGTGGCGATCGCGCTGCTGTCCGGGGCGACGCAGTATGAAATCCCATGGGGCAACATCATGGCTGCATCGGTGATCGTCACCGTGCCGCTCGTCGTGCTTGTGCTGATCTTCCAGCGCAAGATCATTTCCGGCCTCACCGCAGGCGGCGTCAAGGGTTGATGATGGACCAGATCGTACAGCAGCAGGTTCCAGGCTCGATCCTGTCGAACGACCCGACCTGGTGGCGCGGCGCGGTGATCTATCAGGTCTATCCACGCTCGTTCCAGGACACGACGGGCGACGGAGTCGGCGATCTCAAAGGCATCGCCGAGCGGCTTGGCCATATCGCCGCGCTCGGGGCCGATGCGATCTGGATCGCGCCGTTCTTCAAGTCGCCGATGAAGGATTTCGGCTACGACGTTTCGGATTACTGCGCCGTGGACGGTCTTTTCGGCACGATCGAGGATTTCGATCACCTGATCGCCGAGGCGCATGCCCGCGGCATCCGCGTGTTGATCGACCAGGTGCTTTCGCATACCTCCGACCAGCATCCCTGGTTCAAGGAAAGCCGGTCATCCACGGACAATGCCAAGGCCGACTGGTATGTCTGGGCCGATGCGAAGCCCGATGGCACGCCGCCCAACAATTGGCTGTCGATCTTCGGCGGTTCGGGCTGGGAGTGGGACACGACCCGCTGCCAGTATTACCTGCACAACTTCCTGACGTCGCAACCGGACCTGAACTTCCACACCATGGCGGTCCAGGATGCGCTGCTGGATGCGGTGGAGTTCTGGCTGAAGCGCGGTGTTGACGGCTTCCGCCTCGATACCGTGAACTTCTATGTCCACTCGCAGGGGCTTGAGGACAATCCGCCTTCGAAGCTGGAAGACCGCAATTCGCCCGAGGCGCCGGCGGTCAATCCCTATAACTGGCAGGATCATATCCATGACAAGAGCCAGCCGGAAAACTTGGAATTCCTGAAGCGGCTGCGCGCGCTGCTCGACCGCTATCAGGGCCAGACCACGGTCGGCGAGATTGGTGATGGTCCCCGCTCGCTGCACACTATGGCCGCCTATACCTCGGGCGGCGACAAGCTGCACATGTGCTACACCTTCGACTTCCTGTCGCCGATCTTCACGAAAGAGCATTTCGTGAAGCGCGTGACGGCGTTCGAAGCGATCGTCGGCGATGGCTGGCCCTGCTGGGCGTTCTCGAACCACGACATCGTGCGCCATGTCAGCCGCTGGACCACCGACGGCGATTTTGACGGAGTCGCCAAGATTGCGGCGGCCATCCTCCTGTCGCTGCGCGGATCGGTCTGCCTCTACCAGGGCGAGGAACTCGGCCTCACCGAGGCCGATATCGCTTTCGAGGATCTTCAGGACCCCTACGGCATTCGCTTCTGGCCCGAATACAAGGGCCGTGACGGCTGCCGCACGCCGATGGTTTGGGAATCAAACGCCACCTATGGCGGCTTCTCGACCGGCAAGCCCTGGCTGCCGGTGCCGCAGGAGCACATCGCCCGCGCCGCCAATCGCGAGGATGTCGACCATCAGTCGGTCCTCGCGCTCTACCGACGCATGATCGCCTTCCGCAAGGCGCATCCGGCCTTGATCCACGGCACGATCACCTTCGTCGAGACGCCGGATGACGTCCTCGGCTTCATCCGGACGACGCCGGAGGAGAGTATCCTGGCGCTGTTCAATCTCGGATCGGCGCAGGCGACCGCAACGCTGCCGCCGGGCATCGAGGTCATGCCGCTCGAGGGCCACGGATTCACGGCGACGCTGCATCAACAGGAACGAACCATCAGCCTCAACGGGCGCGACGCGTTCTTCGCAAGGATTGCCTGACAGGGCTGGGAAGGGGAACGAACATGGCTGGACTGCTGCTGCGCGGCATCAAGAAGAGCTACGGCACCGTCAAGGTGCTGCATGGCATCGACCTCGACATCAAGTCGGGCGAATTCATCGTCTTCGTCGGCCCGTCGGGTTGCGGCAAGTCCACCTTGCTCCGCCTGATCGCCGGTCTTGAGGATATCACTGCGGGCACGCTGCAGATCGATGGGCAGGTGGTGAACCAGTTGGCGCCGTCCAAGCGCGGCATCGCCATGGTGTTCCAGTCCTATGCGCTCTATCCGCATATGACCGTCTACGACAACATGGCCTTCGGCATGAAGCTGGCGAAGGGCCACGACGCGTCCGAGATCGACACGCGGGTCCGCGGGGCGGCTGACATCCTTCAGATCACGCCTTATCTCGACCGCTTGCCGAAGCAGCTTTCGGGCGGCCAGCGCCAGCGCGTCGCCATCGGCCGCGCCATCGTGCGCGATCCCAAAGTGTTCCTGTTCGACGAGCCGCTGTCGAACCTCGACGCTGCGCTGCGCGTGCAGACGCGCATCGAGATCAACAAGCTGCATGAACGCATGGCCGGCGTGACGATGATCTATGTCACGCATGACCAGGTCGAGGCGATGACGCTGGCCGACCGCATCGTGGTGCTGAATGCCGGTCGGGTCGAGCAAGTCGGTGCGCCGATGGAGCTCTACCATCGGCCCGCCAATCTGTTCGTCGCCCGCTTCCTCGGCTCGCCGTCGATGAACACCATTCCCTGCACGATCGTTTCTGGCAGCCCTGACGCCGCGGTCCAACCGGATGGCTGCAACAAGATTTCCGTCGCCGCCGTCATCCCTGGCTCGGCGGCCGGCAAGCGGGGAACATTCGGTGTTCGTCCCGAGGATCTGGTCCTGACCGATGGCACGGATGCGATCTTCCACGGTACGATCGACATCGTTGAGCAGCTTGGCGAAGTGACGCTGATCTATGTCGATGTCGGCACAACCGAGCCGATCGTCGCCAAGATCGAGAACGAGGCGGTGGTCGCCAAAGGTCAGAAGGTCGCGCTCACCACCGAAAAGCGCCATCTTCATGTCTTCGACGAGAACGGCATCGCCTTCCCGCGCGCGTGAGCCGATCTGGCTGGTTCGGCCGCCGCGCCGAGCCAGCCGTTCCCCGATACCATTCGACGACATCGGCCATGGTTTTCTCACCGGGCGGACGTTCAAGCTCGATGCGGCTTTGCGTTGAGATCGTGACGAAGGCGAGCGCGCCGCGGGGCTGAAGAGCCGTCGCCGCGCGTGCCGGCCGGGCCGATCAGGCGGCCGGCTCGAGGAATTCCAGGCGGTTGCCGAATGGATCGCTGAGATAGAAGCGGTCGTAGCCGGGCAGCGGTTCATCATCCACCGGTGCGTGACCGGCAGCGACGATGCGCGCCCTGAAAGCCGCCAGTCCCGCGACGCGAAAGGCGGGGTGCGCCTTCCGCGCTGGTCTGAAGCCCTCTTCTACGCCGAGATGCAGCTGCCGCCCACCGATCGCGAACCAGAGGCCGCCGCGCCTCGCAAGATTGGCCGGCTTCGGGAGTTCGGGCAGACCGAGCGCCTCACCATAGAAGCGCCTGGCCTCGTCCTCGCCGTCGCGCGGCATCGCAATCTGGACGTGATCGAGGTCGACGATCGCGCCCATGCCGGTCACCGCATCGCCGCCGAAAGCGCCTTCTTGCAGCCGGACGAGAGCCGCGCCGCATTCGCCTTGAGGCAGGCAACGCCATTGCCGGCGCCGAGACGGACAGTGCTGCAATAGCGATTGAAGTCACGGCCGCAATATTGGCGGACGAACATCATCTCCTGGCGCGGCGACATTGGCGGGGGCGGCGGTGCCATCGCGGCCGGAGGTGGCGCCTTCGTCGCAGCAGGCGGCGCCTTGGCTGCTGCCGGCGGCGGCGTTGTCGCGGGAGTCGTCGCTGCCGCCGGCGCGCTCGCTGCCGGAGGAGGAGCGGCGGGCGCCGCGGCGGTTCCGCCAGAAGCAGCATTGACGGCCTGCTGGCACGGCGGCGACAGCTTCGCGACGTTCTGCTGCAGGCACTGCAAAGCCGCCGAGCCGCCCGGCGAAACCCCGGCACAATTGGCGCGGAAATCGCCTTGGCAGGACGATTTGATCGCCGCCTGCTGCGCGCTGGTCGGCTGCGCCGACGCAGGTCCCGCGAGGAGCGGTGCTGCGATCATGGCGGCTAGCGCGGCCAGAAGCGAAGCGGTCCTTCGCCGGGTCTTGAGCGGCGGCGCGAATCGGGTCGAGGCGGGCGATATCATGGCGTTCTCTCCCTTGGCCCCGGGGCATCCTGAGGAAAAGGCGGAGGCCCTGGGGCGGTCAGCTTGCCACGGGCCCGCCCGCGCCGGCAATCGCGGTTCAGCGATCGAGGCGGAAGATCGTCTCGGGCGTACCGGGGATCTCAGCCTTATGGGCGAACAGGCCGCCGGCAAGCCGCTCGAGCGGACCGTCGCCGCCCTGCGCGGTGGTGATGTAGAGCGTCTTCAAATCGTCTCCGCCAAAGGTGCAGTTCGTGATGTTGCCGACGGGCATGTCGATCACATCCGCAACCTTGCCTTCTGGCGAAATGCCGACGATGCACCCGCCGCCATAGCGCGCATTCCAGAGCGTGCCCGTCGCATCAATCTGCGAACCATCGGGCGAGCCGCGTTCGAAGCCGACGAAGTGGTTGCGCTCGTTCGTGATCGCGCCGGTCGCGGTGTCATAGTCGAAGGCCCAGATTTCGTTCTTCAGCGTGTCGGCTGTGTAGAAGCGTCCGCGCGCGAGGTCCCAGGCCATCGTGTTGGCGATGCCGATGTCGGTCCGAATCGTTTCCGACGAGCCGTCGGCACGGACGCGATAGAGCCCGCCAAGCGCCGGACCGAAGAGCTCGACACCCGAACCGTCGGCTGCGACATTGTTGAACATCGAGCCGACGATGAGATCGCCATGCGGATCGGGCCTGCCGTCATTCAGCCGTGCCGCCGGCGTATTGGTCTCGGGCGTGGCGAAATCGCGGCGCGTGTCGCGCGCCGGCTGCCAGAGAATGACCTTCGATCCAAGCGCGATGATCAGCGTATCGGCCCGGTCGGTCAGGCCGATGGTGGTCACAGGCTCGGCGAAGAACCAGCTCGTGACCGACTTCTCCGCGATATCGAACCTGTGGATCAGGAAGCGGTTGATGTCGGTCCAGTAGACGGCGCGTTCGGCCGCGTGCCAGACGACGCCCTCGCCGCAGCGGTCGCCCGCCGGCACGATGCATTGAGGTTCCGCCATGATCATCTCCCTTTGGCCCATATCCTGCTTGATGCTGCCACGCGCTTCGGCGCGGCGCCGGCACGATAAGGCAAACTCGTCGCAGGAGTTTTATTTCGATGCTCTAATTTTCTCCCTCAACATATGAAGCGGAATTGGTTAGGACACGCGTGTCTGCCTGCTGCCGGGATGTCCGGAATTCGGGAAAGAGGGATTTCATGACCAGTCGAATCATCGCCGTCGACCCCTTCGACCTCGTCGTCTTCGGCGCGACCGGCGATCTTGCCTATCGCAAGCTGATGCCGGCCCTCTATCACCGGCATCGCGACGAGCAGATCCCCGATGTTTCAAGGATCATCGGTGCTTCGCGCCGCAAGCTCAGCGACGACGAGTATCGCAAGCTGACGGAAGACGCGCTGACCAAGTTCGTGCCGGCAGCCGAGCGTGAGCCGGAGCAGATGGCTTCGTTCCTGGCGCGCATCTCCTACGTCTCGGTTGATGCCAAGATCGACGACAGCGGCTGGGCCGATCTCGCTTCGGTGCTGGAGGAGGGCAAGGACCGTATCCGCGCCTTCTATCTCGCCGTCTCGCCCGATCTCTTCGGCGTCATCTGCGAGGGCATCGGCGCGCATGGGCTGATCACGCCCGAAACCCGCGTCATCATCGAGAAACCGATCGGCAAGAGCCTCAAGTCGGCGACGGCCCTGAACGATGCCGTCGGCAAAGTGTTCGACGAGAGCCAGATCTACCGCATCGATCATTATCTCGGGAAGGAGACGGTGCAGAACCTGATGGCGCTGCGCTTCGCCAACGCTCTGTTCGAGCCGCTGTGGAACGCCGCCCATATCGATCATGTTCAGATCACCGTCGCCGAGAATCTCGGCGTCGAAAGCCGCGCCGGCTATTACGACACTGCCGGTGCGCTGCGCGACATGGTGCAGAACCACATCCTGCAGCTGCTTTGCCTCGTCGCGATGGAGCCGCCGAACCAGTTCGAGGCGGATGCTATGCGTGACGAGAAGCTGAAGGTGCTGCGCTCGCTGAAGCCGATCACCGCGGCGCAGCTCGAGAACGTCACCGTGCGCGGCCAGTATCGCGCCGGAGCCTCGGCCGGTGGACCGGTGCCCGGCTACCTGAAGGAGCTCGGCCGCGACGATTCGATGACCGAGACCTTCGTCGCGCTCAAGGCCGAGATCGAAAACTGGCGCTGGGCCGGCGTGCCTTTCTATATCCGCACCGGCAAGCGGCTGCCCGAGCGCATTTCCGAGATCGTCGTCTCGTTCAAGTCGATCCCGCATTCGATCTTCGGCAGTGCCGCGGGCCAACTGGTCTCCAACCAGCTGGTGATGCGGTTGCAGCCCGACGAGGGCGTCCGCCTCTGGCTGATGATCAAGGATCCGGGTCCGGGCGGCATGCGCCTTCGCCATGTGCCGCTCGACATGAGCTTCGCGCAGACCTTCAAGACGCGCAGCCCCGAGGCCTATGAGCGGCTGTTGATGGACGTGATCCGCGGCAATGCCACGCTGTTCATGCGCCGAGACGAGGTCGAGGCGGCCTGGAAGTGGATCGATCCGATCCTCGACGGCTGGCAGGCCTCGCGGGAGGCGCCGAAGTCCTACACTGCCGGCACCTGGGGGCCCTCGGCCGCCATCGCGCTCATCGAACGCGATGGCCGCACCTGGCACGAAGAAATCGAGTAGCGGCGCTCAAGCGGGCCTCTTGCCCGCCTCCGCCGCATGCCGGGCGCGGCCGTGCCCGGCTCCATGGGGAGTTCAGCCATGACCATTCATCCGAAGATTGCCGCGGTCACCGATCGCATTCGCGCCCGCAGCGCGGCTAGCCGGGCGCTCTATCTGAAGCGCGTCGCCGCCGCCCAGAAGGGCGGAACGCGGCGCGGTACGCTTGCTTGCGGCAATCTCGCCCATGGCTTCGCCGCCTGCGGCGTCGACGACAAGGCGGCGCTGAAGGGCGATCTGGTGCCCAATCTCGGCATCATCACCGCCTATAACGACATGCTGTCGGCGCATCAGCCCTATGAGACCTATCCCGAACTGATCCGCCAGGCGGCGCGCGAGGCCGGCGGCGTCGCCCAGGTCGCCGGCGGCGTGCCCGCGATGTGCGACGGCGTCACGCAGGGCCAGACCGGCATGGAGCTGTCGCTGTTCTCGCGCGATGCCATCGCCATGGCCGCAGCGATCGGCTTGTCGCACAACATGTTCGACGCGGCCGTCTTTCTCGGCATCTGCGACAAGATCGTCCCCGGCCTGATGATCGCCGCGCTCTCGTTCGGCCATCTTCCGACGGTGTTCATTCCTGCCGGGCCGATGACGACAGGTCTGCCGAACGGCGAGAAGGCACGCATCCGCCAGCTCTATGCCGAAGGCAAGGTTGGCCGCGCCGAACTGCTCGAGGCCGAGAGCGCTTCCTATCACGGCCCGGGCACCTGCACCTTCTACGGCACCGCCAATACCAACCAGATGATGATGGAGATCATGGGCCTGCATCTGCCGGGCTCGTCCTTCGTCAATCCGAACACCCCGCTGCGCGACGCGCTGACCAAGGCGGCGACCAAGCGCGCGCTTGCAATCACCGCGCTTGGCAACGAATACACGCCGATCGGCGAGATCGTCGACGAGAAGGTCATCGTCAACGGCGTCGTCGGCCTTAATGCCACCGGCGGCTCGACCAATCACACCATGCATCTGATCGCCATCGCCAAGGCGGCGGGCATCCAACTGACCTGGGACGATTTCTCCGATCTTTCCGATGCGGTGCCGCTCCTGACCCGCGTCTATCCGAACGGCCTCGCCGATGTGAACCACTTCCACGCCGCCGGCGGCATGAGCTTCCTGATCCGCGAGTTGCTGGAGGCCGGATATCTGCATGAGGACGTGAAGACGATCTGGGGCAATGGCCTCTCCGCCTACACCGTCGAGCCGAAGCTCGACGAGGCCGGCGCGATCCGCTGGCAGGACGGCGCCCGCGATAGCCTCGATGAAAAGGTGCTGGCGCCCGTTGCGAAGGCCTTCCAGCCGACCGGCGGGCTCAAGCTGCTTTCGGGCAATCTCGGCCGTGCTGTGATCAAGATTTCGGCGGTCAAGCCGGATCGCCATGTGATCGAGGCGCCGGCGCGGGTGTTCGAGGCGCAGGACGAACTGATCACCGCATTCAAGGCCGGCACACTCACCGGCGACTTCGTCGCCGTGATCCGCTTCCAGGGCCCGAAAGCCAATGGCATGCCGGAATTGCACAAGCTGACGCCGACCCTCGGCATCCTGCAGGATCGCGGCCACCGCGTCGCGCTTTTGACCGACGGGCGCATGTCGGGGGCATCCGGTAAGGTGCCGGCGGCAATCCATGTCACGCCCGAGGCCCTGGCCGGCGGACCGATCGCGAAGATCCGCGATGGCGACATGATCCGGATCGACTGCACGACCGGCGAACTCGCCGTGCTGGTCGATGAAGCCGAATTTGCCGCTCGTCCCGCCGCCACGCGGCCTGTCGAGGACGAGGAGGTTTACGGCATGGGCCGCGAACTCTTCGGGATGTTCCGCGACACGGCAGCCTCGGCCGAGCTCGGCGCCGGCGTCTTCTGAGCCGGAACGAAATTCTATGAAGGCGACTGATTTAGTCGCCTATTCATGGAAGCGGTGATGGCTGCACCGAGGGCTGTGAGGGCCGCGGGCGGCGCATCGCCTTGGCTTTGCGCGTGTTTTCGACCAGGCCCCCAGCGGACATCATCACGCCGGGGGAAGTGCGGCCGGAATGATTTTCCAAGGCCGTGGCGGAGTTTGGAACCGCCTTTGTCGTGTTTCTGCTCGGCATTCACTAAATACCATGCAAGAAATCCTGATCTTTTCGCGCGCTGCCGGAGATGGCGATGGCGACTGCCCATCGGAGACTGTCGACTTTCCCGGCCTTCCACAAAGTGGAGGGACGGCGGGTCGTGGTCGTCGGCGGCGGGCGCGAGGCGGCGGCGAAGCTTCGCCTGCTTTCCGAGACAAGCGCCGAGCTCGTTCTGTTCGCGCCGGAGCTTGAAGCCGAGGCCGCGGCTGATCTTGCGGCAACCGGCGCCGCGCATCATGCGCGCTGGCCGGTTGCGGCCGATCTCGCGGGTGCCGCGCTTGTCTTTGCGGCGACGGGGGAACTCGCCGAAGACAGCCTCGTGCGTGATCTCGCGAAGGTCGCCGGCATTCCTGTAAATGTCGTCGATCGGCCTGATCTCTGCGACTTCTATGTTCCGGCTTTGGTCAACCGCGCCCCGCTCAGCATCGCGATCTCGACCGAGGGCGCCGCGCCCGTGCTTGCGCGCCATGTTCGCGCGAAGATCGAGCAAATGTTGGCGCCGGCGGTCGGCGATCTCGCCCATCTCGCCGAAAGTCTGCGCGAGCGTGTTGCCGCCAGCATTCCCTCCGGCGATGCGCGTCGGCGTTTCTGGGCGCATTTCTTCTCCGGCCCGGCTGCTGCCAAGGTGCTCGCCGGCCAGATCGAGGGCGCCGACGCCGATGCGACGACCGCAATCGAGGCAACGGCGGCGCGCGGGCTTGTCGGTCATGTCAGCCTTGTTGGTGCCGGTCCGGGCGCCGAGGATCTCCTGACGCTGCGCGCCGTGCGATTGCTGCAGGAAGCGGATGTCATCGTCTATGACAAGCTGGTGCCTGAGGCCGTGGTCGCCATGGGCCGGCGCGATGCGCTGCGCATCTATGTCGGCAAGGCCAAGGGCATGCACGCGGCCAGCCAGGACGAGATCAACGACATCCTGGTGCGCGAGGCGCGTCACGGGCGTCGCGTTGTGCGTCTGAAGTCTGGCGATCCGCTGGTCTTTGGCCGCGCCGGCGAGGAAATGGCGGCGCTTCGTGCGGCCGGAATTCCTTTCGACATCGTGCCCGGCGTTACCGCAGCGATAGCGGCCGCGGCCGAAAATGAGATTCCGCTGACGCTGCGCGATGTCGCCTCGACTTTCGTCATCGCAACCGGCCATGACATGCGCGGCGATACGCTGCCCGAATGGGCGGGCCTCGCGCTCGCCGGCGCGACGATCGCCGTCTATATGGGCCGCAGCGTCGCCTCCAAGGTGGCGGCGCGGCTGATCGAGAACGGGCTGGCGGCTTCGACGCCGGTGGCCGTGATCGAGAATGCCTCCCGTGACGACCGCAAATCCTATGCCGGGCGGCTTGACGAACTCGCCGCAATCGCCGACCGGCCCGAGATCGATGGCCCGGTGGTGATCATCGTCGGCCGTGTCATCGCCGAAAGCGCGCTCGGCGCCGCAACATTGCCGCTCGCCGCGATGGCGGCATGAAGCGCCCGAACGCAACCCGAAAGCCGACCCTATGACCGACAGCATCATCACCGCGAACGACCTTGCCGGCGGTCTCGTCGTGTTCCTGACCGAGGCGGGCGGCTGGTCAGGCCATCTTGCCGATGCGCGGCTGGTCGGGCCGGATGCCCTGCCGGAGGCGCTCGCCTATGGCAAGGCGCAGCACGACGCCCGCATCATCGTCGAACCCTATGCAATCGAGGTTACGCTCGAGGACGGCGCGCCGGTGCCGGTCCGCCTGCGCGAGCGCATCCGCGCTGCCGGGCCCACCATTGCCTATGGCGCGGCCGAAATCGCCGAGCGTGCCGCAGCGAGCGAGACCCGATGACCTCCATGTATCGCTATGACGAATTCGACCAGGATTTCGTAACCGACCGCGTCGGCCAGTTCCGCGACCAGGTGGAGCGCCGCCTGTCGGGCGAATTGACCGAGGACCAGTTCAAGCCGCTCCGGCTGATGAACGGCGTCTATCTCCAGCTCCACGCCTATATGCTGCGCGTTGCCGTGCCCTATGGCACGCTGTCAGGCCGACAGATGCGCAAGCTCGCTCATGTCGCCCGCCGCTATGACCGCGGCTACGGCCATTTCACGACGCGGCAGAACCTGCAGTTCAACTGGCCGAAACTCTCGGACATCCCCGATATCCTGGCCGAACTCGCCTCTGTCGAAATGCATGCGATCCAGACCTCCGGCAATTGCATCCGCAACGTCACCGCCGATCATTTCGCCGGTGCGGCTGCCGACGAGGTCGCCGATCCTCGGCCCTATGCCGAGATTCTCCGGCAGTGGTCCTCGCTCCATCCGGAATTCCTGTTCCTGCCGCGGAAGTTCAAGGTTGCCGTCACCGGCGCCGAACGCGACCGCGCCGCGATCCAGGTGCATGACATCGGCCTGCATCTGAAGAAGGACGAGCACGGACGTCTCGGCTTCGCCGTCTATATCGGTGGCGGCCAGGGCCGCACGCCGATGATCGCCAAGAAGATCCGCGACTTCCTTCCCGAGGAAGACCTGCTCTCCTATTCCGAGGCGATTCTCCGCGTCTACAACCTGAACGGCCGGCGCGACAACAAGTACAAGGCCCGCATCAAGATCCTCGTGCATGAGACCGGCGCCGATGAGATCGCGCGGCAGGTCGAGGACGAGTGGGAACGCATCCGCCACGGCGCTCTCAAGCTGCCTCAGGGCGAGGTCGAACGCATCCGCGCCTATTTCGCAGCTCCGGCGGGGCTCGAGCCGCAGGACGCCAGCGCGGCGCTGGCCGTAGCGCGCACGGCCGATCCGGAGTTCGATGCATGGGTGCGGCAGAACACGATCGCGCACCGCGTCGCCGGCCATGTCGCGGCGACCATCTCGTTGAAGCCGATCGGCGGGACGCCGGGCGATGCGACGGCCGACCAGATGGATGTCGTCGCCGATCTCGCCGAGCAGCTGGCCTTCGACGAGATCCGCGTCAGCCATGAGCAGAACCTGATCCTGCCGCATGTTGCGGAGGAGAACCTCAAGGCGATCTATGACCGGCTGGTCGCGGCGGGGCTCGCCACCGCCAATGCCGGCCTCGTCACCGACATCATCGCCTGCCCGGGCCTCGATTACTGCGCGCTCGCCACGGCGCGCTCGATTCCGGTCGCGCAGCGCATTTCGCAGCGGTTCGGCGATATAGGCCGCCAGCGCGATATTGGTGAGCTGAAGATCAAGATTTCCGGCTGCATCAATGCCTGCGGCCACCACCATGTCGGCCATATCGGCATTCTTGGCGTCGAGAAGAAGGGCGAGGAATTCTACCAGATCTCGCTCGGCGGCTCGGGCGACGAGAATTCGTCGATTGGCGAGATCATCGGCCGCGGCTTCTCGACCGAGGAGATCGTCGACGCCATCGAGACCATTGTCGACACCTATATCGCGCATCGTGCACGGCCGGACGAGACCTTCCTTGCCGCTTATCGCCGCCTCGGTCAGGCGCCGTTCAAGGAGGCGCTCTATGGCGCGGCTTGAGGATATGGCGACTGGCGCAGTCGCCGGCCCCGTCGGTGCCGCGCCCGCCTTCGACCACGAGAATGCCGGTCTTGAGGATGCGGCGCTGCTGAATGCCCGCTTCGGCCAGTTGGAGTCGCGCGACGCCGTGGCGAAGGCGCTCGAACTCTTCGGCGATCGGATCGCGGTGGTCTCTTCCTTCGGCGCAGAATCCTCGGTGCTGCTCCATCTCGTCGCCTCGGTCAGCCGCGACATCCCGGTCGTGTTCATCGATACGCTGAGGCTCTTTCCCGAGACGCTCGCCTATCGTGATACGCTGATCGAGACGATCGGGCTCCGCCAGGTCCGCTCCGTGACGCCTGACGAGGCGGTGCTGAAGGCCAAGGACCCGTTCAAGGCCGCCTGGATGAGCGATGCCGATCTCTGCTGCCACATCCGCAAGACCGAGCCGCTCGCCCGCGCGCTGACGGGCTTCGATGCCTGGTTCACCGGCCGCAAGCGCTTCCAGGCAGCGACCCGCGCCTCGATCCAGCTGTTCGAGCAGGATGGTCCGCGCGTGAAGGTCAATCCCCTCGCCACCTGGTCATCGGCGGCCCTCAAGGCCTATATCGCCGAGCACGCGCTGCCGGCGCATCCGCTGGTCGCCGAGGGATATCCCTCGATCGGCTGCGTGCCCTGCACCTCGAAAGTCGCGCCGGGCGAGGACGAACGCGCCGGGCGCTGGCGCGGCCTCGGCAAGGTCGAATGCGGCATCCATATCGGCGAGAGCGACGGAAGCGGAATCTGACATGACTTTCCGGAAGAATTGAAATGGCACTTTGGAAGAACGGCCGCTTCGTCGAGGACGATTTCGTTCGCGTCGCCGACGACGCTGAGCTCGAGGATGGTGCGGCGGTGCTGGTTTCGCTGGCGCGTTATCGCGCCGAGCGGGCCGTGCTCGTCGCCCGCTCGGCCCCGCTCGGCATCGTGATCGAGCCGGGCGCCGACTGGTCCGACATCAAGGACGATCTGCCGCGCCTTGCGGTGGTCGCTGCCGATCTGCCAAAATTCGCGGATGGTCGCGCTTTTTCGATCGGCCGTCTGCTGCGTGACCGTGACGGCTTCGGCGGCGAGCTTCGGGCTGTCGGGGCGTTCTTCCTCGACCAGATCCCGTTCCTGAAGCGGGTCGGCTTCGATGCGTTCGCCACCGATGATCCGCTGGTCATCAAGGGGCTCAGCGAGGGGCGCTGGCCCGAGGTTACCGAGTATCTGCAGCCAGCCGAAGAGAATGGCGAGCAGCCAGCCGGCAAACGTCCCTGGGCACGCCGCCCGGCATCTGGCGGGAGCGCACGCCCGTGAAGCTCTACGTCACGGACCAGGAAGGCGGCGAGCACGAGCTCGAGGCGCTCGAAGGCTGGCGGGTCATGGAAGTAATCCGCGATTGGGGCCTGCCGATCAAGGCCGAGTGCGGCGGCGCGCTCGCCTGTGCCACCTGTCATGTCTATGTCGACCCCGAATGGTTCGGCCGCCTCGTCCCCATGACCGATGAGGAAGAGGAACGTCTCGACGATGCCATGCTGGTGAAGTCGAATTCGCGCCTCTCCTGCCAGATCCTGATGTCGGACGAACTGGACGGGCTCCGCGTCCGCTTGGCGCCGGGCAGCGAGCCCTGAGCGGCGTTGCGGTCGCCGGTGGCGTCTGTCACGCTTCGATCATGCATGCTATGCGAACGTGCTGTTTGACGCGTTCAAATCCCGAGGTGCTCCATGTCCGATCTCGTTGCCATCGTCTATCCGTCGCTTGAGAAGGCGGAAGCCGTCCGCCAGGAATTCCTGACGCTGCAGAAGGAATACCTGATCACCCTGGATGACGCGGTCATCGCGGTGAAGACCGAGGACGGCAAGATCAAGCTGCACCAGATGGTCAATACGACCGCCACCGGCGCTGCCTCGGGCAGCTTCTGGGGCCTCCTGGTCGGCATGGTCTTCCTGATGCCGGTCGTCGGCGTCGTCATCGGCGCTGCCTCCGGCGCGCTCGGCGGCCTGCTCGCGGATTTCGGCATCAACGACAAGTTCATGAAGGACCTGTCGGAATCGATCCAGCCCGGCAACGCGGCGTTGTTCCTGCTCATCCGCACGATGACCGCCGACAAGGTGCTCGAGGAAATCCAGGGCTACGGCGGTGTCGTGCTGAAGACCTCGCTCGACAACGACAAGGAAACCGCGCTGCGCAACGCGCTCGCCGGCCATGCCCATTCCGAGGCTCATGCCGACGCCCCTCTCGCACCGCCGGCTCCGTCCGTCTGATCGGGCAGGAGCCCGCAGGCTATCGAAATGGCGCGCTTCGGCGCGCCATTTTTTTCACAAGAGCCTGTTCGCTGCGGCTCAGTCCAGCGTCCGGCGATAGCGCAGCATCGCGATCGCTGCGACCGCCAGCCAGAAGAGCGCGAGCGGCCAGATTTCGCCGACAAGATCGGCCGGCCCGCTGCCCTTCAGCATGATCCCACGCACCGAGCGGATGTAATGCGTCAGCGGCAGGATCGAGCCGATCGCCTGCGCCCATTCCGGCATGCCGCGGAACGGGAACATGAAGCCTGACAAAAGGATCGAGGGCAGGAACCAGAAGAAGGTCATCTGCATCGCCTGCATCTGCGTCCGCGCGATGGTCGAGAAGGTGTAGCCAAGGGTGACGCTGGCGGCGATGAACAGGAAGGTGATGCCGATGAGCAGCGTCAGCGAGCCGAGCATGGGCACGCTGAACAGCAGCCTGGCACAGACGATGATGATCGCGACCTGGATCGAGCCGATGCCGATATAGGGCACGATCTTGCCAACCATGATCTCGAATGCCGTCGCCGGGGTCGCCATCAGGTTTTCGAGCGTGCCGCGCTCCCGCTCGCGCGTCAGCGCCAGCGCCGTCATCAGGATCGTCGTCATGGTCAGGATGGTGCCGAGCAGCCCCGGTACGATGTTGTAGGCGGTGATGCCTTCCGGATTGAAGCGGCGGTGGATGACGACGTCGACCGGCGTTGGGGCTGTCGCTTCGGGGGCGAGCGGCCCGGTCAGCGTCGTCGACAGCGCCGAGGCGAGGATTTCCGGCAAGCCCGCCAGTGCATTGGCGGAGGCGGAGGGGTCTGTGGCGTCGGCCTCGACCAGCAATTGCGGCCTGAGACCGCGGACGAGATCGCGGCCGAAGCCGGGCGGGATCGAAATCACATAGGCCGCGCTGCCGTCGACGAGCGCGCGTGCCGCCTCGGCCTCGCTCACGAAGCCGGGCGCGATCTGGAAATAGCGCGACGTCGCCAGCGCAGCGATCACGGCCCGCACCTCGGGCCCGTTCTCCGCCGAGGTCACGAGGGTCGGCAGTTCCTTCGGATCGGTGTTGATCGCATAGCCGAACAGCACCAGCTGCATGATCGGGATGGCGAGGATCATCGCGAACGTCATCCGGTCGCGCCGGAGCTGGATGAACTCCTTGATCATCATCGCCATCACGCGCGACAGCGAGAAGCCGGACGTCGCACTCATGATGCTGCCCTCATGGCTTCGTTCCATGCGCCGACTGGTCCGTGACCGCCGCCTGCTGCATCAACCGGATGAACACGTCCTCGAGCCCGGTCGTGCCGGGCGCCGCGGTGACGCCACCGATTTCGGCGACGGCGGCATCGACTGATGCCGCGAGCAGCACCGGATCCTCGCCGACGATGTGGAGATCATTGCCGAATGGCGCTATCTGCTCGACGCCCGGGCGGCCACGCACTGCCGCCGCCACCGCCATGACATTGGCGCCGGAGACGACGATGGTGTGCAGGCCGGATTGCGCAATCACCTCGGCGACCGTGCCGCGCGTCACGACGCGCCCATAGGCGATATAGACGATCCGGTGGCAGCGTTCGGCCTCGTCCATGTAATGGGTCGAGACCAGAACGGTCAGGCCCTCGGCGGCGAGGCGGTGGATCTCGTCCCAGAACTCACGCCGCGCCTGCGGATCGACGCCGGCGGTGGGTTCGTCGAGCAGCAGCAGCTTTGGCTCGTGCATCACCGAGGCTGCAAGGGCCAGCCGCTGCTTCCAGCCGCCGGAAAGCGACCCCGCCAGCTGGTTGCGCCTTTGTTCGAGCCCGAGCCGGGCGATCGTATCGGAGACCCGGCGCTGACGGTCGTCGAGATCATAGACCCGCGCCACGAAATCGAGATTTTCGCGGATCGTCAGGTCCTCGTAGAAGGAAAAGCGCTGCGTCATGTAGCCGACCTCGCGCTTGATCCGAGTCGATTGCGTCAGGATGTCGAGGCCAAGGCAGGTGCCCGAGCCGGCATCGGGCTTCAGCAAGCCGCAGATCATGCGGATCGTCGTCGTCTTGCCGGAGCCGTTGGGTCCGAGAAAGCCGACGATCTCGCCGCGGCGGACATCGAGCGCGACATCATCGACCACGGCGCGGCCGTTGAAGCGCTTGGTGAGCCCGACGATCGAGATCACCGTCTCGCTGGCGCTCTCCGTCACGGCGTGGCACCGGCCAGCGTGACATCAACCGGCTGGCCGGGCTCGAGCCCGAGCGCGGCGCCGTCCGGCTTCGCCTCGACGCGGTAGACCAGCTTGGCCCGGCTGCCGGTCGAATAGATCACCGGCGGGGCAAACTCGGCCTGACTGGCGATGTTGCTCACCGTGGCCGCCAGACCCGTCGCGCAGCCGTCGCAAGCGAGCGCGATTCGGGTGCCGGGATGGACGGCGCTGCGCTGCGGCTCCGGCACGAAGAAGACGATCTTGCGGTTCTCGGGCGGCAGCAGCGCGACGACCGGGCTGCCGGCCGGCACCATCTCGCCGACGCGGAAATAGGTGTCGGCGACCCGGGCCGTGGCAGGCGCGGCGAGGCTGCGGCGGGCGAGGCGTGTTTCCGCCGCGCTCACGGCAGCCGCCCGCGCAGCGAGCGTCTGCTCGGCCGCCGCGATCTGGTCGGGGCGGGCGGGCAGCTTCGCCACGGCGAGATTGCGTGTTGCCGCATCGACCCGCGCAGTGGAGGAATCGAGATCGGCCTTGGCTTGGTCGAGCGTCGCGGCGGAGGACACGGCCCGCGTTTCCAGGGCGCGGCTGCGTGAATAGGCCTGCTCGGCGGCCGTCTGCTGCGCCTTGACGTCGGCGAGATTGGCCTCGAGAACGCTGATCTCTTCCTGGCGCTTGCCGGTGGTGAGATCGGCGAGGCTTGCCGCCGCGGCTGACTGTTCGGCCTTGGCTTCGGCAAGTGCCGCCTTTTCGTCACGGTCGTCGAGCGTGAAGAGAGGCGCCCCCTCAGCGACGTCGCCGCCGCGTTCGACGACGAGCGAGACCAGCCGACCGGCCGCTTCCGGCGCGATGCGGACGAAATCGCCTTCGACATAGCCGGGAACGGTCGGCGCTGCCGCCTTGCCGCTGCACCCCGAAAGGCTCGCGAAGAGCAGCAACAGCACGCCGGACTGCCACGCCGGCAGGCGGGGGTGGAGAACGCCTGTCATGGCAGCTCCATCGCAAGCGGCGTTCCCGTGATGCGGTCGATGTTTTCGGTGACGATGCGTGAGATGAGACCTCGGTCCGCCGCGGAGAGCGCGTCGCGGCCCATCATCCGGAGCACGATGGGTTGCGCCACGCGGAACATCACGATCTGGCCGATCAGCGTGAAGACACGGAAGGCGGTTTCGTCGTGATCGGGATCGCTATCGGTCAGGATCGCGACCAGCCGTCGCAGCAGGGTGTGGACCGGCTCCATGAAGGCAAAAACGATGTCGAAAACCGGCGTCGGTTCCATCTGTTCTCGGACGAGGAAGCGTGCCCACGCGCCTGCTTCCATCACGCCCAGCATTGCTGCCATATGCGCCTCCACCATCTGCTGCAGCAGATGCCGTGCCATGATCTTGTCCGGCATGCTTTGCGCCAGCGCATCCTGCGCGCGCGCAACCTGGGGGCTGATGCGGCTGCCGATCTCCTCGACGACATGCTCGGCGACTGCCCGGTGCAACCCTTCCTTGCTGCCGAAATGGTAGACGATCGCGGCGAGATTGGCGTCGGCCTGGCGGGCGATCTCCCGCGTGGACGCGGCCTCGAAGCCAAGGCGGCCGAAGGCATCGAGAGCCGCAACGATGAGCCGGCCGCGTGTCTCGGCGCCACGGTCCTGCCGCGCCCGCTGATGATGGCGCGACTTCTCGATTGGCGCGATGCCGGCGATGGGCCGCAGTGTTTCGGACATGCGCTCTGCTCCGTGAAAACCAGAATTTCCGCTGACCCTGGCCATTGGCGATCCATAAGTCAATCAATCGAATGACTTCAAATTGCGCCTGGTCAATATCAACTTGCGAGCCGTTCCGAGCGGGCGCAGAATTCCTGCTACCTGAACGCGAAGAGGGGCGCTTCGATCATGGTGTATCTGCTTGCAGTGCTGATGGGTGTGGTTGCCGGTTTGCGTGCCATGACGGCGCCGGCTGTGGTGAGTTGGGGGGCCTATCTCGGCTGGTTCCCGGTTGCCGGCACATGGGCCGCGTTCATGGGCCACTGGATCGCGGTGCTGGTCTTCACGATCCTCGCCATCGTTGAGTTGATCACCGACCAGTTGCCGTCGACGCCGAGCCGCAAGGTGCCGATGCAGTTCGGCGCCCGCATCGTCAGCGGCGCCTTCTGTGGCGCGGTCATCGGCACGGCTGCAGGATCGCTGGTTGGCGGCCTTCTCGCCGGGGCGATCGGTGCCGTCATCGGTACGCTTGGTGGCGCCGACATCCGCGGCCGTCTCGCCCGTGCCTTCGGCCGGGACCTGCCGGCCGCCCTGATCGAGGATGTCGTGGCGATCGTTGCCGCTGTCCTCATCGCGGGCGCCGTGGCGTGACCCGGTCTTTCGATGCCATCGTCATCGGTGGCGGCCAGGCCGGTATTCCGCTCGCGGGTCGGCTCAGCGCCGCCGGCATGAGCGTGGCACTGGTCGAGCGCAAGCTGATCGGCGGCACCTGCGTCAACACCGGCTGCACCCCGACCAAGACGATGGTGGCAAGTGCCGAAGCGATTCACACCGCGCGGCGTGGCGCCGATTACGGCTTCACGGTCGGCGGCGATGTCCGCGTCGACCTTCAGCGCGTCATGGCGCGGAAAAACGAAGTCGTCGCGAAGTCGCAGAAAGGCCTCGCTGCCTGGATCGCCGGCATGGAGCGCTGCACCCTCTTCGAGGGGCATGCACGTTTCGAAAGCGCCCGCACGGTCCGCGTCGGCGAGGAACTCCTGGAGGCTGACCGCATCTTCATCAATACCGGCGGGCGGGCCGTAGTCCCCGACATGCCCGGCATCGGCGAAGTCGAGATCCTCACCAACAGCTCGATCCTCGAACTCGAGACCTTGCCGCGCCATCTCGTCGTTGTCGGCGGAAGCTATATCGGGCTCGAATTCGGCCAGATGTTCCGCCGTTTCGGCTCAAAGGTCACGATCGTCGAAAAGGGGCCGCGCCTGATCGGCCGCGAGGACGAGGACGTCGCGGCTTCCGTGCAGCAGATCCTCGAGGCCGAGGGGATCGGCCTGCGGCTTGGCGCCGAATGCATCCATTTCCGCACTGAGGGCGAGGAGATTGTCGTCGGCGTCGATTGCAGCTCTGGCGACCGTGAAGTCCGTGCCTCGCATGTGCTGCTCGCGGTCGGGCGTCGGCCGAACACCGACGATCTCGGCCTCGACCGTGCCGGCGTCGCCACCGACGCGCGCGGCTTCATCACGGTCGATGATACCCTCGCGACCAGCGTTCCCGGCATCTATGCGCTGGGCGACTGCAACGGCCGCGGCGCGTTCACCCACACCTCCTATAACGATTTCGAGATCGTCGCCGCCAATCTGCTCGATGGCGATCATCGCCGCGTCTCGGACCGCGTCGAGGCCTACGCCCTCTATATCGACCCTCCGCTCGGCCGCGTCGGCATGACGGAGGCGGCGGTGCGCAAGAGCGGCCGCAAGGCACTGATCGGCACAAGGCCGATGAGCCGCGTTTCGCGGGCGACCGAGAAGGGTGTCAGCGACGGGTTCATCAAGATCCTGGTCGATGCCGAGACGGGCCTCTTCCTCGGCGCCTCCATCCTTGGCGTCACCGGCGACGAGGTCGTGCACGGTATCCTCGACCTCATCTATGCCAAGGCGCCCTACAGCGTGCTGGCCCGCTCGGTGCCGATCCATCCCAATGTCTCGGAACTGCTGCCGACCATCGTGCAGGACCTGAAGCCGCTGGTGTGAAGGTGAGGGCCTTTGGCCGAGCCGCGCCGTTGCAGCCTGTCAGATCCTGTCCCGCAGGGCGTACCAACTCATGCCGGCGACGAGCGCCGGCCAGCGCAGCAGCTTGCCGCCGGGGAAACGCGGGCAGGGCAGGGCGGCGAAGCTGTCGAGCCGACCGGGATTGCCGAGGATGGCGTCGGCGATGATCTTGCCGCCATAGGGCGCGAGCGCGACGCCCTGGCCGGAATAGCCCGAGGCGGCATAGACGCCGGGCCTGAGCCGGCGCAGGAATGGCAGGCGGTTGACCGTCACCGCCAGCGTGCCGCCCCAGGCATGGTCGATCCTGACATCGCCGAGGCCTGGATAGATGCGCAGCAGATGGCGCCGCACGAAGGCGAAAATATCGGAAGGGTCGCGGCGTGAATAGGTTTCGCCGCCACCGAAAAGGATGCGGCCATCCACCGTCGGCCGCCAGTAATAGACGACGAAGCGAGAATCGGAGACCGCCTCGCCGCCTGGAATGAGGCCGCCGGGCATGCCCGCGCCGATCGGCTCGGTGGTGAGGATATAATTCTTGATCGGCATCGACCGCGTTTCGGTCTCGTTGTCGATCCCATCCAGCAGGCCGTTGCCGGCGAGCAGCACGATGTCGGCGCGAATGGTGCCGCGCGTCGTCACCAGCAGCGGCTTCATGCCGTCGTCGAGCCGGATCGCGGGTGTGTTCTCAAAAAGGCTGGCGCCGGCCGTGACGGCGGCGCGGGCAAGCCCCTGCGCGAATTTGAGCGGATGGAGATGGCCGGCCGTCGCGTCATAGCGTCCGCCGAAATAGGCGGTGCTGCCGATCATCGGCGCGAGACGGTCCGGCTCGATCCACTCAGCATGCGGATAGTCGTAATCCTGGTTCAGCCGTTCGACATAATGCCGTTCCTCGGCGACGAGCCGGCGCTTGTGCACCGCCTCGACCAGCCCCGGTCGCCATTCGGCGTCGATCCGGTGCCGCGCGATGAGGTCGTGCACCAGCGCCTTGGCTTCCTCGGCGAGGTTCCAGAGTTCATGCGCCGCCGGGCGGCCGAGATGACGCTCCAGCCAGTCCTGGTCGCGGCGCTGGCCGGTATGGAGCTGGCCGCCATTGCGCCCCGAGGCGCCGGAACCGATCCGGTTCGCCTCGACCAGCACGGTTTCGATGCCGGCCTCGGCGAGATGGAGCGCTGCGGAAAGCCCGGTATAGCCGCCGCCCACGATGGCGACATGCGCCTTGCGATCGCCATCGAGCGGGGGAAATGACAGCGTAGGGTCCGCCGTTTCGGCATACCAGGACGGGGCGTGCGGCTCGCTCACGACGCTCCGTTCCGGACGATGTCTGCGGTCTTGGCAAGCTCCGCATGCGACTTGACGAAGCGGAGCTGACCGTCCGGCATCAGCCCGTCTTGTCGCCAGCCGAGATGGGCATAGAAGCCGTGCGCGCGGATGCCGGGCGTGGCGCCCGCCTCCAGCCATGCTTCAGTGATGCCGCTGTCGCGCAAGAAGGCTTCGGCCTCGCGCAGCAGGATGCGGCCAAGGCCGTGGCCCTCATAGTCCGGCAGGACGAACATCCCGAAAATGTTGCCCTCGGCGCCGTCGGCGATCGAGAAGCCCGCATCGACGCCGTCAATCGTGCCGACAAAGGCCCGGCCGGTGGTCCGCAGCAGATCGGCGATGACATCAGGCGTGATGCCATAGTCGGCCATCTGCTCGAGCGTCATGTGGTTTTCTTTGACGCTGGTGCGGATCGCATTGAGGATCGGCACCTCCTCCGGCGTCGCGACGCGAACGGCGATCGTCATGCGAGCCCGAGCCGCTTCACTTCGGCCAGCGTGTCGTCGAGCGTCTTCTTCGCCACCGCGATGAGGTGATCGGCCTCGTCATGACTGAGCGTCAGCGGCGGCGAGAGGATCAGCGAGTCGCGCACAGCCCGCATCACCAGGCCGTTGCGGAACGAGAAATCGCGCGCGATCGTGCCGACCTTGCCGGTGTCGGGGAAAATCTGTGTGCGCGAGGGCTTGTTCGGCACCAGTTCGATCGCCCCCATCAGCCCGGTCATGCGCGCCTCGCCGACCAGCGGATGATCGCCGAGCGCCAGCCACTGCCGCTGCAGATAGGGGCCGATATCATCGCGCACCCGTTCGACGAGCTTTTCGTCCTCGATGATGCGCAGATTCTCGAGCGCCGCGGCCGCCGCGACCGGGTGGGCGGAATAGGTGAAGCCGTGGTTGAAGTCGCCACCTTCGCCGATGATCACGTCGGCGACCTTGTCCGAGACCATCACGCCGCCGATCGGCAGATAGCCGGAGGAGAGCCCCTTGGCGATCGGCATCAGATCGGCCTCGATGCCGAAGGTCTCCGAGCCGAACCAGTTGCCGGTGCGGCCGAAGCCGGTGATGACCTCGTCGGCGACGAGCAGGATGTCGCGACCCTTCAGGATGCGCGCGATCTCAGGCCAATAGGTCGCGGGCGGGATGATGACGCCGCCGGCGCCCTGGATCGGTTCGGCGACGAAGGCACCGATCCTGTCCTCGCCGATTTCCTCGATCGCGCGTTCGAGCGCCTGCGCAGCGATGATGCCGAACTCTTCCGGGCTTGCATCGCCGCCCTCGCCGAACCAGTAGGGCTGGGCGATGTGATGGATGCCGGGGATCGGCAGCCCGCCTTGCTCGTGGATCGGCTTCATGCCGCCGAGGCTGCCGCCGCCCATGGTCGAGCCGTGATAGGCATTATGGCGGGCGATGAGGATCGATTTCTCCGGCCGCCCGCGCGTCGCCCAGTAGTGGCGCACCATGCGGATGACCGTGTCATTGGCCTCGGAGCCGGAATTGACGAAGAAGACATGGTTGAACTGCGGCGGCGCCAGCCGAGCGAGCCGTTCGGCCAGCGCGATCGCTGGCGGATGCGTCGTCTTGAAGAACGTATTGTAGAACGAGATATCGGCCATCTGGCGCTGGATGGCGGCCGCGATTTCCGGCCTTCCATGGCCGATATTGACACACCAGAGCCCGGCCATGCCGTCTAGGATGCGGTTCCCGTCCGAATCCCAGATCCACGAGCCCTCGCCGCGAACGATGACGCGGCTGCCATCGGCATTCAGCGCCTTCATGTCGGAGAAGGCGTGAATGTGGTGCGCCGCATCGCGCGCGCGATAGTCGGCTGTGATGTTGGAGAGCTTGGTCAATTCGGAGGCCATATATGCTCGAAATCCGCTATCCGCTGCCATCGCCGGGCTTTGCCCGGCAATCCAGCCCTTCTCTTCGCCGCCAAGCCAGTCTGAATTGCCGGGTCGAGCCCGGCAATGACAACGTCCTGAAGACCGCCGCCGTTACACGTTCAGCAGCAGATATTCCCGCTCCCACGGGCTGATCACCTGCATGAAGGTTTCGTATTCGGCCTGCTTGATCGCCCGGTAAGTCGAGACGAAGCGCTTGCCGAAGATCTCCACCAGTTCCTCGCATTCCTCGAACAGCGACACCGCCTCGAGGATCGAGCGCGGCAGGTCGATCTCGTTCGAATTGGCCGAGCCAGTCACCGGCTCCGCCGGCTTCAACCCCTCGACGAGGCCGAGATAGCCGCAGGCGAGCGAGGCCGCGATCGCGAGATAGGGATTGGCATCGGAGGAGGGCAGGCGATTTTCGAGCCGCCGTCCGGCCGCCGTCGAATTCGGCACGCGAAGGCCGACCGTGCGGTTGTCATAGCCCCACTGCGTGTTGACCGGCGCCGATGACGAGCGGACCAGCCGCCGATAGGAGTTCACATAAGGCGCCAGCATGCACATCACCGCCGGCAGGTATTTCTGCGAGCCGCCGATGAAGGCGAAGAATTGCGGCGTCGGATCGCCGTCCTCGTCGGAGAAGATATTGCGGCCGGTTTCGAGATCGACCACCGACTGGTGGATATGCATCGCCGAACCCGGCTCGCGCGACATCGGCTTCGCCATGAAGGTCGCATACATGTCGTGCCGGAGCGCCGCCTCGCGCAGCGTGCGCTTGAACAGGAACACCTGATCGGCCAGCGCAAGCGGATCGCCATGCAGGAGATTGATCTCCATCTGCGCGGCGCCTTCTTCGTGGATCAACGTATCGATCTCGAGGCCTTGCGCGGCCGAGAAGTCGTAGATGTCGTCGAAGAGGTCGTCGAACTCGTTGATGGCCGCGATCGAATAGGATTGCCGCGCCGCCTCCGGCCGGCCGGAGCGCCCGGTCGGCGGCTCGAGCTGGTAGTCGGGATCGGTGTTCGGCTTGACGAGATAGAATTCGATCTCGGGCGCCACGACCGGATTCCAGCCCTGACGGTGATAAAGATCGACCATCCGGCGCAGCACCTGGCGCGGCGCGGTCTCGACCGGCCTGCCATCGCGGTGATAGCCGTCATGGATCACCTGCGCCGTCGGGTCGCTTTCCCATGGCACAACGGCGAGCGTCGAGAAATCCGGCTCGAACAGGATGTCCTGGTCGGCAGCGTCGCTGATGTAATCGTCGTCATCGGGCGGATAGTCGCCGGTGATGGTCTGGGTCAGGATCGAGCCCGGCATCGACATGATCGGTCCGGCGAGGAACTTCGACACCGGCATCATCTTGCCGCGTGCGACGCCGGCCTGGTCCGGCACGACGCATTCGATGTCCTCGATACCGCGGGCCTTGAGCCAGTCGCGGGCCTCATCCAGCGAGGCGGCGCCGCGTTTCGCGTCTTCGCGCGTCTTCGCGGGCCTTTTCCTTTTCGTCACGATATCCCCTCGGCGCTAAGCCACACGATATTCACTCTGCCGACCGCCAAGCCGAAGTCAACTGCGGCGCCTGCGACGAGAGTGATGTCGGCATTCCCCAGAATCGAGTTGAGCTAGGCAGGAAACCCTCATAACGTCGCCAAATTAGGCATGCACAATCGGTATGCAGGCTGAGCCTGCGCGCCACAAGATGGAGGGAAGTGTCGATGAAGAAGTTCTCCGGACGCATCGGGCTTGCTGCGGTGTTGATCGCCACTGGCGTCGCATCGGCAGCGGCTGCCGACAAGGAAGTGCATGTCTACAACTGGTCGAATTACATCGACGATTCGATCCTCGCCGACTTCACCAAGGCCACGGGCATCAAGGTCGTCTATGACGTCTATGATTCCATGGAGACGCTTGAGGCGAAGATGTTCACTGGTCGCTCGGGTTACGACGTCGTCGTCCCGACCGATCGCAACATGCAGGTCATGCTCGAGGCCGGCGCGTTCCAGCCGCTCGACAAGTCCAAGATCCCGAACCTCAAATATGCCTGGCCTGAAATCTACCAGCGCCTCGCAAACTATGACCCGGACAATGCCCATGCCGTGAACTACATGTGGGGCACCACCGGTCTCGGCTACGACAAGGTCAAGGTCTCGGCGCGGATGGCCGATGCGCCGGTCGATTCCATGGACATGATCTTCAAGCCCGAGGTCGCGGCCAAGTTCGCCGATTGCGGCATCTACATCCTGAACTCGCCGGAAGACGTCATGCCGGCGGCGCTCAATTATCTCGGCCTCAAGCCGGATTCGAAGGACAAGGCGGATCTGCAGAAGGCCGCTGATCTCCTCATGAAGATCCGCCCCTATGTGCGGAAATTCGATTCCTCGCTGATCAATCCGCTTGCGACCGGCGAAGCCTGCGTCGCCTTCGGCTTCTCGGGCGATATTCTCCAGGCCCGCGACAGCGCCAAGGCCGGCGTGCAGATCGTCTATTCGATCCCGAAGGAAGGCGCGCTGCTCTGGATGGATTCGATGGTGATCCCGAAGGATGCGCCCAATCCCGAGGCGGCGCTCGCCTTCATCAACTATATCCAGACCCCCGAAGTCATCGCCAAGGCGACCAACTTCGTGAAGTATCCGAACGGCAATCTCGAATCGCAGAAATATGTCGATCCGGCGATCCTGAACGACCCGACCATCTATCCGAAGCCGGATACGATGGCGCATCTCTACACGACCACGCCGAACAGCGACGAGATCCAGGACGCGATGACCTCGCTCTGGCAGCAGGTTCTCGCCGGCAAGTAGTTCCGGCAGGCGGGCCAATACAGGGAGCGGCGGTGCCGGGTGCGTTACCGCCGCTCTCTTTTTAACTGTCGCTCGGGCGTTTTAACTGTCGCTCGGGCGCTTGAAGGTGACAGGCGATTTTCGTAGCGTCGGCTGAGGCCGGATGGAATTTGGGGGCAGCGGAATGGCAGGCGTCGCAATCGGACCCATTCGGCGGGCATTTGCCCCCTGGAACGACCCTGCTTCCAAGGCCTTCATCGAATTTCGTCATGTCACCCGGTCATTCGGCGACTTCACGGCGGTCGATGATCTCTCGCTCAAGATCTACGAGCGCGAGTTCTTCGCCTTGCTCGGGCCGAGCGGTTGCGGCAAGACGACGCTGATGCGGATGCTCGCCGGCTTCGACGCGCCGACCAAGGGCGAGGTGATGCTCGACGGCCAGGACCTGACCGGCATTCCGCCCTATCGGCGCCCGACGAATATGATGTTCCAGTCCTATGCGCTGTTTCCGCATATGACGGTCTGGGACAACATCGCTTTCGGTCTCAAGCAGGATGGCATGCCGAAGGCCGACATCGCCGCCCGGGTCGACGAAATGCTGACCCTCGTCAAGCTCGGCACCTTCGCGAAGCGCAAGCCCCATCAGCTTTCCGGCGGCCAGCGCCAGCGCGTCGCGCTTGCCCGCTCGCTCGCCAAGAAGCCGAAGGTTCTGCTGCTCGACGAGCCGCTCGGCGCGCTCGACAAGAAGCTGCGCGAGGAAACACAGTTCGAACTGATCGACCTGCAGCAGCGGCTCGGCATGACCTTCCTGATCGTCACCCATGATCAGGAAGAGGCGATGACGGTGGCTGACCGCATCGCCGTCATGGATCGCGGCAAGATCATCCAGGTTGCGACGCCGGCCGAGATCTATGAACTGCCGAATTCGCGCTATGTGGCGGACTTCATCGGCGACATCAACATTCTCGAGGGCCGGATCGGCACCTCGATCTCGGGCGGCGCACGGCTCGAATGCGTTGCTGCCGGCGCGACTGTCGAGACGCGGCAGGCGATCGACGGCAAGCCGGGCGATCAGGCCTGGTTCGCGATCCGGCCGGAAAAGGTCCGCATCTCGCGTGAGCCGCCGGCCGATCCGAGCGTCAATGCGGTCAGCGGCGAGGTCTGGGATATCGGCTATCTCGGCGATGTCTCGATCTATCACGTGCGTCTCGCGAGCGGCGCGACCATCAAGGCGACGATCACCAACACCACCCGCCTGGTCGAGCGGCCGATCAGCTGGGAAGACAAGGTCTGGATGACCTGGTCGGTGGATGGCGGCATCGTGCTCACGAAATAGCGACAGGGCCGGTCTCTTGCGGGCCGGAAGTCATGACGACGAAGCGGGCGGGGACGGGATGGCGGCGAGCGAAATGACTTCCGCGGATGCGAAGAAGAGCTGGCTGCGCTGGCTTGTCGTCGCCGTCCCGCTTGCCTGGATGCTGATCTTCTTCCTGATCCCGTTTTTCAACGTCCTGAAGATCTCGTTCTCGACCCGCGCGCGGGCGATGCCGCCTTATAAGCCTGTCCTGTCGATGATGGATGGGCTCGCGGGCATCGTCGACAAGCTGCAGCAGTTCACCACCGCCAATTATCTGATGCTGGTGGGGGATTCGAAATACTGGCAGTCCTATGTCTCCAGCGTCACGATCGCGCTGATCTCGACTGTTCTGATCCTCATCGTCGCTTATCCGATCGCCTATGGCATGGCCCGCTCGCCGCGCAGATGGCGCACGACGCTGGTGATGCTGGTGATCCTGCCGTTCTGGACCTCGTTCCTGATCCGCGTTTACGCTTGGATGGGCATCCTCTCCGACGAGGGGCTGCTCAACCAGCTGCTGCTGCATCTCGGCCTGATCGATCAGCCGCTGCGGATCCTCACCACGAACTGGGCTGTCTATATCGGCATCGTCTATTCCTACCTGCCGTTCATGATCCTGCCGCTCTACGCGACGCTCGAAAAACTGGACGATACGCTGCTGGAGGCGGCCGAAGATCTCGGCTGCCCGCCGACCAAGGCGTTCTGGACCATCACCTTCCCGCTGTCGCTGCCGGGTCTCGTCGCGGGCTGCTTCCTGGTGTTCATCCCGATCACCGGCGAATTCGTCATTCCTGACCTGCTCGGCGGTTCCGGCACGATGATGATCGGCAAGACCCTCTGGTACGAGTTCTTCAGCAACCGCAACTGGCCGCTCGCCTCGGCGGTCGCCGTGGTGCTGCTGCTGATCCTCGTCGTCCCGATCGTATTCTTCCAAGACCAGCAGCAGAAGCAGGCGGAGCGGGCACGATGAGACGCGGGGCAACCTGGTTCAACGCCACATCGGTCGCACTCGGCTTTGCGTTTCTCTATCTGCCGATCCTCCTGCTCGTGATCTACTCGTTCAACGAGTCGAAGCTCGTGACGGTGTGGACCGGCTTTTCGCTGCGCTGGTATGGCGAATTGCTGCGCGATCAGGCGATGCTCGATGCCGCCTGGGTGACGCTTCGCGTCGCCTTCATCTCGGCGACGATCGCCACCATTCTCGGAACGCTCGGTGCGATCACCTTGGTGCGCTTCGGCCGCTTCCTCGGGCGGACGCTGTTCTCGGGCATGATCTATGCGCCGCTCGTCATGCCGGATGTCATCACCGGCCTGTCGCTGCTGCTCCTGTTCGTGTCGCTGGACCTCGATCGCGGCTTCTGGACGTTGATCCTTGCCCATGTGACGCTGACGATGTGCTTCGTCGCGGTGGTGGTGCAATCGCGGCTGGTCACCTTCGATCGCAGCCTCGAGGAGGCGGCCCTCGATCTCGGCGCGACGCCAACCAAGACCTTCTTCGTCATCACCCTGCCGTTGATCATGCCCGGTGTCGTGGCCGGCTGGATGCTGGCCTTCACGCTGTCGCTCGACGATCTGGTGATCGCGAGCTTCACCACTGGCCCTGGCGCCACGACGCTGCCGATGAAGATCTTCAGCCAGGTCAAGTTCGGCGTCACGCCCGAGGTCAACGCGATCTCGACGATCCTCATCGTCATCGTGGCGACCGGCGTTATCGTCGCCTCGCTGATCACCAAGCGGCGCGAGGTCGAGCGTCAGAAGGCCGAGCGTCTGGCACTGCAAGGCTGATACGGATTTAATCCGGGTAATATTGACAGGTCATTTAATCCGGGTAATATCCGCGGCACGAACGGCGGAGACCGAAATGACCGACAATGACAACGACAACGCGGCCGCGCCTGCGGCCGAACCTGGTTCGACGCCGGCCGCCGCGATCGACTGCACGGCCTTTGCCGGCCTCCGGCGCATTGCCTCCGGTTTCCTGTCAGACGTGGTTGTCGCCGCCAAGGCTGTGATCGATCGCGGCGACACCGAAGCCATCGCGATCTTCGACAACACGACCAGCCGATCGATCGAGGTCGATTTCCGCGGCACGATTGAGGATGTCCGTCGCCGGCTCTCGGCTGAGCACGGCGACGCGCCGTCGCGCGGTCCCGGCCGGCCGAAGCTCGGCGTCGTCGCGCGCGAGGTGACATTGCTGCCGCGGCATTGGGACTGGCTGGCCGCCCAGCCGGGCGGCGCCTCGGTGGCGCTGCGCCGGCTCGTCGATGCGGCCCGGCGCGATGGCGAGGGCCAAACATCCGTCCGCACCGCCAAGGAGGCGGCCAACCGCTTCATGACGGCCATGGCTGGCGACCTTCCAGGCTTCGAGGAGGCGACGCGCGCGCTCTTCGCCGGCGATCCGGTTCGGTTCGACACGGAGACCGACGCCTGGCCGACGGATATCCGCGACCATAGCCGCCGGCTCGCTTCTCCCGCTTTCGCAACGTCCTGAGGACCATCATGGCGAAAAGGCCGACCCTGCTGCCGGAAGGCCCGCTCTGGCGCACCTTCCTGCTCTTCCTTGTGCCGATGATGCTGTCCAATGTGCTGCAGGCGCTGTCGGGCACCATCAACAATGTCTATCTCGGCCAGATGATCGGCGTCGGCGCGCTCGGGGCCGTCTCTGCTTTCTTCCCGATCCTGTTCCTGTTCATCTCGTTCGTCATCGGGATCGGCAGCGGCGCCTCGGTGCTGATCGGACAGGCGTTCGGCGCGCATGAGTTCGACCAGGTCAAGCGCATCGCCGGCACGAC
Source organism: Kaistia sp. (assembly GCA_965229085.1). GTDB lineage: Bacteria > Pseudomonadota > Alphaproteobacteria > Rhizobiales > Kaistiaceae > Kaistia. The sequence goes on along the minus strand of OZ245859.1, from coordinate 2,177,938 downwards.
GCTGGCGGTGGCGATCCTGTTCGGCCTCGTCGTCGCCATGTTCGGCGGCACGTCGACGGAGCGGCTGCTCGCCTTGGTGGGAACGCCCGCCGACATCCTGCCCGACGCCACCCATTACGCGCGGATCATGCTGATCGCGATGCCGGGCCTGTTCGTGTTCCTGCTGTTCACGGCGATGATGCGCGGCGTCGGCGATACGGTGACGCCGCTCTATGCGCTTGCGATTTCGACGGTTGTCGGCCTCGTGGTGACGCCGATCCTGATCAAGGGCGCGTTTGGCCTGCCGGCGCTCGGCATCGCCAGCGGCGCCTATGCCTCGATCCTCTCCTTCGTCGTCGCGCTGATCTGGCTCGCCTGGTTCATGCGCCGCCGCCGCCATCCGCTGGCGCCCGATGCCGTGCTGTTTCGCGCGCTCTGGATCGATGGCGCCATCCTCGCCTCGGTCCTCAGAATAGGCCTGCCCTCCGGCGTGCAGCTGATTCTCGTCTCGCTCTCCGAGGTTGCCGTGCTCTCGCTGGTCAATGGCTTCGGATCGGCGGCGACGGCCGCCTATGGCACGGTCAACCAGGTGGTGAGCTATGTGCAGTTTCCGGCGATCTCGATCGCCATTACCGCCTCGATCTTCGGCGCGCAGGCGATCGGCGCCGGCCGTGCCGACCGCCTTGGCCAGATCACGCGCACCGGCATCGTCATGACGCTGGTGATCTCGGGCGGCCTGGTTCTGCTCGCTTATCTCTTCTCGCGGACCATCATCGGGTTCTTCATCACCGATCCGGCGGTGACCGAACTCGCGCAGCGCCTCCTGCACATCACGTTGTGGAGCTATATCGTGTTCGGCCTTGCCGCTGTCATCGCCGGCGTGATGCGGGCGAGCGGCACAGTGCTGGTGCCGACTGCGATCTCGATCCTCGCGATTGTCGGCGTCGAGGTGCCGGTGGCCTATGTCCTGTCGCGGCAGTTCGGCATCGACGGCGTCTGGATCGCCTATCCTGTGGCGTTCACGGCGATGCTGGTGATGCAGGCGGCCTATTACTGGTTCGTCTGGCGCAAGAAGCCGATCAAGCGGCTGATCTGATCAGCCGCCGCGCGTTCCGATCAGCCGCCACGCTTGCCGGTCTGACCGCCGATGCGAGCCCTGACATCGGCGGGCGCGGTGTCGAGCACGTCGAGAACGGCGTCCTCGCCGAGTGCCGTGACCGCTGCGAGGCGGGCGCGAAGCTCAGCGAGCGCTGCCTCGGCGCTGGCGCGGTCATAGGGATCGGCGCGCATCGTGGCGAAGACGGCCTGCCGCGCATCGCGGACGGCCCCGAATGCCGCGCGCAGTTCCGGTGCATCCGGTCGGAGCCGCTGCGCCACGGCGGCGCGCAGTGGCCCGGGCAAGGCGCGCGGGCCGAGCGCCGAAAGCCGCTCGGCGGGCGAGGGTGGGTTCCGGTCTGGCAGGGCGCGCGCGATGAGGAACCCCGCGAGCCCGAAATTCAGCACCAGCGACAAGGCGAGCGCGGCGAGCACCGCGAAGGCCTTGCGTCCTGCAAGCGTCACAACACACCTCCGAGATCGCTGTCATTAACCGCCAGGTTGATCGTATCCGAGCCGTCGTCGCCGGTGTTGGACGGCAGCGCGGTGCCGACCACGAAGCCGAGGGCGAGCGAGGCGGCAAGCGCTGCCATGCCGAAACCAGCGAGCCGTCGCCAGGACGGGCTGGGCATGGGCGCGCGTGTCGCTGTCCGTCGCAGCGGCAGTTGCGCTGCATCAGGCTGCATCAGCGTTTGAAGGGATGCCGCGACGGTGCGGGACGCGGCCAGCATCGCGCGTGCCTCGGGGTTGACCGCGAGCAACCGCTCGGCCGCAGCGCGGCTCGCCATCGGCCAGCCATCGACACGCGGCCCGAGCCGATCGAGCAGCTCGGCGAACTCTCGCCGCGTCAGGTCGCCGCCGTCGCTCGTCATCGCCCGCCCACCTTTTCCTCGTTCCGCCTGTCCATCATGTGCCCCCGGCCTCCTGCCGGGCCATGGCGCTGAGACGGAGGCTCCGCCGCGCCCTGACCAGCAATTGCTCCGTCGCGCCGACGGAGAGATCCATCACATCCGCAATGGCCGCCGTCGACGCCTCACCATCCGAAGCGAGCAGGATAGCGGCCCGCTGTCGTGGTGGAAGGGCCGCGAGATCGCGCATCACCGCCTGAACCTCCGACCGTGCCACGCTGACCATCTCGGGCCCGGGCGCATCGTCGGCAGGATCGGGCGCAGTATCGAGGCCGATGAAGCGCAAGAGCCTCGCACGCCTCGCTTTGTCGATCGCCCGGTTGACGACAACGCGTGTCAGATAGGCGCCGATCGCGCCGCGTCCGGGATCAAGGCGAGCCGCGCCGCGCCAGACGGCGAGAAACGCGTCCTGGACGACATCATCGGCCTCGTCGGCGCGGCCAAGAATGCGCCGGGCGATCAGCCGCAATCGGTTGCCATGTCCGAGCATGAGCGCTTCCAGCGCCCGTTCATCGCCCCGCTTGAGACGGAGAACGAGCAGCGCATCGGGATCCTCGGCGGTATCGGCGCTGTCCAAACGGGGTCGTCGCTCCACGCCGTCCACGGTCGGGGAAGGCGATGATACTGCATTTCGCTTATGTTTCGAGCCAGCGACAGCCTGAAGGCCGTCGCTGGGAACGATTGCTGGCAGAAGCCAGGCGGCGGCGCTCGCTTGACGCGCCATGGGCCAGTCCGTGCCGCGCCGCCGTGCTTCGATCAGTTCGGCGTGGGGCCGCGACCCTTGGCGGCAGCAGCGAGGAATTCCTCGCGCGTGATGCTGCCATTCTTGTCGATATCGGCCCGCATCAGCATCGGCATCGGCTGGGCGAGGAAGGTCTCCAGCGTGATCTCGGTGACACCGTCGGTGAAGCCCGTCCGCTCGAGCATGCGCGCCTCGCGCTTCTCCTGGCGAGCCTGCCGGTCAGCGCGGCGCTCCTTCCAGGCCTTGTCGCCGTGGTGCTTGCCAGCGCCGGGACCCTTCGCATCAGGCTCCTTGCCATCCGGGCCGGGACCGGCACCATCAGCGCCCATGTCGCCGGCCGCCATTGCGTCATGCTCCATCGGGCCGCCCGGCCTGCCGCCCTTGCGCGGTCCGTGGTCGCGCCAGCCGGCCATGCCGGCGAGGGCTTCTTCCTTGGTCAGCTTGCCATCGCCATTGGCGTCGAGCGCATTGAAGCGGGCAGTGCGGAAGGCGGTGATCTCGGTTGCGTCGATGACGCCATCGCCATTGCGGTCGAGGAACCAAAACATCATCTTGGCGCGCGGGCTGGCCGCCGGATCAGTGGCAGCCTTCGGCGCCGGATCGCTCGCGGCGGCGGCGGGCGCAGCCGTGTCGACTGCGAACGCCGGAACGGCCAGCACCGGCGTAATGGCGAGCACGGTGGCGAGGAGGATCGTCTTCATGGGGTGGTCTCCTTGGTGACGCAGGCCAGTTGAACCCGGCCAACACAGCCATCACGAACGGCATCGCCGCGTCCTACGCGTCGGCACGCATTTTTTTGCAAGGAGCAGAAAGCCTCAGCGCTGGGCCGGGGCCGGGGCGAGTTCAGGTGTCACGACCGGATGGAGCCAGGTGCCGCCGATCGTGAAGGGCAAAGCGAGCGGGGGAACGCGCTGGCCGCCGATGGTTGCTTCGCCGCGCGCGCTGATGGTGGGCGCGCCGAGTTCCGCTTCCGCCGCCATGTCGATGCGATAGCCCGCGCCGGTCGCGCTGATCGCAGGCGCGGAGACGGCGCCCGAGGCGATCGTGACCTCGCCCCTTGCGCTCGAGAAGCGGGTGCTGCCGTTGAACAGGCGGCTTTCCAGCGCGGATGGCTGTGCCGTGCTGCCGGTCAACACGTCCATGCCGATGCCATTGATCGTTCCATCGGCGATGGCGAGGCTGCCGCGCCCCGCCAATGCAGCGACGAACGCATTCCAACTGCTGCCACGGCCCTGCAAGCTCAGCGTTCCGCTGGCTGTTCCATCAAGCGCTGAAATACCGGCGAGGTCCGAGAGCGCGGCCTTGAGGGGCAGCGCGTCGACCTTCGCCTGCAGGTTGGCGGAAGGCGCCGAACCGGTCATCTCGGCTGAAAGGCTTGCGGTCAGCCTCCCGCCATAGATCTGCAGTTCACCAATGGCGACGTCGAGCCGCCCATCGCGCAGCGCCAGCGACGTCGCCATGCGCCCGGCGGTCTCGCCGCCGAGGCGGAGCTGGTCGGCCGAAAGACGGAGATCGGCATTGAACGCGTCGAGCTTCGGCCAGCCGAGCGGCGCGTCGGGCGTCGACCGCGAGGCCGCGATGACGGCTTTGGCCGCTGCGGCATAGCTGGTGATGTCGAGCATGTCGAAGGCGAGCGTTGCCTGGACCGACGGCCGCGCGGCGGCGAGCGCCAGCGACACGGCACCGACGCCCTGGTTGCCGTCGAGCGTGAGCACAGCATCGCCGAGGGTCAGCGTGCCCCGTGTGAAATCGGCTGACGATGTGATCGCAGCGGCGCCGAGCCGCGGCAGCCGCCCCGTCGGGATGGCGAGCAGCGCGGCGAGATCGGTGAGCGAGGGCGTGGAGAGCTGCAGCTGGCCATTGGTCTGAAGTCCGTCCAACTGGCGGAGCTGGCCGGTGAAGGCGCCCCGAAGCGGCTCGGATTCGAGCACGAAGCGTGCATCCGCAGCTCGCCCGTCGAGAAGGGCGGCTGGTGAATCGATCGAGGCGAAGAAATCGGCCGTCTTGCCCTGCCATCTCGCCCGGCCCTGAATGCTGGCCATTCGCTCGGGATCGGGAAGGTCGAGCACCGCGTCGATCTTATCGACCTTGACGTTGCGCCCCGCGCCGTCGGCATAATCGAGGCTGCCATCGGTGATGATCAGCTGGCGCAGCGGTGCGGTCGCATCAAGGCCGCGCGGCATGTCCCAGTTGGGTTGGCCGGCAGGGTCGATGGCAAAGCGGAAATGCGGCCGCGTGAAGGTGAAGGATGAGGGCTCGATACGGCCGCGGAAGATCAGCGGCAGCAGCGGCACCTGGGCCCGCAACTGGTCCATTTCGACCAGCGTGGTCTCGTCGCGTGCCGAGCCGATCCGCGCATGCGGGAAGGTGACGGTGAGATAGGGCGTGAAGGCGACGGCAGGCGTCCCCTCGAAGGTCAGGCTGCGCCCGCTCCAGCCGGCGATCTCGCGCGACATCGAGCGGCGCACGACTTCGATCGTCACCAACCGCGGGGCGAGCAGCACGAAGCCGATGCCCAGCGCGGCAAGGATGACGGCGAGCGGCGCTATTCGTTTCAGGAGGATGGCCTGTCCGCGTCCCATGGTCCGAAGGCGCTGCTGCAAAGTGCCTTCCGGATAGGCAGAATTGCCTCCGGCCGCAAGGCTTTTTCTGACCTTGTCCGGCCGAGCTTTCCACGTGACAGGCCACGGTCCCGCCGCTATCGATAATTGGCGGGCAGGGAATGCTGCGCTGCATGATGGCCAGGGAGGATTGCGATCCGATGACGCCGGTCGAGGGCAACGCCGTTCCGCTCTGGGCTCCTTCGTCGGAGCGTGTCGCCGCCGCGCCGATGACGGCATTTCGCGCGGTCGCTGCGGTACGGGCGGGCAGGTCGCTCGCCGATTACGACGCGCTGCATGCCTGGTCGGTCGAAGATCGTCCTGCCTTCTGGGATCTCGTCTGGGACTTCTGTGGTGTCGTCGGCGACAAGGGCGAGCGCCGTCTCATCGAAGGCGATGCGATGCCCGGCGCGCGCTTCTTCCCTGATGCCCGGCTCAATTTCACCGGCAATCTGCTCCGCCAGCGCGGCGATGGCGATGCGCTGGTGTTCTGGGGCGAGGATCGCGTCAAGAGGCGCATGAGCTGGGACGAGCTGGCCGCGCTGGTCTCGCGTCTCGAGCAAGCGTTCCGGGCGCTTGGCGTCGTGCCGGGCGACCGCATCGCCGCGATGATGCCGAACTTGCCGGAGACGATCGCCGGCATGCTGGCGGCGGCGGCGATCGGCGCGGTCTGGTCGTCCTGTTCGCCCGATTTCGGCCCGCGGGGCGTGCTCGATCGCTTTGGCCAGATCGAGCCGAGCGTCTTCATCGCCTGCGATGGCTATTACTATGCCGGGAAAGTGATCGACATCACGCCGAAGCTGGCCGAGATCGTTCCAGCCCTGCCGACGCTGCGTCGGACGATCATCGTGCCTTATATCGGCACGGCCGAGGCGACGGCGGCGTCACTGCCGCATGCCGTGACGCTGGAAGCCGCGATTGCGCCCTATGCCGCCGGCCCGGTCGAGACGGTGCCGCTGCCCTTCGCCCATCCGCTCTACATCATGTTCTCCTCGGGCACGACTGGCGTCCCGAAATGCATCGTTCATTCGGCGGGCGGCACGTTGCTGCAGCATCTGAAGGAGATCCATCTCCATTGCGGCATCGGCGCAGGCGACCGGCTGTTCTATTTCACCACCTGCGGCTGGATGATGTGGAACTGGCTCGCCTCGGGCCTCGCGACCGGCGCGACGCTGCTGCTCTATGACGGCTCGCCGTTCCATCCCGACGGCAACATCCTGTTTGACTATGCCAGCGCCGAGCGCATGGCGATGTTCGGCACCTCGGCCAAGTTTATCGACAGCGTCCACAAGGCGGGTCTCCGGCCGATCGACACACATGATCTTTCGGCGCTCCGCGTCATCACCTCGACCGGCTCGCCGCTGGCGCCGGAAAGTTTCTCCTTCGTCTATGACGGCATCAAGCACGACGTGCATCTCGCCTCGATCTCCGGCGGGACGGACATCGTCTCCTGCTTCGTGCTCGGCATTCCCGACAAACCGGTGTGGAAAGGCGAGATCCAGGGGCCGGGCCTCGGCCTTGCGATGGATGTCTGGAGCGAGGACGGCAGCCATCTGGCAAGCGGCAAGGGCGAACTCGTCTGCCTGAAGCCGTTCCCCTCGATGCCGATCGGCTTCTGGAACGATCCCGATGGATCGCGCTACCACGCCGCCTATTTCGAGCGTTTCGCCAATGTCTGGTGCCATGGCGATTTTGCGGAATGGACCGAGCATGGCGGCCTCGTCATCCATGGCCGCTCCGATGCGACGCTCAATCCGGGCGGGGTGCGCATCGGGACGGCCGAGATCTACAATCAGGTCGAGCAGATCCCGGACGTCCTCGAGGCGCTCGCCATCGGGCAGGATTGGGACAACGACGTTCGTGTCGTGCTCTTCGTGCGGCTGCGCGAGGGTGCCGCGCTCGACGAGGCGTTGGAGAAGACCATTCGCACGCGCATCCGCACCGGCTGCACGCCGCGGCACGTGCCGGCCCGGATCGTCGCTGTCGCCGATATCCCGCGCACCAAGTCCGGCAAGATCGTCGAGCTCGCGGTGCGCGAGGTGGTGCATGGCCGCCCGGTGAAGAACCAGGAAGCGCTCGCCAATCCCGAGGCGCTGGCGCTCTATCGCGACCTGCCGCAACTGATGGTCTGATGGGGCGGGTGCGGCGCGGCTGGCCGCGCCATCATGACCGCTGAGGCTCAGTTCGGCTTGATGCGGCCGATCCGGGCGAGACGGATGACCGGCGCGAGACCAACCAGCACGATCATGAGGGCCGCGATGGCGCCGTCCTCATGCGTGCCGCGCGCCGCCTCGCCATAGACGCTGGTCGCCAGCGTCTCGAAATTGAGCGGGCGGAGCAGCAGCGTCGCCGGCAGTTCCTTCATCGCATCGACGAAGACGAGGATCGCGGCGGTCGCGATGGGCGCTGCGAGCAGCGGCGCATGGATCTGCTGCGCGATACGCGCCGGGCTCGCGCCAAGGCTGGATGCGGCGCCGTCGAGCGAGCGGCTGATCCTGACATAGCCAGCCTCGATCCCGCCGATGGCGATGGCGAGAAACCGGAGGCAATAGGCGATCAGCAGCGCTGCGCCCGAACCGATCAATATGAGGCCGATCGAGCGACCAGTGAGTGCCCGCGCGGCATCGGCGACGAGATTGTCGAGGCCGGCGAGCGGCACCAGCAGGCCGACGGCAAGCACGGTGCCGGGGATCGCATAGCCGATCGCGCCCACCCGCATCAGCGGACGAACCAACCCGCCTTGTGCGGTTCGCGCGGCGAGCGTCAAGCTGAGGCCAAGCGCGACGGTGATGAGCGCAGCAAGGCTCGCCATCGTGAGGCTGTTGATGGCGGTCTGGGCAAGGCCCAGCGGCAGCCCGCGTGCGGCGAGGCGGGTCGCTGCCGCCGCGGCGAGATAGGCGCCGGGAGCGCCGAAGCCAGCGATGACAGGCAGGGCACAGGCGATGACGGCCAAGAGGCTGGCGCGTCGTCCGAGCACGAAATCGGCGGCCGGGCGTGTGCCCCGGCCGGGCGCGGCGCTGGAGAGGCGGCGGCGCGCATGGCGCTCGGCGAGCATCAGCAGCAGCACGATCGCAAGCATTGCCAGCGCGATCTGCGCCGCGCCTTCGATCGAGCCGCGCACGGTCCAGCTCGTATAGACGGCGACCGTCAGCGTGCGCACGCCGAGGAAGTCCGAGGCGCCGATATCGTTGAGCGTTTCGAGAAGCACAAGGCTGAGCCCGACGGCGGCAGCGGGCCAGATCGCCGGCATCGTCACGCTGAAAAAGGTCCTGAGCGGCCCGGCGCCGAGCATGCGCGCCGCTTCCGAGAGGAGCGACGCCCGCATCATCAGTAGCGCCCGCACCGGCAGGTAGACGTAAGGATAGAGCACGAAGCCGATGACGAAGATCGCCCCGCCGGTTGAGCGGAGATCGGGCAGCGGCAGGGCGCGCGGATCCGTCAGGCCGAGCAGCGCGCGCAGCGCGACGGGCACGGGCCCGAGCGGATGGACCACATCGAGCCAGGCATAGGCCATGACATAAGTCGGCATGGCGAGCGGCAGCAGCAGCGCCCATTCGAACAGTCGCCGTCCGGGAAAGCGGCAGCGCGCGACGAGGAAGGCGGTGCCGATGCCGGTGACCGCCGCGATCGCGCCGACACCCATGAGCAGCACAAGGGTCGTCCCGCCGGCGCGCGGCAGCACGGTGCGAATGAAGGCCGGCAGCGGCGCGCCGCTGCCACCGAGCGCGAACCAGACGAGGCCTGCGACCGGCAGCAGCGCCAGCAGCGCGACCGCGAGGCAGAAGGCGATGCGGCCGCGATCGGCAGCAAAAGACCGGCGCCGCGAGGGCGCCGGCCAGACGTCAGGGAGGGGTCCAGAAAGGACGGACAACGCGTAACCCTGCGGCTCAGCCGTCGAAGCCCGTGGCGTCGACCAGCTCGCTTGCTTCCTTGCGATGCTTGGCGATCTCGATCAGCGGCAACGGATCGACCGTCAGCGGGCCGAGCGCTGCGATCAGCGGATCGGCCGGGACGCCGGGGCGAACCGGATATTCGTAATTCGCTTCGGCATAGAGCGCCTGCGCCTTTTCCGAGGCGAGATATTCGAGCAGCTTCACGGCATTGTCGCGGTTCGGCGCATTCTTGGCGACGGCGGCGCCCGAGATGTTCACATGCGTGCCGGCCTTGTCCTTGAAGGTCGGCAGGATCACGCGGATCGCCTCGCCCCAGGCCTTCTGGTCCTCGCCGCCCTTGCCGCTGCGCATCAGCCCGACATAGTAGGAATTGCCGATGCCGACATCGCAGAGGCCGGCGAGGATGTCGCGGGCGACGTCGCGATCGCCGCCGCTCGGCGTGCGGGCGAGATTGGTGCGCAAGCCCTCGAGCCACTTGGTGGCGCCGTCGGTGCCGTCCTTGGCGATCATCGCGGCGATGAGCGATGTATTGTAGGGGTGCTGGCCCGAGCGGATGCAGACCTTGCCCTTGAAGCGGGGGTCGGCGAGGTCTTCATAGGTCAGCGTCTCGTCGGTGACGCGATCCTTGGCGGCATAGATGACGCGGGCACGCATAGAGAGGCCGAACCACTGTCCCTTGGGATCGCGCAGACTGGCCGGAATGCCAGCATCGAGCGCTGGCGAGGCGATGGGCTGCGTCAGCCCGCGATCGACCAGTTCGATCAGATTGCCGTAGTCGACGACGCTGAGGAGGTCGGCCGGAGAATTGGCGCCCTCGCTCTCGACGCGCTGGGCAAGCCCTTCCTTGATGAAGACGATATTCGCCTTGATGCCGGTTTCGGCCGTGAAGCTGTCGAGCAGCGGCTGGATGAGGCCGGGTTCGCGGGTCGTGTAGACATTGACTTCACCATCGGCGAGCGCCGGCAGGGCGCTGAGCGCGAGCGCAGCGGCGAGCGCGGCGGTGCGAAGGAGAGGGCGGCGGGACAGCATCGAAAGCTCCGTCTTCGAGGGGCGGATGGCGCTCCACCCGGCGCAGCCAAGGGGCGGCGCCGACCGGGCAGCGCTCAATCCCATCAAGGGACGGTGGATGTCAAAGGCAATGCCGAACAAAATCAAATGCTTAGAGAAATTCCAAGCTGGAGCGATTCCAGATGAGCGGCTTACGCGTTGCTCCGCCGACAGAAGAGGTGCGAAGGCGGCCTGATCACCAGATCATCACGATCGCGTGATCGGGATGGCTGCCAGCCGGCTTTCAGTTGCTGCGCCAGTCGCCGATCGCGGCCTGGACCAGCGCCAGCGCTGCCACGGCGGCGGTGTCGGCGCGCAAAATGCGTGGTCCGAGCGTGATCGCGGTCACGAAGCGCTGTGCCTTCAGCAGCGCACGCTCCTCGGGCGTGAAGCCGCCTTCCGGGCCGATCAATACGGCGAGCCGGCAGGGGTCGAGAGCGGCGAGTACGGCCAGCGGATCGGCGCCGGCCTCGTCCTCGTCGCAAAAGATGATCCGTCGCCCGGCCTCGGCGCTCTCCCAGCCGGCGATGATCTCGGCGAGCGGCACCGGCGCGGTGACGGCGGGAATGGTGAGGATGCCGCATTGCTCGGCCGCCTCGATGGCATTGGCGCGGAGCCGATCCTCGTTCAGCCGCGTCACCTGCGTCCGCCGCGTGATCACCGGCCGCAGCCGTCCGGCGCCCATTTCGACCGCCTTTTGCACCATATAGTCGAGCCGCGCCTGCTTCAGCGGCGCGAACAGATAGTCGAGCGTCGGAGCCGGTGTTTGCGTCCGCCTCTCGTCCTCGACGATGAGCTGCGCGCGCTTGCGGTCGCCATCGAGCACGGCGCGCCATTCCCCGTCGCGGCCGTTGAAGACCAGCACACTGGCGCCCGGCGCCATGCGCAGGACATTGACGAGATAATTCGCCTGGTCGCGGTCGAGCGGCACCCGTGCGCCGGCATCGAGCGGCGCGTCGAGAAAGAGCCTCTGGCTTGTGAAATCATAGCGGGACATGGCCGAGGGATAGTCGCCGGCGCGGGCGTTCGCAACCCGTATCAGGCGGCGCTGGCCCTTGACCCGGCCGGCCCTGCTCTGGCAATCGGAACGTCTGGAGGACGATGTGACCGAGCCGACGTCGAATGTCGCCGAATATTCCGTCTCGGAAATCTCGGCTGCGCTGAAGCGCACGGTCGAGGACACGTTCGGCCATGTCCGCGTGCGCGGCGAAATCTCCGGCTATCGCGGGCCGCATTCCTCCGGCCATGCCTATTTCGCGCTCAAGGACGACAAGGCCAAGCTCGAAGCCGTGATCTGGCGCACCAGCATGGCGCGGCTGCGCTTCCGTCCGGAAGAGGGCATGGAGGTGATCGCGGTCGGCAAGCTGACGACTTTCCCCGGCTCGTCGAAATACCAGATCGTCATCGAGACGCTGGAGCCGGCCGGCATCGGCGCGCTGATGGCGCTGCTGGAGGAACGGCGCAGGAAGCTCGGCGCCGAAGGCTTGTTCGATCCGGCGCGCAAGCGGCCGCTGCCATATCTGCCGCGCGTCATCGGCGTCGTCACCTCGCCGACCGGGGCTGTCATCCGCGACATCCTTCACCGCCTTGCCGATCGCTTCCCGGTGCATGTGCTGGTCTGGCCGGTGCGGGTCCAGGGCGAGACATCGGCGGCCGAGGTCGCGGCGGCGATCGCCGGCTTCAACGCGCTTTCCGAAGGCGGCCCAATTCCGCGCCCGGATCTTCTCATCATCGCCCGTGGTGGCGGCAGTCTTGAGGATCTCTGGAGCTTCAACGAGGAAATCGTCGTCCGCGCTGCCGCCGCCTCCGAGATTCCCTTGATCTCGGCTGTTGGCCACGAGACCGACACGACGCTGATCGATTTCGCCAGCGACCTCCGCGCGCCGACGCCCACCGGCGCCGCCGAGATGGCCGTGCCGGTGCGCGCAGATCTGGTCGCGGCCGTGACCGGGCTCGGCCAGCGCCTTGATGGGGCTGCTTTTCGACAGATCGAGACTCGGAAGCGGGATCTGCGCGCCGCTGCACGCGGCCTGCCGCGGCTCGACGACCTCCTCGCCATTCCGCGCCGCGCCTTCGACGAAAGCGCTGCCCGGCTTGGCCGCGCCCTCAGTGCCAACACGCTCGCCCATCGAGGCCGGCTCGGCCGCTCCGCCTCGCTGCTGACCCCGACCGTGCTCGGACGGCGCATCGAGCGCGCGGGCGAACGCCTCGCAACGCTCGCCGAGCGGCAGGGTAGGGCGCTCGAAATCCATGCCGAGCGCAAGCGCGCTCTTTATGCTCGGACGGCACAGCGGCTGCGCATAGAGCCGTTCCGCGATCGCCTCGCGCGCGGTCGCGATCGGCTCGGCGAGATCGACGGCCGCCTCGGCCGCAGTTTCATCCGCCTCACCGAGCGGAGCCGAGAGCGGCTCGACCGTGCTGCGCAACTGGCAAAGTCGCTGTCCTACAAGAGCGTGCTGGCGCGCGGCTATGCGCTGGTCACGGATGCCGATGGCACTCCGATTCGCGCCGCCGCCTTAGTTGCACCGGGCGTCGCGCTGACGATCGAGTTCCAGGACGGCAAGATCGGCGCGGTGGCCACAGGCACGCTAGCGCCCGCCAAGCCGAAAAAGGCAGCGAAGGTACGGACGCCGACACAGGAAAGCCTGTTCTAGCGCGGGGGCGCCAGCTTGCCGAGCAGAGCGGCAAGCGAGTTGGCGCTCGCCTCGTCGCCAAGCTTCTCGCCGACATGCCTGCTTATGGCGGCCAGGTAGACAGGCGCCATACGGTGAAGCAGTGCGCGTCCGCTTTCCGTGATCGCGACCAGTTGCCCGCGACCGTCGCTGGTGCAGGGTTGGCGCGCCACATAGCCCGCCACCTCGAGACGGTCGACCAGACGCGAGATATTGTGCTGCGCGAGCAGCAGCTCCTGCTCCAGCTCGACAGGCCTGAGGGCGCCGCCGGCACGGCGGAGTTCCAGCAGCGCGTCATACCAGCCAAGCGGCGGCAGGCCTGCCAATTTGAGGTCGGCCTCGATGGCCTTGAGAGTGATCTGCTGCGCCCGCATCAGCCGCGCCCAGGCAGTGACGACGGTCTCGGAGGGTTGCTGTTCGGTCATGGCGGCCTCGGCGAAAAAAGATGCGACTGCATGCACCTTGACAGATCCATGCAGTCGCATCTAGAAGGATGCATATGCATCGATCTGGCGATGCTGTCAATCCTTGGAGCCCGCATGAACAAGCCCCTGACCCTCATCTCTTTTGATCTATGCCCCTATGTCCAGCGCGCTGCCATCGTGCTCGGCGAGAAGGGAGTGCCCTTCGAGCGGATCAATATCGATCTTGCAAACAAGCCGGACTGGTTCAAGGCGATCTCGCCGCTCGGCAAGGTGCCGCTGCTCAAGGTCGGTGATGACGTGCTGTTCGAAAGCACGGTGATCGCCGAATATCTCGACGAGACCGAGGCGCCGCAGCTGCATCCCTCCGATCCGCTCACCAAGGCCCGCCATCGCGCGTGGATGGAGTTCGGCTCTGCGATCCTTGGTGACGTCTGGGCGCTCGAAACGACCGCCGATCAGGCGACGTTCGATGCCAAGGTGGCGCTGGTCCGCGAAAAATTCGCCCGCGTCGAGGCCGAACTCGGCGACGGGCCGTTCTTTGCGGGCAGCGCTTTCTCGCTTGTTGATGCCGTGTTCGCGCCGATCTTCCGCATTTTCGACGGTTTCGAAGCCGTCAGCGATTTTGGCTACTTCGACGGCCTGCCCAAGGTCTCGGCCTGGCGCGCGGTTCTGGCCACCCGTCCTTCGGTGCAGGCCGCGGTCGTGCCGGACTTCCAGGACCGTCTGCTCGCCTTCCTGAAGCGCCAGAACGGCGTCATCGCGTCGGCTATCGACTGATCGGGCCGCCTTCGATCCTAGCTCTTGCCCCTGAGCCCTGTCATCGTCGCCGTTGGCGAGATGGCTTCCGGATCGCTCTTTACATGCAGGATCGCCGGCTTGCCGGAGGCGAGCGCCCGTGCGAAGGCGCCCGCGAAGTCCTCCGTGCGATCCACGCTCTCGCCATGGCCGCCATAGGACCTGGCAAGCGCGGCGAAATCGGGATTGACGAGCGCCGTCGCCGTGACGCGTCCGGGATAGGCGCGCTCCTGATGGGCGCGGATGGTCCCATACATGCCGTTGTCGACGACGATGACGATGACGGCAGCGCCCTCCTGGCAGGCGGTGGCGAACTCCTGGCCCGTCATCTGGAAGCAGCCGTCGCCGGCCAGCGCAACGACCGTCTGCTCCGGATGCCTCAGCTTGGCCGCGATCGCGGCCGGCAGGCCATAGCCCATCGAGCCCGAGGTCGGCGCGAGCTGTGTGCCCGGCTGGCGGAAACGGTAATAGCGATGCAGCCAGCCGGCATAGTTGCCGGCTCCATTGGTGAGGATCGCATCTTCGGGCAGAACCTCGCGGAGATGCCGGATCATCGCGCCAAGCTCGACGCCTCCGACCGGGCGATCCGCCGGCTCCGACCAGGCGCGATAGGCGGCGTTGGCGGCCTTCGTCTCGGCGCCCCAGGGGATCGTAACAGGCGGATGCACCACTTCGAGCTGTGAGGCGAAGCCGTTCGGCGTCGCATTGATGGCCAATGTCGGGCGATAGACCCGCCCGAGTTCTTCGGCGCTGCCATGCACATGCACCAGCATCTGCCGCGGCTCCGGCGCCTCGATCAGCGTATAGCCGTTCGAGGGCGTCTCGCTCATGCGGCCACCAAGCAGCAGCAGGAGGTCAGCCTCCTTGATCCGCGCCGCGAGAGCCGGGTTGATGCCGAGCCCGACATCGCCGGCATAGTTGGGGTGGTCGTGGTCGAACAGTCCCTGACGACGGAACGAAACGCCGACCGGCAGTTCGAAGCGCTCGGCGAAGCGGCGGAGCGAGGCCACGGCCTTGGCGCTCCAGCGGCTGCCGCCAGCGATGACGAAGGGTCGCGTGGCCGCCCAGAGCAGCTTCTGCAACTGCGCCGTCTGCGTCAGGCCGGGATAGGTTTCGATCGGCTCGAAGGGCTGCGGCTGGAGGGCTGCCGCCGTCTCGCGCAGCATGTCTTCCGGCAGGGCGAGAACGACGGGGCCGGGCCGGCCGGACGTCGCCGTGTGGAAGGCACGCGAGAGGAATTCCGGGATGCGCGCGGCGCTGTCGATCTCGGCGACCCATTTCGCGACTTCGCCGAACATGCGGCGATAGTCGATCTCCTGAAAGGCCTCGCGCTCCCGATGGTCTCGGGCGATCTGCCCGATCAGGAGTAGCATCGGCGTCGAATCCTGGCGCGCGATATGGAGGCCGGCTGCCGCGTTGGTCGCTCCGGGACCGCGCGTGACGATCGCGACGCCGGGCCGCCCGGTCAGCTTGCCATCGGCCTCGGCCATGATCGCCGCGCCGCCTTCATGCCGGGCATTGACGATGTCGATGGCGCTGTCGCCAAGCGCGTCGAGCACGGCGAGGAAGCTCTCGCCCGGTACGGTGAAGACCCGGTCGACGCCGTTCGCAGCCAATGCCTCGACGATGAGCTGGCCGCCAGTGCGCGGCAGGAGGGGCGATGTCACGGGGAACTCCGATGCTGCTTCTCCCCGTATTCTTACCGGCAGCCGGGCGGCAGCGGCAAGCGTTGGAACTGTTCGCCGGCGGAGCGAGCCCCTAGGATCGGCGGCGGCGATTCCGCCGCGATCTGATGGGGAAGAGCGATCCATGGCCGCCTGCAGGCCCTCCCTGATGCTGGCCCTGGCGGCGCTGATGCTTGCCGTGGCCCCGCTTCAGGCCGCCGAAGAAAGTGGTGAGCGCGCGCCGCCGGCCTTTCCGACGGCGGAATTCTCGGAAGGTGCATGGGAGGCGAGCGTGACCGATGGCGGCATCACCGCCCGGATCGACTATGAGCGCCGCCCGAAGATCGACAGAGATCTCGATGTTCCCGTCCTCAAGGTCAGCGTCGGCGGCAAACGGGTGCTCGATCTCGCCGGCGTCGCCTCCGGCATGGAGGTTCCCGCCGCGTCGGCTTCGATCGCCGAGATCGATCCGCTGCGGGCCGGCAAGGAGGTCTATTTCTCCAGCTATTCCGGCGGCGCCCATTGCTGCACGCGCGTCACCGTCGCGGAAGACGGGCCGACAGGCTGGACCGGGATCGAGATCGGCTCGTTCGACGGCGATGGCGACTATCTCGAGGATCTCGACAATGACGGTGTCGCCGAGATCGTCGCGACCGATGGCGCCTTCCTCTATGCCTTCGATTGCTACGCTTGCAGCGCCGCGCCCCTGGTGATCCGCGAGGTCCGCGACGGCAAGGTCGTCGAGGTCAGCAGCGAGCCGCGCTTTCTGAAGAACCAGCGCGACTGGCTCGCCGAGCTCGAAGCGAATGCCGATCCTGCGACGCGCTGGTCCTCGCCCGGATTCCTCGCTGGCTGGGTGGCGCAGAGCGTGCGCGCCGGCCAAGGAGCGGCAGCGTTCCAGGCGCTCAATGATCATTGGGATTTCGCGGCCGATGCCGGCGAGATGACCTGCCTCTCGGGCGATGATCTGGGCGCCTGTCCGAAGCGCGAGCGGAAGCTGCTGAAATTTCCCGACCGGCTGAAACTCTTTCTGGGTCGACACGGTTATGTGATCTGAGGTCCGCCATTTGGAGCGACGGAACTTCGCCGCAGAAACGTTCCATCCGCGCGGGCTAAGTGGCGGTGCCAGCCGCCGAGACCAAGGAGGAGCCCCCTTGAAGCTAACACGACGTTCTTTGCTCAGCGGCCTTATCGCCGCTGTAGTCGTCGCGCCGGCCGCAAGCCTCTCGATGCCGGAGGAGGCCGACGCCCAATCGCGGCCGCCGCCCGGCCATCGTCCACCCCCAGGGCCAACCCGGCGCCCGCCCGCCCCTCGTGCGGAACGCCGGCCGCCTCCGCGCCGCGGCTATGTCTGGGTTCCAGGTCACTGGACCTGGAGTCGCGGCCGCTATGTCTGGGTGTCGGGACGGTGGGTCCGGAACAGACCAGGCTGGCACTATCGCAACCCGCGCTGGGTCTGGCGCAACGGCCGTTGGGTGTTCATTGCCGGCGGCTGGGTCCGCTGAGGCGGGTCGTTCCAGCCAGCAACCACGAAGGGCGGTGCCTCCGGGTGCCGCCCTTTGCCGTTTCAGAGCATCGGCCCGAAAAGTGGGGCGCGGCTTTCGGAAGAAGCCGATGCAACAACTAGAAGCCAGGCCGTCCGGTCGATGACCCCCAAAGCCATTACGATTTCGGCAGCCCGCATCTCTCCGGATTGCGTTCGGGCCCTTGGCCACAATGCTGCCGAAGCTGGGCGGCACGAGGGATGCAGCGCGGGTCCGCCGCGCGATCGAGAATTACCGATACCGGATGGGCCGGACAGGCGCAGCGCCTGTCACCCTCATCTAAACGAGGAGGATAAGTTGAGTCTTTCGAGGCGATCCCTGTTGCGCGGCCTCGTGGCTGCCGCGGTGGCGCTGCCGGCGGCCGCCCTGGTCGCGGCGCCCGATGCGGCTGAGGCGCAAGGCTATCCGCCGCCTGGTCCTGGCTACGGTCCCCCCGGCTACGGTCCCCCCGGCTATGGCCCGCCGCCTGGCCGCGGCTATGGTCCGCCCCCGCCGCGCTACGAGATGCCGCCGCCGATGCGCCGCGGCTATGCTTGGGTATCCGGCCATTGGGAGTGGCGCCGTGGCGGCTATGTTTGGATGCCCGGGCATTGGGTCGCCGTGCGACCAGGCTGGCACTATGCGCCGGCGCACTGGGCCTGGCGCGGCGGGCGCTGGGTCTTCGTGCCCGGCGGTTGGGTCCGCTGAAGATGAGAAGACGGGCGGCGGAACCGCCGCCCGTCTTCATCCTCAGGCTGCGCCGTCGACCACCTGAAAGCCGGCCCAGAACGGATCGCGGTCGTCGACGAAGATGGTGTTGTAGCCGGTGACCCGCGCCCAGCCTTCGATGGTCGGGACGATCGCCGGGCGGCCAGCGACGGTTGTCGTGCGGGCGACGCGTCCGGTGAAGGTCGAGCCGATGATGCTCTCATGCACGAAGGCCTCGCCTTCCTTGAGCCGTCCGGTCGCGAAGAGCTGTGCCAGCCGAGCCGAGGTTCCCGTGCCGCAGGGCGAACGGTCGATTGCCTTGTCGCCATAGAACACGGCGTTGCGGGCGCTGGAGCCCTCGTTTTTCGGCCGGCCGGTCCAGAGCACATGGGTCAGCTTGTCGAGCGCCGGGTTCTCTGGATGCACGATCGAATGGCGGGCGTTGAAGGCGGCGCGCAGCTTCGGCGACAGGCGGACGATATCGGACGGCTCGAGATCGGAGAGGTCGGCGTAATTCTCCTGCGGCTCGACGATCGCATAGAAATTGCCGCCATAGGCGACATCGACTTTGAGCGTCCCGATGCCGTCGACCTCGACCTCATAGTCGCGGCCGAGCAGGAAGGACGGCACATTGGTCAGCGTCACGCTCTCGACATAGGGTCCATTCTGGACATAGCGCGCCTCGACCAGCCCAGCCGGGGTCTCGAGCCGGAGCAGGCCCGGCGTCTTCGGCGTGACGAGGCCGTGCTCGATGATGAAGGTGACGGTGCCGATCGTGCCATGGCCGCACATCGGCAGGCAGCCCGAGGTCTCGATGAACAGGATCGCCGTGTCATAGGCGTCAGACGACGGCGGATACAGGATCGAGCCCGACATCATGTCGTGGCCGCGCGGTTCGAAGCAGAGGCTCTTCCGAATCCAGTCGAATTCGGCGAGAAAATGCTGGCGCTTCTCGAACATGGTGGTGCCCTTGAGCACCGGAATGGAGCCGCCGGTGACGACGCGCACCGGATTGCCGCAGGTATGGCCGTCGATGCAGAAGAACGAGTGGCGCGCCATGGTCAGAACCTTGCCTGAAATCGTGTGACGGAATAGGGGGTTGTGTCGATGGACGGCACGCGGTCCGCCACGAGATCGGCTACGATTTCGGCTGTCACGGCGGCCTGCGTCAAGCCGTAATGGCCATGCCCGAAGGCATGGACAATGCGTGGATCGCGCTTCGAGCGCGAGATGACCGGCAGCGAATCCGGGATCGAGGGCCGGAAGCCCATCCAGCGCGTGCCGCCGGATAGATCGGCCTCCGGCAGAAAGCGGCGGGCGCGGCCGAGAATGGCATCGACCCTGCCATAGTTCGGCGGCGCATCCAGTCCGGCAAATTCGACGCTGCCGCCGATCCGGTCGCCGATGTCGAGCGGGGTCGTGACAAAGCCCTCGCCCTCATACATCACCGGACGCGACAGGCCGAGACGGCCTGAGGGCAGGGTGACGTTGTAGCCGCGCTCGGTGTCGAGCGGCACGGCGTCGCCGATTGAGGCAGCGAGCGGCTTCGACCAGGCGCCGGTAGCGACCACGACGCGGTCGAACAGCGCGATACTGTCGAAGCCGGTGACGATAGCGATGTCCGCGCCTTGAGGGCGGACGGCGACCGCTTCCATCTTGACGACATGGGCGCCGCGCGCCTCCGCCGCCACGGCGAGCGCGAGGGTCAGTGCCTTCGGATCGGAAACATGGCAGCCCGTTGGATAGAGTGCGCCCCGCGCAGCGCGGGGGCCGAGTTGAGGCTCAAGCTCGTGCAGCGCCCGGGCATCGAGCCAATCGACGGGAATACCCATCGCCCGCTGCCGTGCAATCAGGGGCTCCGCTGATTGAGCGGCGGCGGTGCTGGACCAGACGGACAGGATGCCCTTGCTTCGAAGATGGAAGCTAAGGCCGAGTGCATCGAGCCGCTTTTCCCAGGCGGGCAGGGCGCGGGCATTCAGCGCGCTGATCGCCGCGATCGAGTCCTCGATGCGACCCGGGCGGCTCGCGGCGATGAAGCGGCCGAGAAACGGCAGCAGCTTGGGCAGATAGGCCGGGCGGATCGAAAGCGGGCCGAGCGGATCGAGCATCCAGCCGGCCATATGCCGCCACACCTTTGGCGAGGCGAGCGGCATGATGTCCATATGCGCGATCCAGCCGGCATTGCCGGCCGAAGCGCCCGCGGCGATGCCGTCGCGGTCGAGCCAGTCGACCGCGTGGCCCTCGTCGAGCAGCGCATGCACGGTTGCCGCGCCGACGATGCCGCCTCCGATGACCGCGATGCGCATCGCGGCGCCGGTCAGGCGGCCGCCGGGAGGCCGGTTTCCGGCAGCGCCGGACGGTTCGCCAGCGCCTTCGCCATCACGGCCTCGAGTTCGGCCTTCTCGGCCGCGTCGAGCGCGAGGCGGGGCGGACGGGTCAGATCGGTGCCGCGGCCGAGGATCTTCTCGCAATATTTGATCGCCTGGACGAGGTCCGGGCGGGCGTCGAGATGCAGGATCGGCATGAACCAGTCATAGAGCGGCATTGCCTCGGCGAAGCGGCCGTCGCGCACCAGGCGGAACAGCGTCTCGCCCTCGCGCGGGAAGACGTTCGACATGCCGGAAACCCAGCCGACGGCGCCGAGCGCAACGGTTTCGAGCACCACGTCGTCCAGGCCGCAGAAGGGGATGAAGCGGTCGCCCGTCATGTTGCGCACATCGACGATGCGGCGCGTGTCGCCCGATGAATCCTTAAAGGCGACGATAGTGTCGACATCAGCCAAGCCGACCAGCATCGCAGGGGTCACGTCGGTGCGATAGCTCGGCGGATTGTTGTAGACCATGATCGGCGTGTCGGTCGCCTTGGCGATCGTGGTCAGGTGGTCGATCGTCTCGCGCGGCTTGGCCGGATAGACCATCGCCGGCATGACCATCAGGCCGTCAACGCCAGCCTTGGTCGCCTCGCGGGCATACTCCGCGCCGAAGGCACTGGTATATTCGGCAAGGCCGGAGATGACCGGCACGCGGCCCTTGGCGACGCCAACCGCGGTCTCGACCAGCGAGACCTTTTCCGAGCGGGTCAGCGAGCAATTCTCGCCGACCGTGCCGCAGATGATGAGGCCGGAAACGCCATCGGCGACCAGCGCTTCGATGACCTTGGCGGTTGCATCGAGGTCGACGGAGAAATCCGGGCGGAACTGGGTGGTTACGGCCGGGAAAACTCCCTTCCAAGTCGCCTTCGGATCCATCGTCATCGCGGTCTCGCTCTCTGTTTTATGTCTTGTCGACAATTTGTATTTATCAAGACACGCCCT
This sequence comes from Kaistia sp., assembly GCA_965229085.1. GTDB lineage: Bacteria > Pseudomonadota > Alphaproteobacteria > Rhizobiales > Kaistiaceae > Kaistia. Next base: position 2,156,574 of record OZ245859.1, on the reverse strand, counting down.
GCTTTGCAAGGCATCAGGCAAAGAAAAGCCCGCCAAGGCTGACCTTGACGGGCGGTTATCATTTGCGGCTTGGCGCGAGGCCTAGCTGAAAGTCTCAGGCGGCGACGGCCTCAAGCCTCTTGGCGACGAGGCCGCGCAGCGTGTGCAGGTCCTTGGCGAACTGACGGATGCCTTCCGAGAGCTTCTCGGTCGCCATCGGGTCCTCGTTCAGCGCCCAGCGGAAGCCCTTCTCGTCATAGGAGAGCTTGGCCGGTGCCTCGCCGGCATTGGCCGGATCGAGCTTGCGCACCAGCGTGCCCTCATCGGCAGCGAGCTTCTCGAGCAGCGCCGGGGCGATGGTGAGACGGTCGCAACCGGCCAGCGCCTCGATCTCGCCGGTGGAGCGGAACGATGCGCCCATCACGACGGTGTTGATGCCATAGGCCTTGTAGTAGGCGTAGATCTGGCGAACCGAAACGACACCCGGATCTTGCTCGGGCTCGAAGGTCTTGCCCGTCGACTTGACGTACCAGTCGAGAATGCGGCCGACAAAGGGCGAGATCAGGAACACGCCGGCCTCTGCGCAGGCGACCGCCTGGGCGAGCGAGAACAGCAGCGTCAGGTTGCAGTCGATGCCTTCCTTCTGGAGGACTTCCGCGGCGCGGATGCCTTCCCAGGTCGAGGCAAGCTTGATCAGGATGCGCTCGCGCGGAATGCCGAGATCGGCATAGTCCTTGATGATCGCACGGGCGCGCTTCAGCGACGCTTCGGTGTCGAAGGAGAGGTCTGCATTGACCTCGGTCGAAACGCGGCCGGGAACGAGCTTGGAGACTTCGGCGCCAAAGGCGACCGAAAGACGGTCGGCGACAGCGGCGGCGATCGCATCCTTCGAGCCGCCCTGCTTGCTGCCCCAGGCGACGGCGTTGTCGATGACGTCCTTGTAGAGCGGCAGGTCGAATGCCTTCAGCACCAGCGAGGGGTTCGTCGTGCAATCGACCGGGCGGAAGGTCTTGATCGCTTCGAGGTCGCCCGTGTCGGCAACCACGACCGTCATGGACTTCAATTGGTCGAGTTTGGATGTCATCGACGGTCCTCCAGCTTGGGTGCGGCATTCTTGCCGCAAGGGTATATGACCGGCATATGAGCACCTTGCCGGCCAAATGGAAGTCAAAAATATCCAGGTTTGCAAAACGCCTCTGTGACAATCGCCGCCGCGCCTCGGCTTGTCCCCAGTGCCGTGCTAGAGGCTTTGCGATCCCGCTGCCCCATCTCTGCCGCCTTCAGGAGATCGACCCATGACCGAACTTCCGCGCCCCGGCGCTTCTCTGTCGCTCGCCGGCGCGTGGACGCTGGCCGATGCGGGCGGCGCCGTGCTCGGCGACTGCGCCATTCCAGGCGATGTCCATTCGGCGCTCCTGGCGCTTGGGCGAATTCCTGATCCGATGGTCGGCCGCAACGAGGCCCTGGTGCAATGGGTCGGCGAGGCCGCCTGGGAGATCAGCCGCAGCTTCACGGTCGCGCCCGGCGAGGCAACCGGCCGCTGGGCGGTTCTGGAGCTCGAATTCGTCGACACCTTCGCCGAGGTGGTGCTGAACGGCCGTTCCGTCGCGACGCTCGAATCGAGCTTCATTCGCCATCGCATTGATGTCACCGACGCGATCGTCGAGGGCGATAACACGCTCCGCATCCGCTTCTCGCCGGCCGGTGCCGAGGCGACCGCGAGGGCCGCTCGCCAGCCATTCCCGATCCCGTGGAGCGTCAACAACAACAAGGTTCCCGACCTCAACATGATCCGCAAGGCCCAGTGCCATGGCGGCTGGGACTGGGGTCCGGTGCTGATGGTGACGGGGATCTATGCCGAGCCGGTGTTGCATTTCTATGAGGCGGCCCGGATCGAGAGCGTCCAGATCCGCCAGCGCCACGCTGCCGATGGCCGCGTCACGGCGATCGCAGAGGTTGAGCTTGCGGCGTCTGCCAAGGTCCAAGTCCCCGTAGCGTTCACGCTCGGTGGACATGCTGTCACCGCCCATGTCGCGGTCGAGAAGGGGGTCGGCAGCGCGCGGCTCGAACTCGATGTCGGCATGCCCGATCTATGGTGGCCTGCCGGCCATGGCGCGCAGCCGCTCTATGACGCCGTCCTTTCCATCCCCGGCGACAGCGTGACGCGCCGGATCGGCTTCCGCACGCTCGAGATCGTTACCGAGAAGGACGAGGCCGGAGCCTCGATGATCGTCCGCGTCAACGGCATCGACATCTTCGCCAAGGGCGCCAACTGGATTCCGGCCGACGCGCTGCCCGCGAAGATTACCGAAGGCCGTATTCGCGCGCTTCTTTCGGCGGCGGTCGAAGCAAATATGAACATGATCCGCGTCTGGGGCGGGGGTTTCTACGAGTTCGACGCGTTCTATGACCTTTGCGACGAACTTGGACTCTTGGTCTGGCAGGACATGATGTTTTCCTGCTCGCAATATCCTTCGACGCCGGACTTCCTCACCCAGGTCGATGCGGAACTGCGCTACCAGATCAAGCGTCTCTCCAGCCATCCCTCGATCGCGCTCTGGTGTGGCGACAACGAGGTTGTGGGATCGCTGACCTGGTACGAATTGTCGAAGAACAACCGCGACCGCTATCTGGTCAATTACGACCGCCTCAACAGGGTGATCGACCGCGCCGTGATAGAGACTGATCCCGATCGACGGTTCTGGCCGTCCTCGCCCTGTAATGGCGATCTCGATTATGGTGATGCCTGGCATGATGATGGTTCGGGCGACATGCATTTCTGGGATGTCTGGCACTCGAACAAGAATTTCGAGCACTATTACACGGTGAAGCCGCGCTTCTGCTCCGAGTTCGGCTTCCAGTCCTTTCCCTCGATGACCGGTATTCGTGCCTTCGCCGAGCCCGAAGCCTGGAACGCAACCTCCCCGGTGATGGAGTTTCACCAGCGCGACCTCGCCGGAAATTCGCGCATAATCGACACGATGGCGCGCTATTTCCGCGTGCCTTCGGGTTTCGAGCAGTTCGTGTTCCTGTCGCAATTGCAGCAGGCGCTGGCGATCGAAACGGCGGTGCGCTACTGGCGCAGCCTGAAGCCGCATTCGATGGGCGCGCTCTACTGGCAGCTCAACGATGTCTGGCCGGCGGTGTCCTGGTCTTCGATCGACCACACGCTGGCGTGGAAGACGCTGCATTATCATGCCAAGCGTTTCTTCGCCCCTGTCGCGCTGGCGGCCCGGATCGAGGACGGTGTGCTGACCGTGCGGGCGGTCAATGACCGTCACGAGCCGGTGCGGCTTGAGGCCCGCATTCGCACGCTCGATCTTCGCGGCGTGCTGCTGCATGAGCGGATTGCCGAGGCGCAGCTTCCGCCCGACCGGGCGATCGATGTGGCCGCGCTCGAGGCACCGAAGGCTGATGACCGCGTCTACGTTATCGACGCGGTTGTCGACGGCATCGCCGATCCGGCGCTCCAGATCGTCGTCTTCCCCGATGTGCCGAAGCGCTTCGAACTGCCGGTCGCGAAGGTGTCGGCCGTCGCTGCCGGGGAGGGGCGTTTCACGCTGACCAGCGACGCGCCGGCCTTTTATGTCCGCGTCGAGGCGCCGGCCTCGCCGGGCCATTTCGACGATGCGAGCTTCCTGCTCTTGCCGGGGGAACCGCGCACGGTGCGCTTCAAGCCGGAGGCGGGCTCAGCCATGCCCTCGGTCGGCGATCTCCAGGTCCACCATCTCGGTGCGACCTATCGCTGAGGTCGAAACGACGATGGCCGCGGCGGTGCCGCGGCCATCGTGCCGGTCCGGTCAGTCCGGTCAAATCGTCCAGTAAGGCGGCAGACCGTAATAGTCGTGCACGCGCTTCTCGTAGTCGCGGTCGCCCCAGGCGGGCTCGACGCCATCATCGAAGACAGGGCCGCCCTCCAGCTGGTCGCGGGTCATATCGACGACATAGCCGCCGCGCTCGACGTCATATTTGAGCGCGTTCCAGGGCAGCGGATGGTATTTCTCGCCGATGCCGAGGAAACCGCCGAAGGACAGGATCGCATAGGCGACGCGGCCAGACACCTTGTCGATCATCACGTCATGAACATCGCCGAGCCGTTCGCCGGCTCCATTATAGACGGCGGTGCCATCGACCTTGTCGGCCGAGATCAGCGGATTGATCGGGGCAGCCGCTGAACCGGAATGGGTGTCAAACGTCATGGACATCGTGATCCTCCATCATTGCCATTGATGAAAGACCAACGTCATCCCGTCGCGATTGTTCCCCGTTAGTTCACCCAACCGCCGTCGATGATGTGCATCTGCCCGGTGGTGTAGGTTGCGGTTGCGAGATAGAGGGCGAGGTCGGCGATCTCCTGTGGGGTCCCGATGCGGCCGATCGGCTGGCGGGCGATGAAGGCGGCGCGGGCGGCTTCATAGTCGCCCTGCGCGCGCAGGCGCTCCTGCAGCGACGGGCTCTCGACGGTGCCGGGGCAGATGCCGTTGCAGCGGATGCCGCGCGTCACATAATCCGCCGCGACCGACTTGGTGAGGCCGACCGTCGCCGCCTTGGTGACGCCATAGGCGAAGCGGTTCGGCACGCCCTTGATCGAGCCTGCGACCGAGCAGATGTTGACGATCGAGCCGTCGCCTTGCGCCAGCATGCCCGGCAGCACCGCCTTGATCGTCCGCCACATCGACTTGACGTTGAGGTCATAGGCGAAGTCGAGATCGGCCTCGCTCGCCTGTTCGATCGTGCCGGCATGGACGATGCCGGCCGCGTTGAACAGAACATCGACGGTGCCGATCGTGCCGACCAGCGCCTCGACATCGGCCGTGCTCAGCACATTGAGCGTGCGCGTGGTGACATTCGTCAGATGCCCGAGCTCGGCGAGCTTGGCTTCGTTGATATCCGTCGCCCACACCGTCGCGCCGGCCGCCGCCGCGCTTTCGGCGATCGCCCGGCCGATGCCCTGTGCCGCTGCCGTCACCAGCACGACCTTGCCCGCGAGCTTGTCGCTCATTCGATTGTCCTCTCAGCTTGCAATGGCGAAGCGCGAGCCCGCGACCTTTAGCCGGTCGATGGCCGCGAAATCCCAGGCTATCCCGAGGCCTGCTTCGCTGCTCGGGATCGCATGGCCGTTCTCGATCCGCATGCCCGAAAGCGTCAGGCTGTCGAGCTGCGGGATATATTCGACCCAGCGCGCATTCGGCACTGCGGCACAGAGCCCGACATGCAGCTCCATCAGGAAATGCGGGCAGACCACGACATTGAAGGTCTCGGCGAGATGGGCAACCTTCAGCCAGGGCGTGATGCCGCCGATGCGCGCGACATCAACCTGCACGATCGAGCAGGCGCGCCGCTGCAGATAGTCGCGGAACTGCGGCGCCGAATAGAGGCTCTCGCCGACCGCGATCGGGATCGTCGTCGAAGCGGAGAGGCGGACATGGCCGTCGACATCGTCGGCGGCGAGCGGCTCTTCGAGCCAGCCGATATCGGCCGCCTCATAATGGCGGGCCCGGCGGATGGCCTCATCGACGGCGAAGGCCTGGTTGGCATCGGTGAAGAGCTCGAAGCCGGCGCCAACTGCCTCGCGCACGGCGGCAAGACGCGCGACATCCTCGTGGATGGGCCGGCCGACCTTAATCTTGGCGCCGGAAAAGCCGCTCTCCTTGGCGCGGATCGTGTCCTCGACGATCGCGGCGGTGTCGAGATGCAGCCAGCCGCCTTCGGTCGTGTAGAGCCGGATCTTCTCCTGCGCGCCGCCCGCCAGCACATGCAGCGGCAGCCCGGCGCGCCGGGCGCGCAGGTCCCAGAGCGCGGTGTCGATGGCGGCGAGCGCCAGCGAGGTGATCGCGCCGACGGCGGTGGCATGGGTCAGGAACAGGAGATCGCGCCAGATCTGCTCGATCATGCCGGCCTCGCGGCCGATCAGCGCCGGGGCGAGCGTCTTCTCGATCAGCGACAGGATCGCCGGGCCGCCGGTGCCGATCGTGTAGCTGTAGCCGGTGCCGACCGCGCCATCGGCATCGGTAATCCGGATAATCGGCGTTTCCTGGCTGACGAAGGACTGGATCGCATCGACCCGCTTCACCTTCGGCGTCAGGTCAACCATCAACCCTTCAACGCGGACAATCCGGGCCATGCGCACTCCTCCCCGAGAGCGGTCCGGCGGCGACATCACGCGATGCCGCTTCAGGACGCTGGCCCTTCCCACGCGTGTAGAACCAACACGGGTCGACCGAATTGTCCATCCTTGAATAGTATATTCGTATATAAGCGAAATTGACGGATGTGAGTCAATCTCTAGCCGTGACCCGCGGCCGGCTTCGATCCGGTCCGTCGGTCGCTGTCGCGGGAATCGAGGCCCATGCTCGACGACGCCCATGATCGCTATCGTGCGCCTGCGCTCGACAAGGGGCTCGATATTCTCGAGCTGCTCGCGGCCACGGACGAGAGCCTGACTCAGGCCGAGATCGCCAAGGCTCTCGGACGCTCGCCCAACGAAATCTATCGCATGCTCGATCGCCTGGTGCGCCGGGGCTATGTTGCGCGCATTCTCACCGATCGCTACGAGCTGACATTGCGCCTTTTCGCGCTCGCGCATCAGCATGCGCCGGTGCGTCGCCTCGTCAGCCAGGCGCTGCCGGTGATGCGCCGGTTCTCGAAGCGCGCCGAACAGGCCTGTCATCTGGCGGTTTATGACCGCGGTCGCGTCATTGTCGTGGCGCAGATGGATGCCCCGTCCTACTGGAGCTATTCGATCCGCGTCGGCGCGCGTGTCAGCCTCTACAATACCGGCTCGGGCCATGTCCTGCTGGCTTTTGCGTCGCCACATGAGCGGGCGCTGATGGAGGCGGAGCGCGAGGAGCTCGCCGAGGATCGCGGCCGTCCCGACCAGCTCGACCAGCGCCTCGCCGCGATCCGCCGGGATGGTTATGAGGCGATGGAGAGCTTCCAGTCCGAGGCGGTGTTCAATCTGTCCGCGCCGGTTCTCGGGCCCGGTGAGACGGCGATTGCGGCGCTGACCTGCCCCTTCCTTTCACGCGTCGATCGCGCCGACGTGCCGGACCGGAGTGCGGCGCTCGCGATTTTGCTCGAGGCGACGCGCGAGCTGTCGGTCGTGCTCGGCAAGGGTCTCGGCTGAAAGCCGACGCGCCGAGCCAGGAGGACGGCCGGTTCCGAAACCCGGCGCTGATGGACGCTCAGCATGCCGGCTCAAGCGCCGCTCGCCAGCCGCCGGGAGGGCCCGTGGCGGGCGCCGATGGCCGGGGACCTCCCCGCCGATGGGCCCGATCGCGCGGATTTTAGCCTCGGAGTTGGCGAAGTGTTCATATTGAACACATAACGACCTGGAGATGTACCGGTCGGGCGAGGACAACGCGGTTCAATCGCCTAGTCTCGCGCCTGCATACAGTCGAATGGTGTTCGATTCGAAAAGTTCGAACCATGGCGACTGTGATGCGCGGTAGCTTCATAGGGTTTTCGGCCCTTCCGATGGCGCGGGATTCAGCGCCGGGCATGATACGAATGGGCCTTTACGCGGCGGCAAGCTTGAGGCGATCGACTGTCGTCGCCCTTTCGATCGTGCTGGGGACGCTGGTCGTCGCCACGAGTTTCGAAGCTTTCAACTGGGCGGGCCGCCAGAGCGAGCTGGAGTTCCAGGCCGGTCTGCTCTTGAACCGGTCTGTCGCCATCGCGACCGAGGCGCGCCTTGGGTTACGTCAGGCCGCAGCGCTCAGAACCACCCCTTGCTCGCCGGATGATATCGCGGCGCTCAATGTCATCGTCTCGCGGTCTGCCTATCTCATCGATGTCGGACGGATCGAAGGTCGCACGGTCCTGTGCGACGCGAGCGGACGGCTGCCCGTTGCAACGGCCCTCCGTCCGCCGGACCGGATCAGTTCGCGCGGCGGCCAGGTCTGGCTACAGACGCCGCTCCGCGGTGACTGGCGGGTCATGGTCACTGCGGCGGCGAATCATGGCGTGATCGTCTATTCGCGGCCGAAGGCGGCATCCGATGTTTTTGACGGCCTCGGCGATGCGGTCGCCGTCGTCAGCCCGGGCGACCGGACCGGCAGCTATATGAGTTGGATCGGTTCGGGGCGCCTCGTGGGCGCAGAATACAGCCTTCACTCGCAGATGGCCCTTGCGATCGATCATACCTACGCACGGTGCGAGCCCGGCTTCGATCTCTGCGTATCGATCAGCGACCGAGCCCCACTCGGCATTTTGTCGATGTCGCTGGCTGGAAAGCTCGGTCTTCTCGCCGGGGGCGGTCTGCTCGGCCTTGTCGGCCAAGCCGTCATCGGCAGCTGGCTCGCTGCGCGCCGAACGCTGGTGAACCAGCTCCGTCGTGCCATCCGGCGCGACGAGATCGCCGTTTATTATCAGCCGATGGTCTGCATCAAGACCCGTCAGGTGACGGGCTTCGAGGCATTGGCGCGCTGGCACGGGCCGCGCGGCCAAACTGTTCCGCCCGACATCTTCATTCCGCTCGCGGAACGGTCGGGCCTCCTCGGCGATCTGACCGAGCGCGTCGTGGACCGTGCGCTCAACGAGTTGACCGCGATCCTTCGAGCGCGTCCCCATCTCCATGTCAGCATCAATGTCGCCGTACAGCAGCTTTTGTCGACGGAGTTCCGGCAGATGCTCGACCGTCTTGCCAGTCGGCACAGCGTCGAGCGCAGCGCGATCGTCGTCGAGGTCACAGAGCGTGAGACGGGCGATGTCGCGCGGATCGGCGACATGGTGGGGGACCTGCGCGACGCCGGCTACCGCGTCTTCCTCGACGATTTCGGCACCGGCTATTCGAGCCTTGCCTATCTGGCAACGCTGCCCATCGACACGATCAAGCTCGACAAGCTGTTCAGTCGTTCGGTCGGCACCAGCCTCGTGGGAACGCTGGTGCTGCGGGAGATCTGCCGGATGATGGCGACGCTCGGATTGGCGGTCGTGTTCGAAGGGATTGAGACTGAAGAGCAGGCGCGCGTGCTTGAGGAACTCGCGCCGGGCTCCATGGGCCAAGGCTGGCGCTACGGCCACCCGCTCCCTGTCGCCGAACTGGTCTTGCCCGAAATGTCGGAAGCCGCAGCGTAGTGAGGATCGCCTCTCCGCTCAGATCCGGCCGCAAAAGGCGTTTGTGCCAATCTGGTGCTCACATGGTTTGGCGCAACCTCTGCATCTCGTCACGTGAGCTGAGCCGTGGAACCATTGGAACACGCTATGCCCCCCGTCGTCGTCGCCGCCTTCAGGTGGAGCAAAAGTGCGGAGAGTCGTTAACGACTATTAGCGATTGCGTCATTCAACTGAAACCATTGACCAGCGAATTTAGTCCTACGGCTTGCAGAACAGATTCCATGATGCCTCTATAGAAAGCGTGTCGCTGGGGCGAAATATTTCCAGAGGGATGAAACGCAGCGCAGGGATCGCTCTGGTTGTATAATGTTTAAATTGGATAAATCTAGGATTGCAAGATCTGCGTCCGTCCTGCTTTTGATCGCATTTACGACAATTGTCGTTGCAATCTTGTATATTGCTGGCGAGTGGTATGAGCGCCATGTCAGATTTGACAGGCAGGCGACGGTGATACTCACTCGCGCCAATGATCTGGTGCGCGAGACCCGGCTGGCCATCTCGGCCGTTTCGGGCCTGACGACGGAACCGTGTTCCGAAGACGACCTCGCCGCCATGCGGTTGATCGCCGCCAACCTCTTCTATCTCATGGATATCGCGCGCGCGTCTGATGGCCATGTCCAATGTGACATCACCGGTGGGACCCGGCCGCGGGTGAGCGACCTTGGCCCGCCGAGTTTCTTGTCGCGAAGTGGCCTTGAGGTGTGGGTTGACGTCGCCATGTTCCCCAACCAACGGCTGCGCTCCATTGTCGTCGAAGGCGGAGGCGTCATGGTTTTCGCCCGGCCTGTCATCTTCAGGGACATGTTCAAGGCGCTCGGCGACGCAAATGTCGCCATAACCTCGGTCGATGGCAGCCGGCTATTTGCTGTGTCCGACAACCCCGGTGCTCCGCCGGCGCCGTTCAAGGATCGAGGCGGCCTGCCGGCCAGCTGGCTCGAACATCGGCTCCGGGTCTGCGATGCCGAAGGAAATCTCTGCGTGCATCTCCAAGGCGCGCCCTTGGCCGGTCTGTGGCCGATGGCGTGGCCTGTCTATCTCGTTCTGCTCGCAGTCGGAGCGCTGGTCGGACTGATGGCCTATGCGCTGGTCTCCGCCTTTTATGCCCCGCGCAGGACGCTGCTGAGCCAGTTGAGGCGAGCGATCAGGAGAGGCGAGATCCATGTCCTGTATCAGCCGCTGGTGCGCCTTTCCGACCGGCAACCGGTCGGAGTCGAGGCGCTGGCCAGATGGCGGCTTCGCAGCGGCGAGATGATATCGCCCGATATCTTCATTCCGCTCGCCGAGCAGCACGGCCTGATCCAGGATCTGACGCAAAATGTCATCGCCCGCGCGATCGAGGAGATGGCCATCATTCTGAGCGCCGACAACGCGCTCTATCTCGGCATCAATATCAGCGTCCATGACCTGTTGTCCGAAACGCTCGCCGAGCATCTCGGGGCCGAATGCATGCGGCATGGCATCGCGCGTGACCGTATTGCGCTCGAAATCACAGAGCGCTCAACCGACGATGTCAGCCGCATCTCCGAAGCAGTCAACGTGCTCCGCAACAGCGGATACAGGGTGTGTCTCGACGACTTCGGCACGGGCTATTCGAGCCTTGGCTATCTCGCAACGCTGCCGATCCACAAGATCAAGCTCGACAAGCTGTTCACCCGTAGCGTGGGTACGAGCTTCGTCGGGACCATCGTGCTGCGCCAGATCTGCGCGATGATCAGTCACCTCCATCTGCGGATTGTCTTCGAGGGCGTCGAGACGGAAGAGCAGGCGGCGGCGCTGCTCGAGATCGCCCCAGGCGCCATTGGCCAGGGGTGGCTTTATGGCAGACCGATGCCGGCGGCAGACATCGAGCTGATGGTCGCCAACATGACGATCGCAACCGCCGCCTGACGCGGCGGCGGTCCGATCATCTGCGGCGGCCGCGCACTATTTGGCCGGCGCTGCGTCGACGGCGCCCTCCAGCACCAGCATCGAGCGGGCAACGACCTTCAGCACCGCGGCCGCGTCAGTGCGCTCGCCCTCGACGCCCCCGGCCGTGTCGAGCACGACGGTCCAGCCGCCGCCCTCCTTGCCGGGGACGGTGAAGTCGACGTCGACATGCGAGGCGTTCATCATCACCATCATCAAAGGTTCGTCGGCCCGCATCGGCGCGAGGCGAACCGTGATGCATTTGACATTCGGATCGCCCCATTCCTCGTCCGACATGCGCGCGCCGCCGGCGCTGAACCAGGCGACGTCTCGTTGACCGAGCGCCGTGCGGGCTCCGGTGAGGAATTCCGCGCGCGAGAATGCGCTGCGGCTTCGGCGGAGCGCGATCACCTTTGCTGTGAAGTCGGCGAGTTCCGGGTCGGTATTGCCCCAGTCGACCCAGCCGATCTCATTGTCCTGCGCATAGGCATTGTTGTTGCCGCCCTGCGAATTGCCGATCTCGTCGCCGGCGAGCAGCATCGGCACGCCCTGGGAAAGCATCAAAGTGGCGATCAGGTTGCGCTTCTGCTGCTTGCGCAGCGCCAGCACGCCCTCGTCGTCCGTCGGTCCCTCGACGCCGCAGTTCCACGAGCGGTTGTCGCTGTGGCCGTCGCGATTGTCCTCGCCATTCGCCTCGTTGTGCTTGTCGTTATAGGAGACGAGGTCTTCGAGCGTGAAGCCGTCATGCGCGGTGACGAAGTTGACGCTTGACCAGGGCCGGCGCCGGCCTTCGTTGAAGAGATCGCTCGAGGCGGCAAAGCGCGAGGCGAAGCTCGGCAGAAGGCCCTCGGCGCCCATCCAGAATTCGCGCACGACATCGCGGTAGTCGCCGTTCCATTCCGAGAAGCCGGCCGGGAAGTTGCCGAGTTGATAACCGCCCGGTCCGACATCCCAGGGCTCGGCGATCAACTTCAATTGGCCAAGAACCGGGTCCTGCAGGATGGCGTTGAAGAAGGCATGGCGCGGATTGAAGCCGCTCGGCTCGCGGCCAAGCGTCAGCGCGAGGTCGAAGCGGAAGCCGTCGACGCCGTAAACGGTTGCCCAGAGCCTGAGGCTGTCGAGCACCATCTGCAGCACCCGCGGATGATTGGTGTCGATCGCATTGCCGGTGCCTGTCAGGTCGTCATAGTAGCGCTTGTCGTCCGGCATCAGCCGGTAATAGGAGAAATTGTCGATGCCTTTGAAGGAAAGCGTCGGCCCGAGATGGTTCCCCTCGGCGGTGTGGTTGTAGACGACGTCGAGAATGACCTCGATGCCGGCCTCGTGCAGCCGGTCGACGGCGCCCGCGATCTCGGCGAGACCGCCGCCGTCGACATAGCGACCTTCGGGCGCGAAGAAGCCGATCGTGTTGTAGCCCCAGAAATTGTGGAGGCCCCGCTCCACCAGGTGGCGGTCCTGCACGAAGGCATGCACCGGCATCAACTCGATCGCCGAAACGCCGATGCGATGCAGATGCTCGATCGCCTTGGCATGGCCGAGCGCTGCGAAGGTGCCGCGGACATCATCGGGAATGAAGGGCTGGCGCATGGTCAGCCCGCGCACATGGCTTTCATAGATCACTGTGCGGGGCCAGGGCGTCATCGGCCGCTTGGACCGCGTCAGGATCTCGGGCGAGACGACGCGCGCCTTCGGCATGAACGGCGCGCTGTCGCGCTCGTCCTTGGTGAGATCGGCATCATCGCCGCCTCCCACCGGATAGCCATAGAGCGCGTCGTCCCAGGTCAGCGCGCCGACGAGTTCACGGGCATAGGGGTCGAGCAGCAGCTTGGTGTCGTTGAAGCGGTGTCCGTTGGCAGGATCGAACGGCCCGCGGACGCGGTAGCCATAGAGCTGACCGGCCTTGATCCCTTCGAGATGCCCATGCCAGACCCCGTTGGTGCATTCCGGCAGGTCGATGCGCTCGACCTCCTTGCTGCCGTCGGCCGAGAACAGGCAGAGGGTCACGCCCTCGGCGTGATCGGAAAAGAGCGCAAAGTTCGTGCCCTTGGCGTCGGGAATGGCGCCAAGGGGAAAAGGCGAACCAGCATTGAGTTTCGTCATCGTGTCGCGGCTTTCCGGTCGATATCGGTGGTGATGAGCTGCGGGAGGCGGGCAATTCCGGAAAAGCCGCGATCCGGAGGCTTGCTCATCGGGACGCCGGCGATCCGCGCGAACAATTCCTCATAGGCGCGCGCTGGCTCGTCCCAGCTGAAGCTCTTGGCCATGGCCTTCTGCTGCATCGCGGCGAGGCGCTCGGGCGCATGATAGGCGTCGAAGGCGCGGCCGACGGCTTCGAGGAAGCCGTGTTTCGAGAAGTCCGTGAACAGGAATCCCGTCTCGTCATTCTCGATCGTGTCGGCAAGGCCGCCCGTCGCATGGGCAACAGGCAGCGCGCCGTAGCGCTGCGCCTGCATTTGCGTCAATCCGCACGGTTCGAAGCGCGAGGGCATCAGGAAGAAGTCGCTGGCGGCGACAAGACGGTGCGCCATGGTGTCGCTGAAGCCGGCGACGAGCCCGATCGCTCCGCGATACCGGCGGGAGACATCCAGCAGCATCCGCTCGACGCCGGGGTCGCCGGTGCCCAGAATGGCAATCTGGCCGCCGCGTTCCACGATGTCGCCGGCAATATCGGTGACGAGATCGAGCCCCTTCTGGTGGACGAGGCGCGAGACGACGCCGAACAGCGGTCCTTCGGACGGATCGAGGCAGAGCGACATGCGGATGAAATCGGTGTTCACCGACTTGCCGCCCAGGTTCGACGCATCGAAGACACGGGGCAGATGGCGATCGTTGGACGGGTCCCATTCCGCCTCGAGACCGTTGACGATCCCGGAAAGCCTGCCCTCTGCGGCAAGACCGCGCGTCACCCCATGCAGGCCCGAGCCCCGCGCATCCGTCGTGATTTCCTCCGCATAGGTGTTGCTCACCGTTGTCACATGATTGGCGTAGACAAGGCCGGCTTTCATGAACGAGATGTAGCCGTGGAACTCGACACCGTCCGTCCGGAACGCATCGTGCGGAATGCCCAGCGCATCGAGCCTGTCGGCGCCGAAAAGGCCCTGATGCGCGAGATTGTGGATGGTGTAGACCGAGGGAACGCGCGCGCCCGACCAGGCGAGATAGGCCGGAGCCAGCGCCGACGGCCAGTCATGGGCATGCACGAGATCCGGTGTCCAACCGATGCTTTGAATGCCGCGGCCGAGCTCGGCTGCGGCGAGGCCGAGCCGGGCGAACCGCAGGTCGTTGTCGTCCCAGTCATAGCCTTCCGGCGTCGTATAGGGCGTGCCGGCGCGCTGGTAGAGCGAGGGCGCGAGGATCAGATAGACCGTGATGCCGTCTTCGGTTTGCGTCTCGCCGATCAGGCAAGGCTCGATGGCGGCATGGCCGGGCAGCGATGCAACGACTTTCAGTTGGGTGATCTTGTCGAGGACGTTCTGGTAGGCCGGCATCAGGATGCGGATATCGACGCCACGACGCTTCAGCGCGCGCGGCAGCGCTGCCGAAACATCGGCAAGCCCACCGGCCTTCGCAAAGTCGCCGAATTCACTGGTGACAAACAGAATCTTCATGGCTCGGACGGCCCTTTGCCCTTCAAGGTCGAAGCGGACGTCGCTGCCTGGACAAGGCCGCGACCGAAATGTCGGGAGCTTGGCCAGATCGCCCAGCCGATCCTACAACGACCGGCGCGCCGCTTTGGTTGCTGCGACGGTCGCCCAATTTCGCGCCATGCGACGATGTTGCCGCGCCTTGCGGCACTCTTGTTGCATGGCATTGGCATAGGTTCTAAACGGCATCGGGCCGGACGGGCGGGTGAGCCGTTGCCGTCCCGGCCCGTGTGGGATGGGGAGACACCATGGTCGAAGCCGTCGTGAGTTCAGAAGTCGAGGCGGAAGCCGGGCCGCGGCCCGCAGGCGCTCCGGCGCCGTTGAGCTACGAAGCCGAGGTCGCGGCCGCGCGCACGGCGATCAACGCCAAGCTCACTTACGCCGTCGGCAAGAATGCCGTCACTGCGAGCGATCGAGACTGGTTCCTCGCCACGGCCTTCGCCGTGCGCGATCGGATGGTCGATCCGTGGATCGCCTCGTCCAAGGAGACCTACGCAACCGGCGCTAAGCGGGTCTACTATCTATCGCTCGAATTCCTCATCGGCCGACTCTTGTTCGACACGATGAACAATCTGGGCATCACCGATGTCTATCGGGCGGCGCTCGGCGATCTCGGCGTCGATCTCGAGAAGCTGAAGACGGTCGAGCCGGACGCTGCGCTCGGCAATGGCGGCCTCGGCCGCCTCGCCGCCTGCTTCGCCGATTCCATGGCCTCGCTGTCGATCCCCGCCTATGGCTACGGCATCCGCTACGACCACGGCCTGTTCCGGCAGGTGGTGAAGGGCGGCTGGCAGCAGGAATATCCCGAGAACTGGCTCTCCTTCGGCAATCCCTGGCAGTTCGAGCGGCCGGAAGTCATTTACGACATCCAGTTCGGCGGCAGCGTCGAAGCGATCATGCAGCCGAGCGGCTATCCGCGCTATGTCTGGCATCCGTCCGAGACGATCGAGGCGGTGGCCTATGACACGCCGATCACCGGCTGGCGCGGCCGCCACGTCAATACGCTGCGTCTCTGGTCGGCGCGGGCCGTCGATCCGCTCCGCCTCGATGCCTTCAATTCCGGCGACCATATCGGCGCGCTGGTCGAGCAGGTTCGGGCCGAGGCGATCTCAAAGATCCTCTATCCCAGCGACGAGACCCCTGCCGGGCAGGAACTGCGCCTCCGGCAGGAATATTTCTTCGTCTCCGCTTCGCTGCAGGACCTGATCTACCGCCATATGCGCACCTATGGCGACATCCGCTCGCTCGCGGACAAGGTCGCTATCCAGCTGAACGACACCCATCCGGCGATCAGCGTCGCCGAACTGATGCGCATTCTGGTCGATGTCCGAGATATCCCCTGGGACGAGGCTTGGGACATCACCTGCCGGACGCTCGGCTACACCAACCACACACTGCTGCCCGAGGCGCTGGAGACATGGCCGGTGCCGCTGCTGGAGCGGCTTCTGCCGCGCCAGATGCAGATCATCTATCTCATCAATGCCATCCATCTGGAGAAGGCGAAGAAGGTTCCCGGCGCCGATGACGGCTTCCTTTCATCGGTCTCGCTGATCGATGAGAATCAAGGTCGCCGTGTCCGCATGGGCCATCTCGCCTTTATCGGCTCGCATTCGATCAACGGCGTTTCGGCGCTGCATTCCGATCTGGTCAAGCAGACGATCTTCGCCGATCTCGACCGCGTCTATCCCGGCCGGATCAACAACAAGACCAACGGCATCACCTTCCGCCGCTGGTTGCAGGGCGCTAATCCAGGTCTCACCAAGATCCTCGTCGATAGCTGCGGCGAGAGCATTCTGGACGACCCGACCGGCATGGCCGCGCTCGTGCCGAAGGCCGGCGATACCGGCCTGCATGACGCCGTCGGCGCCGTCCGCCGCGCCAACAAGGTCGCGCTGGCTCGCCTGATTCGCGATCGGCTCGACATCCGCGTCAATCCAAATGCGCTGTTCGACGTCCAGATCAAGCGCATCCACGAATACAAGCGCCAACTGCTCAACGTCCTCGAAACCATCGCCCTTTATCAGGCGATGCGGGCCCAGCCGCACAAGGAATGGGTGCCGCGGGTGAAGATCTTTGCCGGCAAAGCAGCGGCGAGCTACCATCAGGCCAAGCTGATCATCAAGCTTGCCAACGATGTGGCGCAGGTGGTGAACAGCGATCCGACGGTGCGCGATCTGCTGAAGGTCGTGTTCCTGCCGAACTACAATGTCAGCCTCGCCGAGATCATCATTCCCGCCGCCGATCTTTCGGAACAGATCTCGACGGCCGGCATGGAAGCGTCGGGCACCGGCAACATGAAGCTGGCGCTGAACGGCGCGCTGACCATCGGAACGCTTGATGGCGCCAATGTCGAGATCAAGGAGCATGTCGGCGACGACAATATCTTCATCTTCGGACTGACGACGGCCGAGGTTGCCGAACGTCGGCGCCAGGGCATCGAGGCCTCGGCGGCGATCGCGGCGTCGCGCGAATTGTCGGCTGTTCTCGAGGCGATCGAGGCCGGCGTCTTCTCGCCCGGCGAGCCCGGTCGCTTCGCTGCGCTGACCACCGCGCTCCGTCATCACGACTATTTTCTCGTGACGGCAGATTTCGATTCTTACTATGCAGCTCAACGAGACGTTGACGCGTTGTGGCTAGACAGAGCAGCATGGTGGAAAGCGAGCCTCACGAACACGGCTCGGGTGGCCTGGTTCTCCTCGGACCGCACGATTGCGGAATATGCCAAGGATATCTGGAACGTACCCGTACGCCCTGCCGGATGAGGATCGCGTCGGGGAGACGCAATGGCCGGTTGGCGTGCTAGTGAAGTCGATGTCGGCAATCTGATCGCAGCCCGTAACGGGGATCCCTTTTCCCTGCTCGGGCTGCACGAGACGCGCGCCGGTATGGTGGTGCGCGCCTTCGTGCCGAACGCGGAAACCGTCGAGGTCGTTGACCTCGAGGGCAAGCCTATCGCCAGCCTTGAGCGGCGCAACGGCACCGATTTTTTCGAGGCCCTGATTGCGGGCAGGAGCAGCCGCTTCGCGTATCGCCTTCATGCGGCGAATGCGGGCGGCAACTGGTCGCTGATCGATCCCTATGCATTCGGCCCGGTGCTGGGTCCGCTTGACGATTATCTTCTTGTCGAGGGGACCCACCGCCAGCTGTATGAGAAGCTCGGCGCCCATATGATGGAGCATGGCGGCGTTGCCGGCGTGCATTTCGCCGTCTGGGCGCCCGATGCCCTGCGCGTCTCGGTCGTGGGCGATTTCAACGACTGGGATGGCCGCCGCCATCAGATGCGCAAGCGTGTCGACAGCGGCATCTGGGAAATTTTCGCGCCCGAGCTCGGCGAGGGCGTGGTCTACAAATATGAGATCGTTGCCCCCGATGGCATCGTGCTGCCGCTGAAGGCCGATCCGTTCGGCTTCGGCAGCGAGCTGCGCCCCTCGACTGCGTCGGTGGTCGCGAAGACAGACAGCTTCACATGGAGCGACGACGGTTTCATCGCCGCCCGCGGGAAGGTCGAGCAGCGGCGTCAGCCGATGTCGATCTACGAGGTGCATCTGCCGTCGTGGCAGAAGGCCGATGGCTGGCGCTTCATGACATGGGACGAACTCGCCGACAGGCTCATTCCCTATGCC
Source organism: Kaistia sp. (assembly GCA_965229085.1). Lineage (GTDB taxonomy): Bacteria > Pseudomonadota > Alphaproteobacteria > Rhizobiales > Kaistiaceae > Kaistia. Next base: position 2,138,306 of record OZ245859.1, on the reverse strand, counting down.
GTCGACATGGGTTTCACCCATATCGAACTGCTGCCGATCACCGAGCATCCGCTCGATGCGTCATGGGGCTACCAGCCGATCGGCCTGTTCTCGCCGACGGCCCGCCATGGCGATCCGGCCGGCTTCGCCCGCCTCGTCGATCGCGCCCATCAGGCCGGGCTTGGCGTCATCCTTGATTGGGTGCCCGCGCATTTCCCGACCGACCAGCATGGCCTCGCCCATTTCGACGGCCAGCCGCTTTACGAATATGCCGATCCGCGCCGCGGCTTCCATCCGGACTGGAACACCGCGATCTATGATTTCGGCCGGCGCGAGGTCGCGAATTTCCTCGCCGCCAGCGCGCTCTATTGGCTCGATCGCTTCCATGTCGACGGGCTTCGTGTCGATGCCGTCGCCTCGATGCTCTATCTCGATTATTCGCGCAAGGAAGGGGAGTGGCTGCCCAATCCGGACGGCTCGAACCAGAACAATGACGCCGTTGCCTTCCTCTCGAGCGTCAACACGCTCGCCTATGGCGAACATGCGGGCACGATGACCATCGCCGAGGAATCGACCTCATGGCCGGGTGTTTCGGCCCCCGTCGATGCCGGCGGTCTGGGCTTCGGTTTCAAGTGGAACATGGGCTGGATGCATGACGCGCTCGACTATATGGCGCTCGATCCGATCTATCGCCGCTTCCACCACGACAAGCTGACCTTCGGCCTGCTCTACGCCTTCTCGGAGAATTTCGTCCTGCCGCTGAGCCATGACGAGGTCGTGCATGGCAAGGGCTCGATGCTGGCGCGCATGTCGGGCGACGACTGGCAGCAATTCGCCAATCTCCGCTCCTTCTATGGCTTCATGTGGGGCCATCCCGGCAAGAAGCTTCTGTTCATGGGCCAGGAATTCGCGCAGCGCCGCGAATGGAATTTCGAGAATGAGCTCGACTGGTTCCTGCTTGAGGCCCCGCTCCATGCCGGTATCCGCGATCTCGTGCGCGATCTGAACCGCGTCTACCGTGAGCATCCGGGGCTGCATGCGCGCGATTGCGAGGGCGAGGGCTTCCGCTGGGTCGTGCCGGACGACAAGGACCAGTCGGTCATCGTCTTCATCCGGTTTGGCGCGCCGGGCGACAAGCCGGTGGCCGTCGCCTGCAATTTCACGCCGGTCGTGCGCTATGGCTACCGCATCGGCCTGCCCGAAGCCGGGCGCTGGCGTGAGATCCTCAATACCGATGCCGCACAATATGGCGGCTCGGGCCTCGGCAATCTCGGCGCCGTTCACGCCGCCGCGTTGCCGTCGCATGGTTTGCCGGCGTCGGCGGATGTCATCCTGCCGCCGCTCTCTACGGTGTTCTTCGAATTCGACGGCTCATGAAGCGGCCCTCAGGCTGCCGGATCACATAACAGACGAGGGGGAGAAATCGACGATGCAGAAGCAGGGCAGCGCGCCCTTGGCGCGCCAGACGATGGCCTTCGTGCTGGCTGGCGGGCGTGGTAGCCGCCTGATGGAACTCACCGATCGCCGCGCCAAGCCGGCGGTCTATTTCGGCGGCAAGTCGCGCATCATCGATTTCGCGTTGTCGAACGCCGTCAATTCCGGCATCCGCAGGATCGGCGTCGCGACGCAGTACAAGGCGCACAGCCTGATCCGGCATCTGCAGCGCGGATGGAACTTCTTCCGCCCCGAGCGGAACGAAATCTTCGATATCTTCCCGGCGAGCCAGCGTGTCTCGGAGGAGCTCTGGTATCTCGGGACGGCGGATGCGGTTTACCAGAACCTCGACATCCTCAAGGACTATGACAGCGAGTATTTCGTCGTCCTCGCCGGCGATCACATCTACAAGATGGACTATGAGGACATGCTGCAGCAGCATGTCGAGGCCAAGGCCGATGTGACCATCGGCTGCCTCGAAGTGCCGCGCATGGAGGCGACCGGCTTCGGCGTCATGCATGTCGACGAGGCCGACCAGGTCATTTCCTTCATCGAGAAGCCGAAGGATCCGCCGGCGATGCCGGGCAATCCCGACAAGGCGCTCGCCTCGATGGGCATTTATGTCTTCAACACGAAGTTCCTGATGGAGGAGCTGCGCCGCGACGCCGAGGACCCGAATTCGAGCCACGATTTCGGCAAGGACATCATTCCGCACATCGTCAAGAACGGGAAGGCAGTCGCGCATCACTTCGAGACCTCCTGCGTCCGCTCGCGCGCCGAGTCGATCTCCTATTGGCGCGATGTCGGTACGGTCGATGCCTATTGGGAAGCGAATATCGACCTCACCAGCGTCGTCCCCGATCTCGATCTTTATGATCGGGATTGGCCGATATGGACCTATGGCGAGGTCACCCCGCCGGCGAAGTTCGTCCATAACGAGGAGAACCGTCGCGGCTATGCGCTGTCCTCGCTGGTCTCCGGCGGCTGCATCGTCTCGGGTGCCTCGCTCAATCGCGCCTTGCTGTTCACCGGCGTGCGCTGCAACTCCTATTCTCATGTCGATAGCAGCGTGATCCTGCCCTATGCCGAGGTCGGCCGCTCGGCGCGGCTGCGCAATGTCGTGGTGGATTCGCGGGTCCAGATCCCGGAAGGGCTGGTCGTCGGCGAGGATCCGGATTTCGATGCCAAGCGCTTCCGCCGCACCGAAAACGGCATCTGCCTGATCACGCAACCGATGCTCGACGCCCTGAAGTGACCATGCTCCGCGTCCTCTCCGTCGCCTCCGAGATCTATCCGCTCGTCAAGACCGGGGGGCTCGCCGATGTCGTCGGCGCGCTCCCTGCGGCGCTCGCCGCTGAGGCGATCCATGTCACGACGCTGGTGCCGGGCTATCCGGCCGTGCTCGCGGCGCTCGAAGGCGCCGAGACGATGCATATCTTCCATGGCCTCTTCGGCGGCGATGCACGGCTGCTCAAGGGCCACGCCGCCGGGCTCGATCTGCTCGTGCTTGAGGCGCCTTATCTCTATGATCGGCCGGGCAATCCCTATATCGGCGCCGATGGCCGCGACTGGCATGACAACGCCATCCGCTTCGCGGCGCTCGCCCGCGTCGCCGCCGATATCGGCATCGGGCTCATCGAAGGCCTGCAGCCCGACATCCTGCATGCGCATGACTGGCAGACCGGCCTCGCGCCGGCCTATATGCGCTATTCCGGCCGGCCGCATGTGCCCTCTGTGATGACCGTGCACAACATGGCCTTTCAAGGCCAGTATGGCCGCGGACTGATGCAGGCACTCGGTCTGCCGCCGCATGCCTTTTCGATGGAGGGCGTCGAATATTTCGGCACCATCGGCTTCCTGAAAGCCGGGCTGCAGCTTGCCGACCGCATCACCACAGTTTCACCGACCTATGCCGTCGAGATCCGGACGCCCGACGGCGGCATGGGGCTCGACGGGTTGCTGCGCAGCCGCGCCGGCACCGTATCCGGCATTCTGAACGGCATCGATGACAAGGTCTGGGACCCGGCGACCGACCCGATGATCGCCGCGCCGTACAGCGTCTCGAGCCGCGCCGGCCGTGCCGCCAACAAAGCGGCGCTGCAAGCCCGTTTCGGCCTCGAGGTCGATCCGTCCCGGCTGCTTTTTGGCGTCGTCAGCCGCCTGACCTGGCAGAAAGGGCTCGATCTTCTACTTGAACGACTGGGCTCGCTGCTTGCGGCCGGGGCGCAGCTCGCGATCCTCGGCTCCGGCGAACCCGCGATTGCCGACGGCCTCGCTCATGCGGCGGCGGCGAATCCCGGGCGCGTCGGCATGGTCAACGGCTATGACGAGCCGCTCGCTCATCTGATCCAGGCCGGCAGCGACGTCATCATGGTGCCCTCGCGCTTCGAGCCTTGCGGGCTGACGCAGCTCTGCGCGCTGCGCTATGGCGCGATCCCGCTCGTCGCGCGCGTCGGCGGTCTTGCCGATACGATCATCGATGCCAACGAGGTCGCCCGCGCCGCCGGCATCGGCACCGGCCTGCAATTCGGACCCGTCACAGCTGATCATCTCGAAGCGGCGATCCTCAGGACCGCCGATCTCTGGCGCGACCGTGCCTATTGGAAGACGATGCAGACCAACGCCATGAAGACCGACGTTTCCTGGCGCCGTCCGGCGGCCGCCTATGCCCGCCTCTTCCGCAGCCTGGCCCCCGCGGCGAGCTGAGCCAGCATGCACCGCGACCATGTGACGGATGGGGCCAGCGGCCCGCTCGGCGTGACTCTTGTGGCCGGCGGCGTCAATGTCGCCGTCCATTCGGCGGCGGCCGAGGCGATCGAGTTCTGCCTGTTCTCGGCCGATGGCGAGACCGAGATCCGGCGGATCAAGCTGCCGGCGCGCACAGGCGACATCCATCACGGCCATATCAACGGTGTTGCGGCGGGGGCGCGCTATGGCCTCAGGGCGCATGGACCCTGGCGGCCGGAGGAGGGGCATCGCTTCAATCCGGCAAAGCTCCTCGTCGACCCCTATGCCCGCGCGCTCGATCGGCCGTTTCGCCATGATCCGCTTCTCTTCGATGCCCGAAGGGACGGCGCGGCCGAGGACGCGGTCGACAGCGCACCGGCGGTTCCAAAGGCGATCGTGACGGATGATGCGCCGGTCGCGCCGCGTCTCGCGCCGCCGCCCGCGCTCGAACGGCAGGTGATCTACGAGCTGCATGTGCGCGGCTTCTCGAAAACCAATCCCGATGTGCCCCCGGCGCTGCGCGGCACCTTTGCCGGTCTCGGCCACGCCGCCTCGATCCGCCATCTCAAGGCGCTCGGCGTTACCATGGTTGAGCTGCTGCCGGTGGCGGCCTGGCTCGAAGAGCGCCATCTGCCGCCGCTCGGCCTTACCAATTACTGGGGCTACAATCCGGTCGCCTATTTCGCGCCCGATCCGCGGCTCGCGCCGGGCGGCATGGACGAGGTTCGCGCCGCCGTCGCGGCACTGCATGCGGCCGGCATCGCCGTCATTCTCGACGTCGTCTACAACCATTCGGGCGAGAGCGATCATCTCGGCCCGACCGTCTCGATGCGCGGCCTCGACAATGCGGGCTACTACCGCCTTCTGCCCGAGGATCGGCGCTTCTATGTCAACGATGCCGGCTGCGGCAATGTGCTGGCGCTGGAGCGTCCTGCCGGCCTCCGCCTCGCTATGGACTGCAGCGCCACTGGGTCCTGCAGGCGGGTATAGACGGCTTCCGCTTCGATCTCGCCACGACATTGGCCCGCCGCGACAACGGTTTCGACCCGGCTGCGCCGATCCTTTCCGCCATCGACCAGGATCCGCTGCTTTCGCAATTGATCCTCATCGCGGAGCCCTGGGATATCGGCTATGGCGGCTATCAGGTTGGTGCGTTTCCGCCCGCATGGGGCGAGTGGAACGATCGCTATCGCGATACGCTGCGCCGGTTCTTCAGGGGCGAAAGCGGGATGATCGGCGAGCTCGCGACCAGGGTTGCCGGCTCTGCCGATGTCTTCGCTGCCCGACATCGGCCGCTGTCGCGCAGCATCAATTTCATCACCGCGCATGACGGCTTCACGCTGGCCGATCTCGTCTCTTATGAGCGCAAGCAAAACCTCGCCAATGGCGAGCAGAATCGCGACGGCAACGACGGCAACCATTCCTGGAACAATGGCATCGAGGGCGCGACCGACGATCCGACGGTCCTGCGTCGCCGCGCCGCCGACATGCGGGCCTTGCTGGCGGCGCTCGTCTTCTCGCGCGGCACGCCGATGATTGCGATGGGCGACGAGATCGGCCGCAGTCAGGGCGGCAACAACAATGCCTATGCGCAGGACAATGCGCTGGCCTGGATGGACTGGGTCCGGGCCGACACCGAACATCTCGCTTTCGCCTCAGCCGTCGTCGCGCTGCGCGCTGCCCATCCGGTGCTGCGCGATCCGCGCCCCTTGACCGGGCAGAAGCAGGACGGACTGGATTTCCCCGATGTCGCCTGGTTTGGCGCTGATGGCCAGCCGCTTGAAGGCAATGCCTGGAACGACGGCGGGGCTCATGTTCTTACCGCCGTCTTAGCGGGCGAGAACCAGCACGGCCGGGCTGAGCGCCTCTGCCTGGTGCTCGCCGGCACGAAAGGCGACACGCTGTTCACGCTGCCGCCGAGCCACGGCGCCGGCTGGCGCTTGCTCGTCGACAGTGTCGATGGCCTGACGCCCGCCACTGATCGCCGCGACCCGAGACGGGCCGAGGCGACGATGACGCTGCACGGACGAGCGACGTTGCTGTTCGCGGATATGCTCGGCTGAGTCTGGGCCTTGCCTAAGCTGCGGCCGACTGGGCCGAAGCGACCGGATAGACGCGGTCATAGGCAAGGTTGAAGACGAAGGCGTAGCCCATGTAGAAAAGCGAGAACGAGACGTCCATCAGGAACGCCTCGACGAGGCCGATGCCGAGATACCAGGCGATGATCGGCATCAGCATCACCATCAGCCCGCCCTCGAACAGCACCGCATGCGCGACGCGGAGGCCGACGCCGCGGCTGGTGTCGCCCTTGAGCCGCACCAGTGCATGGTCGAAGCCGAGATTGTAGACATAGTTCCACAGCGCGGCGACAAGGCTGGTGCCGAGCCCGACCACACCGACATCGGCGAGCGGCAGTCCGAAGGCGAATGCGCCGAGTGGCGTCGCGATCAGAAGCCCGATGATCTCAAAACTGATTGTATGGCGAAGACGATCGCTGATCGATCGCATGGCTGAACCCCATCAACAGCATCGGGTCGTCCCGACAATGATCCCCGATGGGGGAGGCCGTCCTCTAGCGCCGCTGATATAGGCTTTGCGCCGCCGGGAGGCAAGGCTCGGGCGGCCGAGGCCTCGCCTCAGCCTGCCGCGTAGCAGGTCCGGCCAGTCCCATTGATCGCCGTGATCTCGCCTTCGGGCGCTGCCGTCACGGACGGATCGAACGGCACCAGCCGAACGATCCGCGCGTGGCCGGGGGCAAGGTCGAAGCCGTTGTCGACGGCGCGGTAGTGGTCGTCATCGATCGTGACATGCGCCGCCATCCGGGCCGTGGCGAGGGTCAGGAACCAGCCGGCCGCATCCCTGCCGAGCTCTGCATCGAGGCCGAGCGCGTGGCGGTCGCTGCGCCGGCCGGGCAGCCAGTGGGTGGCCTCGGCAAGGATGGTGCCGTCGGCGGCGGTCAGGCGGGCGAGGCTGACATCGTGGCCCGCCGGGCCGAAGCGATAGGCATAGCTCGTGTCGAAGAACGCGCCGAGAAGATCGGTCGCCGTCAGCGACAGGCTCCCGCGCGCCGGTATGGTCACGAGCCGCTCGCCCCTTGCCACCGGCAGATGTCCATCGCGGAGGCAGGCGAGCGACAGCGTCGCCTCGACCGGGTCGGGGCCGTCATTGACGACATGAAGATAGAGGCCGTTCACGCCCTCGTCGGAGAGGATGAGCGCGAGCGGCCGAAAGGCACGCTTCAGCGCGTGAAAGATCGCCTTGGGACGGCCGAGCGCATCGATGATGCCCCAGCCGGCGCCGGGAACGAGATCGCGGAAGAACCAGACCAGCGCGCCTGCCGTGGGCGAGCCCGGCTGCCGCCATTCGCTGATCGTCGCTGCGGCGACATCGGCGCTGGTGGCGCGGGCGAGTTGCAGCGCGCGCTCGGGCTCCTCGGTGCGGAGCCGCGCGACATCGACGCCATAGAGGAGGGCGGTGTAATGCTCGCGGACATCCTCGAAGTCCCAGCTCGCGCCGAGATCGCGCGGCACCGCGCGCTTCCAGTCCGGATGATGCACCGGCGCGACCGGCAACGCCGCGCGAAGCGTCGCAGCGTCGGGCACATTGGCGAAGGCGAGGCATTCCGAGGCGAACTGCACATTGGCCCGGCGCGCATCCTCCAGCGGGCGGCGATAGGCGCCGACGCCGTAATAATGCGTGACGCCGGCATCCGCGACGAAGGGCAGCGCGCCGCCGATCGGCGAAGAGGCGACGAAAGGCACGTCAGGACGATACGCGGCCACCGCTTCGGGCAGCACAGTCTCATAAATCCGGCTCGACCAGGCGGCGGGCGGCAGGCCCATCATCGCTGCCTGCTGCGCCACCTCGCTGCCGCCGCAGAGAACGGCGAGCGCGGGCGATAGCGCCGAGCGTGCGAGCACCGCCCGCGCCTCCTCGGCAATCCCATCGGCGAAGGCGTCGTCGGCCGGATAGTCGCAATTGGCGAACATGAAATCCTGCCAGATCAGGATACCGTGTTCGTCGCAGAGATCGAAGAAGGCGCGATCCTCATAGAGCATCGTGCCGCCGACGCGCAGCATGGTGAAACCACCGTCCGCTGCGAGGCGGATCAGCGGCTCGAGACGCGCCCGGTCTCCCGCGAGCGAGACGAGATCGGCCGGCGTCCAGACCGCGCCGCGGCAGAAGATGCGCGCTCCATTGACGATCAGCGCGAAGCCGCTTCCGTCTGCGCCGCGATCCACGGCGATGCTGCGAAAGCCGGTGCGACCGAGATCGATCACCCGTGCGCCAATGCGGATAGACACCGGATAAAGCGCGGCCTCGCCGTAGCCCGCCGGCCACCAGAGCCTTGGCTCGCCGAGCGTCGCGGCGCCGGAAACGTAGTTGCCGGCGCGCTGAAGCGGCGTCACGACGTCGCCGACGACGAGGCTGATCGGCTCATCCGGCCCGTCATAGTCGAAGCTGACCGCGACATGGCCGCAGTTCTCAACCAGCGAAGTCTGCGCGCTGAGATCGCCGAGCGCGGGAGCCTCGGCTTCCACCAGGCGCACCGGGCGGAACGGGCCGACGGCATCGACCGGCGGACACCAGCCGGGCATATGGCCGAGCAGCGTGGTGCGGACGAGACGGAGGCGCTGATCGTCGATCATGGTCGGACGCCAGCGCGCTCGTTTGCCCTTGCGGCGGCCGAGCTCGGCGTCGAGACTGCGGAAGCAAATCGCGAGCATGCTGCCGGCCTTGCGGTCGATGGCGACGCTCACTGGCTGGAACATGCTGTCGCTGGCGAGGATCGGGGCGCCGTCGAGAAAGACCTCGGCGATGGTGGCCAGGCCGCCGAAGTCGAGCCGGCACGGGCCGCTGCCGGGCAGGGTCACGCGGTACCAGATGTCCTTGTCGGCCAGCGGCTCCGGCCGGTCGAGCGACCAGCGCCCGAGCGCGGCGAGCGCTTCGGCGGCGGTTCCCGGAACGATCGCTGGCAGCCATTCGGCATGATCAGGCGGATGATCGAAGCGTCCAGCCGGCGTCAGCGCCAGCTCCCAGCCGTCGTCGAGGTCGGTGAGCCGGGCCGCGCTGTCTGAAATCTGTTGCATCGCGGCTTCAGGCGGCCTGACGCGTGCCGGGCATTGCAGCCGTCGCGGTGAGGAGATCGCCGATCACGATGTCATAGGCAGCAGCCATCGGCTGGATGAAGCTTTCGAGCCCATCATAGCGGCCACGCGCCATCGCGCGTGCGAGCTTGAACTGCATCACCTTGGCGCTCGCCGCGATTTCGAGCGCCGCCGCTTCAGCGCGCGCAAGATCATCCGCGCCCTGCCGCGTCAGCCAGGCGAGATGGCTCGCCAGCAGCTCGAAATTGGCACCGAGCTGGCGCAGCGTGTTGAACGCATAGGCGTGAAAATAGTCAGGCGCCCGCTGGCCGAGATCGGCGAGGTGCCCGGCCAGCGCTTCGCCATAGGCGCGGATCGGGTTGGTTGCCGGCCGCCGTGCGAGATGCCGTGCGAGAAGGGCCTTCGCCACCGCGAACGTATCGGTCGTGTTCGGGGCCGCCGAAAGCTTGACGAACTCGACATAGGGAAACAGCGCGCCCGGCGCACGCTCCGCACCCGCCGCGCCGAAGAGGCCGTCAAAATCGGCGCCTTCCAGCGCAAAGAAGCCGCCATTATGGAAATAATGCATGCGGCGGGCGGCTGGATCAAGATGCGTGATGCCGACCGTGGTCTTGGTATGCTGCAGGCGATAGGAGACGCCGCCGGTATCGGGCAGGAAATAGCCGTCCATTTCGACGAGCACGACGCGGCCGCGGCCGAGCTGCTCCAGGACATGGCTCTCAAGCCTGTCGAAGATGGCGAGTTCCTGCACGCGCATGCCGTAAAGCGCCTCGAGGTCGTCGACCGGAACCTTGAAGAAGGTGAACTGGTCGCCCTCGAAATCCTCGGTCACCGTGAAGCCGAACATCGCCTCGACCTCGAGCCCGAGCGCGCCGACCAGTTCGATGAACAGATCGACATAGCAGTTCGTCTCCGGCCAGTGGCGTGCGCTGTCATGCAGCGCGTGCGAGCGGTGGGAGGCGGGATCGAGCGTGGCGAGATCGGCCATCGGTCAGCTCCAGAGCACGTCGCGCACGGATTGCGGCCAGTCGGCGACCTTCATGCCGTGATGGCGGAACAGCGCCAGCGCTACGCGCTCGAGGCCGAAGCCGACACAGGCCGAATGCGCCGCCTGCCCATTGGCCTGGCTGATGCCCCAGAGCGTGCCGAAATGGTCCTGGTGATAGTTGAACGAGAGGCAGGCCGTCGGCTTCTCATTGGCGACCGGAATCAACAGCTCGAATTTAAGCCCTTGGTCGCGCTGGTTGTTGGCGAGCATCCGGCCGGTGCGGCCGAAGAACGGATCATTGGCCAGATCGATCTCGCAGGGCAGGCCGAGCGAGCGGATGAGCAAAGGCCCGCGCTCCAGCCAGCTTTCGCGGAAGGCGCGGACTTCCTCGGGCGAGCCGATGCGGACATATTCGCGCATCCGGAACAGCTGCATCCGCGCCGGATCCTCGGAGGGCTCATGGCGGAAGCAATAGGATTTGAGGTCGAACAGCACGCCGCCCTCGGGCATGGGCCCACGCTTCGCCACGGTCGGATAGAGCGGATAGCAGGCCGCCGGCGTCAGGACGACATCCGTCGCCTGCTGCAGGTCCGTCCAGTCCTCGCCATTGGCGAGCATCTGCAGCAGCTTCGCATGGTCGGCCTCGCCGCCCATGAAGGAATGAACGCAGCCGGCGAGCTGCGGGAAGCTCTTGAGATAACCGGACTTCTCCAGCATCGGCCGGGGCATGCCGGGCGGGAAATGGATCCGCTCGGCCTTGTCCGCGCCGGCATAACGCGTCACCAGCGCCTCGAACCGCTCGATGACCTCCTCGAAATCGCCCGAGCGGCCGTAAAGACCATCGACACCGGTCTCGGTGAGGACGCCGGCTCCGAACAACTGGTCGAGGAATTCCCTGGCGCCGCCCTTGCCCTGGCTGGCTGCGGCCGTGTCTTGGGACAATGCGTCCATGTCAGTTCACCAGGCTGGTGTCGAAGCGGCTGACGAGGAGCAGGTTCGACGTGTTGGAAAGGATGCGGTCGTTTGAGATCATGATCGCGGCGGAGGTCACGTCGCGCAGATGACGGCCGACGCTATAGGGCGTGTCGTTCTTGTAGCCGGCGAGCCCGGTGATCAGCATGGCATGCGTCACGATCTGGGCCGCGCGCTGCGATGTCGTGACCTTCAGATTGTTCATCTCGGCGGCGAAGCCGATCGACGACAATTCGTCCGGCCGGGCCATTGCCGCTTCATAGCGCATGGCGCCGGCAACGACGCTCGCCTTCATGTCCTGCAGCATCGCCACGACCTCGGCGAGGCGAAGCGCGCCCGGGGGAACGCTGCCCGGCTGCTTGCGGGCGGCAGCGCGGACATAGGCCTGCGCGCGCGCCACGGCGTCGGCGGCAATGCCGAACCACACCGCGCCCCAGAGAATATGCGAGGCCGACAGCATCGATTGCGCCGCGATTTCCGAGAAGGGCTGCGGAAAGATCTGCGCCGCATCGCCTGACGCAACCAGTCTGTGGCCCTCCGAACAGGTCCCGCGCATGCCGAGCGTGTCCCAGCCGGTGGTCTTTTCCAGCGTGTAGTCACCGCGCTTCACCACAACCATCGACTGGTCGGAGCTCTGCGCCTCTGGCGCGCGGCGGCAGGTGACGAGGATCGCGTCGGCATAGACGCCGTAGGAGATGACGGTCGCGTCCTTCTCCAGCGTGAAGCGGCCATCGGCGACGGCGACGGCGCAAATCGAATTGCGGAGATCGCCGCCGATGCCGCCTTCGGTCGTGGCCGAGGCGAGGAGATATTGTTCGGCGACGAGCTCGCGCATGAAGGCGGCATGCCAGGGGCTGCTCACGCCATGCGTCACAAGGCTCGAAGCCTTGATCTGGTGCATCGCATAGATCATCGCCGTCGAGCCGCAAGCCTGGCCGAGAATGGTGCAGAGTTCGGCGACTTCGATCAGGCTGAGGCCTTCGCCGCCGAGCCGCTTCGGCACCATGACGCCCATCAGTCGCTCGGCCCGGAGCGCATCAACCGCTTCCTGCGGGAAGCGGCCATCGTGGTCGACGTTGCCGCTGTGGCGAGCCGCAATCTCCGCGACGGTGCGCATGCGCTCCGCAGGGCTGCGGAGTTCTTCGATCGTGCGGGATGCCGTTGCCATTTTGGCTAGACCCGTTCCGCGAGAAGCTCGGAAATCGAACGATCGATCGCCTCGATCGAGGCGAAGGTCTTGCGGGTCAGCATGCGCTCGGGAAACTCGATATCGAAAGCATCTTCGAGCGCCAGCATGAACTGGATCGATGCAAAGGAACTGAGGCCGGCTTCGTAGAGGTCCGCCCTGTCTGCGAGCGTGTCCACATCGACGGCGATGACCTTGCGCTCGGCGATGAGCTTACGAATACGATCCCGCATGATTCCCCTCTCCATCGAAACAGTCTCTAATTTGATGCGAATTCTTAGGTCTCGGCTTGCGAACGAATTATGAATCCAATCGCGCAAATCCGGCCCTATTCCCGCTCAATCTTCAGGATTGGAACGGCTCGCTTGGTATAGTGAATGGAAGCCTGATCTCGAAGCGAGAAATCAGCGTCGATCGCCGCGTCGCGGTTGCCGAGCATGCTGTCATAGACGGCGCGATAGCGTGCCGCGACCTGCGCCCAGGCGTAATTCTCTACCCAGTCCGGGACCAGCGGCCGCTCGGGCAGGGCGGCATAGGCCGCCTGGATCGCGGCGCTTGCAGCCGAGGGATTGGAAAAATCGGTCAGCGTGATGCCGCCATGGCGCTCGGCGAGATCCCGGAAGGCTGTGTTGGCGTTCACGACCATGCCGAGGCCGGCGCTCGCCGCCTCGACCAGGGCGATGCCGAAACCCTCGAATTCCGAGGCCGAGACGAAAAGCGAGGCGGTGCCCAGCGTTTCGCGGAGGCTCGCATCGGATAGGCCGAGGTGAAGATCGACATGGTCGGCAAGGCCGAGCCGCTCGACCTCGGCCAGGAAGCGCTGTCCCGACCAGTCCGAGGCCGCACCGACGACCGAAAGGCGCCATTCCGGATCGCGCCGGACCAGCTCCGCCATGGCGCCGAGCAGCCATTCCGGGCGCTTGTTGACCGCGAGCCGGCCGATCGTGACGAGCCGCTTGACCTTGATCGGGCTCGCGGCGTCGCGGAATTTGGCGATGTCGACGCCGTTCTCGATGAGACGCAGCCGATCGCCGACGATCGGTGCGAAACGGGCGGCATCCTGCTGGCTGCAGGCGACGATGGCGCCATAGGCCCGCGCCGACAGCCGCGTCGGGCCGTTGAACCAGAGCCGCTTCAATCCGGAATAGGCGCCGGAATGGAAGAAGCCGCCATGGGTGGTCGCGATGAGGGGCTTCCGGTGGATCAAGCGCGTCGCCGCCAGCGCGTCGAAGAAGAAGTCGATCGCGTGGACATGGACGATGTCCGCATCGGCGAGCCGGGCGAGAAAGGATGGCGCCAGCGGATATCGGCTCGACCCGCGGAAGGGAATGCGGCGGATCGCGATCGGCCCGAGATGATCGCGGGAGGGCAGCCTCTCCTCCGGACGGGCGAACAGCCGGTCGAGCGTCAGCACCGATACCGCGTCGCCATGGGCTGCCTGGACGCGGCCAAGATTGGCGACGAAATCCTCCAGCCCGCCGCGGTTCGGGTGGAACTGGCGAACCACATGCAGGACACGCAACGGCCGGGCCACCTGAACCTTCGCCATCGTCACTTGTCCTGCGCCGTGCTGCAGCCGCCGCCGGAGAGCAGCGGCTTCAGCGCGGCGACCTGCGGCCTGTCGCCCTCGGCGGTCGGCTGCGCGTTGAAGATGTAATCGGCCGGCCACCATTCTCCCGCGGCCCAATAGCTCCAGCCGATCCACTGGTCTTTCGCATCATTGACCGCCGTCACCAGCTTGGTCATCGCCGCGAGACAGGCCGGATCGTCGCTGGCTCCAAATTCACCGAGAAAACCGCGCTTCCCGTTCGCTTTCAGCCAGCCGGTGACGCTGGCAATGCCCGCCAGCGCCGCTTCGGCGCCGGAACACTCGCGGTTGCGGCCGGAGAAGTCCGCGTCGAGATACTGATGCAGATCATAGGCATAATTGTTCTGCGGGTCGGTGATATCGCCCATGACCTTGCTGTTGTTGCCGACGGAAAGATCCTTGGTCCAGCTATGGGCGCCGGTATAGGCCGTTCCCGGCACGAGGATCAGATTGGGCGCTCCGGCCTCGCGGATCGCGGCAATAGCGAGATTGGCATCGGCAAGCCAGTCCGTCGCCTGCAGGTCGTAGGGCTCGTTCATCAACGAGAACACCACCTTCGGCTGATCGGCAAAATGCGCCGCGAGCCGGGCCCAGAACAGCGCGAAGGTCGTGGGCGAAACGGTGTCAGAGCCTATCTGCGCGTCGTTGTAATAAGCGTAGTTGTGCGGATCGAGGATGACGGTCATTCCGGCTGACGTCGCGAGGTCCACCGTCGTATCGATCGCCGCCAGCTCGTCGGCATCGAGCGCTTCGCCGAGGGTCGGCTGCAGCCGCTCCCAGCGGAAGGGGAGACGGATCACGCTGGCGCCGGCTTCGGCGAAATGCCGGATCGTCGTCGCGCTCGGATAGGTATAGTCGGTGCTGCGCTTGCCCGGCAGCTTGCCGAATTCGGCGCCAGCGAGGTTGACGCCGCGCAGGCACGGTTCCGCCATGGCCGAGCCGAGGCTGGCGATGAGGGCGATGCCGATGCCGGCAACGCGGAAAATGCCGTTTCTCATGTCCCAAGTGCTCCGCTGTTCCCAAGCACCTCGCCGAGGGCCGCCAGCAGGCGATAGCGCGCGCCGCGATGGGTGAAATTATGGTCGGAGTCGTCGATCAGCCGCATCCTCGCAAGGCGGTAGCCGCCGAGCCGCCGGCCCCGCGCGCCGAAATAGGCGTGGAATTCCTTGAGGCCGGCATCATCGCTGGAAAAGAGCATCGAGACCCAAGTGCCGCGCGCGTCGAGCGTGCGGAACTGCCGGTGCACGGCCCGATGCATGCGCGCATGCCGCGACAGGCCGGCGAGAAAAGGCGCAAGGCCGCGGCTCGCCCTGGTGCCGATGCTGCGCAGGATGTAGCGGCCGGCCTGGCCGACATTCAGTTGGCCACGCAGCAGCCGCTTCAGCGTATCGCGCTTCAGCAGCGTCGCGCCGAAATTGGCGACGCTCCGATGGCCGTAGCGCACGGCGGTGGCGACATCCTCTGTCGGGTCCCACACGAAGCGCTGCGTGTTGACGATGACGAGGCCGCTTACCCGTGGCCGCGCGACGGCAGCCTGCAGAGCCGCGTAGCCGCCGCTGCAGCGGCCGACGAGGATGATCGGGCCGCGGGACAGCGATGCGACGTGATCGACCGCTGCGGCCGTATCGGCAATATGGGCATCGGAATAGAGCACCTCGTCCGGTGCATCGGGATGAGCCGGGCTGTCTCCGATCCCGTCGAGGTCGAAGCGGAAGCTCGCATAGCCGGACTGCGCCAGCGCGCGCGACAGCTCGACCGTCACGCGGGCCCAGCCGATATGATAGTCGTGGCCGGCATTGGTGAAGACCAGCGTCGGGGCATCGCGCATGCCGCGCGGCCGGCACCAGACGCCGAACAGCCGTCCGCCCGGACCGAAGCGGCCTGCGATCTCCTCGAAGCCGTCGCCGACCAGCGGCTTCGGACAGGGGGCGGCCGCACCGACGCGGCTTGATGGCGGGGCAAGCGCCACCAGCCAGTCTGCGATCCGCCCGAGCGTCGGCATCGGCGGCCGCGCCTGCGTCGGATCGGTCAGCAGCGTCTCGTAGCCGATGAAATCCTGGCGGGTGACGCGGCTTCCGAGCGCGGCGAGGCGATCGGCCAGCACTGTGTCGCGGTCGGACATCGTCCGGCCGACGACGAGCACGTCCTCGGCCGGGCGCGTCGGCAGGTTTTCGAGCCGGATCGCCTTGATCGCGTCGGCACGGCCTTGGGGAAGCGCGAGACCGGCGACGGCGAGGCCGTTTTCATCGAGCGGATCGCGGCCGATGCCGATCGAATCCGTCACGATGCGCGACCAGGCCGCGAGTTCGCGAAGATAGTGGCGGCCATTGTCGACGGCCGCCATGGCGACGACGGCGCGCACGCCGGCGATCTCGGGCGCCAACTGCAGCGCCAGCGTGGCCCCGAGGCCCTGGCCGACCAGCGCGATCTGGCTGACGCCTGCGGTTTCCTTGAGCCAGACCGCGGCGGTGCGGACAGCATCCTTCCAGTCGTCGATGCCCTCGGGCGCGATCGGATCGAGCGCATCGCCCGTGCCGGGATAGTCGAAGCGGAGGCATGGCAGCCCCTTCGCCGCGATCAGGCTCGCGAGGCTGCGCCAGGTGGAGCGGACGCACATTTCCTCGAAGCCGATCGGGCTCAGCATCAGCACGGCGAGTGATCCGCCGGCCGCATGATAGAAGCCGCCGAAGGGGCCGAGCGTCACCGGCGCGCCAAAGGCCGCAGGGCCCGCATCGTCGGCTTCCCCGCTCGCCTCGGCCTCTAGTGCGAAGGGCGCCGCCATGAGAGCTTCGCCGCCATCCACCGATCCACGCGCCATGTTCATAGTCCGGCCTCGCCATTGCCGTCGGCGAGCGCGACGCGCCTGGCCGGCTTGCCGCCATCCGGCTTTGGCGCCGGGGGACGGGTATCGAACAGCAGGAACGGTTTCAGAAAGGCGGTCGCCATGTTGTCGATCCGCCAACGCCGCATCACCCAGAGCGTCGCAATCAGGTTCGAGGCGACGTTCAGCGCGAGGCTGGCGATGGCGATGCCCATCAGCCCGTCGAGCCGGGCAAGCCCATAGAGCAGACCGAGATAGAACACGAACAGGATCGAGCGGCCGATGAGGAAGTAGCGCTCGCCGCCGCCGATCATCAACAGCCACGAGCCGGGCCCGAAAAAGGCGAGCGACACTGCCGACAGGCAGAGCACGATGAGCACGTCGTGATGCTGCGCGAATTCGGCGTTGAACAGCACGAGGACGAAATTGCCGACCACCGCGAGGCAGAGCGCGCCGGCTACCGAGATGGCAAAGCTGGCGAAGGAGAGCCGGCCGACGAGACGCTGCGCGCCGGGAATGTCCTCGGCCTGGAAGCGCGCCGCGATCATGGGAATGCCGACCGTATCGATCGCGGCGACGGGCAGCGTCAGGAACATCGCGATCCTCAGGGCGACGAAATAGAACGCCGCCTTGTCGAGCCCCAGCGCCGCGCCGATGACGATCGTCTCGAAATAGGCGGAGGCCGAATTCAGGATGTTGTTGGCGATGAAATAGTAGCTCTCGGTGCGCCATCGCCGGCGCGTGGCGCGGTCGGTGCGCCCGGACCGGCCGAGCCAGGCGAGGCCCTCGTCGCGGATGAAATGATTGAGCTGATAGGCAGTGGCGACGGCCAGCAGCAGCGTCACCACCCAGAAGGCCTCGGCGCCGCCATAGAGCACGCCGCCCGCCGCGAGCCCGCCAAGCGCTGCGGCCGAGGCGATGCGCCAGGCAATCTCCCGCGGCGTCAAAGAGAGGTTGATGCGGCCGTGGATGCGGAAATAATTCTGCAGATATTCGCTGACGGCGAAGACCGCGGCGAAGATCAGCGCGACATGGAGCTGGTCATAGGGCGAGGCGAGGCGGCCGCGCAGGAGGAAGGCGACCGCCGCGGCGAGCGTCAGCCCGCCGACGCCCAGCAGCAGCCACAGCGCGTTGACGCGCAGCAATGCCTTGTTGCCCTCATGGTCGAGCCCGACGCCGGAGCGATAGTGCTTCACCACCAGGATCTGCTGCCCGAGCACGAAGATGAGGCCGAGCGCGCTGCCGAGCGAGAACAGGAAGACGTAGAGGCCATATTCGTGCGTCGGCAGCGCATGGCTCGCCACCAGCAGCACGATGAAGGAAAGGACGGCGCTGCCGAGCCTTGAGGAGAAGGCGGAGGCGAAGCGACCGGCACCGGGACGGCCGCCCACGCGCTCTTTGAGGCGATCGATCAGGCTCATCAGGCGTCCTCAAGCGCAACGACAGGCCGAACGGCAGCCGGGGCGACGAGGCTGGTGAAGAAGTCGGTATAGGCTGCGGAGAGGATCGGCGGCAGGTATCGCCGCGCCGAAGCAAGCGCGCCGGCGGAAAGCCTCGCGACCGTCTCGGGCGCATCGGCGAGGCGGACGAGCGCGCCCGCCATCGCGGCCGCATCGCCCGGCGGCACGCCATAGCCGTTGACGCCGTCCTCGATCGTCTCGGCAATGCCACCCGAGCGCGCGCCGATCACAGGAACGCCATGCGCGAACGCCTCAACGATCACGCGGCCGAACGGTTCCTGGAACAGCGAGGGCACGACCAGCACGTCGATGGTCGGGAAGAAGTCGTTCGGGTCGGTCCAGCCGAGGAATGTGGTCTCGGCGGGGGGAAACGCACTCAAGAGCCTGTCGGCATACGGGCCCTGGCCGCTGCCGGCCATGCGGAAATCGAACCGGCCCGAGCCGGCGAGGCGCTGCGCTGCCTCGGCGAGCAGATGCGGCCCCTTCATCGGGGTGAACACGCCTATGAAACCGACCCGCAGCGGTCGCCCGACGGGCGCGGCGCGCGGGGCATCGGCCATCAGGCGCGGCACGACACCGGGAATGCGGCGCGTCGCGGCCCTTGGGAAATAGCCGGCATCGACATGGCGGCGGATGATGAAATCGGTCTCGCCGACAACGCCGTCGACGAAGCGGCTCATCGCCTTCTTGCCGACCGATGTCAGCTTGCACGAACCGCAGGCACCCTCGCAATTGGCGCCGCCGCGCATCATCGATCCCTTCCAGCAGAGGAGGAAGGTCGAGCGCAGGATGTGGCAGACCGGTACGCCTTCTCTGCGCGCCGCGCCCCAGGTGGCGACGTTGATATTCTCGATACTGTCGGTCAGCACGAGATCAGGCTTGAAGCGCGCAATTTCGCGCCGCATCGCGTGGAAGGCGCGCGGATTGAAATTCTCGAGCGCATGCCAGGCGGCCTTTTTCCAGGCCGGGCGTGGCACGCGGTAATTCCAATAGAGGTTCAGCGTCTCGAGCCGCCGTACGGGGACGCCGTCGAACACCTCGTCCTTGGCTTCGTCGGCGACGTTGACGACGAGCAACTGATGGCCGGCGCCGATCAGCAGCTTGGCGACGAGCAGCGCCGAAATCGGTCCGCCGCCATCGATGAAGGGCGGAAACGCCGCCGCTGCCATCAGGATTCGCACGGGACTCTCCCGCTCGCCGCTGCCATGCCCGCCTCAGTTTTCCGGTCTGAGCCGCTTCGGCAGTGCGTCCTGCTCACGTGCGAGATCGTCCGGCCGCATCCGCATGCGGGCAAGGCGAAGGCGCATCACCTGGACCAGGAAGATCGCAAGGCCGCCGGTATAGCGCCAGCCGAGCCGGCGCGGCTCGATCATGAGGCGAAACAGCCATTCGAGCCGAAGCCGACGCATCCACATCGGCGCCCGCGGCACGGTTCCGCTGATGAAGTCGAACAGCGCCCCGACGCCGATCAGCACGCGTGGGGAAAGCGCCGCCGCATTGCGCTCGATGAACATCTCCTGCCGTGGATTGCCCATGGCGACGAGCAGCAGGTCGGCGCCGGAGGCGTTGATCGTGGCCACGACGCCGGCTTCGTCCTCAGACTTCAGATAGCCGTGATGCGCGCCGACGACGCGGTGACGGGGGAAGCGCTCTGCGATCTGGCGCGCCGTTTCCTCGACGATGTGCTGCCGCGCGCCGAGCAGATAGATCGAGACCGGCTTGGTCGCAGCGGCCAGGATGTCGGGCACGAGGTCGGTGCCGTTGAGATTGTCCTCGAATCCGTGCCCCATGAACAGCGACGAGCAGATATCGATGCCGATGCCGTCATTGAGCACGAGGAAGCGCTGCAGCGCCACGGCGTAACCCGGCGAGCGCAGGGCCGCGACCATCGTGTTGGCGTTGCAGAACGCGATCCGGATCTGGCTGCCATCATGAAACGAGCGATCGATGGTCTGCAGGACCTTCGCGCGCGACGCATAGGGGATTCGTACGCCTCCCACACGGAGGAAGCGCGGAACCCACCGACGATCTGGACCGTCATAGGACATTTGATTCGAGTTTTACATTTCTGGTGACCGCTCAATACCCGATGCGGCAGGGCGGCTAAATCGAAAACCACAGCCATATAAGGCCGTCTCGTTTCAATGTTAAGCGGTTGTTAATGAATCGGGACAGATCGAATTGACACGCGTTAACGCATCGGCCTCGCTTCCGATTTCTTAACCCTGTTTGGGCAATCATGGGCGTGTTGCATCGCGAGCGTGGCCATTCGGCGGGTGCGTGCTGCCAGTGCTTTCGCGCCTCGCCCCCGGTGTCGCGCGGCGGGCTGTGCCATTGTGGGGAGTGGGAATGCTCGCGCGGGAGGAGGTTCGGCTCATGGAGGCGGCTGTTTCCGCGCGCCGGCCGCTCGCCTCCGTCGACGTGATGGAACTCGTCTCGGTCGTCCTGCGCCGCTACAAGATCGTCATTGGCGTGGCGCTCGCCTTCCTGGTCCTCGCAGCCGTCTATATTCAGCACCAGCATCCGGTCTACCGGTCGACTGTCGAGATCCTCGTCGATCCGCAGGGGCTGCAGGTCGTCGGCCGCGACATTCTCCCGACCGACACCTCCGCCTCGATCGATTTCGCCAATGTCGACAGCCAGCCGCTGATCATCGCCTCGACCAATGTGCTGGCCCAGGTGATCCGCGAGCTCGATCTCGAGCATGACCCTTTCTTCGCCGGCTCGATGGCCACCTGGCCAGATGATGCGGCGGGCGCGGTGAGCCCTCGATTCGTCCATGTGCTCGATATGCTGCGCGCCAACGTCATGGTGCGGCGGGCCGATCCGTCGCTGGTGTTCCAGATCACCGTGACGCATGACAGCCCGGATCGCGCCGCGCTCGTGGCGAACAGGATTTCCGAGGTCTATCTCGCCCAGAGCCTCGAAGCACGCCTTGCTGCCGCCCGACGCGCGAACGATTCGCTGGTCGGGCAGGCGACGTCGCTCCGGGCGCAGTTCGAGCAGGCGCAGCACAAGGTCGAGCAGTTCCGCGCCGACAACGGTCTCGTGACCACAGGCGTCGCCGGTCTCGTCGTCAACCAGCGTCTGCAGGATCTCACCACCCGCATTACCGCGGCCGCCGCCGAAGTCTCGCAGTTGCAGGCCCGACGCGATCAGGTGCGCGGCCTCGATCTCGCGACCGTTGAGGCTGGCGGCATACCGGAGGCCGTGAGTTCGCCCACGATAACGGCGCTCAGGACGCAGTATGGCCGGATCATCCAGCAGCAGGCGGATCTCGCCCGCGCGCTGGGCCCGAGGCATCCGACGCTGCAGCAGAGCGATTCCGAGCGCGTCGCCGTTGCAAAATTGATCGATGCCGAGGTCGTAAGGATCAAGCAGGCGATCGAGGCGGATTTCGCCCGCGCCAAGGCCAATCTTGCGGCCTTGCAGGCGCAGGAGCAGGCGATCACGGCGACGCAGGCAACCAGCAACACGGCTGATATCCGCGCCCGCGAGCTGCAGGCCGACGCCGACGCGATCCAGCAGGTCTATAACGCCGTGCTGAACCGCACCAAGGAGCTCGATCTGCAGGAGCAGATCCAGACCAACAATTCGCGTGTGATCTCGCCGGCCATGCCGCCGAACAAGGCCGCTGCACCGCCCAAGGCGATCGTGCTGGCAGCTGGCACGCTCTTCGGTGCGGTGATTGGCGTCGCGCTCGCCTTCGCGGTTGATTTCCTCGCCTCCGATCCGGTCGGAAAGCTCCGCGCGATCAGTGCCAGCCTTGGCACGGAGCTGATCGGCGTGCTCGATTCACGGCGCCGCCGCTGGCTGAAGCGCGGCGGCAAGACGTCGGCAGCGCCCGACGATCCCGACGCCGCCGATCGCGAACACCTGATGCCGGCAGCGCAGGCGCTGGCGATACAACTCGCGGACCAGCTGCCGGCGACCATTCTCCTGATCGAGGCCGGCCGCGTGCTGAACGGGCCGCGCGCTGCACGCGGTCTCGCGGGCGCGCTGGCCGATCTCGGCGAGGAAACGATGCTGTGCTCTGCTCATGACATGTCCTCGATGCTGCGCGTCGAGCGCTCGGCTCCACTCGAGGAGCAGGCAGCCCAGAAGGAAGCACGCGAGCAGTTGCTCGGAACGCGCGTCGCCCGCGACCGCTTCGGCGCTGGCGCGCCGCGCGGCGGACGTGCGGAGCGGTTCGAAGGGCAGGAGTTCATTCTGATCGACGGCGGTTCGTCGCGCGACGCGCGCACACTCGCCGCCAGCTATGGCTATGTCGACGCTGTCATTGTCGTGGCGACGACGGGGCGCAGCAGCAGTGATGATATCCGCGATCTCATCGCCTCGCTCGGTCCGCTCGCACAGGTCGCGATCGGCGTCGTCGGCATCGTCGATCGCTGACGGCGCCCGGATGCGCTTCTTCGCGACCGGCCGCGTTGATCCCGCCTTTGGCGCACTCGACCCTGATGCGATCCGCGAGCGCGTGCATCGTCCGGCGATCATCGCGCTGCTGATCGGCGCGCTCGTCTTCAACATGATGCTCTGCTTCGTCAACACGGTCGTGTTTCCCGTCACGGACACGATGGTGATGGGATCCGAGATGGTGCTGATCAGCGCCGCCTTCGCGCTCGGCGTCACCAGGCGGGTGACGCTCTGGCTGATCCTCGGCATCTTCATGAGCTACATGGCGTTGCTGATGGCCATGCGGCCGGCCATCGATTTGAAATCGGTGCGCGACTTTCTGATCCCGATCACCTTCTACACGCTCGGCCGTCGCTATCCTGACCGGCGTATCGCCGATGTGGCGGCGCTGATTTCCGGCTTCATCGTCTTGTTCTTCGGTCTATTCGAGTATCTGTTTCTGGATATATATCTAAAATACTTCAATATCATCGCTTATTACGTTGCGCGCGGGACCGTGGCGGCCAGCGATGTCACGGGCGGCAGCACGTTGTTTGCGAGCGGACTGCGCCCGGATGCCCGCAACATCCTGCCCTTTCTCGGGCCGCATCGCGTCTCCTCGGTGTTCCTCGAGCCGGTCTCGGCCGGCAATTTCGGCGCCATCCTCTATATGTGGGCGCTTTCGCGCCGCGACATGCGCTGGCGCAAGACGTTGCTGGTGCTCGGCGCCATGCCGATCATCCTCGCTGATGCGCGCTTCGGCCTTTATGTCTGCATCGCGGCGACGGCGTTGCATGTCGTGCCGTTCCGCCTGCCGAGGCTCGCCTGGTATGTGCTGCCGATGGCGGTGATGCTCGGCCTTGCGATCTATGGCTTCACCAGCGCCGAGGTGAACTGGACCAATGATTTCGGCGGCCGCCTGCTCTGGACCGCGCGGCTCCTGACCTCACTCGATATCCGTGGCGCCTTCGGCATTTCGCCCGACAAGCCGTTCCTCTCGGATTCCGGCTATGCCCAGACCATCAACGAGATCGGGATCTTCGGCGCGGTCGGATTCTGGACGCTGTTCATCTTCGCGCGCGAGGACAATCCCGACGCCTGGAAGTTCAAGATGCTGGTGGCGACCTATATCTGCCTTCTGCTCCTGATCAGCGACTCGCCCTATTCGATCAAGACCGCGGCGCTGCTCTGGTTCATGGTCGGCACCAATGACGGCGCCTTGCCGGCCGTCCTTCCGGTCGTGTCGACGCGAAAACGTTTCAGGCGCTGGCGGGAGAACGCCGCGTCCGCGTCACCAGCGCATGGACCATCGTCCCGACCGTCCGCTTGAGGCGGAGCGCCGGCTTCTCCACGAAATGCCAGGACAGTGCCGCGAGAATGACGGTGGGCACGGCGCTCATGATGAAGAACACCCAGTAATTGCGGATGCCTGGCATGAAGTGGATCAGCGTCTGCTGCACGGGGAAGCCGAACAGATAGATGCCGTAGGAGTAGTCGAGGCCCGCCAGGACGGGCAGTGCAAACCAGGTCGACAGGCCGAGATAGACGGCGACATAGGCGAAGAGCGGCGCCGTCACGGCCCAGACGATCGGATTGTCCTCCCAGCCCGGATCGCCGATGATCGCAATCGCGATGAGCGCTGCCCCGGCTGCCACGCCAAGCAGGCGGCTCATCGGGATCTCCTCGCGGAACAGATGGAACAGGGTTCCGCTCAGGAACAACGGTACGAGCTTCGCCGCGCCGCGCCAGACGAAGACATAGGTGAGCTTGTCGCTCATCGGGAAATGCTGGCCGTGGCGATCGATCAGCCAGAATCCGATGGCAAGGCCATAGAGGGCGATGGTGGCGCCGAGCACCAGCCAGCGGCGGCGCAGCAGGCCGAGGCCGGCGATGACCGCGAGCAGGATGTAGCAGCTCACCTCATGCGGGATTGTCCAGAGCGAGCCATTGATCTCGTTGAGGGGATTGGTCTCGAACACCCCCGGCAGGGCATCGTGGTGCAGCCCGGCGGCGTTGAGGAAATAGCTGTAGAAGCCGGGTTGGCTGAAATAGCTGGGCAGTGAATCCTCCGTCAGCAGCGGCCCGAGCACGAGCGCCGCGAGCGCGACGACGAGGAGGAGCGCCGGCAGGATGCGCATCAGCCGGTTCACCAGGAACTGGTCCAGGCTCAGCCGCTCGACACTCGCCGCGACAAGGAAGCCGCTGACGACGAAGAACATCGGCACGGGAAGATTGCTCAGCGCCCATCGCGCGTCATAGGGCCAGAACGTGCTGGCCGCTGCGCCATTGTCGACCAGGCTGCAATGGATGAAGACCACCGTCAGCGCCAGGATCAGCCGTAGAAGATCGAAGCCGGGGCCGATGCCCCTGTTCGCCTCGAGAGTGGTGCCGATACTTTTCATGGACGGACCGCCGGTGCGAGAAACGACCCCGTTTTGCGGTCGCAATCCTTGTCGAAACCTTGCACCGATGACTGCAAATTGAGGTGTATTTGCGAAAAAATATCAGCCTTCATGCGCATCGAGAAAGGCCTCGATCGATAGCGCGCGAAAATCGGCCAGTGCGCCGCGCAACCGTTCATGGTCCCAATCCCACCAGGCGAGGCGGATGAGGCGCTCGGCGATGGCCTCGGGGAAGCGCCGCTTGACGACGCGCGCCGCGACGCCGACTGCGATCTCATAGGGACCCACATCCTTTGCGACCACCGCGCCCGCACCGATGATTGCGCCGGTGCCGATGCTGACGCCGGCCAGCACCGTGACGCCATGGCCGATCCAGACATCATGACCGATCGTCACCGGCTGGGCGGCGCGCCAGTCGAAGAAGGCGGCCTCGTCCTCTTCGCCGGGGAAATAGTAGGACGAGCGATAGGTGAAATGCGACTGCGAGGCGCGCCATTGCGGATGGTTGCCGGGATTGATCCTGACCGCCGCCGCGATCGAGCAGAACTTGCCGATCTCCGTGTGGATCACGTCGCCGCCCGGCGAGATGTAGGAATAGTCACTGAGCCCGGTTGAAACGAGTGAGCAGGAAGCTCCGATCTCGGTGTAGCGTCCGAGCCGGCAGTCGCGCACCTCGGCACTCGGGTGGATGGTCGGAACTTCGCTGAGGCGCATGGCGGTTCTCCTGGATTTTGCGGCGCGGCGAAGGTCGGCTCGGCGGGTGACGCTGCGATGACGCAGCCGGCTCATCAAATTGATTGAATGCCGCCGCGGGCTTGGCGGGTCATCCACAGCCGCCCGCGTCTGTCACACCGGTTTCGCATGCTTTCCGCACTCTGCATGGAACCGGGAGAATGCCTGATGCTCGTACTCGACGATGTGTCCCGCCGTTTCAATAACAAGACCGCCGTATCCGGCGTGAACCTTTCTATCGACAGCGGCAGCTTTGTCGGCGTGATCGGCCGCTCCGGCGCCGGCAAGTCGACGCTGCTCCGGATGATCAACCGCCTGGTTGATCCGTCCTCGGGGTCGATCCGCTTCGACGATGTCGATGTCACGGCGCTGCAGGGCAAAGCGCTGCGCGACTGGCGCGCCCGCTGCGCCATGATCTTCCAGCAGTTCAACCTGGTCGGCCGGCTCGACGTTTTGACCAATGTGCTGATGGGCCGCCTCAACAAGGTGCCGACTGCCCGCTCGCTGCTGCGCCTGTGGAGCGAGGAAGACCGGGCGATCGCGCTGTCGGCCCTGGAGCAGTTCGATATTGCCGGCCTTGCCGCGCAGCGCGCCGACAGCCTTTCGGGCGGCCAGCAGCAGCGCGTCGCGATTGCCCGCGCGCTGGTGCAGGAGCCGGATGCGATCCTCGCCGACGAGCCGATCGCCTCGCTCGATCCCCGCAACACCAAGATCGTGATGGACGCGCTGCTGCGCATCAATCGCCACTACGGCATCACGGTCGTCTGCAACCTCCATTCGCTCGAACTCGCCCGCGGCTATTGCGACCGCCTGATCGGCATGTCGGCCGGCCGCGTCGTCTTTGACGGCGCCCCGGAGATGCTGACGAACGATGTCGCTCGCGAGCTCTACGGCCTCGATGCCGGCGAGATGATGGATCACGCGGCCGAGGCCGAGCCGCGTCCCGCTTTCGGCGGCCCGATCGCCGTCGCCGTCTGAATACCCTTAACGCCATGAAACCGGCGCCGAACGGCGCCATCACTTTGGAGAGAGAGATGTTCAATCGCCGCACCCTGATCGGGGCCGCTTTCGCCACCCTGGCGCTCGCCGGCGCTGCCCATGCCGAGGACTGGAAGGCCCAGTATCCCGAGCTGACGCTCGCCGTGATCCCGGCCGAGAATGCCTCGACGACCACCGATCGCTACCAGCCGCTGACGGCCTATCTCGCCAAGGAACTCGGCGTTCCGGTCAAGCTCGCCGTTGCGACCGACTACGCCGCCGTCATCGAGGCGCAGCGCGCCGGCAATGCCCAGATCGCCTTCTATGGCCCGGCATCTTATGCCCGCGCCGTGCTGACCGGCGTCGCCACCGAGCCGGTTGTCGTCTCGCGTCACTCGAACGGCAAGACCGGCTATTATTCGGTCATCTACACGCTCGCCAACGGTCCGTATAAGTCGATCGACGATCTCAAGGGCAAGAAGCTCGCCCTCGTCGACCCGAATTCGACCTCGGGCAACAATGCGCCGCGCTACTTCCTGCATCGCGACGGCAAGGACGTCGACACGTATTTCGGCGAGGCGATCTTCGCCGGCAGCCATGACAACGCCGTCCTCGCGCTCGCCCAGGGCACCGTCGACGCCGCTGCCAATTCCTGGAATTCGGAAGACGACAGCAACCTGACGCGCATGATCACCAAGGGCGTGCTCAAGGACGCCGACGGCAAGCCGATGACGAAGGAAGACTTCCGCATCGTCTTCAAGTCGGACTTCCTGCCCGAGGGCCCGTATTCGGTGCTCGGCTCGCTGCCGGAAGAGCTGAAGAAGCAGATCGCCACCGCCTTCGTCGATATGCCGAAGAAGGACAAGGCCGCGTTCGACGCTCTCTCCGACGGCAAGGACATCGAATTCGCTCCGACCTCGGCCAAGGAATACCAGCCGATCGTCGATATGGTGAAGTTCAACGACGAGCAGCGCAAGAAGAGCTCGTAATCCTCCACGCCTAGGAAAGGGCGGCCGCCAGTCGGCCGCCCTTTTTCCCTTTTCGCCCCGATCACGGAATCCCGCCCTTGGCGACCGCCATCCCAGTCCTGCCCGACCCCCAGGCGCGCGCACTCGCCTCTGCCTATGCCGCGGCCGTGTCGGCACGGCGCTGGCGCGGCGCGGCGGTGCTGGTGACGATCATCGTGCTCGCCTTGATCAGCGCCTCGCTCGCCCATGTCCGGCCGCTGACGCTTTTCGCCAATATCGGCAATTTTGGCTCGTTCATCGGCCGCACCGTGCCGGACTTCTCGTCCGGCAACTGGCTCACCGATCTCAGGGCCTGGTACTGGAATTTCCCGACCTGGCTCGGCCTCCTCGGCCAGACCATCCTCATCGCCTATCTCGGGACGTTGATGGGCGGCATCGTCGCCTTCGCGCTCTGCTTCTTCGCCTCGGCCAATCTCGCCCGCAGTCGCTGGTCGCGGGTTGGCGCGCGGCGGCTGCTCGAATTCTGCCGCACGGTGCCCGACATCGTCTTCGCGCTGATCTTCGTCATTGCCTTCGGCCTCGGGCCGATGGCAGGTGTCTTTGCCCTGGCGATCCACACAGCCGGCGCGCTCGGCAAGCTGTTCGCCGAGGTGGTCGAGAATATCGACATGAAGCCGGTCGAGGGATTGCAGGCGACCGGTGCCTCCTGGATCCAGACGGTCCGCTATGGCGTGCTGCCGCAGGTCGCGCCGGGCTTTGCCTCCTATGCGCTGCTGCGCTTCGAGGTCAATGTCCGCGGCGCCGGCGTGATGGGCTTTGTCGGGGCGGGCGGTATCGGCCAGGAGTTCCTGGTAGCGATCCGCAACTTCTACTATTCCGATGTCAGCGCCATTCTCCTGATGATCATCCTGACGGTGATCCTCATTGATCTCGGCACCGAGCAGATCCGCCATCGTCTGATCGGCTTCGAGGCCACGCGATGAGCGATATCGCAACCCCTTCCAGCCTGCCGCCCGGCCGTGGCCGCCTCGCCGCCGCCGCACGCGCCGATCTCGATGGGCTGAAGCAGCGCCATCCCGCCGCGTTCCGCATGTCGTCGCGAAACCGCGCGCTGGCCATCCTCGTGCCGCTCGCGATCATCGCGCTCGCCTTCGCCGCGATGGTCGCGCTCGACTTCTCGTTGATCCGCATCCTGAACGGCTTGTCGCGTCTTGGCCGCTTTGCCGTCCTGATGATGCCGCCCGATCCAGAGGGACGGTTCTTTGTCTTCCTCTCAGCGCTCGGCGAGACGCTCGGCATCGCCTTTCTCGGCACGCTGGCCGCGGCGACCATGGCGTTCCCGGTCGCGTTTCTCGCCGCGCGAAACGTCATTCCCAACGTCTTCGTGCATTTTGGCGCCCGCCGCGGCTTCGACGTGATCCGCTCTGTCGATACGCTGATCTGGGCGCTGATGTGGATCAATGTCGTCGGGCTCGGGCCCTTCGCAGGCGTCTTGGCGATCGCCTGTTCGGATTTCGGCTCCTTCGGCAAGCTGTTCTCCGAAGCGATCGAGGCGACGGACGGCAAGGCGTCGGAAGGCGTCGCCGCAGCCGGTGGCAGCCGCCTGCATCAGATCCGCTTCGGCCTCGTGCCGGGCGTCCTGCCGGTGATCGCCAGCCAGGTCCTCTATTATTTCGAATCCAACACCCGCTCGGCGACGATCATCGGCATCGTCGGCGCCGGCGGCGTCGGCATCTACCTGACCGAACTGATCCGCGTGCTCGAATTGCGCCAGGTGGCCTTCCTGATCCTGATGATCCTGGTGACCGTCGCGGTGATCGATTTCATCTCGACCAAGCTGCGGCTCGCGATCATCGGCAACAAGAAGATCGTCTGAGGGGAGCGGCGCGACCGTAGCGCTTGATGCCGGCCTCAGCTTTCGACGACGATCTCTGTGCGGTCGGCGGCGAACAGGGCGCGGGTGAACTGGATCGGTGTGCCCTCGGCATCGACATTGATGCTGTCGACGGCGAGCAGCAATCGCCCGGGTGCAAGGTCGAGGCTCGCGGCTTCCTCGCCGGCGGCGGGGCGGGCCGAGATCCGCGTTTCGAGCCGGCGGTAATCGGCGACCCCGCGCGAGGCGAGGGCGCGCGTGATCGAGCCATAGGCGAGGTAAGCATCGCCGAAGCGATCGAAGCGGGGCAGGGGGAAGAAGCCGCTACCCAGCGAGATCGGCGTGCCATCGGCGGAGCGAAGCGTATCGAGGCGGATGACGCGGGCTCCAGGCTCAAGGCCTAGCGCGGCGGCAACCCGGGCGTCGGCCGGAACCGCGACGGCACCGAGCAGTTTGCCGCCGGCTTCACGGCCGGCGCGCGAGACGATCTCGGAGAAGCGGGTGCGTGGGCCGATCGGATAGGGGATTGGCCGCG
This sequence comes from Kaistia sp., assembly GCA_965229085.1. GTDB lineage: Bacteria > Pseudomonadota > Alphaproteobacteria > Rhizobiales > Kaistiaceae > Kaistia. Next base: position 2,108,163 of record OZ245859.1, on the reverse strand, counting down.
CCTCGACAAAGGTGCCCCGCCCTTGGGTCGCGCGGACGAGGCCGCGCCGCGCCAGATCGGCAAGGCCTCGGCGCACAGTGTGGCGGTTGACGGCGAAGCGAAGCGCCAACTGGCTCTCGGTCGGCAACTGTGTTCCCGCCGCCAGACGGCCGGCGGCGATATCGCCCTCGATATCGTCTGCGATCTGTCGCCAGGCAGAGATGCCGGCGCCACGGGCGATTCCTCGCCCGTCATCAGGGACGTCGCAAGCGTCGGTGGTCGTCATGAAATCGTCACTGGACTGGCTCATGGAGTTGTCTATACCATTAGACAAATCGAAACGAAAGCCATGGAGCGGCCGGTGAGTGACGATCCCCAGCGCAAGGGCGATGACGGCACGGCGGGCTTGCCGGGCGTTGCGGCGCGGCAGGCCCTGATGGCGACCATGGCGGAAGCGTCCGGTGACGAACTGGCCGCGGCACTGCAGCACCTCGGCGCCGTTCCCGAGGCGTCCGATATCAGGCCGGCCGAGAGCGGCCTTGTGATGCTGCGCGGGCGCGCCGGCGGCGAGGGGCGCCAGTTCAATCTTGGCGAGGCGACCGTGACGCGCGCCGCGATCCGTCTTGCCGACGGCCGCACCGGCTTTGCCTATCATCTCGGCCGCGACGGCCAGAAGGCGCGGCTTGCCGCGATTCTCGACGGCCTCTGGCAGGGCGCTGAGCGCCCGCATGTCGAGGCGGCGCTGGCCGGCGTCCGCGACCGCCTCAAGGCGGCGGCAGAGAGCAAGGCGCGCCGGGTCGCGGCGACGCGGGTCGACTTTTTCACAATGGTACGCGGGGAGGATTGACCATGCTCGACAGCCAAAGCACGGGCTTTTCCGATCCGGTCATGGATGCTCAGTCCGCCTTCCGCGCGCTGATGGAGGCGCTGGCGCGTCCGGGCAGTCTGCAGGAATTCGGCGCCACCCTGATCCCGCCCGGCGCGCTTCCGGCCGAACTTGCCATCGTCGCGCTGACGCTCGCCGATCATGAAACCGCCGTCTGGCTCGATGGCACCCTGGCGGCCGATCCGTCGGTTGCGGCCTGGCTCGCCTTTCACACCGGCGCGCGCATCACGGCCGATCCGGCCGAGGCGACCTTCGCCTTCGTCACCGATCTTGACGCGCTGCCCCCGCTCACCGATTTCGCCGCCGGCGATGATGCCTATCCCGATCGATCGACGACAATCGTCATCGCTGTCGACCAACTCGCCGCCGAGGGCAGCCTGAGCCTTGCCGGTCCCGGCATTGATGGCGAGCGGCAGCTCGGCATTGCAGGTTGGCCCGCCGGGTTGACGGCCGAACTCACCGCCAACCGGGCGCTCTTTCCACGCGGCGTCGATCTCGTTTTCGCCGCGCCTGGAACCCTTGCGGCGCTGCCGCGCACCACGCTGATCCGGGAGATCTGATCATGTATGTCGCGGTCAAGGGTGGCGAGGCGGCGATCGACAATGCCCATGCGCTGCTGGCTCATGAGCGGCGCGGCCCCGAGAGGGTTGCCGAGATCGCGCCCGAGCAGATCGAGCATCAGCTGGCGCTGGCGGTCGACCGGGTGATGGCGGAAGGCTCGCTCTATGATCCGGCGCTGGCCGCGCTCGCGATCAAGCAGGCGCGCGGCGACTTGATCGAGGCGATCTTCCTCGTCCGCGCCTTCCGGACGACGCTGCCGCGCTTTGGCGTCTCGGTGCCACTCGATACCGCGAAGATGGCGATCGAGCGCCGCATCTCGGCCACCTACAAGGATCTTCCGGGCGGGCAGGTGCTGGGGCCGACCTTTGACTATACCCACCGCCTGATCGACTTCATGCTGGCTGCCGGTGCTGCGCTGCCTGTGCCGGCCGAGGCTGATGCCGATCCTGCCGCGGTTCCGCGCGTCACCGATCTTCTCGATGGCGAGGCGCTGATCGAGGCCGAACTGCCGCACGACGACGAGCCGGTGGGCGATTTGACCCGCGCGCCGCTCGACTTTCCGGCCGAGCGTGATCTCCGCCTTCAGGCGCTTGCCCGAGGCGATGAAGGTTTCCTGCTCGCGCTCGGCTATTCGAGCCAGCGCGGCTATGGCCGCACCCATCCCTTTGTCGGCGAGATCCGCTTCGGCGAGGTCGAGGCGGAATTCGTGCCGGAGGAACTCGGCTTTGCCGTGCCGCTCGGCCCGGTCGCGCTTACTGAATGCCAGATGGTCAACCAGTTCCACGGCTCGGCCGAGCGGCCGCCGCAGTTCACGCGCGGCTATGGCCTCGTCTTCGGCCAGAGCGAGCGCAAGGCCATGGCGATGTCGCTGGTCGACCGGGCGCTTCGAACGCGCGAGTTTGGCGAAGATGTCGTCGCCCCGGCGCAGGACGAGGAATTCGTGCTGTCGCATTGCGACAATGTCCAGGCGACTGGCTTCGTCGAGCATCTGAAGCTGCCGCACTATGTCGATTTCCAGGCCGAGCTCGGTCTCGTCCGCCAGATGCGCGCCGAGCATGCCGCGCTGCGCCCTGCCATGAAGGAGGCGGCCGAATGAACGCGCCAGCCCCGGTCCAGACCGGCTACAACTTCGCTTATCTCGACGAGCAGACCAAGCGGATGATCCGCCGCGCCATCCTGAAGGCGATCGCCATTCCCGGCTATCAGGTGCCGTTTGCGAGCCGCGAAATGCCGATGCCCTATGGCTGGGGCACCGGCGGCGTCCAGGTAACGGCGGCGGTGATCGGGCCGGACGACGTGCTGAAGGTGATCGACCAGGGCTCGGACGACACCACCAACGCCGTTTCGATCCGCAAGTTCTTCGCCAAGACCGCGGGCGTCGCGACGACGACGGAGACGGCGAAGGCGACCGTCATCCAGACCCGCCACCGCATTCCCGAAACGCCGCTGCGCGCCGGGCAGGTTCTCGTCTACCAAGTGCCGATCCCCGAGCCACTCCGCTTCCTGGAACCGCGCGAGACCGAGACGCGCAAGCTCCATGCACTCGCCGATTACGGCCTCATGCATGTGAAGCTCTATGAGGACATAGCCCGCCACGGCCATATTGCGACGACCTATGATTATCCGGTCGAGGTTGCCGGCCGCTATGTGATGAACCCCTCGCCGACGCCGAAATTCGACAATCCGAAGATGCACCGCTCCCCGGCATTGCAGCTTTTCGGCGCCGGGCGCGAGAAACGTATCTATGCCGTGCCGCCCTTCACGGATGTGGTGAGCCTCGATTTCGAGGATCATCCCTTCGAGGTGCAGCGCTTCGAAAAGCCCTGCGCGCTCTGCGCCGCGACCGGCGTCTATCTGGACGAGGTCGTGCTCGACGATCGGGGCGGGCGGATGTTCGTTTGCTCCGACAGCGATTATTGCGCAACACGCCGCGCTGAGGGTCATCGCGGCGAGATGGCCGGCGATGTCCTGCCGGGAGCGCGGTCATGAGCCGGTCGCTCCGCAAGGCCGTCCTGGCCGACCTGCCGGACCTGCTCGCGCTCTACGGCCAGCCGAGCTTCAACAATGGCCGCACGGTGACGCTCGAAGAGGCGCGGGCGATCTTCGCCCGCTTCGCGCTCTATCCCGATTATGCCGTCTATCTCGCAGAAGAAGAGGGCGCGATCGTCGGCACCTTCGCACTGATGATCATCGACAACATCGCCCATTGGGGCACGCCGACGGCGCTGGTCGAGAATGTCGTCGTCGCGGAAGGCCAGCAGGGCGGCGGCATCGGCGGCTGGATGATGCGCGAGGCCTTCGCGCTCGCCGCCGCGAAAGGCGCCTACAAGGTGGCGCTCTCCTCCAATCTCCGCTCGGAGCGGGCGCATCGCTTCTATGAAAGCCTCGGCTTCGAGAAATATGGCTTCAGCTTCAAGCTGGAGCCGATGCCGACATCGCCGCAAGAGGAACCAACCGCATGAACGAGCAGCCTCTTCTCTCCGCCCGAGATCTCGGCAAGCTCTATGGCCCGCGCATCGGCTGCGAGGCCGTCAGCTTCGATATCCATGAGGGCGAGGTGCTGGCCGTTGTCGGCGAGTCCGGCTCCGGAAAGTCGACGCTCCTGAAGCTGCTCGCGACCGAGCTCGCGCCGACTTCCGGCACGATCCGCTACCGCATGCGCGACGGCGTAACGCGTGATCTGTTCGCCTTGAGCGAGGCCGAGCGGCGCTTTCTGCTGCGCACCGATTGGGGCTTTGTGCGCCAGGATGCCCGCGAGGGACTGAGGATGAGCGTTTCGGCAGGCGGCAATGTCGGCGAGCGGCTAATGGCGGTCGGCGAGCGCCATTATGGCCGCATCCGTGGCACGGCGACCGATTGGCTTGGCCGTGTCGAGATCGATAGCGATCGCATCGACGACCTGCCGCGCGATTTTTCCGGCGGCATGCGTCAGCGGCTGCAGATCGCCCGCAATCTCGTCACCCATCCGCGCCTCGTCTTCATGGACGAGCCGACCTCGGGCCTCGATGTCTCCGTGCAGGCGCGTCTCCTCGATCTCGTGCGCGGCCTCGTCGCGGAGATGGGGCTCGCCGTCGTCATCGTGACGCATGATCTCGCGGTGGCGCGGCTCTTGTCGCATCGGATCATGGTGATGCGCCATGGCCGTGTGATCGAAGCGGGCCTCACCGACCAGGTGCTCGACGATCCGCGCGAGGCCTATACCCAGCTCCTCGTTTCCTCGGTGCTCGCAGCATGACCGCTTCCGTCTCCAGTCCTGCCGCTGCCAGTCCTGCCGCCGCCTTGCCGCGCGTCAGCCTCGCCGGCGTTTCTAAGACCTTCACGCTCCATCTGCGCGAAGGCATGCGCATCCGCGTGGTCGAGAATGTCGCCTTCGAGGCGCGGCCCGGCGAGTGCGTCGTGCTCGGTGGTCCCTCAGGCGCCGGAAAGTCGTCGATCCTCAAGATGATCTACGGCAATTATCGCTGCGACAGCGGCACGATCCACGTCCGCGACGGCAGCGGGGCGGTTGATGTCGCCAAGGCCGAACCGCGCCGCATCCTCGCGCTCCGGGCGGGTGTCATGGGTTATGTCAGCCAGTTCCTCCGTGTCATCCCACGCGTCTCGGCGCTCGACATCGTCGCTGCCGCAGCGGCCGAAGGCGGCGCCAGCCAGGCCGAGGCCTGGGCGCGGGCTGAGCGGCTGCTGACGCTGCTCAACGTGCCCGAGCGGCTCTGGAGTCTGCCGCCCGGCACTTTTTCCGGTGGCGAGCAGCAGCGGGTGAACATTGCCCGTGGCCTTGCGGCCGATCGGCCGCTATTGCTCCTCGATGAACCGACCGCTTCGCTCGACGCTGTCAACCGCGCCGTCGTCGTGCGCCTCATCGAGGAAAAGAAGAAGGCCGGCGCCGCGATCGTCGGCATCTTCCATGACGAGGATGTTCGCGACGCCGTGGCCGACCGGATCGTCGACATGACGGCCTTCGCCACCGACAAGGCGGCGTGATCGGATCTTGACTGCGTTGGCGCGTCGCTCCGGGCGGCGCGTTGTGACCACCAGAACGGGAAGAGCAAGCCATGAACGAGCCGCGTCACTATGTGCTTGAAAATGCAAGGCTTGTCCTGCCCGATCGTGTTGTCGAGAATGGCTGGCTGGCGATCTCGGACGGCCTGATCGCCGAGATCGGCGAGGGTCCGGCGCCAGAACGCGGCTTCGATGTCGGCGGCGATCATGTCGTCCCCGGCCTCGTCGAGCTGCACACCGACCATCTCGAGAGCCACTTCTCGCCGCGGCCGCATGTGCGCTGGCACGCGCTCGCCTCGGTCATGGCCTATGACGCCCAGATCGCCAGTTCCGGCATCACCACGGTGTTCGATTCGTTGCGGGCCGGTTCGGATATCGACGTGAAGTCGATCGGCGCCGACCTGATGACGCTCGCCGATGGCATTGAGCAGGCGCGGCAGACGGGGCATCTGCGCGTCGACCACCGCACCCATATCCGCTGCGAGATCGCGACGCCCGATGTCATCGAACATCTCGAAGCCTTCACGGCGCGCTATCCTGTTCATCTGATGTCGCTGATGGACCACACGCCCGGCCAGCGCCAATTCCGCGACCTCGAGACCTGGCGGCGCTTCTATCTGCGCAACAAGGAGGTCTCCGCGGCACAGGCCGAGCATTTCGTCCGCCAGCGGCTGGAACTGCACGAGCTCCATGCAACGGTCAATCGCGCACGGCTGATCGAACTCGCCGCCAGCCATGGTGCCGTGCTCGCAAGCCATGACGACGCGACCGCTGCTCACGCCGCGGAAGCGGCGAGCGAAGGCGTTGCTGTCGCCGAATTCCCGACGACCATGGAGGCTGCCGAGGCGCTGCGCGAGGCTGGTATCGTCGTCATGATGGGCGGACCCAACATCGTCCGCGGCGGCTCGCATTCCGGCAACATCGCCGCTGAGGAGCTGGCGCGCGCGGGCCTCCTCGACATCCTGTCGTCCGACTATGTGCCGGCGAGCCTCCTGATGTCGGCCTTCGAACTGCCCCGCCGCGTGCCGGAGATCGACCTTCCAACAGCGATCCGCACCGTTACCATGACGCCGGCCAAGGCGACCGGGCTCACCGATCGCGGCGCGATTGCCGCAGGGCTTCGGGCCGATCTCGTCCGCGTCCATCTGGTCGACACGACGCCGATCGTCCGTCAGGTCTGGCGCGAAGGCCAGCGGGTTTCCTAGGCGCGGCGCAAGCCGGACGTGAGGCTGTGCAACCGGGCGCGGGGCAGGGATCGTGAGCGGAACCTTTGTAGCAATCGTCGGGCCGAGCGGGGCCGGCAAGGATACACTGATCGCCCATGCGCGCGCGGCGCTCGGCGACCGGGCGGATTACCTCTTCGCCCGGCGGCTGGTGACGCGGCCTGCCAATGCCTTCGAGGATCACGACACGATCGACGAAGCGAGCTTCGCGGCCGGACACGCCGCCGGGACATTCGCTCTATCCTGGCGCGCGCATGGCCTTGGCTATGCGCTGCCTGCCTCGATCATCGAAGTGCTCGGGACAGGCGTTCATGTCGTCTGCAATCTCTCGCGCGCCGTGCTGCCGCTGGCGCGGAGCCGGTTTCCCCGCGTGGTTGTCATCGAGGTGACGGCGCCGCCAGAGGTGCTCGCGGCCCGGCTGGCGGCCCGCGGGCGCGAAACGCGCGCCGCGATCGAGGAGCGGCTTGCCCGCGAGGCCGAGCGGCCCTGCGCGGTCAGCGCCGATCTCGTCATCGTTAATGACAGGCCCATCGCGGAGACGGGCGGCGCGCTGGTGCGCTTTCTCGCCGCCCTCCAGGCCGAGGCTGTGTCACCATAGGCTGGATCGGGTGCCCCCTAGGAGCGCCATCGTTTCGGGGGGTTCTTCAGCATGCTGAAGCAGTCCCGCCTTTTGCGTCTTGGCACGAGAAGCCCGCCAACCGCATGGGCGGCGCAAAACGAGCCTGTCTGGCTCAAATGGCTCAATGGTCACTATCGCCTTGCGCCTGGCGACGGAGTTCGGTCCGTGTGTTCTCATTGAAAGCCCGCCAGTCGCACCCGCGCAGCGCCGCCTCCATCCCATAAAGGGCATTCAGCGTGACTTGGCGGCCAAATCTGAATCGCAGCCGACGATAGGCTGTTATGGCCCCGATCTCGCGTAGATCCGCGTCAGTGAAGATGCCGATGTCCGCCAGACGCTGAGCGGTCTTTGGACCAAGGCCAATCATTTCCTCGATGCGGATCGTCATCATGATTCGCCTTGGTGCGCTGAATAGCTGGCCTTGCCCGGGTCACGGCAGGAAGCGCTTCACCATATAGAGGCCTTCCGAGGTCTCGCTTTGGCCTGGCAGTTCCTCAAGCCCCAGCGCCTTGTAGAAGGCGCGGGCGTTCAGGTTGATGCGCGCGACGCCGAGATGCATGCCGGGCGAGCCGGCCTCCGCGAGGCGCTGAAGCACGCCCTCGAGCGCCATGCGGCCCCAGCCGCCGCCGCGTGCCTCGGCCAGCAGATTGATGTGAATATGCGAGGGGTACCGCTCCAGCAGGGCAGCCGGTTCGCTGCGCCGCTGGTGGATCTGCCAGCGGCGGCGGTCGCTGCCGTGCCAGAGGGTCGGGTCCTCGCCCGGATGCGGGGTCCGCGCGCGCAAGGCCGGCAGCCAGTCGCGCTCCATGCGATGATAGAAGGCGACCGTATCGAGCGCACCGACGGCAAAACCGGCGACCCCGTTCGGCCCGTCGAGGACGACCGAGTGTTCAGGCTCGAGCGCGACATAGGGCCCGGCATAGAGGTGCCCCGGCTGATCCGGGTCATCCTCGATATTCGTCGCGTCGCCGCCGGAATCGGCCGTCTTGAGGCAGATGCGATAGATGGCAGGCAGGTCGAACAGGGCTGCCTGGCGCAGCCGGTAGGGGGTCTTCAAGGGCGCACTCCATGGTCCATCAGCAGCACGCCTTGAAAACCATCACCGTCCGCACGTCAATCCTCACGCCAGCGTGCGGCCGCCATTCACGGCGAAGGTCTGGCCGGTGATAAAGCCGCCGCCGGATGAGGCGAGGAAGACGACCATCGCCGCGATATCTTCCGGCACGCCTTGGTGTCCGAGCGGCACCAGACGGCGATAGGCGTCGAGGTCTTCTGCGGGCGTATCGGCATGGCGCTCGACCGGAATGAAGCCCGGCGCCACCAGATTGACGCGGATGCCGTCGCCGCCGAGCTCGTTGGCCCAGGAGCGCGTCAGCCCAACCATGGCCGCCTTGGCCGCGACGTAATGGCCGAATTCGGGATTGCCCGTATCGACGACTTCGCTGCCGATATTAACGACGATGCCGCTGCCCATGGCCTTCCAGGCCGGCAGCACGCATTGCAGGATCAAAAGCGGCGCCTTCACGAAGAAGCGGAGCTGGTCGAGATGATCGTCCCAGCTCTGTTCCTCGATCTTTTTGAAGGGCTGCGGCCCGATGGCGTTGTTGACGACGAGGCCGATGGGGCCGAGCTGGTGCTCGATTTCGGTGATGCCATGGCGGACGCTCGCCTTGTCGGTGACATCGAACTTGAACGCCGCCGCGCGGCCGCCCGCGACCTCGATCGCGTCGACGGTGGCCGCGGCGCCGGCATCGTCATGGGCATAGTTGACCGCTACCGCCCAGCCGGCCGCGCCGAGCCCCTTGGCGATCGCCGCGCCGAGCCCGCGTGAGGCTCCGGTGACGAGTGCGGTACCGTTTCTGGTGGGCATAGCGTCGTTCCTCCGGGTCAGTTTCTATTTTCGCCAGCGAAGCACAAAGGCGGGCGTCTGTCTCGCTTTCGATTGAAAACTTCGGAAGCGTCCCCCTCCCCAACCCTCCCCCGCTTCGCGGGAGAGGGGGTGCGCCTCAGCCATTCCCGAGGGCGGGGTTGGCCGAGGCGTCAGGCATCCCCTCTCCCGCGAAGCGGGGGAGGGTCAGGGAGGGGGCTAACTGCCGCTCCCTCCTGCGAACAGTCCGCCTTCACGCCGCCGCCCAGCCTTCCTTCATCAGCCTGATCGCGCCCTGATAGACATCCTCGGGCTTGTCGAACAAGGACCGCCAGACGCGGGTGGCGGCGGCGAGGTCGGGCAAGGCCGAGCCGAAGGCCTCGACGGTCATCCAGCCGTCATAGCCCACCGCCTTCAGCGCCTTGAACACGGCGGCGAAGTCGATCGGTCCCGGCCCTGGTGTTCCCCGGTCATTGGCCGAGATGTGGACATGGTTGAAGGTGCCGGCTGTTGCGTGGATGACGCGCGCCTGATCGCGCTCCTCGATGTTGAAATGGAACGTATCATAGAGATAGCCGTAATTCGGCTCTGCGACGGCATCGACCAGCGCCTTGGCCGCGCCAGCGGTGGTGAGGAAATAGCATTCGAAGCGGTTGAGCGGCTCGATCGAAAGACTGACGCCGGCCTTTGCCGCATAGCGCGCCGCCGCCTTGTGCACCTCGACGCAGCGCGCCTTCTCCTCGGCCGTCGGGCCGGCGCCGGAAAACCGACCGAGCGTCTGGTGCAGCGGTCCGCAGACGAGCGTGCCACCGAGCGCCTCGGTGCAGTCGCTGAGCCATTTTATGTGCTCGAGCGCACCGGCACGCTCAGTGGGGTCCGCCGAGATCGAATCCTTGCCGTTGCCGGGCATGATCCCAACCCCAACTGCGCCGAGGCCGGCATCGCGGATGCGCGCGCCGAGCCAATCATAATGTTCGGGATCACCGGAGAACATCGGCACCTCGACGCCGTCATAGCCGGCGGCCTTCAACTGGTCGAGGATCGGGAGATGCTGCTCCTCGACAAAACTCGTCCAGAGCAGGAGGTTGAAGCCGAACTTCATGAAGGGCCTCCCGCCGAAAGATCGATCCACTGGCCGCTGCGGCCGGAGGCGATGATCGCATCGCAGACTCGCGTCGTCTCCAGAGCGTCGCGGAAGGTCGGCGCCGCCGGCTTGCCATGCGCCAGTCCCTCGAGGAAATCGGCAACCTGGTGCACGAAGGAGTGTTCGTAGCCAATGATGAGACCGGGCACCCACCATTTGCCGAGATAGGGGTGTTCGCCGTCGGTGACGAGGATCGAGGTCCAGCCGCGCAGCGCACCGGGCGTGCGATGATCGAACCAGGCGACGCGGTTGAGATCATGCAGGTCCCAGGCGAGCGACCCGTTCTCGCCATTGATCTCGAGCGTATAGGCCGCCTTGTGGCCGCGTGCGTAGCGGGTCGATTCGAATGTGCCGAGCGAGCCATTGGCGAAGCGCGTCATGACAGCGGCCGCGTCATCGATGCCGACATCGCGCATCGCGCCGGTCACCGCGTCCTTGCGCTGCTTGACGAAGGTTTCGGTCATCGCCGTGAGGCTGTCGATGCCGCCATTCAGCCAGATCGCGGTATCGAGGCAATGCGCGAGCAGATCGCCTGTGACCCCCGAGCCGGCGCTGTCGACATCGAGCCGCCAGGTCGCGGCGCCGCCCTGCGGCACCTCGGGCGAGATCGTCCAGTCCTGCAGGAACTTGGCGCGGTAGTGATAGATGTGGCCGAGCAGACCCTGGTCGATCATCCGCTTCACCAGCATGACGGCCGGGACGCGGCGATAATTGTACCAGACCATATTGGGAACGCCGGCAGCCTCGACCGCCTCGACCATCGGGATGCCCTCAGCCTCGCTGCGGGCGAGCGGCTTTTCGCACAGCACCATCTTGCCGGCCTTTGCGGCTGCAATGGCAATCTCGGCGTGGCTGTCATTGGGCGTGCAGATGTCGATCGCGTCGATATCCGGCCGCTCGATCAGGCGGCGCCAATCGCTCTCGACGGCCTCATAGCCCCATTGTGCCGCGAAGGCGGAAGCCTTCTCGGTGTTGCGCGCGGCCACTGCCTTCAGCACCGGCCGATAGCCGGTATCGAAGAAGTGCGAAACCTTGCTCCAGGCATTGGAATGGGCTCGGGCCATGAAGCCATAGCCGACCATGCCGACATTCAGCGTCTTCGTCATGAAAACCTCCCGATCGATCTCTTGTGTCCGTGGTCGAGATGCAGCGAATGCGATTGCCGCCCGATCCCTTCACCTCTCCCTGAGGGAGAGGTCGGCGCAAAGCGCCGGGTGAGGGTTTACGGGCTCTCCGGAAAGGGCCTGTTCCGCGCCCTCGCGGCGAGGTCCCTAAACCCTCTCCCGCCGGCCTTCGGCCGTCGACCTCCCCCTCAGGGGGAGGTGAAGGCGGGCCTGCGCCGGCCCCGGCCTACTCGCTCCAGCCATGTGCATCGCGGACCTTGATCATGGCGCCGAGCACCTTGTTCCAGGTCTCCTGGCTCTCCATCACAGCATTGGGGAACATGCAGCCGTCCCAGCAGATATGGCGCATCCGCCTGGTGAGATTGCCCTCGCGGTCGCGCAGCCAGTAGCCGGCATGCTTGGCGATATCGAGCCGTCCGTTCGGATCGTCGACAAGGCAGTGGCGGCCGGTTTTCTCATGATCGCCCGAGCCAAACACGGTGCCGTCATTCTGCGCGACATGGAAATCCATCGTCCAGGGCCGCAGCGCATCGGCCACCTTGCGATAGGCCGCGTCGAGCGTCGCCGTGTCGGCCCAGTCGAAATCCTTCGGCAGGATGCGGTCGTTCTCGGCATTATAGCCGAGCGTGTAGAGCATCGAGTGGGCCATATCGGCCTGGTAGCCGACGACGCCGGGCCGGTCGACCATTTCCAAAAGCCGCACCATCTCGCGCCAGGAATGCATGCCGCCCCAGCAGATCTCGCCCTCGGCGACGAGGAACTCGTCATAATCCTCCGCGATGTCGGCGGCTTCGGAAAAAGTCTGCGCGATCAGGCGGCTGTTGCCGAGCGGATCCTTGTCCCAGGCCTCGACGCCGACGGAGGAATCGATGCGGATGCCGCCTGTCGGACGAATGCCGAGATCGCGCATCTGCCGGCCGATGATGCAGGCCTTGCGCACCTGTTCCAGGAAGCGCTTGCGCTCGTCCGCCGTGCCCATCGCCGAGCCGCCCCCGGCACCGCCCCAGATCGGCGCCACGAAGGAGCCGACCTTCAGCCCATAGGAGGCGATGTGATCGGCCATGCGCTTGACCGCATCTGTGTCGCTGTCGATGTCGAAATGCGGCGCGGTGATGAAGAGATCTATGCCGTCGAAACGGACGCCGTCCACCTCGGCATTGGCGGTGAGGTTCAGCAGCGTATCGAGCGCGATGATCGGCTCGCTGTCGCCGCCCTTGCCGACGACGCCCGGCCAGGCGGCATTGTGCAGCTTCGGATAGGTGTTCGGCATCGGATCCTCCCAGATCTCTTTCTTGAACGTGCCGCCGCGGAGTCTTGTCGCCCCGTCGGCATCCCTCGTCATTGTTCTCACCCTGTCATCGCCGCGGCAACGCGGAAAGCGGAGCCTACTTCCGAAGCCCCTTCCACGGCGCCTCGTCGGCGACCTCGATCGAGATATAGCCGTTGGCGCCGATGCAGGGGCCGAGGATGGCGATCACGCGCGCTTCGCTGCTGCCGGCATTGAACGAGGCATGGACGACGCCTGGCGGAATGAAGGCGGCGTCGCCTGGCGTGAGCAGGCGCTTCTCCTGCCCGATCCACTGCTCGACTGAGCCGGCGGTCACGTAGATCACCTCTTCCTGGTCGGGGTGCTTGTGGAAGTCGTGCCCCTTTCCGGGCAACAGCGTCACGTCGATGACGGTGAGGTGCTCCGCGCCGGTCGCCGGCGGATGGCTCATCCATCTGAGCCGACCCCAGTCGAGCCGCTCCTCGGGCGTCTTCTCGGCGATGACGAACTTGCCCTCGGCCATGATGTTTCTCCTCCCTCGATCGTCTGGCTCAGAAGGCCAGCGACTTGAACTTTCGCGTCTGCGCCGTCAGCGCAACCTCGACCGGCAGCCGTTCCATGCTCGAGGCGCCGTAGAAGCCGTGGCAATGCGCGGCGCGCTTCAGCACATATTCGGCGTCATCCGGCATTGCGATCGGCCCGCCATGGCAGAGAATGATGATGTCAGGCCGGACGGCGCGTGCGGCCGCGGCGATGGCGTCGATTTCGCCGACGCAGTCGTCGAGCGATTTGGCCGAGGTCGCTCCGATCGCCCCGCCAGTGGTGACGCCCATATGCGCCACGATGATGTCGGCGCCGGCCTCGGCCATGGCGCGGGATTCATCCGGATTGAACACATAAGGCGTCGTCAGCAGGTCGATCTCGTGCGCTTGGCGGATCATGTCGACCTCGAGGCCGAAGCCCATGCCGGTTTCCTCGAAGCTTGCCCGCATCACGCCGTCGAAGAGGCCGATGGTGGGGAAGTTCTGCACGCCCGAAAAGCCCATCGCCTTCAGCTCGGCGAGAAATTGCGGCATCAGCACGAAGGGATCAGTGCCGTTGACCCCGGCCAGCACCGGCGTCGACTTCACGACTGGCAGCACCTCTCGCGCCATGTCCTTCACGATATCATTCGCATTGCCATAGGCGAGCAGGCCCGCGGCCGAGCCGCGCCCGGCCATCCGGTAGCGGCCGGAATTGTAGATGATGATGAGGTCGATGCCGCCCGCTTCCTCGCATTTCGCCGAAAGACCGGTGCCGGCGCCGCCGCCGATGATCGGGATGCGGCGCGCCACCATGTCGTTGAAGGTGTCGAGGATCTTCCGGCGGGGAATGAAGGGCATCCGCCTTCCTTTCAAGTCAGACTGCAATGTCGTGGAAATGATGGACCAGCGCGTCGGCGAAGTCCGGGTCGTTGATGTGAAGCGGCAGGCGGACCAGCCGCCGTCGCGGCGTCTGCTCCACCATGCGCTCAAGGGCGTCAAACAGGGCGGCGTCCGCCTCTGGGTCGTAGAAGGGCCCGCCCTCGATATCGAGCGCCGAGAGTCCGCGCTCGGGAATGAGGAACCGCACCGGACCCGCCATCGCATTGAGACGCGCGCCGATCCATTCGCCCAGCAGCCGGTTTTCGTCCGGTGTGGTGCGCATCAGCGTGATGTTCGGATTGTGTTTGTAGAGGTTCCGGCCGCGAAAGACCTCCGGCACGGTGTCGATGGCCCAGAAATTGACCATGTCGAGCGCGCCGGCCGAACCGACATAGGGAAGGCCCGAGCGAGCGATGGCGCCGAGCCTGTCCGGTCCGGCCGAGAGGACGCCGCCGACGAGGTGGTCGGCGATCTCCGTCGTCGTCACGTCGATGACCCCGACCAGCATGCCGCTGTCGGCGAGCTTCTCCATCGCCCGGCCACCGGTCCCGGTCGCATGGAAGACGAGGCAGTCATATTCGGCGCGCAGCAGCTCCGCGGCGCGCGTGACGCAAGGCGTCGTCACGCCGAACATGGTGAGCGCGATGGGCGGCTTGCCTGATGTCTCGACGGCGGGATAGCGCACCATGCCGATGATCGCATGCGCCGCGTTCTGCAGCACCAGCCGACTGATCCGGTTGAGCCCGGCGAGATCGGTGACGGAGGGCATCATGACGATGTCGGAAACGCCGACAAAAGGTGCCACATCGCCCGAGGCGAGCGTTGAGACCATGAGCTTCGGGAGCCCGACGGTCAGCTGCCGCATGCCCGCGGTGACGATCGATGTTCCACCGCCGCCGCCAATACCGATGATGCCGCCGACATCCTCGCGGCGCGCGATGAAGCGCGCGAAGGCTTCGCCCATCGCGGTGACGGCTGCGCCGCGATCGGTGAGCCCGAGCACTGCGCTGGCGCCGGCGGGATGATGCTCCGCGACCTCAAGGGCTGGAATATCGGCGCTGATTGCGGTCTCGCGCGTCCCGACATCGACCAGAACGACGGCCATCCCCGACGCCTCGATCACGCCTTTCAGGAAGCGCAGTTCCTCGCCCTTCGTGTCGGCCGTGCCGACGATATAGATGCGGCTCATCTTCGTTCTCGCAATGCAGGACGGGTCGGCGCCAAGGCGCGCGGCGGCCAAACGAAAGCCTCGCCGGAACGGGCGCGCCGGCACATCAAGTTTCTGGAAGTGTTGGTGTTTCTTCTTTTCCGATGTCTCCCCAGCCATCGGAAATGCGGAATTGGTCGGTTGCAATTGATCTGAGACACGCGTATCGTATTGGCATGTCAGTCTCAGGTCAAGAGCAAGGGCGCCAGGCCGAGAAGGGACCACGCGGTCGCATGAAGCGGCTGATGCTGGATACCGCGATCCGTCTGATGCAGAGCGGGGGCAGTCCGTCGGTGTCGGAAGTCGCCGAGGCGGCCGAAGTCTCGCGCGCCACCGCCTATCGGTATTTTCCGAGCCAGGCGGCGATGATCCAGGCGGCCGTCGACGAGGCATTGGGGCCGATCCTCGATTGGGAGCCGGGGGCAGAGGATGCGGACGATGTCGAGGCGCGGGTCGCCGCGCTGTTCGGCTTCGCCTATCACCGGATGGAGGCGTTCGAGGCGACGCATCGCGCCGCGCTGCTGCTGGCGCTTGATCAATGGCAACGCCGCCGGGCCGGAACCCTCGGTGTCGAGGCGCGGGTGGTTCGCGGCAATCGGCGCGGACTGCTCAAGGCGGCCGTCGAGCCGCTGGCGGAAAAGATCGGCCGCGAAAAGGCGGAAAGGGTGACGCAGGCGCTGTCTTTGCTGTTCGGCATCGAGGCGATCATCATCCTGAAGGACATCTGGGGGCTCGACGCCGCCGCGGCGGAGAACGTTGCGAGTTGGGCCGCGCATGCATTGATCCGGGCGGCGATGGCGGAGGCTGCGGAGGGAGAGACCGCAGCATCCTTGCCCGCGCTGGCCGAAACGAAGGGGGCAAGAAGACCGCGCACGAAGGGAGCCTGACCGAAACACGGTGAGGCATGCTGCCGACCTTCCGCGGACGAAAGGCAGCCGAGGGAAACAGGGAGGAGACGAGCAATGTCGAGGAAAGTCCTGACTAGATTGCTGGCAGGCGTGGCGTTCACGCTGGTCGGCGTTGCAAGTGCTGCTGCCGAAGATCTGACGATCTTCTGGGCCGAGTGGGATCCGGCCAACTATCTTCAGGAACTGGTCAACGAATATGCCAAGGAATCCGGCGACACGATCACGGTCGAGACGACTCCGTGGTCGGATTTCCAGACCAAGGCCTTTACCGAGTTCAACGCCAAGGGCGACGCCTATGACATGGTCGTCGGCGACAGCCAGTGGCTCGGAGCCGGCGCGACGCAGGGGCACTATGTCGACCTGACCGACTTCTTCAACAAGCACAAGTTGAACGACGTCATGGCCCCGGCGACGGTCAAATACTATGCGGAATACCCCGGCGGTAGCGGCAAGTACTGGTCGATTCCGCTCGAAGGCGACGCTGTCGGTTGGGCCTATCGCAAGGATTGGTTCGAAGATCCGAAGGAGATGGAGGCGTTCAAGGCCAAATACGGCTACGAACTCGCCATACCCCAGACCTATGCTCAGCTTCGCGATATCGCCGAGTTTTTCTATCGTCCCGATCAGAAGAAATACGGCGTTGCGATCTATACAGACAATTCCTATGACGCCATGGCAATGGGCGTCGAGAGCGCGATCTTCTCCTATGGCGGAGAGCTCGGTGACTACGCGACCTACAAGGTCGACGGCATCACCAATTCCAAGGAAGCTGTCGCGGGCCTCGAAATGTACAAGGACTTGTACAAGTTCACCCCGCCCGGCTGGGGCAAGACCTTCTTCATCGAGGACAACCAGGCCATCACCGAAGGCCTGGCCGCGATGAGCATGAACTTCTTCGCCTTCTTCCCGCCGCTGGTGAACAAGACCACGAATCCGAATGCCGATGTTACCGGCTTCTTCGCCAATCCAGCCGGTCCGACCGGCAAGCGCTTCGCGGCGCTCGGCGGCCAGGGCATCTCCGTCGTTTCCTATTCCAAGAAGCAGGAAGCGGCGATGAAGTTCCTGGAGTGGTTCATCAAGGACGAAACCCAGAAGAAGTGGGCCGAACTCGGCGGTTATACCGCCAGCCAGGCCGTTCTGAAGTCGCCGGAATTCCAGAGCGCCACGCCGTATAACAAGGCGTTCTACGATACGATGTTCATGGTCAAGGATTTCTGGGCGACGCCCGAATATGCCGAGATCCTCGACCAGTTCAACCAGAACATCTATCCCTATGTCGTCGGCGACAAGGGCACGGCGCAGGAAGCGCTGGACAAGACGGTCAAGGACTGGACCGCCACGTTCAACAAGTACAACCGCTACAACAACTGATCGGCACTCGATCATGTCCGGGGGCGCAAGCCCCCGGATAGTCTTTGCTCGACCCCGGGAGGCGGTGCGTGACCAGTCTTGCTTCATCAATCGATACGGCCGCGCGGCCGGCCAGGCGGAGCGGTCTCAGCGACCTCGGCATCCGCAATCTCTTCATCATTCCGACGGTCGTGTTCCTGATCGTCTTCAATATCTTTCCGCTGATCTATTCGCTCGGCTATTCCTTCACGGACTTCCGCGCCTCGGCCAATACGCCGGCCAATTTCATCGGCCTGCAGAACTATCGCGACCTGCTGTCTGACGAGAAGATCTGGTCGAATTTCGCCATCACGGCGAAATACGTGATCATTTCGGTCAGCGGCCAGATGATCGTCGGCTTCGGTCTCGCTTTGCTGCTGAACCGCACCTTTCCGATGAAGGGCCTCGTCACCACGTTGCTTCTTCTGCCGATGATGATGTCGGCCGCCGTGGTCGGGTTGTTCTGGAAGCTGCTCTACGATCCGTCCTGGGGCGTCATCAACTATGCGCTTGGCCTCGGAGATTTCGCCTGGCTGTCCAATCCCGACGCGGCGATTTTCGCAATTGCGATCACCGACATCTGGATGTGGGCGCCCTTCGTGATGCTGCTCTCGCTCGCCGGTCTCTCGGCGGTGCCGAAATATCTCTACGAAGCCGCAGCGATCGACCGCGCCGGCGCTTGGTACACCTTCCGCCGCATCACGCTGCCGCTGGTCGCGCCTTTGCTGCTGATCGCGCTGATCTTCCGCACGATGGAGGCGTTCAAGACCTTCGACATCGCCTACATCATGTCGACCCAGCCGACGACGGAAGTCATCGCCATCCGTCTCTACAAGCAGGCTTTCCAGCAATGGGACACCGGCAAGTCCTGTGCGCTGGCCTATATCGTCCTGATCATGGTGCTCGCGATCACCAACATCTATGTCAAGTATCTCAACAAGGTGAAGGAGCGCTAGCATGGCCGCCGTTCAATCGTCCGGCCGTGCAACGGTCAATCGTCTTGCCATCGTTGCCATTTTGCTGGCGACGCTTGTCTTCCTCGCGCCGATCTACTGGATCGCATCGACGGCCTTCAAGCCGCGCGCGCTCGCGACCACCGTGCCGCCGACGGTGCTGTTCCAGCCCGAGATCACGTCGTTCATCAAGCTGTTCGTCAAGCGCGTGCAGTTGAACAAGCCCGTGGATCCCGCGACCTATGCGGCGGCGCCGTGGTGGGAGCAGCGCATCCTCGACAATGGCGAGCGCGTGCTGCGCACCGGCGACAGCGTCCAGGCTTCGGCCTATCCAAGCCGCTTCATGAACTCGCTCATCGTCGCGATCACCTCGACGGTGCTCGCGGTCGGCATGGGGACATTCACTGCCTATGGCTTCTCGCGCTTCCGCGTGAAGGGGGAGGCGGACCTGCTCTTTTTCATCCTGTCGACGCGCATGCTGCCGCCGATCGTGGTCGCGATTCCGATGTTCCTGATGTACCGCGCCGTCGGTCTGACCGACACGCATGTCGGCCTGATCATTCTCTATATCGCCTTCAATCTCTCCTTCTCGGTCTGGCTCATGAAGGGTTTCATGGACGAGATTCCGAAGGAATATGAAGAGGCGGCGCTGGTCGACGGCTATACGCGCATGCAGGCCTTCTTCAAGATCGTGCTGCCCGAGGCGGCGACCGGCATCGCGGCGACGGCGGTGTTCTGCTTCATCACCGCCTGGAACGAATATGCCTTCGCGCTGATCATGACGAACCGCCGCGCCCAGACGGCGCCGCCTTTCATTCCCTCGCAGCTCGGGTCCGGTCTGCCGGACTGGACGGTCATCGCCGCCGGCACCACGCTGTTCCTGCTGCCGGTCGCGATCTTCACCTTCGCGCTCCGGGGCCATCTGCTGCGCGGCGTCACCTTCGGCGCGATCCGGAAATAGGGAGGACAACGATGAACTTCCGCGAACTCTCGGCGCGCTATATCGAGCCGGCGTCGATCTTCCTGATGGTCGGCGGCATCATCGCGCTCTGCCAGCCCTGGCATCTCGGCCTCCATTCCTGGAGCGTCGCCATCATCCTCGCCGGCCTTGTCGGCTTCAACATCGCCGCGCATGTGCCCAAGCCGGCCGCCAGCGGCAAGGACGCCTGACCCATGGCCGAGATTGTCCTTTCCAACGTACAGAAATATTTCGGCGCCGTTCAGGTCATCCGCGACATGAACCTCACCATCGCCGACCGCGAATTCGTCGTGCTGCTCGGCCCGTCCGGCTGCGGCAAGACGACGACGCTCCGGGCCATCGCCGGACTGGAGGATATTTCCTCCGGCGAGATCCGCATCGATGGCAAGCCGGTCCAGGACCTCGAGGCGTCCGAGCGCGACATCGCCTTCGTGTTCCAGCTTTATGCGCTCTATCCGCACCTGACCGTGTTCGAGAACATCGCGTTCCCGCTGCGGGCGGCGGGCGGCAAGCGGGCCGAGGTCGACAAGCAGGTCCGCATTGTCGCGGAGGCGCTCGACATCAAGCACTTCCTCTACAAGCGCCCATCCGCGCTTTCAGGCGGCGACATGCAGCGGGTGGCGATCGGCCGCGCGCTGGTGCGCCGTCCAAAGGCGATCCTCATGGACGAGCCGATCGGCGCGCTCGATGCGAAGCTGCGCGAGGACATGCGCAGCGAGCTGAAGCGGCTGCATATCGAGAACAAGGCCACGTCGGTCTATGTCACGCATGACCAGGTCGAGGCGATGTCGCTCGCCGACCGCATCGTGGTGATGAACGAGGGCATCCTGCAGCAGGTCGGCACGCCGATCGAGGTCTATCGCAACCCGGCCAATCTGTTCGTCGCCCAGTTCATCGGCAGCCCGGTGATGAACATCGCCAAGGCCCGGTTGGAGAGCGAAGGGGCACGCGCGCATCTTCGTGTCGGCGATGGCGGCGAGGCCTTCGGCGTGCCGATCACGCTGCCCGAGGCGATCGCCCGATCGGGCAAAGGTGAGGCTGGGCTGTCGCTCGGTATCCGCCCGGAAGGCATCATCGTCGCCCACCAGGGAGGCGAGGGCTTCGTGCCGCTCGAGGCGAAGATCATTGAGCCGCTCGGTGCCTATGACATCGTCGATCTCAAGGTCGGCTCGGGCGTGCTCAGGGCGCGGACTGTTTCCGGCTTTGTCGACAAGGCTGGTGATACCGTCTTCGCCCGCCTCGATACGGCGCAGACGCATTTCTTCGACACCGGATCCGGGCAGTCGCTCGGCCTCAGGCTGGGAGCGTGACATGGCCCATGTCCGTCTGAACGGAATCAGCAAGAGCTTCGGCGCCCACAAGGCGCTGGAGAATCTCGATATCGAAATCGAGGACGGCCAGTTCTTCGTCCTGCTCGGCCCGACAGGCGCCGGCAAGACGACGACGCTCCGTCTGATCGCCGGGCTCGAGAAGCCGAGCGCCGGCACGATCGAGATCGGCGGCATCGATGTCGGCGAATGGGGCGCTTCGGAGCGTGACGTCGCATTGGTGCTGCAGCAATATTCGCTCTATCCGCGCTACACCGTGCGGCAGAACCTCGAATTCCCGCTGAAATCGAATAGCCGTCGCATGGCGCAGGCCGATATCGACCAGCGCGTTGCCAAAGCCGCCAAGACGCTCCGCATCGAGCATCTGCTGGACCGGAAGGTCGATCGCCTCTCGGGCGGCGAGATGCAGCGCGTCTCGATCGGCCGCGCCATCGTCCGCTCGCCGCGCATCTTCCTGATGGATGAGCCGCTCTCCAATCTCGACGCGAAGCTCAGGGAGACGCTGCGAACCGAACTCAAGAACCTGCAGAAGCAGCTAGGCGCCACCTTCCTGTTCGTGACGCATGACCAGATCGAGGCGATGTCGATGGGCGACAAGGTGGGCGTGCTCAACAATGGCCGCCTGGCGCAGGTCGGCACGCCCTATGAGATCTACCACCACCCGCGCGACACCTATGTCGCCGGCTTCGTCGGCTCGCCGGCGATGAACCTCATCGCTGGTGATATTCTCGGCGATCGGCTGCGCATACCCTCGGGCGCGATCGAGCTTGCCATCGGCCCGACGCTGCGCGACCGCCTCGGCCGCACCAGCGGTCCGTTGACGATCGGCATTCGGGCTGAAAACGTTCACCTCGATCCAGCCGGGCCGATCGAGGCGCGTGTCTGGGGCGTCGAGAACCATGGCGTCGAGAAGATCGTGACGCTCAAGGCCGGCGACTGCTTGTTCAAGGCGACAATGCCGGCGCTGACGTCGACCGAGATCGACGCGCCGATGCGGCTCTCCTTCGATCAGTCGCGGCTGCACGCCTTCGACGCGGCGACAGGCGTCAACCTCTCGCTCGAGGGCCGGGCGCTCATGGCGGCGGAGTAGGGCCGCCCCTCGGGATAGAGCCGCGCGGTGGGCCCCCTCTCCAACTCTCCCCCGCTTTGCGGGAGAGAGGGCCGGCCACGGCCTTCATCGGGATTTGCCGAGATGTTCGCCATTCCCTCTCCCGCAAAGCGGGGGAGGGCAAGGGAGGGGGCATCGAAGGGCCGAGTGCTCATGGCGGCGGAGTAGCGCAGGCAGCCCTTCAGGTCGGTGCAGAGCGGCAGACCCCCTCTCCAACTCTCCCCCGCTTCGCGGGAGAGAGGGCCGGCCACGGTCTTCATCGGGATTTGCCGAGATGTTTGCCATCCCCTCTCCCGCAAAGCGGGGAAGGGCAAGGGAGGGGGCATGGAAAGGCCGAGTGCTCATGGCGGCGGAGTAGCGCAGGCAGCCCTTCAGGTCGGTGCAGAGCGGCGGACCCCCTCTCCAACTCTCTCCCGCTTTGCGGGAGAGAGGGCCGGCCTCGGCCTTCATCGGGATATGCCGAGGTGCCGGCCATCCCCTCTCCCGCGAGGCGGGGAAGGGCAAGGGAGGGGGCATCGAAAGGCCGAGTGCTCATGGCGGCGGAGTAGCGCAGGCAGCCCTTCAGGTCGGTGCAGAGCGGCAGACCCCCTCTCCAACTCTCCCCCGCTTCGCGGGAGAGAGGGCCTGCCTCGGCCTTCATCGGGATTTGCCGAGATGTTCGCCATTCCCTCTCCCGCGAAGCGGGGAAGGGCAAGGGAGGGGGCATCGAAAGGCCGAGTGCTCATGGCGGCGGAGTAGGGCCGCCCCTCGGGATAGAGCCGCGCGGCAGACCCCCTCTCCAACTCTCTCCCGCTTTGCGGGAGAGAGGGCCGGCCTCGGCCTTCATCGGGATTTGCCGAGATGTTCGCCATTCCCTCTCCCGCGAGGCGGGGAGGGCAAGGGAGGGGGCATCGAAAGGCCGAGTGCTCATGGCGGCGGAGTAGGGCCGCCCTTCAGGTCGGTGCAGAGCGGCGGACCCCCTCTCCAACTCTCTCCCGCTTCGCGGGAGAGAGGGCCGGCCTCGGCCTTCATCGGGATATGCCGAGGTGCCGGCCATCCCCTCTCCCGCAAAGCGGGGGAGGGAAAGGGAGGGGGCATCGAAGGGCTGAGCCGCCTGCCGGCGCTGACGAAGCCCCGCCTCAGTCCATGTGGAAGACTTCCTCCATCATCACCCACCATTCGCCCGGCTTCGCCGAGGCGAGAGGCTGCTGACAGGCGTCGGTTTGGGCGAGCCAGGCCTGGATGGCCGGCTCATTGCCGAGGCGCGCCGCGTCGGCCGGCCAGTCGTCACCATGATAGTCCCAGTTTCCGAAGAGGAGATTCTCCGGCTCGCGCAGATAGATCGTGTAATTGCGCACGCCTGAGGCCGTGAGCAGCGCGTTGACCGCCGCCGAGCCGTTCGCATGCAGGCGCTTATATTCCGCGATCGCTTCCGGCTTGACGCCGATGACCATGCCCATCCGTTGCATGTCTCTCTCCTTCAGAAGATGCCCATGGTCCGTTGCAGCGCCAGTGTGAAATGGAGCTGCAGCGAGGTTTCGGCCCGGTCCGGATCGCGGGCGAGGCAGGCGTCGAGCAGGTCGAGATGCTCGCGCAGTGTCCTGAGCACGATCGGGCCGGACAGCGTCCGGTCGAGACGGATCAGTTGCAGGTAGTTGTGGACGCGGCGATAGGTCGAGAAGATCAGCGGATTGCCGAGCGCGCCGATGATCTCGAAATGCAGCAGTGCATCGAGCGCGACGGCCTCCTTGGCAACGTCGGCTGTGAAGCCAGTCTCCGTCAGCAGCGCGATGCAGGCCTCGTGGCGCTCGCGGATTTCTGCGAGCCGTTCCAGCGATGCCATCTCGGCGAACACGCGCACGGCGGGCCGCTCGAGGACGCCCCGGAACTGGTAGGTGTGGCGTGCGAACTCGAAATCGGGCTTCAGGAAGCGGATGCCCGAGCGCGGATGGATCGTCAGCACGCCCTCGGTCTGCAGCACGCGCAGCGCATCGCGCAGCGGCGCTACGGGAATGCCGACGATGGCGACGAGATCGTTCTGCGACACGAAGGCGCCCGCAGGTAGCCGGCGCGCAAACAGCATTTCGAGGATTCGCTCATAAGCGAGCTCCGACAGCGAGACGGTCGTGCCTTCACGCTCCGGCCATTCCGGCTGCTCCGGGGCGGCTTGCGAACTGTCTGCATCTGATCTATCAGATGGCCTGCGTGGCATATCAAATCCCGCGATTGATGGATCAGGCGACTCATATCATGCGCATTGTCGATTTTCGACTGACCCGTTTCCAGTTCGCACGTGATCGCGTGATCGGCGACAGCCAGGTCCGGATCGAGCATGCGCATGTGGCGACGCTGGAGCTCATCTCCGACACTGGCCTGACCGGCCTCGGCTTCGTGTTCTCGCTGTTCAATCCGCTGCCGACGCTGGCCGAGATCGAGCGGCTGTTCCGCGCCGAGATCTGGCCGGGCCTCGAAGGGCAGGAGCCGCCGGCGCTGGTTCACCGGGTCCGCCGGCCGCGCGGCGGCAATATCCGCGGTGCATCGCTCGCCTTCGGCGAGGGCGTCGATCAGGCGCTCTGGGATTTGACCGCCAAGCAGCTCGACCTGCCGCTCTGGAAACTGCTCGGCGGCACGAAAGAGCGGGTCAAGGCCTATGCCAGCGGCCTTGATTATCATCTCTCGGACGACGCCTTCTGCGCCCTGTTCGATCATGCCGCCTCGATCGGATACACCGCCTTCAAGATCAAAGTCGGCCATCCCGATATCGAGCGCGACCTGCATCGCCTGGATCTCCTGGTCAAGACGGTCGGCAAGCCCGAGGCGATCATGATCGACGCCAATGAGGGGTGGTCGCCGCAGGACGCCGTACGGCGGCTCAACATCATCAACCGGGCCGGATTCGACATCCTCTGGATCGAGGACCCGTGCCTGCGCTTCGATTTCGAAGGGCTGAAGATGATCCGCGCCGGCTGTCCGTTCACGCTGGTCAATTCGGGCGAGTATTTCGATGCCTCCGGCAAGCGCGCGCTGATGGAAGCGCGCGGCACCGACATGATCAACGTGCATGGCCATGTCTCCGAGGTGATGCGCATCGGCTGGCTCGCGGCCGAGCACGGCATTCCGGTCAGCCTCGGCAATTCGGTGCTGGAGATCGGCATCAACATGGCGATCGCGCTGCCCGAGGTCGAATGGCTCGAATACTCGTTCCAGAATTTCGATCATCTGGTCGAGCAGCCGATTGAGATCCGCGACGGCTATGCCTATCGCCCCGAGCGGCCGGGCCATGGCCTCGTGCTCTCCGAGGCGGCCCGGCGCGAGCATGCGATCCCGGATGTCCGCAGCCCGGCCGAACTGCCGCCGGCGCCGCATAATCCGCGCCTGCCCAACTGACGGCTGCGCGCCGCCGGGAGGGCGGCGTGCGGTTTATCGGACACGACCTGTTTCGCAACGGAGGAGATGCGAATGACGTCGATGACAAAGGCGCTCCGCGCCGGAACCATGTTCGCCGCGGCGTTCATCGCCACGGCCGGCCTGGCCCATGCTGATACGACGCTCACCGTCTGGGACTGGAAGTCGGGCGATCCGACGACGCAGCCCTATTTCGAGGCGGTGAAGAAGGATTTCGAGGCGGCGCATCCGGGCGTGACGGTGAAATATGTCATGCAGCCGCATGACCAGTATTACACGCTGCTCGGCACCGCGATCTCGGCCGGCCAGGGCCCCGACGTGGTTCTGCTGCATGGCGGCTCGCAAACCAAGGAGCGCACCGGCGCGCTGGTGAAGCTCGACGCTGATGTCGCCGACATCAAGGATCGTATCGCCGGCTGGCCTGAATTCACCGGCGCCGATGGCGGCGCCTATGCGGTGCCGATCTCGATTCAGGGCTTCGCAATCTACTACAACAAGGATCTCTGGCAGAAGGCCGGGCTCGATCCGGCCAAGACGCCGAAGAGCTGGGCCGATCTCGAAGCCGTTTGCAAGGCTCTGAAGACCGCCGGCACGACCTGCTTTGCGCTCGGCAACAAGGAGGGCTTCGGCGCTGACTTCTTCCTGTCCGCGGTCGCGGCCAATGGCTGGACGGCGGCGCAGCAGGAGGCCTGGGCCAAGGGCGATCTCAAATGGTCGAGCCCCGAGGTAAAGGCGATCGTCGATGCCTGGGTCGCGACCAAGGCGGCGGGCTGGTATGCCGACGGCGCCAACTCGACGGCGAAGTTCATGGACGAGTATGAGAGCTTCGAGCGCGGCGAGAACGCCAATACGATCGGCCTCATCTCCGATGTCGCGCATTGGAAGGAGTTTGACGACTTCCTCGGTGCCGACAAGGTCGGCGTCTATGTCATGCCGCCGGTTTCAGGTGGCGACGGCTCGCTGAAGCTGCCGCTGGCTGGCGGCATCGGCTATGGCGTGACCAACTTCTCGCCGAACAAGGACTTGGCAATCGCGCTGGCCAAGAGCTTTGCCGATACGCCGCATATGCAGATCTTCTTCGAATCCGCTGGCGCCATTCCAGCCGACACCAAGGTCGACACCTCCAAGGTGGCGAGCCCCTCGGCGAAGGAAATCCTCGGCTGGCTCGCTGACGGCGTTCCGCTCGCGCACAACAACATGTCGACGGCCGAGACCGAGGAGTGGCATCGCCAGAGCCAGCTCCTCTTCACCGGCGAGACCACCGTCGACAAGGCGCTCGCCCGCATGGACGAAGTCCAGGCGGCGTCCAAGAAGAAGTAGGGGGCAGTCCCCTCTCCATCTCTCCCCCGCTTCGCGGGAGAGAGGGCAGGACACGAACCGCATCGACTTTGGTCCATTCGTCTGAAGCGCTGGCCACCCCCCTCTCCCGCAAAGCGGGGGAGGGTTGGGGAGGGGTGCTTTGCAGCAGCGAGCAAGGAGGCAGAATGGCATCGGCAAAAGCGAGACGGCGTCTCTTCGGCGACAATACCGAGCGGCTTGGCTGGCTCTTCGTCGTGCCGGCGCTGGCCTTGGTGATCGTCTTTCGCATCGTGCCGCTGGTCTGGGGCTTCGGCACGTCCTTCACGGATGCGACCGGCATGACGGCGCCGCGCTTCATCGGCCTCGCCAATTATGCCGCGCTCACGCATGATCCTGTCTTCAAGGACAGCATCGTCAACATGCTGATCCTCCTGGCGACGCTGCCGATCTGGATCGGCCTTCCGCTGGTTCTCGCGATCCTGATCCATCAGGGCGTTCCGGGCGGCAAGCTGTTCCGCGCCGTCTATTTCTTTCCCGCCGTGCTCTCGAGCGTCATCGTCGGCGCCATCTTCAACATGCTGCTGCGCTATGACGGCTCGTTCAATGCGATGCTGAAGGGGCTCGGCCTCGCGCCCGTCGATTGGCTCGGCAATTCCTCGACCGCGCTGTTCAGCCTCATCGCTGTGCAGCTCTGGGCGACATTCGGCATGAGCCTCTTGATCTTCCTTGCCGGGCTTTCGACCGTGCCCTCCGACATGCTGGAAGCGGCCAAGCTCGACGGCGCGAAGCTGCTGGCGACGTGGTGGTACATCGTCATTCCCTCGATCCGCCCGATCATCGAATTCGCGGCTGTCGTCACCACCATCGGCATGCTGACCTCGATGTTCGGCCTCATCTATGTGCTGACCGCCGGCGGGCCGGGCACGTCGACGACGCTGCCCGAATTCCTGATCTGGCTCGAGCAGGGGCGGATGAACCGGCCGGGCTATGCCAGCGCGATCTCGATGGTGCTGTTCGCGATGATGGCGGGCCTCGCCTTCATCCAGATCCGCATCATGTCCCGCAACGCCAGTCTCTGAGGTCGCAGCATGGCCGCCGTCGAAACCCGCCAGAAGCGTCTTCTCTGGTTGATCGCCGCACCGATGGCGGTCCTCGCGCTGTCGGCCGTCTATCCGGTCTTCTTCACGATCAATGCGGCGCTGAAATCGCGCAAGGGCTTCGTGCTCGATCGCTTCGGCCTCGCCAGTGACCCGACGCTGGCGAATTTCGGCCAGGCCTGGACGCAGTCGCGCCTCTCCGAATATTTCACCAATTCGGTTGTGGTCACGATCGGTGCGGTGCTCGCCCTGCTGGTCGTTTCCTCGCTCGCGGGCTATGCGCTGGCCATCCTGCGCTTCCGAGGTGCCAGGATCGTCTTCATGCTGATCCTCGTTGCGCTGATGATCCCGGTGCAGGTCGTGCTGGTGCCGTTCTATCGCACCATGATCGCGCTCGATCTCGTCAATTCGCGCGCCGGGCTCATCATCGCCTACACGGCGTTCTTCCTGCCGTTCAGCGTCTACCTGATGACGGCATTCTATGCCCGGCTGCCGCGCGAACTGTTCGAGGCGGCACAGATCGATGGGGCCGGCCTCGTCCAGATCTGGTGGCACATCATGCTGCCGATGGGGAAGCCGGCGCTCGTCACGCTCGGCATCCTCAACACGCTCTATTGCTGGAACGACGTGCTGATCTCGCTGCTCGTGCTGCAGGACCAGCGCACATTGATGGTCGGCATAGCGGCGCTGCGCGGCGAATACACGACCAATGTTCCGCTGCTCGCCGCCGGCATCGTCCTGGCCGCTGCGCCGATCGTCCTCATCTATGTCGTGTTCCAGCGCCAGATCGTCAGCGGCATCGCCGTCGGCGCGGTGAAAGGCTGAGGGGGAGCAGAGCTCCCCTTTACCTCTCCGCAGGGGAGAGGTCGACGGCGGAGCCGGCGGGAGAGGGTTCAGGGAACCATCCGGCGAGGCCGTAAACCCTCACCCGGACCTTCGGTCCGACCTCTCCCTCAGGGAGAGGTGAAGGAAGCCAGACCGACCCTACGTCGCGATCCGCCCCCCCCCGGGAGCATCGGCATCGCCGCCGGCACCCGTGAAAGGCTGAAGGGAACGGGGCTGGAAACGCACGTGGAAACGGACTGCGGGATCTCGGCCTTGCCCTTCACCTCTCCCGCTTAGGGAGAGGTGAAGGAAAGCCGGAACGGCCTTACGCCGTGACGCGTCGCCGTGACGTCAGCATCAGCGCCAGCACGGTCACCACAAACGGGATCGTGTGGATCAATTCGCCCGGCATCCATTTGAGGATGCCCGGCAGCGCGATCGACAGTGCCTCGAAAAAGCCGAACAGCACCGCCGCGATCATCGTGCCGATCGGATGCCGCCTGCCGAGCAGCACCGCGCCGAGCGCGATGAAGCCGCGGCCCGCGGTCATGTCGCGCGTGAAGCCGACGAAGGAGAACATTGCGAGCTGCGCGCCGCCGAGACCGGCAAGGCAACCGGACGCGATAAGCCCATAGGCCCGCAGCCGGTTCGGCGAGATGCCCGCGGCTTCGGCGGCCGGCGGATACTCGCCGACGGCGCGGAAGCGAAGGCCTTCGGGTGTCCGGTAGAGGAAATACCAGATCGCATAGACCATGAAGGCAGCGAGCCAGGTCAGATACGAATGGCCCGAAAACACTTCCCTGAGAAAGGGTCCGGCGGCAGGGATATTGCCCAGGAAGGACAGATCCAGCGCCGGGACGGCCTTTGACGGGATGTTGATCGAGGTGCCCTTGTCGCCGCCCGTCGCATAGGCCAGCACCGTCACGGTGCCGCCGGCGGCGATGATGTTGACCGCGAACCCGACCAGGACGATGTCGGCCTTGAAGCGCAGATGGAACAGCGCCATGACGCCGCCGAGCAGGCCGCCAGCGACAAGGCCGGCCAGGACGCCGATATACCAGGGCGCGTGAGCGGAGACGATCACGGCCGTCAGGGCGCCGATCAGCATGATGCCTTCGAGCGCGACGTTCAGTGATCCGACGAGATCGGAGAGCAGGCCGCCCAGCGACGCGAACAGGATCGGCGTCGTCGTGCGGATGACCGCCGCGACGAAGGTCGCGGACAGGATCGTGGCAATGATCTCGTTCATGATGAAGCCCGCAATGCAGCAGTGCGGTTCCCCATCAAGCGGGCGAGCAGCGCCTTGCCGGGAACCGTGAAGGAGGAGGCGACCAGCAGGATGACGACACCCTGCACGATGCCGATGACTTCAGCCGGGACGTCGGCGCGGTAGTTCATCAGCGCCGCGCCCTGGCGGAGATAGCCGTAGCCGAGCGCCACGAACGGGATGGCCAAGGGCCGATTGCGGGCAACGATCGTGATCAGGATGCCCTCGAACGCCATGCCGGCCTCGAAGCCGATCGAGAGCTTGCCATAAGCGGTGCCCTGCACGAACACCGCGCCGAGCAAGCCGCCGATGGCGCCGGCCGCTGTCATCGCGCTGACCATGATGAAGCTCGAGCGGATGCCGGCATAGGCGGCGAAGCGCGCATTGTGGCCGGTGAGGCGCAGCTTGAGACCCCAAGCCGTTCGATAGAGCAGGAACCACACCACCAGCGTCGTGACCAGCGCAACCACGATGCCGAAATCGACACGGGTGCGTGGGATGAATGCAGGATAGATCGACTGGGGCGGAAACGATGCCGATGTCGTCAGGCCGCTTTCCAGCGAAGCAAGGTAGACGCGCAGGACATAGTTGCAGACGTCATAAGCGATATAATTGAGCATCAGCGACGAGACGATCTCGTTGGCGCCGAGCTTCGACTTGGCATAGCCGGGAATGAAGCCCATGGCGGCGCCGCCGATCATCGCGGCGAGAATGCCGATCGGCAGTGCCAGCCATGTCGTCCCGATGGGAGAGAAGGCGACGAGCGTCGCGAAGAGGCCGCCGATATAGACTTGGCCCTGAACGCCGAGCGCGAACTGGCGCGCCTGGAAGACGAGGCTGAACGCCAGGCCCGCGAGCGCCAGCTTGACGCTGTCGTCGATCCAGATGCCGATTGTGCGTTTGCTCGAAAGCGGCGAGGTCACGAAGGTCTCGAAGGTCGCCCAAGGCGTCTTCGAGGCTATGAAGATGATCAGCAATGTGCAAGCGAGGGCGAACACTGCCGCCATCACGATGCGGCCGGTCTCGGCGAGGATGAGGCGTCCCTGTGTCATGCGAGCGCCGCATTGCGTTCTTCGGCCGATTGTTCGGCAAAGCCAAGCATATAGCTACCAAGCACTTCCGGCGTGACCTCTTCCGAATTGACGAAAGCCGCAACAATGCGGCCGCGATAAAGAACGATCATCCGGTCAGCCAGAGCAAGGATCTCGGACAGATCGGCCGATGTCAGCAGCACAGCCGCTCCGGCATCACGCGCCTTGGCGATGCTCTGCCAGATGAATTCGGTTGCGCCGAGATCAACGCCGCGCGTTGGATGCGACACCAGCAGCAGGCTCGGCTCCGACGACAATTCGCGGGCAACGACAACCTTCTGCATATTGCCGCCCGAGAGCGTCCCGATCGCTGATTCCGGTCCCTGGACACGGACGCTGAACTTCTCGATCAACTTGGCAGCGTGGGCGCGGATACTCTTGAGGTCGAGCAGCCCGCGACGCACGAAACGCGTATCGGTCAGCTCGGTCGCGACGATATTCTCGGCCACCGTCGCGCCGCCGGCGCTTCCGGTCGCGATGCGGTCTTCGGGAATGTTGGCCATGCCAGCGGCGCGGCGTTCGAGCACGCTGATATTGGTGATGTCGATCGTGCCAAGCTCGACCGACCCGCCGGCAATCGGCCTCAGCCCGCCGATTGCATCGAAGAGCTCGCTCTGGCCGTTGCCTTCCACGCCGGCGATTCCAACGATCTCGCCCGTCCGCAGGACGAGGTTGACGTCCGAGACAGCATTGAGGCCGTGATCGTTCTTCACCGTCAATTCCGAGATGCGGCAAAGATGGGTATGCGGAATTCCGGGCGCTGCGCGGTTGATCTTCAGCGCAACATCGCGCCCGACCATCATCCGGGCGAGGCTCTTTTCGGTCGCGTCCTTGGCCTCGACCGTGCCGACCATCTTGCCGCCGCGCATCACGGAAATCGTGTCCGAGATCTCCAGCACTTCCGGCAGCTTGTGGGCAATGAACAGGATCGTGCGACCCTGCGAGGTGAGAGAGCGGACAGCGGCGAAAAGCTCCACCACTTCCTGTGGCGCCAGAACGGCGGTCGGCTCGTCCAGGATCAGCAGGCGGGCGTCGCGATAGAGAGCCTTGAGGATCTCGACCCGTTGCTGCTGGCCGACGGGCAGTTGCTCCACGGGAATATCGACGTCGACGGGCAGTCTGAAGCGCTCGGCAAGTTCGCGCACCGTCTCCGATGCTTTCTTGCGATCAAGCTTCAGCCCTGTGCGCGGCTCGACGCCGAGCACGACATTCTCGGCCACCGTGAAGGAGGGGACGAGTGAAAAATGCTGAAACACCATGCCGATGCCGGCAGCGATGGCTGCGCGCGGCGAGGGCAGGGTAATCGGGGTGCCTTCGAGACGGATTTCACCGGCATTCGGCTGCTCGACCCCGAACAGGATCTTCATCAGCGTCGACTTGCCCGCACCATTCTCGCCGACAACGGCATGGACGGTGCTGTGTGCCACCGAGAGGTCGATGCCCTTATTGGCATGAACGCCGCCCGGATAGGTCTTGTCGATGCCAATGGCTTGGAGAAAAGGGGTCATGTCGGCCAGGGTGTTTGTTGGTCTGGGCGCAAGTCCGTTGGACGCGCGGCGAACATGAAAATCGACGCCTCGCCAGCGGGAGCTGGCGAGGCGTCGAAATGCCTTACTGCATGGTCGTATCGACCTTGATCTTGCCGGAAATGATGTCCTGCTCGGCCTGATCGATCTTGGCGCGGACGTCGGCAGACAGGAAGCCTTCGTACCACTTGTTCTTCGAGATGCCCGTCGAGCCTTCCTGCAGGCCGAGGGTCGAGGCGGTGCCGTACTTGGCGGTGCCATCGACGGTCTGCTTCAGGATGACGTACAGCGAATCGCCGACCCGCTTTTCGACCGAGGTGATGATCACGTCAGCCTGGGCTTCGTCGGTTGCGGAGAAGATCGTTGCCTGGTCGGCATCGACGCCGATGGCCATGACCTTGGAGTCACGCGCTGCCTGAAGCGCGCCGATGCCCGTGCCGCCGGCGATCGGGAAGATCACGTCGGCGCCCTGCTGGATCTGGGCGAGAGCCAGTTCCTTGCCCTTCGCCGGGTCGCTGAACGGATTGGCCGAGTTGACCGTCGCGCGCAGCAGCTTGATGTCGGGCTTGGCAGCCTTGGCGCCCTGTTCGAAGCCGACCACGAATTCAAGGATCACGGAACCTTCGGTGCCGAGGATCTGGCCGAGCGTGCCGGTCTTCGAGGCGCTGGCGGCTGCATAGCCGGCGAGATAGGCGGCCGTCGACGTGCGGTACTGGACCGAGAGCACGTTCGGGAAGCCCTTCGAGTAGTCCATCACATTGTCAAAATAGACGAACTTCTTGTCGGGATGATCGGGGGCAACCTGGGCCATTGGGTCGGCCATGTCGAACGTGCCGGCGATGATCACGTCGTAATCGCCATCGGCTGCGTCGGCGAGAGCCGGCTCCCAGCTTGCGCGATTATAGCCGGCCTCGATCGTCTTGACGGTGATCGGGAGGTCCTTCATGGCGCGGTTCATGCCGTCCTGCGCCGAATCGAAGAAGGCCTTGTCGCCGAGCGTGCCGTTGAGGACCAGCGCGACCTTGAGCGGGTTGTCCTTGGTGTAGGTGGTCTGTGCGCTGGCCGGAGCTGCGACCGAGCCGAGGCCCGCCGCCATGGTCAACGCTGCCGCGCCCTGCGCCAGCGCCTTAATCATCTTCGTCATCGAACTGGTCTCCCTGCCGACTGGCTGTGACGGCTGTTCTCGTCACGTTATTGGAAAAAACGACCCCGATTCGTTCCGCAGCAGCTCTGTCCGCGCTGGTCCGCGCCCGATGGGCCGATTGATCCTAGGTCGGCGTATTTTCTGTGCAAGCTCAAAATCTACACCGCCCACGGACATTCGTTGTGCGTCGGGAGCCGGACTGTTGGATATTGAAGTTCGCTGGTGTGCATGCGTATGGCTCGCATGCGTATGCACGAGGCGGTGCGCATTCTGTATTTTCAGCAATGGGCCGATATGCCTACAATCGGCACAGCGGCCCCGCAGGTGGGCCGGCATTGCGAGGACCTTCATCCCATGCGCGGCTCAGCCATCCGACGTCTTGCACTTGCCCTTCCGCTGGCGCTGGCACCGACGCTTGCGCTCGCTCATCCCGGTCATGACGGCGCCAGCGGCTTCGCCCATGGCTTTGCCCATCCCATGACCGGCGCCGACCATATCCTGGCGATGGTGCTCGTCGGCCTGTTCGCGTTTCAGCTTGGCGGCCGCGCGCGGCTGCTGGTTCCCGCGGCCTTTGTCGCCATGATGGCGGCTGGTGGAGCGCTCGGCATGGCCGGTTTTGCGCTGCCGGCGGTCGAGATCGGCATCGGCCTTTCGGTTGTCGTGCTCGGCGCGGCCGTCGCCTTCAACATCAAGGTTCCCGTCGCGCTGGCCATGGGTGTCGTTGGCCTGTTTGCCGTGTTCCACGGCTTCGCGCACGGCGCGGAAATGCCAGAAAATGCCGGCGGCCTCAGCTATGCGGCAGGCTTCATGCTGGCGACGGCAATGCTGCATGCGGCCGGTCTCGGCCTCGGCTTCCTGGTCGGATCGCTCGGAGGACGCCGCGGCCTGTCGCTGGCGCGTGTCGTCGGGGCTTGCGCGGGCCTTGCAGGCATCGCCCTGCTGGCCGGCTGAACGGCCCGGCGATCTGCCGCTAAAAGAGGCGCCCCGTCCTGCGGGGCGCCTTTTTCGTTTCCAGCTCATACGGCCTTCGTCACGAAGCCGGGGCAGTTCTTCCAGATCGCGGCACAAGCGGTCGAAGTCCTTGCAATGTTTGGTGTTCGTGCCCCGGCGTTGGCCGGAAGCCGTCCGTTCCCGCGAGCTCCGGCGCGGGAAAGGTCGTCCGGCGGCCGCTCCCTTCGATCGCCACAGAGCGCGCGCTTCCCCCTCTGACCGGAGCTTGCGCGGGGCTTGCACCGTCACGTTGACGGCATCGGGGCGGTCTGCGACGGCTCCTCAGCCCGCTTGGTCGGGCGGGGGAACACCATGTGCTTCGAATGTTTGCGGCCGAGCCGCAGAGGGTTTCTGTCGCTCGCAGGCAGCGCTGCGGTTGCTGCAGGGCTTTGGACCGCCGGTGCGGCGGTGTCGCCGGGCTTTGCCGCGACGAGCATGACGCCCGAAGAGGCGATCCAGCGCCTCAAGGCGGGAAATCAGCGCTTCGTGACCAATCCGCAGCTCTGCGAGGTTCGGCTTTCCGATAATCGCAACAGTGTGGCGAAGGGGCAGGCGCCCTGGGCCACAGTCCTCACCTGCGCGGACAGCCGTGTGCCGCCGGAGCTGATTTTCGGTGGCGTCGGTCTCGGCGAGCTTTTCGTTGCGCGCAACGCCGGCAACATCGTCGATGTCGATGTGCTCGGCACAATCGAATATGGCATCGAGCATCTCGGTTCGCCGCTGGTCGTCGTGATGGGCCATAGCCGCTGCGGCGCCGTTCAGGCGGCCTGCGACGTGGTCGAGAACAACGCCGTCCTGCATGGATCGATCAAGAAGATGGTCGATTCGATCGTACCGGCCGCCAAGGCCGAGATCGGCAAGCCGGGCAATTTCGTCGATAATGTCGTTCGCGAAAATGCCCGCCGCAGCGCGGAGCAGATCGCCGCCGGTAGCGAGGTCGTGCGAGAGTTCAGTCATGACGGCAAGGTCAGGATCGTCCACGCGCGCTACGATCTCGACACCGGCGAGGTGGCCTTTCTCGGCTGAGGTCGAGGCCCGCTATCCCTGGGCCGCGGCGCGCTGCGCGGCGACGCGGCGCCAGAAAATGTCATAGGCGCGCGCATAATCGGCGCGAATTTCTGCGAATTCGCGCCGGCTCAGCCGGCGATCGTCGACGATGCGCTCGCCGGCGACCCAGACATGGCGGGTGTCGCGGCCGGACCCCGAATAGACCAGGAGAGTCGCGATGTCGGGCGTTGGCGAATAGCCCGGCCCGGTGATGTCGATCGCGACCAGATCGGCCGCCTTGCCGGGTTCGAGGCTGCCGATCTCGTGG
The DNA here is from genome assembly GCA_965229085.1 of Kaistia sp. Classification (GTDB taxonomy): domain Bacteria; phylum Pseudomonadota; class Alphaproteobacteria; order Rhizobiales; family Kaistiaceae; genus Kaistia. The sequence goes on along the minus strand of OZ245859.1, from coordinate 2,072,281 downwards.
TCAAGGCCAAGCGCCCGGGCGCCATCAATAGTCGCCATGCGCACAAGCTCATGCGAGGGGATCGGCTGAGCCACCCCCTCGCGATGCGAGGCGACGAGCCCGGCGACGCGCATTTCCGCGACCATGTCGTAGCTGTTGTTGGCGGCGACATTGTCGGTGCCGAGCGCCACGGTGACACCCGCGCGGCGCAGCGGCACGACGGGACAGATCGCCTCGCGGCCAGAGCGAAGGCCCGCCGAGGCGCAGTGCGCTACCGAAGCCGCTTCCGCTCGGGCGAAGACGGCGATGTCCTCGTCGGAAAGATCGAGGCAATGGGCGGCATGGATGCGCCCGTCGAAGAATCCGGCCTTCTCAAGCGCTACCGACGCGGTGGTGCCATACCGCGCCAGCGTCTCCTCATTGTCCTCCGGGCCGCAGGCCATGTGCAGATGGACGCCGCAGCCGAGCCTGTTCGCGACTTTCACTTCCTCGGCCAGCAGCGCCTCGGAATTGTCGACATAGGGCGCGTGAGGGCCGAACCAGGGCACGATCCGCCCGTCCGACGAGCGCTGGCCCTCGACGAAGGCGGTTGCCTTGGCGAGTTCCTCGGCGCCGCGCGCCTCGTCGCCGAGCTGGACGATGCCATAGGCGACGACGGCGCGGAGCCCGGCTCTGCCTGCGGCGCCCGCGATCTCCTCGGCGAAGAAATACTGGTCGCAGAATGTCGTCGTGCCAGAGAGCGCCATCTCGGCGCAGGAGAGCGCGACGGCCGGCGCCACGTCCTCCGCGGTCATCGCGAGTTCGGGCTCGCGGATCGTGTTGTACCAGCCATTCATCGTCAGCAGGCTGTGGCCCTCGGCATGGCCGCGGAACAGCACCATGACGCTGTGGGTATGCGCATTGACGAGGCCAGGCATCAGAAGATGGCCGGTGAGATCGGTCACGCGGTCGAATCCGGTGCTGTCGGGGCGGTCTGCGGCTTCGCCGAGGCTTGCGATGCGGCCGTCCTCTATCACCAGCCAGCCGCCGGAAATCACCCGGTCATGAGGGTCGACCGTCATCAAGGTTGCGCTGTGGAGAAGTTCTCGTGTCATGCGTGCGGCCCGGTCGGATGGCGAAGGGGCGCCAGAGTCGCATGGTTTCGCCCTGAGGCAAGCCGACTTTCGCGGCAATTCCGTCTGCAATGTTCGGGTGCTGGCAGGGGTCGATGTGTGTGATGACCCTCTCCCATCTTGCGGGAGAGGGGCGGGACTTTGCAGCCGCTGGCCTTACGCCGCGACCTGCTCGCCGAAGCGCGGGATGCTGGCCGAGATCTGGTCGCCGGTGAACTTCGCCACCCAGCCATCCGGTGTCACGAACAGGCGGATGCAGGTGAAGCGCGGCTCCGGGCCCATGTCGAACCAGTGCAGCGTTCCGGCAGGTACCGACAGAAGATCGTCGCGCGTGCAGACGACCTGATAGACCTTGTCGCTGAGATGCAGGTAGAAGGCGCCCGAGCCCTCGACGAAGAAGCGAACCTCGTCCTCGTCATGGATATGTTCGTCGAGGAACTTGGCGCGCAGCGCGTCCTTGTTCGGATTGTCCGGCGTGATGCGGATCACATCGACAGTCTGATAGCCGGCGGCGGCGGACAGGCGGTCGACCTCGGCCTTGTAGGCGGCGATGACCTGCTCCTGCGTCGCGTCCTTGGGCAGCTCGACGCTGGCCTTCCAGCGCTCGAACTGAACGCCGACTTCGCCGAGCAGGCGCCCGATCTCGGTGCCGTCGCTGGTCGAGACGAGAGCGACGTCCGGCTTCTTGTCGTCATAGATGGTAAGCGTCGTCATGGCGTGAACCTCCGGTAAGAAAGCTCGAATTCGAACAGCGTTTCGAGCGCTTCGAGATGGCGGGCGGCCTCTTTCGGCGAGGCGCCCCAGGCATAAAGTCCGTGCCCGGCGAGGAGATAGCCGGGCGCGAGGCGAGCGCCGGCGACCGGCGCCTCGAACCGTTCATCGACCAGCGCCGAGAGGCGCTCGGTGTCCTGGTCGTTGGCGAAGACCGGCACGTCGACCGCCTCTTCATGAGAGGTGATGCCCGGCAGTGCCTTCTGCAACTCCCAGCCCGTGAGCCGCAGCAGGCCCGGTCCGTGAAGCCGGGCGAGCACGGTTGAGGCTGGCGCATGAACATGGAAGATCGCGCCGATCGCCGCATGCCGGCGATAAAGGGCGAGATGCAGCGGCGCCTCGGCGGAGGAGCGCGGCAGTAAGGGCGCTGCGAGCGGCTGGATCAGGATGTCGGCGCTGGTCAGCGCGCCCTTGTCGACGCCCGAGCGCGTGATCGCGACATGCCCCTCGTCGATCCGCACCGAGAAATTGCCCGATGTGGCGGGAACCCAGTGCCGGGCGGCCGCGGATCTTCCGGCGGCGATCACCCCGGCGACGGCGGCGGCTTCAGCATCAGGCTCGGCATCGAAGGAAACGGCGGACACGAAGATGCACTCCATGAGTGGGCCGGGCGAGGAAGCGCAGCGACCCGCTTCAGATAAACCTCCGCACGCCCAAGAGGGGAGGCGGAATTTCCCATTAAGGCCGTCGACAAGAGAAAATCCTTCGTTCCACGGCCCCGTCTGGCCGCTGTATCAAAAAACGATTGCGATTTCACCTGTCTTGGGCTGTTCGTTCTGACAGCACGGAACTCTCGAAGGGCCGGCTCAAAGACAAATTCGATCGGGGAGAAACATCCATGAAGCGTCTTCTTTCGGGGCTGGCTGGTGCCGCCCTTCTGGCCGGCAGCATCCTTGCGACGTCGGCCCATGCAGAGGGCATCGCCGGAGCGCCGGCTCCCTTTGACAAGGGCGGCGTCAAGGTCGCGCTCGTCACCTTCATTTCTGGCGGCGATTTCTTCCAGGCCTACCAGGCGGGCGCCCAGGCCCAGGCCAAGGCCCTCGGCATCGATCTGCAGATTTTCTCCGGCCGCCAGGACGCCGCCGCGCAGCGCGAGCAGGTCGAGCAGGCGATCAATCTCGGCGTTCAGGGCATCATCATCGACCACGGCCAGCCCGAGGCGCTGAAGGACGTCGCCCAGAAGGCGCTCGATGCCGGCATCAAGGTTGTCGCCTTCGACGTCAATCTGGACAATCCGAAGATCCCGCAGGTCGAGCAGAGCGACCACGAGCTCGCCAAGGCGGCCCTTGGTCAGGCGCTGGCCGACAACGGCACCGCTTTCAATGCCGGCTATGTCTATGTTGCCGGCTTCGCGCCGCTCGATCGCCGCAACGAGATCTGGGACGAGGTCAAGAAGGCCAATCCGGGCATCGTCGAAAAGGCCCGCTGGGGCGCGGTGAACGATACGACCGCCACCTCCACCGCCGACCAGACCAAGGCGGCCTTCCAGGCCAATCCTGACATCACCGTCGTCTTCGCGCCCTATGACGAGTTCGCCCGCGGCGTGAAGCTAGCCACCGACGAGGCTGGCATCTCCGACAAGGTCAAGATCTACTCCGCCGACGTCTCGACCGCCGACATCACCGAGATCGCCGCCGAGGGCAGCCCCTGGGTCGCCACCGCGGCCACCAACCCGGCCGTCGTCGGCCAGGTCTCTGTGCGCGCCGTCGCCAAGCTGATCGCTGGCGAGGATCCGGGCACGAGCATCGTCGTCAAGCCGGTGCTGATCACGCAGGCGGACCTGCGTGCAAACGGCATCAAGACGGTCGAGGAATTGAACGCTAAGCTGCCAGCCTTCGGAAAGAGCGACGCTGCAACGGCGCCGTGGATTCCGGCCGTCCAGTAACGTCAGACCTCGAGGGGTTTTCCCGTGATCCCGACTTTCCGTTCCATCGTCAGCAAGGCGGCCCTCGCGGCCGCCTTCAGCCTGATCGCCGCCGGCCCTGTGCTTGCCAGCGAGCCGGACAGCTATCTCCTGTCCTATGAAGCCACGCCCTCGGCCGGCTTCGACCTGCCAAAGCTCGAAGCGGCCGGCTATGCCGATCGTGCTGCCTTCGCCAGCAAGGTGCTCGAGGAGATCGTGCCGAAGATCGCCGATGCGATCGGCATCGATTCGAACGATCTCGATACCGAGGTGACGCCGGGCGGCTACCAGTTGAAGACCAACGCCTCGCTCCAAACAGAGGCCGAGGTGTCGAGCGACGAGGCGGATCGCTTCGCAGCCGGCCTCGGCTATGTCTTCCGCCAGTACAGCGTGCTCGTCTCCGGGCTCGACGATGCCAATGCCAAGACCGGCTATGTCGTCGTCACCTTCCCGGACAACACGCTCGACGCGACGGTGGCGCAGGCCTTTTTCGAGAAGGCGGCCTCGATCGACAAGGGTCTTGGCGGCGGCTACACCGCCTTCGGCGACGACCAGATCTTCCTGAACGTCATCGGCGACGACGGCAAGCCCTATAGTGGGCTCGACAACGCCGCCTTCCTTGCCGCCCTCACCAAGGCGGCCGCGGCCTTCACCTCGCCGCAGCCCAAGATCAGCGACAGCGGCACCGCGACGGCTCGTTTCATCGGCAACGAATGGGACAAGCAGCCGAAGGGCGAGGCCTATATCGAAAAGCTCGGCGGCGCCAGCTCCGACACCGTGAAGGCGCTGGATGCCGTCGAGGCCGATTATGCCAAGCTGGTCGAGGCGACGTTCAAGTAAATAGCGCCTCCGACCGACCCGACATCCGTCCACATCGCCCCTCGCTTGCGAGGGGCGATGTTTGCGTTGAGAGAGACCTTTCCATGACGCTTGCCACGCCCGCCGGCTACCACGCCCTCGACGACGCCTCGCTGCGTGATTTCCTGGCTGCGCTGCCGGATCTTCGCGCCCGTCTCGGTGGCCGCCCCGCCGACTGGACGATCGTCGAGGTCGGCGACGGCAATCTGAACCTCGTCTTTCTGGTCGACGGGCCGGATGGCGCGCTCTGCGTGAAGCAGTCGCTGCCCTATGTCCGTGCCGCCGGCGAAAGCTGGCCGCTGCCGCTCGACCGCGCCTTTTTTGAGCAGTCCTACTATCGCGCTGTGGCGCCCTTTTCCGAAGGGCTGACGCCGCGTTTCTATCATTATGATCCCGCGCTCTTCGCCCTTGTGATGGAGAAGCTCGCGCCGCATATCATCCTGCGTCGCGGCCTGATCGAGGGCCATCGCTATCCGAACGCCGCCGCCGCCGTCGCGGAATTCGCGGCGCGCTCGACCTTTGCGACGTCGAATTTCGGCGCGACGATCGAGGAGAAGGCGGCGCTGACGGCTACCTTCGCTCACAACACCTCGCTGATCCGCATCACCGCTGAAGTCGTCTTCACCGACCCGCTGGGCAATTCGCCGCGCAATCGCTGGACGAGCCCGGAGCTCGATGATCTCGCGGTCGCCTTCCGCGCCGACACAGCGCTCAAGGTCGTCGTGGCCGAATGGGGCCGCAAGTTCCTGACCGAGGGCGAGGCGCTGATCCATGGCGATCTCCACAGCGGCTCGGTGATGGTCACAGAGACAGATACCCGCGTCATGGACCCGGAATTCGCCTTCGTCGGCCCGATCGGCTTCGATGTCGGCGCCTTCATCGCCAATCTCGTCATGAACGCGATCGCACAGGAAGGCCATGCGACGGCGGAGGATGACCGCAAGGCGCAGGCCGAGTGGGTGCTCGAGCAGGTGCCGGTGTTCTGGAACACGTTCTCGGCCCGCTTCCTGGCGCTGCTCAAGACCGACACGCGCGGCGATACCTATCCGCCGGCGATGTTCACGGGGCCCGGTGACGCAGAGGCGCTCGCCAAGGCGCATCAGGCCATCGTCGACAGGATCTTCGCCGACGCGATCGGCTATGCTGGCGTCAAGACCATCCGCCGCATCCTCGGCTTCGCCCACAATGCCGATTTCGAACGCATCGCCGACCCGGCCCGCCGTGCGCCGCTGGAGAAGAAGGCGATCCACCTTGCCCGCCGCTTCCTGCTGGAGCCGGAAAGCTTCAAGTCACCGGCGGATATCGTCGCGGCGGTGACGTTGATCTGATCCTGCCTTTGGTGTCGGGCTGACCCTCAACGCCGCCCGGCGGGCGAACTGGCAACAGGGGTCATGCAGGCCCATCGTCGGTACAGGGACGATCCGATCGTCAGCGGCCGCTCTCCCGCCGGGGTGAGGCAGCTGCGGCTGCGCTCCCCGCCGGTCCGCCCCGCGGCGGCAAGATGATCATCCCGCTGAACGACTCCGGCAGGACCTGCTGATCGCCCCGCAGGACGCGATCTGCTGCGTCGCACCATGTTGACGCAGGTGCAGCGAATCTCTGCGACTCCAGCGGTCGCCTGCGATAGCTTCCTTCATCATCTGCAGGTCAGTTGTGGGATTGGGGACAGGCGATGACACCGGGAGCGAAAGACCATCGCGTCGTCGCAAGACAGCGCGAGATCGAAGTCGCAAGACCGCGCGAGACGCAGGTCATGGCCATCGCTCGGCGTTGGGCTTCGGGCTCGTTTAGGGGCTCCATTTCGCTGAGCCTGGACCAGGCTGTTGCGCCCCAGGACAATGTCTCCGACGGTTATCGGGCCAGCGATTGAGGCTGCTGCTGGATACGCATGCACTCATCTGGTTTCTGAACGGCTCGGAACTCCTGCCCCAGTCGCTGCGGCAGATGATTGTCTCCACCCAGAACGATGTCTTCGTCAGCGCCGCATCGGCGCTGGAGCTCGCGGAGAAGTTGGCGAACGGCCGCTGGCCGACCGTCGGGCCGCTGGTAGACGATTTCCCGAACCTCTTCGCGGCGTCAGGCTTCCGGCAGTTACCAGTCACGGCCGACCACGCGCTGGCGGCCGCGAAGCTTGCACCCTCGACCGGTGACCTCGTTGATCGCCTGCTGGCCGCGCAGGCTCTGACGGAGGCGATGTTGCTCGTTTCGGTGGATATCCGCTTCGATCGCTTCGGTATCCGGCGCGTCTGGTCCTGACGCCTACCGAGCCCGCTTGCCGAGGCCGAAGGTCAGCGCAAGCGCGCCGACGAGGACGACGCCCTTGACGAAGTCCTGCGTGTAATAGGGCGCGTTGAGCATCGTCAGGCCGTTCAGCAGCACGCCGACGAAGATCGCGCCGAGCACGGTGCCGAGCACATGCGGGCGGCGCTTGTCGAGCACGGCGAAGCCGATCAGCGAGGCTGCGACGGCGTCTAGCAGCAGCGAGGCGCCAGCCGAAACATCGCCGCGGCCGACGCGCGAGGCGATGATGAGGCCGCCCAGCGAAGCGAGGCTGCCGGAGATGACATAGGCCCAGAGCCGGTATGCCTTGGTCGGCGCTCCCGCGAGATGGGCGGCGGTCTCGTTGCCGCCGATCGCATAGAACACGCGGCCGAAGCGGGTCCGCTCCATCAGGAACCAGGCGAGCACGGCGACAACCGCCATGACGATGACCGGCAGCGGCACGATGTCGAAGAGGCGCGAGCGGCCGAGGATCAGGAAGGCCGGATCATAGGCGCCCTTCGCCGTCGAGCCGTCCGGCAGCATCATGCCGGCGGTGATCGAACGGCCGCCGGTCGGGATCAGCTGCAGCCCGGCGAGCAGGAACATCGTCGAGAGCGTCGCGAGCAGATCGGGCACGCCGACCTTGACGATCAAAAGCCCATTGGCGAGCCCGATCAGCGCGCCCATCACCAGCACCAGCACGAAGGTCTCGCCGGCATTCATCTGCAGCACGACCATCGCATAGCTCGCGGCCATGACGGAGGAGGCGGCAACCGAGCCCACGGAAAGGTCGAAGCCCCCCGCAGACATGGTGATCGAGACGCCGACGCCGAGAATGGCGACGACCGAGACCGCCTGCAGGATGGAAAAGAGATTGGCCGAGTTGATGAAGGCCGGCTGGGCGTGCCAGAACCCGACCAGCATGATCGCCAGGAGCACGAACAGCGCATAGCGCCGCGCCAGTTCGAAGGCGTTCCGGCGCGGGGCGGCGCCATGATTGGCAGTGCGGTCAGTCATCGGGCTTCGATCATCATGGTTGGGTGCCGGTCTCGGCCGCTTCGACGCCGGCGATCACGCCGGCAAGCGCCGTATCGCCGTCATCGGCGGCATAAAGCGAATGGTCGCGCATGACGAGGATGCGATCGGCGACTTCGAGCGCCTCCTCGGTGTCGCTGGTTGCGATCAGCGTCGCCGAGGCGCTCTGGCTGTTGCGGATGGCGGCAATGAGATCGGCTCTGGCGCCGACATCGACGCCCTGAAACGGCTCGTCGAGCAGCAGCAGCCGGCACGGCGCGGCCTGCCAGCGCGCCAGGACCACCTTCTGCTGGTTGCCGCCGGAGAGTTGGTCGAGCGTGTCGTCGGCATTCTTGGCTTTGATGCCGAGCCGGCCGATGGCCTCGTTTCCGATCCGGCGTTCGCGCGCCGTGTCGAGAATGCCGAGCGGAAACCAGCGCTTCAGATGCGGCAGCGCGATCGTCCCGGCGATCGATGACCCCGGCGTTTCCGGCGGCAATAGCGAACTCGCCCACCGGTCCTCGGCTACCATAAACACCCCGCCCGCGATCGAGGCGGCTGGTCCGCCCGATTGCCAGGGCGAACCGTCGAGCACGACCGACCCGGCCGCCAGATGCTCCAGCCCGAACAGCGCCCTCAGCAGCCGGCTCTTGCCGGAGCCGAGCGTGCCGGTGATGGCGACAACCTCGCCGGAGCGGAGGTCGAGATCGAACGGCCGGGCGCCCGCGACCAGTTCGACGCCACGCATGGCGAGGATCGCCGGCGCGCTCGAGGCCTTGCCGGCCAGCGCCCGCGCTTCGAGACGGCGGCCGATCATGGCTGTGACCGCCGCGCCAAGGTCGATCGGCTGCGGGAATTCCCCGACCACAACGCCGCCGCGCAGCACGACGGCGCGATCGGCGATCGCGGCGAGATCGCCGAGCCGGTGCGAGATGTAGAGGATCGCCATGCCACTCGCCTTGAGACGGCGGATGATGGTGAACAGCCGCTCGGCCTCGGCGGTCGAAAGGCTCGATGTCGGTTCGTCGAGAATCAGCAGCGATGCCTTGGCCGCGACGGCGCGCGCGATCGCGATCAACTGGCGTTCGGCAGGCCGGAGGTCGGCGAAATCGCGATCGAGCGGCAGATCGAGGTCGAGCGCCGCGGCAATGGCGGCGGCGCGCTTGCGGATCGAGCGCGACGAGACGATGAGCGGACCGCGGCCGCAGAATTCGTCGAGCAGCAGGTTCTCGGCAACCGTCAGCCCCGCGGCGCCGGCCTGGTCCGTCGCCTGATGGACAGTCGCGACGCCGGCCGACTTGGCCTCACGCGGGCTGGCGAATTCGGCGGTCCGCCCGCCAAGCGTGATCGTGCCGCGATCGGGGGCGAGCGAACCCGATATGATCTTGACGAGGGTCGACTTGCCCGCCCCGTTGGCGCCCATCAGCGCAACGACTTCGCCCGGACGGACGGCAAGATCGGCCCCGGCAAGCGCGCGCGTCGGCCCGAACGCCTTCTCGATGCCCGAGACGGCGACGGCAAAGACGGAGGGTGATGCGGATAAGGTCAAGGGACGTGTCTGCGGGTGGGATTGGAGTAAGCCGGCGGCGGAGTTACCGCTGTAACGCGCCCGCCGACAAGGGGGAACGGCAACAAATCCGCCGCAAAGCCGCCCGAAAGCGCTGGCCGGGGCCCGAAGCGGGCGCGCGCGACTGTCACGATCTCAGCCCTCATATTCCATGATCGACAGTCCGGCATTGTAGTCGGTGGCGTAGATGAGGCCGTTCGCATCGACGAAGAGATCCGCCGACTGGATCACGCGGGGCCGGTTGGCGCGGGCATCGACCATCCGTGTCGGTGCGGCCGGAACCAGCGCGCCGGTTTCCTTCGGTTGGTAGGGGTCTGCGATGTCGAACACGCGGATGCCGGCATTTTGCCACGTCGCGAAGATCAGCGTGTCGGACTGGAAGCTGCCCGGCCGGTTCTCGTGCAGGTTATGCGGCCCGAAATGGCCGCCCTTGGCCGTGTAGTCGGCCTCATCCGGAACCGGGAGGGTCGCGATCGAGACGGGATTGGCTGGGTCTCGGATGTCGAAGATCCAGACCGGCTTGCGGCCGTCCTCTTCGTGGTCGAGCACCGCCTCGTCGGCGACGACGAGCAGACCGCGCGCCGGCAGCGGCAGCGGAGAATGCGTGCCGCCGCCAAAGGGTGGTGACCAGTTGCGATGGGCAATCAACTTCGGCGCCGATTTGTCGGCAATGTCGAGAATGGTGAGCCCGCCGTCGCGCCAGCAGGCATAGGCAGTATCGCCTTCGACCAGCGCATGATGCAGCGCGAACCGCCGGCCGTCCCATGACGGCGTCTCGCCGCCGGCGGTGTGCATGCCGGGAATCCACCAGCGTCCGGCCTCGACCGGATGCGTCGGGTCAGCGAGATCGACGATGACGAAGATATAGTCGCTATAGCCGTCGATGAGCGCTGAGACATAGGCGTAGCGCCCGCCGACATACCAGATGCGGTGGACGCCAACGCCCGCGACCGGGAAGAACCCGATCTGCCTCGGCGCGTTCGGCGTGGCAATATCGTAGATCGCCATTCCGGCCGACCAGTTGCGCGAGCTCTCGCCGCCCGCCGCTGTCCCGACGGTCTCGCCGACCGAGCGGGTGTAATAGACCCGCTCGTCCGCGGCGAAGGCGGCGTCGGCAAAGAGGTCGCGGGCATGGATGACGAGGAGCAGGTCGTCATGCGTCTGCAGGTGGATGGTCCAGGTGTTCGCGGGCGAGGGCACATAGACCGTCTCACCCGGATTTTTCGGGTCGCGGAGATCGATGATCGAGAAGCCGCGCGACCACGGATGGGCGACATAGCCATAGCCGCGATGGACCATGACCTGCAGCGCGTCCGGCCGCCCACCCTGGTCGGAATGGCCGATCAGGCGGATGTTGCGGGCGAAATCGGGCGGCTGGAGATCGGTCATGGTCAACTTCGTTTCTGTCGCCGGCGGCGGCCAAGCGGAGATCGTTCTAGAATGGCCGTCATCCCTGCGATGGCCGGGATCCAGGCACACCGCCCTTCAAGGGCCTGTGTTCTTGGGCCCCGGCCTCCGCCGGGGCGACGGCACAGCTTGCGCCTGCGCGCCAAACGTCCCGGTGTCCGAGCCTTTATTTCGGCTCGGGAATCCACGGCGCCTTGGCGGCGTCGCTGTCCTTGAAGCTCGGTACCTTGGCCTGAAGGTCCTCGAACGACTTGATGCCGTTGTCGACGAGTTCTTTCTGCGTCACGAGCGCCGGCTTCAAGAGGATCGCGTGGCCCGGATCTTCGCCGGCGATCAACTGGGCGAGGGCGCGCACCGAGGCTTCGCCGACCACGGCCGGGTTGGTCGCGGCGGTGGCGACCCAGGGGCTGCCCGGCTCGATGATCGCCTGGATGTCCGAGGTCGAGATGTCGATGCCGTAGATCTTGACCTTGTCGGCGACGCCGAGTTCATCGATGGCGAGCTTCACGCCGCGGGCGAATTCGTCCCAGGGTGTGAACACGACCGAGATGTTGGGATTGGCCCGGAGCACAGCCTTGGTCTGGTCCGCGACCGAAGCGGCGACGGTGTCGTTGACGACGCCCCAGGTTGCGACTTCCTTGATGCCGGGATGGGCCTTGGTCAGTTCCTTCCAGACGGCATAGCGGCGGTCGAGCGGCGCGAAGCCGGCGACATAGACGACGCCGCCGTCGAAGGTTTCGCCCTTGTCCTTCACCGCCTCGCCGAGCACCAGCTTGGCCATGTCGGCATCCGACTGCTCGATCTGCGGGATCTTCGGATTGTCGAGATTGACGTCATAGGCGACGACCTTGATGCCGGCGTCGAGGGCGGCCTGCGCCACGTCTTTCAACGCCTCGGGCTGGCCATTGTTGATGATGATGCCCTTGACGCCGAGATTGATGGCCTGCTGGATCAGCTCGCGCTCCGCGTTGATGTCGTTGCGGGCCTGCGAGATGTTGGCGTCGATGCCGAGCGCGTCAGCCTGGCGCTTCACGCCGGCCTCGAAGGCCTGCAGCCAGTCGCCCGAGCCGAGGAAGCTGACGACCGCGATCTTGACGCCGCCCTGATCGAAGGGTGCCGGTGCGCCCGCAAGGCCCGCCGCCGATGCAAAACCGACGCTGCTGATGACGCCGGCAAGTCCGGCCGCGGCGGCAAGCGCGCGGATGCTGTTCTTCACGATGATCCCCCTCAGAAAGAAATGAGCCTAACGCGTCGGCGCGTGAGTCTGTGCGGATGGCGAATGGCCTCAAGCTAGCCAAGGCCTTTGGCCTCTGTAAGGAAGAAAATTCCAAAGAATCGTTTCGACGAAGTCGGAATACCTCGCCGGCAGTGCGGACTGGCCGATCTGGAGCATGAGGTTGCCGAACTCGGCCGATCGCGGCTCCAGCGGGCGCATCCGCCCGGCGTCGGCTCTTCACGAATGATCCGTTCATCGGTAAAGCGAAGCGATCCATCAGCGGAGGAGAACGACATGGACAAGCGCAGGCTGGGCCGAACGAATCTCGAGGTCACCACGCTCTCCTTCGGCTGTGCCGGCATCGGCAATCTCTATCGCGCGATCCCGCGCAGCGAGGCCGAGGCGACCTTGCAATCGGCCTGGGACGGCGGCGTGCGCTATTTCGATACGGCGCCGCGCTATGGCCACGGCCTGTCGGAGCGGCGCCTTGGCGACTTCCTGCGCGACAAGCCGCGCGAGGACTATGTCATCTCGACCAAGGTCGGCCGGCTGCTGCAGCCGGTGCCGGAGAGCGACGTGCCTGATTATGGCTTCGTCGACCCGCTGCCCTTCCGCGCCGACTATGATTATTCCTATGACGGTGTGATGCGTTCGGTCGAGTTCAGCCTCGCCCGGCTCGGCCTCAACCGCGTCGAGATCCTCTATGTGCATGATATCGGCGTCCTGACTCATGGCGCCGAGGAGAATGCCCGCCACTTCCGCGACCTGATGGATGGCGGCATGAAGGCGCTGGACGAATTGAAGTCCGCCGGCGCGGTCAAGGCGATCGGCCTCGGCGTCAACGAGACCGAGGTCTGCCTCGAGGTGATGGCACGGGCGCCCATCGATGCGATCCTGCTCGCCGGCCGCTACACGCTGCTCGATCGTGGCGCCGAGGCGGAGCTGATCGCCCGCTGCCGGGAAGCCGGAACCTCGCTGGTCATCGGGGGCGTGTTCAATTCTGGCATCCTCGCCACCGGCGCGACGCCGGGCGCGCCGTTCGACTATGAGCCTGCCTCGGCCGACATCATCCGCCGCGTCGAAGCAATGGAAGCCATTGCGGCTCGGCACGGCGTCTCGCTCGCCGCCGCTGCGCTGGAATTCCCGATGAAGAGCGACGTCGTCGCGACGGTTCTGGTCGGCACTGCGAAGCCGTCCAGCATGCAGCGCAATCTCGACCTGCTCGATGCCGCAATTCCGGAGGCCGCCTGGGCCGAGTTCGACGCGCTTGCGCTGCGGCCCTGATCGGGGCTGAGCGGCCCCACCGCTGAGCCGGGCTCAGCGCTCCAGCGGATAGGCGTCGGCGTCGGGGGCGTTGGCCCAGCTCTGCATGGTCTGGCCGCCATCGATCAGCCAGCCGGCTCCGGTGACATGGCGGGCGTCGTCGGAGGCGAGGAACGCCACGACGGCTGCGACATCCTCGGGTTGGCCGATGCGGCGCAGCGGAATGCGATGGGCGAAGCGCTCGATGCCGCGCTGATAGGCGGCCTCGTCGCCGGCCGGCACGCCGAGCCGCGTTTCGATCACGCCGGGGCAGACGGCGTTGACACGAATACCGTAGCGCGCCGCGTCGAAGGCCGCGACCTTGGTAAGGCCGAGAATGGCGTGCTTGGTCGAGGCATAGCCGGCCCCGCCGGCGAGCACGTCCCAGCCCGACATGGACGAGGCCATGTTGACCACGGCGCCCGCCGTCTTTGCAGCGATCATCGCGCGCAGCACATAGCGCTGTACCAGGAAGACGCCGCGCAGATTGATCCGCACGATTTCGTCGAAGTCTTCCGCCGAGAGTTCGTAGACCGGCGCGACGCGGCCGGGAATGCCGGCATTGTTGAAGAGGACATCGATGCGCCCGAACGCGGCGACGCTCGCGTCCACCGCCGCGGAGACGTCAGATTCATCGCCGACATCGGCGACGGCCGTGAAGAGATTGACACCGGCGGCGCGGAGTTCGCCCGCCGCCTGCTCGATCCGCGCCGGATCGCGGTCGATGAGCGCGATCGCGGCGCCCTCGGATGCGAACCGGCGGCAAGCGGCGAGGCCGATCGCCCCCGCGCCGCCGGTGACCAGCGCAACCTTGCCGTCGAAACGTCCGCTTGCCATGTCCGTGCCTCTCAATAGTCGCGCCAGGAATGCCGTGCCGTAAAGCCGAGCGCCGCACGGGCCGCTGCCGTATCGATCACGCTCGCATAGCCCGCGAGCGGCTGCCGCATCTGGACGCCGGGGAAGGCGGCGCGGATCAGCTCTGCCGTCGGGGTCTCGGAATAGGTGTCCGCGGCGCTGAGGAAAAAGCGCTGATGTCCTGCGGTTTTCGCTTCGACCGCAGCGAGGAAGCCGGCGGCCGCGTCGCGCGCATCGATATAGGACCAGAGATCGCGACCGGATTCGGCGCTGGCCCGGCGCGGGCCGACCTCCTTCATGAAGGTGGCCGGGCTCTGGATCCAGGGCATGCGCAGGGTGATCGCGTCGATGCGGCCGCGCCGCACGGCCGCATCGACAATGTCCTCGCCGAGCGTCTTCGACAGCGCATAGGCATCCTGCGGCGCCAGCGGATGGGTCTCGTCGATGGGGAGAAAGGCGAGTTCGACCGGTCGCTCGAAGAAGGGAAAGCCGAGCACCGAGAAGGACGAGGCATAGACGAAACGGCGAATGCCGAGGAGGCCCGCCGCCTCGATCACGTTGAAGGCGAGCGCCATGTTGGTGGAGAACACATCGCTGGCGACGCGGCCCGTCGGGCGCGGAATCGCCGCGGCGTGGATAACCGCATCGGCGCCGGCAAGCGCCTGGACGGCTCCGCCGAAATCCTCGAGCCGGACATTGAGATGACTGGTGAGCGCGGTCGTCGGCGGCGCGGTATCGATGCCGCGCACGCTATGGCCGGCGGCCATGAGGGCTTCGGCGATGGCGCGTCCGAGCAGGCCGGACGATCCGGTGAGGGCGATAAGCATGATACGGCTCCTCCGTCAGGCTCGCCTTGGCGGCATCGCCTTGATGATCGCGACCGCGAGATCGAGATCGGCGAGCCCGCCCGAAAGCGGCGTGCGCGTCGGCGTACCGTTCAGGATGCAGTCGGCGAAATGCTTCCATTCGCGGCGGAAGGCGGTATCCGGAACGCCCGGCAGCACGCGTTCGGACGCGCCGCTCTCGGCCGCCTCGCGCAGCGTCACGACCGCCGAGGCATGGCGCCAATAGGGATTCTGGAACTGCACCCGCACCTCGTCGGTGTTGCCATGGACATGCAGGAACTCGTCCCACCACTCATATTTGGCAACGCCGATATCGAGGGTGCAGGGGACGCCGCCTTCGAATTCGAGCACAGCGAGAAGCTGGTCGTCGCCGATCGGCTGGGCGTAGCGCACGCGGCCTTCGCTGCCAAAGGCGCCGCGCAGCACCGCGAGATCGTGACTGCCGAGCATCAGCAGCATGAGATAGAGCCCGACATAGCCGGCATGATCCGCGCCGAGCGCTGTCTCGATGCTGGTGGCTGCGGCCGCGCGGGCGGTCGCCATGACATCCGCGGGGATGTCGGTCGCCTTCACCTGCGTATAGAGCGCGCCATAGGTATCGAAGCGGCCGGCGAAATCGTGCACATGAATGGAGCGCGGCTTGCCGATCGCCTTCAGCTTCTCAAGGCCGATCTCATAGCCGGGATCGTAGAGCTTCATGTAGCCGACCATGGCGACGAGCCCGCTCGCCTCTGCCTGCTCGACCAGAGGCCGCGCTTCTTCGGGCGTGAAGGCGAGTGGCTTCTCGACGAGCACATGCTTGCCGGCGGCAAGCGCCGCGGCGACGATCGGGCCATGATCATAGGTGCAGACGACGACGGCATCGACGCCGGGGTCGGCAAGCAAGGCCTGATAGTCGGCGTAGAGAGCGTCGACGCCATACTGCGCGCCGAGCTTCTTGAGCACGCCTTCCGAGATGTCGCAAAGCGCCGCGAGCCGGAAAGCGGGCAGTTCCTGGATATAGGGGAGGTGCATCAGCTGGGCGATCTCGCCGCAACCGATGACACCGACGCCGATGATCGTGTCGTTCATGTCAGCCCTTTACCGCCCCGGCCGTCAGCCCGGCGATGAACTGCCTCTGCATCAGGAGAAAGACGATGATCACGGGCAGCGTCGTGATCATCAGAGCGGCGAAATAGAGGTTCCACATCGAATCGTACTGCTGGAAAAAGCTGACGAGCCCGAGCGGAATCGTCTGGAGTTCGGGTTTCCTGAGCAGCAGGAAGGCGAGGAAGAAGTCGTTCCAGATCTCGATGAAGCCGAAGATCAGCACCAGCGCAACGCCGGGCCTGACAAGCGGCAGCATAATGTGGACAAGGATCGCCAGCCGCGAGGCGCCATCGACCCGCGCCGCGTCTTCAAGATCGGCCGGCAGCGTCATGAAGAAGCTGCGCAGGATGAACACCGACAGCGGCAGCGAGGTTGCCGCATAGATGACGGCGATGCCGAGCCGGTTGTTGATGAGCCCGAGGTCGCGGGCGACCATGAAGAGCGGGATCGCCATCACCTGTGGCGGCACCAGCATCGACGCGACGATCATGGCCGTGACCACATGGCGGCCGCGGAATTTGAGCCGCGCGATTGCATAGGCGCAGGGCGTCGCCGCCGCGACCAGAATGACGAGCGCCGCGCTGGTGATGCCGACGCTGTTCGCGATCCGCATGCCCATGCCGGCCATGCGCCAGGCTTCGGAATAGTTGGAAAGGACGAGACCCGATGGCGGGCCCCAGACATTGGTGATGATCTCCTGCTTGGTCTTCAGCGAGCCGGCGAGGACCCAGAACAGGGGGTAGATGGTCTGGGCCAGCACGACCAGCAGCGCCAGATAGATGAGGCAGAGTTCGCCGATGCCGCGCCAGCCGAGCGCGGCGAGCCGGTCGAGCGATGTCACGGCCTGGCCGGTGCGGCGGGCGGTTTCGGCGGGGGCGAGGGCGGCGCTCATAGTGCGAGCCTCTGGCGCCGCATCAGCGCGAGCAGTCCGACGCAGGCAAGGCCGACGATCATGAAGAGGACATAGCCCATGGCCGCTGCATAGCTCATGGCGCCATCCTGGAACGCCTTCGTCATCATATAGGTCAGCGCTACCTCGGTGGCGTGGTTCGGACCGCCCTTGGTCAGGACATAGACGATGTCGAAATTGCGCACGAACGCCCCGGAGAGGCTGAGGATCGCATTGATGAACACGATCGGCATGATCAGCGGCAGCGTCACATGCCAGAAGCGGCGAAGGCGCCCTGCACCGTCCATGGTCGCGCTTTCATAGAGGTCGGCCGGAATGGTCTGCAGTCCTGCGAGATAGATGACGCCGTGGAAGCCGAGCCATTTCCAGACATCGACGACGATGATCGCGCCCAGCGCCGTATTGGCATCGCCGAGCCAGGAATGCTTGAGGACGCCGAGGCCGACGACGTCGAGGCCGGCATTGAGCAGCCCGAAGACGGGATTGTAGATCCACGACCACAGGAGCCCGACGGCCACGAAAGACATCGTTACCGGAATGAACGCGCTCGCGCGGAAGAAGGCGCGGCCAACCAGCGCCCGGTTGAGCAGCAGCGCCAGCGAAAGGCCGAGCACGTTCTTGAGGATCAGGATGGCGACGACGAAGATGAGGTTGTTTTCGAGCGCGCCGAGGAACAGGCGGTCGCCGGCGAGGCGCAGATAGTTGCCAAGGCCGATAAAGACCGGTGGCGAGAAGCCGTCCCAGCGGTGCAGCGACAGCCAGAAGCCGCTGGCGAACGGCCAGACATAGAACAGCGCGAACAGCACGCCGGCCGGCAGGATCATCGCCGCGGCGGCAAGGCCATCGCCGGACGGCACATGGCCGGGTCGGCCGGGGCGCCTCGGGAGGAGGGCGCCCCGGCCTTTACCGGCAGCCGTCTCGGGTGCCGGCGCCGGGTTCATTGGGCGGTCTTGCCCGGCGTCAGGACGAGGCCGAGCGTGTCGCGGACATAGGCGATGCTCTCCAGCGTCGATTGCTCCGCCGTCTTCTGCGACGCGTCGAGTTCGATGATGGCGAGGCCGTCATAATTGGCGTCGAGCAGCACATCGACGAGGCCTTCGAGGTCCACCACGCCGGCGCCCAGCTCGCAGAAAGCGGCATAGCGGTCATAACCTTTGAGGGCCGGATCGACGCGCGTGTCCTTCAGATGCATGTAGCGGACGGCGGACATATAGGTCTTCAGCGTGCCGACCGGATCGGAATTGGTGTGCGCGAGATGGGCCGGATCGATACAGAGCCCGGCATGGCGCGTGTCGAGCTCGGCCATCATGCTGTCGAGCTGGTCGCGCCGCTCGACGAAGGTGTCGAGATGTGGGTGGTAGACCGTCTCGATGCCGAGATCATGCGTGCGGCGGCCGATATCCTCGAGCGCGCGGCAGAAGGCCTTGTAGTCTGCGGCGGTATGGGGGCCGGCGATGCCTTCCGACGGGCCGCCGCCGAGCACGAGAACCGGCGCGCCGAAGCCCTTCAGCAGCCTCGCCAACGCAACGAGCACGTCGCGCTCATATTCCCAGGCGACCGGGTTGGTGAAGATCGCGTTCACATAGAGCGAGGAGAGATTGATGCCGTAAGCCGACTGCGCTTCCGAGAGCAGCGCGTAGCGGCGGAGGATGTCGGTGTCCGTCGTGACGCCCATCGGCGCTTGGTTGCCGAGCTGCATATATTTGCGGGCATACTGGTCGGACAGGCTCGTGAAGGCGAGGATCTCGAACCAGCCGAAGCCCTGCTTCGCGAGGAATTCGATCGCCGGCGTCAGCGGCAGGCCGGCGAGGTCCCAGCTGTTCAGATGATAGCCGATGGAGAATTTCTGGCGGTCTGCGCGCTTGGCAGTCATGGCGGTCTCTGGGATGCGAGGAAGTCGGGCGCGCGTCTCTGGGCAGGAGCGAGCGGCGCGCTGCTCGAAAGAGGCTCCCCCGACGCGAAAGCCGGGGGAGCAGTCGAAGTAAGCCGGCTTATTTCGGCGGCCAGGTGCCCTGCGCCTTCAGGTCGTCGAACACGGCCTGGACCGACTGCGCCGCGGCTTCGGGCGTCACGGTGCCGCCGACGACACCGGCAATGGCCGAGGCGGTCGCGGTCGAAACTTCCGACGGCCAGATCCAGTCAAGGAACTTGATCGTCGCCGGGAAGGCTTCCTTGCGCAGTTCGACGGCATAGGCGTCTTCAACCTCGGGCACGCCCTTGATAGAGGCGGCGATCGGCTGCTCGGGCGCGAGATAGAGCGTCGCGACTTCAGGCTTGGTCAGGTAGCCGATGAAACGGATGGCGGCGTCCAGCTTCTCGGGCTTGATCAAGGAGGAGACGCAGATGCCGTTGTCGGCGCCGCCACCATGGCCGGGCTTGCCGGAGACGCCGTCCATCTGCGGGAAGGCGAAGACGCCCCACTTGAAGTCCTTGACGCTCGACTGGAGCGAGGGGATTTCCCATGTGCCGCCATAATACATGGCGCTCTTGCCGCTCGCGAAGGCAGCCCGCATGCCGTCCATGTCGACCGCGAGTGAATCCTTCGACAGGATGCCGTCGTCGACCCACTGCTTGATCAGCGCGAAAGCCTCGACATCAGCAGCATCGGAGAATTTCGCCGTGCCCTCGAGGTTTTTCTGTGTCTTGCCGACGGCATCGCCGGTCGCCTGCGACAGCGTCTCGAAATACCACATCGGCCACATGACCGTGTTCGAGCCCTGATGCAGCAGCGGGATGATGCCGGCAGCCTTGAGCTTCGGCACGGCCGCCTTGAGGTCGTCATAGGTCGGCGGAACGGGGATGCCGAGCTTCTTGAACAGATCGACATTGTAGAAGATCGTCGAGGTGGACAGCGTCGAGATCGGAACGCCGTAGACCTCGCCATTGACAGTGAAGGCGCCGAGCGCCGCGGCGTCGATATGGTCCTGGAAGGGCTTGATCTTGTCCGTGATCGGCATCACCAGCTTGCGGCGGACATAAGCGCCGTTGGTATAGAAGGCCGGGCAGGCGATCAGGTCCATGTCCTGATCGGCCATCCGCGCCGTCATCAGCCGCTGGATCGCGTCGGCCTGCGGGCCCTGCGCGTCCCATTCGATGGCCGTGACATCCGGATTGGCCTTGAGGAAGCCGTCGATGACTTCCTGCTGGATCTTGGCCTGCACGTCGGGGGCCTGCCGCGGCGCCAACTTGTCGAGCGACGAGCCGCCGAAAACCTTCAGCGTGATGCCGTCCGCCATAGCGGGTGCCGCCGCGAGGGCGAAACCGACGATCGCCACAGAGGCGAGGGCGGCGGCAGAACTCCAGACCGAGTGTCGAAACATTCCCTGCTTGATTGGCATCTGAATCTCCGTTCCAGCCAATGCGGGACTGCCTTGTGCCGGCAACGCCCGCGACCAAGTCGTTGATGGTCTAACAATCCTGTGCGCCGGATTTGCTTTTTGTCAATCAGGCAAACGCGCCGAAAAGAAGCGCAAATGGCGCCCCTCAGTGATCAAGAAATGTCCAGTTGGCGGTCGAGGCATGCGGACGGTCTCCGCCGCCAGAATTCGCCGGGTATCGAAGAAAACCCTTGCCCGCTGCGCCATGGCGGCGGGGACACTCGCCTGCCGGGAGGGAGAAGGGCCGCTGTCGCGATCAGGTTGAGCCCGCGTGGTTCTGCACGTTGACGGGCCACGATCACGCGGTCCACGAACCCGATTGACAACGGCTGAAACTGCGTCAGGATTGTTAGACCATCAACGATATCGGTATCGGCGCAGGGAAAGCAGCCGGACCGGTCGCATCGGCGGTGGCGCGTCCCGAGAGAGAAGGGCGCGTTCTCCAACTCCAGGGGTTTGGGTCATGATGTCCAGTTGGTCTCGTCGTCTCATCGCGATCTGCGGCGCGTCGGCGCTTGCGTTCGCCGCCAGCGCCGCCTCCGCCAAGGAGGTCTCGGTCGCGGCCATCTCCGGCTATTTCGCTCAAGGCTTCGGCGTGTCGATCGTCAACGGCCTGAAAAAGGCCGAGACCGATCTTGGCGTTAAGGTCAAGCTGATCGACACCGGCAACCGGGCGCTCGACTATGAGGAGCAGTTCAACAATGTCGGCAAATCAGGCGAATACGATCTCGTCTTCGTCATGGGATGGGAGCTCGTCGACGCGCTGACCAAGGCTGCTGCCGCCTATCCGAACACGAAATTCGTCTTCATCGACGGCGTGCTCGACAGCAAGCAGATTGTCTATGCCAATTTTGCCCAGAACCAGGGCTCGTTCCTCGCCGGTGCGCTCGCCGCGCTGATGGCCGAGAAGGGCAGCGCCGTCGAAGGGCTCGGCGACGGCAAGGCGATCGGCTTCGTCGGCGGCCGCGACATCCCCGTCATCCGCGATTTCCTCGGCGGCTATGAGGCCGGCGCCAAGGCCGCCGCGCCGGATGTGCGCGTCGACAGCGTCTTCGCCGGCACTTTCGACGATCCGGCCAAGGGCAGCGAGCTCACCATGGCGCTCTACGGCCAGGGTTCCGACATCGTCTACAACGTCGCCGGTCCGACCGGCGAGGGCGTGCTGCAGGCCTCGGCCGCCGCCGACAAATACTCGATCGGCGTCGATATCGACCAGTGCGATGTCGCCCCCGGCCATGTCATGGCCTCGATGCTGAAGCGCGGCGATGTCGCCGTCTACAACCTCGTCAAGGACGTCGTCGACGGAAAGACGATCGAACCGGGCTCGACCCACACCTATGACCTGAAGACCGGCGGCGTCGAGCTGCTGCTCTGCCCGAAGGTCGCGGACAAGATCCCGGCCGACGTCAAGGCCAAGGTCGAGGCGCTGAAGGCCGAGGTCATCGACGGCAAGATCGCGGTCCCGACGGTCAAGTAGGGGCGGTCCGTCCTGGTGAACCCTCCCCTCGAGGGAGGGTCAAAACCGCGCAGCGGTTTTGGGGAGGGGTGCGCCACGTCAACGGCGAGAACGCTTGGGCCTTGCCCGGGCTAGCCCCCTCCCGAAGCCGCTTCGCGCCGCGCCTTCGACCTCCCCTCAAGGGGGAGGGTCAGAACACGCCTTCTGCTCGCCGGATCTCTTTCCATGACCTACGCCATCGAGCTCAGATCGATCACCAAGCGCTTCGGCAGCTTCACGGCCAATGAGGACGTGAACCTTGCCGTCCGCCGCGGCAGCATCCATGCGATCATCGGCGAGAATGGCGCCGGCAAGACGACACTGATGAACGTGCTGTTCGGCCTGCTGCAGCCGGATGAAGGCGAGATCCTCATCGATGGCGCCCCGGTCACGCTGCCGAACCCGGCAGCCGCGATCGCCGCCGGCATCGGCATGGTGCACCAGCATTTCAAGCTCGTCCCCTCCCTGACCGTGGCCGAGAATGTCTTTCTCGGCATGGAGATCGTGAAGGGCGGCCTGATCGACCATGCGGCGCAGATCGCGCGGACGGCGGAGCTCTCGCGCCAGTTCGGCCTCAAGGTCGATCCGACCGAGCGCGTTGGCCTCCTCTCGGTCGGCATCGAGCAGCGCATCGAAATCCTGAAGGTCCTGGCCCGGGGCGCCCGCACCATCATTCTCGACGAGCCGACGGCCGTGCTGACGCCGCAGGAAAGCCGCGACCTGTTCGAGACGCTGCGCGGCTTCGTCGCCAAGGGCATGACGGTTCTCTTCATCTCCCATCACCTCGAGGAGGTGATGGAGGTCTCCGACACCGTCACGGTGCTTCGCCACGGCAAGGAAGTCGCGACGCGGCCGACCGCCGAACTGACGAAGTCTGATCTCGTGCAGATGATGGTCGGCCGCCTCGTCTCGTTCGACCGGCGGCCGCGTCCGCCGGTTTCCGGCGGGACCGTGCTCGAGGTCGAGGATCTCTGGGCGCGGGATGACAGACGGCTGCACGCCTTGCGCGGCGTTTCCCTTTCAGTGCGTGCTGGTGAAATCGTCGGCATCGCCGGCGTCGCCGACAATGGCCAGACCGAGCTCGCCGAAGTTCTGGCGGGACTTCGGCCTTCGACCCATGGCCGCGTCACGCTCGGAACCACGCCGCTCACCGGCCTTTCGGCCCGCGCGATCCGCGCCGCCGGCGTCGCCCATGTGCCGGGCGACCGGCTGGTGCGCGGCGTCGACCGCAATGGCAGCATCGCGCTCAATCTCCTGATGGGCCGGCAGGACCGTGCGCCCTGGTCGCGGGCCGGGATCATCGACCGATCCTATCTCGCCGAACAGTCGAAGGCGCTGATCGAGCGTTTCGACATCCGCACGCGCAGCGCCGCAACGCCGGTGAAGAGCCTCTCGGGCGGCAACATTCAAAAGGTCGTGCTCGCGCGCGAGTTTTCCGGCGATGCGCGCTTCCTGCTCATCGACCAGCCGACGCGCGGTGTCGACATCGGCGCCACCGAGGCGATCCATTCCGAGATCATGCGCCAGCGCGAGGCCGGCAAGGCGATCCTGGTCATATCGGTGCAGCTCGACGAACTGATCGCGCTCGCGGACCGCATCCTTGTGATGTTCGCCGGTCGCATCATGGGGGATCTCGATGGCGGCGCCGTATCCGAGGAGCGGATCGGGCTGATGATGGCCGGCGTCGACGATCATGGTCACCGTGTCGAAAGGGAGGCCGTCTGATGACGGATCGTTTCGCGGCCTTGAGCGGCCAGGTGATTGCGATCCTCATCGCGCTGTTTATGGGCGCGCTGGTGGTTCTCGCGGTCAATGAGAGCCCGTGGAGGGTTCTGGTGACGTTGATCGACGGCGCCTTCGGCAATCCCGAGCGCATCGCCGGCACGCTGCTGCAGACGACGCCAATCCTCATCTGCGGCATCGCCGCCTGCATTTCGCTGCGCGGCGGCCTGTTCAATATCGGCATCGAAGGGCAGCTGTTCGTCGGCGGCTTCGCGGCAACCTGGATCGGCTTCACCTTCGAGATGCCGCCCGTGCTGCATGTCATGGCCGGTCTTGGCTTCGCCGCCCTGGCGGGCCTTGCCTGGGTAACGATCCCAGCCTTTTTCCGCGCCCGCTACCAGACCAATGAGGTGGTCTCCACCATCCTCGCCAATTACGTCGCCGTGCTGCTCACCTCCTATCTCACGATCAACATCTTCAAGCGCGCCGGCGGCGCTCCGGATACCCCGCCGATCCTCGAAAGCGCCTACCTGCCGCAGCTGTTCTCGTTCTCGCGCGCCAATTGGGGGCTCGTCATCGGCCTGGTGCTCGCCGTCGGCTCGCATTTCTTCTTCACGCGGACGGCGCGCGGCTATGCCGTGACCGAGATGGGCGCCAATCCGAAATTCGCTGAATATGGCGGCATCAACATCAGGAAGCAGACCTTCATGGTGCTGCTCGTCTCCGGCGCGGTCGGCGGGCTCGCCGGCGGCATCGAGTCGCTCGGCGTGCACCATCGCTTCATGGAGGGTTTCGCGCCCGGCTTCGGCTTCGACGGCGTGATCGCGGCGCTGCTCGCCAATGGCAACCCGCTCGTCACCATCCTGACGGCGCTGTTCTTCGGCGCTCTCCGAAGCGGCTCGCTGCTGCTCGAGGTCGACACGACCGCCTCACGCGAGATCATCACCGTGATTCAGGCCCTGATCATTCTCGCCGTTTCGGCCCAGATCCTCGTCCGCCGCCGCGCGGCCGACAGTTCCGCGGGAGAGCGTCGTTGGAAATTCTAGAGCGCATGTTCAATGTCGCGCTGATCGTCGCGACGCTCCGCACCACCGCACCGATCCTCCTGGTGGCGCTTGGCGGTTCGTTCACGACCCGCGCCGGCATCTTCAATATCGGTCTCGAAGGCCAGATGCTGCTTGGCGCCTTCTTCGCGGTCATCGGCACGATCTTCACCGGTTCGCCCTGGATCGGCATGCTGTGCGGGGTCGCGGCGGCGCTGGCGCTGGCGCTCGTCTTCGCGCTGATGGTCGTCACCTTCCGCGCCAACGAGGTCGTGGTCGGCCTTGCGCTCAACATCCTCGCCGGTGGCATGACCGTGTCGCTGCTGAAGGCGATCTTCGGCACCCGCGGTTCGATCTTCGGCCATGGCCTTGTCGGGTTGCCGGTGGTGCGCATTCCCTTCGCTAAGGAGATGGGCTGGTTCGGCCAGATGATCTCCGGCTACACGCCGCTCGTCTATGTCGCCTTCTTCGCCGTGCCGCTGTTCATCCTCTTCTACAAGCGGACCAAGCTCGGCCTCTATATCCGTGTTGTCGGCGAGAAGCCGGAGGCGGCGGATGCGCTTGGCATCTCGATCGCGAAGATCCGCTACACCGCCTCGCTGCTCTGCGGCGTGTTCGCCGGTCTCGCCGGAGCGCATCTTTCGCTCGGCTATACGACGATGTTCACCGAGAACATGTCGTCCGGGCGCGGCTTCATGGCGGTGGCGATCCTGATCTTCTCGGCCGGTGATCCCCGGCGCATTCTGGCCGGTTGTCTCCTGTTCGGCTTTTCCGATGCACTCTCGCTCCGCCTGCAGACCTTCGGCGTCTCATCCTTCCTGGTGCTGATGGTGCCCTATCTCGTTGCGCTCGCCGCGCTCTTCGCTCTGTCCTATCGTGCGCGTCCGCGCATCATCCAGGAGACGCTCGCCTCGATGGGCCGGGCGCTTTCCGTCAAGCCGCAATCCGCCGCAAATCCGCCAGCCATGGCGAGGGAACCCTAATGGAACGCATCATTCTCGACGTCGATTCGGCCGGCGACGACATTCTCGCGGTCTTGTTCGCCGCCGTGTCGCCAAGCGTGAAGCTCGAGGGCGTCACGACCTGCACCGGCGCCGCCGGTCCGATCGAACAGGTGACCAATGTCGTGCTGAACACGCTGGCGCTCGCCGGACGCAGCGACATTCCCGTCGCCAAGGGTGCCTGGCGGCCGATCGTCGGCAATGCCAAGGCCGACATGGAAGCGCCGGTTCATTTCGAGAAACGGCTGACGGCGCGCTTCGGCGAGCGGCTGAAGAAGTTCAACCCGCCGGCTCCGAAGCCCGCGATCCAGCCGATCAGCAAGCACGCCGCCGATTTCATCATCGATACGGTGATGGCCTCTCCCGGCGAGATCACGCTGGTCGCAACCGGGCCGATGACCAATCTCGCCATGGCCTTCCTGCAGGAGGAGCGGCTGGCGAAGAACGTCAAGCGCATGTGCCTGCTCGGCGGCAACTTCATCACGCCGGGCAACATCACGCCGCTGTCGGAATACAATATCTGGGCCGATGCCGAGGCAGCGCGGATCGTGCTGAACCAGGGCGTCGACACGATCCTCGTGCCGCTCGATGTCTGCGAGGACAACCGCGCCGCCGCCTCGATGATGACCCGCGACGATCTCGCTGACCTCGAAGGCGCCGGCAATCATCCGGTGCTCGCCATGATCCGCGAGACGTTCCCGATCTATATCGACATCTGGCGCGAGTTCTTCGATCTCGTCGGGTTCCCGATGGACGACATCATCACCCTGGCGCTCGCCTTCGATCCGACGCTCTGCACGATGACAGCGCCGCTCTATTGCGACGTGGTGCTCGACGGGCGCCTCGCGCGCGGCCAGACGGTTGCCTATCGCGGCCGGCAGCTCCTGCCTGGCGGCGGACCGAAGACGACGCGAATCTGCACCGATATCGACGGGCGGCGGTTCATGCAGCTCTTCAAAGAGACGATCGCGCTCTACCGGGCGGCGTGAAGGACGGACCAGACCATGACCATGACAGCTGCTGCCCCCGCCCGCCCGACGCCGATCATCCTCGATTGCGATCCCGGCCATGACGACGCCATCGCGCTCGTGATGGCCCATCGCTCCAAGGCGATCGACCTTCTTGGCGTCACCGTGACCTGCGGCAATGCCGAGCTCGACAAATGCGTCTCGAACACGCTGCGCATCCTCGAATTCATCGGTGCCGGCGACGTGCCGGTCGCCGCGGGCTGCTATCGCCCGCTGGCCCGCCCGCTGGTGCTGGGCACCGCCGATGGTCCGAGCGGCCTTGAGGGCTCGCCCTATCTGCCGATGGCGACGAAGACCGTCGAGCCGATGCATGCCGTAGACTTCATCGCCAAGACGCTGCGTGAGCAGGACGAGCCGCTCCGGATCGTGGCGACAGGGCCGCTCTGCAATATCGGCCTCTTCATCCTCAAATATCCCGAGCTGTTGCCGAAGATCAAAGACATCACCTGGATGGGCGGCGTCTTCTATCGCAAGAGCGAGATCATCACCCCGACCGAGTTCAATGCCTTCTGCGACCCGGAAGCGCTGAAAATCGTGCTCGATTCAGGCGTCAAGCTGACCATGGTCGGCCTCGACGTGACCATGCAGGTGCTGGTCGAGGCGCCGCAATACGAAGAGTTCCGCAAAATCGACACCGAGCTCGGCCGCGTCGTCAATGACTGGCTGCTGTTCTATGAGAAGCTCCATCGCGGCTCGATGGGCGTCGGCGGCGCGCTGCACGACCCGCTCGCGCTGGCGCTCATCATCGATCCGACCCTGGTGCGCACCCGCACGGCGCATATCGGCGTCGATCTTGCAGGTACATATGCGTTCGGCGCCACCGTCGCCGATTTCTGGAAGGAACGGGGCCTCGCCGACAACGCGCATATCTGCACCGAAGTCGACTCCGATCGCTTCTTCGATCTGCTTTACAGCCTGCTTCGCGACTGAAGCCCCGCCAAAAGAGGAGAGAAACCATGTCCGTCGACGTCTTCTCGGCCCACAACAATCCCGAACAGGCGCGGCTCGATCCGGCCCGCACCGCCGTGATCGTGGTCGACATGATCAACGAGTTCTGCAAGCCGGGCGGCCGCATGGTGCTGCCGGGCTATGAGGCGCTGGTCGGGCCGCAGCTTCAGGTGATCGATGCGGCGCGCAAAGCCGGCGCGCCTGTCATCTGGGTCCATGACAGCCACCGCCGCAACATGCGGCGCGACCGGGAATGGGTGAAGCGCACCCCGCATGGCGTCGAGGGCACCTGGGCGACGGAGATCATCGAGGATCTTGGCGCCCGCCCCGACGAGATCCATGTCATCAAGCATCGGTATTCGAGCTTCTTCCAGACCGATCTCGACCTTGTGCTGAAGGACATGCTTGTCGACCAGCTGGTCGTGTTCGGCGTCGTCACGAATATCTGCGTGCGATCGACCGTTCACGACGCCTTCTTCAACGGCTATGAGGTTGTCGTCCCGCGCGACTGCTGCGCGGCGACGGGGCCACGCGAGCAGGAATCGACGCTCTACGACATCGCCACCCATTTCGGCGTCGTGAGCGATGCGGCTTCGGTCGTGGCGGCGCTGACCGATGGTCAGGTGATCGACAATCAGCAGATCGCGGCCTGACGCCGCCTGCGACAAGTGAGGTGTGCCGGATGGCATCCGACGAAGAGATGGACGGGGGGCTCATGAGCCTCGACGGCGAGCCGATGAAGACGCGGTCGGCCGCTGCCGAGGCGACGCAGCGCGACCTCTTCGCCTCCAGCGGCTACGAACTGTCCGTCCATCCTGCCCATATCATCCGCAAGGCGCACCAGCGCGCCACGATGCGCTTCCAGGAGGTGTTGGGCGAGCATGACCTGACGCCGACCCAGATGGCGGCCCTCGCCACCGTCATGAAGCATGGCGAGGTGTCGCAGAACCAGCTCGGCCGCCTCACGGCGATGGATCCCTCTACGATCAGTATCGTCATCCGCAAGCTGTCGAAGCACGGTCTCGTCGAACGCTCCGCCTCGCCCGATGACCAGCGGCTGTCGATGATCCGCCTCTCGGACAAGGGCCTTGCCTATACGCTGCCGCTGCTGGCGAAGAGCGTCGAGGTCGGCCGCCGCGTCCTTGCGCCGCTGAAGCCGAGCGAGCGGGCGCTGTTCATGGAGATGCTGACCCGCATCGCCGACGCCGAAGACGAACCGGAGGCGTGAGAGAACCGACGAGGCTCTTCGCCGCCGGTCCGCATGCCCGCCATTGCCATTCGAGTGAAAGGACGACCCATGAGCCATGACGCCCCGGCCGCGAGCGAGGGCCCGACTAAGCTCGTCATCGAGAATATCGGCCTCGTCCTCTCGGGCGATCTCGGCCGCCCGATCCTCGATGCCGACACGGTCATCGCCGAGAACGGCCGGATCACCGCCATTGGGCGCAAGGCCGATCTCGATTGCGATGGCGCGACGACCCGCATCGACGCGCATGGCTCGACGCTTACCCCCGGCCTCATCGACAGCCATGTCCATCCGGTGGCTGGCGACTGGACGCCGCGCCAGAACCAGATCGGCTGGATGGATTCAGGACTGCATGGCGGCGTCACGACGCTGGTCTCGGCCGGTGAAGTGCACACGCCGGGCCGGCCGACTGATATCGTCGGTCTCAAGGCGCTCGCCATCGCCGCGCAGCGGACCTTCTCGGCCTTTCGCCCTTCGGGCGTGAAGGTGCATGCCGGCGCGCCGGTCATCGAGATGGGGATGGTCGAGGAAGATTTCGCCGATCTTGCCAAGGCCGGCGTCACCATGCTCGGCGAGGTCGGGCTCGGTTCGGTAAAGGACGGCGACACCGCGCGCCAGATGGTCGCCTGGGCGCGGAAATACGGCATCATCTCGACCATCCATACTGGCGGCCCGTCGATCCCCGGCTCCGGCCTCATCGACAAGGATGTTGTCCTCGCCGCCGACACCGACGTGATCGGCCATGTCAATGGCGGCCCGACTGCGCTCCCCGATGGCGATATCGTCTGCCTTTGCGAGGGTTGCGGTCGTGGCCTTGAGCTCGTGCACAATGGCAATATGCGCGCCGCCCTCGTTGCGCTCAATACGGCCCGCGAACTCGGCCAGCTCGATCGGATCATGCTTGGCACCGACGCCCCGGCGGGCTCGGGCGTCCAGCCGCTCGGCATCATCCGCATGGTCTCGATGCTGTCCTCGCTCGGCAATGTCGCGCCGGAAATCGCGTTCTGCTTCGCGACGGGCAACACGGCCCGCATCCGCCAGCTTGACTGCGGCTTGATCGAGGTTGGCCGCGCTGCTGACTTCGTGCTCATGGACAAGCCGCAGCATTCCTCTGGTGCGACGCTGCTCGATGCGATCCGCCTCGGCGATATTCCCGGCATCAGCATGACCGTGATCGACGGCGTCGTGCGCACGCAGCGCTCGCGTAACACCCCGCCGGCGGCAACCATGGCGCAGGTGGTGTAGGCCGCGAAGGCCGGCCCCCCTCTCCAGCTCTCCCCCACAAGGGGGGAGAGGGCAGGACACCCGCTTCATAGGCATTGTGCGGAGCGCCCGCCGCCCCTCTCCCGCGCAGCGGGGGAGGGACGGGGAGGGGGTTCGAACGCTCAGAGACTTCCATGCGACTCATGCGGCCGCCGCCAGTCGCGCCTAGGATGGACGCCGATTCGAATCCGCAGGGGACCTGCCATGAAGATCGTTGTCATGGGCGCGGGAGCCGTCGGCTGCTATTTCGGCGGCATGCTGGCGCTTGCCGGGCACGCGGTGACGCTGGTCGCGCGGCCTTACCATGTCGAGGCGATCCGGCGCGACGGGCTGCTCATCGAGCGCGCCGATGGCCCGCATCGGGTGAGATTGGCGGCAACAGAGGATCCCGGCGCGGTCGCCGAGGCAGACCTCGTTCTCTTCTGCGTGAAATCGACCGATACGGAGCGGACCGGCGAGGCCATGCGGCCGCATCTGCGCGCCGAGACGGCGATCTGGAGCCTGCAGAATGGCGTCGACAATGCCGAGCGGTTGGCGAAGACGCTCGGGCGGCCGGTGAGCGCTTGCGTCGTCTATGTGGCGGCCGGCATGGCGGGTCCCGGCCATGTGCGCCATCATGGCCGTGGCGAGCTGATCGTCGAGCCTGGTCCCGGCAACGACACATTCGCTGCCGCCTTCACAGGAGCCGGACTGCCTGTGACCGTTTCGGCCGACGCCTCGACCGCTCTCTGGACTAAGCTCGTGATCAACTGCGTCTACAACGCCATCTCGGCAATCTCAGGGCTCCCCTATGGCCGCTTCGTCGGTGAGCCGGGCGTTCCCGACATGATGCGCGATGTCGTCGACGAATGCAGCGCCGTGGCCGCCGCGGCGGGCATCCTGCTGCCGGACGACCTCTGGCACCACGTGCTCGCCATCGGCGTGACGATGAAAGGCCAGATGTCGTCGACGGCGATGGACCTCGCCAGGGGCCGGCCGACCGAGATCGACCATCTGAACGGATATGTCGTGGCGAAGGGCGCGGCGCTCGGTGTCGCCACGCCCGTCAATCGCACGCTGCTGCTGCTCGTCAAATTGCGCGAACGGGCCGCCGCACAGCCGGATGCGCGGCAGCCAGCGGCGAGCGGGTAGCCCGCCCTTAGCGAATCCCGTCCTCGCCCTTGATGTCTTCCTTCAGCAGCCCGCCGATGCGGGGATGCGGGCGACCGGAATCGGTCAGCGCGACGGCCAGCACGATCTCGTGCTCCCGCGGCGCGTCGGCGACGCGGACTTCCATGCCGTCGAAATGGCTGCGGACGCGCGCGGCGTCCTTGTGCCCGAGCGGGATATCGAAGGTGGCGCCGGGGCCTATGCGCTTCCCCGAGGAGGGGATGAGCGCGGCGCCCTTGGTCAGCAGCGTCCTGAGCGGCGCGCCGAGCTTTGGATGCATCAGCGCGGCGCCATGCTCGAGCCCGCCTTCGGCACCGACCGCCGCTGCCTTGCCGAAGCTCTCGACCGTTTCTCCGGGGATATCGAGTGCCGCGAGCGCCCGTGCTCCGAGCAGGGCGCCAAGTTCCTCGCCGGCGTCCATCAAGGTCGTGAGATCCTCGACATAGCCGCCTGCGAACGGGTTCTCGATGACTGCCAGCGCCGCGGCGCGCCGGGTCGGCTTGGAGAGGGCGCGGCCTTCCTCGATCAATGTCTCTTCGAGGATGGTGACGATCTTGCGGATGCGCGGGCTCACCGGAGGCCGTCCCCGGCCTTGATGTCTTCCTTGGCAAGACCGCCGACGCGGGCATGCACGCGCGCCCCGGTCGTCATCGCAAGGATCAGCACCATCTCGTTTCGCCGCGGGGCATCGCCGATGCCGATCTCGATGGCGTCGAAATGGCTGCGCACATAGGAGGCGTTGATATGGGTGATCGGGATGTCGATCTTCGTGCCGAGCCCGCCGACCTTCTTGGCCGAGGGCACGATCGCCTTGGCGCCGCCGAGCAGTTCGCGCATCGCATAGCCGCCGGGATTGTGCCACAGCGCGCCATGCTCGAGCTCGCCCGCCTCGCCGACGATCGCGCCCTTGCCATAGCCTTCGACGATTGCGGCGTCGCCGCCGAGCGCCTTGACGAGGCGCGTCGCCATCTCAAGCCCGAGTGGCTTCAGGTCTTCCATCAGGGACACGATGTCCTCGACATAGCGGCCGGCATAGGGGTTTTCGACCACCGCCGCGACGATCGCGCGCCGCGGCGGGACGGCGACCGGCGGGCCACCCTCATGCAGGATTTCCTCGACCACCGTTACGAACTTGCGAACCTTGATTTCGGTCATCGGGCCTTCCTCGGAGCTTCCAGGCGGGCGGTTGCGCGATCTCTCGTGCAACCGAGATTGTTAGACCATCAACAATCTTGCGAGGCGGGCCTCCTGTCAAGAAAGCGGCGGTAGCACCCTCAGGATTTCACGCCCCGGCGCGCGCAACCACGCGCCCGCCATTCAGCGCCAGCGCGGCCTCGAAATCGTCGGGCAGCACGAGATCCGCATCCGCATAGGCTGCGAGCCCCGGGATGATCTCCTGTTGCTGGTCGAGCAGCAGGCGCTCTGTCAGACCTCGGATGAGGCGCGGCAGGGCATGGCGATGACCGGAAATCGACGTGGAATGCGGGCCGTTGCTCACCATCGAAAGCGCGTTGAACGCATGAACGCGACTGACCCAGGCCGGCCCGCCCGGCTCGCGCGGCTGCAGCTGATAGGCATCTCCGAGATAGGGCAGGCTGCCGAGCCCGGCATCCTCTTCGCCCGGCGGCGGCGCGAAGCAATCCTGCCAGCGCGCGATGATCTCATGCAGCGACTTCAGCTCCAGTCGTGCTGCGAGATCCGTCACCTGGCCCGTTGCCGCGACGACATGGTCGAAATGGAATGTACGGCTCGGCGTCGCGACGCGGATCTTGCCGCCCTCCATGCCGATTTCCTGCCACGGCGAGGCGGCATGCAGCCGGAATCCGGGCATGACGACCGCCCGTTCGAAGCTCGCCCAGGCCGGCGGCTGGTCGTGCTGGCGGAAATGCCGCGCGATGCGCCAGCGCACGGTATCGTCGAGAAGGGGATGATGCGACATGATCCCGGCATTCTCGATATAGCGGTGCGGATTGGCCCGCGGCAGGCGGGCGCGGCGGAAGCAGAGATCCACCGAGGCGACGCCGGCCTCGAGCGCCGCCACAGCCGTATCGAAGGCCGAGGCACCATGGCCGAGAATGCCGATCGCCTTGCCGGCGTGGCGGGAGAAGTCGATGGCCTTGTTGGAGTGGTCGTAGCGCTCTTCCGGAAGGGCATCCGAGATGAAACGCGGCACGCGCCACGCGCCGGCGCCGTCAGAGCCTGTCGCGAGCACGACCAGCTTGGCATGGCGGGTCGTCACGCTGCCGCCGCTGCGGCTCTCGATCGCAACGAGCCCTTCGGCATCGCTGATGTCGGTCACCACCGTCTCGTTCTCGACCGCGATGTCCCAGACCGCCCGATACCAGTTGAGATAATCCATCCAGTCGGTGCGCGGCAGGCGGGCGAGACCATCCCAGGCCCCCGCTCCATAGCGCGTCTCGAACCAGCGGCGTACGCCCAGATTGGGTGTGCCGAACTCCATGCCGACAGTGATCTTCGGCGTGCGCAGCTCCGGCATGCGGGCAAAGGTCACCCAAGGGCCCTCGACGCCCTTTGGCGACTGGTCGAGCACCAGCACATTGCGCACGCCCTCGCGCTTGAGGCCGGCGGCGATGACGAGCCCGGATTGACCGCCGCCGACGATCAGGACGTCGATGACCGGTGCGCCGTCCGGGCCGGTCGCCGGCTTGACCCAGGCCTTGTCGGGATAAGCGAGGGCGGCAATGTCGGCGCGGGCGGTATCGGCGAGAATGACAAGGGCGGCATCGCCCGGTGAGAGTTCGGAATGATCGAGAGGCAAACCCGGCTCCGGAAAGTTGCTCCAAAGCGGCAAAATGGCCGTTGGACGAGGCGGCATGCAATGGCCGCACAAGGCTTCATCATGCCCGTTTCGAAGGCAGATCGGCAAGGGCCGGGCCGCGGCAATCCGTCGCCGCCGCGAAGGCCGAGCGACAGATGTCATGAAGCCGCGCTATACGGATTGGAATTATTCCAAGAAAGGTTCGGTCATGGCCCCTTCGGCTCACGCGGAGTCCCATCTCGTTCACCGGATCGGCTGGCTGCGCGCCGCCGTGCTCGGTGCCAATGACGGTATTGTTTCGGTTGCGAGCCTTATCGTCGGCGTTGCGGCGGCCTCGACCGGGCGCGGCGATATCCTCCTGGCCGGCATTGCGTCGCTCGTGGCGGGCGCGATGTCGATGGCGGCGGGCGAATATGTTTCGGTAAGCTCGCAGTCTGATACCGAGGCGGCGGATCTTGCCCGCGAGAAGCGCGAGCTCGAGGTCAACGCCGAGGCCGAGCTCCAGGAACTGGCGGCCATCTATGTCGCGCGTGGGCTCGATCCTGGTCTTGCGCTTGAGGTCGCTGTCCAGCTCACCGCCAAGGATGCGCTCGGCGCCCATGCCCGCGATGAACTCGGCCTTACCGAGACGGGCGAAGCAAGGCCCGTGCAGGCGGCGGTCACCTCGGCCATGACCTTCTCGGTCGGCGCGGCGGCGCCGCTCATTGCCGCTCTGCTGGCGCCCGATAATCTCATCATCATCTGGGTGTCGGTGGCGACGCTCTTCTTCCTCGCCGTTCTCGGCGCGGTCGGCGCCCGCATCGGCGGCGCGCCTCTCTGGAAGGGCGCCATGCGCGTCACCTTCTGGGGCGCGTTCGCCATGGCGGTGACGGCCGGCATTGGTCATCTGGTCGGCACGGCGGTCTGAACCGCCGCGCCGCTTGGAGATCGTTACGCCTTGGCGGCGACGATGATGATCTCGACCTTGTATTTCGGCGCGGCCAGCTTGGCCTCGCCGGTGGCGCGGGCCGGGGGGTTAGCCTTGTCGACCCAGACGTCCCAGACCGAGTTCATCGCTGCGAAATCAGCCATGTCGGCGAGCCAGATCGTCGCCGAGAGAATACGCGCCTTGCTCGATCCCGAGGCCGCCAGCAGGCGGTCGATCTCGGCCAGCGCCGCCTGGGTCTGGCTGGCGACGTCGTCGCCTTCGCCGACCTGACCGGCCAGATAGACCATGTCGCCATAAATGACGGCCTGGCTCATGCGCGGGCCGCTTTCGAGCCGTGTGATCGTCGTCATCGGAGATTCTCCTGTCGATAAAGGATGGGCAGCGTTGCTATCGGCAAGCCAGCGGTCCCGGTCAAGACCGGGCCGCTTCGCCAGTGCGATGGACGGGCTTTATCGGCCGCGCGTCAGGAAGGCCGCGTCGAAGGGAACGGTGAGGCTGGCGCCGCCGGCATCGCTGACGGTGATGCTGTCCGTGCCGACCTCGACCTTGGCCGCCTGCGTCCAGCCCTCCGGCAGCGGCAGGCCGCCGATGACATTGCGCACCTCGACCTCGCCCTCCGGATCGAGAACCAGCGCCGTCGGCACGCCGTCTTCCGTGAGCGGGTTCGGCGCGATCGAGGCGCGGTGGCCGGCGCCGCCATAGGTTCGGCCCTCCTCGATGCCCTGAACGCCGATATGGCGCGAATTCCACGGCGCATAGTCGCGGCCGCCATTCGAGAACCAGAGCAGCGTCACCGGCAGGTCGGCAGGATTCTTGAGGCTGAGATAGATGTCGCGCTTGTCCGGCCGGGTCGCCGCCGCCCAGCCGATCGCGGCGCCCTCGGCCTCGACCAGCATGATGAAGTCCTCGTTCCGCTCGGCGAAGGGATAGCGCGTTACGTCGGCAACCGTGCCGTCGGCCATCGGAACCTCAGTCAGGTCGGTGAAGCGGGCGGGATAAGCGAGCGCGGAGCGGCCGAGCGCTGGATCGGGCTCCATCTTCGTTTCCGGCGTCAGAGCGTAGCGTTTCGGCGAAAAGGCCAGTCTTCCGCCGGACGCGAAGCGCGTCATGCCATGGCTGGCGACCGGAAGAGCACCTTCGCCGCCATAGAAGATGTGCCGCTGATAGAGGAAGGGATGGCCGTCCCGGAGCACGAATTCCTTGACGAGGCGCGCGCCCATCACCGGCCGCGACAACGCGTAACGCGCGATCGTCCCGCCATCGGGGTGTGGCACGGTTTCGAGCACGTCCCAGCGGGCATTGGCCGGCCAGCCATGCGGCAGGCTTCCGTCGAGATCGGCCGTGCTGAAAGGCGCGCAGAAGAAATCGCCCGAGAGATAGCGGAGGTTTGGCAGGATGCTTTCGTCGGCCTGGATCGCCGCGTCATCGATCCACGGCGCTGTGTGGGTCGGCTCGATCAGCCGCCCGTCGCCCGCAACGGCGAAGCGCCGGACATGGCCGCCGCGAAGGTCGAGAACGGCTTCGGCGCCATCGGCGGTGATGGTGTGGAGATCGGCGTTGGTCACGGGAATCCTCCGGGATGCGAGGGCCTCTTCGCGGGCCTCATCGCTAGAGCCGTTAGCATGGCCGGCCGTTGGCCGCACGGCAAAAGCGCGCCGTCAGGGAACGGTTTTGAGAGTGCAGCATTGGTTTCACGTGTTCAATCAGCCCCCGGGAGAACGACATGACCAGCAGCACCACCGACAAGATCAAGGGTCTCGCCAACGAGGCCGCAGGCAACGTCAAGCAGGGCGTCGGCAAGGCAGTCGGCAATGACCGCCTGCAGGTCGACGGCAAGGTTCAGGAAATCAAGGGCGAGACGCAGCAGGCCGTCGGCGAAGCCAAGGACAAGGTCAAGGATGCGACCGACAAGGTCCGCGACGCGGCCCACCGCAACCTCTGATCCTGCTCGAAGCATGATGGGAAAGGGCTGCGCCACGCGCGGCCCTTTTCGTTTGGGCGCATTCTTGTAGAAGCTTGTCGGCCCGCGGCGGGAGATCGCGGGCAACAGGCGCGCGGGAGTGAGCTCATGACGTTCTTCATTGGCATCGATGTCGGGACGGGCAGCGCGCGCGCCGGCCTTTTCGACAGCAAGGGGCGCCTCATCGCCAGCGCCCGCCGCCCCATCGCGATCTGGCATGCGCCGGGCGACTGCGTCGAGCAATCCTCGCGTGACATCTGGCGCGCGGTGACCGAATCGGTCCGCGAGGCCGTGGCGACCGCCGCCATCAGTCCAAACGAGATCGTCGGCATCGGCGTCGACGCGACCTGTTCGCTGGTCGCGGTCGGCAAGGATGGCGCCCCCATTGCCGTCGGACCATCGGGCGATCCCGAGCGCGACATCATCGTCTGGATGGACCATCGCGCCCTCGACCAGACCCGCCGCATCAACGAAACGAAGCATCCCGTGCTCGCTTATGTCGGCGGTCAGGTCTCGCCCGAAATGGAGACGCCGAAGCTGCTGTGGCTCGCCGAGCAGATGCCTGCAAGCTTTGCGGCGGCGGAGCACTTCTTCGACCTCTCGGACTGGCTGACCTACCGCGCCACCGGCAGCCTCGACCGTTCCATCTGCACGCTCACCTGCAAATGGACCTATCTCGCGCATGAGCGGCGCTGGGACGAGGGGTTCTTTCGGCAGATCGGCCTCGGCGCCCTCGCCGATGAGGGCTTCCGGCGCATCGGCACGCGCGTCGTCGAGCCCGGAACGCCGCTCGGACGGGGACTGACCGAGGCCGCTGCCGCCGAACTTGGCCTTCGTCCCGGCATCGCGGTCGGCGCCGCGCTGATCGATGCGCATGCCGGCGGCGTCGGCTCGATCGGTGCGCGCGACACCGATGGCAATGCCGCCGACCCGACCCGCCAGCTCGGCTACATCTTCGGCACCTCCGCCTGCGCCATGGCCTCGACCCGTGCGCCGAGCTTCGTGCCCGGGGTCTGGGGCCCCTATTATTCGGCGATGCTGCCCGGCCTCTGGCTCAACGAAGGCGGCCAGTCGGCGGCAGGTGCCGCTATCGACCATCTGGTGAAGCTGCATCCGGCGACGCCGTCGGCCCGCGAGGAGGCGGCGCGGCGCGGCCTGCCGCTGTTCGCGCTGCTCGAGCAGCGGATCACCGCGCTGGCGCCGACGCCGGATGCCATCGCGCGGCTCGCGGCGGCGCTGCATGTCGTGCCGGAATTTCTCGGCAACCGGGCACCGAACGCCGATCCCGACGCGCGCGCGACGCTGCTCGGTCTCGGCATGGACGAGGATCTCGACAGCCTGGCCCGGCTCTATCTCGCCGGCCTCTGCGGTCTCGGCTATGGCGCCCGCCAGATCGTCGATGCGCTCGCGGGCGAGGGCGCGGAGATCGAGACGATCGTGATCTCCGGCGGCGCGGGCCAGAGCGAACTAGTGCGCCACCTTCTGGCCGATGCGACCGGCCTTGCCGTAGCGATTCCCGAAACGGCAGAGCCGGTGTTGCTCGGCGCGGCGATGCTCGGCGCCGTCGCGGCCGGCACTTTCCCCGATACGCTGGCCGCGATCGACCGGATGTCGCGACTCTCCGCGCGCTATCTGCCGTCCGGCGGCATGGCGAGCCGGATTCACGCGGCGAAATATGACATATTCCTCGATCTGCAGCGCGCCGAGGCGCGGGCGCGGTCGATGATGCAAGCGGCGGCGGACTAGGGGCCGGACCCCAGGATCGCAGGGAGGGCGGATGCCGTTCGGCAGGGACTATCATCCACGCATGGCCGATCGATCGCAGCACGAGCGGTCCGTGCCGCTGCGCGGCTCGGCCGGCCGCAATCTTGTCCATGCCGCCGATCACAATGCCCGCGTGACGCTCGAAGCGCTGCGCCGCGCCGTCT
The DNA here is from genome assembly GCA_965229085.1 of Kaistia sp. Lineage (GTDB taxonomy): Bacteria > Pseudomonadota > Alphaproteobacteria > Rhizobiales > Kaistiaceae > Kaistia. Next base: position 2,033,324 of record OZ245859.1, on the reverse strand, counting down.
CGCTGACGCGTCAGGATCTTGCCGAGGTCACCGGCCTCACCGCGCCCGGGATCACCAACATCATCCGCCGCCTCGTCGAGGCGAACCTGATCCGCCCCGTCGATGGCGGCCGGGCGACCCGCTTTGCGATCGAGCCCGATGGCGCCTTCGCCCTCGGGGTCGATCCCTATGGCGATCTGGTGCAGGTCGCCATCGTCGATCTCAAGGGCCGTATCGTTCACCGCGCGCGCCAGCGTGCCGCTTCGGCGGCGATCGAGGATGTCGGGCCGGCGATGCGGGCGGCCGTTGAAAGTGTGCTGTCTCGCCTCGATCCGGCGCTGGCGGGCCGTTTGCTCGGCGTCGGCGTCGCGACCCCGTTCGATCCTGCCGCGATCACGGCCGCGTTGGTGGACCATCCTGTGGTGATCGAGCGCAGCTCCGTCGCCGCGGCGCTCGGCGAGCGTCTGCTCGGCGCGGCGCCGGCCGATGGCAGCTTCGTCCATGTCCTGTTCGGCCGCGAGGTCCGCGCGGGGCTGATGATCCGCGGCCATCTCTTTCATGGCGTCACCGACCGCGCCGGCCGCATCGGCCAGATGCGGACGGGCGAGGACGGCATCCTTCTCGACGAGGCGGCGTCGATGACCGCGCTGCAACCGTTGCTCGATCGTCATTGGGATGCAGGCGGCGATCCCGATGCCTTTCTGGACACGCTCGGTGCGGCCGACCGCGCCATCGCGGAGGCATGGGTTGATCGCGCCGCGCAGCATTTCGTCGATGCGGTGATCGCCGTTTCGGGCTTCCTGGCGCCCGGCGGCATCTTTGTCGGCGGCCGCCTGCCGCGCGATCTCGTCGATCTCTTCACCCACCGCTTCGCGGCTGTGCGCGCCGAGAGGATGGCCGGCCCGCTGCAGCCGCAATGGCTGCCCGAGATCGTCCCGGCCAGCCTCGGCTCGGATTGCGTTCTGCTCGGCGCGGCGATGCTGCCCTTCCTCGAGACGCTGCTGCCTGATCCGCGCGCGCCGCCCGAGGTCAGCGGAGCCTGATGCTCAGGACAGCGCGAACGGCGCCGCCTGCGGCGGCAGTCCGGTCAGCGGCTGGCGGCGGAGTTGCGCGGCATCGTAGGATTCGAGCCTGAGCACCTCGGCGAGCGGCATGGTGGCGGCGCCGAGCGCGGTCGCGTCCTCGGACCCGGCGGCGCGATGGATCGCAGGCGCAGGCCGCGAGTCGCGCGCCAGGAACTCGTTCACATAGAGCAGCATCTCGTCGACGAGCCGCACCGGTAGCCGTCCGCCGATCACCACCGCGTCGGGATCGATCAGGAGGCCGATATGCACCGCGGCCTCGGCGATGTAGCGCGCCACTTCGCGCAGCCAGTCGGAAACGAGCGCGCGCCCGCGTGTGTCGAGCCCGAGCAGGTCGGCCGGGCGCGCCACCTGAATGCCGTGCCGGCCGAGGAAATCATAGAGCACATAGAGCGAGACGAGCTGGCCGAGCGGCTGGACGCGGCTGCCCTCCGGCTGGTTGCTGGCGAGCGTCGGCAGCCAGCCGATCTCGCCGGAAAGGCCGGTGACGCCGTGATGGCACATGCCGTCGAGCACGACGGCACCGCCAAGGCCCGCGCCGATGAAGATGTAGAAAAAGCTGCGGCTCTCGACCCCGAGGCCGTAATTGAGCTCGCCGATCGCCGCGGCGATGGCGTCGTTCTCGATATAGAGCGGCAGGTCGGTGAAGCGGGCAAAGCGCGCGCGGATGTCATAGCCGGTCCAGGCGGCATAGTCCTCGGGCATGCCGGGGAAGGGGATTTCGCCGAGCCAATCGGGCAAAGCGAGGCCAACGCCGGCGAGACGGCGCTCGTCGATCGTGCGGCGGCGCTTGAAGGTCGCAATCGCATCTTCGATCAGGTCGATCGCGGTCTCGGGCAAAGCGTAGGAGATTTCGTGATGGATGCGCCCGCGCACGGCGCCTGAGGCGTCGATCGCGACGACGGTGACATGATCGCGCGCGACATAGGCGCCGATGGCGTGGCAACCGTCCGGATTGATTTCAAGCTCGATCGCCGGCTGGCCTGGCTGGCCGTGCCGCCGCCGCGCCTCCAGCACCAGCTTCTCGCCGATCAGCCGCTCGGTGATCCTCGTCACGGTCTGGCGCGTCAGGCCGGACCGATGCGCCAGCTCACTCCGCGAGATCGGCTGGTGCCGCTGGATCGCGCGGAGGATCACGCCGCGGTTGTGACTGGCGGCGAGCTCGGAATTGGAGCCGGCGAGATCGTTCATGGCGTGCTCTGCTTGCCGCATCGCTTCGGCGGAAGCAAGGAAGAGACCGCCCCGCCGCCCGTCGATCACAGGGATCGGCAGGCAGCGGGGCCTGGCGTGCGCCCGCTTGCGCCCTGCGGGAGGAGGTCAGGGCGAAAGCGCCGGCGCGGCCGCGTTTTTGGCATCGGCCCAAAAGATGGGAGCGGCTTTCGGGCCGATGCAACAACAAAGAGCTGGGCCGTCGGGCCGGATACGATATCCGGCCCAATGGTCTAGCGGGCGAGGCGAAGGCTGCGAACCTCGAACGGGCGGATACCGAAATCACCCGTCCGCTCGACCTCTTCTTCGAGCAGGTTGATGTCGCCGGCGACCTTCCAGCCGCCGCCCACGGTTACGTCGAGGCCGCCGCGGCCGCCAACCGGCTCATAGACGCGGAGTACGATTGTGTCGGTATCCTCGGCCGGCTTCAGTCCAGCCAGCGCGACGCCGTGGCCGGTGAGCTTGACCGGGGTCACTTCACCGACATCGAGGCCATGTGCCGTCGTCGCCAGCAGCGGCTGGTTGAGGTCTTCCGCCTCGCGCAGCACGCCCGCCGCGAACCAGTCGCCACCATGCGGCATCAGGGCATAGGTGAAGCTCTGCTCGCCTTCGTCGGCAACCGGGTCGGGGTAGATCGGCGAGCGCAGCAGGCTGAGGCCGAGCACGTTGCCGCGCACGCTGTGGCCGTATTTGCCGTCATTGAGCAGCGCGACGCCGAAGCCGGGCTCCGCGAGATCGGCAAAGCGGTGGCCGGGGACCTCGAACTTGGCCGCATCCCAGGAGGTATTCTCATGGGTGGAGCGGCGGACGATGCCGAAGGCACATTCGAAGGTGGCATAGTCCGAACGCACCGCTACCGGGGTCAAGGTGCGCAGCAGCACGCGGCGGTCATGCCAGTCGAGATGCGTCTTGATGTCGAGCCGAGCCGCATTGGCCCAGAGCGAATAGGTCTGGGTCACCACCGAGTCGCGGAAGCGCTTGACGATCTTGATCGCAGCCCGATGCGGCCCGTTCTCGACGATTTCGACGCTCTCGACCTCGGTCAGTTCCTGGCCGTTCGCGGTGTAGTCGTCCTCGACGTCCCAGGCGTCCCAGTTGCGCGGCTTGTCCATCGGATAGGCGACGATCTGGTTGCCGCGACCCGCAAGCGCCTCGCGGCCGGCCTGCTTGTCGTAGAGACTGGTGATCGTGCCATCCTTGCCGATGGTGACGCGGATATGGTTGTTCTCGAGCCGGTCGGCGCTGACGCTGAGGCCGGGCGCCGCCGTGAGGCCGGAGGTGCCGATGACCGCGATACCGAGCGCGGGAACGCTGGAGGCCGTGGCCACCGGACCATTGCTGCCTTCAAAGCGCACAGGGCGTGACGACAGCGTCGGATTGACGATGACCGCCACATCCTTCGCCTCGCCCTTTGGCAAGGTCGCGACCAGCGCCTTCAGCGCGTCCTGCTGCCGGGCGAGACCGATGTCGCGCGCAGCGGCCAGTTCGCTCTCGGCGTCGATATAGACTTCGCGGACGCCCGAGCCCGGCAGGATGTCGTGGAACTCGTTCTTCAGCACGGGACGCCAGGCGGCCTCGAGGCCTTCCGGCTTGGCGGCGCCGAGCAGCATGGCGAGCGAGGAAATCGTCTCGGCCGTGATCAGTGCGCGCTCGGCCTCGCGATGCTTCTTCTTCGTTCCGCTCTGCGTCGTCAGCGTGGCGCGGTGCAGTTCGAGATAGATCTCGCCGATCCATGTCGGCAGGTCTGCCGGCAGGTTGTCATGGATGCGGCCGAAAAATTCCTCGACACGTGCCGGGCGCATCGACGGCACCGCCGGGAAATCGGCGAGCTGCTTCTGCCGCTCCAGCATTTCCGGCATCACGCCGCCGCCGCCATCGCCATGGCCAACAGCCAGGAGGCTCTCGTCATGGATGACCTTGCCGCGGAAATTCTTCCACGTGCCGATGATCGCCTTCGGCTCGGTCGAGCCGTTATAGCCGTTGACCGGGTTGTCGAAGGTGTGGGCGAGCACGCGGCTGCCATCAAGGCCTTCCCACCAGAACAGGTCATAGGGGAAGCGGTTGGTCTCCGACCAGTTGACCTTGATCGTGAAGAACGAATCGACACCGGCCTGACGCAGCAATTGCGGCAGCGCGCCGGAGAAGCCGAAGCAATCCGGCAGCCAGCAGACGCGGTGGCGAACGCCGAATTTCTGCTCGAAATAGCGCTGCCCGTAGAGCAGCTGGCGCACGAAGCTCTCACCCGTCGGCATGTTGGTGTCGGGCTCGACCCACATCGCGCCGACGGTTTCCCACTGGCCGGCCTTGACCGCGGCCTGGATCTTCGCGAACAGCGCCGGATCGTCTTCCTCGACCTGCGCATAATAGGCGGCGGTCGACTGGTTGAAGACGAAGTCGGGGAACTGCTTCATCAGCTGCAGCGCCGTATGGAAGGTCCGGCGTGCCTTGCGCCGGGTCTCGGCATAGGGCCAGAGCCAGGCGAGATCGATATGGGCATGGCCGGTGATGGCGAGCTTGCCCTGCTGCGGGTAGGTCGCCTTCAGCGCACGCAGCTTGCCGCGCAGCGCCTCGAGCGCCGCGGTGACGCTGGCGCGCTGGTCCTGGCGCAGCGAATCCGGATTTTCCTTCAGCGGCGGCAACTGCCAGATCCGCTGCTGGCCGCGCTGCGGCGCCGTGCGGGCGACGTAGTCGGCCGTCGCCGAGGGCCAATCGAGCGCCGCGAACGTCTCTTCGGCGGCCTTGACGAGATGCGGCACGACCTCGTGCTCGCCGAGATACTGCACAGCCTCGGCGACCTGTTGCAGCAGCAGCCGCAACTCGTGCACCGGCTTGTCGATCCAGGCGAGATGGGAGCGCGTCAGGCGCGGCTCGCGCACGGGCTCGCCGAAGGGCTTGCGCGCAACGGCATCGATGTCGATCGCAAAGCGCTTGCCGGGAACGGGGAATTCCTCATGGAACGGATCGAGGCCGAAGCGCTCGGTCTCGCCGCTCTCCGGTGTCAGCGCGATCAGGCTCTCGCCGCCGACATTCAGCATCAGCAGCGTCTCATCGAGCGGCCAATGATCCGGCACGACGGCACGGGCCGCCATCTTGCGCACGCCATCATTGCGCGGCCAGAACCCGCCAAGCGCGATCGGCGCGCCGTCGAACTGCCAGCCTTCGACCGGCACGGTCTCGCGCTCGCGCCAGAACTCGAGTTCTTCGACGCGCACATTGATGCGATCCAGCCGCTGCTGGAGGGTGAGGGACATTTCGGACTACTCCTCAGGGGGCAACAGGAATGGGGTGGCGCTCAGCCCTTGACCGCGCCGGCCGTCAGCGCACCGACGATCATCCGCTGCAAGAGCAGGAAGGCGACGATGGCGGGGACGACGGCGACGAGGCAGGCCGCGGCGAGAACCTGGGTGGACGAGGCGTTCGACGTTCCGGCGAAAGTGTAGATCGCGACGGAAATCGGCAGCTTCGAGTCGCTGGTCAGGAGCAGGAACGGCACCAGGAACTGCGACCAGTTCAGGATCATGATCAGGATGAAGGCAGAGGCAAGGCCGGGCGCGACCAGCGGCAGCGTTATGCGCCAGAAGATGCCGAAGCGGCTGCAGCCATCGATCTCGGCGGCTTCCTCCAGCGATTTCGGAATGTTGTCGATCGAAGCCTTGAGGAGCCAGACCGCCATCGGCAGGCTGACGGCGATATAGATCATGATGACGCCGAAATCGCCGTCGAGCAGGCCGAGCGAGGCCATGTAGCGATAGAGCGGCACCAGGATGACCAGTGGCGACACCATCTGGAAGGCGAGGATCGTCATCATCAGCGAGCCGCGCGTCTGGAAGCGGAAGCGCGAGAAAGCGTAAGCTGCCGGCGCAGCAACGATCAGGCAGCCGATGCCGCTGACCGCCGAGAGCTTCAGTCCGTTCCAGAGATAGGTCACGAAGGTCGGGTCGGAGAGGATCTGCTCGAAATTGCCGAGCGTCGGCCGCTTCGGGATAAAGCGGCTGGCGCCGAGGAACACTTCCTGCCGGGTGCGCAGCGACAGCGAGAGGAGCCACAGCAGCGGGACGAGGAAGAAGGAGGCAATGATCAGGGCCATCAAATAGGTCAGATAGTCCCAGATCCGTTCGCGGAGATCCGTGGTCATTCCGTAGGCTCCCTGCGCGGCAGGAACGAGGCATAGCCGATGGCGAGCACCAGGCTGATAATCAGCATGAGAACCGAGAGCACACTGCCGCCGGCCAGATCGAGATTCCGGAACACCGTGTTGAAGGTGTAGAGCGACAGCACCTCAGTGGCGCGGCCGGGGCCGCCGCCTGTCAGCGAGATGATCGCATCGAAAGTGTTGAGCGTCGCGATCGTGATCAGGATCGAGTTGACGAGGATCGCCGAGCGCATCTGCGGCAGGGTGATGAAGATGAATTTCTGGAAGCCGTTGGCGCCGTCGACGCTGGCCGCCTCATAGAGCGTGCCGTCGATCGACTTGAGGGCGGCATAGAAGACGATCATCGAGAAGGCTGTACCGCGCCAGACATTGGAAACGATCGCCGAGACCATCGCCATGTTGGGATCGGAAAGCCACGCGACCGGTTGGAAGTGGGCGAGCCTGAGCACGCTGTTGATGGCACCGAACGGCGCCTCGCTGAACAGCATCTGCCAGATCAGGCCGTTGGCGATGCCGGGAATGACCCAGGCGACGAGCACCAGAGTCCTGAGCGCCGTCATGCCGTAAAGCTTCCGCCTCTCGCCGCGCATCACCAGCACCGCGATGCCGAGGCCGAAAATCTGCTGGCCGATGACGCTGCCCGCGGTGAAGATGAAGGTGGTCCAGAGGATCTCCGGCAGCAGCGAGTTGGCGATCAGCGCAACGAAGGACGCAGTCGTATAGTGCTCCTCGCCGCCTCTGAGGCTCGCATTGGTGAAGGCGAGGCGGACGACGTCGATGATCGGATAGAGATAGAAGACGCCAAGCAGGATCGCCACCGGCAGCAGCCAGGTGAATGGATTGTCCTCGATCCGCCGCCTGAGGCTCGAGCGCGCGAGCATGTCGCGCCGGCCGGCCGTGGCCGCTTCAGTTACCGCCATGAAGTTGGCCTCCTCGCCTGGCCGTCATAAAGTCGAGGTCCCGGACAGGCTCTCCCGCCGGGACCTCGCGTCATGGTTTTCCGCTACGGGCCGTCAGAGACGGGCATAGGCTGCCTGGACGGCCGCATTCGCGGCGTCGAGGGCGGCTTCCGGCGTCTTGGCGCCCGTCAGCACGTCGCCCATCATCACCTGGATCTGGTTCGAGATCTCGGGATAGATCGGGACGCCCGGACGGGCCTGGCCGTTGACGAGCGCGGCGGCGAAGGCCTGGTTCGCTTCGGACTTGAACACGTCATACTTGCCGAACAGCGCCTTCGAGGTCGGCAGCTGCTGCTGCAGCGCATTGCCGCCGCCCGAATAGACTTCCTTGGCAATGCCGGCGCACATCGCGACCTTTTCCGGGTCCGATGAGAAGGCGCCGATGGTCCAGCCGCCGGTGCCGGTCGAGCGCTGGTCCTTGGTCGGGCCGGGGATCGCCGAGAAGGTCCACTTGGCGAATTCTTCCGGCTCCAGCGTGCTCTTCAGCTGGGCGAGCTGCCAGTTGCCGCCGATGAACAGCGCGGTGGTGCCGGCTGCGGCGGCTGCGTTGAACTCGTCATAGTTGACGATCGTCGCGATGCGCTTCGGAGCAGCGCCCGAATCGACCAGATCCTTGAAGTAATTGACGGCCTTCAGGAATTTGGCGCGGTTCTCGCCTTCGGCGAAGATCGGCTTGCCCTTGTCGTCGACGAGCTTGCCGCCCTGCGCCCAGTAATTCGCGAGCCAGTCGAACGTCGTGCCTTCCCAGCGTCCGCCATTGACGAGGACGCCTTCCATGCCCTTTTCCTTGGAAGCGATGGCAGCGGCCTTGAGCTCGTCCCAGGTCTGCGGCGCGTCGGCGACGATGTCCTTGTTGCGGTAGAGGACGCGCAGATCCGTATCCCACCACCAGGCGTAGATCTTGCCGTCCTTGCCGGTGATGCCTTCGCGGACGAACGGGAACAGGTCGTCGATCTCGGCCTGCGTGAAATACTCGTTGAGCGGCTTCAGCACGCCGGCATTCATGAACAGCGCCAGCACGAAGCTGTCGACGGCGGCGCAGTCAGGACCATTGCCCGACTTCGCCTGCTCCAGCATGCGGGCCTGCTCCTGGCCGATATTGTCGGACATGCGCTCCAGCTTGATCTGCCAGCCGGGGTGCTTCTGGATGAAGTCGACAAAGAGCTTCTGATAGCCTTCGGCGTAGGCCGGATCGGTGTTGCCGGGACCATCGCCGGTGAGGCGGAACGACAGCACCTTCGGCGCGTCTGCCGGGCCGATGCGGTCCTTGGCGACGAGGTCGTCTGCCAGCGCAGAGCCGGCGACAAGCGTCGCCACCGTCGCCAGCATGGCGAGGCGCAAGGATCTTCTCATGTCTCGAAACTCCTCAAGAAGCGGTTTCCATCCGGGAGCCGGCTTTTAGCCGGTCCGACACGCCTGTCTGTCGGCGCTTGAGGGGGAGTAAATCACTTTGCTTTCACTTCGGCAACGAGGAATCGAGCCGCCGCTCCGGCTGTGGATAGCCCGCATTGTGGAAGGGGGAATTGCTTGGGTCGCGGCCGAACGAAGCGGCAAAAGGCGCTGAGGCCCCGGCGCGTGAAGGCGGTCGATGCGTTCGAAATGCCGGCGCAGGCCACGGAAGACGCCGTGCTGCGTTTGTTCTGCCGAACCCGGCGAGAAGCCGGGTTCGGCAGAAAGTGGATGCCAGCGCGCGCGGATCGATCAGGCGTCCGGCGCAATGGCGGCGGGCTGCCGCACGCCATCGACCAGTCGCGGCAGGGCCTCGGATCTTAGCACCTCTGGCAGAAGCGCCTCGGGCAGGTTCTGGTAGGAGATCGGCCGGAGGAAGCGGCGGATCGACAGCGTGCCGACCGAGGTGAAGCGGCTGTCGGCGGTGGCGGGGAAGGGGCCGCCGTGAACCATGGCATGGCTGACCTCGACACCCGTCGGCCAGCCATTGGCGAGGATGCGGCCGACGCGCCGCTCCAGCACAGGCAGCAACTGCCGCGCCGCGTCGATATCGCCGTCGTCGAGCTGCAGCGTCGCCGTGAGCTGCCCTTCCATCCGTTCCGCCGCCTCCAGCATCGCTGCGATGCTGTCGCAGCGGACAATCATCGACGCGGCGCCGAACACTTCGTGGCCGAGCGTCTCGTCGGCTTCGAACCGCTCCGCGTCGGTGAGGAACACCGCCGGCGGTGTTGCGTTGGCGTCCGTTCCATCACGGCCACGGCCGAGGGTCTGCACGTCGGGATGGGCCTCCAGCGTGCCGAGGCCCTTGTCGAAGGCGGCATGGATGCCGGGCGTCAGCATCGCCTCGGCGGGCTTGCCGGCCAGCGCCGCCTCGACATGGGCGAGGAAGGCTTCGAGATCGGGGCCATCAACCGCATAGACGAGGCCGGGATTGGTGCAGTACTGCCCGCCGTCGAGCGCGAGCGAATCGACGAAGCCGCGCGCGATCGCTTCCGTCCGTTCGGCGAGCGCCGCCGGCAGGATGAACACCGGATTGATGCTGCTCATCTCGGCATGAACCGGGATCGGCTCCGGCCGCGCCGCGGCGATGGCCATCAGCGCGAGGCCGCCGCCGCGCGAGCCGGTGAAGCCGACGGACTTGACGAGCGGATGGCGCACCAGCGCCGTGCCGGTCGCGATTTCGCCGTTGAGGAGCGCGAAGACGCCCGGCGGCAGGCTTGCTGCCGCCACCGCCGCCTGGATCGCGCGGCCGACCAGTTCGCCGGTGCCGGGATGGGCCGGGTGGCCCTTCACGATCACCGGACAGCCGGCCGCGAAGGCGGCTGCGGTGTCGCCGCCCGCGACCGAAAAGGCGAGCGGGAAATTGCTGGCGCCGAAAACCGCGACCGGGCCGACGCCGATCTGGCGCAGCCGGATGTCCGTCCGGGGAAACGGCGTGCGGTCGGGCAGGGCTGTGTCGTGACGCAGATCGAGCCATTCGCCGGCACGCACGACGGTGGCGAACAGGCGCAGCTGGCCGGTGGTGCGGGCGCGTTCAATGCCGAGCCGCCGCCGCGACAGGCCGGTCTCGAGCGCGGCGCGATCGATCAGCGCCTCGCCGATATCCTCGATCGCCGAAGCGATGCCTTCGAGGAAACGGGCGCGTGTCTCAAGGTCGGTGTCGCGGAACGTGTCGAACGCCGCATAGGCAAGCCGTGCCGCCCTGTCGACATCGGCGTCATCCGCGAAGGCAAAGGCCGGTTCAAGGTTCTTGCCCCTCTTCGGGTCGATCGCCTTGTGGTTTCGTGTTCCGCCCGCCAGCGCCTCGCCGCCCATCAGGATATCGCCGGTGATTTCTGTCATGGCCGCGCTCCGCATCGATGCTGGTTGTCCATAGATCGAATGCCGTCCGCCGCGCTGCAACCCGCTGCGGCGTCGCAGCGTCGAGGAAGACGGCCGGAAGCGTCGAGGGAACCTTGGCAGCCCGGCGCCCGTTGTTGCGATGAAGCGGGAGAACCGGCCGGAAGGACTATGCTCATGCAGGCGGCTTTAGGAAACATCCTCATCGTCGAGGACGAGCCGATCCTCCGCATGGTGCTCGCCGATCACCTTGCTGAACTTGGCTATCGCACGATCGAGGCGGCCGATGGCGAAGCGGCGCTGCCGATCCTTGCCGACGATACCGATCTTCTCCTGATGATCACCGATGTCGACATGCCCGGCGTCGATGGTCGCGGCCTTGCCGCAGAGGCGCGGCGGTTGCGTCCCGGCCTCGGCATCGTGTTTGTCAGCGGCGATGCCGGCGCGATGCCGCTCTGGCCCGGCTACGATGCCGCCCGGATGCGCGCGGTCATGAAGCCCTTCCGCGCTGCCGAACTCGCCGTCGCGATCAAGGACCTGGCACCGCGCTCATCGATGGAGCCTCGCCGTCAATAGGGCGTCTCGCCGGCATCGGCATTGACGGCCTGGCCGCGGATCAGCATCGCGTCGTCCGTGAGCAGGAACGAGGCGACCCGGGCGACCTCGACCGGCTGGAGATGGCGGATCAGCTGCTGGCTCAGCATCTTGTCGAAGATCGCCGGTGCCGCCTCGCCGGTGAAGCTGGAATAGGCCTCCGACACCTCGCGCAGCATCGGCGTCGCGACCCCGCCGGGACAAACGCAATTGACGTTGATGTCATGCGGGGCAAGCGCCTCGGACAGCATGCGCGTCATCGAGATCACCGCCGCCTTCGAGGCGCTGTAGGCAAGCGATTCCTTGTGCCCCTTCTTGCCCGCTTCAGAGGCGATCGACACGATGGCGCCGCGGCTGCCCTTGTCGATCATGTGAAGAGCAACAAGGCGCGAGGCCTCATAGGCGCCGAAGAGATTGACGTCGAACTGGCGGCGCCAATCGTTCCAGGAGACAGAGAGCGGATCGGCATGCAGCACGATTGCGGCGCAGTTGACCAACCCGTCGATCGTCCCGAGCAGGGTGGCGGCGTTCCCGATCCCCGCGGCGACCGAAGCCTCCGTCCCGACATCCATGGCAAGGGCATGGCACCCCTTCGCCGCTCCACCGAGCGCATGGGCCGCCGCCTCCGCGGTCCCGGCGTCGCGATCGGCGATGACGACGCGAGCGCCCTGCGCGCAGAGGAGTTCCGCAATTGCCTTGCCGATTCCGCCGGCGCCGCCGGTGACGATGATCCCCTTGCCCTCATGCACCGGGAAGATGCGGGGGCTGCGGATCGGCAGCGGCGTGCTCGCGGCGGTGGTGTTGTATTTCGACATCGGCTGAGGGTCCGGAGTGCTGGCCAAGGTGGCGCGAGGATAGGGAGCTGGTGGCAACGGTCAATCGCTGTTGTCGCTCTCGCCGCGACTGGCTAAGTTCCAGCTGATGATCGTCATGAGGAGTGGACAATGAACGTTCGTGGCTTGGTGTTGGGCGGCGTGGCAATGGTCGCGGCGCTGACGGCCCTTGCGGCACAGCCGGCGGCGGCAGCCGATCCGAAGCTGGTCGTTTTCGTTTCGCCCAATCCGATCGGCGTCAACGACTTCCTGAAGCTCGCCAAGGCCGGTACCGAAAAGGCTGCCGCGGCCCTCGGCGGCACGGCCAAGGCCTATGAGAGCACTGACCCGACCACGATCCGCCAGAATCTCGAGGCGGCGGCCAAGGAAGCCGGCATCGTCGTCGCCGTCGGCTTCGAGTTCAACGACATCCTGCCGGAGGTGGCGAAGGCCAATCCGGAGACGAAGTTCCTCATCGTCGACAGCTGCCCGCAGACGCAGGCGCCCAACATTTTCTGCTCGGTGTTCCGCGAATATGAGGCGACGTTCCTCGCCGGCGCCGAAGCCGGCCTCACCACCAAGTCGGGCAAGGTCGGCGCGATCGGCGCGCTCGATATCCCCTTCCTGCATCGCTACACCGATTCGTTCCTCGCCGGTGCCAAGCACGTCAACCCGAAGGTCGAGGCAGCGGCGACCCTCTGGGTCGGCGGCAACAATCCGTTCTCCGATCCGGCACGCGGCCAGCAGCGCGCCGCGGTGCTGGTCTCCGACGGCGTCGACCGCGTGATGGCGGCCGGTGCCGGCTCTAATGGCGGCATCTTCAAGGCGATGGCCGACGGCGATGGCGCGGTGGCCTTCGGCGTCGACGTCAACCAGTGCAAGCAGGCGCCCGGCGCCGTCATGGACAATGTCGAGAAGCGTACCGATATCGTCATCGCGAAGGGCGTCGCCGGTATCGCCAAGGGCGACCAGCCGCAGGTTGCGGCGCTCGGCCTTGCCGAAGGCGGCATGACACTGACCGGCCTTGAAGCCGGCGTCGAGGACTCCGGCTGCCTCATCGCCACCTATCCCGATGTGATCGCCAAGGTGAAGGCGCTGCGCGACGAGATCGTCGCCGGCACGCTGAAGGTCGCCGACCCGATGCAGCTCGCGAAGTAGCGGGCGCGTCGATGCAGCCGGAAGAGACCGCCGCGGGGCAGCGGGCGGCGGCCCTTGCGGCGCGCGGCATCGTCAAGCGCTATGGCGCGCTCCTCGCCAATGATGCGATCGACCTCACTGTCGGCCGCGGCGAGGTGCATGCCGTCATGGGCGAGAACGGCGCCGGCAAGTCGACGCTGATGTCGATCCTCTACGGCATGCAGCGACCCGACGCCGGCGAGATTCGTCTCGGCGGCCGCAAAGTCGAATACCGCTCGGCCCTCGACGCGATCGCCGAGGGCATGGGCATGGTCCACCAGGCCTTCAAGCTGTTCAATTCGCTGACGGTCTGGGAAAATGTCGTCTATGGCATGGAGCCCGCCCGGCATGGCCTGATCGATCGCCGCGCGGCGATCGACCGTGTCGGCGAGATCGCGGCGCGCTACCAACTCGCCGTCGACCCGCGCGCCGTTGTCGGCACGCTCTCGGTCGGTGTGCGCCAGCGCGTCGAGATCCTGAAGGCGCTCTATCGCGATGCCCGTATCCTCATTCTCGACGAGCCGACGGCGGTCTTGACGCCACAGGAGCGCGACGGGCTGTTTGCCGTCATCCGCCATCTCGCCGCCGATGGCCGCACCATCCTCTTCGTCACGCACAAGCTGCATGAGGTGATGACCATCACCGACCGCGTCACGGTGCTGCGCGATGGCCGCGTGGTCGAGACGATGGCAACGGCCGAGACCTCGCCGCGCGCCATCATCCGCGCCATGACCGGCCGCGCCGTCAGCCTGACGGTCGAGAAAAGCGCCGCAACGCCCGGTGCGCCGGTGCTCGTCGCCGACGCGCTGACCGTCCTGTCAGAGGGCGGACGGCCGCTGGTCGACCGCGCAAGCCTCACGGTTAGGGCCGGCGAGATCGTCGGCATCGCCGGGGTCGCCGGCAATGGCCAGAGCGAGCTGATCGAGGCGCTGACCGGCCTCCGCCGTCCGGATGGCGGGAGCGTTTCCATTGCCGGCCGGGATGTCACCGCCGCCGATGTCGCGGCCCATCGCGCGGTCGGCCTTGCCTATATCCCCGAGGATCGCGCCACCACCGGCACGGCGCGGGCCGCGAGCGCCGCCGACAATCTTGCCATGGGCTTCCAGCACCAGCCGCCGCTGGAGCGCCACGGGCTTCTCGACGGCGGGGCGGTGGCGGCTGCCGCGCGGGCCATGATCTCCCGCTTCGGCATCAAGATATCGTCGGAGAAGACGGCCGTCGGCGCCCTTTCCGGCGGCAATCTGCAGAAGGTCGTAGTCGCGCGCGAACTGACGCACCAGGCACCGCTTTTGATCGCCGAGCAGCCGACGCGGGGTGTCGATGTCGGCGCCATCGAGTTTATCCATGCCGAACTCGTCGCCGAGCGCGACCGTGGCGCCGCGGTGCTGCTGGTCTCGGCCGAACTCACGGAAATCCTCGCGCTCGCCGACCGCATCCTCGTGATGTATGAGGGCCGCATCCTCGCCGAGGTCGATGCCGCGACAGCCACCGAGGAAGCGCTCGGCCTCTTGATGGCCGGCCGCGTCCAGGAGGCTGCATGAGCCAGGAGACCGCATGAGCGATATCGCCCGTCCCGCATGGCGGCGCGTCCGCATCCCGCCGGTTCCGCTCGCGATCCTTGTCGGTGTGGTGCTCGGCGGCCTGTTGGTGCTCATTTCCGGCGGCAATCCGCTCGAGGCCTATGCGGCCATCGTCGCGGGGTCGCTCGCCTGGTCGAGCCTGCCCGATACGCTGAACTGGGCCGTGCCGCTGGTCGGAATGACGCTCGTCGCCGCTATTCCGCTGCGCGGCGGCATGATCAATCTCGGTGGTGACGGCCAGATGGTGATCGGCGGCCTCATCGCCGCGCTCGTGCCGCTCTATCTGCCCGGTCCCGGTCCGCTTCTGATCGTTGTCGCGATCCTCGCCGCCATGCTGGCAAGCGGGCTCTATGCGACGATTGCCGCCTGGGGCGAGACGCGGCATGGCATTCCGATGCTGATCTCCAGCCTGCTGCTGTCCTATCCGGCGATCGGCATCTGCTCCTATATCGTCGGCTTTCCGCTGCGCGATGTGACCACCGGTCTTGCCCAAACGGCGATGATCCCGGATGCGGTCCGGTTGCCGACCATCAGCGGCCCGCTCAATATCGGTATCCTGATCATGGCGGTCGTCGCCCTTCTCGTCGTGCTCTATGACCGGCTGACGGTTGGCGGCTATGAACTGCGCATCCGCGGCCTCAATGCCCGCTTCGCCGCCTATGGCGGCGTGCCGCTCGGGCGCCAGATGACCGGCGTGATGTTCGCGAGCGGCGCCATTGCCGGCCTGGTCGGTGCGCTGATCGTGCTCGGTTCGCAGTTCCGCTTCCAGGACGGCGCGCTGCTTTCGCCCGGCTATACCTGGTCGGGGTTGATGGCGGCGCTGCTCGCCGGGGGCGAGCCGCTCGGCGCCATTCTCGCCGGCGCCTTCTTTGCGGCCCTCCAGACCGGCGGCTTCGCCATGCAGCGCGAAACCTCGATCCCGCGCGTCCTGACAATGGTGCTGCAGTCGATCATCATCCTTTTCCTCGCCATTCGCCACGGCGTCGGCCGGCGGGAGCCGCGCTGATGCTGGATTTCATTACGCCCTTCCTCGTCAATTCCGCCGTGCAGGCGATCACGCCGATCCTGCTCGCCGCGCTCGCGGGAACGCTGTGCGGCCGTGTCGGCGTGTTCAATATGGCACTCGAAGGCCAGATGCTGGTCGGCGCCTTCGCTGCCGTCGTCGGCTCCTATGCGACTGGCAGCGCGCTCGGCGGCATTGTCTGCGCCGTGCTCGCCACCGCCGCCTTCTCGATGATCCTTGCCTATGGCGTCACCGTGTTTCGCGGCGATGCCGTCGTCATCTGCGTCGGCATGAACCTGCTCGCCGCGGGTCTCACCGCCTATCTGCTCAGGCAGATGTTCGGCGTCAGCGGCACGTTCAGCGATCCGGCGATTGTCGGGCTTGAGAAGATCAAGATCGCCGCGATCAATGGCTGGCCCGTCATCGGCTGGATCT
The DNA here is from genome assembly GCA_965229085.1 of Kaistia sp. GTDB lineage: Bacteria > Pseudomonadota > Alphaproteobacteria > Rhizobiales > Kaistiaceae > Kaistia. The sequence goes on along the minus strand of OZ245859.1, from coordinate 2,017,054 downwards.
TCTCGCGCCAGACCGCGCTGACCTGGACAGCGTGGATTCTCGTCGCGGTGGTAACGGTGGTGATGTTCCGCACGCCGCTCGGGCTGCGCCTGCGCGGTGTCGGCGAAGATGCCGATGCGGCCGAGACCATGGGCGTCGACGTCAACCGCTACCGCATCGTCACGGTGATTATCGCCGGCGGCATTGTCGGGCTTGCCGGCGCGCAGCTCTCGCTGGGCACGGTCAGTATCTTTTCCGAGGATATGAGCGCCGGTCGCGGCTGGATCGCGGTCGTCGCTGTGATGCTCGGCCGCAACCACCCGCTCTATGCCGCGCTCGCCTGCGTTCTGTTCGGCTTTGCCGATGCCTTCTCCGTGCGCCTGCAGGGGCAGGGCCTGCCCAACCAGGTCACCGATGTCGTCCCTTATGTCGTGACGCTCGTCGCGCTGGTGCTCAGCCATTCGAAGCGCCGCCGCGCCCGCACGCCCACTCCCGTCATCCCCGCCTAGCGAAAGAGCTGATCGTGACCGAACCCTGCCGCATCATTCTCGACGTCGACACCGGCATCGACGACGCCATGGCCATCTTCTATGCGCTCCGCCGGCCGGGGATTGCCCTGGAGGCGCTGACGACGACATTCGGCAATACCGATACGGTGATCGCGACAGAGAACACGCTGAAGATCCTCGAATTGTTGGGCCGGCCGGAAATTCCGGTGGCGGCCGGCGTCGGCCGCTCGCTGATCCGGCCCTATCGCCGCATGGCCGATCATGTGCACGGCTCGAACGGCCTCGGCGATATCGAACTCCCCGCGCCGAAGATCAAGGCGAGCGACGAGCACGCGATCGACCTGATGATCCGCGTCATCAAGGAAAATCCCGGCGAGATCACGCTGGTGCCCGTCGGGCCGATCACCAATGTCGCGCTGGCCCTCACCAAGGCGCCGGAGATCGCCAAGCTCGCCAGGGGCATCGTCGTCATGGGCTCGACGATCCTGCATCCCGGCATCCATGGCCCGGTGTCGCCGATGGTCGATGCCAATTTCGCCAACGATCCCGAGGCAGCGCATATCGTGTTGCAGGCCGGCGCCAATGTGACGCTGGTCGGCATGGACGTCACCATGACGACCCTCTTGACCGATGAGATGCGGGCCGAGATCGTGGCGGCCGGCGATCCGGCCTCGACGACGCTGATGGCGATCACCGAATTCTACGTCAACTCCTACAAGACCATGTATCCGGGCATCCGCGGCTGCGGCCTGCACGATCCGCTGGCGGTCGCCATCGCCGAGGACCCGAGCCTTGCGACCATGGAGCGGATGTATGTCGACATCGAACTGAGCGGCGAGCTGACGCGCGGCCAGACGGTCGCAGACCGCCGCCGCACCGCCATCGACAAGCACAATGCCAATGTCTGCATGGCGATCGACCGGCCGCGCTTCGAGGCCGACTTCGTGGCGCTGATGAAGAACGCTGCCTGAGCGCGGGCACGCGGCTTGCTTGGGGGAGGGCGTGCCTTCCCCTGATGCGAGCCGCGCCGATGCCTGCCGATGAACGACCCCTCTTCGACACGATCGCTCTCTCGCCGGATGCCGATCACAGTGCGCCTGATGGGTCCGAGGTTCGCCCGCTGGTCGCCCTTCCCGGCGGCAGCATGGCGCATTTCACGATGGCGGCTGGCGCCGTTTCGGTCGCCGTCGCCCATCGCGGCCTGGATGAGGCCTGGTATTTCATATCGGGGCGCGGGCGGATGTGGCGGGCGTCAGCCGGGCGTGCCGAGATCGCCGACCTCTCGCCCGGTCTCTCCATCACCATTCCCGCCGGCACGGCCTTCCAGTTTCGCGCCGATGGAGACGAGCCGCTGACGGCCGTCGCCTTCACCGCGCCGCCCTGGCCAGGTCCTGAGGCTGTCTATACCGTCGATGGCGTGTGGCAACCAACCGGCGTGATGCCACCCGTCACATGATCGTCATGCGCCGGGGCTTGGTTGGCGGCCACGACCCGCGGAGGCGCTCCGGTGCAGTTCATTCATACATTCGATGCCAGCCAGTTCCTGGACACCCTCGTCAGCTTCACCGCGGCCTTCCTGCTGGGCGCCCTGATCGGGGCGGAGCGGCAGTATCGGCAGCGCACGGCGGGGCTCAGGACCAATGTGCTGGTGGCCGTTGGTGCTGCCGCCTTCGTCGATCTTGCGCAGCGCATTGCCGGGACGACCGAGGCGGTTCGCGTCATCTCCTATGTCGTCTCGGGCATCGGCTTTCTCGGCGCCGGCGTCATCATGAAGGAGGGCATGAATGTGCGCGGCCTCAACACGGCGGCGACGCTCTGGTGCTCGGCTGCGGTGGGCGCCTGCACCGGTTCCGACATGCTCGCCGAAGCCGCGCTGCTGACACTCTTCGTCCTCGCCGGCAATACGCTGCTGCATCCGGTGGCGGCGCTGATCAACCGCGCCCCGCTCGCTGACAGCGTGGCCGAGGCAACCTACGAGGTTCGCCTGCTCGTCGGCGCCGATGCGATGGCCGAGCTGCGCGACCTTCTGGTCGAGCGGCTGGAAAGCGCGAAATACCCGGTCGGAGATGTCGATGTGGTGGATCGCGACAACGATATCGTCGAACTCGTCGCGACGCTCGTCAGCACGTCCGTCGAGAAGAAGGAGCTGGATGCGGTGACGCGCGGCTTGTCACTGCTGCCCGGCGTGCATCATGCGAGCTGGGAAGGCAGCACGACGGATTAAGGCATCGCCGCGGAGGACCGCGGCGACGCTTCTTGGCAGCCGAGATTACTCGGAGGTCTGGACTTCGCTGCCGTCCTGGCTCCAGCGGGTGTGGAACTTGCCCGGCTTGTCGAGGCGGCCATAGGTGTGGGCGCCGAAATAGTCGCGGAGGCCCTGCAGCAGGTTGGCCGGGCCGCGCGCGCGGCGAAGGCCATCATAGTAAGCGAGCGACGAGGCGAAGGCGGGAACCGGGATGCCCTCGGCGACGGCGAGGCCGACCACCTTGCGCCAGCTTGCCTCGGCCTTGATCACGGCGTCGGCGAAATAATCCTGCAGCAGCAGATTGCCGCCGCCCGTGCCGGCCGCATAGGCCTCGCGGATGCGGTTGAGGAAGCGGGCGCGGATGATGCAGCCGCCGCGCCAGATCGTCGAGATCTCGCCAAGCTTCAGCTCCCAGCCATATTGCTGTGCCGCCACCTGCAACTGCTCGAAACCCTGCGCATAGGCGACGATCTTGGACGCATAAAGCGCATCCTTGATCGCGTCGATTTCGGCCTTGGACGTTGCGCGCGGCGCGACGGTCGCATGCGGGAAGCGGGCCTCTGCGCTGGCGCGCTCGCTGCGGCGGGCGGAAAGGGCGCGGGCGAACACCGCCTCGGTGATCGAGGTCAGGGGAATGCCGAGATCGAGCGCCGACTGCGCCGTCCAGCGACCCGTGCCCTTCTGCTCGGCCTCGTCGACGATCGAATCGACCAGCGGCTTGCCGGTGTCGTCGACCTTGCGCAGCACGGCGGCGGTGATCTCGATCAGGTAGGAATTGAGCTCGCCTTCGTTCCAGTCGGCGAAAATCTCTGCGATGGCCGGCGCGCTGAGGCCATAGACCGTCTTGAACAGGTCATAGGCTTCGGTGATCAGCTGCATGTCGGCATATTCGATGCCGTTATGGACCATCTTGACGAAATGGCCCGAGCCCTCGGTGCCGATATAGGTGCAGCACGGCTCGCCATCGACCTGCGCCGCCATCTTGGTGACGATCGGCTCGATGCGGGCATAGGCCTCGCGCGTGCCGCCCGGCATCATGCTCGGACCCTCGAGCGCACCTTCCTCGCCGCCCGAGACGCCCATGCCGATGAAGCGGAGCTTCTTCTGGGTCAGGTAGTGGAAGCGGCGATTGGTATCGGTGAACAGCGAATTGCCGCCATCGATGATGATATCGCCTTCGTCGAGATGCGGGATCAGCTCATCGATCACCTGGTCGACCGGCTTGCCGGCCTTGACCATGATGATGATCGGGCGCGGCCGCGCGATCGAGGCGACGAAGTCCGAGATCGTCTTGGCGGGGGAGAAGCGACCCTCGCTGCCATGCTCGGCAATGAGCTCGTCCGTCCGCTCGCCATGCCGGTTGAACACCGCCACGCCGAAGCCCTTGCGCGCCGCGTTGCGGGCGAGATTCGCACCCATCACGGCGAGCCCGAGCACGCCAATATCAGCCAGTTCAGTCACGCTATCCACCCTGAGGCCGTGGTTTTGAAATCCGGAGGCGGACCTTACAACGTCAAAGCGGGCCGGGCTATCCGGATTGAACCGATTGAAAAGATCGTGACCGGCACCGGCGGCGGGAAGGCGGCGCGACGTCGCGATTTTTTGCCGGACCATGTCACAAGAGCGGAGGGCGTCTCGTCTTTCAGGTGTCAATTTTGACGGAGAGAACGATGTCTGAACGCCTCAGCTTCCACACCGCTTCGCCCGAGGCGGTCCAGGCCATGCTTGCCCTCAGCGCCTATGTCGCCGATTGCGGCATCGAGCACAGCCTGGCCGAACTGGTAAAAATCCGCGCATCGCAGATCAATGGCTGCGCCAATTGCCTGCATATGCACACGGCGGATGCCCGCAAGGCCGGCGAGAGCGAGGAACGCATCTATCTGCTCAGTGCCTGGCGCGAATCGCTGCTCTATACCCCGCGCGAGCGGGCGGCGCTCGCTTGGACGGAGGCGCTGACAAAGCTCTCCGAGACGCAGGCCCCCGACGCGGACTATGCAGCGCTGGCGGCTCAATTTTCGCCGAAGGAGCAGGTGGACTTGACCGTGATCATCAACGTGATCAACAGCTGGAACCGGCTCGCCGTCGGTTTCCGCACGGTGCACCCCAATGATCGGCGCGCCTCAGCGAGGGCCGCCGCATGAGGCAGGAATGAGCGACGCAGCGGCGCGTGAGTTCGAGCAGCAGCGCCCGTTCCTGACGGGACTGGCCTATCGCATGCTCGGCTCGCTCGCCGACGCGCAGGACATTGTCCAGGACGCCTTCCTGCGTTGGCATGGGCGCGCGACGGGCAGCATCGAAAGCCCGCGCGCGTTCCTGGCGACGGTGGTGACGCGGCTCTGCCTCGATCGCCTGCGCTCGGCCCGGCATCGCCGCGAAACCTATGTTGGTCCCTGGCTGCCGGAGCCGATCTTCGAACGCTTCGGCATCGAGCCGGAGCGCCCCGATGATCGGATCGACGCGCCCGTCGCGCTGATGCTCGCCATGGAGCGGTTGTCGCCGCTCGAGCGCGCCGTGTTCATCCTGGCCGACCTGCTCGAACGCGACATGGCCGAGGTTGCGGCCGCCATCGAGCGCAGCCCGGCGGCCTGTCGCCAGTTGCTGGGCCGGGCGCGGGCCCATGTCGGTGAGGCGAAGACGCGCTTTGCGGTCGAGCCCGATGAGGGCCGCCGCATTGCGGAAGCGTTCTTCGAGGCGATCCGTAGCGGAAGGGTCGAGCCGCTCAGCGCCCTTCTGGCCGAATCCGCGATCCTGCACACGGATGGCGGCGGCAAGGTTCTGGCGAGCCTCAATGTCATACAAGGTGGCGATCGGGTCTTCCGCTTCTTTCGCGGCGTCGCGGCGAAGCGGCCGTCCGGGGCTGAGTGCTGGTCCGGCGTGCTCTTGATCAACGGCCTGCCGGGCTATGTCTCGATCGATCCTGCCGGGGTCCCCCAGACGGTCTCTTTCGCCATCGCGGCGGGCAAGATCACAGCCGTCTACGTTGTCCGCAATCCCGACAAGCTGACGGCCGCGACGCCGCTCGCTGATCAGACTGTCGGCATCCTGGCATAGAGCGGACGCCCGACGAAGAAAGCCGAGTTCGCGCGAAACTGCGCGACATCGCACCGAAAGGCATGTCAGGTTCGCTCTCGCAAAACGGGAGTGGGACGGACGTGGATTCGGAAAGATATACGCGCTGGGAATGGGCATCGCTCGTTCTGGCCGGACTTGCTCTGTGGCTGGTGCTTGAGCTTCACATCCTCTCGGTGCTGCTGTCGGGGCTGCTTGTCTACGAACTCGTCGATCTGACGGTGCCGTCCTTCCGCCGCCTTGGCGTCAACACCGCCGTGGCCAAGACATTCTCCATCGCCGTCATGACATCGGCTGTCGCCGGGGCCCTGCTCCTGGTCTCGCTCTGGCTCGGATCATTCATCGCTGCCGGGGGGCAGCCGATTCAGGATCTGATGTCGCAGATGGCCGTGGCGCTGGAGCATATTCGGCCCAGCCTGCCGCAGGGCGTCGCGGATTTCCTGCCGGCAGATATCAACGCTTTGAAGGCGCTCGGGGTCGAATGGCTGCGTGGCAACGGCCGTCAGGTCGCTTCGATCGGCCAGGATGTCGGCCGGCTGACGATCCATATCATCGTCGGCATCGCGATCGGTGCGCTGGTCGCCTTCTCCCATGAGATGGGCGAACAGGTGCTGGGCGGCACGAGCGTCCGTCGCGCTCCGCTCGCCGCCGCCGCGAAACGCCGCTGCCGGAACCTTGCGACCGCGTTCCGCCAGGTCGTCTTCTCGCAAGTCCGCATCTCCGCGGTGAACACGGTCCTGACCGGCATCTTCCTGGCAGTGGTGATGCCGCTGTTCGGCGTGCCGCTTCCGCTCACCAAAACGCTGATCGTGGTGACCTTCGTTGTCGGGCTGCTGCCGGTCGTCGGCAATCTCATTTCGAACACGGCGATCGCGCTCGTCGCCCTCAGTGTTTCGCCCTATGCGGCGGCCGGGGCACTGGCCTTCCTCATCGGCATTCACAAGCTCGAATACTTCCTGAACGCTGCAATCATCGGATCGCGCATCCAGGCCCGCGCCTGGGAACTCCTGGTGGCGATGATCGTGATGGAGGCCGCTTTCGGCGTCGCCGGCCTTATCGCCGGGCCGGTGTTTTATGCCTTCGCCAAGCAGGAACTCAAAAACGCCGGGGCGATCTAGTTGCATCTCTTCATCGTTTCACGAAAACGATGAAGAGATCGAAGCGAGGGCACCTGATGCGTCCTCACAATCATCGTTCTGAAATGGCGTCGATTTCCCTTGAGCGGATCAGGGGGCCGGTCCGCATTGCTCCAGCCGACTTCTCATCGCGACCTCATGCATCGCCGCCTTGTTCAGCCCAGCGTCCCTTATGACAGCAGGATTCCGAGCACGCCGGCCGTCTGCAGCCCGACCTGACCGTCCGAAACCAGGCCGTGGGAGCGCTGGAAGGCGGCGACGGCTGCGGCTGTGTTCAGGCCGAACTGGCCGTCGATCGGTCCGGGGTCGAAGCCCTTCGCCGCGACAGCGCGCTGAATCTCCATCACCTTGGCCGCGTTCATATTGGCCGCGCCAACGGCATAGAGCGCCGACGGCGTGACGATGTCGATCGAGCCGGCCGTCCGGTTGTACTGGATGCCGGGCACGAGGACGCCCGTATCCCATTGCCTGCCATGGACCGTGTCGGCGACGACGCCGTAGGCGTGTCCCTTGGCCTCGACAGTGCCGCCGTGACCATCGCTGACCGCGATATGCCCCATGCTGCCTGCGGTTGGCGGATAACGCAAAAGGAACGCACCAACCGTCTTCGCTGCTTCCTCGGCCGGTATGCGCCGGCCGATCTGAAGCGAATCGATCTTCCAGCCGCCGGTATAGGCCTCGGCCACCGCCGCTGGAGCGTGATCGTCGGTGCAGCCATACAGGATATGTGCCTCCTGATAGACCAGCCACGAAGCGAATTCGGCACAGTCCCAAGGCCCCTTCCAGTTCGGGTTGTTCTTGGGCACCGTGACGAAGTCGTATTTCTCGCCGATATGGCTGCGCGCGAGCGCGAGAAGTCCTTCACCGGTCGGCATGTTGCTCTCCCCCTCTTGTGCGTATCGGATTCATTGCGGCGACTGCGGCTTGTCCTCTGGCTTCATGGCGTCCTTGATTTGGTTGAAGGCGTAGGGCGCGAACAACGCGGACGTCGAAAGGATGAACGGCCAGACACCCTGGAGCATCGTCGTCACATCCGTCGGGGCCGTGATCGCTCGGGCGAGGACGACATTGCCGAGCCCCCAGACGAGGCAGCCGACCACCACCGCTCCGAGCATCCCGGCAACGCGGCTATAGCTCGTGTCAGTCGATGGCCCTGACTTCTCGCTCAAAGCCTCCTTGAGGCTGACGGCGGAAAAGGTCTGCCGCAGCAGGATGATGATGGAGAGGTTGAAGATTCCGAGCGTGACCCAGATCAGGATCGTGTCGTTGACCATCGCATGCTCCCCCGAGCGTGAGCCGCGGATATCTCTACGCGCCGCGGCCAAGACACTTACGTCAGCCGCTCCGATGGCGGCGCTGAAACGGGACTGATCGCCGATGCGCCCACAAGGAGCGTTCAGCAAAGGATAAATACCATAAGTTGCAGATCATGACAATGAATACCTGAGCGCGATATGGGGATGCCCCGGCTGGCCGCGCTGCATTCGCGCCATTCTTTGCCGGTCTCGGGCACCCGGCCGCGCGCCCTTCGCGCAACAAAAAAAGGGGTGCGTCGCCGCACCCCTTCGTTGCTTCTCAAATCAGGCTGAGATCAGTCGGCCTTGAGCGGAACCTTCGGCACGAGGCCGCCGCGCTTCGGCGTGGCCTTCTCGGCCGCCGGCTTCTTGGCCACGGCTGGCTTGCGCTTCGGCCGCGCAGCCTTGGCCTTTGCCTCTTCCGGCTCGGGCTTCGGCGTCACCGGCGCGTCCTCGATCGGCTCGAGCTTGAGGCCGGTTTCGCCATTCTCCTTGGTCTCGACCGTGACCTTGACCGTGCCGCCCTTGCGCAGCCTGCCGAACAGCACCTCGTCGGCGAGCGGCTGCTTGATATTCTGCTGGATCACGCGGCCAAGAGGCCGGGCACCCATCTGGCGGTCATAGCCCTTCTCGGCCAGCCAATCGATCGCCTCCGAGGAGAGATCGAAGGTGACACCGCGATCGGCGAGCTGCGCCTCCAGCTGCATGACGAACTTCTGCACGACGCTGCGGACCACCTCGATCGGCAGATTGCCGAACTGGACGATCGCATCGAGACGATTGCGGAATTCCGGCGCGAACAGGCGGTTGATCGCCTCCTGGTCGTCGGCATCGCGCATCGAATTCTTGAAGCCGATCGCCGGCTTGGCGAGATCGGCCGCGCCCGCATTGGTCGTCATGATCAGGACGACATTGCGGAAGTCGACCTGCTTGCCGTTATGGTCGGTCAGCTTGCCGTGATCCATGACCTGCAACAGGATGTTGAAGAGGTCCGGATGCGCCTTCTCGATTTCGTCGAGCAGCAGCACGCAATGCGGATGCTGGTCGACGCCGTCGGTCAGGAGGCCGCCCTGGTCGAAGCCGACATAGCCGGGCGGGGCGCCGATCAGCCGTGAGACCGTGTGGCGTTCCATATATTCCGACATGTCGAAGCGGATCAACTCGACGCCGAGGCTGGCCGCGAGCTGCTTGGCAACCTCGGTCTTGCCGACACCGGTCGGTCCGGCAAAGAGATAGGAACCGATCGGCTTTTCCGGCTCGCGGAGGCCTGCACGCGCCAGCTTGATCGCGGACGTGACCTGTTCGATCGCGCGGTCCTGGCCATAGACGACCCGCTTCAGCGTGGTCTCAAGCGACTTCAGAACCTCCGAGTCGTTCTTCGAGATCGTCTTCGGCGGAATCCGAGCCATCGTGGCGATCGTGTCCTCGATCTCCTTGACGCCAATGGTCTTCTTGCGCTTGCCCTCGACCAGAAGCATCTGCGAGGCGCCGGTCTCGTCGATCACGTCGATCGCTTTGTCCGGCAGCTTGCGGTCATGGATATAGCGCGCCGAAAGCTCCACCGCCGCCTTGATGGCGTCGTTGGTGTAGCGCACGCGATGGAAGTCCTCGAAATAGGGCTTGAGGCCCTTGAGGATCTCGATCGCATCGGGAACCGTCGGCTCGTTGACGTCGATCTTCTGGAAGCGACGGACCAGAGCCCGGTCCTTCTCGAAGAACTGGCGATATTCCTTGTAGGTCGTCGAGCCGATGCAGCGGATCGAGCCGCCGGCGAGCGCCGGCTTCAGCAGATTGGACGCATCCATCGCCCCGCCCGAGGTGGCGCCGGCGCCGATGACCGTATGGATCTCGTCGATGAAGAGGATCGAGCCCGGATATTCCTCGATCTCCTTGACGACCTGCTTCAGCCGCTCCTCGAAATCGCCGCGATAGCGCGTTCCGGCAAGCAGTGTGCCCATGTCGAGCGAGAAGATCGTCGCGCCGGCCAGCACGTCGGGGACGTCGCCCTCGACGATCCGCTTGGCAAGGCCCTCAGCGATCGCGGTCTTGCCGACGCCGGGATCGCCGACGAAGAGCGGATTGTTCTTCTGCCGGCGGCAGAGGATCTGGATCGTCCGCGCGATCTCTGTGTCGCGGCCGATCAGCGGGTCGATCTTGCCCTTCTTGGCCTTCTCGTTGAGGTTGACGCAATAAGCCTCGAGCGCGTCGGCCTTCTTCTTATTGCCTTCCTCGCGGCTGTCGACCGTTGCCGCGTCGTCGTCGACGCCGCGCACCGGCCGGCTCTCGCTCATGCCCGCCCGCTTGGCGATGCCATGCGAGATGTAGTTGACCGCGTCATAGCGGGTCATGTCCTGCTCCTGCAGGAAATAGGCGGCATGGCTCTCGCGCTCGGCGAAGATCGCGACGAGTACGTTGGCGCCGGTCACTTCCTCGCGGCCCGACGACTGGACATGGATCACGGCGCGCTGGATGACGCGCTGGAAGCCGGCGGTCGGCTTCGAATCCTCTTCCGGTCCGTGGGCGAGATTGGCGAGTTCGGTGTCGATATAATCGACGAGGCTGCGCTTCAGCATATCGAGATCGACATTGCAGGCGCGCATCACCGCGGCTGCGTCCTGATCCTCGATCAGGGCGAGCAGCAGATGTTCAAGGGTTGCATATTCCTGATGGCGCTCGTTTGCGAAAGCGAGAGCCTGGTGGAGTGCCTTTTCGAGGCTGCGGGAGAATGACGGCACGTTAGGACCTCACTTCCTTTCCATCACGCATTGCAGCGGATGCTGGTGTTTGCGCGCGAAATCCATCACCTGTGTGACCTTTGTTTCGGCCACCTCATAGGTGAAAACACCACACTCCCCGACGCCATGCTGATGAACGTGCAGCATGATCTCTGTCGCTTCTTCACGCGACTTGTTGAAGAAACGCTCGACGACATGCACGACGAATTCCATCGGCGTGTAATCGTCATTGAGCAGCAGGACGCGATAAAGGCTCGGCCGCTTTGTCTTCGGCTTGACCTTCGTGGCGATGCCGATGGACGGGTCGCCATCCTCGGGTCGACGGATGTCCTTGCTCATCTGAAACCGATCGCACGTCGCATGAAGGGAATCCTGCCGAGAATCTCGCTGCAGCGCAATCGCTTAGTTTGACGAAGCGCGCTGCCTTTGCCGAAACGGCCGGGCAGGGGGTGATGATCGCTATATGGGATCGGCGGCGGCGGTTAAAAGAGCCTCGGGACGTCGGCGCTCAGCCAAGCGCGATGGCATGGAACCAACTGCCCGAGACGCGGCCGCGCCGCCCGCCGCCATCAACGATCGGAACCCCGCGCGCGTCCTCGATCGCGGCGAAGGGGGCGTCGCCGCCGGGCTCCAGAATGCTCGCATAATGGAACTCGTGGCCGGCAATCCAGGTACCGGCCGGGCCGAGCGGACCGTCGGCTGCGATCCGCGCCCGCCGATAGCCGAGATGCAGCTTCCGCGCCGCGAAGCTGGTGACATGGCCGAGCAGGCCGGCCATCGCATGGGCGGTTCCCTCGGCGTCGACAAGCGCCGTGCCGAGCACCATATGGCCGCCGCACTCGCCGTGGACCGGGCGCGTGGTGGCGAAATGACGGAGGCCGCCGAGAAAGCTGCTGGCAGCGGCGAGGCGCCCGGCATGCAGTTCGGGATAGCCGCCGGGCAGCCAGCAGGCGTCGCAATCTTCGCCCGGCGACTCATCATTGAGCGGCGAGAACGGGATGATCGTTGCTCCGGCCGCGCGCCAACCCTGGAGGAGATGCGGATACATGAAGGAAAATGCATCGTCCTGGGCGAGCGCAATTCGCTGCCCGGGCGGGGGCAACAGGCGAGCCGGCCCCGCGTCAGGGCGCGGCAGCGGCCGTCGCGCCAGGGCGGCGAACGCATCAAGATCGACATGGCGCTCGATGACATCGGCGGCGGCAGCGATCCGGACGGCGAGGTCGTGCTGCTCTCCGGCCTGCACGAGGCCGAGATGGCGCTCGGGCAGCGCGAGCGCCGGATCACGCGGCAGGCTGCCGAGAATCGGCAGGCCGAGCGGCGCCACCGCTTCAGCGGTCAGCCGCTGATGGCGCTCGCTGCCGACGCGGTTGAGGATCACGCCGGCGATCTCGACCGCCGCATCATGCAGCATCATCCCGCGCAGGACTGCAGCGACCGTCTGCGACTGGCCCGAGACATCGACCACGAGCACGACCGGCAGGCCGAGCCGCGCGGCGAGATCCGACGTCGCCCCGCGCGCGCCGGGGGGGCCGGACACGCCGTCGAAGAGACCGAGCGCGCCTTCGATCAAGAGAAGGTCGGCATCGGCGCCTGCCCGTTCGGCAAGGGTCCAAAGCAGCGCGGGCGACATGGCCCAGCTGTCGAGATTGAGGCTCGGACGCCCCGTCGCGGCGGCATGAAAGGCGGGATCGATATAATCAGGGCCGTTCTTGGCGCTGGCGACCTTGAGGCCGCGCCGCATCAGCGCCGCCATCAGCGCCGTGGCGACGACGGTCTTGCCTTCGCCGGAACGGATCGCCGAGACGATCAGCCCGCATGCCGGTCCGCCGCTCATGTCGGTCCGCCGCGATAGCGCCTGACATAATCGGTGCTGTAGAGCGCGCTGTCGCGGAAGCCCTCGGCGGCGAGCGCCGGGCCGACGAGGATCGTCGCCATTCGGTCGATGCCGCTGCCGGCAAGCGCCGCCTCGATCATGCCGAGGCTCGCCCGGACGATCTGCTCGTCGGGCCAGCTGGCGCGGAAGACGACGGCGACGGGCCCATCCGCGCCGTAAAAGGGCAGCAGTTCCTCGACGACGCGGCCGATCGCCTGGATCGCGAGATGCAGCACCAATGTCGTCCCCGTCGCGGCAAACGCTTCGAGGCTCTCGCGCTGCGGCATTGCCGAAGCCCGGCCCGAGATGCGGGTCAGCACGACGCTCTGGGCGATGCCGGGAACCGTCAGCTCGCGGCCGAGCGCGGCGGCGGCGGCGGCGAAGGCCGGCACGCCCGGCGTCAGCGTATAGGGAATGCCATGGCGCTCCAGCCGGCGGATCTGCTCCGCCAGCGCCGAATAGATCGAGAGATCGCCGGATTGCAGACGCGCGACATCAAGCCCGGCGGCGTGGGCGGCGATGAACTCGGCCTCGATCGCATCAAGATTAAGCGCGGCAGTGTTCACCTTGCGCGCGCCTTCGGGGCAGAAGTCGAGCAGCGCCTCCGGCACGATCGATCCGGCATAGAGGCACACGGGGCAGCGGGCGATGAGATCGCGGCCCCGCACTGTGATGAGATCGGCGGCGCCCGGACCGGCGCCGATGAAGTGAATGGTCATGGCGCGGCCTCCGGCTCTGCTTCGCTCGCGGCAAGGGCGCAGGTCGCCCCGCCGGCAACGCGGCGTGGCGCGATCAGGCGCGCCTCTTCGCCGGCCGCCGCGAGCGCCGCGGCTTCGGCAACCGAAGGCACCGCGAAGAGCGCGACGACGCGTTCGGAATGCGTAACAGCCTTCTCGCCGGCCATTCGCAGCTTGTCCGGCGGCACCAGCACCAATGGTCGCCCGATCATCGCCGCTGCCGTTGCGATGCCTTCCTCGCCGCCTTTTTCCGCCGCCGTCGCAACAAGGTCGATCCGGTCGGCGGATATCCCGGCGGCCTCGCAGGCGCTGGCAATCGCCGCCAGCACGTCTGCCCGCGCCGCGCCGCGGCGGCATCCGATGCCGGCGACGATCATGGCTTCCACCACGTCCATTGCGTGATCGGCCGCGCCGGCTCCCAGGCGGTCATGCCGGCGAGTGGCAGCGCGCGGTCGATCCCGATGCGAATCAGCGATCCGCCAAGCCTTGCATGGGCGGCCAGCACCACCTGCTCCGTCTCCAGCGTCACGGCATTGATGACAAGGCGGCCGCCGCTGCCAAGCGCTGCGATGGCCGCTTCCAGCATGCCGGCGCGTGTGGCGCCGCCGCCGATGAAAATCGCGTCGGGCGAGGCGAGCCCCGAAAGCGCGGCGGGCGCTTCGCCCCGCACCAGGCTTAGTCCCGGCACGCCGAAGGCGTCGGCATTGCGCAGAATGCGGTCCGCCCGATCCTCTCGCGGTTCAATCGCGATGGCGCGCATGCGCCGGTCTGCCAGCATCCATTCGATACCGACCGAACCGGAGCCGGCGCCGATATCCCAAAGCAGCTCGCCCGGCCGGGGCGCCAGCGCGGCGAGCGTCAGCGCGCGGATCTCGCGCTTGGTGATCTGGCCATCGCTTTCGAACAGGCCATCGTCGAGGCCGGCGCTGCGCGGCAGGATGCGAGCGCCGGCGCTGGCGGCGACCTCGATGGCCAGCACATTGAGCGGATGGCTATCGGCAAGGTCGAAGCCCCCGGCCGTCGTCGTGCGGATACGCTCGTCCACCCCGCCGAGCGCTTCCAGCACCGTGACGCGCGAGCCGCCGAAGCCGCCTGCCGCGAGCAGAGCCGCTATGGCCGCCGGCGCTTCGGCATCGGACGTCAGTGCAAGAATGCGCGCATCGGAATGAAGATGCGGCCGGATCAGCGCGAGCGGCCGGCCATGCAGCGACAGCGTCGTTATATCGGAAAGCGGCCAGCCGAGCCGGCTCGCGGCAAGGCTGAAGGCGGAGGGAGCGGGCAGTGCGATGAATTCAGCGGTCGGGATCGCCGCTGCGATCAGTGCTCCAACGCCAAAGAGGAACGGGTCGCCCGACGCCAGCACGCAACTTGGCTGGCCGCGCCGGGCGAGCAGCGGCGCGATCGAGAACGGCGCCGGCCATGCGATGGCTTCGCCGGTGATCAACGAGCCGGCGAGGTGAAGATGTCGGGCGCCGCCGAAGACGGTCTCAGCGGCCTCGATGCTGCGCCGGGCGAGCGGCGACAATCCCTCGGCGCCATCCTCGCCGATCCCGACGATGGACAGCCACCGTCCGAAGGGGGCAGGGTCGGCGCTCACGATACGGCACCAGAAAGGGCGTGATGGCGAGCCGGCTGCTGATTCTCGGTGGAACGACGGAGGCGCGGGCGCTCGCGCTGCGCCTCGCGGCCGAGCCCGGCTATGCGGCAATCCTGTCGCTGGCCGGAAGGACGAGCGCGCCGCTGCCCCAGGCCGTGCCGGTGCGGATCGGTGGCTTTGGCGGTGCCGTCGGACTTGCTGCCTTCCTCAAGGCCGAACGCATCGACGCGCTCGTGGTCGCGACCCATCCCTTCGCCGAGCGGATCGCGGCCAACGCCGCTTTGGCCGCAGGTGAGACCGGAATTCCCGCGATCGTGCTCGCCCGTCCCGCCTGGCAGGCCGGCCCCGGCGATGATTGGCTGGGTTTTGCGAGCCTTCGCAGCCTCGTGGCGGCGCTCGGCGAGCAAGGGCGCCGCATCCTCGTCACGACAGGCCGGCAGGAGGCCGCGGCCTTCGAGGCGGCGCCGCAGCATGCCTATTGGTTCCGCAGCATCGAGCCGGTGGAGCCGCCGCTGGCGCTGCCAAAGGCGCACTATCTGCTGGAGCGCGGGCCGTTCACCGTCGCGGACGAGATCGCGCTGATGCAGCTGCACCGCATCGACCTCGTGGTCAGCAAGAACAGCGGCGGCGATGCGACGCGGGCCAAGCTCGACGCAGCGCGCGCGTTCGGCCTGCCTGTCTGGATGGTTGATCGCCCCCCTCCTTCCGGCCTCCCGGAGGCCCTGACCATCGACGCCGTGCTCGAATTCCTGGCCCATCACGCGCCTCCCGCCGAGCGCGGGGCATAGACGAGCGGCGCGAGGCCCGGCCGCTCGATGATCCGCGTCTCGGCCGTGCCGATGATGACGAGTGTTGCCATGTCGGCTGCCCCGGCATCGGCTTCGGCCAGCGGCGAGATCGTGACATGGCCGCCGGCGCGTCCGATCGCGCGACCGAAGATCACCGGCACATCGGCCGCCAGGATGCCGCGAAGCAGCATGAAGGCGGCGGGTAGCTGCCACGGCCGGGCGCGCGAGATCGGATTGTAGAGCGCGATGGTAAAACCGGCTGCAGCGGCGGCGCGCAATCGCGTCTCGACGAGGCTCCAGGGCTTCAGATTGTCCGAGAGCGACATCGCGCAGAAATCATGGCCGAGCGGCGCGCCGCACGCCGCAGCAACGGCGAGCATGGCGGTTACGCCCGGAATGATCGCGACGTCGAGGCCGCGCCATTCGGCCGGGCCATGGTCGATCGCCTCGCAGACGGCCGAAGCCATGGCGAACACGCCGGGATCGCCGCCCGAGACCATGGCGACGCGGCCGCCGCTCGCCGCATGGGCAAGCGCCGCCCGGGCGCGGTCAAGCTCGACGCGGTTGTCGGAGGCGATTTTCACCTGGTCAGGGCGCGCCTCGAATCGGTCGAGATAGGGGCCGTAGCCATAGAGGACGTCTGCAGACGCAAGTTCCGCCTCAGCTTCGCCGGTGCGCAGATTGGCCGCGCCCGGCCCGAGCCCGATGACGGCGAGACGGCCGCTCACGGGTTTTCATCCCAGCCGGGGACGAGGACGATCGAGAAATACGGCGCGTCGTCGTCCGTCTTGTCGGCGAGCCGCAGGATGCTGGCCGCCGCCGTCGTCGCGCGCTCGACATAGAGCGCCCGGCCGAGCTTGCCGGAGGCGGCGAGCGCGCGGCGCACCTTGGCGAGGTTGCGGCCGAGCTTCATCACCACGGCGGCATCGGCGCTGGAGAAGCGGGCCGCCAGTTCGGCTTCATCGAGCGTTCCCGGCAGCACCATCAGGATGTCGTCGCCCTGCGCGATCGGCACGCCCGCCGTCGACCAGCTGCCCGACATGCCGGTGACGCCGGCGATGACCTCAGTGGGATAGCGCGTGGCGAGGCGGCAATGGAGATGCATATAGGAGCCATAGAACAGCGGATCGCCCTCGGAGAGGACCACAACCGTCAGCCCGGCATCGAGCAGCGCGGCGAGGCGTGTGGCGCAATCCTCATAGAAGGCGGCGATGGCGCTGCGATAGGCCGGATCATGGCGATGGATCTCGGTCGTCACAGGATAGGCGAGGGTTACTTCTTGCTGGCGGCCGAGCCGGCCTGCAACGACGGCGCGGGCGTTGGAGCGGCGGCCTTGTTTGGCGAAATAGACGATCACATCGGCCGTATCGATGATGCGCGCCGCCTTCAGCGTCAGGAGCTCCGGATCGCCCGGTCCGACGCCGACGCCATAGAGCCGGCCGATTCCAACGGCGCCTGCGCTGCTCATAGCCGGTCGCTCGCGAGCGCATTGACGGCCGCCGCCGCGATGGCGCTGCCGCCGAGCCGCCCGGCCACGATCACAAAGGGAATGGCCAGCGGGCTGTCGGCGAGAGCGGCCTTCGATTCGGCTGCGCCGACAAAGCCGACCGGCGCGCCGATGATGGCGGCGGGACGCGGCGCTCCCCCAGCGATCGCATCGAGAAGGTGGAACAGCGCGGTCGGGGCGTTGCCGATCACCACGAGGCTGCCGGCGAGACGCTCGCCCCAGAAATTGATGGCCGCCGCCGAGCGCGTGGTGCCGAGCCGTGCCGCTTCGCCCGCAGTCCGTGGATCGCGCAGCGTGCAGATGACGTCGTTGGCGGCGGGCAGCCGCGCCCGCGTCACACCGCGCTCGACCATTTCGCTGTCACAGAAGATCGGGGCGCCGGCCCGAAGCGCGGAACGCGCGACATCCGCAAACCCGTGGCCGAACTCGATGACCTCGCCAAGCGGCACAAGCCCCGCGGCATGGATCATGCGAATGACGACATGCCCCTCAGTGGCCGAGAAACGCGCGAGATTGGCTTCCGCGCGAATGATGGCGAAGGAGCGCTCATAGATCGCTTCGCCGTCACGCAGATAGTCGCTCGCCGCTGGATGATCCTCGATCGTCGCCATGCTCCGCCGATGTTTCTCCGCCCATCGCTTTCGCGAGGCCGGCCTGTCCGATCCGATCGAGGTAGGCACGGGCCGTCTTGTCCGTGCCGCGCGCCGCCGCGAGTGCGGCCAGCCGCTCGACCAGCTTTTCCGGCGAAGCGAATCCGATCCCGCCGTCGCGCGCTCGTCCGTCAAGCACAAGTTCGGCGTCCTTGTCGATACCGGAAAGGGTCAGAGCCGCCGGCTCGGGATGGGCGCAGCCCTTGGCGCAGCCGGAAAAATGCAGGGTCAGAGAGCCGTCGAGCCAAGGGGAGAGTGGCGCGGCGGCCGCTTTGGCGAGCGCGCGGGCGGGATATCGGCCCGAGGCGCAGCCATCGCTGCCGATGCAGGCGAACAGGAAACGGCGGGGGTCGGAGGGTTCGGTGATGAAGCCGAGTTCTGCCGCTGCCATGAGCGTCGCGTCGACGGCGCTGGCGCTGCCAGCAAAGAGCAGCCGGCGATCGGGCGCCGGCGCGAAGCGCTGGATGCCGGCATCGCCGGCAGCGCGGGCAAGGGCGGAGAGTGCCACCGCCTCGGCCTGTCCGAAGGGGAGGGCGAGGCCGCCGGCAACAGCTCCAAGGCCCGCGATTGGCCCGACAGCAGCGATGGGCGGTGGCGGCAATGGCTCTGCTGCGGGGCGGAGGTTTTCAACGGTCGCGGCGATCGCGGCGTCGGCATCGCGTCGCCCCGAACTGCCGGCAAGGCGCGCCTCAGGGCCGAAGTCCGCCAACGCCCCAAGGATCGCGAGCGCGGCGGCAACGCCCTCGTCGGCCGGGACGGTTCCGATCCATCGCGCGCTGCTATGGGTGCCGCCAAGGCCGAGATGGACGCGGTCGCCGCGATAGGCGAGGCGGAGATCGGCGGCGACGCCAGTCGGCGCGGTGGGAGTGCCGAGATCGAGCACCAGCGCCACCTTGGGCGCAAGCCGTGCGCCGACGCCGAACTGTGCCAACCCCGCGTGAACAGCGGCGATGATCGGCACGGGATCGGGTGTTCCCGCCGATAGGTCCGCCAGCGGATCGGAGCTGATCGGCAGGCCCTCGGCGAGGTCGAGACCAGCGGCAGCGAGATCAGCGGTCAGCGCCACGGCATCCGCTGAGGGGAGGCCGCGCAGCTGCAGATTGCCGCGCTTCGAGATCTCGACGAGCCCATTGCCATGCGCTCGTGCCGCCTCCGCGATGGCGCCGAGTTCGGCCGGCGACAGGGCGCGCGCGAGTGGCGGCAACCGCGCAAGGAAGCCGTCGCCGGTCCGCATCGGCGCGGCGAGGCTCGGACAGTCATTGCGGCGGGTGATCGACACCCTTCGAATCTAAAGCCGATAAGCCTTCTTGGCGAGGCCATAAGCGAGATCATGCGCGAGGTCGGCCGCTTCATCCTCGTCGAGCCGATGCGTGACGACGAGTTCGGCGAGATAGCCGCAATCGACGCGGCGGGCGACGTCGTGCCGTGCCGGGATCGAGCAGAAGGCACGCGTGTCGTCGTTGAAGCCGACCGTATTGTAGAAGCCCGCCGTCTCGGTGACGAGTTCGCGGTAGCGCCGCATGCCCTCGGGCGAATCATAGAACCACCAGGCCGGCCCGAGCCGCAGAGCCGGATAATGGCCGGCCAGTGGCGCCAGTTCGCGCGAATAGGCGGTCTCGTCCAGCGTGAACAGGATGATCGACAGCGAAGGCTCGTTGCCGAAGCGGTCGAGCAATGGCTTCAGCGCGCGGACATAGTCTGTTGATGTCGGGATATCCGCGCCCTTGTCGCGGCCGAAGCGGGCGAAGAGCTGCGGGTTGTGATTGCGGAACGAGCCGGGATGGATCTGCATCACCAGCCCGTCATCAAGGCTCATCGCCGCCATCTCGGTCAGCATCTGTGCCCGGAACAGTTCTGCATCCGCGGCCGACACCGCGCCGGCATGGACGCGGTGATAAAGCGCCTCGGCCTCAACCGGCGAGAGATCGGCGGTCGCGGCGGTCGGATGGCCATGATCGGTGGAGGTTGCGCCCTGCGCCCTGAAAAAGGCGCGGCGCGCGCGATGCGCATCGAGATAGCCGGCGAAGGTCGACACATCGCAGCCGGTGAGCGCGCCGAGAGCTGTGAGATTGTCGCGGAAGCCGTGGAAATCGGGATCGATGACCGGATCCGGCCGATAGGCGGTCACGACGCGGCCCGTCCAGCCCGATGCCGCGATCGCCTGGTGATGGCGGAGATCGTCGAGCGGGCTCTCGGTGGTGGCGATGACCTCGATGTTGAAGCGCTCGAACAGGGCGCGGGGGCGGTAGTCCGGCAGGGCCAGCCGCTCGGCGATCCGGTCATAGGTGGCGTCGGCCGTCGCGGGCGACAGACGCTGCTCGATATCGAAGAGCGTGGCGAAGGCATGGTCGAGCCAGAGACGGGTCGGAGTCCCGCGAAAAAGGTGATAATTCGAGGCGAAAAGCCGCCAAATCGCGCGAGGATCGGTTTCGATCTCGGAGCCGTCGGCGGTGGGCACGCCGAGCCGTTCGAGCGCGACGCCCTGGCTGTAGAGCATGCGGAACACATAGTGATCCGGCACCACGAAGAGACGGGCTGGGTCTGGAAACGGCTCGTTGAGGGCATACCAGGCCGGATCGGTATGGCCATGCGGCGAGACGATCGGCAGAGAGCTGACTTCGTCATAGAGCCGGCGCGCGACGGCGCGCGTTGCGGGATCGGCGGGAAAGAGGCGGTCGTCATGGATGATCATCGGCGCACCTTTCGAAAGGGCGCCATATCATCACGGATCGCCGCGAAGGGCGACAGCAAAGGCGGCGACGTGTCGCCGCGCTTGATCCTGGCGCCGGAAGAGGCAAGTCTGGAGCAGATCGAAAGAACAAGAAGGATTGGGTGGGGGATGGAGGATCGAGCGAGCCGCGTTGCGGCGATCGTCGAGCGTTTTCGCGGTGTTGAAGGGGCGACGCTGCCAATCCTGCATGCGGTGCAGGACGCGTTCGGCTATGTGCCTGCCGATTGCTTGCCGATCATCGCCGCCGGTCTCAACCGCACGCGCGCCGAAATCCACGGCATCGTGACTTTTTATCATGACTTCCGTGACAAGCCGGCGGGGCGCCATCTCGTCCGCGTCTGCCGCGCCGAGGCGTGCAAGTCGATGGGCTCGGACCAGGTCGTCGCGGCCTTTGAACAAGCGCTCGGGCTCCGCCTTGGCGAGACCGCGGCGGATGGCGGCGTGACGCTGGAGCCGGTTTATTGCCTCGGCCTCTGCGCGACGGCGCCGAATGCCATGGTCGATGGCAAACCGGCCGGCCGGCTCGATGCCGCCAAGGCAGCAGGTCTCGCCGGGAGCCTCGCGCCATGACGGCTGTCCGCATCTTCGTCCCCGGCGATGCCGGCGCGCTGGCCGTCGGCGCCGACGACGTCGCCGAGGCGATGGCCGAGGCCGCACTCAAGAGCGGGGTCGCTGTCGAGATCGTTCGCAACGGCTCGCGCGGCCTCTATTGGCTGGAGCCGATGGTCGAGGTTGAGACATCGGCCGGGCGAATCGCCTTCGGCCCGGTCGCGGCCGCGGATGTGCCGGGTCTCGTCGCCGCCGGCCTGTTCGACGGGCAGGGCGATCGGCTCTGCCTTGGACGGGCCGAAGAGATCCCGTTCCTGGCCGCGCAGACGCGCTTCACCTTCGCCCGCTGCGGCATCGTCGATCCTGCCTCGCTCGCCGAATACCGGGCCCATGGCGGCGGCATCGGGCTGATGCGCGCCGCTTCACTCGCCCCGGCGGAGATCGTGGCGCTCATCAAGGCTTCGGGTCTTCGCGGGCGCGGCGGCGCCGGCTTTCCCACAGGCATCAAGTGGCAGACCGTGCTCGACGCTGCGGGGCCGCAGAAATTCATCGTCGCCAATGCCGATGAGGGCGACAGCGGCACCTTCGCCGACCGGATGCTGATGGAGGGTGATCCCTTCGTCGTCATCGAGGGGATGGCGATTGCCGGCCTGGCTTGTGGTGCGACGCACGGTTATCTCTATATCCGCTCCGAATATCCGCACGCGATCGCCCGCATGGCGACGGCACTGTCGACTGCCGAGGCGGCGGGGTGGCTCGGGCCCGATTGCGCCGGCTCCGGCCGCGCCTTCACGATCGAGCTTCGCGTCGGCGCCGGCGCTTATGTCTGCGGCGAGGAGACGGCCCTCATCGAATCGATCGAGGGCGAACGCGGTGAAGTCCGCGCCAAGCCGCCGCTTCCCGCCCATAAGGGCCTGTTCGGGGCACCGACGGCGGTCAATAACCTCGTGACGCTCGCCTCCGTCCCCTTCATCCTTGCCGAAGGACCGGAGGCTTATGCCGCTGTCGGCTTCGGCCGCTCGCGCGGCACGATGCCGATCCAGCTTGCCGGCAATATCCGCCATGGCGGCCTGTTCGAGGCGGCGTTCGGCGTTACGCTCGGGGAACTCGTCGAGACGATCGGCGGCGGAACGCTGACCGGCCGTCCGGTCAAGGCGGTGCAGGCCGGCGGCCCGCTCGGCGCTTATTTCCCGCCGTCGCTGTTCGATACGCCGTTCGACTATGAGGCCTTTGCCGCGCGCGACGGCCTGATCGGCCATGGCGGCATCGTCGTTTTCGACAACACCGTGGAAATGGCGGCGATGGCGCGTTTCGCCATGGAGTTCTGCGCCCTCGAGAGCTGCGGCAAGTGCACGCCCTGCCGGATCGGCTCGACGCGCGGCGTCGAACTCATGGATGCGATGATCGCGGGCCGCGAGGTCGCGAAGAATGCCGCGCTGGTCGAGGATCTCTGCGATATCATGAAGTTCGGCTCGCTCTGCGCCCTCGGCGGCTTCACGCCCTATCCGGTGTTGAGCGCGCTCCGGCATTATCCCGGTGATTTCGGCCTCGCGCCGGCGCTGCCAGCGGCAGCCGAAGAGGAGATCAGGGCATGGGCATGATCCACGAGATCGACTACGGCACGCCGGCCGCTGCATCCACTGAGCTGGTCAGCCTCACGATCGACGGCGAGCGGGTCACCGCGCCGCGCGGCACGTCGGTCATGCGCGCCGCCGCCGAAATGGGCACAGCGATCCCCAAGCTCTGCGCGACCGACCGTGTTGAAGCCTTCGGCTCCTGCCGCCTCTGCCTCGTGGAAGTGGAGGGCATGCGCGGCACGCCCGCCTCCTGCACGACGCTGGTGGCCGAGGGCATGGTGGTGCGCACCGAGACGGATCGGCTGCGCAAGCTCCGCCGCGGCGTGATGGAACTCTATATTTCCGACCATCCGCTCGATTGCCTCACCTGCGCGGCGAATGGCGATTGCGAATTGCAGGATCAGGCCGGCGCAGTGGGCCTGCGCGACGTCCGCTATGAAACGGGCGCCAATCATGTCGCCAAGGCCGGAAATCCCCTGTTCCTGCCGAAAGACCAGTCGAACCCCTATTTCGATTACGATCCCGCCAAATGCATCGTCTGCTCGCGCTGCGTGCGCGCCTGCGAAGAGGTGCAGGGCACCTTCGCGCTGACGATCGAGGGGCGCGGCTTCGATAGCCGGGTCTCGCCCGGCCAGCATGAGAGCTTCCTCGGCTCCGAATGCGTCTCCTGCGGCGCCTGCGTCTCGGCCTGTCCGACGGCGACGCTGATCGAGAAGAGCGTCGTCGAGAAGGGGACGCCGGAGCATTCCGTCGTCACGACCTGCGCCTATTGCGGCGTCGGCTGCTCGTTCAAGGCCGAGATGCGCGGCGAGGAGCTGGTGCGCATGGAGCCGTGGAAGGACGGCAAGGCCAATCATGGCCATTCCTGCGTCAAGGGCCGCTTCGCCTGGGGCTATGCCAATCACCGCGACCGCATCCTGAAGCCGATGCTGCGCGAGTCGATCAGCGACCCCTGGCGCGAAGTCTCCTGGGACGAGGCGCTCTCTCATGTGGCGACTAAGTTCCGCGCCATTCAGGCGGAGCATGGCAAGGACGCGATCGGTGGCATCACTTCCTCGCGCTGCACCAATGAGGAAACCTATCTGGTGCAGAAGCTGGTGCGCGCCGGCTTCGGCAACAACAATGTCGATACCTGCGCCCGCGTCTGCCATTCGCCGACCGGCTATGGTCTCAAGACGGCGTTCGGCACCTCGGCCGGCACGCAGGATTTCGACAGCGTCGAGCATACCGATGTCGTTCTGCTCATCGGCGCCAACCCGACCGATGGCCATCCGGTCTTCGCCTCGCGGCTGAAGAAGCGGCTCCGTGAGGGTGCGAAGCTGATCGTCGTCGATCCCCGCCGGATCGATCTCGTCCGCTCGCCCCATGTCGAGGCTGCCCATCACCTCGCGCTGCGGCCCGGCACCAATGTCGCGCTTTTGTCGGCGCTGGCGCATGTCATCGTCACAGAGGGGCTGGTCGACGAACGCTTCGTCACCGAGCGCTGCGATCGGAGCGGCTTCGAGCACTGGGCTTCGTTCGTCGCCGAAGACCGCAACAGCCCCGAAGCGGCCGAAGCCGTCACGGGCGTCCCTGCGGCCGAAATCCGCACGGCGGCGCGGCTCTATGCGACGGGCGGCAATGGCGCGATCTATTATGGCCTCGGCGTCACCGAGCACAGCCAGGGTTCGACCACGGTCATGGCGATCGCCAATCTCGCGATGGCGACCGGCAATCTCGGCCGCCCCGGCGTCGGCGTGAATCCGCTCCGCGGCCAGAACAATGTCCAGGGCGCCTGCGACATGGGCTCATTCCCGCATGAGCTGCCCGGCTATCGGCACATTTCCGACGATGCGACGCGGGCGATCTTCGAAAAGCTCTGGGGCCGGCCGCTCGACAATGAGCCCGGGCTCCGCATCCCCAACATGTTCGACGCGGCGCTCGATGGCACTTTCCGCGGGCTCTACATCCAGGGTGAGGACATCGTCCAATCGGATCCGGACACGCATCACGTGACGAGAGGCCTTTCGGCGATGGACTGCGTCGTCGTGCATGATCTCTTCCTGAACGAGACAGCCAACTACGCGCATGTCTTTCTGCCGGGCTCGACCTTCCTCGAAAAGGACGGGACTTTCACCAATGCCGAGCGGCGCATCAACCGGGTCCGCCGGGTGATGAGCCCGAAGAATGCCGGCGGCGACGCGCATGGCTATGCCGACTGGGAGGTGACGCAGAACCTCGCCAATGCGATGGGCCTTGGCTGGCACTACACGCATCCCTCCGAGATCATGGACGAGATCGCGCTGACGACGCCGAGCTTCGCCGGCGTTTCCTATGCGGCTCTGGACCGGCTCGGCTCGGTGCAATGGCCCTGCAACGAGCAGGCGCCGGAGGGCACGCCGGTGATGCATATAGGCGGATTCTCGCGCGGCCTCGGTCAGTTCATGATCACCGAATATGTGCCGACCGATGAGCGCACCGGGCCACGTTTTCCGCTGCTGCTCACGACCGGCCGCATCCTTTCCCAGTACAATGTCGGCGCGCAGACCCGGCGGACCGCCAATGTCGTCTGGCACGAAGAGGATCTGCTCGAGATCCATCCGCATGATGCCGAGAATCGCGGCCTGAAGGATGGTGATTTCGTGCGTGTCGCGAGCCGGGCGGGCGAAACGACGCTGCGCGCGAAGATCACCGACCGCGTCGCGCCGGGCGTCGTCTACACAACGTTCCATCACCCGTTGACCCAGGCCAATGTCATCACCACGGATTATTCCGACTGGGCCACCAACTGCCCGGAATACAAGGTGACGGCGGTGCAGGTCTCGCCCTCGAACGGGCCGTCCGCCTGGCAGGAGGACTATCGCCAGCATGCCGCCGACAGCCGCCGCATCCTTGGCCGTCTGGACGCGGCCGAGTAGCGGCGTGACCGGTCTTTCACCCTCGGTCGAAAATGTAGAGGCGCTGGCGTTCCGCCTCGGCGGCGCGGCGCCGGCAAGCCGCCTTGTCCCGGCCGAGGTCGCCGTCGCGATCACCTATGGCGGCTCGACGCAAGCGGTGCTGATGGCGAGCCCCGACGATCTCGATGATTTCGCGATCGGCTTCTCGCTGACCGAGGGCATCATCGACGGCATTGCCGAGATCGAGGCGATCGAGCGGATCGACAGCGAACTCGGCATCGAGATGCGGCTCATCCTCGCTCGGCCGCGGGAAGAGCGGCTGGCGGCGCGGCGGCGCTCGATGGCGGGGCCGGTCGGCTGTGGCCTCTGCGGTATCGAGAGCCTCGAGGCTGCGACGCGGACATTGCGTCCAGTCAACGCTGACATCGCCTTTTCGCCGGTGCAGATCCTCGCCGCCATGGCGGCGCTCGCGCCCTTGCAGCGGATCAATGCGGCGACGCATGCCGTTCACGCCGCCGCGTTCTGGCGGCCGGAGCGCGGCATCGCCCTGCTCCGCGAAGATATCGGACGCCACAATGCGCTGGACAAGCTGGCCGGAGCCATCGCGCGCGATGGGGCAGCGCCAGGCGAAGGGGCGGTACTTTTGACGAGCCGAGTTTCAGTCGAGATGGTCCAGAAAGCGGCTGTCATTGGCGCACCGGTGATCGTCGCGATCTCCGCGCCGTCCGCGCTCGCCATCCGCACGGCCGATGAGGCCGGCATCACGCTCGCCGCGGTCGCCCGCGCCGACGGCTTCGAGGTCTTCGCGCATCCGCGGCGGATTCTCATGAACCAGGGAGCGGCACGCGATGTCGCCTGACAAACTCGTCCGGATGGCCAACCAGATCGCGTTGTTCTTCGCTGCTCAGGGCGCCGAGGCGGCGCCCGAGCAGGTGGCGGCGCATTTGAGGCAGTTCTGGGACCCGCGCATGCGTCGCACGCTCCTCGCCTTTGCCGCAGCCGGCGGCGGCGGTCTCGATCCCGTCGCCGCTGCGGCCGTTGCCCGCCTTGCTGTTGACGAACCGGCGTGATGCACTGCAATCAAGCGGAGGCGGTGCGGCAGGGACAGGACATGGACAGGATCTTACTTTCAAACGGAACGATCACGGTGGCGATCGCGCGCAAGGGCGCCGAACTGCAGTCTCTGGCTGACGCCGAGGGGCGCGAGTGGCTGTGGCAGGCCGATCCAGCCTTCTGGCCCCGGCATGCGCCAATCCTGTTCCCGATCGTTGGCCGCGCCGCTGGCGATCATGTTCATGTCGGAAACACCGACTACCCGATCGGCCAGCATGGCTTCGCGCGCGACAGCGAGTTCGAGGTGCTGTCCTCGGGGCCTGAACGCGCCGGCTTCCGCCTTCTCGCCGATGCCGACAGCCGCCGCCACTATCCCTTCGATTTCGAGCTCGACATCCGCTTCGAGATCGCCGGTGCGACGCTGCTCCAGACCGTCACGGTCCGCAACTCGGGTTCGGTGCCGATGCCGGCCTCGATCGGCTTCCATCCGGCGTTCCAGTGGCCGTTGCCTGGCGCCAGCGCGCCGCAGACGGGCCACGTCATTCTCTTCGAGCGCGAGGAGACGGCTGATATCCGCCGGCTCAAGGAAGGCGGGGTCGATGCCGCGGGACGGCCGACGCCGGTCGAGGGCAAGGTCTTGCCGCTCGACGGCTCGCTGTTTCTCGAAGATGCGGTCATCTTTGATGATCTCAACAGCCGCTCGCTCTGGTTCGGCGCCCCCGGTTCGGACGGCATCCGGATCGATTATCCGGACCTCCCCTATCTCGGCGTCTGGACCAAGCCGGGCGCGGCCTTCCTCTGCATCGAGCCATGGCAGGGCCATGCCGCGCCGCTTGGCTTCACAGGCCAGATGGATGAGATGCCGGGCATGGTCGTCGTGCCGCCGGGCGGCAGCATGACGCGCCATATCGCGATCCGGATCGGCGCGCCCTCGCCCTGAACGGCAGTTGGCATGCAATTCGCTTCGTGATGCGCATTGTGCATCAAGGATGGAAGTGCGTGATGGATCACAAGACGTCGGTGCGGGAGCGGGTCTGGCAATCGCTGCGGCAGGTTGCCCTGCCGGATAGTCGGTTCGATTTCGATTTCGCCGAATTCATCGCCGATTTCCACGGCGGCGAAGCGGCCTGCGACCGGCTGATCGCCGACGCCGCCTACCAGAATGCCGCGCTCATCTTCATAACGCCCGATAACTGCCTCGAACGGCTGCGCCACCGTGCTCTTCTCGATGGCAAGCGCGTGCTGGTGACGACCTATTCGATCCGGCGCGGCTTCTGGTTGCTCGATCCCGAGCTGATTGCGCCAGACCTCTTGCTCTACGCAGCAACCCTTGACGGCATGGAGCGGGTCGGCATGCCCGTCGATCTCAAAGCCATCGCCGCGCTGCCGCCGGTCGACTATCTCGTCACCGGGACCGGCGCGATCAACCATGCCGGCATCCGTTTCGGCAAGGGCCATGGCTTCTTCGATGTCGAATGGGGCATGTTGTACCGGCTCGGCCGTGTCGGGCCGGAAACGCCAGTCGCGGCGGTGGTCCATGATTGCCAGTTGCTCGATGAGGACCTCGTTCCCGAAGTCTTCGATACGACGGCCGACCTCGTCTTCACGCCGACCCGAACGATCCGCGTGCGCGGTGCCCAGAAGCCGGATTGCGGCATTCTCTGGGATGTTCTCGATCCCAAGATGTTCGCGACGATCCCGCCTTTGCAGGAACTGAAGGCGATGCGGCTATAGAGCAGTTTCGAGCGAAGTGGATACCGGTTCGCGTGAAGAAAATGCGTTAAAACAAATGGCTAGAGCAGTTCCGGTGAACCGGAGTTCACAGGAACTGCTCTAGCCACGTCGCCTCAGGGCCGGCTCAATCCGCGCCTGTCAGGTTCGAGATCCGGCGATAAGCGCCATGCCAGTAGAGCAGCGGCTGCGCCTCGGCCGTAAGTACGACCTCCTGCACGGCCCCGATCAGGATCGAATGCGAGTGGCGCTCGATTGCTTCCTCGAGCACGCAGTCGATCGCCACGAGGGCGCCGGCAAGAGCCAGTCCGCCGCTTGGAAAGCGGTTCCAATCGGCGCCGAGATATCGATCCGGCCCCTTGATGCCGCCGCGGCCGGAGAAGTTCTCGGCAACGGCCTTCTGGTCCTCGGCGAGGATGTTGACCACGAAGCGGCCGCTGCGCTGGACGACGCCCCAGGACGAGGACGAACGGTTCAGTGACACGAGGATGGACGGGCTGTCGGCGGAGAGGGACGACACCGAGGTCGCCGTGAAGCCGGTGCGCTCGTCGCCTTCCCCTGATGTGATGACGCTGACGGCGCCGGCGAGATGGCGCATCGCATGCTTGAACAACCCGCTATCGACGCGGGTGTCCTGGTCCGCTCTGGCTTCGGCAAGTGACATCGGCATTCTCCCGGCCAGAACAGCCGCTCCCGGTGAAGCTGTGGCAAGCCGGGATGCGACGGTCGGTTTCAAAGGCTACATCGAACGATTAAGCCATTTGAACATGGGGCGGGACCCCCGGCGAGACCAGAGCTTGCGCATGGACCCGCCGGGAAGAACGAATATTCGGCATTCGGCAGCCGCTGAGCATGACGCCACCGCCGCAGCCGCAAGGCGTGGCTGCTATTATTGCGCCATCTCAAGGCACTGCGCGGCAGCCATGGCCGAATCGCGCGCCGTGCCGCGGGCGATCGTCCCGGCCTCGGCGAGGCTCTTGGTGGCGGCGGTCACCACCGATTTCACGTCGCCGCTGCTGATCGAGCCGATCGACGCGCTGTAGATCGTCTTCGCGTCGGGGCTGAGTCCGGCGGCACAGGTATCCGCCGCTGCCTTATCGGCCCAGGCAGCGGCGCTGCCCAATGCGAGCACGAGGCCCGCCGATGCGATCAGGGTCTTCATCATGGTCTTATCCTCCCTTGGAGATTCAACGGACGCCAACGCGATTGACGGGGCCGCCTCGGTTCATCGGCTGGACGCCGACGCCAGGTGCGCCGACGCCGGGTCGGCCTACACCTGCCGAGCAGCCAGCCGGAAAGCCCGGACGCGTGCAGGCAACGGCGGCGGTCGGACGTGCGACGCAACCCTTGGGCACGCCGACTGTCTTGCAATAGACCACGGCAGAGGCCGCTTGCGGTACCAGTGCGGGTAGGGTGCCTGCGAGAAGAGTTGCGGCCAGAAACAGGCCAGATTTCGCGAATCGCATTGCTATCCTCCATCTGTGCAGTGGCTGGTTCTTGCAACGAAGCACCACGCCGCTCAATGGCGTTTTTTGACCAGACCGACGAGATCGACTGACCAGGCTGTTCGACCGGGCAAGATCGACCGGCGCCGGGTGCAGGCGAGTCGGCTCCCAATGCCGCCTCGACGGGCGACCCGGTTCGGCGCACCACGTGTCCATGACGCTCGATACGGTCCCCGATGCCGAAGCCTCGCATGGCTCGAGCGCAGCGGCCGGTGCTCGATCGGGAAAAATGCCCTGCAGGGACTGGCTGAGATCTTGCCGTGATCCATGTATCTGGTCTATACCGATTAAGCCGGTCTATACCAGACAGGGAAACATTGGTGTCCAGTTCCGTTCCGCATTATCGGCGCATCGCCGACGCGCTTGCCGGCGCGATCCGCTCCGGCGCGCTCGAAGTCGGCGGCCAGTTGCCGTCCGAGCGCGAGCTCAGCGCCGATCACGGCGTCAGCCGCATGACGGCGCGTCTCGCGCTGAAGACCCTGGTCGAGCAGGGCCTCGTCGCCAGCGTCGAGGCCAAGGGTTATTTCGTCGCCGCGAGCCGGATCGACCAGCGTTTGCAGACGCTGACCAGCTTCTCGGAGGACATGCGTCGGTCTGGGCGTCGCCCGTCGAGCGTCGTTCTCGCCGCGCGGCAGGTCGCCGCCTCCGCCGAAATTGGCGCGCGCCTTTCGGTGGCGGAGGGGGATGCCGTCTATCACCTGCTGCGCCTTCGCCTTGCCGATGCCGTGCCGGTCGCGCTCGAGGCCGCGCATATCCCAGGAAGCCTCGCCCCGGGGCTGATCGACGAGGCCGACTTCGCCGCCGATTCCCTCTACGCCACCTTGAAGCGCCGCTTCGGAATTCTGCCCGTCGAGGCGGAGCAGAGCTTCGAGGCGAGCGCCGCCAGCGCCTCCGATGCCGCGATCCTGCAGGTCGAGATCGGCGCGCCCGTGCTGCGCATGACACGCCTCAGCCTCACGGCCGAGGGCAGGCCGATCGAGTTCGTCCAGTCCGTCTATCGCGGCGATCGTTTCACCATGCGCGTTCGTCTCGCGCCCGGCAGCACTGACGCCTGAGGAAAATCTCCATGACCGCCGCCTCCGACTATCTCGCCAAAGCCGTCTCGCTGCTGCAACTCGCCTCGCGCCGCGAGGCTCCCACGATTGCAGCTGCGGCTGCCGTCGCGTCCGATCGCGTGGCGGCGGGCGGGCTCATCTACATCTTCGGCACCGGCCATTCGCACATGATGGCCGAAGAGGGCCATTTCCGCGCCGGCGGGCTCGCCTGTGTCGTGCCGGTGCTTTCCTCCGCAGTGATGCTGCATGAGGGTGCCATGGCCAGCACGCAGCTCGAGCGGCTTACCGGCCTCGCCGAGATCGTGCTCTCCCGCTATCCGATCGGCCCGGCCGATGTCCTCATCGTCTTCTCGACCTCCGGCGTCAACGCCGCGCCGGTCGAGGCGGCCCGCTTCGGCCGCGCGCGCAGCGCGACCGTCATCGCCGTGACCTCCGTCGCCTATTCGACCGCAGCCGCGCATGGCCGTGAACGCCTTGCCGATCTCGGCGACTTCGTGCTCGACACCGGCGCTCCGCCCGGAGATGCGATCGCGACCATCCGTGACGGCGTGACGGCGGGCCCGGTCTCGACCGTTCTCGGCGCCGCTCTGCTCAACGCTCTCCTCGTCGAGGTTGCCATCGACCTCGAGCGCAAGGGACACGCCGCCCCGGTCTATCTCAGCGCCAACATGCCCGGCGCGGCGGAGAACAACACGAAGCTGACGGAGATCTACAAGGCGCGCAATCCGCACCTCTAAGGGGGCGGCTACAGAGGGAAAAAACTATGCGTTTCAAGGGAATGTCACTGGCCAGCGCGCTTGCGCTGACCGTATTCGGAGCGCTGCCGGCTCTGGCCGCGACCGAAATCAAGATCTGGCACATGGAGCAGCCGCCGCATCGCGTCCAGCGTGTGCAGGAGCTGATCGATGCCTTCAACGCGGCCAATCCTGACATCAAGGTCAGCCAGGAGCCGCAGAGCTGGGGCGAAGTCTACGCCAAGGTTCCCGCGGCGATGGCGGCAGGTAACGCCCCGGACATCCTGTTCGCGATCCCCGATTTTACCACGGTGATCCGCAAGGCCGGCCAGCTCGACAGCGTCGCCGACTTCGTCAAGGAACTGGACGAAAAGCATCACTTCGTCCCCGCGACCGTCGAGCCCTACAGCTATGACGGCGGCGTCTGGGCGGTGCCGCTCTACAATATGAGCCTCAACTACTGGTACCACAAGAAGGCCTTCGCTGACGCCGGCATCGCGGTGCCCTCGACGTGGAGCGAATGGAAGGCGGCTGCCGAGAAGCTGTCGAAGAACGGCGTCGTCGGCGTCGGCCTGCCGGCCAACAAGCAGCTCTATACCGACCAGACGACCTATGCCGTCATGGTCAACAACGGTGCGTCCGAGCTCTTCAATGCCGATGGCACGCTGGCCTTCGACAATCCGAAGACGGTCGAATCCTACGCTTTCTACAAGGACCTCTACAAATACACCTCGCCCGATGCCGCCAACTGGACCTGGGGCGAGGCCGAGGCCTGCTTCGCGTCGGAAACCTGCGCCTCGATCCTGCAGTTCTCGGTGATCTCGACCTATGACCAGCAGGGCGGCGGCGAGCCGGCCGATCTCGGCATCGCTCCGGTTCCCCATGCCGACGGCGAGAAGAGCTCCTCGACCATCGCCTATTCCAATGCGGCGATCATCCTCGCCAAGGATGCAGCCAAGCGCGACGCGGCGAAGAAGTTCATCGCCTTCCTGCTCGAGCCGGACAATTACGGCAAGTTCCTCAACATGGAGCCGGGCCTGTTCCTGCCGGTGACCAAGGACGGCGCCGAGGCCGCGAGCTTCTGGAGCGATCCGCTCGCCGTCAAGTACAAGTCGCAGATCGAGCAGATGATCGCCAACTCCCATGCGGGCAAGCTGTTCGGCTTCACCGACGGCCATGTCTTCCCGGCGATTGGTCCGATCTCGGCGCAGAACATCCTGGCCGAGACGCTGCAGAAGGTCGTGATCTCGGGTGAAGACCCGGCTGCCGCCGTCAAGGCCGGCCAGGCCCAGATGACCGCTGCAACCAAGTAGCACGGGCAGGCATGCAAGGCGCCGGGCGGCGGATCACAGGGTCCGCCGCCCCTCTTCCTCAAGGCGGGCATTCCATGGCATCGAAGCCGATATCCTCCAGCCGTAGCGGCGACGGGCGCCTCGCGCTCGTCCTGCTCGTGTTGCCGCTCGGGCTGCTCGCCGTGACGCTCGTCGTGCCGATGATCGCAGCGCTCAATCTGAGCCTCCACGACATCCGCGTTATCGGCTCCGACGGCCCGTTTTCCGGCGCCGATAACTATCTCCGTGTGCTCAGCGACGGAACATTCTGGCATGCGCTCGGCCTGTCGGTCGTCTGGGTGGTCGCCAATGCGCTGGTGCAGACGGCGCTGGCGCTGACTGCTGCGCTGGTGCTCAACGAGAAGTTTCCCGGCGTCCGCGTCGCGCGCATCTGGATCATCCTGACCTGGATCATCCCGACCGTGGTCGTCGTAATCATCTGGCGCTGGTTGCTGTCGCCATCCGGCGGCATGGTCAATCCGCTGCTGATCCAGCTTGGCATCATTGATCGCCCGATGGGCTTCTTTGGCAGCGGCCCGGCGGCGATGACGAGCCTCGTCCTGATCAATTCGTGGCGCTGGTTCCCCTTCGTCGCGATCATGCTGCTCGCCGGATTGCAGCGCATCCCGGGCGATCTTTATGAAGCGGCTGCGGTCGACGGCGCCGGCGCGCTCTCCCGCTTCCGCGCCATCACCTGGCCGCTGCTGCAGCCGACGCTCCTGGTGCTGACCGTGATGGGTACGCTGCTTTCCTTCAACGTCTTCGACATCATCTGGCTCTTGACCGCCGGGGGGCCGGCCGGGGCCACGGAAACATTGCCGGTGCTCATCTACGAGACCGCGTTCAAGGCCTATCGCATGGGCGATGCTGCCGCGATGTCGGTGGTGGCGACGGTGCTGATGATCGGGCTGGCGTTGCTCCTGCTCGACCGACTGGCGCCGAAGGAGGCCGGACGATGAAGCGCGGCCCGCTCGGTTGGTCCTTTCTGGCGCTTTCGGTTTTCGCGCTCGCCTTCCTCGTCCTGGCGCCGATGTGGCTGGTCGGCTCGTCCTCGGTCAAGCTGCCGCGCGAGATCATCAACCGCGTGCCGACCTGGATCCCGCACAGCTTTACGCTGCAGCATTATGCCAAGCTGCTGCAGACCTCGGCCTTCCCGACCTATTTCCTCAATTCGGTCCTCGTCGCGGCCTCCTCGGCGCTCGTGACCGTGCTGCTCGCGCTGATGGCCGGCTATGCCTTCTTCCGGCTCGAATTCCGCGGCCGCGATATGCTCTATCGCGTGATCATGATCGCCTATGCCTTTCCCTCGATCGTGATCCTGATCCCGATCTATCTGATGTTTGCCAAGATCGGCCTGATCGACACTGATCTCGCGCTCGTCCTCGTCAACGTCACCTTCGCGCTGCCGTTCTCGATCTGGATGATGCGGACCTTCTTCGCCTCGCTGCCGCGCGAGCTGGAAGAGGCTGCGGCGATTGACGGCGCCGGCCGCTGGATGACGGTTGTGTATGTGCTGATCCCGCTGCTTCGGCCCGGTATCGCCGCAATCGCCATCTTCGCCTTCGTTGCCAGCTGGACGGAGTATCTGTTTGCGTCAGTCCTCATCATTTCGGACACAAAACGGACGCTGCCGGTCGGACTCTCGGGGATCATCGGGCAATATCAGATCGACTGGGGCTTGCTGCTGGCCGGCGCCTCGCTCTCGGTGCTGCCGGTTGTGGTCTTCTTCGCGTTTGTCGGGCGCTGGTTCGTCGCAGGTCTCACTGAAGGCGCTGTGAAATAGCACCCTTGCGGGTCGCCGCCTGCGCCCGGACAATGACCAGAAGCGCAACGGACCCCACCGCATGAGCAACTCCGCAGTCATCGGCATCGACATCGGCACCTCCTCGGTGAAGGCGGTGATCGTCGATCGCCAGGCGAAGGTGCTTGCCTCCGGTCGCGCCGCCTATCCGACCCACCAGCCGCGCGACGGCTGGTCGGAGCAGGACCCGGACGACTGGGTCAAGGCGGCGGTCGCGGCGTGCCGCGCGGCGCTTGCCGACTTCGAGGGCCGCATCGAGGCGATCGCGCTCGCCGGTCACATGAGCGCGCCGGTGCTGATCGCTGGCGACGGCCGGCCGCTCGGTCCCTGCCACACGATCACCGATCGCCGTGCCGCCGCCGAGGCGGAGAGCGTCGATCCCGATCTCATCACGGCGCTCGCGACCAGCTCCGGCAACCTGCCGGCGACGCATCTGATCCTGCCGAAGCTCGCCTGGTGGCGCGCGCATCATCCGGAGGTCTGGGCGGCGACGCGCGCGATCCTGATGCCGAAGGATTTCGTCCGGCTTTTTCTAACAGGGCTGATCGCCAGCGACCCGACCGACTCAGGCAATTCGATGCTGTTCGATCCGGTCCGCTGGTCCTGGTCGGAGACCTTGCCCGAACGCGCCGGCATCGACAGGGCGAAACTCGCGCCGCTGCTCGCCTCCGAGGCGATTGCCGGGGCTCTGACGCCGTCTGCGGCCAGGGCGCTCGGCCTTGCCGCAGGAATCCCTGTCGTCACCGGCGCCGCCGACATGGCTGCGACGCTCCTCGCGGCCGGCATTGATCTCTCGGAAGATGTCGCGCTGACGATCGGCACCAGCGCCACGGTGATCGCGGGGCTGCGCCGCGTTGAACCGGCGCTTCTCGGCGCGATGAACATCAATGTCGCGCTGGAGCCGGGCGTCCTTTATGCCATCGGCTCGCATTTCGGCGGCGGCGGCGCGCTGAACTGGCTGGCGAGCGTCGCCACCGGCCTTGCCGAGCCGGATCCAGCCTGGTTCGCACCGGTGACGGCGGAGGCAAGCCTCGTTCCCGAGGGCAGCGAAGGGCTCGTCTTCCTGCCCTATCTTTCCGGCGCCGGCAGCCCCGCCTTCGACACCGAGGCGCGCGGTGCCTTTCTCGGCCTCTCGATGAAGCATGGTCGCGGCCACATGCTGCGCGCCATCGTCGAGGGCGTGACGGCCGATGTCGCGGATTCAATCGATCTCCTCGTGTCGGTCGGAGCCCGCAAACGCATCGTCTTCACCGGCGGCGGCTCGCGCATTCCCTTCTGGACCCAGTTGCTTGCCGATGTCACCGGATTGCCGGTGGTCAACTCGTCCGCCGCCGACGCTTCGGCGCTCGGCGCCGGGCTCATTGCCGGTGTCGGCATTGGCTGGTTCGAGGGCGACTTCGCGGTGGCGCGGGCCTTAGTCGCGCCGCGTGGCGCGCCGGTAGCGCCACGGGATCGCGCAGCCGGCACGGCGCTCCGCCAGCGCTTCCGTCGTGCCCGCGCGGCAAGACGGCTCGATCTGCTGCCGGAGGTCTGATCAGCCGTCGCGGTCCAGTTCCGCGATCACCTCCGCCGTGTGCTGGCCGAGGCGCGGCGCCGGGCGGTCGAGGACGAGCGATGCGTCCGACAGCGTGATCGGCGTTCGAAGTCCCGGAACACCGTCCGGCGCGATCTGCATGCCGCGCGCGATGACTTGGCGGTCGGCGAAGACATCGGCGACGGTGTTGATCGGCCCGGCCGGAACCCCCGCCGTCTCCAGCGCGGCAAGGAGGCCGTCGCGGGTCCATGCCGCCGTCTTCGCGCCGATCAGCGCCGTCAGCGCGGCGCGATTGGCGACCCGATCGGCATTGGTGGCAAAGCGTGGGTCCTCTGCCATTTCCGGCGCGCCGACGACCGCGGCGAAGCGGGCGAACTGGCCGTCATTGCCGACGGCGAGGATGAAATGGCCGTCCGAGGTCGCGAAGGTCTGGTAGGGCGCGATGTTCGGATGGGCATTGCCGAGCCGGGTCGGACTGATGCCGGTGGCGAGATAGTTCATCGCCTGGTTGGCGAGCACGCCGGTCATGCTGTCGAGCAGGGACATGTCGATATGCTGGCCCCGGCCGGTCGCAGCGCGCGCCGCCAGCGCCGCCTGGATGGCGATGACGCCATAGAGCCCGGTGAAGACGTCAGCGAAGGCGACGCCGATCTTCTGTGGCTCGCCCGAGGGATCGCCGGTCAGGTCCATGATGCCGGACATGCCCTGGATCAGGAAGTCATAGCCGGCTCGGCTCGCATAGGGGCCGGTCTGGCCGAAGCCGGTGATCGAGCAATAGACAAGGCGCGGGTTGAGCGCCGAGAGGCTCGCATAATCGAGCCCATACTTGGCAAGGCCGCCGAGCTTGAAATTCTCGATCACGACATCGGCCGAGGCAACGAGCCGCCGGACCAGCGCCGCGCCTTCTTTCGTGGCGAAATCCGCGACCACCGAGCGCTTGCCGCGGTTGCAGGCGTGGAAATAGGCGGCAGTCCGCTCGCCGCCATGGGTGATGAAGGGCGGTCCCCAGCGGCGGGTGTCGTCGCCCTCGGGGCTCTCCACCTTGATCACGTCGGCGCCGAGATCGGCCAGCGTCTGCCCGATCCAGGGTCCGGCTAGGATCCGGGCGAGTTCGATCACCTTGAGGCCGGCGAGCGGTGCGCTCATCGCCTAGAAGAACGCCTGCAGGCCGGTCTGCGCGCGGCCGAGGATCAGCGCGTGCACGTCATGCGTGCCTTCATAGGTGTTGACGGTCTCGAGGTTCTGCGCGTGGCGCATGACGTGATATTCGATCTGGATGCCGTTGCCGCCATGCATGTCGCGCGCCATCCGGGCAATGTCGAGCGCCTTGCCGCAATTGTTGCGCTTGACCAGCGAAATCATCTCCGGCGCCGCCTCGCCATCATCCATCAGCCGGCCGACGCGGAGCGAGGCCTGGAGGCCAAGCGCGATCTCGGTCTGCATGTCGGCCAGCTTCTTCTGGAAGAGCTGCGTCGCGGCCAGCGGCCGGCCGAACTGCTTGCGATCGAGGCCATAGCTGCGGGCGCGGAGCCAGCAATCCTCGGCCGCGCCGAGCACGCCCCAGGAAATGCCGTAGCGGGCGCGGTTGAGGCAGCCGAACGGTCCCTTGAGGCCGGAAACGCCCGGAAGCAACGCGTCCTGGCCGACCTCGACCTCGTCCATGACGATTTCGCCGGTGATCGAGGCGCGGAGCGACAGCTTGCCGCCGATCTTCGGCGCCGAGAGCCCCTTCATGCCTTTTTCGAGGATGAAGCCGCGGATGGCGCCGTCATGCGCCTCGGACTTCGCCCAGACGATGAAGAGATCGGCGATCGGGCTGTTGGAGATCCAGGTCTTGGCGCCGTGAAGGCGGTAGCCGCCCTCGATCTTGGTTGCCCGCGTGGTCATGCCGCCGGGGTCGGAGCCGGCATCGGGCTCCGTCAGGCCGAAGCAGCCGATCAGCTCGCCGCGCGCCAGCCGTGGCAGAAAAGCCTGCCGCTGCGCTTCGCTGCCATAGGCATTGATCGGATACATGACGAGCGAAGACTGCACCGACATCATCGAGCGATAGCCGGAATCGACGCGCTCGACCTCACGCGCGACGAGGCCGTACGCGACATAGCCCGCGCCGGCGCCGCCATAGGCTTCTGGTACCGTAACGCCGAGCAGGCCCTGCTCGCCCATCTCGCGGAAGATGTCGGGATCGGTGACCTCGTCGAGATAGGCCTTCTCGATGCGCGGTGCGAGCCGGTCGGCAGCGAACGCGGCCGCGGCGTCGCGGATCATCCGCTCCTCGTCTGTCAGCTGGCTCTCGAAGCGGAACGGATCGGCCCAGTCGAAGCGGGAGAGGTCTGGCCGATCCTTGGCACGGAGGGGCGTGGGGGCGTCGTTCATGGCGGGCTCTCGCAATGGTCTCGCCGCTCGGGCGGTCTCAGTCGGCGGTCTTGTGGGTCGGCAGTGTTCGATGACTTGTAGCAGTCGCCTCGCCGAAAACCATAGAACGGAGATTGTTAGACCATCAACGACTTTAACTTCACGGCGCTGTCGACGAGCAGCGTCGGATCAGGCTGCGCACGGGCTGCGATCAGCATTTCGGCGATGCGGACATCGCGTGCGATCCTGCCATTGGGACCGACGGCACTGACCGCGACGAGGCGTCCGTCGTCCGCGAGGTGAAAATCGATCCGCGCGCCGTCGCCGGCGTCGCGGCTGACGCTCCGCACGCTCTCGTCCGAAAGCCCGGCGATCTGCAGCGTCAGCTCATAGTGGTCCGACCAGAACCACGGCACTGCTGCATATGGTTCGCTGCCGCCGAGCATCGACTTCGCCACGGCATTGCCCTGGTCCTGCGCATTGCGCCAGGCCTCAAGGCGGATGCGGCGCCCGCCATAGAGGGAATGCGGAAACGAGCAGCAGTCGCCGGCGGCGAAGATGTCGGGATCATCGGTCACGAGCCGTTCATCGACGGCGATGCCATTGTCGATGGCGAGGCCCGCCGCTGCGGCAAGCGTCGTCTCCGGAACCGCGCCAATCCCGGCAAGGATGGTATCGGCGTTGATCACGTCACCGCCGCCGAGCCGGATGCGATGGCCATCCGGGCCACCCTCGATCTGTTCGATCGTGACGCCGGTGCGGATGTCGACGCCTTCGTTTGCATGGCGGGCGGTGATGACCTCGGCAATCTCGGCTGGAACGGCGCGGCCGAGGAGCCGTGGCGCCATCTCGATCACGGTCACCGCGGCGCCGCGCATGCGCGCCGCTGCGGCGAGCTCGAGCCCGATGAAGCCGCCGCCGATGATGGCGAGGCGCTGCCCAGCGTGAAGCCGGCGGCGCAGGGCCATGGCCTCAGCGAAGCTGCGGAGATAGTGGACCGTGTCCGGCCCGGCTCCTGCAACAGCGAGACGGCGGGCGCGGGCCCCCGTCGCGATCAGCAGCCGGTCATAGGGGAGGGGATCGCGGCCTTCGAGCGCTACGGCGTGGCGCGTCCGGTCGATCGCGGTCGCCGCGGTGCCGTGCAGCAGGGTGATGCCATGCTCGGCAAGCCGCGCCTCGTCGAGGAGATGCGGCGGCGCGGGCTCCTCGTCGCCTGAAAGCACCGCCTTCGACAGCGGCGGCCGCTCATAGGGCAGGTGGTGTTCCTCGCCGATCAGGGTGATCGCGCCGGCAAAACCGTTCTCGCGCAGCGCCACCGCTGCCCGGGCGCCGGCCTCACCCGCGCCGATCACGAGGAAATGTTCGGTCATGTTGGCCTGCTTGTCAGCTTCATCTCTCCCTGAGGGAGAGGTCGA
This sequence comes from Kaistia sp., assembly GCA_965229085.1. GTDB lineage: Bacteria > Pseudomonadota > Alphaproteobacteria > Rhizobiales > Kaistiaceae > Kaistia. Next base: position 1,976,690 of record OZ245859.1, on the reverse strand, counting down.
CGCGCTGAAGGCGCGGCGGGTGAGGGTTTACGGACTATCCGCAGACGACACGCCCATCAGCCGGACCTGCGGTCCGACCTCTCCCCATAGGAGAGGTGAAGGCAGGGAGCCATGCCGTCTCTCAGTCGAGCCTGATCAGGACTTTGCCGCCCTCGACCTTCACCGGATAGGTCTTGAGGTCGACGCAGACTGGCGCGCCCTTGGCCTTGCCGGTCGTATAGTCGAAGCGGCCATTGTGCTTCGGGCATTCGATGATGCCGCCCATCACCAGCCCGTCGGCGAGATGCACCTTCTCATGCGTGCAGAGGCCGTCGGTGGCGAAATAGCGGTCGTCGGGCGAGCGGTAGATCGCGAAGCTGCGGCCGCCTTCGTCGAAGCGGATCACATCCTCCTCGTCGATCGCGTCGGCATCGCAAGCCTCGACCCAGCGCGCGGCAATGGCGGTCGGCATCATGCTCTCCAATCTCTGGTGGGCGGCTTTATTCGGCAGCGACAGCGCCGGGCAGGCCGGCATCGAGGGGCGCGACATGGCCGGGAAGCTGCCGCTTCACATACCAGCCGGGCTCGCGCCGCTGGCGCAGCAGGGCCGGGATGATCTCGCGATAGGCGGCGATCGTGCTCGGATAAGGCGTCGGACAATCATCCTTCACCGCCTCATGCAGCCGCGGCAGGGCGTGATAGGGCACCATCGGGAACATGTGATGCTCAACATGGTAGTTCATGTTGAGATAGAGGAAGCGGAACACCGGGTTCATGTAGATCGTGCGGCTGTTCAGACGGTGATCCAGTACGTCCTCATCGAGCCCGGCATGCTGCGTCAGCCCGAAGAACACCATCATGAAGGCGCCGTAGAAGCTCGGCAGAACCAGGAACATCGCCGGCAGGATCGAGCCGATGGCGAGGCACCACAGGGCCACGCCAAGATAGAGCGCGGCATAGATCCGCGCCTCGAGAAAGACGCGCGGGCGCTCCGATTCCGGGATGAAGGTCTCCTCGCCCGGCTCCAGCCGGCCGCGCACATGCAGCGACAGCTTCTTCACCAGCGCGATGGCGCTCTTGATGCCGAAGAGGTTGAGGATGATGCCGGCGATATCGGGCGGGCGCGGCACCGCGATCTCGGGATCGAGGCCGACGATGATCGTGTCGGTGTGGTGGCGCGTATGGCTCCAGCGCCAGACGGTCGGCTCGCGCAGCACCATGAAGCAGGCGATGTAATAGATGACGTCGTTCATCCAGCGCGTCTTGAAGGCGGTGCGATGGCCGCATTCGTGCCAGCGCGAATCGCAGGCCGAGCCGTAGAGCACACCATAGACGAGGAAGAACGGGAGAGCCGCCCAAGAGCCCCAGAAATACCAGCCGCCGAAGCCCGACAGCGCCATGGCGCCGAACCAGATGGCCGTATCGCGCAGCGCCGGCCCGTCCGAGCGCTGCATCAGCGCCTTCATCTCCTTGCGGCCGATGGCGCACTGATACCACTCAGCGGTCGCCAGCCCGCGCTCGATGGCGCGCTGGTGCTCGGGACCGACAAGGGAATAATCGCGGGGTTCATAGGCTGCGTTCATCAGGCGCTCCTCCTGCCATGACGGCGCCGGGCTTTTGCCCGTGTTCTTGATCGAGCGAATCTAGCGATGCGACAGACGCGCGACAATCTGGCTATGATGGAATCTATCAACGAAGCTCAAGGACTTCGATCCGAACGATGATAGATTCCATCATGACGCAACCCTCGCGCCGGCCGACCATCGACGATGTTGCACGCGCTGCCGGCGTCGGTGTCGCGACCGTCGACCGCGTCCTCAACAAGCGCGCCCGCGTCCGCCGCGAGACGGCAGCGCGCGTGCTCGCCGCCGCCGAGGCGATCGGCTACCACGGCGCCGGGCTACTGCGCCGCCGGCTCGACGAGACGGTCGATGACAAGAGCTTTGGCTTCCTGCTGCAGCGGCGCGGCGATACGTTCTACCGCAATCTCTCATCCGCGCTGACAGGCGCGACGCGGCGGCTGACGCATCTGCGCGGCCGGCCGGTGGTCGAGTTCGTCGATGACATTTCGGCGGCGACCGTCGCGGGCGAGATGCTGGCGCTGGGCAGCCGCGTCGATGCACTCGCCGTCGTCGCGGCTGATCATCCGAAGGTGACCGAAGCGGTCGCGGAACTCGCCGCGCGCGGCGTGCCGGTCGTGACGCTCCTCTCCGAGCTTTCGGCGCCGGTCGCGGGCCATTTCGGCATCGATCATCGCAAGGCCGGGCGCACGGCGGCCTGGGTTGTCAGCCGCCTCGCGCGGGAGCCGGGCGGCGTCGGCGTCCTGGTTGGCAGCCACCGCTTTCTCGGGCACGAAGTCTCCGAGATCAGCTTCCGCTCCTATTTCCGCGAGCATGCGCAGGGCTTCCGCCTGCTCGAATCCTTCTCGAATCTCGAGGATCCCGGCCTTGCCTATGAGGGGACGCTGGAGCTCTTGAGGCGCAATCCGGATCTTGCCGGTCTCTATCTGCCTGGCGGCGGCATGGCCGGCATGGTCGCGGCTCTGCGCGAAGCGGCGACGGCGCGGCACATCGTGGCCGTCTGCAACGAACTGATCCCGGAGACGCGCGCGGCACTGCTGGACGGGGTGCTCGACGCGGTGATCGATACGCCGATCGAAGCCTTGGCCGCGCGGGCGGTCGATCTCCTTGCCGGGCTTGTCTCCGGCGGCGGCCCCGAGCCGGGCGGGACGCAATTGCTGCCCTTCGGGCTTACGGTCTCGGAGAATGTGTGACCCGGGGCGGCGGCGCCGCCCCGGGTCCGGCTTTCGAGTGTTTCAGTCGTCGGCGTAGATATCGCGATTCTTCGTCTCCGGCAGGAACAGCATGCCGATGACGAAGCAGATCGACGCGAAGGCGATCGGGTACCAGAGGCCGAAATAGATGTTGCCTGTTTGAGCCACCATGGCGAAGGCCGTCGCCGGCAAGAGGCCGCCGAACCAGCCATTGCCGATGTGATAGGGCAGCGACATCGAGGTGTAGCGGATGCGGGTCGGGAACAGTTCGACCAGCGCCGCCGCGATCGGGCCGTAGACCATCGTCACGAAGATGACGAGGATGAACAGGAGCCCGATGATGGCCGCGACCTGGCCGCGGAAGATGTCGAACGGGTTCGACATCTTGACGATGCCGGCATCGCCCGCCTTCGGATAGCCGGCCGCCTGCAGCGCGGCGAGCATGGTCTTGTCGAAGGCGGCCTTCGCCGCCTTGACGTCGGTGGCGCCGGTGGGATCGAAGGCCGGGAAGTCCTGGCCGTTGATGACCATTTTCACCGGGCTTCCGGCCGGGGCATCGACGAGGCTGTAGCGGATCGAGTTCTTGGCGAGGAAATCACGCGAGACGTCGCAGGGCGCCGTGAAGACCCGCGTTCCCACCGGGTTGAACAGCTTGCCGCAGCTTGCCGGATCCGCAACGACATCGACCTTGACGGTATCGAGCGCCCTTTCGAGCGCCGGATTGGCCGCTGAGGTGAGCGCCTGGAAGAGCGGGAAGTAACAGACCGCGGCGATCAGGCAGCCGGCCATGATGATCGGCTTGCGGCCGATCTTGTCCGACAGCCAGCCGAAGAACACGAAGAAGCCCGTGCCGAGGACCAGAGACCACGCAATCAGCAGGTTGGCGGTGTAGCCGTCGACCTTGAGGATCGATTGCATGAAGAACAGCGCGTAGAACTGCCCCGTATACCAGACGACGCCCTGGCCCATGGTGAGGCCGAGCAGCGCGAGCAGCGCGATCTTGGCATTGGACCATTTGCCGAAGGCCTCGGTGAGCGGCGCCTTCGAATGGGTCCCTTCTTCCTTCATCTTGAGGAAGGCAGGCGACTCGTTCAGCTGCAGGCGGATCCACAGCGAGACGCCGAGCAGCACGACCGAGACGAGGAAGGGAATGCGCCAGCCCCAGAGCGCGAACTGCTCCTCGCCGATGATCGTGCGCGAGAACAAGATCACGAGCAGCGACAGGAACAGGCCGAGCGTCGCCGTGGTCTGGATCCACGAGGTGTAGAAACCTCGCCGCCCATGCGGCGCGTGCTCGGCGACATAGGTCGCGGCGCCGCCATATTCACCGCCGAGCGCGAGGCCCTGCAGCAGCCGCGCGGCGATCAGAATGATCGGCGCGGCGACGCCGATCTGGTTGTAGCCGGGCAAGAGGCCGACGACGAAGGTCGAGAGGCCCATGATCAGGATGGTCACGAGGAAGGTATATTTGCGGCCGACGAGATCGCCGAGCCGGCCAAAGACCAGCGCGCCGAACGGGCGCACGAGGAAGCCGGCGGCAAACGCAAGCAGTGCGAATATATCCGCGGTCGCCTTCGGAAACTGGCTGAAGAACTGCGCTCCGATGATGGTTGCGAGCGAGCCGTAGAGATAAAAGTCATACCATTCGAAGACCGTGCCGAGCGAGGAAGCGAAGATGACTTTCTTCTCGCCTCGCGTCATTGGCCGCGCGGGATCTTCGCCCGTGCTCGTAATTGACTGCGTCGCCATGTCCCCTCCCTGGTCGGCTGACCGTCGATCTTCACGGGGGACTTCTCTCGGCCTCTTTGAACGGGCCGCGCCATCGCTCCAGTAGAAATTCCCCTTGTCACAGCAGAAGAGGATGTTCGACTTTTGTCAATCACGTTGACGCTGAGCGAACACATTCCAAGAAAGTAACAATCGACAGAGGCGCAGCCGGCTTGGAGCGACCGGGCATTCGAATGCAGTTGAGAATGCGCCTATGACTGTTGCATTTTACAACACTATGCGCGCCGGGGCGCGGTGTCTGCTGTTCACGATGGCAATCGAGCCTGCCTGCGGACGCAAATTCTGCGGAGGCGAGTCGGAATTTGGGGGGCGTTCTGAGATCATGGCGATGGGGCGCGGGGCTGCGGCTTTGCGAGCCGTCGTCAATCCATCTGGACCCGCCAGGAGCTTGTTGCACTCGATCGTCTTGCGATCGAGGCGGGCGCTTTCAGCGCCCGCCGTAGTCACTCAGCGGCCTTCGCGGAGAATCTCGCGCTTGCCGGCATGGTTGGCGGGGCCGACGATGCCTTCCTTCTCCATCCGCTCCATGATCGAGGCGGCGCGGTTGTAGCCGATCTGCAGCCGACGCTGGATATAGGAGGTCGAGGCCTTCTTGTCGCGCAGCACGATCGCCACGGCCTGGTCATAGGCGTCCGCGCCGTCGTCGCCGAACGAGCCCTTGTCGAAGACGGCGCCATCCTCGGCCGGCGCCGCCGCCTCGGACTCTTCTTCCTCGTCCGAGGTGACCGCGTCGAGATACTCAGGCCGCGCCTGCATCTTCAGATGCGCGACGACCTTCTCGACCTCATGGTCGGAAACGAACGGGCCGTGCACGCGCTGGATGCGGCCGCCGCCGGCCATATAGAGCATGTCGCCCTGGCCGAGCAGCGTCTCGGCGCCCATTTCGCCGAGAATGGTGCGGCTGTCGATCTTCGAGGTAACCTGGAACGAGATCCGGGTCGGGAAATTCGCCTTGATCGTTCCGGTGATGACATCGACCGAAGGCCGCTGCGTCGCCATCACGATATGGATGCCGGCGGCGCGGGCCATCTGCGCGAGGCGCTGAATGGCGCCTTCGATGTCCTTGCCGGCGACCATCATCAGGTCGGCCATCTCGTCGACGATGACGACGATATAGGGCAGCGCCGAGAGATCCATCACCTCTTCTTCATGGGTGATGTCGCCGGTGTCCTTGTCGAAGCCGGTGGCGATCTGCCGCTTGATCACCTCGCCCTTGGCGCGCGCTTCCGCGACGCGGGCGTTGAAGCCGTCGATGTTGCGCACGCCGAGGCGCGACATCTTGCGATAGCGCTCCTCCATCTCGCGCACGGCCCATTTCAGCGCCACCACCGCCTTGCGCGGATCGGTGACGACGGGGGTCAGCAGATGCGGGATGCCGTCATAGACGGAGAGTTCCAGCATCTTCGGGTCGATCATGATCAGCCGGCACGCCTCGGGGCGATACTGGTAGAGCAGCGACAGGATCATGGTGTTGATGGCGACCGACTTGCCCGAGCCGGTGGTGCCGGCAACGAGCAGATGCGGCATGCGGGCGAGATCGACGATAACGGCATCGCCGCCGATCGTCTTGCCGAGGCAGATGCCCAGCTTGGCCTTCGCCTCGCTGAACTCATGGCTCTCGAGCAGTTCGCGCAGCCACACCGTCTCGCGGCGGTGGTTTGGCAATTCGATGCCGATGACGTTGCGGCCTTCCACGACCGCGACGCGGGCGGAGACGGCGCTCATCGAGCGGGCGATGTCGGCCGAGAGGGCGATAACGCGCGAAGACTTGGTGCCGGGGGCAGGTTCCAGCTCATAGAGCGTGACGACCGGGCCCGGATTGGCGTCGATGATCTCGCCGCGTACGCCGAAATCGCGCAGCGTCTGCTGCAGCGTCGTCGAGTTCTTGACCAGCGCTTCTTCCGAAAGCTCGGAATCCGGCTCGACCAGCGGCGGCTCGGCCAGAAGCTCGAGCGGCGGGAATTCGTAGTCCTCGCTGCCTCCGACGGCATCGGCCCGTCCGACCGTCGTCCGCGTCTCGAGGAGAGGCTCAAATGCGGGCTCGACCTTGGCCGGCTCGGGCGCTTTGGCCGGCTCGGCAGCCATGGACTTCACGGCCGCAGGGAAGAGCGGGCGCGGCACGGCCAGGATCGGCGTTGCGACGATGGGTGTCGCGATCACGTCCGGCGACTCGGTCAAGGCCGGCAGCGGCGGTAGATCGGCCGTCAGAGTCTCGCTCATCTCCGGCTCGGCCTCGTCGCGGATGCCGTCATCGACAGGCCAGACGAAGGAGACGCGGACGGTCGCCCGAAGTGGCGGCTCGATCGGCAGAACGGTCGGGGAGAGTGCCTCCGGCAGCGCGATTTCGACGTCCTTCGCCGCGGCACGGCGCGCGCTGCGCGGCGTGATCGGCTGCGGTGCGTCGTCCTGATCGGCTGCGCGTACAGGCGGCGTGATGATGTCGGTGCGGATCAGCGCCGCGATCCGGCGGATCGTTGCCGGCGCCTCCGAGACGGCCAGAGTGATCTCTGGAGCGGCAGCGGACGCTTCGGTCGTCATGACCTCGGCCGCAGGAGCGGCGGGCGCAACGCTTTCCAGCGTCGGACTCTCGGTCGCTTCGACGACGATATCGGCTGGCTTGGCCGGCGCCTCGGCCGGGGCGGTGGGCGCGCGAGCGCCTGGCTGTTGCGATAGGGGCTGCTTCGGGGCCGCGGGTCCGCGCGCCGGAGCATGCAGACGCGTCGTCGGCTGCTGCGGGCGGGGCGGCTGCGGCAAAGGCGGCAGCTCCTCGTCGCGCGGGCGCATCAGGTAGTCCGGCGTCCGGGTGAAGCGGCTGGTCGGCGTGGTCGTGAACGGACGCAGCCAGCTCGGCACGGTGTCGAGCGCGGCGAGGTCCTCGGCGCGGAGCTGGAACGGGTCCGGCTTGCCGACATTCGGCTTGCCGGCATCGGGCCTTGCATCGATCGGGCGGCGAAGATGCAGCGTGCCGCGCTCGGGCCGTCCGCGATCCTCGGCGGAAACGCTGGCGGTTGCCGAATCATCGGGCGAATGAGGGGGACGCGGTGGAGATCGCATGATGCCGAAGACCTTGCGCTCGAAGCTTGCTTGAGTCCGTTGGTTACCCCCAAGGCATACGGACCGCAGCGTTAACGAAGCGTTGTCTCCGCCGAGACCCGTGCCGCGAAAAGCGCGGAATCGCGGGCTTCTGCGGTTCCGCCCTGTGGAGAAATAGCAGCCCTGTTGCAAGCCGGTCGCATGGGGCGGCGCCGCCGCGCGGCGCCCCTCGAACTCGTCGCCGATTGGTGCGAGAATCGCTTGCCGGCTGTCGCCGGAGCTATTCCGGCGGCCTCGCGCACCGACACGCGATCAGCGGCCAATGGGGGGATATGACCATGGACATGATGACGGCGGTCAGAACCGTCTTTTCGAAATATGCGACATTCTCCGGCCGCGCGTCGCGGCCGGAATTCTGGTGGTGGGTGCTGTTCGCGATCATCAGCAGCATCATAGCCTATGGGCTCGATAGCGCTTTCGGCTGGCACTATGAGGCAATGCAGTCGGCCGGACCGATCTCGGGCCTCTGGTCGCTCGCGACGATCCTGCCCAATCTCGCTGTCACCGTCCGCCGCCTGCACGATACCGATCGCAGCGGCTGGTGGATCTTCCTCAATCTCATCCCGCTGATCGGCGCGCTGGTGCTGCTCTATTGGTACCTGAAGAGGGGCACGCCGGGCGCCAACCGCTTCGGCTGATCCATCAGCAAATGCGGCGGGTCTCCGGCCCGCCGCTCTGCCAGATCAGGCGGCGATAAAGCGTCGAGCGATCGATGCCGAGTTTCTTTGCCGCGCGCGAGATGTTGCCGTTGCACTCCTCGACCGCCCGGGCCATCGCCTCGCGCGTCAGCGATGACAGGCTGCCGTCGCTCTCCGGCAGCGCACGGGCTGGGGATGCCACGGCTTCGCCGGCCGCCGGGAGGTTGAGAATGTCCGGCGGCAGCGCCGAAAGCGGCAGCGGCTCGCCCGGCTCGGCCAGCGCCAGCAAGGCTCGCAGCATACCGGCGAGCTGGCGGAAATTGCCCGGCCATTCATAGGCCGCGAGCGGTTCGAGGACCGCCTCGGTCAGGCTGACGCCCGCGCGATCCCCGCCGAGCCCCGACCAGAGCGCGCGGATGACGCCACGGCGGTCGGCGATCGTTCTGAGCGCCGGCAACTCGACGACATATTGCGCGATGCGGAAATAGAGATCGGAGCGGAAGCCGCCGCTCTCAACCAGCGCCGCCAGCGGCCGATGCGTCGCGCAGAGAAGCGCGAAATCGACCGGAACCGCGGTCCCGCCGCCCAGCGGCACGACCTGGCGCTCCTGCAGAAGGCGCAGCAGCCGGCCTTGCGCGGCGAGCGGCATGTCGCCGATCTCGTCGAGGAACAAGATGCCGCCCGCGGCCTGGCGCACGAGGCCGCTGCGGCCCTGCTTATGCGCGCCGGTGAAGGCACCTTCCTCATAGCCGAACAGCTCAGCCTCGATCAGGCTTTCCGGCAGAGCGGCGCAGTTGACCGCGACGAACGGCCCGTCGCGTCGGCAACTCTCGGCATGAACGCGGCGGGCGAACACTTCCTTGCCGACGCCGGTCTCGCCATGCACGAGCACAGGCACGTCGGCAGCGAGGAGGCGGATGGCGCGATCGAGGGCGGCGAGCGTCGCCGCGTCGAACACCGGCTCGGGCGCGGCTGCCGCAGTCCGGACGGTTGCGCGCGGCCCGCTGGCGAGCGTTTCCTTCGGCGCGGCGAGGCGGCCATGCAGGATGAGACCTGAGCGGCTGCGGATCGCCCGAACCTCGTCCGAGACCTCGACGGTTTCGAACAATTCGGCGAGCCGCACGCTGTCGATGGCGGTCCAGTCGAGCTTCAACAGTGCGAGGCCGCGGCGATTGCCCCCGACGAGCCGGTCGCCGTCGAAAACGAGCACGGCCTCGCGTGTCGTGCCGACCAGTTCCGCCTCCTCATGGAAGCGCAGCACCTTGAAATTCTCGAAGCCGCGCTCGAACAACCGATGTTCGATCTGCTCCACGGCCAGCCGCACCAGCCCGAGCGCGTGCACCGGCCGGACTGACGCATGGCCCGACATGTCGAGAACACCAGCCAACTGCCCGCGCGGGTCGAAGATCGGCGCGGCGGCGCAGGTGAGGATGCGGTGCGGCTCGAAAAAATGCTCCGCGCCATGCACGCCGATTGGCCGCCGTTCGATCAGTGCGGTGCCGATCGCATTGGTGCCGATCGCCGCTTCGCTCCAGGCGACGCCCGGCCGAAGCGCGACGCGCGAGGCGCGGCCCGCGAATTCGGGATTGCCGGTCATTTCCAGGACGAGGCCGTTGCCATCGGTCAGGATCACCACGCTGTCGGTCAGCTTTGCTTCCTGGCGCAGCGACATCATCTCGGGCCGCGTGATCCGGCGCAAAAGGTCGTGCCGCTCCTGTTCCTCGCGCAGCGCGGTACTGCTCATCGGCTCGACCTGCGGCCGGTCGCCAGCATCGAGGCCCTGCGATGAACACCGCTGCCACGAGCGCAGGATCGGCGCCGCGACCAGACCTTCGGGCGAAGATCCTTCGAGGAAGAAACGCCTCCTCGCGGCCTGGACAGTGTCCGCCGCTGCAATGGACGCCATGGCTCAGTCCTCCCGGCTGTTGCAGTCTGCAACAGGTGTCGCTTGCTTCCGCAGCCGTTTCGAAAACTGTTGCACCCATTCGCGGGCGCCGTCCACTGCCAAGGCGGCAAAGCAGAAAGGCCGTTCCGGCGGGGCGAAATCTCTCAGTCACTTACCGCTATGCAGCATGGAATAGCGCCCGCTCAGCGCGCCGTCGGCACGGCCGCTGCAGAGGGGAGGGCGTGTTCACCATGGGAGGAAACCATGAACAAGCCTGAATTCCTCGGCGCGACATCGGCTGCCCCGTTCAAGCCGCGCTATGAGAATTTCATCGGCGGCCAGTGGGTCGCTCCGGTCGGCGGGCGCTATTTCGACGACACCTCGCCGATCAATGGCCGGAAGATCACCGAGATCCCGCGTTCGCAGAAGGAGGATGTGGAACTCGCGCTCGATGCCGCCCACGCCGCCAAGGTCGCCTGGGGCCGCACCAGTGTCGCCGCCCGCGCGCTGATCCTCAACCAGATCGCCGATCGCCTCGAGCAGAACCTCGATCTCCTGGCGCTGGCCGAAACCTGGGACAACGGCAAGCCGATCCGCGAGACCACCAACGCCGATATTCCGCTCGCAGTCGACCACTTCCGCTATTTCGCCGGCGCGATCCGCGCCCAGGAAGGGTCGCTGTCGGAACTCGACGAGGACACCGTCGCCTATCACTTCCATGAGCCGCTCGGCGTCGTCGGCCAGATCATCCCGTGGAACTTCCCGATCCTGATGGCGGTATGGAAGCTCGCGCCAGCGCTTGCGGCCGGCAACTGCGTCGTGCTGAAGCCGGCCGAGCAGACGCCCGCCTCGATCCTCATCCTCGCCGAACTGATCGCCGACCTGTTGCCGCCGGGCGTGCTCAACATCGTCAACGGCTTCGGCCTCGAAGCCGGCAAACCGCTCGCCTCCTCGAACCGTATCGCCAAGATCGCCTTCACCGGCGAGACGACGACCGGCCGGCTGATCATGCAGTATGCCAGCCAGAACCTCATCCCGGTCACGCTCGAACTTGGCGGCAAGTCGCCGAACATCTTCTTCTCCGATGTCTGTGCGGCCGACGACGATTTCTTCGACAAGGCGATCGAGGGCTTCGTGCTGTTCGCCTTCAATCAGGGCGAGGTCTGCACCTGCCCGAGCCGCGCGCTGATCCAGGAGGACATCTACGACCGCTTCATGGAGCGGGCGCTGCCGCGTATCCGCGCCATCAAGCAGGCGAGCCCGCTTGATAGCTCGACCATGCTGGGTGCGCAGGCCTCGAGCGAGCAGCTCGAGAAGATCCTGTCCTATATCGATATCGGCAAGCAGGAAGGCGCGGAGCTCGTGATCGGCGGCGCGCGCGCCGAGCTCGAAGGGGAACTCGCCGGCGGCTATTATGTCCAGCCGACCGTGTTCAAGGGCCACAACAAGATGCGGATCTTCCAGGAGGAGATCTTCGGGCCCGTCGTTTCGGTCACGACCTTCAAGACCGAGGAAGAGGCGCTCGCCATCGCCAATGACACGCTCTACGGCCTCGGCGCCGGTGTGTGGACCCGCGACGGCAACCGCGCCTACCGCTTCGGCCGCGGCATCGAGGCCGGCCGTGTCTGGACGAACTGCTACCACGCCTATCCGGCTCACGCGGCCTTCGGCGGCTACAAGCAGTCAGGCATCGGCCGCGAGAACCACAAGGCGATGCTCGATCACTACCAGCAGACCAAGAACCTCCTGGTCAGCTACAGCCCCAAGAAGCTCGGCTTCTTCTAGCCCGGGCTTCTTTGGGGCTAGGAGCGGGCGGCACCCGCGCCGTCCGCTCCGAACCAGACAAGCGGCGCCCCGCGACGATCGCGGGCGCCGCCATGAAATCGCCGGGCCAGATTTCCGCCAGGCGCTTTCGCGCAATCCCGGACAGAAACAGGAGGGTCACGATGGCCGATCCGCTGACGATCGAACCCGTTCCCCGTGTCACCGCCACCCCTGCCGCCATCTCCCTCCTCCGCACGCTGCGGCAGGATCACGGCGACGTCCTGTTCCACCAGTCCGGCGGTTGCTGCGACGGCTCCTCGCCGATGTGCTTCGCAAAGGGGGACTACATTGTCGGCGACACGGATATCCGGCTCGGCGAGATCGACGGCGCGCCGTTCTTCATGACGGCCTCGCAGTTCGACTATTGGCGCCACACGCAGCTGATCATCGATGTCGTGCCGGGACGTGGCGGCATGTTCTCGCTCGAGAACGGCCGCGAACTGCGATTCCTCACCCGCTCGCGCCTCTTCGACGACGCCGAGCTCGACGCTCTCGCGCCTGTGGCAACGGCAGCGGAGGTTCTCTGAATCGCTGCGATGGCCGCCGGCAGGACTGCCGGCGGCCATCGGCTCCGCTGGTGAGCGGCTTGCCTGGCTATTCGACCACGCGAGCGCGCAGGCGCAGATATTCAGCCTCCGACAGCGAACCGGACGCCTTGAGCTTGCTGAGCTTCTCGATCTCGTCGGCCGGGCTGTAGCCCACCATGTGGCGGAGCTGTTCCCGGGCGTGCTGCGCGCGCTCCTGGTTCCGCTCGGCCATGCCGCGGCTCTGGGTCAGGAGATAAGCGAAGATGCCGATATAGGGCAGGATGATCAGTGCGATCACCCAGATGACCTTGGCAAAGCCCGAAACATCATGGCGGCGGAAGAGATCGCCGACGACGGTCATCAGCAGCCAGAACCACATGATGAAGATGAAGATGGCAAAGACGTCGGCAATGAAATTGCTGAAAGTGAACCCGCCGTCGAACAGCATGATTTTAGTCCCCGAAACGCTGGCGTCGCGATTGCGATCCGAAAGGTCGGCGCCGCCGAAATCGGCAGCATGACGCCAAGCCGCTGATCACTAGGCGAGGATCGGCGGAATTCATAGCGAATGCGCGCCGAACGTGCCCGCGGGGCCCCTGCAATCCGCTCCTCGCCGGGCGGCCCCTCGGCGAGGGTCGCGGATCCGGCGCGGCGATAAGGACGAGATCAGGGCCGCGCCAGACGGTTCCAGGCGTCGAGGCCGGCGATCTTGTAGGCCTCAGCAAGGGTTGGATAGTTGAAGGTGTTCTCGATGAAATAGTCGATGGTGCCTTTGAGGTTCAGCACCGCTTGGCCGATATGGATAAGCTCCGTCGCGCCTTCGCCGACGATGTGCACGCCGAGAAGGCGCCGCGTCTTGGTCGAGAAGATCATCTTCATCATGCCGTTGTTGAGCCCCATGATGTGGCCGCGCGACGTCTCGCGGAACCGCGCGATGCCGCATTCATAGGGGATCTCGCGCTTGCGGACTTCTTCCTCGGTCATGCCGACGGTGGAGATCTCCGGGACGGAATAGATGCCATAGGGGAAGAATTCGGGCGGCGGCGGAGGCTGCAGCCCGAAGGCATGGCAGGCGGCGACGCGGCCCTGCTCCATCGAGGTCGAGGCGAGGCTCGGAAAGCCGATGACGTCGCCCGCTGCATAGATATGAGGCACCGATGTCTGCATCGTGCTCGCCTCGACGACGATGCGGCCGCGATGGTCGGTCTTGATTCCGACCGCGTCGAGATTGAGCGTGTCTGTGGCGCCGACGCGGCCAGCCGCGAACAGCAGCATGTCGGTCGTCACCAGCCGCCCATCGGCGAGCGATGTCAGCACCTTGCCGCTGTCGTTGACCTTGATCGTCTGGACGGCCGCGCCGAGCCGGAGCGCGACATTGCGGTCGCGCAGGTCATGCATGAACTCGTCAATCAGTTCCTTGTCGATGAAGTCGAGGAAGGTGTTGCGCGGCTCGATCAGCGTCACCGCGACATCGAGCGCGCTGAAGATGGTCGCATATTCGACGCCGATCACGCCGGCGCCGATGACGGCGAGGCTGCGCGGCAGTTTCGGCAGTTCGATGATCTCGTCGCTGTCGAAGACGTTGACGCCGTTGAACGGCACAAAGTCGGGACGGAACGGCCGCGTGCCACAGGCGATCAGCACATGGCCGGCGCGATAGACCCGCGTTTCGCCCGTTTCGCCGGTAACCTCGATCTCATGCTCGCTGAGAAAGCGGCCAGAACCGATCGCGGTGGAAACGCCGTTGCGGCTGAACTGGTGCTCGAGCACTTCGACCTCATGGTCGAGCGTCTTGTGGAGGCGAGCCATCAGATCGCCGGCGCTGATGTCCTGCTTGACGCGGTAGGAGCGGCCATAGAAGCCGCGCTCGCGCCAGCCCGAGAGGTTGAGCACGGTCTCGCGCAGGGTCTTCGAGGGAATGGTGCCGGTGTGGACGGAAACGCCGCCGACCCGGCGGCCCTTCTCGACCACCAGCACGCTTTTGCCGATCTTGGCCGCCTGGACGGCGGCGCGGCGACCCGAAGGGCCGCTGCCGATGACGATCATGTCGAAATCGTTGCTGGCGATCATGGGGTTCCGGTCGGTCGTTTCAGGGGTGCTATCCACTCTTGGCGAGGGATGGCGGGTGGGGCGGCTCGATAGGGCGCGCGGAAAAAGGCGAGGAGTCCGGCCGCGCGAGGGCCGGTCTCGCCACAATTCCGAGCAATCGGCGTGCCAGTGGGGCGGGGAGGCCGATCACGCGATCATCGGCCGCGATGTTGACAGGCCGATGAACGATGCCGCAGTGCAAGGGCATGAGAGCTCCACACATTTCCAAAAGCCCCGTCCAATTGTCCATATGCCCCGTCAGACTGCGCCATCGCCTTATCCAGACCGGCGGAGCCGCGCGCGAATGAGCCGTCTCGCCCGTCTCGCCGGCGGCGCTGCGGTCCTCGCCTCTGCCTTCGCCATGACCGCCCTCGTCTTGATCGAGCCGATCGCTGCGAGCAGCCGCAATGCGCTCGCTCTTTCGGTCGGCAGCTGCGTCGTTAGCAGCCGAACCTTGCACGTGCCTTTCCCCTGCCTGGCGGTCGATCAGTCAGGCGACACCGAGGACGGTTTTGTGGTGATCCGGCCGCCATTCGGCCGCAGCGAGGTCCTGCTGGTCCCGACAGCGCCGATCGCCGGCATCGAGAGCCCGGCGCTGCTGGCGGCGAATGCGCCGCCCTTCTTTCAGGACGCGTGGAATGCGCGCCACTTCGTCGTGTCAGCGCTGCCGCGTGATCCGGGCTGGTCGAGCCTTGGCATGGCAGTGAATTCTCGCCCGAGCCGCAGCCAGGACCGCTTGCATATCCATGTCGATTGCCTGCAGCCGTCTGTCATGGCCGAGCTGTCGCGCTTCGGGCCCAAGATCGGCGAGCGCTGGACGCGCTTCCCGGTTCCGCTCGCCGGCGGCCAATACTGGGCGCGGCAGGCGAGTGTCGCGGCGTTCGAGCGCATCAACCCGTTTGCCGACATGCGCGCCGGCGTTCCCGCGGCGCGGCGCTCCATGGCCGAGATGACGCTGGTCATCGCCGGCATCGAGCGGCCGGGCGGCACGCCAGGCTTCATGCTGCTCGCCGCGGACACGCGTGCCCGTGGCGCCTGGTCGGTCGGCGAGGAGCTGCTCGATCATTCATGCAGCATCGCCGGCGGCGGCTGAGACCGCCAGCCGTGCCGCTCAGTGTGACGAAGCGACCGCCGCCTCGTCCTTGTCATGCACAGCGAAACGCTCGACCATGCTGGCGCTCGCCGCATTGAGGCCGACCACATCGACCTCAAGCCCGTGCCGCCGCGCCTTCAGCACGACCCGATCGAGCGCGCCCACCGCCGAGATGTCCCAGAAATGGGCGTTGCGGACATCGAGCACGATCCGCTCGACCGGCTCGAGGAAGTCGATGGCATCGACGAAGGTGCCGGCCGAGGCAAAGAAGATCTGTCCCTCGACGATATAGAACCGCGTCTGGCCGTCTTCCGAGATCGCCGAGGTGACACGGCTGAGCCGCGACACCTTGCCGGCGAAGAAGACGCCGGAGAGCAGCACGCCGACCAGCACGCCTTTCGCCAGGTCATGCGTTGCGATGACGGTCGCGACGGTCGCGAGCATCACCACCGAGGACGGAACAGGGTTGGTCCGAAGCCGCACGACCGAGCGCCAGGAGAAGGTGTTGATCGACACCATGATCATGACGGCGGTAAGCGCCGCGACCGGGACGATGGCGAGGAGATCCTGCAGCGCGACGAGCAGGACGAGCAGGAATGCACCGGCCACCAGCGTCGAGAGGCGGCCGCGGGCGCCCGAGGATACGTTGATCACCGACTGACCGATCATGGCGCAGCCGCCCATGCCGCCGAACAGCGCCGAAGCGATATTGGCGAGGCCCTGTCCGCCGCATTCGCGGTTTTTGTCGCTCGGCGTGTCTGTCATGTCATCGACGATCTGTGCCGTCAGCAGCGATTCCAGCAGCCCGACGGCCGCGAGCGTCAATGCGATCGGCATGAGGATGCGGAGCGTATCCAGCGTGAACGGCACGGCGGGCAACCCGAATGTCGGCAGCGCCGAGGGGAGTTCGCCGAGATCGGCGACGGTCCGCACGTCGAGCTTCAGGACGACGGAGAGGAGCGTCACAACGGCGATGGCCACGAGCGGCGCCGGGACGGCGCGAGTCGCGAGCGGGAAGAGATAAATGATCGCGAGGCCGACCGCGATCAGCCCATACGTCGCCAGCGGAACATGGATGAGTTCCGGCAACTGGGCGAGGAAGATGAGGATCGCCAGGGCATTGACGAAGCCGGTCATCACCGATTGCGAGACGAAGCGCATCAGGCGGCCGAGCTTCAGGAAGCCGGCGCAGATCTGGACGATGCCCATGAGGATGGTGGCGGCGAAGAGATACTGCACGCCGTGCTCGCGCACGAGCGGCCCCATCAGGACCGCCGTCGCGGCCGTTGCGGCCGAGATCATTGCCGGCCTGCCGCCGGTGAAGGCGATGACGATCGCGATCACCACCGAGGCATAGAGGCCGATCTTCGGATCGACGCCGGCAATGACCGAGAAGCCGATCGCTTCCGGGATCAAGGCGAGCGCGACGACGATGCCGGAGAGAATATCGGCGCGCGGGTTGGCGAACCAACCGCGTCGAACGGTATTGAGGAGGGACATGAATGATCTTCCGCAGCAAACGACCCGCCGGAAAGTCCGGTCAGAGGTGACGTTCGTCTTGTGCGTTATCCGGCGGATCGGCGGCCGAAAGAGCCACCCGGGCTTTCACCGGGTCCGAGCGAGTGATCGCGTTCTAGCGGAGGAGGAAGCCGTGCCGCAATGTCGAAAAAGATCCACCGCAAGGGCCGGCAATCATCTGTCGCGGCCGTTGCCGATTTGTCATAGCCCTCGTCGGCGATCGGCCAGCATCCCCGTTGGAGCGGCATCGTGGCTCGAACGACATCGCATCGCGGCGCGCTTCGGGTTACCCTTGGAGGGCGCTGGAAGATCTCGTCCGAGGGAATCGGCTTCCTTGGGCAGAGGTCGATTGCTGTTGCTACACGCGGTATTAACCGCAATCACGCATAGCAAAGGTCTGCTTTCATGCAGGCCGGCCGTGATGTGAGTGCGGACAGGGTGGGTGTTGCGTTGAGGAATTCGGCCGGAAAAGGCGAGAGGAGACAGCGTCCTGTGGCCAGCGGCCTCATGGCGACGCTGGCGCTCGCGATTCTTGCCGTCGGGTCCGGCGCCGCTTTGGCTGAGGACGGTCCGAGCTTCATCGACCGGATCCGCGGCGTGTTCGGCCAGACAAAGGCCGAGCCGGTCTTCGACGCAGTTCCCTACACGGTGACGATCGATGTCGTCGATGCCGGCCGGTCGCTGCGGGGCACGATCACCGGCGCCTCCGGCCTTCAGTCGCTCCGCCGTTCGCCGCCATCAGGCGCTGCCGGGCTGCTGCGCCGCGCGCGCTCCGATTTCGACCTCATCACCGCCGCGCTCTATTCCGAAGGCTATTTCGCCGGCCAGATCGCGATCACGGTCGCCGGTGTCCCGGTCGAGAGCGACGGGGCGCTGGCGGCCATCGAGGCGGCACGGAAGGCCGGGCCTGTGCCCGTCACCGTGACGGTCACGACGGGCGCAATCTTCACCTTCGGGCAGATAAGGCTGCTTGACGCGACGAAGGAAAAGCCGATCGCCGATGTGCCTACCTTGCGCGAACTCGGCATCATTCCGGGCCGAACCGCGCGGTCGACGGCGATCCTCGCCGCCGAGAGCCGCATCACAGCCTTCTATCGCGATCGCGGCTTCGCCTTCGCCAAGATCGCCGACAAGGATGTCGTGGCCGATCATGCCCGCCACATCGTCGACGTCGATTTCTATGTCGCCACCGGCAGCCCGACGACCTTTGGGGCCGTTACCGTCACAGGCACCGATCGGCTCAAGAAGAGCTTTGTCGAGGACCGCGTCCGCATCATTCCCGGCGAGATGTTCTCGCAGAAGCGGATCGCAGATACCCGCCGCTCTCTGCTGAAATATGATGCCATCTCGGGCGTGCGCATCGTCGAGGGCGACAGCCCCGATGGCAAGGGCCGTGTCCCGATCGATATCGAGGTCACCGAACGCAAGCCCCGTTTCGTCGGCTTCGGCGCCAAATATGCGACCACGGACGGCGCCTCGATCAACGGCTATTGGGGCCACCGCAACCTCTTTGGCGGCGCCGAGACGCTGCGGCTCGACGGCCAGCTGTCCTGGTATGGCAAGGTTCCCGATTCGGTGCCGGATGCGGACCCGTTCGGCTATCGCTTCACGGCGACCTTCACCAAGCCCGGCATCATCACTACGGCCGATGATCTCGCCGCCGAGGCGGCCGTCCTGCGCGAGGTGACCGACGCCTATATCCGCGAGGCGGTGACCTTCAACGCCAGCGTCAAGCGCACCGTCAACGAGCAGCTCTCGGTGCAGGCTGGCATCGATCTCGAGGCCTCGAACGTCCAGGACAGCACCGGCAGCAACACCTACAACATCGCCGGCATCCCGATCCAGGCGACGTACGACACCACAGACAACGCACTCGATCCATCGCGCGGTATTCGCGCCAGCGGAACGATCGAGCCGTTCGTCTATCTCGGCGACGCGGGGGCTGGCCCGATGATGGTCCAGGGCCAGCTCTCGGCCTATCACGCCTTCGACGAGGACAATCGCTACATCCTCGCCGGCCGCATCGCCGCGGGCTCGCTCTTCGGAACCGAATTGCTCAACGTCCCGCCGCAGCGCCGCTTCTATGTCGGCGGCGGCGGCACGCTGCGCGGCTTCGACTACCAGTCGCAGAGCCCGCATAACGACCAGGGCGACATCATCGGCGGTCTTTCCTATGTCGCCGGCTCGCTCGAGGCACGCATCAAGGTCACCGACACCATCGGCATCGTCCCGTTCGTCGATGTCGGCGCTGCTTCGGCCGGCAGCGCCCCGGAATTCAGCGATCTCGGCGTCGGCGCCGGCCTCGGCCTGCGCTATTACACCGGCATCGGGCCTGTCAGGCTCGATATTGCGGTTCCCGTCGCCAATGAGGGCGAGAACCAGGCCGGCTATGGCGTCTATTTGAGTCTTGGGCAGGCCTTCTGATGCGGATCGCGCGGATCATCGCCGGATTGTTCGGCATTCTTGTCGTCGGTATTCTCGTCGCGGCCGTCGCCCTGTTTGCGCTGGTGCAAACGACGCCGGGCAAGCGCATGCTGGCCGATCTTGCCAGCCGCCTCGCCAGCCGCGACGGGCTGACCGTCACAGTCAGCGACATCACCGGCTTTGTGCCGACCGACATGCGGGTCGGCGAAATTTCGGTGGCCGATGAGCGCGGGCAGTTCGCCACCGTCGGCGGCGTCGAACTGGTCTGGCGGCCGCTGTCGCTGCTCTCCGGCACCGTCAATGTCGAGCGCCTCGCAGCCGAGCGCTTCGCGCTTGACCGCCTGCCGGTACTGCCGCCGGCCGCCCCCGCTGCAACGCCTTCGCAAACCTCGATTCCTGCGCTCCGCGTCGTGCTCGGCGAGCTCAAGGTCGCCGACATCATTCTTGGCGAGCCCGTGACGGGCGTCGCGGCCCGCCTTAGCCTTGATGCATCGGCGCGGCTGGTCAATCTCGCTGAAGGGATCGATCTCGACTTCGCGCTGGAGCGCCTCGATTCGCCGGGCGTGCTGCGCGGCCATGTCGGCTACACGGCTGCCAATGGTCCAGGAAGCCTCGCGCTCGACATCACGGCATCCGAGCCGGCCGGCGGCCTTGCCGCGCGGCTCGGGCGTCTCGAGGGGCTACCGCCGCTCGCGCTGACCGTGAAGGGAGACGCGCCGCTCGACAACTGGAACGGCACGCTGGCGCTCGACGCCGGTCCGTCCGGTCAGCTGGGCGGCACCGCGGCTGTCAGGCGTGTCGACGGCGGCCGACGCGTGATGCTGGATCTCGGCGGCACGATCGACGGCCTGCTGCCGGCGACGGTCCGGCCGCTCTTTGCCGGCCATACCGCGCTGATCGGTTCGGCGGTGATCGCCGACGATTTCAAGACCAGCATCGAGGGATTGAACCTGACCGCGGCCGGCTTCGGCGCGGCGCTGCTCGGAACCGTCGATCCCGCGCATGAGACGGCCGACGTCACCTTCGATCTTGTTGGCGGCGCCGCTTCGCATTTCGAGACGCTCGCGCCTGGCATCGGCTGGTCGGGCTGGCGGCTGAACGCCCATCTCGTCGGCCCGTTCGGCCTGCCGGCGGTCGATGCGAGCCTGACGGCACAGGACCTGTCCGGGCGCGGCTACGGTGCGCGCACATTCAACCTGACCGCCAAGGGCACGCCGGCCGACAGCGCGTTGGCGATGGTCATCGACGGCTCGGTCGAAGGCCTCACCTCGGACCAGCCAAAGGTTGCCGCGGCCCTCGGTACCAGCGCCCGCTTCTCCGCTTCGGCATCCGTGTCGGCGAGCGCACAGTCGGTGACTTCGGCAACGGTCGAGCTCACGCCGCTTGAGCTCTCCTTTGTCGGCACAGCCACTCCGCAGTCGGTGAAGGGCAATTTCAAGCTGCCGCGGCTCGATCTCGCCGCCTTCGCCGCGCTGACCAATCGCCCGCTCTCCGGCACGGTGGCGCTGACCGGCGACGTCGACACCGGCAAGGACTTCTCCGCCGTCGCGCTCAATCTCGACGGCACCGCCAAGGACGTTCGCGCCGGCATCGATGCCGTCGACGGCTTCCTTGCCGGCACCAGCCGCTTCAAGGGCGCGCTCGC
The DNA here is from genome assembly GCA_965229085.1 of Kaistia sp. GTDB lineage: Bacteria > Pseudomonadota > Alphaproteobacteria > Rhizobiales > Kaistiaceae > Kaistia. The sequence continues at coordinate 1,955,415 of OZ245859.1, read as the reverse complement.
CCGTGCTGGCGACGGCACCATCTCGGTCAACAACCTGACGGTCGCCGCCAACGGCCTCGATCTCGCTGTCAATGGCGGCATCGCGGCCAACACGGCTGATCTCACGGCGAAGCTGGCGCTTGCCGATCTCGCAAGGCTCGATCCGCGCATCAAGGGCGGCGCGAAGGCCGAACTGCGCTTCAGTGGCGGACTCCAGGCGCTCGCTCTCGACGGCCGCGTCGACATCGCCTCGGCTGAGGCGATGGGCAAGCCGATCCGCAATCTCGGCATCACGCTGGACCTCGTCGATCTCACAGGCTTGCCCAGCGGCGCCTTCAGCCTCGCCGGCCAGATCGCCGACCGGCCGGCCAAAGGCAGCGCGCGTTTCGCCACCGAAACGACCCGAAGCCGCGTCGATGATCTCAGCCTTTCCGTCGGCAGTGTCAGCGCCACCGGCGCGGCATCGATGACGGCCGACAACATCGTCACCGGCCGCTTCACGGTGGCGGCGCGCGACCTTTCCGATCTCGCTCCGCTGATCCTCACCGATATCGGCGGCAGCCTTAACGGCACGGTGGTCCTCGACGGGGCCAACGGCCGCCAGCGCGTCGCCGTGAATGGTCGGGCGGAGAATGTGCGCGTCGCCGGCAACCGGCTCGACGCGGCCGATATCGACCTCCGCGTCGTCGATCCGGCGGGCGTGCCGGTGCTTGACGGCCGCGCCACCTTGACCGGCCTCGTGGCCGGGTCGCAGCGCATTGACCGGGCGACACTGACCGCCCAGAGCCTCGGCCAGGCGACCGACGTGACGCTCGATACCGCCGTGCTCGGCGCGACGCTGGCCGCGAGGGCCAATATCGTTCCATCTGGCGCGGCAACCCGCATCCGGCTCGACCAGTTGCGCATGGCGCGCGGCCCGGTCGCGGTCACCTTGTCGGCCCCGGCGACGATCACGCTTGCCGGTGGCGGCGTCGCCATCGACCGGCTGCAGCTTGCGACCGGCGGCGGCGGGGCGACCATTGCCGGCCGTGTCGGCGAGACGATGGATCTGACGGTCGATCTCCGCAATCTGCCGCTCTCGCTCGCGGCGCTGGTTGCGCCCGCGCTCGATCCGAGCGGCACGCTGTCGGGGACCGCCCGCATTACCGGCTCGGCCACGGCGCCGTCAGGCACTTATGATTTCCGCATCGCCCGCCTCTCGACGGCCGATCTCGCGACGAAGGGCATCGGCCCGTTCGAAATCGCAGCGCGCGGCACGCTTGGCGGCGGCCGCGTCAATGTCGACGCGACGATCAACGCGCCGTCCGTCTCGGGCCTCACGGTGCGCGGCTCGGTGCCGATCGCCGCAGGCGCGCTTGATCTGCGCATTGCCGGCGCGATCGATCTCGGCATCGGAAACACGTTCCTCGCAGACCAGGGGTCGACGCTGCGCGGCCGCGCCACGGTCGACCTGACACTCCGCGGCACGGCCGCCGCGCCTGCCGCCACGGGAACCGTCCGCGTCGCCGGCGCGACCTTCACCGATAGCGTCAACGGCGTGACACTCACCAATATCCAGGCGGTGCTGACCGGCTCCAACAGCCAGCTCGTCGTCAGCCAGCTCACCGCGGCAACGCCGCGCGGCGGCAGTGTGACCGGCAGCGGCTCGATCGGTCTCGATCCGGCACGCGGTTTCCCGGCCAATCTCAGGATCGATCTCTCCCGCGCCAACATCCTCTCGAGTGATCTTCTGCAACTCGTCGCGAGCGGAAAGATCACCATCGATGGGCCGGTTGCTACGCGCCCGCGCATCGCCGGTTCGATCGATATCATCCGGCTCGATATCAACATCGCCGACCAGTTGCCGGGCGGGCTTGACCCGCTGCAGGTGCGCCACATCAATACCGGTGGCCAGCAGCAGGCCTCGCGCAGCGGTTTGAGGGCCCAGGCGCAGACGCGCGCCGAGAGAACCGCGCGCCGCATCGACCAGCCGCCGAGCTTCGTTGCCGATCTCGATTTGACCATCGCCGCCCGCAACGCGGTCTTCGTGCGCGGCATGGGCATCGATGCCGAATTCGGCGGCAATCTGACATTGCGCGGCACGACGGCGAACATGGTGACGCTTGGCGGCTTCGAGCTTCGCCGCGGCCGCTTCGACCTCCTCGGCCGCCGCCTCGATTTCACCGAGGGCAAGGTGACCTTCGAGGGCAACACCGACCCGGCGCTCGATTTCACCGCCTCGACCACCACCAGCGACGTGACGGCCTCGATCATCGTTTCCGGCCGCGCCTCGGCGCCCCAGGTGAGTTTCACCTCGACGCCGGCGCTGGCGCAGGACGAGGTGCTCTCGCGCATCCTGTTCGGCCGGTCGATCTCGACGCTGAATGCGAGTCAGGCGCTGCAGGTGGCGCAGGCGGTGACCCAGTTCTCCGGCGGCGGCCCCGGCGTGCTCGACAAGGTGCGGCGCTCGCTCGGCGTCGACAGTTTTGACGTCGACGCCACTGGCCAGGTCGGCATCGGCAAGCGACTGAATGACCGTGTCTATGTCGGCGCGCGCCAAGGCCCGAACGCCAATTCCGGCAAGGTGACCGTCGATGTCGACGTCACCCGCAACATCCGCCTGCAGGGCGCGGCCGGCGGCAATGGCACCGGCGAGCTCGGCGTCGGCGCGCAGTGGGACTACTGATCCGCGGCGCCCAATTGGACTTCAGCGAGCCAGGAAGCCGATCGCGAACGCGTTGGCGATATCGATGAAGAAGGCGGAGACCAGCGGCAGGATGATGAAGGCCCGCGCCGCCGCGCCATGCACCTTGGTCACGGCCGTCATATTGGCAATCGCGGTTGGCGTGGCGCCGAGGCTGATGCCCGAGAAGCCAGCCGAGATAACCGCCGCCAGATAGTCGCGCCCCATCGCCGGGAAAACGACGAAGATGATGTAGAGCACCGCCGCCAGCGTCTGCAGCGCCAGGATGATGACGAGGGCCGGCCCGAGCTCGCCCAGCGTCCAGAGCTGCATGCTCATCAGCGACATCGCCAGGAAGATGTTCAGCGCGAGGTCGGAGATGAGCGCAAGTCCCTTGGTGCGCGAGGGCCAGGCTAGGCGTGGGACGAGGCGCGGCACGAGATTGGTCGCGACGATCGCCACCAGCAGGCAGACGACAAACATCGGCAGCTTGATGCCGGTCGCCTCGACAGCATCCTCGAGCGCATAGGCGATGAGGATCACCACATTGACGACGAGGATGGTGCGCATCAGGCTGACATGGCTGATTTCGTCGCGGATCGTATCCGGTTCGGCGGGAAGCCCAACCACCGGCGCTTCATCGCCTAACGGTCCCTGCAGCCCATGGCGCTTGATGAGGAAGCCCGCAATCGGCCCGCCAACCAGGCTGGCGATGACGAGGCCGAGCGTCGCCGTCGCGATGCCGATCTCCATGAGGTTGCCGATGCCGGAGCGCGCGCCGATGACAGGGGCCCAGGCGATCGTCGTGCCATGGCCGCCGATCAGCGAGGCCGAGCCGACAAAGGGCGAGATTGCCGAGGGAAGGCCGAGCATCGCGATGCTGCCGGCGGCGATCGTGTTCTGGATGACGAGATAGATCAGCGTCAGCACGAGCAGGACGATGAGCGGCTTGCCACCCGCAAGCAGATCGCCGAGCTTGGCGTTGAGGCCGATGCCGGTGAAGAAATAGAGCAACAGCATGTCGCGCGCGGCGAGGGTGAAGCTGAGTTCGATACCAAGAAAGCGATAGGCGGCCAGCGTCGCGAGCGCCGCCAAAAGGCCGCCGGTGACGGCCTCGGGGATGTTCCATCGCTGCAGCGCCGGGATTGCCCGGTTGAGCCCGGCGCCGGCGAAGAAGACCACTATGGCGATGGTGAAGGTGAGCAGGCCGGAAACTTGGATCGCGGTCATCGGTGCTTCACTCGTCAGGGCGCCATCGGCGCGTTCGAACAAGGCGCTCTCAGGAAGAGCGGGCGCTTTCGGGAAAGGATGGGGCAGCGGAGAAAAGCGAGAGGCCGAGACGGTCGGCGAGAGTGCGGGCGGCGCGCTGGCCCTTGACGCTGTTGCCGGCGCCGTCGAGCCGCGGGCCGAAGGTACCGAGCCCGCCGATCCCGGGCGCAACCGCAACAATGCCGCCGCTGATGCCGCTCTTGCCTGGGAGCCCGACCTCGAACAGCCAGTCGCCCGATGTCTCGTAGAGGCCGGACGTCGTCATCGCGGCAAGGACGTCGCGGCAGGCGCTAGCGCTCACGGCCTGTGCGCCCGTGATCGGATGCATCCCGCCAAGGCCGAGCGTCGCGCCCATAACGGCGAGATCCCGCGCCGTCACGGTCAGCGCGCATTGGCGCGTATAGAGTTCGACCGCCTCGACCGGATCGGTCCCAAGCCGTCCGAAGGTCGCGAGCAACATGCCGAGCGCCTTGTTGCGGGTGTTGGTGAGGCTGGCCGAGCGATAGACCGCGTCATCGATGGCGAGCGGCCGTCCGGCGAAACGCTCGATGCCGGCCCGGATGAAGCGCCATTTCGCCTCAAGATCGGCGCCGGGAACATGGCTTGAGGCGGCGATCGCGCCGGCATTCACCATCGGATTGGTGCGCCCGTCCCGCCCGTTCTCGATCGCGGCGAGCGCATTGAAGGGCAGCCCGGTCGCGTTGATGCCGATTTCGGCCCGCGCCGCGGCGCCGCCGATCGCGTCGCAGAGGAGCGCGAAGACGAACGGCTTCGAGACGCTCATCAGAGAAAACGGATGGTCGGCATCGCCCGCCGCATCGATACGGCCCCCCGCCGAGACGAAGGCGATGCCGAAAAGGTCGGGCGGGACGGCTGCGAGCGCCGGATAGATCTTGATGGTCTCGCCGTCGCGATCGGAGCGGATCTCCGCATGGGCCGCATCAATGGCGGCGGCGACCGCCTCGCCTGCGTCGCTCACGGAACCGCCTCGCCGCCATGCGAAACGGCATGCGCGGTCACCAGGACATCGACCGAAAGCCCGGCGAAATCGCCATCGCCGCCGACAAACGCACCTGAAACCGGGCTCGCCTGCGCGGCGATGCGGGTAACGCCGACACGAACGAGATTGGAGCCGGCGACGAGACCGTTGGTCGGGTCATATTCGACCCAGCCGGCGCCCGGCAGATAGACGCTGCACCAGGCATGGGTCGCGCCGCCGCCACGCGTTTCGCCCGAAAGATCGTCGTAGAGATAGCCGGTGACGAAGCGGGCGGCGAGGCCGAAGCTGCGCAGCGCCTCCATCATCAGTACGGCGAAGTCGCGGCAGGTGCCGGCGCCGAGCGCCAGCGTTTCCGCCGCGCTCTGCGTGCCAAGCTCGTGACGCGCGCCATAACGGAACTCGGCCTTGATGGCATGCGTCATAGCCTCGAGAATGCCGAGCGTGCGGCCCTCGCCTTCGACGACGAAGCGCTGCGCCCAGGCGGCGACCCGGCCCTCGGCATCACCGGCCGCGGGCTCGATCAGCGGCGCGAGGTCGGGCCGTTCCGCCGCGTCATAGGCGAAGGGAAACTGCGCTGCCTCGGCGTCGAGGCTGTAGCGCGGCAGCGGCGGACCCTCGGGATGATGGGTGAGATCCAGCGTCGACACGATCTCGAGGTGGCGCGTCCGCATCGCCTCGGGCCATTCGATCAGGCAGATCGAGTTGTTGAACGGATCATGCGCCCAGTGGATCGCTGAAGGCGGCGGATCGATGTCGAGGCTGGCACGGTGGAGCCGGAGGTCATGGCTGTCGTCGGGCCGCACCATCAGCCGGTGGCGCATCAGGCCGACCGGATTGCGATAGTCGTAGCGCGTCGTATGGACGATGCTGATGCGTGCCATGGTCCCCCATCTCCGGCAAGGCCGCCTCGCGGAGCGGCGACGATCCGATTGCCACGCAGACGCTGCGAATCGTCGGCTTCGATGCCATATCCTGCCATGCGGGAATTGTCATTCCCGCTCGATGCCGGACCTGGCAGCCGTCGCCAGATCCCGGCGGCACCCGAAGGATCGCCATGACTTTTTCAGCCTATGACATCACCGTCCCCGTTTTCACGCGGGGCTTTGCCAATCTTGCCGCCGTGCTCGGCAAGGGTCTCGCTCATGCCGAGGCGGAAGGGATCGATCCGGCCGATTTCGTCGAGGCGCGGCTCGTCGCCGACATGGACCCGCTGCGCGCGCAGATCCAGCGCGCCAGCGACACGGCAAAGGCCTGCGCGGCGCGTCTCACCGGTATCGCGCCGCCGAGCTTTCCCGATGAGGAACGAAGCTTCGCAGACCTTCAGGCGCGGATCGATAAGACCGTCGTCTTCCTTAACGGCGTCGACGCCGCGGCCTTCGCTGGCGCCGAGGATCGGCCGGTCGTCCTGCGCACCCGCGCGGGCGAGATCCATTTCGTCGGCCGCGACTACATCCTGCAGCATGCGCTGCCGAACTTCTTCTTCCACGTGACGACGGCCTACGCGATCCTCCGCCACAAGGGCGTTGCGATCGGCAAGCGCGACTATCTCGGCTTCTGAAGCAAGGGCGGCGGAGCAGGCTTCAAAAAGCAACGGCCCCCTCCGCGGGGAGGGGGCCGCCAGATCCCTGACTGTCGACCGGGCCGTGGGGCGGTAGCTGGTCGATGGTGTCAGGAATTCACTGTCTCGCTGTCATGCGCCTCACGGAGCCGCGGGCGCGGCTGGTGCCGTGCCGCCGGCATCGTCTGCCGGGCCGCCGACATGTGGCGCATCGCCATCAGGACTGTCGACCGGACCGGGTTCGCCGGGGCCGGACCGCATCCCGTTTTCCGTGACGCTGCCCATCGGGCCGCCGTCGCGCGGCGCCGGGTCCATCGATCCCTGACCCCAGAGCGGGCCGGGGCCGCGCATCGGGCCGAAGCCCTCCATGGGGCCGGCATGCGGCGGCATCGGCGGGCGCGGTGCGAGGTCGATACGGCCGAGCGCGGCCAACTGGGCGTCGGTGAGCTTGGTCCTCAGAGCGGCGATCGCCTGTAGCAGCGTATCGGCCTTGGCGGCGCGCTCCTTGATCCGGCGCGCCATCTGCTCCTCGCGGGCAAAAGCCTTGCCGCCGGCATCTTCCGGGGCGGGCGGCGGCGGGGGCGCCGGCGGCTGCATCAGATCGATCAACGCGCTGGTATAGTCGCGCCACGCATCGAGTTGCTCGCTCCGGATGCCGATCAGCGTCTCGGCGGCGGCAAGGCGGCCGGCCAGCATCATGGCGCGATCGGGACCGAAAGCATGCGGACCGCGGGGCGGAAGCGGACGGCCTGCGCCCGTTCCGGGGCGCGCTTCATCAGGGGCAGGCGGCCATCCGGGCTTTCCGTCGGGGCCGGGGATTGCCGGCGCTTCGCCGGCGCGCGCTTGTCCGGCGGCCGGGATCGGGTCGCTTGGCGCGGCAAAGGCAGGGCTGCTCAAAATGAGCAATGTTCCGAATGCTGCCGATAGGCGTTTCATAGGTACCTCCATGGCTGCTCCACAGCGCAGCCAGGCTAGGCGCATGTCTTATCCCAGGATCGACATTGCATGGCCGAGCCTTGCCTGTCCGGGAATTCTTGTTACGCAACATTGCTGTGTGCCCTTCCGAGAAGTTCGGTTACCAACTGCTCGGGGCAGGGTGCTACCAAGGCTGTATGGGTCAATTCCTGAGGCTGAAACGGGCTGAACAAGACCTGACATGCAGATCACTCCGCACATCCTCGTCGTCGACGACGACCTCGAAATCCGCAAGCTGCTCGGCCGCTATCTCGACCAGCAGGGGCTACGCGTGACCCTTGCCGCCGATCGCCGGGAGCTGGAGGAAAAGCTCGCGACACAGCAGATCGACCTCATCGTGCTCGATGTCATGCTGCCCGATGGATCGGGGCTCGACATCTGCCGCGTGCTGCGCGATCGCAAGCCCCACACGCCCGTCATCCTGCTGACGGCGCTCAAAGAAGATGTCGACCGCATCATCGGGCTCGAGATCGGCGCTGACGATTATGTCGGCAAGCCGTTCAATCCGCGCGAACTGCTCGCCCGCATCCGGGCCGTGCTGCGCCGCGTCACCGATGTCGCCGAGCCGCCGGCCGTCGAGGCCTATCGCTTCGCAGGCTTCGTCGCCTCGCCGACCAGCCGCGCCGTGGTCGATCCCGATGGCGTCGATGTCGTTCTGACGGGTGCCGAGTTCGACCTGTTGCTGGTCTTCCTTGATCGGCCCGGCCGCGTCTTGTCGCGCGACCAGCTGCTCGATCTGACGCAGGGCCGCGAGGCCGATCCGCTGGACCGGTCGATCGACGTGCTGATGAGCCGCCTGCGCCGCAAACTCGGCGATGGCGGCAATTTCCAGATCTTCAAGACCGTCCGCAATGGCGGCTACCAGCTCTCGACCAAGGTGGACACGGTCGAGGCGCCGCGTTGAACTCGCTCCGTCTCCGGATCGCGGCGCTCATCGTCTGCGCCATCGTGGCTGTGGTCGGCATGGCGACCTCGGTCGCGGTCGCGGTCATCGGTCGGCCGGGACCGGATCGCATGGTGCAGGACGCGGCGGTCCAGGTCGATCTTGTCTCCCGCCTCGCGGAGTTGCTGCCCGACGATGTCGAGCCCGGCTCGCTCAATCCGAACCTTCGCGGAATCCGCCTCCTTCCGGGGCCAGCTGCTGGACCTGTCGATGAACGGCTGACCGGAATACTGCGCTCTGAACTTGCCCGCATCGGCCAGGCCCGCCCCGTTATTGTCAGCCAGCTCGATCAGGATCAGCCGATGACCGTTTCGGTGCCGATCGCCAGCCAGGGCTGGTGGATCGCTGTGCCCTTGTCCGGTCGCCCGCTGCCGCCGCGGGGAAGCTGGTTCGTCCTGCTCGGCTGGATGTCGGCGATCATGCTCGGCGCCGCCGGCATCGCGGTCGTGATCTCGAACCGGCTGACGCGGCCGCTGCAGATGATCGAGGGGGCAATCGCCACGGTCGGACCCGACGGCATGCTGCCGGTCCTGCCCGAGATCGGGACCGGCGAGTTGAAGGCGACGGCCAAGGCGCTCAACCGGCTTTCGGCACGGCTGAAGTCGTCGATGGAAAGCCGCATGCGTCTCGTCGCCGCCGCCGGACACGACTTGCGAACGCCGATGACGCGCATGCGTCTCAGAGCCGAATTCGTCGGCGACGAGGAGGAGCGGGCTCTGTGGCTGCGCGATCTCGAGGAGCTAGAGCGCATCGCCGACAGCGCCATCCGTCTTGTTCGCGAGGAGGCATCGGCCGGGCAGTCGGAACGGGTCGAGATCGCTGGCCTTCTTCGGACGATCACCGGCGAACTCGAGGCCCAAGGCCTCAGGCTCCAGCTCGGCGCGCTGGAGCCCGCTATGGTCGGCGTCGCGCGGATCGCGCTGACTCGGGCATTCCGCAACATCTTGATCAATTCCGCGACCCATGGTGGCGGCGGCCAGATCACCGCCACGGTCGATGGCGATGCGGTGGTGGTGACCGTGAGGGACAACGGCCCAGGCATTCCCGCGGACCTTCTCGACCGGGTGTTCGAGCCATTCTTTCGCGTCGATCCCTCGCGCCGTCAGGCGATTCCCGGCGCCGGGCTCGGTCTCGCCATCGCCAAGGAGATCATCGAGCGCAATGGCGGCGCTATCACCGTGAGCAATGGCCGGCCCCGCGGTCTCATCCAGACCATCCGGCTGCCAATCGTCCCGCCCGAAAGTGCGGACTAAGCCGCAGGCGGTTCAGAGCGGCTGCTCGCCACTCCCCGCCACGGCACGGCCGCCAACCCAGACACGCGCGAGATTGGGCCGGGACGCCGTGTAGACGATCTTCTCGATCAGATCGGTCTCGTCGTCGACCTCGTCGAAGAGCCGCATCGTCGTGCCCGGGGCATCGGGATCGACCAGGATGGCATCGAACTGTCGGCCCGCCGCGAAGCTGCCGACCGGAAGATCGAGCGCATCGGCGCCGCCGGCGGTGGCGAGATGGAAGGCGAGCGGAACGTCGATCCGGGCACCTGGGCGACCGCGCCGCTCGGCCGGAACGTCGGGATCGACGCCGCCTTCCAACATGCGCGAGGCGGCGATCGCCATGCGTTGCACCTCCAGCATCGAGGCGCTCGGGCCGCCGGAAATATCGGTGCCGAGCCCAACGCGCACGCGCTTCGCCAGTGCCGCCCGCAGCGGGAAGACCGCATTGGCGAAATAGGCGTTCGAGAGCGGGCAATGCGCGACGGCGGCGCCGCGGCCGGCGATGCGGTCCATGTCGGCGCCCGTCAGGAAGTTCGAATGGGCAAGGACGGTTCGGCGGGTGAGAAGCCCGAAGCGGTCCAGCATCGCCGCATCGGTGGCGCCGTAGCGCGCCAGCACATAGCCATGCTCCCAGTCGCTCTCCGAGCAATGGGTCTGAACATGGCAGCCGCAGCTCTGGACCAGATCCCCGAGCCCTTCGAGCAACGCATCGGTGCAGGCCGGGATGAAACGGGGCGTCGCAACCCCCTTCACCAGCCCGTCATTGCCGGGCAGGGCGGTGATGTGATCGAGCAGCGCCCGCGTGCCCGCGATGGCCGCGGCGGCGCTCTCGTCACGATAATAAGGCGGACAGGATTCCGGATGGTCCATCGCGACCTTGCCGACCAGCGCGCGCTGACCCTTGGCGAGGCAGATCTCCGCCAGCAGCCGGCTCGCCTCCTGGTGAAGGGTGGCGAAATAGAGCGCCGTGGTGGTTCCGCCGGCAAGCAGGTCGCCAACCAGCGCGTCGTAGCTCCGCCGCGCGAAGGCGAGGTCAGCATAGCGGGCCTCGAGCGGAAAGGTGTAGCGGTGCAGCCAGACTTCGAGCGGAACGTCGAGCGCCTTGCCGAGCTGAGGATATTGCGGCGCGTGGATATGGAGATCGACGAAGCCCGGCAGGATCGCGGTCTTTGGCGGCAGCGTCACAAGCTGGTCCGCGCGCGTGGCTTCGGCGCGAAGCTGCGCGTAGGCTGGATCGGCGCTCTTCGTCACGGCGCTGATCGTGCCGCCGGCATCGATGGCAACAAGCGCATCGGACAGGATTTCGACGGCGCCTGGCTCCGGTGCATGCAGGAACCGGCCGCTGATCACCTTGCCGCGCACGTCCATCTCAACCATCCCTTTCCGGTTGCCGTTTCAGCACGTCACGGGAGCGCGCCCGCCAGTCCGCTCGGCTTCGTCGCATCGCCGCCTGCGATTGTCCAGACGCACCGGCCGCAGGTCTCGCCTTGATCCGCACCGACACGATGTCGCCATCGCTATCGGCTCAACTGATTCTTAACCACGATCCTCTAGGGTCAGGTTGGGCTCCTTCCTGTTTGGCGAAGCCTGTGTTGCGTTGGCGTGGAGTCGAGCGTGTTGAAACCGTCTTCGTCCATCCTGCTGTTGCCGGCCTGTCTGATGCTGGTCGCCGGCGTCGCGAACGCGCAAGAGGTCGATCCGCGCTACGGCTACGGCGACGTTGATCCTTCCGGCTATGCTTACCGCCACTATGGCTACCCCTCTTATCGGCTCCAGCCGCCGCCGGTCGCTGCGGCTCCAGAGGCCTATGAGGCCGAGCCGATGCCGCCCGCGGTTGCGGAGAGTGATGCCCAGCCTATGCCAGCCGATCAGCCGGACGCTGCGGCGGCGTATATCCCCACGCCCCAGCTTGTTCCAGCGCCCGAAGTCGCACCCGGCATTGCAAGCAATCCAGCTGACCCGGCGGCGGTTGTCGGGAGATCTCCTGTCGCCGCGCCTGTCGCTGCGGCGGCGGCACCCGTGCCGGCCCTGGTTCCGGCGAGCTTCATTGCCCATGCCAATGAGCCGGTGCTGCCCGAGACGCTGAAGCGTGGCAGCAAGCAGGCGATTCCCTCGGTCGCGCGGCTGCAGATCCTGCTGGATCGCGCCCATGTTTCGCCGGGTGTCATCGACGGCATGACCGGCGGCAACCTTTCCAAGGCCATCGCAGCACTTGAGAACATGAACGGCCTGCCCTCGACCGGCCGCATGGGACCGGCCGTCGATGACATCCTCGCCGCCCTCGGGAGCAGCCCGGTGCTGGTTCCCTATGTCGTGACGGCCGCCGATACCGCAGGGCCGTTCGTCCCGGTCATGCCGAAGGACTATGGCGAGATGGCTCAGCTCCCGGCGCTCGCCTATCGCGACGCGGCCGAGGAACTCGCCGAGCGCTTCCATATGGATGAGGGCTTCCTGCGCCGCCTCAACCCGGGTGCCCGCTTCAATGCGGGCGAGACGATCACCGTCGCCGATGTCGGGCCAGGCGCGAAGACCAAGGTCTATCATCTCGTCGCCGACTCGGCCGCGCGCCAGCTGCTTGGCTATGACCAGCAGTGGAACCTCGTTGTTGCCTATCCGGCGACGATCGGCTCGACGGATATGCCCTCGCCGAGCGGCATCCATGCGGTCAAGGCGATCGCGGTCAATCCGGTCTACTGGTATCGGCCGAAGGTCAATTTCCAGCAGGGCAAGAACGACAAGCCGCTCAAGCTGGCGCCAGGCCCCAACAATCCGGTCGGCGCGGTCTGGATCGGGCTCGATAAGCCGACCTATGGCATTCACGGGACGCCCGAGCCGAGCCGCATCGACAAGACCAACAGCCATGGCTGCCTGCGTCTCACGAACTGGGACGCCCTCGAACTCGCCCATCTCGTCCGCCCGGGCGTCGAGGTCGAGTTCGTCGATCCGACCCGCACGGCGTCGGTCGCGGCGCCGGCGCCGGCGATCGGTGCAGCCGCCCAGCCGATGCCGCCGCGGCCGCAATAAGAGTTGCAGCCCACCAGGTTCAGAACGGACCCCGCGCGGCGATGGCGTCGAACGCGGCCTTCAGCGTGCCGATCCGGTCGGCATAGGCGTTCGTGAGACAGGTGACGTCGCCGCCGCAGGCCCGCCGCCAGCCGAGCCAGGCCTTCTGGTCGTCACGAAGCGCTCCGGCGCCGCCCATCGGGAGCAACTGCAACTGCATCGTGTAGCGCGTTGCCATCTCGACATCAGCGTCGTCGAGGCTGCGATTGGCGCAGATCGCGATCTCGTCGCTGGTTGCCGCCTTGTTGCAATCGAAGCTCGCGGCATGGGCCGCGCCGATCGGCGAGGCCGCACCGAGCGCGGCCGCAAGCGCAAGATAGATCGACTTTCCGGCCCGAATTCCCACCATCGAATCCTCCCCCAACTGTCTCTGCCGGGAGAGAGCTTAAGCCGCCGCGACGCCAAGAGCGAGCGCGGCAGACTTCAAAGACGGGTGGCGAAGCCGACCAGCCAATCGGGCATTGCCGCGACGAGCGCGCCTTCGACGAGCTTGTCGAGGCCGGTTACCATCCCTAAACCGACCAGCGCGAAGGCGAGGCCAAGCAAGCCGCGTCCGATGGCGGCCGACCGGCCCGCAATGCCGCGCCCGCGCCGTGCGAGCCGGCCGAGGCCATAGCCGGCAAGGAGCAGCGATGTTGCCGCGCCCAAGGCAAACACGATCATCGTCGCCATGGCCGCGGCGAGCGATCCGCCTGAGGCCGCGAGCGTGAGCGCCGCACCGAGCGTCGGTCCGACACAGGGCGCCCAGGCCAGCGCGAGCAGCGCGCCGATCCCTGCTTGGGCCACAAGGCCTGCCCCTTCGATGCCGCCCATCCGCCGGCTCGCGAAGGCGCCGAGTGGCGCCATGGCCAATTCGGCGCGGTGGGCGAGCGGCGGCACGAGCATGACAATGCCGAAGGCGAGCATCAGCGCGCCGATCACGATGCGGCCAGCGCCGGTATCGCCGAGTTCGGCCCCGAGCGAGGCGAGGATGCCGCCGACAAGTCCGAAGGTCAGTGCAAGGCCGGCGGCCAGTGCCAGCGGCGCCCGCGGATCGCGCGCCCTGGCACCGGCAATGATGATCGGCGCCAGCGGCAGGACGCAGGGATTGAGGATGGTCAGCAATCCCGCGAGAAAAGGCAGCGCGACGGTGGCGAGCATCAGCCGGCTGCGTCGAGGACGCTGGCGACCGAGGCTTCGGAGGTGCCCCACGACATGCGCTTCACTTCCTTGCCGCCGCGAAATGCGATCAGGGTCGAGCGCGGCACGGCAAGCGCCTTCACGACATCGCCCTGCTTGTCGTAATCCACTTTGAAGAAGGCGATCTCGCCATAGCGGCCTGCTTGCGAGAAGCGGTCGAGGATCGAGGCCTGCGCCCGGCACTGCAGGCACCAGGGCGCATAGACATGGATCACGACGCTCTTGCCGGACTTGATCGCCTTGGCGACGACGGCGGCGTCATAGGGCTCAAGCGTGAACGCCTCCGCCGCGCCGATAGCACTGAGCGAGAGGGCGGTGGAAGCAGCGAGCGAGAGAGCGATCAGGCGGCGGCGCGTCAGCATGCGCATTCCTCCATACAGGGATACGCAGACTTGTACGGCCGGCCTGGCGCGCGCGTTACAGGCTCACGGCAAGTTGAGCGACTTTCTCTATTTCGTCGTCGTGCAAACCGTCTTCTTGCCGTCCTGCGTCAAGGTCGCGCCGTCGCCCTTGATCCAGAACTCGGTTCCATCTTCGGCATACCGACCGCCATCGGCCGAGAGGGCCTGCGGAAGCTTGAGCGTGCGGCCATCGCTGAAAGCGAGCGTCGCGGCGCCCGGCGTCATCGTGAAGGTCGCCGTCAGCGTCTCGCCATTGGCGCAGCGATACGCGGCCGTCGTGTCGGCGAGAGCATGGCCACTGGAGGCCACGGCAATCAGTCCGGCAAGACCGGCGAGCGGCTGCGCGATGCGTCTGCAATGAATGAGCATTCTGTTCCCCCGGGAGAAGCTCCCACTAGATGGCCAGTGCGCCTGCCATGATGCCGACGAAACCGATCGAGGCGATGGCGCCGGTCCAGTAGAGCTTGCGGTGGTGCTGGCTGCCGAGAGCGGCGCTCGGACGCATGAACTGCGAGCCGAGCGCCAGACCAGCGGCGGCGCCCATATACAAAATCATAGCGATCATTCTCGTCTCCCCCTTAACTTTTCCTTGAGACTATCCAGGAAGGGGAGCTGCTGTCCACAAGGCTGCAAAGGGGTGCCTGCGGCAATTCGGATCGTATCGCTAAGCGCGACGGTTGCGCTCCGTGACTATTGCACCTCGCGCCGCTGGACCTTGCCGCCTTCGCTGTGGGTCATCGCAACCTTGCCGAAAGCGCGCGGAATCGCGCGACCGGAAGCCGTTCCGCGGCCGAATCCGAGCGAAAGCTGGACCAGAAGTCGCGTGAAAATGCCGGGTCCGCTCGAATAGGTCCGCCAGCCGCCGTCGACGGCCACCTTGCCCGCAGCGAGCGCGCCCCAGTCGGAGGACGCCGCGTAGCGATCGGCAAAGGCAGCATCCGAGGAAGAGAAATAGGTGTTGCGCTGGCGCAGATCTGCCCGGCCAAGGATCTCGGTGACGCGGATCGGATTGGCGAGGGCGATCGCCTGCCAGAGCGCTTCGGCGGCGCCGAGCCGGGCCAGCACCTCGGCCTGCCGGAGATGCGCATGGACATACATGAGCCCGATCTCGCGGCCGAAGAAAGATGAGGATTCGGCCCGCTTGAACAGCGTTTCGGGGCCGCCGGCATAGGTAACCGGCCGGTCCATCAGCCTGAGCCCGTCTGGGAAAGCAAGCGAGGCGTCGATCGCCGCAAGTTGCGCGACGGTCTCGTCCTCGTCGACGAGGCCGCCCAGCATGGATTGCGTCATCGCGATCAGCGAGTAGCGAAGGCCGGTGCGGCGATCCTCCGGATGCAGCAGAAGTTCTGTCCGGCGGCCTTCCGGATCGAACAGCGCATAGCCGGCGGTGATGCCGCCGGCGACCAGATGGCGATTGAAGTCGGCCCGGATCGCCTCGCAGAGCCGCTCGAGCCGCCGCGCCTCGTCATGGCCGCCGGCCGGATTGTTCTCCGGCGTGCGAGCGAGGATCGCTGCATAGCGGGCGATCTGCTCGTAAAGGAGGCCGGCGGTCCAGCTCGAAACCATCCAGTCCCTGAGATGGGGATCATGCGGCTGCAGCGAGTCATTCCAGTCGCCCTCGCCATAGCGGATGAGATGCGTGCCCGGAATGAAGCGTCGCTCGCATTCAGCGATCAGCGCTCGGACATGCGCCGCGATGCTGGCGGTCTCGCCGGGCGCCCCGCCGCGCCAGCCGACCGCTTCGGCGAGAATGCCGCTGTCGCCGCTCTGCTCGATATAGTCGCAGAGTGCTTTCAGCGGCCAGATGATCACGTCGCCATGTGCATCGCCTGCGCGGATATCGGAATAGGGCGGCAGCATGAACCATTGCGGCCAGTCGGCGCCGGCCTTGCTCTGCTCGGCGAACAAGGTGCGCAGCAGACGGTGGACGGCTGTGTCGTGCCGCATCGCCAGCAGGAACTCGACTGGCCCCTGGCAGACATCGCGCGTGCCCCATGCCGCGCCGGTATATTGCTCGAGCCCATGCGGCACCGTCAAATGGACGATGGCGTCATGTGCGAGCCAGGGGAGCATCAGACTGGCTGCTGCGATGTCGGGATGATCGCCTATGAGCGTCATGTCGCGCGTCGCAACGCTCCAGAAACGCCGCGCCGGCGCCAGCATGTCGTCCTGCGAGCGGCCAGCCGCATAGCGGTCGGCGAGCCGATCGGCTTCAGTGGAACTCTGCATCGAGCCGGAAACCGAGAAGGCGAGGGCGCCGGTCACGCCCGAGAGCAGCGCGACGATCGGACCGCCGCGCGCGGCGCCGTCGGGATAGACGAGTTCGTCGCCGCCCACCGATGCCACGGCATCCGGCGTCGCGGTGACCAGATCCATGCGCGCGTTCGGGAAAGCCCGCCCCCAGAGCCAGTCGCTGCCGGGCGCGAAGCTGGCCCTCTTGGCGACAGGATCGACCGTGACGGTGCCGCTCTGCTCGAACTCTCGTTCGCCGAGCACGAGATGGCCGACGACGAGGAAGCGACAAGGCGCCCCCTCGACATCGACGTGCCATTGCATCGCCGCATCGTCGCCGGCCGCCACCGCATGCACGGTGACGATCCGCTCGCCGAGCGCATAGATCCAACGGCAATCAGAAAGGCCCATCTCGAACAGCGACGGCACGCCGAGAAGCTGCCATCCGTCACCGTCATCGACGAGGATGCGCAGTCCGCTGGCGCGGGTCAGGCCATAAGGATCGCGCGAGACCGAGAACAGCTTGTGGAACGAGGTGTTGCCGATGGTGAGCTGGGCCGCGAATACGCCCTGCATCCAGCAGGTCGCCGAAAGGGTCTTATCGTCCGGCATCAGGCTGTTCCCGGAGCGGAGGATCGAGCCATGGCGGCGGGTGATCCGCGCCTCTTTGGCGGCGGTCACGACATGGCGGTTCTGCGCGCCATCGGCGACGAAGAAGGAGAGCAGCCTCCCATCCTCGGATTCCTCGCGCATCCGCTTCGGATAGCGCTGATCGAGGGCGCTGCCGGAAATCGTGGCAGCCATGGCAAGCGGCGCGGTCTCGATCAGGCTGTGAACGGTCGGCGCGGTCGCAATTCTTGTGCCCGTGAGCATCCCCGCTCGTGCGGCGATCCCGTCGAGGAGGGCGAGGTCATGAGGTCCCGAGGCCTCTGGATGATCAGCAAGCACGAGGGAGAACAGCGTCACCTCCGCCGTCTCGCCAGGCGCCAGCCGCTGCGCCGTTGTCTGCAGGGCAGGGCAAGCGACCTCGTGCTGCAGCCGCAGCGAGGGCAGGTTGGTGCCGAAGGGGAGGGCGAGGGCGCCTGAGAGACGGAAAGCCGCGCCGAACAATTGCAGCGCGTCGGTGGCATAGGCGGCGGTGCCCTCAAGGCAGCCCTGGACCAGCCAGGGGTGGCGGCCGCCCTGGTCGAGATTTTGCCTCGACATCACCACGGGGCCGAACGTCGGATGCGTCTCGATATGATGGTCAAGATATTGCGAGGCATAGGCCTCGCTGCCCATCAGGAAGCCGCGCCCGCCGAGCCCGACATCCTGCGCCGAGACGATGTCGAACCCGATGGGCTCGGGGCCGATATTGGTGACCTCGATCCGCCAGAACCACAGCGCCTTCTCGGCATCGAGGGTCAGTGTCGCGCGATGCGAAAGCGGGCCGGTCGATCCCGTGTAGCTGAAGCTCGAGCCGTCATGGCCGAAGGCGGCCGTTGCGCCGGAGCCGACGATGGTCGCGATTTCGGGCGCGCTGCCGCCGATGCGCAGCAGTATCCGCCCGATGCCGCCGGCGGTCGGCGCGCCGAGCACCTGGTTGACCATGATGGTGCCGGTCGGCGCGCGATGCGTGATTGCGAACAAGGTGCCGTTCGGGAGTGCCTCGACGGCCAGGCCCGCCGCATTCTCGATCCGGACGAGACCGAGTCCGTTGTCGCGCGGGGTTGCGAAGCGCGTCATGCCGTCATGCATTAGAAGTCTCCTTCAGGCGGGATCGACCACCGCCTCGGCCTCGATCTCGATTTCATAGGACCCGACCAGCGCCGCAATTGCCAGTAGCGTGTTGGCCGGACGGATCGATCCGAAATAGCGGCCATGCACGCGCGACGCCGGCTCCCATTGATCGGCGTCGCGGAGATAGACCCGCGTCCGCACGACATCCTCGAGTGTGCCGCCAAGCGCCGTGATCGAGGCGGCGATCTTGTCGAGGATATACGTCGTCTGGCCCGCGATATCGCCCGGGCAGACCGTCGAGCCGTCGGTATGGGTCGCGGTCGTGCCGGAAACAACGATCCGGTCGCCGATCCGCATCGCGCGCGAATAGCCGGCGATCGGCTCCCAGATGCTGCCGGAATCAACCCTCAGCCGCCCAGGTTTCCCCGGTACCGGCTCGGCGCGGAAGATCTGCGGCAGGCTTGCGAGATGGTGGCTGAGATCGCCCGAGGCGGTGAGGAAGGGCGGCCGTCGGTATTCATCGCCGCAATCGCCGGCAAGCGGCTTCGATGCCGAGAAGGCTGCATCGAGGCTGGCCTGATCCTCGGCATCGAGCGCGAAGCCGAATGCCTTGAGATTGTCGCCCCGGTGCTCGCGTTCGCCAAGCCGCGCGCCGATGATGACGGCAGCCACTGCCGGATGATCGAGCACCCAGCGTGTCGCGACATTGGAGATCGAGACGCCGTGCTTGCGGGCGATGGAGGCGGCGGCGGTCAGAATCGCCTGCAGCACGTCCCAGCCGCCGATCGCATCGACGAAACGGCGATATTTCATCTTCGACCAGTCGGCCGGGCCGGCGGGTTCCGCCGCGCCGAGCCAGCGCTCCGACAGCCAGCCGCCACCCATCGTGCCATAGGCAAGCAGGCGGACGCCGTTGGCGAGGCAGAAGTCACTCATCAAGCCGGCAGCGCGGCGGTCGAGCAGCGAGAACGACACCTGGTTGGTCGCGATAGTGATGCCGTTGCGCACGACCAGCGCGAGGTGGTCGGTGTTGAAATTGGTCAGGCCGAGATGGCGGATGATGCCCTCGCGGCGCATCTCTTCCATCTCGGCCAGCGCGTCGAGATAGGCGGGATGCTCGAAGCTCCACCAGTGGAACTGCATCAGGTCGACGCTGTCGACCCCGAGCCGGTCGAGGCTGCGCTGCACGCCGGCGCGGACGACCGCTCGCGTCATCGGCCCCGGCGTCGGGCACCATTTGGTCGAGACGAACGGCGTCAGCCCCTCGGCGGCGGCCAGCTTCAGAAAGCGGCCAGTGATGAGTTCTGCGCTGCCATAGTGATCGGCCATGTCGAAGGCATCGAAGCCAGCCTTCGCATAAGACAGCATCGCAGCGGCGGCTGCATCGGCATCGACGACCCGGCCGTCGCGCTCCATGTCGGCGATCTGCCAAAGGCCGGTCGCGATGCGGGGGAGATTGAACCCGGCGGGAAGCGTGAGGCGGGCCGGGGTGGGGGGGAGGGTCATTGTTACGTCCGGTCGGTGCTCGGGCACAGCAGTGCTTGTCTTCACCTCCCCCGAGGGGGAGGTCGGACCGAAGGTCCGGGAGAGGGTTTACGGGGTATCCGGAGAGGCCGTAAACCCTCACCCGCCGGCTTCGCCGTCGACCTCTCCCTCAAGGAGAGGCGCAGGTGACGAATTTCCTTACTTCGCGATCGACGCCTTGACCTTGTCGACATCGGCGGTGGACATGGTGCCCACGGTCGTCACTTCGCCGTTCTGGATCCGCCACAGGCGGAACGGCCCGGTGATATCGCCATAGGCGTCGAAGGCGACCGGACCGATCACGCCTTCATACTTGATCGGCTTGCCGTCCTTGATCAGCGCGAGCGCCTTGGCGAACTCGTCCTTGCCGGCATGGATGACGGTGCCGTTCGGGTCGAGAACCGTTCGGATTGCGGCGGTGATGCCGGCGCTGTCCGCCTTGCCGTTGTTCTTCGCGGCTTCGGCGATGGCGAGGCCGACAATGGCCCCGGCGTCATAGGAGCGGTCGGCGGCCGGGCTCGCGGGGTCGAGCCCCGAGAAGGCCTTGTACTCCTTATTGAAATAGTCGGTCGATGCGGTTGCGTCTGTGCCGGACGACGTGCCGAAGGCGTCGTTCAGGTATTCCGGCCCGACATTCTTGATGAATTCGGCGCTGTTCATGCCGTCGTTCAGAAGGAACTTCTGCGGACCGCCCTGCGAGATCCAGGCTCTGGCGATCGTGGCGCCGTCGACCGGGGTCGAGACGAGATAGAGCGCGTCGGGCGAGGAGGCGAGCGCGGCGGTCACTTCCGACTGGTAGCTCGACTGCTTCTCGTTATAGGGCGTCACCGAGGTGATCTCGCCGCCGAGCGCCTTGTAGGCCGAGGCGAATTCTCCGACCATGTTGACGCCGAAGTCGTTGTTCACATTAATGATTGCGATCTTCTTGATGCCCTGGTCGATCGCGAATTTCGCTGCCGCGATGCCCTGCAGCGCGTCGGACGTGATGGTGCGGAAGAAGACGCCGTTCGTCTTGCCGTCGCGGCCTAGCTTGGTCAGCGTCGGCGAGGACGAGGCGGGCGAGACCTGCGGGATCTTGGCTGGCGCGGTCACCGAGGTGAGGATCGGGATCGACACTGACGAGATGATGCCGCCGATGATCACCGGCACCTTCTTGACCTGAACCAGCTGTGTCGCGACATCGACCGCGACCGTGCCCTGGCTCTGCGAATCGCGCGTGTCGGTGACGATCTTGCAGCCGGCCACGCCGCCGGCATCGTTGATGTCGCGGAGCGCCATCTCGACCGACTTGGCGCCGGCCTGGCCATATTCGCCGGCAGGTCCCGTCAACTCCATCACGAGGCCGACGGTCACGTCGCAATCGGCGGCGCGGGCAGCGCCCGTTGCCACGAGGGCGACAACGCCTCCGAGCAGTGCAGCGCGCAGCATGCGGATCGATGTCATTGAAAACTCCCTGCCCCGCATTCGCGGGCTTTGCCCCCCGGCCTGTCGTTCACTCCCCCTGCAGCCAGGTTTCCTGCAGGTGGCGCCACACGACACCGCGCGGCGCGCTCTCGTTTTTGAGGAAGAGCGCCATGGACTGCCGTCTCGTCGTGCGTCCCTCACGATACTGTCGCTCGACATAGATGAGCAAGACGGCTTCGGCGCTCGCATGAATCGCCTCGACATCCTCGATGCCGATCTCGAACCGTGTGGTCTGCGAGCCTTTGGCGCCGGCGATCCAGGGCCTGATCGCATCAAGGCCGAGCATGGCGCCATCTGACGTCGTCAAGCGGAACTCCGGCGCGGTCGTCCGCAGCCAGAGGTCGAACTCTGCCTCTTCAGCCGTTCCGAGGAACCAGCGGACGAAGAAATCATGCGAGGCCTCGATCTCGCGAATGGCGGCCTCGACAAGGGGATGCTGTGTGTTCATTGGGCGTTGAGGTTGTATTTCATGATTGAACCATGGCGGCCGTCGCGGTCGCGCTCGAGCGTGTAGACATCGCCCGCCGGCCCCTGCCGCTCCGCCAGTACGGCATCGATCGCCGCCCGGTCGGCCTCCGTCAGTTGGAGCGCCCCGATCGCGAGGTTCTGTGGCAGATGCGTGCGGTTGCGGGCGCCGACAATGACGGCCGCGACGCCCTTCCGGTCGAGCACATGCCGGCTCGCGACTGTCGCGATATCGACGCCGTGCCGCTTTGCGACGGCTGCGAGCGCCTGCAACAGGGCCTGGAACAGGTCCCAGCCGCCGAAATCGTCGATGATCAGCTTGTATTTGACGAGCGAGCGGTTCTCGAGCGCCTCTTTGGGTTCTGCCACGCCCAGCCAGCGTTCGCCGAGGAAGCCGCCGGCGACCGTGCCATAGCAGAGAAGGTCAATGCCCTCGGACGCCGCCAGAGCGATAAGGCCATGCTCGGGCCTATGATCGAGCACCGAATATTGCACCTGTAGCGTCCTCAGCCTCACGCCGGCTTCGAGGATTTCGCTGGTCCGCGTCCTGTCGAAATTGGTGCCGCTGACATAGCGGATCTTGCCTTCTTCGCGGAGTTCGTCGAGCCAGACTGCCACGTCGACATAGCGCGGCACGTCATAATCCCACCAGTGGAACTGCACGAGGTCGAGCCGCTCCATTTTGAGCCGCTTCAGCGATTGGTCAATGATGGCGGTGATATCGGCCTTGCGGATGCGCTGGAGGATCGCGAGGTCCGGTACGCATTTGGTGTGGACATGGATGCGATCGAGCGCGGCCTTGCCATGCGAGGCGGCATAGGCGGCGCGGAAATCGCCGATCATTGCCTCGACGCCGGTATAGATGTCGGCGCAGTCGAAGGTGACGATGCCGGCCTCGGCGAAGGCGGTCATGTCGTCGACGGCGATCGTCCGGTCGATCGGGCCGTGCCCGCCGGCAAGCTGCCAGCCGCCGCGGATGACACGGGAGATGCGATAATCGGGGGCGAAGTCGAAGCTTTCCATCGTCATCATGGCTCTTCCGGAAGCGGAACCGCCGTGGTGGCGGCATGGGAGAAACGGCGCAGTCCGAGCCGCGTGATCTTGAGGCGTGACGGGCAGTTCGGATCGGGGCAGGCGACTTCGGCGTCGCTGGTCATCCAGTCATGCGGGTGGGTCGGCCGCTGCTTGGCGGCGAGGAGCGGCAGCACCGAGGCGAGCGAATAGATCGAGATGCCCTGTCCCGGCGGAAGATGCAGCATCTCGCCGCGCAGCTCGAAATGATCGCCGATGCTGGCGCCGCAATAGAGCTTCGCACCGGCCGGCGCGACGACCTCGACGCGGAGGTCGTAGAGATCGAACTGGTCGTCTGATGGCGTGGCCATCGCTGTCTCACCTCGCTCTTCAACTCTTCTTATCGCCTCTCCCTCAGGGGGAGGTCCGCCCAATGGGCCGGGAGGTTTTGCGGCTTCTCCGGAGGGCTCCCTAAACCCTCTCCCGCCAGCCTGTGGCCGTCGGCCTCCCCCTCAGGGGCAGGCGAAGATAAGCAGGTCCCGCGCTTTTCAAAAAAGATCGCCTTATGTCTGCGGCGCGCGCCCCTTGAGAGTTGGGTGCAGCCATGTAGAACAAGCCGGTCGGGGCGGCGGAACAGCTGACGCTCCCGCCTCTGGTCTGGCGCACGCATGCTCGAAGTGCAATCTGTTTCCAAGTCCTTCGACGGCTTCCGCGCTGTCGACGCGGTCAGCTTCGCCGTCGAGGCTGGCGCCATCGTCGGGCTGATCGGGCCGAACGGTGCCGGGAAGACCACGACGTTCAACCTCATCGCCGGAACGCTCCAGCCGAGCTCAGGCGTGATCCGCATCAATGGCCGGCCGGTCGAGCATGAGCCGGCGCATCGGCGGATCGCAGCCGGCATGGCGCGCACCTTCCAGATTCCGAAGCCGTTCGGCGAGATGTCGGTGCTAGAGAATGTTCTGGTCGCCGCGCAGTCTCAGCCCGGCGAGCGCATGCTGCCCAACCTCTTCGCGCGCGGCGCCGTCCGCCGTCAGGAGCAGGCGAATATCGCGCGGGCGCGGGAGATCGTCGCCTTTCTCGATCTCGCCCCCGTCGAACGGCTGCCGGCGCGGGCGCTTTCGGGCGGCCAGCGCAAATTGCTTGAGCTCGCGCGCGTGCTGATGGCCGAGCCAAAGTTGATCCTGCTCGATGAGCCCGCAGCCGGCGTCAATCCGGCGCTGCTCGAAACGATCATGGACCGGATCGAGACGATCAATCGCGCGGGTGTCACCTTTCTGATCATCGAGCACAACATGGATCTCGTCGCGCGGCTCTGCGGCGAGGTCATCGTCATGGCCGAGGGCCGCGTTCTCGGCCGCGGCACGCCCGTGGCGATGGCACGCGACCCGCGCGTGATCGAGGCCTATCTCGGCGGGGCGCTCGCATGAACGCCCAAGCGGCGCTGGTCGTCAGCGACATCGAGGCCGGCTATGAGCCGGGTCTGCCGATCGTCAAGGGTGCCAGCATCACGGTCGGCCGCAGCGAGATCGTCGTGCTGCTCGGCCCGAACGGTGCTGGCAAGTCGACGCTGATGAAGGCGATCGCCGGTCTGGTGCCGATCTCGCGCGGGGCCGTCGCGCTGGAGGGCGCGGCGATCACTCATGTGCCGGCGCACAAGATGGTGCGGCTTGGCCTCGCTTTCGTGCCCCAGACCGAGAATGTATTCACCGCAATGAGCGTCGAGGACAATCTCATCCTCGCTGGCCATGTCGCGCCGGCAGCAAGCCGCGCCGCACGGGTCGCGGCGATGTTCGAGCTCTTTCCCGATCTCGCGCGCCAGCGCCGTCTCGCTGCCGGGCGCCTTTCCGGCGGCCAGCGCCAGATGCTGGCGGTCGCGCGGGCACTGATGATCGAGCCGTCGGTGCTGATGCTGGACGAACCCTCGGCCGGTCTGTCGCCAAAGCTGGTTGGCGAGGTCTTCGCCAAGCTGAAGGAAATCCGCGCCGGCGGCGTCACCATCCTCATGGTCGAGCAGAATGCCCGCGCCGCGCTCGCAATCGCCGATCGTGCCTATATCCTGGCCGATGGCCGCAATCGCCATGAAGGAGCTGCAGCAACGCTCGCAGCCGATCCGGACATCGCCGCGCATTATCTCGGTCTCGGCGGCGCGGATGAGCGGGCGAGGCTGGTTTCATGAGTTTGCAATTCCTTGCCGATGGTCTCTTCGCCGGCGCGCTGATCGGGCTCGGTGCGGTCGGGTTGACGCTGACCTATTCGATCCTCCGCTTCTCGAACTTCACTCATGGCGACTTCATCTCCTGGGGCGCCTATCTGGCGCTGGGCGTCGCCAGCGCGCTTGTCGGTTGGATCGGCCCGGTGGCGCGCTTCATGCCGTTCTCGTTTGGCTGGCCGCTCGTCGTCGCCGCGCTCGCCGCCATGGCGCTGACGGGCCTTCTGGCGCTGGCGCTCGATGCGGTGCTGTTCCGGCCGCTGAGGCGCACCGGCCATGGCATCGTCATGGTGATCGCGAGCTTCGGCGCCTCGCTGGCGCTGCGCGCGATGCTCGAATTCCTGTTCACCTCGGAGCCGGCCTATTTCAGCCGCGCGATCCAGATCGCAATCCCGATCGGCTTCGGCATCCGCGTGACGCCCGATCAGGCGGCGATGATGGGCCTTGCCGTCATCGTCGTGATCGCGATGCATCTCCTTTTGACCCGCACCCATATCGGGCGCTCAATGCGCGCGGTCAGCGAGAACACGGCACTCGCCCGTGTCGTCGGCATCGATGTCGCAGCGGTGATCCGCGCCACCTGGCTCATCGGCGGCGCGCTCGCCTGCGTTTCCGGCATCATGCTCGGGCTCACGGTGCAAATCCGGCCGCAGATGGGCTTTGACCTGTTGTTGCCGCTGTTCGCGGCGGCGATCCTCGGCGGCATCGGCAGTGTCTGGGGCGCCATCATCGGCGGGCTGATCGTCGGTGTTGCCGAGGCGGCGGCGGTACAGCTCATCGGCGCCGAATATCGCTCGGCCGTCGCCTTCGTGCTCCTGATCGTCATGCTGCTCGTGCGCCCGCGCGGTCTCTTTGGAGTACGCCAGGGATGATCGATCTCCTCGGCTATGGCGCCTTCTTCCTCGTCAACGCCCTCATCTTCGGGGTGCTCTGCCTCGGGCTCAATCTGCAATGGGGCCAGACCGGGCTGTTCAATGTCGGCGTTGCCGGCTTCGCGGCGATCGGCGCTTATGCGTCGGCAATCCTGACGACGCCGGATGCGGCCGAGCGGCTCGGCGGTTTCGGCTGGCCTATCCTCGCGGGCTGGCTGGCGGCTATGGTGATCGCCGGCGCTGCTGCAGCGCTGGTCGGACTGGCGACGCTGCGCCTTCGCGCCGACTACCTCGCGATGACGACCTTTGGCGTGGCGGTCACGATCCAGGTCATCGCCCTCAACGCGACAAAGCTGACCGGCGGACCGTTCGGCATCGCCTTCATACCCAGGCCCTTTGCTGCGCTGGCCGAAACGCCGATCACCTTCAACGCCGCCAATCTGGTGCTCACCGCCGCCGTCGTGCTCGGCCTCTATCTCGTGCTGGAGACGCTGGCGCGCAGCCCCTTCGGCCGCGTGCTTCGCGCCATTCGCGAGGATGAAGCGGCGGCCGCCTCGCTCGGCAAGAGCGTCAATGCCTACCGCCTGCAGGCCTTCGCGCTCGGCGGCGCGATCATGGGTCTTGGCGGCGCGATGCAGGCGCATTTCATTGGCTTCATTGCGCCGGATGCCTATCTCTCGATCCTGACCTTCCAGGTCTGGGCGATGCTGATCGTCGGCGGCTCCGGCAATAATCGCGGCGCGCTGATCGGCGCCGTCGTTGTCTGGGCGCTTTGGAGCCTGTCCAGCCTTGCCGTCGGATCGTTCGTGTCGCCGGCGTTTCAGGCGCGTGCTGCGGCGTTGCAGATCGTCGCGATCGGCGTTGCACTGGCGCTGATCCTCATCATCCGTCCGCGCGGCCTCATCGGCGAGCGGGCGATCGTTTCGCGCGACGTCGAGGCGCTGGCCGGAGACACCGCCGCCTCGGCCGAGCCGGCCCGCGACTGAAAGAGAGAGACATGGCGCTGCTTCCGATCTTCGACGGCCACAATGACGTCCTTCTTCGGCTGGTGCGGCGCGAGGGTGCCGCGCGCGCGTTCCTCGACGGCACGGCGGACGGCCAGCTCGACCTGCCGCGCGCCCGCGCCGGTGGCCTGGTCGGCGGGCTCTTCGCCGTATTCGCGCCCTCAGCCGGCGGCTTTGCCTATGCCGACCGGATGAACGGCGCCGAATATGACGTGCCGCTGCCAGCGATGCTACCGATCAACGAGGCGCGTGAGGCGGCGCTGGCGATGATCGCGCTTCTGATCCGCATCGAGCGCGCCTCGGGCGGCGCGGTCGCGATCTGCCGCAACACGGCTGAGATTCGTGCCGCAATTCAGCGCGGGTCGCTTGCGACCGTGCTGCATATCGAGGGCGCCGAGGCGATCGATCCCGATCTCGAGACGCTCGACGTGCTCCATGCGGCCGGCCTCCGCTCGCTCGGGCCTGTCTGGAGCCGGCCGACCGCGTTCGGCCATGGCGTGCCGTTCCGCTTCCCTGGCTCGCCCGATACCGGACCGGGCCTCACGGAGGCCGGCGAGCGGCTTGTCGCAGCGTGCAATGCGCGCGGCATCCTCATCGACCTCTCGCATCTCAACGAGGCCGGCTTCTGGGATGTCGCTCGTCTGTCGCAGGCGCCGCTGGTGGCGACCCATTCCAATGCCCATGCGATCACGCCCTCGGCCCGCAATCTGACCGACCAGCAACTGGACGCGATCCGCGACAGCGATGGCATGGTGGGGCTTAATTTCGCCACCTGCTTCCTGCGCGAGGATGGCCGCATGCGCACCGATACGCCGCTCGAGACCATGCTGCGCCATCTCGATCATCTGATCGGCCGCCTCGGCGAGGATCGGGTCGGCTTCGGTTCCGATTTCGACGGTGCGCTCATTCCGGCCGAGATCGGCGATGTCGCGGGCTTGCCAAATCTCGTCAGCGCGATGCGCGCGCATGGCTATGACGAGCCGCTGCTCACCAAGCTTGGTAGCGAGAATTGGCTGCGCCTGCTGGAGCGGACCATCGGCTGAGGTCCGGTCAGACGCCGCGCCGCGTAAACCCCTTGCTCGCCTGGAGCATTTCGCGCGTGTAGTCGGCCTTGACCGAGCCGTCGCGCAGAGCTGCGGCGGTCGTCTCTTCGACCATGCGGCCATGGCGGAGCACGATCAGTCGTTCGCAGAGATGGGCCACCACCGCGAGGTCGTGGCTGACCAGGACGTAAGCAAGGCCGAATTCGCTCCGGAGTGTCTCAAGCAGGTTGAGGATTTCCGCCTGAACCGAGGCATCGAGCGCCGAGGTTGGCTCGTCGAGCAGCACAAGGCGTGGCCGGAGGATCAGAGCCCGCGCAATGGCGACGCGCTGGCGCTGGCCGCCCGAAAGCTGGTGCGGATAGCGGAAACGATAGGACGGCCCGAGCCCGACTTCGGCGAGTGCGGCCACGATCCGCGGCTCGGCATCGCCGATCCGGTGGATTGCCAGCGGCTCCGCAAGGATCTGGTCGACCGTATGGCGCGGGTGCAGCGAGGCATAGGGATCCTGGAACACCATCTGCACGGCGGTGTAGAAGCCTGGCCGCCGCGGGGTCGCGACAACCTCGCCGCCGAGCCGGATCGTCCCCGCCGTGATCGGCGCGAGCCCGGTGACGGCTCGCAGCACGGTCGATTTGCCGGAGCCGGATTCGCCGACCAGCCCGAGCGATTCGCCGGGCTGGACCGAGAAGGCGATTTCCTCGAGCGCGGCGACGGTGAGGCGGCCGACACCGAACCGGACGGAGAGCTGGCTGACCTCGAGCAGCGGCGTGGTCATCGTCAGAGAGCCCAGCCGGCGTCGCGCTGGAGCACGGGCAGCGGATGGCTGTCGCCCGCAAGCTTCGGCATGCAGCCGATCAATCCGCGGGTATAGGGGTGACGTGCCTCGCCGAGCGCGCCGCTGGCGAGTTCCTCGACCACCCGGCCGGCATACATCACGAGGATGCGGTCACAGAACGAGGCGACGAGGTCGAGATCGTGACTGATCAGGATCAGCCCCATGCCGCGCGTCGCAACGAGATCGTCGAGAATGCGCAGCACCTCGATGCGGACGGTCACGTCGAGCGCAGAAGTCGGCTCGTCGGCGATCAGGAGTTCCGGATCGGTGATCAGCATCATCGCGATCATCACGCGCTGGCCCATGCCGCCGGAGAGCTCGTGCGGATAGAGCGCCATCACGCGGCCCGGCTCGCGAATCTGCACCGCCTCCAGCATCGCGAGCGCCGCGGCCCGGGCCGCGCGCTTCGAGACCGGCCGATGCGCGCGATAGGCCTCGATGATCTGCTGCTCGACCGTCATCACCGGATTGAGCGAATAGCGCGGATCCTGCATCACCATGGTCATGCGACTGCCGCGCAGCGCGCGACGCTCCTTGGGCGACGCCGCCATCAGGTCGATGCCGTCGAAGGCGAGCCGCGTGGCGCTCACCTCGCCCGGGCGGGCGGTGAGGCCGAGGATCGCGCGGCCAGTCTGCGACTTGCCGGAACCGCTCTCGCCGACGATGCCGAGCCGCTCGCGGCCGAGGGTGAAGGAAACGCCGCGCACCGCCTCGACCACGCCCTCCGCGAGCGGGAAGCGGACGCGGAGATCCTCGACCTCGAGCAGCGGCGCGCTCATCGCGAAGCCTTGGGATCGAGCGCATCGCGCAGCCCGTCGCCGAGCAGGTTGAAGCCGAGGCTGACGATGAAGATCGCGATGCCCGGCATCGCCGCGACCCACCACTGGTCGATCAGGAAGCGGCGGCCGGCGGCGATCATCGTGCCCCATTCGGGCGAGGGCGGCTGCGCCCCGAGGCCGAGAAAGCCGAGACCCGCGGCCGTCAGGATGATGCCGGCCATGTCGAGCGTGACGCGGACCGTGACAGAGGAGATGCAGAGCGGGACGATATGGCGGAAGAGGATGCGCGCCGACGAGCCGCCCTGCAGCCGGACGGCATGGATGAAATCGCTGTTCCGGATCGTCAGCGTCTCGGCGCGGGCGAGCCGCGCATAAGGCGGCCATGCGGTGATGGCGATGGCGATGATCGCGTTCTCGATGCCGGGACCGAGCGCCGCGACGAAGGCAAGCGCCAGCACGAGGCGCGGGAAGGCGAGGAAGATGTCGGTGAGCCGCATCAGTACGCGGTCGATCCAGCCGCCGAAATAGCCGGATACCGTGCCGACCGCGAGCCCGATCGGCGTCGCGATCACCGAGACGAGCACGACGACTGCGAGCGTCAGCCGCGAGCCATAGAGAAGGCGCGAATAGATGTCGCGCGCCTGGTCGTCGGTGCCGAGCCAGAAGACCGGCCCCGGCGGCAACAGCCGCTCTGTGCGGAGATTGCCGCCCTCGATCGGCGAATGCGTCGCGAGCAGCGGCGCAAAGGCCGCGACGAAGACGAGAAGCAGCACGACGACGAGCCCGGCCATTGCGGTCGGGTTGCGCGTGAGGCGGCGGAACAGCTGGAAGGCATGGCCGAACCGCGCCTGCCGGCGCGATTGCGGCTCGGCGGTCGTCAGCCACTCCCTCAGCGATGCAGCACCCGCCATCAGCGCGTCCTCGGATCGAGCAGGCGGTAGAGGAGGTCCGAGACGAGGTTGAGCGTGACGAAGGCCGCGCCGACGATGAGCGTGCCGCCAAGAACCGCGTTGAGATCGGCGTTCTGCAGCGAATTGGTGATGTAGGAGCCGATGCCGGGCCAGGCGAAGACGGTTTCCGTCAGCACCGAGCCTTCGAGCAGCGTCGCATAGGACAGAACCACCACCGTCAGCAGCGGCACGGCGGCGTTTCTCAGCGCATGGCGCCAGACGACGCGCGCTTCGCTGAGGCCCTTGATCCGCGCCGTGACGACATATTCCTGCTGCAACTCGTTGAGCAGCAAGGCACGCGTCATGCGGCTGATATAGGCGAGCGAAAAGTAGCCGAGCAGGCAGGCTGGCAGAATGATGTGGCTGAGCGCATTCCAGAACACATCCGGTTCGCCGGCGACGAGGCTGTCGACCAGAAGCAGCCCGGTCACTGGCGTGACGATATAGTCATAGGCGATGTCGAGCCGGCCGGGACCGGCGACCCAGTCGAGCCGGGCATAAAACAGCAGCAGCGCCATCAGCCCGAGCCAGAAGATCGGCACGGAATAGCCGATGAGACCGACGATCCGGACGATCTGGTCGGGGAGGCTGCCGGCGCGGACGGCCGCGAAGACGCCGAGCGGCACGCCGATCAGCGTGCCGATCAGCGTGCCGAGCGTCGCGAGCTCGATGGTGGCCGGAAAATAGGTGCGGATGTCCTCAATGACGGGATTGGTCGTCAGCACAGAACGGCCGAAATCGCCGGTGACCGCCTTTTTGAGATACATCCCGAACTGTTCGATCAGCGGCTTGTCGAGACCCATCTCGGCCCGCGTGCGCTCATAGACGGTGCTGGAGGCCCGGTCGCCGACAACCGCCAAGACCGGATCGATCGGCACGACGCGGCCGATCACGAAGGTCACGACGACGAGCCCGAACAGCGTGATCGCGAGAGTGAGCAGGAAGTTGGCGACGCCGCTGACGAAGCTGAGCACAGCGCGTCCGCGCGGCTCCACCCGGCGTCCGGCGATCACGCCCGGATCGAGGCTCAATCCTTGCTCGTGCTGGTCGCGAGGTTGTTGTCGAAGGACGGACCCATGATGAATCCCTTGACGTCTGAGCGCAGCGCCGCGCTCTCCGTCTTCTGGAACAGGATGACGAACGGACCGTCGGCCATGACATCGCGCTGGAGCTTTTCGTAGATCTCGGCGCGCTTGGTCGGATCACGTTCGAGAATCGCCGCCGCGACCTCGGGGCCGAGGACAGGCGTCGGCCATGCATTGCGCCAGGCCAGCGTCTTCGACGCGGCGTCGTCCTTGTTGTCGGGATTGGAGGCGAAGGTCTGTGCGTTGGAATGCGGGTCCTGATAGTCGGAGCCCCAGTCGCCGATATAGATGTCATGTGCCCGGGCGCGGTATTTGGTCAGCGTCTGCTTGCCGTCGCCGGGAATGATTTCGACCTTGACGCCGGCCTTGGCGAAGGTCGACTGGATCGCCTCGGCGACACCAGTAATCGGTTGGGTCGAGCGCACATCCATGGTGACGGTGAAGCCGTCCGGCAGCCCTGCCTTGGCCAAGAGCGCCTTGGCCTTGTCGACATCCAGCGCATAGGGGGTGTCGTTCACGGCGCCGAGGAAACCCTTCGGCAGGAAGGCCTGATGCACCGTCGCTTGATCCTTCATGATCGTGTCGGTGATCGCGGCGTAGTCGACCAGATATTTGAGGGCTTCGCGCACCTCGGGCTTGGCGAGGTTCGGGTTCTTCTGGTTGAGTCCAAGATAGTAGAGTGTGCCCTTCGGCGCCCGCTGGATCTTGATATCCGCGTTGCCGGCGAGCGCAGTGATCTGCTCGGGGCCGAGATTGCGGGCAATGTCGACATCGCCTTTCTCCAGCAGGATGCGCTGTGTCGCGGTCTCCGGAATGTGGCGATAGATGACGCGGGCAAGGGGCGTCGGCGTGCCAGAGAAATTGGGGTTCCGTTCGAGGACAACGACCTGGTTGGCGCGCCAGTCGCGGATCGCGAACGGGCCTGACCCGGCATAGTGCGTCTTTAGCCAGCCATTGCCGAGATCGCCACCGGCCTCATGCTCCAGCAGCAGCTTCTTGTCGACAACCGAGGCGACGGAGGATGTCAGCGCATAAAGCGCGAAGCTCGGCGCGTAGGGCCTGTCCATCTTGAAATCGAGCGTGTAGTCGCCGGTCGCCTTGATGGCGTCCTTCACATTGTCCTTGGTGATGCCGAACTGCGTGATGATGAAGGCCGGCGACTTGTCGAGCAGCACCGCGCGCTGAAGCGAGAATTCGACATCTGCGGCGGTGATCGGATTGCCCGAGGCGAATTTGCGCCCCTCGCGGATCTTGAAGGTGATCGTCTTGCCGTCGTCCGAGACCGTCCAGCTCTCGGCGACGACGCCGAACATCTTGGAGACGTCGTCGAGATCGTAGCCGATCAGCCGCTCATAGGTGTTGCCGGCGATCTCTGTCGTCGAGAACTCGAACAGCTCGGCCGGATCGAGCGAGATGATGTCGTCAATCTGCCACGCCTGGACAAGCGTATCCTTCGGCGTTGCGGCGAAAACACTGGACGCGGTCAGCGCCGCGGCAAGAACCGCCGCCGCGAAACCTGTCCTGATGATTGCGAGACCCATGAGCGCTCCCTCCGGTTCCGTGACGCGGATGGGGAAGTCTGCCTCGCGGCGGTGCTGCCGTCCATGGCCTTGATGGCCGTCAGGCCGCCAGGGGCTCGAACACCAGCGACTGATGCAGGAAGACGCCGGCGGCGACGCCGTCCGCGGATGCCCAGGTTGCGTTGTGGGGAACGCGCGCGATGTCGCCCGCCGCGAAGACGCCGGCAACCGTCGTAAGCTTGCGCTCGTCGGTCCGGATGATCGGGCCGAGCGGCGTCTCGTCGAGGGCGCAGCCGAGCGCAGCGGCGAGAGCGCTGTTGTGGCGGGCCGTCGGCCCGACATAGAGCGCATCGATCGGGACGCTGCGGCCGTCCTCAAGCTCCAGCGCCGAGAGGCCGGCATCATCGCCAATGAGCGCCCGGACTGGTGTCGGCTCCAGCATGATGCCGCGTGCGGCGAGCGTCCCGGCGGTTTCGGTATTGGGTGCAGGTCCGCCGTTCTGGAAAAGCGTGGTCGGTCCCCAGTCTGCGACGAGCAGCGCCTGATGCGCCGCCATTGGATGTGTCTGGAGCACGCCGAGGCGGCGGCCGGAGAACTCGAAGCCGTGGCAATAAGGGCAATGCAGAACGCTCGCGCCCCAGCGCTCGGCGAGGCCCGGCAGATTGGGGAGCGTGTCGGAGACGCCATAGGCGAGCACCAGCTTGCGCGCGGCGAATGCGTCGCCGTCCGAGGTCGAGACCGTGAAATTCCCGTCGGCGCCGTGAACGGCGGCTACCTCGCCGGAGAGCGTCCGCGCGTTGGGATACAGCTGCAACTGTTCGCGCGCAGTTGCGATCATCGCGAGCGGGCTGCTGCCGTCCTGCGTGAAGAAGCCGTGCGAGGCATCGGCGAACCGGTTGCGCGGCCGGCCGGCATCGACGACGAGAACGGGACGGCGCGTCCGCGCGATCTGGAGTGCAGCGGAAAGGCCGGCAAAGCTGCCGCCGATGATGACGGCGTCATAGTTTTGCATGATTGGCCTCCAGCTCGACGGATCGGCCGCTGGCGACCATCCGTGCGTGAAAATCTGCGCTGAGCGCGGCGAGCGTGACCGCGCCGAAGCGGGCGAGAAGCAGCCCCTCTGCCGCGGCAAGGCTGTCGTCGAGCGCTGCGTTCACCGCTTGCTCGACGAGACATCCGGGCGCCTCCGTCCTGTTGCCGATGGCGAAGAGCGCGGGTTCGCCGAGCGCGTCATAGATGTCGCGCAGCGTGATTGCCGCGAGATCGCGCCCAATGGTCCAGCCGCCGCCATGGCCCTTCTCGGAGCGGACGAGGCCGGCCTCGCGAAGGCCGGCCATGACCCGGCGCACCACGACGGGATTGGTCTGCATCGCCAGCGCCATCGTTTCGGATGTCACCGGGCCCTTTGCTTCGGCCATGTGAAGCAGGACGTGCAGCACGCCCGACAGTCTGCTGTCGTGTTTCATGTAATTTCATATGTTACATGATGAGGCGTGCGTCAAGCGGCAACCCGCGGCGATGCGGCTACGTACGGCAGGGCGCTCTTGCAGAAGGGCTCAGACGGGTTCGTCTGGATCGAGGCTGTAGCGGAAGTCGCAGCGCGCGGCGCCGGACATGATCGTCGTCGTCCGCGTCATGCGGATGCGCTTGTCATAACCTTCGCAGAACGTGCCGTCGCGCTGGCAGGAGAGGATGTCGCCGATCGCGGAAAGGCCCATGGCACGGTACATCTCGGCATAGCGGCAGCGCGTCACGTCATAGTCGAAGCGTTCGGGCGTTTCGGCCAGCACCTCAACCCTCAGCGCGTCGTCCTGGCGCCATTTCGGCTGCAGCGCCGCGAAGCTGACGAGATCGATCGGTCCGGTCTCGGCAGCGGCAAGCCGTTCGCCGCTTTCGATCGCCGCGCGCGTGATCGCCGCCTTGAGTGTTGCTCGCGCCGCTTCCTCGCCGAAGCGGGTCACCATTTCCTCGAAGATCGGCTTTATGATCTCGGCCTCGATCCGCCGCCTCGCGAGGATGCCGAGGCCGTCGATCGCGGCTTTGACGGCTGCGGCCGGATCGCCGGCCTTCGGGGTGTCCGCCATCTCAGGACGCCGGCTTCAGGTGGCGGACAGGCCGCGCCGGCGCGAGCGCGGCAGCAGCGCGGGCGATCGCGGCCGCGTCGATGCCGTGATGGCGATAGAGGTCGGCGATCGTGCCCGTCTGGCCAAAATGCTCGACGCCGAGCGAACGGGTGCGATGTCCGCCGACCGATCCGAGCCAGCCGAGTGTCGCGGGATGGCCGTCGATGACCGTGACGAGGCCGCAATGCGCCGGCAGCTTCTCGAACAGGCGCTCGACATGCGAGCGAGCATGAACGAGGCCGCGTTCGCGGGCGCGCCCGGCTGCAGTCCAGCCGGCGTTGAGCCGATCGGCCGAGGTGACGGCGAGGAGGCCGATATCGCGCCGATCTTCGGCGAGAAGGCCGGTTGCCGCGATCGCCTCAGGCGCCACCGCCCCTTGATAGGCGATGACCAGTTCGGCATTCGGCCCCGGCTCGCGCAGCCAATAGGCGCCGTCGACGATGGCGCGGCCAAGCTCGGGCGTAATCGCGCGCTGCGGCTGTTCGAGCGGCCGCGTCGAGAGGCGAAGATAGAGCGAACCGCCAGTTTCGTCGCGCAGCCAGGTGCGCTCGTCGGGTTCCCCGTCGGTCGTTGAGCGCTGGATATAGTCGAAGCCGAAGGCAAGGATGGTCGCGAGTTCGTCGACGAAAGCCGGCTCGAACGCGGCCAGCCCATCCTGCGCCATGCCGA
Source organism: Kaistia sp. (assembly GCA_965229085.1). Lineage (GTDB taxonomy): Bacteria > Pseudomonadota > Alphaproteobacteria > Rhizobiales > Kaistiaceae > Kaistia. Next base: position 1,919,608 of record OZ245859.1, on the reverse strand, counting down.
TCAGCGGCGTGCCGATCGATTGATGCGCGCCGCCTTCCGGCGCCAGCGTCACGCCCGAGGGTGTCGCGACCAGGATGAAGCGCGCGTCCTGATAGCAGGCATAATTGAGCGCATCGGCGCCGCGATAGATGAACGGATCGTAGAGCGTGCCGATCGGCAGCAGCCTTTCACCATGGATCGCATGCGACAGGCCGAGCGCGGAGAGCATCAGGAAGAGGTTCATCTCGGCGATGCCGAGTTCCAGATGCTGGCCGGTCGGCGAAAAATCCCAATTGAAGGTCGAGGCGATCCGTTCCGACTTGAAGAGGTCGGCCATGCTCTCGCGGGCGAAGAGGCCGCGCCGGTTGACCCACGGGCCGAGATTGGTCGAGACGGTGACGTCCGGCGCCGTCGTCACGATGCGTCGCGCGAATTCGCTGTCTGTTCGCGCGATTTCGTTGAGAATTTGGCCGAATCCTGCCTGTGTCGACAGCAGCTTGCCGGCCGCGGGTGGGACCGGGAGCGTCGCGGGCACCGCGATGGCCGGTGCCGCTGCCGCGCGCGCCTTCCGTGCGGCGAAGGGTGCCGCTGCGATGAGGCGCTCGATCTCGGCCGCCGGGGTCTCGAGCCCCTCGAAGCGGTCCCATTCATGGCCCGGGCGGATGGCGAGGCTCTCGCGCAGCGCCTCGATCTGCGTCGCCGTCATCAGCCCGGCATGATTGTCCTTGTGGCCGGCGAGCGGCAGGCCGAAGCCCTTGATCGTGTAGGCGATGAAACAGGTCGGCCGCTCATGGTCGCGCGCCCTCGCGAAGGCTTCCGTCAGCGTCGGCAGGTCGTGGCCGCCGAGATTGGTCATGAGCTTGGCCAATTCGGCATCGCTCCGCCGCTCGATCAGCGCGGTCACAGCGCCCTGGTCGCCGATCTCGTCGAGGAGCCGCCTCCGCCAGGCTGCGCCGCCCTGGAAGCAGAGCGCCGAATAGAGCTGGTTCGGGCAGGTGTCTATCCACTGCCGGAGCGCTTCGCCGCCGGGTTCCGCGAAGGCGGCTTCGAGCAGCCTGCCATATTTCAGGATGACGACATCCCAGCCGAAATTCGCGAAGATCGCCTCGAAGCGCTGCCAGAGCCCCTCGCGGACGACGGCGTCGAGGCTCTGGCGGTTATAGTCGACCACCCACCAGCAATTGCGCAGCCCGTGCTTCCAACCTTCGAGCAGCGCCTCGAAGATATTGCCCTCGTCCATCTCGGCATCGCCGACCAGCGCCACCATGCGCCCAGCCTTGTCCGCTCCATCCTTGCCCGTCCAGTCGCGGGCGCGGACATAGTCCTGCACCAGCGCCGAGAACACCGTCTGCGCCGCGCCGAGGCCGACCGAGCCGGTCGAGAAGTCGACGTCGTCGCTGTCCTTGGTGCGCGAGGGATAGCTCTGCGCGCCGCGGAAGGCGCGGAAATTCTGGATCTTGTCGAGGCTCTGCCGTCCGGAGAGATACTGGATGGCGTGGAAGATCGGGCTCGCATGCGGCTTCACCGCGACGCGGTCTTCCGGCCGCAGCGCCTCGAAATAAAGCGCGGTCATGATCGTCGCCAGCGAGGCGGAGGAGGCCTGGTGGCCGCCGACCTTGATGCCCTCGTCGTTCTCGCGCAGATGATTGGCGTTATGGATCATCCAGGCGGCGATCCAGAGCACCTTGCGCTCGAGTTCGGCGAGCATCGCCGTCGATGCCGCATCCTCAACCGAAACCGCCATCGCGATCTCCCTCGTCATGATGACGCGAGACTAGCGCCGTTGGCGCCTTGCGTCGACGATGGATGACGACAGGCAGGCCGGCGTGATACTGCCCGTGCCGCCCTGCAGCGGGGCGGGAGAATGGCGACGATGACATTGGGTGCAGCCACGAGCGGTACGGATATGTTCAGGGCGAGCGGCGAAGCCGTGCGCGCCTTCATCGAGACGGCGCTCCGCGCCGCCGGAACGGAAGCCGGGCATGCCGCCTCGGTCGCCGATGCGCTGACCGAAGCGTCGCTGCGCGGCGTCGACAGCCATGGTGCCCGCCTCCTGGTGCATTATGCCCGCGTGGTGCGGACTGGCCGCATCAATCCGGCGCCGAAGCTGACCGCCGAGGTAACCGGCCCCGGCACGGTGATCGTCGACGGCGACCACGGCTTTGGCCATCATGCGAGCTTCTTTGCCGTTGACGAGGCGGTGAAGCTGGCGACCTCTGCCGGCATCGCTGCAGCCTCGGTGATCAATTCCTCGCATTTCGGCGCCGCCGGCTGTTATGCGCTGCGCGCCGCCGCGGCCGGCATGGTCGGCTTCGCCTTCTGCAATTCCGACAGTTTCGTGCTGCCGCATGACGGCGTTGCGCCGTTCCACGGCACCAATCCGCTCGCCTTCGCCGCGCCCGTTGCCGGCAGCCGGCCGTATCTGCTCGATATGGCGACCAGCATGGTGCCCTGGAACAAGGTGCAGGACATGGCCGCCAAGGGCCTGAAGCTCCCGCCTGAAGTCGCCGTCGATGCCGAGGGCAAGCCGACGACCGAGCCGATGGATTCCGCGGCGCTGCTGCCGCTCGGCGGCATCGGCTTCGGCCATAAGGGGGCGGGCCTTGCGAGCGTGATGGAGATCGTCTCGGCTGTGATGACCGGAATGCCGCATTGCTCGGAGATTCTCGGCATGGTCGGCCCCGATGACACGACGCCGCGCCGGCTCGGCCATTTCTTCATCGTCATCGATCCCGCGCGGTTCGTCCCGCGCAGCGTCTATGATCTGGGCATGGCGGCCTATCTCGCGAGCCTGCGTGCCGCGCCGGCCCGCGAGGGCAAGAGCGTCATGGCGCCGGGCGATCGCGAATGGAAGGTCGAGCTGGAGCGCAGCCGCGACGGTATTCCGGTCGCCCCGGCGCTGAGGCAGGCTTTTGACGCGATCGCAGCCGATCTCGAGATCGCGCCGCTGCAGCCGGTCGCCTAACGCGCCGGGCGTCCATCGCCTCCGCTATGGCGCGGGCGCCGGCTGGCCTGAAGCCGCCGCCGGAACGCCGAAGGCCCATGCGAAGTCGTCGCGGAAGGCGGTGTAGACCGCGGCGGCGCCGATGGCATTGACGTGGTGGTCGTCGAAGAAGGCGACCGCGCCGTCCTTCTCCGGCATGCAGACCCGTGCATCGCAGAAGATGTCGACCGGATCGACGAAGCGGATATTGCGGAATTCGCCCGCGATGCTCCGCATGATCGCGACGGTCTTGGCGCGGCGCTGGTCCTCGCTGGTGCGGGTCGTGCCGCAGCGATCGACCGAAAGTCCGAGTGCCTCGCTGAGATCGAGGCAGTTGACCGGATCGGTACGCTGGAATTTCGGCAACGGCCCGAGCAGAAGCAGCCGCCGTGAGCCATCGGCCGTGAACAGCTGCAACATGGCGCGGAGCGCCTTGGCGAACCGTTCCTCCGCCCAGGCCGTATCGGCGCCATGATAGAAATCGGGCACGGCCGCCCAATAGCCGTCGAAGATGGCAAAGGCCGCCTCCGGCCCGAGCTTTGGCAGAAAGCGGTCCATCCGTTCGGCCAGCGGCTGACAAGCGACATCGTCGCGGCGCGCGGCCGGGTCGAGCAGCAGATTCTGAAGGTTGCAACCAGGGCCGGTCATCTGCAACAGCCGCGTCCCATTCTGCTCTGCCTCGAAGCCGATGCGGGGCAATGTGGCGAGCGCATGGGAATCGCCGAACATCACGCCAAAGGGCTTCGCCTGGTCGAAACAGGCCATCTGCGCGTCGATCGTCTTGGCGAGGCAGGGGCTCGATCCGGAGACATCGGCGGCGTCGATCCGTGCCGTCATAGGATCGCTGCGGGCGCGCTTGTAGCCAAGATCTGCGATCCCCGTGGAAAGCAGCGCAAGGGCCAGGCAGGCGGCGACGCCCGCCAGCGTAATCCGGACGCCCAGCAGCCTGTTCCGGCCAAGCGCGCTGCGCCGCCGCCAGGCAAGGATCGGCAGCTCGACGAGGAAGCGCGTCGCGATCGACAAGAGCACCGCAAGCCCGACCGCGATGCCGCTCGAAAGGCCCGGCGCGAGATCGGTTGGAATCAGGCGGCTGAAGACGAGCAGCGGCCAGTGCCAGAGATAGAGGGCATAGGAAATCTGGCCGACAAACACGACCGGCGCCGCGGAGAGCAGCCGGTTGACGGGCGTCGCCGCATTGATGAGGCCCGATAGGATGACCAGCATGGCCCCGATGACGGGCAGCAGCGCGGCATAGCCGGGATAGCCGAGCACGCGGTCCTCGGTACCGGTGCCGACACCGAGCCAGCCAAGGCCGACAAATCCGACGGAAAGGCTGACCATGGCAAGGCCGGCGAGGCCCGTGGCAACGGCGACGATGCGCGAGCGGTGGTGCCAGGGCCGCGCGACAATCGCGGCGATGACGCCGCCGGCGACGAATTCCCAGGCGCGCCACCAGGTCAGGAAAAAGGCCGGGTTGCGATCGGAAATGCGCAGATCGATGTCAGGCGGCGTGAACAGGATACAGCCGACGAGGCTGGCAATCGCGATGGCCGCGGCAGCAAGACCGAGCAGGGCCGGAAGGCGCCAGCCACGCCGGCGGGCGAGTGCGACGAGCCCGACCAGCAGCAGCGGAACAACAAGGTAGAACTGCTCTTCGACTGCCAGCGACCAGGTGTGCAGCAGCGGCTTCAGGTCGGCGCTGCTGTCGAAATAGCCGCTGCTTCCGAAGAAATAGACATTGGTGAGGAACAAAGGCGCATAGAGCGCCGAGCGGGCGAGGCTTGCGAGATCGGCTGGCGCGCGCAAGAGGATCGTTGCGGCGAGGACGGTGAAGGCCAGCATGAGGCCATAGGCCGGCAGGATGCGCAGCGCGCGGCGGGCGTAGAAATCGAAGATGCCAAACCGTCCGGCCGCAAGCTGGGCCAGAATCTGGTTGATGATCAGATAACCGGAGATGACGAAGAAGACATCGACGCCGACAAAGCCGCCGGAAAAGCCCGGGACGCCGGCGTGATAGGCGACGACGGCAACGATCGAGATCGCGCGGAGCCCGTCGACATGCGGTTGGTAGTCGTTGGGCCGGGCCGCCGGCGAACGGACCGGGCCGGTCTCGCCCGGTCGGGCAATGGCGCCAGGGCGCATGCGGCAGCTTCCACGCGACAACAGTGACGTTGCCTTATGCGTCACACGCCGGCCGACAGCAAGAGATGCCCCTCGGCATGCTGGGCCTGCGGGATGGGCGAGCGCAGCTCGGTGCCATCTGCTAGTCTTTCGCCGGATCGGGCGGGGAGGCTGTCATGTCGCATGCGAAGGTAAAGACTCGTCCGGCCGGGGCCGAGGCGACGTTGGCGCGGGCAGGGCGCGTCGCTCTGACGACCGACACGGGCGGCCTGATGGCGGTGACGACGCATGTCAATGAGCCCGGCTTCAGCCCGCTCGATCTGCTGCATTCCGCGCTCGCCGCCTGTCTGGCGCTCAGCGCCCGCGTCGCCGCCAGCCGGCTCGGCGTGCTCGACCGGCTGGATCATGTCCGCGTCCATGTGACGGGCGACAAGGCGGAGGCGGGACCGAGCCGCATCGACCGCTTCCATGTCCGCTTCGAGATCGAGGGCGATCTCGACGGCGCGACGCGCGCGGCGATCATCGCTGCGGCGGAGGGGGAGATCTGCACCGTCAGCAACACGTTGCGCGGGATGCCCGCCATCGTTCACGACGACAGGCACGGCGGCGCGGCCGCAGGCTGAACCGCCTGACGCTGCGGGGCTTTCGTGGCCGCCCTTGGCGCGCTCCGTGGCAATCAGCCTTGGCGGTTCCACCGGATCAGATAGGTCCAGGCCGCGTAGACGAGCATGCCGCCGACGATGACCAGCCAGAGCGGGTCGCGGATGAACACCGCCTCATAGCCGAACCAGATCGCGATCAGCGCCACCATCGCCACGCGCCGCCAGAGCGGCCCGAGAAAGGCCCGTTCGGTTTCAGTCTTCATGCCACTCTCCCAACGGACGCGTCGCCGCCGCCCTTTCTCTCCGCCACGGCGCTCCCGGTCAAGGCAACGCCGCGACGCGCCGACTTGATCATTGAGGGCGGTATCTCCGAGGCTTCTAACCACTCGAATTTTTTGATCAGTCGGTTTAACATCGTGTTCAACAGATCGGGTGAAGCTATTTCACGATGAGTGAAACCGTGCGGCTCCTGCTTCAGGATTTCCAGAACGAAATTCTGGAAGCAATTGTGCTGGGGCAATCACTGGACGCGGTTTCGTCTCTGATTTGCCGCGGGGTCGAATCGCTGGCGCCGGGCGCCATCTGCTCCCTGATCCGCATCAAGGATAGTCAGCTGCGGCCGCTCGCGGCGCCGAGCCTTCCCGCCGCCTTTTCGCAAGCACTCGAGGGTGTCGTCATCGGCCCGGATGTCGGATCCTGCGGCACGGCGGCATGGCGCGGCGTGCCGGTCGAAGTGCGGGACATCGCCGGCGATCCGCTCTGGAATGACTATCGTGCGCTTGCCCTGCCGCTCGGCCTTCGGGCCTGCTGGTCGAGCCCGATCCTCGCGAGCGACGGCTCCGTGCTGGCCACTTTCGCCTTCTACTATCAGGAGCCGCGCGGACCGACGGAACTGGAGCGCCAGCTCGTCGCTGCGACCCTGCATCTTGGCGCCATCGCGATCGAGCGCAGCGAAGCCGAGGCGATGAATCGGCGCCTCGCCCGCTTTGATGCGTTGACGGGACTGCCCAATCGCCGCTCATTCGATGTCGCTATCGCAGCTCTCTGTGCCGCGCCGGACCCGCATTTCGGCCTTTTGCTGCTCGGTTTCGATCGGCTCGATTCGCTCGATGTCGGCCTCGAGGAGCTTTCGTCCGAGCGCCTCGTGCGCGATGTCGCGTCGCGGTTGGGGGCGATCGGGCCGGATGCCTGGGCCGCCAGTCTCGGCGGCGACCGCTTTGCCGTTCTGATCGAGCCCTGTCGCGATCATGCACATCTGCGCGAGGCCGGGCTCGAAATCCTCGCGGCCCTGAAGCAGCCTAAGGACTGGGCGGCCGGCGGCATCGAGCGGGGCGTCGCCATCGGCGGTGCGCTCTACGGCCCGGATGGCACCACGCCTGAGGTGCTGCGGCAGAATGCCGAGCTTTCGCGTGCAGCGGCCAAGGCGTCGTCACACAGGGGCTATGTCGGCTTCGAGCCCGCCCTCCGCTCGGCAGCTCTCCAGCGCCGCTCCATGCTGCGCGACGTCGAGATGGCGCTCGTGGATGGGCGGATCGTGCCGCACTACCAGCCGGTGGTGCGCCTCGCCGACCGGCGCATCGTCGGCCTCGAAGCGCTGCTGCGAATGCATCTCCCTGACGGGCGCATCGCGCTTGCAGCGGAGTTTCAGGGCGCCTTTTCCGATCCGCGTCTTGCCTATGCGCTGACCAGCCGATTATTCGATCTGGTCGCGCGGGACGCAGCCGGATGGTTGGCCGACGGCATCGATTTCGGCCATATCGGCGTCAATGTCGCGATGGCCGATGTCTTCGAGGATGATATCGGCGATCGCCTCGATGCGACCTTCTCGGCGGCGGGTGTTCCCTTGAGGCATCTGATCGTCGAAGTCACGGAAATGATCATCATGGACGATCCGAGTCATGATCTCGCCGATGCTGTCGAGCGCCTGCGAAAGCGCGGTGTGCTGGTCGCGCTCGACGATTTCGGCACCGGCTATGCTTCGCTGACGCATCTGCTCAATTTCCCGAGCGACATCATCAAGATCGATCGAAGCTTCATCGACAGGATGCTGACCGACCGCAACAGTCTCGTCATCGTCGAGTCGCTGATCGATATCGCCCGGAAGCTCGATCGTCGGGTGGTCGCCGAGGGCATCGAGAACGAAGCGCAGGCCGAGCTGCTGCTGGATCTCGGCTGTCGGCTCGGCCAGGGCATATCTCTATGCCAGCGCCGCCGACGCCGCCGTCACGCGGCACCGCCTCGCCGCTCTGCCGCTCCCCGCCAAGAACAGCGCGTCTGCTGCGCGGTAGCGGGCTGCGGCTCTCATCTTCGCGAAGCCCGTGCAGGCAGGCGGTCGTCCGCCGCGCGGGATGCTTGTTCCATACAAAGGGGTAATGTATGGCTCCTGAGCGGCGGAATGCGCTGCTCAACGGATTGCAAAGACACGCGATGGCCGACTGGCTCCCTGTTCTCGATCGTGCGGCCGGCCCGCTCTATCGATTGATCGTCGAACGGCTCGCGGCGGACATCGCGGCCGGCGAACTCGGCGAGGGCGATCGCCTGCCGCCGCAACGGGTTTTGGCCGATCGGTTGTCGGTCGACTTCACCACCGTCACACGCGCCTATGCCGAAGCCCAGCGTCAGGGCCTCGTCGAGGCCCGGGTCGGGCGGGGGACGTTTGTGCGCCGGCGCGCGCCGCTGCCGCCGTCCGGCCGGATCGATCTCGCCATGAACCTGCCGCCGCGGCCGAGCGATCCGCGGCTGACGCGGCGGTTGTTCCAGAGCATGGCGGCGCTTGGCGAAGAGCGCGGGATCGACCTCCTGTTGCGCTACCAGGCGCCCGGCGGAACCGCTGAGGATCGCGCGGCCGGTGCTGCCTTTCTCGCTGCAAGGCTGCCGGATGCCGCGGCCGACCGGGTGCTGGTCGCGCCGGGGGCCCAGGCGGCTCTGCTGGCGGTGACGCTGCATCTCTGCAGCCGCGGCGATGTCGTGCTCGTCGATGCGCTGACCTATCCCGGCTTTCGGGCGCTGGCCGGCCGGCTGGGCGTCACGCTTGTCGGCGTGCCCGGCGATGACGAGGGCATGCTGCCGGAGGCGCTCGGCGAACTGGCGGCGCGGCACCGTCCAAAGGCGCTCTACATCAACCCAACCCTTTGCAATCCAACGACGATTACCGTTTCATCCGCCAGGCGCACCGCGATCGTTGCGCTGGCGCGGCGGCATGATTTCGCGGTCATCGAGGATGATGCCTATGGCGCCCTGCCGCTTGCGCCGCCGCCAAGCCTCGCCGCGCTGGCGCCCGAGCGCAGCTATCATGTCGCGGGCCTCGCCAAATGCCTGTCGCCGGCGCTGCGCATCGCTTTTCTCGCGGCGCCCGACAGCGATCAGGCCGATCGTCTCGCCGGGATCATCCGCGCGACCGCGACCATGGCCCCGCCTGTCTCGGCAGCGCTGGCGACCCGCTGGCTGAGCGATGGCACCGCCGCCGCCGTGCTTTCCGGCATCCGAACCGAGACTGCGGCGCGTGTTGCCATCGCGAGAGCGGGACTGCCGGCGGCCAGCCTCCGCTCCGATCCGGACTGTTTTCACGCGCTGCTCAGCCTGCCCGAGGGCTGGACGCGCGGCAGCTTCCTTGCCCGCCTCGACGGAATTCCTCTCGGCCTCGTGCCGAGCGATGCCTTCGCAATCGGCGCCGCCCCTGAACTGATCCGGATCGCTTTCGGAACCGCGCCAGACCGGGAGAGCTTCACCCGCAGCATCGCCCGGATCGCCGCGCTCCTGGCCGCGCCGCCGATGCTGGAGACGCTGGTGATCTGACCCGCCGGCTGCGCCCTGCGGCGCAAAGTCCTGCTGCATTCGGCCGAATGTATGCATACATTGTATCGGACAGGATCAGATGGACGAGAAGGGACGCGGCGATGGCAACGGCAATTTCAGGCGAGAGGCGAGGGGCGGCCAGTGAGGCGCGCTATCCGCCGCTGCCCCCGTTCAAGACCGGCATCCGCTGCCGCTGCCCGCGCTGCGGCGAGGGGCATCTCTTCAACGGCTTCCTGACGCTGAAGCCGGCCTGCGAGGTCTGCGGCCTCGATTATTCCTTCGCCGACCCGGCCGATGGCCCGGCCTTCTTCGTGATCTGCTTCGGCTGCATTCCGAGCGTCGTGCTGGCGCTGTGGATCGAGACGGCGTTTTCGGCGCCCTATTGGGTCCATCTGTTCACGACGTTGCCCTTCATGCTGGCAACCTGCATCCCGCCGCTCCGTCCGCTGAAAGGGTGGCTCATCAACAGCCAGTACTACTTCAAGGCCGAGGAAGGCCGCATCGCGACCCCGACCGAGAGCGACCAGCCGCTGGTGTGATGGCGTCAGATTTAATGTATGGCCGCTCGCGCCATCAAGCTCCGCATCTTCGACAATTCGTAATAAAGGTCGGACGCTCCGGTCACGATGTGGCGACAGCTCCACAGTTCAGTCTTGAAAGACGCGGGGTCTGATACATTATCGAGCATAATCAGAAGCTGAGGTATACTCATAAACCAGCAATTGAAGAACGGTTGGCGGACTTTCGCTTGACCCGCATGCTTGGCGTTAATTTGTTCTCGGATCTCCTCAAGGGATTTATTCATCTTTTTGAATTTCTCGTCATAGGCGCGGTTGGACGAGCCAAAATTGACGTTGAGAGTGGCTTCCAGGAATTGAAAGAGCGCAGTTCTGTCCTGAAAGCTTCCGAAATCCAGCATCCCAAGGGCTATCTTTTCAATTTCGCGCCCGTCCAGTGAAAGGCGGCGGGCTTCTTCGTCATGTTGAAGATCCAGGAAGCCGGCATTAGTTATTCTTAGCTCATGCCATCCCGCCTGCGCATGCGCTTTAAGCAAACTTTCAGCAAGATCGATGAGGAGCTCGGCATCGCTGCCTGCCCTAGCCAGCCTCGTAAGCGTCTTCTTTTTCAACTCCATGAAGATCAGTGCATCGGGTGTTGGAACGACAATATCGCATTCGCCGTTCCCGCCTGATTCATATTTTCCACTGAATACATCGACGCCATGAGATAATAATTCTCGTTCGACGAAACTCTCCATTTCTATTCCGACTTTGTCATCCAGCTTTGGATAATGTGGTCGCAAGGCTGTCAAAAGTGCTTCCAGGTAACCCCAGCCGCACATCGAACGGTCGAGGATTAAGTACCGATTGCCGGGTCGGCGAATAAGCGGCTTCAGGTAGAAATCCGCCCCTTTCGCTTTGTCCTCGGCCGTTGGCGCGTCGGTAGGCAGAGAAAACTGCCGGTTTGGTCCTTCCGGGGGATGCGAAAGTACATCTCGCATGATCGCAATGATCGCGCCGCGAGGAGTGTGTGAAAGCGCCCGCCTGACGTCTCGTTCATCCACTATGACCGGGCCGCGAGCGTCGCGGCGGGTATCGTTCAGATGCCTGATGACCTCAAAGGCTTGGCGGAGCGTCCAGCCTCCGGGGTTCGCCTCGTCTTGATCGAGAAATGAAAGAGCGCCACGACAGATTTTGAGCACGTCCGATGCCCGTAGCTGCAGGAACCGGAACATCGAGTCGTACAGAGCTTGCTCTTGAAGATATTTGAGCAACGCTTTCGCATCCATCGTGCCCCAGATAGCCGGGTAGTAAGGCTGAACGTCGATGACAGCCGCGTAGGCAGTCGAAAGATCGATAAGCCGTTGCCAATGCCCGCCATGGGTGGGCTCAGGTTCGCGTGCCTCCAGATGTTTAACAGCCAATTGGAGAATGTAGCCAATGGGGATCTGTGGCTTAGGCTGATCGCCGTTGGCGCTCATCGAGATGGCGGGCACTATGTGGTAGCGGCCCATCGTCTCGTCGTAGATCGAGGTGATCTGCTTGAGTAGCCTGCGCGCAACGTTGATGCCGCCGATTGCTGCGATATGCCTTTCGATCTCGGCGACAAGCGATTTCTCGGCGGCCGGCTCGACTGAGAGAAGTCCGGGTTCGAGCCGAATTGAAAAACCTCCGTCTTTCAACGCCTTCGCTGACTTGGCAACGTTGTAATCACGGGCGTGAGCCCCCTGAAGATGAGAGGTCGAATAGTTCGACATCTCAACACTGTCGCGGGCCGCCTCAATCGCTGCCTCCCAATCGCCGTCGATTTCTTCTCTATTGTCAGTCTGGCGAACCGCATCGCGCAATCGCTCAAGTAAATCAAAATACGGATCGAGCGGCATGCCGAAAATGACATGCTCGCGGATCAAGTCGGTCATCAGGCTGCGGCATAGGCTGGAGACTGCTGTATGGCCGGTCCTGAATGCATCTCTCATGCGATCGTTGAGGGCGTCGGCCACCGTTTTGAGCGAAGAGCCCGCCTGAAGATCCAGTCCAGCATATGCGTTGATCTGCTCGGGTTGCTCGCGTATGGCTGCAATCCCCGTCGGCGTGCGGTCGACGATTTCACGAAATCCTTGGAGATCCATGGCCTTCCTTACGCCGCCTCCTTTAGCCCTCGGCTCTTAGCCGGCAATTCGGCTGATGGCGGCCTTAAGCTAAATGTTTGCTCTGGCGACGAGAGTGCACCTCTTCCGTCAAAGGGCGCAATCATGCACCACCGGCACCTTGCGCAGCTTGTGACGGCGACCGCCCCTCAGCGCCCAGCTCACCGCGCCCAGATATCCGATTGCAGCAGGTAGTCCCGTGTCGAGCGGTCGAGGGGATAGACCATGACGCCGTCGCGGCCGAACCACTTGTCGTGGATGTCCATGTAGCGGCCGCGATAGTCGGCGAGGCCGTCTTCGAGATCGATGATGGTGTGGTTGACGAAGTCGCGCCAGCTGCTGTCGTCCTGCGGCACGATGCAGGACATCGTCTCATTGCCGAACGGGGCCGAACGCGGCAGCAGGACGACGCTGCGGGTCGGCTCGAATTTGCGCGACAGGCCGAGCAGCACGACGCCGATATTGGCGACGCCCTGCACCTCGCCCTTGCCGAGCGCGATGAAGGCATCGTCCATCGAGGGATAATTCTTGATGCGGATGCCCGGCAGCGCATCGGCGAGGATCGTCGCCGTCGTGGTGCCCTCTGCGACGCCGATCAGCATGTCCTTCGGGTTCGGCACGTTCCGCCCCGTGTCGCGGAAAGCGAGGATGCGCGTGCCGTCGCGAAAGATCGGGATCGAGAAATCGACCTGCTTCTCCCGCTCCCAGGTCGGCGTCGTGATTTCGCAGACGATGTCGAGCGAGCCGTCGGCAACGCGCTGCACGCGGTTTGCCGGCGTCACGACCGAGAGCTCGAGCTTGATCGGCTTGCCGAGCGATTTCTCGGCGGCGGCGCGGATTTCTTCCATCAGATCGACCGAGAAGCCGATGGCCTTGCCATGCCCATCGTCGAAGGCGAAGGGGATCGCGTCCATGCGCGTGCCGGCGCGGATGACGCCGGTCTCGGAAATCCGTTCGAGCGTGCCGGCGCGGGCGCTCTCAAAGCCGGCCAGCGCCAGCAGCGGGAGCAGAGCGAGGACGAGCGCCCGCCGCGTCCATGTCTCGAGGCCCATTCCTGTCTTGAGGCCCATCCTGCCGCGACGCCAGGCGGACGGCATTTTCGTCACTTGCTTCGATGCCACGCCGCGATACTCCGTGCCGCTCTGGAGAAGCCCTTGTTGACGGGATAGCGTTAATCCTCGCCGCCGACAATCGATGCGCGTGCGGGCGGAGGGGAAGTTTGATGGGCGGGCATGGGGGCGGACGCAGGTTCGGGGCGATCGTCGCGCTGCGGCTGATGCTGGCGCTGCTGCTTGCCGTCTTGGCCGTCGCGGCTGCCCGGGCCGACCGGCTCGACGAGATCCGGGCGCGCGGCGCGCTCGTCGTCGGCGTCAAGGCCGACTACGAGCCCTTCGGCTTTCGCGACGCTGAGGGCGTGCTCGCCGGCTATGACGTCGATGTCGCCACGGGGCTCGGCGCGGCGATCGGCGTTCCCGTCACCCTCGTTCCCGTCACCAGCGCCAATCGGTTGCAGAAACTCGCTGCCGGCGATGTCGACGCCGTCGTCGCCACGCTCGGGGATACGGTCGATCGGCGCCGCCTCGTCCGCATGATCGAGCCCGGCTATTATGGCGGCGGCGCCAGTGTGATGGTGCCCGAGCAGAGCCCGATCCGCAGCTGGACCGACCTGCGCAACCGCCGCCTCTGCGCCGTGCAGGGCGCGCTCTGGAACCGCCTCGTCGCGACGCGCGTCAATGCCGTTATCGAGGCGTTCGGCAGTCTGCGCGATGCGAGCCTTGCGCTCGGCGAGGGCGCCTGCGACGGGTTTCTCTATGACGAGGCCGCGCTGCTTCATCTGGCCGCCAGCGGCGAATGGCCGGGCTACCGGCTGCTGCCGGCGGACTATGTCTCGCCCTGGGCGATCGCGGTTGCCAGCGACGGCCGTCTTGCGAGCCTCTTCGACGACACCGTGGCCGGCTGGCTGCGGGACGGCCATCTCCAGGCGCTCGAAGCGAAATGGAAGCTGCCGCCGTCGAGCTATCTGACCGGGGCGGCTGCGCTCTGGTCGGCGCGCGAGGCGGATGGCAGCTATGTCTGCAAGCGTCAGGCCGACGGCGCCTGGCCCCTTGGCTGCCGCGAGCTCGATCTCATCGAGGCGCAGGAGGTCGTCGGCCTCGCCGGCGTCGCGCTGATGCTGCGCGACCAGTTCGGCATCGACGTGACGCCGTTCTATGACCGCTATCACCGGGCGGGTCTCCTGCATGGGCTGCTCGTCACGCTGGCGCTGGCGGCCTGCGTGCTGGTCGGCAGCCTCGCGGTCGGGCTCGGGGGTGCGTTCATTCTCGTGCGCCGCGTCCCGCTGCTGTCGCCGCTCATCCATCTTTCGCTGACATTGATGCGGATGACGCCGCCGCTGCTGCAACTCTATCTCGTGTTCTTCGGCATTGGCGGGCTGGTCGCGGTGCATGGCTTCACGCTCTCCGCCTTCTGGACCGTGGTGGCCGTGTTGTCCTTCTATGCCGGGGCGGCCAATGCGGCGGTGATCGCCGAGGCGGCGGCGACGGTCGGACCAGTGCCGCACCAGCGCCTGAAGCGCATTCTCCGCCTCGCCCATCCGGCGGTGATGGGCTCCTCGATCAATGTCGTGAAGGCGACGCCGATGGCGAGCGCCATTGCGGTGCCGGAGCTCGTCCATGCCAGCACCGCCATCGCGGCGGATTACGGCAACGGCCCGGTGATGATGAACATCCTTCTCGTTACCTATGTCGTGATCGTGCTCGCGGTCGCGCATCTCTTCACGCTCGTGGAACGGCGGGTGCTTGGACGATGACCGCCGCCGAAATCCTGCCGATGCTGCTCGCCTGGACGCCCTATCTGGCCATGGGCTTCCTGATCAATATCGGCATTTCCCTGCTCACCATGGGTATTGGAACGCCGCTCGGCTTCCTTTTGGCGCGCGCGCGGCTGCGCGGCTCGCGCACGGCCTCGTTCCTGACGGCCGCGGCGCGGGTGCCGCCGACCTTCGTCCTCATCTATTACCTGGCCTATGTCGCGCCGCCGGAGATCGCGCTCGGTGTGGTGACGCTGCCTTTGCCGGATTGGCTCAAGGCGTCGATGGCGCTTGCGGTGGCGGTGACCGGCTTCGTATCCGACAACGCGCTCTCGGCGCTGCGCCATCTCGAACGCGGCGAGCGGATCGAGGCGCTTTATTTCATCCCGGCCTGGACGACCTATCTGCTGATTATCGTCATGGCTTCGTCGACCGCCTCGGTGATCGGCGTGCCGGAGATCGTCCAGCGTGCCAATACGGTGATCGCGGCCGTGGGCGATCCGCGTGCGATCCTCTGGATCTATCTTTATACGATGCTGTGGTTTCTTGCGCTGTGCTGGCCTTTGGCCCGCCTGATGGGTTATGCCAAGATACAGCTCGCATATCGGGCCGGCTCTGCATCAGGAGCGCGGGTCGATCTTGGCGAGCGGACGGCGCTGGCCGAGGAGAGCCTGATGGCCCTGCCCGAGGGAGACGAAAGCGTGAGCGGCGACCCGATGCTCGATCTCACCTTCGATCTGCCCGTTTCGAACGAATCGATCGCCACGATCCAGGCCGGCGTCGAGACGGCGGGCGAGGGCGCGCTCGATATGGCAGCCGTGTTTCGTCTGTCGCTCGCGGTCGAGGAAATGGTCACCAATGTCGTCAAATATGGCGGCGCCAGCGGCGGCCGTCTGGCGGTCGCGATCTATCGCCGCCCCGATGGGGTGACCGTCGAGCTCGGCTATGGCGGCGAGGCCTTCGATCCGTTCCGCGACGCGCCGCATCCCGATCTTGCGGCGACGGTCGAGGAACGGCCGATCGGCGGCCTCGGCGTGCATCTCGTGACCGAGATGATCGACCGCGCCTATTACCGCCGCGAGGGCAGCCGCAACATCCTTCGCCTCGAGATGCTGCGCAGCGGCGCGGCCACCGGCGGAATCGTGCCGTGACACTGACTCGCCGCCTTGTGATCATGGTGGCGAGCTGCATCGCCTTCGCCATCCTGGTCGTTTCCTTCGCCTTCGGCACCTTGGGCCGCGAGGCGCTGATCGCCCAGTCCGAGGGGCAGGCGCAGGTGGTGGCGCGGATCATCGCCGAGAGCGCCCGCCTTTCCGAAGTGGCGCTCGAGGAATCGCAGGACATCGTCACAGACGTCCTGACGACGCTGGCGCTCACCGCCGACCATGTCGAGCAGTCGGCGCTGCCCGATGTCAGTGATCGCTTCGCCGAGATCGTCGCGCGCGGCAATCTCGATTCGATCTGGCTGATCGACAGCAACCTGCATGTGTTGGCGAGCTCTGTCGGCGATTATGGACCGGTCATCAGCGGCCAGAGCCTGCCGGAGCGGCTGTCGCGCGACGCGCTGCAGAACCTCGTGACGGGCCATAAATTCAGCGTCGATTTCGGGCCGGCGGTGGATGGCGTGCGCTATGTCGGGGTTCGTGCCGGACCCGGCCAGGCTTTGATCGTCGGCCAGTCGGTGCGCGCGCTCGATGCCGTCCGGGCCGCCAACAGCGTGCCGGTGCTGATGGAGGCGATGCTCAACCGCCACGACATCATCTCGATCGATGTCATGGACGATCAACTGAAGAGTTACGCACAAGTCGGCGCCAGCAAGACCCCGGCTGATCTGTTGCCGCTCGCCTCCAGTGTGATTTCGACGGGCGAGTCCGATTCGCAGTTGAAGGATCGCCATCTCTGGGTCTCGGCCCCGATCCGCGACACGGCGGGCATCGTCATCGGCGCGGTGATGATCCAGATGTCAAACGAGCGGCTGGAGCAACTGCTCTCCAATATCCTCCTCTATGGCCTCGGCTCGGCGGCCCTCGTCTTTGCCGTCGGCGCGACGATCGCCGCCGTCTCGGCCCGGCGCATCGCCGGCCCGGTCGTCGCAGTGACCAATGCCGCGCGCGAGATCGATCAACGCAATTTCCGCCCGGCGAGCCTCGACAGTGTCGCCGGTCGCCAGGACGAGATCGGCAAGCTCGCCCGCGTGTTCCAGGACATGGCCGTGAAGGTCGAGCGCCGCGCCGAGGACCTTGAAGCCGAGGTCAGGGCGCGGACGCTGGAATTGCAGCAGAAGAACGAATTGCTGGAGGAATCGGCCCGCCGCGTCGAGGCGGAGTTGCAGGCGGCAAAGACGTTGCAGGCGGCGATGCTGCCGGCCTCGCTTCCGCCAAGTCCCGCTTATACCGGCAAGGCCTGGATGGTGCCGGCGCGCGAGATGGGCGGCGACTTCTATGACTTCTTCCTGCTTGACGAGCGCCGCCTCGGGCTCGTGATCGCCGACGTTTCCGGCAAGGGCGTGCCCGCCGCCTTCTTCATGGCGATCTCGCGCACGGTGCTGCAGACGAGTGCGCTTTATGGCGGCACGACGGGCGATTGCCTTGCCCGCGCCAACGAGGCGCTCTGCGCCCGCAACCCGATGGAGATGTTCGTCACCACCTTCTACGCCGTTCTCGACATCGAGACCGGGGAACTCGCTTATTCAAACGGCGGCCACAATCCGCCGCTGATGGTGCGTCGTGCCGATGGCGTCGTCAGCGAATTGCCCAGAACTGGCGGCGTTGCGCTCGGCGTGATGCCGGGGCTCGTCTATGTGGAGAAGCTCGCCCGCCTCGCACCGGGCGATACGCTGTTCCTCTATACCGACGGCATTACCGAGGCGATGGATCGGGAGGGGCGCGAATTCACCGAGGCCCGCCTGGAGGCGACTTTGCGCGAAAGCGTTCGCCGGCCGGTCGATGATGTGCTGTCTGGTGTGACGCAGGCGGTCAACGCCTTCGTCGCCGGGGCACCTCAATCCGACGACATCACCTGCCTGGTCGTGCGCTATCTCGGCTCGGAGGCCGTCAGACAGCAGGCTCCGACCGCTTGACGGCTTCGGCGCGCGAGGGCGCGACGTCAAGGATGTTGAGGAAGCCGCTGATCTCGAACACGTCCTTGATATTGCTCTGGAAGCCGGTCAGCACCAGCTTGCGGCCGGCCTGCTTCATGCGCTTGGCGACGACGAGCACGATGCGCAGCCCGGCTGAGGAGATGTAGTCGAGCCGCGTGAAGTCGATCACGACGCCGCCGCTGCCCTCTGTGAGCCGCGCGAACAGTTCCGCCTCGACGCTCGCCGCATTGGCGCTGTCCAGCCGGCCGAACAGGTCGATGATGATGGCCGAGCCGACGCTCTCGAACGTGACGTTCATCTCAACTCCGATGCGGTGAACCGGGCCACGATGATCTCACAACCATCAGTGGCGAAAGGAAAAAATGACTTTGCAGCACTCCGGCGACGGGGCATGTTTGCGTGACGCCGAATTTGAGGTTGGGAAATAGCATGCATCGATCGGATTGTCGCGGCAATGACTGCCGCGCGCAGGGGGCACGAGGCCGGTCATGATCGCTTTCAAAATGCCGCCGTCACGGCCGCGGCGTCGTCCGCATGAGCTCTCCTTCTCCGCCGATGAGAAGCCTCCGCTCGCAACCACGATCACGCTCGGTTTCCAGCACGCCGTCATGGCGCTCGGGCTGCTCGCCTATACGCTGGCGCTCGCCCGCTATGCCAACCTTTCGGTCGACCAGACACGCAACCTGCTCGCCGTCACCATCATTGCCATGGCGATCGGCACGGCGCTGCAGTCCTGGGGCGGACGGCTCGGCTCCGGATCGCTGATGATCCACATGCCCTCGGTGTTCATGGTGCCGCTGGCGGGCCCGATTCTCGCCGTGACCGGCCCCGGCGGCATGGTGACGATGACGGTCGTCTCGGCCGTGGCGACATTGGCCATCGCGCCGCTGCTGCCGCGTCTTCGCGGCCTGTTCCCGCCGATCGTCGCCGGTCTCGTCGTCCTCATCGGCGGCATGTCGCTCGTCGGCGAAGCGGTCGAACACTCCTGGAGCCTCGACCACGAGTTCGTCATCGATATTCCCAGTGTCATCATGTCCTCGATCACGCTGTCGCTGATCGTCGGCCTGTCCGTCTGGGGCAATCGGCGGCTGAAGCTGCTGGCCCTTTTGATCGGCATCGTCGCCGGTGTGGCGGCTGCCTTCTTCATGGGCCGGCTCGAGGGCGGCGCGGTTCTGCTTTCGGCGCCGCCGGTCTCGGTCCCCGATCTGGTGATGCCGGTCTTCGACATTCCCGTCAGCCTCCTGATCGGCCTTGCCTTCATCGCGGTCCTGACGCAGATCGACACCGTCGGCAGCCTCATCCTGCTCGACAAGATGGACGATGCCGACTGGCGCCGACCCGACATGAAGCAGGCGAGCCGCGGCGTGCTCGGCGCGGGCATCGCCGACTTCATCGGCGGCGTGCTGGGCTCGATGCCGACCGCGACCTCCTCGGCTAATATCGGCCTCTGCCATGCCAGCGCCGTAACCAGCCGCACCGTCGGCCTCGCGGCAGCGGCGATCCTGCTGCTGATCGCGTTTCTTCCGCAGGCGACGCTGGCGCTGACGCTGATCCCGACGCCGGTGATCGGCGCGATCGAGCTCTATGCCGCCGCCTTCCTGATGGCCGCCGGCATCGACCTCATCGCCTCGCGCGAGCTCGATACGCGCGGCATCTTCGTCGTCGGCCTGTCGCTTCTCGGCGGCGTGACCGTGCTGCTGATGCCGGGCATTGCCGAACGCGCCCATCCGGCGCTGCGCCATCTCGTCGGCTCCGGCTTCATCGTCACCGGCGTGATCGCCATCCTGACCAATCTCGTCTTCCGCCTCGGCATCCGCCGCCAGCAGGCGATCAAACTCGCCGCCGATGGCCCGCCGGTGCCGATCCAGATCACCGATTTCGTCGAGGAGGCGGGGGGCTCCTGGGCGGCGCGGCGCGATGTGGTGCGGCGCGCGGCGCTTGCGGCCGTCGAGGCAGCCGAGGCGATCACGCAGGCCGGCGGCGACCGGCGCGTGACCGAAATCGGCGGCAGCTTCGACGAGCTCAATCTCGATATCGAACTCGTTCATACTGGCGCGCCGATGCCCGTGGGCGGCGCCGTTGATACCGATCTCGCGAGCCTGCTCGACGGCGATGACGACTCAGCCATCGACGCGGCGATGTCGAGCATCTCCAGCACGCTGCTGCGCCGGCTTGCCGACCGGCTCTCGAGCCGTCCGGGACCGGAGCCGGGAACCGCAGTCCTTCGCCTCCATTTCGAGCATTGATCTGAGCCGCCGGCCGATCGGCCGGCCACCGAGGGCCTTCCCGTGACCGTCATACCGCCGGCCGAAGGGGCGCCGCCGCTCCCCGACATGGCGGAGAGCTACGACGCCTATTTCGCTTCAGGCCTCTACCAGAGCCGCTATCCCCACCCCAACCGTCGCACGCTGCGCTTTCTGCGCGCGGCGCTGCCGGTTGGCGGCCGACTGCTCGATTATGGCGCCGGCGAGGGGCGGTACTGCCTGGAATTGGCGCGTGCGCGCAAGGTGAGCGTGGTCGCTGTCGATATCAGCCCTGTGGCGCGCGAACACCTCGTCGCCGCCGCGTCGGCCGCCGGACTGAAGCACCAGATCGCGGTGGTCGATGCGAAGGGCGACGATTATCGAAGCCGCGTCGACGGGCGGGGCGGCTTCGATGCCGCGCTGCTCGGCTTCGGCGTGCTCGGCCATGTCGCCGGGCGCGGCAACCGCCTGGCGCTGCTGCAGGAACTGCGCCGCAATCTGAAGCCGGACGGCCGGCTGATCCTCGGCCTCCCCAACGCGGCGCGCCGCTTTCGCGCGGCGCAGGCCGACGCGGCGTCGGCGCAAGGTCTCGAGCCCGGCGATATCCGCTATCGCCGCGCCGCTGGCAATGGCACGATCGCGCTGTTCTACCATCTCTACAGGCGGAGCGAGATTGTCGCCGAACTCGGCGCCGCCGGCTTCGCCGTCGAGCGAATCACGAGCGAAAGCGTGCTGCCGGAATATGCGGTGACACATCGTCCCGTTGTGGGCTGGCTCGACGATACCCTCTCGGGGATCGTGCCCGTGGATTGGGGTTATGGCTATCTGGTCGTTGCGCGGCCGAACCAGGAACACGAACAGGAACTGCGATGACCAAGCTGCCGACTTTCAATCTCGATGGCCGCGTCGCGCTCGTCACAGGCGCCGGCCGCGGCCTCGGCCGGGCCTCGGCGCTGGCGCTCGCCGCTGCCGGCGCCCATGTCGTGCTTGGCCTGCGCGATGTGGCGAAGGACGATGGTCTCGTCCGAGAGATCGAGGCGTTCGGTGTCCGTGCGCTTCCGGTCCAGCTCGACGTGCTGAAGCTCTCCGAGGGGCGGACTGCCGTCGATTCGGCGATCGAGGCGTTCGGGCAGATCGACATCCTCGTCAACAATGCCGGCGGCGGCATTCCCATGGCGCCGATCGAGAGCGTCAGCGAGGCGGATTTCGCGGCTGTGCTCGACGTCAATGTCCGCTCGAGCTTCTTCCTGTCGCAATATGTCGGCCGTCATATGATCGCGCGGCGGCAGGGTTCGATCATCAATATCGGCTCGCAGGCCGGCAGCGTCGCCCTGCCGGGCGAAGCAGTCTACTGCCTCGCCAAGGCCGCCGTGTCGCATATGACCAAGTGCTTCGCCGTCGAATGGGGCATTTATGACGTGCGCGTCAATTGCGTCGCGCCGACCTTCATCCGCACCGACGGCACCGCCGACATGCTCTCCGACGAGACCTTCCACGCCGATGTCATTGAGCGCATCGCGGCGCTGCACCGGATCGGCGAGCCGCACGAGGTTTCCGGCGTTGTCGCCTTCCTCGCCTCGGACGCGGCCTCGATGATCACCGGCCAGACCATCCTCGTCGATGGCGGCTGGACGCTGCGCTGAGGGCGCAGGCGCGGTTCAGCCTTTGCGGCCGGGTCCGTCGAGACGCAGTCCGCGGCCGGGCGCCGCGGTGATCGTGTCATTGAGAAAAATCGTCTCGCCGCGACTGATCGTGCGCTTGACCGCGCCACGAAAGGTCGTGCCGACATAGGCGCTGTGCGGGTTCTTGTAGTGAAGATCGTTTGTCGCGAGGACGGTCTCCAAATCGGCATCGACCAGAACCAGATCGGCATCGGCGCCGACGGCGATGGCGCCTTTCTGCGGATCGAGGCCGAACAGGCGCGCGGGATTGGTCGCGCACATCCTGGCGATGTCGGTGAGGGCGAGGCCGCGCTTCGGCCCCTCGGTCAGAAGCACCGGCAGCGTCGATTGCAGTCCTGAGATCCCGCCCCAGGCCTTGAAGATGTCGGCGTCTCCAGCCGTCTTCTCCTCGATCAGGCAGGGCGAATGATCGGACGCGATCACGTCGATGGCGCCGGCCAGCACACGCTCCCAAAGCGCCTCGCGTTCGGCCGGCGCGCGCAGCGGCGGCGCGCATTTGGCGAGCGGCCCGATCCGCTCGAGATCGGTCTCGTCGAAGAAGAGATAATGCGGGCAGGTTTCTGCGGTCACGGCGACGCCGCGCGTTTTGGCGGCGCTGATCCGGTCGATGCCGGCAGCGGAGGAGACATGCACGATATGGAGCCGTGCGCCGGTTTCCTCGGCAAGCTGGATTGCCGCGTCGATGGCGCCAAGCTCGGCCGCGATCGGCCGCGCTTCGCCCCAGGCTGCCCGGTCGGTGCGGCCGGCGGCGCGGAGCGCGGCGGTCAGCCGGGCGGTCATCGCATCATCCTCGGCATGGAGCGCGAGGAACGAGCCGAAGCCTGCAATCGCCTGCATGCCCGCGCGCATCAAAGGTCCGTCGATGCGCGGGAAATCGGTCGCTGTGCACATGAATGCCTTGAAGCCGACGACGCCGCCATCGAACAGCGCGGCGAGATCGGCGCGGTTGTCGTCGACGAGGCCGCCCCAGAGCGCATAGTCGGTGATGCTGACGCGGGCTGCCTCCTGTTTCAATGCTAGCGCTCTGGCATTGACGGTCGGCGGATGGGCGTTGAGCGGCATCTCGACGAATGTGGTGATGCCGCCGGCGGCCGCTGCATGGCTGCCGGTCTCAAAGCCTTCCCAGTGGCCGCGGCCGGGCTCGGAGAAATGCACATGCGCATCGATGAGGCCGGGCATCAGCACGAGGCCCGCAGCGTCGATCGTCTCCGTGGCGACGGCCTCGCTGTCGCCTTCGAATACGGCTGTGATGACCCCGCCGGCGATGGCAACGCCGCCATGGAACGCCCGGTCGCCGGTGATGACGCGGGCGTTGCGGATGATGAGATCGGCTGCGGCCATGCGGCACTTACCCCGGGGCAGAAGGACGGCCCGCCGATCGATATCCGGCAAAGCGCTTCCCTTCGGCAATATCCGACGCCGCGCGGCGAGGCGAGCCTGATTTGCGGGCATTCGTCGGCGCCTGCTGCGGTCAATTTCGGCGCTGTGGCCGTTGACCCGGCGCCCGCAGCCCGGCAAAGAGCGAGCAAGATCCTCCCGCCAGCAAAGATGCCTTTCGATGACCGAACTCGACATTCGCCGCGACATCATCGCCACCTGCCTGCGGATGAATACAAACGGCCTCAACCAGGGCGTTTCGGGCAATATCTCAGTCCGCTTCGAGGACCGCATGCTGATCACGCCGACCTCGATCCCCTATGACAGGATGCTGCCGGAAGAGATCGTCTCGATGTCGCTTGGCGAGGATTACGGCGCCTGGGAGGGCCCGAAGCCGCCCTCGACGGAATGGCGCTTCCATCTCGACATCATGCGGGCACGGCCCGAGGTCGGCGCCATGGTGCATGCCCATCCGCCCTATTGCACCAGCCTCGCCATGACCCGCCGGTCGATCCCGGCCTGCCACTACATGATCGCCGTCTTCGGTGGCGATGATGTCCGCTGCGCCGATTATGCGACTTATGGCACCGAGCAATTGTCGCTGAACGCGCTCAAGGCGATGGAAGGGCGCTCGGCCGTGCTGCTCGCCAATCACGGCGCCATCGTGATCGGCCGCGATCTCGCCAATGCCATGTGGCGGGCGGTCGAGCTCGAGACCATCGCCCGCCAATATTGCAACGCGCTGCTGATCGGCGGCCCGGTGCTGCTGACCCCTGAGGAAATGCAGGAGACCTTCGCCAAGGGCCTCGCCACGAATTACGGCGGCGTCGCCCGGCCGCTCTGAGCCGCACGGATCGCATCGAAGCGGGCGAGGACCGCGGGGAAGTCGGCCATACGGTCGAACATGATCGGCGGTTCGAGCGCCAGCGCCAGCGGCCGGAGCTTGCCGGGGCCGACATGCGAGCCGCCGAGAAAGGCCGCGACGGTCATCCCCGCCGCAATTCCGGCGGCAATGCCGGCCGGGCTGTCCTCGACGACGAGACAATCGGCCGGGGCATAGCCCATGGCGGCGGCGGCATGGAGGAAGAGATCGGGCGCGGGCTTGCCGTTCTTGACCAGCGATGCACTGTAGACAAGACCTTCAAACCGCTCGGATAGCCCTGCCTTGCCGAGCGAGACGGCCAGACGCTCCGGAGTGCTGGACGAGGCGATGCAAACGGGGCGGTCAAGCGCCGCGATCGCTTCGACGATGCCAGGCATCGGGGCTACGCCGGCGCGGATGCGCTCGAACAGAAGCTCCTTGTAAGCCTCCACTTCCTCGTTTGAGAGGCGGATTTGATAGTCGCGCGCGAGCAGCGCCGTGACGGTCGCCCAGCTGCGGCCGAGGAACTGGCGATAAACATAGTCCTCGGCCACGGGCAGGCCGATGCCCTGAAGAAACTCCGCCAAGGCCGCGATGGCGACGGGCTCGCTGTCGACGACGACGCCGTCGCAATCAAGGATTACCAGCCCGGCCTTGGTCATGCGCCCGCTCCCCGCGTCAGCGCGCGAGATAATGCGTCAGCGTCGCGGCGGTCCCATCGCGCCAGAGCGCGGTCAGCGCTTCGCTGAAGGCGGCGCGGAAGATCGCGCTTTCGCCGACATCGCCATAGATGTCGCGCATGGCGAGCCAGGCGAGCGGGTCATCCTTGGCGAGCGCTGCCTGCGCGGTCAGCCGCTCCCAGTTCGGATCATTCGGGGCGATGGTGGCGCCGCTGTCGGTGGTGCCGAAGCAGTAGCGGCACCAGAGCGCCGATTCGAGCGCGAGGCCTCTGATCGGGAGACCCTGCGCCAGCCGGTCGGCGATGGTCGGGATGATGAATTTCGGCTGCCGGTTTGAGCCATCGAGGCAGAGCCGGCGGACGGTATCGCCGATCTTGGGATTGGCGAAGCGCCGCTTGATCAGCTCGAAATAGGCGCTCGTGTCGGTTTCGGGAACCGGCGGCACCACCGGAACGATCTCCTCGGTCTCGATCTTTTCGAGGAAGCCGGCGACGAGCGGATGCTCCATCGTCTCATGAACGAAATGGATGTCGAGCAATCCGCCCGCATAGGCGATCACGGCATGGCCGCCATTGAGAATGCGGATCTTCATCATCTCGAACGGCGTGACATCCGGCACGAACTGGACACCGACCTCTTCAAGCTGCGGCCGTCCGGCAGGGAAATTGTCCTCGAGCACCCACTGGCGGAAGTCCTCGCAGAAGACCGGCCAGGCATCCTCGATGCCGAATTCGTCGGCGAGCAGTTTCCGCTCGCGGTCGCCCGTCGCCGGCGTGATCCGGTCGACCATGCCGTTCGGGAAGGCGACATTGTCCTTGATCCAGGCGGCGAAGGCCGGGTCCGAAAGCGCCGCAAGGCCGGTGACGGCGTTGCGCGTCACCGCGCCATTATGCGGGAGGTTGTCGCAGGACATGACGGTAAACGGAATGATCCCCGCATCGCGGCGGCGCTTCAGGCCGGCGATGATGAGGCCGAACACCGTCTTCGCATGGGTAGGATCGGCGGCGTCGGCGGCGATCTGAGGATGCTCCGGGTCGAAGGCGGCGGTGGCGGCGTTGATGAAATAGCCGCCCTCGGTGACGGTGAGCGAAACGATGCGGATCGCCGGATCGGCGAGGGTGGCGAGAATCGCCTCGCGGTTCTCGGGTGCGATGGTTGCGATCATCGAGCCGGTGACGCGGGCGAGCGAACTCGTCGCTTCCTGCTCCACCAGCGTCGTCAGGAGATCCTGCCCGGCGAGCATATTGGCGATGCGGCCGTCATGGTCGGTGACGCCGGTGCCGATGATCGCGAAATCGAGGTCGCGGCCGGTCGAGAACAGGTCGTCGAGATAGGCGGCCTGGTGGGCGCGGTGGAAATTGCCGATGCCGAAATGCAGGATGCCGGCGCGAAGCGCAGCGCGGTCATAATTCGGCACGCGCGCCGTTGCGGCGATCTCGGGCAGGGTGGAGGTCGAAAGCTTGATCGCCATGGCCGTTCTTCTTCTCGCTTCTCGATTCTTCGCCCCGTCGGGCGAGGCGGATCATCCATGCCCACGCGCCGACATTCAACCGTGCCGACGCCGGGCGTTTCAGTGCCGAATCGCCTGTCCGTTCCGGTCGAAGCGATGCAGTCGCGCCGGGTCCGGCTGCAGCATCACGCGTTCGCCGGCGTTGAAGGCGACTTCGCCCTGTGTTCGCGCTGTGACGAGGCCGATGCCGGGCACGTCGACATAAAGGAAGGTGTCGCTGCCGAGATGCTCGGCGACGCTGATCGTGCCGGCCCAGCCGCCGCCATCGCGGCCCACAGTGAGATGCTCGGGCCGGATGCCGATCGTCGCGGCGCCATAGGGCTCTGCCGCCGCGCCGCCGACGAGGTTCATCTTCGGCGAGCCGATGAAGCCGGCGACGAAGAGATTGGCCGGCCGCTCATAGAGTTCGAGCGGTGAACCAACCTGTTCCACCGAGCCGGCATTCAGCACGACGATCTTGTCGGCCATGGTCATGGCCTCGACCTGATCATGCGTCACATAGATGGCGGTGGTCGCAAGGCTCTTCTGCAGCCGCGCGATCTCGATGCGCATGTTGACGCGCAGCGCCGCGTCGAGATTGCTGAGCGGCTCGTCGAACAGGAAGCCCTTCGGCTGGCGCACGATCGCGCGGCCGATGGCGACGCGCTGGCGCTGGCCGCCGGAGAGCATGCGCGGCTTGCGGTCGAGATAGGGCGTCAGGTTCAGCGTCGCGGCGGCGGCCTCGACCTTCTCCGCGATCTCGGCCTTCGGCAGCCCGGCCATCTTGAGGCCGAAGCCGATATTGCCGCGCACGCTCATATGCGGATAGAGCGCATAGGACTGGAACACCATCGAGAGGCCGCGCTTGGCCGGCGGCAGATCGACGACATTGACGTCGTCGATCAGGATCTTGCCGGCCGTGACATCCTCAAGACCCGCGATCAGCCGGAGCAGTGTTGACTTGCCACAGCCCGACGGGCCGACAAACACAACGAAAGACCCATCCTCGACGGTGAGGCTGACATTGGAGATGACCTTCACGTCGCCGAAATGCTTCTCGACGCCTTCGAGGACAATCTTGCCCATTTCTTCTCTCCCCTCGTCTTATTTCACTGCGCCGAACGTCATGCCGCGCACCAATTGCTTCTGGCTGAACCAGCCAAGGATCAGGATCGGCGCGATCGCGAGCGTCGAGGCCGCGGACAGCTTCGCCCAGAACAGGCCCTCGGGGCTCGAATAGGATGCGATGAAGGTGGTGAGCGGCGCCGCGTCGGCCGCCGAAAGGTTCAGCGTCCAGAACGCCTCGTTCCAGGCGAGGATCACGTTCAGAAGCAGCGTCGAGGCGATGCCCGGCACCGCCATGGGCAGCAGCACATAGACGATCTCCTTCCAGAGCGAGGCGCCGTCCATGCGCGAGGCCTCGAGGATGTCGATCGGGATCTCGCGGAAATAGGTGTAGAGCATCCAGACCATGATCGGCAGGTTGATCAGCATCAGGATGCCGGTGAGCCCGCCCAGCGTATCCAGCAGGCCGAGATTCTTGAAGATGAGGTAGATCGGCACGAGCACGCCGACTGCCGGCATCATCTTGGTCGAGAGCATCCACATCAGGATGTCCTTGGTTCGCTTGGTCGGCGAGAACGCCATCGACCAGGCCGCCGGCACCGCGATGACGAGGCCGAGCAGGGTTGAACCGACCGAAATCACCACCGAGTTGAAGAAGTGCTTGAAGTAATTTGATCGCGTCTGGACCTCGACGAAATTCTCCAGCGTCCAGTGCGGCGGCAGGAAGGCCGGCGGAAACAGGATCGCGTCACCCTCGGTCTTGAAGGCGGTCAGGAAGGTCCACAGGATCGGGAAGAACAGGATCAGCGCCACGATCCAGGCGAGGATCGTGAAGGTCCATTTCTTCTTGCGGCTGATTGCGCGGGCCATGGGTCTCTCTCCTCACGCGTCGAGGTTCTTGCCGACAAGGCGGACGAGGAAAATGGCGACGATGTTGGCGAGGATCACCGCCACCACGCCGCCCGCTGAGGCGCCGCCGACGTCATAGTCGAGCAGGGCCTGGTGATAGATCAGATAGGCGATGTTCGTGGAGGCGTAGCCCGGCCCGCCGCTCGTGGTGACCAGGATCTCGGCGAACACCGACAGGAGGAAGATCGTCTCGATCAGGATCACAACGGTGATCGCGCGGGCGAGATGCGGCAGCGTGATATAGACGAAGAGGCTGGCGAAGCCGGCGCCATCCATGCCGGCCGCTTCCTTCTGCTCCTCGTCGAGCGACTGCAGCGCCGTCAGCAGAATGAGCGTCGCGAAGGGCAGCCACTGCCAGGCGACGATCAGGATGATCGACAGCAGCGGGAAGGTCTCGAGCCACGCCACCGGGGCGAAGCCGAGCCGCGTCGCGATAAAGGCGAAGATGCCGTAGTTCGGATTCATCAGCATGTTCTTCCACACCAGCGCGGCGACGGTCGGCATGATGAAGAACGGCGAGATCACGAGAATGCGGACGATGCCCTGGCCGTAGATGAACTGATCGAGCAAGAGTCCGAGCAGGATGCCGCCGATCACGGTGATCGCCAGCACCGACAAAGTGAGGATCAGCGTGTTGGCGAAGGCCTGGAAGAAGGCGGGGTCAGTCAGGAAGTATTTGTAGTTGGTCCAGCCAGAGAACCCGGCATTGGCCGGATTGATCAGATTGTAGTTCTGGAACGAGTACCAGATCGTCAGCAGCAGCGGCACGATCATCCAGATGAAGAGGATGACGACTGCCGGCATGAGCATGGAACGCGCCAGCTTGCGCGTATTGACGGTCGCGGCCATTGCCTGCCTCTCCCCAGCCTTGTTCTTGTCTTGGGTGACCCCTTGCGGGTCTTGCACGACGCCCTGCGGGTCTTGGATCGCGCCTTGCCGGCGGCTCCTGGCCGTGATCCGGCCGGAGCGTCGGCGGGCAGGGCCCGCTCGTCCCGTCAAGGGCGTGCCCGGAGCCGAAGCCCCGGGCACGGGTGGCGTTCGGCTACTTGATGTAGCCGGCCTTGGTCATGGTGCGCGTCGCGGCGTCCTGCGCCTTGCCGAGCGCATCTTCGACGCTCGACTGGCCGGCGAGAGCGGCCGAGAAGATCTGGCCGACCGTATCGCCGAGACCCTGGAATTCAGGGATGGCGACGAACTGCACGCCGGTATAGGGCACCGGCTGCACCGTCGGATGCGTCGGATCGGCCGTCATGATCGAGTCGATCGTCATCTGGGCGAAGGGCGCTGCCTTCAGGTAGTCGGCGTTCTTGTAGAGCGAGGTGCGCGTGCCCGGAGGAACGTTGGCCCAGCCTTCCTTGGCGGCGACGAGTTCGGTGTAATGCTTCGAGGTCGCCCAGGAGACGAACTTCTCTGCCGCTTCCGTCTTGGCAGAACCGGCGGGGATCGCCAGCGACCAGGCCCAGAGCCAGTTGCCACGCTTGCCGAGGCCGTTATCGGGGGCGAGCGCGAAGCCGACCTTGTCGGCAACCGTCGAGGCCTTCGGGTCGGTCACGAACGAGCCGGCAACCGTGGCGTCGATCCACATCCCGCATTTGCCCTGCTGGAACAGCGTCAGGTTCTCGTTGAAGCCGTTCGACGAGGCGCCGGCCGGGCCGTCCGCCTTCATCAGGTCGACATAGAACTGCAGCGTGTTCTTCCATTCCGGCTGGTTGAACTGCGGCTTCCAGTCCATATCGAACCAGCGCGCGCCGAACGAGTTCGACATCGCGGTCAGGAACGCCATGTTCTCGCCCCAGCCGGCCTTGCCGCGGAGGCAGACGCCGTTGATGCCGTTGGCGCGGTCGGTCATCTTGTCGGCCGCCTGACGGATGAACTCCCAGGTCGGCTTGTCGGGCATCGTGAGCCCGGCCTTCTCCATCAGATCCTTGCGGTACATGACATAGCTCGACTCGCCGTAGAACGGCGCGGCGTAGAGCTTGCCGTCGGCCGACAGGCCCGAGCGGATCGCCGGCAGCAGGTCGTCGACGTCATAGTCGGCGCCGAGCTTGTCGAGCGGCACCAGCCAGTTGTTCTTCGCCCAGATCGGAACCTCATAGGTGCCGATCGTGAGCACGTCGAACTGTCCACCCTTCGTGGCGATGTCGGTCGTCACCTTCTGGCGGAGCACGTTCTCCTCGAGCGTGACCCACTGCAGCTTGATGTCCGGATTGGCCTTGGTGAAATCGTCGGTCAGGCCCTGCATGCGGACCATGTCGCCATTGTTGACGGTCGCGATGGTCAGCGTGGTCTCGGCCAGAGCCGGTCCAGCCGCTGCGATCGCGACCAGCGAGGCAAGGCCCGCAAGGTGTCGATTGAGTTTCATTGCATCCTCCCTGTATCGGGCAATTGCCCAATGACAGGGAAAATACCCACAACAGGGCGCGTGCGGTCAACGAAATTCGATCATGCGTTGCAGCATGCAGGGAGGGTTGCGTTGGTCAGGCGCGAGAGAGGTCAGCCGCCGAGCAGCATCCGCGCCATAGCCTCGTCGGTGACGAGGCCATTGACGAGGCGGCCGGCGAGGGCGGCGTGGATCGACGCGCGCTTGCGGGCGCCAGTGGCGATGCCGATCACGAGGCCGCGGTCGCGGTCGGGAACCGGGGCCGAGGCGATGCGCTGATTGGTGGGTATGTCGAGGATGCGACCTTCGGCATCGAAAGCCCAGCCGATGATCTCGCCGATGACGCCTGAGACTTCGAGTTCGGCCTGTTCAGCCGGGGTGATGAAGCCGTCGAGCACCATCGCGGCGTCGCGCGCCATGTCGCCGATGCCGATGAAGGTCACCTCCGCCCGTTCGGCGAGCGCCAGCGTCGGCCGGATCATGGATTGGGCGTGCAGCGTCTTCCGCTCATCGCTCGATGAGGCGACCACCGGGAAGGGCAAAGGAAAGGTGGCGCCGCTGATCCGGCCGGCGAGCGAGTAAATCACGCTGTGATGCGAGGTGCTACCGTCGGGCAGGATCGAGCCGGTCAGCGAGACGACACGGTGCTGCGGGCAGTCGATATGCAGCATCTGGTCGACGGAAGCCTGGAGCGAGCGCCCGGTGCCGATCGCCATCACCAGAGGCGGCGTGCGCGAAAGCCAGCGCTCCATTTCGGCCGCCGCGGCGCGGGCAATGCCGCCGAGCGCGCCGGGCGCGGCCGGATCAGCCGGGACGATTTCGCAATGGCTGAGCTGGAAGCGGTCGGTCAGCTGCCGCGCCAGTTCAAGGCAGGCGGCGATCGGATGATCGATGCGGACCTTGACGAGCCCTTCGGCGACTGCAAGCGAAACCAGCCGCTGCGCGGCCTGGCGCGAGACGCCGAGCTTCTGCGCAATCTGGTCCTGCGTGTTTTCGGCGACGTAATAGAGCCAGGCAGCCCGCGATGCGTCCTCGAGCCTCTCAGACGATACCATTCCCGCGCTGCTCCGCTGGCCGGGCGTGCCGCACGGCCCGGACCTCATGTCGATCGATGGCGGACCCTACCGGCCAGCACCCTCGAAAGTCCATGGGGATTGGAAGCCCGCTCAGTACCAGCCGGGCGCGAGGCCGCTGCCGAGCATCTCGTCATAGACATCGCGGCGGCGGTCGCGCATCACCTGGTTGAAGTCGTTCCAGTTCCGCTTGCGCCGTGCATCGGCCAGATTGATCGTCGCGATCAGGATTTCCTCGCGGTCGGCGCTCGCCGGCCCCGCGACCGGCCAGCCTGTCTGCCCGACGATCAGGCTCTGGCCGATAAAGGGCTGGCCACGCTCGGTCCCGACCCGGTCGGCGCAGACGACGAAGACCGAATTCGAATGGGCGGCGCCCATGACGATGATGTTGGCCATCGCCTCGCGCTTGGGATCCTGCCCCGGGATGGGCACCCAATTGGTCGGCACGCAGACGATCTCCGCGCCTTGCAGCGCCGCGAGACGGAAGCTCTCCGGGAACCAGCAATCATAGCAGATATGGCAGCCCATCCGACCGAACGGCGTATCGAACACCGGGAAGCCGAGATTGCCCGGCGCGAAATAGAGCGCCTCGTCGCCCCACAGATGCACCTTGCGGTAGCGTCCGATCAGGCCGTCCGGCCCGATGATCACGGCGGAATTGTAGAGCAGCATGCCGTCGCGTTCGGTGATGCCCGCGACGATGTGGAGATCGAGGCGGCGCGCCGTCTCGATCCAGGCCTGTGTCGAGCGCCCCTCCGGGATTGGCTCCGCCAGAGCCTGCGCCTCGGCCCGGCTTTCGAAAACATAGCCGGTGTTGCAGAGTTCGGGCAGCACGACCAGCTTGGCGCCCTTTTCCGCCGCCGCCTCGATCAGCGCGATCGAGCGTGCGAGATTATGCTCGACCGCCCCGATCAGGGGCTCCATCTGGATCGACGCCACGGTGAGCGGCGCTTCCTTGACGCGGGTTGCGGGCATGGTCGGCTCCAGGGTTTGCGGCGGATCAGCCCTTCCAGCCGGTCAGGCCTTGGCGACTGCCCAGGTGATCATCTGCTCGAACAGTTTGCCGTATCCCTCCCAGGCGACGAATTCCGGCGGCAGCCAATGTGGCCCGACATCGGAGGTCCAGACCACGGTGCGGCCCTTGCCATGATGGCGTGTCGCGAGCAGCGGCAGCGCGCCATACTCGGTCGACACTGTTGCGAGCACCTCGGCGTCAGCCTTCGGCATCACCTCGTTGAAGCCGAGCAGCGGCGGCCACTCGCCTTCAAGCCCGGCGAGGATCGGGTGATCAGCAGCGCCGGTGACGCGAGGCGTGAAGCCCTCGGGAACCTCGACGCGGTCGTCATAGGGATGGCAGGTGACCGGGAGCGTCGTCTCAACCGCTGTGCCGCGATAGCGCGCGGCGCCGTTGATGCCCTGGAAGCTGTAATAGCCGCCGAGCATCAGCAGCGCGCCGCCTTCCGCGACCCAGTCGCGCAATGCGATGAGCCGGTTCGGCGTCCGCTTCGAGTTGAGCCAGGTATCGGGATGAAGCAGCAGCGTGTTGGCGCCGATATCCGAGAGGATCACGACGTCATAGGTGTCGATCGCCTCGACCGTCTGCGGGAAGTCGCGCTGCGCCTCATGCGAGGGCATGAAGGTGACGTCGAAACCGCGGCCGCGCAGCAGCGCCAGCAGCGGATCGGCGCCGGTGTGATACGTCACGGAATTGAACTGGTCGAAGCCCTTGAAATGGGTCGCGGACGAAACCCAGGATTCGCCCGCCAGAAGAACTTTCAGACCCGTCATGAACCGCTTCCTCAGTTGGTTGGAGCGCAAGACCTCAGGAATTGCGCTGTGAATGTCAAGTGACTTGAACGACGATTAGAATGTCGGCGGGGTGTTGACCCAGAAGATGCTCGCCCGCGCGCTTCCGATATTGCGATAGTGATGCGGCAGCTCCGATTCGAACACGAAGCTGTCGCCGGGGGCCAGGTGAAATTGCCGCTCGCCAACGCTGAGCTCGATCTCGCCGCAGATCACATAGCCGACTTCCTCGCCGACATGGCGGATCGGCCCCGCACTCTCGCCGCCCGCCTCGATATGATGGATATTGCACTGGAGCAGGTGGCCGGGCGAATAGGGAATGACGCGTTCGAGCGTGATGCCGTCGCCCTGGCGCAGCGGATCGAGCGCGATCAGCGGCCGTGCGCCGGCGCGGAAGATGATGCCCTCCTCGCCGTCGATTTCTTCAAACATCCAGCCGATATTGGTCTCGAGAACCTGGACCAGCCGATGCAGCATCGGCAGCGATGGCGACGCCTTGCCATTCTCGATCTTGGAGAGAAGGCTCTCCGAGCAGCTTGCGGCGTCGGCGACCGCCTTCAGCGTCATGCCGCGGATCTGCCGCGCGAGGCGGAGGCGCATGCCAAGCCGTCTCTCGGCCGTTGGGGCCGTTTCCTCCGCCGCCATCGCCTGCTTCGCCATCGTCATTCCAATCGCATTCATCGGCCGGCCGATGCGCCGGCATGGGTAGAGTTTCGCCTCGGCGCACAGCTTTCGCAAGTGCATTGACAAGCGTTCAAGTCTCTTGAATGATGCAAGCCGGTCATGCCGATCCGGGGGCGGGGAGGGCGGACCTGCATCCTATCAGGGGTCATGGATGATGTCGCCGCTTTCAACATGCTTTCATGCTGCGGCCCAGCGTGATCCGGCGTCCAACTGTGCGTTCGAGCACGCTCTGACCCTCCCGGATTGTGCGTCGTGACCCTCGCCCTGGTGGACGCCCAGCGCCTCCTTGCCCGCCTTGATGCATTCGCGGCGATCGGCGGGCTGGAGAATGGCGGCGTCGACAGGCCGGCCTTCTCAAAGGCCGATCGGGCGGCGCGCGGGCACCTTGCGGCCCTCGCCATCGCGCGGGGTTTTTCCATCGCGCAGGATCCGATCGCCAATTTGTTCATCCGCCGGGGCGCCGTGGCCGGGGCGCCGCTCCTGATCGGCAGCCATCTCGACAGCCAGCCGACCGGCGGCCGCTTCGACGGCGCGCTCGGGACGCTCGCCGCCTTCGAGGTGCTGGAGGCGCTGGAGGATTGCGGCATGGCGACCGCGCTGCCGGTCGAACTGGTCGTCTGGGCCAATGAGGAGGGCAGCCGCTTCCGGCCCGGTGCGATGGGTTCGCGCGCGTTTGCCGTGGGGGCGCTCCCGGATGGCGATGCGCGCGATGCAGCCGGCATTTTGATTGGTGATGCGGTCGCGGCCACGCGCGCCGCGCTGAGCGGGGCCGCCGAACGGCCGCTCGGCTTTCCGATTGCCGGCTATCTCGAGCTTCACATCGAACAGGGGCCGATCCTCGAGCGGGCAGGGATTCCGATCGGCGCCGTCGAAGGCATCCAGGGCACGCGCTGGCTGGCCGTGACCCTCACCGGCGAGACGAGCCATGCCGGTACGACGCCGCTGGACGCCCGCCGTGACGCTGTGGCGGCGCTGGTGTCCGCGCTGGCAAGGCTACAGGACGAGATCATGCCGGGCGATGCCGATGCGCGGTTCACGGCCGGCCGTCTCGCTTCGCTGCCCGATTCGGTCAATGCCGTCGCGAGCCAGGCGACATGCAGCCTCGATCTTCGCCATCCCCGTGCCGATCGGCTTGCCGCGATGGAGGCGCGTGTGCGCGCGGTTCTCGGCGAGGCGGCGATCGCCCATGGCTGCAGCCTTGCCATCGAGCCGCTGTTCGCCGCGCCGCCGACCGCCTTCGATCCGGACATGCTCGCGGCCGTCGAGGCCGCCGCAGCGCGCCGTGGGCTCGCAGCGCGCCGCATGGTTTCGGGCGCGTTCCATGATGCGCTTGCCATCGCCGCGATCGCGCCGACCGCGATGATCTTCGTGCCGTGCCGCGGCGGCATCAGCCATAACGAGCAGGAATTCGTCGAGCCGGAGGCGTCTGTCGCCGGCGCCACGGTCCTGCTCGAAGCGACCCTTGATGCAGCGGAACGACTGGCCCGCAGAGGCACGGCGCCCGCCGGACTGAACCAGAGGAAGAGGATCGGAACATGAGCATGACCCTGACGAGACGCACCCTGATGGCCGGCCTTGCGGTCGCTGGCACGTTTGCCGCAACGCTCGCCGGCGCGCCGGCGCCAAGCGCGGCCGCCGAACTGACGAAGCTGACCTTCGTCCAGGAATGGCCGACGCCGGATGGCTTCTGGATCCCGTGGATCCTCGGGTCCAAGAAGGGCTTCTATGCCGATGAAGGGCTCGAGATCGAAATCGTCGTGCCGCCGACCGTCGCCGACACCATGAAATATCTTGGCACCGGCCGCGCCGAAGTCGCGTTCACGACTGTGATGGACGTGATCTTCGCCCGTGGCGAGCAGGCGCCGGTCACCGCGATCGGCCGCTATGGCCGCGGCAACAACTGGGGCATCATCAGCCCCGAGGGCAAGCCGATGACGGTCGCCGACCTCAAGGGCAAGCGCATCGGCATCTACAATGATGCCTGGACCAAGGCTCAGCTCGGCATGATGCTGGCCGACGCCAAGCTGACGCTGGATGATGTCGAGATGGTCGCCGCGGCTGATGACACCGTGCCGCTGCTGCTCCAGAACAAGGTCGACGCAATCACCGGCATCACCAATGCCGAGGGCACGGAGATGATGACCGCCGGCAACCAGAAGGCCGCCTTCCTGCCGGCGACCGAGCATGGCGTTCCCAATACGCCGATCTTCATGCTCGCGGCCAATGACGACTGGCTGAAGGCCCATCCCGACCAGGCCAAGGCCTTCCTGCGCGCGACCGAAAAGAGCATCCGCTATGCCAGCGAGCATCCGGATGAAGGCGTCGCGGCGTTCAAGGAACTCTACGCCAAGGCCTTTGATGAAAAATACATCACGCAGCAATGGGCCGACACGGTCCCGTTGTTCGGCAAGCTCGGCGATGATCTGATGGTGAACGAAGAGGCGGATTGGACGGCGCTCCTCGCTGCGCTGACCAAGTTCGGCGTCGTCAAGGAGGTCGCGGCACCCTCGACCTACTTCTCCAACGCCTATCTCGCCAAGTAGCGCCCGTCTCTCGACGAGCGGAAATACCAGACGGAACGCATCCTCCGGCTGCCGAGTGCAGGCCGGAGGACCCAACCGCAGCAGGAGTGCGTCGCCATGACGGAAGCCATCAGAGCCAAGCGCATCGTGCCTGCCTGGAGCTACAAGCCGGGCCCGGATGTCTCGGACGTGCCGCCGCCCGGCCTTGCAAGGGCTCAGGCTCTCGCGCGCCAGGCCTGCGCGGTCGGCCTTTCCGCGCTCGAAGTGGGCCGGAGCGAAGAGGATATCGATCTCGTCGTCAGCGACTTCCTCGGCCAGAACGGCGTCGAGCATGTCTGGACGATCACCAATGTCGGGCTCGGCGAGAATACGCGCATCTGCTTCCCGACCAAGGGTCCCGGCCCGCTCAAGGCGGCCGCCCGCGACGTGCTGATGCTCGATATCCACCCGATCACGCCGGATGGCCATTGGGGCGATTGCACACGCTGCCGCGTGCTCGGCGATTGGCCCGAGGCAAGCCTCGCTCTGGCGGATCTGGAGCGCATTCACGCCAAAACGCTCGCTTACTGCCGCCCTGGTATGCCGGCTAAGGAGCTCTTCGGCTTCTGTAACGATCTCCTCGTCGCCGAGGATTTCGTGCTGCTCGACCTCCTGGGCAATATCGGTCATTCGCTCACGGCCGGCGCCGCCTATCTGCACAATTTCATCGATGCCGGCAATGACGCGGAAATGTGGGGCGCGTGGGCGATCGAGCCTTTCGCCGAGCGCGGCGGCATCCCGGTCAAGGTCGAGGACCTCGTCTGGTTCGGCCGCGAACGCTGCACGGTGATGTGAGCGTGGGCGGAAACCGGATGACCGAGGCTGCTCCCCCCAAGCTCGCCCTCAGGGCCGTCATGCAGCGCTTCGGCGAGACGATGGCGCTCGCCCCTACCGATCTCGATGTCGCCGCGGGCGAATTTATCTCCGTCGTCGGACCATCCGGCTGCGGCAAGAGCACGATGTTCAACATCATCGCCGGCGTGCTTTCGCCGAGTGGCGGCCGCGTTGCGATCGACGGGCGCGACGTCACCGGCCGGGCGGGCGAGGTCGGCTATATGCTGCAGAAGGATCTGCTGCTGCCCTGGCGGACGGTGCTCGACAATATCGTGCTCGGCGCGCTGCTGAAGGGAAAAGCGACCCGTGGGGAGCGCGAGGAGGGCGTGGCGCTCGCCCGGCGCTACGGCCTCGGCGACTTCATCAACCACTACCCCTCTGCGCTGTCAGGCGGCATGCGCCAGCGCGTCGCCCTGATGCGGACGCTTGCAATGCATCGCGACGTTCTGCTGCTCGACGAGCCGTTCGGTGCGCTCGATTCGCAGACCCGCTTCGCCATGCAGCAATGGCTGCTCAGCGTCTGGGAGCGCGAGAGGCGCACCATCGTTTTCGTGACGCATGATATCGACGAGGCCGTGTTCCTCTCCGACCGCGTCGTCGTGATGTCGCCGCGGCCCGGCCGCATCCGCGAGATCATCACGGTCCCGATCCCGCGGCCGCGCCCGGTCTCGGTGCTGACCAATCCGCAGTTCAGCGCGATCAAGCAGCGGATCATCGACCTGATCTATGAGGATGCTCCGGTGCTGGAGACACAGAATGTCTGACCGCGGGACCCTGCTGCTGCGGTTCGTCTATCCCGTCATCGCGCTCGTGGTGGTTATCGGCGGCTGGGCCTTCGCCGTCGATCACTACGCGATCCCGCGCTATGTCATGCCGTCGCCGATGGATGTCGGCCGCCACATCGCCGAGGACTGGCCGGCACTGGTCAAGGGCTTCTGGCAGACGTTCATGGAGTTTTTGCTCGGCTTTGTGCTCGGAGCAGTGGCCGGCTTCGTCTTCGCCGTCGCCATGGATGCCTCGAAGCCGGTGCGCGGCATTCTCTATCCGATCCTGATCACCAGCCAGGCGATCCCGATCGTCGCCATCTCGGCGGCGCTGACGATCTGGCTCGGCTTTGGCCTTGCTCCGAAGCTCGTCATCGTCGCGCTGGTGGTGTTCTTCCCGGTCGTGGTCAACGTGCTCGACGGCCTTGCCTCTGTCGATAACGACATTCTCAATCTGGTGCGGGCCATGGGCGCCTCGCGCCTCAGCATCTTCCGCCATGTGAAGTTGCCGGCGACCTATACGCCGCTGTTCTCGGCGCTGAAGCTCTCAGCGACGTTCAGCGTCACCGGCGCCGTGATCGCCGAATGGACCGCCTCGACCTCGGGCGGCATCGGCGCCTATCTGCTGCAGGCGAATTCCCGCCTCAACACGTCCGGCACCTTCGCCGCCATCGTGTTCCTGGCGCTGCTCGGCCTCGTCAGCTTCCTCATCGTCATCGCCGCAGAATATCTGCTGACGCCCTGGCGCTCCGGATCCAAGGCCCGGCGCTGGTCGCCGAGCTTCTGGAAGGACTGATGCCGGGCGGCGCTCACCGCCCGGCAGTCGTCTCTGGGAGGGGCTCGTCGCTCAGTCCGCAACCTGGTCGAAGAAGCCCGGCTCGTTCGGGAAGGCCGGGTCGGCATGGTCTCGGCCGAGATAGGCCTTCATCGTCGCCTGCATGAACTGCGACTTGGCCATCTCGCCGGCGAGTTGCTGGATCCGCTTCTCAAGGGTTGCGACCGTCGCAGGCTGCTGCCCGGCCAGATTGATCGTCTCGCCCGGATCCTTGGCGAGATCGTAGAGCTCGAGGCGCTGCGGCAGCGGCGTTTGCCAGACGAGTTTCATGTCGCCCTGGCGCACGGCGCCGCGGAACATCTCGACATTGTAGACGATCTCGCTCCGCGGCGAGGGCGCGTTGCGCGCGATGGTGTTCCAGACGTCCATGCCGTCCAGCGGCTTGGTGCCGGCCGTTGATCCGCCGGCTTGGCCGAGGATCGTCGGCAGCATGTCGACGACATGCATCATGCCATCGACCTTCTCGGCCTCGATGTGGCCCGGCCAGTTGGCGAGCGCCACGACACGTGTGCCGCCTTCATAGAGCGAGCCCTTGCCGTCGCGATAGGGCGCGTTGGAGGCGGGAAGATCGCCCTTCGTCTGGATCTCGCCCGCGAACATGGCATCGCGCACGCCGCCATTGTCGCTCTGGAAGAAGACGAGCGTGTTGTCGCGGAGGTTCTTTTTGTCCAGCGCCGCGAGAACGTCGCCGATCTGGTCGTCCATGGCCGAGACCATCGCGGCATAGGCGCGGCGGTTCGGATCGGCGATGTCCTTGTAGCGGTCGAGAGCGGCCGATGGCGCCTGGAAGGGCGTGTGCGGCGCGTTGAAGGCGAGATAGAGGAAGAACGGCTTGTCGCTCTTGCGGCTGTCGATATAGCGGACGGCGTCCTGGCCGATCAGCGTCGTCGAGTAGCCCTTCTCAATAAGGGGTTTGCCGTTGCGGTACCAGTCGAGCGCGCCATGCACCCGGTGGGTGTTGTAGTCGATCTCGCCGATCAACGGGCCATACTGGTAGTCGAAGCCGCGCGCATCCGGAAACAGGGACTTGTCGGCGTGGCCAAGATGCCATTTGCCGACGATCGCCGTGTCGTAGCCGGCCCGCTTGAGCAATTGCGGCATCAGCGTTTCGTCCGCGGGAATGCCATAGGTCTGCTCGGGCAGGATCACGAAGCTCTGCAGGCCGTAGCGCAGCGGATAGCGCCCGGTCATCAGCGCCGCGCGCGTCGGCGTGCACATCGGCTGGGCATAAAACTGCTCGAGACGCGCGCCGCCGGCGGCGAGTTCATCGATGCTCGGCGTCTTGATGTCGGAACCATGGAAGCCGACATCGGCATAACCGAGATCGTCTGCAACGATATAGACGATGTTGGGCGCTGCCTCGGCGGTAAGTCCGGCCGTAGCCGAGGCCGCCAGGGCGAGCGCCGCGAGCGCTATCTTGCGCATGAGATGTGACACGATCATTCCCCGATCTTGAGCCGCGACGGGGCGGCCCTTCCCCGAATCCGGCCGTCGACGCGCAAAGCGGACCTCCGGGCGGATCTTTGATCGGCTTAGCGTGCGCTTCGGGCGCAATCGTGGCTGGCCGCTGCACATTGGCCGCAGGCAGATCGGTGCGGAGTGCGCTCCGGCAATGGACCATGCGACAGCCAGAAGGCCGCCGCATGGTCCGGCGATGTCAGTTCGAGAGGAACTTGAACGGTTCGGCTTCGACAAATTTCGCGGATGCTTCGCCGGCGATGATCGGCCGCGACGAGAGGTCCAGTTCGCGCGGCTTGGCGCCTTCCGAAAGATCGAGCTTGTCGAGATCGACCCAGAAGATCGTGGGGCTATAGGACGATTCGAAATAATAGCGCTTGTGGGCAATGTCGGAGACCGACCGCCAGATCGTCGAGGCGATGTTGGGCTCTTCCTTGTCCTTGATGCCGAGCGGCACGGAGACGGCACGGATCAGAGAGAAGGCCGTGGCAACGGCGAGGCGTTCGTCCGTTTCCTTCGGCGCGGCGTTCAGCGCCCAGCTCGTCCTGACGAAACGGTCCGGCGACTTGATCGTGCCCGGCAGGAAGTTCATCCCGCCGATCGTCTGCCAATAGGCGGAGAGCGCCAGCTGCTTCTCGAAGGTCGGCGAATTGGTCATCACCGTGTATTTCGGGTCGTGGTGAATGACCAGCTTGCCGTCCAGATATTCGAAGATGGCGCTGTCGCCGGTCGCATCGGCCAGCGACAGATGCCCGCCGGCTGCCGAACCGTTCGGCAGCGTCGGCGCGACGATGGCGAAGGGCTCCTTCGACAGCGCATCGACCGCCTCTGCCACCGTGGCGTAGTTGTCGAGCGCATACTGCGTCCAGGCACCGACCGAGATCAGCGGCTTGCCGGAACCCTTGGCGTCGCCATAGTCGGTCTCGGTCAGATAGAGCGTGTTGGCGACAAGGCCGGCATCGTTGATGCCCTCAACGGTGGCAATGTTGTAGAACGAAGAGATCACCGAACCATATTTCGACGTCCAGGTGATCGAGTTCGCGCCGGCGGCACCGTCGCGCTTCATGCCCTTGGGGAATGCCCAGAGATTGGTACCGGGGTCCTCCATCCAGTCCATCGAGCGGCCGACGATATAGCCGCCGGTACCGGTGGTGTAGACGAACCGCGTGCAGGCGTCGGCTTCGACACTGAGCATGGCCAGCGTCGTTGCGGCGATCATGCCGTATTGCCTCAGTTTCTTCATGGCGAAAAGTCCCCCATCGCAAGCGCGAGATAGCCCCGGTCCCGCCACCCCGCGGATCCCGGGTCGCCGCAATCTAGCTCGTGTCCTGCCCGTCGTCTCAGCCAAGAGCTGCGGCGAGTGCCTCCGCGTCATGATGTCCGGACGTGGCGATGGTCGCGACAAGGCCGCCCGAGGCGACGAGGATCGCATCACGGTAGAAGGCCGCGAGCAGCCGGCGTCCGTCCGCGCGCTGAGGGTTCGCCTCTGCATCGGCGATCCGCTGAAGCTCGACGCCGCCGATCACCAGAGCGAGCAGGCGCAGATAGTGGCTCGCTCCAGCCAGCGCCTGATCACGCCGGCCTTCGGCAAGGCGCGACAGCAACTGGTCCGTGGCAACGCGGAGATCAGCGATCGCCGGCGCGAGCAGGGCAGCTGCCGGCGACCCGGCCAGAGCGGCTTCCATCGAGGCGATGAGGGCTCCGATCGTAGCGCCGCCATCCTGGCCGATCCGCCGCATGACGAGATCGATCGCCTGGATGCCGTTGGTGCCCTCATAGATCGGCGCGAT
Source organism: Kaistia sp. (assembly GCA_965229085.1). Lineage (GTDB taxonomy): Bacteria > Pseudomonadota > Alphaproteobacteria > Rhizobiales > Kaistiaceae > Kaistia. Next base: position 1,877,080 of record OZ245859.1, on the reverse strand, counting down.
GCGCGCGTCGCGAAGATGCTGGGCCGCTCCGGTTTCCTCGATATAGCCCATGCCGCCATGAACCTGGATGCCGAGCGAGGCGACCTCGACGCCGATATCGGTCGAGAAGGCCTTGGCAACCGGGGTCAGAAGTGAGGCAAGCGCTGCGGCTTCGCCACCCCGATCGATCGCGGCGGCGGCCTTGTAGCAGATCGCCCGTGCCGCCCCGGTCAGCGCTTTCATGGTCAAGAGCATGCGCTGGACATCGGGATGGGCGATGATCGGCGACAGCGCCGGGGACGTCGGATCAGCCCGGCCTTGCATCCGCGTCGCGGCATAGCTGCGTGCCTGCTGCAGCGCCCGCTCTGCGATGCCGACGCCCTGGATGCCCACGGCGAGCCGCGTGTTGTTCATCATGGTGAACATGCAGTTAAGGCCGCGGTTTTCCTCGCCGACCAGATAGCCCGTAGCGCCGTCGCGCTCGCCGAAGATCATGGTGCAGGTCGGCGAGCCATGCAGGCCGAGCTTGTGCTCCAGCCCGGCGCAGACGAGATCGTTGCGCGCGCCCAGCGCACCATCGGCGTCGACGAGGAATTTCGGCACGAGAAACAGCGAGATGCCCTTGGTGCCGGGCGGCGCATCCGGCAGCCGCGCCAGCACCAGATGGACGATGTTCTTGGCGAGGTCGTGCTCGCCATAGGTGATGTAGATCTTTTGGCCGAAGATGCGGTAGCTGCCATCCGCGTGCCGCTCGGCGCGGGTGCGGATACCGGAAAGGTCCGAGCCGGACTGTGGCTCGGTCAAATTCATCGTGCCCATCCAACGACCGGCGACCAGGGACGGCAGGAAGGTGGCGCGGAGCGCGTCTGTTGCGTGCGAGAGCAGCGCCTCGATCGATCCTTCCGTGAGGGTCGGGCCGATGCCAAAGGCCATCGAAGCTGAATTCCAGATCTCGCGGCAGGCGCCCTGCACGGTCGCCGGCAACGCTTGTCCGCCCCATTCCTCCGGCGCGGAGAGCGCGTTCCAGCCGCCATCGCGCCAAGCGGCGTAGAGCTCCTTCCAACCGGGCGTGGTCGTCACGACACCCGCGGCGAGCCTCGGTCCATTGCGGTCAGCGACGGCGTTGAGCGGCGCGATTTCCTCGGCCGCAAAGCGGCCGGCCTCGGTGAGGATCGTTTCGACCAGCTCCAGCGTCAGCGTGTCGCCGCGTTGCTCGTCAAGAGCGCCCGAAACGCGCAGCGTTGCCAGGATGTCGGAAAGCGGTGCGGCATAGCTCACTTCAATCCCTCCACCGGCGCGCGCCAGGCATTGTCGGGCGGATAGGTCGTGGCCAGCCAGGCCGGGCCGCCAAGCGCGACGTAGAGCGCGGCGGCAATCGGAGCCAGCGCTTCGAGAACGGCGAGATCAGCCGGCCCCAACGTGCCCCGCGCTTGTGCCGCGATGATGATCAGGCCGAGAATATCGCCCTGCCAGAGCAACGGCGCATAGGCAGCGGAGCCCATGCGCGCGGTCTTCAGATATTGCCGGAAGCCTCTGTCATCGTCGGTATTGGCAAGCAGCAGCGAGCGGCGGTTGGCGACGACGAAGCCGGGATGGCCGCCGTCGATCGGCACCATCAGCCGCTGCTGCTCGGGCGGGAAGCCGGTATTGCCGACCAGCATCTGGAACTCCCGATCAGGCGTGATCAGGAATGTGCCGGCGACGAAAAACTGTTTCAGTCCGGCATCCAGGGCGCCGGGCACGAGATGGGCCGCGCGGTCGCCGAGGCTCGCATGGCAGGCGCGCATCAGCGTTTCGAGCGCCGCCTCAGGCCCGTCGGCCTCTGCAGCGGCCCGGGCGGTCTCGGCAATGAAGGCGGCGGCATCGAGGGTCATGACGAAAGATCCGAGAGGGCTTGAGCAAGGCCGAGCAGGGCGCCTTCCGCAAAGGGGCGGCCGATCAGTTGCGCCGACGTCGGCGGCTCGCTGTCCGGGCCGGGCAGGGGAAAGGCGACGGCGGGAAGGCCGGCGATGTTGGCGAGCGCGGTGAAATCGGCCTGGTTCGCAGGGGCGGGCGTTCCATGCGGGAAGGCCCGCTGCGGCGCCGTCGGCAGGATCAATGCGTCCACCGCATCGAGGGCATTGCGCGCGGCGAGGCCGAGCTGGTCCAGCGCATGATAGGCGGCGGCGATCCGCTCGCCGGGTGCCTTGCGACCATAATTGATCATGGCGCGGAATTCGGCCGAGAAGGCCTCCGGCCGGGCGTCGAGATCGGCCCCGATCAGGCTGCCGGCCTCGGCCTCAGAGACGAGCAGGCCGGCCCGCCGCGCGCGGCCGGTGTCCCAGCCGGGGATCTCGACATCGACGATCTCGGCGCCGGAGGCGCGGGCGCGTCCGAGTAGAGCGTCATAGGCAGCGCGAATCTCGTCCTCGCAGGCGACGTCGTCGACGACCCGCGGCCGGCCGAGACGCTTGCCGGCAAGGTTTGTCGCCAGCGGGGCCGGGTCCCATCCCGCCGGGGCTTCGACGCTGCGCGGATCGTCGCGGTCGGGCCCGGCCATGATGCGGATCGCATCGGCGAGATCGCCCGGGTTGGCGGCGAGTGGGCCGATCGTATCGAGGGTCCAGGAGAGATAGACGAGGCCGGAGGTGCCCACGAGGCCGCGCGTCGGCTTCAAGCCCCAGCAGCCGCAATAGGCGGCGGGAATACGCACCGAGCCCATCGTGTCGGTGCCGAGCGCGATCCGCACCAGTCCGCCGGCGACGGCGGCACCCGATCCGCCGGAGGAGCCGCCCGGCGTATAGCCGGGTGCGCGCGGATTTTCGCAGCGGCCATAGAAGCGGTTGTCGGTCGTGGCGCCGAGCGCGCCTTCATGCATGTTGAGCTTGCCGAGGATCACCGCGCCGGCCGCCTTCAGCCGGGCGATGACGGCGGCGTCGCGTCCGGCCACGGCATGGCGATGGGCGTCGGTGCCGACCGTCGTCGGAAGTCCGGCGACGTCGACATTGTCCTTGATTGCGATGGGCACGCCGTCAAGCGGTGAGAGCAGCGCGCCGCGCCGCCGCCGTTCATCGCTGGCGGCGGCTGCTTCAAGAGCCCCGCGACCCTCGACGGTGATGAAGATGTGCCAGTCGTCATTCGTCGCGGCGATACGGGCGAGCGCCGCGTGCGTTGCCGTGAGGGCTGGTCCTTCCGTCGTCATGCCCCGTCCTTGCGCTTGTCGATGAGGCGGATCGGCTTCTGCCGCACCTCGATCTGCGTCAGGCTGCCGAGGGCGCCGGGTCCGGCGAGGCGGACGGCGATCTCGACGCCGAGCCGCATCCTCAGCAACGCTTCATAATCGGCGGTCGGCTGGTCGAGCGGCCCGCTGGTCTCGACATGAACGACCATCTCGTCGCGGCCCTCGACGCGCGTGACCTCGCAGACATATTCGCTGAGGAGCTCGGCATGGTTCTCGGTCAGGATCGCGCCGATTCCGGTCGGATAGATGTTGATGCCGCGCAACTTGACCATGTTGTCGCTGCGGCCGAGGAAGCCGACGATGCGGCGCAGGTTAAGCCCCATCGGCGAGGCGTCGGTCCTGAACTGCGACACGTCATGGGTGTTGAAGCGGATGATCGGGAAGACGTCGTCCTTGAACAGGCAGGTGCAGACCATGTCGCCGCTGACGCCATCGGGAACCGGCGCGCCGGTCTCGATATCGAGGATTTCGAGCAGTTGCGCGTCTTCCTGAACATAGAGCCCGGCGAGATCCGGCCCCTCTCCGGCGATCGCGCCGGTATCGCCGACGCCATACCAGTCGAACACCTTCGCCCCGCCCCAGGCCCGGCTCATGGACTCGCGGCTTTCCGCGCCCATATGGCCGGAGATGATGCGCACCGGAATGTCCTTGCCGGGCTCAAACCCGCACTCGCGCGCGACGTCAGAGAGGCGCTTGATATAGTCGCCGAAGCCGATGACGACGGTCGCGCCGAATTCCTTCATCAACCCGACCTGGTTGGCCGAGCGGGTCTCGATGCCGGTGCCGGCGGTCATCATCTGGGCGCCGACCCAGTGCAGGACCGCTTCGCGGACATAATGGCCGCCATTGACCATGCCGTGGCCATAGACCGAATGGATCACGTCATCGCGCGTGATGCCCTGCAGCGCGTAGAAGCGTCCGAGCAGGAGATTCTGGATCTCGCGGCTTTTCGGGCCGAACAGCAGCGGCTGCGGCTTGCCGGTTGTGCCGCTGGTGGTCTGGAAGACGAGCGGGGGCCGCGCTTCCGGGGGATAGGAATCGAGGCCGTGGAAATCACCGATCGGTGGATGCGCCTCGACCGAGGCCATCAGGTCGGCCTTGGAATAGGGCGGCAGCTTGACGATGTCGTCGATGCCGCGGATGTCTCCGGGCTCGACGCCGGCCGCGCCCCAGTGGCGCTGGTAGAACGGCACCTTCCAGGCGAAAGCCACGATCTTCAGGAAGCGCTCGTTCTGGATCGCGCGCAGTTCATCGCGGCTCATCGCCGTGAAGCGCTCGACGAAGCTCTCCGGGCGACCGTAGTCGCGGATCATCCCGGCATAGTCCATGGCTTCAAAGTAGTTGGGCGGCAGCATCGGACGGCGTTCCCTCAGGCGGATGAAAGGTCGGGCTCAGGCCAGATGGATGGCGGCCATGGCACGGCGAAGGTCGGAGAGCGGCGCGCCCTCGGCGAGCGAGAGGGCGGCGAGAATCAACTCTTCGCAGAAAGCCGGTGCGATCCCTGCGGCGCCCATCAGCATGCGCGCCTTCTCGAACAGCGCATCCTCGGCGACCGGGTTCTCGCTATCGCCCAGCGCATCCTCGACGCGGCGCGAGAGCGTGCGGCCATCCTTCAGCCGCACGGTAACGGCGCTGCCGAAATGGCTCGGATAGCGCCCGGTGAAGTCGTCGGAAACGTCGATGGTCGCGACCTCCCGGAGGGCGACGAGATCGGGCCGGCCAAGCGCCGGCGGATCGAAGGCGGCAAGCGGCGGCGCGCCTTCGACGAGCGTCACCGCGACGGCATGCTGCAGGCTGAATTTCGCCTGATGCGCGGTCTGGGGCGAGGGGCGATCGCAGAACAGCTTGGCATCGGCGAAGGTCTCGATGGTGATCGCCTCGATCGGCGTCGCCCCGATGTCCGGCCGCAGCAGAAGGGCCGCATCGATCGCGGCATGGGCGTGGCGGCAGGCCGGCCAGGGCTTGAAGCTGGTGGCGAAGATCAACCAAGCGTCATCATCCCGAAGCACGTCGCGCGGATCGGCGCCGGGACAGAGCCCGGCGAAGAAACCCTGTGGTCCTTCCAGAATGAAACGTGGCCCGGTGAAGCCGCGCGCTGCGAGACGGGCGGCGGTCAGCCCACGCCGCGCCGCCTCGGCGCAATGCAGCGTCTTGGTCATCACCGCTTCGTTGCGGCATTGCCAGAGCCCGCCGGCGAGGCTGCCGGCATTGCCGAGCGCCGAAGTCAGCGCTGCCTCTCCAAGTCCGAGCAGCTTTCCGGCCGCCATGGCCGCGCCGAAGCCGCCACAGGTCGCAGTGTTGTGGAAAAAGGCATAGTGCCCCGCACCGACGGCGCGGCCGATGCGGATCATCGCCTCATAGCCATGAATGATCGCATCGAGCAGCGCCCCGCCGCTCAGTGAGGCCGGCGCCGCGGCGAGCGCCGCGGGGATGACGACGGGGCCGGGATGGAGAAGCGCCGTGCGATGGACATCGTCCATTTCATAGAGACTGCCGAGCGCGCCGAGTGCAAGCGCCGCGCCCGCAGCGTCGGCTGTGTCACCGCCGAAGAGGGGAACATCGCCCGTGCCGGTCGCTTCGGCCATAAGGATGCGTCCGGCCTCGACCGTGCTGCCGGCGATGGCGCAGCCGAGCCAATCGACGAGATGCAGTGCGGCGCGGCGGCGGTCGGCGACGGAAATCGGCGCGTCCATGCGCGCGATCAACTGTTCCGTCACGCTTTTTTCGCCTGTCGCCACCGCCATGCGCCTTGCTCCAAAGCGGCGAATGCCGCAATGTATGTGAGAATTTGTCCGGACATATTTGCTTGAAAGAAGGGGTCATGCAAGTCCCAAGAGCGGGTTTTCCGTCATGATCGGTTCGGCTCCCTTTGGATCGACGCCGCATGTCCGTGTGCCCCTGATTTCCGCGCGCGCGGCCGCGGCGCTGGCTGGGCCCGGCAGCCGGATCTTCATCGGCGGCTGCTGTGGCGAGCCGTCGGCAATCCTTGATGCCGTCGCCGAGGATCCGGATCTCTGGCAGGGCTGCGAACTCGCCGGCGCCTTCATCCCCGGCGTCAACGGGCGCGATCTCTCGGCGCTCGGCAAGGCGACGCGGGTGCGCACGATCTTCGCGACCGAGGGACTGCGAACCGGCCGCAGCGCTGGAAAGGTCGCGTTTTGGCCGGCGCATTACACCGAGCTTTGGCGCCATCTCAGGGCGCCCGGCGCCGTCGACATCGCGTATTTCCAGGTTCCGCCGCCGCGCCCCGACGGCAGCGTCGGCTTCGGCATTGCCGGCGATTTCTCGCCTGCTCCGGTGGCGGCCGGCGCCCGCCTCGTCGGTATCGTCAATCCTCATATGCCCGACGTCGCGGACGGGCCGCGCCTTCAGGCCGAGCGGTTCACGGCCTTCGTTGAAAGCGATACGGCGCTCCTCAGCTATGACGCCGGCCTGGTCGATCCGGCGACTGAGCGGATCGGGCAGTTGATCGCGGAGCGGATCGGACCCGGCGACACGATCCAGCTTGGCCTCGGCAAGGTGCAGAAAGCGGTGCTCGCTGCGCTGGCCGGCCATCAGGACCTCGGATTCCATGGCGGCATGATTTCCGATCCGATGCTGCCCTTGATCGATGCCGGGGTGTTCTCGCGCGGCATCACCACAGGCGTCGCGCTCGGCAGCGCGGACCTCTATGGCCGCTGCCATGACGCGGGCCTTGCTTTCCGGTCGGTAGGCGACACTCATGCAGAGGCGCGCTTGTCGCGAATCGAGCGCTTTGTCAGCATCAATTCGCTGGTGGAGGTCGATTTGTTCGGGCAGGGCAATGCCGAAATGCTGGAGGGGCGCCAGATCAGCGGGTTGGGGGGATTGGTCGATTTCGTGCGCGGTGCGCGCGCTTCGCCGGGCGGACGGTCCATCGTCGCTCTACCCTCGACGTCGCACCGAGGCACGCGGAGCCGTATCGTCGCTGCGCTCGGGCGGGGGACGCCGGTCGGGGTTGCGCGGTCCGACATTGATTGCGTCGTCACCGAATTCGGCCTTGCGGATCTTCGTGGCGCCGATATCGAGACGCGGGCCGAGCGGTTGATCGCGATCGCGGCGCCGTCATTCCGCGACGCGCTCGGCGCCGAATGGGCCGCCCTTCAGGCGCGCGGCGGGGAACGGCTGTGACATGACAGAGGCTGCCGAACTGCCGCGCTATCAGGAGATCGGCAATATCCTGATGAGCCGGATCACCGAGGGCACCTATCCGATCGGCGCGCTGCTGCCGACGGAGATCGATCTTTGCGAGGAATTCGGCGTCAGCCGCTACACCATTCGCGAAGCGCTGCGCCGGCTGACCGATGCCGGTCTCGTTCGCCGCCGCCAAGGCTCCGGCAGCCAAGTCGTCGCCGACCGCGCCGCATCGGGCTATGTCCACACGATGCGCTCGCTGAGCGAACTCTTCCAGTATGCCGCCGACACCGTGTTCCGCGTGACGCAGATCGATGATCGCGTGCCGGAGCCGGAATTCGCCGGCTATTTCGGCGCCATGGCCGAGAGATCCTGGGTCTATGTCGAAGGTGTCCGCCTCGATCGGGACGGCCGCACACCGATCGCCTTCTCACGCGTGTTCATCAATCCTGCCTATGCCGCGATCGTGCCTGATCTTCGCGGCTTCAGCGGCGCGATCTACCGGCTGATCGAGCAGCGTTTCGGCGTCGCGGTGGAGGATGTCGAGCAGGAGATCCGCTCCGAGCCGATGAGCAAGCATGCTGCCAAGCAACTCGGCTCGACCACGCGGGTCTGGGCTGTCCGCGTGATCCGCCGCTATTTCGATGGCGCGGGCAATATCATCCAGGTCTCGGTCAACTACCACGCGGCCGACCGCTTCTCCTATACAATGCATCTCCGCCGCGAGGGCTCCAAGGGCTGGGGTTGAGGCTCAACGTCGCGACGGGGTGATGAGCGCCGCGATCTCGCTTGCCGGCAGCCCGGCCTCGGCAAGAACGGCCTCAGTATGCTCGCCGAGCCCGGGCAGCCGCGGGTCGATCCGGCCGGGTTCGTCCGAGAAACGGATCGGCAGACCGATATGGAGATTGCCGTCCGCGTCGCGCACCAGCATGTCCCGCGCCGCGACATGCGCGCTGTGGAATGCCTCATGCAGGTCGAGCACAGGTGCGAAGCAGACATCCTTGCCGGCGAGAAACATCTCCCATTCGGTCCGCGTCCGCGTGCGGAATGTTTCCTCGAGGAAAGTCTTGAGCGGCGCCTGGCTCGGGCCGGGTGGTCCGAAGGCGATCGGCGCGAGGTCGGCGCGTCCCAGCACGGCGAGCAGGTTGTGGACAAATTTGTGCTCGACGCCGCCGAGGGCGACATGGCCGCCATCGGCGGTCTCAAAGATCGAATAGAATGCATAGCCGCCGAAGGAGCGCTCATCCTTGACGCGCGGCGCGCGATCCTCCGCAAAGACGGGGCCGGTGACATTGGGCAGCCACGCCATCGTTGCATCCTGCATCGAGATGTCGAGATAGTCGCCCCGACCCGTCTTCTCGCGCCCGATCAGCGCCATCAGGATGCCGGCGAGGGCCGTCATTGAACCCGCGAGATCGGCGACCGGCATATGCGGATTGGTCGGCGCGCCGTCGCTGCCGAGATTGAGGCTGACCACGCCGGAAAGGGCCTCGATGGCGAGGTCATGCGCCGGGCGGCGCGCCTCGGGGCCTGTCTGGCCGAAGGCGGAAATCGAGGCATAGACGATGCGCGGATTAACCGCCTTCGCAGCGGCATAGCCGACGCCGAGCCGGTCAACGACGCCCGGACGAAACGCCTCCACGACGACATCAGCCGTTTCGACCAGCTTCAGGAAGGCTGCGACCCCGAGTGGGTCCTTGAAATCGAGCACGATGCTCTTCTTGCCGCGATGGGTGTTGCGAAACCAGACGGTCTCGCCGCCGGCGCGGTAGCCGACATGGCGCACCGGTTCGCCATGGCCCGGCGGCTCGATCTTGATCACCTCGGCGCCGTTGTCGGCCATCATCTGCGTCAGCATCGGGCCGGGCAGGAACTGCGACAGGTCGAGAACGCGGATGCCGTCGAGCTTCATCGTCCGTCTCCTCAGACTGTCCGTGATGCGTGCAGCGCAGCGATTTCGGCGGCGCTGTAGCCGAGCTCGCCGAGGATCGCGTCGGTATGCTCGCCGAGCGAAGGGCCGCGCCGGGCTTCTGCCCGCTGGCCGTCGATGCGGATCGGGTTCGATAGCACGCCGAGTTCCGCGCGCGCAGGATGGGCTACGGTCTGCACGCCGCCATGGGCGCGGAAATAGGGATTGTCGAGCGCGCCCGCGACCGTCAGCACCGGGGCTGCGGGAACGTGGCCGGCGAGGCGGGCCATCCAATCGCCGGTGCCATGCGCGGAGAAGGCCTCGTCCAGCCGCGCGATCAACGCCTCGCGGTTCTCGAATCGGTCCCGGTTCGTGGTGAAGCGCGGATCGGCGAGGAGATCGTCGCAGCCGAGGATACGGCAGAGATTTTCCCAGAATTTCGGCAGGATGCACATCACGAAGATCTGCCCGTCGCGAGTCGGGAAGGTCTCGCAGGGCACGACCGAGGGATGGCCGGAGCGCGGCCGCCGCGCCGTCTCATAGCTCTCGTTCAGATACCAGGTCGCGGGATAGGTGAGCTGGTGCATCGCGACGTCATAGAGCGTCACGTCCACATCGCCGCCGATGCCGCTCCGCGCTGCGCCATAAAGCGCGGCCGTCAGCGCGAAGGCGGTGGTGATGCCGGTCAGGTAATCGACGATTGAAAGGCCCATGCGCGTCGGCGGGCCGTCCGGCTCGCCGGTCAGCGACAGGAAGCCCGCCTCGGCCTGCATGAGATAGTCATAAGCAGGCCATGCGGCGCGGCTGCCGGTGCGGCCATAGCCGGAGAGATGCGCGCAGACGATCGACGGCTTCACCCCCTTGAGCGTGTCATAGGCAAGGCCAAGCTTGCCCGGCTGGTCGCCGCGCAGATTGTTGAGTACAGCGTCGGCGCCGGCGACGAGCCGGTGCAGGATGGCCTTCCCCTCGCTCTGGCGAAGGTCGAGGGTGAGGCTCTTCTTGCCGAGGTTGAAGGTCTGGAAGAATTCGCTGTCATCAGAACCGAGATAATAAGGCCCGGACTGGCGCGAACTGTCGCCCGTTCCCGGCGCTTCGATCTTGATGATCTCGGCGCCCATGTCGGAAAGATACATCGTCGCGAATGGCCCGGCGCCATATTGCTCGACAGCGATGACGCGCACGCCCGCCAGCGGCGGCCGGGCCAGCCCGAACCGGGCCGGCGGCTCGCTCGGGAGCCCGGTCACACCGGGTTCCTCTCAATGAGCTGCTTGGCGATGATCATGCGCTGGATCTCATTGGTGCCCTCGCCGATGACCATCAGCGGCGCGTCGCGGTAGTAGCGTTCGATATGGTATTCCTTGGAATAGCCATAGCCGCCATGGATGCGCATCGCTTCCAGCGAGTTCTCCACCGCCGCTTCCGAGGCGAAATACTTCGCCATGCCGGCTTCCATGTCGCAGCGCTCGCCGCTGTCATAGGCCCGCGCCGCGTCATAGGTCAGAAGCCGCGCCGCCTGCAGACGCGTCGCCATCTCGCCGAGCTTCAGCTGGATTGCCTGGTGCTGCGCGATCGGCTTGCCGAACGTCTTGCGGATCTGAGCATAGCGCACGCTGTCGGTAAGTGCTGCGGAGGCGAGGCCGCAGCCGCGCGCCGCGATGTTGATGCGGCCAAGTTCGAGACCGCCAAGCGCGGCCTGCATGCCGCGGCCCTCTTCGAGGCCGATGAGATTGGCGGCGGGAATGCGGTAATCGTCGAAGATCAGCTCGGCGCTGTCGATCCCCTTATAGCCGAGCTTTTCCAGCTTCTTTGAGACTGTGAAGCCCGGACCCTTCTCGGCCAGGAACATCGACATGCCCTTGTGACGGGGCTCGGCATCAGGGTTCGTCTTCACGAGCAGCGCGAAGCACTCGCCATAAATGCCGTTGGTGATCCAGGTCTTGGTGCCGTTGATGATGTAGTCGTCGCCATCGCGCACGGCGCGCACGCGGATCGCCTGCAGGTCGGTGCCGGCGTCGGGTTCGGTCAAGGCGAGCCCGCCGCGCTTCTCGCCGGTGGCGAACAACGGCAGGAAGCGCTGCTTCTGCTCCTCGGTGCCGTTGCGCGCGACGCAGGCGGACATGATCAGATGGCTGTTCAGGATGCCCGACAGCGACATCCAGACTGACGCGATCTTCTCGATGATGCGGGCATAGGTCGTCGCTGAAAGCCCGAGTCCGCCATATTCGGCGGGGATCGTCGCGCCGAACAGGCCGAGTTCCTTCATCTGCTCGACCATGGCATGGGGATATTCATCCGCGTGGTCGAGTTCGAGGACATGCGGGCGCACATCGCGATCGAGCCATTTCTCGATCGCGTCGAAGATCATCGCATCCTCGGGGCTGAGGTCAGCACTCAGACTGGAAGCAGTGGTCATGATGTTCTCCCGGCGCTTCAGTAGCGCGCCTTTTCCTCGACGTCGAAACCACGCTTGGCGATCAGCATCGTCCGCTCGAATTCGCAGACCAGCGTCCCGCCCTGGTTGAAGCCGCGCGTCTTCACATTGACAATGCCGGCATTGGGGCGAGACTTGCTCTCGCGTTTGCCAAGAACCTCGCTCTCGCCGCTGAGTGTATCGCCGGCGAACAGCGGATGGGTCAGCTTGATTTCGCTCCAGCCGAGATTGGCGATCGCCTTCTGGCTGACATCGGTGACGCTCATGCCCACCAGCAGTGCCACGGTGAAGGGCGAGCAGATGATGCAGCGGCCGAACTCGCTGTGCTTGGCGTATTCGGCGTCGAAATGCATCGGATGAGTGTTCATCGTCAGCAGCGTGAACCAGGTGTTCTCGGTCTCGGTGATGGTCCGGTTCGGTCGATGCTCGTAAATGTCGCCGGCGACGAAGTCTTCGTAATAGCGACCGAAACTCTCGCGGTAGCGGTTCGGGCCGACCTCCTTGATGGTAACCACCATTGTCGTGTTCTCTCTTGGTTTAGACGTGAATTCGCTGATATTCGGATTCAGGCGCCGCGGCGCGCCAGGATCTGTTCCATCGCCCGGATGACCGGCTTCTCGACGAGCTTGCCGTCGACGACTGCGAGCCCGTTGGGGCTCGCGTGATAGGCCGCGAGGATGCGTTCGGCAGTCGCGATCTCGGCATCGGAGGGCGTGAACGCCGCGTTGACGACCGCGACATTGGCCGGATGCAGAGCGCCCTTGCCGGTGAAGCCGAGCGCCTTCGCCGTCTCAGCCTCGGCCTTCACGATCTCCGCGTCGCGGAAGGCGAGGCAGGGCACGTCGAACACGTCGACCTCGGCGAGCCGCGCCGCATGCACGACGCGGGAGCGGGCGTAGAGCAGCGGTTCATGCGCGACCGCGACGCCGAGTTCGGCGGCAAGATCAGCACCGCCGAACATGGCGAACCGGATGCGCCGGCTGGCCTTCAGGATGGAAGCGACATTTTCCAGCCCTTCGACGCTCTCGATCAGCACCGCGAGGCCGAGATCAAGGCCCGCCTCGGTGAGGAGCCCGTCGACCAGCCGCACCTCGTCGGCCGTCGCGACCTTGGGCAGAAAGACGACACCGCCGGAGGGCCTCGCCTCGATGATGGCGAGGAGATCGCGCAGACCTTCGGCGCTGCGGGCGCTGTTGATGCGCACCACGCGCTCCGGCCCGTCGGTCTCGACGAGGAAGGGCAGCGCCGCTGCACGGGCCGCTGCCTTTAGTTCCAGCGGAACGGCGTCCTCGAGATCGAGGCACACCGTGTCGGCGCCGGCGGCGAGCGCCTTGGCATGGACCTCGATACGGTTGCCCGGTGCAAAGAGCAGGGTTCTGCGAGCACGCATGATGGACGGGGTCTACTTTCGATCTGGCCCGGCGATTTGTCCGGACAAATATGAAACGACAGTGGGGCTTGTCAATGAATTTGTCCGGACAAATCGAAGACGGTCTATGTCAGGCGAGGGTCAGGTCGACGAGGTGTGCGGCGTCGCCAAGCGCGGGAAGGTCGTGGATGGCGCTGATCATCGCCTCGACCTTGGCCGCGGGCAGGGGAACCGTGCCGTAGCCAGCGCAGCGGCGGAACTTGGCGATGTTCTCGGCTTCGCTCAGCGGCGCGCGCGGATGGCCATACACCTCGTCGAGCGTGACGACATGCTCAGCGCCGGATTTGAGGCGAACGCGGATGGTCTGCGGATCGAGTGCGTTGAGGTCCGGATTGCCATCAAGCACGACATCGACAAGTCTCGCATAGCGATGGACGTCGGGATCGTCGAGGACGGCACGTCCGCGGAAATCGGGCACGTCGACGCCGCCGCGCGCGAGGAAGGTGCCGACGACAAAGCGCAGGCACAGCTTCGCATAGTTCGCCTCGGGGGTCGGGATATCAGGCCGTCCGACCAGCCGGTGCACCAGCGGCGGCACGAAGCAGGTGACCGCTTCGATGTCCTCAGCCGTGAAACTGTGGGCACGCATCAGCCGGCCGAGCCCGTCGACGGCACCATGGGTCAGGCGGCCGCTCGGATAGGGCTTGTGCGACATTTGAAGGATCTGCCAGTCCTGACCGAGCCGGGCCAGGAAAGGATCGAGATCGTAGTCGTTCTGTTCGAACAGAACGAAATAGCCATATTGGCCGGTGAGGATGTCATGCGGGCCGCGGAAACCGGCCGCTGCGAGATCGGCCGAGACCAGCGCCGCGCGGGCATTGAATCCGACCTGCAGGCCCAGCATCGGCGATCCTTCGACATGGGGCTGCAGCGTGCCGCTCGTCTGCGAATACTGCGCCCCGAGCGCGTTCTTCAGGGTTGTCGCATCGAATCCGGCGAGCTTGCCGATGGCCGCGGCCGCGCCGAAGCCACCCGCCGTCGCCGGTCGGAAGAAGCGCAGCGCCGAATTGGTGACGATGCCGAGCATGGTCGAGACATCGACGCCGAGGGCGAGCGCCGTGATGAGGTCCTTGCCGGAGATCAGCCGGCCCTTGCGCCGCTCGCGTTCGGCATAGGCGAGCAGCGCGGAGAGGATGGTCGCCATCGGATGCAGCACCGCACCCTCATGGACGCAGTCGAATTCCAGGCAGTGGATCTGATAGGCGTTGATGATCGCCGCCTGCTGCGCCGGCAACCGTTCGCCGGTGAGCCAGACGGTCGCCTCCGCGCCATCGCCCCAGGCGGCAGCAACCTGCTTCAGCTCCGCGACGCCCGTGCCCGCCGAGCCGGCGATACCGACGCCGAGCGTATCAAGCAGGAAGGTCTGGGTCTTCGCCACCGCGGCGGCGGGGAGATCCTCAAATCGCGTATTGAGGACGTGATCGACGACGGGATCGAGTGGATTGGCCATCGTCGCCCCTCAAACCGGCGCCGGAACGGCGGCGGCGAAATGCCGGGCGATATCGAGCCTCGTCGCGCACCAGACGTCGTCATGGCTCTTCACATGCGCGATGAATTTTTCCAGCACGCCAATGCGGCCGGGCCGGCCGATGATCCGAAGATGCAGTCCGAGCGACATCATCTTGGGGCCGTCAGCGCCTTCCGCATAGAGCTGGTCGAACGTCCCGACGGCATAGTCGAGCCAGTCCTGCGGCGTATAGGACGGCGCGGTCCAGAACTTCATGTCGTTGGTATCGAGCGCGTAGGGGACGATCACGATCGGCTTGGCGCCCGAGGCCGTCGCGACGACGTCCCAGCGCGGCACGTCATCCGAGAAATCGTCCATGTGATATTCGAAGCCCGCCTCGGCGAGCAGGCGGCGGGTGCGGTCGGTGTGCAGATAGCGCGACAGCCAGCCATAGGGCCGCGTGCCCGTCGTCGACGCGATGCTCGTCACAGCCTTGCCGATAAAGTCGCGCTCGCGCGCCTCGTCATAGGAGAACTGGTGGATCCAGCGCCAACCATGGCTGCAGGTCTCGTGGCCGCCGTCCTGAATGAAGGTCGCAAGCTCAGGCGCATTCTCGATCGCCATCGCCGCCGCCGTGACGGTCGTCCGGATGCCGTGGCGGGCAAAGAGGCCGAACACACGCGGCGCACCGGCGCGGATGCCGTATTGATAGTTGCTCTCATTGGCATAATTGCGGATCGGGATCTTCAGGGCGACGCCGAGTTCGTCGACCGGCTCCGGACCCTTGTCGCCGCGGGCGACGGTCATCTCGGAGCCCTCCTCAATATTGATGACGAAGGACATGGCGAGCCGAGCGTTGCGCGGCCAGGAAAAGGGCGTCGACATCAATGATATTCCTCACCGCCCGAGACGTTGATCGCCTCTGCGGTCACGTAAGAGGCCGCATCTGAACACAGGAAGGCGGCGAGCTCGGCCGTATCTTCGGGTGTGCCGGTGCGGCCGAGCGGAATGCGGCCGCGCATCGCAGCGAGATATTCATCCATCGATTGGCCACGTGCTTCAGACATGAAGCTGTTCTGCCAGGCGCCGAGCCCGGTGGTGACGTGGTTCGGGCAGATGGCGTTGACGGTGATGCCGTAGGGGCCGAGTTCCAAGGCCGCCGAGCGGGTGAGGCCGACAAGGCCGTGCTTCGAGGCCGTATAGGCGCCGGCAAAGGCGAAGCCGGATTTGGCTGCCTGCGAGGCGATGTTGATGATCCGCCCGCCCTCGCCCTGCGCGATCATCTGCCGGGCGGCATGGCGCGTCAGCAGCGCCGGGGCGCGGAGGTTGACGCCGAGCACGGCGTCCCAGGTCTCGGCTTCGAGCTCGACCAGCGGCCCGAAGAGATAGCCGATGCCGGCATTGTTGATCAGGATGTCGAGACGGCCGAAAGCCTCGACCGCCCTGGCGACGATGCCGGGAAGGGCGTCGGCGTCGAGCAGATCGCCCGTCACCGTCGCGGCTGTTCCGCCGCTGGCCGTTATTTCGGCGGCGATGGTTTCGAGATCCGACGTGACGCCGATGCCATGCGCAGGCGCAATGGCGCCGGCCAGAGCGCCGCGATCATGCAGCACCACCTTGGCCCCCGCTGCGGCGAGCCGCTTTGCCATCGCCTGACCAAGTCCGGCCGGGCGGCCGGCGCCGGTAATGAGCGCGACCTTGCCGGAGAGGTTCATCAGGCCGCTCCCAGCGGACGCGTCAGCACGAAGATCGGGTTGTCGGCGAAAGCCTGGAACTCGGCGGCGACGCGCTGCATCGTCTCGCTCGCGACATCGCGGCCGAACTGATCCATGTCGGCGATATCGACGATTTCGACATAGGCATAAGGCGGTTTCGCTTCTGACCCGAGAACCCCGGTCGCCGCATGGACCGAGAAACTGTCGATCGAGGCGAGGCCGTTGACGACCGGGATATCGGTCGCCGCCGCCCATGCCTCGTAGGCGGCGACATCGACACCGGCCTTCAGATTGAACAGCACCACGATCCGCATCGCATCACCCTCGCCAGCCATCGCATCGCCGGCTCGATCCGGCATTTGTCCGGACAAATGTTCCGGTCCCGGCAGCCGGTGTCAACCCCTGTTCGCGTTGATAGGGCCGAAGAAGCGCTTGACAAGATGCCGATGCTGATGCGTGATTTGTCCGGACAAATCTATAAAAACCAGAGGGAAGCTGCTATGTTGAAGAGGAACACGCTGCTGTCGGCGGTTGCCGCATTGGCGCTTGGTGCAACGGCCGTGCCGGCTTTTGCCCAGCAGATCCTGGTGCTGTCGGAGGATGTACCGGCGGGGCTCGATTATGACGGTCCTTCGGCGGCCATCCCGGCGAGCCAGCAGGGCATGGTCACGCTGATGGAGCCGCTGGTCAGCTATGCCGCCGGCGCACCCAATGCCGACGGCGTCGTGATGCCCGACTTCACAAAGTTCGAGGGCCGGCTGGCCGAAAGCTGGACCTATGATCCGGCGACGCTGACCTGGACCATCAAGCTGCGCCAGGGCGTCAAGGGCTGCAACGGCGCGACCTTCAATGCCGACGACGTGGTCTACACCTTCGCTCGCGCGAAATCGGTCAGCGGCGCGGCCCCGATCGGCTGGTTCCTGTCCAATGTCGGCTCGATTGCCGGCTTCACGGCTGATGTGTTCGGCAAGGACCCGAAGGCCAAGGAACTTGGCGACGAGGTCAAGAAGATCGACGACTACACTGTCCAGATCAAGCAGTCGGAACCAAACTCACTGCTCCTGCCGGTCCTGTCGATCTTCGGTCTGCTGATCTACGACAAGGAGACGATGGAGGCGCACAAGACCGAGAAGGATCCGTGGTCGCATGACTACGCCAACACGGTCAACGCACCCGGTTTCGGCGCGTATTGCCTCGACAAATGGGCGAAGAATCAGGAAATAACCTACAAGGCCAATCCCGATTATTATCGCGGCAAGCCGGCGATCGAGAAGGTCACCGTCAAGCGCGTTCCGCAGTCCTCGAACCGCGTTGTCGTGCTGCGCACCGGCCAGGCACAGCTAGTGAATGGACTGACGCCGAAGGAGTTCGACAGCCTGCGCGACGTCAAGGGCGTCCATGTCGGCGGCGTCACCGGCAACGAGAACCTGTTCATCCACATGAACTTCGCAACGCAGCCCTTCGATGATCCGAAGGTGCGCGCGGCGATCGGCTATGCCATCCCCTTCGACCAGATCATCAAGACGGGCTATTTCGGCCAGGCGACACAGTGGAAGGGGTCGGTCCCCTCGAGCTATCCGGGCTACAAGGACGGCGCGGTCCAGCTCTCCTATGATCCGGCCAAGGCCAAGGCGCTGCTCGCCGAAGCCGGCTATCCGGACGGCAAGGGCCTCGAGAAGTTCGGTGACGCGTTCCAACTCTCCTATGTCGCGGAGAAGGAATCGACGCTTGGCCCGATCGTCAGCATCATCCAGTCCTCGCTGCGCCAGGTCGGCATTCCAGCAACGCTGAACCCGATCCCGCAGACCCAGTATGGCGATCGCCAGTTGGTGAAGCGCGACCTGCCTTTTGCGGTCAACGACCAGGAGAAGCCGATCGGCGTCGATGCTGGCTACGCGATCCAGCTGTTCTTCGTCTCGAAGGACAAGGGCGGCCTCAACAACATGGTCAACTATTCCAACGCCAAGGTTGACGACCTCTGGGCCAAGGCCCGCGTCGAGCCGGATATGGCGAAGCGTACGGCCATCCTTGCCGAGATCCAGGACATCCTGTCGACGGACATGGCTTGGCTTCCTGTGGTCGAATACAAGACGCAGTGGGCCTATTCCGACAAGCTGAAGGGCCTTCGCTGGTATCCGGACAACTCGGTCCGCTACTCCGATCTCAGCCTCCAGTAACGGTTGCGATACGGACCGGCCGCGTGGCCGGTCCGTATCGATCGAGCCGGAGTTCGTTCATTGCTTGTCCGTTACATCACCAGGCGCTTCCTCATCGGGCTCCTGCAGCTCATCGGCTTGACGATCGCGGTGTTCTTCATCATCCGCCTTCTGCCCGCTGATCCTGTCTCGCGCCTCGTCGGCATGAATTCGAGCGCCGATGCCTATGCCCAGGCGGCACGGCAATTGGGGGTCGATCGGCCGCTGCTTGCCCAACTCTCCACCTATCTCGGGTTCCAGCCTTCTGTCGCCCCCGGCCTGCTTCAGGGGTCGCTCGGTGTCTCCTGGGTGACGGGAACGCCGGTGACGGAGGAGATCGCGACCTACCTGCCGGTGACGATCGAACTGGTGACGCTGAGCTTCCTGCTGGCGCTGGCCGTTTCGGTACCGATCGGCATGTTCGGCGCGCTTAATCCGGGCGGCAAGGCCGACAAGGGCGTGTTCGTCTACAGCCTCTTCGCTGGCTCGCAGCCCGAGTTCTGGTGGGGACTGCTCTTCGTCTATGTGTTTTTCTTCCAGCTTGGCGTCGCGCCCGCGCCGCTCGGCCGTCTCTCGCCGATGACCAGTCCGCCCGATGTCGTGACCGGGTTCATGACGGTTGATGCGCTGCTCGCCGGCCAGTTCGACGTCTTTCTCGAAGCGCTGCATCACCTGATGCTGCCCGTCATCACCATGGCCTTCATCCTCTCGGGACCGATTATCAAGATGGTTCGCCAGAACATGGCCCGCGCGCTGCAATCGGATTTCGTTCTCTATGCGAGGGCGAGCGGCCTCTCCGGCAATCGGGTCGCCCGCTATGCGCTCCGCGCCGCGCTGGCGCCGTCGATGACGCTGATCGGCATTCTCTACGGTTTCATGCTGAGTGGTGCGGTGCTGACCGAGAGCGTCTTCTCCCTCGGCGGCATCGGCCAGTATTCGGTCCAGGCTGTGCTTGCCTTCGACTATCCCGCCATCCAGGGCGTCGTGCTCGTCATCACCGCCATCTCGCTGGTCGTCTATCTCGCGCTCGACCTGATCCATGCCGCGATTGATCCGAGGATCGCCTACTGATGGCTCTCTCCGATCCCCTCGAACTCGGCGATGCGCTGCCGAAGCCGCGCACCGACTGGCTGCTCCGCCTCGGCATTGTCATCGTCGCCGTCGCGCTGATCCTCGCCGTCATCGGCCCGTCGATCGGCCCCTATGATCCGACGCTGACGACGCCCGATGTCTCGCTGCCGCCGCCCTCGTTTGCCGAATTGCCCGGCCTCGTCAGTGGCTGGCTGTCCGGCACCCTCGAGACGCCGCCGCACTGGATGGGCACCGATGCGAGCGGTTTCGACGTGTTTTCGCGCGTTATCGCGGCTCCCCGCACCGATCTCGTCATTGCGCTCGTCGCCAATCTCATGTCGCTGCTAATCGGCGTCTTTCTTGGCCTGATCGCTGGTTATTACCGCAATTTCGCGACCGAATTCATGATGCGCGTTTCCGACGTGATGCAGTCCTTTCCGGTCTTCATCTCGGCGATGGTGCTGGTTGCGCTTGCCGGCCGCTCGACCAGCAACATCGTCATCGCGCTCGCCTTCGTCTACACGCCGATCTACATCCGCCTGACCCGCGCCGAGGTGATGAGCCAGAAGGTGAGGGGCTTTGTCGAGGCGGCGCGGGCGCTCGGCAACACCGAGTTCTCGATCGCCCTCCGCCACGTTTTGCCCAACTCGCTGACGCCGGCGCTGATCCAGGCCTCGGTCACCATCGGCTTCGCCATTCTCTTGACCGCCGGCCTTTCATTCGTCGGCGCGGGCGTGCGCCCGCCGACGCCGGAATGGGGGCTCATGATCTCGACCGGCGCCAACCAGATCATCCTCGGCGAATGGTGGCCCTCGGTCATGCCCGGCATCGCCATCTCGCTGACCGTGTTCGGCTTCGCCGTGCTCGGCAACGCCCTGGAGCGCCGCTATGGAGCCGGCTGAGATGACCCTGTCCGGCCCGAACGCCGCGCCCCTCGCCAGGACCATCCTGTCGGTCGACAATCTCGCCGTCGGCTATCCAGCCGATGGCCGCATGATCAGGCCGATCGACGGCCTTTCCTTCGCGATCCGCGAGCGCGAGGTGGTCGGTCTCATCGGCGATTCCGGATCCGGCAAGTCGACCGCGGCGCTGGCGCTGCTCGGTCTCGTCAAGCCGCCGGGCAGGATCCTCTCCGGCCGCGTCGATCTCGATGGCCGCGATCTCCTCGCCATGAAGCCCGCCGAGCTCGAGGCCATCCGCGGCCGCGACATCTCGATCATCGTCCAGAATCCGCGCTCCTCGCTGCATCCGATGCTGAGGATCGGCAAGCAGATCGGCTTCGCCTATCAGGCGCATCACCCTTCGAATGCCCGCGACGCAGCGAGCCATGCCATCGACATGTTGCGCATGGTCGGCATCAACGATCCCGAGCGCCGCGTCGAGTCCTATGCCCATGAACTCTCGGGCGGCATGGCGCAGCGCGCGCTCATCGCGATGGCGCTGTCGTCGAAGCCGAAGCTTTTGATCGCCGACGAGCCGACCAGCGGCCTCGACGTGACGATCCAGGCGCAGTTCCTGGATGAACTCTGGGCGACGGTGCAGAAGACCGGCTCGGCGATCCTCCTGATCACGCAGGAACTCGGCACGCTCGCCAATTATTGCGACCGCGTGCTGGTGCTCCATGACGGCAAGATCGTCGAGGACGCGCCGGTCCGTCAGTTCTTCGCATCGCCGCAGCATCCCTATAGCCAGGCGATCCTGAGGCTTCAGCGCGAACGCGGGCTCGACCGTCTCGCAAGCCCCGGTCCGGCGCGGGTGGTGCCGCCCCTCCTCACGACCAGCGATCTCCGCATGGTCTTCCCGATCCGCAATACGGAGAAGGTGGTGCAGGCGGTCGACAAGGTGTCGATCACGATCGGCAAGGGCGAGACGCTCGGCCTCGTCGGCGAAAGTGGCTCCGGCAAGACCACGGTCGGCCGCTGCCTGATGCGGCTGCTGCAGCCGAGCAGCGGCTCGATCCTCTTCGATGGCGAGGACCTCGTCCGCCTGCCGCCGGCCGACCTCCGCCGCATCCGCTCGCGGCTGCAGATCGTGTTCCAGGACCCGTTCGACAGCCTCAATCCGCGCTGGACCATCGGCAAGATCCTGGCCGAACCGCTCGATCTGCATACCAAGCTCACCGCGGCCGGCAAGCGGGCCCGCGCCGAGGAATTGCTCCGCCTCGTTGATCTCGATCCGGCCTTGCTCGATCGCAAGCCACGCGGTCTTGGCGCCGGCGCGCTGCAGCGGATCAATGTCGCCCGCGCGCTCGCCTGCAATCCCGAGTTCATCGTGCTGGACGAGCCGACCTCAGTGCTCTCCCCCCGCGCGCGGGTCGGTCTCATCGAACTGCTGATCCGCCTGCAGAAGGAACTCGGCATCAGCTATCTGTTCATCAGCCACGACCTGACCACGGTGCGCTATCTCTGCGACCGCGTCGCGGTGATGTATCTCGGCCAGATCGTCGAGACCGGCACGGTGGCCGAGGTCTTTTCGAACCCGCGCCATCCCTATTCGCAGGCACTGCTTTCGGCGAATCTCTTTCCCGATCCGACGGACCGCCGCGTCGACAAGACGATCCCGGCAGCGCTAGAAGGCGAGATCCCTAGCCCCATTGACTTGCCGCGGGGCTGTTATCTCGCCAGCCGCTGCCCGCATGTGACCGACGCCTGTCGGGCAACGCCGCAGGTGCTCGCCGAGATCGGCGGCGGCCGGCAGCTCCGCTGCATGCGCGCGGTCGCCGGCGAAATCCTGCCCACCGGGAGCATGCACGCATGAGCGGGGATATCGACGACGTCGTCATCGTCGGGGCAGGGGCGAGCGGCGCTGCCGCCGCCTGGCGCCTCGCGCGGGCTGGCCTCAAGGTGACCTGCCTCGAGCAGGGCGACTGGGTTCGCTACAACGACGTGCCGAGCCTGCGCACCGATTGGGAAGTGGCGCGTCAGACGACGCACCATCCGAACCCGAATGTGCGCCGCAACCCTGTCGACTATCCCGTCGATGACAGCGAAGCGGCGATCAAGCCCTTCCTCTACAACGCTGTCGGCGGCTCGACGATCCTCTGGGGCGCGCATTTCCCGCGCTTCCGCCCGTCCGATTTCCGCGTTCGGACACTCGACGGCGTCGGTGATGACTGGCCGATCTCCTATGCCGATCTCGCGCCCTATTATGAGGAAAACGATCTCATCATGGGCGTCTCCGGCCTTGCGGGCGACCCCGGTAATCCGCCACGCGCGCCCCGGCCG
The DNA here is from genome assembly GCA_965229085.1 of Kaistia sp. GTDB lineage: Bacteria > Pseudomonadota > Alphaproteobacteria > Rhizobiales > Kaistiaceae > Kaistia. The sequence continues at coordinate 1,854,308 of OZ245859.1, read as the reverse complement.
ATGCCGCCGCTGCCGCTTGGCCGTGGCGGCGAGAGGATGGCTGCGGCGTTCGATCGACTCGGCTGGCACTGGTGGCCCTGCGATGTCGCGATCAACTCCAAGCCCTATGGCGAGGGCCGCGAGGGCTGCAACAATTGCGGTCCCTGCGATCTCGGCTGCGCCCGTAAGGCGCGGAGCTCCACGGATCTGACCTATTGGCCGCTGGCGCTCGCCGCCGGCGCGAAGCTCGTCACGGGCGCGCGGGCCTTCGAGGTCGAGACCGACAGCCTCGGCCGCGCCACCGGCGTCGCTTTTTTCGATCGCGAAGGCGCCGTGCGCCGCCACAAGGCCCGGGTCGTCATCCTCGCCGCAAACGGGCTCGGCACCGCCAGGCTGATGCTTCTCTCTGCCTCGAAGCGCTTCCCGAACGGCATCGCCAATGACAGCGGCCTCGTCGGCCGTCGGCTGATGCATCACCCGACCGGCATGGTGACGGGAACATTCGACGAGCCGATCGATGGCTATGCCGGCCCGTTCGCGGTCTCGATCCTCTGCCAGCAATTCTACGAGACCGATCCGGCGCGCGGCTTCAAGCGTGGCTACCAGATGCAACTCGTCCGCTCGAACGGCCCCGTCGGCACCGCCTGCGGCGGCTACCTGCCGCGCGTGCCCTGGGGCGAGCGCCATCACGATGTCTTCCGCAACACTTTCGCGCGCACGGCGAGCCTTACGGTCACGACCGAAGACCTGCCGAACCCCGACAATCGCGTCACGCTCTCCGATACGCTGAAGGACGCCTGGGGCATTCCCGCGCCGAAGATGACCTATCGCCTCGACCAGAACACCCGCGACATGATCGAGCATGGCATCATCTCGGCGACCACCGCCTTCCGCGAGGCCGGCGCCGTCGCGGTCGCGGCTGAGCGCCTCGTGGTCAATGCCGGCTTCCATCTTCTCGGCACCGCCTGCATGGGGGCCGATGCCGCTTTGAGCGTCGTCGACGGCGATTGCCGCGCCCATGACGTGCGGAACCTCATGGTCGTCGATGGCTCTGTCTTCACCACGGCGGCGGCGCTCAATCCGACGCCGACGATCCAGGCGGTGGCGCTGCGTGCCGCCGATCGGCTGATTGCCGCGCGCCGCGACGTGGAGGTCGCCGCATGAGTGCCGCGACCCTGCAGTCTCTGCTCGACATCCTCATTCCAGGCGATGCCGATTTTCCCGCGCCGGGCGCGATCGACCTCGCGGCGGCCATGCTTGCCCATGCGCGCTTCGCGGCCTTCGCCGAGGCAGCGCTGGTGCGGCTCCCGCCCGATTTCGGCAGCCTCGGCACGGGTGATGTCATCGCTGCCGTGGAGGCGTTGGAAGCGGCCGATCCCGAGGGTTTCGGCGCACTGCTGACGGGCCTTTACAGCCTCTATTATGTTCATCCCGCGGTGTTGGAAGCGGTCGAGCGCGTCTCGGGCTATGCGGCACGCCCGCCCCAGCCCGAGGGCTACCGTCTCGCCCCATTCGATCCGGCCGTCGTCGCCATTCCGGCATCGCGCGGCCGCCTCTACCGCGAAACCTCGGAGCAACGCCCATGATGATCCGCGATCCGGAACGCCACGCCGGCAAGGGCGTCCTCGTCACCGGCGGCGCCAGCGGCATCGGCCTTGGCATTGTCCAGCGCTTCCTTGCCGAAGGCGCAAAGGTCGCGGTGCTCGATCTCGGCCCGGCGTCGGCACCGGTGGCGAGCCGTGGCTTTATCAGCCTTGTGGGCGACGCAACCGACGAAGCCGTGGTGGATGGTGCCGTCGCGGCGACGGTCGACGCCTTTGGCAGCCTCGACGTCATGGTGTGCAATGCTGGAGTCATTGCCATTGGCCCTGTCGTCGACATGAGCCTTGCCGAATGGCGCCGCGTCATGGGCATCAATGTCGACAGCGTCTTCATCGGCTCGCGCGCCGCTGCACGGCAGATGATCGCGCAGGGCAAGGGCGGCTCGATCATCAACGCCTCCTCAGGCGCAGGGCGACGCGGCGTGCCCAATCTCTCGCATTACTGCGCCTCCAAGGCCGCGATCATTATGCTGACGCAGGCGCTCGCGGTCGAACTCGCGCCGCATCGCATCCGCGCCAACACCTATGTGCCCGGCCATATCGAGACGCCGTTCTGGGAGGGCATCGCCAGCGGCTTCGCCAAGGTTACCGGCAAGACCCCGGCCGAGGTCGTCGAGGGCTTCCGCGCGACCGTCCCCTGGGGCCGGTTCGGAACGCCCGATGATGTCGCCGCCGCCGTCTCCTGGCTTGCGAGCGACGACGCCGAATATGTCAGCGGCCAGGCCATCGCCATGAATGGCGCCGAGTTCCCCTATTGAGGCCGGGCTTTCGGATGAGGATGGATGCATGAACGCCGTGGCGGAATTCGATTTCATCATCGTCGGCGCCGGCTCGGCCGGCTGCGTGCTGGCGAATCGCCTCAGCGAGGATGGCCGCAACACGGTGCTGCTGCTTGAGGCCGGCGGGCGCGACAGCAACCCGCTCATCCGCGTGCCGATGATGGCCGGGCTCGTCTATTTCTGGAAGTCGATCAACTGGAACTACCAGACCGCGCCGCAGAAGGGGCTCGGCGGTCGCTCGATCGCGTGGCCGCGCGGCCGCGTGCTCGGCGGTTCGTCCTCGATCAACGGCATGATGTATATGCGCGGTCATCGCGCCGATTACGATCTCTGGCGCCAGCAGGACCTGCCGGGCTGGAGCTATGCCGATGTTCTGCCCTATTTCCGCCGGTCGGAGGGGCATCTCGAACGGCCTCAAAGCGCCTATCACGGCACGATCGGGCCGCTTGCCGTCGTCAAGGCGAAGGGCGAGAATCCGCTCTATCGCGCCTTCCTCGATGCCGGCAGGGCTGAGGGCTTCGCCGCCAATGACGATTTCAACGGCGCCCGGCAGGAGGGGCTGGGCCTCTATGATTTCAACATCCGCAACGGCCGCCGCGAGAGCACGGCGACGGCTTTCCTGCGTCCAGCCGAGGGGCGCCGCAACCTGACCGTCTGGACGGGGGCGCTGGCGACGAAGATCATAATCGCCGAGGGCCGCGCAGAGGGGCTCACCATCAAGCGCGGCTGTGGGACGGTCACGGTGCGGGCGCGGCGCGAGGTCATTCTTTCGGGCGGCGCGATCAACAGCCCGCAACTGCTGCAGCTCTCCGGCATTGGCGATCCGAACTGGCTCACAAGCGCCGGCGTCACGCCGCTCGTCGCGTCAAAGGGCGTTGGCCGCAACCTGCAGGATCATCTCGGCGTCTATCTCAAATATCGCTGCAACCAGCCGATCACGCTCTATTCGCTGTTTCGGCCCGACCGGGCGGCGGCGGCCGGACTGTCGGCGTTGCTGTTCGGCAAGGGCGCCGCCACCGCGGTGCCGCTCGAAGCCGGCGGCTTCCTGAAGACGCGGCCCGAGCTCGACATTCCCGACATCCACATCACCTTCGTCCCCGGCCTCAATCTCGAGACGACCCGCGCCGGGCAAGGGCAGCACGGCTATCTGATCAATTTCTACCAACTCCGGCCCGAGAGCCGCGGCGAGATCCGCATCACCAGCCCCGACGCCGCAAAGGCGCCGACCATCGACCCGAACTATCTGGCTGCGGAAGCAGATCGCCGCTGCATGCGCGACGGCGTTCGCCTCGCGGCCCGGATCGGCGCCCGCGCGCCGCTCGCGCTCTATGACGCAGGGCCGATCTCGCCGCTGCCGGCCGATTTTGCCAGCGACGGCGCGATCGATCGCTGGGTCGCCGGAACGTCCAACACCATCTTCCATCCGGTCGGTACCTGCCGCATGGGTAGCGACGCTGAAGCGGTCGTCGATGCCGAATTGCGCGTCAGAGGCGTTGCCGGGCTCCGCGTCGTCGATGCCTCGGTGATGCCGACTATCGTCGGGGGCAACACCTCGGCGCCGACGATGATGATCGCCGAAAAGGCCGCCGACATGATACTCGCTCGCACGGCGCCGCCGCGCGCCGAAGCAGTCTGAGGAACTGGCCGTGAGCAATGAAACCTGGTTCGCCGATGGCCGGCTTGGCCTTCTCCGCCGTGGGCCGGTCGCGACCATCGTCCTGAACCAGCCCGAGCGGAAGAACGCGATCTCCTTCGCGATGTGGCTCTCCCTCGCCGAGGTGGCGGTAGCGATCGCAGCCGATGAGAGCATCCGCGTCGTGCTGGTGACAGGGGCGGGCGGGGCGGTGTTCAGTGCCGGGGCCGATATCAGCGAATTTGCCGCCGTCTATGCCGATCCGGAGCGCACCAGCGCCTATAACGCCGCCGTCCGCGCCGGTCAGGCGGCGCTGCGTGGGCTCGAACGTCCCGTTATCGCGGTCATCGCCGGCCCATGTATCGGCGGCGGCTGCGGCCTTGCGCTCGCGAGTGACCTTCGTTTCGCGGACGAGACTGCGCGCTTCGCCATACCGCCGGCTCGGCTCGGCCTTGCCTATTCCTATGAGGACACGGCGCAGCTCGTCGAGAAGATCGGGCCGGCCCGCGCCAAGGACATGCTGTTCTCGGCCCGCCAGCTCGGCGCTGACGAGGCGCTGGCGATCGGCCTCGTCGATCGTATATTCCCGGTTGACGCATTGGCATCGGCAGCCGATGCCTATGCAGAGGGTCTCGCGGCGCTGTCGCAGACTTCTATCCGCGCCGCCAAGGCGATCGTCAATTTGATCGCCGATGCGGCGCCCGATGGCTGCGCGCGCGCGGCATCGATTGCCGCGGCGAGTTTCGCCGGTCCCGATTTCGAGGAGGGCTATCGCGCCTTTCTCGACAAGCGCCCGCCGCATTTTGGCTGAAGGCTGAGGAGGAAGTGATGACGGCGGACGAGTTGCCCGCGCGCGAGGCGATGGAATTCGACGTGGTGATCGTCGGCGCGGGGCCAGCCGGCCTCGCCGCGGCTATCCGCCTGAAGCAGATCGATCCCGATATTTCGGTCGTCGTCGTCGAGAAGGGCTCCGAGGTCGGGGCGCATATCCTCTCGGGCGCCGTCATCGATCCGATCGCGCTCGACCGCCTGCTGCCGGAATGGCGCGGCGAGGATACGCCGATCAAGACAGCGGTCACCGAGGATCGATTCCTGTTCCTCGGTCCGGCCGGCGCCGTTCGGCTGCCGAATTTCGTCATGCCGCCGCTGATGTCCAATCACGGCAACTACATCGTCTCGCTCGGCAATGTCTGCCGCTGGCTGGCCGGCAAGGCGGAAGCGCTCGGCGTCGAGATCTATCCAGGTTTTGCCGCGGCCGAACTGCTCATCGACGAGAACGGCGCCGTCGCCGGTATCGCCACGGGCGACATGGGCGTCGGCCGTGATGGCGAGCCGGGCCCGAACTATCAGCGCGGCATGGAGCTGCGTGGCCGCTACACGCTGATCGGCGAGGGCGCGCGCGGCTCGCTCGCCAAGCAGCTGATCGCGCGATTTGGTCTGTCGGAAGGACGCGAGCCGCAGAAGTTCGGCCTGGGCATCAAGGAACTCTGGCAGATCGATCCGGCGCTGCACCGGCCGGGCCTCATCCAGCACACGTTCGGCTGGCCGCTCGGCAACCGGGTCGGCGGCGGCTCGTTTCTCTATCACCTCGAGGACAACCAGGTCGTGGTCGGCCTCGTGGTGCACCTCAATTATGCCAATCCCTATCTCTCGCCGTTTCGCGAGTTCCAGCGCTTCAAGACCCATCCGGCCATCGCGCCGCTCTTTGTCGGCGGCAAGCGCCTTTCCTATGGCGCACGGGCGATCACAGAGGGCGGCTACCAGTCGGTGCCAAAGCTCGTCTTCCCGGGCGGCGCGCTGATCGGCTGCTCGGCCGGCTTCGTCAACCTGCCGCGCATCAAGGGCAGCCACAACGCGATGCTCTCGGGCATGCTCGCCGCCGAGCATGTCGGCGCGGCGATCGCCGACGGCCGTGCGCATGATGCGCTCGACAGTTATGAGACCTCCTGGCGCGATACCGAGATTGGCGCCGACCTCCGCAAGGTGCGCAACGTCAAGCCGCTCTGGTCGAAGCTCGGAACCATCGGCGGCATTCTCGCCGGCGGCATCGACATGTGGGCGAATACGTTCGGCTTTTCGGTGTTCGGAACGCTGAAGCACGGCAAAGCCGACTTTGAGGCGACCCGGCCGGCGGCGACGCAGACGGTGATCGACTATCCAAAGCCCGACAATGTCGTCAGCTTCGATCTTCCGTCATCTGTGTTCCTGTCGAGCACCAACCACGAGGAAGACCAGCCGGTGCATCTGAAGGTGCGCGACCTCGCCCTGCAGAAGGCGTCGGAGCACGATGTCTATGCGGGGCTGTCGCAGCGCTATTGCCCGGCCGGCGTCTATGAGTGGATCGAAGAGCCGGCTGGCCCGCGCTACCAGATCAACGCGCAGAACTGCGTGCACTGCAAGACCTGCGACATCAAGGATCCAAACCGGAACATCACCTGGACGGTTCCGGAAGGGGGCGGCGGCCCCAATTATCCGAATATGTGAGGCCGCCACTCAGGGCTACGTCGGTGGCGACTATTCGTCGAAGTCGCCGTCGTCCTGTCCCTTGCCGCCGTTTTCGGCTTCGATGGCGTCGCCGCCACTGGCTTTGCCACTGGAGCCGAGCCGCGGCGCATCGTCATCGTCGCCCGCGACGCCCTTCACCGAAAGCTGCCCCTTCACGGGCTTCACAGGGATCGCCTCGAGATCGATCGCGGTGGGATCGGCCGGGGCGGTGATCGCCGCCGGCTGGGCGAGCGCTGGCAGCGAGATCGCGCCGCCGACGAGCAATCCGGCGGCGAAGGGAACGAGCGCGGCGAAGAGCAACAACGATCTGGCCATGATACCTGATATCCTCTCGGATGCGTCCCTGATTGGACGCGATGATTGTCCCTAGCCGGCTGTTGCTTGCTGCGCGCTGACAGGGGCTGTCAGCCGCTTGTCAGCTTCCACGTGGCAGAGACTTCGCATGCGCATGCCTCTTCGACGTTCGGTCATCATTGGCATCGCCGCCTTGGCGATTGCCGCGCCGGTCATGGCTAAGTCCGTCCTGGCCCAGTCGGTGACGACGGTGGCGGATGATGACGACGACGACCATGACCTCGCGCGCGATCTGCACGAGGGCGGCGAGATCCGTGCCCTTTCCGAAATTCTCCGCAAGGTCGGCGAAAGCGTTCCCGGCGAGATTGTCGCCGTCAATCTGGTGCGCGTCAGCGACCGATGGGTCTACCGGATCCAGGTGGTGACATCGGATGGGCGGCGGAGCATCGTCGATGTCGACGCCGGCAAGGGCACCATGTTCGACGATGCGGGGCGGCACTGATGCGCATTCTGGTCGTCGAGGATGAAAAGCGCATCGCCAGTGATATCGCTGATACCCTGAAGGCGTCCGGGATGGCGGTCGATATGGCCGGGGATGGCGAGGACGCCTGGTTCAAGGGTGATGTCGAGAATTACGACGCCGTCATCCTCGATCTCGGCCTGCCGAAGCTCGACGGCCTCACGATCCTGCGCCGCTGGCGCGCCGCCGGTCGGCGGTTTCCAGTGCTGATCCTGACGGCGCGCGGCGTCTGGACGGAACGCGTCGAGGGCATCAATGCCGGCGCCGACGACTATCTGCCGAAGCCTTTCGAGATGGAGGAACTGGTCGCGCGCCTCCGCGCGCTTCTGCGCCGCGCCGCCGGCCAGCCCGCGCCGGTGATCACGGCCGGCGCGCTCACGCTCGATACGCGGCAGATGCGCTTCTCGCTGCGCGGTGTGCCGATCGCGCTCTCGCCGCTCGAATACCGACTGCTCGCCTTTCTCGTCCATCATGCCGGCGCGGTCGTCGCGCCGACCGAACTGGCCGAGCATCTCTACGATTCCGGCCATGACCGCGATCCGAACGCCATCGAGGTCATCGTCGCGCGCCTCAGGCGCAAGCTCGGCAGCGACATCATCGAGACGCGGCGCGGCTTCGGCTATCTCGTGCCGGCCGATCCCGCATGAGACGCGGACAATGAGACGCGGATCGATCCGCTTCCGCCTCTGGTCGGCCGCCGCGATCTCGGTTCTCATCGCGCTGGTCATCGCCGGCATCGGGCTGCGCGGCCTGTTCGAGGCGCATGTCGAGCGCCGCGTCCAGGGCGAGCTCGCCGTGGATCTCAACCAGCTGATCGGTGCCACGACCTTCGGTGCCGATGGTGCCCTCACGGTCGCGCCGGTCCTGACCGATCCGCGCTTCCAGACCCCTTTGTCAGGCTATTACTGGCAGATACGCGACAGCGCCGGCGCCACGATCATCCGCTCGCGCTCGCTCTGGGACCAGGCGCTCGAACTCGCGCCTGGTGGAAGCGACGGTGCGCTGCATGTGAGCGAGGTCGCCGGCCCGGATGGTGCGCGGCTCATCACGGTGGAGCGGCGGATCACCGATGCGGGCGGGCGTCAGTTCGACGCGGTGGTGGCTGAGGATCACGCCACGGTCACCACCTCGGTGCATGACTATCTCGTCCAGCTTGTCCCGGCGCTGGCCTTGCTCGGCTTCGTGCTGATCGCCGCGATCTTCGTCCAGATCTCGGTCGGCCTCGCCCCGCTCGACAAGCTGCGGCAGGCCGTGCGCGACGTCGTCGGCCGACGCTCCGCGCGGCTCAATGCCGCCGTGCCCAGCGAGGTGCTCCCGCTCGCCGACGAAATCAACCGGCTGCTCGAAGGTCAGGAACGGGCGCTGGCGCGGGCCCGAACCCGCGCGACCGATCTGGCGCATGGGTTGAAGACGCCGCTGCAGATTCTCGCTGCCGATATCCGTGCGCTGCGTGCGAAGGGCGAAGGGGAGCTGGCCGATGAGATTGGGCGCAGCGTCGCTGCGATCCGGAGGCATGTCGAACGCGAGCTGGCGCGCGCGCGCATCGCGCCGGGCCTTGGCCGCCCGGCCGAATGCCGCGTCGGCACGGTCGTCCGCTCGGTCGTCGAGGTCGTCGCACGCATGCCGGGCGGCGAGAATATCGCCTTCAAAATCGACGTGCACGACAACCAGAAAGCCCCGATCGACGAGGGCGATCTGTCCGAAATTCTCGGAAATCTCCTGGAGAATGCGACCCGCTTCGCCCGATCGTCGGTCACCATTGCAGCCCGAGAGGATGCCGAGGGCACGCTGATCACCGTTGCCGACGACGGCCCTGGCATTGCCGTAACGGACCAGGACCGGGCATTGGCGCGCGGCGCGCATCTCGACGAAAGCGGCGGCACGGGTCTTGGCCTTGCCATCGTCTCAGACATCGTTGCCGCCTATGGCGGGACGCTGACGCTTGGCGACGCCGGGCCGGGGCTTGAGGTATCGATCCGGCTCCCCTCGACGGATTGAACGCTCCGAGTTCCGCCGTGCCGCCTCGGCCTGATGATCCAGGTCACAGCGCCCTCCGGACCAATGTGGTTCATGGAGATGGCGACAGCGCTGCCGCCTGAAGGATCGTGTGATTTCGATCAAGTTTCTAGAACAGACTCTGTGTTACAATACTGACATATTTGTCGTTGCTCACGGAATAGGCAGGCTGTGCCGAGCTCAACGCGCCCTCTGTTGGCATCGAAGCAAGACTCCGGCGCAGTCGATTTCCAGGCGGCGGTCGCTCTCATCCCCTCCGGCGTTGTCCTGACCGATGCGACCCTTCCGGATAATCCGATCGTCTATGTCAACGCGGCCTTTGAATCCATAACGGGCTATCCGGCGGCCGAGGTCATCGGGCGCAACTGTCGGCTCCTGCAGGGGCCGGACAGTGATCCGGCCACCATCGCGGCTATCCGTTCAGCTTTGGCGCTCGGTCGGGAAGTAGAGGTCGAAGTCCTCAATTACCGCAAGAATGGCCAGCCGTTTTGGAACCGCCTGAAGGTCGGCCCGCGCCGCGACGCGCATGGGAGGGTTGTTGGTTTCGTCGGCATCCAGAACGACATCACGGCGAAGCGGACGCTCACGCTTGAAACGTACCAGCTCCAGGCGCGGTTGAACGCAATCATCGACAACATGCCGGGCTACGTCTTCCAGCGCATCCTGCGACGCGACGGAACGCTCGAAATTTCCTATCTGAGCTCCTCTGTCGTCCGTGCGCTCGGCCTTTTCGAACCGCATCCAACGACGCTGGAGGCCCTGTGGGCGTGGATTCATCCCGACGACCGGAAGATGATGCGCGAGGGATTGCTGCGGTCTGCGACCGACCTGTCGCCGCTGACGCTCGAGTTCCGCGTCAAGACGATCGATGGCGCCGAGCATTGGCTGCGAAACTATGCAAAGGCGCGCAGGAACGAGGCCGGGGACGTCATCTGGGATGGCGTTGGCATCGATGTAACCGCCGAAAAGAACGTCGAGGAACGGCTGTCTTATCTCGCTTACCATGATCCCCTGACCGGCCTTGGCAATCGCATGCTTTTCGGGCAGTCGCTCGGCCGCGCTATGGCGGCGGCCGAGCAGGCCGGCGAGAGGACTATCCTTTTGAGGCTGGACCTCGACAGTTTCGATGAGGTCAACGAGGCCATCGGCCAGCAGGCCGGCGACGCGGTCCTGAAGGAGGTCGCGGGCAGGATCAGCCACTTCGCCGAGACGAGACACGGATTTGCGGCGCGTATGGGCGGTGACGAATTCGCTGTATTCTACGGGACATCCCGTCTTGGCGATGATTCCGAAAGCTCCGCCGCGGCGCTTGCCACCGCGCTGGCCGCGCCGATCCTGGGCCAGGGAGAGCCGATTGCAATTGATGCCAGTATCGGCTCGGCCTATTTTCCTTTTGCTCCTTCCAGCGCGGATCCTTCGACACAGTCGGAATTCATGCGCCGGGCAAACGTGGCGTTGCTTGAGGCCAGACAGGCTGGTCGCGGCCAGCATCGAGCCTACATTTCAGACTCGGTCGATCAGAACGGCGCTCTGATGCTGCGCCCGGCCTTGCGCCATGCCATCGACGGCGACCAGTTGCGGCTGCATTATCAGCCTCTCGTCGAGATCGCGACGGGCGAGATCCTCGGGGTAGAGGCGCTCGTAAGATGGCAAAATCCCGAACTTGGCCTTCTGCCGCCGGCAAGGTTCATCCCGCTTGCCGAAACTTCGGGGCTGATGGTGCCGCTCGGCAACTGGATCCTCAACGAGGCGATGCGCCAGTGCCGTGAATGGAAGGGCGCTGGGTTAACGGTTCCGATGATTTCGCTGAACGTCTCCGCCGTCCAACTGCGGGAGCGATGGTTCTTCGAAGCGCTCTCGCAGCTTCTGGCACGCAACAATGTCGAGGCCCGTCAGTTCGAAATTGAGCTGACCGAAGGCGTCATGATCGATGCGTCCGACGAGATGATGCTCTCGACGCTCAACCGCCTGCGCGCTGCCGGCTTCGGCCTGGCGGTGGACGATTTCGGCGCCGGTCACGCCTCGTTGCAGTATCTGCGTGATTTCCCGATCAGCCGAATCAAGATCGATCAGGCTTTCACCAGGCACATGGCCGTCGAGCCCAGCGATGCCTCGATCATCCGCGCTATTCTCCAAATCGCGCGAACGTCGAATCTCGATGTGGTCGCAGAGGGTATCGAGACCGTCCAGCAGCGCGATTTTCTGCGCCATGAGGGCTGCCGGATCGGTCAGGGCTTTTTCTACAGCGAGCCACTGCCCGCAGCGGAATTTGCCAGCCTGCTGCAGAGGCAAGCCCGTCTGCCGGAGCCGGTAAAGTCCAGGAAAGGGCGCCGGCCCGCCGCAATGTAGGATCCATGTCAGTCGCAGCCGGGCTGTCTCCAGTCTGCCGCCGGCCTCAGGCGAGGCCGGGGAAGAAATCGGTCTTGATCCGCATGCGGTGGACGCCCATCCCGATCAGCATCGTCCGCATGGCCGCGACCATTGCGCCGGAGCCGGAGATATAGAAGGTCCGCTCGCGATAGTCCGGGATTGCCTCGCGCACCAGCTTGGCGTCGATCGGCCCGCGATGATGGCCGGGACCGGCCCCGCGCGAGACCGCGTAGACAGTGCGGATTCCCAGCCGGTCCTCGGCCATGTCGAGCACGTCGCGATAGGCGATGTCCTCCGGACTGCTGGCGCCATAGAGCACCGTGATCGGCCGTTCCTCGTCCTGGTCGATGAGGGTGCGCAGCATGCTGCGGAATGGCGTGATGCCGATACCGCCGGCGATGAAGGCGAGCTTGGCCGTCCGGTCATGCGGCAAGGTGAAACTGCCAGCCACCTGCGCCGCCTGGATCGTGTCACCCGGCTTCATGGCGCCGAGCGCCCGCTTGAACGCGCTTGGTTCGGCATAGAACTTCACCCCCAGCCGCACTTCTTCTTCGGTGGGCGCGGAGGCAAGCGTGAAATAACGACGGTTGCCGCGATTGTCGGGGTGATCGAGCCCGATCGTCCACTCAAGATATTGCCCGGCCTGGAAGGCGAGCTTGCGCGGCGAGCGGAAGATGAAGTCGTAGCTGTCGGCTGCCGATTGCTCGATCCGCTCCAGCGTCAGCAGGAAGCGGCCGCGCGGTCCGGCGGCATAGGCGAAGAGATTGCCGACGAGGAGCGCGAGCTCAGGCGTGAAATAGAACGAGCCGATATGGATGTTCGGCGCGAAGAAGAAGCCGACGATCGCCGCGAAGGCGACCCTGGGCAGCCGCATCGTCGGCGCCGTGAGCGGCTCCGTCAGCATGACGAAGGCGAAGAACAGCAGCGGTGAGGACTTGAGCGTCTCGGACAGGATCATGCCGAACTGGTCCGGCGCTGCCCCGGCGAGGCTGGTTGCGAGAGCCACAAGCACGAACACAGCGGCCATGTCGAAGCGGCGCAGCTTGCGGAGGAGCATCAGTCCGCCGATGAGCACCACCGGCAGCAGCGGCAGGTTGCCGGCGACCCACCAGCTGGCCGGATGGTCGAGCAGCAGTGCGGTCATCGCGACCGCGAGCGCGGCCGGGTTGAACAGATGCCGGCCGCCGATGCCGAGAATGTATTTCGACGCCATCGCCCAGACCGAGGCAAAGATCAGCGCGGCGACGCCCTTCGTGTCGGCGGCGGTCACCGGATCGAGGATCAGCGCCAGGATCAGCGCGGTGATGTAGATGGATTCGCTGTTGGCCGGGACGCGGAAGGCGAGCGCGAACAGCCGGTTCGAAATCCAGCAGGCCGCGATGATCAGCACCGTCGAGAAGGCGATCGCGGTCGGGTCGTGCGGCGTGATCTTGAAGAAGCCGAGAACGAAGGCCGCAGCGAGCAGGGCGCAAAGATAATAGAGCACCAGCCGGTACATGGTGATCGGGTCGAGCACCCGGTCGAGCAACTTGATCATGGCGTGCAACAGTCTCCAAAGCCGCTGGTGGGCGTGGCGCGTCCGGTCCTGTCGACGGCATAGCCTTCCAGATCGGCGCGTTGTTCGATGAAATAGATGCCGTCGCGGCCCATGGCGAAGGCCGCCGTCGCGAAGCGATCGGCTTCGAGCACATCGGGACCGACGACCGTCAGGCTCACGATGTCGGCAAGCGGATCGGCGGGCGCGTGCGGATTGCGGATATGGCTGCCGCGGACATAGGAGCCCGACGTGGCGATGCCGCGCCCGCGTGGATAGACGACCTTGATGATGGCCTCGTCATCGAAGGGGCTGCGGATGCCGACGCGCCAGGGCTCGCCCGCGGCATTGTTGCCCGAGGTCTGGACGTCGCCGCCGGCGTCGACGAAGAAATCACGGGCGCCCGTGGCAGCGATCAGCCGCGCGACGTTACGGATCGCCCAACCCTTGACGATGCCGGACGGATCGAGCGAGCCGTTCGGGCGGCGCATGTCGAAATAGCCGTCGGTCTCGATCCGGGTCTTCTCCGCCAGCGCGAAGACCTCGCGCATCTCGTCGCTGTAATCCGCCGGCAAGGCGCGGCCGTGATTGATCGCCTCGATCTCGCTGTCGGCGCGATAGGTGCTGAAGCGACGGTCCACGGCCTCGAAGGACGCGAAGGCGGCGTCGATCACGGCGGATGACGTGGCGCCGACCACCTCGATGGTGATCGGCATACCCATCAGGATTCGCGTCTCGCGCATGGCTCAGGCCGTTGCCTGCTTCAGCGCGCCGCGAAGCGAGCGGATGAAGGCCTGGCTGGTCAGCGTTGCGCCGGAGACGAGATCGACCTCGGCGCTCTGCGCCGAGACGGCCTCGTCGCGCAGCATCGGCAGGGCCTGGCGGTTGATCGCAACCGAGGTGCGGCGATCGGAGGGATATTGCAGCACCTTGATGCCGGCCAGCTTGCCGCTGCGGACGATCGCCTGGATCTGCACCATGCCGTAATAGGCATCGACCGCCGGACCGGTGAAGGTGCCGTCGGCATAGCCGCCCCGCGAGGCGACCGTCATCGAGACATTGGTCACCAGCGGCATCATCTGGGCGGCGAAATGCGGCCGCGGCCGCGGCGTCGGCGGCAGCGGATCGGGCATTGCGGCTGCGACCGCCTCAGTCGGGGCGGGCTCAGGCTGGACTGCCGGCGCGACAATCGTCACGACGGTGGGTGCCGGCGGCGCGGGCGTTGGTGCCGTGTCGGCGACGACAGGAAGAGCGGGAGGGGTCGGCCGATCGATGACGAAGGGCGCCGGCAGGATGACGGCGGCCGGCTCGGCCTTGGTGGCTGCGGGAGCTTCGGCGGCCGGCGCAGCCTCAACTGCAGGTGCGGCTTCCGGGGCGACGGGCGGGACCTTCGGCGCGGCGATCCCGCCGGTCGGAAGCGCGTCGGGAGACGCCTCGCTGTCGAGGCTCGTGACGGCATTGGCGGGGGAGAGGCCGATCAGGGCCTCGTTCGGCTCACCGCCCCACTGGTTCCAGACATAGGCGCTGGATGCAGCGACGACTGCGAGCGAAAGAGCGAGCTTCTTCATGCAATGAATACCCAGGCTAGAGCGGATCAGCCGGTCGCCTTAGACGCCCGACGCTGAGCCACCTTGCCAAACTCCACCTGACAGGCCGCTGTCAGTCCCCAAGCATTGCAGGCTGCGTCGTTTCAAGGTGGAGAACGCGGTCGTTTGGTCTTGTCAGCGGCGACCGTCCGCAAGAAGCTGTGCCGCCACATGGGAGAGAGACCGGAATGCCGCTTTATGATTTCAGCCTGAAGGACCTTCGCGCCTATCGGAGCGAGGTAGCTCCACCGCCGGACTTCGACGCCTTCTGGCAGCGCACCTTGCAGGAAACGCGTGCCCATCCGCTCGCTGCAACCTTCGCGCCGTTCGAATGCGGGCTGACACTCGTCGAGGTGTTCGACGTGACCTTTGCCGGCTTTGGCGGCCATCCGGTCAAGGCCTGGCTGATCCTGCCGCGCACCCGCACGGCGCCGCTCCCCTGCGTCGTCAAGTTCATCGGCTATGGCGGCGGTCGCGGATTTCCGCAGGAGCATCTCCTGTGGCCCACGGCCGGCTATGCCGCGCTGATCATGGACACGCGCGGACAGGGCAGCACCTGGTCGAAAGGCGATACCGCCGATCCCGTCGGTTCCGATCCCGCCCATCCCGGGTTCATGACGCGCGGCATCCTGGATCCCGACAGCTACTACTATCGCCGCGTCTTCACCGACGCCGTCCGCGCCATCGAAACGGCGCGCGGCCATGAGGCGATCGACGCGAGCCGCATCGCCGTTACCGGCGGCAGCCAGGGCGGCGGCATAGCGATCGCCGCGGCGTCGCTCGAGCCGGCGGTCAAGGCGCTGATGCCGGACGTCCCGTTCCTCTGCGACTTCCCGCGCGCCGTCACCGTCACACCGCGCGATCCGTTCCCGGAGATCTCCCGCTTCCTCGCCGTCCACCGCGACAGCGTCGAGCGCGTGTTCAAGACGCTCAGCTATTTCGACGGCGTGCATTTCGCCGGCCGGATCGCCAAGGCCTCGGCGCTGTTCTCGGTCGCGCTCATGGATACCGTCTGTCCGCCGTCGACGATCTTCTCCGCCTTCAACGCGCTGGCCGCCCCCGACAAGACGATCCGCGAATATGGCTTCAACGATCATGAGGGCGGTGGCGGCTTCCAGGAACGGACGCAGCTCGCCTGGCTCGCCCAGCGGATCTGAACCAGCACGACTGAACGTGTCTCCGTGTGGCTCGGCCTCGGCATTGCCGTGCCCGGCCCTGCTGCACGGGAGGGCAGACCTCCGGGAACCGCTTTCGGGTCGCTCGCCGTTTGGTGAACGAATGTTCCACGAACCGGCATGAGATCGGCTTGGCTTTGCGCTGAGATGGGCTGCCAGCGCTGTGATTCTGGTATATTTTTGTCGAAACAGCCGTCACCGGGGTCACAGGAGTTCCCATGTCCATCCGTCTCTCGCGCCGGGCCTTCGCGGCCGGCTTCGCCGTGCTGATGTCGTCCTGCTCGCTCGCACTGGCGGCGGATTTCGACCCGGCGGCGACGATCCGTATCGGATCGCTCTATGAGCCCCAAAATCTCGATAACACCGCCGGCGCCGGTCAGGGCATCAACGAGGCCTTCAACGGCAATGTCTATGAGGGCCTGTTCCAGCTGACCGATGCCGGCACGGTCGAGCCGCGCCTCGTCGACAGCTATACCGTCAGCGACGACGGCCTCACTTATGCCTTCAAGCTCAAGAGCGGCGTCACCTTCCATTCCGGCGCGCCGCTGACCGCGGCCGACGTCAAGGCGTCGATCGAGCGCGTGACGGCTGAAGGCTCGAAGAGCTCGCGCAAGAAGAGCCTCTCGACGATCACCAAGATCGAGACGCCGGATCCGCAGACGGTCGTGATCACGCTCTCCGGCCGTTCGATCGCGCTGCCCTATAACCTCAGCTATGTCTGGATCGTCAATGCGGCGGCCGGCGACATCACTGGCAAGGAAGATGGCACCGGCCCCTACAAGCTCGCCGACTGGCGGCGCGGCTCGGCACTCGCGCTCGATCGCTTCGCCAGCTACTGGGGCAAGGCGCCGTCGAATGGCGAGGTGGTGTTCACCTATTTCACCGATGCCACCGCGCTCAACAATGCGCTGCTGACCAACGCCGTCGACGTCATTACCTCGGTTCAGAGCCCGGATTCGCTGGCCCAGTTCAAGGATAATCCCGCCTTCAAGGTGGAGGAGGGAACCTCCACCACCAAGGAAATCCTTGCCTATAACGACCGCGTCGCGCCCTTCGACAACGTCAAGGTCCGCAAGGCGCTCGCCCGCGCCGTCGACAAGGCACAGCTGCTCAACTCGATCTGGGGCGGCTATGGCACGCTGATCGGCTCCTTCGTGCCGCCGACCGACCCCTGGTATGTCGATCTCACCAAGCTCGATCCTTATGACATCGCCAGCGCCAAGGCTCTGCTCGCGGAGGCTGGCTACAAGGACGGCTTCACCTTCACGCTCGATACGCCTGACTACGATCCGCATCCGATCGTCGCGGAATTCCTGAAGGCGTCCTTCGCCAAGATCGGTGTGACGATGAACATCAATATCATCACCGCCAATGAGTGGTACACCAAGGTCTATCAGAAGCACGACTACCAGGCGACGCTGCAGGAGCACGTCAACCATCGCGACATCGTCTTCTATGGCAACCCAGACTTCTACTGGGGCTACAACAATCCGGCCGTCGTGAAACTCATCGCCGAGTCGGAATCGGCCGCCTCGCTCGACGAGCAGACGGCGAAGCTGAAGGAAGCGAACCAGATCATTGCGGAGGATGCGGCCAGCAACTGGCTCTATCTCTATCCGCAGATCGTCGTGTCCGCGGCCAATGTCTCCGGCTATCCGCTGAACGGGCTGAATTCCCAGTTCTACGCCGCCGACATCAAGAAGACGCCCTGATCCTCGTCGCTGTCGTCGGTATTCTTCGGCCAGCGGTACGAGGAATACCGGCGGACCGAGGCTTCGCAGCGGGCGGCGGGGGTGCTAACCCGGTTGCTGCATCACCGCTGCCACGAGGTTGAGTTTGGCTGTCTATCTGGCGCGCCGGTTTCTGATCCTGCTTCTGTCGCTGCTGATCGCGGCGGTGGTGCTGTTCGTCCTGCTGCGCCTGTTGCCCGGCGATCCTGCCAATGCTCTGCTCGGCGTCGGGGCGACGCCCGAGCAGATCGCGGCGGCGCGGGCGCAGGTCGGGTCTGATCTGCCGTTGTCGGCGCAGTTCGTCCGTTTTGCCACGAGCCTCGCCAGCTTCGATCTTGGAACCTCCTTCGTCAGCCACGCCTCGGTGCGCGAGGAGATCGCCCATCGGATGAGCGTGACCGCGCCGCTGACCCTTGCCGGCTTTGTCCTTGCCATCCTGATCGCGCTGCCGCTTGGCATTATCGCCGCCGTCCGCGGCGATCGCTGGTATGGCGCGGCGATCTCCATCGTCAGCCAGTTCGGCATCGCCATCCCCGTCTTTTGGCTCGGCATCCTGCTCGTCGCATTCTTCGCCATCCGCTGGCGGTTGTTCCCTTCGGGCGGCTTCCCGCTGCATGGCTGGGATCGGCCCGGCGAAGCGGCGCTGGCGCTGACGCTGCCCGTCGTCACGGTCGCGCTGGTGATCGCGGCCTCGCTGATCCGTTATGTTCGCGCCGCGACGCTCGACGTGCTGGCCTCGGACTATCTCAGAACCGCTCAGGCGCTCGGCGCGACCTTTCCCGATGCGCTCATCCGCCACGGCATCCGCAACGGCGCCGTGCCGGTCGTCTCGATCCTCGGCATCGAGCTTGCCACCACTTTTCTCGGCGCCGTGGTCATCGAGAAGGTGTTCGCGCTGCCGGGTCTTGGATCGATGCTGCTGCTCGCCATCCAGCAGCGCGACTATCCCAATGTCCAGGGCGTGCTCTTCGTCGCGATGCTGCTGGTGCTGGCCATCGGCTTTGGCGCGGACCTTTTGCAGCGGCTGATCGATCCCCGGCTGAGGGCTGTCGGAGGCGGACGATGACGCTCGCCGCTGCCGCGCCAACGAAACCCGCCGCTTCGTGGACCTTCAGGCTCGGCCTCGCTTTGGTCGCGCTCCATGTTGCCGTGGGCCTCTTGACCCTCGTCTGGACACCGTATGATCCCACCGCGATGACCGGCGGACGGCTGAGCCCGCCCTCACTCGCTCATTGGGCTGGCACAGACAGGCTCGGCCGCGATGTGCTGACCGAAGTGATGATCGGCTCGCGCATCGCCCTCGAGGTCGGTATCGGCGCGGTCGCGATCGGCGGCGCGATTGGCATTGTGCTCGGACTGCTCGCGGCCTTCGCGACGCGCACGCTCGACGACGCGCTCGCTGCGACACTCGATATCCTCATCGCCTTTCCGACCCTGCTCATCGCGATGCTGGTCGTCGCCGCCAGCGAGCAGGCCTCGCTCGCGACCGCCATCCTCGCGCTCGGCGTTGCGCTGTCGGCCATCGTCGCCCGGCTGACGCGCATCCTCGCCAAGCGCGTGCTGATCATGGACTACATCACGGCCGCGCGGGTCTCGGGCACGTCCTGGCCGGCGATCGTCGTGCTGCATGTCCTGCCGAATATATGGCCGACGCTCTCGGTGAGCCTCGCGCTGCAATTCGGGCTCGCCGTGATCGCCGAGGCGTCGCTTTCCTATCTCGGCCTCGGCGCGCCGCCGCCCAATGCGTCGTGGGGGCGGCTGCTGCAGGAGGCGCAAGCGACGGTCTATACGGCGCCGCTCGGCGCGATCATTCCGGGCGTTGCCCTCGTTTCACTGGTGATCGGCGTCAATCTCTTCGCCGATGGCCTGCGTGATGTCGCCGACCCCTTGAGACGGGGGCGCGCATGAGCCTGCTCGAAGTCCGTGACCTCAGTGTTTCAGCCGAAGGACGGCCGCTGGTGGAAGGTGTTTCGTTCAGCCTTGAGGCTGGCGAGCGGCTCGGCATCGTTGGCGAGAGCGGCTCCGGCAAAACGCTGACATCGGCTGCGATCATAGGCCTCTTGCCCGGCAGACTCAGCACATCCGGTTCGATCCTGCTTGATGGCAGCGAGGTCATCGGGGCTTCCGATCGCGACCTCGTCAGCCTGCGCGGCCGGGTCGCCGCCACTGTGTTCCAGGATCCGCTGACGGCACTCGATCCGCTGATGCGGATTGGACGCCAGATCGGCGAAGTCGCGGCACGGGCGGAGCGGCGGGCGGGCCGGCCGCATGGACGGCGCGAAATCCACGCCGCCGTTCTCCGCCTCATGGAGGAAGTGCGCCTGCCGGAGCCCGAGCGGATCATCAAAGCCTATCCGCATCAGCTCTCCGGCGGCCAGCGCCAGCGGGTTGCGATCGCGATGGCGATCGCCTGCCGCCCGAAGCTGCTCATCGCCGACGAGCCGACCACAGCGCTCGACGTCACGACGCAGCGCGAGATCCTGGCGCTGCTCGAAGGCCTTGTCGCCGACCATGCGATGACGCTGCTGTTCATCAGCCACGATCTTCCTGTGGTCGCCGCCATCGTCGACCGCGTCGTCGTGATGCGCTCCGGCCGGCTGATCGAAGAGGGCCCGGTCCACCAAGTGTTCTCGGCGCCGGCTGAGGACTATACGCGCGATCTGATCGCCGCCGCGGTGCGGTTCGATCGTGCGCTGGAGGGTTCATGAGCGACATCCTCCGCCTTGATCACGTCAGCTACACATATCCGGGCGGCAAGCCGGTGCTCCGTGATGTCTCGCTTTCGGTTGCTGCCGGGCGCTCGATCGGCCTGGTCGGCCAGTCGGGCTCGGGCAAGAGTACAATTCTGAAGCTGCTGCTCGGCCTACTGAAACCGCAATCTGGCGCCGTGACCTTCGACGGCGTCCCGCTGTCGCTCTCCGATCGGGCGTTGATGCGCAGCTATCGCCGCAGCGTCCAGGCGGTGTTTCAGGACCCTTATGCCTCGCTCGATCCGCGCCAGCGCGTGGGCTCGATCCTCGCCGAACCGCTGCGCTCCCTCGCTATTCCGGGCGATCGTGATGCGCTGGTGGCGGCGGCGCTTGCCGATGTCGGGCTCGATCCGGCGATGCTGGATCGCTATCCTGATGCTTTCTCCGGCGGCCAACGCCAGCGGATCGCAATTGCCCGCGCGATCGTCGCCGGGCCGCGTGTCATCCTCGCCGATGAAGCGGTGAGCGCGCTCGACCTCACGACCAAGGTCAGGATCGTCGATCTTTTCAAGACTCTGGCGAGCCGGATGACGCTCTTGTTCGTCTCGCATGATCTCGGCGTCGTCGCGGCGCTCTGCGACGAGATCGTCATCCTTGCCGAGGGCCGCGTCGTCGAAGCGGGCCCGACCCAGAAGGTGCTCGCCGCGCCCGCCCATCCCTATACGCGGAGCCTGCTCGCCAGCGTGCCGCGGCTGCCCGCCTTTGCTGCCGGAGATCCCCGATCATGACCTCAGAAGCCGATTATCGCGCTGCACTTGAAGAGTGGCGCGTCCACCGCCTCGCCGCTTTGAAGGCGCCGGACGGCTGGCTGAACCTTGTGTCGCGCAGCTGGCTGACGGTTGGCGCCGCGACGGTCGGCTCCGCAGCCGACAACGACATCGTGCTGCCGGTCGGCCCGGAACGGCTGGGAACGCTGACCCAGCATGAGACCGGCGAGGCCGATTTCGCGCCCGCCGACGGTTCGCCGCCGATCCATTTCACGCCGAACAAGGCGGCGCCGCCGAAGGGGCTCGTCTCCGGCCTGCTGCTCGAACTGACGACGATCAATGGCGACAATGCGCTGCGCATCCGTGACACGAATTCCGCTGCGCCGGCCGCGCTTACCGGCATCGAGTCCTTCCCCGTGCGGCCGGAATTTCGCGTGCGGGCGCAATGGGTTGCCTTCGAGGAGCCGCGCGGACTGACGATCGACACCAGCAAGGCGATCCGCACCGACGTGAAGGCCTCGCACAAGGCGGTGTTCGAGCTGGAGGGCCAGACTTTCTCGCTGCTCGCGACACATGGAACGCCCGAGGCGCCGCAATTCGTCTTCCGCGACCAGACGGCGCGGGATGCGACCTATGGCGCTGGGCGCTTCGTCTATGGCGAGGAGGTCGGCGACGGCACGATCGTCATCGATTTCAACAAGGCGATCAATCCGCCCTGCGCCTTCACCGAGCATGCCGTCTGCCCGCTGCCGCCGCCGGAAAACATCCTGCCGATCCGCATCGAGGCGGGCGAGAAGCGCCTGCCGGACGATCTGGCCCACTGAGGCTCCGAAGGTCGGGCGCTGGCGGCAAGCTGTTGCGCTGCAATATGAATTGACGCTTGCGCCCATCGCGCGGGACGGCCATCAAAGAGCAACTGAAACGATTCAAGGTTGCGCCTCATGAAGACCGTTCCCCTTGGCCGCTCTGGCCTTTCGACCTCCAGCATCATCCTCGGCCTGATGCGCATCGCATCGCTCGACGATGCGCAGATCCGCGCGTTGTATGACGCGGCACGCACGGCCGGCATAGATATTTTCGATCATGCCGATGTATACGGACCGGAAATTCATGGTTGTGAGAATCGCTTTGGCCGAGCTGTTACACTAACGAATTCCGAGCGTTCCGAAATCGTGCTGCAGAGCAAGGTCGGTATTCGCAAGGGTTATTTCGACTTCTCCAAGGAGCACATCCTGAAGACGGTCGACGGCTCGCTGGCCGCGCTGAAGACTGACTATCTCGACGTGTTGCTGCTGCATCGTCCCGATGCGCTGGTCGAGCCGGAAGAGGTCGCGGCCGCCTTTGATGCGCTGCATGCCGCCGGCAAGGTGCGCCATTTCGGCGTCTCCAACCAGATGCCGGGCCAGATCGAACTGCTGAAAACCGCGGTCAAGCAGCCGCTCGTCGTCAACCAGGTCCAGCTCAGCATTACCCATGCGCCAATCATCGCCTCGGGCGTTGCGAGTAATATGGCAACACTCGACCAGTCGATCGATCGCGACAACGAGATCGTCACGTATTCGCGCATCAACGGCATCACGCTGCAGGCCTGGTCACCGTTCCAGAAGCAGTTCTTCAATGGTGTCTTCCTTGGCGACCGCGAGAACTACGCCGAGCTGAACGACGTGCTCGACGCGCTGGCCGCGAAATACGGCGTTTCCACTGCCGCGATCGCGGTTGCCTGGATCGTGCGTCACCCCGCCGCGATGCAGGTCGTGCTCGGCACGTCGAACCCGGCCCGCGTCACGGAATCAGCCGCCGGCGCCGATGTCGTGCTCGACCGCGAGGAGTGGTATCGCCTGTTCCGCGCCGCCGGCTATACGCTGCCTTAAGGGTTAACGCACCCGGCGCCAAAGATCTCTTCATCGCATTGAGCCGACGATGAGGCGATCCGGGTCGCGCCGGGTCGCCTTTTCTTCGCGCGAACCCGCCTCCTTTTCGCGCGGAATCGCCCTAGAGTGCATGAGGGGGTGGCGCCATTGACGATTGCATCGACACAGCTGGAAGATCTGATCGCGCGCGTGAAGGCGTCGGGCGGTTCGGAGATCGCGAACACGCAGGTGTTCATCGAGCGCCTGTGCAAGGCGCTCGATCTCGCGCCGCCTGAATTCAGCACCTCGCAGAATCACTTCAACGACTATGTCTTCGAGCGGCGGGTGCAGTTCAAGCATCCGGACGGCTCGACGACGACAGGCCGGATCGATCTCTACAAGCGCGGCTGCTTCGTGCTCGAATCGAAGCAGTCCAGCATCGCCCATCGCGCCAAGCCGTCCGCTGACCAGATGGCGCTGCTGCCGGAGGATGCCGGCCAGGTGAAGCTCGGCACCGCGAAGCGCGGCACCCGGGGCTGGGACCGCGCCATGCTGGAGGCGCGGGGACAGGCCGAAAGCTATGCGCGGGCGCTGCCGGTGGAGCATGGCTATCCGCCCTTCCTCATCGTGCTCGATGTCGGCAATGTCATCGAGCTCTATGCCGACTTCTCGGGGCAGGGGAAAAACTACGCCCATTTCCCCGATCGCCAGTCCTATCGCATCACGATGGACGATTTGCGCGAGGTCGCCATCCAGGCGCGGCTCCGGGCGATCTGGACCGATCCGCAGAGCCTTGATCCGGCGAAGCGCTCGGCCGAGGTGACGCGCGACATCGCCGCGCGGCTGGCGCGGATCGCGAAGAACCTCGAAGGCCGGCACGATCCGCGCGATGTCGCGGAATTCCTGATGCGCTGCCTGTTCACGATGTTTGCCGAGGATGTCGGCCTGCTGCCGAAGGCCGGCTTCGCGGAACTGCTCAAGGAATTGCACAGCCGCCCCGAGACCTTCCCCATGGCGCTCGAAAGCCTGTGGCGGACGATGGACGAGGGCGGCTATGAGCCGCGCATGATGCTGAGCCTCCGCCGTTTCAACGGCTCGCTGTTCAAGACGCGGCGCGCGCTGCCGCTTCAGGCCGAGGACATCCACGAGCTCTATATCGCGGCCAAACAGGACTGGTCGGATGTCGAGCCGGCGATCTTCGGAACGCTGCTGGAACGCGCGCTCGATCCGCGCGAGCGCTCCAAGCTGGGCGCGCATTATACGCCGCGCGCCTATGTCGAGCGGCTGGTGGTGCCGACGATCATCGAGCCGCTGCGCGCTGACTGGACGGCTGTGCAGGCGCATATCGTCGATCTCAGGCAGGAGGGGAAAAACGCCGAGGCGCTGGCCGCCGCCAAGGATTTCCATCATCGGCTCTGCACCATCCGCGTGCTCGATCCGGCCTGCGGCACCGGCAATTTCCTTTATGTCGCGCTGGAGCTGATGAAGAGGCTCGAAGGCGAGGTGCTGGAGGAGATCGAGCAGCTCGGCGAACAGCAGGGACGCCTCGCCATGGAAGGCGAAACGGTCAACCCGCGCCAGTTCCACGGTCTCGAACTCAATCCGCGCGCCGTGCCGATCGCCGATCTCGTGCTGTGGATCGGCTATCTGAAATGGCAGCTCCGCACCATGGGCCTTGCCGCCATCACCGAGCCGGTGCTGCATGCCTATGGCACGATCCGCCATCAGGACGCGATCCTCGCCTATGACCGCAAGGAGCTGCGCCGCGATGCCAGCGGCAAGCCTGAGACGCGCTGGGATGGGGTGACGAAGAAGATCCATCCCGTCACCGGCGAAGAGGTGCCCGATCCCGCCGCGCAGGTCGAGCTTTATACTTATGTGAACCCCCGCCCGGCGCCCTGGCCGGAGGTGGAGTTCATCGTCGGCAACCCGCCCTTTATCGGAGCAAAGTTCATGCGGGCCGAACTCGGCGACGGCTATGCCGAGGCGTGCTGGAGGGTGCGGCCGAAGATTCCGGGCGGCGCCGATTTCGTGATGCATTTCTGGGACGAGGCGGCGAGCCGGCTGCTGCGCGCCGGCACCAAGAGCGCGTCCAATCCGCTGCTGCGCTTCGGCTTCATCACCACAAATTCGATCACCCAGACCTTTTCCCGCCGCGTCATCGAGACCCACATGGCGGCCAAGGAGCCGCTGTCGCTGGTCTATGCCATTCCCGACCATCCCTGGCTCAAGGCGGCCGACAAGGCGGCGGTGCGCATCGCTATGACGGTGGCGGAGAGGGGCGCGCGCGATGGTGTTCTGGCCGAGGTTGTGTTCGAGACAGACCTCAACACGGACACGCCGAAGGTCGATCTACGATTGCGGGAGGGACAAGTGCGCGCCGATCTTACGATCGGGGCTGACCTTGGATCAGCGAGCGCCCTCCTAGCAAACGAGTTAATCTCCAGCCCAGGTGTTAAGCTTCACGGCGCCGGCTTCATCATTACGCCGCAGAAGGCGAAGAGCCTTGGGCTTGGATCGATCGATGGGCTTGAAAATCATATTCGCGACTATCGCAATGGCCGCGATATTCTTGCGGCAGATCGCGAGGTAATGGTTATCGATCTCGCTTATTTGACAGTCGATCAGATAAAGCTGCAGTTCCCTTCTGTCTATCAGCATGTGATTGAGAACGTTAAGCCGGAGCGTCTGAGTAACAATCGTTCCACCTATAGGGAAAAATGGTGGACATTTGGCGAGCCGAGAATGGATTTTCGGCCGTCTCTAGTTGACATAAAATCGTATATAGCGACGCCAGTTACAGCGAAGCATCGGGTTTTTGTTGAAATATGCACTACCGTCATACCAGATGATGCGTTGATTGCGATTGCGCTCGATGCACGCCGTGTACTCGCTGCTTTATCCAGCAGAATTCATCTGCACTGGGCAATATCATCGGGCGATCGTCTAGAGGACCGCCCTCGGTATATAAAGACGAAGGTATTCGACCCCTTCCCATTCCCCGCCTTCTCCGACCTCCCTCCGGCGCTCGTCGCCCGGCTCGACTCCCTCGGTGAGCGACTGGATGCGTTCCGCAAGGCGCGGCTGGCCGAGCATGATTTCCTCACCATGACCGGGCTCTACAATGTGCTGGAGCGGCTGCGCGAATTGGAGGATGGCGCCGATGTGCCGCCGCTGGACGACAAGGAGCGGGCGATCCACGAGGCCGGCCTCGTCTCTGTGTTGAAGGAAATCCACGACGACATCGACCGTGCGGTGTTCGAGGCCTATGGCTGGTCGGACCTCGCGCCCGCCCTTGTCGGCAAGCCCGGCGCGACGACGCCGAGCCCGCACAAGAAGCCGGAGCAGGAGGCGGCGGAGGAGGAGCTTTTGACCCGCCTCGTCGCGCTCAACCGCGAGCGGGCGGCGGAAGAAGCGCGCGGGCTGGTGCGCTGGCTGCGGCCCGATTACCAGATCCCCCGGCTCGGCGCCAAGGTGGCGAAGCCGGCCGGCGAGCAGATCGAGGCCGATATCGGCATCGCCGCGACGGCCGACGCCCCCCGGTGGCCCTCGGATGCCTTCGAGCAGATCCGCATCGTCCGCGACGTTCTCGCCAAGGCGGCGGCGCCGGCGCAGCCGGACGCCCTGGCCAGCGCCTTTCATGGCCGCGTCACCGACAAGCGCAAGGCGCGCATTCGGCAGGTGCTGGAGACGCTGGTGGCGACCGGCGCTGCCCGCACCGGCGAGATGGAGGGCACGACACGCTATTTCGTGCCGCGCTAGAGTATTTTCGAGCGAAGTGGAGACCGGTTCGCGTGAAGAAAATGCGCGAAAGCAAAGGGAGAGAGCCGTTCCGGTGAACCGGAGTTCACAGGAACGGCTCTCAAGCATTTTCCAGCGAAGTGGAGACCGGTTCGCGTGAAGAAAATGCGGGAAGGCAAAGGGAGAGAGCCGTTCCGGTGAACCGGAGTTCACAGCAACGGCTCTCAAGCATTTTCCAGCGACGTGGAGACCGGTTCGCGCATTGTGGTCATGCGATCCGCCCAGCGCGGGGATCAGGTCACCGTTTCCGGGACGCGGTTGGCTGAGCCAGTGCGTGGCGCGTCAGCGGCAATGTGGTCGTCTAGGGGAGGGGGCCTGTGCGGGGTGTCGCCCCCGGTGCCGGGCCAGCCAATGCGGGCCAGATCGCGCGGGGCGCGGAGGGCGGCATTATCCGGCAGGGCCTTCCATTTGATTTGGTACAGCTGGGTGGTCTCGAACCACCGACCTCCGGAGCCACAATCCGACGCTCTAACCAACTGAGCTACAGCTGCTTGTTTCCAAATCGAGCGGGAACCTAGAAGCAATGCCGTTGCGATTCAAGCCCCTTCGGTCCGCCCTCAACCGGTTTCGCCGGCTGTGGGAAAGAAGGGGCGATCCACAACGAAAAAGGCGCCGGGCGGACTGGCCGCCGGCGCCCTCATGGGTGCGGTCGCGAAAGCTCAGTTGAGCGTCGCGCCCTTGAAAGCCTTCTCGACGCTCGCCTTCACCGGGCGGGTCGCCTCGGTGACGTATTTCTGCGAGAAGTCCTGCATGTCCTTGACCTGAGCGGCGAAGGCTTCGGTCTGCTTGCGGGCGAAGCCCATCTGCAGCTCGAGCGCTTCGGCGAAGGTCTTGACGCCCATCAGCTCCTTGAAGAAGGCATAGGTCGCGTCGGAATTCTGCTTGGCCGCATCGAGCGACTTGTGGCTGAACTCGACGGCGCCCGAGCGGGCGGTTTCGACGCTGTCCTCGAAAGCCTCGGTCGCCTCTTCGGCGGCGGCCTTCATCTTGGCATAGGCGTCCTTGCTGCCAGCCAGCGACTTCTCTGCGAAATCACGGAAGGCGGCGGGAACTTCGACCGTCGGCATGGCGAAACCAAACGCCTCGAACGGTGCATCGAGCAGCTTGGTGGCCTTGGCGGCAGCGGTCTTGGCGGGCTTGGCGACGGGTGTATCGGACATTTCGGCTCTCCTTGAGAATGCGTTGATCTCGAGAGCGTGGAAGCCGAACACCGATGGTGCCTGGCTCCGATCGAGATGCATCCTATATAGCCACACCCGTTGTGCGTTGCAACATCATTTCGCGGCGCACAACTACAAAAGCGGCAGATCCCTGTCGCGAAATGGCAATTCTGCTGGCATCTGAAATAAATGGGCTCATGGCACGGCACGACTATGTTGCGGTGCGATGCCCAAAATAGAGGCGGCCACAGCCTGTGGCCGCATCCCTGATCAGCGCTTGATCGCCTGCGCGACGTCGCCGGCGGCCTTGGTCAGCGCCTCGCCGACGGTTTTGGTCTGTGTCGTGGCGGCCGCGATCTGGCGCTCGAGGAAATCGCGATGCAGGCCCTGCAATTCCTCCAGCGTCTTGGCGCGCACCATCTTCTGCGCGAACTCGAAGGAAGCGGCGACATTCTGCTCGAGGAAGCCGATTGCCTGCCGGTTGGCGTCGCGGGCGCCTTCATGCAAGGTCTTCGTCGAGGTTTCGGCCTTGTCGACCGCCTTGACGGTTGCGGACATGAAATCATCGAAGGCCTTGCGGGCCTGGTCGACGCTCTTGTCGGCAAAGGCGCGCATCGGCTCGGGAATCTCGAAAGCGGTCTCGTCGGCCATCTTGTCCTCCTGCCCATTGGGGACAACCAGCATAGCCGCATCGAACGCCGCTGGAAATGCGGCGCTCGGTTAACCACTTGCGGCAAGACTGCGGTGGGAGACGGGCTCTACGCGTGGACCTTCGGGCGGCGCAGTTCTATTAGAATGTTGTTAAGCAAATGAGGACCGCCACACGGCGTGATCCTTGGGTGCGGGGAGCGCGACGGACAATGCACGGACGCGACTATGCCTATCTCGATCTGGCGGCACTGCCGGCAGTCGGTTCGGCGTTGCTCGCGCCGCAGCCGACCTTGCTCTTTGCCGCCGATGGTCGCCGCATCCTGTTCGCCAATGCCGCCGGCGCAGCCTTCTTCGGCGAGAAGCGCATGGAAGCTTTGCTCGATCGCCGCTTCTCGGCCGCGCTGCCGGCAACCGAACAGATCGCCCGCGCCGCCCGCAGCCTGGCGCCGGGTGCCGGCCGGCTGGAGCGGATCCGCTTCGCCGTCGGCGCCGGCTTTGCCAGCCTCGCCGCCGAATGCATCCGCGTCGCATTGCCGGACGGGGAGGCCGCCGTTCTGGTGCGGCTGCCGGCCAGTCCCGGCCGCAGCGGCGGTGCCGACGAGGCGGCCCAGCGGCTTGTGGGGTTGCTTCTCGCCGATGACTGCCTCGTTGCCGTGCTCGATGCCGAGGGCCGGCCGCTCGCCGACAGCGGCGATTTCGATCTCTTTGTCGGGGCGGAGGCCGTTCCCGAACTGGTCGCCGCCGCGTCGCGCAGCGCCGGCCGTCCGCTGAAGCGGGCAATCCGCATCGGCGACATGCGCCGGCCGGCCGGTCTCGCCTCGGTCGAGACGGAAGCGGGGCGGGTGCATCTGCTCGTCGTCGGCCCGGCCGAACGCGTCGCGGTCGAGCCTGCCGATGGCGCCGCCGAGCGCCCGGTCGCTTTGCCGGAAGCGCCCCCGCTCGCCGCGGCCGAGCTGCGGAGCGAGACGCAGGCTATTGCCGGGCCGGTGGACGAAGGCATGGTTCGCCCGGCTGGCGACGCCGACCATGCCGCGTCCGAGCCGGCGGTGGCACCCCAGCCCGTTGCTGAGCCCGAGGCCGTCGCGGCCCCGGCGGCCAGCGCGTCGGACTTGCCCGATCCCGGCCCGACAGTTCTTGAGCCTGCCACGCCTCCCGCCGAGATGCCCGCGGCGGCGCCGGAATCCGTAGAGGCCACGGGCGGCTTTGCCTTTGTCGAGCCGTCCGGTCCGGTTCGCTTCGTCTTCCAGATGGATGCCGAGGGACGCTTCACCTTCGTCTCGCCCGATTTCGCCGAGGTCGTCGGCCCCTCCGCCGCGATCGCCGTCGGCGAGACATGGACCAGCATGGCGGCGCGGCTCGGCCTTGATCCGACGGGCGCCGTAGCCCGGCTGATCGCCCGGCGCGACACCTGGAGCGGCGTTTCGCTGGATTGGCCGGTCGCCGGCGCCGATCATCGGATCGCGGTCGATCTCGCGGCTTTGCCGGCCTTTTCGCGCGAGCGTCAGTTTGAGGGCTATCGCGGCTTCGGCGTCATCCGCCCGCTCGAACGGCGCGAAACGCCGCCAAGCCCAACGCCGCCCCGGCCGGCCGCTGTCGCGGCGGTGGCCGAATCGAACGTTATCCGCCTCGCGCGCCCGGTGGCCGAGCAGGAACGGTTGAGCGGTCCCGAGCAGGACGCGTTCCGCCGGATCGCCGCTGCGCTCGGCGCCGCGAAGCCGGTGGCGGAGAGGGTTGAGCCCCCGTCCGTTGAGCCCGCTCCGATCGAGGCTGTCGAGCCGGTCGCTTTGGCCGAGCCCGAGATTGCCGCGCCAGCAACGGCCGAGCCCGAGGCTGACCAGCCGATGGCGGAGCACGGCTTGCCGGAGCTGCCGGCTGAAATGCCGGATGCGCCCTTTGCCGAGGCGCAAAGCGAGGCCGAGCCGGAGGTCGTCGTTTCTCTCGAGGATGCCCCGACGGAGGCGTCGCCCGAGAAAGAGCGCCCGTCATCGCCTGCGCCCGAGCCGGCCGGCCCAGGCGCGGCGGTGCTGGCCGAGATGCAGCAGCGACTTTCCGATCTCGCATCCGCGCGGCAAAGGATCGTCGAGCTCGAGGCCATCCTCGATACGGCGACGGATGGCATCATCGTCGTCGACGAAGATGCGCGGATCGAGCGGATCAATCGCAGTGCCGAGGCGCTGTTCGGCGTCGAAACCGCCGCCGTCGCCGGTCAGCGCCTGCCGGACCTTCTGGCCGAGGAGAGCCGGCAATCGGCGCTCGATTATCTCGACGGCCTCGCGCGGAACGGCGTCGCCAGCGTCCTGAATGACGGCCGCGAGGTGATCGGCCGCGTGCCGCAGGGCGGGCTGATCCCGCTGTTCATGACAATGGGGCGGCTGCCGGAGACGGGCAAGTTCTGCGCCGTGCTGCGCGACATCACCCAATGGAAGAATGCCGAGGGTGAACTGATCAACGCCAAGCGCGCCGCCGAGAGCGCGTCGATGCAGAAGTCCGACTTCCTCGCCAAGGTGAGCCACGAGATCCGGACCCCGCTCAACGCCATCATCGGCTTCTCGGAAGTCATGATGGAGGAGCGGTTCGGCCCGATCGGAACCGAGCGCTACAAGGAATATCTGCGCGACATCCACATTTCCGGCGCGCATCTGATGAGCCTTCTGAACGACCTGCTCGACCTCTCCAAGATCGAGGCCGGCAAGCTCGACCTGACCTTCGAGGCGGTCGCGCTCAATGACATCGTGATGGAATGCGTGGCGCTGATGCAGCCGCAGGCCAATCGCGAGCGGATCATCATCCGCACCTCGCTGTCGGGTCAGGTGCCCAGCATCGTCGCCGATCCGCGCTCGATCCGGCAGATCGTGCTCAACCTTGTCTCCAACGCGGTGAAATTCACGCTGGCCGGCGGGCAGGTGATCGTCTCGACCGCCATGGAGCCGCATGGCGAAGTGACACTGCGCATCCGTGACACCGGCATCGGCATGTCGGAAAAGGACGTCGAGACCGCGCTGAAACCGTTCCGGCAGCTTTCGGCCTCGCGCGAGCGTCGCAGCGACGGCACCGGGCTCGGCCTGCCGCTCACCAAGGCGCTCGTCGAGGCAAACCGCGCCGCCTTCGCGATCGATTCCTCGGTCGGCCAGGGCACGCTGATCCGCATCACCTTTCCCGCGACCCGCGTTCTCGCCGGATAGACGCGAGGCGAGGATTGCCGCATTGATCGGTCGGGCGCCCGAGACGGCGCACCGCGATTGCCGAAAGATGTTCAGGGACCCATGCCAGACCTTCAGACCGTCCTCGACGAGATCGCCGCCGACTTCAAGCTCGCCCCCGAACGCGGCAAGGTCGCCGCCTATATTCCCGAACTCGCCAAGGTCGATCCGGGCCATTTCGGCATCGCGGTGCTGACGCCGGACGGGCAGCTCTATGCGGCGGGCGACGCCGCCGTTCCGTTCTCGATCCAGAGCATCTCCAAGGTGTTCACGCTGACGCTGGCCCTTGGCCAGGTCGGCGACACGCTTTGGAACCGGGTCGGCCGCGAACCCTCCGGCAATCCGTTCAATTCGATCGTCCAGCTCGAATATGAGCACGGCATTCCGCGCAATCCGCTGATCAATGCCGGCGCGCTGGTCGTCACCGATGTGATCCTCGCCGGCTATCGTCCGCGCGAGGCGATCGGCCTCATTCTCCGCTTCATGCGCTCGCTCGCCGATGACGACACGATCAGCATCGATGTCGACGTTGCGCGCTCGGAGCAGGACACCGGCTTCCGCAACCGCGCGCTCGCCAACTACATGAAGGCCTATGACAATATCCGCCATCCGGTCGAGCTGACGACCGGCGTTTATTTCCATCAATGCGCGATCACCATGACCTGCCGCCAGCTCGCCGTCGCCGGCAGCTTCCTCGCCGGGCAGGGCCGTCATCCGCTGACCGGCAACAAGGTCGTCTCCGCCGAACGGGCGCGGCGCATCAATGCGCTGATGCTGACCTGCGGCCATTATGACGGCTCCGGCGATTTCGCATTCCGTGTCGGCATTCCCGGCAAGAGCGGCGTCGGCGGTGGCATCCTCGCCATCGTGCCCGGCAAGGCCTCGATTGCGGTCTGGTCGCCGGGCCTCAACAAGGTGGGCAATTCGCTGCTAGGCTCGCGCGCCTTGGAGCGCCTCGCCAAGGCGATGGACTGGTCGATCTTCGGGCCATAAGGGTCGGATCGGAGGGGATCATGCGGTTGTCGCTCGTGATGTCCGTCGTCATCGGCCTGCTTCTGGCAGCGGGCGCGGCGCGCGCGGCTGAAAGCGCGCGGATTCCGCTTCAGCCGCGGCCGGACCAGAGCGGCTTTGCCAATTTCCTCACCATAGAGGTTGGCGGCGGCGCGCCGAGCGACGTGCTGCTCGATACCGGATCGACGGGGCTGCGCATTCTTGAAAGCGCGGTCGGCCCGAATGTCCGCCTCACCGACATCCCGATCACCTATTCCTATACCAGCGGCAATCTGCTCACCGGCGTGCTCGGCTTTGCGAAGGTGTCGTTCCCCGGTTCCGAGCCGCTGGTGGCGACCGAACAGGAAATCGCGATCCAGGTCGTCCGCTCGGTCGGCTGCAAGCCGGAAAAGCCGCATTGCCCCGGCTGGCACAAGAGCGAGGTCGGTGTCATGGGCGTCGCCTACCGGGCCGGGCGCGCCTTCAACCCGCTGGCGCAACTCCCCGGTGCGCTCGGCAATGGCTTCATCGTCGTCGCCAATGATATCGCCCGGCCCGGCCTTCAGCCGCATCTCGTCGTCGGGCTCACGGAGGAGAACCTTGCCGGCTTTTCCTTCGCTCCGTTCGAGCGCATGCCGGATGGCGAACAGCCCGCCGGCCTCAAAGCCTGGGATACCAAGAGCATCCACACCTGCTTCGATGTCGATGGCGGTCCGGAAGGCTGTTACGGCACCGTGTTCGACACCGGCGCAGGCCTTTGCAGCTTCGAGGTGCCAAACCACGCCGTCCACAGTCCGGTGAAGCCCGGCTCTCTCGTGACCATTCGCGTGCCCGAGGCGGGCATGAAGCTCTCCGTGGTCGCGGGAACGTCGTCGTGGCTCGATCGCTTCCGCTATGAACCGCCCCATGGCGGCGTTCTCGGCTTCAATTCCGGCGGGTTGGTGTTCCGCCACATGGAGATCGCGTTCGACGCCGTGACGGGCCGGATCGGCTTCAAGCCGTGATCGGCTGAGCCGTCAGGCGCCCGCGGCGAGCCGCGTGAAGGCGGATGGGTGCGGGATGCCGGCTGTAAGGACCGCGAGGATTGCTTCGGCGCACGCTTCCGGCGAACGCTCGGATGTGTCGAGCTCAAGATCGTAATGGCCATGCGCATGCACGGCCTGCTGCCATGCGAGCACCGGCGCCGGGACAGCCTCGCCGACGGCGGCATTGGCATAAAGCATCTCACGGCCAGCCTGCTTCTGTCGGCGCCGCGCCATGATCGCGTCGAGCGGACAGCGGACCCCGACGAGAAGCGCCGGCAGGCCGGCGAGCCGGCATGCGCAATCGGCGAGAATGCCGAGCGGCTGCGAATAGGCGTCGTGATGGCCAAGATCGGCAACGACGTCGAGCCCGAGCCTGCTATGCGCCGCAATCGATGCGTAGAGCCCGGCATAGAGCCGCGGCAGCAGCGGTTCGAGATCCGGCCGCTCGCCGCCCGGCCTGACGCCGATCCCCGGCAGGAGATGCGGCGGCAGCATCGCCGCATTGTGGGTGTCGACGCCGAGATTGATCCAGACCGCGTCGGTCCGCGCCTGCAGGGCGGCGACGATCGAGGACTTGCCCGATCGCGGCGCGCCGTTGAGCACGACGATGCGGCCGGGCGCCGGCTCGCTCACTCCGCGGCGATCCGCATCGAGAGATTGTCGAGCGAGGACACGATGTGCTCGGCAAGTGCTTCGACGATCGCATTGGTCGGACGGCCCGGCGCGCGCAAGAGGCCGATCTCGCAGGGCGCGAGGCGCGGCAGGCCTTCGGCTTCGCCGAGCACGCGCATGCCCGGGCGCAGCGCCGATTCCGGCAGCACCGAGATCGCGAGGCCGGCCAGAACGGCGGCCGCAAGCGCCGTCGAATTGTTGGAGGCATAGAGCAGGCGGCTGCGGCGTCCCGAGGAAGCCAGCGATTCCAACGCGGTCTTGCGCCAGCAGCAGGTGTCGCGGCCGAGCGCCAGCGGCAGCACGTCCTCTTCCTCCAGCCGGTGCTGATTGGAGACGACCCAGAGCAGCGGCTCCTGTCGCACGACTTCGGCGCTCGACGTGTCCTTGAAGCTGGTGACGATCGCAAGATCCAGCGACCCGGCTCTCAGGCATTCGACCAGTTGCAGCGTCGGCTCGCACACGACCGTGACTTCGACGCGGGGATTGGAGCGCGAGAAGCGCGCGAGGATCTCGGGCAGGAAGCGATCGGCATAGTCGTCAGGCGTGCCGAGGCGAACACGGCCGGAGAGTTCCTCGTCGTCAAAAGCGGCGACGGTCTCGTCGGAGAGGCGGATCAGGCGGCGGGCATAGCCGAGCAGCCTTTCGCCTTCCTCTGTCAGCTTGGCGCTGCGGCCGTCGCGGCCGAAGATCGGCTTGCCGATCCGCTCCTCAAGCCGCCGCATCTGCATCGAGACTGCCGACTGCGTCTTGTGCACAGTCTCGGCGGCGCGAGTGAAGCTGCCGGCGTCGCAGATGGCGACGAAGGTGCGCATCTGGTCGAGATCGAGCATGGCTGCCATGTGCGATACCTCACAATTCCGTCACATTCGCATCGATCAGGCCTGATTACGCCTGATTTTCGCGCTTCGGCAGGAAACGGGTGGTTCCCGCCAGCGGATTGGCGCATCAACCGGATCAACACGCGCCCAATCGCATCATCAATTCCGATGGCTGATATTAGAAACATTCGTTGGAATGATCAATGGGATTGGGTCAATGTTCGATTGTTCCCAAGACGCACGCCGAGCAGCCCCTTCCGAAGAGCGGCAGGACCTCGAAGCGTCAGCCGATGGAGGCACACTATGACGACATTCGAGACCTTCAGCACCGAGAGCCGCCAGACGGCAGGCAACAAGGCCGCCGCCTTCGTGGCAGGCGTCTTCGCCGCCGCAGCTCAGCGCATCCGTGTCTGGAAAAATCGTCGCCAAGTGGCCCGTCTGCTCGGCTGGGATGATCATATGCTGCGCGATATCGGCCTGACCCAGGGCGATGTCTATTGCGCGATGGCAACCCGGATCGACGAAGACGCCTCGGTTCAGCTTTCGATGCTGTCGCTTGAGCGCCGCTTCGCCCGCAATGCCGCCACCCGTGATCGCCTCGCCCATGGCGCCGAGCTTCATGTCGGCACGGCCCGCTACCGGGCCAAGCGTTAAGCCGGTCGCTGACATTCAAGCGCGCGGAGGCCGACAAGGCCTGAGCGCGCCGCCGCCACCCCACCCCGGAAGCCGGATCCCCGGCTCCCTCCAAGCTGCAGCCGGAACCCCCTCGATCCCCGGGGTGGTTCCGCCCTTGGCCCGCCGTTCATCGGCGGGCCTTTTTTCTTTGAACGCCAGGACCGATCGACATTCGGCCTTTATCCATGCTCCGGATGCCGTCAGCTGTCGTTGCGGGGCTTGCCGCGGAAACCCAGCCTTTCCTCGATCGAGGGGAGACAGTGACGGGTCGGCAAGGAGAGAGTTGGATTGATGGGTCAGGTCCGGCAATGACAATTATGAGCTGTCGTTCACGACGATGGAAGCCGTCGATCCTGCCTCAGCCCTTTTTCTCAGGTGAGAACTGGTCGAAGATCCGCTCCATCGATTTCCAGTAGGCGTCGGTCATCGAGCGGTTGGCGTCGAACAGCCGGTCGATCACCTCTTCATTGCTGGCCGGCGCATCTTGCTCGGGTTCCGGCGCCTTTTCCGGCTCGGCCGTCTTGCCGAGGAAGGCGTTCATCAACACGACGAAGGGCAGGTCGGGCTGCTTCTCGACCTTCGGCTTTGTCGGCTGGGTCATGTCCTGCATGAAGCGGAGGAAGGGGTTCTGGACCTGCTCGGTCTGCCGCTGAAGTCCGCCCATCATCATATTGGCGACCACCGGCATCATCCGCCGCACGACATCCTGCGTGATTCCAGTCGCGGCCTCGACCTGGAGCGAGACGGCGCGTGCGATCTCGGGCGAGCCGAACAGCTTGTCCAGCATGCCGTTGCCGTCATCGACAGCACGCGGCGACATCGCGGCGAAGGGATTGTCGAAATAGGACTGGTAGGGACCGCTGCCCAGCGCCTGCCAGAAGGCGGCAACGCCGAACGGGTCGCCGGCGTTCTTGCGCATGCCGAGCCAGAAGGCCGGCATCATCGCCTCGACGGCTTTGGCCTGCTGTTCCGCCGAGAGGCCGAACTCCTTCTGCATCGCCGTGCCGAAAGGGCTCTGCTGAGCTTCCCGCATCAGATCGTAGAAGGTTTTCATCATTCGCTCCCTTTGGAAGCGCCATGATCGGGCCGCGCCGGTCTTTCGTCAAATGCCGTGGCGCTTAAGGCTCAGTGCGCCATCAGGATCGGGATGGTCTGCTTGCGCAGCATGGCGCGCGTGGCCCCGCCAAGAATCCATTCCAGAAGCCGGCTATGGCCATAGGCGCCCATGACGATCAGCCCGGCGCCGGTGTCAGCGGCATGTTGGCGCAGAGCCGCCGCGACATCCTTATGCGGATTGGCGAGCGTCGTGGTCGTCGCGGCAATGCCGTGGCGGGCGAGATAGCCGGTCAGGCGCTGGCCGGTCGGCAATTCCTTGCCGTCATCGACGATGACGATTTCGACCGATTGGGCCACCGCGAGGAAGGGCAGGGCCGAGCGAACCGCACGCGAGGCGGTGATGGTGCCATCCCAGGCGATGATGACGCGGGAGAGATCGGAGGGCGTCTCCGCCGGATGGCGCGGCACGATCAGGAGCGGCGCGCCGGCATGGAAGAGCACAGCCTCGATCAACTGCGCGCGCAGCGGCTCCGGCATGTCCTGATCGTCCTCGGCGACG
The DNA here is from genome assembly GCA_965229085.1 of Kaistia sp. Classification (GTDB taxonomy): domain Bacteria; phylum Pseudomonadota; class Alphaproteobacteria; order Rhizobiales; family Kaistiaceae; genus Kaistia. The sequence goes on along the minus strand of OZ245859.1, from coordinate 1,816,672 downwards.
ACGACGAGGTCGGAGAGCCGCAATTCGTGCACGACCTCGTCGAGCCCGCCGGTCGAGACGAGTTCAACCGAACGCATCTCGCTGGCAATGCCGGCCGCGTCAGCGGCGGCGCGGCAGGCGTCTTCGGCCGTCTTCGCCATCTTCAACGCTTCGGTGCGGGCGCTCATCATGAAATCGACCGGCACCGGGGCGACGGCATAGCCCGGCACGATCGGGTCATAGACGAGTGTGATGCCGGTCAGGTGTCCGCCAAGCCGCTTCGCGAGCGCGATCGCCACGGCGAGCGCCGGACGGTTGCCGCGCTGATCGACGACGACGCTGATGTCCTTGATGTCCACGAAGCCTCTCCCCTGGTCGATGCCGGCCTGCCGCCCGATCCCGTCAATAGGCGTGGCGCCTGAATACTTCGGCAATATCACCATGCCAATCGTTGCGATAGGCGGCGAGAAGGCGCTCGGCCGGGGTCATCCCGCTCGCAACCGTCTCCTGCAGCGGCGCGAGATAGACGCTTTCGTCGACGCCCTCGCTGTTGAGACGGGCGCGGCGTTGAAGTCCGGCCCGGGCGATCTCCACCATCGGCCCGGCAATGTCGCGTACGGTGCCGGTGCGGAACGGCGTCTTGAGGCCCTGCCGCGGGACGCCGTCGCGGAGCGCCTGCCGCTCCTCGGCCGACCAGTCGGCAATGAGGTCATAGGCGGCGTCGAGCGCGGTCTGGTCGTAGAGGAGGCCGACCCAGAGCGCGGGGAGGGCCGTCAGCGCCCGCCAGGGTCCGGCATCGGCGCCGCGCATCTCGATATATTTCTTGAGGCGGACATCGGGGAAGAGCGTCGTCAGATGGTTGTTCCAGTCCGACAGCGTCGCCAGTTCCCCCGGCATGCCCGGCAGGCGGCCATCCAGCAAATCGCGGAACGATTGGCCGGCGACATCGTGATAGGTGTCGCCGCGCTTCACGAAATACATGGGCACATCGAGCGCCCAGTCGACATAGGCCTCGAAACCGAACCCCTCGTCGAAGACGAACGGAATCAGGCCCGAACGCTGATTGTCGGTGTCGCGCCAGATCTCCGCCCGGTTCGACAGAAGGCCATTGGCGCTGTTGTCGATGAAGGGCGAATTGGCGAACAAGGCGGTGGCGACAGGCTGCAGCGCCAGCGACACCCGCATCTTGCGGACCATGTCGGCCTCGTCGGCGAAGTCGAGATTGACCTGCACCGTCGAGGTCCGGAACATCATGTCGAGGCCGCGCGTGCCAACCTTCGGCATGTAGCGCGACATGATTTCGTAGCGCGATTTCGGCATCACCGGCGTTTCCGCCAGCGACCAGATCGGCGAGGCGCCAAGGCCGATGAAGCCGATCCCGAGCGGGGTCGCGCATTCGCGGACCTGCGCCAGATGCGCGTGAAGCTCGCGGCAGGTCTGGTGCACGGTCTCGAGCGGCGCGCCGGAGAGCTCGAACTGGCCGCCCGGCTCCAGCGAGATGGCGCCGCCGCCGACCGGATCGACGAGGCCGATGATCAATCCGCGATCCTCGATCGGCTGCCAGCCGAGGAGGCCCTCCATCAGGCGCAGGATCCGCTCGATGCCGCGCGGCCCCTCATAGGGAACGGGCGTGAGGTCATCGGTGTAGAAACCGAATTTCTCGTGCTCGGTGCCGATGCGCCAGGCGTTCTTCGGTTTGCCGCCGGAGGCGATCGCCCCGATGAGATCGTCGCGCGTTTCGACGATCGTGGAATCGGACACGTCGCGGGCCATGGTCACTCCGGCACAGAAAGGGAGCGGCACATTAGCGACGCGTCCGCCGCTCGGCAAGGAAGCCTGTTCGGCCTATGTGCCGCCTGTTGCATGGACGCCGCGGGTCGATCCGTGTTCCTCTCGGGGCGGCTGGAGCAGGAGGAGGATGCCATGGCGAATGAGGAACGGCAGGTTGCGATCATCACCGGAGGAACGCGCGGCATCGGCGCGGCGATCGCGCGGGCGCTTGCCGCGCGGGGCGTCGATCTGGTGCTGTTCGGCCGGCATCGCGATGCCGAAGTCGAGGCGCTGCTCGGCGAGCTCGGCGCGGTAACCGGCACCGTGTTCGAGGCGGGCGATGCTGGCGACCCGGCGAGCGCCGAGCGGCTCGTCGCGCTGGCGATGGAGCGCTTCGGCCGCATCGATTATCTGGTGCCTGCCGCTGGCGGCGGCGTTCCCGGCACCGCGCTCACCGTCAGCCTCGATGCCTGGAACGACGCATTCCGCGTTCATGTCCATGGACCGTTCCATCTCTTCCGCGCCGCTCATCCGGCGCTCGCCAAGCAGGGCGGTTCGGTGCTGCTGGTCTCGTCCGTGGCGGCTCTGCGCGGCATTCCCAATGCGACCGCCTATGGCACGGTCAAGGGCGCGCTGCTGCAACTCGGCCGGACCCTCGCCCGCGACCACGCGCATGAGAATATCCGCGTCAACATGATCTGCCCCGGCATCATCGAAACGCGCTTCCACGCCGCGATGACGCCCGAGGCCCGGCGCAACAATCTCGACAACCGTATCCCGCTGCACCGTTTCGGTACCGCCGAGAATGTCGCGACCTCCTCGATCGAATTGCTGACCAACCCGTTCATCACCGGTGAGACGCTGGTCGTTGATGGCGGCATGAGCATGCGCATGGTGTGATCGGGTTTCCGGACGGCGCGGCACCCGCGCGGAACGAAACCGGTGGAGCCGGCGTTCTTTCCTTCGAAGGGCGGATTTCGATCCGTCGGAAGAACGAAGGAAAAGTGCCATGAAGATCAAAATGTTGACCGCGAGTGCCGTGCTCGCAGCCGGCCTGTTTGCTGCCGGTGGTGCAATGGCTCAGAGCGTCATGATCGATCAGAACGGCGTTCAGATCGTGCCGCAGGGCCGCGAGGTCGCGCCGCCTCAGGGCCGCTGGGACAACGGCCCCGGTCGTGGTCCGGATCAGGGCGCTTATGATCGCGGCATCGGCCCGCGCGAGGCGCGCCGGATCGCCCGCGATGTCGGCCTGGTCAATGCTTACGGTGTTGATCGCCATGGCCCGGTCTGGGTCGTTGACGGTGCGGATCGTCGGGGTCGCGGCATCCGCGTGACGATCAGCGCCCGCTCGGGCGATATCGTCAATGTCGATCGCGCCCGCCGCGGCTAGAGGCAGGCAAGACACGACTTGGGCCAGCATCTGGCCTCGTGTTGACCCTATGATGCGTCGCCCGGCTCGGGCGGCGCGTCCTTGCGACGGGAGGGCCGCGTCGCGCCGGCGCGTTCCTCGAACTGGCTGAGCCGCAGCGAGGCCAATTCGGCCCGGGCTCGGGCCTCGGCACCGGCCGTCAGCGATGCCTCGACATAGGCGATATGCGCCCGCGCCGCCGCCCGCGCCGCCGCGCTGTTGCCCGCAAGGATTGCCTCCAGCAGCGCGCGGTGCTGCGCCAGCAGTTCATCGCGCGATCCGGCATGGCCGTAGAGCCGGCTGCGATTGTAGAACACGCCATCGGCCAGCAACCGGTAGCAGGCCCTCAGAACGTGGATCATGACGATGTTGTGCGAGGCTTCGCCGATCGCCTGGTGAAACTCGACATCGAGCGCCGCCTCGCGGCGGAAGTCCGCCTCGCCATGGGCGAGCGCCATGGCCTCGAAAATGCGCGCGAGGATGGTCCGGTCGGCCTCAGTCGCACGCTCGGCGGCCATCGCCGCTGCCGTCGCCTCGATCTCACGGCGGAATTCGAGATAGTCGCCCCCTGCCTTCTGCGATCCGGCGATGAGGTCGATCAGCGGCCCGGCGAAAAGCGTGCCCTCGATCGCGGCGACATAAGTGCCCCCGCCATGCCGGCTCTCGATCAGCCCGCGCGCCTCCAGCGTTTTCAAAGCATCGCGCAGCACCGGCCGCGAGACCGCGAGCCGCGCCGCAAGATCGCGTTCGCCCGGCAGCCGGTCGCCCGGATGCAGCACGCCTTCCAGCACCAGCCGTTCGATCTGCCCTGCGACAACATCGGCGGTCGGGCGCGCGGGAATCGGTTGAAACGGCATGTCAATCAGCCTATGAGCATTGGCAGGAGTGGTCAACTAAATGATCCAGTTGTCCGCCGCGCTGACTAAAGTCGGCGGGTTTTCGCAAAGGTGGATGGCAGGCATGTCCCTCGCGACCGCGACGTCGATCGATGATCTCCGGCTGATGGCGAAGCGCCGCGTGCCCAAGGCGTTCTTCGAATATTGCGACCATGGCTCCTATGCAGAGGAGACGCTCGCCGCCAACCGGGCCGATCTCAAGGCGCTGCGGCTGCGCCAGCGCGTCATGGTCGATGTCTCCAACTGCTCGACCGAAACCACCATTCTCGGCCAGAAGGCTGCCTTGCCCTTCGGCCTGGCGCCGACCGGGCTGACCGGCATGCAGCATGCCGACGGCGAAATCCTCGCCGCGCGCGCAGCCGAGCGGGCCGGCATTCCCTTCTGCCTCTCGACAATGTCGATCTGCTCGATCGAGGACGTCGCCGCCGGGACGTCCAAGCCGTTCTGGTTTCAGCTCTATGTGATGAAGGATCGCGGCTTCGCCAAGTCGCTGGTCGAGCGCGCCATCGCCGCCAAATGCAGCGCGCTGGTGCTGACGGTCGACCTGCAGGTGCAGGGTCAGCGCCACCGCGACATCAAGAACGGCATGACCGTTCCGCCCCGCGTCACCCTCGCCAATCTCGTCGATATCGCCACCAAGCCGGATTGGGCGCTCAAGGTTCTGCGAGGCAAGCGCAAGACCTTCGGCAATCTCGATGGCTTCGTGAAGGGCATGAGCGGCGTCAAGTCGCTGGGACAGTGGATCGCCGGCCAGTTCGACCCGGCGCTCAACTGGGATGATGTCGCCTGGATCCGCTCGATCTGGCCCGGCAAGCTGATCATCAAGGGCGTGCTCGATGTCGGCGATGCCCATCACGCCGCCGCCACCGGCGCCGATGCCATCGTCGTCTCCAATCATGGCGGGCGTCAGCTCGACGGCGCACCCTCGGCCATCTCGACCCTGCCGCGCATCGTCGAGGCTGTCGGAAGCGAGACGGAGATCATTTTCGACAGCGGCGTTCGCTCCGGCCAGGACGTGCTGCGCGCGCTGGCTCTCGGCGCAAAAAGCTGCCTGATCGGCCGCGCCTTCCTTTATGGCCTCGGCGCGGGCGGCGAGGCGGGCGTCGCCAAGGCGATCGACATCATCGGCCGCGAGCTCGCCGTCTCCATGGCGCTCACCGGCCGGCGCAGCATCGCCGAGATCGACGACACGGTGATCGATCGGGGCTAGGCGTTGGCCCGGTTCGTCCCTAGGCTTGTCCGAACGGTCAGGCAGAGGGACGGAAAGATTACTGATGGGCTCGCTTCAATCCGGCGACAAATCGCAATTCCCTGATCCCGTCTTTCGCGAAACGGTGCTGGCGCCGCTGTTCGATGGCGCAAGGCGGCACCATGCGAAAGCGCTGCGCCGTATCGATTTCGCCCATCTGGTGATGCTGGTCGAAACCGGAATTCTGGGGCCGGCACAAGGCGGGGAACTGGCGCGCGCCCTGCTCGCGATGGAGCGCGAGATCGATCCTTCCAGCCTCGTCTATGGCGGGGATGTCGAAGACTATTTCTTCGCCATGGAGAAGGAGCTCAAACAACGCGTCGGCATCGATTTGGGTGGCCGCCTGCACACGGCGCGCTCGCGCAATGACATCGATCATACCTTCCTGAAGCTCGGCCTGCTGCCGCGCATCGATGAACTGCTGACGGCGTTGCGCGGGCTGCTGGGAGTGCTGATCGAGGCCGCGACAGAGGGTCGTGACACGCTGATCGTTGCCTATACGCACGGCCAGCCGGCGCAGCCGACGACCTATGGCCACTATCTCGCTGCGATGATCGAGGTGCTGATCCGCGACATGGAGCGGATCGAGGCGGCCCGCTCGATCGTCGATCTCTGTCCGTTGGGGGCGGCGGCGATCACTACCACGGGATTTCCGACCGATCGACACCGCGTCGCCGAATTGCTCGGCTTCGCGGCGCCGCTGCAGAATTCCTATTCCTGCATCGCCGCGGTGGACTATCTGACCGCCACCTATGACGCATTGGCTCTGCTTTTCCTTCATCTCGGCAGGCCGGTTCAGGACTTCCTGTTCTGGACGAGCTTCGAGGTCGGCCAGCTCTATCTGCCGAATGCCTTCGTGCAGATTTCCTCGATCATGCCGCAGAAGCGCAATCCGGTGCCATTCGAGCATTTGCGCCATCTGTCGAGCCAGACCGTCGGTCGCGCCCGCGCCGTGGTCGATCTTCTGCACAACACGCCCTTCACCGACATGACCGACAGCGAAGCGGAGACCCATGAGATGGGGTATCAGGCTTTTGATGTCGGTCTGCGCGTGCTGGCGCTGCTGACCGCGACCCTCAAGGCCGCGTGCATCGACCCGGACCGTGTCGCCGTCAATCTCGACCGCTCCTGCGCCACGATCACAGAACTTGCCGATCGCCTGGTGCGTGACGAGGGCTTGTCCTTCCGGCTCGGCCACGAGATTGCCGCCGACGTTGCTCGGGCGGTGGTCGCGGCATCGGGAACCTTGCGGCTGGACGGCTATGCCCCTTTCGTCGCAGCGTTCGAGCGTCATGTCGGCCGCCCTCCGGCCGCCGATCAGGAGGCATTCGCGCAGATGGTCTCGCCGGAGGCGTTCATCGCGGTGCGAGATCGCTTTGGCGGTCCGGCGCCAGCGGCGCTTGATGCGGCTCTTGCCGGCTATCGTTCGGCGCTCGGGGATTTTGAACAGCGGGCGCACATGGCTGCGCAGCGCAGGGCCGCTGCCGCGGACATGCTGATGCGACGGGTCGAGGAACTGGCGGCCGGCTGAGGCAGGCGCGCTGGCGTGTCACGCCGGTTCCCGGTTTCGGGAGCATCATGGAACGCAATCCGGGGGGTATTGATGCGTGAAGGCCCAAGACGGTTCGCCGACCATCCCATGCGGACGGCTGCGCTGCATGAAGTGCATGCGCGGCCGTTCCATATGGTCGAGGCGCCGCGCCTCGTTTTGCACTACGCCTTCATGACCGATGGCGCCCAGTCCGAGCTGGCCCGCCGCCGACTTTCGGCGCTCTGCCTCAGGATTGGCGAACCGCCGCCGGGTCCTGACGCGCGCCATCACGTGGTGGCGCTGGCCGGCGGGCATCTGCGCTTCGAGAGCCATGCTGAGTTCACCACCTATAGCTGGGATGTTCGCGGCGGCACCGGCGCGCTGCCGGCCGAGACGCCGTTCGGCGATGCCTTCGAGGCGCCGGGGCCGTTGATGGTCGCGGCGCGGCTTGATCTCGTCGCCGATCTCCGCCCGCCGGCCGAACTTTTCGCAAGCTTCGATCCCGGCTCGCTGGCCGCCTCGCAGGCGGCCGGCGGCCGCGCGCTGATCGCGAGTGATTTCCGCGAGGACGGCGATGGCTTCACCCGCCTCCTCGTCGTCGATCGCGGTCTCGGACCGCAGGAGGCGGGGCCGCTGGTGCAGCGCCTGCTGGAGACCGAGACCTACCGCGTGCTCGCCATGCTCGGCCTGCCCGAGGCGCAGCGGCTGCAGCCGGAGATCCGCCGCATCGAGACACAGCTCGTGGCCGATACCGCGCGCTTTCGCTCCTCGTCCGGCTTCGAGGGCAATCGCGCGCTGCTTGACGACCTGACGGCGCTTGCCGGCGATCTCGAGGCAGGCGCTGCCGAGACAGCGTTCCGCTTCGGCGCCAGCCGCGCCTATGCCGAGATCGTCAATCTCCGCCTCACCGCGATGGATGAGCATCCGATCGAGGGCTATTCGAGCTTCACCGCGTTCCTTGCCCGGCGGATGGCGCCGGCCATGCGCACATGCCTGACGCTGGAACAGCGCCAGCAGGATCTTTCGCGCAAGCTCGCCCGCGCGGCGGCGCTCTTAAGGGCGCGCGTCGATGTCGAGCTGTCGCAGTCAAACCGGGCTTTGCTCGATTCGATGAACCGTCGCGCCCGCCTGCAACTTCGCCTGCAGCAGACGGTCGAAGGTCTCTCGGTTGCGGCGGTCAGCTATTATGTCGTCGGGCTCATCGCCCATCTCGCGGAAGGGGCGCCGCTGCTCGGATTTCATCTTGAGCCCGGCGAGGTCGCGGCGCTTGCCGTCGTTCCCGTCGCGCTCGTCGTCTGGTTCACCGTCCGCCGCATCCGCTCGCATCACACTGATGCGGCGGGGGAGGAATAGGCCGACGGGTCGGGGCCCGATCAGCCCGCCAGCATGGCTTCGAGCCCGTCGTCCCAGACGGGATGCTCGCCATAGAGCCCGGCGAGATAGTCGATGAAGAGCCGCACCTTGGCCGCGAGATAGCGCCGGCTCGGATAGACGGCATGGACGGCGACGCGGCGCGAGGCGCGATAGGCCGGAAGGACATGCACCAACTGTCCGGCGCGAAGTTCCGGCCCGACATCCCAGGTCGAGCGCAGCGCGATGCCGAAGCCGCCGAGCACCGCCGCCCGGACCACCTCGTTGGAATTGGTTCTGAGCCGCCCGTCGATATGCACGGTCACAGGCCCCTCGCTGCCTTCCAGCCGCCATGGGTCTTGCCCGGCGGTCGCGAGCAGCGCATGCCGCGACAGGTCTGCGAGGCTGGCGGGCGTGCCATGGGCGGCGATATAGCCAGGCGTCGCGCAGAGCAGGCGATGATTGGGCGCGAGCCGGCGCGCGACGAGGCTCGAATCGGTCAGCTCCGCGATGCGGATCGCGACATCGACGCCGTCCTTGACCAGATCGACGAAATCGTCGGAGAGCGACAAATTGACGGTGAGCCCGGGATTGGCCTCGAGGAAGCGGCCGAGATGCGGCGCGACATGCAGCCGGCCGAACGAGGTCGGGGCCGAGATCTTGAGCGTCCCGCGCGCGACATCCGAGCGGCGGCTGACATAGGCTTCGGCCTCCTCGATCGAAGCGAGGATCTGCACCACGCGGTCATGGAAGCCGCGCCCGGCCTCGGTCAGCGCGATCTGCCGCGTCGTCCGCTGCAACAGGCGCGTCCCCAGCCGCTCTTCCAGTCGCTTCAGCCGCTTGGAAACGACGGCCGGCGACAGGCCGAGTTCGCGGCCGGCGGCCGACAGACTGCCGGCCGTGATCACGCGGGCGAAAATTTCCATGTCGGTGAAGGCGCTCATGCCGCATCGTGGCAATAAAAGCCGGCGATCTTCAACCCCAGAGAAACGATGATTGTTGAGGAAGCGCCTTTAGGCGCAGAAGGCTCCGGCCTAGAGTGGCTGGACATGCCGATCTTCGGGAGGAACCGATGTCCGCCATTCTCATGCCGAAGCCGGACCAGCGCGTGCTGGATCGCCGCGATGCAATCATCGCCGGCCTCGCAAAGCTGCTGCCGCCCGAAGCGCTGATCACGTCCGAAGACGAGCGCCGCGCCTATGAGACCGACGCGCTCACCGCCTATCGCCAGATGCCGCTTGCCGTCGTGCTGCCCGAGACGACGGCGGAGGTCGCGGCGATCCTCGCCTTCCTGAATGCCGAGGGCGTCAAGGTCGTGGCGCGCGGCGCAGGCACCTCGCTCGCCGGCGGCGCGCTGCCCGCGGCCGATGCGGTCGTGCTCGGGGTCGCCCGCATGAACAAGGTGCTGGACGTCGATACCGCCAACCGCACCATCCGCGTCGAGGCCGGCGTCACCAATCTCGGCGTGTCCGCCGCCGTGCAGCATCTTGGCTTCTTTTATGCGCCGGACCCCTCAAGCCAGCTCGCCTGCACCATTGCCGGCAATATCGGCATGAATTCCGGCGGCGCGCATTGCCTCAAATATGGCGTGACGACCAACAACGTCCTCGGCGTCACCATGGTGATGATCGACGGCACCGTGGTGGAACTCGGCGGACCGGCCCTCGATGCGGCAGGGCTCGACCTGATCGGCCTTGTCGTCGGCTCCGAAGGCCAGATCGGCGTCGTGACCGAGGCGGTCCTGCGCATCCTGCCAATGGCCGAGGGCGCGCGTCCGATGCTGATGGGCTTCCAGTCGGCCGAGGCCTGCGGCGCCTGCGTCGCGGCCATTATCGGCTCGGGCATCATCCCCGTCGCGATCGAATATATGGACCGGCCCGCCATCCGCGTCTGCGAGGCCTTCGCCCATGCCGGCTATCCGCTCGATGTCGAGGCGCTGCTGATCATCGAGGTCGAGGGTTCGGAGGCGGAGATCGCCGATCTGATCGCGCGCATCACAGCGATCGCGGCCGAATTCAAGCCCTCCGCGTTCAAGGTCTCGCAATCCGAGGCCGAGAGCGCGGCCATCTGGAAAGGGCGGAAATCCGCCTTCGGCGCCATGGGCCGGATCGCCGATTATATGTGCATGGACGGCACCATCCCGACCGGCTGCCTGCCGCAGGTGCTGACCGGCATCGCCGATATCTGCGCCGGCTACGGGCTCGAAGTCGCCAACATCTTCCATGCCGGCGACGGCAATCTGCATCCGCTCGTGCTCTTCAACGCCAACAAGCCGGGCGAGCTCGAAAAGGCGGAAGCGGCCGGCGCCGACATCCTGAAGCTCTGCGTCGAGGTCGGCGGCTGCCTGACCGGCGAGCATGGCGTTGGCGTCGAGAAGCGCGAATTGATGGTGCACCAGTTCAATACCATCGATCTCAACCAGCAGATGCGCGTCAAGACGGCGCTCGATCCGCAATGGCTGCTCAACCCGCACAAGGTGTTTCCCCTGGAAGGACGGCCTGTTTGATGATGATCTTGCCTGAGCCGACCTCGGTTTTCACCTCTCCCATGGGGAGAGGTCGGGCCGGAGGCCCGGGTGAGGCGCGCGGCCTCTCCGGTGACGCCGTAAACCCTCACCCGCCGCGCTTCGCGCGTCGACCTCTTCCTCAGGGAGAGGTGAAGAGCCTGCGCTGGATGGAAGCCCTCTCATGACTGCGCCGCTCCTTCCCACCAGTGAAGCCGAACTCGAGGCGATCATCAGCGAGGCGGCCGCGACATCAGCGCCTCTGGCGATCGAGGGCGGCGGCAGCCGCGACATCGGCCGGCCAGTCCAGGCGGCGCAGCGCGTCTCGACATCAGCGATGACCGGAATCACGCTCTATGAGCCGTCGGAACTGGTGCTTTCCGCCCGCGCGGGGACGCCGCTTGCCGAGATCGAGGCGCTGCTCGCCACGCATCGCCAGCGCCTCGCCTTTGAACCGATTGACTGGCGGCCGCTGCTCGGCACCACGGGCGAGCCGACGATCGGCGGCGTCACGGCCTCGAATGCCAGTGGCCCGCGCCGCATCCAGGCCGGCAGCGCACGCGACCATCTCATCGGTATCCGCGCCACGACCGGCCGCGGCGAGACGATCAAGTCTGGCGGCCGCGTGATGAAGAACGTCACCGGCTATGATTTCGTCAAGCTGCTCGCCGGCTCCTGGGGCACGCTCGGCGTCCTCACCGAGGTCACCTACAAGCTGCTGCCAACGGCCGAGACCGAGACGACGCTGGTGTTCGAGGGGCTGGACGATGTGAAGGCCGTCGAGGCCATGACCACCGCGCTCGGCACGCCGTTCGAGATCACCGGCGCCGCGCACATCCCCGGCGCACCGGCGCGGACGCTGCTGCGCTTCGAGGGCTTCGCCAATTCCTGCGAATACCGCACCGAACGGCTGCGCAGCCAGCTCTCAGCCTTCGGAACCGCCGATACGCTGCGCGACGAGGCGTCCAAGTCGCTCTGGCGCGCGATTCGCGATGTCGCCCCACTCGAAGCCGGCGGCGCCGACATCGTCTGGCGCCTCTCGGTCAAGCCGACCGACGGACCTCTCGTCGCGGCGCGGCTCAAGGCCGAACTCGGCGCGCGCATCGTCTTCGACTGGTCCGGCGGCCTGATATCGGCCGCGGTGGCTGGCCCCGCCGATGGCGGTGCCGCCACCGTCCGCGGCCTCATCGCCAGCCATGGCGGCCACGCGACCCTGATCCGCGCCCCGCACGGCCTCCGCGCCGCCATCGCGCCGTTCCAGCCCGAGCCGCCCGCCGTCACGGCGATCACCCGCCGCATCCGCGACAGCTTCGATCCGGCCGGCATCCTCAATCCAGGACGGATGGGGTGAGTGCTAGCCGTTCGGATCGAAGAGCTGTGCCCGGCAGCCCCCCTCTCCAGCTCTGCCCCACAAGGGGGGAGAGGGCAGGACCGGGCGCTTCATCGGCGGGGTTGCGCGCCGTCGGCATCCCCTCTCCCGCGAAGCGGGGGAGGGTTAGGGAGGGGGCTCAACGCTCCGTGCCGGGAGGTCGGTATCCTCACTCCGGGAGGATGGGGTTGGAGGCACTCGTTACGGGACGTTCGCTGCCCGGCAGCCCCCCTCTCCAGCTCTCCCCCACAAGGGGGGAGAGGGCAGGACCTGGCGCTTCATTGGCGGGGTTGCGCGCCGTCGGCATCCCCTCTCCCGCGAAGCGGGGGAGGGTTAGGGAGGGGGCTCAACGCTCCGTGCCGGCAAACAGGGACACAAGGGTATGAACCTCGGCACGGGCGGACCAAAACTGGTGACCGCTGTTCAGCGTGAGCGTTCGAGCGCGCTTCGCAGGGCGATGACGCCCCCTGAGGCGCGCTTCTGGAACGCAGTCAGAGCACACCGATTTCACGCGCTCGGTTTTCGCCGTCAGGTCCCTATCGCAGGGTTCATCGTCGATTTCGTTTGTCTTGAGCGTCAGCTGATCGTTGAAATCGATGGAGCCACGCATGGCGGAGACGACGACCTGATGCGGGACGCTTCGCGAACGCGACGGCTTGAACAGGAAGGCTTTCGCGTTGTCCGCTTCTGGAACAATGATGTGATGACGAACCTCGAAGGTGTCCCGGTCCGTCTCAAAGAGGAGCTTCTGATTCGTGATGAAATTCTCGGCAGTACACCAGTGACGGATCGGTGACCCTCCATGCAGACCTCGTTCACCCTCGCCCAGCTTGCCGATCCGGATACGGCCGAGTCCGAGAAGATCCTCCGGACCTGCGTTCATTGCGGGTTCTGCACTGCGACCTGCCCGACCTATCTGCTGCTCGGGGACGAGCTCGACAGTCCGCGGGGGCGCATCTATCTGATCAAGGACATGCTGGAGGGCGGCAAGCCGGCCAATGACGAGGTGGTCAAGCATGTCGATCGCTGCCTCTCATGCCTGTCCTGCATGACGACCTGCCCCTCGGGCGTGCATTATATGCACCTCGTCGATCATGCCCGCGCGCATATCGAGGAGACCTATCGCCGGCCCTTCGCCGACCGCGTCATGCGCAGCCTGATCGCGCATGTGCTGCCGCATCGCAGCCGCTTCCGTCTCGCGCTGGTCGGCGCGGCGGCGGCGCGGCCTTTTGCCAAGGCGATCGGCCGCATGCCGGGCCTCGCGCGTGTCGGGGCGATGCTGGCGTTGGCGCCGCGCTTTCCTTCGGGGCGCAGTCCGTCCGAAGTTGCGGGAAGTTTTGCCGCCGAAGGAACGCGGCGCGGCCGGGTCGCTCTGCTTGCCGGATGCGTCCAGCCGGTGCTCGATCCGGCGATCAACGAGGCGGCGATCCGGCTTTTGAACCGCGTTGGCGTCGAGGTGGTGATCGCCAAGGGCGACAATTGCTGCGGCTCGCTCGCCCATCACATGGGTCGGAGCGAGGATGCGCTTGCCAGCGCGCGCGCGACGATCGATGGCTGGATCTCGGAGATGGACGGCGCGGGGCTCGATGCGATCCTCGTCACCGCATCCGGCTGCGGCACGACGATCAAGGATTACGGCTTCATGTTCCGCGAAGACCCGGCCTATGCCGCCAAGGCGGCGCGAGTCTCGGCGATCGCCCGCGACATCACCGAATATCTCGAAAGCCTCGGCCTCGAACCCAAGGCGCCGCCGGAGCCGATCACCGTCGCCTATCACTCCGCCTGCTCGCTCCAGCACGGCCAGCAGATCAAGGTGACGCCGAAGACGCTGTTGCAGCGGGCCGGATTCACCGTTCGCGACGTGCCGGAAGGGCATATCTGCTGCGGCTCGGCCGGCACCTACAATATGCTGCAGCCAGAACTTTCCGGCCAGCTCAAGGCGCGCAAGCTCGCCAACATCGCCAAGGTAAAGCCCGACATCATCGCCGCCGGCAATATCGGCTGCATGACCCAGCTTGCCTCCGGTACCGCGACGCCGGTGGTGCACACGGTCGAACTGCTCGACTGGGCCTATGGCGGCCCGAAGCCGGCGGGGATTGGTTAGCGAAGGCGCTGCTGCGGGAATCCGGCGGCGCAACCGGGAGGCTGCGCCGCCTTTTGTCCGCCCTCAGCGCCAGCCGAGTGCCGGCGCGACATGCTTGAGGATCGCCTCGATCACATGGGCATTGTAATCGACGCCGAGCTGGTTCGGCACGGTGAGCAGCAGCGTATCGGCCGCCGCGATCGCCTCGTCCTGGCGGAGTTCCTCGATCAGCGCCTGGGGCTCGCCAGCATAGCTGCGGCCGAAGATCGCCTGCATGTTCTCGTCGATGAAGCCGATCTTGTCGCTGTCCTTGCCGCCGCGGCCGAAATAGGCACGGTCGCGATCGTCCATCAGGGCGAAGATCGACCGGCTGACTGATACGCGCGGTGTGCGTTCATGGCCGGCCTCCTTCCAGGCCTCGCGGAAGACCTCGATCTGCTTCGCCTGCTGAACATGGAACGGCTCGCCGGTCTCGTTTTCCTTCAGCGTCGAGCTCTGCAGATTCATGCCGAGCTTGGCCGCCCAGCGCGCCGTGGCGTTGGACCCGGCGCCCCACCAGATCCGCTCCCGCAGCCCTTCCGAATAGGGCTCGATGCGGAGGAGGCCGGGCGGGTTGGGGAACATCGGCCGCGGATTGGGCTTGGCGAAGCCCTCACCACGAATGACGTCGAGGAACACTTCCGCATGGCGCCGGCCCATATCGGCGTCGGTCTGACCCTCTTCCGGCGCATAGCCAAAATGCCGCCAGCCCTCGATCACCTGCTCCGGCGAACCGCGGCTGATGCCCAGCTGAAGCCGGCCGCCTGAGATGACGTCGGCAGCGCCTGCATCCTCGGCCATGTAGAGCGGGTTCTCATAGCGCATGTCGATGACGCCGGTGCCGATCTCGATCCGCTTCGTCCGCGCGCCGACTGCGGCCAGCAGCGGGAACGGCGATGCGAGCTGGCGCGCGAAATGATGGACGCGGAAATAGGCGCCGTCGGCCCCGAGTTCCTCTGCGGCGACGGCAAGATCGATCGACTGCAGCAGCGTATCGGCGGCCGAGCGCGTGCCGGACTGCGGCGAGGGGGTCCAATGTCCGAACGAGAGAAAGCCGATTTTCTTCATGATGATGCGCCGCCATAGGGGTGTTTGTGGTTGTCCAAGAGATGGCGGCTCGCGTGCCCTGGGGCAAGCGGCATTGGCGTCGTTGGACGCGCAGCCCGATGGACGCTCTGTTCACCGATGGCGTGGCGCCACAGCCGCGCGGAGGGGCCGTCCTCTGATTGTTACATCGGGGGGCTAAGCCTGAGGGGTTGGGGCGGGGGCAGCCAACCATTTCGGGGACACAGGATGACCAGTTCATTCAACCGCGTTTTCGCCGCAGCCATGCTGTCGGCGAGCGCTCTGACGAGCGTGGCCGCTGCCCATGCGGCGCCTGCCTATCAGCATGTGCTGCTGATCAGCGTCGACGGCATGCACGCCATCGACTTGGCGAACTATGCCGCTGCTCATCCCGCGGGCGCGCTCGCTGGCCTGCGCAAGACCGGCATCGAATATACGGCGGCGCTTTCGCCGATACCGTCGGATTCCTTCCCCGGCATGCTGGCGCTCGTCACCGGCGGCACGCCCCATGCGACCGGTGTCTATTACGACGACAGCTATGAGCGGACCTATTTCAAGCCCGGCTCGGATTGCACCGGCGCGCCCGGGGCGGAGACGACCTTCGCCGAGAATATCGACGTCGATTCCGATCGCATCGATGGTGGCGGCACCCCCGGCAAGCCGATGACGCAGATCGATCCGAAGAAGCTGCCGATGACGTTGGTCGACGGCAAATGCGTCGCCGTCTATCCGCACAGCTTCCCGCGCGTGAACAACGCCTTCGAGATCGTGAAGAGCCATGGCGGCCGCACCGCCTGGAGCGACAAGCATCCGGCCTATGAGATGCTGAACGGCCCCTCGGGCACCGGGCTCGACGATTTCTACGCGCTCGAGCAGGATTCGCTGATCCCCGGCACCAAGAAGGCGACCACGGCCAGCTACACGGCCGAGCGCGCGTTCGATGAGGCCCATGTCAAGGTGATCCTCAACGAGATCAATGGTCTCGATAGCACCGGCACGGTGAAGGCACCGGTTCCCGCCTTGTTCGGCATGAACTTCCAGGCGGTCAGCGTCGGCCAGAAGCTGCCGAAATCCGGTCCCGGCGATGCCGACGGCCTCACCGGCGGCTATGCCGATGCCAGCGGCACACCGAACAACGCACTGGCGGCACAGCTTGATTATGTCGACGGCGCTATCGGTGAGGTGACGGCGGCTCTCAAGGCGGCACATCTCGACCAGAGCACGCTGATCGTCCTGACGGCAAAGCATGGCCAGGCGCCGATCGATCCGGCCGCCCTCCAGAAGCTCGACGATGAGCCTTATGGCAAGATGCCGGGCTATGGCTTCCACATCGCCGATGACGCGGCGCTGATCTGGCTCGATCCGGCCACCCGCGCCGCCAGCCTGCCGGCGGCCGAAGCCTATCTCCAGACCAACCGCGCCGCGCTCGGCATCGGCAAGGTCTGGACGCCCAACCAGATGGCGATCGCCTTCGCTGATCCGGCGACCGACAGCCGCGTGCCCGACCTGATGGTCACGGTCAATCCGGGCGTCGTCTATACCTCCGGCAAGAAGATCGCCGAGCATGGCGGCGCCAACCAGGACGATCGCAATGTCGTGCTTCTGGTCAGCAGTCCGGCGCTGCAGCCCAAGACCGTGACCAGCCTCGTCCAGACGACGCAGGTCGCGCCGACGATCCTCACGGCGCTCGGCTACGACGCCAAGGAATTGCAGGCCGTCGGCATCGAAGGAACCGAAAGCCTGCCGGCGCTGCCGTTCTGAGCCTGGCTGCCTGATCAGCGGAAGGGCGGTTCGCCGCCCTTCCGCTGATCTATTGATGGGCGGTGCAGCGGATCGCTTCGGAGCCCGTCAGTTCGCCGGTCGCGAAATCGAACGTCGTCAGCGTCTCGATGGCCGGCGTCAGCCCGTCTTTGGTGATCGTCGCGATGTCCCGGCAGTTCGCCAGGGTCGGCTTCGCTTTGCTCGCGGCCCAGAACGTGGCGCGTTCGGTATCCATCGCGATGTCGGCGTCGGAATAGCCGCCTTCGAACAGGGTCGTGCCGCTGGCCAGATCGCGGATGATCAAGGTCCGGTCCGGCCCCGTGCCGGCGTCGAGCAGGAGATAGCGGCCGGCGAGCTTCAGCAGGTAATACGCATCGTCCTTGCCGCCGATGACGACATCGCCTTTCTGAGGCTTCGTGCTGCAGGCGGGCTTTGGCTCGGCCTTGGCGTCACGGATGATGAAGCTGTTGCCGACGGCATCCACATGCGGCACCTCGACGACGAGATAGGCGGCGCTGGAGACACAGATCGGCGCGGCCGCCTCCGCCCTGGCCTCGGTTGCCGATGAAAGGCTCAGCGCCGCAAAGACAAGGGTCGCGGCGCGCCTGAGCCATCGGTGTGTCGGATAGTGCGATGACATCATTGGTCTCCCGGCTTCCGCTTGCGCAACCGGCGAATCGCGGCTCTGACGTATCGGTTGATCATCCGCGTCTGCGTCACTGCGTCGAGCCTTGTTTGGCCGTGCCATTCGCCTCGGCACAGGCGCCGCGCACGATGATCCTTGCAAGCGCCCGCGTCTCGGCGATGACGGCTTCGGCGCCGAGCCCGCAGATGTCGTGCAGGACCACGAGCGTTTCGATCCCGGTCAGGAGAGCGATGCCGCGCACGATGCGCTCCAGAGTATCGGGTGCAAGCTCCGCGGAGACCGGCGCCAGAGCTTCCCGGATCCAGCCGAGACGACGGCCGCCGCGCGGAGCCGCGGGTCGCTTGCCGCCGCCGACCGAAACGCTGAGGAACGTGCGGAACAGGGCCTCATGCGTGACGACCATCGCGATGATCGATCCCGCGATGATCTCGGCACGCTCTTCAATACTCGCGCCTTCCGGTGCCCGGGCGAAGCTGACCTCGGCAAATTCGCGCGCTATGGCGTCAAGTACTGCCTCCTGTGCCATCGCCTCCGGTGCCGAGAAATAGCGATAGGCGGTGGCGCGCGAAATCTGCGCCCGATCAGCCGCCTCGGCCACCGTCGGATGAACGCCCTCCGCCAGCAAGTCGCGCGCCGCGACTAGCAATGCATTCCGCGTCCGCTGCTTTTGCGCAACCCGCTCGAAACTCTCTTGACCAACCAACTCGAAATCCCTTATGAGACAAAAATCTCTTAACGAGAAAATTGTATCTTAATCGAGGAGCCCCTGCAATCATGACCAACCCGCAGACCATCCCGGGCAAGCCCGGAACCGCCGCCGAAACGGTTCACCTTCTCGGCACGCTTGTCACCTTTCGCGCCCTCGCCGCCGACACGGAGGGTGCCTTTTCTCTGGTCGAGGCCCTCACCGCGCCCGGCCAGGGCACGCCGCCGCATCTCCAGCGCGATGACGCCGAGGCGTTCTATGTGCTGGAGGGCGAGTTTGAATTCATGCTGGCGGGAACAACAGCGCGGAGCGGTCCGGGCACGTTCCACTATGTGCCCCGGGGCGTCCCCCACGGATTTCGCAATGCTGGCGACGTGCCGGCCCGGATGCTGATCATCAACCTGCCCGGCGGGCTGCATGAGAATTTCTTCCGCGAGGCCGGCGACAAGGTGGCCGACGGCTCGGTGTTCCCGCCGATGACGCCGCCGGATATCCCACGCCTCGTCGCCGCCGCCAGCCGCTACGGCATCGAGATGCTGCCGCCGCAGTGACGGCTCCGGTCTCCGGCGATCCGCAACCTCAACGGGCCTTGCGGATCGCCGCGACGGTCATGTCGATCAAGGCTGATGTCGTCGTCTTGGCCGGCCGGCGCATATAGGTGACGAGGTCGTCGCCGATCGGATCGATCCAGCGCTGATCGATGGCGGCCATGCCCTTCGCCGCGCCGATGGCGGAGAGGATCTGGGCGGCGTTGCAGTCGACGTCATGGCCGCATCCGCCGATGATCGCCAGCGTCTCGTCGAATGCGCCATTGCCGAACCAGAGCGCCACAACCTCGGCCGCCGCATTCGGGTAGGCGTGGATCCAGTTATATTCGACATATTCCGCGTCGCAGAGCGCCCAGGCCGTTTCCCAATCGGGCGAGGCTTTCGCGGCGTTGAGCGCGAAGCGGACGACGGCGCCATATTCCGTATCGGCCGGCATCAGCGCGACGGTCTCTTCGGTCAGGGCGCGGAAATCGTCCGTCACGAAGGCCTTTGCGACGAGGACGGCGTTGAAGACTTCGCCGAGAATGCCGTTGCCGGTATGCGAGACCTCGGCATCGAGCCAGGCGAGGCGCGCTGCCTCATGGGCGCGGCCGGGCGCGACCATGCCGCAGATGGCGCCGCGCATCTGGGCGCCGATCCATTCGTCGAACGGGTTGCCGTCCTCGGCGGAGAGCGGCGGATAGAGCCCGCGCTTCAGATTGTCGAGCGCAACCGCTTCCGCCGACCAGGCGACCGGGATAAGGCCGACCCAGCGATCAGCGACATCGGCGCTGGTGACGGCATGGCCTTTGGCCTCGAACGCATAGAGGAAGGCGAGTTCGAAGGTGATGTCGTCATTATAGGTGTTCGGCGGCCGCATATAGCGGTCGATCCGGCCAAATGCGGCTTTCAGCTTTTCAGCCGTGTAGCCCTCGAGCGCGGTGCCGACGGCGGCGCCGACGATCTGCCCCCACCAGGCCCCGGCGATCCGATCGCGGAAACGGTCGGCGTCGATATCAACAGCGACATCGGCCGGGAAAGCGGCGCCGGCGGCGAACTCTTCGAAAAGGGCGATGCGGCGGGTCTTCTGCGAGGGATGCGCGGGATCCGGCACCGCTGCGCGCAGTACAGCCTTGAGGCGTGCATGGATCGCGTGCAGCGTCTCATAATCGCCGCTGGCGGCGGCGGCGAGACCGGAGGTCAGCAGATCCTCATGCGCAGGAACACGCCAGCCCTTGTTCTCAAGCGACTGAACCGCCGCGACGGCAAGGCTCTCCGGCGCCCCGGAGCCCGGGACATTCGATTGCCAGAACATCTTCAGCCAGAAGTCCTGGTCGCGAATCGCTGCCGAGGCATCCCAGGTCTGCTCCTCTTCGGCGAGCAGAACCGGCTCGGCGGTGCGGAGGAGATCGCGTGCATATTCCCAGGCTTTCATCGGTAGGTCCTGCTGAAGGCTGTTATCGTTGGTGTAGGGAGGGAGCCCGCCCTGGCGCGGAGAGATTCTCCGGCGGGGAGAGAGTAGGCAATTTTGCCGGCCTGTCGACCGGGCGCCGGCTCGAACGGGGGATGGTCGAGTGCCCGCATATGTCGCGCTGCTCTATTCGATTGTGCTCGGCGAGGGCAGGCGGGTCGTTATGGCGGATCTTCGCGCGCTGGCCGCCAATCTGGGGCTCGCGGCGCCTCGGACGATCGGCGCCACCGGCAATCTCGTTTTCGAGGCCGAGGCGGAACCACTTGAAGTGCTCGAAAGCCGGATCGAGCGCGCCTTCGCGGTCCGGTTCGGCAAGCCGATCAGCATCATTCTTCGCCGTGGGCCGGATTGGCTGCGCCTTGCCGCAGCCAATCCCTTTCGGGCTGAAGCGGAGGATGAAGGCAGCCGTGTCCATGTCCGCGTGATGCGCGCGCCGCTCCCCGAGGCCGAACTGCAGCGGCTGGCCACCTTCGCCAATGGCGGCGAGCGCCTCCGTGTCGTCGACGGCGATCTCTGGATCCATTTCGCTGACAAGCTGCCGAGCGAGGGCCGGCTGCTCGGCCAACTCAGCGAGCGGCGCGGCGGCTTCGGCACCGTGCGCAACTGGAACACGGTGGCGAAGATCGCCGCGATGCTGCAGCAAGGCTGAGCCGGCATCCGACTACTGCGAGTGTTCAGCCGCAGCCAGCACGGTTTCGGTATCGCGGCCGATCTTCGCCTTCAGGAAGGCTTCGGTCTCCGGCAGCGCCAGATGGAAATTGCTGAGCGGCTCGATTGTCATGCGGAGGCTTTCCGCAGCCACATCGAGCAGATGGCCACCATGCAGCCGGTCGGCGGAAATGAAATGGAAGTGGTAGCCGGCGACGCTGAACGGACCAGAGAAGTCCGGTGACCAGATGCCGACAAGCGTGCCCTCGATATCGTCGAAGGCGAATTCGTGCTGCGTCTTGGCCGCTTCGGCGAGCTTCATGCCCGGCGGCGGCGGATCGATCGCCCGCGCTTTGATGTGGGCGAAGTGTCCGTCGAGGCGGATGGCATAGAAGATGTTGCCGGATTCGCGGTAGGGGTCGCACTTGGCCTCGAGATCGGCGAAGCTCCCGATCGAAGAGAGGTCGGCGGCGTGCTCCGGCGTGAACCGCGTCACGATCGCGAAGGGCGCGCCGGCATCGGGCGATGACGGTGTGACATGGCCCCAGCCATCGGCGTGATAGGCGCTTCCATCGATAATGATCATCTCGCCATCAAGCCCTGTGAAGGTGCCGAGGCCGAAATCGCCATGCTCCAGCAGCGTCGCGACGCTCACCTCGCGGTCATAGACCCCGGCGACCAGCGCACCTGATGTCGAGACCTGGAAGACGGTGTGGATGTCGAGTTGGAAATGAGCGGCGAGTGCATCGGTGACGACGCGGTCGAAGCGATGCCCGGTCCGTGCTGCCTCGGCTTCGACCAGAGCGGCCAGCGAGGCCGGGATTTTCACATGTCGGCTCTGCATCGCGTCTCTTCCTCTGCTTGAGCAGAGACTGTGCGATGGATCGGCAAGGCCCTGCAATGGCGCAAGGGCGATTGCCCGAAAGCGAGGCGGCCTCAACCGCCTCGCTCCAGTCTTTGTCAGCCGGTCTCGGCCAGCCGCTTCAGCTTGGCGACCTGAGCTTCCTGTTCCTCCTCGAACGAGATCGTGCCGGTCAGCGCGCCCTTGCCGTTCATGAGAAACACCGTGGCGGTATGGTTCATCGTGTAGTCGCCGCCTTCGGTCGGGACCTTCTGGTAGAAGACCCGGTAGTCCCGCGCGAGCGCTGCGATCTCGTCCGGCGTGCCGGAAAGGCCGGTGATGCGCGGATCGAAGGCGGAGAGATAGTCCTTCATCGATTGCGGCGTATCGCGCTCAGGGTCGATGGTGACGAACAATACCCCGAGGCGGTCGGCGAGCGGGCCGAGTTGTTCGAGGTCAAGCGTCAGATCCGACAGCGTGGTCGGGCAGACATTCGGGCAGCGGGTGAAGCCGAAGAAGATGGCGAACGGCTTGCCGCCAAGATCGGCACTCGTGAAACGCTGCCCGTTTCCAGCCGTCAGATTGATCGGCCCGCCGATGGTCTTTCCCGCTAGGCCGACCTTGCCGCCTTCGGCGAGATAGTAGCCGACACCCGCGGAGGCGGCGATGGCAACGACCGCCAGCACCGCCATCATGGCCATCCGTCGTGATCGGGCCATGCTCAATTCATCTTCATGCCGGGCATGGCATCGCCGCCGTCATGCTTCATCGTCTTCGGATTGGCGCCGATCGCGTCGATGGCGAACTCGACCTTGACCGTGCCGGCCTTCGCGAAGGTGAGCGAGCCCGGCACCTTGGTGCCCTGTACCAGCGGGGCCTTCAGGCCAATGAACATGAGATGCAGCCCGTTCGGGCCAAGCGTCACGGTCCCATGCGGCGGGATTGCGATGCCGCCCTCGACCGGACGCATCGTCATCACGCCGTCCTTGACGCCCATTTCGTGGATCTCGGTCTTTTCTGCAACGTCGATCGACGCCGCCACCAGCGTGTCCGCCGTGTCGCCGTCATTGGTGAGCGTGGCATAGCCGCCGCCGACCTTGGCGCCGGGCGGCGTCGCGCGCGACCAGGGATGGCCGATCTCGATCGCGCCGAGGCGAAACTCATGCGCCGCGGCGGCGTCGACGCCGACCAGCAGCAGGGCTGCGGCGAAAGTGGCGATGCCGATGCGTTCCTCAGTCGAGCGGAACAGGCGGCGCAGCGAGGCGCACGCGGGAATGCGGAGTGTCATGCTGAAAGTCCTGAAAAGGGATTGAACGACCGCGCGGGCATCCCGGCGGTATCGACGGCCGTGTAACGGCCGGCATCGCTTCAGGCAGCAGGAGGCGCGCGCGAATGGAGCGGCGCGAGCTCGGCCCGGGCAAGGCTCGCACCCGTTCCGGCCGGCGTTGCGGCAAGCGCATCCGGCAGCGAGGGAATGGCGAGGGCGAAGCCGCCCGTTTCGGGCAGGCCGCCGCCAAACATCGGGCAGCCGATCGTGCAGCAATCGGAAAGTGCGGTGCCGTGCCGGCCCGGCTTTGAGGTATCGGATTGGTGGTCGGCGCTGCAGATGACGCCGAATGCCGACGCCGTATCGGCGCGGGCGCCGATCGCAAAGCCGCCGAACAGCCCCTCGATCAGCAGAAGCAGGGCGAGCAGCAGCGCAGCCTCGCCTCGCACTCCGCATCTCGCCATCCGGATCATCGCCGATCTTTCCGCTATTCGTCGCGGAAAACTAGCAGCACAGGCGCGATGCGCAAGGCGCCGGCGGGGCGGCATAAGCACCCAGCCGGCAATGCATCAGGCGGCGACGTGGTCCATCTCTTCCGTCACGACGGTGAACCGCGTCAGGATATTGGCGCCGAAAGTATGCGTCAGCGGCACATCGCCGGCGTCGCGGCCGCGCGCGATCAGAATGCGGCCGATGCGCCTGCGATTGTTGCGCGGATCGAACACATGCCAGCGCCCGCCGAGATAGACCTCCATCCAGGCGGCGAGATCCATGGTCGCATAAGGCGGCGGCTCGCCCACATCCGAGATATAGCCGGTGCAATAGCGGGTGGGGATATTGAGGGCGCGGCAGAAAGCAACCGCGAGATGGGCGAAATCGCGGCAGACGCCGACCCGCTCACGATAGGCGCTGGCGGCACTGCGGAAGGGGCTCGCCAGCTGGTAATTGAAGGTCAGGTGGCCATTGACGAAGTTGCAGACCGACTGCACCCGCTCCCAGCCTGGCGGCGTATTTCCGAACAGCTTCCAGGCCTCGTCGGAAAGCTGATCGGACTCGCAATAGCGGCTCGGCAGCAGGAACATCAGCGCTTCGTCCGGCAGGTCTTCGATCGCATGCTGGACGGCGCCATAGTCGACCGGATCCGGCTCGCCATCATTCCAGATCACGGTCTCCGTGCCCAGCGTGAATGGGCCTGCCGGCGCCACCAGGCGGCAGCACTGATTGCCGAAGGCGTCGTGATAGGCCGAGACGTTGACGATGGGATTAGTAAACAGCGTATCCGGGTATTCGAGGAGAGGCGCCAGCGAGGGATGCACGTTGAGCATCACGATCATCGGCGTCGGAACCTGAAACTGGTAGTTGAGCTCAGTGCCGAGCTTGAGGCGCATGCGCTATTCCTTTGTGCGGAACGAAACTGCGCCGCCACTGCCGGCCGGACCGATCCCGCGATCGGCCGGCCAGTCCCGGCGGCGCCATGATCCCTCAATGGTCATGAGCAGCCTGGGTTCCACAGCCACGCGTGATAGCCTTGCAAGTTCGGTGCCTCGCAGACAAGGGCCGCAGCGGCGGCTATCCCCGGGCGGCGCTGTTTGTTGGCGGGGGAAGCTGTATCTGCGGTCCGCCACATCGAAGGGGCAGGGGGATGTTTCCCTGGCAAGCACTTGCGCGACGCGCGGTGCATGCTAGTTTGCGCCCGTCTCATCGGGGTGCCTCGATCCGCGCGCGGATCCTGGCTGAGAGGCTTTGAAGCTAACCCGCGAACCTGATCCGGATCATGCCGGCGGAGGGATTGAGCCAAGCGCGGCCGGTTGATCGGCATCGTTTCAACGCGCCCATGCCATCGTTCCGTCCTGCGCCAAAGACGCCAAGGACGATACTATGACTTCGACCAACGAAACCCTGACGATTGCCGCCGCAGCCGCTGCGCTGGCCGATATGCGCGCCGCGCGGCCGCTGGTGCAGAACATCACCAACTATGTCGCGATGACTATTTCGGCGAATGTCCTGCTCGCCGTCGGCGCTTCGCCCGCCATGGTGCACGCGCCGGAAGAGGCGGCTGATTTTGCGGCGATCTCATCGTCTCTGGTCGTCAATATCGGCACCCTCTCTGAATCTTGGGTTGACGGCATGCGCCGCGCCATCGCCCAGATGAATGAGGACGGCAAACCCTGGGTGCTCGATCCGGTCGGCTGCGGCGCCACGCCCTATCGCACCGCCGTGGCCGTGGAGCTGTCTCGACTTTCGCCAACGATCATCCGTGGCAATGCCAGCGAGATCATGAGCCTTGCCGGCGCGGCGGGGGCCGGCGGCAAGGGGGCTGATTCGACCGCAGCCTCCGAGGATGCCGTCGAGGCGGCCAAGGCGCTGGCCCGCGAGACCGGCGCCGTTGTGGCTATCACTGGCGCCACCGATTTTGTCACCGATGGAATGGTCGTGGTGGCGATCGCGGGCGGCCATGCGCTGATGCCTCTCTCGACCGCGCTCGGCTGCGCGCTGTCCGCGACCGTCGCTGCGTTTGCCGCCGTGCGCCCGCCGCTCGAAGGCGCCGTCGCGGCGCTGGCCGTCTATGGCGCCGCGGGCGCGATCGCGGCCAAGGGCCTCCCGGGGCCAGGCCATCTGCCGGCGGCGCTCTGCGATGCCCTCTATGGGCTCGACGCGGCGAGCCTTGCGGCGAACGCGACCGTCAACGTCCTCGCGGCGGAGGTTGCATGATGGCCCGACCGTTCGATCTATCGCTTTATCTCGTCACCGACGTCGAACTGGCAGGACCGCGCGGCGTGGTGGAAACCGTTCGCGCCGCGATCGAGGGCGGCGTCACGCTGGTTCAGCTCCGCGATCCCTATGGGAAAGGGCGGGGTCAGGTGGAGACCGCCGCGGCGCTTCTGGAGTTCCTGCGGCCGCGCGGCATCCCGCTGATCATCAATGATCGCGTCGACGTCGCCCTCGCGGTCGATGCCGATGGAGTCCATGTCGGTCAGAGCGATATCCCGGCGGCAATGGTGCGGCGGCTGATCGGGCCTGACAGGATCCTCGGCCTGTCGGTCTCCTATGCCCACGAACTGGCCAGCCCGGATCTCGCCGATGTCGATTATTTAGGCGTCGGCCCGATTTACCCAACGCCGACCAAGACCAATGCGGCGCCGCCGATCGGCTTCGACGGCGTTGCAGCGCTGGCCGCTGCTGCGCCGGTTCCGGTCGTCGCGATCGGCGGGGTGAAGGCTGAGCATGTGGATCGCATCCTCGCCGCTGGCGCAGCCGGTATGGCCGTGGTTTCAGCGATCATGGCAGCGGACGACCCTGCGGCGGCCGCCGCCGATTTCACCGCGAGGATCGCCCGGTTTCGCCAAGGCTAGGACGGATCGGCCATGAGCCCCCTGTCTGACAGGAGAGATGTCGGACACAGCGAAACAGCGACCGCTTTTGCCTAAAAGGAAACAGTGCTCGTATCATTGCGCTTGTTTCGTTGAAGACGCCGAAATGAGATGCTTCTTGTCAGCAAGCCTTCTCCGCAGGAGTGATCATGTCCGTCCACGCCAACCGCCTCGTCGTCACCGGCGCCTCCGCCGCGCGTTATGACGAAATCCTGACGCCGGAGGCGCTGGCCTTCGTTGCCGAGCTGCATGGCCGCTTCGACGGCAAGCGCCGCGCGCTGCTCGAATTCCGCGCCGAGCGGCAGAAGCTGTTCGATGCCGGCGGTCTGCCGGATTTCCTGCCCGAGACGGCGCATATCCGTGCTGGCGACTGGAAGGTCGCGCCGATCCCGGCCGATCTTCTCGATCGTCGGGTCGAGATCACCGGCCCGGTCGATCGCAAGATGATCGTCAACGCGCTGAATTCCGGCGCGAAGGTGTTCATGGCCGATTTCGAGGACGCGTCCTCGCCGGTCTGGTCGAACATGGTCGAGGGCCAGCTCAATCTGAAGGACCGCTGGGCCGGCAAGATCGACTTCACCGACGCCAAGACCGGCAAGGACTACAAGGTCGGCGCAAACCCGGCCGTGCTGATCATCCGGCCGCGCGGCTGGCACCTGCCCGAGCGGCACATCACCTTTGACGGCGAGCCGGCATCGGGGTCGCTGGTCGATTTCGGCCTCTATGTCTTCCACAATGCCAAGGCGGCGCTGGCGCAGGGCTCCGGCCCCTATTTCTACCTGCCGAAGCTCGAGAGCCATCTCGAGGCGCGGCTCTGGGACGAGGTCTTCTCGCTTGCCGAGGAATGGGTCGGCCTTGCCCATGGCACGATCAAGGCGACGGTGCTGATCGAAACGCTGCCGGCCGCCTTCGAGATGGACGAGATCCTCTATGAGCTGAAGGACCATATTGTCGGCCTCAATTGCGGCCGCTGGGACTACATCTTCTCGTTCATCAAGACGCTGCGCAACAACAGCGCCTTCCTGATGCCGGATCGCGGCCAGGTTGTGATGGGCAAGGCCTTCCTCAAGTCCTATTCCGAACTCCTCATCAAGACCTGCCATCGCCGTGGCGCCTTTGCCATGGGGGGCATGGCGGCGCAGATCCCGATCAAGAACAATCCCGCCGCCAATGAGGCAGCCTTCGCCAAGGTCCGCGCCGACAAGGAGCGTGAGGCGGGCGCCGGCCATGACGGCACCTGGGTCGCCCATCCCGACCTCGTCCCGGTGGCGATGGAAGTGTTTAACCGCATGATGCCGGCCGCCAACCAGCTGGCGCGCCTCCGCGATGAGGTCGCCTATGGCCAGAAGGACATGCTGGAAATCCACGAGGGAACCCGGACGGAAGAAGGCCTGCGCCACAATATCCGCGTCGGCGTCCAGTATATCGAGGCCTGGCTGCGCGGCCGTGGCGCGGTGCCGATCTACAACCTGATGGAAGACGCGGCGACCGCCGAAATCAGCCGCGCCCAGATCTGGCAGCAGCTACATTTCGAGGCGACGCTCGAGGGCGGCCTCAAGGTGACGGAAGCTTTGTTCCGCCGCTGCCTCGCCGAGGAGATGGACGTGGTCAAGGGCGAGATCGGACCGGACAACTATGCGAGCGGCCGTTTCCCCGAGGCGATCGACCTCTTCGCCCGCCTCTCGACGGCGCCGACCTTCGAAGCCTTCCTGACCGTCCCGGCCTATGGCCTGATCGACTAGTATCAAAACCGGGGAGCGTGCGAACGCGCTCCCCGGCTTCGACTCAGATCAAGAGAATGAAGTCGGTGTTGGGGTAGGAGCGCGTGCGCTCCACCGCAGCATCGTCGTCATAGCCGCCGACCGCGCCATTGGTATTGCCTTCCATGGTGCGGAAGGTGTCACCTTCGCCGCGCACATAGAGCCCGGTATGGACCCAGTCTGTCGCGTCGGTCGGGGAGCGGCGGACGAAGAGGCAGCCGGGCACCAGCTTCGATTGCCGCGCCATGGCCGAGCCGAGCGCCCCCTCGGCGATGAACCGGCCGGATGCCTTGGCGTCCTGCACCAATTCGTCGACCCCGACCTGGCGCGGGAACGGCATGCTGGCCCCCAGGTTACGTGCTGCCTGCGCGATCAGGAAGCAGACGAAACCGGCGCACCATTTCTGCGGCTCGCCCTGAAGCCCATCCATATAGACGCGCACCCAGGGACCGGAATTGGCGCCGCCGATCTCGCGCGGACCCTCCTTGAGATGCTGGCGACCCACGGCGAGCGTTGCGGCATAAAGCGAGGGATCGGCCACGGCGAGCGGGGCGATCGCGCGGCGCAGCGGCGCCGTGAGATGCATCCAGCACTCTTCGTCGACCTCCTCGCCGGAAGGGAGCTGGCGGGCGATGCGGAAATTCGTGACGCCCTTGGCAGTGGCACTGCCAAACGCCTCGTCGACGGACGTAGCGAAGCCGTGATGGCAGAGCCATTCCTGCACCCGTCGAACTGCAAGGCCACTGGCACCGTGGGCGATCTTTCCGGGGAAGGCGAGCTCCGCCTTTGCCGATTTCGGCAGCTTGGCATCGTCGATCGAGAGGATGGCAAGCGAGCCGAGCGCGACCAGCGGCATCGCATTCATGATCTGCCGGGTCTTGGTCACGCCGACGAGGCGGCGATCGACCATGCGGCGGAGGATCACCGCAGCGCCGGCCTGATCGGAGACGAGATCGGGATCATAGTTCCCGTCGCTTCGATATTTGCCCTTCGTGTAATGCTGTGAGCCGCTCCAGAGATAGGGCGAGGGGACGCGGCGCTTGCGGTAGCCGAGGCCGTTGTAGCGCTCCAGCCGATCAAGGACGAGCGGCAGCGACCAGTCGGCCTTGCCTGAGAGCCCGTCATAGTCGAGCGCATCGACGGCGCTGTCTTCCCATTGGAACGGCGGCGTACCGCTCTTTGGCCGGCCGGGCGGAATGTGCACAGTTCGGGCCGAGAGCGGATCGCCATTGTGGAGATGGCTGCCGAAATTACCGCTCGCCTCGAGCGAATGCACGATGGCGATGAACCACCAGGGAACGGAAGCCTTCTGCTCGACGCTGCGATAGCGCGCCGTATTGGCGACGATGCGATCGATGATCGCGTCAACAGTCTTTTGCCAGTTCGACTTGATCTCGCAGCTGTCGAACAGCGCGACGAGCTCTGTGGCCGGATCTGTGGCCGGCGCTGCCGCAACGGCAGCGCCGAGCGGCGCAGCTGGCGTCGAGGGTTCAGGCGCATTGAAGGGAGCGGCCGGTGCGCGCGCCGGCTCAAGCGCCTGATGCGCCTTGCCTGCCTCGCCGTCGACCTTCTGAGCGAGCCCGAGCAACTGGCTGAGCAGAAAGTTCGAGATGTCCGCCTTGATGGCGCTGATGGCGGCATCAAGGATGTCGGTAAGGGCAGTGAGCGCGACGGCGGCGTTCTCGAATACAGAAAGCGTGATCTCGTCGTCGAGATCGATGAGATCCTCGATCTTGGCGTTGATGGCCGCGACGACGGAAGGCTTACCCGCCGCCTCGCGTCTGGCCTGTCTGAGCAGGGCGGCTGCCTGCCAGATCGCGTCATGCGGATCGTTCATGGTCTTCCCCCGGTTTTCAGTGAACGGCGGTTTCGGCTGCGTGCTGACGGGCCAGCTTCGCCGCGGTCTGGATGTCGGTAGCGGTCAGCGTCAGCGCGGCGACGGAATCGGCGAGCGAGGCCCGGGCCGTCAGCGCGGCGGTGGTCTGATCGAGTGTCGCGATCGACGCGTCGATCAGGATCACCCAATCGGACAACAACCTGCGGTAGCTGCCCATCTTGGAGAGGCTTCCGTCACCGTAGCTGTCTTGCATCAGGCCCTCCGCCCTCGACTTCGTCGTCAGCAGAGGAAAGATGGCGGGGGTACTTTCTTTCAACTTGACCAGTACAGCCCGGACAGTCGGGGCGTTCTGGACCAGATAGTCCCGGAAGGCTGCCCGGCTGAGGGAGGTCGCGCCGATCTCGACGAACGGCCTGAGCATGTCCAGCGTGCTGCTCAGCCCAATCAGGCTGGCGGTCGAAACGCCGGGCGCGATGATGGCGGCCGCGGCCGCCGCGTCCGTTGCGGCCGCCAGAGATTGCGCCTTCAGCGTATAGGCCTGCGCAGTCAGCGTCTTGCCGGTCTGCCCCGTCGCTAGGCCATAGACGATGTCGTTATAGGCCTTGACGGTCGCCAGGGAGCGCCGGAAGGCGGCTGTTCCCGGCGGATCGACAGCATCGGTATAATAGGCGGCCGCCTTCGGATTGAACGGCACCTGTTGCTGGCCTTGTCGCTGACGGTGCACGCGCTGGTAGGTGTCGCGCTCCGCAACCGCAAGCTGATCGAGAATGGTATTCCCGGTGGCATAGGCCTGTTCATAGGCGCTGCGGAAGGCTTCGAACTGCGTGACACCCTGCGTGCTGGCGCAGGCTGAAAGCCAGAAGAGGCCGACCAATACCAGCAAACGTCTTCCGGCGATCCAGAAGAGTGCCATCTCGCTCGTCCCCCGACAGAAACCCGTGCCTGTTTGAGGGGTATGCTACCGGAACGTGTATTATTGTGAAGAGCAATAATTGCGAGTGTTGAGGCCGTCGAAGGATTCAGCAGGTAATCGGTCGGAGGCGACTCGATCATTTCATCGTTTCCGTGAAACGATGAAATGATCCAAGTCCTTGTCTGGTCGCGTTTCCCTCACGCGAACCGGCGCCCACTTTTCTCGGAAACGTCTTAGGGGGACGCGGCCGGCCTGTGCGTTTCGACAGTGAGATGGACCAGCCCGTGCATGCCTTCGAGACGGCGGCGGATCTCGGCCGCTTCGACATCGCCGCTGACGCTGACGATTGCGGCGAGCGCGCCTGGGCCGACGCGCCAGACATGCAGGTCGGTGAGATGCACGGTGGGATGGCCCTCGCGCGGCGGCCTCAGCACGCGTTCGCGGAGCGCGGCCTCGAGGTCAGGGTTGCTTCGATCGAGCAGCACCGCCCCGGTATCGCGCAGCAGCGACCAGGACCAGCTGGCAATAACGACCGCCCCGACGATGCCCATGACCGGATCGAGCCATACCCAGCCGAGCGTGCGGCCGGCAATCAGCGCGATGATCGCCAGCACGGATGTCAGCGCGTCGGCGAGGACATGGACGAAGGCGGAGCGGAAGTTGTTATCGCTTTCCGCCACCGGCGCGTGATCGTGGCCATGATGGTCATGGTCATGGTGGTTGTGGTCGTGCTCGTGGTCATGCCCGTGACCATGGGCATGCGACCCGTGATGGCTATGGGCTTCTCCGGGACCATGATGATGGCCGCCGCCCAGCAGCAGGGCGCTGACGAGGTTCACGCCGAGGCCGACGACGGCGATGATCGCGGCTTCGGTGAAGGCGACCGGGCCCGGCTGGAACAGCCTCAAGACAGACTCAGCGCCGATGCCGAGTGCAATGATGGCAAGCACAAGCGCCGAGGCGAAACCGGCGAGATCGCCAACCTTGCCAGTCCCGAAGGTGAAGCTGCGATCATGGGCATGACGGCGCGCGAAGCTATAGGCGAGTGCCGCAACGCCGAGTGCGCCGGCATGGGTTGCCATGTGGAAGCCGTCGGCGAGGAGCGCCATCGAATGAAAGGCAGAACCGGCGATGATCTCGACGATCATCATGACCGCTGTGATCACGACGACCAGCAGCGTCCGCCGCGCGTTCTCGTCGTGGCGCTTGCCGAGAAAGACATGGTCGTGCGTCAGAGTATCGAATTCCCGGTCGAAGCCGGCTTCGTGGGTGGCAGCCATGCTCGGCTCCTTATCGGGCGTGTCGGCGGATGACCGCGATGAGTTCCTCGGCGCCGGCCGCGCGCTCGGCTTCGGACAGGCCCGGCTTTGCGACATGCTCGGTAAGATGGTCGGCGATCAGTTCGTCCATCAGCCCGTCAAGGGCGCCACGCACGCCCGCCACCTGATGCAGCACGCGCGCGCAATCGGCATCGCCGGCGATCGCCCGGTCGATCGCCGCGACCTGGCCGGCGATCCGCCGAATGCGGGCGAGCAGCGGATCCTTGTTCGATGTGAGATGTGACATAGGATAGGGGTGTACCCTATCGGGGCCGGCGTGAAAAGACCGCCCGGAGGCGGTCTCGTCAGAAACTCTATTCGAGGACGGTGGGTGCCGGTTCGTGGCCGCTGCGCAGCGGCCGTTCTTCCATGACGAGCAGCAGCAGGAAGGCGATGCCGATACCTGCCGTCGCCGCGGCGAACACGCCGCGGAAGGCGCCGCCGAGCGACAGGCCGGTGGCGCTCGCATTGGCGATCAGGGTTTCAACCGAGATGCCGCCGCTGGCGCCGACGCCCGCAAGGAAGATCGCGCCGAAGGTCGCGACAAGAATGGCGCTGCCGAGCGCGCGCATGAAGTTCACGGTCGCGGTTGCGGTGCCCATATGCTGCGCCGTGACGGCGTTCTGCACGGCGACGACGGTGACCGGGAACAGCGTGCCGAGGCCAATGCCGATGACGACCAGCAATGCTTCGATGGCGATCAGCGACATCCGGTCGGCAAAGGCGGTCATCACGGCGAGGGCGATGATGCCGATGGCGAGGCCGACGATCGGCGCGCGCTTGTAGTGCTTCACGCGGGCCATGAAACGGCCGGAACCCTGAGCGCCGACAACAGTGCCGACCGAGAGCGGGATCAGCGCGAAGCCGGAGCTGGCGGCGTCGAGATGCAGCACGGACTGGAAGAACAGCGGCAGGTAGATGGAGAGGCCCACCATCGTGCCGATGCCGAAGAAGCCGGCCAGCGTCGCGCTGGCGACGACCCGGTCCGCCAGAACGCCGAGCGGGAGGAACGGCTCGGGAGCGGTGCGCAGCCTGATCCCGAACAGGACCCAGGCGATAGCCGAAGCGGCGATCAGGCCGAGGATTGGCGCCGAGGTCCAGGGATAGACGACCCCGCCCCAGCTGAGCGCGAGCAGCACCAGCACGGCGGCGAGAATCAGAAGCCCGGCGCCTGCATAGTCGAGCCGGTGCGCCCGTTCGTGCCGCGGCAGCTTCTTCAGGGCGTTATAGGTCATGAACAGCGCCAAAGCGCCGAGCGGGACATTGATCCAGAAGATCGCCGGCCAGCCGATCGATTGCGAGATCACGCCGCCGAGCACCGGGCCGGCGATGCTGGAAAGCGCGAACACGATGCCGAAATAGCCCATGTAGCGTGAGCGCTCCTTGGGCGAGACGGCATCGGCGGTGATCGTCTGGGCGAGCGAGATCAGCCCGCCGCCGCCGAGACCCTGCACGAAGCGGGCGACGATGAGCGCGAACATCGAGGGGGCGAGTGCGCAGGCAATCGAGCCGACGATGAAGATGGCAATCGCAGCGAGCAAGGTGGCGCGGCGGCCATGGATGTCGCTGATCTTGCCATAAAGGGGCGTCGAAGCGGTCGAGGACAGCAGATAGGCTGTCACCACCCAGGAGATATTCTGCAGATCGCCGAGTTCCCGCCCGATGGTGGGAAGGGCGGTGGCGACGATCGTCTGATCGAGCGCCGCGAGGAACATCGCCAGCATGATGCCGATGATGATCGTGCGAACCGTGGCGTGATCGAGCGGCGCAGGCGTTGCGCGCGGCGAGACGGAAGCATCCATGATGAGGCCAAGCTTTGATGTGAGCGCGATTGCCCGTCGCCGGCAGAACGCGTGCGACAGTCCGTAAGGACACCGAATAATAGCGCGCGGCGAGGCCCTTCTCAATCCAACGGGAACCAACTTTGTTGGCTCCCGTCGCCTGACGGACGTTTTTTCGTCAGTGGCCGCCGCCGGCGGTGGCTGCGCCGCGGGGAGCGGGCTTCTGTGCCAGCGGGACGAGCAGGACGATCAGCGCGAACATCACCGCGAGGAGCAGGAAGACGTCGGAGAACGCCATGACCAACGCCTCGCGCTTCACCGACTGCGCCATGGTCGTGAGCGCCGCGATTTCCGCATTGCTGCCGAGCGCCGAGAAGCCGCGCGTGAGTGCGCTGACCCGCTCGTTTGCCGCGTTGCTGGTCCAACTCACTGCCTCATGCAGCCGAGCGATGTGGAGGTCCCAGCGATCGTTGAGCATTGTCGTGATCACGGCGAGGCCGACGGCACCGCCGAGATTGCGCATCAGGTTGAACAGGCCCGACGCGTTCTTGATCCGCTCCGGCGGCAGCGTGCCCAGTGCCAGCATCGAAACGGGGATCATCGAGGTCATCAGCGCGACGCCGCGCAGCGCCTGCGGAATGAACAACTCCCCGAAGGCCCAGTCCTTGGTGATCGGCACCAGTTCGAGGCAGGAGATTGCGAAAAGCGACAGGCCCGCGGCCATCATGACGCGCGGGTCGAGCCGCTGCGCCAGATTGCCGGCGATGGGCGCCGTGATCATCATGAAGATGCCGGTGACGAACATCGTTTCGCCGATCTGCAGCGAATCATAGCCGCGAACGCGCGCCAGATAGACCGGATACAGATAGACGAGGCCATAGAGCCCGACGCCGAGCATGAACGAGAACAGCGAGCCGGTGGCGAAGTTGCGATTGTTGAAAGCGCGGATATCGACGATCGGTTCCTTGGCGGTCAGCACACGCCAGAAGAACCCGACCGCCGCCACAACCGTGACGACGGCGAGGATCGAGATCGTTTCGTCCTGGAACCAGTCGTTGGTCGCGCCTTCCTCCAGCACATATTCGAGGCTGCCGAGGAAGGCTGCGAGGGTCGCGAGGCCGAAATAGTCGAAATGATCCAGGAGCTTCAGGTTCGGCTTGTCCCAGTCGACGCAGGTGAGAACGCCGATCGTGACCGCGATGCCGGGCAGGACATTGACCAGGAACAGCCAGTGCCAGGAGAAGAGGTTGGTGAGATAGCCGCCGATTGTCGGCCCGATGGTCGGCGCCAGCGTCGCGATCAGTCCGACAATGGCGGAAACCATCGCCTGCCGGTTCTTCGGGAAGATCGTGAAGGCCGCCGCGAACACCGACGGAATCATGCCGCCGCCGATGAAGCCCTGCAGGCCGCGCCAGATGATCATCTCGGTGATCGTGTTCGCGGTCGAGCAGCCGATCGATGTGATGGCGAAGCCGCCGGCGGCGAACGCGAAGAGATAGCGCGTCGAAAGCGCCCGGCCGAGAAAGCCCGAGAGCGGGATCATCACGATCTCGGCGATCAGATAGGCGGTCTGGACCCAGGAGACTTCCGACGAGGAGGCCGAAAGTCCGGCCTGGATCTCGGCCAGCGAGGACGAGACGATCTGGATGTCGAGGATCGCCATGAACATGCCGACACACATGGCGACGAAGCCGAGAATGCGGCGCGGCGTCATCACGGGTTGTTCGAAGGCAGCTGGTCCGGCCATGGCCGAAGACTCCGGAATTCGCGTCGGCGGTCGGCGAGCGGCCCTTCCGGCGTTCAATGGAACGGTGATGGTGAAGTCGAGAGGGGAAACGCCTGCCGGGGTAGGGACCGCGGGCGTTTCCCCTCTCTATTCCTCCCGGGGGGAGGATTTCGTGTCCTCCCGGGGGAGGACGGTATCCGGGCTCTCCGTCCGGCGTCAGCCGGCCGGCGTCTGGCCCGTGCGGCTGTCGACCTCGACCGTCACGGAAAGGCCGGGACGAAGCGATCCGTTCGCAATGGCCGACGCAGGGATCTTGATCCGGACAGGCACGCGCTGGGTGATCTTGGTGAAGTTGCCGGTCGCGTTGTCGGTTGGCAGCAGGCTGAACACTGAGCCGGAAGCCGGCGCAATGCTCTCGACCGTGCCGTCGAAGCCTTCGCCGCCGGCGGCATCGACCGTCACATGGGCAACAGCGCCCGGACGGATGCCGACGAGCTGCGTTTCCTTGAAGTTGGCGTCGATATAGACGTCTGTCAGCGGCACCAGCGCGAGCAGCCGCTGGCCAGCCGAGACGAATTCACCTGTCTCGACGGCGCGATTGCCGACCACGCCGTCAAACGGCGCCCGCACGACGGTGCGATCAAGGTCAAGCTTCCGCTGCGCCAGCGCCGTGTTGTACTGGTCAAGCAGCCGCTCGCCTTCGACCCGCTGCGCGGTGAGCACATCGACATTGGCCTTCGCGGCGGCAAGGCCAGCCGTTGCCGAGGCGACAGAAGCTGCTGCCTTGTCATTCGTCGCCTTGGCCTGATCGACGGATTGCTTGCTGGCGAACTGGCTGGCGTTGAGCTGGGTCGCGCGATTGAGATCGGCGACTGCGAGTTCGCGATCTGCGTCGGCCGAGGTGATCGCGGCCTGCGCCTGGTCAACCGAAGTGTTCGCCGCGGCGATCTGCTTGTCGACACGGGCGAGCGTAGCCTGCTGCGAAGCGATCTGGTTCTCGGCGGCGGTGATCGCCATGCGCTGGTCCGAATCATCGAGATAAACGAGCGCGTCGCCGGACTTGACCGAGCTGTTGTCGACAGTCCCGACCTTGGCCACATAGCCGGCAATGCGCGGCGCAATCACCGCAGCATCCGCGCCGACATAGGCATCATCGGTCGAAACCATGAAGCGGCCGGTGGTCCACCATTCGTGGCCGTAGTAGCTGCCGGCTGCAATCGCGATCAGAGCCACGGCGCCAAACACGACGCGACGACGGCCACCCTTGGCCGGCGGCTTCGGATCGGCAGCCTGCGGCGTCGGGGCCTGCGGCGCAGCCGCAGGAGCCTCCTTTGCGGGGGAAGACCCGGGGGTGGGGGAGGCGGGCTGTTCTGAGGTCGTGCGCAGGGCCGGCGCCAGATCGCTCGATCCGGTGTCGCCTGCGTCCTCGACGAGGGCGATTTTGGCCATCGGCCACTCCTGGAAATACAGATTGACCGAACGGTTCGGTCACTTGCGGCTTGATTTAGCGTGGTCCGACGACTAGATCAAGATCGAACCGAACGGTTTGGTCATTTTTTTCTCCGTGGCGCCTTTGATGCAAGCCATAGGAGTTGGTTCGACGACACGTTCTTGCTAGCGTCGTCGTCGGTCATGACCGAATCCGCTCGCCACGCACTGGAGCGCCGCGGTCGCGGCAGAGAGGATGTTGGACGTGTCGATTGTCGAAGCGGAGCCGATCGTCGCCGATGAGGGCGCCGCCGGCCAGGACCCGCGCAAACGCAAGCAGATTCTCGAGGGCGCGCGCGTCGTCTTTCTCGAGAAGGGCTTCGATGCGGCGAGCATGAACGACATCGCGCGCGTCGCCGGCGTTTCCAAGGGCACGCTCTATGTCTATTTCGAGAACAAGGAGCGGCTCTTCGTCGAGCTGATCTCGACCGAAAAGCGTGAAGAACTCTTCCGCGTCATCCAGCTCGACCATGACAATCACGATGTCACGGCAGTTCTGACCGATTGCGGTACGCGCCTCGTCGAAATTCTCACGCGTGAATATTATGTGCAGGCGATGCGGACGGTGTTCTCGATCGTCAACCGCATGCCGGAAATCGGTGCCGAATTCTACGGCCGCGGCCCGGCGCTCTGCGCGGACCAGATCGCGTCTTATCTGGAGACGCAGGTGAAGGCCGGCGTGGTCGAGATCGAGGACTGCGAACTGGCGGCCTCGCAGTTCATGGAACTCGCGCAGACCGGCGTGCTGCGGAAGCTGCTGTTCGGCATCATCACGACACCCAGCGAAGCCGAGATCCGCCAGAGGGTAACGCGCGCCGTCACCTTCTTCATGAAGGTCTACGGCAAGCACTAGAGCATTTTCGAGCGAAGTGGCTGCCGGCACGCTAAGGCTCTGGCGCGCCGCGTTTATCATCTCACGCGATGCTATTCGACGATCACCTTGGTCCCGACCGGCGCGCGCTCATAGAGATCGGACACATCGGCATTGACCATGCGGATGCAGCCCGACGAGACATTGTGGCCGATCGTCCAGGGTTCGCTGGTGCCATGGATGCGGAACATCGTGTCGCGGCCGCCGTCATAGAGATACATCGCCCGCGCTCCGAGAGGGTTTTGCGGGCCGCCCTTCATCGAAACGGGGAGAATCCGACCCTTCTTCTTCTCGCGCTGACGCATTTCCGGCGGCGGCGTCCAGGTCGGCCATTCGGCCTTGCGGCCAATCTTGACCCGGCCCTGCCAGCCGAAGCCCTCGCGGCCGACGCCGACGCCGTAGCGCATCGCTCTGTTGTCGCCCTCGACGAGGTAGAGGAACTTCGCGTCGGAATCGATGATGACGGTGCCTGGCGCCTCGTTCGTCACATAGCGCACGCGCTGGCGCTTGTATTTCATCGGCAGCGCGGCGCCGGGGACGGCTTCGACCGGCTGGACATCGAAGCCGCCGCCAAAGAGCTTCTGGAAGAAGCCCTCCGCATGCGCTTCTCCTGCAGTCATCGTGATCGCCGCCGCGAGCACAATCATCGGCAAGGTGCGAAAACGGGCCATGGCATTTCCCCTCAAAGGCTCGGTTTTGTCGGTTCTGGCCGGGCTCCGAGACGCTCCGGCCGATCATCAACGATAGAAAAGCCTGC
This sequence comes from Kaistia sp., assembly GCA_965229085.1. Taxonomy (GTDB): domain Bacteria; phylum Pseudomonadota; class Alphaproteobacteria; order Rhizobiales; family Kaistiaceae; genus Kaistia. The sequence continues at coordinate 1,777,740 of OZ245859.1, read as the reverse complement.
GGAAGCCGGCAAGCGTAGCCGTCACAGGACGATGACGCGTGTCCCGACGCCGACGCGGCCATAGAGATCCGTCACGTCCTCGTTGCGCATGCGGATACAGCCCGAGGAGACCGCTTTACCGATCGACCAGGGCTCGTTGGAGCCGTGGATGCGGTAGAGCGTCGAGCCGAGATACATCGCGCGCGCGCCCAGTGGGTTGTTCGGGCCGCCATCCATATGGCGCGGCAGACCCGGACGGCGCGCGATCATCTCCGGCGGCGGCGTCCAGTCGGGCCACTCGGCCTTGCGCGTGATGCGATGTTCGCCCGCCCATTCGAAGCCCGGCTTGCCGACGCCGACGCCATAGCGGCGGGCCTGGCCGCCCGGCTCGATCAGATAGAGATAGCGGGCATTGGTATCGATGACGATCGTGCCCGGCGCTTCCGGGCCGTGATAGGCGATGATTGTCGGCAGGAAGGCGGGGTCGAACTGGCGGCTCGCAGGCCTCATGGCCGGGCGCGGCTGCTGAAGTTTCGGCAGCGGCACGGGCGTGATGCTCGAGACCATCACCGGGGCAACCGGCTGGCGCACCACACTCTGCGAGACGACCGGCCGCTTCTTGGCCGGCTTGTATTGCAGCAGCCAGGGCTCGGAGATATCCGGGCTGAGCAGCACGGGCGGCCGCGGCACATAGCGGTCATTCGCCATCGCAAGCGAGGGCAGGGCGATAGCTGCCGCGACGGCAACGGAAAAGGCGAGGTTTCGCATGGACGTACTCGGCACAAGGCGTCTGGCGGCGGGTTCAAGGAGGCGGACGGGACACTGTCCGCCTGTCTTCGATTTCGGTAGCCGGCGGCTAGGGGCGAATCCGGCGTCGAGGCGAGACTGAGGCAAGCCCTGCAAAAGAAGGGTGAATGCGTGGTTTACCCTCGCATCATGGTGAAGATCGGGTAAACGGCGCGGCTGCTTGCGGCCACCGCCGCGGCCGGCTAGAAAACAGGAACAAAGAACGAACGACAGGGGCTGTGATGACGGGAGTCGATGGGCTGCTCGAGGGGAGCGACGGGATCCTGCGCTGCTGGTGGAGCAGCGGGCGTCCTGACTACGAGGCCTATCACGATCGTGAATGGGGCCAGCCGGTGATGGAGGATCGCCGCCTGTTCGAAAAGCTATGCCTCGAAGGTTTCCAGTCCGGCCTTTCCTGGCTCACTATTCTCAGAAAACGGGACAATTTTCGCAGCGCTTTCGCGAATTTCGAGCCTGCTTCGGTGGCCTCTTTCGGCGAGGCGGATATCGACCGGCTGCTGGCCGATTCCGGCATCGTCCGCCATCGCGGCAAGATCGTCTCGACGATCAACAATGCCCGTCGCGCGCTCGATCTCATCGCGTCGGAGGGATCGCTCGCCGCCTATGTCTGGAGCTTCGAGCCGCCGGCGAGCGAGCGTCCCGCCCAGTTCGACCGCGCCTCGCTCATGGCAGCCTCGACCTCACCGGCCTCGATCCGTCTGTCGAAGGACCTGAAGAAGCGCGGCTGGAGCTTTGTCGGACCAACCACCGTCTACGCCTTCATGCAGGCGATGGGGCTCGTCAACGACCATCTTGAAGGCTGCCCGTGCCGGGCGCACGCGCTGGCGCTCCGCGCCTCGCTCGTCCCGCCTGTGCGCGGGAAAGGCTGATCGGCCTGAGGCGTCAGTAGCCGGCGCGGCCGCGATCCTGGCGTGCGAAGCGGCGGTGGATCATCTCCACTTCGATCCGGTCGACCGCTTGGTCGAGCGCTTCGGCTTCGGGATTGTGGTGGGCGAAATTTTTGAGGTTGCGGCGGAGCTTTTCGATCAACGGATGCATGTCATGGCCCTTTCGGAAGGCCGATGCCGGGGGTGCATCGGCTTTCCTTGAATATGGGCCGTCTATGCCGCATTGCGAAATGCGTCTTTCGCAATGCAGCAATACGGTCAGCGCAGGCCAGTTGTCCGCGCGGACGGGCTGGGATCAGGCCGGCATGTGTCCGTCGAGCCGTCCGAGCAGCCGGCTCGCCAGCGGGCTCGTCGCCGAAAACACCATGTCGAGCCGCGTGACGGTGACGCTGCGCGCGCCGGCGCCCGTGCGCAGCCACTCGGCGCAGGCATAGACCTTGGCGGCCGGGCAATGCAGTGTCAGCGGGTTCGAGCCGGTGCCGAAGGGCGCGGTGGCGCCGAAGCGGTCGGCCGCGACAAGCGCCGCGCCGGTCCCGTCGCCGACATCGGCGCGAATCTCGCGCCAGGCCCGGCCGGCGGCTTCCGCCTCGATCCGGTCGAGAATGATGCGCAGCGCACCGCGGGCCTCGCCGCTCCAATTCGCGGCGATCGAGGCAACGAGATGGGCTTCCGAGCGCAGGATGACGCCGTCGGAGATGACCTTCAGCGCATTGGCGGTGAGCGTCGTGCCCGTCGTCGTGATGTCGACGATGAGGTCTGCGGCGCCCGAGGCCGGCGCACCTTCCGTCGCGCCGAGGCTTTCGACGATCCGGTAATCGGCGATGCCGTGCTCCTGGAAGAAGCGGCGGGTCAGGTTGACATATTTGGTCGCGACCGTGAGCCAGCGGCCATGGCGCGGGCGGAAATCGGCGGCGACATCGTCGAGATCGGCCATCGAGCGCACGTCGATCCAGCCTTCCGGCACGGCGACGACGACATCGGCATGGCCAAAGCCGAGCGGCAGCACCAGATCGAGCCGCTCAGCGAAATCCGGCACTTCCTCTTCGACGAGGTCGCGCCCGGTGACGCCGAGATGGACGCTGCCGGCGGCGAGTTCGCGCGTGATCTCGGACGCCGAGAGATAGGCGATCTCGACTTCGCCAAGGCCGGCGATGCGGCCGCGATAGGAGCGCTCGCTGCCGGATTGCTGCACCGGCAGGCCGGCGCGCGCGAAAAAGGCGTTGGCATTCTCCTGCAGCCGGCCCTTGGAGGGAACGGCGAGTACCAGCGGGGCGGTCATCGGGCGGTCTCCTTGGCGGGCTGCTCGCGGATTCGGTCGAGCCAGAGGGCGAAGCCGACGGCCGGAACGCTCGCCTTGGCGCCGAGCGCCGGCAGCAGGCGGTCATAACGGCCGCCGCCGACAACCGGCTGGCCGGCGACGCCCTCGGGATCATGAATTTCGAACACGAAGCCCGAGTAATAATCGAGCCGCCGGCCGAAACCGGCCGCGAACTGCAGCCGCGCGAGGTCGATGCCGCGGCGCGCGATCCCCTCCGAACGCTTCTCGAAGCTGTCGAGCACGGCGGAGATGTCGATGGCTTCCTCAGCGGCGAGGGTGCGCAAATCCGCAAGGGCTGCTTCCGGCGTGCCCGCAACGGCGAGGAAGCGGTCGATCACCGAGCGCGCGCGGTCATCGAGCCCGGCGCCGGCAGCAAGCGAGGACTGTTCGAGGAAGCGGTCGGCGATCTCGCCGGCCGAGCGCCCGCCGACCGAGCGGATGCCGGCGATGGAGAGCAGATCTTCGACGATGCGATGCGCCGCATCGTGGTCGGTTCCGTCAAGGGCGGAGAGGAAGCCGGCATGCGAGGGCGCCTCGGCCGACTTGCCGCCGGAAAGCCGCGCGATCGCCGCCTCGAGCCGCGCCGCGTCGCCAAAGGCGCGCGCCAGCCGCCGCTTCCAGACATTGGCGATGCCGAGCGCGTCGATCACGGCCGAGAACAGCAGCGAATCGCCGATGCGCACGTCGATCGCGTCGAGCCCGTAAAGCGCGGCCGCGTCGATGGCGAGCGCCAGCACGTCGGCATCAGCGGTGACGCGGTCGGTGCGGCCGAGCGATTCGATGCCGGCCTGGTGGAATTCGCCGCTGGCGCCGAGGCGGTGGCGGAAGACGGGGCCGATATAGGCATAGTCGGCCATGCGATGCGCATCGCCGGTGGCGAGGTGATGCAGGCAGACGGGAATGGTGAATTCCGGGCGGAGGCAGAGTTCGCGCCCATCCGCGCCGGTGGTCATATAGAGGCGGCGGCGCAGATCTTCGCCAGCGACTTCTAGGAACACGGTCGCATCCGAAAGGATCGGCGGGTCGACGAAGCGATAGCCGGCCTCGGAAAGAAGAATGCGCAGCGGTGCGCTGTCGACGGTCATGGGCTGATCCTCGCGGCTCTGAAGGCCCTCACCCCGGCCCTCTCCGTCGGGGAGAGGGGGCGACTGCCCCTCGTGCGCCCGATGGCTTCGGGCCTCTCGACCGGCACAACCGGGGCCCCTCTCCCGCGCAGCGGGGGAGGGTTGGGGAGGGGGTTGGCAGGGGAAACGTTGCGGAGGGTGCTGGCGTCATCCGGCCGTCGATGGGTTGAACCCGCCGGAAAGGCCCCCCTCTCCATCTCTCCCCCACAAGGGGGGAGAGGGCGGGCCTCGGCCGCCATCAAGACCGGCACAACCGGACACCCTCTCCCGCTTGCGGGAGAGGGCAGGGGTCTTGCGGCCGCGATCATGACGCTGTCCCTTCCACGATCCGCCTGACAGCCGCGACCATGGCCTCGCCTTCCGGCACCTCGAACTGAGCCGGCCGGCCTTCGCGCCAGGCGGCGTTGTCGGCGATGTCAGCAGACATCTGCTTGCCGAGCGCGAGATCCTTGATCTGCACGACGCCCTTGGCGAGTTCGTCGCCGCCCTGGATGATCACGCAGGGGCTGTTCCGCTTGTCGGCATATTTCAGCTGCGCCTTGGGGCCGGAACCGCCGAGATAAAGCTCGGCGCGAATGCCGGCATCGCGCAGCTGCTTCACCATGCGCTGGTAATCGCCCATCCGGTCGCGATCGAAAATGGTGACAACAACGGGGCCGGGCTCGGGCGTCGTGGAGATCTTGCCGAGCGCAGTCAGCGCCGCCATCAGGCGGGAAACGCCGATCGAGAAGCCGGTGCCGGGCACGCTCTCCGAACGGAACCGCCCGACCAGCCCGTCATAGCGCCCGCCGCCGCCGATCGAGCCGAACCGCGCCGGCTCGCCCTTGTCGTTGACGGTCTCGAACAGCAACTCGGCCTCGAACACCGGGCCGGTATAGTATTCGAGGCCGCGGACGACCGAGGGGTCGATACGGATTTGACCAGTATACCCCGCAGTATCCACGAGGTCGGCAATCTGATTTAGCTCTTCAAGGCCTTCAGACGTTCTCTTGTTCTCGCCGAATATTGAAAGAAGATTGGCAACTACCTGCTTGTTATCTGAGATACGGTCTTCAACAAGTTCGGTTCCGGCCGGTGTTGCTTGAAGGAGCAGTGCCTGCCAGTCGACGTACTGCATAAGAGAGCTGATCTGAGCCTCATCCAGCCCGGCACCCTTGGTAAAGTCTCCGCTTTCGTCCTTGCGGCCGTCACCGAGCAGCAGCCGCACGCCCTCGACACCAAACTTGTCGAGCTTGTCGATCGCCCTGAGCACCGTCAGCCGGCGGCCGGCATTCTCATCGCCCGCGAGGCCGATCGCCTCCATGACGCCGTCCAGAACCTTGCGGTTGTTGACGCGGATGACATATTGGCCGCGCTCGAGGCCGAGCGCCTCCAGCGTATCGGCCATCATCATGCACATCTCGGCGTCCGCCGCCGGCGAGGCGGCGCCGATCGTGTCGGCGTCGAACTGCATGAACTGGCGAAAGCGGCCGGGGCCGGGCTTCTCGTTGCGGAATACCCAGCCCTGGCGATAGCTGCGATAGGGCTTAGGCAGCGCGTCGAAATTCTCGGCGACATAGCGGGCGAGCGGCGCGGTCAGGTCGTAGCGCAGCGACAGCCACTGCTCGTCATCGTCCTGGAACGAGAACACGCCCTCATTCGGCCGGTCCTGGTCGGGCAGGAATTTCCCAAGCGCGTCGGTATATTCGATCAGCGGTGTTTCCACCGGCTCGAAGCCATAGCGCTCGTAGACGGACTTGATCTTGGCGATCATGGCGTCCGCCGCCTTGATCGTGCCGGCATGGCGATCGACGAGCCCGCGCGGCAGCCGCGCCTTGAGGGCAGTCGTCTTCTTGATATCGGCCATGGCGTTCGATCCCGTCTCGCTTGCCCCGGTCCCGGAGCGGAGCGTTTGGTACCGCATCGACCCCCATGGGGCAACCTTGGCGGTCCAATCGGCGCCGCCCAAACGAAAGGGCCGCCCCGAAGGACGGCCCTGACACGGTGCGATGGACGAAGGCTTAGAGCGCGCGGCCGATCTTCGCGTCGACCGAATACTGATTGCCGCCGCGGAACACGAAATAGAGCGTTCCAAACAGCCACAGCGCCGGATATTCGAAACCGCCGCCCTGCGCGAAGAAGCCATTGCCGATATGGACGCTCATCACCGCGACGAGAAGCACGATGGTCGTTGCCACGGCGGCCGGGCGCGTGAACAGGCCGATGGCGAGGAGCAGGCCGCCGAAGAACTCGCCCGAGCCGGCGAGGATCGCGAGCGGCACAGCCGGCTCGAGGCCGATCTGCGTGAAGAAGCCGGCCGTGCCCGGAATGCCGCCGCCGCCGAAGAGGCCGAACAGCTTCTGGGCGCCATGCGGCACCATCCAGAGGCCGAGCACGACGCGCAGCAGCGTCTCGAACAGCGGCGTGGCGCGGGCATAAAGGCCGCCAAGGGCGGGAACGACGAGCTTCTGGCTCGAGAGATCGGTCATCGGGGAACTCCGGCTGTGATTAGCTGAGTAATCCGTACAACAATCCGATTGTCTCCGAAATCTACCTGGGGCTCGACATACTGTTCAATATTCGTTGACTATCGCGTGAAGACGGCCGAGCGGCCGCATCAGCGCGTGGCCACGACGGGCGAGGAATCCTCAACCAGGCGGTGCATGCCGTCATCGGCGCCGACAAGGCGCAGGAAGCGCTGGTGCAGCGGCACGAGGCTGGAGCGATGGCCGATTGAGACGACGGTCGTCTCGGGCAGCCGCTCCTCGATAAGGCGATAGACCTCCTCCTGGCCCGCCTCGTCGAGCGCGCTGGTCGCCTCGTCGAGCAGCAGCCAGTCGGGCTTGGCCAGCAGCGCGCGGGCGATCGCGATGCGCTGCTGTTCGCCGCCAGAGAGGCGGTTGCCCCAATTGGCCGGCTCGTCGAGCTCGCCGGCGAGCTTGGCAAGCCCGACCGCGCCCAGCACGTCCGTGACTTCGGCATCGCCGATCGCCTCCGGCTCGCGCGGATAGGCGAGGGAGGCGCGCAGCGTGCCGAGGGGCATATAGGCGTTCTGCGGCAGGATCAGCAGATCGGCGCCTTCGGGGATATGCACCCCGCCGCCGCCAAACGGCCAGATGCCGCCGAGCGCACGGAAAAGACTGGTCTTGCCCGAGCCCGACGGGCCTGTGACGAGCACGCGTTCGCGCGGGGCCAGCGTCAGCTGGGGCACCTCGACGATCGGCCGACCATCCGGCAGGCGGACGACAAGATCGTCGATCGAAAGGCCGACCTCGGCCTTGTCGCGCGCGAGCTTCGGCCCATGCTCGGCTTCAGCCTCGACGTTAGCCAGCGACTTGTCGAAGCCGTCCAGACGATCGACGACGGCCTTCCAGTTGGCCAAGGTGTCATAGGCGGTGACGAAGAACGAAAAGGCCGCGCGGACGGTGCCGAAGGCCGAGGCCGTCTGCATCAAGCCGCCGAGATCGACCGTGCCGGCGAAATAGAGCGGGCTCAACACGAAGAACGGGAAGATGATGGCGATCTGGTTGTAGCCGCTCTGGAAGAAATTCAGCCATTTCTGGCGGAGCATGAGCTGGAAGAAATTGCCGACGACATTCTGGAAGCGGCTGCCGAGCTGGATGCGCTCGGCGCCTTCGCCACGCAGAAGGGCGATCTCCTCGCCATTTTCGCGGTCGCGCACCAGGGCGAAGCGGAAGTCTGCTTCATAGCGCTGCTGCATGAAATTCAGCTTCACCAGCGGCTTGCCGATCCAGTGCGCGAAGAATGTACCGATGACCGCATAGCCGAGCGAGGTCCAGACGAGATAACCGGGAATGTTGTAGCTGTGGCCGAACAGCAGCAGCGGCTTGTCGGAGGAGAGGTTCCACAGGATGAAGATGAACGAGACTAGCGTGACGATCTGGCCGAGCATGGCGACACCGATCGACAGCGTGCCGTCGACGAACTGCTGCGTATCCTCGGCGATGCGCTGGTCGGGGTTGTCGGCCGCATTCTCGGACAGCCGCATGCGGTAATGCCGCGCGCCGCCCATCCAGCGGCCGACATAGCGCCCGACCATCCATTCGCGCCAGCGGATCCGCAGCCATTGCGACATGTAGGTCTGGTAGACGCCGGAAAAGATCGATAGCGCGGCGATCCACGAGAAGACGACGAAGAGCTGATAGGCGAAGGACGGCCAGTCCTTGTTCTGCAGCGCGGAATAGAAGTCGTTGTTCCACCGGTTGAAACGGACATCGAGCCAGACGCCGAACAATTGCAGGCCGATGACGATGGCGAGCATGCCGAGCGCGAACCACTTTTGCTCGGATTTGAAATAGGGAACGGCGAGCCGCGCGATCGTCTTCAGGACATCGCGAATGGCGCTCAGCTTCATCGTCGGCTCCGATTTCGGGGTACTGGCCGCCACTATGGGAGTGCCCATCTATCGGCGAGCTTGCCGAATTATTACCGGAAGATGACAGAGATGGGCCGGCCCGCAAGCGACTGGCCGATCGATGGTTGTTCAATCGGGATTGAATGAGGGCGCAGGCGTAGGACGACGCATCGGAGGTGAGGGCCGAAAGCGATCAGTCCTCTCGTCACTTGCGTCAGCCGATGCGGACGAGGGCCGTCCGCCCGGCGGGTCGCAGAACCGGCCGCGACGGTATCGCCCCGGCTAGAACGGCCAGAGCTTGGAGATGTCGAACTTCTTCATCTTCGCCTTCGGCGGATCCGACATCGGCGCGTTCGGATCCGGCTCGCGATAGGCGACCGGCGGCTCGGTCAGATATTTGCGCACGGGATTGCCATTGGCATCGAGCGAGCCGGCCTTGCTCTTGTGCATGTCCAGCCAGGCCTGCTTGCCTTCGGCGCGGCGCTGGGCGTCGTAATTGTTGGCGCCCGTCTGGGCATTGCCGATCGAGGTCTGGCCTGCCGGCAGGACGAAGTTCGGCGAAGGCTGGCCGAACGAGGCATCCTTGGCGGCCTTGCGCTGGCGTGCCTCGAGATCGGGATCCTTCGGCCAGTTCGGATCGGTCTCGGCAGAGGCGACCGTGGTCGTCGCAGAGCCGGGCGGCGGTAGGGTGGCGGTATTGGGCGGCGCCACGATATTGCCGCGCGGGCGATAATCGATCGGAGCGGACTTGTTGCCGCTGAGGCTGGCAATGCCCATCAGATCCGTCATCGTCTGTGCTTCGGGCGAGACGCCTGTGCCGTAAGTCGTCCCCGAGCAGGCGGCAAGAAGCCCGGCCAGGATGCCGATGGTCGGCAGGGCGGCGAGACGATGGATGCTGTGTGCAAGCATGTCGACGGGTCACTCCTCGGCGCCCGACGGTGGACGCAGCATGTTCGCTTCATCATAGGACGACGAAACGGGCAAAATTCCGGCACGCGCTTTCGCGCCGTTCTAAGCGATCGCCTCGGCCGCGGCAACATCGCCGCCGCAAAGCTTGATATCAATGGGCGAGCCGGGGGCCGCGCTGGCGAGAATAGCCCGAGCGGCGAGCGAATCGCGATCCATCTGTTCGATCAGCGCCTCGATCGAGGAGAAGCGCTCCTCGCCGCGCAGGAAAGCGTGGAACGTCACGGCCACCTCTTCGCCATAGAGATCGCCGGCGAAATCGAACACGTGAACTTCGAGAATCACCGCGCCATTGTCGAAGGTTGGGCGGCGGCCATAGCTTGCCACGGCCGGCAGGACAGTCCCATCGGCCCGGGTGAGCGTCACCGCATAGATGCCGAGCGCCAGCCCGCAATCACTGGCAAGGCGGATATTGGCGGTGGGATAGCCGAGTTCGCGGCCGCGCTTGTCGCCATGCTGGACGGCCCCGGTCACGAACCAACGATAGCCGAGTTCGTCATTCGCTGAGGGGATGTCGCCCTCGCCGAGCAGGCGGCGGACGCGGCTCGCCGAAAAAGGCTCGCCCATCAGATCGGTGACAGCCTCGACGACCGAGACGGAAAAACCGTGGCGCGCGCTGGCATCGACCAGAAAGGCGGGCGAGCCGAGCCGGTCATGGCCAAACTGGAAATCGTGGCCGACGATGACGGCGGAGATGCCGAGCCGCCGCACCAGAACGTCGGCAACAAAGGTCTCGGCGCTCACCCGCGCAAAAGCCGGGTCGAACGTGGCGACGACGATGCCGTCGAGGCCGAAGGCGGCGGCGAGCCTTGCCTTGGTGGCGAGCGGCGTCAGGCGGAACAGCGGTTCGCCCGGCCGCAATACGCTGCGCGGATGCGGCTCGAAGGTCAGCATCAACGCCGGCAGGCCGCGCGCATCGGCAAGGGCTCTGGTCGCGGTGAACAGGGCATGGTGACCCTGGTGCATGCCGTCGAAATTGCCGATCGCCAACGCCGCGCCGCGCAGCCGCGCCGGCAGGTCGTCCAGCGGAATGAGGGGGGCAGCCGTCAGCATCGGTCGATCGTCGGGATCATGGGGTGGAGCGCCGTTCCGAGCCAAGATGGGTGTCGGGGTCCCGCGCCGTCAACGCGGCAGGCGGCCGCGCTCACCAGACGAGCCCGGGAATGAAGGCGGCCGCGCCGAGCTTCTCGGCCTCAAGGAAGCGATGCACGGCGCCGGTTTCCGGCTCGTCATTCGGGCCAAAATGTCCGGCATGGATGCCGCCCGTCACGAAGAGGACGTCGATCTGCTGGCGGAAGGCGCCGGCAAGGTCCGTCGGCGCGCCGTCGCCGATGGCCAGCACACGCTCGCGCGGCACGGCCTGGCCGCGGACAGCCGCGACCCGCGCGAGAGCGGCATCATAGATCGGTGCATGCGGCTTGCCGGCGACAAATGTCTGCCCGCCAAGCGCTTCATAGCGGGCCGCGAGCGCGCCGGCGCAATAGACGAGCTGGTGGCCGCGCTCGACGACAAGGTCCGGATTGGCGCAGACGAAGGGCAGGCCGCGAGCCGCCAGGGCGGCCAGTTCCGCTTCATAGTCCGCCGGCGTCTCGTGCAGGTCGTCACGGAGACCGGTGCAGCCGATGACGTCGGCCTCGTCGGCCCCGACAAGCGTCAGGTCGAGCCCGTCATAGAGCGACATCTGCTGTTCGTTGCCGATGTGGTGCAGCCGCGCCGGCGCATGAGCGGCGAGGATCGCCCGCGTCACGTCGCCCGAAGTGACGATCGCGTCGTAGCAATCGGCTTCGACGCCGAGTTCGGCAATCTGCTCGACGACATAATGGCTGGTGCGCGGCGCATTGGTGATGAGGACGACGGTGCCGCCGCCCGCGCGAAAGGCAGCGAGCGCTGCACGCGCGGGCGCGAAAGACGCGACCCCGTTATGCAGCACGCCCCAGACATCGCAGAGCAGCGCATCATAGCGCGGCGCGAGGGCGGCAAGACCCGGGACAGGGCCGGGCGATGAAGAATTGGCCATGGGAAGCGCGTATTGGTTTGAGCGGCAGGGGTCAAGCGCCAGCATCGCGGCGATCGAGCGATATTGCACGGACGCGTGCATGTTGCACTGCAACCGTCGATTGGAACCCTTTGTTTACCCTATCCTGCGAGATTGATTTCCGACAGCGGGATTGCCGCGTCGGAAGAGGGGTCTTCCTGAAATGGGGTTCGTCGGCGGCTCGCAAGGGCCCGTCCAGATCGTGATCGTCGATGCCGATCCGGTGCAGCGCCGCATCGTCGCCGGTCACGCCAGCGCGCTCGCCGGCATGGCCGATGCGCCCGTGGCTTTCGCAACCCGCGCCGAAGCGATCGGCGTGCTGGGCGCCGATCGTCGCGCCATGGTGCTGGCAGATCTCGAAACCATTGGCGGAGCCGAACAGCTCTCCATTTTCTCCGAAGGGTCCGTCCGCGTCATCGCCACCAGCGCGCGCGGCTCGTTGAACACCGCAGTCGCCGCAATCCGTGCCGGCGCAGTGGACTACATTCCAAAGCCGTTCGGCGCCGCGGCGCTGATCGAACGCCTGGAGGCAGCGATCCGGCAATGGAATACGGCGGCGCCCGCCGCCGCTCCGGTCCCCGCTGCCGCTGAGCCTTTGGCGAGCGTCGAACCGGCTCGCGAAAGCTATGAGGGTTTCATCGGCCGCTCGCTGGCGATGCAGGCGGTGTTCGAGCAGATTGGCCGCATCGCGCCTTCGCGGGCGCCAGTGTTCATCACAGGCGAGAGCGGCACTGGCAAGGAAGTCTGCGCCGAGGCGCTGCATGCGGGCTCCGGTCGCGGCAGCAAGCCCTTCATCGCGATCAATTGCGGCGCCATCCCGAAAGATCTCATGGAAAGCGAGATCTTCGGGCATCTGCGCGGCGCCTTCACCGGCGCGACCGAGACCCGCGCCGGCGCGGCTGAGCTTGCCGATGGCGGCACGCTGTTCCTCGATGAGATCGGCGAGATGGATCTCGCCCTGCAGACCAAGCTGCTCCGCTTCATTCAGAGCGGCACGGTGCAGCGGGTCGGCGATGCCGCGGTGCGCCGCGTCGACGTGCGCATCGTCAGCGCCACCAATCGAGATCCTTTCGTCGAGATCGCCGCCGGCCGCTTCCGTGAAGACCTTTTCTATCGTCTGCATGTGCTGCCCATTCACATGCCGCCGCTGCGCGAGCGCGGACAGGACATCCTCCTGCTCGCCAGCGCGTTTCTAGCGCGTTACGCCGCGGAGGAAGGGCGTTCCTTCCGCGGTTTTGCTGCCGACGCCGCCGAGCGCCTGGTCCGCCACCCCTGGCCGGGCAATGTGCGCGAACTCCAGAACGCGATCCGCCGCACCGTGGTCTTGAACCATGGCGGCGAGATCACGGCCGCGATGCTACCGGCGACGATCCGCGGCACAGTCGGGCCCGGGCGCATGGACGAGGCTTTGAGCCTGCCGCGCCCGGGCGCCGCACCCATCATGCCGTTCTGGGAACAGGAGCGCTCGATCATCGAGAGTGCGGTCGGCGCATTTTCCGGCAATATCGCCCGTGCCGCGGCTGCCCTCGAAATCAGCCCATCGACCATCTATCGCAAGCGCCAGGCATGGCAGGAGCGGCGCACGGCCTGACGGCTTGGCGGCGCTTTGCCGGCGTTGGTTACCCTATCCAGCCGAAATGCTTGCGCGCAGGGTGCCGGGACGGCATGTTCCGGCTGATCGGGCTGGTTTTCGGCGCTTTCCGCGCCATTCGAGGGGTGGGTCATGAGGTCAAGGGCGTCCCGGCTTTCCGGGATCGCGACGGCGGGCGCGGTGGCGCTGGTCATGTCGGGGGCGACGGCTTTTGCCGGCGAGGTCGCGGACAAAGCGACGAATGCGGAGACGCTACTTTCGGCCGGCAAGGTGCCGGAAGCGATCGATGCGCTCGATGCCGCGGTCGCCGCGTTCTGGAACGCGGCGCCGCTGTCGTTCCGCAAGGCGCTGTTCGTCGACGATGCCACCGGCTTCGGCGAGTATGAGCCGCGCGCCAATGCGACCTTCGCCCCGAAATCCGATTTGAAGATCTATGCCGAGCCGGTCGGCTTCGGCTGGAAGGAGGTCGACGGCCGCGAGCGCATCGCCTTCCGCACGTCGATCGAGATCCGCAGTCCGTCGGGCCTGATCCTTGCGAAGTCGTCCACGCCGGCCGTGCTTGAGAAGTTGAGCCGCAGCGAGAGCCGCGATTTCCACATCATGGTCACCTTCCAGCTGCCGCAGCTGAAACCGGGGGCCTATCAACTCATCCTGACCGTAACCGACGAAGCCACCGGCAAGTCGGCGCCGATCAAGCTGCCGCTGACAATTTCCTGATCGGAAGCCTGCAGCGGGCCTTGGCATGGCGTGGTCCCGTTGTCCGACCCCTTGGCTGGACAACGGGCAGGCTCATGCGTGTTCCTTGACGTCTCGGCCCGCGTCTTCGGGCTGCGTGGCGGGGCGCTTTCGGCTCGTGCAGGGAGGCCCACGGCGTCCGTTTTCGGCCCGGCGAACATGTTCATCATCCGGTCCCATTTCCCTGCGATAAGGGCCCGCGCTCCAAGCTGCGGAGCGGCGTGGAACGCCTATGGCCGCGTGGTCGGCGCACGAAAAATGCGGACCGCCGAGGCGCCGCCACCTTGACATTCACCCCTCGCAGACCTAGATCCACGGCGCATGTTGGCACTCGCCTCGAGTGAGTGCTAACAGCCCAGTTCATTCGAGGTTCCGCCGAGAGCGGAATCTTCACGCGAGGAGAAGATACAATGGGTTTCCGTCCTCTGCATGACCGCGTCGTCGTCCGTCGCCTTGAAGGCGAAGAGAAGACCAAGGGCGGCATCATCATCCCGGACACCGCCAAAGAGAAGCCGCAGGAAGGCGAAGTCGTCGCCGTCGGTCCCGGCGCTCGTGACGATGCCGGCAAGCTTGTGCCGCTCGATGTCAAGGCTGGCGATCGCATCCTGTTTGGCAAGTGGTCGGGCACGGAAGTAAAGATCGACGGCGAAGACCTCCTGATCATGAAGGAGTCGGACATTCTCGGCGTGATCGACAACAAGGCTGCCGGAAAGAAGGCCGCGTAAGGGACATCCCTTCTCGCGGCTTTTTGTTGTCCAGTTAGCATATCAAGGGAGCAAGCCACATGGCTGCCAAAGAAGTAAAGTTCTCCGCCGACGCGCGCGAAAAGCTGCTGCGCGGTGTCGATATCCTCGCCAACGCCGTCAAGGTCACGCTGGGTCCGAAGGGCCGCAATGTCGTGATCGAGAAGTCGTTCGGCGCGCCCCGCATCACCAAGGACGGCGTCTCCGTCGCCAAGGAGATCGAGCTCGAGGATCGCTTCGAGAATCTCGGCGCCCAGCTGCTGCGCGAAGTCGCCTCGAAGACCAACGACAAGGCCGGTGACGGCACGACCACGGCGACCGTTCTCGCCCAGTCGATCGTCAAGGAAGGCGCCAAGGCCGTTGCGGCCGGCATGAACCCGATGGATCTGAAGCGCGGCATCGACATGGCCGTCGCGGAAGCCGTCAAGGATCTCGAGAAGCGCTCGAAGAAGATCAAGACTTCGGAAGAAGTCGCTCAGGTCGGCACCATCTCCGCCAATGGCGAGAAGGAAATCGGCCAGATGATCGCCTCGGCGATGCAGAAGGTCGGCAACGAGGGTGTCATCACCGTCGAGGAGGCCAA
Organism: Kaistia sp.; assembly: GCA_965229085.1. GTDB lineage: Bacteria > Pseudomonadota > Alphaproteobacteria > Rhizobiales > Kaistiaceae > Kaistia. Next base: position 1,762,618 of record OZ245859.1, on the reverse strand, counting down.
GACCGCCGAGACCGAGCTCGAAGTCGTCGAGGGCATGCAGTTCGACCGCGGCTACCTCTCGCCCTACTTCATCACCAATGCCGAGAAGATGGTCACGGAACTCGACGATCCGTACATCCTCCTGCACGAGAAGAAGCTCTCGAACCTGCAGGCGATCCTGCCGGTGCTCGAGGCTGTCGTCCAGTCCGGCAAGCCCCTCCTGATCATCTCGGAAGACGTCGAAGGCGAGGCTCTGGCCACGCTCGTCGTCAACAAGCTCCGTGGTGGCCTCAAGGTCGCAGCCGTCAAGGCTCCGGGCTTCGGTGACCGTCGCAAGGCCATGCTCGAGGACATCGCGATCCTCACCGCCGGCCAGGTGATTTCCGAAGATCTCGGCATCAAGCTCGAGAACGTCACGCTCGCCATGCTCGGCCGCGCGAAGAAGGTCACGATCTCCAAGGAGAACACGACCATCGTCGACGGCAATGGCAAGAAGAAGGAAATCGAGGCTCGCGTTGGGCAGATCAAGGCGCAGATCGAGGAGACCTCCTCGGACTACGACCGTGAGAAGCTCCAGGAGCGTCTCGCCAAGCTCGCTGGCGGCGTCGCGGTCATCCGCGTCGGCGGCGCGACCGAGGTCGAGGTCAAGGAGCGCAAGGATCGCGTCGACGACGCGCTCAATGCAACCCGCGCGGCTGTCGAAGAGGGCATCGTCCCCGGCGGTGGCTCGGCTCTCCTGCGTGCCAAGAAGGCCGTCGAGAAGCTGAAGTCCGACAATTCGGACATCGAAGCCGGCATCAAGATCGTGCTGCGCGCGCTTGAGGCCCCGATCCGCCAGATCGCCGAGAATTCCGGCGTTGAAGGCTCGATCGTCGTCTCCAAGGTGCTCGAGAGCAAGTCGGATACGTTCGGCTTCGACGCCCAGTCGGAAGAGTATGTCGACCTCGTTGCGGCCGGCATCATCGACCCGACCAAGGTCGTTCGTACCGCTCTGCAGGATGCGGCTTCGGTCGCTTCGCTGATCGTCACCACCGAGGCGCTCATCGCCGATCTGCCGAAGCCGGCTTCCGGCGCTCCGCAGATGCCGGGCGGCGGCGGCATGGGCGGCATGGACTTCTAAGAAGTCTTACCCCCTCGAATATTCAGAAAGGGCGCGGCGCAAGCCGCGCCCTTTTTGTTTGAGCGCCTCCCGGACGCGTCCTCGCCATATCCAGCGGGATCGCCGCTACGCCCGCGTCACCGCGATGCCTGCGCGCTTAAACGATTCCAGCGCAGCGGCCGGAATGTCTGCCTCCGTCACCATGCCTGCCAGTGCCGTGATCGGCGCGACGAGGAAGGGCGAGGCGGCGCCGAGTTTTTCGCGCGAGGCGAGGGCGATCGTCTCGGCTGCCTGGCTCATCAGTTGCCGCTTGATCGCCGCCTCCTCGAAATCGCCTGTCGTGAGCCCGGCTTCGGCATGAATGCCGGTGACACCGAGGAAATAGAGATCGGCGCGGATGCGGCTGATCTGTTCGCTGGCGGCCGCGCCGACGGCCACGACCGAATGGCGGAACAACCGCCCGCCGATGATCACCACCTCGACGCCTGGATGCGGCATCAGCGCCATTGCCGTGCTCGGGGAATGGGTGACGATCGTCGCGCGGAGGCCCGGCCGCAAATGCCGCGCGACTTCGATCGCGGTCGTGCCCCCGTCGAGGATCACGACATGGCCGTCCTCGATCATCGTCGCCGCCGCCCGCCCGATCGCCCGCTTGCCGTCAGGCCCGATCGCCTGACGTGCTGTGAAATCCGCCATGCCGGGGCTCGCCGGCAACGCGCCGCCATGGACGCGCTGCAGCAGCCCCTCGCTCGCCAGCTCGCGCAGGTCGCGCCGGATCGTATCCTCCGAAAGCCCGAGTTCCTGGCTGACGGCCTTCGCGACGACGCGGCCGTCGCGCTTCAAGATCTCGAGAATGTGCCGCTTGCGCTCGCTGGTCAGCATGATCGTTGTCCTGCATGATATTGCACGAAATATCCGTAACGTGTAAATATGCGGAACTTCGTGCAATTCTGTCTAGCGAAAGGCTCCGACTATGTCGACTGCTCCTCATGAACCTGCCGCGCCGATGATCATCCTTGTGGCCGGCCCCTATCGCTCCGGGACGGGCGATGACCCGGCGCGCATGGCCGCCAATCTCCGCGTGCTCGAAGAGGCGGCGCTGCCGCTGTTCCGGGCTGGCCACATTCCTCTGATTGGCGAATGGCTGGCGCTGCCGCTGATGAATGTCGCCGGATCGAAGGCGGTCGGCGATGCCCTCTACGAGGAAATCGCCTATCCGGTCGCTCATCGGTTGCTGCCGCGATGCGACGCCGTGCTGCGCTTGCCCGGAGCGTCGAAGGGCGCCGATCTCGATGTGAAGATCGCCACGGAGCGCGGCCTCCAGGTCTATCACCGTGTCGAGGATGTCCCGGGCTGTGGGCCGCAGGCAGTGTGATTCGTGCAGTTTCGTGCAGCGGCGTTAGCGCCGCTGCACGAAAAAGCTTCGCAGCAGCGTCGCGGCTTCGCTGGCGCGGATGCCGTCATAGACCTCGGGTGCGTGGTGGCAGGTGGGCTGGCTGTAAAGCCGCACGCCGCTTTCCACCGCGCCGCCTTTCGGATCCGCGGCGGCATAATAGAGCCGGCGGATGCGCGCGAACGAAATCGCGGCGGCGCACATCGGGCAGGGCTCCAGCGTGACATGGAGGTCGCAGCCGATCAGCCGTTCCGAGCCCAGAAGGGCGGCCGCCGCGCGGATCACCAGCATTTCCGCGTGGGCGGTCGGGTCCTTCAGTTCGAGCGTGCGGTTGCCGGCCTGCGCGATGATGGCGCCCTGATGCGCGATCACGGCGCCGATCGGAACCTCGCCGCGCGCCGCTGCCCGCCGCGCTTCTGCAAGGGCCGCTTCCATGGGCGTGGTCTCGCCGCTCATCGCTCCGCTGTCGTCGCCAGAGCCATTCATGCGTAATCTCGCGGCGCTGTGCTGCGCGTGTGTGTTGCCGTCTCGCCTCTCAGGCGGCGCTCTGTTAAGGAAGCGGCCGAGGTGATCACCGATGAAGCCGCCGAATAAACGCATAGACGACGCCGCCGCCCCTCGCCAGAGCCGGGCGGGTGATGAACAGGATGGCGATCGCATCGCCAAGGTGCTGGCCCGCGCCGGGCTCTGCTCGCGCCGCGATGCCGAACGCTGGATCGAGGAGGGACGTGTTGCCATTAACGGCACCGTGCTGACGACGCCGGCGGTCAATGTCGGCCCGCGCGACAAGGTCACGGTCGATGGCGATCCGCTGCCCGAGCGCGAGCGCACGCGGCTCTGGCTTTATCACAAGCCACGCGGGCTCGTGACGACGGCGCGCGATCCGGAAGGCCGCCCGACCGTATTCGACGCCTTGCCGGAGCATATGCCGCGGGTCATCGCGGTCGGCCGCCTCGATATCAATACCGAGGGGCTGCTGCTCCTCACCAATGATGGCGGCCTCGCGCGCGTGCTCGAACTGCCCTCGACCGGATGGTTGCGCCGCTATCGCGCCCGCGCCTGGGGCGAGGTGCTGCAGCCCGATCTCGACAAGCTCCGCGACGGCGTCACCATCGACGGCATGCTTTATGGCGCGATCGACGCCCAGCTCGAGCGGATCCAGGGCAGCAATGTCTGGGTGGCGCTGGCGCTGCGTGAAGGCAAGAACCGCGAGGTCAAGAATGTGCTCGCCAATCTCGGCCTCGACGTCAACCGGCTGATCCGCATCTCCTATGGCCCGTTCCAGCTCGGCGATCTCGCCGAGGGCGAGGTGGTCGAGATCCGCGGCCGCGTGTTGCGCGACCAGCTCGGCCAGAAGCTTGCCGACGAAGCGGGCGCCGATTTCGATGCGCCGGTGCGCGAAACCGGACGGCCGTCGCGCGGCCAGCCGAAGCATGCCGACGAGATGTCCGATGGCGAGCGCGAACGTCCGGCCGGCCGTGAGCGGCTGCCGCGGCGCGATCGGGTCGAGCCGGAGGGCGATCACCGTCTCAAGCCGTCGAAACCGGCATCCTCGCGCCTCCGCGAAACCACTCTGGAAGATGCCGCGCGGCCTGCGCGGCCGAGCCGTCCTCCCGCCGCCCGCGTTCCGAATCGCGGCGAGAGCGATGCCCCGCGCGAGCGCATGCCGGATGGTCCCGGCCGGATCGGCCGCACGGCCGCCTCCAGGGTGCCGCGTCCAGTCGGCAGGTCTGATACAGGCAGGCCCGATGCGGAGCAGGCAAAGCCGCGCCCCGCGCGCGGCGCCGTTCGTGCTGAACGCGGCACGCGCGGCCGGGCCAGGTTCGAGGAACGCGATACGGGCTCCGGCGAAACCGCAGCCGAGACCAAGCCGCGCGGCAAGTCTGGAACGCGCGGTGCCGCCCGTCCGGCTTCGCCGCGATCGGGCGAGGGCAGAGTGACGGCGGGCAAGCCGGCCTCGGCGCGCGCTGCCCGGACCGGGCAGTCCGATGAGAGGGCCGAGCGGGCGGGACGGTCGGGACCGGCCAAGTTCGGCGCCGGCAAGCCGCGGCAAAGCCGCGCCGGCGGTCCGTCCGATCCTGCCGGCAAGCCGGCACGTGGCGACAGGCCTTCGCGCGGCGACAAGCCGCAATATGCCGGGAAGCCCTCGCGTGACGGCAGGACGCCCCGCGCCTCGTCGCCAAAGGGCGGTGCCGGCGGCGGCAGCGCGGCGGGCGACAAGCGTCCAGGCAGCCGTGGCCCCGGACGGCCGAAGCCGGGCGGGCCTTCTGGTGGCGGGTCGGCGGGAGGCGGCGGTGCGGATCGTCGGCGGTGAATGGCGCGGCCGTACGCTGGCCGCGCCGAAAAGCCAGGCGATCCGTCCTACCTCCGATCGACTGCGCGAAAGTCTCTTCAATGTGCTGGCGCATGGTTATGACGACCGTGCGGCCGGCGCCCGCGTGCTCGATCTCTTTGCGGGGACCGGCGCGCTCGGGCTTGAGGCGATGTCGCGTGGCGCGGCCTATGCACTCTTCGTCGACGAGGGCGTCGAGGCGCGCGGACTGATCCGGCAGAACATCGAGACGCTTGGCCTCACAGGCCGCACGCGGTTATTCCGGCGCGATGCGACAAAGCTTGGCCCCGCCGGGACGGTGGCACCGTTCGATCTCGTCTTCGCCGATCCCCCTTATGGTCGCGGGCTCGGCGAACCGGCGCTCGCCTCGGCTGTCGTCGGCGGCTGGCTGGCGCCGGGTGCGCTGATCGTTCTGGAAGAAGGTGCCGATGCGGTGATTGGGCCTGTCGCCGGGCTTGAGTTGCTGGAGCGGCGCGAAGCGGGCGACACGCAACTGCTGTTCCTCCGCTTCCCGGCATAGCCGACATATTTTCCTCGCCTCGTCGTTAAGACTATCCTAGGCTTCGTTCCTGGGGGCAGTGGTGACGCGTATCGAGGACCGATGAACATTCACATCGCGACCCCTGAATCCCGCAGCAAGCGGGCGGTTCCGCGCCTCGTCGCGGCCTTGTTTTTCGCCAGCGCGCTGGCTGGCTCCATCGCATCAGCGAGCGCCGATGGGCCCGTCCGCATAGCGCCTGATGCGACCAGCTTCACCCTTGCCAATGGCATGCAGGTCGTCGTGGTGCCCGATCACCGCGCCCCGATCGTGACTCATATGGTCTGGTACAAGATCGGCGCGGCCGACGATCCGCCCGGCAAGTCCGGCATCGCGCATTTTCTCGAACATCTGATGTTCAAGGGCACCAAGGCCCATCCGGCCGGCGAGTTCTCGGCCAAAGTCTCTGAGGGCGGCGGCCAGGAGAATGCGTTCACCACGGAGGATGCCACCGCCTTCTTCCAGACGATCGGCAAAGGTCAGCTGGGGACGGTGATGGCCTTCGAGGCCGACCGCATGGAGGGGCTGGAGCTCAATGAGAAGACCGTGCTGTCCGAGCGCGACGTCATTCTCGAGGAGCGCCGGATGCGAACGGACAATGATCCGGGCGCCCAGCTCACCGAGGCGATGAACGCCGCGCTCTACCAGAACCATCACTATGGCATCCCCACCATCGGCTGGATGCATGAGATGAAGGGCCTCGATGAGGCCGACGCGCTCGCCCAATACCGCCGATACTACACGCCGAACAATGCCATCCTCGTGGTCGCCGGCGATGTGACGCCGGCCGAGGTCAAGCGTCTTGCCGAAGTGACGTTCGGCGTTCTGCCGCGCCGTTCCGAGCCTGGCGAGCGCAACCGGCCGAAGGAGCCGCCGCCGATCGCCGCGCGGACTGTCCAGCTCGCCGATCCTCGCGTCAGCGAGCCGTCGTGGAGCCGGCAATTTCTTGTGCCGTCCTACGCGTCGGAAAAGCCCGGTGAGGCCGAGGCGCTCGATGTCCTCGCCGATATTCTCGGCCGCGGCCCGACCAGCCGTCTCTATCGCGAGTTGGTGCTCGGTCAGGGCATCGCCGATTCGGCCGGCTCCTATTACAGCGGCGAGGCGCTCGATTACGGCCGCTTCGGCATCTATGCGAGCCCGCGCGGCGATGTTCCGATCGCAAAGCTCGAGGCGGCTGTCGACAAGGTCGTCGCCGATATCCGCGATCATGGCGTGACGGAAGACGAACTCGCGGCGGCCAAGCGGCGGACGCGCGCCCAGGCGATCTATGCCCAGGACAGTCAGGCGATGCTGGCGCGGATCGTCGGCATGGCCATGGCAACGGGCCAGCCGCTCGATGCCGTCCAGAGTTGGCCTTCGCGCATCGGCGACGTGACCGTCGAGGATATCTCGAACGTCGCCAAGACCTATCTTGACGCCCGCCGGTCGGTGACCGGCATCCTTACCCCCGCGCCGGCCGAAGGCCGTAGCTGACCGAACGGAGACTGACCCGATGGCCAAGCTTCTCGTCCGCCTCGGCATGGCCGTGATCGGCTTCCTTGTCATCGTGCCTGCCAGCCAGGCGATGACCATCCAGAAGGTCGAAGGCCCCGCCGGGGTCGAGGCCTGGCTGGTCGAGGATTATACGGTGCCGATGATCACGATGGATTTCGTGTTCGCCGGGGGCAGCGCCCAGGACCCGGCTGGCAAGCCCGGCGTCGCCAATATGCTGTCGGGTCTGCTCGACGAGGGTGCTGGCGACATGACCAGCACGGCGTTCCAGAAGGCGCTCGACGACCGTTCGATCAGCATGAGCTTCGACGCTGGCCGTGATGGGTTCTTCGGCGATTTGAAGACGTTGAGCGAGGACCGCGACCAGGCTTTCGGTCTATTGGCGTTGGCCTTGCAGAAGCCCCGCTTCGATCGTGAGCCGCTCGATCGTGTCCGGGCCCAGATCGCCAGCAACATCAAGAGCGACGCCAACGACCCGCAGGCGGCGGCGACGCTGGCCGTCTGTGCCAAGGCGTTTCCGAACCATCCCTATGGCTGGCCGCTCGACGGCACGGCCGAGAGCGTTGCCGCAATCGGGCGTGACGATCTCGAAGCCTATCGCGGCCGCGTCTTTGCTCGTGACAATCTGAAGGTTGCGATCGTCGGGGCGATCAGCCCCAAGGATGTGAGTGCGATGCTGGCGCGCGTCTTCGGCCCATTGCCGGAGAAGGCGCAGCTGACACCCGTCGCCGATATCGTGCCCCAGGCCGGCATCATCGCGCTCGACCAGCCCAATCCGCAGACGCTGATCCGTTTCGGCGGCCCCGGCATCAAGCGCAGCGATCCCGATTTCCTCGCCGCTTACGTCGTCAACCATATCCTGGGCGGCGGTTCGTTCTCCTCGCGGCTCTATAGCGAGGTGCGCGAGAAGCGCGGCCTTGCCTATTCGATCTCGACCACGCTCGTAACGCTCACCCATGCCAGCGCCTTTGCCGGCGGCACCGCGACCCGAGCCGACCGTGCCGCGGAGACCATCGCCATCATCAAGCAGGAGACGGCGCGGCTCGCTGCGGAAGGGCCGACCGAGGCGGAGCTCGCCAAGGCGAAGAGCTATCTCATCGGCTCCTATGCGCTGCGCTTCGATTCTTCGACCAAGATTGCGAGCCAGGTGCTTGGAATCATGAGCGACAATCTCGGCATAGACTATGTCGAGAAGCGCAATTCGCTGATTGCCGCTGTTTCGATCGAGGATGCCCGCCGCGCCGCCCGCCGCCTCTTCACCGACGGCACCAGCATGGTTGCGACGGTGGGCCCGGCCAAGACCAAGACCGCCACGGCCGATACGGCTGGATCGGCCCCCGCGCCGCAGCTCTGATCTTGCTGCCCTTGGACTGAAGCCGGCGCGCCTACTCGGCCGCGTCGGCTGTTACCTTTTCCGCCGCCTCGTTGAGCGCCTTGGCCTTGCGCTTCGGCTCGACGAGGGGCTCCGGCTTCAGTTTGCCCTGGATGTCGGTGTAGGAGATGCGGCCGCCGCTCATCTGGATGGCGATGCGGGCCGCTTCGCGCTCGCGGATCGTCTCGCTGATCTCAGCAACCCGGTCCTCATTGTAGCCAAGCCCCTGCAGCGACTTCATGCCGAAGGCGAAGGCCGATTCGTAGGTTTCGCGGATCTCGAAATCGACGCCCTGCTGGCGGAGCTTCAACGTGTGCTGGCGGTCGAAGGAGCGGACATAGAGCCGGGCGAGCGGAAATTCGGAACGGATCAATTCGACAATCAGGTCGGTCGCCTCGCGCTTGTCGGTGCAGACGACGACGAGATCGGCATGTTCAATGCCCGCAGCCCTGAGCACGTCGAGCCGGGTGCCGTCGCCGTAATAGACCTTGAAGCCGAACCGGGCTGCACTGCGCACCATGTCGGCGTCGGAATCGATCGCGGTGACATCGATCCCTTCCGACAGCAGGAACTGCGCCGCGATCTGGCCGAAGCGGCCGAAGCCGATCATCAGCACCCGCGCCTCCAGCCCGTCGGCAACGTCGAGGTCATCGACGCGCTGCTTCGGCTCCGGAATGAATCGCAGCGCCATGACGGTCAGCGGCGTCAACGCCATCGAGATGATGACGGTGGCGGTCAAGACCGCATTGGTGCGCCCGTCGATAAGGCCCGCGGCGGTGGCGGCGGCGTAAAGCACGAAGGCGAACTCGCCGCCCTGCGCCATCAAGGCGGCCCGCGACAGCGCCTCCTTGCGGCTGGAGCGGAACAGCTTCGCGACCGCGAAGATGCCGGCGCCCTTGATGATCATGAAGCCGAGCACGGCGGCGAGGATCACATGCCAGTCGGAGACGAGCACGCCGAGGTCGAGCGACATGCCGACGCCGAGGAAGAACAGGCCGAGCAGCAGGCCGCGAAACGGCTCGATATCGGCCTCAAGCTGATGGCGGAAGCTCGATTCGGACAGGAGCACGCCGGCGAGGAACGCGCCCATCGCCATGGAAAGGCCGCCAAGCTGCATCGCCAGCGCCGCGCCGAGCACCACGAGCAGCGCCGCGCCGGTCATCACTTCGCGCGCATTGGCGCCGGCGAGGATGCGGAACATCGGGTTGAGCAGCCAGCGCCCGGCCGCGACGAGAGCTGCGACACTGCCGAGCGCGATCAGTGCGGAAATCCAGAACGGCTGATGCGCATCGCTGGCGGAAGACGGACCCAGCAGCACGACCACCGCCAGCAGCGGCACGATCGAAAGATCCTCGAGCAGCAGGATCGAGACGATGCGCTGGCCCGAGGGCGACGCGGTGTCGCCGCGCTCTTCCAGCAATTGCATCACGGTCGCCGTCGATGTCAGCACGAAGCCCATGCCGGCGACGAAGGCGGCGGCGACCGGGAGGCCGGCCAGCGTGCCGAGCAAAGTCAGCAAGGCGCCACAGACAATGACCTGTGCAAGACCGAGCCCGAAGATCTCGCGCCGGAGGCCCCAGAGCCGCGTCGGCCGCATTTCGAGGCCGATGATGAACAGGAACATCACCACGCCGAGTTCGGCGACATGCAGGATCGCCTGCGGGTCGGTGAAAAGGCCGAGCCCGAACGGGCCGATCGCGACGCCGGCCGCGAGATAGCCGATCACCGAGCCGAGGCCGAGCCGCTTGAAGATCGGCACGGCGATGACGCCTGCCCCGAGCAGGGCGACCAGTTGGACGAGATCGGTTCCGGTGACGTCGGCAGCCATCAAAAGGTCTCCCTGGCGTGACGCCATACGATGGGATGGAGCTGGGGGCGGCGCAAGGCGAAACAAACACCAGTTGCGCGCTGCATCGGGGGTATGCCCGCCGCGCGCACCTTGCCGCAAGGGGTTGTTCAGGCGCTGTGCGAACCCTACTAGAGGAGCAGAAGGAGACCACGCGATGACAGCCCTCCCGGATCAGTCCCGCCTTGTTGATCGCGCCCAGGCGCTGGTCGAGGCCGCCCGCAAGGCCGGCGCCGATGCCGCCGATGCCTTTGCCGTGCGGCGCATCGGCTTGTCGATCGACATCCGCCACGGCAAGGTCGACGAAACGACGCGCTCGGAGAGCGACGAGGTGGCGCTCCGCGTCTTTGTCGGCAAGCGGCATGCGAGTGTTTCGACCAACGGCATCGCGCCGCCCGAGGAACTCGCCGCCCGCGCTGTCGCGATGGCGCGGGTCGCGCCCGAGGACCGTTTCGCCGGCCTCGCGCCGCGCGAGAAGCTTGCGACGGCCTGGCCCGATCTCGACCTGATCGACCCGTCGATCCCCGATCCCGACACGCTCGCTGATCGCGCCCGCCGCGCCGAGGCTGCGGCGATGGGCGTCGCAGGGGTTTCAAAGTCCGGCGGCGCTTCGGCGGGCTGGGGCCTCACCGGCGCTGTGATCGCAACGTCCGAGGGCTTTTCCGGCGCCTATCTCGGCTCGCGCCATGGCGTGTCGATGACGGCGATCGCCGGCGAGGGCACCGGCATGGAACGCGACTACGCCGGCGATTCGAAGGTCTATGCCACTGACCTCCGCGCTGCCGAGGCGATCGGCGTCGAGGCGGCGGAGCGTGCCGTGCGCCGCATCGGTCCCGGCCGCCTTCCGACAGGTCAGGCAAATGTAGTGTTTGATCCGCGCGTCGCGGTGAGCCTTCTTGGCCATCTCGCCGGGGCGATCAACGGCGCCGGGATCGTGCGCAAGACGAGCTTCCTGCAGCAGGCGCTCGGAACCGCTGTGTTCGCGCCCGGCATCCGCATCACCGATGATCCACGCCGCCCGCGCGGCCTGGCCTCGCGGCCGTTCGACGGCGAGGGGGTTGCTGCCGAGGCGCTCGATCTCGTTTCGGATGGCGTGCTGCAGACATGGCTCCTCGACAGCGCTTCGGCGCGCGAACTCGGCCTTGAAACCAATGGCCGCGGCTCGGGCGGCGGCGGTGGTCCGCATGCGACCAATCTGACGCTGTTGCCCGGCACGATCAGCCGCGACCAACTGCTCGCCGATATCGGCGAGGGCTTCTATGTCACCGAACTGATCGGTCATGGCGCCAATGGCGTGACCGGCGATTACAGCCGTGGCGCCGGCGGGTTCCGCATTTCAGGCGGCAAGCTGGCCGAGGCGGTATCGGAGATCACCATCGCCGGCAATCTCAAGGATATGTATCGCCGCATGATCGCCGCAGACGATCTCGAATATCGCTATTCCACCAATGCGCCGACCCTCGCGATCGAAGGCATGATGATTGCCGGAAGCTGACGCCGCCTCTCTCCTGGACGATCTGGACCTGCTGCGGGCCGCTGCGCTTGAAGCGGGCCGGATCGCGCTCGGCTATTTCGGCAACAATCCGCGCGCCTGGACCAAGGCCGCCGATTCTCCGGTCACCGAGGCGGATATCGCGTCCGACCGCTCGCTCCATGCCGCGCTGACGACGGCGCGGCCCGATTATGGCTGGCTGTCGGAGGAGACCGCCGATACGCCGGACCGGCTCGGCCGCCGCCGCGTCTTCATCGTCGATCCGATCGACGGCACGCGCGGCTTCATGGAAGGCAATGTCGATTGGTGCGTCTCGGTGGCGGTCGTGGAGGATGGCGCCCCGATCGTCGGCGTTCTGTTCGTGCCGGCGCGCGAGGAGCTGTTCCTCGCAGCGCGCGGCGGCGGCGCGACGCTGAACGGCGTGCCGATTGCCGCGGCTGAACCGGCGGACGGCGCTCCGCTCAGCTTTGCCGGGCCGATGCGGCATATGCGGGCGGCGAGCGGAGCCGGCTTCGCCATCGCTGATCGCCGCGTCACGCCGTCACTCGCCTACCGCCTCGCTCTGGTCGCGGCGGGCCGAATTGACCTCGCCACAGCCGCGCCTGACGCCTGCGACTGGGACCTTGCGGCTGCCGACCTTTTGGTGCACGAAGCAGGCGGAACGCTGCGCGCTGCCGATGGCGGCATGATCCGCTACAACAGGCCTGATCCGCGCCATCCAGCGCTGATCGCGGCGCGGCCAGGACTGGTGGCGGCGGTTGCCGGGCCCATAGCTGAGGCCGAGGCGGCAGCCGAGATGCTGCGGCGTTCGTGAACGGGGCGGGCGCGCCCTTCCAGTTCGCGCCCATGGTTGTCGATGAGCATATAGGAGAACGGCGACGATGCCGGAGACCAACAAGCAGCTCCTCCATCTGGTGTTTGGCGGCGAGCTGAGTTCCGTCGATGCCGCCGATTTCGCCGATCTCTCCAAGCTCGACATTGTCGGCATCTTTCCGAACTACAGGACCGCCTATGACGCCTGGAAGAGAGCGGCACAGGGGACCGTCGACAGCGCGCAGACGCGCTATTTCATCGTGCATCTCCACCGGCTGCTCGATCCCCAGCTGACCGGGGGCTGACGGCAGCCGCGGCCGCTGTCAGGAAGACGGCAGCGGCGGCGGGTGGTCGAGGATGAAGACGATCGTGAACGATACGGCACCCATGGAGCCGGCTGGCGAGCCGGCCGGCGAGCGCGCGGCAAAACCGGCGCGCAAGCCCGGTAGCGCGCTGAAGCGGCTGGGAACGTCGGACCGCGTCATCCGCGTGGCGGGCCTTACGGCCGTCGCCTATCTGAAGCTGGTGCGCGCCACGAGCCGCATCACCTTCGAGCCGGAAAACCCGCTCGAGGCCTATCGCGCCTTTCTGCCCGGCATCATGACGATGTGGCACGGCCAGCACCTGATGGCCCCCTTTGTGCCCAACAAGGGCTTCAACCTCAAAGTTATGGTCTCGCGCCATCGCGACGGTGAGATCAACGCCATCATCGCCGAAAAATTCGGCTATGGCACGATCCGCGCTTCCGCGGCCCGCACGCCCTCGCGCACCATCGAAAAGGGGGGCCTCCGCGGCTTCCTCGAGATGAAATCAGCGCTTGCCGAGGGCGTCACCGTGGCGATGACGGCTGATTTGAGCCATGCCGCGTCTCGCCGCGCCGGTCCCGGCATCATAGCGCTCGCGCGGCTTTCCGGCCGGCCAATCCTGCCCATCGCACTCGCCACCTCGCGCCGGCTCGTGCTGCAGAACTGGGACCGCACCACAATCAACCTGCCGTTCAGCCGGGGCGCCTGCATCTTCGGGACGCCGGTGCTCGTTCCGGGCGATGCCGACGAGGCGCTGCGCGAGGAAAAGCGGCAGCAGCTTGAGGACGAACTCAACCGCGTCACCGCCATCGCCTATGAGCGTGTCGGCGGGCGCGATGACTGATATCCTCGGCAGCAGCGTCCGCGGGCTCTATCGGCTTGCCGGCTATGCGGCGCTGCCGCTGGTGCCATTGCTGCTCGCATGGCGCACGCGCCGGGGCAAGGAAGAGCGGGCGCGGCGAAACGAACGCTATGGCCGCCCGACGATCGCCCGTCCGCCGGGACCGCTGATCTGGGTCCATGTCGCCAGTGTCGGCGAAACCAATGCGGTGCTGCCGCTGATCACGCGGCTTGCAGCCGAGGGGCTGACGGTTCTTCTGACCAGCGTCACGGTGACGAGCGCCCGCGTAGCGGCGCAGCGCTTGCCGAAGGGCGCCTTGCATCAATATGCCCCGCTCGACATCGAGCCGATCATCGACCGCTTCCTCAACGCCTGGAAGCCTGATCTTGCGCTCTTTTTCGAGTCCGAACTATGGCCCACGACAATGGCGCGGCTCGCGGCTCGGGGCATTCCGGAAATCCGTATCAATGCCCGCATGACCGCCCGGGCCTTCCGCCGCTGGACGAAGCTTGCCGGCGCCATGCGGCCGCTGTTCGGCGGGGTCGAGTTGGCTCTGGCGCAAGGCGAGGGCGATGCCGAAAGGCTGCGGGCGCTCGGCCTTTCGCGCGTTCAATGCGTCGGCAATCTCAAATTCGACGTGCCGGCGCCGGGCGTCGATCCGGCAGCCCGCGCCGCCTTCGAGGCGGCAACGGCGGATCGGGATCTCTTCCTCGCCGCCTCGACGCATGAGGGCGAGGAAGCGGTCGTCGCCGGTGCGCATCGAGTGCTGCGCACGGCGCGGCCGGGCTTCCTCACCGTCATCGTGCCCCGCCATCCCGTGCGCGGGCCGGCGCTTGCGGCACAACTCGCGGCTTCGGGCTTGTCCGTCGCCCTGCGCAGCCGCGGCGAGCCGATCACCGCGGCGACCGACCTCTACATCGCCGATACGCTCGGCGAGCTCGGCCTGTTCTATCGCGCCGTCCCGGTCGCCTTTGTCGGCGGCACGCTGGTTCCGGTCGGCGGTCACAGTCCGATCGAGCCGGCCCTGCTCGGCACGGCGATCCTGCATGGACCCAAGGTCGATAACGCCCGCGATATCTACGCCGCGCTCGATGCCGGCACCGGCCAGCCGCCCGTCATCGACGCCGTCACGCTCGCTGCTGCGCTGGAGCCGCTCTATGCCGACCCGGCCGCAGCGCGGGCGCTTGGCGAGGCCGGCACCGCGGCCCTGGCGCCGTTCTCTGGCGCGCTCGAAGCGACGCTCGCGGCGCTGCGGCCCTATCTGGCGCCGCTGGTGTTTGCTTCAGGCCTTGCTCAGCCCGGTATGGTGCGGTTTCGGTCCGCCCGCTCCGGGCCGGCGCGATGATCGCCGCGCCGCGCTTCTGGTGGCGACAGAGGCCGGGCGCCGCCGCGCTGGCGCTGCTACCGGTTGCGGCCCTCTGGTCCGCCGTCGCCGGACGCCGGATGCGCCGCTCGCCGTCTTTCCGAGCCGGACTGCCGGTCATCTGCATCGGCAATTTCGTCGTCGGCGGCGCCGGCAAGACGCCGACCGCGCTCGCCGTTGCCGATATCGTCAAGGGCCTAGGCTTCCGGCCGGGCTTCCTGACGCGCGGCTATGGCGGCAGCATCACCGGCGCCCACCTGGTCGATCCCGGCCGCGACGATGCGGCGCGCGTCGGTGACGAGGCGCTGCTGCTGGCGGCGAGCGGGCCGGTCGTGGTCGCCCCGCATCGTCCCGATGGCGTACCGCTGCTGGAGGCCGCCGGCGTTGAGTGCATCATCATGGATGACGGCTTCCAGAACCCGTCGCTCGGCAAGGATTTCAGCCTTGTGGTCGTCGATGGGGTCGTAGGCATCGGCAATGGCAGGGTGATGCCGGCCGGCCCGTTGCGGGCGCCGCTCGCCACGCAGATGGCGCGCGCCGATGCGGTTCTGATCGTCGGCGAAGGCGAGGCCGGCGAGCGCGAAGCGCGCCGCGCCGCCGGGGCCGGCCGCGTCGTTCTGCGCGCCGCGCTGGAGCCTGTAGCCGCCCCGGACCTCCTTCAGGGGCGGTTTCTGGCCTTTGCTGGCATCGGCCGGCCGGAGAAGTTCTATGCCTCGCTGACGGCGGCCGGGGTCGATGTCGCCGCCACCCAGTCCTTTCCCGATCACCACGCCTTTACCAATGACGAATCGGCGCAGTTGCTCGCCCGTGCCGAAGCTGAAGGTCTGCGGCTGGTCACGACTGCAAAGGACCATGCGCGCCTGCGCGGGTCGCATGCGGCACGGCTGACATTGGCGCAAAAATCTGAGGTGTTTCGCGTCCGCATGCATTTTGCAGACGAGGCGGTGCTGGCGGGCAGAATTGCCGGTGCCCTGCACAAATTCAACGCACAGCGCGAGGGCTGAAGCCCATTTGAACCGGGCCGCGCCGCTGCGCAAAAGGCTGGCGACGACAGTATGACGTTGAGCCGCTCAGGCGGCAGGTGTCGGCAACCGGCAGCGGCAGATCGGCACTCGCGGGAGCGGCGCTGCCGCAGCCCCTCGCCATCCGGCCTTCGTCTGAAGACGTCTCTCCAGATCAGCCCCTCAGAGCACGAACTTCCAGATCACAACGAAGAGCGCCACGAGCCCGGCGCTGAGCAGCAGGCCGTAGGCGATACTGCGCGCAAAACTGCCGCTCTCTTCGTCGAGCTGATGGAGTTCCGAGCGAGCTCCGCTCTCTCTATCTGGTTCATAATTGATCCAGATCGCTCTGGCGCTCCAGCACGCTGAGAGCGCGAGCGATGCAACCTTTTCTGCCACCACCAGTTTCTCCCCCCGGTTGTGCGGCGAGGGTAGCATGGCTGAAAAGCTGCGAACAGGAGGTGCATGAATGTGAGGAACGGCGCTAGGTCGGCCAGGGATGCTTCAGGCCGAGCCCTGCTTGCTGCATGCCGCAAACGGCGTCAGACGAGGCCGAGAGCCTTGTGCCGGGCGAGCGAGGTCGCGGGGTCGACATAGGCTTCCTGGTGGGCAACGTTCCAGTAGCGCAATTCGTCGAGCGGAATGGCGACGCCTGTGACGGCACAGCGCACGAAGGCGCCCGGCGTCAGGATCTGATAGTCGCCGTCGAGATAGCGCAGCTTGGCTTCGCCGCCGCGGCCGAGATTGTCCATGCGGTTCATGCCGTTCTTATGCGGCCAAACCTCTGCTTTCGCAATTGCCTCGTCTCAACGCCGGCCAAAAAGGCGTTCGATATCGCTGAGCTTCAGTTCGACATAGGTCGGCCGGCCGTGATTGCACTGGCCGGAGCCGGGCGTCGCCTCCATCTCGCGCAGCAGCGCATCCATCTCTTCCGGGCGGAGCTGGCGCCCGGCGCGCACTGAGCCATGGCAGGCCATGGTGGCCGCGACATGGTCGAGCTTTTCGGCAAGCCGGGTCGAGCCGTCCCACTCGGCGAAGTCATCGGCGAGATCGACGAGCAGAGCCCGCGCATCGACGCTGCCGAGCAGTGCCGGCGTCTCGCGCACGGCAACGGCGCCCGGCCCGAAGCTCTCGATCACGAGCCCGAATTGCGCGAGCTCGTCCGCGCGCTCGAGCAGGCGGCCGACATCTTCCGCCGGCAGGTCGACGATATCGGGAATGAGCAGGATCTGCCGCGCAGCGCCGGAGCGGGCGAGGGCCTGCTTCAGCCGTTCATAGACGAGGCGCTCATGCGCGGCGTGCTGGTCGACGATGACGATGCCGTCCGCCGTCTGCGCGATGACATAGGTGCCGTGAACCTGTGCCCGTGCGGCGCCGAGCGGCAGCGCGCTCTTCTGATCGGGAGCGACCTCGCCGGCGCGCGTATCGGCCGAAGGCCGGTCGACCGCTTCGAACGCGCCTTGCGGCATTCCTTGTCCGGACGGCTCGTCAAAACCCTCCGCCGTGGCAAAACGCGGCGGCGCATAGGCATAGGCCGCGCCCGCCCGGGCGGCGGCATAGGCCGGGCGCGGCTGATAGGCGGGCGGCGAACCGAAAGGCGGCGGCGTGCCGGGGCGGAAGGCGGCGATGGTGGCGCCGCCGCCGGTGGACGTCGCCCGGTGGCCGGAGGCCTGCACCGCCTGCCTGAGCGCGCCGACGATCAGCCCGCGCACGAGGCCGGGATCGCGAAAACGCACATCGGCCTTGGCCGGATGGACATTGACGTCGACCTCGTGCGGATCGAGCGCGAGCGACAGCGCCGCGACCGGATGGCGGTCGCGCGCCATGACATCGGCATAGCCTGCCCTGAGCGCGCCGATGAGCAGCTTGTCGCGCACCGGCCGCCCATTGACGAACAGGAATTGCTGCAGCCCGTTGGCACGGTGGAAGGTCGGCAATCCCGCATGACCGGTGAGGCGCACGCCTTCGCGCGCCGCGTCGATCACCATGGCATTGTCGGCGAAATCGCGCCCGAGCACCTGTGCCAGCCGCTCGGCAAAGCCGCCGCTGCCGGTTGCCGGAAGCTCCAGCGCCGAACGATCGCTGCCGGAGAGCGAGAAGCGGATTTCGGGATGCGCCATGGCGAGGCGCTTGACGACATCGCCGATCGCGCTCGCCTCGGCCCGCTCACCCTTCATGAATTTGAGCCGCGCCGGCGTCGCGAAGAAGAGATCGCGCACCTCGACGCGCGTGCCCCGCGCGATCGAGGCCGGCCGCAGCGGCTCGACGAGACCGCCCGAAATGGCGATTTCCCAGCCATGCGGCTCGGAGGCATGCCGGCTGGCGATCGAGAGCCGCGCCACCGCCCCGATCGAAGCAAGCGCCTCGCCGCGAAAGCCGAGCGTGCGGATATCAAGCAGATCGTCCGAGAGCTTCGACGTCGCATGCCGGTCGACCGAGAGCGCGAGATCGGCCGCATCCATGCCCGAGCCATCGTCGGTGACACGGATCAGCGCGATGCCGCCGCCGGCCGTGACGACCTCGATCCGGCTCGCGCCGGCATCGATGGCGTTCTCCACCAGTTCCTTGACGACGCTTGCCGGCCGCTCGACCACTTCGCCGGCGGCGATGCGGTTGATCATATCGTCGGTGAGGCGGCGGATGGACATCGGCGGACTCTGCCGGATTCGCGTCGCCGGGGAAAGCGCTACGCCGTCCGGCCGAGCGCGCGCCAACCGATATCCGACCGGCAGAAGCCGTCCGGCCAGTCGATCGCCGCCACAGCCGCATAAGCGTGGTCCCGGGCCTCGGCAATCGTCGCGCCGCAAGCCGAGACATTGAGCACGCGGCCGCCCACGGCGACGAGACCATCCGGCGTCGTCGCCGTGCCGGCCTGGAACACTTCGGCGCCGTCGATCGCGCGCGCGGCGTCAAGGCTGCCGATCGGCGTGCCCTTCTTGTAGCTGCCGGGATAGCCCTTCGCGGCCATGACGACGGTGAGCGCCGCCGCGTCGCGGAACGAGGGCGCCTCGCCATCGAGCCGCCCCTCGGCCGCGGCCAGCAGCAGATCGAGCAGGTCGCTGGTCATCCGCATCATCAGAACCTGGCATTCCGGATCGCCGAAGCGGACATTGTATTCGATGAGTTCCGGCCCCTTGGCGGTGATCATCAGCCCGGCGAAGAGCACGCCCTGGAACGGCGTGCCGCGCGCCGCCATCGTCGCGACGGTCGGATGGATGATCTCGGCCATGACGCGTTCGATCATCGCGTCGGTCATGATAGGGGCGGGCGAATAGGCGCCCATGCCGCCGGTGTTCGGGCCTTGATCGCCATCGAAGGCGCGCTTGTGATCCTGCGCCGCGCCGAAGGCGATCGCCGTCTTGCCGTCCGCAAGGGCGAAGAAGCTCGCCTCCTCGCCGATGAGGCATTCCTCGATCACGACTTCCGCGCCGGCATCGCCAAAGGCGCCATCGAAACAGGCATCGATCGCCGCGATGGCCTCGTCCAGCGTTTCCGCCACGACGACGCCCTTGCCGGCGGCGATGCCATCCGCCTTGACGACGATCGGCGCGCCCATCGCCCGCGCATAATCCCGCGCCGGCTCGGCCTCCGTGAAGCGCTGATAGGCGGCGGTCGGAATGCCCGCCTCGGAGCAGAGATCCTTGGTGAAACCCTTGGAGCCTTCGAGCGCCGCCGCCGCGCGGCTCGGCCCGAAGACGCGGATGCCGGCCTCGGTGAGCGCATCGGCAAGGCCCGCGACCAGCGGCGCCTCGGGGCCGACCACGACGAGGTCGATCGCCTCGCGCCGGCAGAAAGCGGCGATGGCCGGATGGTCGTTCGCATCAAGCGCGCAGAGCAGGGCATGTTCGGCGATCCCCGGATTGCCGGGCGCCGCAAAGAGCCGCTTCAACCGCGGCGACTGCGCCAGCTTCCAGGCCAGCGCATGCTCGCGCCCGCCGGAGCCGATCAGGAGGACATTGAGGCGCATATCGGTCATCACAGGTCCCTGCAAGGCTATCGGCGGCAAATGAGCAAGAGCCGCGCTTAGCAAGCGGGACGGGGAATGTCGAGGGCGGCGGCGGGCGGTGGGGACGGAGGGGCGGGAGACTGCCACCGGCTGTGCAAACCTCGCGAGCGCCGTGCGCGACAGAAATCCGGTTACGGCATACGCCTTCGGGCGGCCTCCGACCCCATTGTGGTCGTTCGGAGCGCTGCGGTTACCACCCGAAACTTGCCATTCGTTTAGCTTCGCCCGACGGCAAAGTCGGAGCGGTATCCTCTCAGGCAGCTTTCGAGCAGCATGATGTACCTAGCGGAGATTCGGCTGGAGGCCACGCAAATGCTCGGATCTGGAAACAGAGCGCGTTAGCGCGCTTCGTCCAAAGCGTCCAAGGCCAGCGCCCTGGCTCGCTAACTTCACAACGCGCATGCCTCGACACTGCTGCTACTCAATACCGCGCTTTCGCTGCTTCGCCGGAGGATCAGCAATGTGACGCGCATTCGCCTTGTGTCGCTAATGCAACAAAAAACCGCTGGAATTCGCTATTTTACGATTGATCATATAGCAAAAAATCGAAGTAGCATCCGATACTCGCACTGTACTTCTTGGGTAAGTGCGAAAGTGGAGGGGATCATTGTGAAACTGTGCCTGACGATTGGAGTGTCTCGGTCAAACCCACTAACCCGGTTGCCTGGCGCGATCACTGTGGCTCATGAAATTGCCACCTGGGCTCAACAATCCGGCTTTACGACCAAGCTGATCACTGACGAAGCAAACAATCCAGTCACGATATCTCGTGTCCGCGAAACGTTGCTGGCAATGTTGGCCCAAAACGACGAGGTAGAACTCTTTATCCTGCATTTTGCTGGTCACGGATTTCGTACCGGCGCCGAACAGAACGTCTGGCTGCCGAGCGACTGGTATCATGAAATGCGGGGCATTTCGGTCGAAGGGCTGAGACGCCAACTTTACCGCCACGGAATCAAGAGCCTCTCGATATTCAGTGACGCCTGCAGATCGCTTCCTCCAGACATCGAGACGGCAGATATAGCGGAAGACCCTGTCCTTCCGCGTGGACCTTATGACCCCGTTCAGCCCGTACTCGATCGCTTCAGTGCGGTCATGGATGGCGAGAAGGCCTTTATGCTAAACGGAGACCAGACGTCCCCTGCCCGCTGCATTTTCTCAACCGTCATACTCGAAGGTCTGTGCGGTCACCGCGATGAGGCTTTCGACAAGTACCTTCCTGATTGCGTCATTCCAGAATCCCTTGGCCTGTTCTCGCAAGCACGCATGCGAGAGATCGGTGAGCGATACCGCCTGAAATGCTCGCCCGACGTCTCGACCGGCATTCCCCGCGAACATGCGGTCTATTTCCAACGCGGCAAATCGCCCGCTGGCAATATACCTTCGCCGCAGTGGCCGGCGCCGCAAGAAGATCAAGCTCAAGACAGGATCATCGCCGAGTTTAAGACGAAGCTGCCCGAGGATTTGTTTACATGGATCAAATCGAAAGATTGGGAATCAGCAAGAGAACAACAATACGTTCGCAAAAGTTTCTCGATAGGAAGAGACTTTGTACACGACGGCACAAATCTGGTCGTGCTGGGTGAGACACCGAAGCGCATATGGGCGACGGCGATCGCGTGGCGCAATGGCGGTTCCGGGCGTCCAAGCGAGTATCGCATCAATGTCGAAGACGCAGCGGTTCAGGTTCTCGTTGAGTTTCGCGATGGGGTGGTGGCCTCGGTAGTGGTTTACCGGGAGCTGATCACCGTATTGAGCCGGGACAGGCTTGGTGTCATCGGCTGGACCTGTGTCAACCAATGGATGGAAGTCCAGCCCCAAATCGAAAGCTCGATCGATGTCATTGCCAATCTGCAAATCGGCAAACTGCCGGCCGCCCAGGTCGATCGGATGGCGGCAGGCCTGCGCGAAATGAAGCACGTCAACCCGGTCGTCGGAGCAGTTTCGAGCTACCTCTACGACTATGGCGGCGATATCGACAGCATACGCCGCATGGCCTACTTCTACTGCCACTACGATCAGGCCATCCCGTTTGACATCGCTTTCATGGGACTGCTCCCAATCAGGCGTCGCCAGAACGGTTATGAGGCGGAAGTGCCGGCTGTCGACGCGCGTAGGCACTCCCCTCACAACGATGCTCTTCCGGAATGGGTCACACGCGCAACACCCGCACAAAGGGGCGAAATCGCCGGCTTCTGGCCGTGGCTGCGTCAGGGGTGGCAGTTCGTCGAAGATCCAGAAGCTGAGGAGAAGGCAGCAGCCGATAGCCTGCTCGACGTCATCCCGTTCCTGCTGCCATCGCAGTTCTCGTCGTTCCAGATGGAAGGCGCAGAGATCCTGATCCGAAAATTCCACATGGAGGCGAACATATGAACGTCCTGATGATCCACGGTATTGGCCAGGAAGGATCGACGCAGCAAGAACTGATCGAGGACTGGACCAACAGCCTGCACGGCGTCGCGCCCGGCCTGCTCAAGGGCTCCAGTGTGAATATGGCTTACTACGGCACCACTCTTGCCGCCTGGGCGACCGGCAAGACGAAATCCGCTGTCGGGATGGGCGCCGGTGACACTGAGGTCGATATCCGTGACGATGAGGAAATGAAGTTCCTATCCTCAGCGTTGGAGGAGGCTCTTCTCGAAAGTGGTCGCGGGGAAGCAGAGATAGAAGCGGCAATCGAGGAAGCAGGCAACGACGCCGTTCCAATGGACAGTTTCTTTGGCCGGCGTATTGTCGGTCTGGTTCGTGCGCTTGAAAAGATATCTCCGGCGAAAGGGGCGATCCTGCTACGTGTGGTCAAACAGGGCCACACCTATCTGTCCGCGCCGGGAGCGGGAACGGCGGTCGACGCTATTGTGCGTCCATACCTGCAAAAAAGTCCGCAAGTTCTGATCACCCATTCACTCGGAACAGTTATTGCATTCAAACTCTTGAGAGAGATGGAAGCACAGGGCAAAAGTTCCGAGATCCCGTTGCTGATCACCATGGGGTCGCCGCTCGGACTGGACGCATTCAAGAAGAAACTCGGCCCACCGCGCCGCAAGCCTTCCTTTGTCAAACGCTGGGCAAATTTCTACGACCCTTCCGATCTCGTGGCGCTTGCGAAAGATCTGGATGAGAACACGTTCGCGGCCGGGATCGAAAATGATGGGACCGTGGATAATAAGACGAGCAATGCTCACGGCATTGTCGGCTACCTCCCGCACAACGGCGTTATCGCCGCCCTGAAAAAAGTCCTGTAGCCAGTTCAAGGGGAAGATGGATCACATGCGATCCCGACCAGGTCCACGATTATCTTGTGGTCGAAGATCCTTTTGAAACCTAGCGAAGCCTCACTGGGTTTCTGGGGTAGCTAGACGGCAACACCCGTGATGTGCACAGAGCATCATGGCTCTGCAGCGACATTTCTTTTTGAAACTACGGCTGGTTTCAGGCTGGAGCTGCGTGCGCATCTTTGACCGAAATGGGGGGGCGCGCTACCGTCGAAGTGGAGGGATCTGCTGAACGGCCGCTTTCGCAATCCCAAGGCCCAGAAGCTGCCAGTCCGCCTCCCACCCCTTCTCGGTCGGGCTCAGTGCGCTCATGGCGGAAGTGGCTCGATCGGTTCTCCTCAACACCCTTCACGCCACGACCACCTCGGAGCAAGCGTGACTACGCCGACCCGAGGCTAAGCTTCGCGGTGCCGAACTTATCTGGCGATTCAGCCGGCCGCTGTCGTTCGAACAAATCTCCCCTGAAATGCCACGCCATCAGGAGATTGCATGCAGCCGCTCATCGTCCTGTCCAGCCAGCCCGAGGAAGCCGGTCGCACGGCCATCCTCGCCGCGCTGCTTGCCTACAGTCACGAGGCCTGCGGACCCTCGGGCTATGAAGAGGTTGCCGCTTTGCTGCGCCATCCCGAGCCGGGCGCGACGATCGTCGGCGCGATGCTCCTCTCCAAAGTTGACTGAAGTCGTTAGCGCCGCTGAACTGGGCGACTCGATGAAATCGGTCGACGCACACGTTCCCATTGATATGGCTGCGAAGAGACAAGCAGTGACTATTGGGGCGTATCGCTATTAATTCCAGATTCTTGAATAAATCGAGGCTTCGAATATTGACGATCCCCCAACGAAATCGGCGTTAGGTTCGATGGGGGCTTTTGTTCGAAGACTCGCGCGATCGACCCCAAGTTTTCATGAGGGGGGTATTTGTTCCATGGCCAAGGTTGATTCTTCGAGCACGCAGCACGCGCTCGACATGATGTTGGCCGCCATCGGCTTGCGTGAAGCGCAACTGGGCGGCAAGGCGACGATTCAGGGCAAGGATCCGATCCTTGCCTCGCGGCACCGCTTCGGTGAGCTGATGGCGGCCGCCCAGGCGGCGTTCGGCCTGGCGCTCGGCGAGCTCTGGCAGCTGCGCGGCGGCAAGCCGCAGGATGTGACCACCAGCGTGCGCAACGCGGTGCACCAGCATCACGGCATCGCCTTCATGCGCCAGAACGGCCGGCAGATCCCGTTTACCGACTATGGCTCCGGCATTGGTGTCGATTCGCCGATGAGCGGCGAATTCTACCCGACCCGCGACGGCCGCTTCGTCAAGATCGAGCTGTTCTATCCGCGTCTGCGCGATGCGATGTTCAAGGTGCTGAAATGCGCGCCGACGCAGCGCGCCGTCGAGGCCGCCATCATGCAGTGGGACGGCGAGGCGCTCGAACGGGCGATCCGCGATGAGGCCGGCGCCATCGGCATGGTGCGCAGCGCCTCCGAATGGCGCGACCATCCTGTGGGACGCCGTCTTGCGGCAAAGCCGATCGTCGAAATCGAGAAGATCGGCGAGAGCGACCCGATTCCCTTGCCCCAGGGCGGCTCGACCCCGCTCGGCGGCCTTCGCGTGCTCGATTGCACCCATGTCATCGGCGGCCCGATCACCGGGCGGACGCTGGCCGAGTTTGGCGCGGATGTTCTGCATCTCTCCAAGCCGAACTATCCCGATCATCTCAACTGGCGGCTCGAGACCGATATTGGCAAGCGCGCCGCCTATTGCGACTTCGACAATCCGGGCGATATGCGCCAGTTCTTCAATCTGCTGCAGAGCGCCGATATCTTCACCTGCTCCTATCTCAATCTCGACCAGCGGGGCATCTCGCCGCGCCGTCTCGCGACGAGTCGTCCCGGCATTATCGCACATGAGCTGCGCTGCTTCGATTTCGAGGGCGAGTGGGCCAATTTCCGCGGCTTCGACATGATCGCCGTCGCCGTTTCCGGCTATGTCGATAGCGAGGGCGCGATCGACGCCCCGATCATGCCGCTGCAGGTCATCTTCGCCGATTATCTCGCCGCCTATGTCGGCTCGGCCGCCATCGCCGCCGCGCTGCATCGCCGCGCCATCGAGGGGGGCAGCTATCAGGTGCGCGTCTCGCTGACGCGGATGTGCATGTGGGCGCAGGAAATCGGGCTGCTCGACGGCAGCGCGATCGGCAGTGCCATGGCCTTCGCCGACATGCCGAAGGAGACCGACATCCCCGTGACGACGATCGGCAGCCCATTCGGCGAGATCACCTATCTGCCGAGCCTCATCGACATGCCCGACATCAAGCCGGGCTTCGTGCGCGGCACGCAGCCGCTCGGATCATCGCTGATGGAGTGGGTCAACTAGGCAAGGGACAGGGAGGTCGGGCCTTCGCGGCGGTGCTTGCGAGGCGCCGGGCGTTCACAGAAGAGGCAGGGGCGGATGGAGGGTTGGCTTCTCACCCGCCGGCGCCTGGAAACCGCTCCGGCTATCGTTGCGAGGCCGCTTTGACGCCGCATATCGTCGTTCCGGACCGGCCGCGGGAAGCGGATCAATGCGGCGTCGTGCCGGATCATCCGAAGGGCAAAGGCCGATACTTCTTCATGAAGCGGCTCTCCGCGGAGGATTGAGCGCCGCTTATTTCGGATAATCGAGCTCCGGATACCAATGCGGGTCCCGCCCCTCGGGGCGAAGGTCGAGCATATGCCAGAGCGGCGCGAGTTCCGGCGCGCCGCGCGGGTCCTGGCCGGGGTCGCGCTCGGTCATTTCGCCGCTCCAGAAATGGCGGATCGTGCCGTCGCGGCGGGTGAAGACATGCATGCCCGGGATATCGCCGCCGTCATCGCTGATCGCATGGAATTCGCGCGACCAGTTGCCATTGGCATCGCTGAAGAGCGGCAGGAAGCGCCAGCCGCGCTCGGCCTTGAACGCTTTCAGCCGGTCGATCGAAGCGCCGGCAACGATGGCAAGCCCCATCTGCTGCAGGACGTCGTTGGCGTTGCCCTCAAGAGCACCGAGCAGGTTGGTGCACATCGGGCAGGGGCGGGCGCGCTGCGCTCCAAACATGAAATTGTAGATCGCCAGCGTCTCTTTGTCGCCGAACAGCGCGGCAAACGGCACCTCGCTTCCGTCCTCGGCAATGAAGCGGTAATCCCCTGTGACCGGCGCGCCCGGCGGTAGCGCCCGCCGCATCGCCGCGACGCGCTCGGTCATGCGGCGCAGTTCATATTCTTCGATCAGCAGTTCCTGCCGCGCGGTGCGGTATTCAGCGCTTTCATTCAGGATACGAACCGGATTGCGGGCCGCAAGCGCGGCGGCTGGCTCAAGAGCTTCGGTCATGGCATCTCCTCTCCCCAACGGTGTGGCGCAGCCCATCCTCCCGCCTGCGCTCGATCAAGGACGTTGCCGGCCGCCTGTTTCCGACAGCCGCCGGCGCGATTTGCCCGACGCGCCGCGAAATCGCATGATCAAGCGCGAAATAACGCAGAAAAAAGCCGATGATCATCATGGAGGATCGCCTCGCGATCGTGTCGCGCCTCGCCGAGGCGCCGCTTCGCAACGTATCGCTGTTGAAGCATCTCTTCCTTTATCCGCGCAACACAACACCGCTTTCCGTGACTGACGGCGAACGCTCTGCAACGCTGGCGCTGCTGGAGACCGCTGCGAGCCCTTGGGACAGGGCCACCTATCCGGGCTGCGGGCTGGTGGCGTTTCTCTCCAGCGATGCGGCAGAGCTCTCGGCTTTGCTGCTCGATCGCGTCCCTCTGGCCGGCGGGGCCGTGTTCAAGCTCCAGAGCGAGACGGATCGGGCCGTGCTGGCAGAGCGGACAGCCTCTGAACAGACGGCATGCTATTTCTCCTACACGGCAGAGCGCGCGTATCTTCTCGATCGCTCCGTGCGGGTCACGACAATGCCGCGCGATGGTGATTTCGCGCTGATCGCCGAGCAGGGCCATGAGCGCGCCGCGCTGGCCGCGCAACTTGCGGCGGGCGATGCGTTCTTCTGCGTTCTGGACGATCCAGAGGAGCCGGAGCGTCCCGCCGCAGTGTGCTGCGTCTTTCGCAATCACGGCCCCGTTTTCGAGATCGGTGGTGTCGTAACGAGAGCGGACCGGCGCCGGCAAGGCTTCGCGCGGCGGGTGGTCGCAACGGCGCTCGCCGTTCTTGCGGCGCGTCGTCTGATCCCGCGCTATCATGTCGCCGCTACCAACACGGGCTCCATCGCCCTTGCGGAGGGGCTGGGTCTCCAGCGCTTCCTGACTCTGACGCATCATCGTGTGGAGGCGGCGGGTTGATAGGCTGATTTCCGGCCCGCTGCCGCCGATCCGGTGGCATAAGGAGGCGGAAATCGTCCGCTGAGGAAGCCCATCATGACGAAGAGCCCCCCGGTCAACCCGGTGGCCGACGCGCGGCGCGACAATCTCGTCGATCGCTTTGCCCCGTCCTGGCTGAAGCCCTATGGCCGCCTTGCGCGCTGGGACCGGCCGATCGGCTGGCAATTGCTGCTGCTCCCGTGCTGGTGGTCGGCGGCGCTGGCGAGCGGTGCGGCGAATGCGCCGCTGCCGAACCTATGGCACGGCCTCCTGTTCTTCATCGGTGCGGTGGCGATGCGCGGCGCCGGCTGCACCTATAACGACATTGTCGACCGCGACCTTGATGCCGGCGTCGCGCGCACCCGGTCGCGGCCAATCCCCAGCGGCCAGGTGACGGTGCGTCAGGCGAAGGTCTTCCTGCTGCTGCAGGCGCTGGTCGGCTTCCTCGTGCTGATGGCGTTCAATCCGTTTACGATTCTGGTCGGCTTCTGCTCGCTGGGGGTCGTCGCTGCCTATCCATTCATGAAGCGCATCACCGACTGGCCGCAATCGGTGCTTGGCCTCGCCTTCTCATGGGGCGCCTTGATGGGCTGGGCTGCCTGGTTCGGCAGCCTGTCAACGGCGCCCGTGCTGCTCTTCGCCGGCGGCGTCGCCTGGACGATCGGCTATGACACGATTTACGCCCTGCAGGACAAGGAGGACGATGCGATCGTCGGTGTGCGCTCGACGGCACGCCTCTTCGGCGACCGGGCGCCGCTCTATATCGGCTTTTTCTATGCCGCGGCGGTGGCGCTGTTTGCCGCTGCGCTGCTCTTCGCGCAGGCCGGTCCGCTGGCTTATATCGGCCTGGCCGCGGGCGCGGTGCAACTCGGCTGGCAGGTGGCGCGGATCGATCTCGATGACGGCGCGCTGCAGCTGAGGCTGTTCAAGTCGAACTGGCCCTTCGGCCTGATCTTCCTGATCGGGCTGCTGCTCGATGGCGTGCTCGGCGCTGCGGGAACCTGACCCGCACTCAGTCGCGGGCGATGATCTCGTCGGCCTCAATGCGGATTGTGGCGCCGGCGACGCCGACCTTGCGGCGCTTCAGGAAGCGCGGGCGGCGACGCTTCAGCGGCGAGGCCATGCGGCGGGCGCGGGGCGCGGTCGCCTCGATGCCGCCGAGATGGGGAACCGCCTCGCGCACCGTGCCATCGGTCTCCACGATCAGGAGCGGCAGGCAGAGCGCCTTGCCCCAGGCCTGCCAGTCGGCGGCGACATCTTCGCCGTCGCCAAGATCCTCGACTGAAGCGAGCGGCAGCGACATCGCGCTGTCGGCATGCATCAGTTCGATCTCGGTGCGGAGCCGGTTCGTGGCCTGATCGACCGTCATCTTCACGGCAACGCCGCGAAAGGCGCGGATCGGGCAGGTGAGGGTGGCATCGATGCCGCCGAGCGGCCGCTTGACAGTGACGCGGTCACGGCCGAGCACGATGGCTGCAACGCCGGCCGGAGCGGAAAGGACAGCCGAATAGCGTACGGGCAGGGCGAACGGATCGAGCCGGAGATCGCGGTCGGTGGCGTTCGCGTTGGCGGCCTGGCGTCCCATCATGTGCCTCACTCTCACTGGTTAACAAATTCCGAAGCGGGGGTCCGAAGACACCGGACCGCCGCGTCCGTGGAGAGCAGAATGGCATGCTGGGAGCCGTTTCCCCCTTAAGGAACGTGGTTAATATCCCTTGGATTCGGAGAGGGTTAGCAGGGCGTGACCGCATAGGGTTGACGAGAGGTTTCCGTCCCGCGGTCCCGAGCCCTCACCGTACGAAGGTGTTCTTCACCCGCCGGGACAGAAGCACATAGGCGCACCAGCCGAACGCGATGCCGAATTCGACCGCCATCGGCATCAGCACGGCGCGGGACAAGAGGCGCGCCGGGTCCATGCCGAGAAAGGCGATGGCCAGCAGCGGCTCGACCCGGCCGATCACGAGATAGGCGACGGCGGAGGTGATGAAGAGCGGCACGAAGGCGCGCTTGCGCAGTGCCATGGCGGCGATGACGGCGAGTTGCAGCAGGAAGGCAGCGCCGTAGAGGGCAAGGTCGGTGAGGACGAGGCCGCGATGGTCCTGCCAGACCGGACCGCCGATGAGCGCCGCCATCTTCATGAGCGTATCGATCATCCGCGCCGTCACCAGCAGTTGCCCGATCGCGAGCAGCCACAGCCAGCCGCCAAAGCCGGTGGGGGCGGTGCGCGCTTTCCCCTTTGCCTGCGGCCTCTTGCCCGTCATCGCCTTCTTGGCTGATGCGGCCTTCTTGGGCGCCGCGCCGCTGCCGTGCGATTTGGGCCGCGCGGACGGCTTGCCGGCTCCGCCCGGCTTGGCGCGGGACGGCCGCCCGGTGCTGGTCTTCTCCGATGGCGGCACGGAATCCTGCTCGGAATCGAAGGGAAGTTCGGCCTGGCCGCCGTCGTCGTTGCCCGCCTGTCCGTTTCGGGGCAGACGGCCGCTGCGGCTTGGCGGCCGGGTCATCGCGCGCCTCGCATGGGTCGATCCTAATCTGTCGTCTGATCGACCAAAGGATAAGCGCTTCCGTTGACGCAGGCGAGCCGCTGCTGCGGCTCGCTCAGAGCATCTTGCCGGGGTTCAGGATGCCGTTCGGATCGAACGCCACCTTGATGGCGCGCATCATGTCCATGGCGACGGGTCCCTTGACCCCGGGCAGCAGGTCTCGCTTCAGCCGGCCGATGCCGTGCTCAGCCGAGATCGAGCCGCGATAGCTGGCGACGATGCCATGCACGAGCGCGTTCATTTCCTCCCAGCGCGCGAGATAGGCCGCCTTGTCGGCGCCAACGGGCTGCGAGACGTTGAAATGGATGTTGCCGTCGCCGAGATGGCCGAACGGCACCGGCCGGCAGCCCGGCACCATCGCCTCGACGGCGGCTATCGCTTCTGTGAGGAATTCCGGCACGCGGGCGACGGGGACCGAGACATCGTGCTTGATCGAGCCGCCTTCGGGCTTTTGCGCCTCCGACATGCCATGGCGGAGATGCCAGAACGCCTTGCGATCAGCCAGCGACTGGGCAATGGCGGCGTCAGCGACGGCGCCGGCCTCGAAGGCCGTACCGAGTACGTCCTCGAGCGTCGCCGCCGCCGCCTCGTCGGAATGACCGGACGCAATCTCGATCAGCACATACCAGGGAGAGGGCGCCGCCAGTGGGTCGCGCGTGCCCGGAAGATGATCAAGCACCATCTGGAGACCGATGCGCGGCATCAGCTCGAAGCCGGTGAGATCATGGCCCGCCCGGTCGCGCGCCAGCGTGAACAAGGCCAGCGCCGCCGCGGGGTTTTCCACAGCCGCGAAGGCAACCGCCTGGCCGCGCGGGCGTGGATAGAGCTTCAACACCGCCGCGGTGACGACGCCGAGCGTTCCCTCGCCGCCGATGAAGAGCTGCTTCAGGTCGTAGCCTGTATTGTCTTTGCGCAGGCCCGTGAGCCCTTCCCAGATACGGCCGTCGGCCAGCACCACTTCAAGGCCGAGAACGAGGTCGCGCGTGTTGCCATAGGCGAGCACGGCGGTGCCGCCGGCATTCGAGGAGACATTGCCGCCGATTCGGCAGGAGCCCTCGGCGCCGAGCGAGAGTGGAAACAGCCGCCCGGCCGCCTCGGCCGCCGTCTGCACATCGGCGAGAATCGCCCCGGCCTCCGCGGTGAGCGTGTAGCCCTCGGCATCGACATTGCGGATGCGCGTCATGCGGTCGAGCGAGAGCACGACGTCGGTGTTGCTCTGGTCCGGCACCTGGCCGCCGACAAGACCGGTATTGCCGCTCTGTGGCACGATCGCCGTCCGCGTTTCGTTGGCGAGCGCCAGCACGGCGGAGACTTCGGCCGTCGATCCGGGCCTGAGCACCAGAGGCGTCAGACCGGGAAAGCGATCGCGCCATTCCGTCCGGTAAGGCAGCGTCGCCTCGGCGTCGGTGAGCGCATGCTGGGGGCCGACAAGCGCGGCGAAGCGGGCAATGAGATCGGGGGAGAGGAGGTTCGACATGGCGGGGGAGACTAGCGCCAAGCCGTCGCGCCGTCATCGGTTTCGATGGGCAGATTGCGCAATCGACGAATGACGTTCAGGAACTGTGATCCGAACCTGCCCCCCGTCGCTTGAAGCAACAAAATGCCTGTGCGATAGGAAGCGCGCGTCCAAGCGCCAAGAGACTGCCAGGAGAGAGACAGCGAATGCCACAAGCCGGCGGATTGATGAAGGGGAAGCGCGGGCTCGTCATGGGCGTCGCCAACAACCGCTCGATCGCCTGGGGCATTGCCAAGGCCTGCCATGACCATGGCGCCGAGCTTGCTTTCACCTATCAGGGCGATGCTCTGAAGAAGCGCGTCGAGCCGCTCGCGGCTGAAGTCGGCGGTCTCGTCGTCGGCCATTGCGACGTCACGGATGGCGCTTCGATCGACGCCGTTTTCGCCGAGATCGAGAAGGCCTGGGGCAGCATAGACTTCGTGGTGCATGCCATCGGCTTCTCCGACAAGGACGAGTTGACCGGCCGCTATGTCGATACGTCAGAAGGCAATTTCTCGAAGACGATGCTGATCTCGGTCTATTCGCTGACCGCGGTGACCCAGCGCGCCGAGAAGCTGATGACGAATGGCGGCTCGATCCTGACGCTGACCTATTACGGCGCCGAAAAGGTGATGCCGAACTACAATGTGATGGGCGTCGCCAAGGCAGCGCTCGAGGCGAGCGTCAAATATCTCGCCGTCGACCTCGGGCCCAAGAACATCCGCGTCAACGCCATCTCGGCCGGCCCGATCAAGACCCTGGCCGCTTCCGGCATCGGCGACTTCCGCTATATCCTGAAGTGGAACGAGTATAACGCGCCGCTCCGCCGCACGGTGACGACCGAGGAGGTCGGCGATTCGGGCGTCTACTTCCTGTCGGACCTGTCGCGTGCCGTCACCGGCGAGGTCCACCACGTCGATTCGGGCTATCATGTCGTCGGCATGAAGGCAGTCGACGCGCCCGACATCTCCGTGATCAAGGACTGATCCGGCCCTTCGCCCGCTCCCCAGCCGTCGCCTCGCCCCGGAGAGTTCCGTGCCTCGCATCGTCTTCATCCGGCACGGCGAGACCGACTGGAATGCCGAAGGCCGCTTTCAGGGCCAGAAGGACATTCCGCTCAATCCGCGCGGCCGCCTGCAGGCTCGCCGCAATGGCGAGGTGCTGAAGGCGCGCTTGCCCGAGGCTGTGGATTTCGATTTCGTCGCGAGCCCGCTCGCTCGCACGCGCGAGACGATGGAGATCGTGCGCGCCGCCATGGGGCTCGATCCCACCGCCTATCACACCGATCCGATCCTGAAGGAAATTACCTTCGGCGATTGGGAGGGCTATACGGCGGCGGAATTGCAGGTGAATTGGCCTGATCTCGTCGCGGCCCGCGAGAGCGACAAATGGGGCTTCACGCCGCCCTTTGGCGAGAGCTATGCCGATCTCTCGGTACGCATCGGCGCCTGGCTCGATACGGTTGAGAACGACACCGTCGCGGTGTCACATGGCGGCGTCTGCCGCGTCCTGCAGGGGCTTCTCGCCGATCTCGATCCGCAGGGCGTCACGATGCTGAATATTCGTCAGGACCGTGTAATGGTCTGGGACGGCGACCACATCGACTGGCTCTGAGCCGCCATCCCTCGAAATCAATGCCGATTGGGTAGTCCCGACGCTTGAGACGGCCTCCTGGGGGGTGGGGAGGCCGTCTCTGCGAGGTCAGGGGTCCACTGTTTCCAGCAGGCCGGTATCAGTCAGTCAGCGGGCGCGGTCGGGGTTGAAGGCGCCGATGCCCTGATTGTTGCCCGAATAGGTCACGCCGACCTTGTCGCCGGGCATGAAGCCGATCAGCACCGTGGGATTCGCGAAGGTGTAGGTCGCGCCGTTCCGAAGGGTCAGGGTGCCTGCGCTCGGATTGACGCTGCTGACGGTCCCGCTTGCTTCCTCGGCGGCCATGGCCGAGCCGGCTGAGACGAGAAGGCCGATCGTAGCGGCAGCTATCATAAGTCCACGCATGGTATTTGCTCCGTAGTCTGTGCGCCTGGCTCACGCGGGTGTGGAAGCAGCTCCCTACCGCGACCTCCCGCCCGTTGCCGGCCCGGTTGAAATGCGCCCAGCAATGCATCATTGCCAATCACAAGGATGTGTAGTGAAGGCACACTTGTGAATTCCGCTGCCTGACCAGTAGGCGCCATAGTGGCGTCATTACGGGCATTTCATGCTCAAAATCGAGGGAAAGCGCGGGTTCTGTTCGCGCTGTGATCGT
Source organism: Kaistia sp. (assembly GCA_965229085.1). Lineage (GTDB taxonomy): Bacteria > Pseudomonadota > Alphaproteobacteria > Rhizobiales > Kaistiaceae > Kaistia. Next base: position 1,728,881 of record OZ245859.1, on the reverse strand, counting down.
GCATTTCACATGTTCGTGAATATAGTGATGCTGATAATAGCGACGCTCATTATCAAGTTTATTGGGCTTATCGGTGCCGTCGTCCGGGCGATTCGGCGGCGTCGGCTGTCATCGGCGGTGGCGCCTGTTTGACGGCGGGGCCGCGCCTTTCTAGAACCGCATCCAGAAGCTTAGGACCCATCCATGTCGCACAACACTTTCGGCCATCTGTTCCGCGTGACGACCTGGGGCGAGAGCCACGGTCCCGCGCTCGGCGCCGTCGTCGACGGCTGCCCGCCGCGCGTCGCGATTTCCGAGGCCGAAATCCAGACATGGCTCGACAAGCGCCGACCGGGCCAGTCGCGCTTCACGACGCAGCGCCGCGAACCCGACGAAGTGCGCATCCTTTCCGGCGTGATGCCGCAGGAGGATGGCACGCTCTTGACCACCGGAACGCCCATCGCGCTGGAGATCCAGAATGTCGACCAGCGGTCCAAGGACTATGGTGACATCAAGGACCGCTACCGGCCCGGCCATGCCGACCTGACTTATGACGTCAAATATGGCATTCGCGACTATCGCGGCGGCGGCCGATCCTCGGCGCGCGAGACGGCGGCGCGGGTTGCGGCCGGCGCCATCGCGCGCAAGGTCGTTCCGGGCGTTTCCGTGCGTGGCGCTTTGGTGCAGGTTGGCCCGCATGCGATCGATCGCAGCCGCTGGAACTGGAACGAGATCGACAATAACCCGTTCTTCTGCCCCGATCCGGTCATGGCGGCCGTGTGGGAAGACTATCTCGATGGAATCCGCAAGGCGGGATCCTCGGTCGGCGCTGTGATCGAGGTCGTCGCAGAGGGCGTTCCGGCCGGCCTTGGCGCGCCGATCTATGCCAAGCTCGACCAGGACATCGCGTCCCTGCTGATGTCGATCAACGCCGTGAAGGGTGTCGAGATCGGCGAGGGCTTCGCCGCGGCAGCGCTCACCGGCGAGGAAAATGCCGACGAGATGCGGATCGGCAATGACGGCGAGCCGCTGTTCCTCTCGAACCATGCCGGCGGCATTCTCGGCGGTATCTCCACCGGGCAGCCGATCATCGCCCGTTTCGCCGTCAAGCCGACCTCGTCGATCCTGACGACGCGGCGCTCGATCACGGCGACTGGCGAGGAGGTCGATGTCATGACCAAGGGCCGGCACGACCCCTGCGTCGGCATCCGCGCGGTGCCGATCGGCGAGGCTATGGTCGCCTGCGCCATCGCCGATCATTATCTGCGCCATCGCGGCCAGAACGGCTGATCCCGCCCGAGGACCGTCCGGGGCGCGGGTTGCGTCGCCTCGATCAGACGTTAGTCTAGCGGCCCTTAACCGCGAGGGGCCGAGGCGCGAGCATGTCGAAGAACTCCATCAGGATTTTTGCTGTCGTCCTCGCCCTGCTGGCAGGTCCACTGGCGGGTACGGCCCGTGCCGACGACCAGCAGACCGACCAGACGATCGACAATGTGCTCGGCGACCACGCCGTCTATCAAGCTGCTTTTGAAGCGTTGCAGGCGGGCGTGAAGGCCAAGGATGCGGCCAGCGTTGCCGCGCTCGTCCGCTATCCGATCAGCATCAGCATCGGCGGCAAGACCAAGGTCATCGCAAACGCCAAGGACTTCGTGGCGAACTATGACGCGATCTTCACCCCGGCGATTGCGGCGGCCGTGACGAACCAGCGCTATGCCGACCTGTTCGTCAACGCGCAGGGGATCATGTTTGGCAATGGCGAGGTCTGGATCAACGGCATCTGCAAGGATGATGGCTGCAAGGAATTCGACGCCAAGGTCGTGACCATCCAATCAGGCCCCGGTGGCGGGACGGCCTCCGCCGCCCCGGTTGCGCCGCAGAAAGCCGGTGTGCTGAAGACGTTCAAGGATTGGAAGGTCGGCTGCGACAATGCGAGGAGCTGTATCGCACTTGGGCTCAGCCCCGATCCCGATGCGCTCAGCGGCTATCTGAAGCTGACCCGCGCCGGTGACGCTGAGGCTGTGCCGGAAGTGACGTTCACGACCTGGCCTGAGGATCAGGACGTCAAGGTCTCCAGTCCCTCCGTGAAGCTGTCGCTCCAAGGCAACGCGGCGGGCAGTGTCCCGGCCGACGCCCTTCCGGCTGAACTCGGCGGCGATGTGGTCTCTGTGAAGCTCCCGCCGGCTGCGGTTCCCGATCTTCTCCTCGCGCTCCGCTCCGCCACGTCGATCACGATGGAACTCCTCGACAGCGGCAAGAGCATCAGCAGCCAGACAATCTCGCTCGCAGGCTCCTCGGCCGCGCTGCTCTATATGGACGACGAACAGAAGCGTATCGGCACCGTGACGGCGCTGGCGAAGCCCGGCAGCGCGGGCGCAGATACGATCCCGCCTGTGCCGGCCCTGCCGATCGTGACGTCGCTGCCCGTTACCGAGATGGCCGATCCGCTGCCGAAGACCCCGAGGACCGCGGCCAAGCCGTCGAGCGATTGCGGCGACGGACCATCGGCCTATGTCGCCTTCCAGCTTCCGGGCGGCGCGTCGCTCTGGGGCGCCTGCGCCACGGCCGGCGCCTATAACTACGCTTATGACTTCCGGCTGTTCGTCGGCGGCAAGCCTGGGCGGCCCTGGGATGCAATCGTTCCCGGCACCAAGCGCGGTGGTGACGGGGATGTGGTGTCCTGGCTCTGGAATGCCTATGTCGACGAAACCAGCAAGACCCTGAATTCTTATATGAAAGGCCGCGGCCTCGGCGATTGCGGCGACGCCACCGAATGGGCCTTCGACGGCAAGGATTTCGCCGCGCTCACCTACCAGTCGATGGACGATTGCCGCGGCGTGATGCAGGAAGATTGGCCGGTGCTCTACCGCGCCCAGAAGGGCTGATCACCCCTTCTCGAAGGCGGCGACCACTTCGACATGCGATGACCACAGGAACTGGTCGACGGGGGTGACGCTGGTCAGCCGGTAGCCGCCATCGATCAGGATGCGGGCGTCGCGGGCAAGGGTCGCCGGATTGCAGGAGACCGCGACGACGCGCGGCACCACTGACTTTGCCAGCATCTCGCACTGCGCCTTGGCGCCAGCGCGGGGCGGATCAAACACCACCGCCTTGAACGGCTTCAGCTCCGGCGGCGCCATCGGGTTCAGCATCAGATCGCGGCGGCGCGTCGTCACCGTCTTGATGCCCTTGGAAAAGCGCATCGAGCGGTCGAGCGCCTTGAGCAGGCCGGCGTCGTTCTCGACCGCGAGCACGGGGAAGCGGCGGGCGAGGCGCAGCGTGAAGGTGCCGATGCCCGAGAAGAGATCGACGGCAGGCCCCGTCTTGCCTATGGCGGCATCGACCAGATCGCCGAGCGCCAGTTCGGCCGGCGCGGCGGCCTGCAGGAAGCCGCCGGCGGCCGGATAAAGCACGGTTTCGCCATGCCGGAGCTCCGGATGGCGGCTGGTGGCGATCTCGACGCCATCGATGGTGAGGCGGGCCAGCCAGCCCTCGGCGACGCTGCGGCCGAGATACTCAAAATCGGACCGTCCTGGCGTCATCCCGCCCTCGATGGCGATGTCGAGCCCGGTATCGGTCGCGGTCACGATCATCTTGGCCCGCTTGGCGCGCCCGACCACGGTTGAAGCGAGCATACGCAGCCGCGGCAGCCGGCTCTCGATCGCCGGCACCATCAGCGGGCATTCCTCGATCGCCAGCAGGTCATGGCTCTCGCGGCGGTTGAAGCCGAGCGCCGGCGCGTCGCCCTGCCGCTCGATCGTGAAGACGGCGCGACGGCGGGTATGCGGGGCGAGGGGAACGAGCGGCGCGACGTCGATCGCAATACCCCTTTGCGCGAAGGCGGTCTCGACCAGGCCGCGCTTCCAGGCGCGATAGGGTTCGGCGGCGAGATGCTGCATGCTGCAGCCGCCGCAAACGCCGAAATGACGGCAGGGCGGCACAACCCGGTCGGCGCTCGGCGTGATCACGGCGAGCAATTCGCCCCGCTCGCCGGCAATATCAGCCTCGATGGTCTCTCCCGGCAGGGCGAAGGGCACGAAGACTTTCGCCCCGTCTCGTTCGGCGACGCCATCGCCTTCATGGCCGAGCGTGGTGATCGTGAGCCGTTCGGCCATCAGGACTTCGCTTTCCGGGCGCCGAGCAGGAATTCGTGATTGCCATCGCCGCCGACGATCGGCGAGGGAATCAGTCCGTCGATGGACCAGGAGGGGGTCGCGCCGACAAAGCCGGCGATCGCCTCGACCGCTGCAACCCCATCGGCGGCGTTGCGCACGATGCCGCCCTTGCCGATGCCGGCGCGGCCGACCTCGAATTGCGGCTTGACCAGGAAGAGGCCCCAGCTGCCGGGCGCGGCGAGTTCGAGTGCCGGCGGCAAAGCGAGGCGAAGCGAGATGAAGGACACATCTGAGACGATTGCATCGACGCTTTCGCCAAGATCCTCGGCCGCGAGATCGCGCGCATTGAGGCCTTCACTGGCGATGACGCGCGGATCGGCACGAAGGCGTGAATCGAGCTGGCCATGGCCGACATCGATCGCATGCACCCGGAGCGCGCCGCGCTCGAGCAGCACCTCGGTGAAGCCGCCGGTCGAGGCGCCGATATCGAGCGCGATGCGGCCCGCCGGCGAATAGCCGAAATGATCGAGCCCGGCGACGAGCTTCAGCGCCGCGCGCGAGACATAGCGCGCAGCCGGATCGTCGAGGGAAAGCTCGGCCTCCGGCGCGACGCCGAGCGAGGGCTTCGAAACCGGCCTTCCGTCGACGCGCACATGGCCGCGCAGCACGGCATCGCGCGCACGGGCCCGCGTCGCGGCGAGGCCGCGCGCGACCAGCGCCTGATCGAGACGGAGGGAACGGTCGTTCATTTTGGCCGGTGGTTCATGGTCGCGGAGGAATGAAGGGGATGCGGCCGCGGCGCAAGCGGAATCACATCAGCATGCTGGTCTCGGGCGGCGCCTCGGTCGCCTTCATCACGGCCACGAGTATGGCGACGGAGACCGCGATGCCGAGGCACCAGAGGCCGACGAAGTGATAGCTCGCCGCCGCGACCATCGATCCGGCACCGAAACAGAGGATTGCGCGGGCGAGGACGGCGAAGTGCTTGCGCGCCGCGGCACCGGCCATGGAAGCACGCTTGGTCAGCAGGTCGGTCAGGTCGATGGCGAGTTGCGTCGTCGTCCCGGTGAGGATCGTCGAGGGCGGTTCGGCGCTGAGGTGAATGCGCTGAACTGCGTTCTGGATCGCCATGGCGGTGACGCCGACAAGCCCGGTCAGCATGGCCGTGGGCGCGTCGCCATTGGTGAACGGCCCGAGCGTGACCGCGAGCACGAAGAAGACGCCGAGCAGCAGCGCTTGCGTCCCGAGCAGGATCGGCATCGGCACATGGCCGCGATCAGCGAGGCGGTTGCCGGCAAGCCGCGCGAGACCGACTGCGACGATGAAGGTCGGGATTGCCGCCATCTTGGTCAGCACACCGGAGGTTCCGAGCACCAGCGAGGCGCCCAACGTCACGAAATTGCCAGTGACATGCGACGTGAACAGGCCCTGCAAGCCGAGGAAGCCGGCGGTATCGACGAAGCCGCCATTGAAGCCGAGCAGGGCGGCGAGCGGGATAGTAGGTCGCAGCATGTCAGTCCTCGTCATCAGCATGAATCTGGCGTCGCGTCTGCCGGCTGCCGAGGATAGCCGCGCTCGCCGCAGCCGTCACCGCCGCTGATGCTGCGGAGCGGAAGAACAGCAATCGACATGTTGCATTGCAGATTAGCTAAGACGGCGTCTCATTATGGCAAATAGGCTGTCCATCAGGATGTGAAGTCTTCCAGTAGAGCGGAACAGGTGTTAACAAAATCGACGGGAAGACAAGCAGATCGGGAGGGATCATGCGCCACGTGACTGCGCTTGCGTCAGCTGTATTCGGGTGGGCACTCGCGTTCGGTGCGACTGCCGGCGTCGCCGACGAGGCCCAGGTGGCGCGCGGCGCCTATCTGGTCAACGGACCCGTCGCCTGTGGCAGTTGCCACACGCCGCTCGGGCGCGATTTCAAGCCGATCGCCGACAAGACGCTGGCCGGCGGCTTTCACTTCGACGAGGCGGCTTTCAACATCTATTCGGCGAACATCACCCCCGACAAGGAAACCGGCATCGGCAACTGGACCGACGCCGAGATCATCCACGCCATCCGGGAGGGGGCGCAGAAGGACGGGCGGATCATCTTCCCGCCGATGCCGGTGCCGACCTACAACAACATGTCGGATGACGACGTCCACGCCATCGTCGCCTATCTCCGCACGGTGAAGCCGGTCAGCAACAAGGTGGCGCTTGGAAAATACAACGTCCCGCAACAGACGATGCCGCCGGCCAAAGGCCTGCCGGCGCCGCCGAAATCCGACCCGGTCGCCTATGGCGGCTACATCGTGAATGCGCTTGGCCACTGCTTCGAATGCCACACGACGCCCGGCCCACATGGCGCGCCGGATTTCGCCGGGCATCTCGGCGCTGGCGGCTTCGAGATCACGCTCGGACCGGGCATGTCGGTGATGACGGCCAACATCACGTCCGACAAGGAAACCGGCATCGGCAGTTGGACGGACGCGGAAATCGCCCGCGCGATTACCGAGGGCATTGGCAAGGACGGCCATCCGCTGGCGCCGCCGATGGCCTACGCCTATTACAAGAACATGACCGCCGAGGATGTCGCGGCGGTCGTCGCCTATCTCCGGACCGTGCCGCCGATCAGCAACAAGGTCGAGCCGACAGCATTCCAGCAGAAGGCGTTCCCCTGACGCGGAAGGTCAAGGCATGAGGCAGTATCCTGCGCTGCGGCTGGCCATCCTGGCCGCGGCGTTTCTGTTTGGGGGGCAGGGTCCGACGCTCGCTGCACCAGCCGACGCAATCCGCGCCCGGCTTCTCAGTTGGGCCGATGATTTCAACGCCGGCCGGAGCGAGAGGGTGTGCGATCTCTTCTCGAAGGATCTCGTCTCGGACTATCGCGGCCAGGGTGAGGGCGATTACGCCACCCGCTGCCGACTGCTCAAACGCGCGCTGAGCGATCCGGCGCGCAGCTTCCACTACCAGCCGCTGATCAAGGAAATCATCGTCGAGGGCGATCTTGCCGTGGTCAGGCTCGGCTGGACGCTGACGGTCACGCCCGGCGAGATCAAGGTGGTCGAACCAGGCATGGATATCTTCCGCAAGGAGGCCGACGGCGTTTGGCGGATCACCCGCTTCATGGCTTATGACGAGGATGGCCCGGCCCAATGATGCCTGCCCGCCGCGCTTCAGGCGCGCAGAGCCCCGAGCACGGCGCGGATCGGCGCCGCATGCTGCAGGTCGGCATGAACGGCAAGCCAGACTTCGCGCCTCAGCGGTTCCTCGGCGGGGCGAACCGGCACCAGGGCGACATCCTGCGTGACCATGAAATCGGGCAGGATCGCGATGCCGCCGCCAGCCGCGGCGTAGGCAAGCTGGATTTCCGCATGGTCCGACAGGAAGACGAAAGGCCGTCCGCGGGCCAGTGTTTCGATCAGCGCCTGCTGCGGCGCTGATGACATCGGGCCGTCGGAGCCGATGAATCGCCAGTCGACCTCAGGCGTCGCGGCGAGATAGTCGGGACTGGCATAGAGTCGGAACACCATCTCGGCCAGCTTGCTGATCACCACGTCGCCGCCGGTGGGCCGACTGAGTCGCACGGCGATGTCGGCCTCGCGCCGCTCCAGCGAGGCGCTGCGGGCCTCGCCGATCATCCGGATATGCAGAGCCGGGTGACGGTGCTGCAGGGGGATGAGCTTCGGCGCCAAGACGGCTGCGGCAAAGGAGGGCGGCGCGCTGATCACGACTTCGCCGGCGATGTCGGATCGCAGGCCGTCGGCGACCCGGTCGATGGCCTCGGCATCGCTGGCCATGCGAGCGGCGATCGACGCGACCCGCAATCCCTCGGCCGTCGCCACGAGACGGCGACCGCGCCGGTCGACCAGCTTCAGACCGAGCCGGTCTTCGAGCGCCATGATCCGCCGTGCCACGGTCGCATGTTCGACGCCGAGGCGCCGCGCCGCTCCCGAGAGACTGCCTTCGGCGACGAAACCCGCGAAATGGCGCAAATCTTCCCAGTCCATCCGTGAAAAATCCCCCATCTGATGGGCGATTATCGTGAATTTTCGCGCCGATCGCCAGCCGCTAGCCTGCTCGCGCAATCGAGGATCATCATGACAAGCGCAATCAGGTTGAAAGCTCCCGGCGGTGTCGAACAGTTGCAGCGGGTGGATTGGCCCGAGGCCGTCCCGGGTCAGGGCGAGATCCGCCTTCGCCAGTCCGCGATCGGCGTCAACTTCATCGATATCTATCATCGCACCGGCCTTTATCCGTTGCCGCCGCCGTCGATTCCGGGCGTCGAGGGGGCGGGCGTGGTCGAGGCGATCGGCCCCGGCGTCACCGGCCTCAGCATCGGAGATCGCGTCGCCTATGCCGGCGAGCCCGGCGGATACGCCGCGACGCGGCTTCTGCCGGCCTGGCGCGCCGTCCCCTTGCCGCCCGCCATTGATCCCGAAATCGCCGCGGCGTCGCTGCTGCGTGGATTGACGGTCGAGATGCTGTTCACGCGCACCTTTCCGGTCGCGCGCGGAACGGTGGTGCTGATCCAGGCGGCCGCCGGGGGGCTCGGCGCCATTCTGACGCGCCGGGCACGCCAGATCGGGGCGCTGGTGATCGGAACGGTCGGATCGCCCGAAAAGGCGGAGCGTGCCCGCGCCAGTGGCGCCGACCATGTCATTGTCGGCCGCGATGCGGACGTGGCCGCCGAAGTCATGCGGCTGACCGGCGGACAAGGCGCGGACTTCGCCATCGACGGAATCGGCGGAACCACGCTGCTGCGCACGCTGGGGGCCATGCGCCGCTTCGGCGTCGTCGCGAGTATCGGGCAGGCGGCCGGGCCTATCCCCCCGATCGCGGTGAGCGAAATCGGGCCGATGCGCTCGCTCTCGCTCGCCCGGCCGAGCGTCATGGCCTATGCCGCCGAGCGCGACACCTATCCCGTCGCGGCGGCTGCGGTTCGCGGCATGATCGAGGCCGGGATCGCCGGCGACATTGGCGCACGCTACAAGCTGGCCGAAGCGGCGAGGGCGCAGGCTGATCTCGAGGCCGGCCGGATCAGCGGCAGCGCCATCCTGCTGCCCGGCGATGGAGAAGCATCGTGAGGCCACGGACGCTGTTCGAACTGGCAGGGCGCGAGCCAGCGCCCGCCCGACTTTCCGAGGCGACGCTGATCCTCATCGATGCGCAGAACGAGTATCTGCACGGGCCGCTGCGGCTTTGCGGCATCGAGGAAGCGGTCGCCGCTGCGGTCCGGCTGCTCAGCGCCGCGCGCGCCGCCGGCAGCCGGATCATCCATGTCGCGCATCGCGGCGCTCCGGGCGGCCTGTTCGGATCTCGGCGCGAGCCGCGGCGCCTTCATCGCAGGGCTGCAGCCATGCGGCGATGAGCCGGTGGTCGAAAAGACGAGGCCGAACGGCTTTTCGGGGACCGATCTGGCGTCGCGCATCGGCGGGCCCCCGGCCGAACTCGTCATCGCCGGCTTCATGACGCATAACTGCGTCTCCTCGACCGCGCGGGCTGCACTCGATCTCGGCTACCGCATCACGGTCGCGGTCGATGCGACGGCGACGCGGGATCTGCCGCTCGGGGATCGCGTCATTCCGGCTGCCGCGCTTCAGGCGGCCGAACTTGCAGCGCTCGGCGATCGCCATGCCGCGCTGATCGCGGCCACGGCGTTGATCACCCAGCCATGAGCCGCTTCAGCTTGGCGAGCGCGGTGGCGTCGTCTTCCTGATAGTCGAGCGTTCCGACGAGGTTGCCCTTGGCGTCGAGCATGTAGACGGCGGCGGTGTGGTCCATCGCATAATCGTCGCCGTCGCCGACCTTCTTCGAATAGACGCGGTAGGCCTTCAGCATGGGATCGAGCGCCGCGCGGGGGCCGGTGAGCGCGGTGATTCGCGGATCGAAGGCCTGGAGATAGTTGCCGAGCTGCTGGACCGTGTCGCGTTCGGGATCGACGGTGACGAAATAGACCTTGAGGCGATCACCGTCCGGACCAAGCGCCTTCAGCCAGTTCGAGGCCGCGAGCAGCGTCGTTGGGCAGACATCCGGGCAGAACGTATAGCCGAAGAACATCAGCGACGGATGGCCCTTCAACGCGGCCTCGGTGACCGTCTCGCCCTTCTGGTCGATGAGGCTGAACGGGCCGCCGATATTGCTCGTCACCATCGGGCTGCCGGTCTCCGCCCGCCAGGCGATCGTCGCGATGACGGCGATAGCGGCGGCAACCGCGAGCCAGAGCAGAATGCGGACGAAGCGAAGCGGCGAGCCCCGTTTGCCGGCGCGCGGCGCAGTGGCGGGGGACGGGCGCTTGGTAGCCTTGGCTTTCGGGGGCGTGCTCATGCCGGAGAGATAGCCTCAGGGAGGCGTCGCCGCCAAATCACGATCTGCCGAGGTGGCCGTTTCGCCGCGCCGTTCAGGCACTGCGGATCGCCGCGGCCTCGACGTCGCGGCCGAGCGCTTCGAACACGGTTGCGATGATGCCGCGTGCGTCGAGCCCGCTGCCGCCGATCATCGCTTCCGGCTTGTCCTGCTCGACGAAGAAGTCAGGCATGACCAGCGTGCGGATACGCAGGCCGCGATCGAACGCGCCGGCGCCCGCGAGGAAGGTCAGCACCTGCGCGCCGAAACCGCCGCTCGCGCCTTCCTCCACGGTGATCAGCACTTCGTGGTTGCGGGCGAGGTCGAGCACGAGCTTCGTATCGAGTGGCTTGGCGAAGCGCGCATCGGCAACGGTTGTCGGCAGGCCAAAGGTCTCGAGTTCTTCCGCCGCCTTCAGCGCGTCGGAAAGCCGCGTCCCGAAGGAGAGGATGGCGACTTTCGAGCCTTCCTTGACGATCCGGCCGCGTCCGATCGACAGCACCTCGCCACGCTCCGGCAGGTCGATGCCGATGCCCTCGCCGCGCGGATAGCGGAAGGAGCAGGGTGCGTCGTCGATGGCGACAGCGGTCGCGACCATGTGGACCAGTTCGGCCTCATCCGAAGGCGCCATCACGATCATGCCGGGCAGCGCGGTGAGGAAGCCGGTGTCGAACGAGCCGGCATGGGTCGGGCCATCGGCGCCGACAAAGCCGGCGCGGTCGATGGCGAAGCGCACGGGCAGCTTCTGTATCGCCACGTCATGGACGATCTGGTCATAGCCGCGCTGCAGGAAGGTCGAATAGATCGCGCAGAACGGCTTGTAGCCTTCCGAGGCGAGGCCGGCGGCGAAGGTGACGGCGTGCTGCTCGGCAATGCCGACATCGAAGGTGCGGGTCGGGAAGGCCTCGCCGAAAAGATCGAGCCCGGTGCCGGAGGGCATCGCGGCGGTGATCGCCACCACCTTGTCGTCGCGCTTCGCCTCGGCGATGAGGCTGTCGGCGAAGACGCGGGTATAGCTCGGCGCGTTGGGGGTGGCCTTTGCCTGCTTGCCTGTCACGACATCGAAGCGGTTGACGCCATGATATTTGTCGGCCGCCGCCTCGGCCGGCGCATAGCCCTTGCCCTTCTGCGTCACGACATGCAGCAGGATCGGTCCATCCGGCGCGTCGCGCAGATTGCGCAGCACAGGCAGCAGATGGTCGAGATTATGGCCGTCGATCGGCCCGACATAGTAGAAGCCGAGCTCCTCGAACAGCGTGCCGCCAGTCAGGAAACCGCGTGCATATTCCTCGGTCCGCTTCGCCTTGTCGTGGAAAAAGCGCGGCAGATGGCTCGCAAGCTGCTTGGCGACCTCGCGGATCGAGCGATAGGCCCTGCCCGAGACGAGGCGCGCGAGATAGGCCGACATTGCGCCGACAGGGGGCGCGATCGACATGTCGTTGTCGTTGAGGATGACGATGAGACGCGAGCGCAGCGCGCCGGCATTGTTCATCGCCTCATAGGCCATGCCGGCGGACATGGCGCCGTCGCCGATGACGCAGACGACGGCATTGTCGCTTTCGGAAAGATCGCGCGCCACGGCCATGCCGAGCCCGGCCGAGATCGAGGTCGATGAATGGGCGGCGCCGAACGGATCGAACGGGCTTTCGGCCCGGCGCGTAAAGCCGGAAAGACCGCCGGGCTGGCGCAGCGTGCGGATGCGGCGGCGCCGGCCGGTCAGGATCTTGTGCGGATAGGCCTGGTGCCCGACATCCCAGATGATGCGGTCGCGCGGCGTGTCGAAAACATAGTGCAGTGCAACGGTAAGCTCGACCACGCCAAGCCCGGCGCCGAGATGGCCGCCGGTCACCGAGACAGCGTTGATCGTCTCGGCGCGCAGTTCCTCTGCAAGCTGGGCGAGCGAACTCTCTGGAAGCTGCCGCAAATCCTGCGGATTGGCCACCGTGTCGAGAAGGGGCGTGTCGAGCTTGCCTGTCATTTCAAGTCGAAATGGTTTCCATAAGTCACGGTTACACGACGCCGGATCGGGGCGCAACGCGCTGGAACGGCGGCGTTTCGCCCACTGTGAACGGCATCGCGGCAGCCATCTCGCAAAGCGGGATGAAATGGACGGGCGCTGCTGCGGGTTGCGCGTCGCAGCCGTCCGGCGGATCGGCTAAGCTCTACAATAGGCCAATGGGAGATATCAGGATGATCCGCCACACCGTCGCCTTTCGTCTCAGGCATCCGAAGGAATCGGCCGAGGAGGCCGCTTTCCTTGCCGATGCCAGCTGCCTTGCGGCCATCCCCGGGGTCACAGCCTTCGAGCGGCTTCGCCAAGTGAGCCGGAAGAACGACTTCGATTACGGCTTCTCGATGGAGTTCGCCGATCAGGCCGCCTATGACGGCTATAATATCCATCCCGATCACGTCGCTTTCGTCCGCGACCGCTGGATCCCTGAGGTCGAGGCTTTTCTCGAGATCGACTACGCGCCGCTTGCCTGATCGTTCAAGCCAGCGGCCACTGGCTTCTTCGATCTGAAAGCTTCGAACATCAGGGCGCGGAGCCAGCGATGGCCAGGGTCCGCGTCCATGCGCGGATGCCAACTCTGCGCAACCGTGAACCCAGGCGTCGCCACCGGCAGCTCGAATATCAACGCTCGTCCTGTCACGTCTGCATCGAAATATGAGCGTGGGACCAGTCCGATCATGTCGGATACAGCGGCAATCGCAAGGACGGCGGGAAAGCTCGCCACGACCAGCTTGATCCTCCGCGACAACCCAAGCTCGGCGAGCGCTTCGTCGACGGGGCCGGCAAAGGAACCGCGCCGGGACGCCACGACGTGGTCGCAAGCGGCATAACGCGGGGCCGATACGGGGCCGTCGAGCAGAGGATGCCCCTTCCGCGCCACGCCGATGAAGCGATCCTCGAACAAAGCCTGGCAGCGCAGTTCCGCTCCGTCGCCTTCGAGCACGCCGATATCGAGATCAACAGTGGCATCGCGCAGCGGCTGGATCGCCTTGTTCGGTTTTGGCGCAAAGCGGAGCCTGACGCCGGGCGCGACGCTTGAGACGGCCTCGCTGAGAGGCGCGGCGTGGATCTGCACGAAGGCCTCGTTCGCTCGGATGGTGAAGTCGCGGATGAGCGTGCGCATGTCGATTTCCTCGGACGGACTGAGGATCGCCTCGACGGCGCGCGTCAGCGAATGCACTTCATCGGAGATTGCTTCGGCGCGCGGCGTCGCCACCATGGCGCGACCGGCGGGAACAAGGATCGGGTCGCCGAGCGTCGTCCGCAATCGCGACAATGTCCGGCTCATCGCCGACGTGCTGAGGCCGAGCCCGCGTGCGGCCGACGAAACGCTGCGCTCCCGCAGCAGCGCATCAAGAGCCACCAGAAGGTTCAGATCGAGATCGCGCATGGGCGTTCTCTATCCAAGCAGGGCGTCGGGTGCAAGGGTCGGTTGATTTCGTTGCGTCTGGTGCAATTGACGAGCCAGGCAATATTGATATGGCAACCTAACGAACCGAGTGAGTTCCATGTCACTGGCATCTGCCGCACGACCGTCCCACGCTTCCGCCGCCGCATCTGACGGGCTGCCCGCGCCACAGCGCTATTGGGCAGTCGGCGTCCTGCTGATGACGCTCGTTCTCGTGGTGCTGGACGGTGCCATCGCCAATGTCGCGCTGCCGTCGATCGCCGTTTCGCTCGGGGCGCATCCCAGCGACACGGTCTGGGTCGTATCGAGCTACCAGATCGCGGTGCTCGTCGCGCTTCTCCCCTGCGGCGCGCTCGGCGAGATTTATGGTCCCCGGCGCGTCTTCCTGATCGGCGTCGCGATCTTCACCGCGGCTTCCGCGACCTGCGCCTTCGCCGGAAGCCTGGAGGTTTTGGTGGCATCGCGATTCGTGCAGGGCCTCGGCGCCGGCGCGATCATGGCGTTGGCGTCGATGAACCTGCGCTTCGCCGTGCCGCAGCGCATGCTGGGCACGATCATCGGCTTCAACGCCATGACGATCGCAATCTCATCAGCGGCGGGGCCGGGCGTCGCAGGCGCCATCCTCTCCGTCGCCCATTGGCCATGGCTCTTTGCCGTCAACATCCCCATCGGCATCGTCGTTCTACTCGCCGGCCGGCTGCTGGTTCGCCGGGAGGGTGCCCCGCGGCCGCTGAACATCGCGGCGCTGGTCGCCAATGCGTTGATGTTCATCCTGTTCTTTGCCGGGGCCGACCGGATCGCCAGTGCGCCGGCCTCCGGCTCCCTTCTGGTCGGCGGCGCGGTCGTCTGCCTGGTCGCGCTTCTGTTCCTCGAGCGCGGCAGCGCGGCGCCGATCGTGCCGACGGATCTTCTGGCCGGGCCGGCCTTCCGCGTGGCGGTGATCGCCTCGGTCGCCTGCTTCAGCGGCCAGATGCTGAGCTATGTCGCTCTGCCCTTCTATCTGCAGCACACGCTGAACATGAGCCCGGTTCAGGCCGGGCTCTATATGATGCCGTGGCCGATCGCGACGATCATCATGGCGCCGATTTCGGGGCGGTTGGCCGATCGCTTCAAGACCGCGTGGCTGTGCGCGACTGGCGGCGGGCTGCTCGCCATCGGGCTCCTGATCGCCGGTCTCGCCCCGGTCGACCCGCGCGGCATCGCCTTCCTGGCGGGAACGATCCTCGCCGGTGCCGGCTTCGGCCTGTTCCAGACGCCGAACAACCGCATCCTGCTGCTGTCGGCCCCCAAGGCCCGCAGCGGCGCGGCGGGCGCGATGCAGGGCACGGCGCGCCTGCTCGGCCAGACGCTCGGCGCTATCGCAATGTCCATCCTGTTCCAGACGGTAGAGCTTGCCAGCGCGCCGAATGTCGCGCTGGTCGTAGGCGGCATCTGCGCGGCGGTCGCGGCCGCCGTCAGCCTGACGCGTGCCCGCTATGAACGGACGGACGCGGCGGCCTGAGGCGAGATAATCAGCGCTCGATCTCGCCGCTCATTGCGAAAGCCGGCATCTCCGGTATTGCGACGGCCGGCTTCGCCTCCGAGACCTCCTCCTCGTCATGGTCGCGCAAAAGCTCCAGCAGACGGCGCCGCATGATCATGCCGGGCTTGTCTGAGGGCATATGCGCTTCGACCTTGCGCTTCATGTCGACGGTCGCGTCGAAATCGGTCGCCTCGAGGATATCGCGATCCTCCTCGAGGATTGCGGCGTCCCAGGCGATCAGCGCGTCGGCGGGGCAATCGGCTTCGCTGTCGTTGCGATAGAGGATCTGCGCAAGCTTGAGCGTCCCGTCGTCGACAGGTGTCGCGCAGTTGAAGATGATGTGCCGGAGACCCGAGGGATATTCGATGTCGAGCCGGCGGCAGAAGGGCATGAACCATTTGTTGCGCATGTGCCGCCGCGTCGTCGGCGCGTCGCTGCCCGTGATCCGGTGCGCAGCCGGCGGATTGTTGATCGCCACGATCGTTTCGGCCTCGAAGCCGTAATCGGTCTCGGTGATCGCGTATTTCTCCGGCACCGGCTGGTCGATCTGGCCGAAGGTCGATTTGTGCACGAAGGAGAAATGCGCGTTGTCGAACGAATTCTCCATCAGCCGAAGGGGCGCCGTCTTCCAGTCCTCATGGAACTGCTGGATGCGGCGATAGGAAGGATCAGCGTCCTCGGGGATGACGGGGATATCGGCGAGCGGTTCGCCGAGGCAGACCCAGGCATAGCCATAGCGCGCGACGCAGCGGAAAGCATGGACGCCGATGCGCGGCACGATCTGCTCGGGCGAAAACTGCGGCACCTCGATAAGCGCGCCGCTGCGGTCATAGGCCCAGCCATGATAGCCGCAGACGATGAGATCGCCCTTGCACCAGCCCTTGGAAAGCCGCGCCGTCCGGTGGCAGCAGCGATCCATCAGCGCGGCCGGCTCGCCCTTGCTGTCAACGAACAGCACGATCTTCTCGCCGAGCAGCGTGAACGGCCTCGGGCCGTCCGCAAGATCCGCAAGGCGATGGGTCGCATACCAGAAGCGGCGAAGGACGGGCTGGCGCGTGGTGAGCATGTGGGCGGTCCCCGACGGGCGTGGCGATCCCTGGAGTGTTGGCCGGGGCGCGCCGCCGGGGAAGCATCATTTTCCGTCATTGGCGCCAACTTTGCGGCAACAGGAACGGAGCCGCCGCGGTCTGGCGGCCAACAAGCGGTTTTTGGATTCACTCCGGCAGGGGTATGAACTCGCTTTCGTCGCCGAAGACGCGGTCGAAGCGGCCTTGCTTCCAGTCGGCCTTGGCCTGCTCGATCCGTTCCTTCGAGGATGAGACGAAGTTCCACCAGATGTGGCGCGGGCCGTCCATGGGGGCGCCGCCGACGAGGAGGAGCCGCGACGGCGTCCTCGCACGCACCGTGATCGGGTCGCCCGGCCGCAGCACCAGAAGCCGGCCGGCCTCGAAGACATCGCCGGCGATCTCGATCTCTCCTTCGAACAGATAGAGCGCCCGTTCGACATGCGCTGCATCGATCGGCACGCTGCTGCCGGGCTGGAGCAGCAGTTCGGCATAGATCGTGTCGCTGAACGTCTCGACCGGCGACGTCTCGCCCCAGGCTTCGCCGATGATGAGGCGCACTTTCGCGCCGCCGGCCTCGATCTCGGGCAGGGTCGCGCCGTCATGGTGATGGAACGCGGGCGCGATCTCCTCATGCGTCTTCGGCAGGGCGACCCAGGTCTGCAGCCCCGAGATGCGGCGGTCATTGGCGCGATGGCGGAACGCTTCGCTCGAGCGCTCGCTATGCGCGATGCCGCGTCCGGCCGTCATCCAGTTGACGTCGCCCGGCAGCACCGCAGCCTCGACGCCGGTCGAATCGCGATGAATGATCTCGCCATCGAAGAGATAGGTGACGGTCGCGAGGCCGATATGCGGGTGAGGGCGGACATCGAGCCCCTCGCCGGATGGAAAGTCGCCGGGGCCCATTTGGTCGAGAAAGACGAACGGTCCGACCATCCGCCGCTTGGCGGTCGGCAGCGCCCGGCGGACCAGGAAGCCGCCGATATCGGCGGTTCGCGGGACGACCACGAGTTCGATCGCGTCGCTCGATGCCGCATCCCCGAAGATCGGGTCCTTGTCCTCAGGTCCGCTCATGGCCGGTGCACTCCTTCAAGGGCTTCGTCGCCTCAAAGTGGCAATGCCGCTGGCGCCTTGGAAGGATCGCGGATGAAGACGCACCGTTCAAGGGCGAGCGACGATCCGGTCGGCAGGAGGCCGGGATGGTGCCGCTGTCGCGCGGCTCAGCCCTCGACGTCGAGCGGTTCCGTCCCGACGGCCTGGCCGCCGGCGCTTGTGCGGATTTTCTCGACCTTGGCCTCGGCCTGCGCGAGAAGGGCCTCGCAATGCTTCTTCAGCGCCTCGCCGCGTTCATAGATGCGGATCGATTCCTCAAGCGGAACATCGCCGCGCTCGAGATGGCCGACGATCGACTCAAGCTCCGCCAACGCCTTCTCGAAGGAGAGGCTGGCGATGGGCGTGGCCGTTTCGGTCATGGTTCGTTCTCCCGGTACATCGTCATGTTTTCTGCCATCGGGCGGCGCGACGCAAGCGCAGTAGCGGTGGATGCGCCGTATGCCCTCAGGTTATGCTCGCGATGTGTGGAATCAGGAGGATTGTGACGCATGGATTGGACAGTAGGCTTCAAGTTCTTTGCGGCGCTGTTCGCGATCATGAATCCACTCACCACGCTGCCGGTCTTCCTTGCGATGACGGGCGGTCAGGATAGCGCCAGCAACCGGCGCACCGCGCTGACCATGATCGCGACGGTCACCATCGGCAGTGTTATCTGCGCCGTGCTGGGCCGGCTGCTTCTCAACGTCTTCGGCATCGATATCCCGCATTTCCGCCTTGCGGGCGGGCTGATCGTGCTGCTGATCGCGCTGTCGATGCTGAATGGCCAGGATCATCCCTCTCACGCGGGAACGCCGTCCGAACAAAAGGACTTCCCGTCAGCGTCGAGCATCGGCGTCTACCCGCTCGGCATTCCCATCGCATTCGGTCCGGGGACGATGGCGACCGTCATCGTTTTCGCGCAGACTTCAGCCGAAGCGGGGGCGATGGGGGTCTATGCCATCACGCTTGCGCTCTATCTGGTCTTCTTCGGGATCGCCACGCTGTCCGCCCCCTATATCAGCCATTGGATGTCGCCGATGACGCTGTCGCTGACTCGCCGGCTGATGGGGCTGGTGCTCGCTTCGATCGCCATGGAGATGATCGTGGGCTCGCTCGGCAAGCTCTTTCCGGGCTGGATGGGCTAGGGCATTTTCCAGCGAAGCGGATACCGCTTCGCGTCAAGAAAATTCGCGAAAACAAATAGATAGAGAAGTTCCGGTCAGCCGGAATTCACGGCAACGGCTCTAGGTGTTCGCCATCAACTGCTTCACATGCGCCGTGACCGAGCCGGCGAGGCCTTTCAGGTCGTAGCCGCCTTCGAGAATGCTGACGATGCGGCCGCCGCCGGCGCGGTCGGCCCGCGCCATCAATTGCTCGGTTGCGAGTGCAAAGTCTTCTTCATGCAGCTCAAGCCCGCCAAGCGGATCGCGCCAATGGGCATCGAAGCCTGCGGAGATGATGATGAGGTCGGCGCGGAACGCATCGAGCGCCGGAAGGATCTTGTCCGCGAAGGCGGCCCGGAACGCCTCGCCGCCTGATCCCGGCGCCAGCGGCACGTTGAGAATATTGCCGGCGCCCGTTTCCGATGCGGCGCCGGTGCCGGGATAGAGCGGCATCTGGTGGGTCGAGCAATAGAGCACCGAGGGATCGTCCCAGAAGATCGCCTGCGTGCCATTGCCGTGATGCACGTCCCAGTCGACGATCGCGACGCGCTCGGCGCCATGGCGCTGCTGCGCATGGCGGGCGGCGATCGCGGCCTGGTTGAAGAAGCAGAAGCCCATGGCCCGTTCCGGCTCGGCGTGATGGCCAGGCGGGCGCATGGCGCAGAATGCGTTGGCGGCCCGGCCCTCCATCACGGCATCGACTGCCTGGCAGGCGCCGCCCACAGCCGTCAGCGCGGCTTCCAGCGTCTTCGGCGACATGATCGTATCGGCATCGAGCCGCCCCATGCCTTCCGAAGGGCTGGCATGGCGCAGCATTTCAAGATGGGACAAGGGATGGCAGAGCGTGACCATGGCTTCATCGGCCATCTCGGCGCGCTCGCGCTGCAGGAGATCGAAGCCCGGTTCGGCGAGCGCCGCCTCGACTGCAACGATGCGTTCCGGCCGTTCGGGATGACCGAAGGGGACGATGTGCCGGGCGAAGATCGGGCTGCCGATCAGGAGCGTCGCCATGGGTATTCGCCTCGCATGCCGTCCGGCCGCCGCTTGCCGGGCCTTTGTACATAGCAGCCGCGGCCGTGCACAGCGAGCCCCGGCGGCGGATCGGCGCCCTCGGCAATGCCGAATCGGCCCCGTTGCGGCATCACGTCGCCGCGTCCGGCTTGACGGCACCGGCCCGCTGGTCTCTTGAAAGGGCCGGTTGAACGAGCGGGACGCGGGATAAGCGATGATCAGGTCTGCCTTCGACGCGGCGGCGATCCGCGCTGCCGTGGCCGTGCTGGCCGAGGGCGGTCTCGTGGCCATGCCGACCGAGACGGTCTATGGCCTTGCCGCCGATGCGACCAACGGCGAGGCGGTCGCCCGCATCTACGCCGCCAAGGGAAGGCCGCGCTTCAACCCGCTGATCGCCCATGTCGTCGATCTCGCCGCCGCCGAGAGGCTCGCGCTGTTCGATCCGCTGTCGCGGCGGCTTGCTGAGGCATTGTGGCCGGGTCCGCTGACGCTGGTGCTGCCGAAACGTGCCGATAGCGGGCTGTCGGAGCTTGCCACCGCCGGGCTCGATACGGTGGCGATCCGCGTGCCGGCGCATCCGGCGGCTGAGGCCCTGCTCGCAGCCTTTGGCGGTCCGCTGGCGGCACCGAGCGCCAACCGTTCCGGCCATGTCAGCCCGACCACCGCCGCCCATGTCGAAGCCGATCTCGGTGGCGTCGTACCGCTGATCCTCGATGCCGGGCCGAGCGCGGTCGGCGTCGAATCAACCATCCTGCGCGTCGTCGACGGCACCGTTCATCTGCTGAGGGCCGGCGGTGTACCACGCGAACGGATCGAGGCGATCGCCGGAATTTCTGTCATCGCGGTTGCGGCTGATGATCCCGATGCGCCGGTCGCGCCGGGGCAACTCGCCTCGCACTATGCGCCGACAGCCGCCGTTCGCCTCGATGTCACGTCGGTGCTTCCAGGCGAGACGTTGATTGCCTTCGGGCCGCAACTGCCGATGGGCGCGAGCGGGGCCGCCGCGGTCATCAATCTCAGCGAAAGCGGCGATCTCGTCGAAGCGGCAGCCGGCCTGTTCGCCGCCTTGCGCCGCCTCGACGGCCTTGCGCCGTCGATCGCAGTGGCGCCCATCCCTGCCGAAGGGCTCGGCGAGGCGATCCGCGACCGTCTCGTCCGCGCCGCCGCGCCGAGGCCCTGAGCCCTCAGAACGGCCCGCCATTCAGCTCATGCCGGCGCGAAAATGGCGGTTTTCCGAGACCCGGAGCGGAGCCTACGCTTGTAGGTGCGCACCGGAAGCGCAGGAAAGCTCCATTTGCAGCCCAGCATCAGTTGAAGGTCGATCCGTCCTAGACGTCGTATTCGGGTCCGCGCGCCGAATAGCGCCCGCTGTCACGCCAGCGCTGCATCAAGGCCTCGAATTCGGGATCGACAGTCTCCGGCAGCATCAGGCGGAGCGCGACCATGAGGTCGCCATGCCCGCCGGTCACCGTCGGCAGGCCCTTGCCCTTCAACCGGAGAAGCCGGCCGCCATTCGATCCTGCCGGCACGGTCATGGTCACCGAGCCGCCCAGCGTCGGGACGCGCACCTTGGCGCCGAGCACGGCTTCATCGAGCGACACCGGCAGATCGAGCCGCAGATTGTCGCCCTCGACCTTGAAGAGCGGATGCGGAATGAAGTCGACCATCACCATCGCATCGCCGGCCGGGCCGCCATCCTGGCTTGCCCAGCCCTGACCGCGCAGGCGGATCTGCTTGCCCGAGCGCGTGCCGGGCGGAATGGCGACTTCGAGCGTCCGGCCTGTCGGCAGTTCGGCGCGTACCTTCTCGCCGCGCACGATCTGCTCCAGCGTCACCGCGACCGCAGCGTTGACATCTTCGCCGGGCGTGGGCTGCGGCTGGGCTCGCGGGCCGCCGCGACGTCCGCCGAAACCGGCGCGCGAGGAAAAACCGCCGAGGATTTCAGAAAGGATATCGTCGTCGGTTGCGCCGCCGCCGCCCGGCCAGCGGGAGCTCTGCGGGCCGGGCCGCGGCCCGCGCGACGTAAAGCCCTGGAAATCATCAAAGCCGGCGGCGCCCTGGAAACGCGGCTTGCCGTCGGCACCGATCTCGCCGCGATCAAACTTCTCGCGCTTTTCCTTGTCGCCGACGATCTCATAGGCCGAATTCAGCTCGGCAAAGCGATCCTGTGCCTTCGGATCATCCTTGTTGCGGTCGGGATGAGACGTCTTGGCGAGGCGACGGAACGCCTTCTTGATTTCGGCTTCGCTCGCCGTCTTGGCGACGCCGAGCACATCATATGGATCTCGCATGAATACCCCCTCGGCGGGCAGAATTCGGTCCCGGTCCAAAGACCCGGAATCGTCACGTCATATAGGAGGATCTAGGAATTGATTCCAGTCGGACCGCCGGCGCACCAGCAACAAAGTAGCGCTGGGCTCAGAGCAGCTTCTTGTCGTCCGGTGTCACGTTGAAGAGCTGCCATGTATCGCTCGCCGACTGGCATGCATCGCCATGATAGCGGCGAATGCCGCGCACGTCGCTGACGGTCAGCGCGAAGGCGCGGCAGCTGAGCGCGCCGTTCGGTCTTGCATTGGACAGCGGCGCGAGCGTGCCGCTATTGCCGGTATCGAGATTGCTCCAGTCGAGCTCGGCGCCATTGGCGGCCGCCGGCAGGTCACTGGCGGCCTTGGCGCGAATCGCCTGCCAGTCGCTGTCGGCCAAGGCATCGACAATGGCCGGCGGCATCGCTGAGGCGGCTGGCGCGGGAACAGGCGTTGCCGCCGGGGTTATCGACCCGGTGGTGACGCGGTCGACGCCGTCGCTGCCGAATGGCGTCAGACCACAGCTGGAGAGCGCACCGACGGCGACGCAAAGCACTGCAAACAACAGGGCAGTCATACGCCTCATGCCGGCTCCGGGCATCGGAAGGAGCGATTCGCAAACGCCGGCAGGTGATGATTGGCGCGCTGATGCGGGGCGTGAAACAGCGGCCCGCGCGGGGCGTGGCTGGCAATGGGGCTGGTGCCCGCTATATCTCTTGTCAGTCGCGGCATGCTCGGCCCCTCGGGCAATGGCCGCAGCATCGGGGAAATTGGGTTAAGGATGAGTGACTTCACGGACGCGACCGACCCGTTCAGCCTGTTCGCCGGCTGGCTGCTCGAAGCTGAGAAGAGCGAACCCAATGATCCCAACGCCATGGCGCTCGCAACCGTCGACAGCGACGGCCTGCCGGATGTGCGCATGGTCTTGATGAAGGATTTCGACGAACACGGCTTCGTTTTCTACACCAATTACGAAAGCGCCAAAGGACAGGAGCTTCTGGGCCAACCCAAGGCGGCGCTCTTGTTTCACTGGAAATCGCTGCGCCGCCAGGTGCGCATTCGCGGGCCGGTGGAAACGGTCACCCCCGCGGAGGCCGACGCCTATTTCGCCTCGCGTCCGCGCCACAGCCGTCTCGGCGCCTGGGCTTCGCAGCAGTCGCGGCCGCTCGAATCGCGCTTTGCGCTCGAAAAGGCGGTTGCCTCGGTTGCAGCGCGCTATCCGCTCGGCGACGTGCCGCGCCCGCCCTATTGGTCCGGCTTCCGCATCCAGCCGCTGCAGATCGAATTCTGGAAGGACGGCGCTTTCCGCCTGCACGACCGCGCCGTGTTCCGCCGTGCCGTCCCGGGCGAGGGGCAGTGGGCGCGCGAGCGGCTCTATCCCTAGGACGCGAGACGGGAGCGAAGCGTGGCGAGACGACCGCGCCGGCCGAGCGCCGAAACGAGGGCGGAAATCCTGGCCAAAGCGCAGGATCTCTTCCGCATAGTTGGCTATGCCAAGACGTCGATCGCAGATATCGCGGCGGCGCTCGACATGTCTCCAGCCAACATATTCAAGCACTTTCCCTCGAAGGCGGCTTTGGCGGAGGCAACCAGCGAGATTCACCTGGCCCTGATCCTCGATGCGCTTGCCGCCATCTCCCCCGATCTGGCGCCCCCGGATAGGTTTCGGCGTTTCGCCGAGGTGCTTCTCACCTGCCATCTGGAAAACAGTGAGGCCAATCCGCACCTCTTCGACATTGTGCTTCACGCAATGTCGACGCAGCCCGCATCGGTCCGCGCATTCGACGTGGCGCTGCAGCAGGGCCTTCTAGACATTTTGGCTGACGGCCAGCAGAGCGGCGCTTTCGTCCTGACGGGCGATCCTGCCGCCATCGTGGATGTTCTGCTGGATTGCATCGCCGGGGTGACACATCCGCTGCTGATCCGGCATGTCGATCGCGCGCAGCTGTTCACGCGGCTGGAGCGAATGATTGACTTTTTGAATGCATCACTCAGTCCAGCCCTTGAAAAGTGACGAAATATAAAATACGTCACTTCAAGTCAGCCTGACGGCCGCGACATCCCGGAAGGGAGGCTGTTCGTCCGCTGAGGATGATCGGCCGTTCCGATCCCACCCGACGGCAGCCAGCCGTTCCGGATCCCTGTCATGCTGAAACCGAATTCAGTCGCTTTCACCGTGCTGCTCGCTGGGCTCGCCGCTATGGCGCCGATCTCGACCGACATCGCTTTGCCGTCCTATGCCGCGACTGCGGCGGCGCTCGGCGCCACCCAATCGGGCGTTGCGATCAATCTCAGCCTTTTCATGATCGGTTATGCGCTGGGGCCGCTTGTCTATGGTCCGCTCTCCGAGCGCTTCGGGCGCCGCCCCGTCCTCATCGCCGGCCTGATGCTCTATGTCGTCGCCGGTGCAGTCTGCAGCCTGACGCCGTCGCTCTCCGGGCTGCTGGCCGGGCGGCTGGTGCAGGGCATCGCGGCCTCGTCCGCCTCGGTGCTGGCTCTTGCCATTGTGCGCGACCTTTATGAGGGCGCGGAAGCACGGCGCAAGCTTTCCTATGTCATGCTCATTCTCGGTCTGATGCCGATGATCGCGCCGACGCTCGGGGCGATCATCCTCGTCTCATTCGGATGGCGCAGCGTCTATGTCGCAATGACCGGAGCTGGCCTCATCCTTCTTGCCGCCATGATATTCGGCGTGAGCGAGAGCATTCGCGCCCGCAATCCGAACGCGCTGGAGCCGCGCCAACTGGTGGCGAGCTATCGCGAGGTCCTGAGCCATCCGACAGGCTTCGGCTTCTCGATCTTGGGTGCGCTCTGCTTCGGCGTCATGTTTTCCTTCATCGCCGGTTCGTCGATGCTGTTCATGGACGTGCTCGGTGTGTCGGCGACGGCCTATGGCTATCTCTTCGCCGTCCCCGTTCTTGGCATGATGATTGGCACGCTGCTGAATAGCCGCCTCACGGCCAGAGGCGTTGATGACGGCCGCGTCATGACGGTCGGATTTGCCCTCATGCTGGCGGCTGTCGCCTTGCTCGTTGCCTTCACCGTGTCGGGCAGCAGGAGCGTCCCGGTCGTGGTGGGGCTGCTGCTGGTCAACAATTTCGCCATCGGCCTTATCCTGACCAACGCCTCGCACCGCGCCTTGCTGCCGATGCCGCATCTGGCGGGCATCGCGTCTGCTGTTTTGAATTCGACACAGATGGCCGCCGGCGCGTTGTCGTCTGCCCTGGTCGCGCTCTTGGTCCCGATCCTTGGCGTCAGTGCAGTGACCTTGAGCATGGCGATATTCGCGGTGGCCGCGTCGTGCCTATTCGTCGCTCTGTCCCGCCTTGGTGGTGCCCAGACGGCCGAGCAGGCCGCTTGAGCAGCCGCGGCATGAGCCCGCGAGCCTGGCTCTATCCCCGAGCCGGGCTCATTCGATCCGTGTCCAGTCCATCGCGGTGCAGGCGAGACCGCCGAGCAGGCAGCCGCGGCTCGTGAGCCGCGCCGGCGTCACGGCGATCTCCATCGAAAAGGTCAGCTTCCGGCGCTGGTCATAGGCCTTGCCGGCGAGGCGGGCATCGCTCTCCGGCTTCACCATCATCACGAGCGTGTCGCCGACGGACTCGCTTTTGCTGCCGGGCTTCACCCAGACATTGGTGGCGCAGTAATGCGGACCGCAGGGCTCGATACGGACGCGCGCATTGCCGTCGCCGCGCGCCCAGATGCCGGTGATCGCCGGCGCGGCGGAGGCAGAGCCAAGCCCGGCACAGAAGGTCGAGAGCCCGAGCAGGGCGGCAGCGGCGATGCGGGACATGAAACCCTCCCCAAAGGCCGACGAAGCGGCAGTGACGTGTCCGAAAGCTGCCTTTTGGCAGTCTTCACATGCGTCACTTGGCCGCCGAACGGCCTTCGGCAAGGGGGAGGCGCACAATTTTTGCGGCAGCGGACTACCGCGCCGTGCCACCGACCGTGATCTGGTCGATCCGGAGCGTCGGCTGTCCGACGCCAACCGGCACGCCCTGTCCGCTTTTGCCGCAGGTGCCGATGCCCAAATCGAGCGCCATGTCATTGCCGACCATCGAGACGCGCCGCATCGCTTCCGGCCCATTGCCGATCAGCATGGCGCCCTTGACCGGAGCGCCGATGCGGCCGTCCTCGATCATGTAGGCTTCGGTCGAGGCGAACACGAACTTCCCCGAGGTGATGTCGACCTGGCCGCCGCCGAAGGAGACCATGTAGAGCCCCTTCTTGACCGAGGCGAGGATCTCGTCCGGCTGATGGTTGCCGCCGAGCATGATCGTGTTGGTCATGCGCGGCATCGGCACATGGGCATAGGACTGGCGCCGGCCATTGCCGGTCGGCTTCATGCCCATCAGGCGCGCGTTCTGGCGGTCCTGCATGTAGCCGACGAGGATGCCGTCCTCGATCAGCGTCGTTGCCTGGGTCGGCGTGCCCTCGTCGTCGAAGGACAGCGAGCCGCGCCGGTCGACGATCGTGCCGTCATCGACGACCGTGACGCCCTTCGCCGCGACCTGCTGGCCCATCAAACCGGCAAAGGCGCTCTCGCCACGGCGGTTGAAATCGCCCTCGAGCCCGTGGCCGACGGCTTCATGCAGCATCACACCCGGCCAGCCCGGCCCGAGCACGACGTCGAAGGTGCCGGCAGGCGCCGGGATCGCCTCGAGATTGACGAGCGCCTGCCGGAGCGCCTGATCGACCGAATATTGCCAGCGGTCGGTGGTGACGAACTGGCCGAAGCCTTCGCGCCCGCCCATGCCGAACGAGCCCTGCTCCTGCCGGTCGCCGTCGCCGACGATGATCGAGACATTGATTCGGACCAGCGGACGGACATCGCGGCGATAGGTGCCGTCCGGGCGCAGAATCTCGATCACCTGCCACGAACCGGCCAGCGAGGCGCTGACCTGGCGAACGCGCGGATCCTTGGCGCGTGCATAGGCATCAATGGTCTCGAGCAGCGTCACCTTGTCGGCGAAGCTCGGCGCGCCCAGCGGATTTTCGTCGGTATAGAGGCGGCGATTGGTGCCTGCCGGCGGCTCGGCGAGCGTGCCCGAATGGCCTGACTTCACCGAAGCGACGGCCTCGCCGGCGCGGCGGA
Organism: Kaistia sp.; assembly: GCA_965229085.1. GTDB lineage: Bacteria > Pseudomonadota > Alphaproteobacteria > Rhizobiales > Kaistiaceae > Kaistia. The sequence continues at coordinate 1,701,791 of OZ245859.1, read as the reverse complement.
TGGCATCGAGCGACACCTCGCCGGCATGGGCATAGCCGACGGCCTCGCCGGCGACCGCACGGAGGCCGAAGCCCTGCCGGACGTCATAGGTGGCTCCGGAGAGCCGGCCATTGTCAAAGACGAGCCCTTCGGACTGCGCATATTCGAGATAGAGCTCGCCGTCGTCGGCGCCCTCGAGCGCCTCGGCGACCACGGCTTCCGTCTCCGCGCGATCGAGCCCGGCGCGGGCGAGGATGGACAGGGATTCATCGGCCATGGGGAAGACTCCGGAGGGAACGTGTCGAGACAGATAGGCGATCGGACGGCATTTCGCACCCCCGGTGCTGGACGGACCGCGACCTTGTAAGAAACAAGGAAATTCCTTACCTTTGGTCGCGGAGGCCGCCCATGATCACCAGCAAGCTCACAAGCAAGGCGCAGACGACGATCCCGCAGCCGGTTCGCGCGGCGCTCGGACTGGGTGAGGGCGACAAATTGCTTTATCGCATCGAGGACGGCCGGGTCATTCTGACGAAGGCCTCGCCCGAGACGGGCGACGATCCGTTCGGCGCCTTCGGAGAATGGGACGGCGAAGCGGATCGGAAGGCCTATGGTGGACTTTAGGTCGGGCGATATCGTCCGGGTCCCATTTCCTTATACCGATCGCTCGACCAGGCAATTCCGGCCCGCGCTGGTGATTTCAAAAGGCGGCGTCGGCGAAAGCGGGGCGCTTCTCTGGGTGGTGATGATCACCAGCGCCGAAAACCGGCCATGGCCGGGCGATGTCGCGTTCGGGGCAACATTCACTGCCGCCGGACTGCCTGCCCCCTCGGTCGTCCGCCCATGCAAGGTCGCGACGATCGAGTCCGCGCATGCGGAACGGCTCGGCCGCGCGCCCGAGTCGGTCATGAGCGATGTGATCAAGTCGTTGCGGGCGCTTGTCGATCTGGATTGATACGGTGACCGCTCAATAAAGCACCGCCTTGTAGCGCTCGATCATTGCGGCTTCTGATTCGGGCGCATCGCTCGACTGCGTGTGATCCTTGATCATCTCGCCCATGGTCGGCAGCTCGCTCCGCTGTGGCCAGGTTCCGGCGTCCCAGAGCGACGAGCGCATCAGCGCCTTGCCGCATTGCAGGTAGGCCTCCCGCACCGTGACGACGAGCACCGTCGCCGGCAGGTTGTCTCCCGTGCGGTGTGCCTCGCGAAGCGCGGGATCATCATCGATCACCGCGGTACCGTTGATCCGCAGCGTCTCGCTGAAGCCCGGAATCAGGAACAGGAGCCCAACGCCCGGCCGCTCGACAATGTTCATGAGCGAGTCGATGCGCTTGTTGCCCGGCCGGTCGGGGATGATCAGTGTGTGTGCATCCGCCACGGTGACGAAGCCCGGCTGGTCGCCACGCGGCGTCGCGTCGCCGAACCCGTCCGGCCCCTCGGTCGCGAGAACGAGGAAGGGCGACAGCGCGATGAACGTCCGGCAATGCCGATCGATATGGTCGAGCTGCTTGGCGAGCGACCGCGGCGAGGGCGGGCCATAGAGCGCCCTGAGCGCCGCGGCAGAACGAATCGGAGCCATCGCGGCGCCTCCGTCAGGGCAGGGCGTCGAAGCCGGGACCGAAGCCGTTCAGTGAGATCGGGATGCCGATACCTTCCTCCGGCGTCTGGAAGATGACGAAGGTCGCCGTCTTCCCGGCGCGAAGCTTGGCGATCAGGCTGTCATCGAGAATCACCTCGGCGAGGCAGCCATCCGGCAGGCAGCGCACGAAGCCCGCGCGGCCCATCTCGTTCTGGTCGATCTTGAGGCCGAGGCCGGACGGCAGCAGCACGCCGAGCGGCGCCAGCACGCGCATCACCTTGGCCTTCTTGTCGGCCGTCTTCAGCACGATCACCGAAAGGCCGACATTGTCGCGGTCCTCGGCGGTGACAAACTGCATCATCGAGCAGATTTCTTCCTGCGCGCCCGGCGGCTTGTCGCAGCGGGTTTCCCAATCGCCATGCATGCCCTTGGAAATGCCTTGCGCCTCAGCTGTCCCGCCACCGCCGAGGAGCGGCGCGAGCGCCAGCGCGAAGGCCGCACAGAGCGCTGCCAGCCGCAGCATCCGGCGCGGCCGCCGCCGGTCAAACTTGGTCGTCTTCACCGCTTCGATCTCCTGGATTCGCGCCTTGTCGGACCCGCATTCATCGCATGTCCGGGCCTTGCCCGAATGCGCGAACCTCGCCCGGGACGGGCGCGATTTGCCGCATCATTTCTCACGATCCGCCGTTGCGAGGCAAAGGTCCATGTGGTTTGTCTCGGGCAATATCGGAAAATCCGAAATCGCACCGTGGAAGCATCCTGCCTTCGGCCTATACTGTTGTGGAAAGTGGCGCAACGGAGGCCGGACGCTCGAGCGGACCGGATGCCGGGACGGAATGAGAGGGAGTGACGACGTGACGAAGGCGAAGACGCGTCTCGGATCGGGCCTCAGGCTCGGCGGGTCGATCGCGGCGGTCCTCGGCGCGACCATGGGTGGCGCGAGTGCCGCGCAGCCGACGCCGTGGGCGATGTGGTTTCAGCAGCCGGCCTCTCCGATCATGGAGCGGATCAACAGTTTCAACACCGGCATCACGATTGCGATGGTTGCCGTCGTGCTCGTCGTGCTGGGGCTGCTCATCTATGTGATGATCCGCTTCAACGCGAAGGCCAATCCTGTCGCTTCGCGCACCTCGCACAACACGATCATCGAAGTGGTCTGGACGGTCGCGCCGATCCTGATCCTGATCGCGATCGCAGTGCCGTCCTTCTCGCTTCTGTTCGCGCAGCAGGATCCTGGCCGCATCATCAAGGATTACGATCCGGCCAAGGTGCTCACCGTCAAGGCGACGGGCATCCAGTGGTACTGGAACTACGAATATCCTGACAATGACGGCGTCGCGTTCGATTCGACCATGATCCCGGAAAACGAGATCAAGGATCCGGCGACCCAGCCGCGCCTGCTCGCCGTCGACAACGAAATGATCGTTCCGGTCGGAACCGTCGTGCGGATGCAGGTCATCGGCCAGGACGTCATCCATTCCTTCGCGCTGCCGTCCTTCGGCATCAAGATCGACGCGATCCCGGGTCGCCTCAACGAGACCTGGTTCCTCGCCGAGCGCGAAGGCGTCTATTACGGCCAGTGCTCGGAACTCTGCGGCATCAATCACGCGTTCATGCCGATTGCGATCCGCGTCGTGAAGCCGGACCAGTTCAAGGCCTGGGTCACCGCGGCCAAGACTGATCTGCCCGGTGCCTACAAGCAGCTCTTCGCCAGCATCCAGTCGAGCGCCAAGGTTGCGTCGTCCGCGACCGCGCCGGCGGCGGCGACGGGTTCCAATGTGGAGGTCGCGGCGCGCTGAGTTCGGCGCTGCCGCATTATCTCGGATTAATGGGTCCCGGCGCGCTGCGTCCGCGGGCCTGATGAATGGGAAGGGGAGTGGCCATGGCCAGTCATGCCGCCGAGGCGTCGCACGATCACCATCCGACCGGATGGCGTCGCTGGGTCTATTCGACCAACCATAAAGACATCGGCACGATGTACCTGATCTTCGCGATCATGTCGGGCATCATCGGTGGCGCTTTGTCGGTCGGCATTCGCATGGAGCTGCAGAATCCAGGCCTGCAGATTTTCGCGAACCCCTACGTCTTCAACACCTTCACCACCGCGCACGGCCTGATCATGATCTTCTTCATGGTCATGCCGGCGATGATCGGCGGTTTCGGCAACTGGTTTGTGCCGATCATGATCGGTGCGCCTGATATGGCGTTCCCGCGCATGAACAACATCTCGTTCTGGCTGCTGCCGCCCTCGATCCTCCTCCTGGTCATCTCGATGTTCATGCCGAGCGCCGTTGGCCAGCATGGCGTCGGCGGCGGCTGGACGATCTATCCGCCGTTCTCCAGCTCCGGCCCCGAAGGCCAGCCTGGCCCGGCAATGGACTTCGCGATTCTCGCGCTGCACATTTCCGGCGCGTCCTCGATCCTCGGCGCGATCAACTTCATCACGACGATCTTCAATATGCGCGCCCCCGGCATGACGCTGCACAAGATGCCGCTCTTCGCCTGGTCGGTGCTGGTCACTGCCTTCCTGCTGCTGCTGTCGCTGCCCGTCCTTGCCGGCGCGATCACGATGCTGCTGACCGACCGCAATTTCGGCACCACCTTCTTCAAGCCTGAAGGCGGCGGCGATCCGATCCTGTTCCAGCACCTGTTCTGGTTCTTCGGTCACCCCGAAGTGTACATCCTGATCCTGCCCGGCTTCGGCATCGTCAGCCATGTCATCTCGACCTTCTCGAAGAAGCCGATCTTCGGCTACATCGGCATGGCCTATGCCATGGTCGCGATCGGCGTCGTCGGTTTCGTCGTGTGGGCGCACCACATGTACACGACCGGTCTTTCCTTCGAGACGCAGGCCTATTTCGTCGCCGCCACGATGGTGATCGCGGTGCCGACCGGCATCAAGATCTTCTCCTGGATTGCGACGATGTGGGGCGGCTCGATCGAGTTCCGCACGCCGATGCTCTGGGCGATCGGCTTCATCTTCCTGTTCACCGTCGGCGGCGTCACGGGCGTCATGCTCGCCAATGCCGGCCTCGACCGCATGTTCCAGGACACGTATTTCGTGGTGGCGCATTTCCACTACGTGCTGTCGCTCGGCGCCGTGTTCGCCATCTTCGCCGGCTGGTACTACTGGTTCCCGAAGATGTTCGGCTATCTCTATGACGAGCGCGTCGGCAAGCTGCACTTCTGGGTCACCTTCGTCGGCGTGAATCTCGTGTTCTTCCCGCAGCATTTCCTCGGTCTCGACGGCATGCCGCGCCGCTACGCCGACTATCCGGATGCGCTCTGGGGCTGGAACTTCGTCTCGTCGATCGGTTCCTACATCTCGGCCTTCGGCGTGCTGATCTTCCTTTATGGTGTGTTTGATGCCTTCCGCCGCAAGGTGCCGGCGCCGAACAATCCCTGGGGCCCGGGTGCGACGACGCTCGAATGGCAGCTCTCTTCGCCGCCGCCCTTCCATCAGTGGGAAGTGCTGCCTCGCATCGGCGACGTGAAGCACTAGAGCGCTTCCGAGCGAAGTGGAGACCGGCTCGCGTGATGGAAGCGCGACCCAACAAGAACTGAGACCGTTTCAGCGTTTCGAGGAAATGCCGAAACGGTCCAGCCGATCCTGGAATGACGGAGCCGGGCCAGCCCGGCTCCACCGCAAGAGTGGTTGAGTTGATGTCAGACGTGCAGATCGACAGAATCGATACCGTCAGCCTCGCCGGCCCGGCAGATTATGTCGCGCTGCTGAAGCCGCGCGTGATGTCGCTCGTTGTCTTCACGGCGCTGGTTGGGATGGTCCTCGCGCCTGGTGGCATCCACCCGGTGGTCGGCTTTGCGGCGCTTCTGTGCATCGCGGTCGGCGCCGGGGCCTCTGGCGCACTCAACATGTGGTACGACGCCGATATCGACCGGTTGATGCGGCGGACCCAGAACCGCCCGATCCCGGCTGGCCGCGTCACGCCGAGCGAGGCACTTGCTTTCGGCCTGACCCTTGCCGCTTTTTCGGTTGGCGTTCTCTCGGTGCTGGTCAATCCGGTTGCCGCGGGCCTCCTGGCCTTCACCATCTTCTTCTATGTCGTCATCTACACGATGTGGCTGAAGCGCTGGACGCCGCAGAACATCGTCATCGGCGGCGCTGCTGGCGCCTTCCCGCCGGTCGTCGCCTGGGCGGCGGTCACCGGATCGGTCAGCATCGAGAGCCTGGCGCTGTTCCTGATGATCTTCATCTGGACACCGCCGCATTTCTGGGCCCTGGCGCTGTTCAAGTCCGATGATTATGCGCGGGCCGGCGTTCCGATGCTGCCGGTGGTCGCGGGGCAGGCGGAGACGCGCCGCCAGATCCTGCTCTACTCGCTGGTGCTGGCTCCCGTCGGCGTGCTGCCGGCCGTGCTCGGCTTCGCGTCGCTGGCCTATGGCGGCGCCGCTGCCATGCTTGGCATCATGTTTGTCGGGCTGGCAGTTCGCGTCTATCGCATGGACGACGCCGACACCGCGATGGTTCCGGCCAAGCGCCTGTTCGCCTTCTCGATCTTCTATCTCTTCATGCTGTTCGCCATGCTGCTCGTCGAGCGGGTGGCTTTGCTGGCGGGCCTGACATGGTAGACGGCCCCAAGACCATCGCCCCCGACCACACCGTGATGACGGACGGCATCCGCCTGACGCCGGAGCAACTGCGCCGCCGCCGCGCGCGCTCGATCGCGATTGGTCTCGCGCTCGGCGCTCTGGTGATCCTGTTCTGGGCTGTCACGATCGTGAAGCTCGGCGGCAATGTCGTGAACCGGAGCCTCTGAGCGATGAGCAACCCGGATCGCGAGCCACCGGAGACGAAGAAACCGCGTGGACGCTCGTTCGCCGTGACGGCAGCCGCGAGTGCGGTGTTCGGCGCCGCGATGCTGGGCGCTGCCTTCGCCTCGGTGCCGCTCTATCGCCTCTTCTGCCAGGTGACCGGCTATGGCGGCACGACGCAGCGCGCTGAGGCGGCGCCCGGCACGATCAGCGACCGCAGCGTCGTCGTCCGCTTCGATGCCAACGTGGCCAATGGAATCGGCTGGGCCTTTCGCCCCGAGCAGCGCGAGATCCGCGTTCGGCTCGGCGAGGTCGCGCATGTCAATTTCATCGCCGAGAACAGGACCGGCGAGGTCTCGACGGGACAGGCCGGTTTCAATGTCTCGCCGTCGTCGTCCGGGGTCTTCTTCAACAAGATCGCCTGCTTCTGCTTCAATTCGCAGACGCTGAAGGCGGGTGAGCGCGTCGAGATGCCGGTGACCTTCTTCGTCGATCCGGCGATGGCGACCGACGTCGATTCCCGCTTCACGGACACGATCACTCTTTCATACACCTTCTATCCGAGCGTTGAGGCCAAGCCGGCGCCATTGGCGTCGCTCGGGTCCGCCGCGGCGGATCCGAAAATTCGATAAGGACCGGGGAGCACGTCATGGCTGAAGCCCACGCCAAGCAACACGACTACCATCTCGTCAATCCGAGCCCGTGGCCGTTCCTTGGTTCACTCGGCGCCTTCGCAATGGCGGTTGGCGGCATTTCCTATATGCACGGCGCCTCGCTGCTGTTGATCGTTCCAGGCCTTCTGTTGGTGCTCTACACCATGGGTGCCTGGTGGACCGACGTGATCAAGGAAGGCCAGCAGGGCTATCACACCCGCGTGGTGCAGCTGCATCTGCGCTATGGCATGATCCTGTTCATCGCCTCCGAGGTGATGTTCTTCGTTGCGTGGTTCTGGGCGTTCTTCGATGCGAGCCTCTTCGCCAACGAAGCGAAGCAGGTTGCGCGCTTCGCCTTCACCGGCGGGCATTGGCCGCCGAAGGGCATCGAGGTGTTCGATCCCTGGCACCTGCCGCTGCTGAACACGCTGCTGCTGCTGACCTCGGGCACCACGGTCACCTGGGCGCATCATGCGCTGCTCGAGAACGACCGCGAGGGCCTGAAGTGGGGCCTGATCTGCACCGTCGTGCTCGGCTTTATCTTCTCCTGCGTTCAGGCGATCGAGTACAGCCACGCCGCGTTCTCCTTCGGCGGCAACATTTACGGCGCCACCTTCTTCATGGCGACCGGCTTCCACGGCTTCCACGTCATCGTCGGCACGATCTTCCTGCTGGTCTGCCTTGGCCGCGCACTGGCCGGCCAGTTCACCCCCAAGGAGCATTTCGGCTTCGAGGCGGCGGCTTGGTACTGGCATTTCGTCGACGTGGTCTGGCTGTTCCTGTTCTTCGCCATCTATGTCTGGGGTGGCTGGGGCGCGCCGATCCACGCCGCCTGATGAAGCCGGCGCCGCCTTTCGCGTCAGCGCGAGGCGGCGGCCCTGGAGGTTGAGACGATGAGCGACCCGGACGAGACGCATCCGCAGCATGCCCCGGACCGGGCGCTCTACCCGCCGCTTTCGCCAATGGCGAGCGGCATGCGCGGACTTTGCCCGCGTTGCGGCCAAGGCAAGCTGTTCCGCGGCTTCCTCGACCTGCAGCCCTCCTGCCAGAATTGCGGCCTCGACTTTTCCTTCATCGATTCCGGTGATGGCCCGGCCGTGTTCGTAATCCTGATCGTCGGTTTCATCGTCGCCTTCCTGGCGCTCTATGTCGAATTCACCTTCCAGCCGCCTTTCTGGGTTCATGTCATCCTCTGGGTGCCGCTGATCCTAGGCCTGTCCATCGGCATGCTCCGGCCCTTGAAGGGGTTGATGATCGCTATTCAGTATCGGACCAAGGCCGAGCAGGGCCGGGTTGAATAGCGCGGCGCGCTTCCCCGCTTTTGCGTCGGTGTGGGCGACAATGACAGGCAGGTCATGACCGAGACGCGCTCGCCCATTCGCCGCCTGATCGCCCCGGCCATCGCCAGCGTGATCATGTTCGCGATCCTTGTCAGCCTCGGCCTCTGGCAGTTGCAGCGCCTTCATTGGAAGGAAGCGTTGATTGCGCAGGTCGACAGCCGGATCCATGCCGCGCCGATCCCGGCGCCGGGTCCGTCGGCCTGGCCGAGCCTTGACCTGGCCGAGGCCGATTTCACGCCGGTCACGGTCAAAGGCACCTTCCTCACCGACAAGGAGGCGCTGCTTTATGCGACGCTCTCCGAGCCGAAAGGGCCGATCGGCGGCGTCGGCTGGTCGGTCTTCGTGCCGCTCCGGACCGAAGAGGGCTGGATCGTCTATGTCAACCGAGGCTTCGTGCCGGACGAGCGCCGCGACCCGAAGACCCGTGCCGAGGGCCAGCCAACTGGACCGGTCAGCGTCACCGGGCTGCTGCGCCGACCCGAGCGCCCGATGCACCTTTTCGGCGACGGCATGAGCCGCGACAATCAATGGTTCGCGCGCGAGCCGGTGTTGTTCGCCCGCGGTGTCGGCCTTCCCGCTGGCGAGGTCGCGCCCTATTCGATCGATGCCGATGCGACGCCAAACCCCGGCGGGCTGCCGCAGGGCGGCGAGACGAACATCGTCTTCCCGAACAATCACCTGCAATATGTGATCACGTGGTTCGGGCTGGCCCTGGCGCTGGTCGGGGTTTTCATTGCCTATGCCCGGGGCGTGCTGAAGCGCAAGGACGAGCCCGAGACGCGCTGACGCCACTCAGGCGTGGCCGGCCTCGCTTGAGAGCATAAGCGGATCGACGCCGATCAGCCCGAGCGCGCGATCATATTTCCGCTCGAGATCGGGGTCGAAGATCAGCTGGGCATCGCCCTGCAGCGACAGCCAGCCATTCGCCTGGATCTCCTGCTCGAGCTGGCCCGCCCCCCAGCCGGCATAGCCGAGCGCCAGGATCGCATTCTGGGGGCCGGAGCCCGACGCGATCGCCTTCAGCACGTCGAGCGTGGCGGTGAGGCAGATGTCCTCGGCGATCGGCAGCGTGGAGTTCTCCGCGAAGTAGTCGGCGCTGTGCAGCACAAAGCCGCGGCCGGTCTCCACCGGCCCGCCGCGCTGAACGATCATCTGGCTGGCGGCGCGCGGCAGCCGGATCTCTGGCCCGTCAGGGATGATATCGAGCTGGATCAACAGGTCGGGAAAGGCAATCTGTGGCGCCGCCTGATTGACGACGATGCCCATCGCACCCTCTTCGGAATGGGCGCACAGATAGATCACCGATCGCGCGAAACGCTCGTCCTGCATGCTGGGCATGGCGACCAGGAATTGACCATCCAGATAGCTGTGCTCGGTCATACGCATCGGCATCGCCTTGCTCATGGGCGAAGTCTAGCACCTCACCTCCAAATTGAAAGCGCAGCAGGCCGTTCGCGGCGCGGCTCGCAATGCGGGCGCAAGTGGTTGCCGGCCGAGGCCGGACACGAACAAATGATGCTCGGCCGGCTGGCGTTCGCCTGCGCGCGCCGCTAGATGCGGTGGCGGACCGGCGCCGGCCGACGTCCGGTTCATTGCCAACGGACGCTCTGTTCATGCCCATCGCCTGCTCGCGCTCCGCCGTCAGCCGCTTGCTGCTTCGGCTTTCGGCTCTAGCCTTGCTCGCGGCGCCGCTGCCGGCGCGGGCGGCGGTCGGAGACTGGGTTGAGGGCCAGCATGTGCGCATGCGCCTCGTCGCAACCCACGCCACGCCTGGGGCGCCGCTCGAGGCTGCGATCGAGATCGAGCTCGATCCGGGTTGGAAGACCTATTGGCGCAGCCCCGGCGATGCCGGTATTCCGCCTCGGCTCGATTTTTCCGGCTCCGAGAATGCGAAAGAGGCGAGCGTCGATTTTCCGGCGCCCGAACACGATGACGACGGCGTTTCAGTCTCGAATGTCTATCATGACAGCGTCACGTTGCCGGTGCGCTTTGTCGCGGGCGACGCCGGGCAGCCGGCGCGGCTGCAGCTCGCGGCCGATCTCGGCGTCTGCAACGATATTTGCTTGCCTGTCAGCCTCGCCCTCGGTCTGGACGTGCCGGCGGGTGATAGCGACAGCGACGCGGCGGCGGTGATCGACGCCGCCAAGGCCCTGCTGCCCGGCCCCGGCCAGCCGGGCGCCTTCGAGATCGCAACGCTCAGCCGGATCGGCGGCCCGGATACGGCCCCTGAATTCGAGGTTTCGGTGGCGACGGCGGCGGCCGGCAGCGTCCTCTTCGTCGAAACGCCGTCCGACTGGTACGCCGCGCCGCCCGCTCTCGCAGCGAGCGGGGAGGGCAGGGCAACCTATCGCTTTACGGTCGACCGCAAGACGGCAGCCGGGCCGCTTGCCGGCGCGACGCTCCGCCTGACGCTGGCCACGCCCGATGCGGCCACGACCCGTGCCTTCGTGCTTGCGCCCGGTGGCCCGGCGAAGCCCTTGCCCTGAGGCGATGGCTGTCTTCGCGCGGTCTCCCAGCCGTCGCGGAGCCGTGCTAGGCTTCCAAGGACCCAATTGCCCATCCCCCAGCCCTGGAGAGTGTCATGACGATCACGGTCGGCGAACGCCTGCCCGACGCTACGTTCCGCATCAAGACCGCCGATGGCGTCGTCGAGAAGTCGACGGCCGACATTTTCGCCGGCAAGAAGGTCGTGCTGTTCGCCGTTCCCGGCGCCTTCACGCCGACCTGCCACAACAATCATCTCCCCGGCTATATCGACCAGGCCGAGGCGATCCGCGCCAAGGGCGTCGATGAGATCGCAGTCGTCGCGGTCAATGATCCCTTCGTCATGGGCGCCTGGGAAAAGGCGACCGGGGCGGATGGCAAGATCCTGTTTCTCGCCGATGGCGCCGGGCTCTTCACCAAGGCCATCGGCCTCGATATCGACCTCGTCGCGCCGGGCCTTGGCCTCCGCTCGCGCCGCTATGCGATGGTCGTCGACGACGGTGTCGTCACGGCGCTGAATGTCGAGGACGCGCCGGGCGTCACCGTTTCCGGCGCCGCCGCGATCCTCGATCTGCTCTAAGCGGACTGCCTTTGCCGGCGGCGGGGTTTGTACTTAGCTAAGTGGTTAGCTTAGCCGAGATCGCGCCGTGATCCGGGTCAAGATGGATGAAGCGAAGACCAACCTCTCCCGCCTCGCGGCGCGTGCCGCAGCGGGGGAGGCGGTGATTCTGATGCGCGGCGATACGCCCATTGCCCGCATCGTTCCGCTCGCTCCTGAGGAAAAGCCGCGCCGCCAGCCGGGACGCTTCAAGGGCGTTTTTCGATCTCGACGATCGCTTCTTCGAACCGCTGCCGGAGGAAGAGCTCGAAGTCTGGAACAATCCGAAGTGAGGCTGCTGCTCGACACGCATGCGTGGTTCTGGTGGATCATGGGAAGCAGCCGGTTGCCGGCCAAGGTGGCGAGCGCAATAGGCAGCCCGGATAGCGACGTCCTGGTTAGCGCCGTCTCCGTCTGAGAGTTGATCCAGAAGCATCACATCGGCAAGCTGCCCGAGATGGCGCTGGTCGCTCGGGACGTCGAGCGCCAGCTTGGTCTCGACGGGTTCGGTCGACTGGCTTTGATATCCGCCCACGCCGCACGGGCTGGAACACTGTCCTATAGCCACAAAGGCCCGTTCGACCGGCTGCTGATCGCCCAGGCCTTGAGCGACCAGCTGACGCTCGTTTCAAACGAGACGCTGTTCGACCGCTTCGGCGTCGAGCGGCTCTGGGACTAAGGTTCAGGCGGCTGGACGGCCGCGGGTCGGCTTGAACGGCGCCATGCCCTGACGCGCGAGCAGGTCGGCCTTCTCGTTTTCGACATTGCCGTCATGGCCGCGCACCCAGTGCCAGGCCACGTCATGGCGCTTCAGCGCCTCGTCGAGCTGCTGCCAGAGATCGACATTCTTGACCGGCTTCTTGTCGGCGGTCTTCCAGCCGTTCTTCTTCCAGCCATGGATCCAGCCGGTGATGCCGCCCTTCACATATTGCGAATCGGTGTGCAGGTCGATCTTGCACGGCCGCTTCAGCGCGTTGAGCGCGGCGATGGCGGCGCTGAGCTCCATCCGGTTGTTGGTCGTATCCGCCGCGCCGCCGGAGAGTTCCTTCTCCGTGCCGCCAAAGACCAGCAGCGCGCCCCAGCCGCCGGGGCCGGGATTGCCCGAGCAGGCGCCGTCCGTCCAAATCTGGACGCGTTCTTCGTCAGTCATTCCTCGATCCCATAGGCGCTGATATCCGCGACCGATTGATGGAAGCGCAGCTTGCGCCAGTATTCGAGCGGGTCCTTCGGCGCCACCAGCGCGCTGGGCGGCACGTTCAGCCAGTCATAGAGCCGCGTCAGCAGGAAGCGCAGCGCCGAGCCGCGGGCAAGGATCGGCAGGGCTGCGCGCTCGGCTGCCGAGAGCGGTCGGACCTTCTGGTAGCCGCCGAGCAGCGCCCGCGCCTTGGTCACATTGAGGGCGCCATCAGCCTCGAAGCACCACGCGTTGAGGCAGATTGCGACGTCATAGGCCAGGAAGTCGTTGCAGGCGAAATAGAAGTCGATCAGCCCGGAAAGCCGATTTGACAGGAAAAACACGTTGTCCGGGAAGAGATCGGCATGGATGACCCCTGCCGGGAGATCCGTCGGCCAGCGCGCCTCGAGGAAGTCGAGTTCCGCGCCGATCGATGCGACGAGGCCCGCAAGCACGCTGTCGCCGCGCTCAGCCGAGCGCTCGAACAGCGGCCGCCAGCCTGGAACGGAGAGGGCGTTTCGCCGGGTGAGCGCGAAGCCCTCGCCGGCGAGATGGAGTTCGGCCAGCGCCGTGCCGACGGCGGCGCAGTGATCGACGCGCGGCCGGCGGATCCACATGCCCTTGAGGAAAGTGACGATCGCCGCCGGCTTGCCCGCCAGCGTGCCCAAGGCCTCGCCGGCGCGGTTGCGCACCGGCTGCGGGCAGGTCAGCCCGCGCCCGGCCAGATGCTCCATCAGCCCGATGAAGAAAGGGAGGTCGCGCGGATCGACCCGCTTCTCATAGAGCGTGAGGATATAGGGGCCGGTCTCGGTGACGACGAGATAGTTCGAATTCTCGACCCCCTCGGCGATGCCCTTGAAGGAGAGCACGGCGCCGATGTCGTAGCCGGCGATGAAGCGGTCGATCTCGTCGTCCGCGATTTCTGTGTAGACGGCCATGGGAGTCTCAGGCCGCTGCGGTTCTGAGTTCGCGCGGCAGGTTGAAGGCGATCGTCTCCTCCGCCGTCGTGATCACCTCGACTTTGACAGCATAGCGCGCGGCAAAGGCGTCGATCACTTCTTCGACGAGGATTTCCGGCGCCGAGGCGCCGGCTGTCACTCCGACGCGGCGGATCGGGCCGAGCGCCGCCCAGTCGATCTCGGCCGCGCGCTGGATCAGCACCGAGACAGCGCAGCCCTCGCGTTCGGCGACTTCGCGAAGCCGCTGCGAATTGGAGGAATTGGGCGCCCCGACGACGATCATCGCATCGACGGATCCGGCGATGCGCTTGACCGCATCCTGCCGGTTGGTGGTCGCGTAGCAGATATCTTCCTTGTGCGGCGCGGTGATCGCCGGGAAGCGCTCCATCAGCACCTTGACGATGGCGGCCGTGTCGTCGACCGAAAGCGTCGTCTGGGTGATATAGGCGAGCGCGGTGGGATCGCGCGGCTCGAAGGTGGCGGCGTCTTCGACCGTCTCGATCAACGTCACCGCGCCCGGCGGCAATTGGCCCATGGTGCCGATCACCTCGGGATGGCCGGCATGGCCGATGAGTACGATCTCACGCGCACGCTTGAAATGGATCTGCGCTTCCTTGTGGACCTTGGAGACGAGCGGGCAGGTGGCATCGAGGAAGAACATCTGCCGCGTCCGCGCCGCATCCGGCACCGATTTCGGAACGCCATGGGCGGAAAACACCACCGGCTGGCCGTCGTCCGGAATCTCGTCGAGTTCCTCGACGAAGACGGCGCCCTTGTCGCGCAGGCTGTCGACGACATAGCGGTTGTGCACGATTTCGTGCCGGACATAGACCGGCGCGCCGAACTTCTTCAGCGCCAGCTCGACGATCTGGATCGCCCTGTCGACGCCGGCACAAAAGCCGCGCGGCGCGGAGAGCAGGATATCGAGAGGCGGCTTGGCGGTATCGGTCATCGGCAAGGGGTCCGGCAGCATGAGCGGAATAGACGGACGCACGAGGGTCGTGTCAAGCAGCATCGGTTGACGATCGCTATGTAAGGCATTACCTTACAGATGTGATCCGCACCTTCCGTAGCAAGGCCCTGCGACGCTTCGCTGAGGCTGGTGACCAATCCCGCCTGAGCGTCCCAAATGTTGGCCGCATCAGGCGGATACTCGCATTGCTGAATGCCGCTCGCCTGCCTGAGGACCTTAACTTGCCTGGGTTGCGCTTTCACGGCCTCAAGGGTGACGCCAGGGGCCGTTTTGCAGTCGATGCCAGTGGCAATTGGCGCGTGACGTTCGGCTGGGACGGCGAGGATGCGATCGAAGTCGATCTCGAGGACTATCACTAATGAATATGAACCCGCTCTTGTCCGGCCTTCCCCCGACCCATCCCGGCGAAGTCCTGCGGGAAGACGTCCTCCCCGCACTCGATCGGTCCAAGACCGAGATCGCAAGCCTGCTCGGCATCTCGCGCCAGACTCTGCACGATGTGCTCTCGGAACGTCAGCCGGTGACCCCCGCTATGGCTTTACGGCTTGCAAAGCTGTTCGGAACCAGTCCGCAGATGTGGGTCAACCTGCAGCGCGACTATGATCTTTGCGTCTTGGCGGAGTCGATGAGCGAAGAACTCGCCGCGATCCCGACTTTGCCACGCAACGCCGCCTGATACCCCTCACGCGATCATCGCCTCTTCCTCGCGGAAGAGCAGCGTTCCGGCTTCGGCGGCGGTCATGGCCTGGCCGAACAGCATGCCGGAGGCGAATTCGCAGCCGATATCGTAGAGGTCGAGCGCATCGTCGTCGGTCTCCGCGCCCTCTGCCATGACCTCCATGTGGAGGTCGTGCGCAAGGCCGACAATGGCGCGCAGGATGACGCGCTTCTGCTTGGCGGTCGGGCCGCGGACGAAGCTCTGGTCGATCTTCAGCGTGTCGAAGGGGAAGCGCTGCAGATAGGAGAGCGAGGAATGGCCGGTGCCGAAATCATCGAGCGTCAGCCCGGCGCCGAGTTCACGCACCCGCGCCAAAACCTGGACCGCATATTCCGGGTTCTCCATCACGAGGCTCTCGGCAAATTCGAGCTTCAGCGTGCCGCGCTGCACGGCCGAGCGTGACAGTACCGACTTCACGTCGTTGATGAGGTCGTGACGCAGCAGCTGGCGGCTGGACACGTTGACGGAGACGAAGAGCGGCACATGCGGCCCGAGCTGTTCCTGCCAGTCGGAAAGCTGGCGGGCTGCCTTGTCGAGAACGAAGAGCCCAAGCGGCGTCATCAGCCCGTTGCGCTCGGCCAGCGTCAGGAACTCGCTCGCGGGAACGCGGCCATGCTTGGGGTGGTCCCAGCGGATTTCAGCCTCGAAGCCGGCGACCGTGCGATCCTCCAGCCGAACGACCGGACGGTAGAGAACCTTGATCTCCTCGCGGCCGATGGCCCGGCGGAGATCCGCCTCGAGCGTTACCGCATCGCCGCCATGCTGGCGCAGCGCCGGGCGGAACGCCTCGATCCGGTCGCCGCCGAGCCGCTTCGCGCAATACATCGCGATCTCGGCGTCCTTGTACATCTCGGCCGGGTCATGCTGCTCGCCATCATGCATGGCGATGCCGATCGAGGCGGTCAGGAAGATTTCCTTGTCGCCGAAGGAAATCGGCGCGCGCAGCGAGCGGCGGACGCTGTCGGCAAAGCCGGCGATGCGCTCGGGCTCCGATTCGGAGAGCAGCATGAAGCCGAACTGATCGCCGGAAAGACGCGCCAGCGTATCCTGCGGCTTCAACAGCCGCGACAGCCGGCGTGCGACTGTGAGCAGGATCGAATCGCCGACCGAAAGGCCGAAGCTGTCGTTCACATGCTTGAATCGGTCGATATCGAGCACAAACACTGAAGGCAGTGCCGCTTCCTCGACCTCGGCGCGGATCAGCGCGCTCGAAAGGCGGTCGACGAACAGTTCGCGGTTGGGAAGGCCGGTCAGGTTGTCATGCACCGCGTCATGCAGCAGCCGCTCCTCGGCGGTGCGCTCGTCGGTGACATCGCTCATGGTGCCGACGCAGCGCAGCACCTCGCCGTCCGAGCCGATCACCGGTCGGGCGCGCAGATGGAACCAGCGGTAGTGGCCATCTTCAGAGCGAAGGCGGAAGTCCTGCGCAATGCGGCCGCGCCGCTGCTCGATGACGGCGTCGAGCGTCGCCTTGAAGCGATCGCGATCGGCCGGATGCAGCACTTCGAGCCAGTCGCGCGCCGGGCCTTCCAGCGTGCCGTGCTTGAGGCCCAGCAGGTCTTCAGCGTCCGTGCCGGTCACGATGCGGTCGCGCGCCACGTCCCAGTCCCAGACGATGTCGCCGGCCCCGACCAGCGCCAGCGCCCGCCGCTCGGTCTCACCGATCGCGCCTTGCACGACGGTGCCGCCGGCAAAGGCGTGCTGCATCACCGTGAAGCCGATCAGCAGCACAATCAGCACCAGCCCGCCATTCAGCGCCGGCTGGATGACGTCATTGGCGAGCGTGCCGGAGACGGTGAGATAGGCGCCAAAGACCCAGACCATCAGCAGAACCCAGGTCGGGATCAGCATGATGGCGCGGTCGTAGTGATGCAGCGACAGATAGACGATGACGATGAAGCCGACCGCGACCGTGGCGCCGAGCGACATGCGGGCGACGCCGGCGGCGATGCCGGGCTCGAACACCGCGACGCCGAGCAGGATCATCAGACCGACGAGCCAGGCAATCGTCGCGTGGCTGTAGCGCACATGCCATCGGTTCAAATTGAGATAGGCGAAGGTGAAGATCAGCAGCGCCGCCGACAGCAGCACCTCGGCGCCGGCGCGCCACATCTTGTCGTCGCCGGGCGCGATCTGGATCACCTTGTTCCAGAAGCCGAAATCGATGCAGAGATAGATGAGCACCGACCAGGCGAGCGCGGCCGTCGCCGGGAACATCGCCGTGCCCTTGACCACGAAAACGATGGTCAGGAACAGCGCCAGCAGGCCGGAAATCCCCAGCACGATGCCATGGTAGAGCGTGAAGGAATTGATCGAGTCCTTATAGGCGTCGGGATCCCACAGATAGAGCTGCGGCAGGTTCGGCGTGCGCAGTTCGGCAACGAAGGTGACCACAGCGCCCGGATCGAGCGTGATACGGAAGATATCCGCTTCCTGGCTCGCCTGCCGCTCGGGCGGAAAGCCCTGGCTCGGGGTGACCTGCGCGATGCGCGAGGCGCCGAGATCGGGGATCAGCAGGCCGGAATTGACGAGGCGGAAATGCGGCGCGACCAGCAGGCGGTCGATCTGTTCGTCGCCATTGTTGGCGAGCGCGAAATAAGCCCAATACGAGTTGCCGCCGGTCCCGTTCGAACGCACCTCGATCCGGCGGACGATGCCGTCGGGTCCAGGGGCCGTCGACACCTGCACGCGATCCGACGGATCGCGCGAGGCATAGTCGATGGCCTTGGTGAGATCGAGCGTCTTGCCGTCGAGCGGCACGGTCAGCGCGTCTAGCGCAAGGGCGGGGGTTACCGTCCCGGCAAGCAAGAACAGCACCACACCGATCGCAGCGACGATACGGTTGAGCGACAAACACACCTCCTACAGGCCGCCGAGAAGTACTATCCCGCGGCAGAGCCGTCCAAGGGTTTTTCGGGCGGCGCCATTGGCGCGAAGTCCACAGCCCTCACGGACGGGGATCATCGCTCACGATCGCGAACAGCAGATGGTCCTGCCATCGGCCGTCGATATTGAGATAGCGCCGTGCGTAGCCCTCGCGGGTGAATCCGGCTTTTTCGAGAAGGCGGATCGATGCGGCATTGTGCGGCAGACAGGCTGCCTCCAGTCGGTGCAACCGCAGCGTGTCGAACACGAACGGAATGACGGCCCTGACGGCGGCCGTCATCAGGCCCTTGCCGGCATGGCTTTGGCCCATCCAGTAGCCAAGCGAGCAGGACTGCGTGACGCCGCGCACGACATGCGACAGCGTCAAGCCGCCGACAAGCGCGAGGTCGCCGGTGCGGAAGACCAGGAACGGATAGCCTGTCGCCTCCTGAATCTCGCGCTGATAGCGGCGCAGGCGCCGACGGAAGGCGGGCTTGGTCAAGTCGTCGATCGGCCAGACCGGCTCCCAGGGCGCGAGAAAAGCGCGGCTGGCGCCGCGAAGCTCGCTCCAGGCGGGATAATCCGCCATGGCCGGACTGCGCAGGATGACCGTGCCGGTCGAGATGATCGGGGCGGGCTGGAACGGGACGACAGAGCGGAGAAATTCCATCGCCCGGCCGGCCCCTATGCTGCGACGGGCGAGCCGAGGCGCTCCGCGATGCGGCTGCGATCGGCGAGCTTGTCGATCGGGCCGATGGCGGCCAGCGTCGGAACGCTGCCCGTGAAAATCTGCTGGGCGAGATCGCGCAGCTTGGCGACGCTGACGGCATCGATCCGCGCGACGAGTTCGTCGACCGCGATCGGCCGCCCGAAAAGGAGCATCTGCCGTGCAAGCTGGCCGGCGCGGGCCGCGGGGCTCTCAAGGCTCATCAACAGGCTGGCACGCATCTGTGCCCGCGCCCGCGAAAGCTCCTGCTCGGAGATATCAAGGCTCGCGCGCTCGAGTTCGCCCAGCAGCACCGGCATCAGTTCGACGATATCGTCGGCGCCGGTCGCGGCATGGATGCCGAAGAGGCCCGTATCGCCGAAGCTCCAATGGAACGAATAGATCGAATAGCAGAGGCCGCGCTTCTCGCGCACCTCCTGGAACAGGCGCGAGGACATGCCCCCGCCAAGCAGGGCGGCGAGGATCTGCACGGCGTGGAAATCGTCCGAGGCATAGGGCAGGCCCTCGAAGCCGAGCAGGATCTGCGCCTCCATGAGCTTGCGCCGCTCGCGCACGTCGCCGCCGATATAATGGGCGCGCTGCGGATCGGGCAGCGGCGAGGCGGGAAGGCTTGCGAATCGGTCTTCGGCCAGGGCGACCAACTGGGCATGATCGACGGCGCCCGCCGCTGACAGCACCATGGACGGGCCGTGATAATAACGATCGAGGTAGGATGTCAGGTGCTCCGGCCGCGTGCCGCGAACGGTTTCCGCCGTGCCGAGAATGGTGCGGCCGAGCGGCTGGTCGGGGAAGGCGCCCTCGATGAAGAAGTCGAACACCCGGTCTTCGGGCGTATCGAGCGAGGCGCCGATCTCCTGCACGATGACATGCTGCTCGCGCTCGAGCTCATGCGCATCAAAGGCCGAATGGCAGAGAATGTCCGAGAGAATGTCGACGGCGAGTTCCGCGTCTGCCTTGAGGATGCGCGCGTAATAGGAGGTCGTCTCGACGCTGGTCGCGGCATTGACCTCGCCGCCGACGGCCTCGATCTCCTCGGCGATATCCGTTGCCGAGCGTCGGGCGGTGCCCTTGAAGGCCATATGCTCGAGCAGATGGGAAATGCCGTGCTCGACGGGCGATTCGAGCCGCGATCCTGCGCCGACCCAGACGCCGAGCGCGGCGCTTTCGAGGTGGTCCATCGCATGGCTCGCGATCGTGAGCCCGGATGGCAGCTTGGTCACCTCGACGCCCATCAGCGGCACACCGGGCTGTTTCGCGTCATCATCCTGCTCTTTCCTCGACGGCCCGTGCGCGCGCTTCGACGAAGTGCGCCACGGAACCCGCATCATTGGGGAGGACCGAAAAATGTTCGTCGCGGTCCATGAGATCGCCAAGCCATGGCGGCAGAAGCGGCCTGACCCCGGTCGCGGCCTCGACCGCCGCCGGGAACTTGGCCGGATGCGCGGTCGCCAGCGTCACCATCGGCGTCTCGGAGGGCGGCAGCTTGGCTGCGACCGCGAGCGCGACCGCCGTATGGGGATCGGCCAGCATGCCCGTTTCGGCAAGAACGCTGCGCATCGTCGCGGCCGTCGTCGCCTCGTCGGCGCGGCCGGCGTCGAATTCGGCACGGATCGCGGCAAGCGCCGCCGGGGGAACGGTGAAGGCGCCGGATTGCGCGAGGCCGCCCATCAGCTGCCGCACGACGCCCGCGTCGCGGCCGGTGGCCTCGAACAGCAGCCGCTCGAAATTGGACGAGACCTGAATATCCATCGACGGCGAGGCGGTTGGCACAACGCCCTGCGTCTCATAGCGCCCGCTGGCCAGCGTGCGCGCGAGAATGTCGTTGGCGTTGGTCGCGATCACCAGCCGTTCGATCGGCAGGCCGATTCGCTTGGCGACATAGCCGGCGAAAATGTCGCCGAAATTGCCGGTCGGCACGGTGAAGGAGACCTTGCGGAAGGGCGCGCCGAGCGCGAGGCCGGCGGTGACGTAATAAACCACCTGGGCGACGATGCGCGCCCAGTTGATCGAGTTCACGCCTGACAGCGCCACGCGGTCGCGGAATTTCAGATCGTTGAACAGCGCCTTCACCAGCGCCTGGCAATCGTCAAACGAGCCGTCCACCGCGATGGCATGGACATTGGCTTCGCCCGCCGTGGTCATCTGCCGCTGCTGCACCGGCGAGACACGGCCCTTCGGGAACAGGATGAAGATGTCGGTCGCGGCGCGGCCACGAAAGGCCTCGATCGCGGCGCCGCCGGTATCGCCCGATGTGGCGCCGACAATGGTTGCGCGGCGGCCGCGGGCGGTGAGGACATGGTCCATCAACCGCGCCAGCAGCTGCATGGCGACGTCCTTGAAGGCGAGCGTCGGGCCGTGAAAGAGTTCGAGGACGAAGGCGTTGGGTCCGGTCTGCACCAAAGGCGCGACCGCCGGATGGCGGAACGTGGCATAGGCCTCGCGGCAGAGCCGGCCGAGCAGCGCATCATCAATCTCGCCGCCGACAAATGGCCGGATCACCGCATGGGCGACCTCGGCATAGGGGCGGCCAGCAAGGCGCGCCAAGGCGTCGGCATCGAAGGACGGCCAGACCTCAGGCACATAAAGGCCACCGTCGCGTGCGAGACCGGCAAGCAGCACATCGCAGAAGCCGAGCTGGGGCGCGGTGCCGCGCGTGCTCACATAATTCACGGAACTCGAAACCTCCACAGGCCGCTCCCCGTCCCGAGCCAGCCGACCCGGCACCCTATCGCCGCGCGCCACCTCCGGCAAGCTGGAGCGGAAACTTCGTCGGCGCCGGAAAAGCCCGGCCGGCTCCGGCAAACCTCAGCTTCCGCCACCAAGTCGCCAAAGATTGAACGGACTGTTATAGAGGTCGCGCTTCAGCGTCGAGGAATAATCGGAAATGCAGTCTTCGCCGGTTCGCCGCCCCCATCCTGCTGGTCTCCTGAAGGCCCGCCCGTCAGCCATCGCTGCGATTGCCCTGTCGGCGAGCCTGCTCGCAGCGTGCAGCAGCATCGGCGGTGGCGGCACGCAAACGGCGTCCGCGGCGCCGGACTCCGGCGGTACGCTGCAGCCGGCGCAGGGTGGAAGCAGCACGCTCGCCAACGCCATCTTCGGCGGACCGAGCGCCGGCAAGGCGGGCGCAGTCGTGCTCGATCCGAGCCAATATCAGAAGACGACCGTCGCGCTTTGCCCGCCGGTTTCGATTCGTCCCGGCACCGAGCAGATGTCGGCACTTCCCGCCGGCGCCAAGCCCGACCCGATCACCGGCGCGCCGCCGCCCGTCAGCTACCAGTCGTCGATCATCAAGACCGCGCGCGAATGCCGCGCCACGGAAGGCGGCGTCGCGGTCAAGGTCGGCGTTATCGGCCGCACAGTCGCCGGCCCCGCCGGCAAGGCTGGCACGATCACCGTCCCGATCCGCATCGCCGTGGTGCAGGGGACCGACAAGATTGTGAAGTCGGAGCTGTTCAAGATCCCGGTCGTGCTCACCGATCCGACCCTCAGCACCGATTTCACCAAGATTGACGATACGATCGTGCTGCCGATCGCACCCGGCAATTCCGACTATCGCATCTATGTCGGCTTCGACGACGCGCCGGTGAAGGGCGCTCCGTCCCGCCGCAGGGCCGCCGCGTCCGACGAGTAGAGGGTCTCGCCGGGCAGGCCGGGGGTCGCTTCTCGCAGGCCGACGTGCCGCAGCGGCTTTCCTTGACTGCGGCGCGGCTCTCTCTACACTCATGAGCAGGTTGGGTCTCCGTCGCGATCCTGCCCGAGGGCGCCGCTTGCGGCGCCTTGCTACGACCGCCGGGAGAGACCGCCGGGGCTTTGGCCCTGTCGGCGCCGAAGGAGCAACCGCCCCGGAAACTCTCAGGCTCAAGGACCGGATGGTCGGCGACGCTCTGGAAAGCAGCCCCCCGCAAGGGCGGGCTCACCGAAGGAGCAACCATGCGCGCCTTAAGGGCGCATGGGAAATCTCTCAGGTTCTCGGACAGAGGGGGCGCGGCATGTCCGGTTTCGGACATGGCGTGCATTGGAACCCCGTCCGAGGAGCCGTTGATGGCGCATGCCTCCGAACCCGCAAATACCGCCGCCGAGGCCGCGCCCGAAGAGGCGCTGCTCGAGACGCCGCTTGCCGAGCTGCACCGCAGCCTCGGCGCGCGCATGGTCCCGTTCGCCGGCTATGCCATGCCGGTGCAGTATCCGACCGGCATCCTCACCGAGCACAACTGGACGCGCGAGAAAGCGGGCCTGTTCGATGTCTCGCATATGGGCCAATGCGTTCTGGTTGGTCCCGATCATGCCACCACGGCGCGGGCGCTTGAGGCGCTGACGCCGGGCGATTTCCTCGGCCTTGCCCCGGGCCGGATCCGCTACACGCTGCTGACCACGGCGGAAGGCGGCATCATCGACGATCTCATGGTGACGCGTCCGGCCGATCCCGCCGCTGACGGCACGCTTGCCCTCGTCGTCAATGCCGGCCGCAAGGCGATCGACTACGCTCATCTCGCGGCGACCCTGCCCGGCGATGTCGAACTCGTCGTCGCCGATGACCAGGCGTTGCTGGCGCTGCAAGGTCCGCTGGCCGCGATGGTCATGGCGCGTCATTGCCCGGACGCGGCTGCGATGGGCTTCATGACGGCGACCCGCGCTTCGGTCGGCGGCATCGACTGCGTGATCAGCCGCTCCGGCTATACCGGCGAGGACGGCTACGAGATTTCAGTTCCAGGCGGCGCGGCCGAAGCGCTGGCGAACCTTCTGCTCGCCGAGCCCGAGGTGGCGCCGATCGGCCTCGGCGCCCGCGATTCGCTCCGCCTTGAGGCCGGGCTTTGTCTTTATGGCCACGATATCGACGAGGCGACCTCGCCAGCGGAGGCCGATCTCGGCTTTGCGATCGGCAAGCGCCGCCGCGCCGAGGGTGGCTTTCCGGGCGCCGGGCGCATTCTCGGCGAGCTTGCCGGCGGGCCGGGCCGGCTCCGCGTCGGTATCCGCCCCGAGGGCAGGGCCCCGGCGCGCGAGGGCACCGAAATCCGTGACGCGGGCGGCAGCCTGATCGGCCTCATTACTTCGGGCGGCTTCGGGCCGACTGCCGGCGGGCCCGTCGCCATGGGCTATGTCAGCGCCGACTGCGCGGCACCCGGAACACCCGTGACGCTCACGGTGCGCGGCAAGGGGCTCGCGGCGCATGTCGTGCCCATGCCCTTCGTGCCGCATCGCTATTTCCGCAAATCAGCCTCCTGACACCTTTCGCAAGGGAACACGCTCCATGGCGACCTATTTCACCAAGGACCATGAATGGGTCCGCGTCGACGGCGATATCGCGACGGTCGGCATCTCGGACTATGCCCAGTCGCAACTCGGCGACGTCGTCTATGTCGAGCTGCCGGAAATCGGCAAGACGCTCGCCAAGGGCGACGAGGCCGCGGTGGTCGAATCGGTCAAGGCGGCGAGCGAGGTGTTCGCGCCGATCTCCGGCGTGGTCGATGCGATCAACGCCGCCATCGTCGAGGAGCCGGCCAAGATCAACGATGCGCCCGAGACGGATGGCTGGTTCATCCGGCTCTTGATCGCCAACAAGGGCGAACTGGACGACCTCATGGACGAGGCTGCCTACAAGGCGTTTCTCGCGACGCTGTGATGTGAAGCCGGGGCTCCCTTCCTTCACCTCCCCCTGAGGGGGAGGTCGACGGCCCCAGGCCGGCGGGAGAGGGTTTAGGGAACCATCCGGTGAGGTCGTAAACCCTCTCCCGGACCTTGCGGTCCGACCTCTCCCTCAGGGAGAGGTGAAGAAAGAGACCCTTGATGCGCTATCTTCCCCATTCAGAAGCCGACCGGCAGGCGATGCTCGCCGCGATCGGCGTGGGCTCGATCGACGAGCTCTTTTCCGACATTCCCGCCAATCTGCGCGTCCATGGGCTCGAACTGCCCTTAGCCGCTGGCGAACTCTCGGTCGAGCGTACGCTCGGACGCATGGCGGCGAAAAATGTCCCCGCGTCGTCCGTGCCGTTCTTTGTCGGGGCCGGCGCCTACAAGCATCACGTTCCCGCCACGGTCGATCATTTGATCCAGCGCTCGGAGTTCCTGACCTCCTACACGCCGTATCAGCCGGAGATCACGCAGGGCACGCTGCAATATCTGTTCGAGTTCCAGACCCAGATCGCGCATCTGACCGGCATGGAGGTCGCCAACGCCTCGATGTATGACGGCTCGACCGCGACCGCCGAGGCCGTGCTGATGGCGCATCGCGTCACCAAGCGCCGCAAGGCGGTGCTCTCCGGCGGCCTGCATCCGCATTACCGCGCCGTGGTGGAGACGACCTCGGCCATGGCCTCCGATGCCGTCGAGGCGCTGCCGGCCGATCCCGCGGCGACCGAAGACATTATCGCCCGGATCGACGCTGAGACCTCCTGCGTCGTCGTGCAGTCGCCGTCCTTCTACGGCCAGCTGATCGACCTCGCCCCGATCGCTGCCCGTGCCCATGAAGTCGGCGCGCTGCTGATCGCTGTCGTCACCGAGGTCGTCTCGCTCGGCCTGGTCGAATCGCCGGGAGCCCAGGGCGCCGACATCGTCGTCGGCGAAGGCCAGTCGATCGGCAACGCGCTCTCTTTCGGCGGCCCCTATGTCGGCCTCTTCGCGGCGCGGGCGAAGCATGTCCGCCAGATGCCGGGCCGGCTCTGCGGCGAGACGGTCGACGCCGAGGGACGGCGCGGCTTCGTGCTGACGCTCTCGACGCGCGAGCAGCATATCCGCCGCGACAAGGCCACCTCGAATATCTGTACGAATTCAGGCCTTTGCGCGCTCGCCTTCACCATCCATATGACACTGCTCGGCGAGAAAGGCCTCGCTCGCCTCGCCCGCATCAATCACGCCAATGCCGTGAAGCTCGCGGAATCGCTGTCCGAGCTTCCGGGCGTAACCCTCTTGAATCACTCGTTCTTCAACGAGTTCACGCTGCGCCTCCCGGCCGATGCAGCCGATGTCGTCGAGCGGCTCGCCGAGCGCGGCATTCTCGGCGGCGTTCCCGTGTCGCGGCTGGAGCCGGGGAAACCCGAACTCGCCAATCTGCTCCTGGTCGCCTCGACCGAAGTGAACACCGATGAAGACCGCGCCGCCTTCGTCGCCGCGCTGAAGGAGGTGCTGGCATGACCATGAACACGCAAGGCCGCCCCACCGATGCCGGCAGCGCCGGCGTCTCGGCCACAGACACCTTCACCGGCAATCGCGGCCTGCAGATCGAGGAAGCGCTGCTGTTCGAGGTCGGCCGCGCTGACGTGACCGGCGTCGATCTCGATGAGCCCGAGGCCTTTGCGCCGCGGCTCGGCAAGCTCCAGCGGAAAAGCCCGATCGATCTCCCCGGCCTCTCCGAGCCCGAGGTGATGCGCCACTATGTGCGCCTTTCCCAGAAGAACTACGCCATCGACAGCGGGCTCTATCCGCTCGGCTCCTGCACGATGAAGCACAATCCGCGCCTCAACGAGAAGCTGGCGCGGCTTGCGGGCTTCGGCGATGTGCATCCGCTGCAGCCGCTCTCCACCGTCGCCGGCGCGGTCGAACTGATGGCCGAGCTCGGCCGCTGGCTGATCGAGATGACCGGGATGGAAAGCGTCGCGCTGTCGCCGAAGGCCGGCGCGCATGGCGAGCTCTGCGGCATGATGGCGATCAAGGCAGCGATCGCCGCTCGCGGTGAGCCGCGCGACATCGTGCTCGTGCCGGAATCGGCGCATGGCACCAACCCGGCCACCGCCGCGCTGATCGGCTTCAAGGTCGTCACCGTGCCGGCGCGGGCAGATGGCACCGTCGATCCCGAGGCGGTGAAGGCGCTGCTTTCGCCCCAGGTTGCGGCGATCATGCTGACCAATCCGAACACCTGCGGGTTGTTCGAGCGCGACGTCGTCGAGATCGCAGCGGCCGTTCATGCCGCCGGGGCGTATTTCTACTGCGACGGCGCCAACTTCAACGCCATCGTCGGCAAGGCGAAGGTCGGCGAACTCGGCGTCGATGCCATGCATATCAACCTGCACAAGACCTTCTCGACGCCGCATGGCGGCGGTGGTCCGGGGGCAGGGCCGGTCGTGTTCTCCGACCGTCTCGCCGCCTTCGCGCCGCTGCCCTTCCTGCGGATCGAGAAGGATGGTCCGGTGCTGGTCGAGGACGTGACGGCGCTCGGGGAGGGCGAGCATCCCTTCGGCCGCATGGTGGCTTTCCATGGCCAGATGGGCATGTTCGTTCGCGCGCTGTCCTACATGCTCTCGCATGGCGCCGACGGGTTGCAGCAGGCGTCCGAGGATGCGGTGCTCAACGCCAATTACATCCGCGCCGGGCTTCGCGATGTGATGAGCCAGCCCTCGGGCGACCGCACCTGCATGCATGAGGTGCTGTTCGACGATCATTTCCTCGATGGGACCGGCGTCACGACGCTTGATTTCGCCAAGGCGATGATCGATGAGGGCTATCACCCCATGACGATGTATTTCCCGCTCGTCGTCCATGGCGCGATGCTGATCGAGCCGACCGAGTCGGAGTCGAAAGCCTCGCTCGATCTGTTCATCGCGACGCTCCGCCATCTGGTGATGAGGGCGAAGGCCGGCGATGTCGAGCGCTTCCGCGAGGCGCCGCGCTTCGCCCCGCGCCGCCGCCTGGATGAGACGCGTGCCGCCCGGGCGCCGAAACTCAAATGGGAAAAGCCGCAGGCTTTCGACGCGGCGGCGGAATAGCACAGCGGGCTTGCATGACCCTCACACCAACCCTTGCCCGCTTGCGGGCGAGGGCGGGGTGTCGGCCTATGCTTCAATACGAAGCCGCGTGCCTTGAAAGCCCGTGCCGGCGATCCCGTCGCACAACCCGCTCCATTCGCAGCCGCCGCAGCCCTGGCGCGTCGTTCCCGCCGCAAAGGCCGTGCGCATCGCGGCGAGGAGGGCGGCATCGAGCGCGAAACGCGAGCCGGCAGCCAGCGATTGGCCGAGCAGCGCCGAGACGGCGGCTTCCGCCGCCGCGTCGCGGACCAAGACGCTGTCATTGTGGCAATGCGTATCCGGCGCATCGACGACCGGGCCGCAGACATCATCCGGGCCGGTGACCATGACGATGTCCTCGCCGGCGGAGAGCCGCGCGGCGATCACGTCGTAGTTGCGGCAGAAGGCGTCGGAATAGCCTTTGCCGACATAGGTCAGCATGCACAGAAGATGATGGGCGCGCAGACGGACGGTCACGATCGTCCTCAGGCCCTGCTCACTCGTCGAGCCCCGACCATTCGGCCAGCGCCGCCACGATATGCGGCAGGTCGGACATGCGTTTGATGACGGTTTCTGCGCCGGCGGCCGTCAGCGCATCGGCATGGCCGGGCCAGGAATGCGAGCCCCCGGTGAAGCCGACGACGCGCATGCCGGCCGCCTTGGCGCCGTGGATGCCATGCGTCGAATCCTCGATCACGACGCAGTCCTTCGGATCGACGCTGAATTCCGCCGCCGCATGCAGGAAGACGTCGGGGGCCGGCTTCGGCCGCTTGTTGCCGACGGCCACCGCCGAGAAGACATAAGGGCGGAAGCGGTCATAGAGCTTCGTCCGCGTCAGCGAGATCTTGAGCCGCTCGGGCGTGGAATTCGAGCAGATGCAGCGCTGGAAATCGAGCCGGTCGAGCATCTCATGCACGCCGGGGATGATTTCGAGTTCGCTTGCGAGGCGGCGGTCGAGTTCCTTGTCGGTCGCCTGATGGAACCCGTCCGGCAGCTGATGGCCGAGATCGCCCTCGATGATCTTGGCGATCCGGTCCCAGGTGAGGCCGGCGAAGCGGTGCGACATCTCGTCGACGGAAATGTCGTAGCCGACCTCCTTGAGCCGCTCGCTGTCGACGCGCGAGGCGAGAATCTCGGAATCGACGAGCACGCCGTCGCAGTCGAATATCACCAGCATAAGGGAGCGTCCGTATTGTTTGCGGCTGCGTCCTATCAGATCGGAGCCGGGCTGTCTCTGAACGATCGGCGCGGAGGTCCGCGCTATCGGGCGGTGAAAGGCTGGCTCGCGAACACGGCCTTGCCGTCGCCGGCGACATAGCGCAGTTCGTAGTCGCCGGGTTCAGTCGGAACACTGATGCGCACGCTCGCCATGTCGGGGCGGATGCGGGCCATCGTGACATGTTCGGACGAGGCCATGCCGGCACGCGCGATCACCACGTCGTCATAGCGGGCGCCGGGTCCGGTCCAGGCGACATCGATCCGGCTGCCCGCCGCGGCGGAGGCAGGCGCGTTCAGTGTCGCTGCCGGCGGATCGACGGTGAACTGGACTTTGGCGGCCGTGGAATTGTCGGCGGCCGAATGATAGCGCGCCTCGTAGAGGCCGGGCTCCAGCGGCGCATCGAGCGTCACCGGCTTGAAATTGTGTTTGATCGGAACGCTGGCGAGCTTGGTTTCGCTGCCATTGGCCGGCGTGATCCAGATCTCGTCGAACTGCGCCGCGGGGCCTGTCCAGGCGATCGTCATCGGCGCCCCGGCCGGCGTGCGCGCCGGCGCGGAGACCGTGACCGGCCGCATCGCGACGTCGAGAACGCGCGTGGCCAGCACGGCATTGAGGGCGGGGTGGTAATAGCGCAGCTCATAGGTCCCGGCCTCGGCCGGTGCCGTCAAATGGCGCTTCTGGCCGTCGGGCGCGGCGAGCACGCTGCGAATTTCAGAGCCCGCCGGAAGGCCCGGCCAGGAAATCTGGATGCGGTCGTCCTTGTCCTTCGGCCCGTCATAGCCGACCTCGAACACATCCGACTGGACGACCTTGCTCGGGGCGTCGATCGATGCGGAGGGCAGGGTCGACGGCGGCGCCTTGGCGCTCGCCAGCGCGAGGGTCAGGCCGCCGGCGAGGTCGGTGCCGTCCTTGGCGTTGAGGAACTTGCCGCCGGTCTTCTCGGCGATGCAGGCGACGCCCGGAATATCGGCATCCTCGAGGCCGAGCCCGATCACCTCGATGGTGAGGTCATGCGCCTTCTGCTTGATCGATTCGGCCAGGAGGCACGGATCGGCGTCGCAGGCCTCGACCTTGTCGACGAGGACGACGATCGTCGCCCGCTCCTTGCGATAGTCGAGCGCATTGGCCGCGCGTTCGATGGCGACCGCGAGCGGCGCCTTGCCGCGCGGAACCAGCGCCGCCACCGCCTGCGACACAGCGTCCTTGCTGTTTGTCTGCGGCTTCACCACCACGGCTGCATCCGTGCAGCTCGTCTTCGAAGCCGATCCGAAAGTCAGCAGGCCGAGCTTCGCGCCGCTCGGGAAATCGGCCACCGCGCTCGCCACCGCGTCGGCGACGAGATCGGCCTTGCGATCACGACCGAGCTTGCCGGCCATCGAGGCAGAGGAATCGATCACCAGCATGGCGCTGTCGGCCAGCGCCGGCACCGCCAGAAGAGCGAGGAAGAGCGCGGAGAGTATCGGAAGGCGGGCAGTCATCGGAGCCTCGGACATGCGACTTGGCCGCTATGCGACCCGGCCATGGACCAATCGTGTGTGACACCAGATCGCTTCATATCGAAGCCGGCGCCGTTGCGGGCGAGAATTTCGGCGACGCGGCCTTTTATGGCGGGATGCCGCGATCAGCGCCAGTCTAGCCGAACATCTCCGGCGAAACGATGTCCGCCCGCGTCCGTCAAGCTTCTCTTAACCATGCTTCCTAACGCGACCTTCACCCTGTTCGCTAACCATGGGCGGCAGGGTTGTGGTGTTGCGTTGGGAGTGTGTGGGCATGCGTGGAGTTCAGCTGAAGACGGCGCAGCCGATGGTTCGTCCGGCTTTTGTCGATACGATCATCAAGGGCGACTGCGTCGCCGCGCTGGAGCAGTTGCCCAGCCATTCGATCGATGTCGTTTTCGCCGATCCGCCCTATAATCTGCAACTGGCCGGCGGCTTGACCCGGCCGGACCAGTCGGTTGTCGATGCTGTCGACGACGCCTGGGACCAATTTGCGAGCTTCGAGGCCTATGACGCCTTCACGCGCGCCTGGCTGCTCGCCGTGCGCCGCGTCCTGAAGCCGGATGGCGCGCTCTGGGTCATCGGCTCCTATCACAACATTTTCCGCGTCGGCACGATGCTGCAGGATCTCGGCTTCTGGATCCTGAACGACATCGTCTGGCGCAAGACCAACCCGATGCCGAATTTCCGCGGCAAGCGCTTCACCAATGCGCATGAGACCATGATCTGGGCCTCGCGCGGCCGCGAGTCGCGCTACACCTTCAATTACGAGGCCATGAAGGCCTTCAACGACGATGTGCAGATGCGCTCCGACTGGCTGCTGCCGATCTGCACCGGCGGTGAGCGGCTGAAGGATGCCGACGGCCAGAAAGTGCATCCGACGCAAAAGCCCGAGGCGCTGATCGCCCGCGTCATGCTCGCCTCGACCAAGCCCGGCGACATCGTGCTCGACCCGTTCTTCGGCTCCGGCACCACCGGCGCCGTCGCCAAGCGGCTCGGCCGGCACTATGTCGGCGTCGAGCGGGAGCAGGTCTATATCGATGCCGCGACGGCGCGGATCGCCGCCGTCGAAACCGCGCCGGCCGCAGCCCTCGAACTGCTGCGCGGCAAGAAGGCCGAGCCGCGCGTGCCGTTCGGCGCTCTGGTCGAGCGCGGCCTCGTGCAGGCAGGCGAAATCCTGACCGCCGCGTCTGGGCGCTATCAGGCGCGCGTCCGGGCCGATGGTTCGGTCGAATCGGGCAGCCATACCGGCTCGATCCACCGCGTCGGCGCGCTGGTCCAGGGCTTCGATGCCTGCAATGGCTGGACGTTCTGGAACGTCCACCGCGCCGGCGTGCTCACCTCGATCGACTCCTTCCGCCAGACCGTCCGCGACGAAATGGCCGCCGCGGGGGGGTGAGCCGGGCAGCCTCGCGACATCCGGAGCATCAGAGGGCTTTCAGCCCTCTGGGTCTAGATGCCGTTCCCAGTCCGAACGTCCGTGCAGGACGCGAATGATGAGAATGTCGCTGGTGTCGTCCGAATAGGCGATCACGTGCCTGTCGTGAAAGTGCAGCCGCACCGACGCGCTGAGGCCATGATAGCGGCGCCCGAGCCCGGGCTGTTCCGCCAGAAGGCCGAAGCAGTCGACGAGGCTGTCCAGATAGGCTTCGGCTTGCCTGACGCCGAATTGGCGAACGCCGTCGACATAGATCGTGACGATGTCTTCGTCGGCTTGAACGGTTGTCTTATAGCGCGGAGGCATCGCTGCCGTCCGCCCGCCTGCGCGCCTCCGCGACGATGTCATCGATCGATCGCGGACTGACGCCGCTGGAGACGCCCTCGTCAATCAGCCGCTGCAACTGGATAAGTCTTTCCCGGCGCTCCTGGTCCTTCCGGATGAGATCGCGGACATAGTCGCTGGCATTGCCATACCGGCCGCTTTCGGCCTGCTGCTCGACCCAGGCCTTCATCGGGTCGGGCAACGAGATGTTCATTGTCGCCATGGCGATCTCCTCAGCGATGAGACCGGCATAGTATGGCAAAGATTGCCAAGACGGAAGCGGCTGAGTCGCGACCGCGTTGCCTCACACAAACCGGAAATCGGCCGGATAGGCATGGAACCCGTCGAAATCCGCCTTGCCGAGCGGGACGCCGGCCATGCGCAGGATCGCGAAGGCCGTCATCAGGTGGAAGAAGAAATTCGGCAGCGCATACTGCGTGACGAAGGTGAGGGCGTCGGTTTCAAACCGCGCCTCGCCGGCGGTCTCAGTGACGCGCAGCGCCTCCTTGCCGTTGAGATCGTCCGGCCGTAGCTCCGAGAGCGCGGCAATCCGTTCGCCGAGCCGTGCCCTGAGTTCGGCGATCGTCTCGGCCTCCGCATCGGGAAGGGGCCGAAGCCGTTCCGTCATCGGGCGCACGGTCCGGATCGAGAACCCAGCCGCAATCAGCATCTGGCGCCGGAGATCGAACATGCCGTCGGCAAGCGAGAGCGCCAGAAGGTCCTGCTCGCTCCGCCCGCTGTTCTGGGCAAAGGCGGAGAGGCGCGCGAGCATCCCGTCGAGCTGCCCGAGATAGCGGATCAGGACCGGGACCGAGAGCTGATAGAGATCGGTCATGCCGCAGCCCTCTTCCGCCGGCGCCTTACCAGCCTGCCATGGCCGGCAGGCTGATGCCGTAGCGCTCGAGATCGGTGCGCATGGTCTTCGGATCGGTGAAGCGCTCGGCATTCCAGCCGGCCTTGCGGGCCGCTTCGATATTCGCGGGCATGTCGTCGAAGAACAGCGTCGCCGCGGGATCGAGACCATGCGTCTCGACATGGTGGTGATAGATGGCCAGGTCCGGTTTCACGAGGCGGATTTCGCCCGAGACGGTGATGGCGCGGAAGCTTGTCAGATAGGGGAAGCGTGCCTGCGCCTCGACGAAGGTGTCCTCGGCGAAATTGGTCAGCGCGGTCACGTCATAGCCGGCGGCGATCAGCGCCTCCAGCACGGCGGCGCTCTCCTCGATCGGGCCGGGCACCATCTCGTGCCAATCCCGCCGCCAGGCGCGGATCTGGTCGGCACGATGCGGATGCAGCGCGATGGCCTCGGCTTCCGCCTCGGCCCAGCTGCGGCCCCGGTCCTGCTCGAGGTTCCAGTCATGGGTGCAGACTTCGGCCAGGAACGCGGCGCGCTCGGCATCATCAGGAATGAGGCGCCGATAGAGACGCTCGGGGTCCCAGCGGATCAGCACATTGCCGATGTCGAAGACGATATGGCGGATTTCGGTCATCGTGGGTTCCCTCAAAACTCGTGCCTTGATCGCCTGTCCAAGCGCGCGGGGCAAGCTCCGAGCGCTGTCAGCGGCGTTTTCGCGTCGCGCCAGGATGGGCGGCCTCGATCGCCTTCTTCATCACGCTCGGCAGCGCCTCGCCCGGCACATCATCCGCTGATGACCACCAGTGGCCCGGCGGCAGGTTGAAGCCGGGCGGCGGCGCGGCGGCATAGATGTCGAGCGTCAGGCGGAAATGCGTGAAGACATGGACCACAGGCGCCGCGCCGCGCTGCCATGCCGCCGTGAACGGCGCCGCCGCAAGCGCCTCGGCTTCCGCCAGAGCCGGCAGCCAGTCGGTACCGGGAACCTCGGTCATCGCGCCGAGCAGCCCCTTGTCCGGCCGCCGCCGGAGCAGGATCGCGCCATCCTCGCGCCGCGCCACGAAAGCCGCGCCCGCTCGCTCCGGCCGCGCGGCTTTGGCGGCCTTCAGCGGATAGCGTTCCTCGGTTCCCGCCGCATGCGCGGCGCATCCCTCCTGCCAGGGACAGAGGATGCAGGCCGGACGCTTCGGCGTGCAGATGGTGGCGCCGAGATCCATCATCGCCTGAGCATAATCGCCGGGCCGCTCTTTCGGCGTCAGCGCCGCCTGCAGCCTGCGGATCGCGGGCTTTGCGGCCGGAAGCGGCGTCTCCAGCGCGAAGACCCGTGTCAGCACGCGCTCGACATTGCCGTCGACGACGGGTGCCGGCTCGTCGAAGGCAATCGCGGCAATGGCAGCGGCCGTATAGGCGCCGATGCCGGGGAGGGACAGAAGCCCCGATTCGCTGGCCGGGAAGCGGCCGCCATGCGCCGCGACGATCGTCTCCGCCGCCGCCTTCAGATTGCGCGCCCGCGAATAATAGCCGAGCCCGGCCCAGGCCTTCATCACCTCTTCGGAAGGCGCGGCCGCGAGGGCGTCGATGGTTGGCCAGCGCGCCAGGAAGGCCTCGAAATAGGGCTTCACGGCCGTCACGGTGGTCTGCTGCAGCATGATCTCCGACAGCCAGACGCGATAGGGATCGGGTAGGGCGCCTTGCCGCCGTGCCGCCGGGCTGATGCGCCAGGGCAGGGTGCGGGCGTGGCGGTCATACCAGGCGAGGAGATCGGCGGCGGCGGGCGGCGGCAAAGCGGGGGTCATGCCCCAATGTCGTCGACGCCGCAGCGTTACGCCAGCATCTGATTGATCTCCGTCATCACGCCTTGGCTGGCAGCCTCTATCACGAGGCAACCCGAAGCGGAGACGATCATCATGGGCAAGAGCGACGCGCTGGCATTGCGGGCCGAGGTCGAGGCGCTGGCGGGCGCGGTTTCAGCCGAGGGCGCGGCGCTTTATGCCGGCTGGTCCGAGGCGATCGAGCGCCCGGCCTTTCAGGACAGCGCCCGCAATCTCGCCGATTATCTCGCGCTCCGCCGCCGTGACAACCGGCCGCTGCAGCGCCGGCTGATGGCGCATGGCCTCTCGTCGATCGGCCGCCTCGAAAGCCGTGTCGCGCCGACATTGTCCGCCGTCCTAGCGGCGCTCGACGCCATCACGGAAAGCGAGCCGCGCCGTCCCTTCCCGGAAGAGGCCGATTTCTTCGCCGGCGAGCAGCGCCTTGCCGCCAATACAGCCGAAATCCTTGGCGCGCCGAGCCCGGACCGCGCCGTGCACCTGCTCGTCACCTGCCCGAGCGAGGCGGCGGATGGGCCGGATTTCATGCAGGGCCTTGCTGAATGCGGCGTCGAGGCGGTGCGGATCAACTGCGCCCATGATGACCGCGAGGCCTGGGCGCGGATGATCGGCCATGCGCGCACGGCGGGCGAGGCCTCCGGCCGGCCGATCAAGGTGTTGATGGACCTCGCCGGTCCGAAGATCCGCACCGGTGCGATTCGCGAACTGGACGGCAAAAAACGCGTGCAGGACGGCGATCGCTTCGCCATTGCGTCCCCCGGACGGCTTGGCGATGCGCCGCAGGATCTTCTCGCTGTCGAATGCACGCTGCCGCAGGCGCTCGCCGCCTGCCAGCCAGGCGAGCGTATCTTCGTTGATGACGGCAAGCTGCCGACCGAGGTCGTCACGGTGGCGGATTGGGGCGTCATCGTCCGGGCAACCGGCTCGCCCGACGAGGACGGCTACAAGCTGAAGCCCGAAAAGGGCGTCAATTTCCCCGACACCGCCTTCTCGATCCCCGCTTTGACTGAGAAGGATATCGAGGACCTCGCCTTCGTCGCGCTGAATGCCGACGGCATCGAATTCTCTTTCGTCCAGTCGGCCGCCGATATTGACGATCTGCACAAGGCGCTCGCCGCGATCCGGCCGGACTGGCAACGCCTTTCGCTCGTGCTCAAGATCGAGACGACGCGGGCGCTCGGCAATCTGCCGGACATGATCGTCCGTGCTGCCGGAAAGCAGCCGACCGCCGTGATGATCGCGCGCGGCGATCTCGCGGTCGAGATCGGCTTCAACCGGCTCGCCGAGATGCAGGAAGAGATCCTGTGGATCGGCGAGGCGGCGCAGGTGCCGGTGATCTGGGCGACGCAGGTGCTCGAACACCTGATCAAGAAGGGCTTCCCCTCGCGCGGCGAGATGACCGATGCCGCCATGGCTGCCCGCGCCGAATGCGTGATGCTGAACAAGGGCCCGCATCTGATGAAGGCGATCCCCGAACTGATCGCGCTCCTCGCCCGCATGGGCGGCCACCAATACAAAAAGACCCCGACGCTCCGGAAGCTGTCGAGCTGGTAGGGGCTGCGCTCCGCCGCCCACCGCCGGACGTTTTCCCTATCATTGCCGGGCTCGACCCGGCAATCCAGCCTTGGTAGCCGCTGCGCCGCAGCGCGGCTTACTGTGAGCAGGGGGGCGATCGCCTCCCACTCTGAATTCCGGCTGTCATGCTGGCCATCGACAAGCCACAGAAAGAAGCTTGAATTACGATTGATCGCCGCTGGAATATCTCTCAGTGGCTCAAGGGATTACGCGGTGCCTGTTCGACCGCCTGCTCGGCTTCCCATCGTGACAGATCGCCTCATTCTGCGGCCCAGCATCGGGCAAGACGCCCATCGAGCCCTGGAAATCAGGTCGGATTGGAATGTTGCCCGCATGCTGAGCAGGGCGTCCTTCCCGCCCGATCCGGCCGCGATCGAGCGGTGGTTTGCCGATCATGAGCGGGAATGGACGGCCGGAGAGGCTTACCGTTTCGCCATTGTCGTTGACGGAAGAATGGTGGGTCTTGTCGACATCGACAGTGTCGATGAGAACAAGGGGACGCTCGGTTTCTGGATTGATGGTTCGGTTTGGGGGTGCGGCTACGCTTCTGAGGCGGCCGGTGCAGTGGTGCACTTCGCGTTCGGGACGCTTGGTCTTTTAAGACTTGAGGCCGGGCATGCTTTCGACAACGAAGCATCGGGACGAGTGCTACGAAAGTTGGGCTTCTACAACCGCGATAGTGTGCAGCGCTTTTCGCACTCACGCCGCGCCAACATCCTGCAATATCGCTACGTGCTGGAGTCGCAGTCTGCGGCCTAACTCGCCTCCAAAAACCGCTCGGCCGTCTCCAGATCGACCGAGACGAGCTGGCTGACGCCGCGTTCGGCCATGGTGACGCCGAAGAGGCGGTTCATCCGCGCCATGGTGATCGGGTTGTGGGTAATGGTGATGAAGCGCGTGTCGGTCGTGCGCGCCATCTCGTCGAGCAGGTTGCAGAAGCGCTCGACATTGTGGTCGTCGAGCGGTGCATCCACCTCGTCGAGCACGCAGATCGGCGCCGGATTGGTGAGGAAGACCGCGAAGATCAGCGCCATCGCCGTCAGCGCCTGTTCGCCGCCCGAAAGCAGCGTCATCGTCTGCGGCTTCTTGCCGGGCGGCCGCGCCATGATCTCAAGCCCCGCTTCGAGCGGATCGTCCGATTCGGTCAGCTGCAATTCGGCCGTGCCGCCGCCGAAGAGATGGGTGAAGAGGCGCTGGAATTCGGCATTCACCACCGTGAAGGCGGCGAGCAGCCGTTCGCGCCCCTCGCGGTTGAGGCTGCCGATGCCCTGGCGGAGGCGCCGGATCGCCTCGATCAGGTCGTCGCGGTCGGTCGCCAGCTTGTCGCGGCGTTGCAGGCTCTGCTCGACCTCGTCCTCTGCGCTCAGATTGACGCCGCCGAGCTTGTCGCGCTCCTGCCGCAGCCTTTCGAGCCGCTTGTCGACTTGGTCGAGATCGGGCAGCGGCGCCGCCGGATCGATCTCGGCGAGCTTGGCGACCTCATGCGGGGCGCAATCGAGCAGTTCGGTGATTCGCGCCTCGATCTCGGCCCGGCGTTCCCCGCTCGCCGCGAGCCGCTCCTCGGCGCGGCCGCGCATTTCGCGCGCCTCCGAGAGAGCGGCGAGCGCCGCCTGCGCGGCGGCGTCGGCAAGGCTCTGCTGCCGTTCGGCCGCCGCCAGCGCTTCGGCCGCCTCGCGCCTCACCACCTCGGCCTTGCCGATCTCGAACTGCACGGCACGGCGCCGGACCTCGAAATCTTCGGGCGATTCGGCCAGCCGCGTCCGCTCCGCCTCGATCTCTGTCCGGCGGGCGGCGAGGCTCGCCATCTGCTCGGCGGCATTGGCGGCGCGGCTTTGCCAATTGCCGCGCTCGCTGCCGATCGCGGCGAGGCGGCGGCGGCGCAGTTCGGCTTCCCGCGCCAGCGTTTCGGCGCTCGCGCGCGCTTCGGTGTGTCCCGCACGGCGTTCGGCAAGCTCGGCGCGGAGGCGGTTGCACGTCGCGGCGGCGGCCGAAGGATCATCAGTCGCGGCGAGCGCTGCCGCGGCGGCGACAGAGGCGCTTTCGGCCTCACTGAGACCCGCATCGACGCGGTTTCGCGCCTCGGCAATCGCCGCGCGGCGGGCGCCGAGCCGTCCCTGCTCGCGTTCGGCAGTGGCCAGCCGCGCCCGTGCTTCATCAAGCATCTTCTGCGCGCCGCGCGCTGCCTCGCGCGCGGATTTCTCCGTGTCAGCGGCCTGGCGCGTCGCGGCGACCGCAGCATCGAGGGCACTCCGCCGATCGAGCACGGCAGCCCGCGCGGCGGCGCGCTCGGGGGCGAGTTCGGCGAGCCGGTTGCGGTTGGCGAGGCGAATCGCGGCCGCTGTCGGGGCCTCGGCGGTAGCGACGAAGCCGTCCCAGCGCCAGATATCGCCTTCGCGTGAGACAAGCCTTTGGCCGGGCTTCAACAGCGCCTGCAGCGCGGCGCCTTGCGCGCGCGTCACCAGTCCGGTTTGCGCCAGCGCCCGTTGCAGCAAAGCGGGTGCCTCGACATGGCGACCGAGCGGCTCGGCGCCATAGGGCAGCAGTGGATCGTCGTCGGCGGGCTCTGCGCCGGCCCAATAGGCGGCGGCGGCCGGGTCGTCCGAGCGGTCGAGATCATCGCCAAAGGCGGCGGCGAGCGCCGCCTCATAGCCGCGCATGACGACAAGCGCATCGAGCACCGGCGGCCGCCGCCCGGAGGACGCCCCGGCGGCGAGGATCTTCTCCAGCGCCCGCATTTCGCTTTCGATGCCGGACAAGGTCCGGTCGGCTTCGGCCAAGGGGCCGCGCGCCGCCGTCTCGCGCTCGCGCGCCTCGCCCAGCGCCCGCTCGGCCCCAACAGCCTGGCGTTCGGCTTCGGCGCGGGCGGCATCGGCCGAGGCAACCGCCGTCTCGGCCGCAGCAAGACCCGGTAGCCGCGCGGTCTCCACCGCCAGCGCCGCCTCGTCCCGTGCAACAGCGGCGGCTTCCTGCCGCGCCCGCGCCAGCCGCTCGTCGGCGGATTTCACGGCGCGTTCGAGTTCGGCCCGTCGCGCCGCCAGAGCAGCATGGGCAGCGGTCGCCTCGCCGAGCGCGCGATCGGCCTCGGCCATCGCCGCCTCGGCCGCGCTGCGCCTCGCCTCGGCGGCGGCGCCGAGCGCGATTGCTTCCCCGGCCTCGG
Organism: Kaistia sp.; assembly: GCA_965229085.1. Classification (GTDB taxonomy): domain Bacteria; phylum Pseudomonadota; class Alphaproteobacteria; order Rhizobiales; family Kaistiaceae; genus Kaistia. The sequence continues at coordinate 1,662,364 of OZ245859.1, read as the reverse complement.
CCAGAAGCCGCGTCTCCTCGGCGTCGAGCGAGGCCATCATGGTTGCATTCTCGCGCTGCAACTTCGCCTCGCGCTCGCTGTCGGCGGCGAGATCCTTGAGGCGGCGGTCGAGATCGGCAAGCCGTTCGCGCATGCGCCGGGCCTCGGCGTCGATGCCGTCACGCGCCGCGCCGAGCCGCTGCAGCGCGGCTGCGGCGCGGATTTCGGTATCGCGCGCCGCGGGCAGCGCATTCGCCGCCACTGCCGCATCGCGCGCCGCGCCGGCCTGCGCGTCCTGCCGTTCGGCGAGGCGAGTCTCGGCGGCGGCGAGGGTCGCTTCGGCCTCGCGCATCTGCGCCGAGGCCGCGACGACACGCAGATAGAGCGCCGTCGCCTCGGCCTTGCGGATGTCGCCGGAGAGATTGCGATAGCGATTCGCCTGCCGCGCCTGTCGCTTCAGCGTTTCGATCTGGCCGTCGATCTCGCCGAGCACATCGTCGAGGCGCTCGAGATTCTGCTCGGCCGCCTTCAGCCGCGTCTCGGCCTCGTTGCGGCGTGAGTAGAGCCCGGAAATGCCGGCCGCTTCCTCCAGAATGGCGCGGCGCGCCTGCGGCTTGGCGGCGATCAGCTCGCCGATTCGGCCCTGGCCGACCATGGCCGGCGACCGCGCGCCGGTCGAGGCATCGGCGAAGAGAAGCTGAACGTCGCGCGCCCGGACCTCGCGGCCATTGATCCGGTAGACCGAGCCGGCCTCGCGCTCGATGCGCCGCGTGACTTCGAGAAGGTCGGCGTCGTTGAAGGCCGCTGGCGCGAGGCGGGCGGAATTATCGATCGCCAGCATCACCTCGGCGGTGTTGCGGGCCGGCCGGTTGCCGCTGCCGGAGAAGATGACGTCGTCCATCCCGGACGCGCGCATATTCTTGTATGAGCTCTCGCCCATCACCCAGCGCAGCGCCTCGACAAGGTTCGACTTGCCGCAGCCATTGGGGCCAACGACGCCGGTCAGCCCCGGTTCGATGACGAAATCGGAGGCTTCGACGAAGGACTTGAAGCCGACAAGGCGGAGGCGCGTGAATTTCATCGCCGGCCCCTCGGCGGGAACGGCCTTGCGGCCGCTCCCTTTCTCAAGGGATCGTCAGGAGAGAAGCGCGTCGAAATCCTCGAGCGAGAGCGCACCCGGCTTCCTAACTCCATCCACGAAGAAAGTCGGCGTCGCGTTGACGCCGTAATCCTTGGCGCCGCGATCCTTGATCGCATTCACTGCATCGAGCAGCGCCTGGTTCTTCAAGGCTAGCTCGAAAGTGTCCTGTGTGAAACCGACCTGCTTGGAAAGGCCGAGCAGCGCCGAAACCGGATCATCGACGAACGCCCACTTGTCCTGCTGGTCGAACAGGAGATCGACCATCGGGAAGAAATTATTGTTGGGGGCCGCGTGGGCCAGCATGAAGCCGGCGGTCGCAAGCGGATCGAGCGGGAAGTCGCGGAGAATGAAGCGCACCTTGCCGGTGTCGACATACTTCTCCTTGAACGGCTTCCAGGTCACGTCGTGGAAATGCTTGCAGTGGGTGCAGGTGAGGGAAGCATATTCCACCACCGTATGCGGCGCCTTCTCGTCGCCGAGCGACATGTCGCCGAGCGGGCCGGGCTTCAGCAGCGCGGCGAGGTCCACCTTGTCGTCAGCGAAGGCCATAGCGGGCAGCATGGCGACAGCACCGGCTGCCAGCGTGCCAGCGCCGAGCCGGATCAAGACCTGTCTGCGATTGAAGTCCACGATTGGTCTCCCCAGAGAAAAACAAGAATAAGGCACGATCGACAAGCGCAACGATTGGCACGCATCAGCCGCAAAATACCAGATAAAATGCGGCGCTTTGCCGGCGCCCACCCTTCACGATCGCTCGACCTCTGCGTAAACGGCCTGTCCGAGCCGCTCCAGTGCCTGGCGGAGGCTGTCGCTCTCAACGCCGGATACGGCGTCCGCCGCTTCGCGCGCGGCCTTGGGCGGGATGGGCTTTGGCGCCTTCTGCGGCGCGGGTGCATCGACCGGACCCTGCACGATGCGGAGCGCCGTCACGGCGCCGAAGCCGAGAAAGCCGTTGACCCGCTCGATGATGATGCTGGCCTCATGCTGCAAGTATATTGCCATGCCGGCATCAACGCGGACGACAAGGGTCGCGCCCCGGCGGGCATTGGCCGCTGCGGCGCCCTCGCGGCGCGGCCAGATCAGCTTGTCGGGCTGCGTCGCGCCGGCATAGCGCGGACCGACCACTTCGGCCCAGGACTGGATGAGATCGGCGGTCGCGAATCCGCGCTTGGCGCAGAGAGGCTCGATCGCCGCGCCGATCAGCGCGCCGATCGCCGCCGCGTCGCGGGGCCGATAGGGTTTTGGGGCATTTGCCATGCCGGTCTTCTCGCATGACGCGGAGCCGCCTTGAAGAGGGCCGGCGGCGGGGTTTTTCCCCCGATGGCTGGACAGCGGGGGCCGAAACCGATAATCATCCTGCCGAATCAAAGACTTAAGCTGTTCTGCCTCTGCCTTGACACAATTTGAGCCCGTCACTATTGTGCGCGCGGTTTCAAGGGGCGGGCAGGACGGTCCAGCAGCTTTTTCAAGATACCCGACGAGGATGACGCGATGAGCGACAACGGTTCGGCGGGTGAGGGAAGAAGCGGCAAGGTGTCTGGCGAGGCGGAAGCTGCGCTGGCGGATCGGCTGCACAGGCTGGGCATGAAGCTCGACAAGGCTCAGGCCGAGTCGCAGCAGCAAGCGAAAGCCGAGATTGCGAGTTCGGGCGGCATGCAGGGCGTGGGTTTTGCGCTCCGTGTCTCCAGCGAGTTCGCGGCCGGGGTCCTGGTCGGTGCTGGCCTCGGCTGGTTGGTCGATCGGTGGCTCGGGACTGCCCCGTGGGGATTGATCGTGTTGCTGTTGCTCGGCTTCGCAGCGGGCGTCTTGAACGTGCTGCGGGTGGTCGGCAAGGTGGCGCAGCCGGAAGATCGGGTTAAGCCCCGCTCTGGCAAATAAGTCGGGAATACGAGACCGGCGGATGAAATTGGCATGGGCCGTGGCTTTGGCCGCGGATCTGTGACAGGGAAGGGCTGCGGCATTCGCCGTGGCTGGACACTAAGGCGAAGAGGCGGGCTCGGTGGCGAACGATCCGATCCATCAGTTTCAGATCCACGAGTATTTCCCGCTCGGCCAATTTGGCGGAATGGAATTCCACTTCACCAATTCCGCGGTGGCGATGATCGCCAATGTCGCGGTGGTGACCGGCTTCCTCTATTTCGCGACTTCGAAGAAGGCGCTGGTTCCCGGCCGGACGCAGTCTGTGGCTGAGCTCGGCTACGAGTTCGTCGCCTCGACGCTGAAATCGTCTGCCGGCAGCGAGGGAATGCGCTTCTTCCCGTTCGTCTTCTCGCTCTTCGCCTTCATTCTGACGGCGAATCTCTTCGGCATGTTCCCGTATTTTCTGACCGCGACCAGCCAGATCATCATCACCTTCGCGCTGGCGATGACTGTGATGCTCGTCGTCGTCGGCTATGGTTTCTATCGCCACGGCTTCCATTTCCTCGGCCTGTTCGTGCCGAGCGGCGTTCCCGGAGCGGTCATTCCGCTGGTTTCCGCGATCGAGATCATCTCTTTCCTCTCGCGTCCGATCAGCCTCTCCGTCCGTCTCTTCGCCAACATGCTCGCCGGCCACATCACGCTGAAGGTCTTCGCAGGCTTCGTGGTGACCCTGGCAGGGCTTGGCGTCGCCGGCATTGGTGGCGCGATCGTGCCGCTGATCATGACCGTGGCGCTCACGGCGCTCGAATTCCTGGTTGCTTTCCTGCAGGCCTATGTCTTCACGATCCTGACCTGCATGTACCTGAACGACGCCCTGCATCCCGGCCACTAGGGCTGGGGGCAGGCGGACACTCGATCCCTCGATAAGAATTACCCTTCAAAGGAGAATGGAAATGGAAGCGGAAGCCGCGAAGTTCATCGGTGCTGGTCTCGCCTGCTTTGGCATGGCGGGCGCCGCCCTCGGCCTCGGCAACATCTTCGGCAGCTTCCTGTCGGGCGCACTGCGCAATCCGTCGGCAGCCGATGGCCAGTTCGGCCGCCTCATCCTCGGCTTCGCCGTGACGGAAGCGCTGGGCATCTTCTCGCTGCTCGTCGCCCTGCTGCTGCTCTTCGTCGTCTAAAGACGGCTCGGTCGCCGCAAGCGGCGGCCATACGGTTCTTCATGCGGCGGCATCCTGTCGCCGCATGACGCTCTCGCTCGATTCGGGGTTCCAGATGACTTGGCTCGTCACGTCCGCATCCGCCCAGGAAGCCACGCCTCCGGCGCCGGCTGCTCCCACGGTGGATCAGGCGCCTCCGCCGCCGGCTCCCCCGGCACCCCCTGTCGACGCGCATGCTCCGCCGCCGGCGCCCGATGCAACGCATACGGCTGTCGGCGCGCCCGAGCACAAGGGTCCGTTCCCGCCCTTCGACACGCACACCTTCCCCTCGCAGCTGTTCTGGTTCGTGATCTGCTTTGGCGCGCTGTATCTCTTGATGCAGCGGCTGATCGTTCCGCGGCTTGCGAACATCGTCGAAACCCGCGCCGGCAAGATCGCCGGCGATCTCGACGAGGCGCAGCGATTGCGCCTGCAGTCGGATACCGCGCTTTCCGCCTATGAGAAGGCGCTGTCGGATGCCCGCGCGTCCTCGCAGCAGATCGCCCAGCAGGCGACCGACAAGGCGAAGGGCGAGGCGGACGCCCGCCGCCATGCGATCGAGGCGGAACTTTCCGCCAAGCTCACCGACGCCGAACAGCGGATCGGCGACATCAAGAACAAGGCGCTGGCCGATGTCGGCGCCATCGCCGAGGATGCAGCCGGTGCTGTGGTCCACGCGCTGATCGGCCAGCAGCCGAGCACCGACGAGGTTGCGGCGGCCGTCTCGGCCGTGCGCTCGAACTGAGGACGACGCCATGGACGCCACATTTTTCGCCCTGGTCGGCCTGATCCTCTTCCTGGCGCTGCTCGGCTATCTCGGCGTGCACAAGACGATCGGCAAGGCGCTCGACAACCGCGCCGACGCAATCGCCAAGGAACTTGAGGAGGCCAAGCGCCTCAGGGCCGAGGCCGGTCTTTTGCTCGCCGAATACCAGAAGAAGGCCCGCGACGCCGAAGTCGAGGCCCGCGCCATCGTCGACCAGGCCGCCCGCGAAGCCGCAGCCCTCGCCGAGGAAGCCAAGACCGCGATGGAAGCCTATGTGGCCCGTCGCACGAAGATGGCCGAGGACAAGATCACCCAGGCCGAACAGCAGGCGATGCTCGAAGTGCGCTCGCTGTCGGCTGATGTCGCGGTCGCTGCGGCCGAGAAGATCCTCGCTGCCCGGCTCAAGGGCGATGCCGCCGCCGACCTGATCCAGTCCGCGATCACGGATGTGCGCAACCGTCTCAACTGAGACGGGCCACCTCATCGACGTGCGATTGGCCGGGCCTTGCCCGGCCTTTTCGTTTTTGGGTCGGTTCCGCGCGAAAGTCGTACGAATTCGCGCGAAGGAAACGCGACCGGCACCCCTCGAAAAATCTAGTGCGGTTCAGCCTGGCATGGTCGCCAGCAGATCCTCTTCGCGCAGCGCGGACGCTGTGGGGAGGTCTGCGGCACGGCAGGGCGCGAAGCTGGTCCGGTGCAATGGCGTCGCACCATGACGGCGCAGCGCCTCGAGATGAACCGGCGTGCCATAGCCCATATGCCGCTCGAAACCATAGGCCGGGTAATGCGTTGCCGCGCGAATCATCATCCGGTCGCGCGTGACCTTGGCGATGATCGAGGCGGCCGCGATCGAGACCGAGCGGCCGTCGCCCTTCACAAAGGCCTCGCCCGGGCAGCAGAGTCCCGGCGGCACGTCGACGCCATCGATGATCGCATGGTCGGCGGCTTGGCAAAGGCCGGCCACCGCCTGGCGCATGGCCCAGAGCGTCGCTTGGCGGATATTGATCGTGTCGATCCGAGCAACCGAGGCGGCAGCAACCGAGACCGTCGCGCTCGCCATGATCAGCGTGAACAGCGCCTCGCGCGCTGCACGGTCAAGCTTCTTCGAATCATTGAGGCCCGGCGGGATGTGCTTCGGATCGAGGATGACTGCCGCTGCAACCACCGGTCCAGCCAGAGGCCCGCGCCCGGCCTCATCGACGCCTGCGACAAGGCTGATGCCGCGATGGCGCAGCCGCTGCTCGATGGCGTCAGTCGGCGCCAGCGGCATGTCAAACAAGGGCGGCGAATCGGTCGGACGGCGAGCCATGCCGGGAAACTCGCGCGCTGACGACGCGAAGGCAATGCGGCGAAACCACCTGCCCGTTGCCTCGTCGTCGCATCAACGGGAAGCGCCGCCGGGCGCCAATGGCGCCAGCTCAGTCGAGGCGACGAACCATCACCGCCTTGCCGCCGCTTTCCATGTCGGTGCGGCGGATTTCGAGGCCCGGCACAGTCGCCATGAGATCGACCAGCTTTCGATAGCCGAAATTGCGCGGGTCGAAATCAGGCATCCGCTGGAAGAGCATCGTGCCGACGGCGCCGAGATGCGCAAAGCCGTCATCGCCCGAGACATCCTCGATCGCCGAGTAGATTTCCTGCCGCGGCAGCTTCGGCCCGGTTTTGGCCGGTGCCTCGGCCGATTTCGCCGGTCCCTTGGCCGACTTCTCCTCGGCCAGCAGCAGGTCGCAGTAGAAGAAGCGGTCGCAGGCGGCGACATAGGGCTTGGTCGATTTCTGCTCGCCGAAGCCGTAGACGACGAGCCCGTCCTCGCGGATGCGGCTCGCCAGCGTCGTGAAATCGCTGTCGCTCGATGCGATGCAGAAGCCGTCGAGACCCTTCTGGTGCAGCATGTCCATCGCCTCGATGGCAAGCTTCATGTCGGTCGCGTTCTTGCCGACGGCAGCGGGCGGCACATGGACCGGCGTCAAGGCATGGCTGTGCAGCAGCGGCTGCCAGGCATTCATCGTGCTGGACGCGAAGTGGCCATAGACACGGCGGATCACGATCCGGCCGAGCGTTGAAGCCTCACGGATGATGATCGGCAGGAAATCGGCGCGAACATTGTCGGCATCAATCAGGAGCGCCAGCTTCGCGGTCGCATCGGGCAGTGTCTCGGCCATCTTCAACTCCAAACGCCGCACGAGCGGCTCGTTCGGGCGACAGGCAGGGGAGAATCACTCTCGCACGGGAAGGCGCTTCGCGCACCCTCAGAACAGGCTGAGCTGCGCCGGTGTCCGAACGGGAGGCGAGAACAGGTCGGTGCGAAGCTTGAGATTGCGGCGGTTGAGGCCGAGCCGGCGGGTGGCTATCTCGAAGCGGCGGCCGATCTGCCAGGCATAGGGGCCTTCGCCCTTCATGCGCTTGCCATAGGTCGCGTCATAGTCCTTGCCGCCGCGCATCTCGCGCAGCAGCTGGAGCACATGGCGGAAGCGGTCGGGATAGTGACGCAGCAGCCATTCGCGGAAGAGTTCGCTCACCTCCAGCGGCAGGCGCAGCAGAACATACCCGGCCTCGCTGGCGCCGGCCGCCGCGGCAGCGTCGAGAATCCGCTCGATCTCGGCATCGTTCAGCGCCGGAATGATCGGCGCGGTCAGAACGCCCACGGGGATGCCGGCCTCGGCCAGGCCGCGAATCGTCTCAAGCCGGCGGCCGGGCGTCGCGGCGCGCGGCTCCATCGCGCGGGCGAGTTGCCGATCGAGCGTCGTTACCGAGAGCGCCACCTTGGCAAGGCCTCGCTCGGCCATTCGCGCGAGGATATCGACGTCGCGCAGCACCAGGGCCGACTTGGTGACGATGCCGACTGGATGATTGAAGCGATCGAGAACTTCGAGGATGTCGCGCATCATCCGGTGCTGTCGCTCGATCGGCTGGTAGGGATCGGTGTTGGTGCCGATCGCGATCGTGCGCGGGCGATAGCCGGGCGCCGAGAGTTCCTTTTCGAGCAGGGCAGCCGCATCCGGCTTGAAGAAAAGCTTCGATTCGAAATCGAGGCCCGCCGAAAGGCCCATATAGGCGTGGCTCGGCCGCGCGAAGCAGTAGACGCAACCATGCTCACAGCCGCGATAGGGATTAATCGAGCGGTCGAAGCCGATATCGGGCGAATCATTGCGGGTGATGATCACCTTCGCCTTTTCCGCCTGCACTTCAGTCTTGAACGGCGGAAGTTCCTCCAGTGATTCCCAGCCGTCGTCGAAGGGGATCGACTGCAGCCTCTCAAAGCGGCCGCCGGAATTGCTGACAGCGCCGCGTCCACGCCGCCGCTCCGGATCGATGCCGAGCGTCGTCGGGCCGGCGAGCAGCGGGTCGTAATCGGGATCGAGGGGACGAGCGAGCGACATGCCTCAAGAGATAGGGAACGAGACAGAACAAAGCAAGAACATTAACCGCGCGTCGCAGCTTTCCGCGCATTCGCGGTGCGATTGATGAAAATTCGAGTTAAGAATGGCGACATGATTAGCGTGATCATTCCGACCCAAAATGACGAGACCGCATTGGCCCATGCGCTGGCGGCGCTGGTGCCCGCAGCGGCTGACGGAATGGTGCGCGAAGTGATTATCGTCGATGGCGGCTCGACGGATGGCACCGCGCTGGTGGCCGATGCCGCCGGGTGCCGCTTCCTGAGCGGGAGCGGCGAAACGGGCCGAGATCTCGCAGCGGCGGCTGCCGGCGCGCGCTCCGACTGGCTGCTGTTCCTGTCGCCGCATGTCGCGCTTGAGCCGTCCTGGCAGCGCGAGGTGCATGACTTCATCGACAGGGTGCAGATGGCCGGCGTGCCGAATCATGCTGCAGCCTTTCGCCATGCCCGCGCCGGCTTTGGCTTCCGCGCCCGGTTCGCCGAGCTGACCGCCTCGCTGCGAGCGCGCCTGTTCACCGCGCCGGATCTTGATCAGGGCTTGCTGCTGACGAAGGGCTTCTATCGTGAACTCGGCGGTCACCGGGACCTTCCGGCGATGATCGATGTCGATCTGGCCCGTCGGATCGGCCGAGGCCGCCTGTCGTTCCTCCGCGCCCGGGCGGTGCTGCGCGGCGACGCCCCGCGGAGCGGCCGCAGTGGGGCGGTCCGCAATGCCGCCTGCATCGCGCTGTTCGTGCTGCGCGTACCGCCGCAAGTGATCGGTCGGCTGGCGGCCTAGCCTCAGCCGCCTTGTGCCGCCTGAAGCTTGCCGCGCTTCAGGTGTTCGTCGAGGCGCGGCATGATCTCGACGAAGTTACATGGACGGTGGCGATAGTCGAACTGCGGGGCAATGATGCCGTCGAAGGCGTCGCGGCAGGCCCCTGTCGAGCCGGGGATGACGAAGATGAAGGTCGCATTCGCGAGTCCGGCCGTGGCGCGGGACTGCACGGTCGAGGTGCCGATCTTGTCATAGCTGATGCGATGGAACACGGCCGAGAAGCCTTCCATCCGCTTCTCGAACAGCGGCTCGATCGCCTCCGGCGTAACATCGCGGCCGGTGAAGCCGGTGCCGCCGGTGGTGATCACGACATCGATGCCGGGCTCGGCGATCCAGCGGCCAACGATGGCCCGGATTTCCTCGACATCGTCGGGGACGATCGCCCGCTCGATGAGGTCATGGCCAGCGGCAACGATCCGCTCGGCCAGTGTTGCACCGGACTTGTCGGTCTCCAGCGAGCGCGTGTCGGAGACGGCAAGAACAGCGAATCGCACCGGTATGAAGGGCAGGGTCTCGTCGAGCCGGCTCATGATCTCGTCTCCGTCATGGCGCACTACTCTCCCACAGTTTCATCCGGCCCGCGAGGCTCGGCAGCGCCGGGGACGGGCGCCGCCGCCGTCCTGACCCACCAATCCGGCCGCGCTAAAGCGATCCTGGCGGCGGCTCGGCCTGCTGTCGCGGCATCGCCATAGAGGCCGAACACCGTCGCGCCCGAGCCAGACATGCGCGCGAGAAGGCACCCTTCGCTCGCGGCCAACGCCGCCACGACCTCGGCAATTTGAGGTGCTTCTGCCATCGCCGGGGCGGCCAGGTCGTTGCGCGTTTTGGCATCAAGGAAGGCGGCGAGCGCCGCGGCAGCGCTGAAACGCGGCAGCGCGTCGGGGAGGGGCGGGTTGCCGGCTTTCTCGAGCCGCCGGAACACCGCCGGTGTCGCCACCGCGATTCCGGGATTGACGAGCACGAGGAAGAGCGGAGGCAGCGGATTCCAATCGTCGATCGCCTCGCCGATGCCACGGGCCCTCAGCGGCGCGGAGCGAAGGCACATCGGCCCATCGGCGCCGAGCGTGAGCGCCAGCGCCTCGATTGCGCCGGGCTCCATGCCGCCGGCGATCCGCATGAGCAGCCGGAGCGCCGCCGCGCCATCGGCCGAGCCACCACCAATTCCGGAGGAGACTGGGAGATGCTTGTCGAGATGCAGCGTGAGATCGGGCAGCGCCGCATGGCCCTGCGTCTCGATGACTTCCCGAAAGCGGCGCTCGGCGCGCCAGACAAGATTGTCCTCGCCGGCCGCAAGCCCCGCCGCGAACGGCCCTTCGATCACAAGCAGCGGGCCATCGCCGCGGTGATAGGCGGTGAGGCGGTCGCCGATATCGGCGAAGACCACGAGGCTGTCGATGAGGTGGTAGCCATCGGCCCTGCGGCCGACGATATGCAGCGCAAGATTGACCTTGGCCGGCGCGAATACGCTGCCAAGGCATCTGGGCGCCGCGCGCCCGGAGTCTGTCGCCATGCCCCGGCGATCCGCGCGGCTAGGCGTCCGTGGAGCGACCGCCGGTCACGGCGCCGCTACCGGGGGAACGTCGAGCACGGTGCCTGGCACGATGCGGTTGGGATTGCGGAACTTGCCGCGATTGGCCTCGATCAGCTTGCGGTACATTTCGGCATTGCCATAGACGCGCTCGGCGATCTTCCAGAGGCTGTCGCCCTCGCCGACGGTGATCGAGCCAGGAACAGTCGGCGCCGGCGCAGCGGCGCTGGCATCGGTGACCGTGTTGCCGGTCATCGAGGCGACCTTGCTTTCCTCGACCTTGTCGAGCCCATGCGCCAGCTTGGCGAGGATGATAGCCTTCGCTGCCGGTTCCGGGTTCATGTCGCGGGCATGGGCCCACTGGAAGGTCGCCTCAAGCTTGCGGCCGACTTTCCAATAGGCATCCCCGAGATGGTCGTTGATGGTCGAATCGTCGGATTTCAAGGCGATGGCCCGCTCCAGCTGCCCGACCGCCTCGTCATATTTCCCGGTGCGGTAATAGGCCCAGCCGAGGCTGTCGACGATATAGCCGTCGTCAGGCTTCAGATCGACGGCCTTCTTGATCATCGCCATGCCGCGATCGAGGTTGATCGAGCGGTCGATCCAGCTGTAGCCGAGATAGTTGAGCACCTGCGCCTCGTTGGGCGAGAGCTTCAGCGACTGAAGCAGGTCCGCCTCTGCCTTATCCCACTCCTTGGCCTGCTCATAGGCGACGCCACGATAATAATAGAGCAGCCAGCCGCGTGGATCGGCCGGGTCGATGGCGTCGATCGCCTTCGAATACATGTCAGCCGATTCGAGGAAGCGCTTGTTGCCGCGATAGATCGTGCCGAGGCTGGTCAGCGCCTCGAAATCCTTCGGGTTGGTGGCGACAAGCTTCTTCAACTGGCGGATGGCGTCGTCGGTCCGGCCGAGCCCGTCGAGATCGACGGCGATCTGCATGTCGGCAGCGCGGCGCAGCGGCGAGGACTTCGGCACCTGCTGGAACACGGCGATCGAGCGCTCGAACTGCTGCGCATTCTGCAGCAGATCGCCGAGCGCCATGGTCATCAACTCGGCCTTCGGATCGAGATAGCGCGCGAGCTGCAGATAGACGGTGCCGAGTTCGTCGCCGCCCTTCTCGGTCGAGAGCGCCGAGCCGATACCGTAAAGCACTTCAGCCGCGCCCTGCTGCACCGTGGAAATCAGCGGCGCGGGCGTCTTGCCGGCGCGGATGTCTTCGCTGAGCTTAGCGATCAGCGGCTGGCCGGCGCTCTGCTTGGAGAAGGTATCGAGCGCCTTCAGCGCCTCATCCTTCTTTCCGGCGCGCGCCATCATCCTGGCATAGGCCTCGACGATGCGCATCGAGGCGCTGTCGGTCGCATAGGCCTTGGAAATCGAGGCGAGGGCCGCATCGTGCCGCCCTGCGAGCTCTGCAATCAGCGCCATGTTGAAGTTCTTGAACGTGCCATACCATTCCGGCCCGTTCATCGTGTCGACGATCTTGAGCGCGGCGTCGGTCTCGCCCTGGCCCTGTGCCGCCCAGGCCGCGAGGAGGCTCGCGGTGACATTGGCGAGCGGGCCGCGATCGCCCTTGGCAAGGCGCGTCGAACTCTCGCGGTAATTCTTGGTCTTCAGTGCCTGGATGCCGAGGACGATCTGACCCATGCGGTTGGCATCGGAGGTGAGTACCAGCCGCTCGGCGATCGGCAGCGACTGCTCGATCTGGCCGCCGACCAGGAGCATGCTGAAGGTGCGGTCGAGCAGCACGGGATCCTCGGGATCCTGGCTCAGCGCATCCTCGAAGAACACCGTCGCGGCATCGATGTCCGACGCCCGCGTCGCGCTGAGCGCGGCAAGATAGCTGCCCGAAAGCGTTGGGATGATGTCGTCGGGCAGATAGTCCGAAAGGGTCTTTTCCGCATGGGCAGGCCCGGTCGCGAAAGCGAGAAGGGCAAGACCAGCCGCCGCTTGGCGAAGCCTGCGGGTGCGCGAGATCGTCATGCGGGACACCATGAGTTGAATCGAGACCGATTGGGTCAAAGGTTCAGCCTTAAGCATGGCTGTTTTGCGGCTTTGCCGCAACGAAGCGGCTGTCCCGTCAATGGGCGCGCTCGATGCAGAAGTCCACCACCTCGACCAGAGCATCGCGATGGACGCTGTCCGGGAAGGGTGCCAGCGCGTCGCGGGCGACCGAGCCATAATGCCGGGCCCGCTCGACGGTGTCCTCGATCGCGCGATTGTTGCGCAAGAGCGCGATCGCCCGTTCCAGATCGCCATCAGTGATTTCGCCGGCTTCCAGCACGCGGCGCCAGAAATCGCGCTCCTGGTCGGAGCCGCGCCGATAGGCAAGCACGACCGGCAACGTGATCTTGCCTTCGCGGAAGTCGTCGCCGACCTGCTTGCCGAGATCGGCGGAGGAGCCGCCATAATCGAGCGCATCGTCGATGAGCTGGAAGGCGAGGCCGAGATTGGTGCCATAGGAGCGGAACGCCGCGCGCATCGCGCGGTCGCCGCCGGCGATGATCGGGCCGACTTCGGACGCGGCGGAGAACAGAGCCGCGGTCTTGGCGCGGATGACGGAGAGATACTCGTCTTCGGTCGTCGCCATGTTCTTGGAGACGGAGAGCTGCATGACCTCGCCTTCGGCAATCACCGAGGCTGCGGTCGACAGAACATCGAGGGCCTCGATCGAACCGACCTCGACCATCATGCGGAACGCCTGGCCGAGCAGGAAATCACCGACCAGGACGCTCGCCTGATTGCCCCAGAGCATGCGTGCCGCGAGCTTGCCGCGCCGCATCTCGCTCTCGTCGACGACGTCGTCATGCAGCAGCGTCGCCGTATGCATGAACTCGACGCTGGCGGCGAGCTTGACATGGCCCTCGCCGCGATAGCCGAGCATCCGCGCTGCGGCGAGCGTCAGCATCGGACGCAGGCGCTTGCCGCCCGACGAGATCAGGTGTTTCGCGACCTCGGGGATCATCGAAACGTTGGACCCCGCCTTCGACAGAATAAGCTCGTTGACTCGCTGCATATCGGCGGCGACGAGGTCAAGAAGCGGCTCGAGACTCGCCGAGGCCTTCTTCTTGGTGTCCTCGAGCGGAATGACCAAACCCACGGGCACGCTCCCGGATTGCATTTTCCGGGGACAATAGGGTCCACGGGCCGTGCGAACAAGTGACAGGATGGCTCACATCGACCATCGCCGGGCGAAAGTCCAGCCCCGGGCCGACTTTGGGCACCTTGCGGCACAGTTGCCGTGACGTCCCGCAGTGCCTAGGGTCGAGACCCGCCAGCCGGCCAACGAGGAAGCATGGACGAGCTCATCCGAACCAACGACATGGTCCTCATCTCCTTCGTCGATGCGCTGCTCAAGGAGGCGGGCATCGAGCATATCCTCGCCGACCAGAATATGAGCGTCATCGAGGGCTCGCTCGGCGTGCTGCCGCGCCGCATCCTGGTTGCGAGCGAGGATATCGACGCCGCACGCCGCCTTCTGACCGACGCTGGGATCGCCGACGAATTGAGGCCGAAAGGCCGCGGCGCCTGATGGACGATCCGACGCGCGACGCCTTTCTCGGCGGCCGCGTCACGGCGCTGCAGCCGGCCGGCGGTCATCATCGCTCCGGGCTCGATGCCGTGCTGCTCGCCAGTGCCTTCGGCTCCGGGACGGCCGGACCTGTGATTGATCTCGGCGCCGGCGCCGGCGTCGCCGGCATGTCGCTCGCCGCCAGAGCGCCGGCCGCTTCGGTCACGCTGGCCGAGCGCGAATCGGCGCTGGTCGCCCTTGCCTTGGCCGCGTCGGCCTTGCCCGAAAATATCGGCTTCGCCGCGCGGATCTTCCCGGCCCAAGTGGATATTCTGGATCCCGCCGATCGCGCCGCAGCCGGCCTCGCGCCGTCGGCTTTTGCCCATGCGCTGATGAATCCGCCCTTTCACGACGAAGGCAGCGTTCGCGCTTCGCCGCGCGCCGAGCGGGCGCGGGCGCATGTTCTTGCCGAAAGCGGGCTCGATGGATGGTTTCGCGCGGCGGCAGCCCTGGTGCGGCCGGGCGGCTCGCTGGCTGTGATCCTGCCGGCGGCGCGCCTTGGCGACCTCATCGCGGGGCTTGGCAGCCGGTTCGGCGGCGCGGCCCTGCTGCCGGTCCAGCCGCGTCGCGGTGAGGCGGCCATCCGCATCCTCGCCCGCGCCGTCAAGGGCAGCCGGGCGCCGCTCCGCCTGCTGCCGGCGCTGGTGCTGCATGAAGACACCGGCCAGGCCTTTGCGCCGCCCGTCCGCGCCATTCTTGGGGATGGCGCTTCGCTCGATGATGTCCATATGTCATGGCATGCGCTGGCCTTCCGGCCTTAGCCCAGCATCAAGAGGTTCGCTCGTGACGCTCTCCATTCCCGGTCCCCTCCAGCGGCTGCTGCCGGCGCGCTTTCGCCGTGAGGAGGTCGTCGTGCCGGTCGTGCGCCTCTCCGGCGTCATCGGCCAGGTCTCGGCCTTCCGACAGGGCATCACGCTTGCTGCGGTGGCGCCGCAGTTGAAGCGGGCTTTCGCGATGAAGGCGGCGCCGGTTGTGGCGATCGCAATCAATTCGCCGGGCGGCTCGCCGGTGCAATCGCATCTCGTCTTCAAGCGCATCCGTGCCCTCGCCGAGGAGCATAAGAAGGAAGTCATCGTCGCCGTCGAGGATGTCGCGGCGTCTGGCGGCTATCTCATCGCGCTCGCCGGCGACCGGATCATCGTCGACCGCTCCTCGATCGTCGGCTCGATTGGCGTCGTCTCTGCCGGCTTCGGCTTCACGGGCCTGATCGACAAGCTCGGCATCGAGCGACGCGTCTATACGGCGGGCGAGAATAAATCGATGCTCGATCCGTTCCAGCCGGCCCGCGACAGCGACATCGAACACCTGAAGTCGCTGCAGCGCGACGTGCACGACATGTTCATCGATCTTGTCCGCAGCCGGCGCGGTACGAAGCTTTCGGACGAGCCGACCTTGTTTACCGGCGCCTTCTGGTCGGGCGCGCGCGGCGTTGAACTCGGCCTGGTCGATGACCTTGGCGATCTCCGCTCACATCTGCGCGAGCGCTTCGGCGACAAACTGCGCCTCGCCGCGATCGAACCGAAGCGCGGCCTTCTCAGCCGTTTCGGCGGTGATCGGGGCGTCGGCGTCGCCGGCCGCGTTTCCGGCGCATTTGTTGGCGAGGCTGTCGATCACGCCGTCGCAGTCGTGGCGGAGCGCGCGCTCTGGAGCCGTTACGGCCTCTGACCGAGACCGAAGTTGCAGTGCTGTGCGGAAAGAGTCATGTTGTGCTTTCGCGAAACCTGAGGCTGTGCATCAGCCGGGGTCGCAATGCCGAAAGGCAAGGCTGCAAGTGGGGAAAGGTCACATGCCGCAGGTTGTTTTTGTTGCTCTTCTCGGCGCCCTTGGCGTCGTCGCGGCACGTGCGCTCGTCCGCCAGAAGGCGGCTGTGGCGATCCGCATCCGCGAAGCCGAGCGTGCTATGGCCCACCGGCCTTCCGCCCGTCTCGTCCAGGATCCCGTCACCGGCATCTATTACCCGAGCGACCGCGTCTGACAGGCTTTGCCTTCACCTCTCCCATGGGGAGAGGTCGGACCGCAGGTCCGGGTGAGGGGCGTTGCCTCTCCGGATAGGCCGTAAACCCTCACCCGCCGGCTTCGCCGTCGACCTCTCCCTTAGGGAGAGGTGAAGCAAGTGAGGGCTTCGGTCTCGATCAACCGCTGATCTTCGAGAAGTCGGCGACCGAGCGGGTTGCGGACCTGATCGATGCGAGCAGGCGCAGCCGGTTGGCACGGACCGCCGCGTCGTCGGCGTTGACCAGGACCTTGTCGAAGAAGGCATCGACCGGCGCGCGCAGGCTAGCGAGCGCCGCCATGGCGGCGGCATAGTTCTCCGCCGCCACCGCGGCTTCCGCCGCCGGCAGCGCGACGCCGATCGCCTCGGCCAGCACTTTCTCCTCGTCCTCGACCAGGAGCGCCGCATCGACCGCGCCATCGAAGCGCTCGCCGGACTTTTCCTCGGCCTTCAGGATATTTGCCGCGCGGCGATAGCCGGCCAGCAGGTTCCTGCCATCCTCGGTGGCGAGAAACGCTCCCAGCGCCTCGACGCGGCGGACGATATCGAGAAGGTCGTCATTGGCCGCCGATCCTTCTCCCTCTCCCCGCAGGGGGGAGGGTCGGGGAGGGGGCGTGCCGGCCGAAGCGTCGGTGGAGGAAGCGAGGCCCCCCTCTCCATCTCTCCCCCACAAGGGGGGAGAGGGCTGGCCGGAGACCGTACCCGCCGCCAGCACCGCATCGACAAGATCATGCCGCGCGCCGGATTCGCGTAGCTGGACCTTCAAGCGGTCATGGAAGAAGGTGAGGAGGTCTTCGGCCTCGGCAACCGCAACCTTTAGGATGTCATGCGCTTGGCCATTGAGGGCTGAATCAAGGCCATTTTGCTTCAGCCAGCGCCAGATTGAAGCTTCGTCAACGATGTCGCTAGGGAGGGCAAGGAGCGGACTCGGGGTAGACGAAACATTGGCGTATCGAGCGACAGCGAACCCTATCACTTTGCGTTGGATTATCTTCCAAAGCGGTAGCCTCAGCCCATTCTCCAGCACGATCCTGATCACACCCAGCGCCGCGCGGCGCAGCGCGAACGGGTCCTTCGAGCCGGTCGGCTTTTCGTCGATCGCCCAGAATCCCGTGAGCGTATCGAGCTTGTCGGCCAGCGCCACTGCGATCGAGACCGGGTTGGTCGGGACGCGGTCGGAGGGGCCCTGCGGCTTGTAGTGCTCTTCGATCGCAGCGGCGACGGAAGGCGACTTGCCCTCGGCCGCCGCGTAATAGCGGCCCATCAGGCCCTGCAGTTCTGGAAATTCGCCAACCATTTCAGTGACGAGATCGAGCTTCGCAAGGCGCGCGGCTTCGCTCGCTTCGGCAACATCGGCGCCGACAAGCGGCGCGATCTCGGCGGCGAGGCGGGCGATGCGCTCGATCCGTTCGGCCTGCGTGCCGAGCTTCTCGTGGAAGACGATCTCGGAGAATTTCGGCAGCCGGCTTTCGAGAGTCGCGGCGCGATCGGTGTCGTAGAAGAATTTCGCGTCCGAAAGGCGGGCGCGGATGACGCGGCCATTGCCGGCCGAGATCGCCACGCCGCCGTCGCGCGCCTCGATATTGGAGACGAGCACGAAGCGGTTGGCGAGATCGGTCGTGCCAGGCTTCCTGAGCACGAAGCATTTCTGGTTGGCGCGGATGGTGGCGCGGATCACTTCGGGGGGAATGGCGAGAAAGGCTTCCTCGAAGCTTCCCGTGAGCACCACCGGCCATTCGACGAGGCCCGAAACCTCGTCGAGCAGCCCCTCGTCCTCGACCAGCTCGAGCCCGAGCGCCAGCGCGCGGTCGCGGGCGTCATGCAGGATGATGTCCTTGCGCCGCTCCGGATCGAGCACGACCTTGGCCTTTTCGAGCTTCTCGGCATAGTCCTCGAAGCGGCGAACCGTGAACGCACCGGGCGCCAGGAAGCGATGGCCGTACGTCACATTGGACGAGGCGATGCCATCGACCTCGAAGCGGACGATCTCCGGGTCCTCGGTCTCGGGTCCGAAGGTGCAGAGGATCGATTGCAGCGGCCGCACCCAAGTGAGCCGGCCTGAACCCCAATGCATGGATTTCGGCCAGGGGAAGGCGCGGATGATCGCCGGGATAACCTCTGCGAGAATGTCGGTCGTGTGGCGGCCATGCTTCTCGATCACGGCGACATAGAAATCGCCCTTTTTCGGATCGGACTGGATCACCGCCTCGTCGAGCGATGAAAGCCCGGCCGAGCGCAGGAAGCCCTGCACCGCCTGTTCCGGCGCGCCGACCTTTGGTCCCTTGCGCTCCTCGCGCGTCGCCGGCGAATGGGCCGGGATGCCGGTGACGGTCAGCGCGAGACGGCGCGGCGTCGAAAACGCCTTGGCGCCCTCGTAAGTGAGCCCGGCCGCGACGAGCGCATCGGTCACCAGCTTTCGCAGGTCGTCCGCCGCCTTCCGCTGCATCCGCGCGGGAATTTCCTCGGAGAAAAGCTCAAGCAGGAGTTCGGGCATTTGTTCGGACTCTAGCCCCTCGGATCGGGAAGAGGGGACGCGAAAAGGAATTTCTGCTGGAAAGGAAGGCCGCCTACGCCGCCTTGCCGCCGGCCTCTGTCTCCAGCCATGCGGCACCGCAGGCCTTGGCGAGCTCGCGCACGCGCAGGATATAGCTCTGCCGCTCCGGCACGGAGATCACGCCGCGCGCGTCGAGCAGGTTGAAGCGATGGCTTGCCTTGATGCACTGGTCATAGGCCGGCAGCACCATGCGGTGGCGCTGGTCGTTGGCGCCGGGCTCGGGCTGGCCGGCTTCCAGCAGCATGCGGCATTCGCGCTCGGCATCTTCAAAGTGCCGCTTCAGCATTTCGGTGTCGGCATACTCGAAATTGTGCCGCGAATATTCCTGCTCGGCCTGTTGGAACACATCGCCATAGGTCACCTTCTCGGCGCCCTCGCGGCCGTTGAAATTGAGCTCATAGCCGTTGTCGACGCCCTGCAGATACATCGCGAGGCGCTCGAGGCCATAGGTCAGCTCGCCCGAGACCGGGAAGCATTCGATGCCGGCGACATATTGGAAATAGGTGAACTGCGAGACCTCCATGCCGTCGCACCAGCATTCCCAGCCGAGACCGGAGGCGCCAAGCGTCGGGCTCTCCCAGTCGTCCTCGACGAAGCGGATATCGTGCAGCGAGGTATCGATGCCGATCGCCTTGAGGCTCTCCAGATAGAGCTCCTGCAGGTTGGGCGGGTTCGGCTTCAGGATGACCTGGAACTGGTAATAATGCTGGAACCGGTTCGGGTTCTCGCCATAGCGCCCGTCCTTCGGCCGGCGCGAGGGTTGAACATAGGCGGCGCGCCAGGGCTTGGGACCGAGCGCGCGCAGCGTCGTTGCCGGATGGAACGTACCCGCACCGACTTCCATGTCATAGGGCTGCAGGATGACGCAGCCCTTGTCGGCCCAGAAGCGCTGCAGAGCCAGAATGAGGCCCTGGAACGACTTCTCGGGTCGCATATGCGGGGGAAGTTCTTGCGTCTGAAGCTCGTGGGACACCGGCAGACCTTCGCGGAAAGATGAGCGGCAGCGGCCGCTTCAAAAGGCGGCGCACCCTAATCGCGCCGCCCGCACCGGGTCAAGGAACCTGCGACCCCGCTGGGGCGTCCAACGCGTTCGAGCGCGGCGCCACTCAGTTGTGGTCGTGCTCCGGACTGCGCGGCACGTCGAGCGTCTGGGCGGGCGTCAGGTCGGATGCGCCGTCGTCGTTCGGGGCTGCGGTGCTGCGCGACGCCGCGGGCGGTCGGGCCGGGCGCACGCGTCCCGTGAAGGTCAGCGGCGGGGCCTCGCCCGTCTTCGGTTGACCAAACCAGACGGTGCGCTGCGGGAACGGGATATCGACGCCGTTTTCGTCGAGCACGGATTTGAGCAGTTCGGTATAGGCCCGGCCGACCGACCATTGCTGGCCGGGGCTGGTCTTGATCCGGGCACGAATGGTTACGGCATTGTCGCCGAGCGAGATCACGCCCTGCATGTCGAGCGGCGCCAGGATATGGATTTTGTGGGACGTCTCCTGGAGCCGGTCGAATGCGTCGAACATCAGTTGCTTTACCTGGCCGACATCCTCGCGATAGGCGATGCCGAGTTCCTCCACATGGAATGCGAAGCCGCGCATGAAGTTGGACACGCTGTCGACCGAGGAAAACGGAATGACGTGGTAGACGCCCGAGAGGTCGCGCAGACCGACGGAGCGGATGGTCAGCTTCTCGACGACCCCCGATATGCCGGCCGCTGTCACGACCTCGCCTTCGTTCATCGCATTCTCAAGCTGGATGAAAGCGCCGGTAATGATATCCTGGACCAGCTTTTGCGACCCGAAGCCGACAGCAAGGCCGACGACACCCGCGCCAGCAATCAGCGGGGCGATGTCGACGCCAAGTTCGGACAGGACCAGCATCAATCCAATCGCCGCGAAGACGACGGTCAGTGCATTGCTGAGCAACGAGAACAGCGTCCGCGTTCGCGCCTGCATGTCGCGACCGGATTGGGGATTGAGCTGATATTCGATCCAGGACGTGGCCGCGAGCCAGCCTGCGATGATCAAGACGAGGACGATCAGGGCGGCGACGAACCTGTGGATCATCCCGGCATTACCGGCATCCTCGATCCAGCGTGACAGGTCCACCAAGGCCCAGGCATTGAGGATGGTGAAGAAGACGATGATGGCAGTCGCGATCCGAAACGCGGCGACCATGGTCGGCACGAAAAGATTCACGCGGCGCTCAAGCATCGGCAGGTTTGACTTCAGCGAATCGGGAAGTCGGACGCCGCCGCTGCCGGTTTGGCGAGTGAAGCGCATAATGAGCGACCCGACGACGATCGCGACGATGCTCCAAAAGGTTGCCCAAAGCATGAAACGGAGCGCATCCGCCGGCCGTGTCGACCAGACAACGAAGCCCGTCAGCAGATAGGCGATGAGTTGGACATGCCAGATGCCGGCGATGCGGACGAGAATCTTCGTGAGCGTCTTGCCCTTGACCAAGTTCGACGCATCGACGAGTTGATCGCGAACCGAATGCCTGTTGCGCAGGATGAGCATGATCGCGGTGACGGTTGCGGCAACGACGATCGCCATCCTCAGCCCGACGCCGAGGCGGAAGGCGACGAGGTAGCTGACCGTCGGCGCCACGAACAGCAGGCCATAGGCCACGAAGCTGGCCAGCGCGCTGGCGCGGCTCGACCAATAGCGTGCGAACGCATCCGGGCAGGGCAGAAGCCGCAAATGACGGTGGCGCCACCGGAAGATGATGCGGAACACCTGGCGGGCGACTTCCGCGGCCACATACCCTGCGGCGAACTGAGCTTCGACAAACCCCAGCCTGGTGCTGCCGTTCATCTTGAGCGCGACGCCGATCATCACGAGCAGTGCGATGACGGAGGGCATGAAGTCGACGAGCGCTGCGGCCGCGCCGATCAGCAGGCGCTGCCATGGCAGCCGATGGGTTGCCCTCCGGTTAAGATAGACGAGCGGCAATTGTGCCAGCGCCCGCAGCAGCGTCGTGGTGGCGATCGCGATGACGATCATCACGGCTGTGGTCTTGGTCCGGTCGAGCAGGCTTGCCCAATCGACCGAAACGCTGCCGTCGAAGAGCGCGCGCAGATTGAGCAGTCCGGCCAATGTGCGCTGGGCGATGTCCGAGACATCCCGACCGATCGATGACGTCAGAGCATCGACATGCGCGGCAATATCTTCCGGGATCAGTGAAGCGGCAGCTGATTCGCTGCCCGGGCCCGGCTGAGCCGCGCCCCGCGCAGTGGCGCTCTGCAATTGCTTCAGAAAGAGCGCGCGCGCCGCAGGATCGGCGAGGACGCGGGCCAAGGCCTCGCTGGCCGCCTTCACCTCGGCTTCAGGGTCCACCGCCGTGGCGGACTGCGTCGCGGACGCCGGCTTTGCGCCCAGAAGGCCCAATTGCGCAGAGGCGCTGCCGCATCCGAACCAGGTCACGATCAGGGCCAGCGCGACGAAAAGAAGAGAACGGCCTCGCCAGGGGACGCCGATCGACGTCTGTCGCTGAGGGGCGCGGCCGCCCTGTCCGGTGGTTGGCTTGCCGATCGCTCTCTGCATCCTGCGTCCTTTGCTACCCGGAGACTTCCTGTCACCGGCTTCCGATCCCTTGCATATGGCTCGTCCCGTCGCACCGACTTGCCGATCCGGCTGGGTGCGCCTGTCCGTCCCGTGCCCTTGACCGAACCCATGAACGGCGGATCAGTTCGCTTCACCCCCTTTTTATGCCCGTCCATCTCTGCTCGGTCGAGGCTGGTGCCGGTTTCGAGCGTGCCTCAGCTTTGGTCACGCCATCAGGCTTTCGCGAACGACGCTCCAAAAGGGTAGGATAACGCTGTCCCATACCTAGATGTCGAATGGGGGCAACGGAGCGCGGAGTTTCTCATGTCATCCTTCAAGGCCGTCGTGATCCGACAGAGTGAGGCCGGACCCTCGTCGTCCGTCGGATTCGAATCGCTCGATGACGCCGATCTGATGGATGGCGACGTCACGGTGCGGGTCGAGCGCTCGACGGTGAATTACAAGGACGGGCTCGCCATCACCGGCCGTGCGCCGGTCGTGCGCCGCTTCCCGATGGTGCCGGGCGTCGATGCTGTCGGGGTCGTCGAGCAGTCGGAAAGCTCGCTCTTCGCGCCGGGAGACCGGGTGCTCCTCAATGGCTGGGGCGTCGGCGAGAGCCATCTCGGCGCCTATGCCGAACGCGCGCGCTGGAAAAGCGAGTGGCTGCTGCCGCTTCCGGCCGGCTTCTCGCCTGACGAAGCGATGGCGATCGGCACCGCCGGATACACCGCGATGCGCGCCGTGCTGGCCTTGGAACGACATGATATCCGTCCGGGCGCGGGTCCGGTCCTCGTGACCGGCGCTGCCGGCGGCGTTGGATCGATCGCGGTCGCGCTCCTTGCCGACCTCGGCCATCATGTCGTCGCCTCGACCGGCCGGCCCGAGGAGGCGGATTATCTGAAGCGCCTTGGCGCGGCCGAAGTGATTGAGCGCGCGACGCTCGCCGGCCCGCCGAAACCGCTGGCAAAGGAGCGCTGGATCGGCGCTATCGACGCCGTCGGCGGTACGACGCTCGCCAATCTCCTGTCGATGATCCGCTACGACGGCGCGGTCGCTTCCTGCGGCATGGCCGGCGGGCTCGACCTCCCGGGCAGTGTCGCGCCCTTCATCCTGCGCGGCGTGACGCTCTATGGCATCGATTCGGTCTATGTGCCGAAGGCAGCCCGGCTCGTCGCCTGGGACAGGCTCGATCGCGATCTCGACCGCGCCAAGCTCGCCAGCGCCATGCGCCGCATCCCGTTTTCTGGCGTCATCGAGGCGGCGCGGGAGATCGTCGAGGGCAAGGTGCGCGGAAGGCTGGTGGTCGAGATCGGGTAGGGGAGGCGCCCACTTCATTCGTCCTGACAGAGGATGGCGCCGGGCGCGGCCTTCATTGGGAGTTGCCGAAGCGCCAGCCGCCTCCCTCTCCCGCAAAGCGGGGGACGACTCGGGGAGGGGGTGCTTCCCCTCGCGCGGCCGCCTCAGCTCCAGCCGCCGCCGAAGGTCTTGTAGAAGATGTGGTGGCCGATGCGGTCCATCTTCTTCATCGTCCGCGCCCAGCGCGGCTTAACGTAATTGGCGTGGTAATGCGTCGCCGAACCGACATCCGCGTTCCACCAATTCTCCTCGGTAACGACGCGGCGCGCCAGTTCCTGTGCCCGCTTCCACGCCGTCATGTCGGTAATCCGGTCAGGAATGCCGTCGCAGGCAAACGAGAACTGGCAGGCGTCGCGCATATCCTTGTTCTGGTAGACAACGCCGCAGATCGTCTTGGGATAAGCGGGGTTCTTCAGTCGGTTGATGACGACCTGTGCCACCGCCAGCTCACCCTTCACCGGCTCGCTGCGCGCCTCGAAATAGATCGCGGTGGCGAGGCATTTCTGCTCGGTCTTGGAGCGCGCGTTCGGCGGGATCGGATTGGTCACCCACCAATGGTCGGGTTTTCCGTCCTTGCCGATCGCCATCGGCTTCGCCAGCACGGCGGCGAACGGCGCTTCGATGGCGGAGGTGTCGTCGGCATTGGCATAGGCCTGCACGGCGAGATCGTCGGCGGCTTTGCCCGGATGCGGTGCGCGCGTTGTGCCGGCGATCGATGCCAGCACGGCCACCGGCGCCGCGACGGGCTTCGGCGGGATGGCGGCTGCGATCACGGTCTTCGCCACGTCGGATGGCAGCAGCATCACCACCGCCTCGTCGCCGCGCGGCGCGCCAAAGACGAGCGCGCGGGCGTCGCGCTGCAGCACGCCGGCCGAATAGCGGCTCGGCGCAACCGGATGCGGCCGCGACATCACGGCATCGCGCTTGTCGTCGCGATTGACCCGTGGCGGGATGAAATCAGGCGCGGAGCCGAGGCCGGTCTTGACGATGCCGAGCGTCGGCTCGACCGCGACCGTCGTTTCGGCGGCGAAGATGGTCCCGGCCGCCGGCGTCACCAAGCTTGGCACATAGCTGGCGCCTGCGGGCGTCGGCACCAGGCGGGCGAGCCAGCGCTGCGAGACGGGCAGATCGCGGCCGAAGAGGCTCGCGACATCCTGCAGCGCGACCGTGGTCGAGGAGAGCGCCAGCAGGCCGGTGGCGAGAAGGCCGGAGAGGAGAGCGATACGGCCGGTATTGGGCCGGCGGCGCCGGCGCCGGGCGACATAGAGGATGGCCGGCGGACCCGGGGGATAATAGATCGTCAGCGAGGACGAAGACGGCTCATGGCTGACCATCGGGCACGCAATCCGCGAAAGGCCGGTGTGGCTCGCCGGCAACTCCGGATAAATCTGCCGCATTAACCTTGAGGCCGGGTTAACGGCGCGCCAGCGGCGCCATTTCTGTGCCGTTTCGGGAAAATCTCAGTCGAGGACTTCGGCGGGGGAGCGCCCGGCGGGCGCAGCGAGCCCGGCGGCGGCGATCGCCGCCTGCGCCGCGGCGAGGCGAGCGACGGGAACGCGGAAGGGCGAGCAGGAAACATAGTCGAAGCCGAGCCCGGCAAAGAAATGGATCGACGCCGGATCGCCGCCATGCTCGCCGCAGACGCCCAGCTTGATGTCTGGGCGGACGGCCCGGCCACGCGCCGAGGCGATGCGGATCAATTCACCGACGCCTTCCTGGTCGAGGGTTGCGAAGGGATCTGCCGGCAAAAGGCCGAGCGTCAGATAGGCATTGAGGAACGGCGCTGCGTCGTCACGCGAAATGCCGAAGGTGGTCTGTGTCAGGTCGTTGGTGCCGAAGGAGAAGAAACTCGCCGTCTCTGCAAGGGCGCCGGCGGCGAGCGCCGCGCGCGGCAATTCAATCATCGTGCCCAGTTCGTAGCGCGGCGCCCGGCCGCGCTGGCGGATGACGAGCGCTTCGGCGGCGCGGATTCGTTGATAAATGAGGTCGAGCTCGGCCTTGGTTGCCACCAGCGGCACCATGATCTCCAGATCGACGGGGCTGCCGCTGGCCTCGCCGACATCGAGCGCTGCCTCGAGCGTGGCGCGGATCTGCATTTCGACGATTTCGGGAAAGGAGATCGCCAGGCGGACGCCGCGATGGCCCAGCATCGGATTGGCCTCGGCCAGCGCCTCGCTGCGGGCGCGGATTCGCGCCGGCGGAATGCCCATTGTCTCGGCAAGATCGGCGATCTCGGCTTCGCCTGTCGGCAGGAATTCGTGCAGCGGCGGGTCGAGCAGGCGGATCGTCACTGGCAGTCCGGCCATGATCTCGAACAGCGAGGCGAAGTCGGAGCGCTGCATTGGCAACAGCCGGGCAAGCGCGTCGGCGCGGTCGGCCGGTGTTTCGGCGAGGATCATTTCGCGCACCACCGAGATGCGGCGCTGGTCGAAGAACATGTGCTCGGTGCGGCAGAGCCCTATGCCCTCGGCGCCGAAGCCGCGCGCCGCGCGCGCATCGGCGGGCGTGTCGACATTGGTGCGGATCTTCATCGTCCGGAACGTGTCGGCCCACTGCATCAGCGTCGAGAAGTCGCCTGACAGCTCGGGTTCGCGCAGTGGCACGGCGCCGATCAGCACCAGCCCTGTGCCGCCATCGATCGTGATCGTCTCGCCGCGATGAATGGTGCGGCCGGCCGATATCATCGTGCCGGCCTTGAAATCGACCCGGATCGTGCCGGCGCCGGAGACGCAGGGCTTGCCCATGCCGCGCGCGACGACCGCGGCGTGGCTGGTCATGCCGCCGCGCGTCGTCAGGATGCCGCGCGCCGCATGCATGCCATGCACGTCCTCGGGGCTGGTCTCGACGCGGACGAGGATGACCTTGCGCCCCTGCGCCCGCGCGATCTCGGCCTCGTCTGGTGTGAAGACGACGGCGCCGCTGGCGGCGCCCGGCGAGGCCGGCAGGCCACGGGCGAAGATGTCGCCGCGATCATCAGGATCGATGGTTGGATGCAGCAACTGCTCCAGCGTGCGCGGCTCGATCCGCGCCACCGCCTCGGCCCGGCCGATCAGCCCTTCGCCGGCCATTTCAACCGCGGTCCTGAGGGCGGCGCGGATCGTCCGCTTGGCGGGGCGCACCTGCAGCATCCAGAGCCGCCCGCGCTCGACGGTGAATTCGAGATCGAGCATGTCGCGGTGATGCCGCTCCAGCCGCTCGGCTACAGCGACGAAATCGGCATAGGCGGCCGGCATCAATTGTTCCAGCGAAGCTGTTTCCGAGCCGGTTTCGCGCCGCGCCCGTTCGGTCAGGTCCTGCGGCGTTCGCGTGCCGGAAACGACATCCTCGCCTTGCGCATTCGGCAGGAACTCGCCCCAGAGGATCTTCTCGCCGGTCGAGGGATGGCGGGTGAAGGCAACGCCCGTGGCAGAGGTTTCGCCGAGATTGCCGAACACCATCGCCTGCACCGTCACCGCCGTTCCCGCGGCGACATCGATGCCGTTGATGCGGCGATAGGCGGCGGCGCGCGGATTGTTCCACGAGCCGATAACGGCGCGGATCGCCGCCCAGAGCTGCGCATCGGGCGATTGCGGGAAGGGCGTCTCCGTCTCCGCGACGACAACGTCCTTGAAGATCGCGCAGACATCCTGCCAATCGGACGCGGCGAGATCGGCATCGAGAACGAGGCCGCGCGCGAGCTTCAGGTCTTCGAGCCGCTCCTCGAACAGGGCGTGATCGAGCCCGAGCACGACATTGCCGAACATCTGGATGAAGCGGCGATAGCTGTCAAAGGCGAAGCGCCGGTCGTCCGAGGCGCTGGCGAGACCCTCGACGGTCTCATCGTTGAGGCCGAGATTGAGCACGGTATCCATCATGCCCGGCATCGACACGGCAGCGCCCGAGCGCACCGAGACGAGCAGCGGATCGGCGGCGTCGCCGAAGCGGCGGCCGGCGATGCGGCCGATCGAGGCGAGCGCTGCCGCGACTTCCTCGGCAAGGCCGTCCGGGAACACGTGGCCATTGGCGAGATAGGTGCGGCCGATTTCCGTCGTCAGCGTAAAGCCGGGCGGCACCGGCAGGCCTAGCGCGCTCATTTCGGCGAGCCCGGCGCCCTTGGCGCCAAGCAGATCCCGATCGGCGAGGCCGCCCTCGGCGATACCGCCGCCGAACGCATAGACCGATTTCGCCATCGCGACGCACTCCTCATGGCCGACCCGCGCCATGCGCCTAGCTAAATCAAGCGCTTGCTGCATCGCAATACGAAAATAATCTCGGCCTCAGCGGTTCGGGCGGCTGAGCACGAAGGCGGCGGAGCCGATGAGCGTCGCAGCGACGAGGGCGGCGAGCCAGATCGGCGGATGCAGCAGGAAAAAGAACACGCCGAAGCCGGTGGTCATGCCGAGGGTCGCGAACGCCTTGGCCGCGGGCGGAATGGCGCCGTTGCGCCGCCATTGCACGATGGGCGGGCCGAACACGGGATGCGCCAGCAGCCAGGCCTCGAAGCGCGGCGAGGAGCGGGCGAAGAACCAGGCGGCAAGTATCATGAAGACCGTCGTCGGCATCACCGGCAGGAAGAGGCCGACGACGCCCAGCGCCACCATCGCCCAGCCGGCTGCGGCATAAAGCGGGCGCTTCATGCCGCGCGGCCTTTATTTGTCGAGCGCGAGGGAGAAGGGGTGGCCCTCGAAGGCGTCATGGCCGCGGCCGATGTCCTCGATCGCCTTCACCATGCGGCCGCGCCGGCCGAGAATTTCGTCGGCGAAGCGGACAAGGCGGAGGTTCGGCGTCGCGGAGGCCGAGCCGGCGCGGATCAACCCGGCAACCTCGGCCTCGTCGCGCTCCGGCCGCAGCGCGCAGACCGTGATGAAAGCCGCAGCGGTCGATCGGCTGATTCCCGCGAAGCAGTGGACGACGATCGGCTTCTCCGCCTTCCAGCCCTCGAGGAAATCGAGCAACTGCTCGACATGCTCGGGCTGCGGCGGGGTCATGCCGTCCATGGGCTCGAGGATGTCGTTGAAGCCGAGAAAGAGATGGCGCTCGGCGGGAATCGAGTGCGGCCGCTCGACCGGCGTGCTGGCATTGATCAGCGTCACCAGATGGCTCGCGCCGGTTTGAGCCACGGTCGCGCCGATTTTGGGCAGCGAGCAGACATAGACGCGCGGCATGAGGGCTCCTTGTCACCGATGAGCCGTCGCGCCTTCGCGCCGACGGACGGACTTCACTATCTAGTGCGCCCCGCCGCCGCGGTCATCCCGAAAGCGCCGCCGGAGGCTCCATCGCGGCGGTCAATTGTGCGAAGAGATCGAGGAAGCGCTGCTGCGCCAGTGCGGTCGGCCAGGGATCGAGCGGCAGTTGTCCTGCCACGATGCCGCGCGGCCGGCCGAAGAACGACGTCGCCTCGGCGCTGTCGAAGCCGGCGAGTTCCACCGCTTCGTGATAGGCGGCGATCTTGTCAGCCGCCTTGATCGCCCGCGTCAATTCGGCGCGCCGCTCGGCAGGAAGGCCGAAGCGCAGATGGATGGCGGCGAGCAGCCGCGCCTCCACAACCTTGTATTCGCCGGCGACCAGCGCCTTGAACGGCGAGATCATGTCGCCGATGACATATTCCGGCGCGTCATGCAGCAGCGCCGCTATCCGGTCTGCGGCCGTCATGCCCGGTGCCATGAGGGCCGCGACCGCGACGACGAGCACCGAATGCTGGGCGACGGAAAAGGCATGGTCGCCGCGGGTCTGGCCGTTCCAGCGCGCCACGCGGGCGAGCCCATGCGCGATGTCTGAAATCTCGATATCGAAAGGCGAGGGGTCGGCGAGGTCGAGCCGGCGGCCAGACAGCATCCGCTGCCAGACGCGCGGCGGGGCAGCGAGCCGGGTCATGTCCCGCTCCCGGCCGCACCCTCGTCCTCGGCTCCCGCCGGCCAGCCGAAGCTGGCGAAAGGCGGCAATCCGACCGTGAACGGAACGCCTCCTGCCGATACGGTGGCGCCGGCATCAAGCGCGAGCCGGGTCCGGTCGAGCCGGAGCAGCGCGATTCCAAGCCTGCCGGCACTGCTGCCGAGCCCGCCGATCACCTTGCCGCCGGCCTCGACCGCCGTGCCCGGAGCGGGCAGGGGGCTTTCGGCCGTGACCATGACCGCGCGCCGGCGGGCCGTTCCGCGATGCTGCATGCGCGAGACAATTTCCTGGCCGACATAGCAACCCTTGCGGAAATCGAGACCGCCGAGATCATCCATGTCGACATCGTGCGGAAACGCTTCGCCAAAGGCGAAATCGCGCCCACCTTCCGGCACGCCGAGAGCGATGCGGTGCGCATCCCAGTCCCCGGCCGCCTTCTCGTCATAGCCGGGGGCTGATGCATCGGCGTCCGCCGGGAGGATCGCCCGAAAGCCGAGCCCGGCGAGACGCGGGTCGGCGGCGAGCACCGCGGCCGCGTCAAGCTTCGGCGCTTCGCCGTCCCAATAGACGGCGACCTTGTGGCTCTCTGCCAGACTGGCGATGGTCACCTTCGCCCTGAGCTTATAGAGCGTCATCCGCTTGGTGAAGCTTGCGAATTCCGAGCGCGGCAGGTCGACGAGAAAGCCGTCCCCGGTGGCAAAGACCAGAAAGTCGGCGAGGATCTTGCCCTGCGGCGACAGCAGCGCGCCAAAGCCTGCGCCCTCGGCCCGCGCGCGCGTCATGTCGGTTGTGACGATGTTCTGCAGGAAAGTCTCGGCCTCGGGTCCCGTGATGCCGAGCACAGCCCGTTCGGGCAGGATGGCGAGCGACCCCTTACGCATTGGCATGGTTCCCATGCAATTCGCGAACTTGTGCACGCGCGACGGCTTCCTTAAGCCGGATAAGACATTTCGCGGGAGCAAGGGCGGAATATGGGCAAGCGCTTGGGAGGGCGGCCATGAGCAATACCTACGAGCTTCTGTTTCGCAACGGCACGGTCGTCAATCATGACGGCATCGGCACGCCGGACATCGCGGTTCGGGACGGCCGAATTGCTGCCATCGGTGATATCGATCCCCGTCGCGCCGGCCGCGTTGTCGACTGTACCGGCCTGCATATATTGCCGGGCGTGATCGACAGCCAGGTTCATTTTCGCGAACCGGGCGCCGAACACAAGGAAGACCTCGAAACGGGTTCGCGCGCGGCGGTGATGGGCGGGGTGACCGCGGTCTTCGAGATGCCGAACACCAAGCCGACCACCAGCACCGCCGAGGCGCTTGCCGACAAGGTCAGCCGGGCGAGCGGGCGCATGCATTGCGACTTCGCCTTCTGGGTCGGCGGAACGCGCGACAATGTCGCTGATATTCCCGAGCTGGAGCGTCTTCCGGGCGCCGCCGGCATCAAGGTTTTCATCGGCTCCTCGACCGGCGACCTTCTCGTCGAGGATGATGCCGGCATCGCGGCGATCCTCGGCAAGACGCGCCGCCGCGCCGCTTTCCATGCCGAGGACGAGCCACGGCTGAATGAACGGAAGTCCTTCCGCGTCCCCGGCGATCCCTCCTCGCATCCGGTCTGGCGCGACGCGACGGCAGCCCTGATGGCGACCGAGCGCCTCGTCACGATTGCGCGGCGCCAGGGCGCGCGCATCCATGTGCTGCATATCTCGACAGCCGACGAGATTGCCTTCCTCGCCGGGCACAAGGATGTCGCCACCGCCGAGGCGACCCCCCATCACCTGACGCTCTCCTCCGACGATTATGCCCGTCTCGGCACGTTGCTGCAGATGAACCCGCCTGTGCGTGACAAGGCGCATCAGGCCGGCGTCTGGCAGGGCATCGCGAGCGGCATCATCGATGTGCTCGGCTCCGACCATGCCCCGCATACCCTCGAGGAAAAGGCGAAGCCCTATCCGGACAGCCCCTCGGGCATGACGGGCGTGCAGACCCTCGTCCCGATCATGCTCGACCATGTCAACAATGGCCGCCTGTCGCTGGAGCGGCTGGTCGATCTCACGGCCGCAGGCCCGGCGCGAATCTTCGGCATGGCACGCAAGGGCCGTATCGCCGTCGGCTATGACGCAGACTTCACGGTCGTCGATATGAAGCGCCGCGCGACGATCACCAATCGCTGGATCGCCTCCCGCGCCGGCTGGACCCCCTATGACGGCAAGCGCGTCATCGGCTGGCCGGTCGGCACCGTGGTGCGCGGCCGCGAAGTGATGTGGGACGGCGAACTCGTGACGCCCTCGACCGGCGCGCCGGTGCTGTTCAGCGAGGCGCTGCCGCGCGGCTGAGCCTCCGACCGTTTCAGTAGTCACCGATCTCGAGCTCGACCGATGGGGCCGAACGCTCGTGTGGGCCGTGGCAGACGGCCTCGATGTTGTTGCCGTCGGGGTCGAGCAGGAACGCGGCGTAATAGCCCGGATGATACGGCCGCTCGCCCGGAGCGCCATTGTCGCGGCCGCCGGCAGCAAGGCCCGCGGCGTGAAACTGAGCCACCTGATCCGCGTCGACGGCCTGGAAGGCAATGTGACAGCGTCCGGTCAGGGGCGAACCGCCCGAGACGAAAAGCTCATCAGCATAGAAATAGCCGTCCAGTGCCGTTACCGCGATCCCGAGCGGCGCGAGCACCGCTTCATAGAAGCGTCGGCTCGCATCGACATCTGCGGTCACGATCTGGATGTGGTCGATCAGGCGCCCACGATGCAGTTTCATGATGTTCTCCCGTGATAACTTGGGAACAAATCATGAACAGGCGCGCCCGTCAATCGGGTTCAGTCGCCGGCCTGGAACTCGGCCCATTTGCCGTCCGGCGTTATACCGACACGGTAGAACAGATAGGCGCCGTAGTTCTTCATCTCGTCGAAATCGGAGGCGGTGAGCAGGCGGAAGAGCTCAACCATCTGTGGCGGCGTCAGCTTGTCGAGCGGATAGCGCGCGAAATAGGGCCAGAGATAGACCTCGTTCGGCGTGCCGACATCGACATGGACATAGCCGGCCTCCAGCACTTCGCTGAGGATCGCGAGGATTTCGCGCCCATCGGGATCGCCGGAGAGCGACTTCAGATAGGCGATCGGGTCCTTGCTGTCGCCCTCGTCGGCGCCGAGATTGGGCTGGTGCGGGCCGGATTCGATGATCGGCTTCAGCTTCTCGATATCGCCGGTCTTGGTGGCGGCGAGGATGTCGTTCCTCAGCTTCTGCACGGCCGGGGGCAGCTTGCTGAAATCATATTCCACGACGGGCGCCGGCTCATCCGATGCCGGGGCTGCGCTCTGCGGCGCATCGGGCGACGGTCCGCTGGGCGGCGGACCGTCTGCATCGCCGTCATCGCCCTGGCTGGGCGGCGAGATGATTTTCTCGGTCGGAACCGGCTTGGCGTCCATCGGCTTTGCGTCTATCGGCGCAGCCGCACGGGCCGGCGTTCCCGCTGCCATGACGACTGCGAGGATGGCGGTTCCGATCAGCGCTGCAAGACTGTGCCCGCGCATGGCTTACTCCCTGATGATCCGGCCTGTGATAGCCGTGGCCGGTATCCCGGCCAAGCCAAGGCATCGGCGCCGCGTCACCATGGCGCTGCTGCCATTTCGGCGATCGGAACAGCAGATTGCGGCAGAACCGCGTTACGCCGTGAACCGGGCGGGAAGTGCTACTGGATGGTCCGCTGCAGCGTGAACTCGCCCCGGCGCACCCGATCCGGCAGCGACACCGCGAGATCGGCGACCGCGTCCTCGCCATAGGTGTCGATGAGATCGGACAGCGCTGCGAACAGGGCGGCATGCGCCATGATGTCGGTGTCGATGCCTTCGGCCACCGCTTCGTCCCACGCTTCCGTCAGATAAGCGAGAGCGGCCCGCTTCTGCTCGGCGATCTCGATGCTGTCGAGGTCCTGTTCCATGAGCAGCGTGCCTTCCGTTGATCTGGGATCGATTCGATCTGCAGCGCGATCCGAATCGCCGACGGAAAACACCTAGCACGGGCCGAGTCGCGCGCGACGACTATCCTGAAGAAGGGGTTAATCCAAAACTAAGAATCCGCTTAATTTGGTTAACGTGGCGGCGATGCATCACTGCCGTAGCGGGTCGTGACGGCGCGGGTCAGCGCGGTGCCCTCCGTGAGATAGCGCGTGATCGCCGTCCTGGCCGCCTCGGTGCAGTGGCGATAGAGCGCTGCAAAGCCGGAATAGCCCTGGTTGAACGCCGCCGTCATCCGCGCCCTGCGTTCGGGCGCCGGCGCTTCCGCCTCGATAAGGGCCTGCATCTGGTCGCGCCAGAGGCTCGGCTCATCGGCGCCGCAAAGCGGCCGAAGGTAATGCAGCGCGCCGAGAATCTCGGAAAGACGGATCAGCGGCGCGTCATAGGGCGCGTCGGCAGCGTGCGCGCTGCCCGAGATCGGGGCAACCAGAATCAAGGCGGTGAGGATCGCCGGCGCAAGGGCAAAAAGGCGGGTGCGACGGGCGAGCGAAGTCAAATGGGAGCGCATGGCCGTCCGGCAGGGTGGGGCGCGGCCCCGGTCAGTTCTTGCGGCGGATCATGGTCTGGCAGCCGCACGGGCGCAAGGCGCGTTGCTTGGTGAGCGCTCTCACGCCTCCGGCCGCGACAGCGCGAGCACAGCGAGGAGACCTGGGGTCGTCTGGCGATGTGCGGCCTCCTCCAGCGTCAGCCAGGCGAGATCGGCGGCATCGCTCGCGGCCACGGCATCGCCCGATGCGGAGCCGGTGAAGCTGACGACCACGAAATGGCTTGTCGCTGTCTCGCCTGCGCCCGCAATCATATCGAGCGCGGTGACGAAGCGCAGCGCGCCCGCCGCAAGGCCCGTCTCCTCCATCAATTCTCGCCGGGCGGCATCCTCAAGCCGCTCGCCCCATTCGACGCGGCCGCCCGGCAGCGACCAATGCCCTTCGAAGGGGGGATGGCCGCGCAAAACGAGGAGGACACGGTCATCGCGCCAGAGCGCCGTGCTGACGCCAATTCCTGGCTTCAGCGGCCTCGCGACGATGTCGGGCGGATCGGGGGCATGGTCGGTCATCGGCGGGTCCCTCGCGCTCGGTGGAGACTGGCGCGAATCGGCGTCACCGGGAAGGGGGCACGCTTTGGCCGGGTGGCCGTGACGCGCCCTGCCGCCGCTGGCGGAGCGTTTCCGAGCGAAGTGGACCCGGTTCGCGTGAAGGGAAACGCGACCAAGCGAGGACCTAGAGCTGTTCGCCGTTTCCGTGAAACGGTGAAGTGATCTAGAACGAGGCTTGGGTGATGGATGGAATGCGATGTGCGGACGCTATGCGCTGGCGGTGACGCCGGAAGACCTCGAGCAGGAATTCTCGCTCATCCGGATCGAGTGGTTTCCGCCGCGCTACAACATCGCGCCGACCCAACCGATCCATGTCGTCCGTGCCGAGAAGGGCGCCCGCGCCATCGGTCTCGTGCGCTGGGGGCTGGTGCCGTCCTGGGCCAAGAATCCGGCCGACCTGCCGCTCTTCTTCAATGCCCGTTCGGAAACCGCGGCCGATAAGCCGGCGTTTCGCGGGCCCTATCGCCACCACCGCTGCCTCATCCCGGCGACAGGCTTCTATGAATGGAAAAAAGTGGCCACTGGCCGCAAGCAGCCTTATTTCGCCCGGCCGACCGCGCGGCGGGTGATCGCCCTTGCCGGTCTCTGGGATGAATATGCCGACGCCAATGGCAATCTGCTCGACAGTGCGACGATCCTGACCACCGCGGCCAATGCCGATCTCGCGCCGCTGCATGATCGCATGCCCGTGGTGATCGAGCCGGCCGATTATGACCGCTGGCTCGGCCTCGTGCCCGCCGGCAAGGAGGAACTGGCCTCGCTGTTGAAGCCGGCTGAGCCGGGCTTCTTCGAGACCCTCGCCGTCGATCCGCGGATCAACAGCGCCCGCGACGATGATCCCGGGCTGCAGGCGCCCTATGCTGCTGGTGAGGGTGCCGCGGCTCCCGATGCGGCCGACCGGATCCTGCCGCCAGAAGCCGCCCGCCAGCTCAAGCTGTTCTGACCCCGCCTGTCCGATCTCTCATGACCACGCAGCTCCCATGACGATTCCGCTCGCCGCTCCGGCGCTCGAGGGCTTCCTGCTCGGCGCCAGCCTCATTGTCGCCATTGGCGCGCAGAATGCCTTCGTGCTGCGGCAGGGCCTCGCCCGGCGCCATGTTTTCGCTGTCGCCAGTTTCTGTGTCCTTGCCGATGCAACGCTGATCACCGCGGGGGTCGCAGGCCTTGGCACGCTGGTGCAGCAGTCGCCGCGGCTCCTGACCGTGGTGACGCTCGCCGGCGCAGCCTTCCTCTTCGCCTATGGCGTGCTGGCGCTGCGCCGGGCGCTCCATCCGGACACGCTATCCGCACGCGGCGCGGCCGAGCCGAGGCTCGCCCCTGCGCTGATGACGGTTGCCGCGCTCACCTTCCTCAACCCGCATGTCTATCTGGATACGGTGGTGTTGCTCGGCTCGCTTTCGGCCCGCCACGAGGGCTGGGCCCGCGTCGCCTTTGGCGCTGGCGCGGCAATGGCCTCGGCTGTCTGGTTCTTCGGGCTTGGCTACGGCGCCCGTCTCGCCGCGCCGCTGTTCGCGCGGCCGGTGGCCTGGCGTGTGCTCGACGGCGTGATTGCCCTGGTGATGGGCCTGATCGCCGCTTCGCTGCTGGCTTCAGTTATCCAGGCCATTGTCTGAGCGCCGGGCATAGCGCCACGCGCGATCAGACCGGGCCGCTTCGCCCGGGAGCGCATGGAAGTTCACGCGCTGCCTCGATATGCTGGTCGCTGCCTGATGGCGGCGGCTGGATCAGTCCTGCTCGCGCGCGGCGATGGCCATCTGCATCTGCTCGGAGGTCGTGGCCGCCTTCGCGCCCCGCTTTTCCGGCCTCTGCTGGCGGATCGCCGCCACGAGTTCGGGGTTGCCGAGCTCGCCATATTTCGATCGCAGGTCGAGTTCCTGCTCACGTTGTGCTTTGGTCGTAAATGTAGAGTGATCTTTTCTGGTCATGATCTGCTTCTATCCTTGGCGTCACTACGTTTCCCGCCGATCTTCTGCTGGCTGACAAACGAGATAAACGCATATGGTCACGCAATATGGCAGATTCGTGTTTTAGGATTTCGTTAACAACGGCCGGCCGCGGCCCGTTCTGGCGTTTGCACTTGAAAAAACGGCTGTTGTTGCGATTAAGGCACATTGCGTCGCCGGCTTTCCTTTTTCGCTGCCGCCGCGAGGTCGCCGCGTGATCAGCCGGCCGCTCCGCCGACGCGCCAGAGCAGCCGATACGGCGCTGCGCCTCGCCGCGCTGCCGATCCCGTTGCTCGTCCTCGCGGTCCTGCTGCATCGCGCCGGGCTGATCGATCTCGCGCCGCTTGTCACCGTCATAGGCCTTGCCTGGCTCCTTGCTGCGCTCGCGCTCGTGGCCGCCGCGCGTGCCTTCCGGTCGATCTGGCAGCAGGGCGACAGCGGCGGCGGCGCCGCCGCCGGGGCGCTCGTCATTGCGCTGGTCGTTCTCGCCGTTCCGGCGATGATCGTCGTCGAGCTGGTGCGCCTGCCGCGCATCGCCGATGTCTCGACGGATATGGTCGATCCGCCGCTGTTCACGGCGGCGCCTGACAGCGTCGTGATGCGGCCGCTGCCGAACGAGGCGGAGCGGGCGGCGCAGCGGGTAGCCTATCCTGAGATCGTGCCGCGGCACTATCCGCAATCGCCAGCCCGAGTCTATCAGGCGGTGGCTCAGCTGGTGGCGGCGCGCGGCTGGGTTCCGACCGACGAGCGGCCGCCCGACAGCGACAACGAGGTCGGCTGGATCGAGGCCCGCGCCGCGACGCCGTTGCTGGCGCTGCCGGCCGATGTCGTGATCCGCATCATCGCCGATGACACCGGCACGCTGGTCGACATGCGTTCTGCCTCACGCATCGGCGCGCATGATCTTGGCGACGACGCGCGCCGGATCAGCAGTCTCTTCTCCGATCTCGACGCCGCGCTGCAAGGAGTCGTCGAGGCCGACGACGATGCTCGCCCCGAGGCGGTTCCGGAGGGGACCAGCGCCTCCCTGCCGCCGCTGCCTGAGCCGGCCCCGGTCAGTCGGCGCTGACGGCAACATATTCGGCCGCGAGCCCGCTGCCCGAGACGATGGCCACTCGGCCGCGCGCGACGAGATCCTCGATATGGGCGAGGACGGACATCGCGGCCGCGCCATGCAGCACCGCCGGCGTCTCGCGATAGATGACCGCGACGATCGCGGCGATGGTGCGGTCGCCGCGTGCGATCCGGGCGAGAATGGCGGCCTCGCGCAGCTTGCGATGCGACTTCAATGCCCGAACGAAGGTCGGTGCATCGGCGATGGGCGCGCCGTGACCGGGCAGATAGATCGTCTCCGGACGGCCGGCGAGGCGCTCGAGCGAGGCGATATAGTCCGCCATCGCGCCATCCGGCGGCGCAACGACGGTCGTCGACCAGCCCATGACATGATCGCCGGAAAAAAGCATCCCGCTGCCCTCAAGCGCAAAGGCCATGTGATCGGCGGCATGGCCGGGCGTCGCAATCGCCTCGAGCGACCAGCCGGGCCCCGCGATCCGGCCGCCATCGGCGATCAGGATGTCCGGGACGAAGCGCTCATCCGCGCCGGCATCGAGGCGGGCGGTTTCGCCCGCGAGCGATGCGCGCGCCGGCCGGTGCGCGCTGCCGGCATGAACCGGTGCGCCGCTGGCGGCCTTGAGACGCGTGACGCCGTCAGTGTGATCGCGATGGCCGTGGGTGATGATGATGGCGGCGATCGTCTCGCCCGCGGTCGCGGCCAGCAGGGCTCCGATATGACCCGCATCGTCGGGGCCGGGATCGATCACCGCGACAGTGCCATGGCCTACGATATAGCTGTTGGTGCCGCGAAACGTGAACGGACTGGCATTCGGCGCGGTGATGCGGCGGACATGCGGGCCGAGTGGAACGGCGCTTCCGGTCGGCGGATCGAAATTCCGGTCGAAGCTGATCTCTGTCATGCCGGCCAGTTAGGCCCCGCGCCCGGCGAGTTCAACCGGTTTTGCGGCGATGGCGCGTGAAGAGCCAGAAATGACAACGCCCCGGCGCGGGCCGGGGCGTTCGAACGGCCGTGCCCTTTCAGGCCCGGCCGCGCGGTTCATGCTGCGATCAGCTGGCGAGCTTGCCGGCGATGGCGGCGACATGGGCGCCCTGGTAGCGGGCGGCGTCGAGTTCGATGGCGGAAGGCTGGCGGCTGCCGTCGCCGCCGGTGATCGTGGAGGCGCCGTAGGGCGAGCCGCCCTTGACTTCCTCGAGGCCCATCTGGCCCTGGAACGCATAGGGCAGGCCGACGACGACCATGCCGTGATGCATCAGCGTCGGGATGAAGCCGAGAATCGTCGATTCCTGGCCGCCATGCTGCGTCGCGGTCGAGGTGAACACCGAGCCGACCTTGCCGACCAGCTTGCCCTGCGCCCAAAGGCCGCCGGTCATGTCCCAGAAGTTGCGCATCTGCGAGGTCACGGTGCCGTAGCGCGTGCCCGAGCCGACGATGATCGCGTCGTAATTCTCGAGATCGGCCGGGGTTGCGATCGGCGCAACCTGGTCCATCTTGTAGTAGGAAGCCTTAGCGACCTCGTCCGGAACCAGTTCGGCGACGCGCTTGATGTCGACATGGGCGCCGGCGGAGCGTGCACCTTCCGCGACGGCTTCAGCCATCTTTTCGATGTGGCCGTAGGCGGAATAGTAGAGAACGAGAACCTTGGTCATGGCTTTGGTTTCCTCTGGGGACCTTATGCACGTCTAGATGGTCTATCGCGGGCTCGGGGGGAAGCGCCAGCGCAGTGAACAGTCTGTTCCCGGCAATGCAATGGTCCTCCGCTCCGTTCTATGCGTGGCGACCTCTTCCAAACGGCCCGGCAGGCTCTATGCTCCGCTGCGGGAGCGAAACGAGCCGGAGGAACCATGCTCGACAAGAATTTCAAGGTGCTGGACGAGCGGTTCCGGCGCTATGCGATGGGCAATGTCCATATCGAGACGCTGTGGACGGGAAGCCGCTGGGCCGAGGGCCCGGCCTATTTCCCGGCCGGAAAATATCTCGTCTGGTCCGACATTCCGAACGACAGGTTGATGCGCTTCGACGAGACCGACGGATCGGTCTCGGTCTTCGCGACGCCCTGCAACAACCAGAACGGCCATACCGTCGATCTCGAGGGCCGGCTGATCGCCTGCGAGCATCGCGGCCGCGCTGTGACGCGGATCGAGCATGACGGCTCGCGCCGCATCCTCGCCGACCGATTCGAGGGCAAGAAGCTCAATTCGCCCAACGACGTGATCGTGAAGTCGGACGGCTCGATCTGGTTCACCGACCCGTCCTATGGCATCGACGGCGAATATGAGGGCGATTTCGCGATCTCCGAGATCGGTGCCTGCAATGTCTACCGTATCGATCCGGTGAATGGCGCCGTCACTGCTGTGATCACCGACATGGTCAGGCCGAACGGGCTCGCCTTCTCGCCGGACGAGAAGCTGCTTTATGTCGCCGATACCGGACTGACCCACAAGCCGGACACCTCGCCCGACATCCGCGTCTACCATGTCGCCCCCGATGGGCGCAGCGTCAGCGCCGGCCGGAAATTCGTCACCTGCGACAATGGCCTGTTCGACGGGTTCCGTGTCGATATCCACGGCAATATCTGGAGCTCGGCAGCCGACGGCGTTCACTGCTTCACGCCGGACGGAACGCTGATCGGCAAGATCCTCATTCCCGAGGTCGTCGCCAATGTCTGCTTCGGCGGACGCAAGCGGAACCGCCTTTATATCTGCGGCACGACCAGCCTCTATGCGGTCTATCTGAACACGCAAGGCGCGCTGCGCCCGAAGGTGTGAGGGTGATCGGCATTCTGCCGCCCTCAGGATAGTGAGAACGGTCATTGCCGGGCCTGACCCGGCAATGACTACTTCCGGGTGTGACGCGCCGTCGCCCGCCTTCAGGGGCGGAGCCCCCGTCAATGCGCCTCGTGCAGGCAGGCGCCGTGATCGCCGAGCACCTCGATCACGCGGCACTGGGCGACCTTGCCGTGCTCGCCTTCATCGACCATGCGCTTCACCTCGCGGCGCAGCGCCGTCAGGCGGGCGATCTTCTCGTCGATATCGGCGAGATGCCGCCGCGCGATCGAATCGACATCGCCGCAGGAGCTGTCCGGCTGGTCCGAAAGATCGAGCAACTGCCGGATCGCATCGACTGCGAAGCCGAGATCGCGGGCATGGCGGATAAAGCGCAGCCGCGCGATGGTCGCATCGTCATAAGTCCGACGATTGCTGTCTGTACGATCGGCGACCGGAAGCAGGCCGACATCCTCGTAATAGCGAATGGTCGGCACCTTCACGCCGGTCGCCTTGGCGACCGCGCCGATCGAGATGGGGCGCATGACGAAATTCCCGCTTGATCCTCTAGTCACTTGAGCATTTAGCCTCGTCTTCTGAGATTTCAAGCGCCGAGAGGGATCGCCATGAACGCGCCGCTCACGACCGAAGAGCGTTACCGCATCGGCGGCATGGATTGCGCCGCCTGCGCCACCAAGATCGACACCGCCGTTCGCCGCATCGATGGCGTCGTCGCCGTTTCGGTTTCAGTCGCCGCGGGGACGATGACGGTCGCCCGCCGTGGCGACGCGGTCATCGAGGAGAGCGTCACCCGCGACGTCGGCGCGCTCGGCTATCGCGCCCGCCGCATCGCCGCGCGCGAGGAAACGGCTGCGCGGCCTCCACAGCAAGCCTCCGAGCACAACCATGCGGGCCATGATCACGATCACGCAGCGCATGACCATAGCGACCACGACCATTCCGGACATGACCACGCGGATCACGAGCACGCGGGCCACGATCATGGCGCGGCGCCCTCTGAGCCAGCCGGCTTGCATGGTCACGACGACGACGAGGAGGAGGGCGTTGCCTGGTGGCAGAGCGCGAAGGCGCGACTGACCGCGGCTGCTGGCCTCGCGATCGTCGCTGCCTATGGCGTGATGCTGGCCGTGCCCGCGCTCGGCCACTGGCCCTTCGCCGTCGCCATGCTGGTTGGCCTCATCCCGATCGCCCGGCGCGCCTTCATGGCGGCCCGCTTCGGAAGCCCGTTCTCGATCGAGACGCTGATGACAATCGCCGCCGTTGGCGCGGTGGCCATCGGCGCCAGCGAGGAAGCGGCCATGGTCGTCTTCCTCTTCCTCATCGGCGAGATGCTGGAAGGCGCGGCCGCGCGCCGCGCCCGTTCCAGCATTCGCGCGCTTTCCAAGCTCCTGCCGGAAACGGCGCTGCTGGAAATGGACGGCGCCACG
This sequence comes from Kaistia sp., assembly GCA_965229085.1. Taxonomy (GTDB): domain Bacteria; phylum Pseudomonadota; class Alphaproteobacteria; order Rhizobiales; family Kaistiaceae; genus Kaistia. Next base: position 1,620,463 of record OZ245859.1, on the reverse strand, counting down.
AAGAGCGTTGCTGCCGACAGCCTCGCGGTGGGCAATGTCATCCAGGTCCGGCCGGGCGACCGCATCGCTGCCGATGGCATCATCCTCACCGGTTCGAGCGCGATCGACGAAGCGACCGTGACCGGGGAGAGCGTGCCGAAGCGCAAGGGGGAGGGCGATCCCGTCTTTGCCGGCACGATCAACACCGACGGGGTGCTGAGGGTCGAGGTGACGGCCGCGGCCACCGACAACACGATCGCGCGCATCGTCCGCCTCGTCGAGGAGGCGCAGGAATCGAAGGCGCCGATGGAGCGGTTCATCGATCGCTTCGCCCGCGTCTATACGCCCGCCGTACTGGCCGCCGGCGCGCTGGTCGCCGTGCTGCCGCCGCTCGCTTTCGGCGCGTCCTGGGATGAATGGATCTACAAGGGCCTCGCGATCCTCCTGATCGGCTGCCCCTGCGCACTGGTCATTTCGACGCCGGCCGCGATCGCCGCCGGTCTGGCCTCGGGCGCCCGGCAGGGACTGCTCATGAAGGGCGGCGCCGTGCTGGAGCGGCTCGCGTCCATCAATCGCGTCTGCTTCGATAAGACCGGCACCTTGACCCTCGGCCGCCCCGTGGTCACGGCGCTCGTCCCGCTTGGCGGGATGGACGAGGCCGGGCTGCTCGCCCTTGCCGCGGCGCTCGAGACCGGCTCGAGCCATCCGCTCGCCCGCGCCATCCTCTCCCATGCCGCCGAAGCGCGGATCGCTCTTCCCCCGGCCACGGATGTCTCCGCGGTTGCCGGCAAGGGCGTCGCCGGCCAGGTCGATGGCCGCGGCCTGTTCCTCGGCGCCATCGCGGCCGACCGCGTCAGGCTCGATGCCGCAGCGTTGGCCAGGGTCGAGGCCATGGCCGCGGCCGGCGACAGCGTTTCGGTGCTGGTCGAGGGCGACAAGGCGCTCGGCCTCATCGGCATCCGTGACGGCGCCCGGCCCGACGCGCGCGTCGGGCTCCAGGAGCTTGCCGATCTCGGCGTCGGCGCGATCATGCTGACCGGCGACAACGCCCGCGCCGCGACCCGTGTCGGCGAAGAGCTCGGCATCGAGGTTCGAGCCGAATTGCTGCCCGCGGATAAGCAGCGGATCGTCGGCGAACTCCGCACCGCCGGATTCCGCGTCGCCAAGGTCGGTGACGGCATTAACGATGCGCCCGCGCTCGCGGCGGCCGATGTCGGCATCGCCATGGGTGGCGGCACCGATGTGGCGCTGGAGACGGCGGACGCGGCGGTGCTCAACAGCCGCGTCGGCGACGTCGCGCGGCTGATCCGCCTCGCGCGGCGCACCATGGCGAAGATCCGCCAGAACATCGTGATCGCGCTCGGCCTCAAGGCGGTTTTCCTCGTCACCACCCTTCTTGGTATCACCGGGCTCTGGCCGGCCATTCTCGCCGATACCGGCGCGACAGTGCTGGTCACGCTCAACGCGCTGACGCTGCTGGGGTCGCGCCGGTCCTGATTGCGGCGGCGCCTGACGCGCATAGCCGGGTTCTGGCGGGCTTGCGCGGGCGGGGTGCTGGGGGACATTTGTCGGCACGGCAGGAGTGACGGCGATGGCGATTCGGTTGATGAAGGCGGCGATGGCAATGGCGGCCGCCACGCTCTGGCTCGGCCCGGCTCTGGCAGCTGAAAATCCGCCAGCGCCGACGTCTGCACCTGCGCCGCAACCCGGTTGGGCCGCGGCCTGCGAGGCGCCGAGCCGCACAGCGCCGCTCGATTGCAAGATCGAGCAACGAGCCATTCTCGCTTCCAGCGGCCAGTTGGTCGCGGCGGTGACGATCCGCGTGCCCGGCGCGACACGCAAACCGGTGTTGATGGTGCGCCTGCCGCTCGGTCTTTCGCTCGAGGGCGGCGTGACGCTCGCTGTCGATGGAGCCGGCGCCGGCTCGCTGCCGCTGCAGACCTGCGATGCCAGCGGCTGCTATGCCGGCGCGCCGCTGCCGGCCTCGCTCCTTGCGGCGATGCGCGGCGGCAGCAGCCTCGATGTCGTCTTCACCGGGCTCGACAAGCGGCCGATCAAGCTCGGCCTGCCGCTCACAGGCTTCACGGCGGCTTTCGACGGCATCAAATAGCGGCCGTCAAATAATCCTTAACCATGATAGCGGACCCTCGCTCCGGTTGATGTGCCGGATAGGCTTCCCCATGAGTGACGCGTTCGAAGATCTTGAGCCGCCTGATCCGCGTTCGATCCTCTATCGGGTCGTGGAGGGGCTGACCGTCGTCGCCCTTCTGGTCGCCGTGGTGATGTGGCAATCGGACACGACGCTGCAGGCGGCGCGCCAGATGTTCGCCGCCGGCGACGCGGCCGCGCCGGATCAGGTTCTGGTCGCGATGCGGCCCCGCTCCTCCGATATCCGGCTGGTCGCGCCCGCTTCGGCAACAGCCGAGCGTCCCAATGACGTCGACCCGGTCGAAACCGGATCGATCGTTCAGTCGCCCCCCGCCGCCACGCCGCCGATGCGGGCGCCCCTCGTCGCCGCTCCAACGCGCATTGCCGCTGCGCAGCGTCCAGAGCCGGCTTCGTTGCCCTCCGCCACCGGATGGTCGGCGGCCTGCGACAGCACGAGCAAGCTGTTCTGCACCGCGTCGCAGACGCTGAGTCAGGCTGATGATCCGCTGGTCGAGACGTCCTGGACCATCCAGCGCAGCGAGAGCGGCCTCTATGCGATCTGGACCACGCCGACCAACGTGCTCGTCCCGCGCGGCATGGTGCTGATCATGGGCGACGGCCAGCCGAAGACGTTGCCCTTCTCCGCCTGCGGGGCGCATTCCTGCGAGATCCGCGCCCGCCTCGCCGGCGATTTCATCACGCTGCTGCGCCAGTCGCAGCGCGTCTCGACCGAGATCGTGCTGAAGAACGGCAAGACCGTCAGCTTCGACTTCTCCCCGGACGGCCTCGACAGTGCCCTGGCCAAACTCGGCGTCTGAGCGCGGCAGCCTGCCGCGCGTCGGCGCTCTTCCCGCCTATTCGCGAAATTCCTCGCCCAGTGTCGCCATCCCCGGCGGGCGCCCCCGCACATAGCCGTAGCTGATCGTCTCGGCCCTGGCGTCGGCGACGAGCAGCAGCGTTTCCAGCGCCGCGCGCCAGTCGCCGTCATGCATGGCGATGATATCGTCGATCCGTTCGTCGAGCGCTTCCTGCTCGCTATCGACCGGCTCTGTCCGTGCGCCCATGGCGATGATCCCGAATGAGAAGATGTTCCTATTTTGTTCTCATTTGCTGAGGAGTCAACCGGTCGTGCGCGCCTTATCCAAAGCCGTCGGCGACTGGCAGGCGAGGGCACGAGGGCGGCGGCGCTGGCATGGAATCTGCTTTGACTGAGGGGGCTTTGTCGAAAACCGGTCGGATCGGACGGATTCATCGACAAAAATCCAGCATGCGGCCGAGAATCGGGCCGTGCCCTGCCACGAGGACCCATCAGCCATGCCAGCCTTCCCGTCCAAGACCCTCGATGTCGGCGCCGTGCTGATCGCGCCGGGCAGCGGCGCCGCATCCGGCCCGAGCCGCATCCGCATCGTCGATGGGCGCATTTCGGCGATCGAGCCCCTGCCGGGGCCGGGCAATGGCAGTCTCGCCATCGCCGCGCCGGTGAACGCGCATGACCACGGCCGCGGCCTTCGCACGCTGGCCTTCGGCGCGGTCGATGACGGGCTCGAGGCCTGGATCACGACGCTCGGCCGCGAGCCGAAGCTCGATGCCTACAAGCGGGCCGCCGTGGCCTTTGCCCGCATGGCGGAGGGCGGCATCTGCGCCACCAATCACAGCCACGGGCCGCAGGACGAAACGAGGATCATCGAGGAAGCCGCCGCCGTCTCGCGCGCCGCCCGCGATGTGGGCATTCATGTCGCCTTCGCGGCGCCGTTCACGGATCGCAATCCCCTCGTCTATGGCGACCAGCAGACCTTCATCGCCGCGGCCGATCCGGCGCTGAGGCCGCGTCTCGACGCCCGGCTTGCCCCGCCCAAGGCGGTTGGCGACTTCCTTGCCGCGGTCGAGCGGATGGCGGAATTCGAGCACGAGAATTTCTCCCTGCAATACTGCCCCGTCGGCGCGCAGTGGGTCTCGGAAGCCTCGCTGGCGGCGATCGCGGAGGCCTCGGCGCTCTCCGGCCGACGCATCCACATGCATCTTCTCGAGACGCGCTATCAGCGCGAATGGGCGGACCACGCCTATCCGGACGGTCTCATCGCCAGGCTCGACGCCATCGGCCTGCTGTCGCCCCGCCTCTCGGTGGCGCATGGCGTTTATCTGACCGAGGCCGAAAGCGCGCTGCTCGCCGAGCGCGGTGTGATCGTCTCGGTCAACACCTCGTCGAACTTCCGCCTCCGCTCCGGCATTGCGCCCGTCGCATCCTTCGTGAAAACAGGGCTGCGCTTCGGCATCGGCCTTGATGCCCAGCCCATGGATGACGACGACGACATGCTGCGCGAGATGCGCCTCGTCTGGTTCAATCATCGCGGTTTCGGCCTCGACGACGTTCTCTCGGCCGCACAACTCTTCGAGGCGGCGAGCGTCGATGGCCGCCGGGCGGTGATCGGCGAGGATGGCGGCGGCCGGATCGCGGTGGGCGCGCGGGCCGATCTCGTCGTGCTCGATTATGCGGCGATGTCAGGCGATGTCCTTTCAGCGTCGGCCGATCCGACCAACGTTCTCCTGACGCGCGCGACGCGGAAGCATATCCGGAAGCTCATCGTCGGCGGGCGGACCATCGTGGAGAACGGCCGCTGCGTCAGCGTCGACCGCACGGCACTCGAAGCCGAGCTCATCGCCGAGGCGAAGGCCGCCTGGAACGCCGCCCCGCCGGATGACGCTGCGACGAGCGGAATGAAGCGTGCCATCCGACGCTACTACGGCTGCGGCTGCCATATGGGCGCGGGGCTGCGATAGCCGAGCCCCCCTCTCCAGCTCTCCCCCACAAGGGGGGAGAGTGCAGGCTGCGGCCTTTATCGGGCATTGCCGAGGCGCCGCCCGCCCCCTCTCCCGCGCAGCGGGGGAGGGTTGGGGAGGGGGTTGCAGGCCGCTGCCTTTGGAGCGTTCCGGGAGTAAGACAAGGCCCCTCTCTCCAGCTCTCCCCCACAAGGGGGGAGAGGGCAGGCTGCGGCCTTTATCGGGCAGCCGAAGCGCCGCCCGCCCCCTCTCCCGCGCAGCGGGGGAGGGTTGGGGAGAGGGTTGCCGGCCGCGAACGTTCGAAGGAGAGGCCCGCCTCAGCCGATGCCGTCAGGGCCGGCGCCGCAGACGAGCGCGCAGACCTTTTCGCCGGGCTTGACGGCAACGGCGCCGGATTGGATCGCCGCCACCGCCGCCGCGCCCGAAAGGTCGGCGGCGATGCCGAATTCGAACCAGAGCCAGCGCGCCGCCTCTTCCATGGCCGCATCCTCGATCAGCACGATCTCATCGACAACGCCCCGCACGAGATCGAAGACACGATCCTCGGTGCGGGCACAGCTCATGGTCGGCACGCGGCTTGTGATCGTCTCGATCGTCACGACATGGCCGGCATCGAGGCTCGCCTTCAGGGTCGGGCAGCCAACCGGCTCGATGCCGATGATCCGCGCCCCGGGGCGCAGCGCGCGAATGGCGGTGCCCATGCCGCCAATGAGCCCGCCGCCGCCGATCGCGATCAGGAATGTATCGACGTCCGGCAGGGCGTCCAGGATCTCCAGCGCCAGCGTGCCCTGGCCGGCAACAACCAGCGGATCGGCGAAGGGATGGAAATAGACGGCGCCGATCTCCTTCGCATAGGCCTGCGCCGCCCGGTTGGCGTCGTCGAACACGTCGCCGACCAGTTCGACGCGCGCCCCCCAGCGCTTCAGCTTTTCGAGTTTGGACGGGTTGATGTTGCGCGGCACGAAGATATGCGCCGGGACGCCGGCGAGTGCGCCGGTCCGCGCGACGGCGAGGCCGTGATTGCCGCCTGAAGCGGCGACGATGCCGTTGGCGAGTTCGGCCCGCGGCGTCGCCAGCAGCCGGTTGGTCGCCCCGCGCGCCTTGAACGAGCCCGTCGCCTGCAGGCATTCGAGCTTCAGAAAGAGCGCGGCGTCGGTGATCGGCACCGAGGCGTTGTCGGCGGCCATCAGCGGCGTATGGCGGATATGGTCGCCGAGCCGCGTCCGGGCGGCCTCGACATCGGCAAGCGTGATCATGCGGAGAACCTCTGGCTGCAACGCGTGATGCTAAAGCGAGGCCCAGCCGCCGTCGACGGGAAGATCGACGCCGGTGATCTGGCGCGAAACGTCGCTGGCGAGGAACAGGCAGCCATTGGCGACGTCGTCATCGGTGGAGATCCGTTTCAGCGCATAGTCCTCGGCGTGGCGCCGCGCCGCCTCTTCCTCGCTGATGCCGAGCTTGGCTGCCATGTCCCGGCAGACCCGGTCGCGGAAGCGCGGCCCATCGACCATGCCTGGCGCGAGGCAGTTCACGTTGATGTTGTGCGCGCCGAGTTCGAGCGCGAAGCTCTTGGTGAGCCCGCGCAGGCCCCATTTCGAGGAGGAATAGGCGACGCGGCCGGCCCGGCCGCGCATGCCGAAGGTGCCGCCGACATTGACGATCTTGCCCGATCGCTGAGCCGCCATCACCGGGGCCACGGCGCGGATCATGTTGAAGCATCCGGTCATGTTGACGTCGACGATGTCGCGGAACTCGTCGGTCGTCGTCTGCGCCCCCGTCTTGCCGATCGGCCCGGTGCCGCCGGCGACATTGACGAGAATGTCGACCGTGCCGAAACGGGCAGTGGCCGCCGCGACCGCCGCTTCGCAATCGGCGCCGACGGTCACGTCGCAGCGCTCGACCGCGACGTCGCCGCCGCTGGCGCGGATCGCCGCCTCGACCGGGCCGATCGCGCTGGTATCGCGCCCTACAAGCAGCAGCCGGCAGCCCTCGGCCGCGAAGGCCCGGCTCACCGCGGCGCCCATGCCCTTGGCAGGGCCGGTGATGAGAGCAACCTTGCCGTTCAGCTTCAGATCCATTCTGGCTCCTTGGATGGAGATGGTGTGGAGAGCGAGCCGCTTTTTTCACCTTCCCCCTGAGGGGAGGTCGACGGCCTCAGGCCGGCGGGAGAGGGTTTACGCGCTCGCTGGAGACGCCGTAAACCCTCTCCCGGACCTTTGATCCGGCCCCTCGCTAAGGGAGAGGTGAGGAGAAGAGAGCCCCGCCCGCCTCAATAGGCAGACTTCGCGCCGGGCTTGCGGAGATACGCCATGCCCATCTCGTAGAAGTCGCGCATATAGGGACCGTTCTCGAAGGGGGGATAAAGCGGCGTGTCGCCCGGCTTCATGATCTCGGTGATCGGCGCAATCGTGACGTCGTAATCGGGATTGGCGAAGAACGGGATCGAATAGCGCGGCTTCAAGGCGCGGTTCACCACCCGGTGCGGCGTCGAGACGAAGCGGCCATTGGTCCATTTCATCATGACATTGCCGATATTGATGACATAGGCGCCCTTGACCGGAGGCGCGCCGATCCAGACCCCGTCCTTGCGTTCCACTTCGAGCCCGCCGGTGTCGTCCTGCATCAGCAGCGTGAACGCGCCGGTATCGCGATGCTCGCCCGCGCCGATCTCGATGTCCTCCTCGCGCAGCGATGCCGGCGGACGATAATGCAGCAGCGAGAGCTGGACGACTGGCTTCTGGTAGAACGGCTCGAAATAGTCCTGCGGCAGGCCGAGAGCGAGCGCGAAGGCGCCGCGCAAATGCTTCGAGAGCCCCATCACCGCATCGAAATAGGCTTCGACGGTTGGCTTGAAGGCGGGCAGGTCCTCCGGCCAGCGGTTCGGCAGATGCAGCGGCTTGCCGGCGAGGACATCGGGATCCTCGGGGGCAAGGTCGAGCATGAAGCGATAGGTCTCGATGGCGCCGCCAACCGTGCCCCCCTCTGCCTCGAGCTTCGAGGGCACATAGCCGCGCCAATGGTCCAGCGTCGCCGCGGACTTCATGCGGCCCTCGAAAGGCTGGGCATAAAAGGATTTCGACACCGCGAATGTCGCGTCGATCAGGTCCTGCGGGACGCCGTGATTGACGAGATAGAAGAATCCGACCTCCTCGCACGCCTTGCCGATCGCCGCGACCACCGTCATGCGCTCGGCTTCGGTGCCATTGAGGAACGGCCTGAAATCGATGATCGGGATGTCCGCGACATCGATCGTCTGGGCCTTCTCATAGGCCTTGGGCAGGTCGGCGATGGTCATGATGTCCTCCGCGAGTGTGGCTGGTTCAAGGGGTGAAGGGTGCGCGTGCCGCCGCGTCGCTCTGGCGCGCCATCACGCCGAGCGCTGCCTTGACGGCGCGGATCTGGGTTTCGAGCGCCATGGAGGGCAGTTCCATGGACGCTGCCATTGCGCTGCCGGCATGGGCGGATTGCTGGCGCATCATCCAGACGATCTGTTCCGGCAGATAAGGCAGGTGCAGGAAGCCGCAGGGGCTGGCCATGCCGCGCGCCGCGAGCACGCCGAGATAAGTGTAAAGCGTCAAATTGCAGAGATGGGTCCCGGCATGGAACGAGGTCTTTGCCGGTATGCCGTCGTCGAGGATCGCTGCCACCACGGCATCGGCGTCCCAACTCGCCATCCGCGCGGGCGGGCCGTCCGGTTCGATCGGCTCGCCGCCTTGTGGCCGCGCGCCCTCATTGTCCGGAATGCCGAAATGCATCGCGTTGACCGCGATGGTCTCGATCCGCACCGTCGGCGCCCCGAGCGCGAGCCCGAGCGCCAGCACGAAGGCCGGCCTGACTTCGTCGATGATCTCGGGCAGATGCTGCGGCAGGCCGGCCCGGCTCACCGGCGTTGCGCGCGCGACGATCGTGACGCCATGGATGACCAGCCCATCCAGATGCGGCAGCACCAGTTCAGCCGGATTGGTCGGGAGCCCGGCAAAGGGGCGCGACCCGGTGACGAGACCGATCGGACCCTTCATGCGCGCTGCCGCCGGCTCTGATCGCGCGCCCTGCTCAAGGCTGCTTTCATCGTGCACATCCTCGTTTCACGCTCAGATACCGGCAAAAGCCGTGCCAGAGCGGATGTGAGGAGATTACACGCGGCCCTAAGAGGCTGCTGCGCAAAAAGGCACCAGCTTGCGTAAATTATCAACAATGTCTGTCATTATCGACGATCTATCAGATTGGCGATAATCAGGCCAGTCTCCGGATGCGCTCGATCACGGCACGGCGGGTCAGGTCGATGTGATCGGCGAGGACCTGGCCAGCGCGCGGAGCATCGCGGGCGATCGCGGCATCGAGCAATTCCTCATGCTGCTGCGACAGCGTCACCTGCACCTGGGGATCGCGTCCGGCGAGGCGGCGGTAGCGATCGAACTGGTCATGCAGCACAGCGCAGAAATGCAGCGTCCAGGGCGAGCCGCAGGCGGCGATCAGGGCGTTGTGGAAGGCGCGGTGCCGCGCTTCCCATTCCTCAGGCACAGCATCGCCTTCCGGCGCTGCCTCCTGGCGGCCGAGCCGGCGCAGCCTGTGATGCGCCAGCACGATGCCTTCTTCCCAGGCGTCGTCGCCGCTGCGCACCGCCGCCTCGATTGCCTGCCGTTCCAGTTCAATCCGGAGCGCGGCGATATCCTCGAAATCCGCCAGCGAGATCGGCGGCACGCGGAAGCCGCGATTGACCTCCTGCACGACGAGCCGATCGGCGGCAAGCCGCGACAGCGCCTCGCGCAGGGGGCTGGTCCCGATGCCGTAGCGGGCCTGCAATTCGATGAAGCGCAGCCGCGACCCGGCCGCCAGCGCGCCGGAAATGATGTCGGCGCGGAGCAGGCGGAACGCATCGGCGGAGACCGATTCTTCCGGCGAGGGAACGGCGGCATCAGTCATGCATAGGTCTCCTCGACCGTATCAGGTCGCATGGGCTCCCGATCGCACCGGTCGCGGTTCTGTGGAAAATCCGGCAAATGCGGAATTTCCGGCGGGTTGTCGACAATATCATCGCGCTGCTAGCCTGCGCCACTGTCTGAGGAGATCGCATTCATGCCCGATTCGAGACCATCCGCACCAATGCAACCTTTGCCTGTGGACATGGTGCTGTCGGACGGCCTCGTCGTCAACGAGAACGGCATCGTCGCCGCCTCGATTGCCGTCGATGGCGGCCGTATCGTCGCGATCGGCGCCGATCATCTGATGCCGCCGGCGCGCGAGCGCGTCCAGGTTGCGGGGCTGCACATCCTGCCCGGCGCCATCGATGTGCATGTGCATTTCCGCGAGCCGGGCATGCCGCAGAAGGAGGATTGGCAGACGGGCAGCGCGGCCGCCGCGGTCGGCGGTGTCACCACCGTCTTCGACATGCCGAATACGGTGCCGCCAACCGATAATCTCGCGAATTTCGAGCGAAAACGCGCAGTAGCGAAGGCGAAATCGATCGTCGATTTCGGCCTTTATGGGCTGCTCGGCGAGCACAATCTGGGCGATTTGCCGGCGCTTGCCGAAGCCGGGATCATCGGCACCAAGCTCTTCCTCGGCAATACGACAGGCGATCTGCCGTGCCCCAGTGACGGCGCCGTGCTGGAGGGGTTCGAGATCCTCGCCGAGCTCGGGCTGCGCTGCTCGATCCATGCGGAGAACTCGCCGATCCTGTTTTGGCGCCAGAACAAGATGAAGGCGGCGGGCCGGACCGACCGCCTCGCTCATCTCGCGGCGCGCACCGATGTCGTCGCCGTCGAGGCGCTTAACCGCGCCTGTACGCTCGCCGACTGGACCGGCGCGCGCATCCATATCGTGCATGAGAGCACCGCGCGGAGCCTGCCCTTTATCCGCTTCTGGAAGGAGCGCGGCGTCGATCTCACGGTCGAGACACTGCCTCAATATCTCTATCTCTCGGCCGAAGAGATGCTGGCGCCGGGCGGGGAGGTCTTGCGCATGAACCCGCCGATCCGCGAGGCGGCGCAGCAGGAGCCGCTCTGGGCGGCGCTCGCCGACGGCACGCTCGACATGATCGCGACCGACCATGCGCCGCATGCGGTCGAGGAAAAATATGGCGACGTGATCTGGGATCTGGCCTGCGGTTTTCCGGGCGTCGAGACGCTGCTGCCCTTGATGCTGACGGCCGTCGCCAAGGGCCGCCTGACGCTGGAGCGCGTCGCGGCGATCACCAGCGCCGCGCCGGCCCGCGCCTTCGGTCTCTATGGCAGGAAGGGTGTGATCCGCGTCGGCGCCGATGCCGATTTCGCCGTCGTCGACCTCGGCAAGACCGCGACGCTCTCGGCGGCCGCCCTCCATTCGCGCGGCAAGGTGTCGGCCTATGAGGGCATGCAGGTGACCGGTCTGCCGGTCAGAACCTATGTCCGCGGCCGCCTCGTCGCTCACGATGGCGAAGTCGTCGCCGCCCCTGGCTGGGGCGAGATGATCAGGCCGATGATGCCAAAGCCGGCGCCGCGCAACCTCGCGACGACGATGAAGGCGATCCTCGAGCCGAACCAGAGGCCGTGGGGCTGATGGCGCTCCGCATCGGTCTGATCGGCGCCGGGGCGATTGGCGCCTGGCATGCGCGCATTCTCGCCGAGCGGCGCGATGCAGTGCTCGCCGCCGTCTGCGACGTCGACGCCATCAGGGTCCGCGAACTCGCCGGCCGCTTCGGTGCGAAGCCTTTCGTGGATGCGCCGACCTTCTTCACTGAGGCTGCGCTCGACGGCGTGGTCATCGCCAGTCCCGAGCATGTCCATGTCGAACATGCGCTGCTCGCGGCGGCGGCCGGACTGCCGATGCTGATCGAGAAGCCGGTCGCGCCCGATCTGAAGGGTATCGCGGCGATCCGGAGCGCCACCGATCGAGCCGGCGTCGCGGTTATGGCCGGTCATGTCGAGCGGTTCGAGATCGGTTCGGCCCAATTGAAACAGGCGGTGGCCGAAGGGTTCTGCGGCCGCGTCGTCACCATTGCCGCACGCCGGCAGTTTGTCGCTGCGGACACGCCGCGCTTCAAGGGGCTGTCCACGACGCTGCGCATTCTCGGCGTGCATGATTTCGACCTCCTCGCCTGGGTCCATCCTGTCCCGGTGGTGGAAATCTATGCGGCCGCCGGGCGCGGCCGCGTGTTCGAGGCGACCGGGCTCGACGATCATGTCGTCACGACGCTGCGCTTTGCCGATGGTGCCGTCGGCCTCGTCGAGAGCGGCTGGACGCTGCCCGAGCCCTATGGCGTGTTCCGGACGCCGGCCGGCTGGTCGTCCGCCGGGAATAATCGCCTCGATGTGTTTGGTTCCACCGGCATGGTCTCCAACGATATGAGCCTCCGCAACCAGCAACTCGTCGCGTTCGACGAGGCGCATGGGTTCCGCGCCGCCGGAATCCGCCACCAGCCCATCCTCCATGACCGGGTTGTCGGTGCGCTGGCAGAGGAGGTCGGCGCCTTCGTCGCCATGGTCGCCGAGGGCATGCCGCCGCTGGTCGGCCTCGATGATGCCGCTCGCGCCGTTGCACTCACCGTTGCGGCTGAGGCCTCGCTGGTCAGCGGCCTGCCGGTCCGCCTCGGCGATTGATCATGGCGCTCTATGCCGGCCCGGTGGTCGACGCGCATCATCATCTTTGGCGCGATGCGGCCGCGACAATCTCCTGGCTGGCGACGCCGGCTGAAGCCGTGCTGGCGCGCGATTTCGGCCCGGACGATCTTCATGCGGCTGCGGGCGGCCTCGATATCGTCGCGACGGTCTGGATCGAGGCTGTGGCGCGCGTTCCGCTGGCGGAGGCGCTCGCAGCTGCCGCGGTTCATGCCGCCGATCCGCGCATCAATACGGCCATCATCGCCCACGCTCCGCTCGACGCGCCCGATATCGTCGAGCGGCTCGACCAGTTGATCGCGGCCGTGCCCACGATCCGAGGCATCCGCGACATCGTCGCCGTTCGCCCTGGATACAACTCATTCGCCCGCGCTCCGGACCTGCTGACGCGCCCCGGTTTCGCCGCGGGCCTCCGCGCGCTGGCGGCGCGGGGGCTGGTGTTCGATCTGATGCTGGAGCCTTGGCAGATGGCGGAGGCGCTCACTCTTGCCCGCGCGATACCCGATCTCACGGTTGTCATCGAACATGGCGGCAGTCCGGATTTCAGTACCGAAGCGGCGACCGAACTCTGGCGCTCCGCGATGCAGGCGGCATCATGGCTGCCGAATATCGCGGTGAAGCTCTCCGCCCTGCATTGCCGGATGCCGGGCTGGAGCGATGCGCGGCTGGCCGAGCCGATCCTCAGCCTCGTCGATTGGTTCGGTGTCGATCGGCTCGCTTTCGGCAGCGACTTCCCGGTGCACGACCGCACGGTTCCCTTCGCGCGCAGCTTTGAAACCATCGCTCGCGCCGTCGAGCCTCTGTCGCCCGGCGAGCAGAAGGCGCTCTTCCACGACACAGCGCGCCGGCTCTACCGGATGTGATCGTTGGGCAGCCAATGGCGCTTCAAACGATCGTGCCGCCGTCGACGAGAAGGTCCTGGCCGGTGATGTTGCGCGCGGCCGGCGAGAGCAGGAACAGGACGGCTTCAGCGATGTCCTCGGCCGTGCTCATGCGGCCGAGCGCGGCGGTGGTCGCAAAGCGGGCGAGGCGTTCCTCATAGCTGATCCCCATCAATTCGGCCTCCTCGCCGAGCTGGCGCGTCAGCCGTGGCCCCTCGACGCCGCCGGGCGAGACCATGTTGACGCGGACGCCTGCGCCGCCGGCTTCCAGCGCCGCCGATTTGCTGAGCCCGCGCAGCGTCCATTTCGTGGCGCCATAGAGCGAGGCATTGCGAACACCCTTGAAGCCGAACGTGCCGCCGATATTGACGATCGAGCCGGCGTGCCGGGCGATCAACTCCGGCAGCATCGCCTTCATGACGATGAAACTGCCGAGGACGTTGACGTCGAACAGCTCGCGGAAATCCGCCACGCTGTGCTGCCAGAGCGTCTTGCCGGTCGGCCCCGAGACGCCAGCGATATTGACGGCGCCGTAGAGCCGATCGCCGAAATGCGCGGATGCCGAGGCGACAGCGGCGAGCACGTCCGCTTCTTCGGTGATGTCGGTCTCGATCGCGAGAACATCGCGGCCGAGCGCCCGCATTTCCGCGGCGATGGCTTCGATCGGCGCCATGTCGCGGCCGATCAGCACAAGATCGCCGCCCGCTGCGCCGATGGCGCGCGTGATCGCGCCGCCCATACCCTTGGCGGGGCCGGTCACGAGGATAGCACGGTTCTCGAGCGGCAATGTCGGCATGATCAGGGCTTTCGTCGAGCCGGCGGTCAAGTCCGCCATGAGGTGAAGCGTCGTTCGACCGTTGTCGTCAGCCAAAAGATGATGAAGGCGAGGACCATGCTGACGACGACAGCCGCCCAGAGAAGGTCCGTCTTCCGATAGGAGGCGGCGTCGAGGATCATCGTGCCGAGCCCTGGCGCGCCGGAGAGCCATTCCGCCAGCATCGCAGAGAGAATAGCGCTCGTCGCGGCGCTGCGAAGGCCCGTGAAGATGAAGGGAAGGGCGAAGGGCAGGCGGACCTTGATGAAGGTCTTCGATCGGCTGGCCCCCAGCACATGCATCAGTTCGAGCGCGTTCTTCCGCGTCGAGGCGAAGCCCTTCATGGCATTCACCATGATCGGGAAGAACGAGACGATCACGACGACCGCGATCGCCGTGCCGATGCCGCGGCCGAACACCATGATGAGGATCGGCGCGATCGCCAGCACAGGCGCCGTGCGAAGGCCAATGACGATCGGCAATACCGCGCGCGTCACCTTGGCCGAGTTGACGAACAGAGCGGCGAGCCCGATTGCGACGACGAAGGCGACGGCAAGTCCGGCCGCGGCATTGCGCAGCGTGAAGAATACGGCCGTGCCGATCTTGCCGGCATTGCCGAGGAAGGCCGAGAGCGCCGCTTCGGGCGGCGGCATGATGTAGGGCGGCACTGCGAACAGCGTGACGATGAGTTTCCAGAGCCCGAACAGCACCGCGGCAAAGACGAGCGGCGCGGCGATGGCGCGCAGCCGGGTTGCGAGGGGATGCGGCGAGGTGGATGCGGCGATGTCAGCCATTGCCGCCTCCGCCGCCGATGACCTCCTGCGGGCCGCCGAGAATGATCCGTTCGGCGAGGGCAACAACGCCATAGGCGAGCGTCGCGACCACGCACACCGCGACGATGGTCAGCCAGGCGAGCGGCACGTCGAACGAGAACAGCGCATAGATCATCATGATGCCAAGGCCGCGATCAGCGCTGACCCATTCGGCGATCAACGCGCCGAGCACCGAGAGCGGCGCTGCGATCTTCAGCGCCGAGAACAGGTAGGGCAGGGCCGAGGGGAAGGCGAGCTTGACGAGCCGCTGCCAGCGTGAGGCCGCGAGCAGGTGGAAGAGTTCGGCGACGTTGCGGTCGACCGCCTTGAAGCCCTGGACGACGCCGACCAGCAGCGGAAACAGCGCCGCGATCGTGGCGATAACGATGCGGGAGGCGAGTCCGTTGCCGATCCAGACCATCAGGATCGGCGTCAGCGCGATCAGCGGGATCGAGTCGACGACGATGCCGAGTTTCAGGATGGTCGGTTCCGATTTCCGGAACGAGATGGCGACGGCGCCGAGCGCGAGCGCGATCAGCACCGCCAGAATGAAGCCCGCTGCAGCGGAAAGGACCGTCGGCACCATATGGTAGAAGAGGTCGCCATAGGAGCGCGTGAACGCTTCTGCGATCTCGGACGGCGCCGGCACGGTGATCGGCAGCAGCCCGGCCATCTTGGCGCCCTGCCAGAGCGCGACCAGGACAATGACGATGCAGAGCGGCGCCAAGGCCCCGCCAAACGCGCGCGCTCCGCGGCGGCCGGCATTGATGACGGCGCTCTCAGCCATGCGCCGCCTCGGCCGTCAGCTCGTCGCCAAAAAGGGCGGCGCGGACAGCATTTTCCAGCCTGTTGAAGGCGGGCGTCTGTAGCATTGCGAGATGGCGCGGCCGCGGCAGGTCGACATCGATGGTCGTCACGAGGCGTCCGGGATGGGCGGCCAGGACGTGCACCTGGTCGGCCATGAACACCGCCTCGCCAATGGTATGCGTCACGAGGATGGCGGTCGTTCCCGTCTCCTGCCAGATGCGCAGCAGTTCCAGATTCATGCGCTGGCGCGTGATCTCGTCGAGCGCGCCGAACGGCTCGTCGAGCAGCAGCACCTTCGGCCGCAGCGTCAGCGCGCGGGCGATCGACACCCGCTGTTGCATGCCGCCCGAGAGTTGGGCCGGCTTCGCATTCTCGAAGCCGGTCAGCCCGACGAGGCGGATGAGATTTTCCGGCCTCGGCCCGTCGCCGATCGGCCCGCCGGCGATTTCGAGCGGCAGCTGGATATTGTCGAGCACCGATCGCCAGGGCAGCAGGCTCGCATCCTGGAACACGAAGCCGATCTCATGCCGGAGCCGTGCCTCGCCGGGGGGTGAACCGCCGATGCGGATCGTGCCGGAGGAGGGCGGCAGGATGTCGGCGATGAGGCGGAGAAGGGTCGACTTTCCGCAGCCCGACGGGCCGATCAGCGCCGAGAAGCTGCCCGAGGCGAAGGTGAGCGAGATATCGTCGATCGCGCGAACCGACCGACGATCGATCTCAAAATCCTTGGTGACATGGTCAAGGAGGATAGCGGTCATGGGTTCGACATTACTCCTAGATGACCGTCGGTGGTCCTGTCTCCGCTGAACCCTCCCGTTGACGGAGGGCCAAGACTGGCGTTGCCAGTCTTGGGGAGGGGCTGCTTCAAACGCCAGTGCCGCACGGCACCGGCGGTTTCCAATCGTGACCGTTCCGGGTGAAGCGACCCCTCCCTCAAGGGGAGGGCTCAAGAAGGGCCTACTTTGCGTGAGCGGCGGCGATCAGCTTCTGCGTCACGACATCCTCGACCTTGACCTGACCTTCCTTGAGGTCGCCGGCCTTGATCGAGAAATCGATTCCCTGCTGGAACACCGAGGGTTCAATCCAGAGCAGGCCATGCGTCGCCGCGTCGCCGACCGGGATGAAGTCCTTGTAGACGCCGGCCTCCACGGTCTGAGCCTTGAGGTCGAGACCGCGCTGGCCGTATTTGTCGACCATGAGCTTGGCCATCTCGTCGGGATGGTCGAGGAACCACTGCCAGCCCTTGATCTCGGCCTTGAGCCAGCGGGTGATGAGGTCGGCCTTGGTGTCGATCGACTCGTCGGTCGCATAGAGCACGCCGGCATAGCCCGGCAGCCCCAGGTCGTTCATATAGGCGACTTCGATATCGACGCCGCGGGTCTTCAGCATCACGCCCTGGTTGGTGGCCCAGCCGTAATAGCCGTCGACCTGGCCGGCGGCGAGAATGCCGGGATCGGTGCCGACGGGGACATAGTTGACCGAGCTCGGATCAAGCCCGGCAGCCTTCATCAGCACGTCCATCTGCGGACGGGTGGCGTTCGGCAGCGCGATGGTCTTGCCGGGGAAATCCGCCAGCGTCTTGATCGGCTTCGAGGCGAGCGACATGATCGCGCCCGGCGCCTTCTGCATGATCGCCGCGAAGGCCTTGACCGGCACGCCGCTGATGCGCGTACGGATCACTCCCTCGACATCGCTGTCGCTGGTCATCGCCTGACCACTCACCACAACGGCCGTGCCATCGGTGCCCGGGCCGCCGGCCAGGAACTCGGCCTCGATGCCCTGGTCGGCGAAATAGCCTTGGTCGATCGCCGCGAAATGGCCGCCGAACTGGATCGACTTGATCCAGCCGAGCTGGTGCACGAATTTATCGGCGGCATAGGCGGTCCCGGCACCGAAGGTCATCGCGCCCGGCGCGACGAAGACCCCGGCCAAAAGGCCGCCGCCCGCCTTGAGCAGCGAGCGTCGATCGAGATGAAGGCTCGGCGCGGCGAGGCCGGAAGCCTTGGTCGGGAAGCGGCGGATCTTGTCAGTCATGCCTGTGCCTTTCTGGCGTTATCGCTGGAAGGAACCACTGGCCAAATCAGCAAGCTTTGTGCCAAAAGCGTTTCGCTGAAAGCGGACTTTCTACAAAATATATTTTTGCCGATAATTCTCCGCTCTGTTGAAGATCGCGGCAAATGGACGAAACTTGAGCAACATCATGAAGGTCAGGCTGTCGGCCGGCGGGATCACGCAGAACGTCGCCATTGCCGGCCCGGAAGCCGGCCCGCCGGTGCTGCTGGTGCACGGTCTTGGTTGGGATCACACGCTCTGGGCCGGCCAGATCGAGACGCTGGCCGGGCTTGGCTTTCGCGTCGTCGCGCCGGATCTCCGCGGCATGGGCGAGACCGACAAGCCGGACATGCTCTACACGATCGACCTCTATGCCGCGGACATGCTGGCGCTGATGGATACGCTCGGCATCGCACGCTTTCTGGTCGCCGGCTTCTCGCTCGGCGGCATCATCACGGCGGCGATGCTCGGCCATGCCCCGGAGCGGATCGCGGCTGCGGTCATCGCCTGCTGCGCCCTGCATGCGACGGCTGAGGGCGAAGCAGGAACGGAGGCGATGCTGGCGCGGGCAGCGACCCTTGGTCCGCTTGCCTTCGCGCGCGAACAGGCCGCGGCGATCTGGCATCCGGCCTGGGCCGCCGTGCATCCGGATCGCGTGGAGCACTTTATCGCGTGGCGTGCGGCCATGGACCAGATGGCCCTGTCCCGCGCCTTCCGGGCCGGCTACGGCATCGACTACCTGCCCGTGCTTGGGAAGACGCCGCCGCCGCTCTGCTTCATCGCGGCCGATAGCGATCCATTCGCCTCGGTCGCCACGCTGGCTGACCTGCGCGACCGCGCCGCCGGGTCAGACCTCGTCGTGATCGCCGATGCCGGCCATATGGCGCCGATCGAGCAGCGCGCTGCGTTCGATGCCGCGCTCTCCGCCTTCCTCTCGCGACACCGCGGCACGATCACGTCTTGACCGCACTGATCGGCGGCATGGCCCCGTCTCAGGCGGCGCGCCGCAGCCTTTGCTCCGCGAGGCGGCTCGCGGAGCGGATCGCGTCGGCGACGAGCCGGGCCGAGACAGGCAGCGCGAGGGCGCAAAGGGCCCCGCTCCGTTGCAGCGCGGCGCCCGCAGCCTCTTCGAGGTCGGCCGCAGCGATGTCCGCGAGCCCGAGATCGGCCAGCGTCGTGGGCAGGCCGAGATCCAGCAGGAAATCGATCGCTTCTTCGATCTCGATTGCTGGGCGATCCGCGAGCAGCAGCAGCGGCACGGTTCCGAAGGCGGACCGCTCGCCATCAAGCAGCGGTCGACGCGGGCCGAACGAGGCCAGCGCATCATGAATGCCCTGCGCCGCCGGCAGCGTATTGCCGCCACTGCCGAGGCCTGCCGAGAGCAAATTGGTTTCGACGATGAATTCGAGCGACCGCGTCACCCGTCCAGCCGAGGCGGCTGCGACCGCCGGCCTCCCTTCGCGCATCAGCCCGACATGGCCGGCCAGCGCCGCGGCGCGCCCGGCCGAGGCTGAGGCGTCGTTTGAAACGCTGCCACCGGAGATGACCCTTTCGGCGAACCGCGCCAGCGCGCCGCCCATGCCGGCAGCAAGCGTCTTTGTCGGCGCGGCAGCGATGACAGCGCTGTCGACGAGAACAAGATTGGCCTGGCGATGGCAGGCGACGACATGCGCCGCCTCGCTGTCTCCGCCACGGACCATGCCGACCGGCGTCGTCGCGGCCGGGCTGGCTGCGATCGTCGGCACGAGGGCAAGCGCCGTCCCGAGCGTTGCGGCGGCGATCTTGGCGGCGTCAAGCGCCCTGCCGCCGCCGACCCCGATCAGGACGTCGCACCCGGCCGTCTCGGCCGCCGCGACGATCCGGCGGATTTCGTCGGCGCTGCATTCGCCGGAAAAGCGCAGTGCGGTCGTCCGGACGCGCGAGCTCGCAGCCGCCGCCTCGATCGCCGGACGGATCGCCGGCCACGTTGAGCCGCCGCAGACGATGAGCGCATGGCGGCCGAGCGGCGCGACCGCACCGCCGATCTCCGCGAGCGCCCCCGGTCGCTGCACATAGCGCATGGTGCGCCCAAAACCGTCCTCAGCCATGGATCATCCCCCGATGCAAAGGCTCAGCGCAGCGTCAGTCCGCCATCGACGGTGATGATTTCGCCGGTGGTGAACGAGCCAGCATCGCTGGCGAGATAGACGACCGAGCCGGCCAGTTCATCGACCGTGCCAAGGCGGTTCATCACGGCGCCCTTGGCCCAGTGATCGGCGACGACCTCGGGATTCTCGCGCAGCACGTCCTCGGTGAGTTCGGTCAGAATGTAGCCGGGCGCGACCGCGTTGACGCGGATATTGTGCTCCGCCCATTCGGTGGCGAAAGCCTTGGTCATCATATGCACGCCGGCCTTCGACACATTGTAGGCGGCATGGCGGAACGGCCAGTTGACGATCCGGCCCGACATCGAGCCGATATTGATGATCGAGCCGCTCTTCTGCGCGATCATCATCTTGCCGATCGCGCGGCTGACGAGGAACAGGCCGTCGAGATTGACGCTCATGGTCGTGCGCCAGTCGGCGAGGCTATAGTCCTCGGCGCTGCCGGGGATGATGATGCCGGCGTTGTTGACGAGGATATCGACCCGGCCCCAGCGCGCCGCGACGGCCTCAGCCATCCGCTGCACATCGGCCTCGACCGCAACATCGGCCTGAACAGCGAAGCTGTCGCCGCCCTTGGCGTTCAGCTCGGCCGCGAGTTCCTCGGCAAGCGCGACCGACGAGCGCACGACGATGGCGACATCGGCGCCCTGCGCCGCCAACGCTTGGCTCAGGGCGCGGCCGATGCCGCGAGAGCCGCCGGTGACGATGGCCTTTCGGCCCGTGAGATCGAACAGACGCGTATAATCGCGCGGTGCCATGATTGAAGATCCTCCCGAGAAAACTGTCGATATCAACGCGGCGTCACGCGGCCTCGGACGCCTTGGCGGCTGGGGCCTCGCCCATCTGCCCGAGCAGATGTTCCCCGGTGCGAAGGGCTTGCGCCACGATGGTCAGCGACGGGTTGAAGCCGGTCGAAGACGGCAGGAAGGACGCATCGACGACATAGAGATTGTCGATGTCCCAGACCTTGCAGTTGGTATCGAGGACCGAGGTCGACGGGTCGGTGCCGAAGCGCGCCGTGCCGCATTGGTGCATCGAAACCTTGATGTCCATCCTCTGCGTGATGATGATCGGGTATCCGAGCGCCCGCATGTGGCGGGTCCAGACCTTCACCAGTTCGCCATGTGATTTGAGATTGTTGGCGGTGTAGCTGAGGCGGATGCGGCCATCCGGATCGACCGTGACGCGGTTGTTCGGGTCGGGCAGGTCTTCCGACATCAGCCACCAGTCGACGCTGCGCTCGGCAAAGGCGCCCATCAGCCAGTCCGGCGCCCAGGGCAGGTTGGCCGTCAGCATCCCCGACTGCAGCTTGCCGAGACCCTGGATATTGCCGAGCGGATAGGGCTTCTCGCTGTTGGCCAGATAGAAATCGTTGATCGCCATCGACTTCTGGAATTTGACGCGGTTCTTCTTGAAGGGCGAGACGGCCATCATCGCCGTGTTGTTATGCGCCATATAGTTGCGGCCGAGCAGATCGGAGGCATTGTTGCCGAGACCGCGCGGATGCTTGTCGCTGGCCGAGCGCAGCAAAAGCGCCGAGGAATTGATCGCCCCGGCCGAGGAGACGAAGGTGCCGCCGGCGATGGTGCTGATAACACCGTCCTTCTCGATTTCGACGGAGACGACGCGCCTGCCGGTGGGATCGGTGATCAGCCGGCGGACATAGGTCTCTGTCACCAGCGTGACGCCGCCCTTGGCAAGCGCCGGATTGATCATCCGGACTTCGGCATCGCCCTTCGCGCCGATCTTGCAGGCAAAGCCGTCACAGGTCATGCAGCGGGCGCAGGTGCCGCCATCGTGATAGTCGATCGCGATCGGCAGCGGAAAGGGATGCAGCCCCCGCGCCCTGAGCTTCGTATCGAAGGCGGCGATCTCCGGCTCGTGACCGATGGCGGGGAAGGGCATCGGCCCCGAGCGCGGTGGCTCGATCGGGTCGAGCCCGGCCTCGCCATGCGTGCCCATCAGCCGCTCGGCTCGTGCATAATAGGGCTCGAACGTGTCGTAGGAGACCGGCCAGGCCGGCGCGACGCCGCCCTCATGCTGCAATTCGGCGAAATCCTGCTTGCGGAAGCGAACCGTCGCCGCGCCGAAGAACTTGGAATTGCCGCCGACATAATAATAGGTGCCGGGGCTGAAAAGGGCGCCATTCTTGTCGCGCCACTGCTCCTTCGTGGCGTATTTCCGCTTGTGGAAGACCGCGTCGACGCTCCAGTTGTCGGGCTCGCGCGGCAGGCGCGGGCCGCGCTCGATCATCAGGATATCGCGGCCCGGCGCGGCAAGGCTGTTCGCCAGCGCGCCGCCGCCGACCCCGGCGCCGATGATGATGATGTCGTAGCTCGCCTTGAGCGTGGTCGGGTCTTGCACCGTCTTGGCGTCATGCACCGTCGTCATATCACTCTCCTCCGAAACGGCGGTTGGATCCGCCGCTCACCGGAATTCCCTTGATTCCAGCCACGCCTCAGCCGCCGACGGCCCCGGCTCTCATCCGAAAGATCTCGCCGTCGCGATACATCGCGCTCATCACGGCGAACGAAGCGTCGAGATGGATCTTCATCGCGAGCTCGGCCTGGTCGGCATTGCGCCGCTCGAGCGCACGAACCACGGCCGCGTGCTGCTCCGTCACCTCGGCGAGATGACCGGGCAAGGGCGCGCTCAGCTGCCGCATCCGGTCGAGATGGGCCTTGGCGAGCGTGATGAACTTCCAGATGCGCGGATAGCGGCTGATCTCGGCGATCGCGCCATGAAAGGCATCGTCGACCTCGATATAATCGGCCAGCGCATTGCGGCGGAGAATGTCGCGCATCGCGGCGATCAAGGCGTCGAGCCGGCCGATATCGTCATCGCTGACAAAGGTCACGGCGCGACGGATGCTCTCGATCTCGAGCGCCCGCCGGATCACGAAACCCTCCTCGGCGACCTCGAACGAGATCTTGCTGACATAGGTTCCTGAATGGGGAAACACGTCGACGAGGTCCTCGTCGACAAGCCGCTTCAGCGCCTCGCGAACCGGCGTGCGCGACACGCCGAACTGCAGGCAGAGATCCTTCTCGGAAATCGCCGCGCCCGGGATCATGCCGAGCCTGACGATCGCCTGACGCAACCACTCATATATCTGTTCAGCCTTTTGCAGCGGCTTGTCGGCCGGCGCGCGCATCGGCACCCCGCCGAATTCCGTCGATATCTTGAAGTTTTCCGGCAAAATTCGTGGCTTTCGGACAGAGGGCGAACCCTGTGTTCTGGACTGGCTCGAATAACTCATATATCGGTT
This sequence comes from Kaistia sp., assembly GCA_965229085.1. GTDB lineage: Bacteria > Pseudomonadota > Alphaproteobacteria > Rhizobiales > Kaistiaceae > Kaistia. Next base: position 1,597,185 of record OZ245859.1, on the reverse strand, counting down.
TGTCTGGCAAGCGGCATTGCGCGGCGGTGCGGCGAACTGGTATCGCCCGGCTCTGCGCTGTCCGCGCCGATGACTGCAAGCCTTCCAGGAAAGCCGTGCCGATGGCCCTCATCACCTATCTGACCCGCATCGAATTCGACGAAGGCGCGATCCTGCGGCTGCCGGCGATCCTTGAAGGGCTCAAGGTCACCCGCCCGCTGATCGTCACCGATCGCGGTCTCGTCGCCACTGGTCTCGTCGCGCGCGTCGCCGCGCTCTTTGCGGCGCCGCCGGCGGTGTTCGATGAGACACCGGCGAACCCGACCGAAGAGGCGGTGATGAAGGCCTTCGCGCTCTATGAGCATGCCGGCTGCAACGGCATTGTCGGCCTTGGCGGCGGGTCCTCGATCGACCTCGCCAAGGCGCTGCGCCTGCTCACCGGCCATCCGGGGCCGCTGGCGCAATATACCGCGGTCGAAGGCGGCGCCGCGAAGATCCACGGCCAGATCGTTCCGATGGTCGCCGTTCCCACCACCTCGGGCACAGGCTCCGAGGTCGGCCGCGCCGCGGTCATCATCACCGCCGAGGGCCGCAAGCTCGGCATCATCAGCCCGCATATGCTGCCGAGCGTCGCGCTCTGCGATCCGGAACTGACCTATGGCCTGCCGCCTTATCTGACAGCAGCGACCGGCATGGACGCGCTGTCCCATTGCCTCGAAACCTATATGGCACCCCCCGTCAATCCGCCGGCCGACGCCATCGCCATCGACGGGCTGAAGCGCGGCTTCAAGGCGATCCGCACCGCCGTCAAGGATGGATCAGACCGCAAGGCGCGCTGGGAGATGATGATGTGCGCGTTGGAAGGCGCGATGGCGTTCCAGAAGGGCCTCGGCGCGGTACATGCGCTGACGCATCCGCTCGGCGCCGTGCGCGAACTCAACCTGCATCACGGCACGCTCAACGCCGTGCTGACGCCCGCCGTGCTCCGCTTCAATCGTCCTGCCATCGGCGAAAAGTGGGATGTGATCGCCGAAATCGTCGGCGGCCCGCCGGATGAGGTCTTCGCAGCGCTTTCGGCCGATATCGGCCTTCCCTCTGGCCTCGATGCCATGGGCGTCACCGAGGCGATGATGGAAAAGGTCGCCGGCGAGGCTTTGAAGGACCACTGCCACGCTACCAATCCGCGCCTGGCGACGCGCGCGGAATATCTGGAGCTTCTGCACGCCTCGCGCTGAGCGCCGCCGCTTGCCGGAGGCCTCCGGCGGCGTGCTATTCAAGGGCCTCTACAAGCGCACTCTGACACGGGAGGAAACGCCATGAAGGCGTCCGACAAGAAGCGCCTCAAGCGCGCCGGCATCGAACTCACCCTTCTCGGCCTCGGCTCGGCCCCGCTCGGCGGCCTCTATGCGCCGGTTCCGATCAGCGATGCGCGGGAGACCGTCGCGGCCGCCTGGCGCCGCGGCATCCGCTATTTCGATACCGCGCCGATGTATGGGCTCGGCCGCTGCGAGCATATCGTCGGCGAATTCCTGCGCGAGGAAGACCCCGCGGCCTTCCACGTCAGCACCAAGGTCGGCCGCCTCATGAGCTTTGACCGGCCGGGGCGCACGCTGCCGCCGGAACCGCCGAAGAACGAGTTCGATTCAGGCTGGCACAACGGCCTGCCGTTCCGCGAAGTGTTCGACTACAGCTATGACGCGATCCTGCGTTCCTATGACGACAGCCGCCAGCGCACAGGGCTCAGCCGGCTCGATATCCTGTTCGTGCATGATATCGGCAGCGTCACCCATGGCGATCTGCATGATCATCATTGGAACGCGCTGACCAAGGGCGGCGGCTTCCGCGCCTTGACCGAGCTGAAGGCAGCCGGGCTGATCGCCGGCTTCGGCCTCGGCGTCAACGAATGGCAGGTGACGCGCGACGCGATGCAGGAGGTCGATCTCGATGTCTCCATGCTCGCCGGCCGCTTCTCGTTGCTTGACGACAGCGCAGTGGAAACCTTCCTGCCGCTGGCGCTGAAGCATGATGTCGATATCGTCGTCGCCGGCGTGTTCAATTCCGGCATCCTTGCTTCGACCTCGGGCCGCAAGAAGTTCAACTATGTCGATGCGCCGGCCGAGGTTATCGCCAAGGCGGAACGGCTCGACGCCGTCTGCCGCTCATTCGACGTCCCGCTCTCCGCCGCCGCGATCCAGTATCCCCTCCGCCACCCCGCCGCGTCCGTCATCGCCGTCGGCGCCAAGACGGCGAAGCAGATTGAAACCAGTGTCGACTGGTTCGAACAGGATATCCCGGAAGAGCTCTGGCAAAAGCTGGAGCAGGAGGGATTGATTCCGGCGTTTGGGTGAGGGCGGGGCGGGGCGTCACGGCCGAGGTCCGATCGACATTCGGGATTTGTCCGTCCTCAGTGTGCTTTCACCTGTTGTTGCCGGGCTAGACCCGGCAATCCTGACTTTCTTGGGCTATCGCATTCTCGGCCGGCAGGACTAAGCACTGGATTGCCGGGTCAAGCCCGGCAATTACAGTCGCGAGCGCCGGAGCAGGCCGACGCAGTGATCGCTGCTCGCCAGCCGCCACCATGCACAGCAACAATTTGATTGATGCGTTCGTCCAGCGCCTGTTGCTCTCTTGTTGGCTCGTCCAAGACAATCCCCAGAATGGCAATAGCCTCCCATTTTGTTTTCATTTGGGGATGAGCCAAAACGGAAGCGGACAGCCTGCCCACTGCAGAGTGATCGTGGCAACGGCGGACCGCACCGATTTGCTCCGCAACCGATGCTCGGCAATGGCTTATTTCTGCGGTTTTCAGGAGTTGGCTGGGGCGGGAGGATTCGAACCTCCGGATGGCGGTACCAAAAACCGCTGCCTTACCGCTTGGCGACGCCCCATCCTGTCTGCGGCTGGCGCCGCGACGATGGTGCTATAGCCGGAAGGCGGACGAGCCGCAACGGTGGCGGCGTCATCGGCGCGTCATCGCGCTGTCACGGCCCGTCATCCACAGGCTTGATTTTCGGTGCTTGCGGCGCGCCGATCACGTCGCTATAAACCGCCTCGCTGATGGTCACGGAGTGTAGCGCAGCCTGGTAGCGCACGTCGTTCGGGACGACGGGGTCGCAGGTTCAAATCCTGCCACTCCGACCATCGCTAAATCCCCTGAGGTGAATGAGAATCGGTTTTTGCCGGCCCGCCGGTTGGCCGGGCCGCATGAGCCTGCGCCCGCGATCGGGCCTTGCCCGGCGGCGCGTCGAAACCCGCGCAATTCCGACCATGACTGCGCGCTCGGTTTCCGCGCCGGTTGAGGATGGCGATCGCCCGTATGCGCCATCGCCGCGCCGGGCGAATCGGCGTGATGCGCGTCACTGTTTCGCGCCCGGCACGGTCGTGCTCAGCGCCCGGATGAATCGATCGCGGAAGTCGCTCATCGGCGTTGCAGGCGCATCCGCGGCGGGAACGAGGCCTTGGGTCCAGCCCCAGTCGTCGAAATCCTCCACGAGGTCGGGCGGCCCGATCAGGTGAACCGGCACGTCGCGGCTCTCGATGCCGGCGACGAAGGGCGCTGGCTGATGATCGCCGAGGATCACCATCAGCGGCGGCCGGGCCGATAAGCGCGCGGCGTAGGAGAGGATCACCTGCAGCGAATAATCGATCGCCTGCCGATATTGGTCGCGCACGCGGTCATGGTCGCGCCAGACGATCTCGGGCCTGTCGCCGCTCGTCGCCCAGCGGTCGAAGACCGAGCCGTCGCCAACTGCGTCCCACGGGATCAGCTGCGGAACGGGCACCCATGGCGCATGCGAAGATAGGAGCACGATCTGCACGAAGAGCGCGCCGGCGGGGGGACCGCGCGGGATCAGCCGGTCGAAGGCCGCGAGCGTATATTGATCGGGCATGGTCACGAAATTGAATGGCTTTCCGCGATAGCCGAGATCGGCGGCGGCGAGGATGGTCGCGAACCCCTGCTGCGGCCCCTCGGGCCAGGCCATGGTGATGCCCGGCATGACCGCGGCGGTGCGAAAGCCGGATGCTGCCGCCAGCTGGTAGAGCGTCGGGCGCGGGCTGGCGAGGAGGGCGCGATAGCGCGTCTGGTTGGAAATCGTCAGCCCTGATTCGAGCGTGCTGTGCGCCAGCCAGCTTTGCCCGCCTTCGACCGGCGAGGTCAGCCAGCCCGAGCGCATCGCAAGCCCCGCTTCCGCGAGGCGCGGTTCGGCGGCGCGCAAGGTCGCGACATGGGTCTGGGCATAAAGCGGGTTGTCGAAGCTGGAGCGGCCATAGCTCTCGATGAAGACGATGAACACATCGCGGCCGGCGAGCCGGTCGAAAAGGCCTGTGGCCCCTGCATAGGGATCGCTGGCGGCGGCGGCGCGGAAGCGGGCGAGATCGGCCCGCGTTGCCGCGTATGTGCCGATATGGTCGGCGACCAGCCGCGTGGTGCGTGCCTCGATCGTCGGGCTTGCCGGCAGGGTGCCGGTGGCCTCGCCCGCGACAGCGAGAACGGCGAGGCCTGCCGCCGCCAGCGTGATGCGGCCGGGGGCAAGGCCGAGCCATAGCCCGCTCGCCCACCAGAGCGCCGCGGCAAGGTCCGCCAGCGCCAAGAGGGCACCGCCCATGACCAGCACCGCCAGCGGAAGGCCGAGCGTGCTGATGGCGAGATGGACCCCGGCTCCGGCGATGAAGAGATCGACGGCCGGGTTGAACGGCCGGGCGAAGGCGATTGACGTGCCGATATCGGCGAGCTTCAGGACGGTGATGAGGACCAACCCCGCCACCAGCGCGGCCCTCAGCAGCCGCGCCCCGCTCGCGCGGGCGGGAAGGGCGGCGAGCAGCAGCAGGATCGCCGGCAGTTCCGGCGGCAGCCGCAGCGCCGCTGCCGGCGTGAAGCCGTCCGGCGCGTTCGGGCCGATCAGCACTAGGTGGATGATGAGAGCAGCGAGGGCGAGGCCAGCAACGCGCGGCGCCCGCGTCATGGCCGCCGTCTCCGGGCGAGCCAGATGATATCGACGGCAAAGGACCAGCCGAGGGCGAGCGTCGCCGCTGCGGCCAGTATCGTGGCGGCGAGCCCGTCGATAGGGGGCGCGTTGAGCGTGATCAGGGCCGCGATCTGAAGAACGCAGACCGCCTTGCGGCGAAAAGCCTGCGGAAGCGCACCGTTCAGCCATGGCAGCGCCAGCCCGGCCGCGACATAGGCGTAGCGCATCGCGCCGAGCGCCAGCACCCAGGGGCCAACCTTGCCCGAAGCGAGCACCAGGAGGGCGAGAATGAGCCCGAGCGCCGCGTCGATCTCCATGTCGAACCGGGCACCAAAAGGTGAGGCGAGCCCGCCTCGCCGCGCCAGCCATCCGTCCAGACCATCGAGCAAGAGAGCGATACTCGCGATCGTCACGACCAGCCATGCGCTGTCGGTGGCGATCGGCTCGGATTCCGCCAGCGGCGCGACAAGACTCGAGGCGAGCGCCGCGCGGCCGAGCGTCACCATGTTGCAGAGGCCGAGGCGCGCATGGGCATAGCCCTGGCGCAGCCCGGCGATCGCGACTGTGGCGATCACCGCGAACAGGCCGACCGCGAGCGCGGCGCCGCCGGGGGTGAGGCTCGTGGCGAGGACGCCCGTGAGTACGGCCAGCGGCAGCGCCCATGCGGCCAGCCGCACCGCCGCCCCCGACGGCGAGGCGGCGTCGAGCAGCAGACGCATGCGAGTGAATAGGTCGAGGGCGGCCGCGGAAACGCTCATCGGGAGAGAGTTAGCGCGCCCCGGACAATGTCAAGTCGGATGGCGACGCGGGATCCGGAGGGTACGATCCGCGCTGTCCGCGACCTGCCTATGCGAACGGCTTGAGCAGGGCCCGGTCGGCGATCTCCATGCCAAAGCCGGGCGCGCTGCTGACCGAGAGACGACCGTTCGTCGGCAGATCCTCGCCGGTGAACAGCTTGCCGAAGACCGGGCGGATCGAGCGGCCATCCGGGCTCGCGGCGACATATTCGCAGAGCGGCGGGTTCGGCTGGCTGGCGATGAAATGGTAGGAATAGGGGCCGCTGCCATGCGGAATGATCGGCAGGTCATAGGCGGAGGCCTGAGCGCTGATCTGCAGCAGCGCTGTCAGCCCGCCGACCCACATCACATCCGGCTGCAGGATGTCGATGGTGCGTTCCTCGATCAGCCGGCGAAAGCCGTAGCGGGTATATTCATGTTCGCCCGTCGTCCATTTCAGCGTCGGATGCGCCTGCTTCAGCAGCCGGTAGCCCTCGATATCGTCGGGATGAAGAACTTCCTCCCACCAGGCGATGTTGAGCGGCTTGGCCGCTTCGGCGAGGCGGATCGCATAGGGGACGGTCAGCGACATGTAGCAGTCGACCATCAGCGGGAAATCCGGGCCGACCTTGGCGCGCTGCGCGGCGAGATAATCGAGGTTCTTCCTGAGCCCGTCCTCGCCGTCGAAATGGCTGTGCGGCAGCGGCACCTTCGAGCCCCAGAAACCAAGATCGCGCACGGCGGCCGGCTCCGGGCCTGTGCAGTAGAAGGTGATCTCCTGATGGCAGAGGCCGCCGATGAGATTGTAGACCGGCTCGCCGCGAACCTTGCCGATGAGATCCCAGAGCGCGAGGTCGACCACCGAGATCGTGGCGATCGGCAGTCCCTTGCGGCCATAGGGCATCGACGCGCGAAACATCTGGTCCCAGATCTTGTTGACGTTGCGCGCGTCCTCGCCGACCAGGAACCGTGTGAAGTGATGCTTCACCAGCCAGGCCGCGGGGACGCCGCCAAAGCCCGTGGCGACGCCGCAGGCGCCGCTCGCGGTCTCGATCTCGACGACGATCGAGCCCATGACGCCGATGCCCCAGGACGAGCGCGACGCCTTGTAGTCCGGATAGCCGGACATCGGATTGGCGATCAGCGTATCGATCAGCCAGTGGCCCTTGCCCTGCTGGAAATAATCGCCGCCATCGCCTTCGCTCTCGACCAGGAAGACGCGGACATCGGTGATCTCGAAGTGATTGGCCATGAGGCGCGTCCATGCGGCAGGGCCCGAAATCCGGGCTCGAAGAAACTGGGCTCAGGCGAGGTGGAAGACCTGCTCAAGGCCAACCACGGTCGGCGTGCCGTCGTCGTTGTAGTCCATGATATCCGCCATGAAGGCCCACCAGCGCTTGTTGGCGTCGGTCTTCGGCAGGTCGGCCATGGTGTGGTTGTCGGTGCGGATCAGCGTCGCGAACAGGTAATTCGTCTCGGGATCGTGCCAGATCGAATAGTCCGACACGCCCGCATCCTTCAGCGCCTTGGCGAGGTCGGGCCAGAGCTCGTCGTGGCGCTTCTTGTATTCGGCGATCTTGCCGGGATGGACCTTCATGCGGAAGGCGATGCGCTCGGACATGGGAAGCTCCTATTGCAGGTTCACATAGAGGCCGCCATCGACGAGCAGCGATGCGCCCGTCACATAGGCGGCCATGTCGGAAGCGAGGAAGGCAACCACATTGGCGACATCGGCTGGCTCGCCGAAGCGTCCGAGCGGAATGCGGCCGTTGAGATAGGCCCGCTTCACCGGGTCGGACCAGTCGTCCTTGTTGATGTCGGTGGCGATGGCGCCGGGCATCACCGAATTGCAGCGGATGCCATAGGGACCGAGCGCGATCGCGACGGATTGCATCAGCGAATGCACGCCCGCCTTGGTCGGCGTGTAGTGGCTCTGCATCGCGCCGCCAACCAGCGCCGAGATCGACGATGTCGCGACGATGGCGCCGCCGGTGCCCTGGTCCTTCATGCGGTTCGCCGTCGCCTGTGTGATGTAGAAGGCGCCGGAGAGATTAACGCCGATCACCGTTTGCAGGAGCTCCGGCGGCATGTCGAGGAAGCTGTGAAACGGGCAGATGCCAGCATTGGACGAGAGGATGTCGACGCCGCCGAAACTTTCCACGGCGGCCTCTACCAGCGCTTTGCTGACGGCGGGATCGGCGATATCGCCCTCGATGGCAAGGGCGCGGCGACCGAGCGCCTCGATCTCGGCCACGATTTCCTGAGCTGCACGCTCGTGGCTGACATCCTGGTCGGCGGCGCCGAAATAGTTAATCACGACATCTGAGCCCTGCCGGGCGAGTTCCAGCGAGATCGCGCGGCCGATGCCGCGGGAACCGCCGGTAACGATGGCGCGCTTGCCCTCGAGCAGCATGGCGTTTCCTATCGGGACCGGAAGGGAAGGGGCGGGGTGTCGCCCATCGCGTCGAGCGTCGTGATGCGGATATGCTCGACATGCGCGGCCATCGCGGCCTCGGCAGCGTCGGGATCATGGGCTGCCAGCGCCTTGACGATGGCATCGTGATCGCGCGCTGAATGGTCGAGCACGCCGGCCATCAAAGACGCCTTGCGGCGCTGGTCGATCGCAAGGCCGTAGAGCGAGCGCGAGACGCGGTCGAGAAAGGCGTTGTCGGAGGCTGTCCCGAGCAGTTCGTGGAACTCGCTGTCGGCAAGACGGAAGGCGACCGGATCACCGACGCACTGATAGGCGACCTCGACGAGCTCGCCGAAGCGTTCGAGCTGGGCCGCGGTGACGTTGCGGGCTGCCCCTGCCGCGATGCCGCAATCGATCACCGTGCGGGCCGCGAACAGACTGTCGAGGCTGTAGTCCTGCAGGCTGAGCACGAAGGAGAGCGGCGCCATCAGCCGGTTCGGCTTCAGATCGGTGACATAGCAGCCGCCGCCCTGTTTGCTCTCGACGACGCCGAGCATGGCAAGCCCGCGCAGCGCCTCGCGCACCACCGGACGCGAGACATGCAGCGCCTTGGTCAGCTCGTTCTCGCTCGGGAGCTTCTCGCCGGGCGCGATATTGCCGGATGCGATGAGCGCCATCAGCCGCTCGGCCACCCGCTCCGAGGCGGAAGGCTTGGCATCGATCGGCTTCAACTGGTCGAGCGGGTTCATGGAGACGTCCTCAGCTCTGCGAACGGACACGCAACTGGTCGAGCCCAACCGCGAGAAGCAGCACGGTACCCTTCGTCACATCCTGCCAGAAGCTCGAGACATTGAGCAGCGTGAGGCCGTTGTTGAGCGTGCCGAGGATCAGCACGGCGAGCAGCGTGCCCCAGACCGAGCCGCGGCCGCCGAAGAGCGATGTGCCGCCGAGAATGATCGCCGCGATGACGGTCAGGAGGTGCTTGCCCACGGAGTCTGGCGCTGCGGCACCGAGCATGGCGGCAACGATGATGCCGGCGAGGGCGCCGGAAAGGCCTGAGACGACATAGAGGATCATCTGGGTCCGGTCGACCGGAATGCCCAGCATGCGCGAGGCTTCTGGATTGCCGCCCGATGCATAGATGAAGCGGCCGAACGGCGTGAACGCCATCACCCACCAGATCAGCAGGAAGATGACGAGCATGATGATGAGCGGCACCGGCATGCCATAGAGCTTGCCCGACCCGATCCAGTTAAATCCCTCCGTGAGCAGCGGCTGCGTCAGGCCGCCGGTCAGCACGAGCGACAGGCCGGTGATGATCGACATCGTGCCGAGCGTGACGATGAAGGGATTGAGGCGGAGGCCGTTGGTCAGCGCGCCGTTGCCGGCGCCGATGGCGGCGCCAATGATCAGCGCAATGCCGCATGAAACCCAGATATCGATGCCATTCGCGTAGCACATCGCCACCACGACGCCGGAAATCCCCGCGACGGCGGCAACGGAAAGATCGAGCCCGCCGGCGATGATCAAGGGGGTGCCGGCGGCCGCCATCAGGCCGATAAAGGCCATGTTCGAACCGATCGAGACGAGGTTCTTGAAGGTGAGGAAATAGGGCGACAACGCCGTGAAGACGCCGGCGAGGATCAGATAGAAGACCAGCAGCATGACGACCCCGGCAAAGGGGTGGCCGAGGAGGTTGCGGGAGCGCTGCGCTGTGGTGATGGCCTTGGATGAGGCGGTGTTGATCTGCGACATGGGGGCTTCCTCGGATCTCAGGCTGCGACAGCCGGCTTGCTGGCCGCGCTCATGAGCGCCGACGCATCGGTCGGCTGCTCGTAGGTTTCGGTCACGAGCCCTCCGGCGAGCACGACACTGCGATCGGCAAGGCCTGCGACCTCCTCGGCGTCGGACGAGATCAGCAGGATGCCGAGCCCCTGATCGGCCAATTGGCGGATCTGGCGATAGATCTCATGGCGGGCACCGACATCGACGCCGCGCGTCGGCTCCTCGAGAATGAGCACGCTGAGATCGCCCAGCAGCCAGCGTGCGAGGCAGACTTTCTGCTGGTTGCCGCCCGACAGCGTGCCGATGAGCTGTTCCGGACCACGGGCGCGGATCGAAAGCCGCCTGATCCACTCCGCAGCCGTCGCAGCTTCCTTCTGGCGATCCACCCTGAGCCCCCGTGTGAACAGCGGCATGTTGGCGATCGAGAGGTTCTCGCGCAGGGTGAGCATCGCGATGATGCCCTCGCGCTTTCGTTCCGCCGCGACAAGGCCGAGCCCCGCTTCCACGGCCTTGCCCGGCGTCGTTATCGCATAGGGTTTGCCGCCGACTGTGGCGCGGCTGATCTTCGTGCGCGGCACGGCGCCGAACAGGGCGCGGCCGATCATCTCGGCGCCGGAGCCGATCAGGCCATGCACACCGGTGATTGTTCCGCGGCGCACCGTGAAATCGACGCCTCGCAGCCAGCCCTCGACGGCCAGGCCCTCGACGGTGACGACATCCTCGCCGACGCCTGATGTTGCCGAGAAGGCGGGATAGAGATCGCCGACGCGATTGCCGACGATCGCGTGCAGCACCGCGTCGACATCGGTCCGCGCGGTCGCGAAATCGCCGGCATTGCGGCCATCACGCAGCACGACGATGCGGCCGGAGATCGCGAAGACCTCTTTCAGGTAGTGCGAGATATAGATGATCGAGATTCCCTCCGCCTGGAGGCGGCGGATGATGTCGAACAGGAGCTGCACCTCCTCCGCGGCCAGCGACGCGGTCGGCTCGTCCATGATCAGGATGCGCGCATTGCCGTTCATGGCGCGGGCGATCTCGACGATGCGCTGCACATGATGCGACAGCGCCCCCATGCGGGTCTGCGGGGACAGCCAGTCGAGACCGAGGCGCTTCAAGAGGGCTGCGGCCCGCGCCTCGAGAGCGGCGCGGTCGACATGCAGTCCCTTGCGCGGCAGACCGCCGATCATGATGTTCTCGGCGACGGTCAGATCGGGGAAGATCGACAGTTCCTGCGGCAGCATGCGGATGCCATGCGCCAGCGCATCGGCGGGCGCGCGGATCTCGACGGGGCGGCCGTCGATCGCGATCCCGCCGGCGTCGCGGCTGTAGCTTCCGGAGAGGATCTTCATCAGGGTCGACTTGCCGGCGCCATTGGCTCCGAGCAGTGCGACCACTTCGCCGGCGTCGAGATGAAAGCCGACATCGGCGAGAACAGGCACGCCGCCGAACGACTTGCGGATGCCGCTCATGTCGAGAAGTCTGCTGCCAGCCATGGCCTCAACCCGGTGTGACGGAAAGGAAGGGATGCGCGGCGGACCGCGCATCCGGCATGCTGCGGCCCTGATCAGTTCGCGGGGACGAGGTCCTCGTAGCCCTTCAGGAAAGGCTCCTTGCGCAGTTCGGCCAAATAGGCTTCGAAAGCCGCCTGCGGGAAGACATAGTCGAACTCCGCCTTATCGCTGCATTTGTAGTCCGGATAATACTTGCAGACATTGGCCTTGGTGATCATCACGTGGCTGACGAGCACGGCCGGCGGCAACGGCTTGCCGGCGAGCGAGGACAGCGCGATCGGGATCAGGTAATTGCCGTAGGTCTCGGGGAAATAGCCCGTCGCCCCATAGAGCTGCGGCTCGTCGACCAGCGCCTTGGTCTCGTCGGCGCCGTTGCCGACCACGACGACATCGGCCTCGCGGCCGGCCTGCTTGACGGCCCGGAGCATGCCGATCGCCGACTGGTCGTTGATGGCGGTCACCATGATCGGAACGCCGTCCGGAATCCGGCTCAAGACGTTCGACATCTGGGTGAAGGATTCCTGCAGCGTATTCTTGGTGTCGATGCGCAGCATCTTCGACTTGTCGAAATTAGGCAGCGCCGAGAGGAAGCCATTGACCTGGCCCTCGGTGCGCATCTTCGGAATGGCGCCGGACTGCGGCAGTTCGCCGACGACGAAGTAGCCCGTCATCGCCTTGTCCTTGCCGAACTTGGCGATCGCGGCCTGGCCGAGATAGGAGCCGCTCATATAGCCCGACTTCGGATTGTTGGCGCCGAAGAAGGTCGCGCCGGGCATCGGGATATCGATCGCCACGACCTTGGTGCCGTCCTCGTTGAAGACGTTCATGACCGTCTGGCCGAAATTGCTGTCGGTCTGGAATTCGATCACATAGTCGACATTGCGCTGAACGAAGGACTGGGCATTCGCGAGCGCGGTCGGGCCGTCGAGACGGTTGTCGGCGACGAGCAGGTCGACGCCTGCAAGGTCGGCATTGGCCTGGATCGACTTCTCGACCACGACGCCGAACGTCATGTCGCGCTGCAGATTGGCGAAGCCGATCACATATTTCTTGCCGTTGCGCGGCGGCTTGGCGGCCATCGCATCGGTGACCATCGCCTTGTACTGGTCCGCCGAAAGGCGCGTGCCGTCATACTTGGCCGGGTCGAAGCCGTGAAAATCATCAGCAAGGGCGGCAGCCGAGAACAGCAGCCCCGAGGCCACCCCGAGCGCGAGCGCTCTGGCAAGTTTCGTCATAGCGGTAATCCTCCCAAGGCGGTCAGCGCCGCCTACAACTCCCCGCCGCCTTAGCTCCTCCGAGACGACGCAGCGGAAGAGACATGTCACCTCGCAACTTGTCAGTCAAGTTTGCAAGTGCTAGGGGCGTTTGGTTCGAAAGCCGTGGATGCGGATCGATGGCTGGCGCACATGCCGAAGCGCTTCGGCATCTCGCGAGACTCGTCAACGTCGGCATACGGCAGGTCTGCTGATGGCAGGACTGCTGACCCCGAAGCCGCGAGCCTAGCGGAGCAGCAGATGCTCGATCAGCGCCTCATCGACCTCGATGCCGAGACCCGGACCTTCCGGCGCCCTGACGACGCCGTCTTCCAGCCAGATCGGCCTGTCGACCAGATCCGCCTGCACGGATACGCGGATCGGCTTCAGTTCAAAGAGCCGCGCATTGCGGGATGCGATCGAGAGATGCAGGCTCGCTGCGGAGAGGATCGCTGTGCTCCAGGCATGGGCATTGATGGTGATGCCGGCCGCGCCGCAGAGCGCATCGATCTTGCGAAAGCCGGTCACGCCCTCGGCGCGCGAGGGGTCGACGCCGAGCACGTCGACCGTGCCGGTCTCGATCAGCCGCTGATAGCCGCTGACGGTGAATTCCCGCTCGCCCGTCCCGATCGGCACCGCGACCGCCGCCTTCAGGGCGCGGTAGTCGTCGATCTTTGTCGGATAGAACGGTTCCTCGATCCAGCCGATGCCATAGTCTGCCATGCGGCTGACGGTGCGGATCGCCGTTTCGCGGTCCCATTTCACGCCATTGCCGGCATCGACGATGATCTCGAAATCCAGCCCCACTGCGTCGCGCAGTTCGCCGACGAAGGCGATGTCGTTCTCGGGGTCCTTGCCGATATCGGAAAAGCCGCGCTTGCCGAAGCCAAGCTTCACGCCGGCGAAGCCTTGTTCCTTGAACGCGACCACCGCCTCGACATTGAGCGCGCGGCTCGCTTTGTTGACATGGCAACTCGCATAGGCCGGAAGGCTGTCATGCACCCGGCCGCCGAGCAGCTCGTAAAGCGGCTTGCTTTCGATCTTGCCCTGGATGTCCCAGAGCGCCATGTCGAGCGCGGAATAGGCGAAACAGGCGATCCCGCCCTCGCCATACCACCACGCATGACCGCGCATGAGATCCCAGGCTTCCGCGATGCTGACTTCGCCGGCGCCCTGCAGAAGTTGCGCAAAGCCGCCGTCGATCAGGACCTTGGTGGCCCAGCACGCCTCCGGCCACATGGCGATGCCTTCGCCCCAGCCGACAACGCCATCCCGCGTCTCAACGCGGACAAGCACCGTCTGGCGCAGGTTTCCGTGATCGTTGGTGTCACGATAGCGGATGACATAGCTCGTGATCGGACCAAGGCGCATCGACATGGCTCTGCATTGCGGCGTCCCGAAGTCACCGCTTCTGGTGGTCGATTGACTAGCATCGGGACGGCTGCTAGGTCAATAATTGGTCAGACCACTTGGCCAATTATCGCCTTGGGTCTGATTGCGGTGGATGGGGAGCGGCGCTTGGTTGCGAGCGATCTCAGTGGGCAGGAACCGCTGAAAAGGACGGGGCTCACCGAGCTCCTCGTCACGCGGATCCTCGGCCTCGTCGCTGCCGGCAACCTCAAGGCCGGCGACCAGTTGCCCTCGGAGCGCAAGCTGGCGGAAACGTTCGAGATTTCCCGCCCGACCCTTCGCGAAGCGCTGCGGGCCCTCGCTGTCCTCGGCGTGCTGGAGGTGCGGCATGGCGGCGGCATTTTCGTCTCGCAGCTCGAAGCGCGCGACCTGCTGGGTCCGCTGACCTTCTTCCTGACCCTTCGCGTGTCCGAGGTCGACAAGCTCTATGAGGCGCGCAGGCTCATCGAGGGCGAGATCGCCGCGCTGGCGGCGAAGCGCAGCGATCCGGCCGCGCTGCCCGAACTGGAGGCCTCGATCCGTGCGCAGGAAGCCGTCAAGCACGATCCGGAACGCTACCGGGATGTTGATACGACCTTTCATCGGCGCCTTGGCGAATTGGCCGACAATGAATTCCTGGCGCGCGCCTCGCAGAGCCTCAACGTGCTCGGCCTCGAGTTCCGACGCATCGCGTCGGAGACGCCTGACGTCATCGCCACCTCGATCGAGGATCACCGAGCGATCGTCGCGGCGATCGCATCGGGCGACGGTGATGCGGCGCGCGCGGCCATGATCACGCACATGAACCACGTTCTCAGTTCCACCAAGGCATCGACGGTGCCGCGGTCCGACAATCAGGCGGAGCCATCATGACCGAGCGTCGCTGGGGGATACCGAAGGTGACGCTGGAGGACATCGCGGATGGCGGCTTCTCGACGCCGTGGGATGCGCCGTTCATCCCGCCATTCCCCTTCACTTTCCGCAATGCCGAGATTCTCACCGTCTTCTGGCGGACCGATCCCGACGCCATGGCCTTTCTATGCCCGCCGCCGGTCGAGGCGATCGGCGATGTCGTCGCTGTTCATATCTACAAGATGAACGATACGAGCTGGATCGGGCCGTATCACGAAGCCAATGTCATGTTCGGCGCGCGCCTGCCGAATGGCCGCTCCGGGGCCTATTCGCCCTATCTGTTTCTCGCCTCCGATGGCGGGGTCGCGCATGGCCGCGAGGTGCATGGCCAGCCGAAGAAGCTGGCGGAACCGAAGCTGGAGGCCCGCGGCGATCTCGTTGTCGGCACGGTGGCGCGCAACGGCATCGATGTTCTGACGGCGACGACGCCCTACAAGCAACGCGCCGTCGATCCTGCCTTGATGCGCCGCCATTTCGATTTCGGCACCAATCTCAATCTGAAGGCGATCAACCATATCGACGGGCGCCCGGCCATCCGCCAGATCACCTCGCGCAAGCTGACCGATGTCGTCGTGCACGAATGCTGGCAGGGGCCCGCCACGGTCGAACTGCGTCCGAACGCGCAGGCGCCCATCTTCCGCCTGCCCGTCGTCGAGCCGCTGGAAGCGTTCCTGTGGCGTGCCGACTTCACGCTGGTCGCGGGCGAGATCATCCATGACTATCTCGGCGGCGCCCCCTGAAGGCGACGCTGGAGCGGCGCAGCCTTGGAGGAGGCTGCGTCGCGTTTTTCCTGAGGGCTGAATGACAAGCGCGAGGAGCAGCCTTTGACTGAGAAGATCAATGTCGGCGTCATCGGAGCCGGCTGGTGGGCGACTTTGAGCCATATTCCGGCTCTGCTCGCCAATCCGCATGTCGGGACGCTCGCGGTGAGCAGGCCGGATGCCGACGGCCTTGCCAAGGTCGTCGCCGCCTTTCCCGGCGTAAAGCCCTATCTCGACCCCGCCGACATGCTCGCCAACGAAGACCTGCACGGCGTCGTCATCGCCTCGCCGCATGACCTGCATGCCGCGCATGGCCGGATGGCGCTGTCGCGCGGCCTCAATGCGCTGATCGAAAAGCCGATGGCGACCAATGCCGCGGATGCCCGCATGCTGGTCGAAACCGCGAAGGCGCATGGCGCCGAGATCATCCTGCCCTATGGCTGGAACTTCAAGCCGATCACCGCGGCGGCGCAGCGTCTGGTGGCTGAGGGCTGGATCGGCGAAGTTCGCCATGTCGTCGCGCAGATGGCGTCCGCGCTCAGCGATCTCTTCGGCGGCGATCCGATGATCGAGACCAGGGATCATCTGTTCCGCCCACCGGCTTCCACCTGGGCCGATCCTGCGAAAGCCGGCGGCTATGGCTGGGGCCAGTTGACCCACGGGCTCGGCGCGCTGTTCAGGATCGTCGATCTCGACCCTGTGCGTGTCTTTGCCAAAACGGGCCTCTCCCCGGCCGGCGTCGATTTCTACGACGCCGCAGTCGTCGAGTTCGAGAACGGCGCGACCCTCTCGCTTTCGGGAGCGGCGACCGTGCCGAAATCACGCGGATACCAGATGGATATCCGCATCTTCGGAACCGAGGGTATGCTGCTGTTCGATATCGAGCGCGCGCGCTGTGAAGTGATCCGCCATGACGGCAGAGTGCATGTCGAGGCGCTCGCTGATGATGCCGGCGGCTATGAGGCGGTGGCGCCGATCACGCTGCTGGTCGATGTCTGCCGCGGCGCCGAAGCTCTGAATCCGGCCGATGGGACGGTCGGCATGCGGGCGAGTCTCCTGCTCGACGCCATGTATCGCTCGGCTCGCAGTGGCCAGATGGAGGCTGTCGGATGATCCGTTTCAGCGTCACCAGTTGGTCGTTTCCGCAGATGTCCCTTGACGAGGTCGGCGGCCTGGCCAAGGTGCTCGGCATCGAGGCCATCGACATCGGCTATTTCTATCGCTCGGCCGTCGACAAGACGCGCCTCTTGGCCGAGCCGACCTCCTATGCCGACGCGCTCAGGGCGCGCCTGCCGGTCGCCGTCTCCAATCTCTATCATCTTTTCGGAAGCTCGGTCGCCGAGCGCAACCTTGCCAATCCCGCCTGGCGCAAGGAGAATGAGGCTGACTTCAAGGCCGTGCTCGACTTCTGCGTCGCTGTCGGCGCGCCGACCGTGTTCATCCTGCCGGGCATCATCAACGGCGCCCAGAGCCGCAGCCAGGCGCTCGCCGAAACCGTCGAGTCGCTGAAACCGCTGGTGGCGGCGGGCGCCGAGGCGGGAATATCGGTCTGCGTCGAGCCCCATGTCCATTCCTTCCTCGAGAGTCCCGCGATCACGGCCGAGATGTGCGAGCGCGTCCCCGGCGTAAAGCTCGCGATCGACTACGCGCATTTCGCTGTTTCGGGATACCGGCAGGAGGAGATCGACGGGCTGGCGCCCTGGTTCGGCCATGCGCATCTCCGCCAGGCGCGGCCGGGCGCTCTTCAGACCAAGCTGGAGGAAGGGACCATCAACTTCCCCGCACTCTTCGGAACCTTTCGAGACGCCGGCTATGAGGGCTGGTTGTCGGCGGAATCCGTGCATCAAGGCTATTTCAACACGCTCTACGACGACGTTCTGACGGAGACCATCAAGATGCGCGACCTCTTCCGCGACTGGAGCGCATCATGAGCAAGGGCGCTGTGATCGTTACGGGCGGCGCCAGCGGGATCGGCCGCGCGATTGCCACGCGGCTGCATCGCGGCGGCCACCTTGTCGTTATCGCCGACCGCGACGGCGTCGCTGCCGGGGCGACGGCCAAGGCGATCGGCTGCGACTTCGAGGAAATCGATATCGGCGAGGAGGCCTCAGTCATGGCAGGTATCGCCGCCGTGGCGCTGCGCCATTCCGGGCTCGCGGCGCTCGTCAACAATGCCGGCGTTCACATGCAGGCGCTGGTCGTTGAGACGAAGGTCGACGATTGGGATCGCATCCACCGCGTCAACAGCCGCGGCACCTTCCTGATGTGCCGCGAGGGCGCCCGGATCATGGCCCGCCAGCGTTCCGGCCAGATCGTCAACATCATCACCAAGCTCGGCTTCGGCAATCCGTTCTCTTCGGCCTATATCTCGTCAAAGAACGCCGTCTGGGGCCTGACGCAATGTCTCGCGATCGAGATGGCGTCGAGCGGCGTGCGCGTCAACGCGGTTGCGCCCGGTCATGTCGGGCCGGGCACCGGCATGGAGGCCGCATTCCGCAGCAAGGCGGAAAAGCTCGGCAAGAGCTGGGAGGATTTCGAAGAGCAGGTCATGTCGACCATTCCGCTGGGCCGCTGGTGCACGCCGGAGGATGTCGCGGGCGGCGTTGCATGGCTGCTCGGGCCGGATGCCGTGTTCGTCACGGGCGAAATGATGAACATCACCGGCGGCTTCCAGGCCTATGCGGCGACGCCGGCGGCCGATGATGTCCGCGCCGCCGCGGAAGGGACGACCTGATGGCCAATCTTCAAGGAAAGGTAGCGCTGGTAACGGGCGCACGCGCCGGGCTCGGCGCTGCAATAGCGGTCGCCCTCGCAAAGGCAGGCGCTATCGTGATCGCCTGTGGCCGCAAGGCAGGCGACTGCGACGCCGTCGTTGACATGATCACCGAAGCGGGGGGCCGCGCCTTCGACTTCCAACTCGACATGGCGGCGATCCCTGCCATTTCCCACCGGATCGACGAGGCGCTTGTGCTTGC
Source organism: Kaistia sp. (assembly GCA_965229085.1). Classification (GTDB taxonomy): domain Bacteria; phylum Pseudomonadota; class Alphaproteobacteria; order Rhizobiales; family Kaistiaceae; genus Kaistia. Next base: position 1,578,461 of record OZ245859.1, on the reverse strand, counting down.
CGGGGGGATCGACATCCTCGTCAACAATGCCGCCACCATCGCGCCGATGGCCACTCTGGTGGATATCGACCCGATCGCATTCGACGCCGCCATGACGGTCAATGTCACGGCCCCCGCTGCCTTGACAGCGGCGCTCTGGCCGCATTTTGCGGGGAAGGAAGGCGGCCGCATCATCAACATCGTCAGCGGCGCCTCCAATCAGCCGCTCCTTGGCTGGGCGGCTTACTGTGCCTCGAAGGCAGCGCTGCTGATGCTGACGCGCTCGACGGAGCTCGAAGGCGCGGCGGTGGGAATTCGCGGCTTTGCCTTTGCGCCGGGTCTTGTCGACACCGGCATGCAGGCGAACATTCGCGCGGCGAAGATCAACGAAATTTCCAATATTCCGCGCGAAAGCCTGAGCCCGCCGGAGCGGCCGGCCTGGATCGTGGCATGGCTTGCCTCCGGCGCGGGCGATGATCTGGCTGGCCAGTATGTCGATATCAGGCAGGAAGGCCTGGTCAGACGAGCGGGGCTCGAATGAGCCGTGCCTGTCGAGCAAGCGATCGTCTTCCTCGCCAGTAGTCGCGGGCGGCCTCCCTTGGAGGCTAGGCCCTGCCAAGCCCTCCGCAGGCTGTGATGGCGCTCGCGTGAATTCACCGAGGGGTTGATCCAGATCATTGCATGTCGGCTTCTGTCCTCTCGATTGTCGCGCAGGACTTGAGATTGTATTCGATGGAATCCGCGACAAGAGCTGATGATCGATGCTAGACTGTCGACAAGAATACGGTCTGGGGGGCAACAAATGCAGCACGTGATGTCCGGATTGGGCCAGCGAAGGGCCAGACTTCTGTTGTTCGCGACTGTCGCGGTTCTTGCATTCGCCGCGCCTGCACGTGCTGCGGGAGCCGCGGCAGAACAGGGCGCGCCTGTGGCGGCGTCGGCAAGCCAGTCCGCCGCGTCGGCCGACCAGCCCGCCGAGACCGCGCCTGTTGATGCCGTGTTCACCGCCGAGGAACTGCGCAAACTGCTGGCGCCGATCGCGCTCTATCCCGATGCATTGCTGGCGCAAGTGCTGCCGGCAACTGCCTATCCTGTCGACATTGTGCTGGCAGCCCGATGGCTCGACAAGAACGAGGCCGCCGTCAAGAATGGAGACTTCTCAGGCGCTGACGCTCAAAGCTGGGATCCTTCCGTGAAGGCGCTGGTGCGCTTTCCGGACATCATCAAGACCCTCAACACCGACCTCGATGCGACGAGCGATCTCGGCGACGCCTTCGTCAACCAGCCCGAAGATGTCGCGGCGGTGATTCAGGACCTCCGCCGCGAGGCCCAGAAGGCGGGCTCGCTCAAATCGACGCCGCAGCAGACCGTGACCGTCCAGCAGCAGACGGGTGCCGGCAATGTGGTGAATGACTATGTGGTGATCGAGCCGGCCGATCCGGGCGTCATCTATGTCCCGGTCTATGATCCGGCAACCGTCTATTACGACACGGGCGCCAATGTTGCTGGTGGCGTGATCGCGTTCGGAACGGCGGTTGCCGTCGGCATCGCCATCGACAATGCCTGGGACTGGGGCCATGGCTGGGTCTATCCGCCGCGCTGGCCGGGCTATCCGGGGTACCGGCCGGGCTATGGCGGCGGCATCAACAACGGCAACATCAATATCGGCAACGACATCAATATCGGCGCCGGCAATACGCGGCCATGGCGGCCGGATCCTGGCAAGTATCATCCGGGACAGGGCTCGAAGCCCAGTCTCGCCACACGGCCGGGCGGCGTCGATCGCCCTGGCGCTGCCGGCGCCAGCCGGCCAGCCGGCGGTAATCTTGCCGACGGACCGAACGCAGCCAACCGTGCGGCAGGGGTAGACCGCGCCGGCGCGATCGGCAACGCGAAGCCGGGCTCCAAGCCGAGTGGCGGCGATCTCGCGGGCAAGAAGGCTGCGGCGGGCGCGGCCGTCTCGGGGAAGGGCGACGGGATTAAGAATGCCGCCGCGGCCAAGGGTGGCAAGCCTGGTGGCGGCAAACCAGCTGGTGGACAGGTGGCTAAGCAAAAGACGCAAGCCGACGGGGTCAAGAAGCTGGCACAGGCCCAGAAGCGGCCGACGCCGCAGCGTCCCGCCAGCAATACGGCGTTCAGTGGTGCTAGCTACGGCGGCGCCTCGGGGGCGATGGCCAATCGGGGCGCAGCCAGCCGGCAGTCCGTTGCCCGGCCCGCCGGCGGCAACCGGTCGTTCAGCGGCGGCGGTGGGGGCAGCCGTCCGCCGATGGCCCGCAGCGGCGGTGGTGGCGGACGTGGCGGCGGCAGGCGTTGAGGGGGAGCATAATCATGCGGAAACTTGAAACGATCACGGCTGCACTCGTTCTCGGTGCGCTGACGCTGACGCTGATGCCGGTCGCGGCGCTCGCGCAGGAGGTCTTTCCAACGCCTGAGGCGGCCACGGCCGCGCTGGTTGAGGCCGCCAAGGCGCCGGGCAGCGGCAAGCTCGACGCTATTTTCGGCGGCGAAGCCGGCTCGTTGCTGTCGAGCGGCGATGCAGATGTCGACGCGCGCCATTTGGCCGATTTCCTCAATCTCGCCAGCCGCGGTCAATCGGTCGTCGCTGGCGATGGCGGCGAAAAGGTCCTTGTCTTTGGCGATGCCGGCTGGCGTTTCCCGATTCCCTTGAAGTCGACCGGTACAGGGTGGACCTTCGACATCGCGGCCGGGCGGCAGCGTGTGAACGACCTGACGATCGGCGAGAACGAACTGTCGGCCATTGGTGCTTGCCCGGATTACGTCGCGGCGCAGAGCGAGTATTTCCAGAGCCTGCATGACGATCAGCCGGTGCAGCAGTTCGCCCGCCGGCTCGTCAGCACGCCGGGAAAGCATGATGGCCTCTATTGGGAACCGACAACGCAGAGCGACCGCAGCCCGCTCGGCGACCGCATCGCAGCGGCGGCGGTGGCTGTGAGCGACGATCCGGCGGCGCCGCGCGCCTATCACGGCTATCGCTTCAAGATCCTGACGCGTCAGGGTCCTTCGGCGCCCGGCGGCGCCTATGACTATCTGGTCAAGGACCGTATGCTCGCCGGCTATGCAATGCTGGCCTATCCTGTCGCTTGGGGCGAGAGTGGCATCATGACCTTTCTTTGTGACCAGCGCGGTCAGGTCTATGAGCGCAATCTCGGCGCCAGCACCAAGGCCGTCGCACCGACGATTGCGAGCTTCAATCCTGGCCCGGCGTGGCAGGTCGTCCAGCGCTGATCGAATGCGAAACGGAAGAATGCGGGGACTGGGAGAGGCGGTACTTCGACGGTCGGGCCGATCGCTGGCGGCGGCGTCTTTCGTTGCGGGCTCGCTGTCATGACGGCATCGCACGACTTTGAAACGCGCGCTCGTCGGCTCGTCGCCGATCTCGGCCTCGCGCCCGCCGGTGATGTGCGCGGCGCGGTGCTGCTCGCCGGCGGGGTTGCGTCCGACATCGGCGTGGTCGATGTCGGAAACCGTCAGATTTGCGTCAAATTCGCGCTGGAAAAGCTCAAGGTTGCCGCGGAATGGCACGCACCGGTGCGGCGGAACCGCGCCGAATATGCCTGGCTCGCCTTTGCCAGCGGCGTGGCGCCGCGATCGGTGCCGGCTCTTTTCGGCTGGTCGGCCGCCGAGAACGGCTTCGCCATGGAGTATCTCGCCGGACCCGATATCCGGCTCTGGAAGACGTCGCTGCTCGCCGGCGAGATGCCGAAAGGCGAGGCGGCGGCGGTCGGCGCGCTTCTCGGCCGCATTCACGCCGCCTCGACGGCGCCGGGCTTTGACCGCGCCCCCTTCGAAAATGCCGAGGACTTCAGGGCGCTGCGGCTCGAGCCCTATCTCGGCTTTACGGCAAGCCGCCATCCCGCGCTGGCCGGCCGGCTCAAGGATCTCGCCACCGCGCTGGATGCGGCACGGACGGTGGTGGTCCATGGCGATGTCAGCCCCAAGAACATCCTTTTCCGCGGCAATACGCCAATCCTGCTGGATGCCGAATGCGCGGCGATGGGCGATGCCTCTTTCGATGCCGCCTTCTGCCTCAACCATCTCGTGCTTAAGGCGGTGCATTTGCCGGCGATCCGGGCGGCGCTGCTGGATGAGGTCGCGGCATTCTGGGCCGCCTATCGCAGCCAAGTCACCTTCGAGGATCGCGAGCGGCTGGAGGCGCGAGTCGCCACGCTGATGCCGGCGTTGATGCTGGCGCGCGTCGACGGCAAGTCGCCGGTTGAATATCTTGACGAGGCGGAGCGCGAGCGCATCCGCCGCATCGCCATTCCCCTCATCGCCCGCCCGCCAGAGCAGCTTTCGGCGCTCGTTGCCACCCTTCGATCGGATTTCGAGATCCATGGTTGAGATCACTGCCATTCGTGGCCGCCGCGTCTGGGATTCGCGCGGCAATCCCACCGTCGAGGCCGAGGTTGAACTCGCGGGCGGGATCATCGGCCGTGCGATCGCGCCCTCCGGCGCCTCGCGCGGCACGCGGGAAGCGCTTGAGCTGCGCGATGGCGGGACGCGCCTCGGCGGCAAGGATGTCAGCGGCGCCGTCGGGCATGTTGGCGGCGTCATCGCTAGGGCTCTGGTTGGCCGCGATGCCGCGGATCAGGCAGGCATCGATGCTGCGCTGGTGGCGCTCGACGCGTCGCCGCTGAAGGCGACGATCGGCGGCAATGCTACTGTCGCCGTGTCGCTCGCCGTGCTCCATGCGGCGGCGGCTGCTGCCCGCAAGCCGCTCTGGCGCCACATCGCCGATCACTACCGCCGCGAGCCCTCGCTGCCTCTGCCGGAAATCCAGATTTTCGGCGGCGGCGCCCATGCCGGGCGGCGCGTCGACGTTCAGGACTTCATGGTCATGGTGCCGGGCGCCGCGAGCTTCGACGAGGTGATGGAGGTGACGCGCGACATCTATTTCGCCGCGGGCGAGATCATGGCCAGGAAGGGCCGGCTGGCTGGGGTCGCCGACGAGGGCGGCTGGTGGCCGGAATTCGCCTCGAACGAGGAGGCGCTGGAAACGCTCACCGAGGCCATCCACCGCTCCGGCGAGAAGCCTGGCGAGCGCGTCGTCATATCGCTCGATATCGCCGCGTCCGAATTCGGCCGCGACGGCCGCTATCGCCTCGCGCTCGACGGTACCGAACTCGATTCGGGCGGCATGATCGATCTTCTCGGGCGCTGGATCGATGCCTATCCCATCGCCTCGATCGAAGACCCATTGGCCGAGGATGATGTCGCGGGCATGAGCGCCTTCACTGCTCGCTTCGGCGAGCGGCTGCAGATCATCGGCGATGACTATCTCGTCACCAATGCGGCGCTTGTCGAACAGGCCGTCGCCGATGGCGCCTGCAACGCGGTGCTGATCAAGGTCAACCAGGCAGGCACCGTCAGCGAAGCGGTCGCGACGTTCCGCGTCGCCGACCACGCTGGCTGGCGCGCCATCGTCTCTGCCCGCTCCGGCGAGACGGAGGATGTCTCGATCAGCCATCTTGCCGTCGGTCTCGGCGCCGGGCAGTTGAAGGTCGGCTCGTTCACGCGGTCGGAGCGGATGGCGAAATGGAACGAATGCCTGCGTATCGCCGATGCCTTGCCGCCGGGTCGGTTCGCCGCCCGGGCGCCTCTGGCCGCTACATGGTGGGGTAAAAGTTCAGCCGGCAAACGATGACGGCCCGGTAAGCACAATCGGCTGGCGCAGGGCCGGCGCTGCTCCGGCAAACTGCGGCTTGAACCGGTTCATCCCGCGCCGTAACCTCGCGGCAGTCCCGGGAGGAGTCATGATGTCGCTCAATGTGTTGTTTGTCGGTGGTACCGGCCAGATCTCGCTGCCCTGCGTCGAGCGCGCCGTCGCGGCCGGCCATACCGTCACGGTGTTCAATCGCGGCCGCTCGTCCGAGCCGCTGCCGCCGGAAGTCCGCTTGCTAACCGGCGACATGAAGGACCCGGCCAGCTATCGCCGCCTCGGCGATGAGCGCTTTGATGTCGTGTGCCAGTTCATGTTGTTCACGCCGGAACAGATGGACGAGGATATCCGCGTTTTCGCTGGGAAGACCGGCCAATACATCTTCATTTCCTCGGCTTCCGTTTACGAGAAGCCGGCGCGGCATTACGTCATTACGGAAAAGACACCGACGATCAATCCGTTCTGGCCTTACAGCCAGGCGAAGATTGCGGCCGAAGCGAAGCTGACGGCCTCGGCCAACCTGCCCTGGACCATCGTCCGCCCGAGCCACACGGTTCGCAACGGCCTGCCGACGATGATGAACGATGGCGACGCCGTTGCCCGGCGGATGCTGGCTGGCAAGCCGGTGATCGTCGCCGGTGACGGCACGACGCCCTGGACGCTGACGCGCTCTGTCGATCTCGCGGCGCCCTTTGTCGGCCTGTTCGGCAAGGCGGCGGCGATCGGCGAGGACTTCCACATCACGTCCGATCGCGGTCATGGCTGGGACCAGATCTATCGCGCCATCGCCGCCGGCCTCGGCGTCGAGGCGAAGATCGTCCATGTGCCGACCGATACCCTCATTCGTTATCACGCCGAGTGGGAAGGCCCGCTAATGGGCGACAAGACCTGGGCCGCGCTGTTCGACAATGCGAAGGTCAAGCGCGTGGCCGGCGATTTCAGCTGCGCCGAAGACCTCGCCACCATTCTCGAAGAGCCGCTGCGCCATCTGAAGCGCCGTCTCGCTGAGCCCGCGCCCGATAACAGCGGCGGCGATGCGCTGATGGACCGCATCGCCGCCGAACAATCGGCGCTCGGGGGCTGACTCAGCGGTTGAAGCGGATCGGCACCGTCAGCGCGATCCGCCCGCCGCCGAAGCCATCGGGCGGCGCGGGAAGGGGGCTCGCACGGCGGACGAGGTTCATCGCCTCGCCGTCGAGCCGGCCGTCACCCGAAGACCCCGCGAGGCGGACGGCCAGCACGCGCCCGCCGCGGTCGATTGTGAACGCGACCGAGCTTGAGCCCGCCCGAGCCCCGGGCGGAAAGCGCTTGTAGCGGTTGAGATGCGCGAGCAGGCGGCTCTTCCATGACGCTGGCGAGACCGATTGCACGCCAGCACCGGCCGAGGGCGCCGCGGAACGGTTCGAGAGCGTTGCCTTTGCATCGGCGCTTCGGGGGGCGGCGGCGCTCTTCGTCCGGGCGGCGGCTGTTCGTTCCGCGGGCTTCTTGGGCCTGCTGGTCTCGACCTTCTCCGTCTTCACGTCGGCCTTCTTCACCGCGGCTGGCTTCGGTTCGGGCTTCGCTTGGTCAAGTTTGGGCGGCTCAATCTCGGGCTGCTCGACCTTCGGCGGTGCGGGCGGCTTCGGAGCTTCGGGCTTGCTCTCCTCAGGCTTCGGCAGCTCAAGCTTCGGTGGCTCGGGCAGCGGCACTGGAGCGGGGGCTGGCACTTCTGGCGGGCTCGGCTGGGGCTCCGGTGGCGGCGGCGGCGGGGGGGTGGGTTCGGGTGGCTTGACCTCTGGCGGCGCTTGCTTCGGCGGCTCGGGCTGGGCCGAAGTCGGTTCGGGCGTCGGGGTCGGCTCGGCCTTGGGCGGGGGTTCCGTCGTCTCTGGCGGTATCTCCGGTTCGCTCGGCGCGCTTTCAGCAGCCGCAACCGAGGGGATGGGCACCAGGTCCGGGGTTACTGCCAGCGGGGCAAGCTCGATCATCATCGCCGGTGGTGGCTCGCTGGCCGCGGCTTCGCGCGGGTGCCAGTCGACGGCGATCCAGACCGCCGCGCCATGCGCCGTCGCGACCATGGTTCCCGCCAGCAGCCAGCGCAGCACGGACGCGCCCATGCGCGAAAGGGAGCGCGCTTGCCTTGTCATCGGATCGCCGGCGCTGCGTCGCCCTCGATCCCGACCAGCGCTATCTTCAGATAGCCTGCGGCGCGGAGCGCATTCATCACGTCCATCAAGCCCTGATAAGGGACGGCGCCGTCGGCGCGCAGAAACACCCTCTGGTCGCGATTTGACCCGGTCGCCGCGTCTAGCCGCTCCTGCAGCGCGTCGGTGGGCAGATCGTCATTGCCCAGCGCGAGCGTCCGGTCGTTTCGGAGTGTCAGGAACAGCGGCTTGTCCGGCCGATCCGCCGGCGCAGCGTTCGAAACGGGCAGGTCGACCGCGACATCGACGGTCGAGAGCGGCGCCGCGACCATGAAGATGATCAGCAGAACGAGGATCACGTCGATAAACGGCGTGACGTTGATCTCGGAGACCTCCGCCGCGTCATCGGTGTCACCATTCTTCAGCGAGACGGCCATGATCTACTCCGCCGCCATCGGATGGAGGGTCGCGGGATGCCCCCCGCTGCGACCTGCCGCGGCGGCCGGGGCGAGACGGCTGCGTTCAAGATCGCGCGAGGCGTGTTGCAGCACCTCGGCCGAGGCATCGGCCAGCAAGGCCCGATAGCCGGCGATCGAGCGGACGAAGACGTTGTAGATGATGACCGCGGGAATGGCGGCGACAAGGCCGATTGCGGTCGCGAGCAGCGCCTCGGCGATGCCGGGCGCAACCACGGCCAGACTGGTCGTGCGCGTCTGGCTGATGCCGATAAAGGCGTTCATGATGCCCCAGACCGTGCCGAACAGCCCGACAAAGGGTGCTGTGGAGCCGATCGTCGCCAGGAGACCAGTGCCGCGCGACATTGCTCGGCCGGCGCGCGCATCGATGCGGCTGAGCTGGATCGCCAACCTCTCCTTGATGCCCTCGGACGAGAGATGGGCCGAGCGACGAAATTCGAGCGTCGCGGCCTGCATCATGTCCGCGACAGGTCCGGTCCGGGTCGAGGCCCCGCCAATGGTGCGGATCGCCTGGTCGAGACTTTCGGCATCGGCGAGCCGTCGCGTCGCAATCCTGGCCTTCCGCTTGGCCGCGAGCAATTCCAGCGTCTTGGCGAGCCAGATCGTCCACGTCACCAGCGAGGCAAACGCAAGGCCCCCCATCACCGCTTGCACGACGAGGTCGGCATTCTCGATCATCGACCATGGCGACAACCGTTCGGGCAGCAGTGTCGCCATGGCTTCCGCCGACGCGTCCTGTGCCATTGCGGGCGCCGCGCCCAGGATAAACGGCAGGGACAGAAGATGGACGACAGCAAGATGTCGTCGATCGAGCTGGGCTCGTCGAATCATGGCAGCCTATCCAGCAGTCGAGAACGATTTCAAAGTGGAAATCTGTAATCGATCCAATGTAAAACGTGGTGATGAAACGATGACTGCAGCAGATGACGGGAACAATCAATCGAAAATCTAGCGATGTTCAAAGATTAGATTTTGAATAATTCGAGAGAGCGCATGAACTTGGCGTCCTGGGGGTGCCATTCTGCGGCCGGTCGGCGCCTGAGGTTCAAGCGATGAGCCGGCGCCCGCGCAGCATCGCCGGACGCGGCGCGAAGCTGGCGACGAAAGGGGGGACCTGCTCGGCCGGCAGCGGCTCCGAGATCAGGTAGCCTTGCACAAGATGGCAGTCGAGCGCGCGAACAGCGTCGAAATCGGCCCGCGTCTCCACGCCTTCGGCGACGATGTCGAGTCCGAGCGCGGCGGCGAGCTGGACCATCGAGCGAACCACGGCGGTGGTCTTCGGGCTGTCGCTGATGCCAGTCACGAAGGATCGGTCGATCTTGAGCGAATCACAGGGCAGCGTGATGAGGTGGGTCAGCGACGCGAATCCGGTGCCGAAGTCGTCGAGCGCGACCGAGAAGCCGCGCGCGCGCAACTCGTTCAGGGTCAGCGCGATTCGTTCGGCGTCGCGCGACAGCACCGTCGTCTCGGTCACTTCGACCGCCATCTGCCGCGTCGACAGTCCGCGCTTGGCGAGCCGCTCGTCGAGCCTGGCCGCGAAGCCTTCGGCGCGAAGGTCGAAAGCGGTCACGTTGATGCTGACATGGGGCGGTATCGCGCTGCCCCTCCACCGGACGAGATCTCCGATAACGCCGTCGATCATTGAGTCGGTGACGGCGCAGGCGAGGTCCGGCTCGTCGAATGCCTCGAGGAAGCGCCCTGGCGCCAGCACGCCTTCCATCGGGTGATGCCAGCGGGCGAGGGCCTCGAACCCGACGATCTGGCCGGTTCGAAGATCGAGTAGCGGCTGGTAGTGCGGCCGCAGCTCGCCGGCAGCGACACCCTGCGCCAGCGATTTCATCAGCCGCGTCCGCCGGTCAGCCTCGGCGCGCATGGACGGCTCGAAAAACACCGGACGAGCCCGGCCGCCGCGCTTGGCGCTGTAAACAGCGAGATCTGCGGCGGCCATCAACTCCATCTCGCCATGCGCGTCGGTCGGGAAGATCGCAATGCCGGCGCTGAGGCTGACAGGAACATCCTGGCGCAGAACCGTCAGCGGCTGCATGACCTCAGCGAGCATGCGGTGGACTGCGGTATGGGCGGCTTCGAGATCCGCAGCATCGGTGAGAAGCACGGCAAATTCGTCGCCGCCGAGCCGGCCAGCGATATCGCTCGATCGGATGGCGCGGGTCAGCCGCGTCGAAACCTCGCGCAGCACCACATCGCCGGTGTTGTGGCCGAAGCGGTCGTTGATGTCCTTGAAATGATCCACATCGAGAATGCAGAGCGCGACGCGACGACCGCTCCGGCGGGCCTCGCCGATCGCCTCGTGGAAACGCGTTTCGAAGAAACTGCGGTTCGGCAGGTCGGTCAGTCCGTCATAGCGGGCCCGGTGGGTCAGTTCGCGCTCCAGCGAACGGTTGCGCTCGATCTCGGCCCTTAGTTCACGCGCCGTATTCTCCAGCGCCCTGTTCGCCGCCGTGAGCTCCTCCGCCTGCAAGGCGAGCAGCCGGTTGGCGGTCAGCAATTCGTTGCGCTGCTTCTCCAGGGCGCGCGCTGCGGCCCGCTGCGGCTCGAGATCGACATTGGTGACGGTGAGGCGATCACCATTGGGCACAAGGCGAAGCTGCCGCTCGACAAGCACGCCATGTTGGGGATAGCGCGCCTCCCAGACATCGCGGATCTGCGTATCCACTACTTTGGTCATTCGGTCGAGAATACCGCTCTCCCGCGCCGACGAAACCAGTTCAGTCAGAAGATGTCCGACCATGCCGTCGGGTTCGAGCTGCATTCGCCGCGCCGATTCGGCATTAGCGGCAACGATGGTGAAGTCACTGATCCGCCCCTCGTCGTCGCGAACGGCTTCGATGACCGTGATGCTGTCGGTGCTCGCATTGAACACCGAGCGCATCAGGTCCCGCTCTTCCTCGCGGCTGCGCACATAGACGACGAGCTGCCTGAGCGCGCCCGTGCGAACGGGCAGCAACAGCCGTTCGTTGGTGCCGATCGAATTCAGCCCGATCTGGTGCTGGATCGTGAAGCGCGGCCGCTTGTCGATCGCTGCGTCGAGATAGCGCTTCACGAAGGGCAGCACGCCAGGGTTCTTCATGTCGTCGAGGCGGCGGCCCGTCGGATCGTGGCCGAACAGAGACGCTACCGCCGAGCCGACGCGGTCATAGATCATCGTGTCGTCGAGCGCCGAGAGCACGAGCAGTCGCTCGATAACCGGCTTCGCAGGCCCTGCGAGGAAGCTGGCGCAATCGGGAACGCCCCGTTGCTCCGCCTCTGCAACCCGCCATGCGGTCAAGAGGTCGCGGACCTCGCAGAACTGCGTTGCCTGATCGATGGTCTCGTCAATATCGTCGACAACGCCGCTCATACGGCCCCCGCATCGACCCTGTTCAGGTCCGGCCTGAGGATAGCGCCAGCAAGCTTAAGGACATCGTTCATGCGAGGCGAAGGTAGAATTGATAATCGAGATCCGGAACCTCGGCAAAGAACCGCTCGCATTCGGCCTGCTTGATCGTCAGGAAAATGTCGACAAAGCGGGTGCCGAGCCTGCGCGGTAGAAAATCGGACTGCCGCGCCGCCGCCAGCGCGCCGTGCCATGTCGTTGGCAGGCTCGGCGCGATCTGCTCATAGCCGTTGCCGACGATCGGGGCGCCCGGATCGATCTCCCGCTCGATCCCTTCGAGCATGCCGGCAAGAACGGTAGCCAGCGCGATATAGGGGTTGGCATCTGCGCCGCAGACGCGTTGCTCGAGATGGCGCGCAGCGGGCGGGCCGGCGGTCACGCGCACCGGCACCGATCGGTTGTCGATCGCCCAGGCCGGGCCAACCGGCGCATAGGAATTGGGCTTGAAGCGACGATAGGAATTGGCGTTCGGCGCGAACATCGCCATGCTCTCGGCCATGGTGGCGAGCAGCCCGCCGATCGCATGCTTGAGCAGCGGATTGGCCTCGCCCTCGCCGGCAAAGAGGTTGTTACCCGCGGCATCGGCCAGGCTCGCATGCACATGCATGCCGCTGCCGGACGTTCCGGCATAGGGCTTCGCCATGAAGGTCGCGACATAGCCGTGCTTTTCGGCCATGCCCTTGACGAGGCGCTTGTAGAGAATTGCATCGTCGGCGGCCCGCAGCGCGTCGGTTCGGTGGCCGAGCACGATCTCGAACTGGCCGGGCGCATATTCCGAGATCAGCGTCCGCGCCGGCAGGCCCATCGCCTTGGCGCCGGCATAGACGTCGTCGAGGAACGGCGAGAAATCCTCTAGATCCTGCATCAGATAGGCTTGGAGCCGTTCCTGGCGGAAACCGCTCTTGCCAAGCGGTGGCCGGGGCCGCCCCTCATGCATGGCGTCGCGATCGATGAGGTAGAATTCGAGTTCGATCGCGACAACCGGATGATAGCCGATCCCGGCCAATGCAGTCGCGACGCGCGCCACCGCATGACGCGGATCGGCATCGCTTGGCCGGCCGTCCTTTTCGAACGAGGTCAGGATCATCTGGGCCGTCGGTACCTCGCGCCACGGCGCTGCCGTCAGCGTGCCGGGCACGGGGACGCAGTCGCGATCCGAATCGCCCTCGTCCCAGACGAGCCCGGTCTCCTCGACATCGGCGCCGGTGATGTCGAGCGAGAGGATCGAGCAGGGCAGGGGGCGACCGTGGCGAAACGCGCCCACAAGCTCCTCCGGGCGCAGGATCTTGCCGCGATGGACCCCGCTTGGATCGGTGATGAACGCCTCGAACTGTACGGTTTCGGGATGCGCGGCGAGATAGGCCTCGGCCTCGCGCGGATCGGACTGCTTCATGCGATGGCCTCGCGGGAGCCTGTGAGAATATCGAATGCCTCGCCCATCAGCGCGACGAGGCGATCGATATCCCCTTCGCCCGTCGCCGGCGAGACCAGCATCATGTTGTGAAAGGGCGTCAGAATGACGCCGCGATTGAGCAGATAGAGATGCAGCGCCCGTTCGAGAACGTCGTCGAGCGCCGCGCGCGCCTCGGCGCCGGTGCGTGGCGGCGACGCCCGGAAAACGAGTTCGACGCGGGCGCCAAGCCGGACGATCGACCAGGGCAGGCGGCGGGCGTGCAGAAGCGCAGAAAGCCCCGAAGCGAGACGCCCGGCCAGAGCGATCATGTGGCGGTAGGCGGCCTCGGTCATCACGTCCATCAGGCAGGCGCGCATCGCTGCCATGGTCAGGAGATTGCCGGCCAGCGTCGTGCCGATACCACTGTAGCCATGCGGTCGCTCGGCCTGGATCGCGCGCATCGCCGCATCAACAGCGGAGCTAAAGCCGTAGACCGCCGCTGGCAGCCCGCCCGCGATCGGCTTGCCGAGCACGAAGAAATCGGGCCTCAGCCCGCTGCCGCCGGTATGGCCACCGGGCCCGGTCGAAATCGTGTGCGTTTCGTCGAAAGCGACCAGCGTGCCATATCGGCGGCCGAGCGCCAGCAGTCCGTCGAGAAAGCCCTGCTCCGGCAGGACCATGCCCGTATTGGTCAGCGCCGGTTCGCTCAGAATCAGCGCGATGTCGCGGTTTTTCAGTGCCGTTTCGACTGAATCGAGATCGTTGAAATCGGCGACGACGGTATCGGCGGTCGCGGCCGGGATGGGGCCGATCAGTCCGGTCTGCGGCCTCGCTCCATCGGCGCTCATGGCGACGAAGGTCTCGTCGACCTGCCCGTGGTAGCAGCCGTCGAAGACGAGCAGCTTCGGACGCTGGGTGATGGCGCGCGACCAGCGGATCACCGCCCGGTTGGCGTCGCTGGCCGTTGCTGTCATCTGCCAGAACGGCAGGCCGAACCGCTCGGCAAGCAGCTGACCCACCGCGGCGGTATCGGGACCGGGCAGCATCGCCGTCAGGCCGCGCATCGCCTGTTCGGCGATCGCTCTGGCGACGGCAGGCGGCGAATGGCCAAACAAGGCGCCGCTGTCGCCGAGGCAGAAATCGACATAGCCGTGGCCGTCAGCATCTTCGATAACGGCGCCGCGGGCGGAAATAACGGAAAGCGGGAACGGCATTGCCCAGTCGAGCATCCAGTGCAGCGGGACGCCGCCCGGATAGTTCCGGCGCGCGGTCTCGGCGAGCGCTCTTGAGGCGGGATTGGCAGCCGCGAATGCAGTGCTTTCGCGCGCAATCATCGCATGCGCTGCGTCATGCAGGTCGTGGTTGAAGTTCAATCTGCGCTCGGCCCCCGTCACTCCGATCAGCATAGCGCGGCGGTGCGTTGCAGTCGAAGGCCTCGCGCTGGCCACGCGCGAGGCCCGTTGGGCTCAAGGAATCGTCTGCCGTCCCCTTTATTTGGCTCCTGCCAGGGCCAGCGCTCCGACCGGGCTGCGTCGCACCTTTCGGGCAGCGCGTTCGGCGGAGACTGCGTCGGAGAACAGCATGCCTTCGAGGGCCGCAAAAGTGCGCTCGAGAGCATGGAACACGAAAGCGCGGCCGGATTTCACCAGAATGCCTGCGGCTTTGTCGTCGATTTCGATGATGTAGTTGTCGAACACCGAGTGCCTCCTTTCGCTAAGCCCTGTCATGCAAGGACCGGGCCGCGAACGAACAATAACTGAGATGCCGGGTCGGCCATGACGCCAGCCTCGACCAATGTGCGAAGTCAGTCTTCGTTCCTGCAGCTTGGACAGGAGTGGCAGGTGGCCGGCTCGACGTTCAGCAGTGCGACTTTTGCGGTCAACGGATGCCTCCTTCATGAGGGCGAAAGCCCGCTGCGATCCGAGGATTCGCAGCGCTTTAGCGTTGGTTTCGCGGTGCAAGCTGTTGGTCAAATTCCCGCGGCATCGAAGGGATGCGCGGGCAGTGAACGCCGATCGGCGCCTTGCTACCAGCGATCGATTTCCGTTTTTTGACAGTCGTTGAGGACTGATTTCCTCATATTGGCAAAGGGCGTTGCGGCGTTGCGCCGGTTGACAGTTTGCGAGGCTCTGCGAGGTTCGGCGGCCTGAAATCGCGCAATGGGGGGGAGACGGATCATGAGCACTTTTATCGGCATCGACATCGGGACATCGGCGGTCAAGGCGCTTCTGATCGACAGCGCGCAGGTGATTCTCGCCGAAGCCGAGGAGCCGCTGGCGATCTCGCGCCCGCATCCGCTCTGGTCGGAACAAAATCCCGAGGATTGGTGGCGCGCGACCGAGCGGGCGCTGGCGACGCTGCGTTCAGCGGCTCCCGCCGCCTATGCCGCCACGGCGGGCATCGGCCTTTCTGGCCAGATGCATGGCGCGGTGCTCATGGATGAGGCGGACCGCGTGCTGCGTCCGGCAATCCTCTGGAACGATGGCCGCAGCCATGCCGAATGCGCCGAACTGGAGCGGCGCTTTCCGGCGCTCGGCACAGTCGCCGGCGTGCCGGCCATGCCGGGCTTCACGGCGCCCAAGCTGATCTGGCTGGCAAAGCACGAGCCGGACGTGTTCGCGAAAGTGGCGCATGTGCTGCTGCCGAAGGATTATGTCCGCTTCCGCCTGACCGGGCAGTATGTCTCGGAAATGTCGGATGCCGCCGGCACGCTCTGGCTCGACGAGGCGAAGCGCGCCTGGTCGCCCGAGATCGTCGCCGCGACCGAACTGCCGCTGTCCGCGATGCCTGACCTCGTCGAAGGCTCCGATGCAGCCGGACAGCTGCGCGGCGAGGTTGCCGATGCGCTTGGCCTTCCGAAGGGCGTCGTCATTGCTGGCGGTGGTGGCGATGCGGCGGCGGGCGGCATTGGCAT
Source organism: Kaistia sp. (assembly GCA_965229085.1). Lineage (GTDB taxonomy): Bacteria > Pseudomonadota > Alphaproteobacteria > Rhizobiales > Kaistiaceae > Kaistia. Next base: position 1,562,505 of record OZ245859.1, on the reverse strand, counting down.
CGGCGCTGTCGACGAGGGCGATGCTTTCGTCTCGCTCGGAACCTCGGGCCAGTTTTTCGTCGTCAACGAGACCTACCGGCCCTATCCCGAAGCGTTCGTGCATGCCTTTGCCCATTCGCTGCCCGGCCGCTGGTTCCAGATGGCGGCCATGCTGAACGCGGCGAGCGCGCTCGGCTGGGCGGCGGCGCTGATCGGCGAGGCGGATATCGCCCGCCTTCTGCGCGAGGTCGAGGCAACACCCGCGGCCTCGTCCGATCTCATCTTCCTGCCCTATCTCGCCGGCGAGCGCTCGCCCCATAACGATCCCTATGCCCGCGGCGTGTTCTTCGGCCTTGATCCGGCAACTGAGAAGACGGCGCTGATCCGGGCCGTGCTCGAAGGCGTCGCCTTCTCCTTCGCCGATGCGCAACTGGCTCTGGCCGCCGCCGGAACGCGGCCGACCCGCATGGGTGCCATCGGCGGCGGCGCGCGCAGCCCGCTCTGGATGCAGATCTTCGCCGACGTTCTCGGCGTCACCATCGTCACCCATGAGGGTGGGGCCAAGGGGCCGGCCTTCGGCGCCGCGCGCCTCGCGATCCTCGCCGTTACCGGCCGCAAGCCGCACGAGATCTGCACCGCGCCGCCGGAACTCGCGACCTATCTGCCCGATCCGGCAAAGGCCGATGGCTATGCCGAAAAGCTCGAACGCTATCGCCGGCTCTACCGTGTGCTGAAGCCGGAATTCAAACGCGCCTGAGGCACCGCAGCAATTCGCTCGCATGACGCCCTGCAACGCAGCGACGAATTGCGATTGACTCACACCCTTCCTCAGCAATTAATTGCACCAGACTTAATTAATGAGGCGGCCGCAAAGGCCGTGCCCGCAACGGGCTGGGGAGGCGAGGGTGGAGAGGCTCGGCAACGGGCGCGGAAGCAATTCCGCGCAGCTGCGGCGCTATAATGAGAGGCTCGTCCTGCAGCGGCTCCGCCGCGCCGGCGAAGCCTCGAAGGCCGATCTTGCCCGCGCCGCCGACCTCACCAACACCGCCATTGGCGCCATCATCGAGAAGCTGGTCGAGCTCGGTCTGATCGAGGCCGTCGGCAAGCGCCATGGCGGCGGCCGCGGCCAACCCGCGACCATGCTCCGGCCCAATCCCGAAGGCGCCTATGGCATTGGTGTGCGCCTCGATCGCCGCTCGATCGAGACGGTTCTGATTGATTTCGGCGGCCGCATCCTCGCCCGCCGCGACTACGACATGGTGCTGCCGGCGCCGGAAGCGGCGCTGGAACTCGTGGTTCGCGACATTCTCGACCTGCTCGCGACGCTCGATCCCTCAGCGCGCGCCCGCTTTGCCGGCATCGGTGTCGCCCAGCCTTATAATCTGGGCGCCTGGCTTGCCCGGCTCGGGCTGCCGGCGGCCGCTTTCGAGCTGTGGGACATGTTCGATTTTCCCGCGCGGCTGGAAGAGGAAACTGGTCTTCCGGTCTTTGCCGAGAATGACGGCAGCGCGGCCGCCATTGCCGAGCTCTTTTACGGCGTCGGCCGGACAGCGGACGACTTCCTCTATCTGTTCATCGGGCCGGCCATCGGTGGCGGCATCGTCGTCGATGGCGACTGTCTGCGCGGCAGCCATGGCAATGCCGGCGATGTCGCCGTTCTCCAGGTCGCGCCGAGCCGGCTCGCCTCGGCGCCGCATGCCGCTGACGGACGCGACCTCCTGATCACGCGCGCCTCGCTCAATGCGCTCGCCCGTCATCTCGCTTTCCATGGCGTCGCATCCGCCAGCGCCGCCGACCTCGAGGCGGCGATTGGGCGCGGTGATGCCGCTTATGACGAATGGCTCGGCGACATGGTCGATGCGCTGGCGCCGGCGGTGTGGTCGGCGATCTCGCTGCTCGACGTGCCGCTGGTGGTCGTCGATGCCGATGTCGATGCGGGCCTCGTCGAGGCGGTGCTGGCGCGTCTTGCGAGCGCCCTCGAGGTGACGAAGCCCGAAGCGCGGCGTCCGCCACGGCTGCAACGCGGCTCGTTCGGCCGCGATGCCGGCGCGATCGGCGCCGCCAGCCTGCCGATGTTTTTCAGTTTTTCGCCGCGCGCCTCAATTCTGACCCGCGCGGCCGACGACCGGGGTGGGAGAGACCTCGTCGCCGAAGTCTGAGTTTCGCGGCCGCCTTCGGGCGGGCGCCAAGGAGATCCGGGAGGAGCCGGAAGCGTTGCGGGGGTCTGGTCGCTCCGCGCGCAAATAAGAGGACCGACCAGGGAGGAGTCATCATGCTCAAGAAGATTGCGCTTGCCGCCAGCATCCTGACGCTGACGGCCATGCCGGTACTGGCCGATGAGGTTATTGGCCTCATCACCAAGACCGAGACCAATCCGTTCTTCGTCAAGATGCGCGAAGGCGCCCAGGCCAAGGCCGCCGAACTCGGCATTACACTGCAGACCGCCGCCGGCAAGTTCGACGGCGATAACGACGCCCAGGTCGCGGCGATCGAGAACCTCATCGCCGCCGGCGCCAAGGGCTTCGCGATCGTCCCCTCGGACTCGAAGGCGATCGTCCCCACGATCCAGAAGGCCCGCGATGCCGGCCTCAAGGTCATCGTGCTCGATACGCCGCTCGATCCGATGAACGCCGCCGACGCGACCTTCGCCACCGACAACCGCAAGGCCGGCGTGCTGATCGGCTCCTGGGCCGCCAAGACGCTCGGCGACAAGGCCAAGGACGCGAAGATCGTGTTCCTCGACCTCGCGACCAACCAGCCGACCGTCGACTATCTGCGTGACCAGGGCTTCATGCAGGGCTTCGGCATCGACGTGAAGGACCCGAACAAGATCGGCGACGAAACCGATCCGCGCATCTGCACGCATGAAATCAGCCAGGGCGACCAGGAGAAGGGTCGCACCGCGATGGAGAACGCGCTGCAGAAGTGCCCGGATGTGAACGTCATCTACACGATCAACGAGCCGGCCGCGGCCGGCGCGTGGGAAGCGCTGAAGGCTGTCGGCAAGGATGACGGCAGCGTCATGATCGTCTCGGTCGACGGCGGCTGCCCGGGCGTCAAGAACGTCCAGGCCGGCGTCATCGGCGCCACCAGCCAGCAGTACCCGCTGAAAATGGCCGCCATGGCCCTTGAGGCGATCCATTCCGGCACCCTGCCCACGATCGATCCGGCCGTCGGCTTCTTCGATACCGGCGCACAGCTGGTCACCGCCAAGCCGGTCGACGGCGTGCCCGCGATCTCGGTCGAGGAAGGCCTGAAGCTCTGCTGGGGCTGAGGTGAAGGTCGGCCAGCCCGACCTTTGAGGACGAGCGGGAGCCGCAGCAGCGGCTCCCGCAGCTTGGCGACAGGGGAGGAGATCGCCGCATGAGTGACAACGCTTCTGGCTCGGCTTCTGCCGAGAGCGGCCTTGCCGGCGCCGATCAGTCGGTCGCCAGCTTCGACGAGAACGATGTCGGCTTTGTCCGTCGGATCCAGGGCTTCCTGCATCAGTATCCGACCAGCATTCCCTTCATCGTGCTTCTCATCGGTGTCGTGATCTTCTCGATCGCGGCGCCCGGAAAGTTCTTCGCGCCGTTCAATTTCTCGCTCGTGCTGCAGCAGGTGACGATCATCGCGGTGCTCGGCATCGCGCAGACGCTGATCATCCTCACCGCCGGCATCGACCTTTCGGTCGGCGCGATCATGATCCTCTGCTCGGTCGTGATGGGCCGCACGGCGGTCGTCTATGGCGTGCCGGTCGAGATCGCGTTCCCGCTCGGGCTCATCTGCGGCGTCGCCTGCGGACTGGTGAACGGCGTCATCGTTACGCTGCTGCGCCTGCCGCCCTTCATCGTGACGCTCGGCACCTGGAGCATCTTCGGCGCGCTCAATGTCTGGTATTCGAAGAGCGAGACCATCCGCTCGCAGGACATGCAGGAGGCGGCGCCGTTCCTGCAATGGACGGGGTCGCTGTTCAAGCCCTACGACTTCTTCTCGAAGACGCTCGGGCTCGACTGGACCTTCCTCAAGGGCTGGGTCCTGACCTATGGCTCGATCGTCATGCTGCTGGTCGCGCTCGCCGTCTGGTACATCCTGAACCGCACCGCCTTCGGCCGCCACGTCTATGCGACCGGCGATGATCCCGATGCGGCGCGCCTCGCCGGCATCAGCACGACCAAGACGCTGATCGGCGTCTACGCACTGGCTGGCTTCATCTGCGCTATCGCGGCCTGGGTGCTGATCGGCCGCATCGGCGGCGTCAGTCCGCAGGCCGGCCAGACCGCGAACCTTGATTCGATCACCGCCGTGGTGATCGGCGGCACCAGCCTCTTCGGCGGCCGCGGCTCGATCGTCGGCACGCTGATCGGCGCGCTGATCGTCGGCGTGTTCCGCAACGGCCTGGCACTGTCCGGTCTCGAACTGCTCTGGCAGGATTTCGCCGTCGGCGTCTTGATCATCGTCGCCGTCACCATCGACCAGTGGATCAGGAAGCTTTCGGCATGAGCAAGGAACCGATCCTCCAGGCCCGAGGCCTCAACAAGCGCTATGGCCGCGTCGTCGCGCTCGACAACGCCGACTTCGACTTGATGCCGGACGAGATCCTCGCCGTCATCGGCGATAACGGCGCCGGCAAGTCGACGTTGATCAAGGCGCTGACCGGCGCGGTGATCCCGGATTTCGGCGAGATCCGGCTGAACGGCCAGCCGATCGCCTTCAAGAGCCCGATCGATGCGCGCAATCGCGGCATCGAGACCGTCTACCAGAATCTGGCGGTCTCGCCGGCGCTCTCGATTGCCGACAATTTGTTCCTCGGCCGCGAGAAGCGCCGCGACGACTGGATCGGCACGATCTTCAGGACGCTCGATCGCGGCTACATGCAGCGCGAGGCGCGGCAGAAACTGTCCGAACTCGGGCTCCTGACGATCCAGAACATCAACCAGCCGGTCGAGACACTCTCGGGCGGCCAGCGCCAGGGCGTCGCCGTTGCGCGCGCCGCCGCCTTCGGCAGCCGGGTGGTCATTCTCGACGAGCCGACCGCGGCGCTCGGCGTCAAGGAATCGCGCAAGGTGCTCGAACTGATGCTGCGGCTGAAGGCGAGGGGGCTGCCGATCGTGCTCATCAGCCACAACATGCCGCATGTGTTCGAAGTCGCCGATCGCATTCATATCCACCGGCTCGGCAAGCGCATTGCCGTCATCGATCCGAAGCAGCATTCGATGTCGGATGCGGTGGCGATCATGACCGGCGCCATGGCACCGCCCGTGCACGAGGCGGCCTGAACCGGCTCAACACGCCGACAGGCGCCGCACGATCCTGCGGTGCCTGTCGCTTTTTCCCTTGCCCTGCATGCCGGGTGCCGTTCCGATGTGATCGCTTTCATAGGGTCGGCGCGCGATCGGCCCTAGCTTCCAGCGGTCGGCGGAAGGTCCGATGCTGCGATGGGAGTGGGAATGAACGAGGCAGCGCTTGCCGTGATCGCCGCGCTGGTGCTGCTGCAGTTGAAGCATCTCTTCTGCGACTTCTTCTTCCAGACGCCGCGCCAGCTCGCCATGAAAGGCCAATACGGCCATCCCGCCGGCCTCGGTCATGCCGGCCTGCATGTCGTCGGGAGCCTGCCGATCTTCATGCTGCTGCCGGTGTCGCTGCCGGCTGCAGGGGCTGTGCTCGCAGCCGAGTTCATCGCCCACTACCATATCGACTGGCTGAAGGCGGAAATCGGCACGCGCACTGGATGGACCGTGCGCGACCGGCAATATTGGCGCGGCTTCGGCGTCGACCAGTACGCGCATCAGATCACCTATCTCGCCATGGTGCTGGCGCTGGTGCTGGTCAGGGGATGAGCGGCGGCTGGCGGCCGAACAAGCGCCGCATCGCCTCGATGATCTCGCTTGTACGGCTGTCCCCGGCGCGTGGGGCGCTCCGCTCGTCGAGCCGGGCCCTCCGGTCCGCGAGCAGGCCCCCCATCTTATCGAGCAGGTCGGGCGAGCGCATGAACAGCGCCTCAAGCGCGACCTTGGTGATCTCGACGGCGATGGTCGTTTCGAGCGCGGTCACGGTTGCCGCGCGGCGCGCGCCGGTCAGCAGCGACATCTCGCCGACGATCTCGCCCGGCCCGAGTGTCGCAACCTGGCGGCGGGCGGGTGCCGCGGCTCTGGTTATGCCCAGCCGGCCCGTGACGATCGCCAGCATGAAGCCGCCGAAATCGCCTTCGGTCATCACGTTCATGCCGCGCGTGTAGGTAACGAGGCGGCAGCGTCCGGCAAGCTCCGCCCGCTGCTCCGCCGTCGTCGCATCGGCAAAGAGGCCGATCTGGCCGAGGATGTCGCGAATGTCCATCCTGTCCTCTGTTCGGTTCGGCGGTTGCCGGCCGACGTCACCCTTAGCAGGTCATGAAGCAAGCGCCGGCTGCGGGGCTTCGGCGAAGGCAGGCATCGGCTCGGCGGAGAGGTCGAGCAGGCTGCGCAACTGGCCGCGGTCGCGCGCGACATCGGCGATCGTGTAGCGATCGAGCACGGTGAAGAAGGCGCTGAGTGCCTCGGACAGGATGCGGTTCACGCCGCAGGAATCAACCAGCGGGCAATCGCGGTTGGCGGTGTCGAAGCAGTCGGTCAGGAAGAAGTTGCTCTCCGTCGCCCGCACCACCGCGCCAATGCTGATCTCATGCGCGGGACGCGCCAGGCGGATGCCGCCATTGCGGCCGCGGATCGTCTCGACGAAGCCGCTCTCGACCAGCACATGCATGATCTTGAACAGATGCAGCTCGGAGATGCCATAGGTGGCGGCGATGTCGCGAATCCGGCTGTTGTCCGACGTATTGGCAGCGCAATAGATCAGGACGCGGATTGAATAGCTGGTTTGCTGGGTAAGACGCATGCGACATCCCTCGCTGACGCCTCGACGAGAGGTCCCGCCGGGCCGGGCGAAACCAAGGCGTTAAAGTTCCTTCTTAAAGTCTCCTTTGGAAGGATTCAACCGCCGCCGGCAAAGCCGGAGCACGCGGGAGCGCTTCGGCCATCATGAAGAAGGCCCGGAAGCATCGCTCCCGGGCCTTCCAATCAGTCTGGACCGATAAGGCCGATCAGATCAGCGATCCGTTGATCACGGCCTGGCCGTCCTTGTCGAACAGATGCACGGTCTGCGGGTCGACGATGATGCGGACATTGTCGCCGGCGCGCTGACCGGCGAGGCCGTCGGCCTTCACAACCGTCGATTCGGTGCCTTCGACATCGACATAGATCATGGTCTCGCCGCCGAGATGCTCGGACAGCACGACCTTGCCGGGAACGCCGGTGTCGGTCGGGGCGATCGTGAGATGCTCCGGACGAACGCCGAGCGTGTAGGCGCCGGGCGTGATCGAGGCGCCACGCGTCGGGATCGCGATCGTCGAGCCGCCGGGCAGCTTGACGATGGCCGAGCCGCCGGTGACTTCCGAGACGACGACGTTGAACAGGTTCATCTTCGGCGAGCCGATGAAGGTCGCGACGAAGAGATTGTTCGGGCGATGGTAGAGCTCAAGCGGCGAGCCGACCTGCTCGATGCGGCCTGCCGACAGCACGACGATCTTGTCGGCCATCGTCATCGCTTCGACCTGGTCGTGCGTGACGTAGATCATCGTCGCCTTGAGGTCGTTGTGCAGGCGCGAGATCTCGATGCGCATCTGCACGCGCAGCGCGGCGTCGAGGTTCGACAGCGGCTCGTCGAACAGGAATACGTCAGGGTTGCGCACGATGGCGCGGCCGATGGCGACGCGCTGGCGCTGACCGCCCGAAAGCTGAGCCGGACGACGGCCGAGCAGTTCGGTGAGGTGCAGCATCTTCGCCGCCTTGGCGGTACGCGCCTGGATCTCCGGCTTCGGCATCTTGGCCATCTTCATGCCAAAGCCGATATTCTCGGCGACGGTCATGTGCGGATAGAGCGCGTAGGACTGGAACACCATCGAGACGCCACGCTCGGCCGGTGCAAGGCGCGTCACGTCGCGCTCGCCGATCTTCACCGAACCTTCCGTCGTGCCTTCGAGGCCGGCGATCAGGCGGAGGAGCGTGGACTTGCCGCAGCCCGACGGGCCGACGAACACGCAGAACTCGCCGTCCTTGACCTCGAGGTCGACGCCCCGAATGATCGGAACTTCGCCGAAGGACTTCTGCACCTGACGCAGCGTCAGACTTGCCATTCAATCATCTCCCAAATGTGGGGCCGAAACGCCGAGGCATTCCAAGCCCATAACAGGCTAGTTTCCTCCGGGGGCTAACGTCCACGATCCTAAGGCGGGAGTAAAGTACGAATTCGCCGAATCCCGATACGATCCCGCACTCCTGATAGGGCTGGACGCTGGCGCCGCCGCTTCCCTCCGCTATGATCGGCCTGAGAACCCGGACGTCGCCCGCCATGCAGCATCAGGAATTCCTCGTCGATCCCGATCATCCGACCCCCGCGCCCGGCTCGTTCCGCGTCGGCTCGGTCGACTTCGTCCGCCTGATGCGCTCGGCGCATGTCCACAGCCATGTCGAGCTCAATTTCCTCGTCGCCGGCCAGATGACCTATCTCTTTAACGGGCGCACGGTGACGCTGAAGAAGGGCAATCTCGGGATCTTCTGGGCGGCCATCCCCCACCGCGTGATCGAGGTGGAAGAGGGAACGCGTTTTATCTGTACCGACGTGCCGATCGACATGTGCCTCGCCATGCCCGGCTGTCAGGTCTTGAAGACGTCACTTCTGCAGGGCGGTCTTCTGGTCGCGCGCGTCGTGCGCAGCTTCGAGCAGCAGCAGTTCGAATCCTGGCATGTCGATCTCGTCGAACGGCGGGAGCAGATGCTGACGCTGGTGCGTGATGAACTGGCGGCGCGCCTGCGCCGGATCGAGATCGACGGTTGGCGCGATCTCGCCTCGGACGACGAGGAACGGCGGGCGCGGGAGGCCGATCCGGACGCCGTCGAGGCCCATCGCGACAAGGTCCACCGCATGGCGCGCTACATCGCCGAGCACGCCACGACGCCGATCTCTGTCGCCGACATCGCCGCGTCGGTGACGCTGCATCCGAATTACGCGATGACTTTGTTCCGCCGCACGCTCGGCATGACGATCAACGAATATGTGACGCGCCAGCGGCTGATGCTGGCGCATGGCCGCCTGCTCGCCAGCGACGACGAGATCGCCGACATCGCCTTCGAGGCCGGATTCGGCTCGCTTAGCCGCTTCTACGAGGCTTTCCGCGAGCGCTATGGCTGTACGCCCCGCGACATGCGGCGCAGTTTCCGCGAGACGCGGGCCGCCGCCGTCGTCAGCTGACCATTCGTGGTCCGTTTTTTTGGCGCTCGGTGCGACGGAAACGCTGCGCCGGATCGTATCACGCTGGTCGGACCGGGAAACGGAACTCTTCATGGCCTTCTGGAAGCAGCTGATGCTCTGCGTCGTCGTGCTCGTCATCGCGGGCGGCGGCTATTTTGCCTATCAGCACCGCGATCAGCTCTTCGGCACGGCCGGACAGCAGGCAGCCAGCGCCGGAGGTCAGAACGGCCAGCCGGCCGGCGGCAGCCGCTCTCGTGGCGGCGCCTCTGCGAGCGGGCCGACCCTTGTGGTTTCCGACAGCGTCGGCAGCGACGTCGTCAACGATACGGTCCGCGCCGTCGGCACCGTTCTGGTGCCGCAGTCGATCAATCTTTACCCGCAGGTGACGGCCGAGGTGACGGCGGTTCTGTTCAAGGCCGGCGACAAGGTCGCCAAGGGTCAGCCGCTGGTCGAACTCGACAATGCCGACCAGAAGGTCGCGCTTGACCTTGCCAAAGTCGCGCTCAGCGATGCGCAAAAGACGCTGGAGCGCTCGCAGAAGCTCGCCAGCACCAACAATCTCACCATTTCTGCGCTGCAGGACGCCCAATCGGCCGAGCGTCGGGGCGAAATCGGCGTTCTCAGCGCACAGATCGCGCTTGACCGCCGCACCATCATTGCCCCGTTCGGCGGCGTCCTCGGCATCAGCACGCTCTCTGTCGGCGATCTCGTGACCCCGTCCACCATCGTCGTGACGCTCGACGATCCCTCGGTGATGAAGGTCTCGTTCCTGATCCCGGAACGGTATGCCGGCCGGGTCGCGCTCGGTCAGCCGATCACGGCGTCCGCCGATTCGAAACCGGGCGTCGTGATCAATGGTGCCGTCAGCGCGATCGACACCCGCATCGACGCAACGGCGCGGACGCTGAAGGTCGAAGCGACGCTTGATGCCGCCGCCGCCGAGGCTATCGGTGTTCGGCCGGGCATGGCGATCAAGGTCGCTCTGCCGTTCCCGGGCGAGAAGCAACTGGCGGTTTCGGCGCTTGCGATCCAATGGGACCGGACCGGCTCCTATGTCTGGAAGCTTGCCGGCGACGGCGTCGCCCGGGCGCCGATCACGATCCTTGAACGCCAGAGCGGCCGCGTTCTCGTCGCATCGAGCGATCTGACCGAATCAGATCGTATCGTCGTCGAAGGGTTGCAGCGGCTGCGGCCCGGCGTGCGGATCGCGGATGTCGGTCAGTCGGCCGCGGCGAAGGCTCCTGACGGCGGGACGGGCGGCGCGGACAAGACTGACAAGCCGAACGCCGCGGCTCGGACGGCCGCCACGCCGCAGGGAGGGTGAGATGACCGACGACGCTGCGCCGCCGCCTCACCACCACCACGACATGGAACACGATCCGATTCCGCCCTCGGCCGCGACGCCGAGCGGCATTTCGGCCCTGTCGGTGCGGCGGCCGGTGCTCGCCATCGTCGCCAATCTCCTGATCGTCGTCGCCGGCCTTGCCGCGATCGGCGGCGTCGAGATCCGCGAACTGCCCAATATCGACCAGCCGGTGGTGACGATCACGACCACCTATACCGGCGCGACGCCCGACACGATGGACAAGGAAGTCACCAGCGTCATCGAAAACGCCGCGGCCGGTGTCTCGGGCTGGACCGACATCCAGTCGCAGTCGACCAGCGGGCGCAGCCGCGTCACCGTCCAGTTTTCGGACTCGACCGATATCAACGTCGCGGCCAACGATCTGCGTGATGCCGTCGGCAACGCGCAGCGCAATTTGCCGACCGATGCTGATCCGCCGACCATCGCCAAGGCCGATACCAATGGCGACGCGATCATGCGCCTCGCGGTCACGTCCTCGACGCAGAAGATCGAGACGCTGACCCAGATGGTCAACGATGTCGTCGTCGACCGGCTGAAATCGGTCCCGGGCGTCGCGGATGTTCAGGTCAACGGCGATCGTTCGCCGATGATCAGCATCTATATCGATCCGATGCGCCTCGCGGCCTATGGCCTGACCGTTGCCGATCTCAAGACGGCGCTGGCGACTGTCGCGCTCGACGTTCCCGCCGGCAACCTCGCCGACCAGAACCGCACCATGTTCGTGCGCGCCGATGCCAGCGTCAAAGGCGCCGACGACGTCAAGGCCATCCGGATCAAGGGTGACACCCGTGTCGGCGATGTCGCCGACGTGGTGTTCGGCCCGTCGGCGAAGGCCTCCTCGCTTCAGGTCAATGGCCGCACGGGCGTCGGTCTCGGCATCGTGCGCCAGGCGAGTTCCAACACGCTGACCATCTCCGAGGGCGTCAACAAGGCGATCGAAGAGCTGAAGGCCAATCTGCCGGCCGATGTCAGCATCCGCGTCACCTCCGACGATGCGACCTTCATCGCCGGATCCTTCGAGGAGGTCGAGCGCAGCCTGCTGCTGTCGATCGGCATCGTCATCGCGATCATCTTCCTGTTTCTCGGCTCGCTGCGCACGACGCTCATCCCGGCGATCACCGTCCCGATCTCGCTGCTCGGCACGATCGCGGCCATGTATCTCATGGGATTCTCGCTCAATATCCTCACATTGCTCGCGCTGGTGCTGGCGACCGGCCTTGTTGTCGACGATGCGATCGTCGTGCTGGAGAACATCGCCCGCCGCCGCCATGAGGGCATGGGGCCGCGCGCTGCCGCCGTTCTCGGCGCCAAGCAGGTGTTCTTCGCCGTCATCTCGACCACCGCGACCTTGGCCGCCGTGTTCATCCCGATCTCCTTCTTCAAGGGCACGGCGGGGCGGCTCTTTTCCGAATTCGGCTTCGTGCTCGCCTTCTCCGTCGCCCTGTCGGCCTTTGTCGCGCTGACGCTGGTGCCGATGCTGGGCTCGCGGCTTCTGAAGGACGAGGGCGGCCATGGCGGCGCGGCGAAACGGAACCTGTTCAACCGCACCCTTGACGGCATCGGCAAGCGCGGCCACCGGCTTTATGAGCGGCTGCTCGATGCCTCGCTGCAGGCGCCGCTTGTCGTCATCCTCATCAGTGTCCTGTTCGCCGGCGGCGCCTTCATCGCGTTTGAGAGCCTGCCGCAACAGCTGACGCCGCAGGAAGATCGCGGCGCGGTGATCATCTCGATGTCGACGCCGCAGGGCTCGACGGTCGACTATACCCAAGGCCAGATGCAGCTCGTCCAGGCGGCGATTCAGCCGCTGCTCGATTCCGGCGAGGCGACCAACACCTTCTCGATCGCTGGCAATTTCAACAGCCCGAACAGCGGCTTCATGTTCGTGACGCTGGCGCCCTGGGGCGAGCGCCACCGCAGCCAGCAGCAGATCGCCGCCGAGGTTCAGGCCAAGGTGCGCGGCATTCCCGGCGCGGTGGTGAACCTCCGTCAGGCCAACAGCCTCGGCATCCGCGGCGGTGGCCAGGGCCTTACTTTCGCGCTGACCGGCGTCGATTACGACAGCCTCTCGAAGGCCGCGACCGATCTCATCAACACGCTATCGGCCAATCCGGCCTTCGCCAATGTCCAGCTCAACTACGACCTGAATCAGCCGCAGCTTTCGGTGAATATCGACCGCGATCGCGCAGCGGATCTCGGCGTTTCCGTCGCCGATGTCGGAACGATCGTCTCCACGCTGCTCGCCGGCGCGGATATGGGCGACTTCTATATCGGCGATGACAAGGTCGAGATCCGGGCGCTCGCGCCGGAAGGGCTGATCGTAACGCCGGGCGATCTCGAGAACGTCCAGGTTCGCACGGCGAGCGGCGTCATGGTGCCGCTGTCGTCAGTCGTTTCCGTCACCGAGGAATCGACCTCGCCGACGCTTGCCCGCCAGTCGCAGCGCCGCGCCGTGCCGATCACGGCGACTCTGTCGCCGGGTGTCGATCTCGGCGCCGCCATGGGCATCCTCAACAAGGTCGCCGCCGAGACGCTGCCGGCCGGGCTCGGGATCGTATTCACCGGCGAGGCGGCAACGCTCAACGAGACGTCGAGCGGCGTCGCGACGACCTTCGGCTTCGCCATCGTCATCATCCTTCTGGTGCTGGCCGCGCAGTTCGAGAGCTTTGTCGCAGCGGCGATCCTGTTCGCGACCGTGCCGTTCGGCGTCGCCTCGGGCATCTATGCGATCCTGCTCTCGGGCGGCTCGCTCAATATCTATTCGCAGATCGGCCTGGTGATGCTGGTCGGCCTGATGGCGAAGAACGGCATCCTCATCGTCGAGTTCGCCAACCAGCTGCGCGACGAGGGCCTCTCGGTGCGCGACGCGATCCGCGATGCCTGCCTCATCCGCCTCCGGCCCGTGCTGATGACGATGATCGCGACCGTGCTCGGCGGTCTGCCGCTTATCCTGACCGGCGGCCCCGGATCGGAAGCGCGCGCCGCGCTCGGCTGGATCATGGTCGGAGGCCTCGGCTTCTCGGCTTTGGCGACCTTGTTCCTGACGCCGGTGGCGTTCCTGCTGCTCGCCGGCCTCAGCAAGCCGCGCGTCGCCGAGGAGCAGCGGCTAATGCGCGAACTCGCCGCGGCTTTAAGCGGCGAGGACGAACGCAAGCGGCGCGATGCCGCCGATCGCAAGGGCGAGCCGCGGCCGCCGCTTCAGATCGCAGCGGAGTAGCGGCTCATGTCCAACGTTCCCGCCCTGGACGCACATCGCAAGGCTGCCCCTTCGCGAGGGATGCGCTATCGTCTGCTGACGGGCGGGAAGGGGCCAGCCAGTCAGGCAGACGGTACGAAAGGCGAAAACGCATCCTTGGGCGCGATGGATGAAAACGCTGCGCAGGCCGCGATCCGGGCCGATGAGGCGCGGATGCGGGCTGTCGCCGATGGCGACGGCGAGGCATTCGGCCGGCTGATTGCCGACGAGGCGCCGCGGCTGACCCGTTTCGTCGCGGCCGTTCTGTGCGATCTGTCCGAGGCCGAGGAGGTGGTGCAGGAAGCGCTCATCCGCCTCTGGCAGAATGCCGACGCCTGGGAACCGCGGGCGCGCATCGGCACCTGGCTGCATCAGGTCGCCTATCGTCTGTCGATCGACCGGCTGCGCCGGCGTCGACCCCATGTCGATATCGACGATCTCGACAACATGCTCGAGGACGACGCGCCCAGTCCGGAACGCAACCTCGTCCGCGTCGAGGATGTCCGTCTGGTGCATGAAGCGCTGGACCGGATGCCCGACCGCCAGCGCGCGGTGATCGTGCTCGCGCATTTTCAGGAACTGAGCCAGGCGGAAGCCTCGGCCATCATGGGCATGACCCAACATGCCTACGAATCCCTTCTCGCACGGGCACGGCGCCGCTTGCGCGGCCTGCTCACCGGCGAGGGGATGGAGGAAGGGGAGGACTGGACGGGATCATGACCGACAGGATCGAACACGATGCCGAGGCGCTGCGCCCCGGCCCCATCGGATTGCGCGACGCCGTCGATCGCTGGGGCGCCGATCTTGGCCGATGGCCTGATCTGGCGCTGGCCCAGCGCGGGCGCGAGGCCCTGCTGGCCGACCGCTCGTTCCGCGCCTATCGCGACGGCGCCGTGGCGCTCGATTTCAGGCTGAAGGTCGCAGCCGAAGCGCTCGATGCGCGGATCGCCAGCGGGCCGCTCGACCGCATTCGGGCCGGCGTGCTCGCCAAGGCGGCACCGCGGCCGGTGCGCTGGCATCGCCGCTTTGCCGCGGCTGCGGCGATCGTGGCTGTCGCCGGCGTGCTCGGCGGCGCCTCGGGCCTCGTGTTCGCGCCGGGCGACGACACGCGCGTCGCCGGCGTGGTCCAGCTCGACCCGCTGCTCTTCGGGCCGTCCGAGCTCGGCTTCTGATGAGCATCGACTTGAAGCCGCGTCGGCGGCGGATCAGCTGGATCTGGACGGCGCTTGTGCTGTCGCTGGCGGTCAACGCCTTTGTGCTCGGCGCTTTTCTCACCGAGCGCCTAGGCTTCCGCCATGGGACGGACAGCAATCTGCGCGCGGTGAAGATGGAGCTGCGCTGGCTCAGCGACCGCCTGTCGCCATCCTCGGTCGCCGCGATCGAATCCGCGCTTCAGCCGCTGAAGCCCGATGTCATTGCTCGGCTCGACCGTCTGAAGAAGCTTCGAACCGAGCTCGCCGCGCTGGCCGCGGCGCCGACGCCCGACCGCGCCGCGATCGACGCGCATCTGCGCGAAATCCGGCTTGAGGTCGGCGCGATGCAGGAGCAGATCCAGTCACGCACCTTCGACGCGGTTCTGGCGCTGCCCACTGCCGAGCGCGCGCCGCTGGCGACGCCGCCGAAGCTCAACTGACGCTCGGGGGCGACAGCCTGAAGGGTGCGATACCGCGACCTCGACCTCGACCCGGCGGGTGAAACGCCGTCGGCCGCAGTATCGCTTGGATCACCAAAGGGTCACGGCGCCCAGCGTCACGCTGCCGCAGCTTCCGAATCGTCTGCCGGGCTGGTCACCGGCTTGGCCGCGAGTTCAGCGGCGGGAGCGTCGGTGTTGAGCGCGAGGAGCAGCGATTCTTCGTTGAAGTGAAAATCCAGTCCTGCCGACTTGAGCATGATAACTGCGGTTCCTTCTCGTCTTCATCTGGAAAATGGAGATGTTCGTTCAGTGGTCCGTCGCGGCAATCTCCTGCAAGCCCCGACGTTACAGTCGATCGACCGCCGCAATGACGCCCGATCATGCCCCTGACAGAAGTCAGAGTGTGCTGGCACACGACGTCTACGACGGGAGTCCAACAACTCTCGCCGAGAACCTCGGTGCTCATCCAGTCAAAGTCCCCCCAGACCCGATTGACCTGTCCGTCCGCGCGCGCAAACGCTGCAGTCCAATTCCATGCTGAACTTGTCATCAAGCCTTGCATGGATATTTCATCTCGGCAATCGACCCGCCCGAATTATGGTGTCGGCATAGCCGGGTCTGGGGGGAATGCTGTCGATGATTCTGTTTTTGACGACGAGGGGCCATCAGGGGACGGTTGGCACGCTGGTCGGCGACGCGCTCGGCGCCTCGATCCCGAAAACCATCGCGCTCAGCTACGATGCGGCGTTCCGGGCGCTCCGCATCCCGGCATCGACGATCATCTTCACAGATATCGAGCGCCTTTATCCATGGGAACAGCTGCTCGCGGCGGATCTCTATCGCAATTTCAAGGCCGCGGGGCTCGTCTGCCTCAACGATCCCGCTGCTGTGCCGGCACGCTATGAGTTGTTGCGCAAGCTGAAGCGCGCCGGGCTCAATCCGTTTGATATCTATCGTGCCGAGGATCGACCCCAGCCAGATCGTTTTCCGGTCTTCGTCCGCAACGACCAGGATCACGGCGCTGCCGTGTCCGGCCTGATCGCCTCACAGGCGGAACTGGACGCGTTCCTGGATCGATCCGTCGCGGAAGGCCGGCCGCTGCGCGGCATGGTCGTGATCGAATTCTGCGGCGAGTCGATCGGCGAGGGGCTCTGGCGCAAATCGGGCTCGTTCCGCATCGGAGAAAGCATCTATCTCGACCATCACATCGTCGAGCCGACCTGGCTGGTGAAATATGGCGTGGGTGACATCCTGCCGTCCTGGCTGTCCGAGGAGGAGAACCGCCAGGTTGTCGCCAACGCCTGCCCGGCTGCGGTCGAGACCGCATTCCGCGTCGCGGGCATCGACTATGGCCGAGCCGATCACACCACCGTGGGCGGGCAGGAAGTCATCTACGAGATCAACACCAACCCGACGATCTGGCTGCCCAAGCCACAGATCTGGCCGATCCGCGACGAGACGCTGGCGCTCGGCCGGGAACGAATGGCGGCAGCATTCTGGGCGATCGACAGCGGCGACGGAGCGCCCGTGCCGTTTGAGGCGAGTTGGCGCATACAGCATCACAGGGGCCAGTTGACCGACAAGGATTGGTCGCCGGTTAGATGGTGACCGGGCGCCTCAGAGGCACGATCTCGATGGCACCTCCCAAAGAAAAGGGGCGGCCGAAGCCGCCCCAGTTGGGAGGAGCCGTGGAAACGGTTCAGCGCGGCGCAAGGAGGCGCTGCGCATCGGCGCTGGTCAGCGGCGCCGGTCGTTCGGTTGTGGTGGAGAGCTTGATGACGCTGCGCGAGGCGGCCGCATCGAGGATCGACACCATGACATCGAGCGCATGCAGCGCGACACGGCCCGAGCAGCGCGGCTCGCGCCCGGTCTCGGCTGCATCAAGCATGTCAGCGACGCCCAGCATGCGGTAATTGGCGTGGCCCTGATCGGCGCCCCAATTGCCCTTGCCGAAGGCGACATCCGAGGTTTCGACGGTCAGGAAGTCACCGCCGCGCTCGGAATACTGCACCTTGCCGCCGAAGAAGTTCGGGTCGGGAACCAGCATCGTGCCTTCCGAGCCGTAAAGCTCGATCGGGTTGATGTGGCCATGCTTCCAGACGTCCCAGGACGCGGCGAGGGTGACCTGCGCGCCGGTCTTGAATTCAAGCACGGCGTTGATCGTCGTCGGCGTGCCGACCGGCACGGTCTTGCCCTTGAGCGGGCCCTCGGCGGTCACGAGGCGCTCCTCGAAGCCCTTCGAGGCGAAGGCTGTGACATGGCTGACCGGTCCGATCAGGTTGACCAGCGCGGCGATGTAGTAAGGGCCGAGATCGAGGATCGGGCCGCCGCCGGGCTGGAAGAAGAAGCCCGGATTGGGGTGCCAGTTCTCCATGCCATGGCTCATGACATGCATGGTGCCGGCGACGATGCGGCCGATCTTGCCTTCGTCGATCAGCCGGCGCGCCGTCTGGCCGCCGCCGCCGAGGAAGGTGTCCGGCGCGCTGCCGAGCTTCAGCCCGCGCGCATCGGCCTCGGCCACAAGCTTCTTGCCGTCCTCGATCGAGAGCGCGAACGGCTTTTCGGAATAGGCATGCTTGCCGGCCGAAAGGATGGCGTGGCTGATCTCGTAATGCGCCGCGGGGATGGTCAAATTGATGACCGTATCGATCTCGGCGTCTGCAAGCAGTTCATCGACGCTGAGCGCGCGGATGCCGAAGGCATCGGCCCGCGCCTTGGCGGCAGCCGGGGCAATGTCGGCAACGGCGACGATCTTCGTGGCGGGGAACAGCGGCGCCAGCTTGAGATAGGCTTCCGAGATATTGCCGGCGCCGATCAGTCCGATCTTGTGGATGGTGGTCATGGTGTTTCTCAGACAGCGAAGGACTTGATGGCGGCGAAGGAGCGTTCTGCGAAGCGCTTCCAGTCGGCCGGATTGTCGTGCTCGGCAACCAGCACGCCGGCCTTCGGCGCCTTGGCGATATGCGGCCACAGCGCGGCCCAGTCGACGGTGCCATGGCCGACATCGGCCCAGCCATCCTCATCAGTCGTGCCGGCGGGCGCCAGATCCTTGATATGGAAGGCAATGATCTCGGACGAGAGCTTGTCGATCTCGGCGGCAGCGTCCTTGCCGGCGCGGACGACCCAGCCAAGGTCGAGCTCGGAGACAACGCCGTTGCCGATCAGGTGATCGATCGGGCGCGAGCCATCGGCGAGCGCCGCATATTCGAAATCGTGGTTGTGATAGCCGAGGCCGAGGCCGGCGGCGTTCACCACGGCGGCGGTTTCGGCGAGCTTGGCGCCAAAGGCCTTCCAGCCCGCGACATCGGTCGGCCGCTGCTCGGCGCCGAGATAGGGGATGACGATGGTGTGGGCGCCGATCGTCTTGGCAATGTCGATGAAGCGCTCGGTCTCGCCGGTCACGCCGTCGACCGGGGCATGGAAAGTCGGCGTGACCAGGCCGCTAGCATCGACCTTGGCGCGGTAGCCGGCCGGATCCTCGCCATAGAGCGGGTAATAGGGCTCGACCGCGTCATAGCCGATCGCCGCGAGGCCTTCGAGCACGGTCTCAAGCGGAGGAAAATTGCGGGCGGAATAGAGCTGGAAGGCGATGGCGTGCTTGGGCATGAGGTTCTCGTGACGTGAAGAAATGAACGGGGCCGGGAGCGGGGGGCTCCGCGGCAGGGGGGCGAATCAGAGACGGGCGCCGCTGGCCTTGTCGAAGATTGACGCATGAGCGGGCGAGAAGAAGGCATCAAAGTTGGCCGGCGTCGTCACATGGTCGTCGCCGTCGATGCGGACGGAGAATTGCGTTCCTGCCACATGGCCCCAGACCAGACTGTCGGCGCCCATGGGCTCGACGAGGCTGAGATGGATCGGCAGCGTCGTGGCGTCCGCCGCCTTCTCCTTGAGCTCGATCTGCTCGGGGCGAATGCCGAGCGTGGCTTTCTGGCCGTCCTTGGCGGTGGCGCCGAATTCGTAGCCGGTGAGATCGACCCGCGCGCCGTCCGCGAGGACGAAAGCGGGGGCTCCATCGCCGAGCGACAGCGTCCCATCGACGAAGTTCATGGCCGGCGAGCCGACGAAGCCGGCGACGAAACGATTGACCGGCCGGCGATAGATTTCCTTCGGCGAGGCCAATTGCTGGATGACGCCGCCATTCATGACGGCGATCCGGTCGGCGAGTGTCAGCGCCTCGATCTGGTCATGCGTCACATAGATCATGGTCGAGCCAAGTTCGTGATGCAGCCGCTTGATCTCGACGCGCAGCTCGGTCCGCAGCTTGGCATCGAGATTGGACAGAGGCTCGTCGAACAGGAACACATCGACATCGCGCACCAGCGCCCGGCCGATTGCGACGCGCTGGCGCTGGCCGCCCGAGAGTTCCGACGGACGCCGCTCGAGCAGCGGCTCGATCTGCAGGATCTTCGAGGCCTTTGCGACGCGCTTGTCGATCTCGTCCTTCGGCGTCTTGGCCATCTTGAGCCCGAAGGAAAGGTTGCCCTTCACCGTCATGCGCGGATAGAGCGCATAGGACTGGAACACCATGCCGATGCCGCGGTCCTTCGGCTCTTCCCAGGTGACGTTCTTGCCGCCGATCCAGATTTGGCCGGCTGTGACGTCGAGAAGGCCGGCGACGGCGTTCAGCAAGGTGGATTTGCCGCAGCCTGATGGGCCGAGCAGGACGATGAACTCGCCCTCGGCGATTTCGAGATTCAGCGTCTGAAGCACCCTCAGCGTGCCGAAATCGATCTCGAGATCGCGGATGGAGACGGTTGCCATGGATTACCCCTTCACGGCGCCGGCGGCGATGCCGCGAACGAACCAGCGACCAGACACGAAATAGACGACCAGCGGAACGAGGGCGGTCAGGATCGTCGCCGCCATGTTCACGTTGTATTCCTTCTCGCCGAAGCTCGAATTGACGATGTTGTTGAGCTGGACAGTCATCGGGAAGTTCTCGCGGCCGGCGAAGATCAGGCCGAACAGGAAGTCGTTCCAGATGCCCGTGATCTGCAGGATGGCGGCGACGACGATGATCGGCGTCGAAAGCGGCAGCATCAATTGCAGGAAGATCGCCCAGAACCCGCCGCCATCGACGCGCGCCGCCTTGAACAGATCGACCGGGATGCCCGCATAGAAATTGCGGAACAGGAGCGTCATCAGCGGCAGGCCGAAGATGGCATGCACGAACACGACGCCGGGGATCGAATTGTAGAGCGACACCATCGAGAGCATCCGCACCAGCGGATAGAGGAAGACCTGATAGGGGATGAAGGCGCCGAGCAGCAGCACGCCGAACAGCAGATTGGCGCCTTTTGGCCGCCAGAACGACAGCGCATAGCCCGTCACCGCGCCGACCGCGATCGAGATGATCACGCTCGGAATGAGGATCTTGACCGAGTTCAGCATGCCGACATGGATGCCCTCGCAATTGAGGCCGGTGCAGGCCGACGACCAGGCCTTGATCCAGGCGTCGAGCGTCGGCGCATCTGGCAGCGCGAACAGGTTTCCGAGCCGGATTTCCGCCATCGGCTTCAGTGATGTCACGACCATCACATAGAGCGGAATGAGGAAGAACAGCGCCGCAATGACCAGGAAGGCGTAGATGCCGAAGCGCGCCGGCGTGAAATGGACCGGCCGCGGGCCGGAAGGCTCCTTGAGGTCGGGCTTGCTCACGACGCTCTCCTCGGCTGACGGAAGTACTGGACATAGAGCCAGGGGGCCAGGACGCAGAGCACGGTAATCAGCATGACCGTCGAGGCCGCCGTGGCGAGACCGAGATTCTGGCGCTGGAACAGATATTCGATGACGAACTTGGCCGGCACTTCGGTGGAAATGCCCGGGCCGCCATTGGTCAGCGCGACCACGAGGTCATAGACCTTCACCACCGCCGTCGCGAGCAGCACCGTCGCGGTCGCGAACATCGGTGCAAGGATCGGCACGACGATGTGCAGATAGACGCGCCAGGTCGGAATGCCGTCGACCTTGGCCGCCTTCCAGAGCTCGCCATCGACGCCGCGAAGACCGGCGAGAAGGATCGCCATCACGAGGCCCGAGGCCTGCCAAAGGCCGGCAAGGGCGATGACATAGATGGCGCGGTCGCCGCGCGAGAGCCAGTCGAAAGTGAAGCTCTCCCAGCCCCAGTTGCGCACGGTCTGCTGGACGCCGAGCGTCGGGTTGAGCGTCCATTGCCACACAAGGCCGGTGACGATGAAGGATAGCGCATAGGGATAGAGGAAGATGGTGCGGAACACGCTCTCGGCGCGGATGCGCTGGTCGAGAAAGACCGCAAGCAGGAAGCCGAGGATCAGGCAGCCGGCAATGAACAGGACGCCGAAGATCGCGAGATTCTGGACCGAGATGATCCAGCGCTCGGAGGTGAACAGGCGTGCATACTGCGTGAAGCCGACATAGTTCTGGACGGGGAATACCTTCGATGAGGTGAAGGAAATCTGGATCGTCCAGATGATCGTCCCGATATAGGCGAAGATGACGATCAGCCAGGCTGGAGCCAGCGCAAGCTGCGCCATCCAGAACCGCAGGAATCGAGGTTTCAACGAGGCGCCCTCCGGCTGAGCGATCGACTGGACACACCGAAACCGACGCCCGTTGCGGGGCGGCGGCTGCGGCGGCGTGATCCGGCCGGAGCGTCTCCGGCCGGATGCGCGATTACTTCGCGGCTGCGAAGACGTCGGCGATCTTTGTCTGCAGCTCGGCCGGGGTCTGCGACGGCGTCGTCCAGAACTGGCCGATCACGTCCTGCAGCGAGCCGAGAACGTCGGGCGTCTGCAGGAAGTCGGAGCCGGGGACCGAAGCGTCCGGCGTGGCGAGCAGCTTGAGGCCGGCCTGGGCGCAGCTGTCGAGCTTCGAGGTGTCGACATCGCCACGAACCGGGACGGAGCCCTTCTTGGCGTTGAAGGCAACCTGGGTCTCGGGCGTCAGCATGGTGTGGGCGAGCAGGGCCTGCGCCTTCTGGGCGTCGGCATTGTCGGTCTTCGGGAAGACGAACACGTCGCCGCCGATCCAGTAGACCTGGTGGCCGAGGCCGGGAATGCAGCCGACTTCCTTGCCCGGGGTCAGGCCGGCGGCGATGACTTCGCCCTTCGCCCAGTCGCCCATGAAGTTGAAGCCCGCCTTGCCGGTGACGACGAGGCCGGTGGCCTGGTTCCACTGGCGGCCCTGCTGGCCGGCATCGCCATAGTTGCGCAGCTTGCCGAAGGTATCGACGACCTTCAGGAACTCAGGCGACTTGATGGCGTCGACATCGCCATCCTGGAACACTTTCAGGAACAGATCGCGGCCGCCGACGCCGAGCAGGACATCGTTGAACAGCAGAACCTGCGTCCAGGCATCACCGGACTGCGCCATCGGGATGACGCCGGCTGCCTTCAGCGTGTCGAGAGCAGTGAAGAGCTCGTCCCAGGTCGTCGGCGGGGTGATGTTGTTCTTGGCGAGAACGTCGGCGTTGTACCAGAGCCAGTTGTTGCTGTGGATGTTGACCGGCACGGCATAAAAGTGGCCATCACGGCTGACGGCCTTGATCAGCACCGGCGACAGGAACTTGTCCCAGCCATCGGCAGCGGCAACCGCATCGAGATTGGCGAGCATGCCCTGCGCGACCAGATCTTCGAACTGCTTGCCGGTGTTGAACTGCATCGCGGTCGGCGGGTTGCCGCCGACGATGCGGTTGATGCCGGCCGCACGAGCCGCTTCGCCGCCGGCGATCGCCGCGTCAACCCATTCGCCACCCGCCGCGTTATACTGATCGGCGAAAACCTTCACAGCGGCAGATTCGCCGCCCGACGTCCACCAGTGCAGCACTTCCGCCTTTTCGGCCGCCACGGCCGAGCCGGCCATGAGCGCAACAATCGCGGCAGCACCGAACAGTGCCTTGGTCATATGCTTCATCGTGAGTCCCTCCCAGGTTCAGGCGCAGAAAATGCATCGCGCCTATTCGAACAGGCGGCCAGTCCTCTCCCCGATAACTGGCGGCCCGATTTCTTGTAATCGATTACATCTACTGTATGCTCTCTATATCGGCTGTCAACGCGAACTTATTTTGCAGTGCAAAAGAAAGACGGCCGATGGGGCAGGAAACGGATAGCACCATGTCTTCCGACGAGGTCGTGCCGACCGCGCGAACCGTGACGATTCAGGATGTTGCGCGACTTGCCGGCGTATCGACGGCAACCGTCAGCCGGGCCATCGCATTGCCCGATCGCGTTGCCGCGGCGACGCGCGAAGCGGTGTTTTCTGCGATCCGTGAGACCGGTTACACGCCGAATGCTGCAGCGCGGTCGCTGCGGGCCAAGTCGACACGCATGGTTCTGGTGCTTTTGCCCGGTCTCGGAAACTCGTTTTTCACCCCTGTCCTCGATGCGCTCGAGGAGGTTTTTTCGAGCCAGGGCTATGGCGTCCTGGTCGGGTATGCGCGGCAGAGCCGCAGCCGCGAAACCCATTATGCGCGGCTGATCCGCGGCGGCCAGGTCGATGGCGTGCTGGTCATCACCGGCAAGGTCCTGCGCGACGAGGAGTTCCTGACCCTTCCGGAAACGGTGCCGATCTCGCTGATGTTCTGCGAGATTCCCGGAGCCGATCAGTTCTCGGTCTTCGATGTGGATAACCGCTTGGCATCGGCGAAACTTGTCCGCCATCTGATTGCAGAGGGGCATCGCCGCATCGCCCACATTGCTGGCCCCGCAGGCAGTCTCGAATCGGACGAGCGGCTGGCCGGCTTTCGCGATGCCCATGCCGAAGCCGGTCTTTTGGTCGACGAGAGCCTTATCTGGCATGGCGCCGGCAATTTCGACTTCGTCTCGGGCGACCATGCCGTCGCGGCCTATCTCGCTTCGGCCTCGCGCCCGACCGCCGTCTTTGCCGCGGCGGACGAGATCGCGCTCGGCTTCATGCGCGGCCTCAAGAATTACCGCGTCTCCGTGCCGGGCGATGTATCGATCGTCGGCTTCGACGACACGGAATATGCGCAGCACTATGATCCGGCGCTGACCACCATGCGCCAACCGCGGACAGAACTCGGCCGCCTCGCCGCCGAGGATCTGCTTCGGCGCATGATGGCGAAACACGAGACGCCGCCGGCTCGCGTCCGCCTGCCTTGCGAGCTGATCCTCCGCGAAAGCGTTCGGCGCATCGGTCCCGGAACCAAGACGAAGGCAGGGGTCGGGGCCGCTGCGGAGCGGTCGGCTTAGCCGGCGGCCCCCATTTCCTCGCGCAGCATCTCGAGCGTCAGCCATTCCTCCTCGGCCGCGGCCCGCTCGGCGCTGGCGGCGGAGAGGCGCGCGGAAGCCGCGTCGAAGCTCTTGCGATCGCTCGAATAGAGCCCGGGCTTGGCCAGCGTCGTTTCCAGCTTTGCGATCTCGGCCGAAAGGGCCTCGATCCGCTTCGGCAGCGTGTCGAGCGCGTGCTTCTGCTTGAAGGAGAGCTTGGGCCGATTGGCCGGAGGCGCAGAGCGTGGCTCGCTCGCCTTCTTCTCCTTGGCCTCGGTGCGCGCCGCCGTGCGGACGGGCGCTGCCGCGCCGCGTTGGAACAGCATGTCGGAATAGCCGCCGGCATAATCGGTCCAGCGTCCATCGCCCTCGGCGACGATCACCGACGTCGCCACGCGGTCGAGGAAGTCGCGATCATGGCTGACGAGCAGGATCGTGCCTGGATAGTCGTCGAGCAGTTCCTCGAGCAGGTCGAGCGTCTCCAGATCGAGATCGTTGGTCGGCTCGTCCAGCACCAGCAGGTTGGAAGGGCGGGCGAGCGCGCGCGCCAGCATCAGCCGCCCGCGTTCGCCGCCGGAAAGCGCGGTGATCGGCGCGCGGGCCTGTTCGGGGCTGAACAGGAAATCGCGCATATAGCCGATGACGTGCCGCGCCTCGCCATTGACGATCACGGTATCGCCGCGCCGGTCCGTCAGGGCCTCCGCGAGCGTCAGGCCGGGATCGAGGCTGTCGCGCTTCTGGTCGAGCGTCACCATTTCGAGATTGGTGCCGAGCTTGACCGAGCCGCTATCGGGCGTGAGCGCCCCGGTCATGAGATTGAGCAGCGTCGTCTTGCCGGCGCCATTGGCACCGACGAGGCCGACGCGGTCGCCGCGCTGGATGCGGATCGAGAAGTCGCGGACGATCGCCCGCTCGCCGAAGGATTTCGATATCCCGCGCGCTTCGATCACCGACTTGCCCGAGAGCTCGCCTTCCGTCGCGACGAGCTTGACCTGCCCGACCGCGCCGCGCTGGTCGCGCCGCTCGGTCCTGAGGCCTTCGAGCTTGCGCAGCCGGCCCATATTGCGCTTCCGCCGGGCGGTGACGCCGTAGCGAACCCAATCGAGTTCCTGCGAAATCTTGCGATCGAGCCGCTCGCGCTCTTTCTCTTCCTCGTGCAGCACCGCGTCGCGCCATTCCTCGAAGGCGGAAAAGCCCTGTTCGAGCCGGCGCGTATTGCCGCGGTCGAGCCAGAGCGTCGCCTTGGAGAGGCGTTCGAGAAAGCGTCGATCGTGGCTGATCAGGACGAGCGCCGAGCGCATGCCGCGCAGCGTCTCTTCCAGCCATTCGATCGCCGGCAGGTCGAGATGGTTGGTCGGCTCGTCGAGCAGCAGGATATCGGGCTCCGGAGCGATGGCGCGGGCAAGCGCCGCGCGGCGCGCCTCGCCGCCGGAAAGGCTTGCCGGCGCTTCCTCGCCGGTGAGGCCGAGCGCCTCGAGCAGCATCGCCGCGCGATAGAGATCATCGCCCGGTCCAAGCCCCGCCTCGACATAGGCGCGTGTCGAGGGAAAGCCGGAAAGATCGGGCTCCTGCGGCAGATAGCGCAGCGTCGCGCCGGGCTGCACGAAGCGCGTGCCGGCATCGGCCTCGATCGTTCCGGCCGCGATCTTGAGCAGGGTCGATTTGCCCGAGCCGTTGCGGCCGACGAAGCAGAGCCGCTCGCCGGGCGAGACGGAAAGCGTCGCGCTCTCGATCAGCGGCCGGCCGCCAAAGGTGAGACGGATATCCTGGAGCAGGAGAAGGGGTGGTGCCATGGCGGCGATGTAAGGGTTGGAAGGGGCGGGAGGCAAGCGCCCCAGGCGGAATTTGCGTCGTGGATAGCTGCAGGCTCGCCCTTGGCTTCAGCGCTCGACGCGATTTCGCGCGCCGCCCATGGCTCTCTGGCCCGAACCACACTAGAAACGTCACCCAGAGGCTGCGCCAGGGGAGAGGCGATTTGATCGAAGCTGTGCGGGAGAGGCCGCTGGGCGAACTCGACGCGCTGATGGCCGCGGTCGCCCATGGTGACGAGGCCGCGTTTCGGCGGCTTTATGAACAAACATCCAAGAAACTCTTCGCGATCATCCGCCGTATAGCGGTAAGCGAGGCCGCGGCCGAGGAAGCGCTGCAGGAAGCGTTTCTGAAGATATGGAATCACGCCGATCGGTTTGATCCGGACTTGGCCTCGCCGGTGACATGGATGACCACGATCGCGCGCCACGCCGCCATCGACGCTATCCGCCGTAATGCCGAGCGCGTCTCGGCGGCGGCCATGGTGATCGACGAGGAGTTGGCGGAACGGCTGGCCGGTCCGTCGACAACGACGGACGGGCTGGCGGCCCGGCAGTTGCATCTGTGTCTCGATGGCCTTGAAGCCGATCGGCGCATCATGATCCTGCTCGCCTACTGCCATGGCTGGAGCCGCGAGGAATTGTCGCGCCGGTTCGACCGGCCGGTTGCGACCGTGAAGACGCTGCTGCGCCGCAGCCTGATCGCACTGAAGGAGTGCCTCGGTGGCCGTTGACGACGAGAGAGGCCCTGAAGGGATGGGCGGCGACGCGTTTGACCGGGAGGACATGGACGCCGTTGCGGCCGAATATGTTCTCGGCACACTCGATCGCCTCGAGCGTCGCGCGGCGCAGACCCGCATCCTGCGCGACCCCGAATTTGCGGCCGCCGTCGCCGGCTGGGCCCTGCGCCTTGCACCGCTCGACGACGATGTCGGCGAGGCCATGCCCGCGGACAGGGTTTGGAGCAGTATCGCTGGCCGCATCGGCGGCGCCGCCGGCCTCGGCCAGGTGATCCATCTCGAACGCGCGGTGAAGCGCTGGCGCGTCGCGACCGGCCTTGCCGGGCTTGCGGCGGTGCTGCTTGCCGTCGTGGTTGTTCGCGAGGCGCTGCAGCCGCCGGCCGCTCCGGCTGCAAGCTACGTGGCCGTGTTGGGCGGACAGGGCGGCGAGCCGGCCTTCGTCGCCTCGGTCGATACCGGCGCCGGGACGATCCGCCTTCGCCGCGTCGGCACCGCACCACCGCCGGACAAGAGCTTCGAGCTTTGGCAGGTGCCGGCATCCGGCCCCACGGTTTCGCTCGGCGTGGCTGATAGCGAACGCGAGTTGAAGGCGCTTGACGTCTCGCTCAAGCCGGGCGAGCGGCTGGCGATCTCGGTCGAGCCGAAGGGCGGCTCGCCAACCGGCCAGGCAACCGGGCCCGTGGTCTATATCGGAACACTGCTTCCTGCCGAATGAGACGGGCTCGCCGGCAGGTTTGCCCACCCTATATGTCGTCGCCGAAGCAACTCATTGACCGCATTGGCATTGCAGCATGTGTGTGGGCAACCCGAGTGAGTGATGACAGCAATGCTTGAGGGAGCGGGGCGACCAGTGCAGCCGAACGATACGCTTGCGCCCGGTCTCCTCGGCAAAGGGGAAATGGCGCGGCTGATCGCGGCGCGTGATTGGTCGGCCACGGCGCTCGGTCCCATGGAACATTGGCCGGCAGCGTTGACCGCGACATTGTCGCTGGTTCTGTCGTCGGAACCGGCCATGGCCATCTTGTGGGGCAAGGATGGCACGCTCCTCTACAACGAGGCTTATGCAGAGGTTTGCGGCAAGCGGCATCCGGACGTGCTCGGCAAGCCGGTCGTGCAAAGCTGGCCCGAAGCCGCGGATTTCAATCAGAACGTGCTCGATGTCTGCCTTGCAGGGGGGACGCTCGCCTATCGAGGCCAGCACCTGGTGCTGCTGCGCAATGGCACCCCCGAGGATACCTGGTTCGACCTGAACTACAGTCCTATCAATGGCCCCGACGGCGTTCCCCTCGGCGTGTTTGCGCTCGTCAATGAACAAACGGCGATGCATCTCGCCGCCGATGAGTTGAAGCACGCCCAGGAACGCTTCAGCCACGCGCTCAATGCCGCTGGCGTCATAGGCATCTGGGATTGGCATTTCGAGACCGACCGGATGTTCGCCGATCAGCGCCTCTCGACGTTTTTCGGCGTGGATCCTTCGAGCGTCGAAGAAGGGGTCAGCCGCAGCGCCTTCGATCGCTTCGTCCATCCTGACGACCGAGCTTATGTCGAGGAGGAGATGCAGCGCGCAGCCTTCAATGGCGGCGATGTCGCGATCGAATTCCGTCTGGTCGACGCGGACGAT
This sequence comes from Kaistia sp., assembly GCA_965229085.1. GTDB lineage: Bacteria > Pseudomonadota > Alphaproteobacteria > Rhizobiales > Kaistiaceae > Kaistia. Next base: position 1,533,656 of record OZ245859.1, on the reverse strand, counting down.
CGCATCCGCTGGGTCATGGTTCGCGGAACCGGATTTCGCGATGCCGACGGCCAGCCGTCGCGCCTTTCGGGCGCGGCGGTGGAAATCACCAACCGCAAAAATGCCGAGGAAACCCGGCGGCTGCTCATCCGCGAACTGCACCACCGGATCAAGAATACCTTCGCCGTGATCGCCGGCATGATCACCATGACGGCACGCTCCGCCTCGAGCGTCAGCGAGATGGCCGAGGTGCTGCGTGGGCGGCTCGTCGCGCTGGCGGCAGCCCACGAACTGATCCGCCCTGCCATCACGGCGGAGGTCGGCCATACGGAGCAGACCTCGCTCTCGGATCTGTTGACGGCAATCCTCGCGCCGCATCTCTATTTCCCGGAGCAACTGACGCTTGAGGCGCCCCCGGTTGAGATCGGCGTTACCGCCGCGACCAGCCTCGCGCTGGTGCTGCATGAACTTGCCACCAACGCCGCCAAATACGGCGCGCTCTCCACGTCCAAAGGAAAGCTCGCGGTGACGGCGCGCTTCACCGAAGGCAGCCTCGAACTAGACTGGGCGGAAAGCGGCGGGCCGCCTGTGGTCGGGCCGCCGCGGCATGAGGGCTTCGGCAGCCGCCTCGCCACCATGAGCATCGTCGGCCAGCTTGCCGGATCGATCGAATTCCAGTGGAACGAGCCCGGCCTCGTCGCCCGCCTCGCGATGTCGCGCGACCGGCTTAGTCGCTGACGCTCAGGCGACGGCGCGGGCGCGGGTTGCGAGCCAGGCCGAGAGACGGTCGAGCGCGCCGTCGAGGATCTCGTCGCGCTTGGAAAAGCAGAAGCGCACGAATTGGCGCGGCGCCGACCCGGCATAGAAGGCCGAAACAGGAACCGCCGTGACGCCCGCTTCCACGGTCATTTGACGGCAGATTTCGACATCATCGCCGACAAGGCCGAGCGGCGAGACATCCACCGTCACGAAATAGGTGCCGCCGCAGGGGACGACCGAGAAGCCGAGACGCTCCAGACCTGAGGCGAGGCGGTCGCGCTTCAGCGCCAGCGCGCCGGAGAGCTCGCCATAATAGTCGTCGCTTTTGCCGAGCCCGAAGGCCACCGCCTTCTGCAGATGGGCCGGGGTGGTGAAGGTCGTGAACTGGTGCGCCTTGGCGATCGGATCGAGCAGCGCCGGCGCCGCGGTCACATAGCCGACCTTCCAGCCGGTGAGCGAGAACGTCTTGCCGGCCGATCCGATGCGCACGGCGCGCTCGCGCATGCCGGGCAGCGTCATCAGCGGCGTATGCGTCCGGCCGTCGAACAGGATGTGCTCATAGACCTCGTCGCAGATCGCATAAGCGTCGAAGCGCACGCAGAGATCGGCGATGACGGCGAGCTCGTCCTGCGAGAACACCTTGGCGGCGGGGTTCATCGGATTGTTGATCAGGATCGCCTTGGTCCGCTCGGAAAAAGCGGCTTCGAGCGCCGCTACGTCGAGCTTCCATTCCGGCGGCGTGATGCGGACGAGGCGGGGAATACCGCCCGCCCGCCGCACCAGCGGCAGATAGCAGTCATAAAGCGGCTCGATCATCACCACTTCGTCGCCCGGCTCGATCAGCGCGGCGATGATGTCCGACAGCGCCTCGGTGGCTCCGGACGTGACGAGGACTTCGCTCTTCCAGTCGACATCGAGGCCGTAGAAGCGGCTCTGCGCCGCCGCAACGGCCTGGCGCAGTTCCGGCACGCCCATCATCGGCGGATACTGGTTCGGCCCGGCAATGATGGCCTCGGCGGCAAAGCGGCGCACATCCTCCGGCCCGTCGACATCCGGGAAGCCCTGGCCGAGATTGATCGCCTTGTGCTCAAGGGCCAGTCGCGACATGACCTCGAAGATCGTCGTCGGCAGACCGGTATAGACGGGGTTCGTCGGCTTCATGGAATTCTCCGCTCGGCCGCGGAGATTATGTCTGTGATCCGGGCTGCGCAAGCAAAGCCGTGCCACCTTTCGGCCTCGCCGTGGAACGGCGCGTCGATCACGCGCTCGTGAACACTCTTTCATCGGCATCGTGAAACCGAGTCGAATTGAGCGCCGTATAAATCGATGTAAGCAACAAGACGAACCGCCAGCCGCTAAAGCTCCAGATAGTCTCGCCACTGAAATGAACGACGAGGATCATAAGGTCCGCGAAGCAAATATCATTGTCGATTTTATCTGAAAGAGGGTTCGGATGATCTGAGAATTCGACATCGAGGCCCGGCGTGGCCATCACTATCAACAGGAGGATCGAAAATATGTTTCGCATGACCACTCTGGCCCGCGCGGCCGCCATCGCCCTCGTTGCCGCAACCGGCACCGTCGCGTTCGAGGCTCCCGCCTTGGCCAAGACCGTGATGGTCGGCGGCGCGCCGATGTATCCCTCGAAGAACATCGTCGAAAATGCCGTCAATTCGAAGGATCACACGACGCTGGTCGCGGCCGTCAAGGCGGCCGGCCTCGTCGAGACGCTGTCCGGCCCGGGCCCGTTCACGGTGTTCGCCCCGACCAATGAGGCGTTCGCCAAGCTGCCCGCCGGCACGGTCGAAACGCTGATCAAGCCTGAGAACAAGAAGACGCTGACGTCTATCCTGACCTATCACGTCATTCCCGGCCGCATCACTGCCGCCGACATCATGGCAGCCGCCAAGAAGATGGGCGGCAAGGCCGAGTACAAGACGGTCAATGGCGAGACGCTGACCTTCATGGTCAAGGGCAAGACGATCACCATCGTCGACGCCAAGGGCGACAAGGCCAAGATCACCATCCCGAATGTCATGCAGTCGAATGGCGTGATCCACGTCATCAACACCGTCCTGCTGCCGGGCTGATCGATGGCGGGCGCCGGCGGCCCGCTGCCTGCCGGTGCCCGTTCTCTCCTGCCTCCCCGACGACACACCTGAACGGAGACGACCCATGACCTCGACCCGCCTGAAGACTTCGCCGATCGGCACCCTTTCGCGCGCACTCGCTCTGGCCGGGCTGCTCGCAGCCGGCAGCGCAATGACCGCCCCGGCCGCCTTTGCCGAAGACACTGTCACTGTCGGTGGCGCGCCGATGTCTCCCTCGAAGAACATCATCGAGAACGCCGTCAATTCGAAGGACCACACGACGCTGGTCGCGGCCGTCAAGGCGGCGGGCCTGGTCGAGACGCTGTCCGGCCCTGGACCGTTCACCGTGTTCGCACCGACCAACGAAGCGTTCGCCAAGCTGCCGGCTGGCACCGTGACGATGCTTCTGAAGCCGGAAAACAAGGACAAGCTCGTCGCGATCCTGACCTATCACGTGGTCCCGGCCGCAGCGATGTCGGACGCCGTCGCCAAGATGATCGCCGATGACGGCGGATCGCATGCGATCAAGACCGTCCAGGGCGGCACCATCATCGCCAAGAAGGAGGGGAATAACATCACCCTCACCGACGAGAACGGCAATGTCGCGACGGTGACGATCGCCGACGTGAAGCAGTCGAACGGCGTCATCCACGTGATCGACACCGTACTGTTGCCGAAGGGCTGATCACCCGCACCAGCCTGAGGCAGGCCGCCCCGGCACTTGGTGCTGGGGCGGCTTCAGCACGTCTCGTGTCAGCCCGCTGGCGCCTGCGCGTAGCCTAGGCGGGCATTGAGCCGTTCCAGAAGATCGGCGGCCGCTTCGGTGATAACCGTGCCCGGCGGGAAAATCGCCTCGGCACCCGCCGCTGTCAGCGCGGCGAAATCCTGGGCCGGAATGACGCCGCCGACGACGATCATGATGTCGCCGCGGCCCGCGGCCTCAAGCGCTTGCTTCAGCGCCGGCACCAGCGTCAGATGGCCGGCGGCGAGCGATGAGATGCCGACGATATGCACGTCGGCCGCAATCGCCGCGTCGGCCGCTTCCTCCGGCGTCTGGAACAGCGGCCCCAGCGCCACGTCGAAGCCGAGATCGGCAAAGGCCGAGGCGACGACCTTCTGGCCTCGGTCATGGCCATCCTGCCCGACCTTGGCAACGAAGATGCGTGGCAGCCGACCCTCATTCTCGCGGAACGCCTCGGTGAGCCCGCGCACATGCGCGATCGCCTCGCCGGCCGAACTGGCGCCGGCATAGACGCCTGAAATGACCGAGGTCTCCGCCTCGTGCCGTCCAAAAACGGCCTCGAGCGCCGCGCTGATCTCGCCGACCGTCGCGCCGGCCCGGGCCGCGTCGATTGAAAATTCGAGCAGATTGCCGCTTCCGGCGGCCGCGGCCGTGAGCGCCTGCAGCGCGCGCGCCACCGCCGCGCCGTCGCGCTCGCTCTTCAACCGATCGAGCTTGGCGATCTGCGCTGCGCGGACGGCGGAATTGTCGATCTTCAGCACCGCAACCGGCGCTTCGTCGCGAAGCCGATAGGCGTTGATGCCGACGACCGTCTGGTCGCCTGCGTCGATCCGCGCCTGTGTCCGCGCAGCGGCCTCCTCGATGCGGCGCTTGGGTATCCCGGCGGCGATTGCCTTCGTCATGCCGCCCTGCGCATCGACCTCGGCGATGTGGTGAAGTGCGCGCGCGGCGAGATCTGCGGTCAGCGTCTCCACATGGAATGAGCCGCCCCAGGGATCGATGAAGCGGGTAAGGCCGCTTTCGCGTTGCAGGATGAGCTGCGTGTTGCGGGCAATGCGCGCTGAAGCGTCGGTCGGCAGCGCCAGCGCCTCGTCGAAGGCATTGGTGTGCAGCGACTGCGTCCCGCCTTCCGTCGCCGCCATGGCTTCGATCGTCGTGCGGACGATGTTGTTGGCCACGTCCTGTGCGGTCAGCGACCAGCCGGAGGTCTGGCAATGGGCCCGCAGCGCCAGCGCCTTCGCCTGCTTCGGGCTGAAGCGCTCCGCAACGAGTTTCGCCCAGAGCAGGCGCGCGGCCCGCAGCTTCGCGACCTCCATGAAGAAGTCCATGCCGACGGCCCAGAAGAACGAGATCCGCGGCGCGAAGCGGTCGACGTCAAGCCCGGCCGCGACGCCGGCCGCGATATAGTCGAGCCCGTCGGCGAGCGTATAGGCAAGTTCGAGATCCGCCGTCGCTCCCGCTTCCTGCATGTGGTAGCCAGATACCGAAATCGAGTTGAATTTCGGCATTTTCCGCGAGGTATAGGCGAAGATGTCCGAGATGATCCGCATCGAGGGCTCAGGCGGGTAGATATAGGTATTGCGGACCATGAACTCCTTGAGGATGTCGTTCTGGATCGTCCCGGCGAGTTGTTCCGGCCGGACGCCCTGTTCCTCCGCCGCGACGATATAAAGCGCGAGGATCGGCAATACGGCGCCGTTCATCGTCATCGACACGCTCATCTTGTCGAGCGGGATGCCGTCGAAGAGTTGGCGCATATCGAGGATCGAGTCGATCGCCACCCCGGCCATGCCGACATCACCGGCAACGCGCGGATGGTCGCTGTCATAGCCGCGATGGGTCGCGAGATCGAAGGCGACCGAAAGGCCCATCTGGCCGCCGGCGAGATTGCGCCGATAGAAGGCGTTCGACGCTTCGGCCGTGGAGAAGCCGGCATATTGGCGGATCGTCCACGGCTGCTGGACATACATGGTCGGGTAGGGACCGCGCAGGAAAGGCGGCTGGCCGGGAATCGTCTCGGCGAAGCCCGATGCGGCGCGGTCGTCCTCGCGGTAAACGCCTCGGATCGCGATCCCCTCGGCGGTCGTAGCAGCGTCAGTGCTGCCCGCGACGGGCAGAGGCTCGATCGCGAACGGGATCGTGGTGAAATCGGGCAGCCGGCTCATGACGCGGGGCTCTCGAACGGTGCCGCCGTCCGCTGCGGCCGAAGCGCGACCGGGGCGGACGGGGAGGGCGCTGGCGCTGGCTCGAGGGTTCGAGCGGCGCTGCCGTCGGCCCGGAACAGCGTGACCCCGACAATGCCGCGCGTGCCCTCGGCAATCTCGGCTGCGCGGCGTGCGGCGGCTTCGGCGATGTCGGCCTGAAGTCGGCCGCTGGCGAGCGCCGATGGCAAGCCGCCCTCGCATTCGATCGCCTGAAACTGCTTCCATGCCGCCTCGGCCAGCGCGACCGTCAACGCCGTGATCGTGCCGGAGCCGGCGCCAGGATCGGCGACGCGTGCCAGATGCGCCTCTTCGATCAGGATCGCCTGTGTTGTCAGCGCCAGCCGCTCCGCCTCGGCGTCGCCAGTCGTTGTCGCGGCGGTGAAGGGCAGCACGGCCAGCGAATCGGCGCCGCCGAGGCCGGCCGAAAGCGCGGCGATGGTGGCGCGGATGACGTTTGACTGCATGTCCTCGCCGGCCAGCATCCGCCAGCTCGTCTCGCCATGCAGCGCCAAAACCGCTGGCGGCAGCGCCGATGCAGCCAGCACGCGCGCCTGGAGCAGGCGCATCGCGCGGAACTTGGCGATGGTGACGAATTGGTCTTCGTCGGCAACCAGCGCGACATCGATGGCGCCAACCGCCCGCCGCTCGTCGACGCCGCCCTCGATCAGGGCGCGGAGCAAGGCAAGCAGCGCGGCAAGCGCATAGCCGAGTTCCATCGAAGCCGTGCCGCCGGCGGCATGGATGAGGCGGGCGTCCGCCGTTGCGAACGGGCCGTTATAGCCGCGCTCAGTGAGGCGATTGACGGTCGCGGCAAAGCGGCTGCGCTCGCTCGCCCATTCCGCCGTCGTGGCGCGGCCGCCCGTGAAAGTGCCGAGCGGATCAAGCCCGAAGGCGATCCGCAGCAAAGACGGGTCGAGACGCGCCGCCTTGACAGCGCTGTCGATCGCATCTGAGAGGGCAGGTCCAGCCGGCCCCGGCGCAAGGCGGAGCACGCAGCGATCAAGCGGCAGACTATCCAACAAAGGCGGAACGGCTTCGGCGGGAAGCCCGTCGCCATGATCGGCGGCCGAACCGGCAACGACGATCTCGAAGCCATCCGCGCCGGTCTCGAATGCAGCGGCGATCAACTGCGGGCCGGCGGCCATGCCGAACCGCTGCAGCCGCGTCCAGCCCTTGCCGGCGCGCGACCAGAGCGGCGGGGCAGTAGCCCCGGGCAGCAACGGATCGAGGCTGAGACCTGGTTCGATCTCTGCCGCAAGGGAGGCAACCGTCGTATCGCCGAAAGCGCGTTCCACGCGGCGCTGCCAGTCGGCTAAGATCGGTTGCGGCGGTGAGGCCTCACTATCCTGCATCGGCCTCTCCCGCCGTCAAATGTCCCGAAGCGGCGGCCATCGTCGCCGCAAAGGGTCTAGGCCTATCGCCGGACGTCGTCTCCGCGACCTCGTGTCGTCAATACGTCATCACCGCCGGCAGTGTCTTCGCCTGCTCGATCCATTCGGCGACCTGCTTTTCGGACGGCAACTGGCGCACCAGCTTCCGAGCGGCGTTCACTTCGGCCATCTTCGCCGTGAGATTGTCGGCGCGGCGGTTCTTCAGTTCCTTGACGGTATCGACGCCGGAGGCTTCGAGCAGGTCCGAATATTCCTCGCCGACCCCCTTGAGCCGCATCAGGTCGGCCTTGTTGGTCCAGTTGAGGATCATGGTCTCGTCGATGCCGGTCGAAGCCGCCAGCGCCTTGCGGCCCTTCGGATCCTTGCCCGCGTCGAGCAATTGGTCCGTCGTCTTGATGCCGGCCGTGCCGAGCTTCTCGGCGAATTTCGGACCAATGCCCTCGATGTCGATGATCGGATAGCTCACAAGAATTCCCCCCTCTCGTTGGCTGGTCGAGCCGACCTGGACGTGATGTTCGCGCCATGGCGTCCGGAACGCAAGTTGATCGCGTCGCTTGATTTCGCAGCCTCAAATCGCGAGGCTCGCGCCTCCTGCTGTCAATGCGCCGTTCCGGAGACTTCGATGCCGCTGCTGCAAGCCGACAAGATCTTTCTGGGCGCGAGCGAGAAGCCGGAGTACCTGCTGCTCGACCTCGCCAATCGACATGGCCTCGTCACCGGGGCAACCGGAACCGGCAAGACGGTCACACTGCAGGTGATGGCGCAGGGCTTTTCCGATGCCGGCGTGCCGGTGTTCTGCGCCGACATCAAGGGCGACCTCTCCGGCATCGCCAAGGCTGGCGTCGCCAAGGACGCGATGACCAAGCGCGCGGCTGAGATCGGCTTTGCCGACGAGTACCGCTTCGCCGCTTGCCCGACTGTGTTCTGGGATCTCTTCGGCAAAGAGGGTCACCCGATCCGCACCACAGTGAGCGAGATGGGGCCGCTGCTGTTCTCCCGGCTGCTCGGCCTCAACGATACCCAGGAGGGCGTGCTCAACATCGCTTTCCGCATCGCCGACGAGCGCGGCTGGCTGCTGCTCGATCTCAAGGATCTTCGCGCGGTCCTCGCCTTCCTCGCCGACAACGCCGATGCGGCAGCGCAGTATGGCAATGTCGCGCGCACATCGGTCGGCGCCATCCAGCGCCAGCTGCTCATTCTGGAAAATCAGGGCGGCGAGGCCTTCTTCGGCGAGCCGGCATTGGCGATCGCCGACATCATGCGCACCAGCCTTGACGGCCGCGGCATCGTCAACGTGCTCGCCGCCGACAAGCTCATGGCGGCGCCGCAACTCTATGCGACCTTTCTGCTCTGGCTGATGTCGGAGCTGTTCGAGATTCTGCCCGAGGTGGGCGATCCCGAGAAGCCGCGGCTCGTGTTCTTCTTCGACGAGGCGCATCTCCTTTTCGCCGATGCGCCGAAGGCGTTGCTGGCGCGGATCGAGCAGGTGGTGCGGCTGATCCGCTCCAAGGGCGTCGGCGTCTATTTCGTCAGCCAGAACCCGCTCGATATTCCCGACACCGTCCTTGGTCAGCTCGGCAACCGCGTGCAGCATGCGCTGCGCGCCTATACCCCGCGCGACCAGAAGGCGGTCAAGGTCGCGGCCGAGACCTTCAGGCCCAACCCGGCCTTCAGCACGATGGAGGCGATCAGCACGCTTGGCGTCGGCGAGGCGCTGGTCTCGACGCTGGAGCCGAAGGGCGTGCCGAGCATCGTCGAGCGGACCATGATCCGGCCGCCATCCTCGCAGATCGGCCCGATTACCGAGGAGGAGCGGCGCCAGATCATCGCGGCAAGCCCGATTGGCATCGCCTATGACCGCACCGTCGATCGCGAGTCGGCCTATGAGGTGCTCGGCCGCCAGGTGGCCGAGTCCACGGCGCAGCCGCCCGCGCCGGCGGGAAGCGCACCGGCGCCGGCCCCGACTGAGCCCACTCCGGGCGGGTTCGATCTCGGCGGAATTCTGGGCGGGCTTCTTGGAACCAATACCCGCCGTGGCGAGCGGCTGACCGCGACGCAGCGTGTCGCCCGCGAGGTCACGCGCACCGTCACCAACCGCGTCGCCGGCCAGGTCGCGGCCGATATCGGCAAGTCGATCGCCGGCTCGATGGGCTCCTCGGTCGGCCGCGCCATCGTACGCGGCATGCTCGGCGGCATTCTGAGGCGCTAGACCGCCTTTCCTTCGGTTCGGTCGCGGCGTATGTCGTTGGCATGCCCCCGCGCCCGTCCGATGGAGATCCATGCATGCCCAACCGTCTCGACGACGTCCTTGCTCATATCGATGCCGGCATCGACAAGAGCGTCGACAGGCTGTTCCGCCTCGTCGAGATCGAGAGCATCTCGACCGATCCGGCCTATGCTGGCGCCTGCCTTCAGGCAGCCGAATGGCTTTCCGATGCGCTCCAGGCGATCGGCTTCGACGCCGCCGTGCGCCCGACGGCCGGCCATCCGATGGTCGTCGGCCATGCCAAGGGTGGCGCCGGACCGCATGTGCTGTTCTACGGCCATTACGACGTCCAGCCGGTTGATCCGCTGGAGCTCTGGTCGAGCCCGCCGTTCCAGCCGAAGATCGTGACCGCCGCCGACGGCTCCAAGCAGATCGTCGGTCGGGGCACTGCCGACGACAAGGGCCAGCTGATGACCTTTGTCGAAGCTTGCCGAGCCTGGAAGGCCGTCACAGGCACGCTGCCGATCCGGGTGACGATCCTGCTCGAAGGCGAGGAAGAATCGGGCGGCCACAATCTGGCGCCGTTCATGGCCGCCAACCGCGAGGAACTGGCCGCCGATTTCGCCTATGTCTGCGACACCGGCATGTGGGACGCAAAGACCCCGGCCGTGACAACCATGCTGCGCGGCATGGTCGGCGAGGAGATCACCATCACCGCCGCCTCGCGCGATCTGCATTCCGGCATGTATGGTGGCGCCGCCCGCAATCCGATCCATGTCCTCGTCAACATTCTCGACGAGCTCCGCGATGAAACCGGACGCGTGACGCTGCCGGGCTTTTATGACGGCGTTGGCGAATTGCCGGCGGCGACCAAGGCCGAATGGGACGGCCTCGGCTTTGACGAGGCAGCGTTTCTCGGCGAGGTCGGGCTGTCGATCCCGGCCGGCGAGACAGACCGCAGCGTGATCGAGAAGATCTGGGCGCGGCCGACCTGCGAGGTCAACGGCATCTGGGGCGGCTATTCCGGCAAGGGCTTCAAGACGGTGATTCCGTCCAAGGCGCATGCCAAGGTCTCGTTCCGCCTCGTCGACCAGCAGGATCCCGAAGCCGTGCGCGAGAGCTTCCGCGCCTATGTCCGCGCGAAGCTGCCGGCGGATTGCACGGTTGAATTCATCGGCCATGGCGGCTCGCGGGGCGTGCGCCTGCCTTCGGATATTCCGGCTCTCGTCAAGACGCGCGATGCGCTCACCGCCGAATGGGGCAAGCCTTGCGTCACGATCGGCGCGGGCGGATCGATCCCGGTCGCCGGCGATTTCAAGACGGTTCTCGGCCTCGATGCGCTGATGGTCGGCTTCGGCCTTGATGATGACCGCATCCATTCGCCGAACGAGAAATACAATCTCTCCAGCTATCACGGCGGCATCCGCTCCTGGGCGCGGATTCTCGCGGCGCTTTCGGAAGGAGAGGAAGCATGAGGCTCTGCGTCTTCTGCGGCTCCAATGAGGGCTTCCGGCCCGAATATCGCGCGGCGGCGACCGCGCTCGGGACGGCGATCGCCGCCCATGACGCGGCGCTCGTCTATGGCGGCTCCAAGGTCGGCCTGATGGGCGCCGTCGCCGATGCGGTGCTGAAGGCCGGCGGCACGGCGATCGGCATCATCCCGCAGGCGCTCGTCGACAAGGAAGTCGCCCATCACGGCCTGACCGAGCTGCACATTGTCGGCTCGATGCATGAGCGCAAGGCCAAGATGGCCGACATGGCCGAGGGCTTCGTCGCCCTGCCGGGCGGCCTCGGCACGCTGGAGGAACTGTTCGAGATCTGGACCTGGGCCCAGCTCGGCTATCACGGCAAGCCGGTCGGCGTGCTCGATATCGCCGGCTTCTACGACCGGCTGCTGACCTTCCTCGATCATCAGGCGGCAGAGGGGTTCATGCGGCAGGAGCATCGCGACATGCTCATTGTCGAAGAGGATCCCGAGCGGCTGATCGCGCGCTATCGCAGCTATGTTCCGCCCGCCGTCACCAAATGGATCAAGTCGGGCCAGCGCTGATCAACTGACGAGCCGTCGCCGCCGCGCGTCGAGAAAGGCGCTGACGGCAGGATCGGTCGCGAGCGCGATGGCGCGGCCATAGGCGGCAAAGGCCTCGTCGTTCCGGCCCGCCCGCGCGAGCAGTTCGGCCTTGGCGGCGTGGAACGGCTGGTAGGCCATGGTCCGGTCAGAGGCGATTTCGCCGAGCAGCGCCAGCCCGGCATCAGGGCCTGCAGCATCGGCGACCGCGACGGCACGGGCGACGGCGGCGCCGATCCGCGGCGCGATGCGCCAGAGTTCCTCATGCAGCAGGGCGATCACCGCGGCGCCCGGCTGGCCGGTGAGGCGGGACCCGGTGAGCGCCGACTGGATCGCCGCTTCGATCTGGAACCGACCGGGCGCCCGCTGCCGGGCGGCGCGGCCGAGCAGCCGCTCCGCCTCGCCGAGCATGTCGTGCGACCAGAGCTCTGTGTCCTGCTCCGAGAGCGGCACATAGCGCCCGTCGCGATCCCTGCGAGCGCCGCGTCGCGCCTCGCAATAGAGCATCAGCGCGACGAGCCCCATCGCTTCCGGCTCGTCAGGAAGAAGGCGCATGAGCACCTGTCCGAGCCAGATCGCCTCGCTGGCAAGACTGGATGTGCCGCCATCCTCGCCGCCCGCGACCTCGTCCCAACCGCTGCCATAGGCGGCATAGACAGCCTCCAGCACGCTGGCGAGCCGGGCCGGCAGTTCGCTCCGTTCTGGCACTGAAAAGGGAATGCCGGCGTCGCGTATCTTGGCCTTGGCCCTGACGAGCCGCTGGCCCATGGTTGCCGCAGGCACGAGAAAAGCCGCGCCGATCCGGCCGGCATCGAGCCCCAGAACGGCCTGCAGCATCAACGGCGCGCGGATCGCTGCATCGATTGCCGGGTGGGCGCAGACGAACATCAGCTTCAGCCGTTCGTCAGGATAATGCGGGGCCATCGGATCGGTCTCCTCGGCGAGCACCGAGAGCAGGACAAGCGATCGCTCCAGCGCCGCGTCGGCGGCATGCTTGCGCAGTCGGTCGGCGAGGCGGCGGCGGGCGACCGCCACCAGCCAGGCTTCGGGCGCCAAGGGAATGCCGCTTTCAGGCCAGCGCTGCAGGGCGGCGAGGACGGCGTCGGCGAGCGCATCCTCGGCGGCCGCGATGTCGCGGCCGCGGCTGGCAAGAATCGCAACCAGCCGGCCGAAGCTGTCGCGCACCGCCTGTTCCACATCCAGCATCGGCGCTTCTCCGGCGGCAGCGCGCGGGTCCAGCCCGGCGCTACCGGCGCAATGTCACATCTCGTTCGGCAAAGTGGGGCGGACCTCGACGCCATGATGGGCCGAGGGCGCCTTGGCGGCCCAGGCGATGGCGACGTCGAGATCGGGGACCTCGATCAGGAAGAAGCCCGCCAACTGCTCCTTGGCGCTAGCGAAGGGGCCGTCCTGGACATGGCGCTCGCCGTCCTTCAGCCGCACGGTCGTTGCGGTCGCGGGAGCGAGGAGGCCCGCACCGCCGCGCACGATGCCGCTGGCGCTGATCGCATCGATATAGCTGCGCCAGGCGCCCCAATAGGCGGTGCCCTCAGTGCCGTGGTCGCGCGTCGCGAACTCGGCGTCGTTTTCATAGAACAGGATTGCGTATTGCATGACGGTCTCCGATCGGTTCGGCCGCTTGGCCGGAAGCGGGGCTTTTCCCGCTTCACGGCCATGTCGGATGAGGATCGCTCATTTCGACAGAGCGGACCGAAAAAATCGGCGCGTCAGCTTCCCGTGCCGGCGGCAGAGCCGGTCCGGTCGATCGGCGGCAGGTCCTTGAGATAGGCGGCGATCGCCTCGCGGTCGGAGGCGGGCAGGTGTGCCATGTTCTCCTGCACCTCGACCATGGTGCCGCCGACCGAATCGCCGTCAGGCGTCATGCCGTTTTCGAGGAAGCTGGCGATATCCTCGGCCGACCAGTCGCCGATGCCGCCCTTACCGCCGGTGATATTGGGCACGAAGCCCTTGCCCGATGGGTTGGGCGCACCGGCAAGGTGATGGCTGAAATCGAGGCCGCCAAGCGCGTTGCGCGGCGTGTGACACTCGTTGCAATGGCCGGGCCCCTCGACGAGATAGGCGCCGCGGTTGATCTCGTCGCTCTTGGTCGGATCGGGCTCGAAGGGTGCGCCGTCGAGATAGAGCAGCTTCCAGAGGCCGAGACCGCGCCGGATGCCGAACGGGAACGGCAATTCATGCGCCGGGCTGTCGGTGGCGACCGGCGGCAGCGTGTCGAGATAGGCCTTGAGGTCGACCACGTCGGCGACGCTCATGCGCTGATAGGAGGTATAGGGAAAGGCGGGATAAAGATGCTCGCCGCCGGGCCCGAGGCCGCGCTTCATCGCGTTGACGAAGTCGAGTGTCGACCAGCCGCCGATGCCATGCTGCTTGTCGGGCGAGATGTTCGGCGGATGGAAGGTGCCGAAGGGCGAGACGATCGGCTCGCCGCCGGCAAGGATCAGCTTGTCGGCCCCGGCAGCGCCGGGCGCAGCATGGCAGGAGGCGCAGCCTCCCGCCCAGAAAAGCAGTTCGCCCTTCGCCGGATCACCCGGTCTGTCCGGGATTTCGGCGGCGGAGAGCGGTTTCGGCTCCGTCAGCAGCCAGAAGGCAGCCCCGCCTGCAAGAGCGAGCGCGACAATGACAATGGCGAGACGGCGGAGCATGGGCGTTGGCGACTCAAGCGTTTCCGAGCGAAGTGGAAGCCGGTTCGCGTGAAGGAAACGCGACGCGACAAGAACTAGTCGGCCAGACGATAGATCTGGTGGCAGCTCTTGCAGTTGCCCGCGACCGACGCAAACGCGACCTTGAACGTGTCGAGGCTGCCGCTGGCAGCGGCGGCCGCAGTGGCGTCCGTTGCGAGCTTGGCGGCATGCGCTTCGAAATCAGCCTTGTTCTCCCAGATTTTGGGCGAGGCGTTCTTGTCGGCGGTCTCGGAGCCGACCGGGAACAGCGTCGGGAAGTCGGTCGCCTTGGCGGCGATCGTTTCCATGGCGGCCTTCGCCTTGGCGGCGTCGAACGGCACCTTGCCGGAGGCGAAGCCGGCCGAGAGCTTGACCGCCCCGCCGATCGCTTTCATGTCGGCCTCGCGCTGCTTGCTGAGGTCCGAGGCTGCCATGGCGAAGCTCGCCGAAGCGACCATCACCGCGACGCCGAGCACTGCTACGATCTTCCGCATTCCACACCCCTCTGTTGGGAACAGTTCCAGACTGTGACGGGATCGCCGTGTCAGATACAAGGCGGCTGTTGCAACTGACGCAAATATGATGCGGGCGTGATCGCTTGTCCGCGTATCGCGTTGCACGCTTGGATGTCAGCGCGAAAAGTCTATCGCAACTGTCCCGGATCGCCAATCAGAGCGGTTGCCCGTCGTCGGCGCCATGCCTATGGTGCAGCCGGAACGTTCATCGCGGCAGGCCGTTTTCGACGCGGTAGCCCGATTTCCAACCTTTCGTCGACAGGAGTTGTTCCGATGGCTTTCGAACTTCCCCCGCTGCCTTATGACTACGAGGCGCTGGCGCCCTTCATGTCGAAGGAGACGCTGGAATACCATCACGACAAGCACCATCAGGCCTATGTCACCAACGGCAACAACCTGCTGAAGGGCTCGGGCCTCGAGGACAAGAGCCTCGAGGAGATCGTCAAGGAGAGCTACGGCAAGAATGCCGGCCTCTTCAACAATGCCGGCCAGCATTACAACCACATCCATTTCTGGAAGTGGCTGAAGAAGGACGGCGGCGGCAAGAGCCTGCCCGGCAAGCTGCTGACGGCTATCGACAGCGATCTCGGCGGCTATGACAAGTTCCGCACCGATTTCATCGCGGCCGGCACGACCCAGTTCGGCTCCGGCTGGGCCTGGCTCTCGGTCAAGAACGGTAAGCTCGAAATCTCGAAGACCCCGAACGGCGAGAACCCGCTCGTTCATGGCGCTTCGCCGATCCTCGGCGTCGATGTCTGGGAGCACTCCTATTACATCGACTATCGCAACGCCCGCCCGAAATACCTCGAGGCGTTCGTCGACAGCCTGATCAACTGGGACTACGTCCTTGAGATGTACGAGGCGGCCGTCTGAGCCTTCGTCTCTCTGTCCTGATATCGAAGCCCCGGCCTGGCGCCGGGGCTTTTTTCTTGGCGACGTGCCGGCCCAAGAAGGTTCAGGCCTTCCTGAGCCCGCGCTGGCAGAAGGTGAAGTCCATCAATTGCGGCCATTCCGACTGGGCGTCGTAGAGCCAGCGCTTGCATGCGGCTTGCGTCTTGAAGCAGCCATTGCCCCAGGCGGGCCAGAGGCCGGTGTCCCAGGGATTGGGTTTTGAGCCCGAGAAGCGCGAGAACCAGACATTCTGCGGCCCGATCTCGGTTGCCAGGGCCCGGCAGTCGCCGGCCGAGACATTGTCGCCGAAGCCCTGGATGCCATAGAAGCGCTGTCCACCGCCTGGCGTCGTGGCCGTGCAGGACGCCACCGCGACGGCAAGGATCGCGGCTGCGGCGCTGTTGCTGATCGCTGTCTTTCGCATCGACGGACCTCCCTGGCGTTGACGGGCCCGCCGATCAGCGAGGCCCGTCTTTCCAAGGTGTCGTCGCAACGCCCGCAGTCAAGCGCGGCCGGTGACTTTCAGCACGAAAGCGGTTGCGAAAGCCGTTTCCTTCAGGCTGTCGAAACGACCCGACGCGCCGCCATGGCCGGCATCCATGTTGGTCTTGAGCAGCAGCGGCGCGTCATTGGTCCGCGTTGCCCTGAGCTTCGCCACCCATTTCGCCGGTTCCCAATAGGTGACGCGCGGATCGGTCAGCCCGCCGATGGCAAGGATCGGCGGATAGGCTTGAGGCCCGACATTGTCATAGGGCGAATAGGCCGCGATGGCGCGGTAATCGGCTTCGCTTGCGATCGGATTGCCCCATTCGGGCCATTCCGGCGGGGTCAGCGGCAGGCTGGCGTCGAGCATCGTATTGAGCACGTCGACGAAGGGCACTTCCGCGATGATGCCGCCGAAGAGATCCGGCGCCATGTTGGCAACCGCGCCCATCAGCATGCCGCCGGCCGACCCGCCCCAGCCGACGATCCTGCCGCGCGCCGTGAAGCCCTCGGCGGCGAGATAGTCGCCGGCGGCGATGAAGTCGCGGAACGAGTTCTGCTTCTTCTCGCGCCGTCCTTCGGCATACCAGCGGAAGCCCTTGTCCTTGCCGCCGCGGATATGGGCGATGGCATAGACGATGCCGCGATCGACCAGCGACAGCCGCGTCGTCGAGAACGAGGCGGGGATCGTGATGCCATAGGAGCCGTAGCCATAGAGCAGCAGCGGCGCAGTGCCGTCGAGCGGCGTATCCTTGCGGTAAAGCAGCGAGACGGGGACGGTCTCGCCGTCGCCGGCCGGCGCGAAGACGCGGCGCGTCACATATTGGCTGGCGTCATGGCCGGAGGGCACCTCCTGCTCCTTGCGGAGAACGCGGCTGCGCGTTGCCATATCGTAGTCATAGACGCGGGTCGGCGTCGTCATCGACGAATAAGTGAAGCGCAGCATCGTCGTATCGAACTCGTAGCCATCGCCGAGGCCGAGCGAATAGGCTTCCTCGTCGAAGGCAATGGCGTGTTCCTCGCCGCTCGAAAGCTGGCGGATGACGATGCGCGGCAACCCGCCCTCGCGCTCGAGGCGGACCATGAAGTCCTTGTAGACGGTATGGCCGAGGATCAGCCGGCCCGCCTGGTGCGGCACCAGGTCGGTCCAGTTCTCGCGGCCGGGCGCAGCCACCGGCGCGGTGACGATCTTGAAGTCCTCGGCGCCGTCGGCATTGGTGAGGATGTAGAGCGTGTCGCCGTTGTGGTCGGCGTCATATTCCTCGGCCTCGCGGCGCGGCGCGATCAGCCGCGGCTCGGCCTCCGGCGCCTCGGCGTCGATCAGATGCACCTCGGACGTCTCGTGATCGTGCGAATCGATCATCAGGTAGCGGCCGGACTGGGTCTGGCCGATGCCGAGGAAATAGCCGGGATTGGTTTCCTCGAAGACGAGAACGTCCTCGCTCGAAGGGCTGCCGACGCGGTGGCGATAGATCCGGCAGGGGCGGTGGTTGTCGTCGAGCACGGTGTAGAACAGCGTCTGGCTGTCGGCGGCCCAGACGGCGTCGCCGGTCGTGACCGGAATGCGGTCGGCGAGATCTTCGCCCGTCTCGGCGCGGCGGACTCGGAGCGTATAGGACTCCGAGCCCTTGTCGTCATAGGCATAGGCGATGAGGCTGTGGTCGGGGCTGTGCTCGGCGCCGCCTAGTTCGTAATAGGCATGGCCCTCGGCCATCGCGTCGACATCGAGCAGCACCGTCTCCGGCCCGCCGTCGCGCGCCGTGCGGACGATGCGCGGCTGTTCGGCGCCTTCCAGATAGCGCGAGGCATAGGCATAGGGGCCATCTTGCGCTGGAACGGAGGAATCGTCCTCCTTGATCCGGCCGCGCATCTCCTTGAACAGCGCCGCCTGCAGCGCCTCGGTATCGGCCATCTCGGCCTTGGTATAGGCGTTCTCCGC
Organism: Kaistia sp.; assembly: GCA_965229085.1. Classification (GTDB taxonomy): domain Bacteria; phylum Pseudomonadota; class Alphaproteobacteria; order Rhizobiales; family Kaistiaceae; genus Kaistia. Next base: position 1,515,708 of record OZ245859.1, on the reverse strand, counting down.
CTCGAGATGGGCCCGAATCGCCGGCGCGAGCGTGGCAGGATCGCGCATCACCTCCTGCCAGTTGTCGGCGCGCAGCCAGGCATAATCATCCTGGCGTGTGATGCCATGGGCCTCGAGGGTAACGGGCTGCTTCTCGGCGAAGGGTGGCTGCACGGACGGGTATTCTCCGGATGCGAGGGCGCGGCGCGGTGGCATGCCGCTTTCGAACCCTAGATAGAGGTCGCATCCGACGGCGCCAAGCGGCGCTCTTCGCGGTGTAGCAGCCGAGCGCCCGGTGGGGTCCATCTCATCCAACGCGGCAAACCGTCATCGGGCGACACGGTATTGGTTGCGGACGTCTTGGGTTGAGCGCGCTCGCGTGCTTTGTTGAGGCTGGACACGAATCGCAACGCGCCCCAAAGGTGCCTCCGACGACAAGGGCCCGATGATCCGCACCATAAGCCTCGCGATTTGGCTATTCGCATTCTGGCTGCTGCTATCAGGGCACTATACGCTCTGGCTCGTCGGCGCCGGCATCGTCGTCTCCGGGTCGATCGCGCTGATCGGCCGGGCGACCGGCTTTGCCGATGAGGAGGGCCATCCCGCCGAGCGGCTCGTCGGCGCCTTCGGCTATTGGCCCTGGCTCGTGGTCGAGATCATCAAGTCCTCGCTTGATGTCGCTGCCGTCATTCTCGATCCGCGACGCAAGATCGAGCCGCAGCTGTTCGAGATCGAGGTTGGCCCCAAGACGGCGGTCGGCGCCGCGACTTATGCCAATTCCATCACGCTGACACCGGGGACGGTGACGGTGGGCATCGACCGCGAACGCGACCGCTTCATGGTCCATGCCCTGACCAAGGCCGGCGCCGATGGCGTGCGCAGCGGCGACATGGATCGCCGCGTCGTGGCTTTCGAGCGGAACAAGCGCGCATGATCCTGTTCGCAGCTCTCCTCGCTGTGCTTGCCGCCATCGTGCTGATGCTGATCCGCACGCTCGCCGGGCCGACGACCTTTGACCGCCTGCTTGCTGCCAATTCGATCGGCAATGGCGCCATCCTGATCGTCGCGCTCTATGGTTTCGCGACCGAGCGGCCCGAATTTCTCGATCTCGCGCTGACTTATGCGCTGCTCAACTATGTCGGCGTATTCGCAATGCTGAAATTCTTCCGCGGCGAGTCGCTCGGCGCCGGCGAGAGCCCGCCATCGGCGGAGAAGGCGCCGTGATCGGGATCATCGCCGATATCGTCAGCGCCGTGCTGATCCTCGCCGGTGCCGGCTTCTTCCTGACCGGTGCGATCGGCTATCTCCGGATGCCCGATCTGTTCACCCGCCTGCATGCGGCCTCGCTTGCCGACACCACTGGCATGGCGCTGATCCTGGCAGGCCTTGCCGTGCATGCCGGCTTCGGCCTTGTCGCGGTGAAGCTCGTCTTCCTGATCCTCTTTCTTCTGTTCATGGGGCCGGCCGCGACCCATGCATTGGCCGCCGCGGCGCTGACCTCCGGATTGAAACCGCCTGGAGACGCGCGCTCCTCGGCTGAAAAAGCGGCGGCAGCCCGTTCGGGCGCTGTGAAGGCGGGGTCCGGGCGAACTGCGAAAGCGAGCGCCAAGCCGCGCAAGGCACGCCGATGACGCTCGGCCCCGCCTTCGTCACCGCGTTCCTGTCACTGGCGCTGATGCTGCTGATCATCGTCCTCGCCGTGGCCATCGTGCGCATGCGCGGACTGCTCACGGTCGTGGTCCTGCTCGGTGCCTACAGCTTCATCATCGCCACTTTGTTTGTGGTGCTGGATGCGGTCGACGTCGCGATGACCGAGGCCTCTGTCGGCGCAGGCATCTCGACGGTGCTGTTCCTTGGTGCGCTGCATCTGACCGGCGTCAAGGAGGCGTCGGGAACGGCGCGCCGGATCGCGCCGCTTTTCGTTGCCGGGATCACGGCGGCGGTCCTTGTCTGGGGCATGAGCGATCTGCCCGTGTTCGGTTCGGCCGACCAGCCGATCCACACCGCCGGCGCGGACTATCTCGGCCGCACGCTGCCTGATACCGGCATTCCAAACGTGGTCACGGCCGTGCTCGCCAGCTATCGCGGCTTCGATACGCTCGGCGAGACGGCTGTCGTGTTCACCGCGGCGATCGGCGTCCTGGTGCTGCTCCGCCGGCGCGGCAGCGACGGGAGGTCCTGACCATGCGCCGTGACATCCTTCTGCGCGTCGCCGCCAAGTTCATCATGGCGCCGCTGCTCCTCTTTGCGCTCTATGTGCAGTTCCACGGCGATTACGGCCCCGGCGGCGGGTTCCAGGCCGGCGTGATCGCGGCGGCGGCGGTGATCCTCTATGCGCTCATCAACGGCGTCGCGGCGGCCGAGCGGCTGGTGTCGATGACGCTGGCCGAGCGGCTCATTCCGGCCGGCGTGCTCATCTATGCGGCCGTCGGGCTCGTCTCGATGGCGCTTGGCGGCAATTTCCTCGACTATAACCTGCTTGCCCATGATCCCGTGCATGGCCAGGAATGGGGCGTGTTCCTGGTCGAAGCCGGCGTGTTCATCACGGTCTTCTCCAGCATGATCGCGATCTTCTACGCCTTTGCCAGCCGGAGGCCGTCATGAGCCTCATCGAGACGCTGGCCTCTGAGGCGACGCGCTTCACCATCGTGCTGGTGATGGTGGCGGGCCTCTATATCGCGATCGCCCGCAACAATCTGATCAAGAAGCTGGTCGGGTTGTCGCTGTTCCAGTCCTCGGTCTATCTTCTCTATCTGCTGCCTGGGAAGATCTTCGGCGGCACGGCGCCGATCCTCGATCCGCGCTTTTCCGTCTACGCCAATCCCCTGCCGCATGTCCTGATCCTGACGGCGATCGTCGTCGGCATCGGCACGCTGGCGCTCGGCCTCACCTTGGTCATCCGGATCAAGGAGGCCTATGGCACGATCGAGGAGGACGAAATCCTCTCCCGCGACACTGAGACCGGGGCAGCGCCGGGCCGCAAGGCGGAGCGCGCCGCATGACCCTCGCGGCCATCGACAGCCAGCTTCCCGTCATCGTCGTCCTCGCTCCGCTGATCGGCGCGCTGCTGGTCGCGATTATCAGGATCGAGGCCGCGTCTTGGATGATCGCTGTTCTTTCGGCGCTGGCAAGCGCCGCCGCCGCCATTCGCCTCGTCGGCGAAGTCGGCCGGACCGGTGTCGTCTCCTACCGCCTCGGCGGCTTCGCACCTGAACTCGGCATCGAATACCGCGTCGATGCGGTCAATGTGCTGGTCCTCGTCGTTGTGACGGCGATCGCGCTGGTGACGCTCATCTATGCGCGGCAGAGCGTGCGCGACGAGATCGATGCGGCGCGGGTGCCCTGGTTCTACGCGATGATGCTGATCGCGACGGCCGGTCTTGCCGGCATGGCAATCACCGGCGATGCCTTCAACGCGTTTGTCTTCCTCGAAATATCCTCGCTCTCGACCTACACCCTGATCGCGCTCGGCCGCGACCGGCGTGCACTCGTCGCAGCCTATCAATATCTCGTCGTCGGAACGATCGGCGCGACCTTCTATGTCATCGGTGTCGGGCTGCTCTATCTCGCGACCGGAACGCTCAATCTGGCGCTCATCATCGAGCGGCTTCCCGCCGTCGTTTCGCCGCGCGCGCTGATCGCGGCTGAGGCGTTCATCCTGGTCGGCATCGCGTTGAAACTGGCCCTGTTTCCGCTGCATGCGTGGCTGCCCAATGCCTATGGCTATGCGCCCTCGTCGGCCACGGTGCTGCTCGCCTCCACCGCGACGAAGGTCGCCGTCTATCTGATGGCGCGCTTTCTGTTCGGCGTCTTCGGCATCCATGTCGCCATCGGGCCGATCTCCATTTCCGGCGTTCTGATCGTCCTTTCCATCGCGGCGATGTTCGCCGCCTCGCTGGCGGCGGTGTTCCAGCAAGATGCCAAGCGGCTGCTCGCCTTCTCCTCCGTGGCGCAGATCGGCTACATCACCCTTGGTCTCGCGCTCGCCAACCAGGCCGGCGTTACGGGCGCTTTCCTGCACATCGTCAACCACGCGCTGATGAAGGGCGCAGCCTTCATGGCCATCGGCGCGATCGTCTTGCGCTGTGGCACGTCGAAGCTCGATGACCTCGCCGGCATCGGCCGCACCATGCCGGCAACGGCCGTGGCGCTCACCATCGCCGGCCTGGCGCTGATCGGGGTGCCCGGGACGAGCGGCTTCGTCTCGAAATGGTATCTCATCCTCGGCGCCTTCGATGACGGCAAGGGCTGGCTTGCCTTCCTCGTCGTCGCGAGTTCGGTCATCGCCGTGCTCTATGTCGGGCGGATGCTGGAGATTGTCTGGTTCCGCGCGCCGGGCAAGGCGGCACTCGCTGCCAGCGAGGCGCCGCTCGGGGTGTTGCTGCCGACCTTGCTTCTCGCCGGCCTGACGATTGTCTTCGGCCTTGATGCGGAGCTTCCGGCCCGCCTTGCCGGCGCCGCCGCATCGACGCTGCTGGGGGCACACCCATGATGGCGCCCGCCAATGGACCCGTGCTGCTCGGTCTCGCGCTCGCCATCCCCGCACTTGTCGCCGTGTTGGTGATTATTCTCGGCCGAAAGCCTTTCTGGCGCGAGTGCGCCACCCTGGTCGGCGCCGTGTTGCTCTTCGGGGCGGTCGTCGCGCTTCTGATCGATGTCCTGGCCGGAGCACGGCCGGAATTGCAGCTGGCGCGCATCGCGCCGGGGCTCGATCTCATTCTCAGAATCGAACCGCTCGGCATGCTGTTCGCGCTCGTCGCGGCAACGCTGTGGATCGCCAATTCGGTCTATTCGATCGGCTATATGCGCGGCAATGCCGAGCCGCGGCAGACGATGTTCTATGCCGCCTTTGCGGTGGCCATCGCCGCGACCATGGGTATCGCGCTCGCCGGCAATCTGATCACGCTGTTCCTGTTCTACGAGGTGCTGTCGCTCTCGACCTATCCGCTTGTTACCCACAAGCAGACGCCCGAGGCGATGCGCGCCGGCCGCGTCTACCTGATCACATTGATCGGGGCCTCGATGATCCTGCTTCTTCCGGCAATCGTCTGGACCGCCTTCGTCGCCGGGACGACGGACTTCCACGCCGGCGGCATCCTTGCCGGCAGGATCGGCCCTCTTGCGATGGCTGTGCTGCTCGGCCTGTTCGTCTTCGGCGCGGCCAAGGCCGCCGTGATGCCGCTGCATCGCTGGCTTCCGGCGGCCATGGTGGCGCCGACGCCGGTCTCGGCGCTGCTGCATGCCGTTGCCGTCGTCAAGGCGGGTGTCTTCACGATCCTCAAGGTCACCGTCTACATCTTCGGCTTGGAGACGCTGCAGGCGAACGGGGCTTCTGAGTGGCTTGTCTATGTGGCCGGCTTCACCATCATCTCCGCCTCGCTGGTGGCGCTGACCGCCGACGATCTCAAGCGCCGTCTCGCCTATTCGACCATCGGCCAGCTCTCCTACATCGTTATGGCGGCGGCGCTCGCCACGCCCGCGGCCATCATCGGCGCTGCGCTGCATATCGCCGCCCATGCTGTCTCGAAGATCACGCTATTCTTCGCCGCCGGCTCGCTCTACACGGCCGAGCATGTCACCAAGGTCAGCCAGATGGACGGCATCGGCCGGCGGATGCCCTGGACCATGACTGCTTTCGCCATCGGCGTCCTTTCGATGATCGGCCTGCCGCCAACCGCCGGCTTCCTGGGCAAGTGGTTCATGCTGGGCGGCGCCGGCGCCGCCCATAGCGGTTTCGCCATTGCCGTCATCATCATCTCCACCGTGCTGAACGCCGCCTATCTGGTGCCGATCGTCGCGCGCGCCTTTATCAAGCCGGCCGGCGGGCCGCGCAAGGAAGCGCCGCTTGCCATGGTCGTCGCGCTGTCTGCGACGGCGCTTGGCACCATCCTCCTGTTCGTCTTTCCGGACATTCCGTACCGGCTTGCCAGCGCGCTGGTGAACGGATGAGCGCGCCGAAGGGAATATCGACCATGCCGAAGGGGGCAGGGCCCGTCGTCGCCGTCATCGCGGCCGTTCTGGTCGCTCTCGTCATTGCGGATTTCTTCGTCACGCATCATGGGGCCTTCGGCATCGACGGCACGCCAGGCTTTGCCGCCTGGTTCAGCGTCCTCGCCGCTTCTGCCGCCATCGCGCTTTCCCTTGGCTTTGCCGCGCTGGCTTGGCGTGCCGAGACGTCTGCCGAACAGGAGGGCCGCGATGAATGAGATGCTGCTCTTCGCGCCCTGGATGCCTTTGTTGCTGGGCAGCCTGCTGGTCGGGCTGCTGCGCGGACGCGCCCAGGACATCGTCTTCGTGGCTGCGCCGCTGGCCGCACTTGCCGCGGTCTGGCTGCTGCCAGACGGAACCACGTCGATCCATTGGCTCGGCCTCACGCTCCAGCCGGTCGCGACCGATGCGACGGCGCGGCTGTTCGGCACGGCCTTCGCCATTGCCGCGCTGGCGGGCGCCGCGTACGCGCTTTCCCAGCGCAGCAGCGTCGAGCGCACAGCGGCGTTGCTCTATGCCGGCGCCGCAGAGGGCGTCGTCTTCGCCGGCGATCTGGTGACGCTCTTCGTGTTCTGGGAGGTGATGGCAATTGGCTCCGCCCTTGTCATCTTCTCCAACGGTGCCAGTAAAGCCGGGCTTCGCTATGCGTTGCTGCATGCCTTTGGCGGCGTGCTGTTCTTCGCCGGCATTGCTGCCTCGATCGGAGCGGGCGGCATCGCCATTCGGCCTTTCGCGGCTGATTCACCCGGTTCGATCCTGATGCTCGCCGGTATTCTCGTGAATGCCGGAGCGCCTCCGGTTTCGGCCTGGGTCGCGGATGCCTATCCGCGCGCCTCCTGGTCGGGCGCCGTCTTCCTCTCGGCCTTCACGACCAAGGCGGCCGTTGCTGTGCTGATCCGGCTCTTTCCCGGTGAGGCGGCGCTGGTTCCGATCGGTTTGATCATGGCGCTCTACGGCATGATCTATGCCCTCATCGAAAACGACATCCGCCGCCTGCTGTCCTATTCGATCGTCAGCCAGGTCGGCTTCATGGTTGTCGCGGTCGGCATCGGGACGCCACTGGCGCTCGCCGCCGCATCAGCCCATGCGATCATTCACATCCTCTACAAGGCGCTGCTGATGATGGCGGCTGGCAGCGTGCTGCGCGCGACCGGGACGGCGCGCCTCACGAGCCTCGGCGGGCTGGCGCGCGCATTGCCGGTCGAGACCGGCGCGATGATCCTCGGCGGGCTCGCTTTGGCCGCGATGCCGTTCACGGCCGGCTTTGTCAGTAAATCCGCCATCATGGCCGCGCTGGCCGAAGACAAGGCCGCCGTCGCCTGGTTCGCGCTGACCGCGATCTCGGTCGGATCTTTTCTCTATGCCGGGCTCCGGCTGCCCTGGTTCGCGCTGCTGCGACCCGCGACACCGCGACCGATCGGTGAGCCGCCAGCGCTCTCGATGCGGCTGGCTATGCTTGGACTTTCAATGGCGCTGATCGCCATCGGCGTCGCTCCGGACCTTCTGGTCCGACTGGCGCCGGGGATTGCCGATGTCGCAGTGTTGACGCCAGACCATATTCTGTTCCAGCTCCAGCTTCTCGGCGGGGCCGCAATTTGTTTCGTTTTGTTGCTGGCATTACTTGTGCCCCGTGCGCGCGTTACAAGAGACACTGATTGGTTGTGGCGGGCATTGCCTTGGCGGGTTGTCGCCACCTTTGCGCAGGTGAGGGGGAGGCTTGCAGCGAAAACAGCTGTCCAGCGTACACTAGTCGACACAAGAATCGTCGAATCTTCAGGGACTTGGGCGCGGTGGATGCAAACGGCCGGTAACTGGCGCACCGGCGATATCGTTCTTGCTGCGACCGCGCTGCTGGGCATTTGCCTATTGATCGCTGCCGCCTGAGCGACGCGAAGACCAGACTGTGTTAAATAAATGGCTCTTCGCCAGACCTCTGCCGCATTTCCAAAGATGTGTGTCACTGTCGTGCCTCGAATTTGGCTCTTGTATTCGATCAGCGTGACTTATATAGAACCAGCGAAATATAGGTTCACCCGCTGAATCAGTTCGGATCGTCCCCCCAGCCGAACTGCGATCGAAGCCCCATCGGACTTGAAGTCGTTCTAAACTGTTCAGCGAATTTATTCATGGTTAGATAGAGGCTCGTTGGCATGATGAACGACAAAGTTGTAGGCAGTGACTTGATTGACCTGACGGCGGACATCGTTTCCGCCTATGTCAGCAACAACTCGGTTTCGGCGCATGACCTGCCGGGGCTGATCTCCGAGGTGTTCGCAGCGCTCAACCGTACGCATGGTGGCGTCGTCGAGCCGGAGCCGGAGCCGCTGAAGCCCGCCGTGAACCCGAAGAAGTCGGTGTTCCCTGACTTCATCATCTGCCTCGAAGACGGCAAGAAGTTCAAGTCGCTGAAGCGGCACCTGCGCACGCATTACGATCTGTCGCCGGAAGAATATCGCGAGAAGTGGGGCCTGCCGACCGATTATCCGATGGTCGCGCCGAGCTATGCCGCCGCCCGTTCGGAACTGGCCAAGAAGATGGGTCTCGGCCAGCAGCGCAAGCGCCGCTGATCGTTTCCGCCCGAGATTGACAGGTTTGAGCCCGCCTTTCGGCGGGCTCTTGCTTTTGGGGAGGCGCGCTGGCGCTCCAATCGGCGAACCCGCAACGATTTTCACTTCCCCTGCAATCCCTTCGTCGCAGCAAGAAATCTATCCCCGCACCCAGAATCTGGATTAGCCTTCGAATAGGAAGTAATTCCTATACGGGCAATCCTGAGTGGTGTGGAGATCGATTCGTCATGCAATCTCATAGTGGCAGCAAAGCTGCGGGCAAAGCGCTGCCGGCCGATCCAGACGCGGCACTGCGGCGGATGCTGGTCAACGCCGTCGCCGGAGCGCTGGCGGTCAGGCCCGATCGGATCGACGCGCCAGCGCGCGGCACGGCGCGGATTGCCTTCGCGCGACAACTCGCGATCTATCTGGCCCGCACTCGCCTCGGCCTCTCCTTCACCGAGGCAGGCCGGCTGTTCCACCGTGATCGCACGACGGCGGCGCATGCCTGCGACCGCGTCGAGGAACTTCGCGACGATGTCGCCATCGATGCGTTGGTGGAGCGGCTCGAGCAGACGATCGTGCGGCTGGCGGGATCGGGCGAGGTGAGCGCATGAAGCCTACCGCACAACAGCGTCGTTTGGCCCGCCGCCTCGCGACGTCAGGGGCGAGCGCGCAGTTCGGCGAGGGTGGCGCGGCCTTTCTCGTCGCTGCCGATGGTGTTCGCCGCGAAGCGGATGCCGCCGCGCTCAAGGTGCTCATTGCGAGCGGCGCGGTCGTATTGGCTGAGGATCGCCACTACCGCCTGTCATCCGCTGGCCGCGCCATGGTCCGCCGCCATCTCGCCGGTGGCGATGATCTTGCGGCACAGCACCAGACGCGCGAGCGCCGTGTGATCGAGAGCGAGGGCGCGCGGCAGACAGTGACCGTCGATCTCGGCGAAAGCCCGCTGGCCTGGCTGCGTTCACGCAAGGGCCGCGACGGGCGGCCGTTGATCGACGATGCGGCCTTTGCCGCCGGAGAGAAGATCCGCAGCGATTTCACCCGTGGCCAGATGATGCCGGGCATCAGCGCCAGTTGGAGCGCCACTGGCGGCTCGGCGCGCGGCAGCGGCCATGCCGGCGGCATCGCCGATCTCACTGATGCCGCTCTGGCTGCGCGGCTTCGGGTCGAACGCGCGCTCGGCGCCCTCGGCCCAGAGCTTTCGGGCGTCGTCGTCGACTTCTGCTGCTTCCTGAAGGGGATTGACCGCATCGAAGGCGAGCGCGGCTGGCCGCAGCGCTCCGCGAAGTTGGTGCTGCGGCTGGGGCTCGAGGCGCTGGCGCGCCATTATGGCTTCAGCAACGCCGCAACCGGGAGCGAGCGCAGCGGCGGCGGCCGCTCACGCGCGGGCTGATGGATCAGCCCAGCGCTTCGGCTGCCTCGCTACGAATGCGGGCGACCATCGAGCGGAGGCCGTTCGAGCGCTGTTGCGACAAGTGGTCCTTGAGGCCGAGCGAGGCGAACAGAGCTTCAGGATCGATCGCAAGGATTTCTTCGGGCGTGTGTCCGGAATAAAGCGCGATCACGATGGCAACGAGGCCGCTGACGATCAGGGCGTCGCTATCGCCGAGAAAGTCGATCCGCCGCCGCCCTCCATCGTCGTGCACTGTCTTCTGCAGCCAGACCTGGCTGGCGCAGCCCTGCACCTTGTTGGCCTCGTTGTGCGCCTCCGGCGACAGCGGGGCCAAAGTCCGGCCGAGTTCGATCAGATAGCGATATCGATCTTCCCATTCGTCGAGAATGCCGAAATCCTCGATGATCTGCGCGATCGACGGCGGGGGCGCTTGCGTGTCCATGCGGCGCATATAGCGTCCCGACGCGCGGAGGGGAACAGGGATGCGAGCGCGAAAGCCGGTCGCCAGTCTCGCCGCGGCGATCGTCAGGCGTTGCCGGCCGCTTTGGCGGGCTTCAGTCGTTCGCGATGTGGCGGCTTGCCGCCCAAGGGAGCCCGGACAGTGGCAGGCAGGCGGAAGGTCGCAGCGGCATCGTCGGCCGTCAGCGTTCCGCGCGCCTGCACGGGCGACGATGCGGGAAGCGGCGTCGCGCCGGTCGCGGCCGCGCCGCCTCCCGTGAGGTGTCCGACGAGCCGCGCCGCGCCCGCAGCGGCGCCGGCGCTGAGCGTTGCGACCGCCGCGCCGCCATGGATACAGGCATCGGGTTGCCGATCGCAAAGACCAGAAAGATCCGCGACGGCGGCGCGCGCCGCCAGCGCTGCGTCGACGGCTGCGGCGCCGAGACTTTTGTTGCTGCCCGGCTCGCCGGGAATGAGCATCAAGACGATCGAGAGCCAGAACGCGGCACGAATGATGAACATGAAACCCTCTGGACGCGGCAGACTGGATCATCGCCGGGCTCGGCGATCGTGCAGCGATCTTGCCCGAGCCCTCTCAAGGCCCGGTTCAGTGCCAGCGCGTAAATTGATTCAAATTGAACTGAATCCCGGCCTGTCGCGGCGGCTGGGGCGCCAGCGAAGCGCTGCCTTCAACGTTCCTTAAGCCGGAACTGCCAACATCCGCTCATCCCGCAAGAGGCGTCTGGCGGGGCGCGGCCGCTGGCCGGAACGGCGCCGGCAACAGTGTTTTGCGTATGACGGTTTCCTTCGAGCCCTTGCGGCGGATCATGGACGGGCTGGTGCACGGCTCGGCGACGGGCGATCCGCTCGTGGCCAGCCGGCACCGCGCTTTCATCGCCACCCATCTCGCCGCGGGGCTCGCCGCGTTGATGGCGCTGCCGCTGTGGCTCGCTTTTGCCGGGTTGCCGTCGCCGGCCGTCGCCGTCGCCTTCCTCTGGCTGGCGACGCCGCTGCCGATTGCAGCTTTTCTCTCCCGCACCGGCCGTTTTGCCGAAGCGCATCTTTTGTCGGCGCTGTCGCTGACAGGCTTTATCGGCTGGATTGCCGCCTTCACCGGCGGCCTCGCTTCGCCTGCGCTGGTCTGGCTGGTCGTTGTTCCGGCCGAGGCGGCGCTCTCCAATGCACGTCGGGTGATGATCGCAGCCGCCGGCTCGGCCGTCGCGGGCGTCGGCGTGCTTGCCGCCTTAGCCGCAACAGGAAGCCTGCCGCCGTCGCTGGTCGTTTCCCCGTTCTTCGCGCCCGCCGTCATCATCGGCGCGATTCTTTGTGCCGCGCTGGTCGCGTTCCGGATCGAGGCGGCGCACCGCGAAGCCGCTGCCGCCGCCCGTCTCGGCGACAATCGATACCGGCTGCTTGCCGACAATGCGACCGACCTGATCACGCGTCACAGCCCCAATGGCGATGTCGCCTTCGCCTCGCCGGCCGCGCGGGCGCTGGCCGGCTGCGCGCCCGCCGAACTCACAGGGCAGGGCCTGTTCCACCGCGTCCATATTGCCGACCGGCCAGCCTTCCTGCGCGCGCTTTCGGAAGCCGATCGCACCGGCCAGACCGTGACGGCGGAGTTCCGCCTGCGCGCCGGCCCGGTTGAAAGCGGCCCCTATCTCTGGGCCGAGATGCGGTGCCGCCCGATTGTGGATCCGGCATCCGGCCGCGCGATCGTCGCCGTCACCCGCGATGTGAGCACGCGAAAGGCGCAGGAAGCGGCCTTTTCGGAAGCGCAGCGCGCCGCCGAGCAGGCGAGCCGCGCCAAGAGCCAGTTCCTCGCCACGATGAGCCATGAGCTGCGCACGCCGCTCAACGCGATCATCGGCTTTTCCGACATTCTCGAGCAGCAACTGTTCGGCCGCTTCGAGTTCGATCGCCACCGCGACTATGCCCGCCTGATCCGCTTGTCGGGAGAACATCTGCTCGAGGTGGTGAACAGCATTCTCGACATGTCGAAGATCGAGGCCGGTCGCTTTGATATCCATGTCGAGCCGGTTCCGATCTCCGGCCTCGTCGACGGCGCGGTCGAGATGATGTCGCACCAGATCTCGAGCCGGCAGCTGAAACTCGTCCGCCGCATCGAACCGGGCCTGCCGGATCTTTCGGCCGACCGGCTTGCCTGCAAGCAGATCCTCCTCAACCTTCTCTCCAATGCCGCGAAATTCACGGAGGCCGGCGGCACCGTGACGATTGGCGCCCATCAGGTGCGGGGCGGCATCGTGATCGAGGTCGCCGATACCGGTATCGGCATCGCGGCCGAGGATTTGCCCCGTCTTGGCACGCCCTTCGTTCAGGCCGACGCCGACCTCAACCGCCGCTATGAAGGGACCGGGCTCGGCCTGTCCGTGGTCAAGGGCCTTGTCCAACTGCATGGCGGCACGCTCGCGATTGCCAGCCAGCCTGGCCATGGCACAACGGTGTCCGTGACTCTCCCGGCCGAGGGTGCGGTTCCCGCAGCCGAGCGCCGCGCGGCCGCGTTTGGCTCATTTGAGAAGGAGCGCCGCATTGCGTGAGCGAGCCTCCAAACCCCGTCCGGTGCGCCGGCGCGATGTCTACACCGAGGCCGATGGCCTCTTTGGCCGTATCACCGATCTCGTGATCGAAAACCCGGTCCGCTCGGGCGGCTTCGTCATGGTCGCGATGGTGATCGGCACGATCATCTCCAATGCGGCCTTCTTCCAGACCGCGCATCATCCCTCGCCGTTCTTCTCCACCCGCGTCGACGAGGCCGACCCTGCGGTCCCGATGCCGCGCATCCGCGCCGCCATCGCCAATTCGGGCGCCATGACGCCTCCGCGTCCCGCCGCTGCGCCCGATCCGGAAACGCTGGTGGCCGATACGCAGGCCTCGCTCGCCGCGCTGAAGCTTTATGATGGTCCGCTCGACGGCAAGCTCGGCCCACAGACCCGCGCTGCGGTCTCGGCCTTCGAGAAGCGCCTTGGCCTTACCCCGACCGGACAACCGAGCGCGCGCCTTCTGGTGCAGATGCGGAAGGCGCTGCCGCGCACCGGCGCCGCCGAGGCCGTGGATATCGCGCCGCCCGCGCTCATTCCGACACCCGTCGTCGGCGAGGCGACGCCCGGCGCGCCAACATCCGACCCTGCGGCCACTGGCTCTGTCGATCTCGCCCAGTCGGCGGCGCGGCTCCGCAAGGTTCAGGCCGCGCTCAACGATATCGGCTATGGGCCGATCCGTGTCGACGGCAAGGGCGGCGGCGCGACGTCCGATGCGATCCGCCGCTTCGAGCTCGATAATGGCCTGCCGCTCTCGGGCGAGGCCGGCGATGCCGTGTTGGCGAAGCTCGTGCTCATCGGCGCGATGAAATCGATCTGACATCCGCAAACGCTGTGGGCTCTCGCGGCCTCGGCCGTGCAATCGCCCCGATGACGGGCGATGATGTACCTTACCGATCAGGATGGATACAACGATGCGGGTTACTTCGGCGCTCTGGGTCGCGGCCTATGTGCGACGCGCTTTCGTCGAAGGCGGCTTTGCCGCCGTGACGCGGCGCGGAGCGCCGGAGGCGGGCGCCATCTTCGTCGCCGTCGATCAGCCGGACGGCAGCGTCGACCTCTACGGCCAGGCGCCGCAAAGTGCGTTCGGCAGCGACCGGCCCGCCGACCGCCTGTTCACGTTGCTGGAAGCCGGACTCGACCGCCTGCGGCTGGCCGAGCGGATAGCGGCCGAAACAAGGTTCGATCCCGATCTCTGGGTGGTCGAACTCGAAGAGCGCAGCGGCCGCCCGCTGCTCGATCTCGCCGAGTGACCTAGCGTCCGCGAACCCCGAACGTGTTGCGGCCGGGCAGCTCCTGCGTGACGGGCTCGGGCGTGTTCGGCCTGGTCTCCACCGGCTCGCCACGGGCGGCCGCGCCGGGGACGGTGCCGCGACGAAGAGCGAGATCGGCGAAGAGCGGCGCATGAGCCGCCGCCGCGTGGGATTCTCCGTGGGAACGCCAACTTGTGACAAGGGAATCCGCGGCGCTTTCCGCGGTCTCCCCAAAAAGCCGCGCCAGCCGCTCGAAACTCTCGACGCCGCGAGCGATCACTGGATTAGCGAACAGCAGCACCTGCTGCGCCTCGGTCTCGGGGAGCCCGATGGCGCGCAGCAGGACGATCAGCGGCTCGCCCGAGGGATCGTCCATCAGCGCGGCGACATCGCTTTCGTCGAGTCGAAGGCCCTGCGCCAGCGTGCGGATGAGTGCGTCGCGCTGGCGCTGGCGGGCGAGCGAGGCGAGGCGGGCCCGCCCGAGCGCGAGGCGGAAGGCATGGTCGGCGTCGATGAATGTCGTGCCGCCGCGCGGGTAGGTGGGCTGGCTGGCCATCTGCTGCAGCAAAGCAAGGCGCCCGGCGCGATCGAGATCAAGGAAGGCGGCAGCGCCTGAGGGCTCTGACGGCGCCGTTGCAACGGGCGTCGGGGCGTCGGCGGGCGGCAATGCGGCCACCGCCGCAGATGGTTCGGCCGCATCCACCTCCCGTGTCGCTTCGACGGTTGGCTTGTGGCTTGCCGCCTCGAAGGAGGCGGCGAGGGCGCGTACGGCGGCGAAGATCTCCCGCGCTTCGGGGCTGATCGGCTGCAGCTCGGCGCTCCAGTCCGCGCTCGCAGTGGTCTCGATCTCCGCTTCCGGCGCGTGTTCATCCGCGGCGTCTTCGGCCTCGTAAGCGGCCTCTGGCGTTTCGAGGATGTCATCCGACGGCAAAGTCTGTGCCGTTTCGATCGCCTCGGCAATGGGCTCGGCCGGCGCCTGCTCGGATGGGGCTGCGACCGTCTCCGGCGCGATGGCGGGCGCTTCGCTCTCCGTTACGACGGGCGGATAGGCGGCCAACCTTGCAAGAACTTCGGCGTCGCCGCTGAGGCGCAGCGCGGCGACGACGAGCGGCGGCAGGTCCGTGCGCGTCGCGATCAGCCGCTGATGCGCGTGGCCTGTGGCGGCCATGATGGTCAGAAAGTCGAATTCGTCGAGGGCCGGCGAGCGCTTCAGGATCGGGCTCGCGATCTCGGCGAGGTCCTTGCCAAGCTGGCGCAGGATCGCGGGCGGCGCGTCGGCGTTGCGCGAGAGCCGCTCGGCGACGAAGGCGCGGTCAGCCGCCGAGACGCGCGGCAGGAAATGCGTCGCGAGCTCTTCGAAGCGGCGGATCTCGTCCGCGTCATGCGTCGATTCGAGCACAAACAGCTCCGTGGTGGCCCTGACAAGGGCGGCGTCACGGCTCTGCTGGTTGGACACGGCCATGGCCATGAGACCATCCGAAGGAAATGAGGGATGCATGATGACGCGGATACCAGGAGAGCGGAGGGCTCGACGGCCAGTGTCGCGGGAAGACGTTGACGGACTGTTAACCTTGAGGGCGTTTTAATGATTTTCATCAGGTTGAGAGCATCTGCATGCCGGCGCACGAGCGAGTGCCGGACCGCTCCAAGGGGGGCACATGGGAAGCATTCTGCCATTCAAGACGTCGCCGCGCGGCCGCATCAGGCCGCCGCTGAGGGACCAGGTCCGCGGCCAGATCGTCATCTTTTCCGGCGTGCGCATCGAGCGCGAGCAGCCTGAACCGCCGGTCCTGCCACGGCCGGCGCCGGCGACTGCCGGTTAGCCTGCTGCGAGGCTTGCCGCGCAACTGGCGGCCTTGAGCGCGGCATCGACTGCGGGCGCCAGCGTCGGATCGGCAACGAAGGCGCGGATCAGCACGAAGCCCTGCTCGAGCGGCAGTTCGACGACGATCGCGCTGTCGAGGACCGGGTTCGGATTTTCGCGAAGGCGGATCATTTGCAGCGGCGTCGCGATCACCAAGTCGATATCCCTGCGCTCGGCTGTGCGGTCGTTGAGGCTGTAGACATTGGAGCCCTGCCGGTCGAACAGGGACAGCGACCAGAAGTCGTCCGGCAGCGTGGCGCGGATGCGGATCGGGCCATCTTTCAGCGTGAAGCGGCAGGTGGCATAGGCCATCGCCGGATCGAGATCCGGCAACGCCGCCGTTGCCGACAGCCGGTAAAAGGCGCCCTCCGGCCCTAACCCGCCGAGCACTGTCCAGGCATCGCGGGTTGCGACATGCGGAAGAAGCAGGATCACCACGATGTGGATGATGCCGCCGAGCAGCAGCCCGCCGAGGCCGTAAAGTAGAAGACGCCTTGTCTCCGGGCGCGGCATCCTCATCGGCAATTTCGTCTCTCGATGGCCGGAAGCATTGCCGCGCCAATGCCGCTGGAGGTGAGTGGCGTGTCGTAAAGGCGGAGCGTCAGCCGCAGTGGCCCGGTTCCACCTACCGGCAGCCAGTTGCCGGGCGTCGCTTCGGCGGCGATCGCGATCGTGAAGCTGCCATCCTCGCGCCGGAGAATCTCGCGGCTGTGAAAGCCGCTGCGCCCGGCAGGCGTTTCGAACACCTGTCCTTCGTCGTTCGTAGCGCTCAGGGTCCACAGCCGCGCCGGCGGCGTCTGGCCAGTGACGGCATAGGCGCAGCGGGCGATGAGCGCCCGACCGCTGTCATCTGTGGTGGCAACGAAGGCGATGCCCTCGCCATTGCCGAGCGGCAGGGCGCCGCTCCGGGCAAGTGCGGCCCGGCTATAGGGATCGGCACCGGGGCTGCCGAATTCCGGCCACGCCGTCCAGGCCCCTCGCGTCACGGCACCGAACGGCCGCTCGCGATCGAGCATCAGCAGCGCCGAACCGAACCCGACGGCAGCGGCGATGACGATCGCGATGAGGAGATTGATCAGCAGGCGCACGCTCGGATCCGCATTGGCGCTGGAACGATAGCGGGTCGCGGGCTTCAGCGCCAAGGCTCCAGCTTCAAGCCTTCAGCGTCAAAGCCCGCAGCACGAAAGCGCCGCGGCCGCGGTCGCGTCAGCCATAGACTGCGTCGCGGATAGCGGTCGGATACACGCCGCCGACGCCGGCCAGCGCGGTATTGCTGAACGAGACGACCGAGAGCGCGCGGGCCGGGTCGACGAACCAGGAATGGCCGTAGATGCCGCCCCAGGCCCAGGTGCCGGGCGAGACTGGCGCGCCGCTCGCTGCCGGATCATCCGTGATCGACCAGCCAAGGCTGAAGCCCCGGCCGGGTACGCCCGTATCGAAGCCGCCGATCGCGTTCTCAAAAAGCAATGGCAGGCTCTCCGGCGTGAGGATCGGCGCGCCGCCGTTCCGGAGCGCTTCGAGAAAGCGCAGGAAATCGGGCGCCGAACCGACCATGCCCGCGCCGCCGGAGGGGAAGCTCTCCCGGTCGAAGGCGCGGCCGGGCGAAAAGGTGACGCTGCCCTCGGCATTCGTCACCGTATGTGGATCGCTCATCCGCACCGCGCCGTCTAAGCCGTCACCATAGGCGGTGGCGAGGCGTTCGGGCTTAGAGACATGGAATTCCGTGTCGGCGAGGCCAAGCGGGCCGGTGACCTTCGCGGCGACGAGGTCCTCCAGGCGCGCTCCCGTCGCCTGTTGGAGTAGCCCGCCAAGCACATCGATCGCGACGGAGTATTGGAATTTCGAACCGGGCGCGAAGGCGAGCGGCGCAGCACCGATACGCGCGATGTTCTCGGCGAGGCTGATGCTGGGGCCTGCGAGGCCCTCGTGGATGCCGGCGGCGGGATCATAACCATAGATGAGGCCGCTGGTGTGGGTCAGCAGATGGCGCACGGTGATGACCGGTTCGCTGCCATCAGCGAGCTTCGGGCGGAAGGCCGGCAGGAAGCGGGTGACCGGGTCGTCGATCGCGATAACGCCGTCTTCGGCCAGCGCCAGCGCCGTCACCGCAACCATCGGCTTCGTGACCGAGGCGAGGCGGAAGATCGTGTCCTCGCGTGCAGGCGTGCCCGCCTCGCGGTCGGCATGCCCGGCTGCCCGTGAATAGGCGATCGCGCCATGTTCGGCGACCATCACCACAGCGCCGACGATGCGGCTCTCGGCGACAGCCTGATCAATGACGGCGTCGAGACGGGCGGCAACGGCGGTACGATCGAGCAGGGTATCGGGCGATGTGGTCACGGGGAGGCTCCGGCTGAGGCGTGCCAGCCGGCATAGCCCGGCGGAGGCTGTCCCTCAAGCCGCAACATGCTCAGCGGGTGATGGCCGTCAACTGCCCATGTGCGGGCTGCAACGCGGCGAGGCCTGTCGCGCGCATCGGGTCGCTCGGGCCGGCATCGGCGGCCTTGCCGGGATCGAGCGGCTGCGCCTCCCGCATCAGCTTCTCGATTTCGATGATCCGGGCCGTCGTCGCGCCCGAGAGCATCAGCGGCTGCGTGCCTGCTGCACCGGCCGAGGCGATGGCGGCCTCCGGACGATCGCCATCCTGCGGCGGGACATCGAGATAGGGGATCGGCTTCAGCGTGATGCCGTTATGCGCCGTCGTCATCACCTTGTTCCAGGTCTGCGCCGGCAGAGAACCGCCGGTCATCTTGTTGCTGGAGGTGAAGTCGTCATTGCCGAACCAGACGCCGCCGACATAGTTGCCGGTAAAGCCCATGAACCACGCATCGCGATAGGCATTGGTCGTGCCAGTCTTGCCGGCGGTCTTGATGCCCTGCAGCTTGGCGGCCCGGCCTGTGCCGCGCTCGGGCACCTGCGAGAGCATGTAGTTCATCTTGCCGACCGTGTCGGGATCGAGAACCCGCTCGGCAGCTGGGATATCGCGCTTCCGATCGAAAACGACCTCGCCCTGGCTGTTGGTGATCTCCGTGAAGGCGTAGGGCTTGGCCTTGAAGCCTCCATTCGCGAACACGGCATAGGCGCCTGTCATGTCGAGGACGGTGACCTGGGTGTCACCCAGCGGCAGCGACTTCGAGAGGACGATGTTGGTCGTGATGCCCATGCGGTGGGCCAGATCGATGATCGTCTGGCGGCCGACGACCCCGGCGAGCCGCACCGCCACCGTGTTCAGCGAATGGATCAGCGCGGTGGTGAGCGGAATGTTGCCCATATATTTGCCGCCATAGTTCCGCGGCGACCAGTTGCCGATCGAGATCGGCGCGTCGCGCACGATCGTCTGGGGCGTGTAGCCGTGCTGGATCGCGGCCGTGTAGACGAAGGGCTTGAACGAGGAGCCGGGCTGGCGCAGCGCATCCGTTGCGCGGTTGAACTGGCTTTCGCCATAGTCGCGCCCGCCCACAAGCGCCCGGACGGCGCCGTCCGGCTCGGCGATCACCATCGCGGCCTGGGTGACACGGTAGCGCTCGCCCGATTCGCGCAGCGAGCTCTCGATCGCATCGTCGGCCGCCTGCTCGATCCCAAGATCAACAGTCGTGCGCACAGTCAGGCTGCGATCGCCGTCCGGCACCTGCTTCTTGACCTCGCTGAAGGCCCAGTCGAGGAAATAATCCGGCTCGGCGATGGCCGTGGCGCGCGCGACGTCGGCCGGCTTCCGCCGGGCACCGAGCACCTGGCCTTCGGTCAGGTAGCCCGCCTGCACCATATTGGTCAGCACCTCGTTGGCGCGGGCGCGGGCGGCGGGCAGGTTCACATGCGGCGCATAGCGGGTCGGCGCCTTGTAGAGGCCGGCGAGCATCGCCGACTCGGCGAGGTCGAGATCCGTGACCTTCTTGCCGAAATAGAAGTCGGCTGCCGCGGCGGCACCGAAATTACCGCCGCCCATATAGGCGCGGTCGAGATAGAGCTGCAGGATGTCGTGCTTGGAGAGGTTGCTCTCGAGCCACAGCGCGAGGAACGCTTCCTTGATCTTGCGATCGATCGTCCGCTCGTTGGAGAGGAAAAGGTTCTTGGCGAGCTGCTGCGTGATCGACGAGCCGCCCTGGACGACGGAGTTGGAGCGAAGGTTTTCGATGAGGGCGCGCGCCGTGCCGAGAATGTCGATGCCGAAATGGGTGTAGAAGCGCCGGTCCTCGGTGGCGAGCGTCGCCTTGATGAGGTTGTCGGGCATTTGTTCGAGCGGAACAGCATCCGAGTGCCGCACGCCACGCTTGCCGATCATGGTTCCGAAGCGGTCGAGAAACGTGATCGAATAATCCTGCTGCGCCATCCAGTCGCCCTTGGTGGCATCAAACGCCGGCAGGGCCAGCATCAGCATCACGACGCCGGCGCCGCTGGCCAGCGTCAGCCCGTCGCCAAGAAGCTCGACCGGAACGCGCACCAGCCCGCTGACGCGGAAGCGGCGCATGAAGCGCGACGCCGCCTCGGCGCTCTCAACGAGGTCATGCCAGAGATTGAACAGCCCCGAATCGATGATCGCGTCGATCTCGATCAGGCGAATGCCACGCCTCCGCCTCGCCATGGCGGAATGGACCTCTGGGGATGTGTCCGGCTCGGCCGGGGCGGGGGGCGTCGTACCGCGAAGCGTCTTCGCGAGGTCGCTGGCCGAGTGCGAGGCCGCATCCTCGCCCGGCGCGTTCAAGCTGCGCCGCCTTCCGAGCCAAACCGTGATACGATCAAGGACGTTCGGCAAGGCCTTTTCCGGGACGCTCTCTGGACCATCCGGCAGCGTCCTGTACCATTCTCGGACCGAATTCTGCGAGGACCATCCGGTTCTGGATCATTGATTGAGGATACGCAACTCCCATGCCCGTTCAAGAAAGCGGCACCGGCAGCGAATTGCCGTTCTGGAAGCGCCTGACGCTGGAGGAGATGAGCCCCACCCAGTGGGAATCGCTTTGCGACGGCTGCGCGCGCTGCTGCCTCAACAAGCTTGAGGACTGGGACACCGGCGAAATCGTCTGGACGGCGGTCGCCTGCCAGTTGCTCGACGACGACAGCTGCCGCTGCTCCGACTATCCGAACCGCTCAACGCGCGTTCCCGATTGCATCCCGCTCGACCCGGAAAAGGTGCGGACGCTGAGCTGGCTGCCGGCCACCTGCGGCTATCGCCTCGTCGCCGAGGGGCGCGACCTCTATTGGTGGCACCCACTCATCTCAGGCGATGCCGAAACCGTGCACGAGGCCGGCATCTCCGTCACCGGCCGTACCGTGAGCGAGGCCGACGTCGCCATCGAGGACTATGAGGACTTCCTCGTCACCTGGCCGACGGAGCTTCCGGAGTAGCCCCCCGGCCGGCCCATGTGAGGCGGCCCGGCGCCCCCTTGAGGCAGCCGCGTCCTCCGTTCACGAAATGTCGACTACGATCGCGCCGCGGTCTGCGCTAACGTCGAACCAATCCAGAACGGCCATCCGCCACGGCCGCTCGCGACATCCGAAGGAAACCCCCGCCATGGAATACACGCGTCTTGGCCAGACCGGCCTCGAAATCTCGCGAATCTGCCTCGGCTGTATGAGCTATGGCGATCCGAACCGCGGCAATCATGCCTGGACGCTGCCGGAAGAGCAGAGCCGTCCGTTCATCAAGAAAGCGCTCGAACTCGGCATCACCTTCTTCGACACCGCCAACGTCTATTCCGACGGCTCGAGCGAGGAGATCGTCGGCCGGGCGCTGAAGGATTTCGCCAAGCGCGACGATGTCGTGATCGCCACCAAGGTCCATGGCCGCATGCGCCCCGGCCCGAACGGCGCCGGCCTTTCGCGCAAGGCCATCCTCTCCGAGATCGACGCCAGCCTGAAGCGGCTCGGCACAGACTATGTCGATCTCTACCAGATCCATCGCTTCGACTATGCGACGCCGATCGAGGAGACGCTCGAAGCGCTCAACGACGTCGTCCGCGCAGGCAAGGCCCGCTATATCGGGGCGTCCTCGATGTTCGCCTGGCAGTTCGCGACCATGCTCGCGACCTCCGACAGGAATGGCTGGGCGCGCTTCGTCTCGATGCAGGACTATCTGAACCTTCTCTACCGGGAGGAGGAGCGCGAAATGCTGCCGCTGTGCATCAGCGAGGGCATCGGCGTCATTCCCTGGAGCCCGCTCGCCCGCGGCCGCCTGACGCGCGACTGGGACGCCCAGACCGCGCGCACAGAGACCGACGAATTCGGCATCTCGCTCTATGCGAAGACGGCGGAGGCCGACAAGAAGGTCGTCGAGGCCGTTGCCCATGTCGCCGCAGAGCGCGGCATTCCCCGCGCGCAGGTCGCGCTGGCCTGGGTGCTGCAGAAGGCGCCGGTCTCGGCGCCGATCGTCGGCGCGACCAAGATCGAGCATCTCGACGATGCCGCCGGTGCGCTCTCGGTGAAGCTCGACGACTATGAGATCGCCCATCTCGAGGCGGCCTATCAGCCGCATGCGGTGGCCGGCTTCGTCTGAGGTCTTTCGCTTCAAGGGGCGGACCACCACCCTGGATTGATCGCGGTCAATGTGCCGCGCCCGGCATGGGCTAGCCTTCGCTGATATCCGGCGGAGGCGTTTGCCATGGCGAAGCGCATCGTGATCATCGACGGCCACCCGGATCCTGCGGGCGGCCGGCTTTGCCATGCGCTCGCCGCCGCCTATGCTGAGGGCGCGTTCGAAGCGGGCCATGCGGTCACCATGGTCACGCTGGCCGAACTCGATGTCCCGCTGCTGCGAACCCACGACGCCTTCGAGCATGGCGCCGTGCCGGAGAGCCTCGCTCCAGCGGCTGCGGCGATCACGGCCGCGGACCATCTCGTCTTCGTTTTCCCGCTCTGGCTCGGAACGATGCCGGCGCTGGTCAAGGCCTTCCTCGAACAGGTCTTCCGCCCCGGCACGGCCTTTGAATACCAACCGAACGGCTTCCCGAAAAAGCTGCTCGCCGGCCGCTCGGCCCGCCTCGTGGTGACCATGGGCATGCCGGCGCTGGTCTATCGCTGGTTCTTCGGCGCCCATGGCATACGCGGCATCGAGCGCAACATCCTCGAATTCGTCGGCATCAAACCGGTGCGCGAAAGCTTCTTCGGCAATGTCGAGGGCGCCAGAGAAGAGACACGCGCGAAATGGCTGGAGGCGATGCGTGCGCATGGCCGGGACGCCGATTGAACAGCGGCCGCAGCAGCGCGGCCGCGTGAGCTCGGGGGAGGGTGCGGCCGGGGCAAGGCAGCAGGCGGGCGGGTGGGGCCGCGCCTGCGCCAGCCCCGGCCGTCTCCCCCGCGATGACGCGGCGCCCGTCAGGCGGCGGCCAGCCTCACTCGGCCCATTCGGGATCGGTGGTGAAGGCGATGGTGAGCCAGCGGTCGGGGCTCTCGTCGCCGATTGCATGGCCGATCGCATTGCGCAGGGCGTCCCAATCCTCGAGCGGCCGCGCCGGCAGCCCGGGCGGCACGATGAAATAGAGTTCGATCTGCTTGCCGCGCCCGACCCGCGCGACATAGGCGCGATGCGACAGGAACCCTTCGCGCGCGACGACCGCCCGGGCGACCTCGTCGACATGCAGCTTCAAATCCGGCGGCGTCACCAGGAGGATATCGGACAGCGCCCGCCGCGTTGTGCCGAGCGGCATCGGCAGGATGACGAGCGCGACGAGCGCCAGCACCGCCGGATCGACATAGGGCGTGAGGAAGCCGAACCGCGTCCCCTCGATCATCAAGGCGAAGATGAAGGCGACCAGCAGCGCCGCGGACAGAGCCGCCGACATCTGCCAGGATTTCACATCGAGCGCGACGAGATCGGAGCGGATCGTCCGGTTGGCCCGCCGGCAGGCGAGTGCCATGACGCTGGCCGCGATAAGCGCGACAAGCGCATAGAGAATGGCGACATCAAGCTCAAGATGCCGGCCGCCGCCCGAAAGGCTGAGCAGCGCATTGATGAGCGCATAGAGCGCGGCGCCCATGAGCAGGGTGCCGTTGAGCCCGATGACGATCGGCTCGAGATGCCAGAACCCCATCGTAAACCGTTCGCCAAGCTTTCCGCGCGGGGCAATGCCCGTCGTCGCGCTGCCGATGAGCCCGGCAACCGAGAGCGAAACCAGCGTCATCGCCGCGTCGGTGAGCGAATAGATGCCGTCGAACACGATCGCCGAGGAACCGGTGATCAGCCCCGACAAAATCCCGAACACCGCCATCGCCACCGTCGCAAAAACGGAAAGCCTGAGAACCCCCTGCTCGCTACCCATGCCCTCAACCGACTCCACCCAACGCGACCGCGCCAGCATAGCCGGGTTCGGGGTTGGATGGGGAAGGGGTGAGAGGCGATCGCGAGTGGCGTCGGGCTGGTGTTCGAGAAACGGGCGCTATCGGGATGTTTGATTTCCTATGTGGTTTTCGGACAGCTCTACTGAGCGAGCTGCAGCCCCACGGATTGGGTTGGACACTGTTCGGAAGACGCTCGTCTTCAGGGCATCTGAACCGCCCCGGCTTTACCGGAGGCCCCAACTCCTGAGAGGATGGGGCTATGACGAGCAAGACGACGAACAAGTTCTCGCCTGAGGTGCGTGCCCGTGCGGTGCGGATGGTGCAGGATCACGAGGCTGAACACCCTTCGCGCTGGCAGGCGATCGTGTCGATTGCGGCGAAGATCGGCTGCTCGGCGCATTCACTGAATGAGTGGCTGAAGAAGGCCGAGGTCGATGCCGGCAAGCGGGCCGGCGTGACGACGGATATGTCGGCGAAGCTGAAAGCCCTTGAGCGCGAGAACCGCGAGCTGCGGCAGGCGAACGAGATCCTGCGCAAGGCATCCGCTTATTTCGCCATGGCGGAGCTCGACCGCCGGTCGAAGACATGATCGCGTTCATCGATGATCATCGCGGTTCGTATGGGGTCGAGCCGATCTGCAAGGTGCTGCCGATCGCCCCATCGACCTATCATGCGCATGTCGCTCGGCGGCTTGATCCGTCGAAGTGCTCGGCACGGGCACTACGGGACGAGGTTCTGCGCCCCCAGATCGAGCGCGTGTTCGCCGAGAACTTCGAAGTCTATGGAGCGCGCAAGGTCTGGCGACAGATGATGCGCGAGGGGTTCGATGTGGCGCGCTGCACCGTCGAACGGCTGATGCAGGGCATGGGCTTGGCCGGTGTGATCCGCGGCAAGCCGGTCCGCACGACCATCTCGGACAAGTCGGCACCGTGCCCGCTCGACCGTGTGAACCGGGTGTTCCATGCGCCGGCGCCTAACCGGCTCTGGCTCTCGGACTTTACCTATGTCAGCACTTGGGCGGGCTTCGTCTACGTCGCCTTTGTGATCGACGCCTATGCTCGCCGCATCGTCGGCTGGCGGGTGAGCCGGACCGCGCATGCCAGCTTCGTGCTGGATGCGCTGGAGCAGGCCCTTCACGAGCGACGGCCCGCCCATCGCGGCGGCCTGGTGCACCATAGCGACCGCGGCTCGCAATATGTCAGCATTCGCTACACCGAACGGCTGGCTGAGGCCGGCATCGAGCCCTCAGTCGGCAGCGTCGGTGACAGCTATGACAACGCACTCGCCGAGACGATCAATGGCCTCTACAAGGCCGAGGTCATCCATCGTCGGGGGCCTTGGCGATCCTTCGAGGCAGTCGAGTTCGCCACGCTGACCTGGGTTGACTGGTTCAACCATCGCCGTCTGCTGGAGCCTATCGGCAACATCCCGCCGGCCGAAGCCGAGGAGCGCTACTACGTCATGCTCGGTGAGCAGCAAATGGCGGCGTGACTTAAACCAAATGGCCTCCGGTGAAGCCGGGGCGGTTCAAGGCGGCATTCAATGACGTCTTCACCGCAAACGTGTTGAGACGTCTCGACATCGGGGAGGTGAAGGCGGCGCAGGTAGTTGCCCCGATTGCGCCTACCGAAGCGGCGTCCGACGCGGCGAGGGACGCCAAGCATATCGTCACGACGCGGGGGGAACTCGAAGCGTTCGAGGCGATCAAGATGCGCCTTGCATTCCTTTCGAATGGTGACCGCGCCCTGTATCGCCACATACAGGGCATCGAATACAAGGACTACCAAGGAAAGATGGTCGTCTTCTTTGGTAAAGAGCGGAAGGGGCGGCTGCTGGACATCATCGAAGCCAAAGATGGAGCCACGATCGAATATGTCCTTGCTGATGGCGGCGATGGCGTTACCGATCTGACATCAGCCGACGAGCGTCTGATCAGCC
Organism: Kaistia sp.; assembly: GCA_965229085.1. Taxonomy (GTDB): domain Bacteria; phylum Pseudomonadota; class Alphaproteobacteria; order Rhizobiales; family Kaistiaceae; genus Kaistia. The sequence continues at coordinate 1,489,477 of OZ245859.1, read as the reverse complement.
TTTTCCGGCGACGGATCGAGGAACTGGCAGTCGCTTAGCATCCTCAAGGCTTAAGGCATCGTGGGCGCACCCACTTCCTCTTATGGCCGGGCTTATCCTGACCATCCACAGCGTGCTCTGGGAGCGCGAAAGAGTAGTGGATGGCCGGGACGTGCCGGGCCATGACGGCTTTGCGGCCTCGGGCGCGCGTGCTGCAAAAGTGGTAGGGCGACGCGGCTGGATCGCCATCCGCTATGGCAATAGCCCTCCTAATCGCGCTCCCCGTTCAAACGTCCCGAAGCCGGTGGCCCTCAACCACCATTTCAGATCGCCCTGCCACGGCATTTCCCCACTACCCCTCCACCGTCCCCATCCGCAGCCGGAGCACCAGCGGAGCCGTCGTGGCGTAGAGGGCGATGACGGCGAGCCAGATCGCGCCCGGCCAATGTTTCTGGTTGACGAGATAGAGGGCCGAGAAGCCGAGCGGGGCGATGATCGAGGCGAGGCTGACGGCGGAGGCGAGGACGCCCTGGAACTGGCCCTGGCTGTCTTCGCCGACCTGCCGCGTTGCGAAGGCCTGCAGCGCGGGGACGCCGATGCCGCCGAGCGCGAAGAGCGGCATCACCGCGACGATCATCCAGCCTTGCCGCGCGAAGGCCATCACGGCGAGGGCGATGGCGACGCCGGCAAGGCCGGCGAGGATGGCGCGGCGTTCGCCGAGCCTTGCCACCGCAGGGCCGGGCAGGAAAGCTTGCGCGAGGGTTTGGCAGAGGCCGAAGGCGCCGAGCGAGAGGCCGATGGCAAGGCCGTTCCAGCCGAACGCATCGAAGCCCCAGAGCGCCCAGACGGTGCCATAGGCTTCGCCCGTCGCGCTGAACAGGAAGAAGATCGCGATGATGGGCCAGAGGCTCTTGAGGCCGGCCACCCAGCGCAGCGGCGCCAGCGGATTGAGCGCGGCAAGGTCGAGCGGGGCGCGGGCGGCTTTGCGCGATTCCGGCAGGGCGGCGAGCGCCAGCATGAGATTGCCGCCATTCAGCGCCGCTGCGGCGAGGAAGGGCAGGCGGACCCAATGATCGCCGAGCGCGCCGCCGAGCACCGGGCCGATGATGAAGCCAATGCCGAACATCGCATTGGCGAGGCCGAAGCGGCGGGCGCGCTGGTCCTCGCGGGAGATGTCGGTGATATAGGCCGTCGCGACGGCGCCATTGGCGCTGGTCAACCCGGCGATGGCGCGGCCGATAAGGAGCAGCGCGAGGCTCGGCGCGAAGGCGAGGAAGAGGTAGTTCACCGCCGCTCCGGCCAGCGAAATGAGCAGCACCGGGCGGCGGCCGAGCCGATCGCTGAGCGCGCCGAGTACCGGCGAAAACACGAATTGCATCAACGCATAAAGCGCTGCCAGCACGCCGATGACGGGCGCGACGTCGGCGGCGTTTGTGACGTCCGCGACGAGCCTTGGCAGGATGGGGAAGATGAGCCCGATGCCGAGGGCATCGAGGACGAGGGCGAGATAGATGACGGTGAGCGGTCGGCTCATGCGGCGTGCTCCTTGGGGCGAGCGCGGGCGCAAAATGGCACGGCTCACCAGGGCCCTTTGCGGGCGTTCAGTTCGGGAGACGCTGGCCGGAGCCTGCGAAAGCGCAGGTTCGGCTTATGCTTGGCCGCATGGACGAGGATCCGTCCACCTCTAGCTCCGCTTGACGCGGATCAAGGAAAGCGGCCGCTTTTCGCGACACGCCTTTCTATGTCGGAGCAGGCGGAGCCGGCAAGGGCTATTCGGGCATCGCCCCTAGAGGGCTCTCGCGAAATCGCACCGGGTTCGGCGCGTTTTCGCGTAAAGTCTGCTTCATTCGCGTCGTGCAAGGGGGAATTGCCATGACAAGAGGATGGGTTGCTGCGGCGGGCGTGCTGCTCGGCCTCGCGATCGGGTCGGTTGCAGCGACAGCTGCCGCTGAGACCACCACCATGCAGACGCCGATCGCGCCCGGCGTCGCGACGCCCGATCGGCTCAAGACCTCGATCGGGACGCTGAAGCTCGACGACGGCGTGCCCTCAGAGGCAACGACGGCGAAGCTCTGGGACAATCTCGATCGCTCGCGCGCGCTGCAGGCCTATCTCTTGGCGATCCCGATCGTCAACCAGGCGGGCATGCGCCAATCGCTGCTGAAATTCGGCCCGGCGAACAGTACAGACGTCATCTGGCAAGATCTCGTCGATCCGCGCACCGTCGAGCTGACGGCCAATGACAACACGATCTACTCCTTCATCTGGATCGACACCAAAGGCGGCCCTGTCGTCATCGAGGTCCCGCCCAAGGTGCTCGGGGCGGTCAATGACTTCTGGTACAAATGGGTTGTCGATGTCGGCCTGACCGGCCCCGACAAGGGCGCCGGCGGCAAATATCTGATCCTGCCGCCCGGCTATGATGGCCAAGTGCCGGATGGCTATTTCGTCGTCCGCCCGACGACCTATGGCACATGGGTGCCCTTCCGCTCCTTCCTGGTGGACGGCAAGACCGGCCCGGGCGTCGAGAGCGTCAGGAACAGCCTCAAGATCTATCCGCTCGCGGACGCCGCCCATCCCGCGCCGGCTAAGCTCGTCAATGCCTCGGGCGTTGCGGCCAATTTCGTCATGCCCACGGATTATGCGTTCTGGGAACTCTTGAATCAGGTGATCCAGGAAGAGCCCTCCGCCGGCTCCGATCCGACGACGCTCGGCCTCTTCGCCGCGATCGGCATCGAGAAGGGCAAGCCCTTCGCGCCCGACGCCCGCATGAAGGCGATCCTCGCCGATGCCGCCAAGATCGGCGTGGCAACGGCGCGGATGCTCGCCTTCAATGCCCGTAGCCGCGCGGCCTTCTATTATCCGGAGAGCAAAAGCAACTGGCGGCTGCCCTTCTTCGGCGGCTACAAGTTCCAGTCCCAGCCGGGCGTCTCCAACCTTGATGGCGCCGCCTTCTATTCCTTCTTCGCCACCGGCGTGACCCCGGCGATGGAAGAAAAGATGATCGGCCAGGGCTCGCAATATCCCTGGACGGCGCTCGATGCCGACGGCAAGCCCTTCGATGGCGTCAAGACCTATCGGCTGACCCTGCCAAAGAATATCCCGGTCAAGGATTTCTGGTCGGTCATCGTCTATGACAACCAGACCCGCTCGATGCTGCAGACAGATCAGTCCGCCCCCAGCGTCTCCAGCCAGGATAAGGCCGTCAAGATCAACGCCGACGGCTCGGTCGACGTCTATTTCGGCCCGAAAGCGCCTGAGGGTATGGAGCATAACTGGGTCCAGACCATCCCCGGCAAAGGCTGGTTCATGATCCTCCGCCTCTATGGCCCGCTCGAATCCTGGTTCGACAAGAGCTGGCGCCCCGGCGAGATCGAACGGGTGAAAGAGCGGCGGGGATAGGCTTCAAAGGACAAGACGAAGCCGGCCGCAAGCAACGCGGCCGGCTTATTTTGGTAACGCCAAGACGGGAGAGCGATGTAGAGATGAGCCATGCCGGTGCGGCGAGGCAGGAATACCGTCGAGCATCTCCCCAGAAGGCACTGAGAGTTGCCGCTCGACAGGACCGGCCCCTGGCGGCATCATTCTGTAGTACGCCAACTCGGGATATCGGTATGGACAGGCTGACACCGGCGCAGCGCAGCAGAAACATGGCACGAATCAAGGGGCGGAACACTGCGCCGGAACTCGAAGTCCGTCGTCTGCTGCACCGCCTCGGCTATCGCTTCCGCCTTCATTGTGAGTATCTTCCCGGCAGGCCCGATGTCGTTCTTCCTCGCTTCCAAACGGCTTTTCTGATCCATGGGTGTTTCTGGCATCGGCACGCGGGTTGCCGATTCGCATATATGCCGAAATCGAACGTCGAATTCTGGGACATCAAATTCGACCGGAATGTTGCTAGAGACCGCGAGGTCCAGGGCGCGCTGGAGGCTGCGGAATGGAAAGTGCACGTGATCTGGGAGTGCGAAACTCGGGACTCGAATTGGCTCGAATGCAGGCTTAAGACAGCGTTGGAAGCCGAGGTGTTACCGTAGTGAGCTCATCAGTGGCTATTGCTGCTAAGATCAGTCGCCTAGTGGATGAGGACGGTGCCCGCCCTCGTGTGCTTGATCTCTTCTCGGGTTGCGGCGGGCTGAGCCTCGGTTTTCAGGCGTCCGGCTGCGACATCGTTGCGGCTATGGAGATTGATGAGTTCGCAGCGCGATCTCACGCAATCAATTTCCACAAAGGGGCCGACGATAGTTTGGTGGAGCTTCACGCCAAGCCGCGCGACATCACGCGCATTGATCCTGAGGAATTGGTCGCGGAATTCGGCCTAGGCACGCCATCCCAAGCCATCGACATCATTGTTGGCGGGCCACCTTGCCAAGCTTATGCGCGAGTAGGGCGAGCCAAGCTGCGGGAGATAGCCGAGCATCCCCAGGCCTTCAGAGTCGACCCCCGGGCCAACCTCTACCTGCGGTATCTTCACTATGTTGATAGGCTGAGGCCGCTTGCCTTGTTGATGGAGAATGTCCCGGACATTCTGAATTTCGGCGGTCACAACATCGTGCAGGAGATGGTCGAGGTTCTCGATGGCCTCGGCTACGACGCCCGATATTCACTGGTCAACAGTGCACATCACGGCGTTCCTCAGATGCGCGATCGCGTGTTCATGATCGCAATCCACAGGGCGCTTGGCGCGTCGGTGCGGCTTCCAGCTGCAAGTCATTATTGTGAGCTCCCACGCGGCTACGTCGGCACCCGCGCTGTCGCGTTGAAGTTGGTCGATCTGTTCGATGGCTCAGCCTACGTACAGCCAGATACTGGAACGCCCAGCCTACCGCGCGCTGTAACGGCTGCGGAGGCGATTGGCGATCTGCCGGCTGTGATGCTGCATCGCACCGGTGAACTGAAGCGCGGCGCTCGACGGTTCACTGAACTCGCCAGATACAACACAGAAATTTCTCCATCAGCATTCGCTCAGGCTATGCGGAAGTGGCCTGGATTTGAGAGCTGTGAAGGCATCTACGATCATGTCCTGCGATTTCTGCCGCGTGACACCACGATTTTCGAAGCGATGTTGGAAGGCGACGAATATCCCGCGGCTCACCGAGTAGCTATACGTTTGTTCGAGGATGAGGCGCGGCGCCGCAGTCTCGTGCGGGGGGGCGATGATTGGCAGAGCCTGCAGCGTGCGATGGTGCCACCTTATGACCCGACGAAATTTCCCAACCGCTGGTGGAAGCTTCGCCGCGACCGTCCGGTCAGGACGTTGATGGCTCATATCGGTAAGGATACGTATTCGCATATCCATTATGACAGCGCGCAAGGACGCGTTATTACGGTCCGCGAGGCGGCGCGACTGCAGTCCTTCCCGGATGGTTTTATCTTTGCGGGAACCATGAACCCAGCCTTCCGGCAGATTGGGAACGCTGTTCCGCCTGTCCTTGCAAAGGCAGTAGCTGTGGCTATGATCGATTCTATGGCTAGAGCAGTGGAGAATATTCGCACTGCCCAGGTGGCGGCTGAGTAATCAACTTCATTCGTTCTCCTCCTCCGGCCGTTCAATGAAAACTTCCTCGCTCCAATGCAGGACTGAGGGATCTATCGAGACGCTGTCGAGCGTAACACCGGCTGGAAGTGAAGCGCCTTCCAGAACGTGTTTTGCAAAGTCGCGGATCGATTCCGAGATGCGTAGCTTCCCACCTGCATCATTCAGGGTGTAGACGCGCCAGAGATCGTATCGGGGGGTGAGCGCAGCTTCAGAAAGTTCGGCATTCGACATGTGAATGATGCGATCGAAGTCACCAGATGTGCTTTTGGCATCGATGCGGACCTCTGTTCCGTCGACCTTGCGCACCAGGAAGTCAAAGGGCGATACAGCATCGATCTGTGAGCGCCACTCAATGATGGTCCAGTCGCCATTTTCTTTCAATTTCTGCAGATGCACCCAGGCGAGCGCCTCGCCATCGCGGCCGTTCTTCTCAGCAGCAGCCTTAGCAGCGGCAAGCGCCGCTGGCGACGTGGCGCCCTTCTTCTTTCGGAGAGCCTCTGCTCCTTTGATGCCGCCCGCGGCGACATCTTCGAGGGCTCCTTCGGTCGCTGGATCGGCGGCTAGTGCCCAGATCGGGTGGCTGGCCGGTACCGTTGATGCAGCGCCAGCAATTTCCATACGCGTGATCTGGATCATTGTCCGCCGATTACCCGGTATCAGCGGGGAGAGCGCCGCATGTAGCGGAGCGTCGGCCGCGGACGCAGCGGCGACAAGCAGCAGCGTCATACGTTGCGGCGCTGGATCTCCAGAAAAGTCCATTATCGCCAAGTCACCCGCGGCTAGATAGTCGAACCTACCGGGCTCATCCTCGGGGTCCCGAACAAATTCGCCGTTTAGCCGCCAGTTCTTGTAGCCGGCCCGTTTAGTGACGGATCTCGAAAGGACATAGGATGGGGCGGCGCCGGGTCCGAGGATCGCCAAAGTCAGCGGGATGACGTCGCCAACAGTAGCAAGGAGGTTGGCGAGTCCGGGATAGAGCTGCTCCGCAAAAACGTCGGCATTGAGATTTATCGCCTTCTGATTGCCGGCATTGAGCTTTCTGAACAAGGGTTCGAAAAACGTTAGATCGGATGCGGTCAGCCGCTTGAGAGCAATCCGGTCTGCCATGGAATCACTGAGCCCTCACCTAATTATTGACTGTCTACAATGACGTCAGCACTTCTGGTTTCGCAATGCCCGAGCAGGTGGGGATGACCAATCTCCGGGTGGATCCACCTGGAGATTGCACAATCTAGGAATAAAATCCTTGACACCGTAACGGTGGTTCGGTAGTGTTCTGGCATGGTCGAAATGGTGCGTTCGGCGGCGGGGTGAGCCGGCGGCGGATGGCTTGGTGGATCGATGGATTGGAAGGCGCCCTTGCGGCGCCTTTTTGTTTTCAGGAGGCGCGTCTTGGCGAAGATTTCCGAGGCGGGCTGGGAGGCCATGCGGCTGCGCTATGAGACGACGCGCGACACGGTGAGCCTCATCGCCGCCGAGAATGGCCTTGCCTATGACACGGTCTGGCGCCGCGCCAAGAAGGCGGGTTGGACGCGTCCTGGCGATGCGCCGAAGCCGCCGGTCGTCGATGATGACGGCAAGCTGCTCGGCCGGCTGTTCCGTGCTTTCGAGCGGCAGATCGCCGATCTCGAACAGCGCTTCCTCTCCGGCGAAAGCGCGGTCGAGGAGCGCGATGCGCGCACGCTCGCCGTGCTGGCGAAAACCTTCGAGACGCTGGCGAAGCTGCGCGATGCCCATTCCGGCGGCGGGGCGGGCGAGGATGAATCCGGCGCGAGCGGGGAGGGCGGCCATGTCGATCTCGATGAACTCTCATCGCGCCTTGCGCAGCGGTTGGCAGCGCTCGGTCCATATGAACTGGCCGCCGGAGGCGCTGATGGCGCTGATCGCGGCGTGGACGAGCCCGGATGAGCGGGCGGCGCTGGCGCTTAACTGGGATGTCTGGGCGCGCGACGACCAGTTGCCGCCGGCCGGCGATTGGCTCACCTGGCTGATGATCGGCGGGCGCGGCGCCGGCAAGACGCGCGCCGGCGCCGAATGGGTGCGCGGGCTCGTCTTCGGGCGGCCGGGCTATGCGGCTGTGCCTGTCGGGCGGATCGCGCTCATCGGCGAAACGCTGGCCGATGTGCGCGATGTGATGATCGAGGGGGTCTCGGGGCTCTTATCCGTGCATGCGAAGGACGAGCGGCCGAGCTGGCAATCCTCGCGGCGCCGGCTCGAATGGCCGAACGGCGCCACGGCGCTGTGCTTTTCGTCCGAGGATCCCGAAAGCCTGCGCGGGCCGCAATTCGAGGCTGCCTGGGCGGATGAGCTCGGCAAATGGCGCCATCAGGAGGCGAGCTGGGACATGCTGCAATTCGGCCTTCGGCTCGGCGCGCTGCCGCGGCAATTGGTGACGACGACGCCGCGCCCGACGCCGCTGGTGAAGCGGCTCGTCGCGGCCGAGCGCACGGTGATCACGCGGGCCGGGACGCGCGCCAATCTCGGCAATCTCGCGCCGGGCTTTCTCGAGCGCGTCCTCGGCCGCTATCACGGGACACGGCTCGGCCGGCAGGAGATCGATGGCGAATTGATCGATGACCGGGTCGATGCGCTCTGGAGCCGCGATGCGATCGAACTGCTGCGGGTCGGGGCGCCGCCGAAGCTGGCGCGCATCGTCGTCGCGGTCGATCCGCCGGCCTCGCGCCGGCGCGGCGCGGATGCCTGCGGCATCATCGCCTGCGGCCTCGCCGAGGACGGCACCGGCTATGTGCTCGCCGACGCCTCGATCGCCGAGGTGAAGCCGGCGCGCTGGGCCGGCGCGGCGGTGGCGCTCTATCATGCGCTGGAGGCGGACATGCTCGTCGCCGAGGTCAACCAGGGCGGCGACATGGTGGCGAGCGTCATCGCCGAGGTCGATCCCACCGTACCGGTGACGTCGGTTCGCGCCACGCGTGGAAAGTATCTGCGCGCCGAGCCGGTCGCCGCGCTCTATGCGCAGGGCCGTATCCGCCATGCCGGGACGTTTCCGGCGCTCGAAGACGAACTCGCCGATTTCGGCGCCGATGGGCTTTCGAACGGCCGCTCGCCGGACCGGCTCGATGCGCTGGTCTGGGCGCTGACGCATCTGATGCTGCGTGCCGTGGCCGAGCCGCGCGTGCGCCGGCTCTAGGCGCTTCTTGAAAGGATGATCCGATGTTGGAAACGCTGAGAGCGCGCCTCTTTGGCGGCGGCAGGACTGTGGGCGGCAGGACTGTGCCCGAGCAGAAGGCCTCGCGCGCCGGGCCGCTGATCGCGTTGCAGGGCAGGGGTCGGGCGGTCTGGTCGCAGCGCGACATGGCGAGCCTTGCCCGCGAGGGCTTCATGAAGAACGCCGTCGTTTATCGCGCGGTGATGATGATCGCCGAGAGCGCGGCGAGCGTGCCGCTCATCGCCTATGACGGGACGAAGGAACAGCCCGATCATCCGCTCCTGTCGCTGCTGGAGCAGCCGAACCGCCATCAGGGCGGCACGGCGCTGATGGAAGCGCTCTATGCGCATCTGCTCGTCGCCGGCAATGCCTATGCCGAGCTGGTGCTGCTCGGCGGGCGCCCGGCGGAATTGCATGCGCTGCGGCCCGACCGGGTCAAGGTCGTGCCCGGCAGCGACGGCTGGCCGGAGGCGTTCGATTATACGGTCGGCGGCGAGACGGTGCGCTTCCATGATCCGGGCACTGAGGGCATCGCCCCGGTGCTGCAGCTGCGCCTGCATCATCCGCTCGATGATCACTATGGCTTCGCGCCCATCGAGGCGGCGGCGATGGCGCTCGACATTCACAATGCCGCCGGCGAATGGAACAAGGCGCTGCTGGATAATTCGGCGCGGCCTTCCGGCGCGCTGGTCTATCGCGGCGAGGGCGGCGCCAATCTCTCGGCCGATCAGTTCGAGCGGCTGAAGGCCGAGCTCGAGGCAAACTACACCGGCACCGTGCGCGCCGGCCGGCCGCTGCTGCTCGAAGGCGGGCTCGACTGGACGGCGATGGCGCTGACGCCGCGCGACATGGATTTCATGGAGGCGAAGAACGGCGCGGCGCGCGAGATCGCGCTCGCCTTCGGCATTCCGCCGATGCTGCTCGGCATTCCCGGCGACAACACCTATGCGAACTATGCCGAGGCCAACCGCGCCTTCTGGCGCCAGACCGTGCTGCCGCTGGTCGGACGAACCGCGGCGGCGATCGCGACCTGGCTCGGCCCTGCCTATGACGGGACGGTAAGGCTTGCCTATGACGCCGACGCCGTCGATGCCCTTTCAGCCGAGCGCGAGGCGCTGTGGCGGCGTGTCGAGGCCGCGAGCTTCCTGACGCGCGATGAAAAGCGCCAGGCGGTCGGCTACGGCATCGCTGACGATCGGGAGGCGGATTGATGGATGATGTAACCCGCGCCTTTGCCACGCGAGGCGACCTTGCCCATCTCGCGCTGTTCCTCTGGGCGACGAGTTCGAGCGGATTGCTCATCTGGACGCTGCGCGAGCTCGCCGCCTCCAACAAACGCTTCAACGATTTCGTCGCCGAGATCGCGCGGCTGAATCACTTTTTCAACGACGACGGCTAAGTGACGGAGGCGATTCCATTATGCCCCAGATCCTCAAGCGCTTCCTGAAGCAGGAAAGCACCGACCACCATCTCGTGTTCCGCGATTTCGCCGGCGTTCTGGAACGGCTGATCCGCAGGAAATAGCCCGCGGGCCACCGCTGGGCCGACACCCGTCCAACAACGACCCAGACCGTTGCCAACGCGGCCCCGACGGGCCGGCGAAGGAGACTGCATGTCCAATCCCGCTTTTCCTGGTCCCTTTCCCGATCTCGAGCAGAAGGCCGCAGCGGCCGACCTCTCGGGTGTCGATGGCGAGGGTGCGTTCTCAGGCTATGCGAGCCTGTTCGGCTCGGCCGATCTCTCCGGCGACATGGTGATGCCCGGCGCGTTTCAGCGCTCGATCGCGCGGCGCCAGGTCTCGGGCATCCGCATGCTCTACCAGCATGATCCGGCCCAGCCGATCGGTGTCTGGACGGAGCTGCGCGAAGACCAGCGCGGCCTCTTCGTTCGCGGCCGGCTGATGCTCGATGTGGCGCGCGGCCGCGAGGTAGCGAGCCTGATGCGGGCCGGCGCGCTCGATGGGCTCTCGATCGGCTTCAAGACGGTGCGGGCCCGGGCCGACCGGGCGAGCGGCATTCGCCGCCTGACCGAGATCGATCTCTGGGAGATCTCGGTCGTCACCTTCCCGATGCAGCCCGAGGCGCGGATCCGCGCCGTGAAATCCGGCTCGGCAGAGCCCGCCGCCCGTCTTGCCGCGCGGCTCCGCCGGGCCGCGATCGCACTCAACCCAAGGAACCCGAAATGACCACCACGACCATTGATTCCGGCCGCGCTGCGCCTGAGCTGAAAGCCATCCGGCCGAGCCATGACGGCAAGGCCGAACCCCGCGCCACGGAGACCAAGGCGGCCGAGACCCGCGCCGGCGAGAGCGGCGATATCGGCGCCGCCTTCGATGATTTCCTGCACGCCTTCGAGGCGTTCAAGGAAACCAATGACGAGCGGCTCGGCGAAATCGAGCAGAAGCTGTCGGCGGATCCGCTGACGGTGGAGAAGCTCGATCGCATCAACCGCACCCTGGACGAACTGACGCTGAAGAGCCGCCGGCCGCCGCTTTCTGCCGAGCCGCGCGGCGAGCGTCGGCCGAGCGAGCATAAGGCGGCGTTTGAGGCCTATGTCCGCGGCGGCGACGAGGACGGCATGCGACGGCTCGAGCAGAAGGCGCTGTCGTCGGGCTCCAATGCCGATGGCGGCTATCTCGTGCCGATCGAAACCGAGAGCGAGATCAGCAAGCGCCTCGCCGCGATCTCGCCGATCCGCGCCATCGCCGATGTGCGGCAGGTTTCCGGCGGCACCTACCGCAAGCCCTTCATGACGGCGGGCCCGGCGGTCGGCTGGGCCGGCGAGACCGATGCCCGCAGCCAGACGACGTCGCCGACCATCGCGGCGCTCGATTTCCCGGCGATGGAGCTCTACGCCATGCCGGCGGCGACGGCGGCGCTGCTCGACGATGCCGCCGTCAATATCGACCAGTGGATCGCCGCCGAGGTCGAGGCGGCTTTCGCAACGCAGGAAGGCACCGCCTTCGTCTCCGGCGACGGCAGCAACAAGCCGAAGGGCTTCCTCGCCTATCCGACCGCCGCGGAATCGGCCTGGGTCTGGGGCAAGCTCGGCTACATTCTGACCGGGGTTTCCGGCGCGCTGCCGTCGTCCAATCCGTCGGATGTGCTGATCGATCTGGTCTATGCGCTGAAGTCCGGCTACCGCGCCAATGCCCGCTTCGTGCTCAACCGCCGCACGCAGGCGGTGATCCGCAAGCTGAAGGACACTGAGGGCAACTATCTCTGGCAGCCCGCCGCCAGCGCCGGCGGCGATGCCTCGCTGCTCGGCTTCCCGGTCAGCGAGGCCGAGGACATGCCGGATATCGCCGCCAACGCCCTCGCGCTCGCCTTCGGCGATTTCAAGCGCGGCTATCTCGTCGTCGACCGGATCGGCGTCCGCGTCCTTCGCGATCCCTATTCGGCCAAGCCCTATGTCCTCTTCTACACGACCAAGCGTGTCGGCGGCGGCGTCCAGGATTTTGACGCGATCAAGCTGCTGAAGTTCGGCACGAGCTAGGAAGGGCACCCGGTTGCGCCAAGCCGGCCTGCAAAGGGCGGTCTCCTGCGCTTCCTGTGCTCACGTACGAACGTACGCTCCGCTCCGGTTCTCGCAGACCGCCCTTTTCGGCACGGCCTGACGCAGCCGGCCACCCTTGCGTGGGCAAGGTGGATTTGCGCCAAGCCGGTTGCGCCAAGCCGGCCTGCAAAGGGCGGTCTCCTGCGCTTCCTGTGCTCACGTACGAACGTACGCTCCGTTCCGGTTCTCGAAGCCCACCCTTTTCGGCACGGCCTGACGCAACCGGCCCCCCCTTCCTTGGGCGGCTGGATTGTAGCGGGCCGGCCTGCAAAGGGCGGTCTCCTGCGCTTCCAATTCCCCGGAGCTATCGAGGTTGGCGTTGGCTGATGGTGCGCCTCCCACCACAGCCGATGCCCGGGCGGCGCCACGTTCTTCGTGGCGCCGCCTTTTTTCTTCCCTGGCAGGCATCTTCAAGGAGGCATTCCATGACCACAGCCCTCATTACCGGGCCGACGATCGAGCCAGTGACGCTCGCCGACGTGAAAGCCCATCTCCGGCTCGAGACGCCCGATGAGGACCGTTTGCTGCAGGCGGCGATCGTCGCGGCGCGGATCCATATCGAGGCCGTCACGCGCCGTTGCCTGGTCCGCCAGCTCTGGCGCATCTATCTCGACGAATGGCCCGAGGGCCGCGCGATACCGATCCCGCTGTCGCCGCTCATCTCCGTCAACGAGGTGACCTTCTACGATGTCGCCGGCGTCGCGCGGCAATGGCATGCCGACAACTGGCGCGTCGACGTCTCCTCCTCGCCGCCGCGCCTCGTCGCCAAGCTCCGGCCGCAGGCCGCGCTCTATGACAATGGCATCGAGATCGATGTTCTCGCCGGCTATGGCGTGTCGTCGATCGACGTGCCGGCGCCGCTGCGTCAGGCGGTCATGGTGCTGGTCGCGCATTGGTATGAAACGCGCGGCATGGTCGGACATGAGTTCGCCGGCGCGATTGCGCCGCCCGGCTTCGATGCGTTGATCGCGCCCTACAAGGTGCGCACGCTGTGAGGCCGGAATTCGAGCCGGGCTGGATCGCGCATCGCATCATCATCGAGCGCCCTGTTGCGGTCGATGACGGCGCCGGCGGGAGCCGGATGGGCTTTGCGATGCTGGCGACCGTGTGGGCGGCCATCGAGCCGATCCGCGCGGCGGTTGATCCGGCGTCCGACCGGATCGGCAGCACTGTGACCCATCGCGTCACCATCCGCTATCGCGACGATATCGCCGGGGGCATGCGGCTCAAGCATCGCGGCCGGCTGCTGGCGGTCGAGACGGTCGTCGATCCCGACGAGCGCCGTCGCTTCCTGCTGATCGAGGCGCGGGAGGAAAAGCCATGACCAACCGCGATCTCGGCCGCAGCCTTCAGACGGCCGCGCGGGCGCCGATCGCGACGGCGCTGGCGAGGCAGGCGAACCGCGCGGCGGCAATGCTGGCCGCGGCGGCGCCTGAGGCCGGCACGGTGATCGGCCGTCAGGACGGCGCGGCGCTGGTGACGCTGGTCGGACCGGGGCTGTTCGCCCGCGAATTCGGCGCGATCGACAGCGCCGCCGACCCGGTGATCGCCCCGGCGATCCGCAAGCTCAGACGGAGGATGGCATGACCACAACAGCCCAGGACACCACCGCAACGCTCGATCTGCAGGCCGCCATCATCGCGCGGCTGCGCGCCGACAGCGATCTCTCCACAGCGCTTGGCGGGCCGCGCATTCATGACGGCGCGCCGCGCGGCACGGAATTCCCCTATGTGACGCTCGGCGCCAGCGGCCAGTCGGACTGGAGCGACGGCAGCACCGAAGGCGGCGATGTCAGCCTCACCTTGCATGTCTGGTCGCGCCAGACCGGCAAGAGGGAGGCCTGGGCCATCGCCGGCACCTTGATGCGGCTCCTGCATGACGAACCGCTGGTGCTTGCCGCGCATCATCTGGTGACACTGCGCGTCGCCTTCGCCGAGGTCCGCCGCGACCCCGATGGGATCACCGAGCACGGCGTCGTCAGGCTGGAGGCGCTGGTGGAGGGGTAGCGCGTCAGGCGGTTGCCTGCCGGTCTCGCCCGCGCTCGCCGGGGCGGAGCGTCAGCACCGAAACGCCGGAGGCCGTGACGGCGACGGTGTGCTCGAACTGGGCGGAGAGCGCGCCGTCAGATGTCACGACCGTCCAGCCGTCGTCCTCGGTCTTCACGGTCCGCCGGCCGCGATTGAGCATCGGCTCGATGGTGAAGACCATGCCCTCGCGCAAGGTGAGCCCGGTGCCGGGCTTGCCGTAATGCAGCACCTGCGGCTCTTCGTGCATTTCGCGGCCGATGCCATGACCGCAATAGTCGTGCACGATCGAATAGCCGCGGCGCTTGGCATGCCGCTCGATCGCAAAGCCGATATCGCCCAGCTGCGCGCCGGGGCGGACGGCGCCGATCCCTTTCCACATCGCCTCATAGGCGGTCTGGACCAGCATTCGCGCCGCCGGGTGGACGTCGCCGACACAGTAGGTCTTGCTCGAATCCGCGATGTAGCCGTTCTTCTCCAGCGTGATATCGAAATTGACGATGTCGCCAGCGCCGAGCACGGCTTCCGCCGAGGGAATGCCATGGCAGACGACCTCGTTGACCGAAGCGTTGAGGACGAAGCCATAGCCATACTGGCCTTTGCTCGCCGGCCGCGCCGCCAGGTCATCGACGATGAAGCGCTCGACCATGTCGTTGATCACGAGAGTCGAAAGGCCGGCAAGCGGGGTTCGATCGATCAGCGCGAAGACGGAGGCGAGCAGGCGGCCGGATTCGGCGAGCAGCGCCAGTTCCTCGGAAGACTTGATCACGAGAGGCTCACGGCGAGCGAGGGTGCCGTAACGCCGGCCGAGCGGAGTTCGCGGGCGATGATCTCGCTGAAGCTCATCTCCGGATTGGTTTCGCAGAGCATGCCGATCTTGATCCAGTAGGCGGCCTGCGCGTTGATCGAGCGCAGCGAAACCTTGCTGGCGCGGCGGAGCTGCTCATGCAGCTCGTCTTCGATGTTCACGATGCCCATGCCATCGTCTCCTATATGATTCGTATATTGATACCATATAGATCATAGCGTGCCCTGCCAAGGGCCGGCGAGGCGGAGATCGGCCCGCGCGCTCAGCCTTCGGTGATGCGGGGTGAGGGTGCCGTTCGCGCCGCCTCCCAATCCGGGCGCAGCATGGCCATGACCAGTTCGTCATGGTGTTCGCCGCGGAAGAAGACAGTGCCGCGGGCGATGCCCTCAACGCGGAATCCGGCGCGCTCATAGGTGCGGCGAGCCCTGAGATTGGTTGGAAACAGCCCGATCGCGAGACGCCAGCAGGTCGTGTCCTCGAAGACCCGGTCGATGACGCGGCCGAGCAGTGCGCTGCCATGGCCGCGGCCGGGATGGGTGACGGCGATGCGCTTCACGAGGGCGACGCCGTCCCAGGATTGCCAGTCGCGGATGATGACGAAGCCGACCGGGACGCCGTCCAGCCGGCCGATGAAATAGGCGTGGCGGCCATCGGCGAGGCAGGCGCGATGCTGCGCGTCCGTCGAGCGGCCGACCAGCGCCTCATAGCCCTCGATCCGCTCCGTCGCCATCACGAAGTCGAGCTCGGCATCGCCGGCCCGCATCAGTTCGAAGGTTTCGACCCGCCCATCCATCCAACGCCCCCTCCCGCTCATCTTCGCGCCATTCGCGCACAAAAGAGCGGCACAATGCAACCGAAAGGACCCGCTATGACCGCGCAGAAGGGCAGGGACCTGCTCATCAAGATCGATACGACCGGCGCCGGCGCTTTCCAGGCCGTGGCCGGGCTGCGCACGCGCCGCATCGCCTTCAATGCCGAGACGGTCGATATCACCGATACGGATTCGGCCGGACGCTGGCGCGAACTGCTGGCCGGGGCGGGCGTGCGCCGGGCCAGCCTCTCCGGCGCCGGCATCTTTCGCGATGCCGCCACCGACGCCGCCATGCGCAGCGTCTTCTTCGACGGGTCGATCCGCAGCTATCAGGTGATCATTCCCGATTTCGGCACGCTGTCCGGCCCGTTCCAGATCACCGCGCTTGAATATGCCGGCGAGCATGATGGCGCCGTGACCTATGAGATCGCGCTCGAATCGGCCGGCGCCGTCGCCTTCGCGGAGGCGTGACGATGACGGGATCTCCGGCAGGCCGCCTGGCCAACCGCCATCGCGGCGAGATCGACGCCGTGCTCGACGGCCGCCGCTACACGCTCTGCCTCACGCTCGGCGCGCTTGCCGAGCTCGAGACGGCCTTCGGCGCGACGGATCTTGCCGCCCTCGCCGGGCGCTTTTCGGAGGGGCGCCTCGCCGCGATCGATCTCGTGCGCATCATCGGCGCGGGACTGCGCGGGGCCGGTGAGCCGATTGACGACGCGGCGGTCGCCCGAATGCAGGCCGATGGCGGCGCCGGCGGCTTTGCCCGTATCGCGAGCGACCTCCTCACCGCAACGTTTGGCGGCGAAGCGTGAGCGCCGCGCCTTTTCCCTGGCGCGAGGCGATGGCGATCGGCTTTGGCGTCCTGCGCCTGTCGAGCCACGAGTTCTGGGCGCTGACGCCGCGCGAACTCGCCGCCGCCATCGAGGGCCTGGGCGGGCGAGGCGCGGCGCCGATGGACCGCGCTGCATTCGAGGCGCTGGCGCGGCGCTATCCCGATCCAATCCAGAAAGGATGAGCCATGGCGACCGTCGTCGACGAACTCCAGGTCAAGGTCAGCGCCGATACCAGCGGCTTCCAGAGCGCGCTCGATGAACTCTCGAAGCGGGCCGACAGCTTTTCGACCGCCATCGGCCGCGCCTTCACCGGCGCGGTCTCGGGCGGCAAGTCGTTCGAGGACGTGCTGAAGAGCCTGACGCTGCAGCTCTCCTCGATCGCGCTTGGCGCCGCGCTGAAGCCGATCGAGAGCGGCATCGGCGGGCTTCTCTCCGGCCTCCTCTCGGGAAGCGGCACCACGGCCTTCGCCAAGGGCGGCGTCGTGCCCTTCGCCGATGGCGGGGTCGTGTCGCGGCCGAGCTATTTCCCGCTCGGACGCGGGCTCGGCGTCGCCGGAGAGGCCGGGGCCGAGGCGATCCTGCCTTTGCAGCGCGGCGCCGATGGCCGCCTCGGCGTCGGTGGCGGCGGGCAGGGCGCGATGACGGTGAATGTCGCGATCTCCACGCCCGACGCCGCGAGCTTCAGGAAGTCCGAGGCGCAGGTGACCGCAGCGCTCGCCCGCGCCGTCGGCCGCGGCCGACGCGGACTGTAGGAGAGAGACCATGCCGCTCATCGAGGGATTTCACGATGTCCGCTTTCCGACCGGAATCGCCTTCCGCTCCAGCGGCGGGCCGGAGCGCAAGACCGAGATCGTGGCGCTCGGCTCGGGCCATGAAAGGCGCAACCAGCGCTGGGCCGACTCGCGCCGGCGCTATGACGCTGGCTATGGCGTGCGCTCGCTCGCCGATATCCATGCGGTGATCGCCTTTTTCGAGGAGCGGCGCGGCCGGCTCTACGGCTTTCGCTGGCGCGACCGCACCGACGATGCCTCCGCGCCGCCCGGCACCGAGCCGACGCCCTTCGATCAGGCGATCGGCACCGGCGATGGCAGCGCCGCGACGTTCCAGCTCATCAAGCGCTATGGTGGCGCGTTCGCGGGCTATGACCGGGTGATCGCCAAGCCTGTCGCCGGCAGCGTGGTGCTCGCCGTCGCGTCCGTTCAGGTCGCTTCCTCGGACGTCGCGATCGATGCCGCCACGGGCCGCGTCACGTTCTCCGCAGGCCATGTGCCGCCTTCCGGCGCGGTGGTTACGGCGGGGTTCCGCTTCGACGTTCCGGTGCGCTTCGACAGTGACGAACTCACCATCAACCTCGCCGCCTTCGAGGCGGGCGAGATCCCCTCGATCCCGCTGGTGGAGATAAGGCCTTGAAGACGCTCGATCCGGGCCTTGCGGCGCATCTCCAGGGTGATGCGACAACGCTCTGCCAATGCTGGCGCGTCACGCTGAAAGATGGGGCTGTGCTCGGCTTCACCGACCATGACCGCGACCTTGCTTTGGAGGGAACCGTCTTCGAGGCAGCGAGCGGGCTTTCGGCGAGCGAAGCGACCGCCGAGGCGGGCTTTGCGACCGGCGGGCTGGAGGTTGCCGGCGCGCTTTCCTCCGATCGCGTCACCGAGGACGATCTCGCCAAGGGCCGCTTCGACCATGCGAAGGTCGAGGTGTTCGCGGTCAACTGGAGTCTGCCAAGTGAGCGGGTGCTGGTGCGCGCTGGCCATATTGGCGAGGTCGTCCGCGAGGATGGGGCCTTCCGGGCCGAAATCCGCGGGCCGCTCGCCGAACTCGACGAGCCGCGTGGCCGCTTCTTCCGTGCCGCCTGCGATGCCGATCTCGGCGATCTCAGGTGCGGCGTCGACCTGACGGCATCGCCTTTCGCAGCCTCCGCAACGGTCGTCTCGGCTCGTGACGGGCGCATTCTCGCGGTCGGCGACATCGACAGCGCGGCGCCGGGCTGGTTCGAGCGTGGGCGGGCGCTGTTCATGAGCGGCGCCAATGCCGGCTTCGCCAGCGCCATCAAGGCGCAGCGGCGGGTCGAGGGCGTGATGACGATCGAGCTCTGGACCGCCGCGCCGCTCGCCGTCGCGGCCGGCGATGCCATCGCGCTCACGGCCGGCTGCGACAAGCGCTTCGCGACCTGCCGCGACAAGTTCGCCAATCAGCTCGCCTTCCGCGGCTTCCCGCATATGCCGGGCAATGATTTCAGCCTCGGCTATGCCCGCTCGGGCAGCGGCAATGACGGCAGCCCGGTCGTGGGGTGAGGGGCGCCAACCACCTTTCACCTCTCCCTGAGGGAGAGGTCGACGCGCTGAAGGCGCGGCGGGTGAGGGTTTACGGCCTATCCGGAGAGGCCACGCCGCTCACCCGGACCTCCGGTCCGACGTCTCCCCATGGGAGAGGTGAAGCGGGGGCGCTCGAACCGACCCCTCAGCCGGGGTGAATGCGCCATCCCCCCGTCACCTCTCCCGACGGGGGACGTGAAAACTTCGGTTGGAGATACCCATGACATCAGAAACTCGCACCGCGATCATCGCGGCGGCGCTCGGCTGGCTTGGCACGCCCTATCGCCATCAGGCCTCGCTGAAGGGCGTCGGCGCCGATTGTCTCGGGCTGGTGCGCGGCGTCTGGCGCGAGGTCTATGGCGCCGAGCCGGAGGCGATGCCCGCTTATACGCCCGATTGGGCCGAGGCACGCGGCAGCGAGACGCTGCGAGCCGCCGCCGCCCGCCATATGGCCCCGGTCGATCCGGCATTGGCAATGCCGGGCGATCTGCTGCTCTTTCGCTGGCAGGAGACGCTTCCCGCCAAGCATGCCGCGATCCTCGTCGCGCCCGGGCGCTTTCTCCATGCCCATGACGGGGCGGTCGTGGCGGAGGCCTCGCTGACGCCCTGGTGGGCGCGGCGGCTCGCCTTTGCCTTCGCTTTCCCACCCATCGCTCCGGGAGTGTCCTTCTGATGGCAACCATCGTGCTCCAGGCCGCCGGTGCTGCGATCGGCGGCATCTTCGGCCCGCTCGGCGCCACGCTCGGCGCGGCTGTCGGCGCGCTCGCCGGGAGCGTGGTCGACCAGTCGCTGTTCGGCACGGCGAGCGAAGGGCCGCGGCTCTCCGATCTCGACGTGCAGCGCTCGGAGGAGGGGGCGGCGATCCCGCGGCTCTATGGTCGCGGGCGCCTCGCCGGTCAGGTGATCTGGGCCACGCGCTTCGAGGAGGTGACGAGCGAGGAGGGCGGCAAAGGCGGCGGCTCAAGTGTCACCAGCTATGCCTACTACGCCAATTTCGCCATCGGCCTCTGCGAAGGGCCCGTCGCCCGTATCGGGCGCTGCTGGGCTGATGGCGAGGAAATCGATCTTGGCGCCATAACCTGTCGTCTCATGACCGGCGCGGCCGATCAGCCCGCCGACAGCCTGATCGAGGCGAAGCAGGGCGCGGTCGGAACGCCTGCCTATCGCGACACCGCGGTGGTCGTGTTCGAGCGGCTCCCGGTCGCGGCCTATGGCAACCGGCTGCCGCAGCTCGCCTTCGAGGTGTTCCGGCCGATCGGCGGCCTCGAAGAGGCGATCCGCGCCGTGGTGATCATCCCGGCTGCGTCCGAGTTCGCCTATGATCCGGAGCCCGTCACGAGCGGCGCCATCGCCGGCAGCCGCACGACGCTGAACCGGCATATCGACGGCGCCAAGACCGATTGGCGCGCCTCGCTCGATGAGTTGCAGGCGATTTGCCCGAATCTGGGGCGAGCCGCGCTGGCCGTGTCGTGGTTCGGCGATGATCTCCGCGCCGACCGCTGCACGGTGGCGCCGCGCGTCGAGACGGCGGCCGGGTCGACAGCGCCCGAATGGTCGGTTGCAGGGCTGACGCGCGCGACTGCGCGCCTCGTCAGCCAGATCGACGGCCGGCCCGCCTTTGGCGGCACGCCGTCGGACGGCAGCGTCATCCGTGCCATCATCGACATGAAGGCGCGCGGCCTCGGCGTTACCTTCTATCCCTTCCTGATGATGGATATCCCGGCCGGCAACAGCCTCGTCGATCCCTATGGCTGGGGCATGCAGAAGGCCTATCCCTGGCGCGGCGAAATCACCGCCTCGATCGCGCCCGGGCGGGCTGGCACGCCGGACAAGACGTCTGCGATGAATGCCGAGATCGCCCAGTTCATGGGGACGGCGGCGCCGGCCGATTTCGCGGCCACGCCGGGCGGCGTCGCCTATTTTGGGCCGGCGGAGTGGTCATACCGGCGCATGATTCTGCATGCCGCGCATCTTTGCGTTGCGGCCGGCGGCGTCGACGGCTTCCTGATCGGCTCGGAACTGCGCGGCCTCACGACGCTGCGCGGCGCCGGCAACAGCTATCCCGTCGTCGCGGCGCTGCGGGCGCTCGCTGCCGATGTCCGCGCGGTGCTCGGCCCGGATACCCGCCTCAGCTATGCCGCCGACTGGAGCGAATATTTCGGCCACCAGCCGGGCGATGGCAGCGGCGACGTCCACTTCCACCTCGATCCGCTCTGGGCCGATCCGGTCATCGACGCCGTCGGCATCGACAGCTATGTGCCGCTCGCCGACTGGCGCGACGGCAGCAGCCACCGCGACGCTGCGATTGCCGAAAGCGGCCATGACGTCGCCTATCTCGCGGCCAACATCACCGGCGGCGAAGGCTATGACTGGTATTATGCCAGCGATGCCGACCGCGCCGCCCAGATCCGCTCGCCGATCAGCGATGGCGCCTATGGCAAGCCTTGGGTCTATCAATACAAGGCCGTGGCCGACTGGTGGGCGAACCGCCACTACGACCGTCCCGGCGGCGTCGAGACGGCAAGCCCGACAGCTTGGGTCGCCGGCATGAAGCCGGTCTGGTTCACCGAGCTCGGCTGCGCTGCCGTCGACAAGGGGGCCAACGAGCCGAATGTGTTCCCCGATCCCAAGGTTGGCGGTAGAAGGCTGCCGCATTTCTCGAATGGCGGCCGCGATGCGCTGATGCAGGAGCGGGCGCTGACGGCGCTGCTTCGCATCCGCGATCCCGCGAAGCCCGGCTTCGTCGCTGCGAGCAATCCGGTCTCGGCTGTTTATGGCGGCCGGATGGTCGATCCGGCCTGGTGTCATGTCTGGGCCTGGGATGCGCGGCCCTATCCGGCTTTCCCGCTTCTGAGCGATGTCTGGTCGGATGGCGGCAACTGGGAAACCGGCCACTGGCTGAACGGCCGCCTCGGCGCTTTGCCCGTGAGCCGGCTCGTCGCGCGCATCCTGGCTGACTACGGCATCACGGGCGCGGCGATCGGCGATCTCGACGGCATGGTCGACGGCTATCTCGTCGAACGCGTCGGCTCGGCACGCGACGCGCTGAAGCCGCTCGCCGACGTGTTCGGCTTTGCGGTGGCGGAATCGGGCGCCTCTGTCCGCTTCGTGCGGTCCGGCCGGGCGGTCGCCGCGATCGACGCGACGCATCTTGCCGAGGACGGTACCGCGCCGCTCGTCACCATCCGCCGGGCGCAGGAGACGGAGCTGCCGGCGGAGCTGGCGCTCTCCTTCTATGACGGGCTCTCCGACTATCGCAGCCGCCAGGTCGCCTCGCGCCGGCTCGAAACGGCGAGCCGGCGGCAATCCTCGCTCTCGGCTGCCATCGTCACGGATGACGCCGTCGCCATCGCGCTTGCCGATGCACGGCTGCAGGCGATCTGGGACGGGCGCGAGATGGTTTCCTTCGCGCTGCCGCCCGCCTCGCTGGCGCTGGAGGTCGCCGATATCGTCACCTTGCAGCAGGAGAGCGGCACGCGGTTGCTGCAACTCACGCGGATCGAGGACGGGCTTGCCCGACGCATTGAGGCGCGCGCCCTCGATCCAGCCGCCTCGGCGCAGCCGGTTGGAAGCGGCGCCAGTGCGTCGCCGACCTGGCGCGCCGAGGCGGGACCGCCCGATGTCGTCGTGCTCGATCTGCCGTCGCTGACGGGTTCCGAAACCGGGGCGGCGCCGCGGCTCGCCGTCTTTGCCGATCCCTGGACGGGTCCGGTCGCGATCGCGATCGGCGGCGCTGAGGCCGGCTATCTCGCCCGCCAGCGCGTCGATCAGCGCGCGAGCCTCGGCACGATCGCCGCGCCCGTGCCGCCGGGGCCAGTGGCGCGCTTCGACGAGGCAACGGTGCTCGATGTTGAGCTTGCTGCCGGTTCGCTCGCTTCGCTGCCGCTCGCGGCCGTGCTCGATGGCGGCAATCTCGCGGCGATCGGCAGCGAGGCGGCCGGCTTCGAGCTGATCCAGTTCCGCGATGCAACCTTGATCGGCGTCGGCCGCTGGAAGATCAGCGGGCTGCTGCGCGGGCAGGGCGGAACGGGTGACCTCGCCGCGCGCGGTCATGATGCCGGGGCCCGTTTCGTTCGCCTCAACGCGGCAACGCCGCTGTTCGCGCTGGAATCCGGCGAGATCGGCCTGACGAAGCGGCTGCGGGCAGGGCCGCTCAATGCGGCCTATGACGCGGCCCATTTCGCGGACCGCGCCTTCACGGTTGCCGGGCGCGGGCTCGTCTGCCTCGCGGCGGTGCATCTTTCGGCCAAGCGCGATGGCCTTGGGAATGTCGACCTATTCTGGATCCGCCAGACCCGGCAAGGCGGGGACCGCTGGGACCAGGCCGAGGTGCCACTCGGCGAGGAGAGCGAGGCTTACCGGGTAGAGCTTTATGAGGGCGCGGTGCTGAAGGCGACGCGCCGCGTCACCAGCCCGGCGGCGCATTTCAGCGCCGCCGACCTCGCCGCTGCGCTCTCGGCGCCGGGAGCGGCCTTCACGGCGCGCATCTGCCAGTTGAGCCCCACCGCCGGTGCGGGCCTTGCCACGGAGATCACGATCGATGTCTGATCCGCTCGCGACGCCGCATCTGGCGCTGCCCTATATCGCCGCCGCGCAGGCGCAGAAGCATGTGACGCATAACGAGGCTCTGCGCCTCATCGATGGTATCACCCAGCTTGCCGTCGAGGCCTCCAATGCGACGACGCCCCCAGCAAGTCCGGCCGAGGGCGCGCGCTATCTGCTCGGGGCGACACCCACCGGCGCCTGGGCCGGAAGGGGCGGCGCACTGGCGCTGTTGGTGGACGGCGCCTGGCTGTTCGCGACGCCGTCGATCGGCTGGATCGCCTATGACAAGGCAGTCGGTGCCCTGAAGGTGCTCAAGGCTTCGGGCTGGGCGACGCTCTAGGGCATCGGCCCGAAAAGTGGAGCGCGGTTTTCGGAGAAAGCCGATGCAACATCAAAAAACTAGACCATCGGGCCGGATATAATATCCGGTCCGATGGTCCAGCGCCGCCCAGTCTGTTCGGCTCAGTACGGCGCGGGAACGACCTGATAGACGAGGCCGGTCGGGGCGTAATAGGGCTGATAGTAGACGCCGCCGCAGCCATAGATGACCGTCGGGCCGGCGATCGTGGTGCAGGTGCGCGGCAGTGAGGCGATGGTGGCCCCGACAGCCAAGCCGACGGCAGCGCCTGCGACCGCGGCACCGGCGACTGCACCCGCAGCCGGAGCACCCCAGCCGCCATAGCCGTAATGCGGGCCATAGCCATAGCGCGCGCCACCGCCTGCGACGACCGTGTCATTATAGGTGTGGACGCCGCCGGCCGGGCCGCGCCAGGCGCCGGCACTGTGGGCCGCGACCCAGGCAGAAGCCGGCAGCGACGAGGCGAGCAGGGATCCGGCCGCAAGAAGGGCGAGAACGGGCTTCGAAAGAGAGAGGTTCGACATGGATTTATCCTTCAGCGTCGCGGTTCGTATCAGGGCTTGCCGGCGGGCAGGAAGCTGATCGAGGCCGCGTCCTTGGGCGGGGTGAAGGTGAAAGCGTCGGCGGCCGGGGTCGCCTTGAGATTCCAGGACTTGAAATTGACCAGGAAGCGCGGCTCGCGCGGCACGTCATTGTAGATGACGGTAAAGAGGCGCGGGAGATTGGTCGCGGGGTCGATCCAGAGCTGCCATTCCAGCCCCTTCGCCGAGAAGACGAGATGCTGCGTCGTCACGCCATCGATCGTCGTGGTGCCGACGTCATAGGCGTTTGTGAGACCCTTCGAGAAGATCGCATAGGGATCGCTCGAAAGGAAATCGGCGACCGAGAACTCGATGCCGCGCGACTCCGAGAGCTTCTTGAAGAACGCATCCATCGTGTCGGCGCCGAGTTCGGCGGACACGTAGAGGTTCTTCCCCTTGTCGAGCACGGAAAGGGTCTTGCCGTCGAAGACGAAGCTGGTCTCGGCGCCATTGACATTGGCTTCGGCGCGGAACTTGTTCGGCCGCTCGGCGGTGATGTCGGCGGTGGTGACCAGGGTCACCATCTGGCCCTGCGAGGACGGCACTTCGCGGAAGTCGGTGATCGAGAGTTCGATCGCCTTCGCTGCCTTCAGCGTATCGGTCATCTTCTTCAGCGCATCGAGTGCGCCCTGCTCGATCAGCGGCTTTGGAGCCGCCTCAGCAGCCATGGCGGGCGCCGCGAGGGCGGCGAGCCCGAGAAATCCGCCGACAAGGGCGGCGCGTCGGAGCGTCTTGAACAGCATGAAACAGCCTCGCTTGAACTGACCGGTCCGACCGCGGCGGTCGATCCAGGTCCCACAGCGCAGCAAAGGCGAGGAATGGTGGCAAATTGATGAATCCGTCGCGCGTTCGGACGGTTCGGCAACCTAAAAGCACGATTTGACACACAGAAAGAGCCCGCCGTCGGGGGATCGGCGGGCTCCCCGGTGTGGGACCGGCTGTGGATCGTTTTCACGATCCGGGATGACAACTGTTTCCCCGATTGCCGGTTCCTTGGAATTTCAGTTTTTTCCGACTGGCTGAAGTGGCGGCACAAAACCTAGGCGGCACGCCCTGGCGGCGGTGCTGACGAGGCCATCACACGTGATCCGCGGGCTAGACCGAGAGTACCTCTCCGACCAGCAGCGCGCCTGATCCAACCGTGTCGAGAATTCCGAAGGCGGCGAGATCGTGGCGGATCGACCAGTGGCGGTGGACCGCCTCATAGGTCGTTTCAGCGCCGATCAGCATGAGGAGCAGCGCGAGGGCGGCCCAGCCGTTGCGCAGCGCATGGCCGGACGTAATGCCGCCGAGGGCGGAAACGAGCAGCGCCTTGAGCATCGTAAAACTCCGCTGCCCCCGCAGCGACCAAATCCATTGCCCCCAATTGGGGCGAAGCCGTGGCGCAGCAGCGCCCGAACCAAGGAGCATGACATGACCGCATCGATCATCGCGCCCGCCGCCCGGCGGCTTGCCGTCTCGTTGTCGCCCGCCATTGCCGCCGCCGCGGCGCGCAGCGGCAGCCCTTTGGCGGATGGTGATCTTCCGGCGCTCGGCGCGGCGGTTGCAGAGGCGATCGCCACCGATCCCGCGCTCGCTCACGTGGCCAATGCCGAGCCCTGGTATCGTTCGCGCGTCACCTGGGGCGCGATCGTCGCCGGGCTTTCACCGCTGATCGGCCTTCTGGCCGGTCACGAACTCGGCGAGGACGAGCGTTCGCTGATGGTCGACCTGGCCATGGCCGGCGGCAGTCTCGCCGGCGCGCTGATCGCGCTGCATGGCCGCTGGGTGGCGCGCGCGCCGCTCGGCCGCTGACGGCATTCAGCCCGCGTTCATCCGATTCTGCTAAATCTTGGCCATGGTCACGCTCCTGCTCCGCACCGCCACTGTTGCGATCGGGCTGCTCCTTCCGGGAGCAGCCCTGTCGCAGGGGTGTCTGTCGCAGGGCGAGGCGCGGCAGGCTGTCCAGAATGCGAGGCGGTGTCGCTGAGCCAGCTCCGGGGCAACCTGCCCGGCGATGTCGTCTCGGCGCAGCTTTGCCGGGGCGGCGGCGCGCTGGTCTATGTCGTCAATGTGCTCGGGGCCGGCGGCAAGGTCGAACGGCTTCAGATCGACGCCCAGAGCGGCGCGATCGTCGGTCGCTGAGAGCGGAGCGGAGTTTCATGCGCATTCTCGTCGTCGAGGACGATCCCGATCTCAATCGCCAGCTTAGCGAGGCGCTGAAGACGGCCGGCTATACGGTCGACAGCGCGCGCGACGGCGAGGAGGGCCATTTTCTGGGCGAGACCGAGCCCTATGACGCCGTCGTGCTCGATATCGGCCTGCCCCGCATGGACGGGATCAGCGTGCTCGAAGCCTGGCGGCGGGCCGGGCGCAACATGCCGGTGCTGATCCTCACGGCCCGTGACCGCTGGAGCGACAAGGTCCAGGGCATCGACGCCGGTGCCGACGACTATGTCGCCAAACCCTTCCACATCGAGGAAGTGCTGGCACGCATCCGCGCGTTGGTGCGCCGCGCCGCCGGCCACGCCACCAACGAGATCGAGTGCGGTCCGGTCAGGATCGATACCAAGGCCGGCCGCGTGACCGTGGACGGCAATCCGGTCAAGCTCACGGCGCATGAATATAAGGTGCTCGAATATCTGATGCACCACCGCGACCGTGTCGTCTCGCGCACGGAGCTGATCGAGCATCTCTACGATCAGGATTTCGATCGTGATTCGAACACGATCGAGGTCTTTGTCGGGCGGCTGCGCAAAAAGGTTTCGCCCGATCTCATCGATACGGTGCGCGGCCTTGGCTATCGCATTGTCACGCCCGGCCCGTCGGGATAGCCGCATGAAACTGCCATGAGGCTTCCATTGAGGCTGCGCCTTGATTCGCTCGCCTTCCGCCTCGTTGCCGGCGCTTCCGTCTGGGCCGCGATCGCGCTCATTGCCGCCGCGCTGATCCTGACCTCGCTCTACAGGGAGACGGTCGAGCGCGGCTTCGACCAGCGGCTCGCCGTGTACCTCAAAACGCTGGTCGGCAATCTCGCGATGATGACGCCGGGCCAGCTCGGCGATCCCGGCAATCTCGGCGAGCAGCGCTTCGAGCTGATCTATTCCGGCTGGTATTGGCAGGTGCGCAAAAGCGGCGGCCCGGTAGTGCTCGCCTCCCGCTCGCTTGCAACCGACACGCTCGATCTCGCCAAGGCGACTGAGCTCACCGATGTCGACGGCGTGTCCTCGGCGGTCATGACAGGCCCCGACCAGCAGCAACTCCGCGTCCTCAGCCGGACCATCATCTTCGATGCCGACCATCGCTACGACGTGCTGATCGCCGGCAATGCCAGCGAATTGCAGCAGGAAATCATGAGCTTTCAGACCAGCGTCGGCCTGACTCTGGCGGTGTTCGGCATCGGCCTCATCGCCGCGATCGCCGTTCAGATCCGCTGGGGCCTCAGGCCGCTCGATGCCGTGCGCCGCGGCCTTGCCGAAATGCGCAGCGGCCGCGAGCAGCGCTTCGAGGGGCCCTATCCGGCCGAGCTCGAGCCGCTGGCGAAGGAGCTCAACGCCCTGATCGCCTCGAACCAGGAGATCATAGAGCGCGCCCGCACCCATGTCGGCAATCTCGCCCATGCCCTGAAGACACCGCTCAGCGTCATCACCAACGAGGCGCGATCCGGACAGGGGCCGCTCGCGGCGAAGGTCGGCGAGCAGGCCGAGATCATGCGGACCCAGATCACGCATCATCTCGACCGCGCCCGCATAGCGGCCCGCTCCAAGGTCATCGGCGCCGTGACCGAGGTTGAGCCGGTGCTTGAGCGGCTCGTCCGGGCCATGAGCCGGATTCATGCCGGCCCTGATCTGGAACTCGATGTCGAGCCCCGCCTTCGCTTTCGCGGCGAGCAGCAGGACCTCGAGGAAATGGTCGGCAATCTCGTCGACAACGCCTGCAAATGGGCGGCGAGCCGCGTTGTCGTGACGGCTGTGGCCGGCGAGGGCGGCGCGGATCTCGGCCTCGTCATCCGCATCGACGACGACGGTCCGGGCCTCACCGAGGCGGAGCGGATCGAGGCGACGCGGCGCGGCCGAAGGCTCGACGAAAGCAAGCCGGGCTCAGGCCTCGGGCTATCGATCGTCACTGACCTCGCGGCGCTTTATGGCGGAGATTTCGTGATGGAGCGGGCGCCTCTCGGCGGCCTTCGGGCCGAGCTCCGCCTGCCGGCCGCCGGCATTTGACCCGCGGCGTTACCTAGCGGCAACCAAACTTCCGCCATCCTCATGTAGGAATTGCGCATTCGAGGGGCCGGCGCCACGGCGCCAACAGCAGTGAGAGGCAGCATGCGGTTCGCACCATTCGTCGTCATCGGGGTTACGAGCATGGCACTGGCAGCCTGCCAGAGCGGCCCCAGCAACCAGCAGATCGGCATTGTCAGCGGCGCGGCGCTGGGCGGCCTCGTCGGCAATCAGTTCGGCTCGGGCAACGGCAAGGTGGCTGCGACAATCGCCGGCGGTCTGGTCGGCGCGTTCATTGGCAATGCCGTTGGTGTCAGCCTCGATGCACAGCAGCAGCAGCGCGCTGCCGACGCGCAGTTCCAGGCGTTGGAGACCGGCCGGCCCGGCGCTCCGGTCGACTGGCAGCAGGGCGGCGCCCGCGGTGAGGTCATCCCCGGGCCGCGCTACCGCGTCAACGCCTATGAGTGCCGCGACTACACCCACCAGATCTGGATCGACGGCCAGCCGCAGACGGCGCGCGGCACCGCTTGCCGCCAGCCCGACGGCACCTGGCGTCCCGTGAACTGAGGCCACCCCCCGCGACAGTTTGCGGGATGCGCCGGGCAGCCCGGCCCGCTATGGAGTGGGCCGGGATAGGAACCGATGCTGCAATGGATCCTCATGGCCGTGATGACGGCCGTCGCTTCGCTCGCCGTGCTCGCGCCGCTCGGGCGGCGGCCTGCTGACGCGGAAGGCTCCGCGCGCTCGATCTATCGCGACCAGTTAAACGAACTCGGCCGCGAGCGTGAGCAAGGGCTGATCGGCGAAAACGAGGCCGAGGCGGCGCGGATAGAGCTGTCACGCCGCCTGCTGAAGGCCGGAGAATTAGCCCCCAAGCGAGAGCGCCACGGCCGCGCGGCCATTGTCGCCGGCTTCCTAGTCGCCGCCGTCCTGCTGCCGATCGGTGCGGTCGCCGTTTACCTCCATCTCGGTTCTCCGGCAGCGCCCGACCAGCCGCTCGCCTCGCGGGGCACGGTTGCTGCCGACGCCGATATTGCGACGCTGATCGGCAAGGTCGAGCAGCATCTGCACGAGGATCCGAATGATGGCGCCGGCTGGGAACTGCTTGGCCCGGTTTATCTGAAACTCGGCCGCTTCGACGATGCCGTGCGCGCCTATGGCAATGCGCTGCGCATCCTCGGCTCGACAGCCGATCGCGAGGCGCTGTTCGGCGAGGCTCTCACCAGCCAGGCCGGCGGCGTCGTCACCGTCGATGCCAAGGCAGCCTTTGGCCGTGCGCTGGCCAAGGATCCCAAGAACGAGCGTGCCGGCTTCTATGAGGCTGTTGCGGCCGGGCAGACCGGCGATCGGACCGCCGCGATTGCCGCCTGGACCAAGCTGATCGATGGCGCGCCGGCTGATGCCGCCTGGCTGCCAGTGGCGCGCGCCGAATTGCAGAAGATCGAAAATCCCGCGCCCGGTCCCGATGCCGCCGCGATCGCCGATGCCGCGTCGAAGCCGCCTGAGCAGCAGCAGGCGATGATCGCGGGCATGGTCGCGCGGCTTGCCGACCGGCTCGAAACAGCGCCTGACGATGTCGAGGGCTGGGCGCGGCTTTTCCGCGCCTATATGGTCCTCGGCAAGAGCGATGAGGCGAGTGCCGCTCTGGCGCGGGCGAAAGCTGCGCTCGCCGGCAAGCCGGATCTCCTCGCCGGCGTCGAAAAGGCAGCGGCCGACAACGGTGTCGGCGCTGCCAAGGCGGCACCATGAGCAGCACGGCTTCGATCCCGGATCAGGGCATTGATGGCGTGAAGGCAGGATCACGATGACGCGCAAGCAGCGACGCCTCACACTGATCGGGTTGGCCGGCCTGGTGCTGGCCTCCGCGGTTGGGCTCATTCTCTTCGCCCTCTCCGACGGCATCGCGTTCTTCACCAGCCCTTCGGAGATCGTCGCCAATCCGCCGGCCGCCACGCGGCGTCTGCGCCTCGGCGGGCTGGTCGAAACCGGCACCGTGGTGAAGGACGGCGCCAAGATCTCCTTCGCCGTCACCGACGGCAAGGCTGCTATTCCGGTGCGCTTCACCGGCATGCTGCCCGATCTTTTCCGGGAAGGGCAGGGCGTCGTCGCTGAAGGCACGGTCGATGCAGCCGGGACGTTCCAGGCAGACACGATCCTCGCCAAGCATGACGAGACCTATATGCCGAAGGAAGTGGTCGAGGCGCTGAAGAAGAGTGGCGAGTGGCGCCCCGAAGCAGCGGCCGAAGGCCCCGAACCGAAGACGGTGGCGCGATGATCGTCGAACTCGGCCATTATGCGCTGGTGCTGGCGCTGCTGCTCTCGATCGCCGGGGCGGTGCTGCCGCTCTATGGCGCGCTGGCCGGCGACCGGCGGCTGATGGCGATCGCGCCCTCGGTGTCGATTGCGCTGTTCGTCTTCGTGGCAGCGAGCTTTGCGGCGCTGACGCATGCCTATCTCGTCTCCGATTTCTCGGTCCGCAATGTCGTCGAGAATTCGCATTCGCTGAAGCCGCTGATCTACAAGATCAGCGGTGTCTGGGGCAATCACGAAGGCTCGATGCTGCTCTGGGTGCTGATCCTTGCGCTCTTTGGAGCGCTGGTCGCGGCCTTCGGCAATAATCTGCCGATGCGGCTCAAGGCGCTGGTGCTGGCCGTGCAGTCGGCGATCGGCACGGCCTTTCTCGCCTTCATCCTGACGACGTCGAACCCGTTCCTCCGCCTCGTCCCGGCGCCGACGGAGGGCAATGACCTCAATCCGGTGCTGCAGGATATCGGCCTCGCGATCCATCCGCCGCTGCTCTATCTCGGCTATGTCGGCTGCTCGGTGTCGTTCGCCTTTGCCATCGCGGCGCTGATCGACGGGCGGATCGACGCCGCCTGGGCGCGCTGGGTTCGGCCGTGGACGCTGGCCGCGTGGATCTTCCTGACGCTCGGCATCGCGATGGGCTCCTACTGGGCCTATTACGAGCTCGGCTGGGGCGGCTGGTGGTTCTGGGACCCGGTCGAGAATGCGAGCTTCATGCCCTGGCTCGCCGCGACGGCGTTGCTCCATTCGGCCGTCGTGATGGAAAAGCGCGATGCGCTCAAGGTCTGGACGATCCTTCTCGCGATCCTCACCTTCTCGCTGTCGCTGCTCGGTACATTCCTCGTCCGCTCGGGCGTCCTGACCTCGGTCCATGCCTTCGCGACCGATCCGACGCGCGGCATCTTCATCCTTGTCATTCTCTGCCTCTTCATCGGCGGCAGCCTGTCGCTGTTCGCTCTTCGCGCCGGATCGCTGGCGCAGGGGGGCCTCTTCGCGCCGATCAGCCGCGAAGGGGCGCTCGTCCTCAACAATCTGCTCCTGACCGCCGCCTGCGCCACCGTCCTGACGGGCACGCTCTATCCGCTTGTGCTCGAGGCGCTCACTGGCGGCAAGATCTCGGTGGGCGCACCGTTCTTCGACATGACCTTCGGCCCGCTGATGGTGCCGCTGCTCATCGCGGTGCCGTTCGGGCCGTTGCTGGCCTGGAAGCGGGGTGATCTCCTTGCCGCCTTCCAGCGCCTGTTCGTCGCCGTCGCGGCCGTGTTGCTGACGATCGGTGTCGGCCTCGTCTTTGCCGGGCCCTCGAAGGCGCTCGCTTTCTTCGGCATCGCGCTCGCAGTCTGGCTGCTCGTCGGCTCGCTCTCGGAACTCGCCTTCCGCGTCAAACTGTTCCGCGCCCCGCTCGCCGAGAGCCTCCGCCGCGCCGGCGGCATGCCGCGCGCCGCCTTTGGCACCACATTGGCGCATTTCGGGCTCGGGCTGACGCTGCTCGGCATCATCGCCTCCTCGACATGGAACAGCGAGACCATCCTCACCATGAAGCCCGGCGACAGCGTGACGGTCGGCGGCCGTCAGGTGACGCTCGACGGCTTCTCGCCGGTCTCCGGCGGCACTTATACCGGCACGGCGGCCCGCTTCACGGTGCGCTCGGGCGGCGCCACCGTTGCGACGCTGGCGCCGGAAAAGCGGCTCTACAGCGTGCAGAACATGCCGACGACCGAATCGGCGATCCACTCCTTCGGCCTGTCGCAGCTCTATATCTCGCTCGGCGACGTCAAGGCTGACGGGACCACCGTGGTGCGTCTCTACTGGAAGGTGATGATCCTCCTCATCTGGCTCGGTGCGCTTGTGATGGCGGCTGGCGGCGCGCTGTCGCTCTCTGACCGGAGGCTCCGTGTCGGGGCGCCGAAGCCGGCACGCGCTGGTGCTGCGGTGGCGGCCGAATGAGCGTGATGGGCCGGATCTCGTCAGCGCTGCGCGGCCTCTTCGCAGCGCTTGCCCTTCTCGTCATCGTGCTGCCGGCCTTCGCCGTCCAGCCGGACGAGATGCTTGCCGATCCCGTTCTCGAGGCGCGGGCGCGATCGCTCTCGGCCGAGCTTCGCTGCCTCATCTGCCAGAGCCAGTCGATCGACGATTCGGACGCGACGATTGCGCGCGATCTGCGCATTCTCATTCGCGAGCGGCTGAAGGCCGGCGACAGCGATGATGCCGTCAAGGCCTATCTCGTTGATCGTTATGGCGAATATGTGCTGCTGAAGCCGGCCTTCACCTGGCACACGCTGCTGCTCTGGGGCGCGGCTCCGCTGGCGCTTCTCCTGGGCGGGCTCTTGTCCTTCGGCCTCTTCCGCCGTCGCCGGATGGCCGCGCCCTCGGCCCTTTCGGCCGAGGAGGAGCGCCGTGTCGAGGCGCTTCTAGCGCGCGAAGACTGAGCCGCCGTTCACATTACGAAACATTCATGCACGTGACAGCCGACCGTAAGGTGGGCGGCGTCATTCTCTCTCTCGAGAGCTACGGTTTCCCAGCGAAACCATCAGGCTCATCCGATTGCTTCGATCTTGGAGAGAGATAGAGATGTCCGATAAGAGCCAGAAGGTCAGCCGCATCCGCACCCGCGTGCTGCTCGGTACCGCCGCAGCGGCCCTCATCGTCGGCGGCTTCGCCGGCGAGACCGTGCTCGGCAGCCGCTCGCCGGCCTACGCCGACGCCGTCCGCGTCCAGTCCGCAGCGCCGCAGCTGCCGAACTTCGCCGACCTCGTCGACAAGGTGAAGCCGGCCGTGGTCAGCGTTCGGGTCAAGGCGGAAGTCTCCGACGTCTCCGACGAGGACGGCGGCAATGGCGGTGGCAACGGCTTCAGCATGCCGAGCCCCGGCCAGTTCCCGCCCGGCTCGCCGATGGAGCGCTTCTTCAAGCAGTTCCAGGACCAGCAGGGCGGCCCCGGCGGCAAGCCGCAGAAGCATAAGGCGATCGGCCTCGGCTCGGGCTTCTTCATCTCCGAGGACGGCTATGTCGTCACCAACAACCACGTGGTCGACGGCTCGAGCGACTTCACGGTCACCGATTCAGCCGGCAAGGAATATACGGCTCGCCTGATCGGCACCGATCCGAAGACCGATCTTGCTCTGCTCAAGGTCGACGACAAGGCGCAGAAGTTCACCTATGTGGAATTCGCCCCGGGCGACGTGCGCGTCGGTGAGTGGGTCGTCGCGGTCGGCAATCCGTTCGGTCTCGGCGGCACCGTGACGGCCGGTATCGTCTCGGCGCTCGGCCGCGACATCGGCGCCGGCACCTATGACGACTTCATCCAGATCGACGCTTCGGTGAACAAGGGCAATTCCGGCGGCCCAACCTTCAACATGAACGGCCAGGTTATCGGCATCAACACCGCCATCTACTCGCCGTCGGGCGGCAGCGTCGGCATCGCCTTCGACATTCCGGCCGCGACGGCACAGCGCGTCATCGGCGATCTGAAGGACCATGGCGAGGTCGTCCGCGGCTGGCTCGGCGTCCAGATCCAGCCGATCACCCGCGATATCGCCGACAGCCTCCGCCTCGCGGATGCCAAGGGCGCTCTTGTCGCCGAGCCGCAGGAAGGCAGCCCCGCCACCCTCGCCGGCATCAAGTCGGGTGATGCGATCATCACCGTCGACGGCAAGAAGGTCGAGGATGCGCGCAATCTGAGCCAGATCATCGCCGGTTATGCGCCGGGCACGACGGTCAAGCTCGGTATCGTCCGCGCTGGCAAGGACCAGACGGTCGAGGTCAAGCTCGGCAAGCTGCCGACCGATCAGAAGATGGCCAGCGCAGACGAGCCGGCCAAGCCCGCCTCCGTTGCCGATCTCGGCTTCGCGCTGACTGTTGCCCCCGACAACAAGGGCGTCGTCGTCTCGGAAGTCGATCCGAACGGCGCCGCTGCCGAGCAGGGCATCCAGCCGGGCGACATCATCCTCGCGGTTGGCGGCAGCGAAGTGTCGGTTCCCGGCGATGTCGAGCGTGAAGTTGTCGATGCCAAGAAGGCGGGCATGAAGGCGGTCCTCGTCCGCGTCAAGTCGGGCGACCGCACGCGCTTCGTGGCTCTGCCGTTCGGCAAGGCCTGATCCTGACGTACCCGGCCGGGTGATCCATCCGGCCGGGTCCATCGCTTCGCGGTCCGGGTCGGCGTGTTTTTGCCGTAGAGGACCGCGAGATCGGCAGGCGGCGCCCCCCGCCTGCCGTTTTTTCATCGGCCGGGCATATTCCGTCCCCCGATGCGCCGAATCCCTTTATTCCCGCCCGTTCCCGCGGGATATGCCGCTCCTGTCCTGAATCGGGTATCGTTTCGAAATGCGCATCCTGCTTGTCGAAGACGATCGAGAGACCGCCGCCTATCTGGTCAAGGCGCTCAAGGAAGCCGGCCATGTGCCGGACCACGCAGCCGATGGCGAGGAGGGCGCTTTTCTGGCCGATACCAACCGCTATGACGTGATGGTGGTCGACCGGATGTTGCCGAAGAAGGAGGGCCTCGTGCTCGTCGCCGAGGCGAGAGCCAAGGGCAACGACACGCCGGTGCTGATCCTCTCGGCGCTTGGCCAGGTCGACGACCGCGTCACCGGATTGCGCGCCGGCGGCGACGACTATCTCGCCAAGCCCTATGCCTTTTCCGAGCTGCTCGCCCGCATCGAAGTGCTCGCCCGCCGCCGCAAGCCGGGCGAAGCCGAGACGCTGCTGAAGGTCGGCGATCTCGAACTGGACCGCCTCAGCCACACCGTCCGCCGCGGAGGCACCTCGATCCCGCTGCAGCCGCGCGAATTCCGCCTGCTTGAATATCTGATGAAGCATGCCGGCCAGGTCGTGACCCGCACGATGCTGCTCGAGAATGTCTGGGATTATCACTTCGATCCCCAGACCAATGTCATCGACGTCCATATCAGCAGGCTGCGCTCGAAGGTGGACAAGGGCTTTGGCGAAGCGCTGGTGCATACCGTGCGCGGTGCAGGATACATGATCCGTGACGGCCATCGCTAAAGTCGTCCGTACGACGGCGTTCAAACTCTCGGCGATCTATTTTGTCGTCTTCACCGTGTTCGCGGTGGTTTTCGTCGGCTGGATCTCGCGCGAGACCGACCGCATCCTCACGCAACAGGTTCAGGACTCGATCGAGGCCGAGATCGGCATTCTCGCCGACGAGGGCCTGTCGAAGGGACTGACCGGTATCGTCGCCGCCATCGAGCAGCGAAGCCGCGTGCCGGGCGCCAGTCTCTATGTCATCGCCGACAAGAGCGGCAATGTCGTCGCCGGCAATGTCACCGAAGTGCCGCCATCGCTGCTTGAGCGCAGCGGGCTCGACCCGGTGACCGTTCCCTACAAGCGCATGGAAGGCGACAACACCCGCACGCTCGCAATGGTGCAGGTGCTGCCGCTGCCGAACGGTCTCAAGATGCTTGTCGGCCGCGATGTCAGCGAGATCGAGCGCATCCGCGTCGTCGTCGCGCGGGCGATGAGCATCGGTGTCGGCCTCCTGATCGTTCTGGCGTTGCTCTCCTGGTTCTTCGTCAGCCGCCGGGTGCTGAAGCGCATCGATCAGGTTTCGGCGACGAGCCTTCGGATCATGGAGGGTGATCTCTCCGGCCGGCTCGAAGTGACCGGGACGGGCGACGAGTTCGACCGCCTTGCATCGAGCCTCAATGCCATGCTCGACCGGATCGAGGCCCTGCTTCTCGGCCTGAAGCAGGTCTCCGACAACATCGCGCATGATTTGAAGACACCGCTGACCCGCATGCGCACCCGCGTCGAGGCGGCGCTGGCCGCGCCCGATTACGGCGGCGACTACCGCGCGGCGCTGGAGGCAACGATCGAGGATTGCGACCAGCTGATCAGAACCTTCAACGCGCTGCTCATGATCGCCCGGATCGAGGCAGGGTCGTCCGAGGGCGCGATGACGCGGCTCGATATCGCCCGCATCGTCGCCGACGTCGCGGAATTCTATGAGCCGGTCGCCGAGGAGGCCGAGGTCTATCTCGCGCTGGCCCTCGAGGAGCCGCTGGCGATGCAGGGCAGTCGCGAACTGATCAGCCAGGCGCTCGGCAACCTGCTCGACAACGCGATCAAATATGTGAAGAGCAGCGACCATCCGCCCATGCCCGCCCATGTCGCGGTGGCGGCGCGGCGCGAGGGTTCCGAAATCGTCATCAGCGTCGCCGACAATGGCCCCGGGATTGGCGATCCCGATCGCGGGCGGGTGCTGGAGCGCTTCGTCCGGCTGGAGAAAAGCCGTTCGCAGCCGGGCAGCGGCCTCGGCCTCAGCCTGGTCGATGCGGTGACGAAGCTGCATCATGGTACGCTGACGCTCGACGATGCCAGGCCGGGGCTGATCGTGACTCTGCGCTTCCCGGCCGTGACCTGACGCGGGGAGGGCGTCCATGGCGATGGACGGAACTGAAAACGCCGGTGAAGCGCTGCCGCTTGCGGCCTTGATCGCCCCCCGGGTGCCACCCGCGAAGGCGCCGGCCATGAAGGCGGCGCTGCGGGACATCGGCGCGGCCGTCCACGAAGCCGGCCTTTCGGGCCGCTGGGCGGCGCTGGTGGCCAATCACGCCGAACTTGCGCCGTTCACCGCGGCCGTCTTCGCCGCCTCGCCCTTTCTCAAGGACACGGCGCTTGCCGATGCGCGGCGCTGGCTCGATCTTCTGGAAGCGCCGCCAGATCAGCGCTTCGCGGCGATCCTCGCGGAGGTTGCCGCCCTCTGGCGAAGCGGGCGCGAAGCCGATGTGATGGCGGGCCTCCGCCGTGCCCGCGCCGAGGTGGCGTTGCTCGTCGCGCTTGCCGATCTCGGCGGGCTCTGGAACGTTGCCGCAGTGACGGCGCGACTGACCGATTTCGCCACCGCCGCCATCGGTGCTGCGGCGGACTTCCTGCTTGCCGATGCCGCCGCCTCCGGCGCCATCGCCCTCGCCGATGCCAAGGCGCCGTCGTCACGCAGCGGCTGGATCATCCTCGGCATGGGCAAGCTCGGCGCGGGCGAGCTGAATTACTCGAGCGACATCGACCTGATCGTCCTGTTCGATCCCGAGCGCGCGCGCCTTGCCGAGCCGGACGAGATCGGCACCTTCTTCGTCCGTCTGACGCGGCGGCTGGTCCGCATGCTCCAGGAGCGCACGGCCGACGGCTATGTCTTCCGCACCGACCTGCGCCTCCGCCCCGATCCCGGATCGACGCCGCTGGCGCTCTCGACCCCCGGCGCGTTCCAGTATTACGAATCGAGCGGCCAGAACTGGGAACGGGCGGCGATGATCAAGGCGCGCCCGGTGGCCGGCGATCTCGACGCCGGTGCGGCGTTCCTGGCCGAGCTGACACCGTTTATCTGGCGCAAATATCTCGATTATGCCGCGATCGCCGACATCCACTCGATCAAGCGGCAGATCCATGACCACCGCGGCCATGACAGCGTCGCCATCGCCGGCCACAATATCAAGCTCGGCCGGGGCGGCATTCGCGAGATCGAGTTCTTCGTCCAGACCCAGCAGTTGATCGCCGGCGGCCGCGACGGCGACCTGCGTGGCAGGCGGACGATCGGCATGCTGGAGACGCTCGCTGGGAAGGGCTGGATTGAACCGGCAGCCGCGCACGAACTGACGCGCTGCTATGAACTGCTGCGCCAGGTCGAGCATCGGCTGCAGATGATCGACGACGCGCAGACCCATACTCTGCCCGAGGACGAGGCCGGGATTGCCACCATTGCCCGCCTTTCGGGCTTCCGGAGCGCCAAGGCCTTTTCGACCGCGCTGCGATCGGCGATGGAGACGGTGCGCGATCACTATATTCGTCTGTTCGAGACCGCGCCCTCGCTCTCCTCCAGCAGCGGCAGCCTTGTCTTCACGGGCGACGACGAGGATCCTGAAACGGTCGCGACACTGGCCGAACTCGGCTTTGCCAATCCGCATGAGGTCAGCCGGACGGTACGCGGCTGGCATTTCGGCCGCTATCCGGCGATGCGGTCCTCCGCTGCGCGCGAGCGGCTGACCGAGATCACACCGGCATTGCTCGAAGCGCTGGCGACGTCCGACAATGCCGACGCCGCCTTCAACGCCTTCGACCGACTGCTGGCGCGCCTGCCGGCCGGCGTGCAGCTCTTCGCGCTGCTTGGCTCCAATCCGGGTCTTCTCAACCTCATCGCCATGGTGATGGGCACCGCGCCGCGGCTCGCCGACATCGTGACGGCCCGGCCGCATGTGCTCGACGCGCTGCTCGATCCAGCTTTTTTCGGTCCTCTGCCGGAACGGTCGGTCATCGCAGCCCGTCTGGAGGCAATGCTGGCCGGCGCCTCGGCGCTTGAGGACGTGCTCGACCGCGTGCGCATCTTCGGCAAGGAACAGGCCTTCCTGATCGGCATCCGCGTCATCGCCGGCACGGTCGCAGCCCGCGCCGCTGGCTTCGCCTATGCCGATCTCGCAGAGCTCTTGGTCACACGTCTGCTCGATCATGTCCGCGCCGCCTTCGAGACGACGCATGGCAAGATGGCGGGCGGCCGCATCGCGCTGGTGGCGATGGGCAAGCTCGGCGGGCGCGAAATGACGGCGGCCTCGGATCTCGATCTGATGCTGCTTTATGACTTCGACCCGCGCGAAGCCTCATCGGACGGCGAGCGGCCCCTGATGGGCAGCCAGTATTTCGCCCGGCTGACGCAGCGACTCATCGCGGCGATCTCGGCGCCGACTGCCGAAGGCGCGCTTTACGAGGTCGATTTCCGCCTGCGGCCCTCCGGCAATGCCGGGCCGCTCGCGACGCATATTCGGGCCTTCACCGACTATCAGGCCGGCTCGGCCTGGACCTGGGAGCATATGGCGCTGACACGGGCAAGGCCGATCGGCGGCGACGCCTCCCTCATGGACGAGGCGCGCGCCGTCGTTCGGGCCGTGCTGGCACGGCCGCGCGCCGCCCGCACGATCACCGCCGACGTGCTCGACATGCGCGCCCTCATGGAGGCCGAGAAGCCGGCCGAGGGTCCCTGGGATCTGAAGCTCGCGCCGGGCGGCCTTGTCGACATCGAGTTCATCGCCCAGCATCTGCAATTGCAGCATGGCGCCGACCATCCCGAGATCCTCGACACGGAGACGGAAACGGTCCTCGCTGCCGCCTCGCGCGCGCGCCTGCTGCCGCAAGCCGAGGCCGAACTGCTGCTGCCGGCGCTTCGGCTCTATCAGCGACTGACGCAGATCGTCCGGCTTTGCGTCGGCGGCGCTTTCAAGGCCGACGAGGTGCCGAAGGGTCTGCTCGCGCTGCTCGCGCGCGCTTCGGAGCTTCCGGATTTCGCGACGCTCGATGCGCATCTCCGCGCCACCGAGGCCGAGGTCCGCGGCGCCTTCGGGCGGCTTATCGGGACGGTTCCGCGGAAGCGCCGAGCCTGAGCGCCGCACCGGCCGAAGCGCCGGTCGGTGCCGGCGTCTCGGCCGAGCGGCCGGAGGGGAGGCGGATCGAGACGATCGTCCCCTTACCCTCCTGGCTGCGGATACGCATCGCGCCGCCATGCAACTCGGCCAGCGAGCGGGTGATGGCCAGACCAAGGCCCGACCCCTTGTGGCTCTTGGTGAACTGGTTCTGCACCTGCTCGAACGGCCGCCCAAGCTTCTTCAGCGCTTCCTTCGGAATGCCGATGCCGCTGTCCTCGATCGTCAGCGTCACGGCGGTGCCGATCCGCCGCGCGCGAACGCTGACATGGCCGCCCTCCGGCGTGAACTTGACGGCGTTGGAGAGCAGGTTCAGCACCATCTGCTTGACCGCCCGGCGGTCGGCAACGAGCTGAAGATGCGGTTCGACATCGGTTTCGACCGTGACGCCGCGCATATCGGCCTCGGTCCCCACGACGCGCGAAGCCTCCTCGATGATCCCGTCCAGCGACAAGGGCTCCATCTCCAGCGCCATGCGGCCAGCCTCGATGCGGGCCATGTCGAGCACGTCGTTGATGACGTTGAGGAGGAAATTGCCGCTGTCGTGGATGTCCTCGCAATATTCCGAATAGCGCGGCGAGCCGAGCGGCCC
The DNA here is from genome assembly GCA_965229085.1 of Kaistia sp. Taxonomy (GTDB): domain Bacteria; phylum Pseudomonadota; class Alphaproteobacteria; order Rhizobiales; family Kaistiaceae; genus Kaistia. Next base: position 1,448,448 of record OZ245859.1, on the reverse strand, counting down.
GAACAGGCCCGAGCGCATGATCTCCGAGAAGCCGATGATGGCGTTGAGCGGCGTACGCAGTTCGTGGCTGATATTGGCGAGGAATTCCGACTTGGTCTGGTTCGCGGCGTTGGCGCGGTCCTTCTCTTCGGAGTATTTCTCGGCAAGCTCGACCATCTCGCGCGCCTGCTGCTCCAGCTTCTGGCGCGATTGGCGAAGATCCGCGATGGTTGCCATCAGCCGGCGCTCGCCGTCGATGAGCTTTTCCTCGTGCCGCTTGATCGTCGTGATGTCGGTGCCGACCGAGACGAAGCCGCCATCCTTGGTGCGCCGCTCGTTGATCTGCAGCCAGCGCCCGTCGGTGAGCTGCGCCTCGAAGGAGCGGCCGCCGGCCTCATGTCGCTCGTCGGTCGGGATCTGCGTGCGCACGATCGGCTGGTGGCCGGCGGCGACGACATTGGCATAGGGCGTGCCGACCTGCAGCGCCGTATCAGGAATCCCGTGCAACTGCTGGTACTTGGAATTGCACATCACCAGGCGGTTCTCGGTATCCCACAACACGAAGGCTTCCGAGATGGTCTCGATCGCATCGCGCAGGCGGATATCGGCGGTGCGAGAGCTCTCGGCGAGGCGCATCTGCTCGGTGACATCGACGGCAATGCCGATCAGATGCGGCTCGGCCTCGTCGGCATCAACCAGTTCGACCCGGATGCGCAGCCAGACAAAGCCGCCGCCGGCTTTGCGCATGCGGAACATGCGGTCGACGGTGGTTTCGCCGGTCTCATAGAGCGCCTCGACGAGATCCATCAGATCGCCGTCCTCGGGGTGGACGAGGGCGTTGACCTCGCCGAAGCCAAGCAATGTGTCGCGTGGCGCCATGCCGACCAGCTCGAACATCGATTTCGACCAGAACAGCCGGCCGCGGGCGACGTCCCAGTCCCAGAGGCCGCAGCGGCCGCGGCGGAGCGCCGTGTCGAAACGGGCATAGGTCTCGTGATAGATGCGGTCGGCCTGCTGCGCCCGCGCCGATTGGGCGAAATAGCCGTAGAGGATGACGAGCAGGATCGCGCTGGTGCCGACGAAGACGGTGACATTGACCGAGACATCCTCGCGCCAGCCGCGATAGACCGCCTCGAGCGGCGTCGTCGCCGCGATATAGCCGAGGCCGCCGGAAAGCTGGCGCAGCGTGCCGAGGCCGGGGCCGACGCCCGCGATCTCGATCGGCATGATGCCGGCGCGCTCGCCGAAGATCACCATGGGCTGCGCATTGAGGACGACGTCGTTGAAGTCGCGGCCCTCATCGCTCGGCGTCCGCGGCGCAGTGGCGAGGATTCGGCCCGTCGGGTCGGTGACATAGATCCGCCTGCCCATGTCGGTCGCGACCGCCGGGATCGTGTTGTCGAGCAGCGTCTGCAACGCCATCGCATAGCCATCGGTCGGCAGCGACGGCTCTGCCCTGGCCAACCGTTCGGAAATGACGGTTGTCACCATGCCCAGCATGTCGCGGGCTTCGGTTTCGCGCTCGAGGCGAAGATCATAGAGATGAATGATCCGCGAGCTGGCGACGAAGAGCAGGAAGATGATGATGATGACGGGGATGCAACGGCGCAGGATCGGCTCAAGCGCGAGCAGCTTCTCGTAGGTCGGCTGGGCGAGCAATCTGGCGTGCCCACCAAGCGGCTGCTTCCGTGCAAATATGGTCTTTGCGTTTGGCAAATATCCGCTCTGAGACGCACTGGCCAATTCTGCCCGCGCCATGCCAGCCCCCTGATTTATGCTGCCGCCGGGAGACCGCACGCCCCGAATCAGGCCCATTTGAATCGACGCGAATCGGCTTGTCTAGGCTCAATTAGCCTTTCGTTAAGCATATTCGTTAACCACGCCGAAACCCGGCCCTGCAGGCCTCGGCGCGATGGGCCGATGGGGTCAGGCGAGGGTGCGCGTGACGATGTCGAGCACGTCGGGCGAGAGCCGCGGCGCGTCGGCAATGCGGCGCAATGCGGCCTCGGCGGCGGCCCGGCGGACGGGCTCCAGCGAGCGCCACGAACGGAAGGCGATCAGGAGGCGGGCCGCGGTCTGCGGGTTGCGCTGGTCGAGGTCGAGCACGAAACGGGCGAGGAAATCGTAGCCGGCGCCGTCGCGGCGGTTGAACTGCGTCTGGTTGGCGCTGGAGAAGCTTCCGACCAGTGCGCGAATGCGATTGGGGTTTGAAATCGCGAAGGAGGGATGCGCGAGCAGCGTGTTGACGCGGTCGAGCGTTTCCGGTGCCGGCACGCTGGCCTCCAGGCTCAGCCATTTGTCGAGCACCAGCGGATCGTGCTGATAGGCCTCGTGGAAGAGATCCAGCAGCGCCGTCCGCTCGGGAATCGCGGCATGGCAAAGCGCGGCGAGGGCGCCGAGCCGGTCGGTCATGTTGTCCGCGGTCTCGAACTGCCAGACCGCGGCGCCGATCGCGGCGCGACTGCCCGAGGCGACGACGAGATCGAGTACGGTATTGCGGAGCGACCGGTCGCCGGCGCTGGCGGCATCCGGCGTGAAGGCCCGCTCGCCGCCGAGGGACGAATGGATCGCCAGAAGCTTCGGGCCGAGGCTGGCGACTAGGGCGAGGCGGAGCTGTCGCCGGGCCGCGGCGATGGCGTCGGGATCGACATTCTCGCCGATCTCGCGCGCGATGTCGGCTTCGCTCGGCAGTTGCAGCACTTGCGCACGGAAGGCGGTTTCGAGCTGCTCGTCTTCGACGACGACTCCCAGCGCATCGACGAGGGCTGGCTCGATCGTCGCCATGCGGCCTGATGCAACGGCGGCAGCCCCGGCGACGAGCCCGCGCATCGCGAGCGTCTGTGCCGCCTGCCAGCGGTTGAACGGATCCTGGTCGGCGCGCACCTGGAACAGCAGATCGTCGGCCGAGATATCGATCGCGAGCCGGGCCGGGGCCGAAAAGCCGCGCAGCAGCGAGGGAACCGGGCGTGCGGCGACCCCTTCAAAAACAACCGTCTGTCCAGCTTCGGTCAGGTGGATCACGTCACCATCGACGCGTGCGCCGCTGACAGCGGTGAAGGCGAGATCGTCGCCATTGGGGCCGATCAGGCCGAAGCGGATGGGAAGATGCATCGGCCGCTTGACCGGCTGTCCCGGTGTCGCGATGAGGCTCTGCGCCAGCGTCAGCCTGTAGCGCCTGGTGGCGGCGTCATAGACGCCCTTGGCGCTGACCTGCGGCGTTCCGGCCTGCGAATACCAGAGCTTGAACTGGGCGAGATCGGTCCCGGTCGCTTCCTGGAAGCAGGCGAGGAAATCCTCGATCGTCGCGGCATCGCCATCATGGCGCTCGAAATAGAGATCCATGCCGCGCCGAAACCCCTCGGGCCCGAGGATCGTCTTGAGCATGCGCACGACCTCGGCGCCCTTCTCATAGACGGTCGCGGTATAGAAGTTACTGATTTCGTGATAGAATTCAGGCCGGACTGGATGCGCGAGCGGTCCGCCATCCTCCGGGAACTGCCGCGCCTGCAGCGTGCGGACATCGGCAATGCGCTTCACCGCCCGCGCCCGCATATCGGAGGAGAATTCCTGGTCGCGGAAAACCGTCAGGCCCTCCTTGAGGCAGAGCTGGAACCAGTCGCGGCAGGTAATGCGGTTGCCGGTCCAGTTGTGGAAATACTCATGCGCGATGACGCCCTCGACATTGGCGTAGTCGGTGTCGGTCGCCGTGAACGGGTCGGCGAGCACATATTTGTCGTTGAAGACGTTGAGGCCCTTGTTCTCCATCGCGCCCATATTGAAATCGGACACGGCGACAATGTTGAACACGTCGAGATCATATTCACGGCCGAACGCAGTCTCATCCCAGCGCATCGACCGCTTGAGCGCATCCATGGCGTAGTGACAACGCTCTTCCTTGCCGTGCTCGCAATAGATGGCGAGCGCGACGGTTCGCCCCGACTGGGTGACAAAGCTATCGTGGATCGCGCCAAGGTCGCCAGCGACCAATGCGAACAGATAAGACGGCTTCGGAAACGGATCGTGCCAGACGGCGAAATGCCGGTCCGTGCCCGCAATGGCGCCCCGCTCGACCGGATTGCCGTTGCCGAGCAGCACAGGAGCCTCGCTGCTTGCGGCCTCGATGCGCGTCGTATAGACCGCGAGCACGTCGGGTCGATCGAGGAAATAGGTAATGCGGCGGAAGCCCTCGGCCTCGCACTGCGTGCAATAGGTGCCGGTGGTCCGATAGAGCCCCATCAGCTTGGTGTTGGCCGAAGGGTCGATCACGGTCTCGATTTCGAGGGTGAACACACGGTCGGGAACGGTGTGGATCGTGAGCAGGGCCGGCGTCACGGTGTAGCGGTCGGGGGGCAGAGTTTCGCCGTCGAGCCGCAGTGCCGTGAGGGTCAGCTCGTCGCCGATCAACTCCAGCGGGCCGGGTGCGTCCCCGGCCGGGCGGAGCATGATGCGGGCAGTGACCCGTGTCGCTCCGGGATCGAGGCGGAAATCGAGATGGACGGTGTCGATCCGATAGGCCGGCGGTGCATAATCGGCCAGGCGAAATGGCGCGTCGGCTGTCTTCATCACGTCCTCCCGAAATCACGACCGTCATTCAAGGACGGTTCGCGCAGGGCCCGCAGGCAGCAGCGCCTGCTTTCCGATCCCCGATGTCAGCTCTCGTTGGCCGCTGTCGAGCCTTCCATAACTCGGGCGCCGGCGCAAACCGTCCCGCGCATCGGTGACTGAATGAGCTGTGCGCTTCACGCCTATTTGCACCCGGCCACCGCCCGCCTTTGAGTTGCCTACCTCAGTTCCTGATGGTAACTCATCAGGCAGGGAGGATAGCTGCTTGGGCAAGACGACGCTCCAGGACGTCGCGCGCGAAGCGGGCGTCAGCCTCGCGACCGTGGACCGCGTTCTCAACGGACGCGCCGGTGTCCATGCGCGCACCGCCGGACGCGTGCAGGCGGCCATCGAGCGGCTCAATTACCAGCCGGATCGGCTGGCTTCGCGGCTGGCCCGCGGGCGCGACTATCGCTTCGAGGTCGTGCTGCCTTCCGGCGCCAATGACTTCATGCGCCTGCTCGAGCAGGAATTCCGCGACACCGCCGAACGCTATGTCCATGAGCGGGTTCGCATCGCCTTCGCTCATGTCGACGTTTTCGATGGCGAGGCGCTCGCTGCCTCGCTCGAGAAGCTGCCGGCAGATCTCGACGGAGTCGCGCTGGTGGCGCTCGATCATCCCGCCGTGGCCGAGGCGGTCAACATGCTCGCCGATCGCGGGACTACGGTGGTGACCGTGGTTTCGGACCTGCCCGGCACGCGCCGTGCCCATTTCGTCGGCATCGACAACTATGCCGCCGGTCGAACCGCAGCGACCTTGCTCGGCCGCTTCCTCGGCCATCGCAGCGGCAAGGTCGGCCTCATCGCCGGCTCCCTGGCGCTGCGCGATCATATCGAGCGGCAATACGGCTTCCAGCAGGTCATGGCGCGCGAATATCCCGACCTCGAACTGCTGCCGATCCGCGAGGGGCGCGACGACGACGAGCGCGTGGAGGCTGTCGCGGCGGGGCTTCTTGCCGAGCATCCCGATCTCGTCGGCCTCTACAATGTCGGCGCGGGTACGCCGGGCATCGTCGCGGCGCTCGAGGCCTCGGGCCGCGCGCGCGATGTCGTGTTCATCGCCCACGAGCTGACCCCCTTCAACCGGCGCCAGCTGATCCGCGGCACCATCGACGCACTGATCAACCAGGATGCCGGCCACATGGCCCGCAGCGCTGCGCGCATTCTGCTTGCCGCACGCGAAGGCCTGCCGATCGTGCCCGGCCAGGAGCGTATCCGGATCGACATCTTCGTCAGGGACAACGTTCCCTGATGGCCACACGGCGCGCGATTGCGCCCCGATACAGAGTTCAACAAGGAGGATGCTCATGAAGACGATCAAGGGACCGGCGATTTTCCTCGCCCAGTTTGCCGGCGACGCCGCCCCGTTCAATTCGTTTGACGCGATCTGTGGTTGGGCCGCATCGCTCGGCTACAAGGGCGTCCAGATCCCGACCTGGGATTCGCGCCTCATCGATCTCGACAAGGCTTCGGACTCGCAGGATTACTGCGACGAGCTCACCGGCACGGCCGCCAAGCACGGGCTCGAGATCACCGAGCTCGCCTCGCACATCATCGGCCAGCTCGTCGCGGTTCATCCTGTTTATGACGAACTGATGGACGGCTTCGCGGCACCCTCGGTCCGCGGCAATCCCAAGGCCCGTCAGGCCTGGGCAGTGGATCATCTGAAGCGCTGCGCGCGAGCCTCGAAGCGTCTCGGCCTCAAGGCGCATCCGACCTTCTCCGGCGCGCTCGCCTGGCCCTTCCTCTATCCGTTCCCGCAGCGTCCGGCCGGCCTCGTCGAAGAGGCGTTTGCCGAACTCGGCCGGCGCTGGACGCCGATCCTCGACGTGTTCGACGAGAACGGCGTCGACGTCGCCTATGAGATCCATCCGAGCGAGGATCTGCATGACGGCATCACCTTCGAGATGTTCCTCGCCGAAGTGAAGAATCATCCGCGCGCCAACCTGCTCTACGATCCCTCGCATTTCGTGCTGCAGCAGCTCGACTATCTCGATTACATCGACATCTACCATGAGCGCATCAAGGCGTTCCATGTGAAGGACGCCGAGTTCAACCCGACCGGCCGCCAGGGCGTCTATGGCGGCTACCAGAGCTGGGTCAACCGTGCCGGCCGCTTCCGTTCGCTCGGCGATGGCCAGGTCGATTTCGGCGCGATCTTCTCCAAGCTCACCGCCTATGACTATGCGAGCTGGGCCGTGCTCGAATGGGAATGCGCGCTGAAGCATCCCGAGGACGGCGCGCGCGAGGGCGCCGAGTTCATCCAGGCGCATATCATCCGCGTCACCGAGCATGCCTTCGACGATTTCGCGGGCTCGGGCACGGACGAGACCGCCAATCGCCGTATCCTCGGCATCAGCTGATCGGCATCGTGGCGGTGCCGGCCTTTCGCTGGCACCGCCGCCCCTCCATGAGGTTTGCGCTTCGCGCGGCGGGCCTGCAGGGCTCGCCCGGAAGCACCAGGGAAGAAGGATTTCAGCATGGCCATTGAAGGCAGCAAGGAAGACGTCGCAGCGGGCCGCATCCGCCTCGGCATGGTCGGCGGCGGGCAGGGCGCGTTCATTGGCGCGGTCCATCGGATCGCCGCGCGCATCGACGACCAGTATGAGCTCGTCGCCGGCGCGCTCTCCTCGGAGCCGGCCCGCGCCAAGGCCTCGGCCAAGGATCTCGGCATCGCCGATGATCGCGCCTATGGCTCGTTCGCCGAGATGGCAAAGGCGGAAGCCGCGCGGCCCGACGGCATCGAGGCCGTGGCCATTGTGACGCCGAACCATATGCATGCGCCCGCCGCCAAGGCCTTTCTCGAGGCCGGCATCCATGTCATCTGCGACAAGCCGCTGACGACCACCGTCGCCGAGGCCGAGGAACTGGTCGCGCTGGCGAAGTCGTCCGGCAAGATCTTCGCCGTCACGCACAACTACACCGGCTATCCGATGATCCGGCAGGCAAGGGCGATGGTCGCTGCAGGCGAACTCGGCACGATCCGCCTCGTCCAGGCCGAATATCCGCAGGATTGGCTCACCGAGCGCGCCGAGGCGAACGGCTCCAAGCAGGCCGAATGGCGCACCGATCCCAAGCGTTCGGGCGCCGGCGGCTGCATCGGCGACATCGGCACCCATGCCTATAATCTCGCCTGCTTCGTCTCCGGGCTCGAACTCGACGAATTACTGGCCCAGCTCACGACCTTCGTCGAGGGCCGCCTGCTTGACGATGACGTCGAGATCCTGCTGCGCTGGAAGGGTGGCGCCCGTGGCATGCTCTGGGCTAGCCAGGTCGCGGTCGGCCATGAGAACGGCCTCAAGCTGCGCGTCTACGGCACCAAGGGTGGCCTCGAATGGACGCAGGCCGATCCGAACTATCTCTGGTTCACGAAGTTCGGCGAGCCGAAGCAGCTTCTCACCCGCGGCGGCGCCGGCGCCTGGCCGGAAGCGGCGCGCGTCACCCGCGTGCCGTCAGGCCATCCGGAAGGCTATCTCGAAGGCTTCGCGACCATCTATGCCGAAGCTGCCCGCGCCATCCGCGCGGCGCGCGAAGGCAAGGCGGCTGGCGCCGAGGTGATCTATCCCTCGGTCGAGGACGGCCTGATCGGCATGAAGTTCATCGATGCCGCTGTGCGCTCGTCGCAGGCGGGCAATGTCTGGACCAAGGTCTGATCCATCGGCCGGCCTGATCGCTGATTGGAAAAGGGCGCCCTTCGGGGCGCCCTTTTTGTTGTCGGCACTGCGCTGCTCTTCAGCCCGGCACGTTCCGCCGCTGCTGCGAATTACTAAACTTGATTTAGTAAAGAGCCCGCTGCACTGCACAATAGATAGCAGAAATTGGCCATTGCGTTGTTTAGTGAATTGGCTATCACTAAACACAATTACTAAACAGAAAGCCGGATCAACCGGCATCGGGGAACGCTTCAATTCACCTGCCCGGATCGCCCGAGGAAGCGATCCAGCCGACGCGCGTCTTTTTTGCGCGGGTTCGTGCATGGGGAAATCGAAGAACGGGCAATCGAGGGAGGAACGCATGAGGAAATTGCTGAAGCTGGCCGCTGCGCTGGGCGCGGCTGCCGTCATGGCGACGGCTATGGCCGGCGGCGCCAAGGCGGCCGACAAGTCGCTGACATTATGCTGGGCGGCGTGGGACCCGGCCAATGCACTGGTCGAGCTCTCCAAGGATTTCACCAAGGAATCCGGCATCGATATGAAGTTCGAATTCGTGCCGTGGACCAGCTATGCCGACCGGTTCCTGAACGAACTCAATTCACATGGCAAGCTCTGCGACCTGATCATCGGTGACAGCCAGTGGATCGGCGGTTCGGCAGAGAACGGACATTATGTGAAGCTGAACGACTTCTTCGAGAAGAACAACATCTCGATGGACGACTTCCTGCCGGCGACAGTCGTCGGCTATGCCGAGTGGCCGAAGAATACGCCGAATTACTGGGCGCTGCCGGCCATGGGCGACGTTGTCGGCTGGACCTATCGCAAGGACTGGTTCGAGAAGCCGGAGCTGCAGAAGGAATTCAAGGCCAAGTATGGCGCTGATCTCGTCGCGCCGAAGACCTATGACGAGCTGAAGAAGATCGCGGAGTTCTTCCAGGGCCGTGAGATCGACGGCAAGAAGGTCTACGGCGCCGCGATCTACACCGAGCGCGGCTCGGAAGGCATCACCATGGGCGTGACCAACGTCCTCTATGACTGGGGCTTCGAGTACCAGAACCCGAACAAGCCCTATGACATGCAGGGCTATGTCAATTCGCCGGAAGCTGCGGCAGGGCTCGACTTCTACAAGTCGCTCTACAAGTGCTGCACCCCGCCCGGCTCGTCCAACATGTATATGAGCGAAGCGGCCGACGCCTTCAAATCGGGCCAGGTCGCCATGCAGATGAACTTCGCGTTCACCTGGCCCGGCCTCTACAAGGACCCGAATGTCGGCGGCGACAAGATCGGCTTCTTCGCTAATCCGGCCGAGAAGTTCCACTTCGCACAGCTCGGCGGGCAGGGCATCTCGGTCGTGTCCTATTCCGACAAGCGGGATGACGCGCTTTCCTACATCAAGTGGTTCGTCAAGCCCGAGGTTCAGGCCAAGTGGTGGTCGCTCGGCGGCTATTCGTGCGCCAAGTCGGTGCTGGAGGCGCCCGATTTCGTGAAGAGCGCGCCCTATGCCTCGACCTTCCTCGAATCCATGGCGATCGTGAAGGATTTCTGGGCAGAGCCTGTTTATGCCCAGTTGCTCCAGGCGATGCAGAAGCGCGTCTCCGACTATGTGATCGCCGACCAGGGCACGGCCCAGGAGGCGCTCGACAAGCTGGTCGCCGACTGGACGACCATCTTCCAGGACGACGGCAAGCTCTAGGCCTGCCCTTGTCTCTGTGGGGCGCCGGGAGAACGACTTCCGGCGCCGCCAGCCAAGACCTGACACAGCATCGGCCCGGTTCGCCGCCGGCGCCGCACCCCCGACAGACGATGCCGGACCGATCCCCCATGACCGAAGCCACGCCCTCATCGGCCCTCGCGGACAAGCTCGCCGGCGCGACGCCCGATGGCATCGCCAAGCCGCTGCGCGGCCTCTCCGACAAGGCGATCGCCTGGCTGTTCATCGGGCCGACGATCGTCCTGCTGCTGGCGATCAACATCTTCCCGCTGATCTGGACGATCTATCTCTCATTCACGAACTATCGCGCCAACAGGCCGAATGCCGAGGTCAAGATGGTCGGCCTCGACTGGTATCGGAAGATCCTCACCGACAGCGATGTCTGGCTGGCGATGCAGACGACGGCGCATTTCGTCATCTGGACGATCGTCATAGAGACGGCGCTCGGCTTCGGCCTTGCCTGGCTGATTGACAAGAAATTCCGCGGTCACGGCCTCTGGACGACCGTCATCCTCATTCCGATGATGCTGTCGCCGGCGGTGGTCGGGAACTTCTGGACGTTCCTTTACCAGCCGCAGAGCGGGCTGTTCAATTACGCCATCGGCTTCCTGACCGGCATCGATCCCTCCTCGTTCCAGATGCTCGGCAGCGTCACCTTCAGTCCCTGGGCGATCGTCATCGTCGATGCCTGGATGTGGACGCCCTATGTGATGCTGATCTGCCTCGCCGGGCTGCGCTCGATCCCCGATTACATTTATGAGGCGGCCGAGGTCGACCGCGCCTCGCCCTGGCGGCAGTTCTGGTCGATCACGCTGCCGATGGCGCTGCCCTTCATCATGCTGGCGGTGCTGTTCCGCGGCATCGAGAACTTCAAGATGTTCGACATGGTGAACCTCCTGACCGGCGGCGGACCCGGCTCGACCACCGAAGTGGTCTCGATCACGCTGAAACGACAGGCCTTCGAGAGCTGGCGCACGGGCTATTCCTCGGCGCTCGCCATCATCCTTTTCGTCACGGTCTTCGGCCTCGCCAACATCTATGTGAAGGCGCTGAACAAGGTGAAGCAGAGATGAGTGCCGCCAATCAGGCTCATTCGGTCGTCGCACCCTCGAACGCGACCCGCCGCATCGCCGGCGCCATCGTCATCGTCTATGCGCTCGTCACCATGATCCCGCTGCTATGGATCATCGCGACCAGCTTCAAGACGCCGCCGGATTCGATCGCCTATCCGCCGAAGATCGTCTTCACGCCCTCGCTCGAAGGCTATGTGAACCTCTTTACGACGCGGACACGGCAATCGCCGGAAGTCCTCGCCCAGATGCCGGCGCCGACGAGCTGGTATGACAAGCTGGTCCGCTCGCGCAACATGGTCATCGCCGGGCCGTCCAACGTCATCCCTCGCTTCGTCAACTCGATCATCATCGCCTTCGGCTCGACGTTCCTCGCTGTGTTCCTCGGTACGCTGGCGGCCTATGGCTTTTCGCGCTTCCGCGTGCCGCTCAAGGAAGACCTGCTGTTCTTCATCTTGTCGACGCGGATGATGCCGCCCATTGCGGTCGCGATCCCGATCTATCTCATGTATCGCGAGCTTGGCCTGACCGACACCAAGCTCGGCATGATCCTGCTCTATACGGCCGTGAACGTGTCGCTCGCGGTCTGGCTGCTGAAGGGCTTCATCGACGAGATACCGCGCGAGTATGAAGAAGCGGCGATGATCGACGGCTATACGCGGCTCCAGGCCTTTCGCCTCGCGGTGTTGCCGCAGGCCGCGACCGGCATCGCCGCCACGGCCATCTTCTGCCTGATCTTCGCCTGGAACGAATATGCCTTTGCGGTGCTGCTGACCTCCGGCAACGCGCAGACCATGCCGCCCTTCATTCCCTTTATCATCGGCGAGGGCGGGCAGGACTGGCCGGCTGTCGCCGCCGCCACGACGCTGTTCGTCATCCCGATCTTCGTCTTCACCATCCTGCTCAGGAAGCATCTCCTGCGCGGCATCACCTTCGGAGCGGTGCGGAAATGACCGGCTGTGTCGCCGCCAAGGCCCCCCTCTCCACCTCTCCCCCACAAGGGGGGAGAGGGCAGGGCGGAGATCTTCATCGATGCCGTGCCGTGACGGTTGGCTCCCCCTCTCCCGCCTCGTGGGCGAGGGTTCGGGAGGGGGTTCATAGGCCGTGGAGCCATCGTCATGAGCGATAACGCGTCCCGCTCACGGCCGTCCTTCCTCGCCGGGCTGGCGCGGCTGCGCCGTGGTCCGTGGGAGGTCGTCGCCACCGTCCTGATCGGGCTTGGTGTCGTCATGCTGATGCAGCCTTTGTCGGCGACCGCCTATGCCTATTCCTTCGTCACGATCCTTGCGGGCACGGTGCTGTTCGCGATCGTCAGCCATTTTCCGGAGTAGAGCCGTGGCCGAAATCCGCGTCGACAACGTCCAGAAGAGTTTCGGCGCCTTCACCGCCGTGAAGGGCTCGACCTTCACGATTGCCGATGGCGAATTCTTCGTCATGCTCGGGCCATCGGGCTGCGGCAAGACGACGACGCTGCGCATGATTGCCGGCCTCGAATTGCCGACCGCCGGCCGCATCCTGCTCGGTGGAGAGGACGTCACATTCAACCGCGCCGCGGCGCGCGATATCGCCTTCGTGTTCCAGCTGTTCGCGCTCTATCCACATATGAATGTGCGGCGGAACATCGGCTTTCCGCTGAAATGCCAGGGCATGCGCGGCGCCGCGGTCAACAAGGCTGTCGAGGAAGCGGCGCGGCTGCTCAGGATCGATCATCTGCTCGACCGGCCGGTCTCGGGCCTTGCCGGCGGCGATCGCCAGCGCGTCGCGCTCGGCCGCGCCATCGTCAGGCGGCCGAAGGCGTTCCTGATGGACGAGCCGCTCGGCACGCTCGATACCGAATTCCGCGACCTCATGGTGCGGGAGCTGCGCGAACTGCACAATCGCATCGGCGCCACCACCGTCTATGTGACGCATGACCAGCTCGAGGCGATGGCCATGGCGGACAAGATCGCCGTCATGAACCATGGCGTCATCGAGCAGTTCGGTCCGCCGCAGGAGATCTATGACCATCCCGCAACCATGTTCGTCGCCGATTTCCTCGGCTCGCCGCCGATGAACTTCCTCGGCTTCTACGCCGGTGTGAGCTCCGGTGACCGCAGCGTCTTGGTTGGAGACGCCGAAGTGCCGGTGCCGGAGCTGCGCGAGGAACGGGCGCCGGCGGAACTTGCGCTCGGCATCCGGCCCGAGCATGTCATTCTCGACGATGCCTCGGTGCTGCGGGGCGAGGTGTTTGGTACCGAATATCTCGGCACGACCCAGATCGTTGCGATCGAGACCGGCCATGGGTCGATCAAGGCGCGGCTGCCGTCCGATCTCGCGATCCGCCCCGGCGAGCGCGTCGGCCTCCGCTTCCGGTCGGATCGGCTTTCCCTGTTCGACAAGGGCTCGGGCCGGGCGCTCGCGCTCGCTGCGCGAGGAGGCGCTCATGGCTGAGGTCATTCTCGATCGCGTCGTGAAGCGCTTCGGTGAAAAGTCCGCCGTCGATCATCTCTCGCTCGGCATCAGTGATGGTGAACTCGTCGTGCTGCTCGGGCCGACGGGCGCCGGCAAGACGACGACCCTCCGCCTCGTCGCCGGGCTCGAGGCCACCGACGAAGGCTGCGTCTCGATCGGCGGCCGGGATGTCACGGGCATTGCGCCGGCCGGCCGCGACGTCACTTTCGTCTTCCAGCAATACTCGCTCTATCCCCATCTTTCGGTCTACGACAACCTCGCCTTTCCGCTGCGCTCGCCGCAGCGGCACGTCGCGGAGGACGAGATCAAGCGCCGCGTAACCGATATCGCGGTGAAGCTGCGTATCGCCCACAAGCTCGAGAACCGCGCGACCCGTTTGTCCGGCGGCGAGATGCAGCGCGTCGCCATCGGCCGCGCGCTGGTGCGGCGGCCGGCGATCTATTTGATGGACGAGCCGCTGTCCTCGCTCGATGCCAAGCTGCGTGGCGAACTCCGGCTCGAGCTGAAGCGAATCCAGCAGGAGCTCGGCGCCACGATCCTTTATGTGACGCATGACCAGATCGAAGCGATGACGCTCGCCTCCCGCATCGGCGTCATGAACGAGGGCCGGCTGATCCAGATCGGCTCGCCGCGCGAAATCTACCGCCGTCCGGCCAATCTCTATGTCGCCGCCCGCCTCGGCCAGCCGGCGATTAATTTCCTGCCCGAGGGGCTGATTGCGGTCGGTACGGCGCCTGTCGGCACGCATATGATCGGCGCCCGCACCGAACATCTCAAGATCGAGAAGGCGGCGAATGGCCGCGCCAATGCGGCGGTCGACTGGATCGAGCATCTCGGCGACCAGAATCACCTGCATATCCGCATCGGCGACCGGCGGATCACGACGCTCGTCGATCCCGGCACGGAACTCGTCGCCGGTGATCCTGTTGCGCTCAGTCTCGTCGATCCGCTCTATTTCGACAGAGCGGGGAATCGGATCGGGGGAGGCGAGGGATGATCGACGAAGCAGGACGGCGCGCGCTGGTGAAAGCGATGGCTGAGGCGATGATTGCCCATGCCGACGAATTGACCGCGCTCGACCAGGCGATCGGCGACGGCGATCACGGCCTCAATATGAAGCGCGGCTTCGAAGCTGTGCTGGCCGACCTCGATGCGATCGCCGCAAAGCCGCTGCCGGATGGGCTGAAGGCGATCGGCACCACGCTGGTGATGAAGGTTGGCGGCGCCTCCGGCCCGCTCTACGGCACACTGGCGCTGGCGCTCGGCAAGACGCTGCCTGCCGATCCGACCCGCGCCGATCTTGCGGCAGCGCTCGGCTCGGCGATCGACGCCGTCAAGGCGCGCGGCAAGTCGGATCTCGGCCAGAAGACGATGCTGGACGTGCTGGCGCCGGTCGCGGTCGCGCTTACCGAAGGCAGCGATCCAGTCGCTGCGGCCGATGCGGCAGCCGAGGCGACGATCCCGATGAAGGCCATTCGTGGCCGCGCTTCCTTCCTCGGCGACCGGTCGATCGGTCACATGGACCCCGGCGCGCGATCGAGCGCATTGCTCGTCGCCGCCCTCGCCAACACGATGGACGAGATCGCATGAGTGAACAGAGCCATATCAACGCCAATGTCGGCATCGTCATCGTTTCGCACTCGCCGGACGTCGCGCGCGGCACGGCCGACATGGTCCGGCAAATGGTCGGCGACGAGGTGCCGCTTGCTTTTTGCGGCGGCAATCCTGATGGCGGTCTCGGGACGAGCGTCGAGGCTATCCTCGCCGCGATCGATCGCGCCTGGACCGAGGCCGGCGTCGCGATCCTGGTCGATCTCGGCGGCGCCGAGACCAACAGCGAGATGGCGATCGAGATGCAGCCGCCGGAGCGGGCCGGCCGGATCGTCGTCTGCAACGCACCGATCGTCGAGGGGTCGGTAATTGCGGCGACGGAAGCCTCCGGCGGCGCCTCACTCGATGTCGTTCGGCGTACCGCCGAGGAATTGTCGCCAGCCTGACAAGGGCCGGCCATGTGAAGGAATCTGCGATGGCGGACAGAGACGGGGCGGGCGGCGATATTTCCGGCGGCTATGCCAGCAGCGCCAGCGTGCTGCTGACTCATGCGGTCGGGCTGCATGCGCGACCTTCGGTCAAGCTGACCAAACTCGCCAAGACCTTCGGGTCGGCGGTCGAACTTGGTCTTGCCGCTGACGGTCCCTGGATCGACGCCAAGAGCATCGTCCGCGTCATGGCGGCGAAGGCGCCGCAGGGCACGGTGCTGCATTTCCGCGCCAACGGCCCGGATGCCGACGCCGCCGTCTCGGCGCTCGTTGGTCTGGTCGAGCGCGATTTCGACGAGGCCGGAGCCCATGTCGCCGATTGAGCTTGCCGGTCGTTCCGCCGCGCCGGGCCTCGCAATCGGCACGGTGTATCGCCTTGAGGACCGCGCTTCGGCTCGGCGCCGGTCCGGTTCGCCGGCCGATGAGCGCGCCGCGCTCGCCGCTGCCATAGCCGCGGCGAGCGAGGGCCTCGCCGCGATTATGGTCGGGGCCGAAGGCGACGGCGCCGACATTCTCGAGTTCCAGGTCGCAATGCTCTCCGACGACGAGCTCGCCGCGCCGGCCTATGCCGCGATCGACGCCGGAACGGATGCCGTTGCCGCCTGGGGCGGAGCGCTCGACGAGGCGATCACCGGCTATCGCACGGCCGACGATGCCTATTTTGCCGCGCGCGCGGCCGATCTTGAGGACATCCGCGACCGCGTCCGCGCAGCGCTGGAGGGCTCCGCCGACGAATGGCGGGTTCCGCCCGGCGTGATCCTTCTCGGCCGCGACCTGACGCCGAGCCTTTTTCTTTCGATCGACTGGACGACGGGCGGCGCCATCGCGCTCGCCGAGGGCAGCCCGTCGAGCCATGTCGCGATGCTCGCGCGGGCGCGCGGCGTTCCGATGGTGGTCGGCCTCGGCAGCCTGCCGGACGGCGCTGCCGGCGATGCGGTGGTCGACGGGGATCGCGGGTTGCTGATCCTCGCGCCGGGCGCTGCCGAACGCACGGCCTTTGCAACGGGCCGCCAGGGCGCTGCCGATCGCGCCGTCGCCGAGGCCGCCGCCGCCCTGCAGCCGGCGCATCTCGCCGATGGCACGCCGGTGACGGTGCTGATCAATATCGCCGAGCCCGAGGAACTGGACGCGCTCGATCCAGCTGTTGCGGACGGCATCGGGCTGGTGCGCACCGAATTCCTGTTTCATGGCCCTTCCGGCCTGCCGGACGAGGAAACGCAGTTCCGCGTCTACAGACGCATGCTCGAATGGGCCGGCGGCAAGCCGGTGACCATCCGCACCGTCGATGCCGGCGGCGACAAGCCGGTCGAGGGACTGACGATCGAGGGCGAATCGAATCCGTTTCTGGGCACGCGCGGTATCCGTCTGTCGCTGGCCCGGCCCGAGGTCTTTCGCCTCCAGCTCCGCGCGCTGGCAAGGGCCGCAGTGTTCGGCAATCTGAAGGTCATGCTGCCGATGGTCACAACGCCCTCCGAGATCGACGCCGCCGTTGAACTCATCGACCGCGCCGTGGCGGAACTGGTCGCCGAGGATGTGCCACACGCGCGTCCGCCGCTCGGCATCATGGTCGAGGTGCCGGCAGTGGCGATCGTGCCCGATCTCTTCGCGCGCGCCGCTTTCTTCTCGATCGGTTCCAACGATCTGACCCAGTACACGACGGCTGCCGCGCGCGACATCGCCGGCGTTGCTGCCCTCTGCGATCCCGGCCATCCCGCCGTCATCGCGCTGATCGGGGCGGTCGCGGCCGCCGGACGACGGCTCGGCCGCGAGGTCAGCCTCTGCGGCGACATGGGCGGCGATCCTCGCCATCTGCCGGCCCTGATGGCGGCCGGAATCCGCGCGGTATCGGTCGCGCCGCGTCTCGTCGGCCGCGTCAAGCTGGCTCTGGCCGCGATCCCGGGCGGGTCCGGCGCATGAGCGAGGCCGGCGAAGACCCGAAAGCCGGGGAGGCCGTCGCGGCCTACAAGGCGATCTTACAGCGGGTGCTGGAGAACCGCCCCTCGGGCACGCGCGGCCGCCTGGCGCAGGCGCTCGGCAAGAACCGCTCCTTCGTCAGCCACATCACCAGCCCGACCTATCCGACGCCGATTCCGCCGCAGCATATCGAGACGATCTTCGAGGTCTGCCATTTCTCGCCCGAGGACCGACGGCTGTTTCTCGAGGCCTATGCGCGGGCCCATCCGCGCCGTGTCCCGTCGCTGAAGGAGGCACGGCGGCTCCGTCCGCATGTCATCTATCTGCCTGATCTCGGCGATGCCGAGAAAAACCAGGATCTCGATCGCCTGGTCGGGGACTTCGTGCAGAGATTGGCGAAACTGGTCGACGGGTAGAGCCCTTTTCCGTTTGCGGGAGAGGGGTGAGGGGGTGAGGACCCGCTCGCAGGAATTCGAGGGAGGACATCGAATGAAGAAGCTGATCAACGCGCCGGAGACCGTGCTGGCAGAAAGCCTCGACGGGTTTGCCGCGGCGCATGCCGATATCGTCACACTCGGCGACGAACGGAAATTCGTCCGCCGCCGCATGCTGAAGCCCGGCAAGCCGGCGATCGTTTCCGGCGGCGGCTCCGGTCATGAGCCGCTCCATGCCGGCTTTGTAGGCCTCGGCATGCTCGATGCCGCCTGTCCCGGCCAGGTTTTTACCTCGCCGACCCCCGACCAGATGATCGCGGCGGTTGCCGAGGTCGATACCGGCGGCGGAGCGCTGTTCATCGTGAAGAATTATGAGGGCGATGTCATGAACTTCGAGATGGCGGCGGAGATGGTCGGCTCGGAGGTGATGACCGTCATCACCGACGACGACGTCGCGGTCGAACGCTCGACCTATTCGATCGGCCGCCGCGGCGTTGCAGGCACGATGATCGTTGAGAAAGCCGTCGGCGCAGCGGCCGAGGCCGGCATGCCGCTCGGGCAGTTGAAGGTGTTCGGCGACCGGGTCAATGCAGCGACGCGCTCCATGGGCGTCGCGCTGACCAGCTGCATCGTTCCGGCGGCTGGGACGCCAACCTTCGACCTGCCGGAGGGGGAGATGGAGATGGGCGTCGGCATCCATGGCGAGCCCGGTCGCCGCCGGGTCCCGCTCGAGAGCGCCGACAGGATCGCCGAGGAAATGGTGGCCGCCATCGCCGAAGATCTTGGCCGTGGCGGCGACGCGTTACTGCTCGTCAACGGCTTTGGCGGTACGCCGCAGATGGAACTCTATGTCATGTATCACGCGGCGGCCCGGCAGCTTGAGAAGCACGGCATCCGCATCGCCCGCAGCCTGGTCGGCAACTACGTGACCGCGCTGGAGATGGCCGGCTGCTCGCTGACGGTCACGCTGCTCGACGAGGAGATCGCCCGCTGCTTCGATGCGCCGGTGCACACCGCCGCGCTGCGCTGGGGCGTCTGATCAGGGCTGCGGCGTCGTTTCCGTCGTCGAGCGGGCCGTAACGGCACAACCGGCGCGGTCGCGCTCGCGCATGATGGGATTGCGGCAGCGGCCTTCAGGCGCCTTCGCGTGGCCGGTCGCGGTGATGCGGATGCTGCGAATGCCGAGGACGCTCGACAATGTCGTCGGCACGGCGGCGGATGCGGTCCCCGAAAGGCCGGCCGCATCATCCTCGAACCGGCGGGCCGTCGTCTGGGCGAGCGATCCTGTCGTCGTCTGGTCGAAGACCTCGACCGCTGTCTCGCTGCGAAGGCCGCTCCTCCCGTTTGCTCCGGCAATCAGGGCGCGCTCGAGCCTTTGCTGCAGATCGACGCGGGCGACCTGCAGGTGGCAGAGATCAACGGTCAAGCCGATGACGACCAGCATGGCCAGTGAACAGACGGCGAACAGCAAGGCCGTATTGCCGGCGAGGGGCTCGTGCACCATGTAGGGTCGCGTCGACACCGCATGGTCGGAGTCGATGTGTCGATCGGAATTCGGCATGTGGTGGTCCTGGCGCAAGCGGATCGCGGAGAAACGCCCTGGGCTTCTGTTCGTTAAAAATTGAAACAGATGCGCTTTAACCTTTGTTTGCGCGAAAGCTCGAAAAAGCGTCAACATTCGTTAACGGTTGCGTTTCCGGCCATTTCCGGCGCAAAAGCCAGCGTCGTCGCCCGTACGGGCCGTCGGCTTGTTTCGTTCAGGCGTTCCGCTATCGTTGTGCGGTGCACGCCATCTGCTATAAGCACGCCCGGCCGCCATCGGGCGCGATGAGAGAGTAGACCTGTCTATGTCTTTGAATGTGCAAGGCGAGGGCGATGCCGCGCAGGCCGCTCCGCCAACGGCAGGCGGTTCGCCCGGCGACCATGTGGGCTCCCCAGCCGCGCATGCCGGGTTCTGGACACTGACGCTCGGGTCCGTGGGCGTCGTCTATGGCGATATCGGCACCAGCGTCATCTATGCCCTGCGTGAAGCGATGCACGCCGCCAAGGCGGCGCATGGCGAAGTGCTCCGCGAGGATGTGATCAGCATCGTGTCGCTGATCCTCTGGACGCTGACCATCATCGTGACGCTGAAATATGTCGTCATTCTGCTGCGCGCCGACAATAACGGCGAAGGTGGCACGCTCTCCCTGATGGCTCTGGCGCAGCGCGCGATGGGCAAGTCGGTCCCGATCGTGTTCCTGCTCGGTGTCGCCGGCGCCTCGCTCTTCTACGGCGACGCCGTCATCACGCCGGCGATCTCGGTGCTGTCGGCGGTCGAAGGCATCAAGCTGGTCACGCCGGCGCTCGACGACTACGTCGTTCCCATCACCCTTGCCATCATCACGGCGCTGTTCCTTGTCCAGCGATACGGCACGGCGCGCGTCGCCTCGCTGTTCGGACCGATCACCGCGGTCTGGTTCGTCGTCATGACGATCGGCGGCTTCATGCACATCGCCGATGATCCCGGCATCTTCGCCGCGCTCAATCCCTATCACGCGGTCCGCTATATCTGGGTCAACGGCCATACCGGCCTGATCGTGATTGGTGCCGTGTTCCTGTCGGTCACCGGCGCCGAGGCGCTCTATGCCGATCTCGGCCATTTCGGCCGTAAGCCGATTCAGGCTGCGTGGCTCGCTTTTGTCTTCCCCGCGCTGGCCGCCAATTATCTTGGGCAAGGCGCGCTGGTGCTCGCTCATCCTGAGTCTGTGTCGAACCCGTTCTTCCTGCTGTTCCCTGATTGGGCGCTGCTGCCGGTCGTGCTTCTGGCAACCATGGCGACCGTCATTGCGTCACAGGCGGTGATCACCGGAGCGTTCTCGATGACGCGCCAGGCGATCCAGCTGAAGCTGCTGCCGCGCATGGATATCGAGCATACGTCGGAGCAGCATGCCGGCCAGATCTACATGCCGCAGGTCAACACGCTTCTGATGCTGGCTGTGTTGATCCTGGTGGTGCTGTTCGGTTCGTCGAGCCACCTTGCGACGGCCTATGGCATCTCGGTGACGGGCACGATGGTGATTACAGCCTGCCTCGCCTTCATCGTCGTCTGGCGCTTCTGGCGTTGGCCGCTCTGGGTGTCGGCACTGCTGATCGCGCCGTTCCTCGTCATCGATCTCGTCTTCCTCGGCGCCAACCTGATCAAGATCACCGAGGGCGGCTGGGTGCCCCTGCTGTTC
Source organism: Kaistia sp. (assembly GCA_965229085.1). Classification (GTDB taxonomy): domain Bacteria; phylum Pseudomonadota; class Alphaproteobacteria; order Rhizobiales; family Kaistiaceae; genus Kaistia. The sequence continues at coordinate 1,427,377 of OZ245859.1, read as the reverse complement.
GCCTTCTCGATCATGCTGATCATGCGCTCATGGGTGCGCGGCACGAAGATCCTGTTCGACAAGAGCCGGCGCAACGACGTGCCGCTCAACGAGCTCGTCAAGAATCTCGAAAAGAGCAGCGTTGTGCGGGTTCCCGGCACGGCGGTGTTCCTCACCAGCGATCCAGAGACGGCGCCGTCCTCCCTCCTGCACAGCCTGAAGCACTATCGCGTGCTGCATCAGAAGAACGTGCTGCTGACGGTCATCTCGTCCAACGTTCCGCATATCGACGATGCCGATCGAATCCGCATCGAGCCGGTCAATGACAGCTTCACGCGCGTCTTCATGACCTTCGGCTATATGGAGACGCCGAACGTGCCGAAGGCGCTCGGCCTCTGCCGCAAGCAGGGCTGGAAATACGACATCATGTCGACGTCGTTCTTCCTGTCGCGCCGCTCGATCAAGCCCGCCAAGGACCGCATCTTCTCGCGGCTGCAGGACAAGCTGTTCATCAAGCTTGCCATCAATGCGAGCGACGCGACCGAGTATTTCCACATCCCCACGGGCCGCGTGGTCGAGATCGGCACGCAGATGACGATCTGAGGCGTGTTTCGGCAGGGATCCGATCCTGGATCCCCGCCTGCGCCGGGATTTGATGGTTCCCTTTTCGATCGGTTTCGCAGCGCGGCAGAGCACTCCGCGTGGAGAGACGTGGCCGCGCCGCCGCTGCGAGGCCAGCGTCCGCCGCTCGATCCGCAGGCGCGTGGAATCGGCCGCTGACGCCGTTATGCCTCGACGGCAGCGCGCCGCCTCGGGCGCAGCAGGAACAGCATCAGGGCCAGGAACCCGCCAGCCACCGTGATCGGCAGCGCCTCGACGCCGAAGAGATCGATCAGATAGCCGATCGGGGTGGCGCCAATGACGGAGCCGGCCGAATAGGCCATGGCAAAGCCGGTCGAGACCACGGCGAGCCGCTGGCCGCGGTAGTCTTGTCCGATCAGCACGATGCCGAGCGTATAGAGGCCTGAGACCGTACCGCCGGCGAGGAACAGCACCGGTTCGAGCAGCAACGCCCTGCCCATGACGAACGGCAAGGCCAGCGTGCTGACCACGGCGAGAGCCGCGCAGCCGATCAGCGTCAGCCGCCGCCCATAGCGGTCGGACATCCAGCCGAGCGCCACGATGAGAATCGCCTCGCCGAGGCTGAACACCGCCACCAGCCGCGACGCCGCCGCCTCCGACAGGCCGTGCGCGAGCCCATAGAGCGGCAGGAGGCTTTGCATGGCCGTCTCGCCGACGCCGGTCAGGAACGCGGCTGCGATCAGCGCGCCGGCGAGCTGGATCGCTGTGCGCAGCGTGCTGGGATCGCCGGTCTCCTCCTCCTCGGCTTCGCCGGCCGCCGAGCGGATTGACAGGGCCAGTGCGACGCCGATCGCGAGCGGCACCATCGCGGCGATGAGCGGGAGGCTTCCGGCCGAACCGGTGGCCGCGAGCAACAGAGGCCCTGTGAACTGGCAGGCGGCATAGAGCGTGCCCGAGGCGCCGACGATGCGGCCGCGATTGCGGTCATCGACGAGGCCGTTCAGCCAGATCTCCGTTGTTGTCCATAGAGCCGAGAAGCAGGTTCCCATCACGAAGCGCGCAATGAACCACACCGCCAGATGATCGAAGGAGAGGATTGCGGCGAAGGAGAGGAGCGAAAGGGCGAACTGCGCGGCGACGAGGGATTTGAGTCCGAACCGATCGATGAGTCGTGGCAGAAACGGGCCGAAGATCAGGATTCCGGCTCCCGCCAGCGAGGCGTTGAGGCCGATCAGCCAGGTGGCGATGCCCTTGCTTTCGAGCGCGAGCGAGAAGAACGGATACGTATAGCCGAACAGCAGCGCCTCGATGCCGATCAGCACGAGAACGCCGGCAACCGGCCAGAAGCGGCGCGCGGCCATCATGGCGGAACCGCTGCTTCAGATCTCGCAGAGCGGCTCAGTGCACCAGCACCTGATGCCCTGCGGGACAAGATTGAAGGTGCGATAGTCGGCCGTCAGTTCCTCGCCCGGCTCGATGTCGCGGGTCGCGAACACATAGATCTGGTCCTCGACGCGGGTATTCGGCCGGCAGGAGTGGTTGAGGAAATCGATGCCATCGGGGGTTTCGGTCGGCAGGAAGCAGAGCAGCTTGCGGCCGATCAGCTTCAGATGCACCGATTGCCGCCACCAGTAGTCATCAAGCTCGCTGGCGCGATCGAGGTCGATCAGCAGCGCCTTGCCATCGAAGAAGCCGAGCAGCGTGTCCTTGGGAACGCGCGTCTTGGCATGAATTGCCTGGTGATCCTCGTTGATCCGGCTGACGGCGACATACTCTTCGTTTGTATAGCTCATGGCCGCGCCTCTGCCCTCATGTCGAATGCCGGAGTGCCGCCGGACTGCCCGTCGCGGCTGGCAAAGTTGCGTGCGCCCTCATAGAGGGCAGCTGTCCATTTCGCTGCGAGGCGCTTCGCATAGATGACCGGCATCTCGTGGCGGTGCATGGCCTTCTCCAGTTCGGCGAAGACCGGATCGTTGTGCGGCGCCTGCCAATAGTGCTGATCTTCGGAGAGGCTGACGGCGCGGTCCGGCCGAAGTGCGACCTTCTCATAGGATTGGATCGTGTTCGCCGACATATTCTGCCAAGCGGCGACGCAGCGTGCCAGGAGCCGCTCGAAATCGCTGCGGCTCGGGATTTCATGCGGTGCGCAGTGGAAATGGCGCTGCGAGAGGTCCCGCACCAGCATGCCGAAGGCGAAGGCGTCGGAGGTCGTGTTGATGGCGAGGAACGGAGCGCTCAGCGAGGGATCGTAAAGCGGATCGGATGGATTGCCAGCGTGGCAGCAGAAGGCGACGGGAAAAAACTCGTAGGTGGTCGCAAGCCCGGTGACCGGGCAATCAATATCGAGGGGGATCGCGACCGTTTCGCTGCGGATCAGCGCGCCGGCGCTCTCCGCATAGCCAGCATCCACAATGATCTGGCCCAGCATTCGCAATTCATCGGCAGAATTGCGGAAGGTCTGCCGCGATTGCACGATCGCCAAGAAGCCGGTCTTCTCGAACTTGGCGACCTCGGCCGCGAAGCGATCGAAGGAAGCGGCGAACTGATAGCCGTTGCGGACATGGGAAACGACATACCGGCCGAGCTGAAACTCACGCTTTCCAGCAGAGCAGCGAAGATCGTTTGCGAGCCAATCGTTGACACTGAGCGAGGCGCGGGTCTCGGCCGACCCGTGATGGGGGCAAACTAAACCCACATCATCCACCGCCCCCGCAGTGGGATGATCAGGGAATACCCGCATGACGCCCCCGACACCAACGCAAACGCAACACGACCAATCAAGGGCAATACAAGCCACCCTTAACCATTTGTCAACCATACCATTGTCGCTAACATCTCACGGCCGACGGGCATTGGCCGGAACGCGTGGCGCGAGGAAAATTATTGTAAATTCAATTGCTTGGACAAAAGGTCTGCGCCGGGCTGCACCTCCGATGCGCGGCTGATTCCGAGCGGGGGGCTGACGTCACATCAACGCCAGAGCCCCACCTATGCCGCGGCTCCCGGGTCGCAAACGCAGGCTGCAGCCTGGCCGGGGGGGCAAGATCGAGCGAGGCCGCGGACCGGGTCAACTAGACCGTGCGCTAGCGATAATCCGGCCGCTGCGGGCTGAAACGCGCGACCTGGTCACAATCTCGCAAATTGCCACCGACTGTCATTAAGTCCGCATAAAATCCGATGGCGTAGCATCGCCCCATCGAACGAGATGGACGATAGGAATGTCTCACCCCATCGCCGGCCGGATCACCGTGAATCTGGTGGCGGGCATCGTTATCACCGTGGTCACCGTGATCGCCGGCATTGCCTGGATGGCTCACCGCCAGAACGCTCAGGCTGCCCAGGGCACGCGGACGATGGTGATGGGCGGCATCGACGCGATGCATACCCGCGTCGAAGGACTCGCCAACGACTATTCGTGGTGGGAGGAGGCCTATGACGCCTATCTTCGCGGCGACGCCACCTGGATCCAGGCCAATATCGGCACCGGTATCGTCGATACCCAGATTGCCGACTTCCTCGCCGTCATCTCGCCCGAAGGCACTGTGAAATATGCGTGGTCGACACCCGAGGACGCGCCGAAGCCCGCGACAGTCCTGAACCCGGAGACAATCGCCCGCATTCAGGACCTCATCGCCAGCGCACCGATCGAGAACAACGCAGCCCGTTCCAGCTATCTGGTGACGCCGGCGGGCGCGATGCTGTTCGGTGTGGCGCGCATCGCGCCCGTGTCGAAGCTCGAGGGCGTCGATCCGAAAACGCTGCCCGTGCTCGCCATGGGATTCTACCTCGACGAGAAGCGCCTCGGCGATCTCGGTAAAACGTTTCTCATCGACGACCTGCACCTCGAATTTCAGGATGGCAGCGATCGCGGCGAGGATTTCCCGGTGATATCGGATGTGTTCGGCAATCCGGTCGGTCATCTTGTCTGGACGCCGCCGGCGCCGGGCACGGCCGTGCTGGGCAATGTGTTGCCGCCGGTCTGCGTCGTGCTGCTCTTGTTCTGCGTGATCGCGATGCTGACGGCCGTTCGGGCGCGCCGGCTCGCTCTGCTGCAGGCGCAAAGCGAGAAGCAGGCTGTCACGGCCGCCCGCACAGACAGCCTGACCGGGCTGACCAACCGTTTCGGGTTCAGCGAGATCAGCGAGGGCCCCGCCTTTGCAGAGGCTTGCCTTCGCGGCGAGGCGGCGATCGTCTATCTCGACGTCAATGGCTTCAAGGCGGTCAACGATTCGATCGGCCATCAGGGCGGGGACGAACTCGTCCGCCGGCTGGCCGAGCGCCTTGCGATGATCATGCCTCCAGACGCGAGCTTTGCGCGCGTCGGTGGCGACGAATTTGCGCTGGCCCTGGTCGGCCGGGCCGCGCGACAGGCGGTCGCGGGCGTTGCCTCGGCAATGGTCCATGCGCTCGACCAATCGTTTACCGTGGGTGGCTTCCAGTTCCAGGTGACCGCTGCGGTCGGCTATGCCATTGCGGATGGCGAAGACATGACCTCGGCCGAGTTGCTGCGCCGGGCCGATCTTGCGATGTATCAGGCCAAGAATTCGGCCGAGCGCGATGCTGTGCCGTATCATTCCGGGCTCGAGACCGGGGCGCTGCACAAGAAGCGGCTCGGCTTCGCGCTGCGCACCGCCATCGACGAGCAGTCGTTGTCGGTTGTCTACCAGCCCATCGTGCGCGCCAGCGATCTCGCGGTCGTGTCGGTCGAGGCGCTGGTGCGCTGGGAGTCGAAGGAATTAGGCCGCGTATCGCCGGCCGATTTCATTCCCGTCGCCGAGGAAACCGGCCTCATTCATGACATCGGCCGCTTCGTGTTCCAGCGCGCCTGTGAGGACATGGCCAACTGGGCGGGATTGAAGATCTCGATCAATGTCTCGCCGGCGCAGCTGCGCGATCCGAACTTCGCCAATGATCTCGCGGCCATCGCCCGGCGCAATGGCGTCGTGCCGAACCGCTTCAAGCTGGAACTGACCGAGGGGCTGCTGGTCAGCAACCCGACCATAGCCAAGCGCAAGTTGGCGCGTCTGAAGTCGATGGGCTTCGGCCTGTCGCTCGACGATTTCGGAACCGGCTTTTCCTCGATCGGCTATCTGCGACAGTTCCCGTTCGACTGGCTCAAGATCGACAAATCGTTCGTCTCCGAGCTCGGCACCAACCCGACCGCCAACGCGCTGATCCAGTCGATGATCGCGCTCGGTGACGCGATGGATATCGCTGTTGTCGCCGAGGGCATCGAGACATCCGAGCAGCTCAAGCTGCTGCGGATGCTTCAATGCGAGTATGTCCAGGGCTATCATCTGGCGAAGCCGATGCCGGCCGCCGATATCACGGCGCTGCTGGCGCGCCTCGGCGAGGGACGGCGGATGTTCTCCGGCGTCTCCGACAAGGGCTTTGCAGCCGAACGCTTCAGCTGAAGCCGTCCTTGCCAATGCGGGACGGCGCATCGGCCGGCCCGAACAGACGAGGATCGGACATGTCCATGCGTGAAGATCGCCCCGGCGCCAGTCTATCGGCTGCCGAGGCCCGGCAACGCTTCCTGGCGGCGCAGGGCTTCGGTGGCCGGCGGAGCGATGCGCCCTCGCGCTGGCCACAGGTTGAGGCGGTGGTGGCGCGGATGGGGCTGCTGCAGCTCGATTCGGTCAATGTTCTGGTCCGCTCGCACTATCTGCCGGTGTTCAGCCGCGTCGGCGCCTATGCACGCACGGCACTCGATGCGCGCGCCTTCGAGCGCGGCAAGCAGCGCGCCTTCTTCGAATACTGGGCGCATGAGGCCTCGCTGCTCCCGATGGAGTTCTATCCGCTGATGCAGTGGCGCATGCGCCGCGCCGAGGCGGGGCAGGGCATCTATGGCGGCGTCCATGCCTTCGCCGCCGCAAATGCCGGCTATGTGGCGGCTGTCCTGGCCGAGATCGGCGCGCGCGGACCGCTCGCCGCCGCCGATCTCGACGATCCGGGCGAGCGCAGCGGTCCCTGGTGGGGCTGGCACAAGGGCAAGACGGCGCTCGAATATCTGTTCTGGACCGGGCAGGTAACCACGGCCTATCGCCGCGGCGCTTTCGAGCGGGTCTATGATCTGACCGAGCGGGTGATTCCGCCTGCGATCGCGGCGCTGCCCGTTCCCGCCGAGGCCGATGCGATCAGGGAACTGGTTCGGCATTCGGCCGCGGCGCTCGGCGTCGCGACCGAAACCGATCTCCGCGACTATTTCCGCTTGCCGGTCGCCGAGACGCGGCGCGCCATCGCAGAGCTGGTCGAGGAGGGGGCGCTCGTCACAGCCGGTGTCGAGGGATGGCGCCAGCCGGCCTTCGTCGACGTGACCGCAGCGCCGGCGCGCCGCCTTTCGCCGACGGCGCTTCTTTCACCGTTCGATCCGCTGGTCTGGCATCGGCCGAGGACGGAGCGACTATTCGATTTCCACTACCGGCTGGAATTCTATACGCCGGGCCACAAGCGCATCTTCGGCTATTATGTGATGCCGTTTCTCTACAAGGGCGCCCTGGTTGGCCGGGTCGATCTCAAGGCGGATCGCGCCGAGGGGGTGCTGCGGGTGCCCGGAATATTCTTCGAGCCGAAGTTCAACCGCACCGAAAATATGCTCGCCGCCCTCGCGGCCGAGCTTAAACATATGGCCGCCTGGCTCAATCTCTCCGACATCGCAATTGGGGACGACGTCGCCTGCTCAACGACAATGTCTGCGCTTCTCTCTGATTGAACAGCTGTATTTCCACGGACTAATTTCACATGTCCTTAAATGTCGGATGTCTTTGATGACGGGCCTGCAATCATCTTGAGCGTCATGAAATCCCTGCGAAGGCCTTCGGCGAAGTTCGCGATCCAAGTGGCTTTGCCCGCACTGCTGATTGTGGCCGCCGCGATCTTTTCCGGCCAGATGATTCTCAACGAGTTGGCGAGCCAGGTTGATCGTAGCGAAGCGCGAAGCGCCGAGCGTTCGGTCAATGCAGCGCTCAACTCGCTCCTGCAGCGCCTGCGCGATACCCACGCCGACTATGCTGTCTGGGACGATGCCGTGCGCGCGCTCTACGGCAAGGTCGATCCGCAATTCGTCGAGTCCAATCTCCGTGACTCGACCAAGCAGGGGACGCTGTTCGACACCGCGTTTCTGCTCGACGAAAACAATCGGTCCGTCGTCGGCTATCAGAACGGCAGCCAGGCAATGCGGGACGCCGCTGCCGAGTTTGGCACGCCGCTCACCGGAATGATCGAGCGCGTTCGGTTGCATCCTGCGCCCAATGACACCGTTACCGGCTTTCTCCGCGGCCGCTCCGGTGCGCTCTATGCGCTGGCCATCGGATCGATCGAGCCATCGACGAATGCCGTATCGCTGCCGGCCGGCTCTGCGCGGCTGTTGCTTCTCGGCCGGACGCTGGACGAGCCGAGGATCGAACGGCTCCGGCAGGAGTTCGTCCTGCATGGACTGGCTCTGGTGGCCAAGCCATTGCAGGGGCAGGCCGGTGTCCCGGTCGTCGATCCAACCGGCACCGAGATCGGATTGTTGACGTGGACGTCGTCCCAGCAAGGCGCGGAAGCGGTGAAGCGCGTGCTGCCGACGGCCTTTCTGGCGGTCGGCCTCGTCTGCCTGATGATGACCTTCCTGATGGCGATCGGCTATTTCAACCTCGTCGAGGTCAGGAAGCGCGAGCGCGAAGCGCTTTACGCTGCCAATCACGATGGGCTGACGGGTCTTCCGAACCGGGCCGCCCTCGGCCGCGCGCTTGAGGCGGCGACGAGGGGGCACCGTCGAGACCTGACCCCCGTCGCGCTCGTTTATCTTGATCTCGACGGTTTCAAGGAGGTCAACGACGCCTATGGCCACGAGTCGGGTGACGCGCTGCTGCGACAGGTTGCAGCGGGATTTGCGGCGATCTGCTCCGAACAGGGCCTGCTCGCGCGGGTGGGCGGCGACGAATTCGCGATTCTGCTCAACCGTGCCGATACGGTGCTCGGCGCCGAGGCGCTGGCCGACCGGCTGATCCACTTCCTCGACCTGCCGATCGCCATTAATGGTCGGATGATCTCAATCGGCACCAGCATCGGCGTCGCGACGATGTCGGAGGAGGGGCTCTCGGCGGAGGAACTGCTGCGCCGCTCCGATGTCGCGATGTATCTCGCCAAGGAATTCGGCCGCAACCGCGTCGCCTTCTACGACCCCTCGATCGACGCAGCCCGCGCCGAGCGCATGCACCTCGCCGATCAGCTGCGCGAGGCGGTCCGGACCGGCCAACTTGCTGTCGTCTATCAGCCGATCTTCGAGGCGGCCACGCTGCGTCCGACCGGTGTCGAGGCGCTGCTGCGCTGGCTCCATCCCGAAATCGGCCTGGTTCCGCCGGATATCTTCGTGCCGATCGCCGAGGAAAGCGGGCTGATCGACCAGATCGGCGCCTTCGTGCTCGACTGCGCCTGTCGCGACGCCCTGGCATGGCCTGATGTGCGTCTTTCGGTGAACGTCTCGGCTGTGCAGTTTCGGAACCCGAAATTCGATGTCATCCTCGCAGATGTCGTGGCCAAGACCGGCTTCCCGTTGACGCGACTCGAGATTGAGATGACCGAGACTCATCTTGTCGCCAATCCCGAGCGGGCGCAGACGATCATCGCCAATCTGCGCGCCCGGGGCGTCGCCATCTCGCTGGACGATTTCGGTACCGGCTATAGTTCGATCGGCTATCTGCGCCGCTTCAGCTTCGACAAGCTGAAACTCGACCGATCGCTCGTCGTCGGCATCACCACCAACGAAACCGCGCGGGAACTCTGCGAGGCTACGATCGCCATCGCCCGCGCGCTCGATCTCAAGGTCACCGCCGAGGGCGTCGAGACCGAACCTGAGGCGGCTGTGCTGCGCCAAGCCGGCTGCGACTACCTGCAGGGTTATGCCTTTGCCCGGCCGATGACGGCCGAGGCGGTGGGGAGCTTCCTGCTCTCCACCGTCGCGCGGCCGATCGCGCTGCCCTGGACGCGTTGAGGCTGCTTAGCCGAGTGCCGCAACGGCAGCGGCCACTGCCTCGCCGAGCGCTGCTTGTGCGTCCGGATCGAAATGAAGCCCGTCCGCGGTGCTCGCCGTGATGATCGTACCGGCGTCGAGGAAGGCGACCCCATGCGCAGCGGCGACGGCGGCATAGAGCGCGCCAAGCTGCAGCGACTTTTCGTAGCCGCCGACGAACATCCGCTCGATATGCACCGCCTCGCCGCAATCGGCCAGCATCGGCGGCGGGCAGATGACGAGGATCTTCGGAATGGCGCCGTCCCGGCCTGCCTCGGCCTGCTTCACGACCTTGACGAGTTCGCCGACACCGGCCGCGATATCGGCGGGCGGCAGCGCGAAGCGCGCCTTGAGATCATTGCTGCCAAGCATGATCGCGACCACATCGAGCGGCCGATGGCTGCGCAGCGCCGGCATCAGATAGGTCTTGCCGTTCATATAAGCGCCCTCGATCGGGTCGTCATGAACAGTGGTGCGGCCGGGAAGGCCCTCCTCGATCACACGCCAATCCGTGCCGAGCGCCTTCTGCATGACCCCCGGCCAACGCTCGTCGGCGCCATAGCGGCCGTCGGGCCGCGGCACGGTCGCAGAGCCGAACGTGTTCGAATCGCCAAAGGCGAGCACCGTCTTCATTCGTTATCCTCCCTCGATTGCCAGTGAGTGGGGCGGCGCCTGGTCGCCTCACTCACTGGATTCTCTCATCGTTTCACGGAAACGATGAGAGAATCCAGTCTCTTGCCGGGTCGCATCTCCCTCACGTGAACCAGCATCCACTTCGCTCGGGAACGCTCTTGCCGCGATCGGCGGCAGCCCCAGACGCGCCGCGCCCGCGTGGCTCTGTGTTCTCGCATGGCCGCGTCTTTCCGCCGAAGCAGTACCGCTCTACCCTTGCTGCGGGTCGCCGTGAACGCTAGCGCCCCGGTGCCGGCCGATACCGGTGCTCTGCCCTTTGAGGATCATGAAACCCATGCGCAAGCCCGCCGAGACCGATGCGCCCATTCTCGACGTCATCGTCGAGCGCTGGAGCCCCCGCGCCTTCGATCCGGACCGGACGATGACCGAAGCCGATCTCGCGCCGCTGTTCGAGGCAGCGCGGTGGGCGCCGTCCTCTAGCAACACCCAGCCCTGGCGCTTCGTTTATGCCTTTCGCGGCGAGCCGGCCTTCGATGCGCTTCTGGATGCGGCGGTGCCCGGCAATCAGGCCTGGGTGAAACGCGCCTCTGTGCTCGCCTATTCGGTCGCAAAGCTCCATTCCGACAGCGGCCGCGCGCTTTGGCACAACCGCCATGATACGGGCATGGCGCTCGGCTATCTTCTGCTGCAGGCGACGGAGAACGGCTTTGCCGTCCATCCCTTCGGCGGCTTCGACAGCGAGAAGGTCGTCGCCGCCGCCGGCATCACGGGCGATTTCGAACCGGTCGCGGGACTTGCCATCGGCTATCCGGGCGACCCGGCCTTGCTCGGCGAGGGCGCTGCGCGCGAACTCGAACCCCGGCACCGGCGAAAGGTCGAGGACTTCGCGTTTCATGGGCGCTGGCCGGCCGGATGACCCGGGCGGCTACCAAAGGCCCGCTTGCCGTTTCCCGGATTGTTTGCTCAGTTCCGGGAAACTAAGATTGCAACTGCTCTATCTTGTGCGTGCAGCGCAACAGACCGCGCTCGCGCAGTGCAATATGAAAGCAATATCAAGGAATTATAGCGGGTCGCTTCGAGGCGGTCAAATGTTGGCCGCCTTGTCTTGACAAAGCTTCGCAACGACTTGCTAATAATCCCGGAATTGAGGCGGATGAACGCGCTCGGTGTGCCGCGCGGGGGGAGATGGCGAATGCCATTCCGCCCGGCGCATTGAGCGGGATCCGGACAGAACGGGAGGATCTGATGAGAAAGATGAATGAACTGGGATGGGGTGCTCGGGCGGGTGGTCGCCTCGCGTCGGCATTGGTCGGCGCCGCGATGCTGGCAAGCACGGCCTTTGTCGGCGTCGCATCGGCGTCGGAACTGACAGTTTGGTGCTGGGATCCGAACTTCAACATTCCGGCCATGGCCGATGCCGCCGCCCGCTATACCAAGGCGCATCCCGACACGACGTTCAACGTCGCCAACATCACCCAGGACGAGATCAACCAGAAGCTCCAGACTCAGTTCCTGGCCGGCGTCACCGACGGCCTGCCGGATATCGTCCTGATCCAGGATGACAACGTCCAGCGCTTCCTCCAGTCGTTCCCCGGCTCGTTCGTGCCGCTGTCCGACTCGATCGACATGAAGAAATTCGCCGCCTACAAGGTCGCCGCCGCGACTTATGACGGCAAGTCCTACTCGCTGCCCTTCGATTCCGGTGTCGCGGGTCTCTTCTACCGCACCGATTATCTGGAACAGGCCGGCTATAAGCCCGATGATCTGCTGAACATCTCGTGGGCCAAGCTGATCGAGATCGGCAAGGACGTTCTCGCCAAGACCGGCCACCCACTGATCAGCATGGACTACAACGGCGACGACCTCATCGTCCTGATGATGCAGTCGACGGGCCAGTGGTATCTGAAGAACGGCAAAGAGCCGAACATTCTCGATAATCCTGCGCTCAAGACCGCGCTTGAGACCTTCCAGGCCGCGGCGAAGGCCGGCATCATCAAGTCCGTCTCGGGCTGGACGGACTACACCGGCTCCTTCACGTCCGGCCAGGTCGCCGCTGTTCCGCAGGGCGTGTGGATCACCGGCACGATCAAGTCGGTGCCGGAGCAGTCGGGCAAGTGGCGCGTGGCGCCGATGCCGATCCTCGAGGGTGTTGAAGGGGCGACCCATTTCTCCAGCAATGGTGGCTCGAGCTGGTATGTCCTCAATTCCTCGAAGCATCAGGACGAGGCGGTGGACTTCCTCAAGACGATCTGGGGCGGGGACGTCGACTTCTATCAGGGCATCCTGATCAACCAGGGCGCCGTGGGCTCGCTTCTCGCCGCCCGTGAAGGCGCTGCCTACAAGGCCAGCGATCCGTTCTTCAACGGTGAGCCGGTCTGGCAGAACTTCTCCGACTGGCTGGCCAAGGTGCCGACCGTCGACTACGGCACCTTCACGCCGGAGGCTCGCATGGCCGTCCGGGCGCAGATCCCCAACATTGCCAATGGCGGCAATATCGATGAAGCGCTGAAGGCAATCGACGCGCAGTTGCGTCAGCAGATGCAGTAACGCGACCTTTCCGGGGGCGGGCTGGCGCCCGCCCCGATCCGGCACTGCCACCCCGGCCGGCTTGCGCCGCGCTGTTGGCGTGCGACATCCACGATCGGAAGGACGCATGGCGCGAACTCGTCTAGACCGCAGCGAGCAAATCAATGGCTGGGCATTCGTTATGCCCGCTCTGGTTCTGCTTGGCCTCTTCATGATCTACCCCATCATCTGGTCGCTCTGGATGAGCTTTCAGGTCGGGCGTGGCGCCAATACATCCTTCGGCGGGCTGGCCAATATTCAGCGGCTGGCCAACGATGCACTCCTCGTCAAGGCGCTGATCAACACCTGCATCTTCTTCGTGATTCAGGTGCCGATCATGATCGTTCTGGCGCTCGTGTTTGCGGTGATGCTCAACGATTCAACGCTGAAGTTTCGCGGCTTGTTCAGGACTGCGCTCTTCCTGCCCTGCGTCACCTCGCTCATCGCCTATTCCAGCCTTTTCAAGTCGATGTTCTCGAGCGACGGCATCATCAATCAGACATTGCTGACGCTGCACGTCATCGGCGCGCCGATTCCCTGGCTGTCAGACCCCTTCTGGGCGCGCATCGTCATCATCACCGCCATCACCTGGCGCTGGACCGGCTACAACATGATCTTCTATCTTGCCGCGCTTCAAAACGTGGACAAGTCGATCTACGAGGCGGCCCGGATCGACGGGATCCCGGCATGGGCAAGGTTCACGCGCATCACGATCCCGATGCTGAAGCCGGTGATCCTCTTCACCACGATCCTGTCGACCATCGGAACGCTGCAGCTCTTCGACGAGGTCAACAACATCACGCAGGGCGGTCCTGGCAACGCCACGCTTACGCTCTCAATGTATATCTACAATCTCACCTTCCGGATGATGCCCAGCTTCGGCTATTCGGCCACCGTCTCCTGGGTCATCGTTCTGATCGTCGCGGTCCTGAGCTTCCTCCAGTTCATGATCGCCCGCGATCGAAGGAGGGCGTCATGAGCTTCGCTCTTCTGCGCCGCGGCGGCGTCTACCTGTTTCTCTCGGTCGCCACCTTCCTGTCGGTCTTTCCGTTCTACTGGATGGCGGTCGGCTCGACGAACCAGTCACCCGACATTGTCCGCGGCAAGCTCGGCTTCGGGGATAATCTGCTGGTCAATTTCCAGCATCTCCTGGCCCAGACCGACCTGGTGCGCGTCTTCGGCAATTCGGCCCTGATCGCGGTCGTCTCCACGGTGCTGACGCTCATCATCTCGTCGCTCGCCGGCTACGGCTTCGAAATCTTCCGCTCGCGGATCCGCGAACGAATTTTCCAGCTGCTGCTCCTGCTGCTGTCGATCCCGTTCGCGGCGCTGATGGTTCCGCTCTTCGTCATGATCTCGCGTGGGGGTCTCAACAACACCTTCACGGCGGTCATCCTGCCGGGCATCGCCTCGATCTTCATGGTGTTCTACTTCCGGCAGGCGACGAAGGCCTTTCCGGGGGAACTGCGCGACGCGGCCCGCGTCGATGGGCTCAAGGAATGGCAGATCTTCATTCATGTCTACATGCCGACCATGCGTTCGACCTATGCGGCGGCGACGATCATCGTCTTCATGAATGCCTGGAACAATTACCTGTGGCCGCTGATCGTGCTGCAGACGCCGGAAAACAAGACCGTCACGCTGCTCATCTCGACGCTCACGGCAGCCTATACACCCGATTACGGCGTCATCCTGCTCGCCACCGTGCTCGCCACGGCTCCGACCCTCGTCATCTTCTTCGTTCTGCAGCGGCAATTCGTGCAGGGGATGCTGGGAGCGGTCAAATGAGGAATGCATCATGACCAGCCTCAGCCTCAAGGGCATCCGCAAGTCCTACGGAAACCTTCCCGTCATCAAAGGCGTCGATCTCAGCATCGAGTCGCGCGAGTTTGTCGTCTTCGTCGGTCCGTCCGGCTGCGGCAAGTCCACCTTGCTCAGGATGATCGCGGGCCTTGAATCGATCACCGCCGGAGATCTCGATATCGGCGGCAAACGCATGAACGATGTCGAGCCGTCGAAGCGCGGCATCGCCATGGTGTTCCAGTCCTATGCGCTCTATCCGCATATGAGCGTACGCGAAAACATGGGCTTCGCGCTTCGCTTCGCCGGCAAGCCGAAGGACGAGATCGCCCGACAGGTCAACGAGGCCGCGCGCATCCTCGAGCTTGGACCGTTGCTCGATCGCCTGCCGGGGCAGCTTTCGGGCGGCCAGCGGCAGCGCGTCGCCATCGGCCGCGCCATTGTCCGCCATCCGGACGTGTTCCTGTTCGACGAGCCGCTTTCCAACCTCGACGCCGAACTTCGCGTCCACATGCGCATCGAGATCGCGCGCCTGCACCGCGAGCTGAAAGCGACCATCATCTACGTCACGCATGATCAGGTCGAGGCCATGACGCTGGCCGACAAGATCGTGGTGCTGCGAGAAGGCGAGGTCTCGCAGGTCGGTTCGCCGCTCCAGCTCTATGACGATCCGGACAATCTGTTCGTCGCCGGCTTTATCGGTTCGCCGAAGATGAACTTCCTGGCCGGCGAAGTCGTCGACGCCGGCGCCGGCGTCGCGACGATCGCGCTGGTCAATCAGGGCGGCGTCCGTCTGATCAAGCCGCTCGGCGGCCTTCTGCCGAAAAAGGGCGAGACGGTCACGATCGGCATCCGGCCCGAACATTTCGGCAAGGCGGGCGAGGGGACGGATATGAACCTCGCCATCGATGTCGCCGAGCATCTCGGCTCGACCACCTATGTCTATGCCAATGGCGGGGGCGAGCGGCTGATCATCCAGCGCGAAGAACGCCACACGGGCGATACCGACACCATAGCCGTCTCCATTCCTGCCGAGGCGGCATTGATTTTCGACAGCGCCGGCAAGCGGCTGCGCTGATCCCGACCGAGCTCTTTCAATTCATCGACCTAAGAGGACTGCCGTGACTATCCAAACTCTGCGCTGGGGCATTATCGGGCCGGGCGCCATCGCCAAGGACTTCCGCCGCGGCGTGCTCGATTCCCGCTTCGGGAAGCTTGAAGCGATCGCAACCCGCAATCCCGGCAAGCCGGGCCTTGCCAAGGACTTCCCCGAAGCCCGCATCCTCGATGGCTATGACGCTATCCTGAAGGATCCGAACGTCGACGCGATCTATATCGCGACGCCGCATGTCGGCCATGCCGAATGGGCGATCAAGGCCGCCGAGGCCGGCAAGCACGTTCTTGTCGAGAAGCCCTTCGCGCTTAGCGCCTTCGAAGCCGACGCCGTCTTTCACGCCCATCGCAAGGCCGGCACTTTCGCCGCGGAAGCCTTCATGTATCGCCTGCATCCGCAGACCAAGGCGATCTACGATCTCGTCGCCTCGGGCAAGATCGGCGAAGTGCGGTCGATCAAGTCGAGCTTCGGCTTCCAGATGCCGGGCTTCATGCCGGATCATCGCCTCTTTGCCAGCGCGCTCGCAGGCGGCGGCATTCTCGATGTCGGCGGCTATCCGGTCTCGATGAGCCGCTTCATTGCTGGCGCGACGGCGGGCAAGCCGTTCCTTGATCCCGTCAAGGTGTCGGGCATGGCCAATCTCAACGCCGAAGGCACCGACAATTGGGCCTCGGCGCTGTTGCAGTTCGAGAACGGCATCATTGCCGAGGTGAGCTGCGCCGTCATGGCCAATCTCGACAATGTCCTGCGCATCATCGGCACCGAGGGCCGCATTGAGGTTCCGGATTTCTGGTTCGCCAACGGTGATCGCACGGGCGGCGAGGGCCGGATCGACATCATCAAGAACGGCCAGACGGAGACGATCCGCACCGGCAAGCAGCGGCATCTCTATTCGTTCGAGGCCGATGCCGCCGCCGAGGCGATCTCCGCTGGCAAGCAGCAGCTCGATTCTCCCGGCATGAGCTGGGCCGATACGCTCGGCAATGTCCGCGTCCTGGACAAGTGGCGCGCCGATGCCGGGATTGAATTCAGCGTCGAGAAGGCAGCCAACCGCAAGTTGACGCTGTCGGGCCGTCCGCTGAAGTCCGGCGGCACCACCGTTCCGCGGCGCAAGCTGGCTGGCATTGACAAGGATCTCTCGATCGTCGCGCTCGGCTTCGAGGATTTCCGGACCTTCGCGTCGGGAGCGATCCTGCTCGATGGCTTCTATGAAGCGGGCGGCAATCTCTTCGATACGGGCTGGGTCTATGGCAGCGGCTATACGGAGAAGCTGCTCGGCGAATGGCTGACCAATCGCGGCGTACGCGAGCAGTCGGTCGTCATCGGCAAGGGCGCGCATAGCCCGCTCTGCTATCCCGACGTGATCGGCAAGCAGTTGACCCAGACGCTCGACCGGCTGCAGACCGACTATGTCGATGTCTATTTCATGCATCGCGACAATCTCGACGTTCCGGTCGGCGAATTCGTCGATGCCATGGATGCCGAGGTCAAGGCCGGCCGCATTCGCGGCATTTTCGGCGGCTCCAACTGGACGCGCGAGCGGTTCGACGAGGCCGTTGCCTATGCCGAGAAGAACGGCAAGCAGAAGCCGGGCGCGCTCTCCAACAATTTCGCGCTTGCTGAAATGCAGGACGTGATCTGGGCCGGCTGCGTCTCGTCCTCGGACGATGAATGGAAGGCCTGGTTCCGCGATCGCCAGGTGCCGGACTTTGCCTGGTCCAGCCAGGGCCGCGGCTTCTTCACCGATCGTGCCGGCCGCGACAAGCTCGACAACGAGGAGCTTGTCCGCGTCTGGTACAATGAGAAGAATTTCGGCCGCCGCGACCGCGCGATCGAACTTGCCGGAAAGCTTGGCCGCAACCCGATCCACATCGCGCTCGCCTTCGTTCTGGCGCAGCCGTTCCCGGTCGTGCCGCTGATCGGACCGCGCACGCTGGGCGAGCTTGAGGACAGTTTGTCGGCGCTGGACATCCGCTTGACGCCTGAACAGGTGACCTGGCTCGACAGGGGCTAAGCGGGGAGGGGCCTTCGGCCCGTTCCCCCTCGATACGCAAACGAGCAGCCGCCCGAGCCGATCGGGCGGCTGTTTTCTATTCCATGTCGGAATCGCGGCCTGCGAGCTCTGGCCGGGCGCGGACATCGGCGCGCCGTGCATGCAGCATTGCGGCGCGCAAATGCGGGCCAAGCGTCTTGTAGTGATCCTGCAGGCGATAGTCGGTCGGCTCGCTCGTCTGGCGTTCGCGGGTGATCTCTTGAAACGACATGGTCTTCTCCTTCCTTGTCGCCGCGCCGTCAGGCGCAGCGATCTCGTCGGTCCGCCGCGAAGGCGGAACCTTCGTCCTCGGGTTCAGGGCCGATCGGCAGATCGGCAAGTTCGTGCGGGCTGAGGCGCCACAGCGCATTCTCATTGGCAGGCGTGATCGATGGCCGTTCGGCCCAGTCGATGAAGGCGCGGTACAGGTTGCTGAGGGTCATGGCTTCGTCTCCGGTTCCTTGCGCCTTGAGAATGGGGATAGCCCGGCGCCACCGCCATCGACATGATCTCGGTCACACTGTAGAAAATCTCCATGCCGAACCCATTCAAGGTGCCCCTCAACGCCCTTCGGGCGATAGAAATTGTCGGCCGTGGCGGCACTTTGGCGAGCGCGGCCGATGAGCTCGGCGTAACGCCCGGTGCAGTCAGTCAACATATTCGCAGGGCCGAAGAGCGGCTCGGTTATGTCCTTTTCGAGAGGGATCGGACCGGATTGCGGCCGACGCCCGCGCTCGACGCAGCGCTGCCGCATTTGCATCGCGGCTTTCAGGCACTGGCCGAAGCCGTCGCGGCGATCGAGGAAAGTCATACCGGGCGCTTGACCCTGTCGGCTGCGCCGGCCTTCGCGGCGCGCTGGCTCGTCCCGCGGCTTGGCCGTTTCAGCAGCGAACACCCCGAGATCGAGATCCGCTTCGTCGCGAGCGTTGCGCTCGTCGACCTCAACCACAGCGACATCGACTGCGCGATCCGTCTCGGTCGAGGTCAGTGGCCCGATCTCGAGGCCGAATGCCTGCTGCCGCAGCCGTTCTTTCCCGTTGCGACGCCGGATTGGGCCGGCCGCCTTCGCACGCCCGCCGATCTCGCCCATGTCCCCGTCATCCATGACGAAGGGACGATGGTCGATTGGCGTGCCTGGTTTGACGCCGCCGGCGCTCCGATGCCGGACCTCGCCGGGCCGCGCTTCTCCGACCCTATCCTCGCGCTCGAGGCGGTGATGGCCGGGCAGGGCGTCATGCTCGCCTGGGACATGGTGGTCGCCGACGCGCTGACGCTCGGCCGGCTGGTCCGTCCGTTCGAGATCGAGGTGGAGAGCTGCCTTGCTTACTGGTTCGTCACTACGGCGGCGTCGACGCGCAGTCGCAAGGTGCGGCTCTTCCGTGACTGGTTGAAACGGGAAATTGCTGCATCATCCGGCCGGCCGCTGCTGGCCGGATGATGGAGCGCGTTCAATCCTTGGCGAGTGCCCCTCGATTGCCCTCGTGCAAGGCGCTGATGTCGTCCGTCAGCACTTCGGCGAAATCTTCCATCTCATAGAAGGGGCGGATCTCGATCTCACTCGGTCCCGGCATCGGATTTGGGCAGCGCTTCACCCAGGCGATCGCCTCGTCCATATCCTTGACTTCCCACAGCCAGTAGCCAGCGATGAGTTCCTTGGTCTCTGCGAAAGGTCCGTCGATGACGAGCCGGCTCGCCCCGTCAAAGGCGATCCGTTTGCCGTAGCGTGAGGGCTTGAGACCGTCGCCAGCCTTCATGATCCCGGCCTCGATGAGCAGTTCATTGAACCGTCCCATCGCCTCGAACAATTCGGGTGTCGGCATCAGCCCGGCCTCGCTGTCCGCCGTTGCTTTCACGATCACCATCACGCGCATCATTGACCTCCTCGCCCTGTCATTGCCATGCCGCCCTTGCGGCCCGCTTCCTCGATGACGAATGAGGGCCACCCTGGATCGACATTGTCGCCACATTTTTTCTGATGGGCGCGATGTCGCGCATCCCTCGGCATCGAAACCGGTGCCCCTGCCGCGCCGATCGGCTAAGGATGCGCGGCGCGACAAGGGGATTCCCATGACCGACTGGAACGATCGCATCCGTCTCGTCGAGACGGTCGAGCTCTCCCGCAACTGGGGCAAGCTCGACAAGAACATTTTCGACTATCAGCGTTCTGACGGCAGCTGGCAGCGCCAGACGCGCGAGACTTATGACCGCGGCGATGGCGCGGCTGTCCTCGCTTATGACCCCGATCGCGGCACGGTGCTGCTGATCCGGCAGTTCCGCTTTCCGGCCTGGAAGCGTGGCCATGCAGAGCCGTTGATCGAGGTCTGCGCCGGCCTGCTGGACGCGGACGATCCCGTCACCTGCATCAAGAAGGAAGCCGAGGAGGAGATGGGCGTCGCGATCGAACAGCCCGAGCTGGTCTTCGCGACCTTCATGTCGCCGGGCAGCGTGGTCGAGAAGCTGCATCTCTTCGTCGCGCGCTACACGCCTGATGATCGCAACAGCGCGGGCGGCGGCCATGTCTCCGAGGGCGAGGACATCGAGGTGCTGGAGCTGCCCTTCGCCGAGGCGCTTGCGATGTGCGCTGACGGCCGCATCGCCGACGGCAAGACCATCATGCTGTTGCAGTATGCGGCGTTGAACAATCTGCTCACGCGCTGAGCGGCGGCGCAGCCGAGTGGTTGCGCCGCCCCATTGGCGCCTGCTTGCATTGCTGTATCCTTGCCGAGATGACATCGACGCGAGCGTCCTGGAGGATGTTCGCAGCAATCGGGACCCTGCCATGATCCAATATTCGCCTCGTATCGCCGCCGCCGTTCTCGCTGCCTGCTGCCTTGCCGGGGCCGGTTCAGCCGAGGCTGCCGCCAAGGACCCGGCCTGCAAGCCGACCAAATGGACGCTGTCGGTGCCGCAGGGCATGGACCAGGGCGAGGCGGTGATCGCCGAGGCGCCGGAGAATCACGTTTGGCGCGTCGGCGTCGGCGGCGTGCCGGCTTCGTCGATGCTGATCATCGAATACAAGAGCACGGTCGGCACCAAGGGCGAGGTGGTGCTGAGCTCCGGCGCTGCCGAGCTGGTCGAGGGCTCGAGCATCACCATGCGGCTGAAGCGCAGCGCCGCCGCCGCGGCCAAGGCCGTGGCGGTCGCCGGCACCTACAATATCAAGTGCGGCAAGTAGCCGGTCAAAGCCAAGTAGCCGGTTAAAGGCTTTCGCCGGTTCGCCTGTGGCGGGCCGGCTGATCCACCGCCGTGGCACGCAGGCGATGTGTCGCCGGCATGCTGATGAACGCGGCGAAGAGCGACCGGCTCAGGCTTCGGCAGCGTCGTAACGGGTGCGGGCGTCGCGTACGGCCGCATGATGGGCGGATGCCCAGCGGGTCAAGGCGGTCATCGGGTCGACCAGCGATTCGCCAAGCGGCGTCAGCCGGTATTCAACCCGTGGCGGCGTTGTCGGGAATACGGTCCGGTTGACCAGCCCGTCCCGCTCGAGGCCGCGCAGTGTGACGGTCAGCATCCGCTGCGACACGCCGCCGACGCTCCGCTTCAGCGCGTTGAAACGCTGCGGCCCATCGGCGAGACGTAACACGACCAGGAAGCTCCAGGCATCGCCGAGTCTGTCGAGCACATCGCGCACCGGGCACTCGGCGGCAGTGAGGGCCGCCGGGCCGAGATCGGCGACCAGAGTGGTGATATTGTCCATCTCGCCGGCGCGCACGGGCCAGTCCAACATCGTCGGGTTTTCCAGCGTTTCCATGCTCAATCGCCTCGTCTAGCGGCCATCCCTGCGGTGATGGTTCCGCCGGTGTTCCTTGGTGCCATAGAGATGCGTCCTTCACGGATGCAAATCAAGCGCCTAGTTACGTGTGGTAACCGGACGGCGGCCGATCCGCGCCGCCATCCGGGCCCTCTTTTCAGAAAGACTGCCCATGACCAGCCAACCCACGCTTCTCGTCACCGGCGCCAGCGGCCATTTTGGCCGCCTTGTCGTCGAAACGCTGCTCGCCGCCAAAGCCGGCCCGGTAATCGGCACGACGCGCGATCCCGCCAAGCTCGCCGATCTCGCGGCTAAGGGCGCGGAAATCCGCCATGCCGATTTCGACGCGCCGGAGACCCTCGCCGCCGCCTTTGCCGGTGCCGATCGCCTGCTGCTGATTTCGACCGATGCGCTCGGCGCGGACGGCAAGCGCCTCGCCCAGCATCGTGCCGCGGTGAAGGCCGCCGTTGCGGCGGGCGTCCGCCATATCGTCTATCTCTCGGCGCCTTCGCCCTATCCGACCGCTGAGCCGAGCCTGATCGGCGATCACTACTGGACCGAGCAGGCGATCGCCGCCAGCGGCGTCGACTTCACCTTCCTGCGTGATCACCTCTATACGGGGCTTCTCTTGATGTCCCTGCCGCACGCGATCGAGACCGGCGCGCTCTATACCGCCACGGGAACCGGCGGCCGCTCCTATGTGACGCGTGAAGATTGCGCCCGCACCGCCGCTGCCGTTCTGGCGAAGGCCGAGGGCAAGCAGATTTTCGACGTGACCGGTCCGGCTGCCGTGACGCAGGACGAGATTGCCGCGCTGGCGAGCGAGCTTTCCGGCAAGCCGGTGAAGCATATTGCTGTTCCGGCCGAAGGCCTGCGCCAGGGCCTCACCGCCGCTGGCCTGCCGGCAGGCCTCGTCGAAGGTCTCGTCTCATTCGACGTCTCGGCGGCCCAGGGGTTCCATGCCATCACGACCAGCGTCGTCAAGGACTGGACTGGCCGCGAACCCGAAAGCGTTCGCGACGTCCTGACCGCCAATCGCGCGGCTCTGGCCCCCCACGCCTGAACGCGAAAGACAGCCAGGCCGGAAGTGAAGGGCCTGGCTGTTCGCTGGCCTAATCGATGACGATGCGCGGCGCCGGCCTTGCTCCGGCGCCGCCGGCGATCGTGGCCATGATCCGTGCCGCGATTTCCTTATAGACCGCGGCATGCGCGCTATCGGGCGCGCTTGCGACGATCGGCGTTCCGGCGTCGGATGTCTCGCGGATCGCGAGATCGAGCGGAACCTCGCCAAGGAAGGGGACGCCGAGCCGCTCAGCCTCGTGGCGCGCGCCGCCATGGCTGAAGATGTCCGAGCGTCCGCCGCAATGCGGGCAGAGGAAATAGCTCATATTCTCGACGATGCCGAGCACCGGCACATTCACCTTCTGGAACATCGCGAGGCCCTTGCGGGTGTCGATCAGCGCGAGATCCTGGGGCGTCGAGACGATGACGGCGCCGGCGAGCGGCACCTGCTGCGCCATTGTCAATTGAGCATCGCCCGTTCCGGGCGGCATGTCGACGACGAGCACGTCGAGCGGCGCCCAGGCAACCTCGCGCAGCATCTGCGTCAGCGCCGACATCACCATAGGCCCGCGCCAGATCATCGGCGTGTCCTCCTCGACGAGGAAACCCATCGACATCGCCTTGATGCCGAAGGCCCGCATTGGCTTCAGCGTGCGGCCGTCCTGCGTTTCCGGCTTGCCCGAAAGGCCGAGCAGGCGCGGCACCGAGGGACCGTAGATATCGGCATCGAGCAGCCCAACCTGAAGCCCGTTGGCGGCGAGCCCCAGCGCGATATTGACGGCGGTGGTGGACTTGCCGACGCCGCCCTTGCCCGAAGCGACGGCGATGATTGCGCCGACGCCCGGAATGCCCGGCTTGCCGCTTGCCGACGTCGCAGGGGCTGCCGCGCGGGGTGCTGCTGGCGGCGGGGCCGGTCGTGGCGCATCGCCGCCGCCCTTCCGTTCGGCCGTGAGGATCACGAGAACGCTGTCGACGCCCGGGAGCGTGCGGATCGCCGCGGCGGCCTGCTCGCGCAGCGGCTCGAGTTCGCGCGCGCGCGCCGCCTCGACCGTGATCGAAAACATGACCTTGCCGCCATGAATGACGACGTCGGAGACAAGCCCGAGCGAGACGAGGTCGCCCTTGCCGTCGGGGCCGGAAACCCCGGCGAGTCGCGCGAGAATCGTTTCGCGGTCGATGGAGGCCATTGCCATTCAGTCCTTGCGCTGTTTTTCGGCGGCACATTGCGTCGGAGCCGTGGCGCACACAAGGCAATCTGCGTAACGGCGTGCCCAAAAGTTGTGGCCGCTCAGTGTGTTAACAAGTGTTACCAAGTGCTTAACTACCAAACCATGACGATACCCTGCAGTGTTGCATTTCCGTCATAGCGCCCCCGACGCCTTTCGGTATGATCAGTTTTACGGAATCGAAAGCGGTTCCGGTTGCTTTGCCTGTCACCCAGGGGTGGGGGACAAATCGGGCAGATGCAGCTGAACGGGACTTGACGGACTTCGAGCGAGCCTACTGACCAAGACGATCTCCGGATTGTTTCGGTGGCGACGAGAAGAAAGAAACAGTCTCCTGGTTTAACCTTTTGGAGGTCAGGACATGAACTTCAAGACCCTTCTCCTCGGCTCTGCTGCTGCGATGATCATCGCTGGTGGTGCTCAGGCTGCCGATCTCACTGTCGCCGAGCCTGTCGACTACGTGAAGGTCTGCGACGCGTTTGGCGCTGGCTTCTTCTACTCGCCCGGCACCGACACCTGCATCAAGGTTGGTGGCTACGTGAAGTTCGGTACGGCCTTCGGCAATACCGATTTCGGCACGTACAACTCGACCTACCCGACCAGCCAGTGGTCGAACTTCTACACCGAAGCCTCGGTCCAGCTGACGGCTTCGTCGGTCACCGAATTCGGTAACCTGACCGGCTTCTTGGACTTCCGCGCTCAGACCGGCAACACCGGTTCGTTCTCGCAGTCCGCTTCGCAGACGATCAACTCGGCCACCAATTCGGCTTATGTCGACAGCGCCTGGCTGTCGCTTGGTCCGGTCAAGGCTGGTCGCTTCACCTCGCTGTATGACTTCGGTCGCGGCTACACCGACACCGGCGCCTTCGGTTCGGACACCACCACCGACCACATCCAGCTGACCTATGCCGTCAACGGCTTCGGTCTCGCGATCTCGGTCGAAGACCAGCGTGACCGCGGCGCTGCTGGCGCTACGGACGGTGCGGTTCTCGGCTCGCGGGGTTACTATCAGGGCGGTCAGAACAACATCCCCGACGTCGTCGGTGCTGTGACCTACGCTTCGGGCATCTTCTCGACGAAGATCGCTGCGGCTTATGTCAACAACGCGATCGACGTCAATGGCGGCACGGGCACCGTGCTCAACCCCTACAACGTCGATGCTAAGTCGGGCTACGCCATCGGCGGCAGCGTCGAATTCGCTCTCGACAGCTTCTCGGCCGGCGACAAGTTCTTCGTCACCGGTTCGTATGGCGACAACGCCAACTCCTACACCGGCATCGCCGGCGGCACCTCGGTCGCTAACCTGACCGGCACCGTCGACGGCTCGTTCATCGCTTCGGCTGCTCCCGGCTCCAGCTGGTCGGCCCTGGCTTCGTACAAGCACGTTTGGACCCCGACCGTATGGTCGGCTGTTTCGGGCGGTTACGCTTCGTATGATGGCGATGGCTACTTCAAGAACTACACCGTCGATGCTTATCGCGGCGTGTTCTCGACGGGCTGGACCCCGGTCACCGGTCTCGACCTGATGCTTGATGGTCAGTACTCGCATGTCAACGTCACGGACGGCCGTACGGCTATCCAGACCGACAACGACGGCGACGCTTGGACCGTCAACCTCTGGATGAAGCGCTCCTGGTAAGCGTTTCCCCTCGGGGATAAAAGAGGCCCGGCGGAGCAATCCGCCGGGCCTTTTCTGTTTTCGCGCTGCTCGGCAAGGGTGGCGCGATGCCATTTTCAGGTTGCACGCGCCGCCACGGTCGCGAGAGTGCGGCAATCGCTGAATTCGATCCGCCGCGGCGCCTTGCCTGCGGCCAGCGCGATGTCGAACCCGGATGCAGTGGACCGATCAAGCCATCGTTCTCGGCCTTCGCCGACTCGGCGAAAGCAGTGCCATCCTTGATGTGATGACCGCGACGCGCGGCCGAAATCTCGGTGTCGTTCGTGGTGCGCGCTCGCGCCGGATGGGGCCGATGCTGCAGCCGGGCAACCGGGTCGACGTGACCTGGCGGGCGCGGCTCGACGAGCAACTCGGCCATTTCACCGTGGAGCCTGTGACCTTGCGGGCAGCGCGGCTGATGGAGCGGCCTCTGGCGCTGTTCGCGCTTCAGGTTCTGGTGGGCCATCTCGGATTGCTGACTGAGCGCGAGGGTCATGCCGAGCTTTATGGCGCCGTCGATGCCGCGCTCGACAGCCTGACCGAACGCCCCGGGCCGTCGGCGCTCGATCTCGCCGGTTTCATCACGCGCTTCGAATTGGCCTTGCTGAACGAAAGCGGCTTCGGGCTCGATCTTGCGCGCTGCGCGGTGACCGGCGCGACGGACGGGCTTGCTTTCGTCTCGCCCCGCACCGGCCGCGCGGTCAGCGGCACGGCCGCGGCTGGCTATGAGGACCGTCTGCTTCCGCTGCCGCGCCTCATCTTCGGCGCGCGCGGTATCAATGACGGCGGTCGCGAAGTCGATGAAGCCTTTCGGCTCACCGGGCATTTTCTCGAACGCCATCTCTATGCGCCGCGCGATCTTGTCGAACCACCGGCACGGCGCGAACTGCTGACATGGATCGGCCGCGAACTCGCATCAGGCGAGCCGCGGCCAAAGGGTGTCGTCAGTTAGCCGGCGACATGCCGGCCGCCCCTCACTTCATCTGTTCGCAGAACGTTTTCACGGCCGACGAGTAACGGACGGGGTCGATCGTAACCTGATCGCGACAGGTGTTCATGGCAGCCGTCTTCTGCTCGGCGGTCAGGTTGGCGGTGCCCATGGTGATATCGAAGCCGAACACATCCGAGTCGGCGATCGGGCCGGACGGCTTGTCGGCACTGCTGCTGGATTCGGCCGATTGGCCATTATCCGTCTGAGCCGGTGTCGGCGTGGTGGCCGCAGGCGCGGTCTGGACTGCCGGTGGCGTTGCGGTGGGCGCGGCGTTGTCCTGTGCAAAAGCCGGCGCGAACGAGAAGCTCGCGAAGATAAGACCGGCCGCAGCCATCTTGCTATACGTCGAAATATGCATTTCATTCTCCCTGAACGCGCATAGCGCTGTTAAAAGCGAGCGTCGATCACCGAGCGTTACTCCTGAGTTATTGGAGCAGCGTCGCAATGACGACGGAACACTTCCGGTTCCGGCAACTAAACGGGCAGGGAGAGACTTCGTTCCAGCGAAAGCGCCGTAGGCAAGCAAGGGCGTTGCGTTGGCGCATGAGCGCTGGCCGCGCGCCTGCGGCGTGCGACAAGGGCGGCGGGCAGCCGGATCGCAGCGGGGTCAGTGGCCCCAGCAGAACATCCGGACCTTCGGCGAATAGCGCCAGGGCATGGCCACGATATCCTGCTTGCAGCGATTGTTGATTGCGAGCTGCAGCCGCGGATCAAGCGATGCCTTGAACGCCATCAGCGAGGGGATGTCGCCAGGAACGCTGGTCAGGTCGAAGCCGAACACTTCCCAGTCGGGAACCGGAGCGGTGTGGCCGTCATAGTAGCTGAACGCTTCAGCCGGCCCCGTCAACGCGACGGTGAGGGACGTGGCCGAGAGCAGGGCGGCCACGGCGAGCATCGAGGCGGAACGGAGCATGACGGACATCCTTCGCGTCTTGAGAGGCGGCGTCTATCGAGGCTTGCATGATGCCCGATCCGCGCGCGGCTTTCCATAACATGGGGTGAACGGGGCGCGGCGCCAGAAAATGTCAAAGCTGTGATCCAAAGGCCGACGCCTCGGCGATAATGATGTGATTCGGCCCCGGTCCGGCCGACACTCCGTTTATCGAGGCTCTCTTGCGATACGCTCTCTATGCTACGCCCGCCGCCGATGACCCCTTATGCCGCGCCGCCGTTGCCTGGCTCGGGCGCGATGCGTTTGGCGGTGCCGAGGGGCCGCTGCCCGAGATCGATGGCCTGACCTCCGGCATGCTCGAGACCTATGTCGCCGATCCCGCGCGCTACGGCTTCCATGCGACGCTGAAGGCGCCGTTCTCGCTCGCGGAGGGCGCGAGCGAGGAGGAGTTGCTGCTGGCCGTCGAGTCCTTTGCTGCGCAGTCGCCGCCGATCACCTTGCCCGAACTGGTCATCCGCCGCCTCGGCCGCTTCTTTGCACTCGTGCCAAACGAGCCCGTCGAGGAGCTCGATGCCTGGGCCGGCCGGATCGTTGCCGCCTTCGATCCGTTCCGCGCGCCGCTTTCGGAGGCGGATATCGCGCGGCGCCGGGCAGCCGGGCTGACACTGGACGAAGAGGCCAATCTGCTGCGCTGGGGCTACCCCTATGTCTTCGCGGCGTTTCGCTTTCACATGTCGCTGACAGGCCGTGTGCCGCGCGAGGATCTGGAAGCGGTCGAGGCAGCGCTCCGGCGCCACTTCGCCGCCTTCGAGAGCCGGCCCTTGGTCGTTGACCGGCTGGCCGTGTTCGTCGAGCCGGAAAAGGGTGCGCCCTTCCTGGTCCGCCATGTCGTGCCGCTTGCGGGTGGTGCGTCAGGCTGAAGCTGGACCCTTCGCCTCGCTTGGCTTAGGCTTTGCCGGCGCTTATGCGCCATCCCGCGGGAACCATCATGCGATCCATCCACGCCGTCACGCTGCTGTCTCTACTCCTTGCTGGTCCCGCGCTCGCCGACGGCGCGCGCCTTACCGGGTTGCCGGCGGCGCTGCTCTCGGGCGATGCCGCGGAGGGAACCCAGCATGAATTGCCGAACCCGCCGGCACCAAACATTGCGGCCGGATCGACAACGATTTTGCTGGGCGAGACGCTGCTCGGCGATCTCAATAGTGCGTTCGGCGGCACGCTGCGCCAGGCCGGCGACGGTTCCGTTTCCGCCCAGTGGCTCTGCTACGACGTGGGCTCGGGCGACAAGGCGCAGATTCTCTGGTTCGTGTCCGACGGCAAGGCCGGTGGATCCACGCACAAGGTTACGCTGGTCGGCGCCGCCTTTGGTCCGGCGCGGCCGGATTGCGATACGGCGCCTGCCAGTCTGACGGGCCTGACCGTCGGGGCCCCCGGCCTCGGCGCCAGCGAATCGGATCTTCAGGCCGCCTTCGGCACGGTTGCGGCTCGCAACGGCATGGTCGCTTATTTGAACCAGAGCGCTGCGGCAAAGGGTGGATCGAGCGAGTTCCAGAGCCTCAACTACCTCATCAAGGGCAACGTCATTGTCGGCCTCGCCGTCGGTCAGATCGCGGCTCCCTAGCGTATTTTCGGGCGAAGCGGGCTCCGCTTCGCGTGAGGAAACACGGCCAGACAAGGACTTTGACCGCGTCATCATTTGAGTGAAACGATGACGCGGTCAAAAGTGGCCTCAGACGGGCGTTGCCTGCTCGTCGTCCGCCGCCGGCAATAGTCGCGGCTTCCGCGAGGCATCGATCGCGACGAAGGTGAAGGTCGCGTGCGTGACCTTGGTGATGGCGTCGCTTTCGCGGTTGCGGCGCCAGGCCTCGACGAAGACGCGCATGGACGTGCGTCCGGTCGAGACGATGCGGCCATAGATCGTCACTTCGTCGCCGACCTGCACCGGGCTGATAAACGACATGCCTTCGACGGCGGCGGTCACGGTGCGGCCGCGGGCCCTGCGCGTTGCAATCGTGCTCGCGCCAAGATCCATCTGCGACATCAGCCAGCCGCCGAAGATATCGCCAGCGGGATTGGTGTCCCTGGGCATGGCTATCGTGCGGATCACCGGGATCGTCGTGTGGTCGGGCGCGCTTTCAAGAGCCGCCTCCGTGGAGGCGGGAAGGGACGTGCTGGCATTCGAATCTTGGCTCAACGGCATCTCCGGCATGCAGGGCGGCAGGTTCGGCGCGATGCGCCTTTCGCAATCCTAAGCCAAGCGCGGCGCCTTGAGCAGAGGATCTGGCGCTTGCTCGCCGTCATATGAGAAGGATGTTACATTGAGAGCTTGATTGAAGGGGGAGAGTTCGATGCTGAGACTGTTCAGAGTCATGATGCTGACCTTCGGTATCGTGGCCTCGGCCGCCGCGCCGCTGATCTCTTTGGTGCCCGAAGCCGAGGCCCGCGCCGCCTGCGGTCCGCGCGGCTGCGCTGCTGCCGGGTGCGGGGCGCATCGTTGCGGCGCCGCCGCCGTCGGTCGGCCTGGCTATCATCCCGGACCCGTCTATCGTCCGGCGCCCGTCTATCGCCACCCGGTCTATCGTCCGCCGGGCGTCGTCGTCGTCAATCCGCGCCGCTACTGGGCGCCGGGCGGCGCCGTGGCAGCTGGCGCGGCGATCGGCTTCATCGCGGGCGCTGCTGCGGTCTCGGTCGCCGGCGCGGCGCCGAAGCCCGGCTATTGCTGGTATTACACCAACCCGCAGAAGACGACCGGTTTCTGGGACGTCTGCCCGTAAGCGCGCCGCCGATCAGCGGCGCTGACGCTCGAAAATAGATGCCCGGCGGTGATCCGCCGGGCATTCCCTTTTTTTGCAGGCCGACCTTCAGAGCGTCTTGGCGAGCGCCGCCAGTTGGTCGGTGCAGATGCCCCAGCCCTGGTGAAAGCCCATCGCCTCGTGCTGCGCGCGGTCTTCGGCCGACCAATGCTGCACGCGCGCCGTATAGCGGGTCTGGCCGTCCTCGTCGGCAAAGGTCACCGTCCCGACCATGAAGGCCTTGCCTGAGGGCACCCAGGCTTCGGTGAAGGCATCGGTGAAGACGAGCTTTTCGTTCGGCACCACGTCAAGGAAGACGCCCGGATTGGGGAATTCCTGCCCGTCCGGCCCGCGCATAATGATGAGGCTGGAACCGCCGCTGCGAGCGTCGAACACGGCGACAGGCGTTGTCCAGGGCTTCGGCGCGAACCATTGCTTCAGCAGTTCAGGCTCTGTCCAGCAGCGATAGAGGCTGGCGCGGGGCGCGTCGATGAGGCGCGTGATCATCAGTTCGCGGTCGGTCAGTTCGTTCGCAGTCATGGCTCTCTCCCGTTGGTGCTTCCTCGGCAAGGACGCTGAAGGTCGCGCCGATCCGACAGAATGCTTGATCCCCAGGCGAAATTGGACTGCCATTGCCATCAACGGCAGGGCGCCCTTCGGTGTCGGTGCCGACAATGGCCGTTCGTCCTAGCATCACAGGGAGGAATCCGATGCTCTACGCCATCCTTTGCTATCATTCCGAGGACGTTGTCGGCGCCTGGTCCAAGGACGAGGACGATGCCGTGATGGCGAAGCTTGCCGTCGTCCAGCAGGAACTCGTCCGGAGCGGCAAGCTCGGTCCCGTCGCCCGTTTGCTGCCAACGACTGCTGCGACGACGCTGCGCAAGGATCAGGACCCGCCGCTTGTCCTCGATGGACCCTATGCCGAGACCAAGGAGCAGCTGCTCGGCTTCTATCTCGTCGAGGGCGGCTCGCTGGAGGAAATCCTCGAGATCACCCGCCAGCTCGCTGCGGCCAATCCCGGCGGTGCCTATGAGATCCGGCCGGTCGGTACCTTCTTTCCAGGGGCGCTCAAACCGTGACGGATATCGGCTGGATCGAGACGGCGGTTTCCGCGGCGCGCCCCAAGGCGGTCAGCGCATTGCTGCGCTATTTCCGCGATCTCGACATTGCCGAGGAGGCCTTCCAGGAGGCATGCCTTCGGGCGTTGAAGCTCTGGCCACAAAACGGCCCGCCGCGCGATCCCTGCGCGTGGCTGATCTTCGTCGGCCGCAATGCCGCGCTCGATCAGGTGCGCCGGCGCAGCCGCGAAGCCGAATTGCCCGATGAGGCCGTGCTTTCCGATCTCGATGATGCCGAGGATACGCTGGCCGAGCGGCTCGACGATGCGCATTATCGCGACGATATCCTGCGGCTGCTGTTCATCTGCTGCCATCCAGACCTCGCCGCGACGCAGCAGATCGCGCTTGCGCTTCGCATTGTCTCCGGGCTCACCGTGCCGCAGATCGCGCGCGCCTTTCTCGTCAGCGAAAGCGCGATGGAGCAGCGCATCACCCGCGCCAAGAGCCGCGTCGCCAAAGCCGGGGCGCCCTTCGAAACGCCCGGACCCGCCGAACGCAGCGAACGGCTCGCAGCGGTCGCGACCATGATCTATCTCGTCTTCAACGAGGGCTATTCGGCGCCTTCGGGTGAGGGCGGCCGTGCCCGGCTCTGCGACGAGGCGATCCGCTTGGTGCGCCTTTTGCTGCGCCTCTTTCCAGCCGAGCCCGAGATCATGGGCCTCGCGGCGCTGATGCTGTTGCAGCATGCGCGGCTTGATGCCCGCTTCGATGGCGATGGGACGGTGATCCTGCTCGACGATCAGGATCGCGCGCGCTGGAACGGCGCGATGATCGCCGAGGGGTTGGCGCTGATCGACAAGGCGATGCGCCATCGCCGGCCGGGGCCCTATCTGGTTCAGGCGGCGATCGCTGCGCTGCATGCCCGCGCTGCACGGCCGGAGGACACCGACTGGGCGCAGATCGACCTGCTCTACGCCACGCTGGAGCATCTGCAGCCCTCGCCGGTCGTGACGCTGAACCGCGCCGTCGCCGTTGCGAGGAATGCCGGTCCCGCTGCCGCGCTGGCGATGATCGAGCCGCTGGCCGACCCTCTCGGCGGCTACTTTCACTATTACGGATTGCGCGGCGCGTTGCTCAGCGACCTTGGCCGTCGCGACGAGGCGCGTGAGGCTTATGACCGTGCTATCGCGCTCGCCCGCACCGCCGCCGAGGCGGCCCATATTCGCAGCCATCTCGACCGCCTCGCGGAGCCGGGACTGCCGCGCGCCAGCGGCTGAGGGCATGTCGGCTTCCGGGTGATGCGTTCGTCCTTGCTGCGGGGCCGACGCTATCGGCGGTCCGACCATGGGAGTCGAATATGAGCGAGACGACGACAGCTGCAAACACGATTGCCGGCGTGGTGCCTTATCTCAGCGTCAACGGCGCCGTGAAGGCGGCCGAACTCTATGCCCGCGCTTTTGGCGCCGAGGAGATCATGCGTCATCCCGTCGATGAGCAGGGGCGCACCATGCATATCCACCTGAAGATCCACGGTGGTTCGCTGATGCTGTGCGACTTCTATCCCGAGCACGGCTATCCCGCTGTGGCGCCGCAGGCTTTCACGGTCCATCTCCAGGTCGCCGACCCCGACCTCTGGTGGACCCGCGCGACTGGCGCAGGCCTCGAAACCGTCGTTCCGCTGCAGACAATGTTCTGGGGCGATCGCTACGGCCAGCTCAAGGACGCCTTCGGCGTAACCTGGTCGATCGGCGGCACCTGACGCCGCCGGCCGCGAGAGGCGCTGCAAAAAAAAACGGCGGCCGGATTGAATCCAGCCGCCGTCTGTAGAGGGTGCGTCGTCGATCAGGCGGCGGCGGTCGCCGAGCTCTCGAGCGGCACTTCCGAAATCGTCTTCAGGATCTGCGAAGCGATCTGGTAGGGGTCGCCCTGGGAATTCGGGCGGCGATCCTCAAGATAGCCCTTATAGCCATTGCGGATGAACGAGTGCGGGACGCGGATCGAGGCGCCGCGATCAGCCACGCCATAGCTGAACTTGTTCCACGGCGCCGTCTCGTGCTTGCCGGTCAGGCGCTTGTCGTTGTCCGGACCATAGACGGCGATGTGCTCGAGAAGGTTCTTCTCGAAAGCTGCCATCAGCTTCTCGAAATAGTCCTTGCCGCCGACTTCACGCAGATAGGTCGTCGAGAAGTTCGCATGCATGCCCGAGCCGTTCCAATCCGTGTCGCCGAGCGGCTTGCAGTGGAACTCGATGTCGATGCCGTACTTCTCGGTCAGGCGGAGCAGGAGGTAGCGGGCGATCCAGACCTCGTCGGCGGCGCGCTTGGAGCCCTTGCCGAAAATCTGGAATTCCCACTGGCCCTTCGCCACTTCGGCATTGATGCCTTCATGGTTGATGCCAGCCTCGAGGCAGAGCTCGAGATGCTTCTCGACGATCTCGCGCGCGACATCGCCGACATTGGTATAGCCGACGCCGGTGTAATACGGGCCCTGCGGGGCCGGATAGCCGGAAGTGGGGAAGCCGAGCGGGCGGCCGTCCTTGTAGAAGAAATATTCCTGCTCGAAGCCGAACCAGGCGCCGGCATCGTCGAGGATCGTGGCGCGCTTGTTCGACGCATGCGGGGTGACGCCGTCGGGCATCATCACTTCGCACATGACGAGGGCGCCGTCCTTGCGGGCGGGGTCCGGATAGATCGCGACCGGCTTCAGCACGCAATCCGAGCTGCGGCCTTCAGCCTGCATCGTCGAGGAGCCGTCGAAGCCCCAGAGCGGAAGCTCTTCGAGGGTGGGGAATACGTCGAACTCCTTGATCTGCGTCTTTCCACGCAGATTTGGCACGGGCGTGTACCCGTCGAGCCAAATGTACTCCAGCTTGAACTTTGTCATTTAGGTCTCTCGTTAGTGATGACGCTCAGCGCCCCGGAACCTCTCGCTGCCAGCCCCGCCGCCTGCTCGGTCGCCAGCGCCGCAAATGATGAAGCATTTTGCATGCCATCTCGCGCGGCAGGGTGTCGCGCCACCGGCCAGTGCCGCCGCGTTTGGAGGCATGGCGCATCCTTTGGCGGGGTTGGCGCGTTGTGGGCGGGAGAGCAGGCGGCGGCATCCATGCCTTTTGCAGGCCTCGAAAAGCGCCATGGCGCGTCTTGAGGCAGTAACTGCGACCAATCGCCCACGCCGCGAGCGCCAAGCCGTCGCTCCGGCGTGTGGGGGCTGCTGGAGGCTGCCAAGCCGGGCGTCAAAGACCAGATATGACTATATTGTAGTCATTGTGTGCTTATTTTTAAACTTGACCGCGCAAACCATGTGCAATCCATGCTATGAATCACTAAATGCGGTGACCAGCGGCTCGCCGCTAAACCAAGGACTGATAGTAATGACAGCAAATGTTCAGAGAGAGACTGCGAAGATCTATGAATTTCCGGTCGGCGGTCGCGCCGGCCGTGAGACCCGTCTTGGCCACCATTTGGGGTTGACCAATCTCGAGCGCGAGATGGCCCTGCTGCCCAATACGGTCTATGGCGACAGTTGGTATCACGACGTCGCGATCGCGGAAGCCGATCCGGCCGGCAGCCATTGATGCCGCTCGCCGAGGCAGGCGGACGAGACGCGCCAACCGCTGCGGCGGATGAGGCAATCCGAGGGCCGGTGCAGTCGATGCGCCGGCCCTCTTCGTTTTATTAGCGTTTCGTCGTTCAGGGATTGGCCGGCGCCGGGCCGAGCGGGGGCAGGGCGCCCAGCTCGAAGCTCTCTGTCTCCACGGCGACGCGCTCCCCGGTCCTCGATGAGCTGATCGCGGCCTCCGCGAGCATCAGCGCCCTTCGTCCTGCGCGCGCATGCACCGGCGGCGGCGCGCCTGTCTGCAGGGCAGCTGTGACAGCAGCCATGTGGCTGTCGAAGGTCAGATAGAAGCTGCGGTCGCGATCGTTGAAATAGCCCGCCTGCCATACCTCCGCCGTCTCGCTGCCGGCCGCGCTGTAGCTGTAGCGCCGCACGGTATCCTCGATCAGGATGCGGCCCCTGGTGCCGCCGATCTCGACGCGATGGGTATCGGGATAGGCATAAGAGGTATCGTAGGAGCCAAGCAGACTGCCGACGGCCCCATTTGCGAATCTCAGCGCCAGCGCCATCGTCCGGAACATGCCCTGCTCGGTCATGTCGGTCATCTCGGCCATCACCGAGGCGATCGGCCCGCACAGGCTCTCGAGCATGTCGAAGCCGTGGCACTGGGTTTCGATCAAATTGTTGAACGGATGACTGGTGCCGCCTTCGCCGCCGAAACGCCAACTGGCGAAGACGATGTCGCCGACGCGCCCATCGGCAATGGCGTGGCGCGCCATCGCGACCGGGCGCGCATAGCGGTGGTTGAAATTGATGGCGAAGAACAGCTCGCGCGCCGCCGCTTCAGCGATCAGTCGGTCGGCCTCGGCGAGGTTGAAAACCAGCGGCTTCTCGACGAAGAGCGCCACGCCCGCCTCGATCAGCTCCAGCGTTGGCGCAAAATGCTGCTCGTTCGGCAGCGAGACCGAGACGAGATCCGGATGCTCTGCGGCCAGCATTGCCGCGATGCTCGTATAGCCGCGCACGCCGAAAGCCGCGGCGCGGCCGGCGACCCGTTCTTTGTCGCGTCCGACCACGGCACAGAAATCGACATCTTCGCGCGCCGCGAGCACCCGCGCATGCTGAAGGCCCCAGTTGCCGACACCGACCACGGCAATCTTCAATTTGTCACGCACGGGCATCGCCTCTCCCTCGAATGGCGCCGGCCGGATGGCACGCAGAGTTCAACCCAAATCCTTATGGAGACGATACCTGCGGCGCGATGCGGACCTAAGGCGTCAGTCATGCCCGGCAATCATCGGCGCAAGACTATGGGACACCCGCGATCCTGTATATCCATCCGCCGATGAATTCCGTATCGTCAAGACGATCATGGTCGCAATCCGTGCAGACGCATTCCTGCACTGCAACAAAACCTGGAAAAGATCATTTCAAAACTGAGGAATATCCTTCGCGCGGCTGGCTGGCGGGTCCATTTGGCTGCTGCGTTCGTCAGCTTAGCTGCTGGCCTCCCAGCAATAGCGGGCGAGGTCATGACCTTTGACGGCGGGGCGGCCGCCAATGGGACGATTATCGTGCGAACCGCGGAGCGCCGGCTCTATTTCGTGGTCTCGCCGGGCGTTGCCGTGCGTTACAGCGTCGGTGTCGGCCGCACGGGGCGACAATGGCAGGGCGCGTCGACCATCAGCGGCAAATATCTGAAGCCGAACTGGGAGCCACCGAGCGACGTTCGCCGCGACAAGCCGGATTTGCCGGATGTCATTCCGTCAGGCTCGCCACAAAATCCAATGGGCGCCGCCGCGATGACCATCGCGGGCGGGCTCTACGCCATTCACGGGACGAACAAACCGGAGTCGATTGGCAAATTCGTGTCCTATGGCTGCATCCGGATGTACAATGCGGACATATTGGACCTCTTTGATCGGGTTAGCGTCGGGACGGCTGTTATCGTGAAGCCGTGACGCTCCGCTTGAAGCCGCCCCCAGGCGGCGATGATGCCGGCAGCGCTACGGTCTCCGGGTCTTCCATCCGGTTTGATCCGTCGGCCTCCTGCGTGAGGACGTTCAGCAGCGAGGCGTGCACTTCGAGCTGCGCCTTGTAGCTGATATAGCCCAATCGCCTGAACTTGTTCATGAAAAAGCTTACGCGCGAGCGGGTTGTGCCGATCATCTCTGCCAGCGTCTCTTGGCTGATCTTGGGGACGATTGGTTCGATATGGGCGTCACCGCCGTAATTGGCCAAGAGAAGCAGCGCCCGCGCCAGCCGCTTTTCGCTCGAGTTGAACAGTTGATCGACGAGATCCTCATCGGAGCGGATGGAACGCTTGAGCATCCGCTCAAGGAAGAAGCTGGCGAATTCCGGATCAGTCCGGAGCAGCGCTGAAATCGAGTCCCTGTCCATGCGCGTCAGGAAGCATTCGGTGAGAGCGATGGCTGTCGCCATGCGCCGGGACTGGCCGGCGAGACACGCCTGGCCGAAAAACTCACCGCGACCGAGCAGTCCGATCACGGCTTCCCTGCCATCGGCAGATGCGACCGTGATTTTGACCTTGCCGTGCCGGATGTAGAAAACGGCATCAGCAACTGAGCCTTGGTGGAATACCACAAAAGATCTCGGATGCTTGACGAGGAGTCGCCCAGACCCCGTTGAATTCAATAAATTATCGTTATTCAGCGTTGTGCATTCCTGAAGTGTCACAAATATATCCCTGGCGTCGACATTCGTTTTTTTGTGTTTCATTGCGCGAATAGTGAGCAATCTTGCTCATATCAACTTCATGACTCTCGTTAGGTTCCATAAATATAAATTGGCAATGAGGGCAGTCGATGAAGCATCTTCAGACGTCGAATCTAGGCAGTGCCGTATTGGCCCTGGCGGGATTCACGGTTGCAGGAACGGCCGCTGCATACGCGGAGGATCTGTCGAGTTTCGCGATCCTGGCGGGTTCGACGATCACCAACACCGGCACCAGCGTCATCAGCGGCAATATTGGGCTCAGCCCAGGCACGGCCCTCACCGGGTTTCCGCCCGGGGTCGTCGTGGCGCCCTCATCGATCCACCTCAATGATGGTGTCGCCGTTCAGGCCAAGATCGATCTCGTGGCCGCCTACAACAATCTCGGAAACCGCCCGGCGACGGCCGATCTGACGGGAAAAGACCTCGCCGGTCTCGTACTCGCGCCGGGCGTCTATTCCTACCAGAACGCGGCGCAACTGACCGGCACCGTGACCCTTGATGCCAAGAACAATCCTAACGCCGTCTTCATCGTCAATGTCGGCAGCACGCTGACCACCGGCAGCGGCTCGAGCGTTGCGCTGATCAATGGTGCGCAGGCAAGCAACGTCTATTTCGTGGTCGGCAGTTCCGCGACGCTTGGCACCTCGACGTCCTTCGCCGGCCAAATCCTCGCGCTGACCAGCATCACAATGAACACCAGCGCGAATGTGCTTTGCGGCGCGGTGCTGGCCCGCAATGGCGCGGTCACGCTCGACACGAACCGCATCTCCGTCTGCACGGTCAGCAAGGCGACCTTCGGCGCCGTCGTGACCACGCCGACGGACACGGGCGGCGGAACTCCGACGACCGGTGGAACCCCGACCACCGGCGGCACGCCCACGACGGGCGGGACCCCCACGACCGGTGGAACGCCCACAACGGGCGGCACTCCGACGACCGGTGGAACGCCGACAACAGGGGGAACTCCGACGACCGGCGGGACCCCCACGACGGGCGGAACGCCGACGACTGGCGGCACGCCGGTCATCGACGTGACGCCGGCGCCTGGCAACGCCTCGACGCCTCCGGTCGGCGGGAATGTCGTGAATGTCGCTGGTGCGCTCGACAACTTCGTCGCTGGTGGAAACACGGCGCCTTTGGTGCTCAATCTGCTGACGGCCGACCAGATGAAGACCACATTCGCCGAAATCGCCGGCGAGACGAGCACGGCCGTGGCGCCGGCCGGCAATCAGGCGATGAATTCCTTTCTGACCGAGATTTTCAGCCGCCTCAGCGACCAGCACGGCACCTTTGGCAGCAATCAGCCGGGCCCGCTCAAGGGCAGCCAGCCGATGACCGTGAAGGCGCTCGGCTATGTCACAGAGGATCCGCGCCTCGACCGGGCGGCGGCCACTATTGCGGCAGTGGAGAAGACGCCGGCTGCCATCTATGTCGATCCCCGCCCGATGAGCGCATGGCTCGCCGGCTATGGCGACCAAAGCTACACCGATGGCGACGCCTATAACGGGTCGCATGACCGCTCGATCAGCACGGCCGGCTTTGCCGGCGGCTTCGATTATCTGGTCAGTCCGAGCACGCGCATCGGCCTCGCTGTGGGCGCCGGAAGAGCCGATTTCGCGCTTTCGGATAGCCTGGGCAGCGGCAGTTCCGATATCTACCAGGCGGCCATCTATGGGCGGACCGATTTCGGCCAGGCCTATGTCTCGGCAGCCGTCGCGACGGCCTGGAACGACGTCTCCACCGATCGAAGCATCGACACCATCGGCTATGATCGCTTCACGGCGGCCTTCTCGGCCTATGACGTTGCCGGCCAGATCGAAGGCGGATACCGCTTCGATCTTCCGGCGATGACGGGGGTTCCGGGAGCGGGATGGATCACGCCCTATGCGGCGCTGCAGTTGCAGGCATTCTTCACCCCGGCCTATAGCGAGACCAGCTATTCGGGCGCTTCGCCTTTCGCGCTCGACTATGGCTCGGACACGACCATGACGACGCATACGGAGCTGGGCGTGCGCCTCGGACGCAGCTTCGTGATCGACGAGGGCTCTGCGCTTGCTCTCAGGCTCCGCTTTGCCTGGGCGCATAACGAGGGCGGAAACCCCGTCATCAATGCAGCCTTCCAGACCCTGCCGGGCGCGGGCTTCACCGTCAGCGGCGCCAATATCGCGGCAAATGCCCTGCTGGCGTCGGCAGGCGCGGAGGTCAATCTCTCACGCGGGCTGTCGCTTGGGGCCTTCTTCGACAGCCAGCTGGCCGATTCGTCACAAACCTATGCCGGGACTGGACGCCTGACCTATTCCTGGTAGCGGTCGCCCGTTCGCCAAAAAAAGAGGCAGGCCACAGAAACGCGGCCTGCCTTTTTCATGTCTTGCCTACCCAGTGGGCGCGTCGCAGGCTCATCGAGCCAACTGGCCGACTGATCCCAATATCGATTGCGACCCGACGAATGCCGCGCGATTCGATAATGAAAATGCGGCGAAGTCGAGCGAAAAACCGCAGACTTCGCCGCGTCTCGATGCGACCGATCAGACCGAGTAATACATCTCGAATTCGATCGGATGCGGCGTCATCTCATAGGCCATCAGTTCCTCCCACTTCAGCTCGATATAGCTCTCGATGAAGTCGCGGGTGAACACGTCGCCGGCGAGCAGGAAGGCGTGATCCTTGCGCAGCGTGTCGAGCG
Source organism: Kaistia sp. (assembly GCA_965229085.1). Taxonomy (GTDB): domain Bacteria; phylum Pseudomonadota; class Alphaproteobacteria; order Rhizobiales; family Kaistiaceae; genus Kaistia. The sequence goes on along the minus strand of OZ245859.1, from coordinate 1,387,271 downwards.
CTTCGCGCAGCGAACCGCAGACGGTCGGGATCTTCTTCAACTCCTTCGGCGGCAGGTCATAGAGGTTCTTGTCCATCGCCTCGCCGGGATGGATCTTGTTCTTGATGCCGTCGAGGCCGGCCATCAGCAGCGCCGAGAAGGCGAGATAGGGATTGGCGGTCGGATCCGGGAAGCGGACTTCGAGGCGCTTTGCCTTCGGCGAGGTGGTGTAGGGGATACGCACCGAAGCCGAGCGATTGCGCGCCGAATAGGCGAGCAGCACCGGCGCTTCATAGCCCGGGACCAAACGCTTGTAGGAGTTGGTCGACGGGTTGGTGAAGGCGTTGAGTGCCTTGGCATGCTTCAGGATACCGCCGATGTAGTAGAGGCAGGTCTCCGAAAGGTCGGCATACTGGTTGCCGGCGAAAACAGGCTTGCCGTCCTTCCAGATCGACTGGTGCACATGCATGCCCGAGCCGTTGTCGCCGAACACCGGCTTCGGCATGAAGGTTGCCGTCTTGCCATAGGCCTGAGCGACCTGGTGGATGGCGTATTTGTAGATCTGCAGATGGTCGGCGACGCGGGTCAGCGGCGCGAACTTGATGCCGAGCTCATGCTGGGCCGAGGCGACTTCGTGATGGTGCTTCTCGACCGAGACGCCCATCGCCTTCATCTGGGCGAGCATCTCGCCGCGCAGATCCTGGTAGCTGTCGATCGGCGGAACCGGGAAATAGCCGCCCTTCTTCTTGACGTGATGACCGAGATTGCCGCCCTCGTAATCCGTGTCCGAATTGATCGGCAGTTCCTGATCGTCGATCCGGAAGCCCGTATTGTAGGGGTCGACCTTGTACTTGACGTCGGAGAAGATGAAGAATTCAGCCTCGGGGCCGAAATAGACGGTGTCGCCGATGCCGGTCTGCTTCAGGTAAGCCTCGGCCTTCTTGGCAATCGAGCGCGGGTCGCGATTATAGCTCTCGCCCGAGATCGGATCGATGATGTCGCCGACGATGACCAGCGTCGTCTGGGCGAAGAACGGGTCGATGAAGGCGGTGTCGGGATCCGGCACCAGCGTCATGTCCGACTCGTTGATCGCCTTCCAGCCGGCGATCGAGGAGCCGTCAAAGGCTGTGCCTTCCGCGAAAATCTCCTCGTCGATCAGGTCGATGTCGAAGGTGACGTGCTGCCACTTGCCGCGCGGATCAGTGAAGCGGAAGTCCACATATTTCACATCCTGATCCTTGATCAGCTTCAGGATGTCCTTGGCGGTCGTCATGACGGATGTCCTCTCTCAGACTCGTGGGGCCGGCCGAGCCTGAAGAGGCGCGGCCGGCCATCCACCGGATACGGTCTGAGAGATTATCAGGGCTGGCGAAGCATGCCAGTGGGAACGTCAGATCGCGTCGAGTCCGCTCTCGCCGGTGCGGATGCGGACGGCTTCCTCGATATTGGAGACGAAGATCTTGCCGTCGCCGATTCGGCCCGTCTGGGCCGCCTTGCGGATCGCATCGACCGCACGCTCGACCAGATCGTCGCCAAGGACGATCTCGACCTTCACCTTCGGCAGGAAGTCGACGACATATTCGGCCCCGCGATAGAGTTCGGTATGGCCCTTCTGCCGGCCGAAACCCTTGGCTTCGGTCACGGTAATGCCCTGGAGGCCGACCTCCTGCAGCGCTTCCTTCACTTCATCCAGCTTGAACGGCTTGATGATCGCTTCGATCTTTTTCATTGCCTCCGCATCTCCGATGCTGACCTGGCCACGGCCGGTCGACCGGCCCATGCCCCTATGCTTGCAGGCTCCGTGCCATGTCGATGTCATCAGAGAAACGCCGAAAAATCGGGCTTCCGGATGTCGCCGCCGGCGCGCCTCGGCAATGAAGCGCGGCTGCGCCGGTGCTTCAATAGGCAAATGAACAAACTCTGTGCAGCCAATGGCTTTTTCGTCGCCGCAGTATGCGCTGGGGGATAAAACATGCATTGGCGCGCTGGCCGTGCCCGCACAACCCGGAGCGCTATCGATGACCGAACTGCTGACGCCAACCGAGATGGGCGCCGCCGATGCCGCGACGATTGCCTCGGGCGTACCTGGGTTCACCTTGATGAAGGCGGCTGGACGGGCTGTCGCAGACGTCGCGGCGCGCCGCCCTCTGGGCAGCCGCATCGTCGTCGCCTGTGGCCCGGGCAATAATGGCGGCGACGGCTTCATTGCCGCACAGCTGCTCGCCGAACGCGGCTATCGCGTCAGCCTCGGCCTGCTGGGACCCGCCACTTCGCTTCGCGGAGATGCCGCGCTCGCCGCCGAAAAGTGGAAGGGCGACGTGCTCGAAATCGGCGCGCTCGATTTCGCCAAAGCCGATCTCATCATCGACGCCCTATTCGGCGCCGGGCTCGATCGGCCGATTACAGGCGCCGCGGCCGATGCGATCAGGGCGATCAATGCTGCTGAGGCGCCCGTGGTGGCGGTCGACCTGCCAAGCGGCGTCAATGGCGCGACAGGCGCGGTCATGGGCGTCGCGGTCGAGGCAGCGGAGACGGTGACCTTCTTCCGCGCCAAGCCCGGCCACATGCTGCTGCCCGGGCGGCTTCTCTGCGGCCGTCTCAGCGTCGTCGATATCGGCATCAAGCCTGAGGTGCTGGAGCAGATTGCGCCGCGTGCCTTTCAGAATCGCAAAGCCCTGTGGCTGCCTCGCTTCCCTGTGCCGCGCATCGACGGGCACAAATATGACAAGGGTCATCTCGTCGTCGTTTCGGGGGCGGCCTGGCATACCGGCGCCGCGCGCATGGCGGCGCGGGCGGGTCTGCGAATCGGCGCCGGGCTCGTGACGATCGCCTCGCCGCCGGATGCGCTGGCCGAGAACGCCGCCCATCTGACCGCGATCATGCTGCGCCCGATCGAGGGCGCTGCTGGCCTTGCTTCGCTGCTCGCCGATACCCGCCTCAATGTCGTGGCGGTCGGCCCTGGCCTCGGCGGCGGCGAGGGGACCCGCGCGCTGGTCGAGGCGGCGCTCGGCTCAGCCGCGGCGGTCGTCCTCGATGCCGACGCCATCTCTGCCTATCGCGAGACGCCTGAGCAACTCTTCGCCGCGATTGCGGGCCGCGAAGCGCCGGTGGTGATGACGCCGCATGACGGGGAGTTCGCACGGCTCTTCCCCGATCTCGCGACCGATCCGGGCAAGCTGGACCGCACTCGGGCGGCAGCCTTGCGCTCCCATGCCACCGTGCTGCTCAAGGGACCCGATACGGTCGTCGCGGCGCCTGATGGTCGCGCCACGATCGCCGACAATGCGCCGCCTTATCTCGCAACCGCCGGATCGGGCGATGTGCTCACTGGCATGATCGCCGGGCTGTTGGCGCAGGCGATGCCCGCCTTCGAGGCAGCGAGCGCGGCGACCTATCTCCACGGCGAGGCAGCGATGATCCTTGGTCGCGGATTGATCGCCGAGGACCTGCCCGAAGCGCTGCCGCGGGTCTTTCTGCGGCTTTTTGATTGACCCGACCCTTGCTGGTGCTATAGAGGCGGCGCCTTGGCCGGGAACCAGAACCAACGGCAACTGCGGGCGTGGTGGAATTGGTAGACACGCTGGATTTAGGTTCCAGTGGCTTGCGCCGTGGGGGTTCAAGTCCCTCCGCCCGCACCAATGCGCCGCGATGACGACAAGAATGCCGGCAAAGAGAACGTCGGCTCAACGCCAATTCAACGAACGACCACACGGAAAGCGCTTAACATGCAGGTGACCGAGACCCTCGCAGAGGGCCTGAAACGTGAAATCAAGATCGTGGTCCCCGCGACTGAGCTCGACAGCCGCCTCGCGGCGCGGCTCGAGGAGCTCAAGGGTCAGGTGAAGCTGAACGGCTTCCGCCCGGGCAAGGTGCCGACCGCGCATCTGCGCCGCCTCTACGGCAAGTCGGCCATGGCCGAGATCGTCCAGAACATTCTGAACGAGACCGCCCGCAAGACGATCGAGGAGCGCGGCGAACGCGCCGCCATGCAGCCGAATTTCGTGCTGCCGGAAGACGAGGCCGAGGCCGGCGAGGTGCTCGAAGGCAAGAAGGACCTTGCCTATACGATGACCTACGAGGTCCTGCCGACCTTCACGGTCGGCGATTTCGCCGGCATCAAGATCGATCGCCCGGTGGTCGAGGTCTCGGCTGAGGAAGTCGAGGCCGAAGTCGGTAAGCTGGCGCGCGATTCGGCTGACTTCCAGCCAAAGGACGGCGAGGCTGCCGATGGCGACCGCGTCACGATTTCCTATGTCGGCAAGATCGACGGCGTGGCCTTCGAGGGCGGCGCCGATGACAACGGCCAGGTGACGATCGGCTCCGGCCGCTTCATTCCGGGCTTCGAGGAGCAGCTTCTCGGCACCAAGGCGGGCGAGGAGCGCGTGCTCAACGTCACGTTCCCCGAGAACTACGGCGCCAGCCAGCTCGCCGGCAAGGCCGCGACCTTCGACGTCGTCGTCAAGGAAGTGTCCGGCCCGGTTGAGGCCGTTCTCGACGATGAATGGGCGAAGAAGTTCGGCCTCGAATCGCTCGACAAGCTGCGCGAGACGATGCGCGAGCAGATGCAGAACCAGCTTGGCGCGCTGACCCGCACCAAGATCAAGCGCCAGCTGCTCGACAAGCTCGACGAGCTGCATGCGTTCGAACTGCCGCCGACCATGGTCGAGCAGGAGTTCCAGAACGTCTGGGGCCAGGTGACGCAGGATCTCGAACGCTCGGGCCGCAGCTTCGCGGACGAGGGCACCACCGAGGACGATGCCAAGGCCGATTATCGCAAGATCGCCGAACGCCGCGTCCGCCTCGGCCTCGTGCTCTCCGAGATCGGTGAGAAGGCGAATGTCCAGGTCACCGACGAAGAGGTGCAGCGCGCCCTCGTCGACCGGATCCGCCAGTTCCCCGGCCAGGAGAAGCAGGTCTACGACTTCTACAAGGAGAACCCGGAAGCGCTGGCCAGCCTGCGCGCTCCGATCTTCGAGGAAAAGGTCGTCGACCATGTTCTCGGCCTCGCCGACATCACCGATCGCACCGTCTCCCGCGAGGAGTTGATGAAGGAAGACGAGGACGCCGAGGTCAAGGCCTGACCGCCTGCGTTCGATCATTCCCCGGCGCCGCGGCCTTCATGGTTGCTGCGCCGGCCATCCGGCCGCGGGATCGCGCGGCGGTGCCGACAGGGGCACCTCTTCCGAAGCGGTACCGGCTACCATATGTATGGTCCTCCAACGCCCCGGGAATCGGTCGTACCGAGTGAGGTCGGCCGGGGTGGGTGGATGCAGCCTGTGGCAATTCGAGACGCCGAAGGAAGATCATGAGAGACCCTATCGACCTCTATATGAACACGCTCGTGCCGATGGTCGTCGAACAGACGAACCGTGGCGAGCGTGCCTATGACATTTATTCCCGACTGCTCAAGGAGCGGGTGATTTTCGTCACCGGCCCGGTCGAGGACTACATGTCCACCCTCATCACCGCGCAGTTGCTCTTTCTCGAGGCCGAAAACCCGAAAAAAGAGATCGCGATGTATATCAATTCGCCGGGCGGCGTCGTGACGTCGGGCCTCGCGATTTACGATACGATGCAGTTCATCAAGCCGGCCGTTTCGACGCTGTGCATCGGCCAGGCGGCTTCGATGGGCTCGCTGCTGCTCACCGCCGGCGAGAAGGGCATGCGTTTCGCCCTGCCGAACGCCCGGATCATGGTGCACCAGCCCTCCGGCGGCTATCAGGGCCAGGTAACGGACATTCTCATTCATGCCCGCGAGGTCGAAAGCCTCAAGCGCCGCCTGAACGAGATCTACGTCCATCACACCGGCAATGATTATGCGACGATCGAGAACGCGCTCGAGCGCGACAATTTCCTCGTCGCAGAGGCCGCCGTCTCGTTCGGCCTGATCGATCAGGTGCTGAGCAACCGCGATGCGCTCGACCAGGTGAAGAAGGACTGAACCGGCTAAGCCGGGAAGTCCTTGCAGCGGGCCGGCCGGGCCAGGGTCTCGATTTGGCCGGCCGCGTTGTTAAGTATGTCTTGATCAAGTCCCGACTAGCATGGTTGGATCGCAATCAGCCGATTGCGTCCGTCGGCGAGGGGCCTTAGACGGCCGGGTTTCGGCCACCGGATCGGCTGGGTCGAACCGGCTGACATTTGAGAAGTCGTCCCGCTTCCCCGGGCCTGACGACAGCGAGGTAGACGGATGAGCAAAGTCAGCGGCAGCGACACCAAGAACACGCTCTATTGCTCGTTTTGCGGCAAGAGCCAGCACGAGGTGCGCAAGCTGATCGCCGGGCCGACCGTGTTCATCTGCGATGAATGCGTCGAGCTCTGCATGGATATCATTCGCGAGGAATCGAAGTCCTCGCTGGTGAAGTCGCGCGACGGCGTCCCGACGCCGCAGGAAATCTGCGCGGTGCTCGATGATTATGTCATCGGCCAGCGCCACGCCAAGCGCGTGTTGTCGGTTGCGGTCCACAACCACTACAAGCGCCTCAACCACGCGTCGAAGAACAACGATGTCGAGTTGGCGAAGTCCAATATCCTGCTGATCGGCCCGACCGGCTGTGGCAAGACGCTGCTCGCGCAGACCTTGGCCCGCATCCTCGACGTGCCCTTCACCATGGCCGATGCGACGACGCTGACCGAGGCCGGCTATGTCGGCGAGGATGTCGAGAACATCATTCTGAAGCTGCTGCAGTCGGCCGACTACAATGTCGAGCGGGCGCAGCGCGGCATCGTCTATATCGACGAAGTCGACAAGATCAGCCGCAAGTCCGACAACCCGTCGATCACACGCGATGTGTCGGGCGAGGGCGTGCAGCAGGCCTTGCTGAAGATCATGGAAGGCACTGTCGCCTCCGTGCCGCCGCAGGGCGGGCGCAAGCATCCGCAGCAGGAATTCCTGCAGGTCGACACGACCAACATCCTGTTCATCTGTGGCGGCGCCTTTGCCGGGCTCGAGCGGATCATCTCCGATCGCGGCCGTTCGACCTCGATCGGCTTCGGAGCCCGTGTCGCCGGCCCCGAGGATCGCCGCACGGGCGAATTGTTCCGTCATGTCGAGCCCGAGGATCTGCTGAAGTTCGGCCTGATCCCGGAATTCGTCGGCCGTCTGCCGGTTCTGGCGACGCTCGAGGATCTCGACGAGGCGGCGCTGATCACCATCCTGACCGAGCCGAAGAATGCGCTGGTGAAGCAGTATCAGCGGCTGTTCGAGATGGAGAATGTCGAGCTCTCCTTCCATCCCGACGCGCTTATCGCGATCGCCAAGCGCGCCATTGAACGCAAGACCGGCGCCCGCGGCCTGCGCTCGATCATGGAGCAGATCCTGCTCGAGACGATGTTCGACCTGCCCGGCCTCGATGGCGTGCAGGAAGTCGTGATCTCGGCTGAGGTTGTCGAAGGCAAGGCTCGTCCGCTCTATATCTACGCCGAGCGGCAGGAAGAGACCGTGACCGCCACTGCCTGAGGCGTCTCGCTTCCATACTGATTGCAAAAAGCCCGGCGGAGTGATCCGCCGGGCTTTTTCTTTTATGCGGGATCCCTGACGCCGCTGGTCGAGTCAGGCCCGCCGGCGAAGGGCAGGGAAGCCCTTCAGCCGCTGCGATCCGCCGCTACATGCCGGTCGAGGGAAGGAAGGTGAACGAGGGCGTTGCGACGAATTCGCCGGCCGCATTGCCCGAATAGACCTTCCCGCCGGCGAGGGTCAGCTTCTTCACCGGAGCGCCTTCCTTGAGGTCGAGATCGGCAAGCGGCACCCAAAAGCCATTCGGGCTCGTGGCGCTGTCGAAATAATAGATCTTGTCCGTCTGGTCGGAGACCGTCCGCCACAGCGTCGAGGAGATGTTTGGCTGGCCGGGCGTCGTGATGCCGAGCGGCACGCTGACGCTGCGTATGACGCCGAGCACGCTCGCTGCCGCCTGGAAGGCGAAGTTCTGGCCCGGCACCGCGGTGATATAGGCGGGGTCGGCCTTTTTTGGGATCGCTTCGATGAGGAACGAGGCGCGGGCGAAGCGGTCGGCGGCGCGGTTGGTTCCAGGCAGGAAGGTGAGACCACCGATGCCCTTCCAATAGGCATTGAGCGCCAGCTGCTGGTCGAAGCTCGGCGAGTTCGTCATGACATTGAACTGCTTGCCGTGATGGACCACGAGCTTGCCGCCGATATATTCGAAGATCGCGCTGTCGCCCGTCGCGTCGGAGAGAGCCAGATGCAACTGCGCACCCTGGCCGTTCGGAAGCTTCGGCGCGATGATGCGGAACGGTTCCTTGGCCAGCACATCGACGGCCTCCGCGACGGTCGCGAAGTTGTCGAGGGCGTATTGGGCCCAGAGGCTGATCGAGATCGCCGGCTTGTCGCCGGGCACGCCGTAGTCGGATTCGGCGAGATAGAGCAGGTTGGCGACGAGTCCCTTCTCGTTCATGCCGTCGGCCGAGCCGATATCATAGCCGGCGGCGACCAGGCTGCCATATTTCGACACCCATTGCGGCGACTGCGGGCCGGCGGCGCCGTCGCGGGCGATGCCCTTGGGGAACGCCCAGAGATTGGTGTGCATGTCCTCGGCCCAGTCCATGGACCGGCCGGTGATCACGAGTCCGTCATCGCTCACATAGAGTGCGCGCGTGCAAGCGACTGCCTGGCCGAGGCTGCCGACCAACATGGCGACGGCGGCGGCACCTGCCGCCAGCTTCGAGAGAAGGTGAACGCGCATGGTGAACTGCTCCCGTTGTCGGATCGGACGATCCTCAGGCGGCAGCTTAGCAGTAATGCACTGTGACGGCGTGACTTGGGCCAGCAAAATTGGCCCGAAACCGCGCGGGATCGATACGCCCGGTTGAAGGCTCAGGTCGCGGCCGCAGCGGTGCTTGACACCCCCATGCTGCAACGCCACCTAATGGGACAACGCGTCGCAAGACGCAGCGACTGACGAGTCGACCGAGACCTCTCCCGCCTGTCTCGACCGGAACGTCCATGAGCCGCACGGTGCCTCGATGAGGGCCGGGCGGTCGCGAAAGGAACGAGCATGACATCCGAAAAGAAGCGTTCGATCGGCCTCTCCCCCGGCGACGAACTCTATCCGGTCCTGCCTCTGCGTGACATCGTCGTCTTCCCGCACATGATCGTGCCGCTGTTCGTCGGCCGCGAGAAGTCGATCCGTGCGCTGGAGGAAGTGATGCGGGCCGACAAGCAGATTCTGCTGGCTACCCAGCAGAATGCCGGCGACGACGATCCTGCCCCCGATGCAATCTACCCGATCGGCACGCTCGCCAGCGTGCTGCAGCTGCTGAAGCTGCCGGATGGCACCGTCAAGGTCCTGGTCGAAGGCATCGCGCGCGCCGAGATCCGCAACTACACCGACCATGAGCCCTATTACGAGGCCTATGCCCATCCTCTGCCCGACGCCGAAGGCGACAAGGTCGAGGTCGAGGCGATGGCGCGCTCGGTCGTGTCCGAATTCGAAAATTATGTGAAGCTGAACAAGAAGGTCTCGCCCGAGGTCGTCGGTGCGGTGACGCAGATCAGCGACTATTCCAAGCTCGCCGATACGGTCGCCTCGCATCTTGCGATCAAGATCCCCGAGAAGCAGGAAATCCTCGCCCTGGGCACGGTCGGCGAACGGCTGGAGCGCGTGCTCGGGCTGATGGAAAGCGAGATCTCGGTCCTTCAGGTTGAGAAGCGCATCCGCTCCCGCGTCAAGCGGCAGATGGAGAAGACGCAGCGCGAATACTACCTGAACGAGCAGATGAAGGCGATCCAGAAGGAGCTGGGCGATCAGGAGGACGGCAAGGACGAACTGGCCGAACTCGAGGAGCGCATCGGCAAGACCAAGCTGTCGAAGGAAGCGCGCGAGAAGGCCCAGGGCGAGCTGAAGAAGCTGCGCCAGATGTCGCCGATGTCGGCCGAGGCCACGGTTGTGCGCAACTATCTCGATTGGCTGCTCGGGATTCCCTGGGGCAAGAAGTCGAAGGTCAAGAACGACCTGCATTATGCGCAGGAGGTTCTGGACGCCGACCACTACAGCCTCGACAAGGTCAAGGACCGGATCATCGAATATCTAGCGGTTCAGAGCCGCGCCAACACGCTGAAGGGGCCGATCCTGTGCCTCGTCGGCCCGCCTGGCGTCGGCAAGACCTCGCTCGCCCGCTCGATCGCCAAGGCGACCGGCCGTGAATATGTGCGCATGTCGCTCGGTGGCGTCCGCGACGAGGCCGAAATTCGTGGCCATCGGCGGACCTATATCGGCTCGATGCCCGGCAAGGTCATCCAGTCGATGAAGAAGGCCAAGAAGTCCAATCCGCTCTTCCTGCTCGACGAGATCGACAAGATGGGCCAGGACTTCCGGGGCGATCCGTCGTCGGCTTTGCTGGAGGTGCTGGATCCGGAGCAGAATTCCTCGTTCAACGATCATTACCTCGAGGTCGACTACGACCTGTCGAACGTGATGTTCGTGACGACGGCGAATACGCTGAACATCCCCGGCCCGCTGATGGACCGGATGGAGATCATCCGGATCGCCGGCTACACCGAGGATGAGAAGCTCGAGATCGCGCACAAGCACCTGTTGCCGAAGGTCATGAAGAACCATGGCCTGGCCGCGAACGAGTTCTCGGTCACCGACGAGGCGCTGCGTTTCGTCATCCGCCGCTATTCGCGTGAGGCGGGTGTCCGTAGCCTTGAGCGGGAGATCGCGACGCTCGCACGCAAGGCGGTGAAGGAGCTGCTGCTGTCGAAGAAGAAGTCGATCGCGGTCGACGAGCAGGTGGTCGAGGATTATCTCGGCGTGCCGCGTTATCGCTATGGCGAAGCCGAGCTCGAAGATCAGGTCGGCGTCGTTACCGGTCTCGCCTGGACGGAAGTCGGCGGCGAGATCCTGACGATCGAGGGTGTCATGATGCCCGGCAAGGGCCGCATGACCGTCACGGGCAATCTCCGCGACGTGATGAAGGAATCGATCTCGGCCGCGGCGTCCTATGTCCGCAGCCGGGCGGTTGATTTCGGCATCGAGCCGCCGCTGTTCGACCGCCGCGACATCCACGTCCATGTTCCCGAAGGGGCAACCCCGAAGGACGGGCCGTCGGCCGGCATCGCGATGGTGACGGCGATCGTCTCGACCATGACCGGCATCCCGGTCCGCAAGGATGTCGCCATGACGGGCGAGATCACGCTGCGCGGACGCGTGCTGCCGATCGGCGGTCTCAAGGAGAAGCTGCTCGCGGCGCTGCGTGCCGGGATCAAGACCGTCATGATCCCCGAGGACAATGCCAAGGATCTCGCGGAGATCCCGGACAACGTCAAGAACGGCCTCGATATCATTCCGGTCGCCCGGATGGACGACGTTCTGGCCCATGCTCTGGTGCGCAAGCCGGTGCCGATCGTCTGGGACGAGGCCAAGGCAAACGCGGTCAAGCCGGTCGCGACCGAGGATGATGCAAATTTGGCCTTGACGGCACATTAGGCAAACTAAGCCTGCGAAACGACGACGCCCGCCCTCCGGCGGGCGTTTTCGTTTGTAGATTCACGAAATTCTGGCTGAAAATCGCGGAAAACAGCCATTTTCCCTTGCCAGCGGCGCGCAATTCGGTGAGATGTCGCGCCACGGTCGGTTCCGACTCAAGCGGACCGGCCCGGAGACCAGGGAAAGGATCATCATGAACAAGAACGATCTCATCGCAGCCGTTGCAGAGCGTACCAATTCTTCGAAGGCCGCTGCCGCGGAGGCTGTCGATGCAACGTTCGACGCGATCACCGCTGCCCTGAAGTCCGGTGACGAAGTCAAGATCATCGGTTTCGGCAATTTCAGCGTCGCAGAGCGCGCCGCCAGCGAAGGCCGCAACCCGCGCACGGGCGAGACCATCGCCATCGCCGCCTCCAAGACCCCGAAGTTCAAGGCCGGCAAGGGCCTGAAGGACGCCGTCAACTAAGGCGCTGCGGCCCTCCAGGGACCGCTTCGTTGATCAATGCGGCCTTGCGCCTTCCGGCGCGAGGCCGTTTTTCTTTGTGCTTTGCACGGCGATGGCACGAGCCGGCTTGAAACCGGACGGCGATATCGCCTAATGACGTCGCGATGCCGCGAAGCGGCGGGCGGTTAGCTCAGTTGGTAGAGCGCCTCGTTTACACCGAGGATGTCGGGAGTTCGAGTCTCTCACCGCCCACCATTCGCCGGCCAAATGGCCCACCCCGTCAGAACTTGGCCGTGGGCGCGACGAGGGCAGTCGCTTCGCAAGCGAGAATCGCGCGCCCCTTCGTCTTTTTAATGATCCCTCCTGCGGAATTGACCGTCTGGCCGGTGATGTCGCCGTCGCGGGGCGCCACCGTGTTGGTGTCAAGGTAATGCGCAGGACAGGCTCCCGCGGCCGTCTCATCGCTGATCGCCCAGGACGGCCCTTCCTGCCCGGTCGCCTCAATATCGTCAGGCGCATGCCGTTGTGCCGCATAGCCGATGCTTTGCAGCCTCTGCCGCGTCGCTGCAGGCGAAGGCCGGGTTCCGCTGCCCCGGAGCAAGGAATCGGTCGCGCATCGCCTCCACGGGCCGCCGGATGGCTTCTTGAACATGCGGAGCACCGAAGCGGCTCGGCCCGAGGGCGGGTCGGTTGCGCCGGCACCCAGCGTCGGCGGTCGGATGGCCGCCGCATCCGACGGCAGAATCAGCTGCATGGCGTTGAGTCGCTGTCGCCGAATCCGCTCCCGTCGCTTTCGATCAGTCAAAGCGCATGGCGCACGGCCGGCTTCGCCGCATCGCGGCCGGCTCGGGCGGCAGAATCGGCAGGAGAAAGCGCTGGCATCGCGGAGCGATTGCGAAAGAGTGAGGCTATCCGGGCGCCGCCCGCCATGCCGATGGGGCGGGCTCAGTCGCGGCACGGCGGCGCGATCCCCGGTCCTTGGCTGGCTTATCCACAAGCCGGATCCGCCGCGCTTGACTTGCCGGGAGTGGTGCCGTAATTCACCGCCACACGCCGCGGCAAACACCGCAGCGGCCCTCGACGAGGGACCCCAGCGGGGGTGTAGCTCAGTTGGTTAGAGCGTCGGCCTGTCACGCCGAAGGTCGCGGGTTCGAGCCCCGTCACTCCCGCCATTTTTATCAATCACTTAGCTGCTATCGGCTGGTGGGAAAGTATCAACCTCCGCCGACGTGTTGATACTTTTGGCGCCTATTCGTTCTTGTCGCGCATTTTCGCGCGGCCCTTCCGGCGCGCATCGGCCACACCTTTCAGCATCGCCTGGTCGACCGGGACATAGGTCTCGAAGAGCGCGTTCGATGATGCGAGCGTGTTGCCCATCGCGCGTGAGAGGTTTTCCGCGCCGGCACCGCCCGCAATTGCCTCGACGGCGCCCGACCGCCGGAAGTCGAGAAGCTGCCGAGCTTCGCGCGCCCCGAAGACCGATTCGCGCAGAGCGCGGAAATCTCGGCCGAGGACGTCGGACGTGTAGGGCGTTCCGGGCCGCGGCCGACCGCCTTTGGCAGATGTGGCGGGAAGGCCCCGGTTGCGGAAGATCGGCTGATCCGGCAACGGCGTGTAGCCCAGGCCGTCGAGGTACGCCCCCAGCACGGCCGTGGCGCGGGCGCTGAGCACAGCGCCGACTGTTACGCCTGTCTTCGCCCGGTCGGTGACGAACGCCCGCCCTTGGCGCCCGCTGGCGATCTGGCCTGCTTGCAGGGTCCGAACATCGCCCGGTGACATCTGGCTGTCCCACATGACCGCGAGCAGCGCAGCAAGGCCGAAATAGCCGTTGCGCCAAGCCGCCTTCACAAGGCGGACGACCTCGCCTTCGGTCCATGTGGCTGAACGGCCCTTCGCGGCTGTGTTGGGAACGCCGAGTGACGGATCCGCGTCACGCTCACACAGCTGCAGCGCCGCCATGACCTTCCACAAGGCACGCCAGATCTTGGTGGCGCGATGGGCCTCACGCTGGCCGGCCTGCTCCTGAATCAGTCCGCGCCACTGATCGAGATCCTCGAGCGACAGATCGGATGGCCTGAGGTCGCCAAAGAACGGCTTGATGCGCTTCCATCCGCGCCACCAATCCTCCCGCGTGCGCGGCGCCTTCGCGGCCCATACCTTCGTGCGTCGATAGCGGCGGAATGCCTCGCCTATCGAACCTCTCGGATAGACGATCGTTTCTTCGATCTGATCCGGAGACAGTCGATCGGTGGTTGTCGAGATCGGCACCGGCGTCTCGCCGCGGCGAAAGGCCTGCCATCGGCTGTTCCAAATGCTGGCGATGCGCCATGCGTCGGGCCCGTCTCCGCCGCAGCGGACTATCGCGAAGCCCTTCTCGCGCATTGCTTTCGTCGGGCGCCAATAGCCGCGCCCCTTCACGACGACGTAGTAGGGGATTTTCACGCTACCCACGCCCTCGACGAGCCTCCGCGATCCGAGCACTGACGATGCCCTGAACATCGCGGTCGGATGGCGTTGTCGTCAACGAGGATGATTCGCCGAAGAGTTGCGGGTTGCGACGGCGCCGCCAAGCATCGATTGCGTCGAGATCGAACATGCCCGTGTCGCGATCGGCGGCCGGGAAGCCTCGCGAGAGCAGACGAGGAAGCACCAATTCGAACTCGGCGAGGGTCATCCCCATCCGGCGCGCTGCGGCGCCGGGATGAATGTCGCCTGGCAGGATGTGCGTGCGCGCCGGCATGTTTCAGGACTCCTGCAGCGCGCGAACCATGGGACCGGAGAAGAGGATGGGACGGTCAACCATTGCCGATCTCCTTCAACGCCTCGTCGCGGGCGCGGTTCAGTTCGGTCATTGCGTCCGTGCTGCCGCCCGTGTCGGGATGACGGCTTTTCGCCAACTTCCGAAAAGCCGCCTCGATGTCGCTTGGTCCGACTGACCCGAAATGGATGTCAAGAACATCGCGCCACGGCCGCTTCCTCGCTCCTGCCGGGGCCGGCAGCGCCATGAACCCGGCGAAGGACGCGCGGACCAGCGCCAAGGTCCCGTGCCGCAGCTCCACACGCCTAGCCTCGACGATGTGATGGATCGCCTGCAGGTTCGCCTCGACGCTCTGGTATCGGTCAACCGGGATGCAGACCTGAAGCCCGTCCCACGTGAACCAGACGGACACCCCCGGATCGGCCGGCTTCATCACGCCGAGCGTCACGTTCGACGAGATCACGAGATCGGTCAGCGCCTTTTTGCTGTCGCGGGCGAACAGCTCCAGGCTGTCAGTGACGTTCGAGATCGCTGCGTTGAGCGTGGTGCGGAACGTGCCCTTTTCCCGCGTCTTGGTGCGCGGGAAGGCTTCCGGCCACGCAAGCGGGAACGGAGGAATGGGGCTGGTCACTCTGCGGCCTCCATCATGCGAACAAGTCGTGCTGAACCGGGAGCGCCGCGCGCGGCGAGGCGAGCTCCAAGAGTGCGGATCGCATACGCGCCCTGTAGGGGAACCACGCCGTTGCCGAGAAGCCGCAGCCAGTCGATGCGGGTGGCGCCCAACCCATCAGCCAGGCCACGAAGCGTGGATTGAGCGATTTCCTGAACGAGGGACGCACGAAGGCCGAATGGGCCTTGCGGGTCCAGCCCCTGCCGCGTCGCCTGATCGCCATCAGCAGCAAGGCGCGCATCTCGGATCGCAGCCCCAAATCGGTCGTGGCCCGATAGCGCCGGTAGCAGTTCAGAAGCGCGCTCGAGGATGGCGCTCCAGACATCAGCGTCGCCGGGCCCGGGAGGGAAAAGGCTTGGCCGGTCAGCGTCGGCACCGGCTTGGACTTGTCCCCGCGACTGTTCTGGTATTGATGGCCAACGCCCGTATCCATCACAGTCGGCGTCATCCAGTTCGATGTCTGTGCCGCCAACGGCATTCCGCCCGCGCCAAAGCTCTGGTTCGGGCCGCCCTTCTCCCCGTCCGATGCCCTCGGCGTCGACCATTGCGATGTCACATGGCAGAGCTGAGCCTGCCCTTCGCCGATCCTGTTCCCGCCCTTCGCGTCCACCATGTTTGGCGTCGGCCAGTTGGTCACCACCTCCTCGATTCGCCCTCTGATCGCGCCGCCCGGCAACGGCAGGTTTTTCATGGCACCGTCGCCGGTCCGCATCGTCGGCCAAGTCGTCGCCGCGATCGTCAGCGGCATCCCCATTCCGTTGCCATTGATGCCCTTCGCCTTGAGCAT
Source organism: Kaistia sp. (assembly GCA_965229085.1). Lineage (GTDB taxonomy): Bacteria > Pseudomonadota > Alphaproteobacteria > Rhizobiales > Kaistiaceae > Kaistia. Next base: position 1,371,191 of record OZ245859.1, on the reverse strand, counting down.
CGCCTGTCGCGCGAAAGAAGGTCTCTGGCCCCTTGCCGTCGTTCATCACATTCGCGTCCGGTGTCGGCCACATCTTCACGGCATAGTTCAGGTCCACCTGCCGCTTCTGGCCGTCGGCAGTCATGCCCGTTGGGGAGAGCGTCCCCTCCGCGCTCGATCGGCCGCCATTCGGCACTGTTGCCGTCGGCCAAGCCGAGGATGAAGACGCGCTCGCGCTCATGCGGCGCGCCGATTTCGCGCGCGCGGAACAGTCCGCCCTCAACCGCGTAACCCAGGCGCTGTAGGTCTCGCCAAACTCGCTCGGCGCCAGCGATGTCGTCAGCCCCCGCCGCGAGCATGCCCGAAACGTTTTCGATGGCGACGAACCACGGACGCGCTTGGGCGATGATGCGCCGGGTCGGCGACCAGAGATCGCGTTTGTCGAGCTTTCCGCGCTTGCGTCCGGCAAGGCTATGCGGCTGGCACGGGATGCCGCCAATGACGCCATCCACAAGGCCGCGCCATGGCCGGCCATCGAAGGATCGCACATCCGACCAGACAGCTGCCGGAGCCATGAGGCCCTCTTCCATCGCCTCAACCAGATGGGCGACGGCGAAGGCTTCCCTCTCCACCATAACGACGGCGCGAGATCCGGGAATGGTGAGGTCGACGGCAAGGTCGAGCGCTCCGCCTCCGGTGCAGAGGCTGATGAGGTCGAGCCCGCGGGGCTTGGGATGTAGAGCCACATTCACTTGGCTCCTCCGCCGGCACCGCAGAGCAGATCGGCAACGAAGATCTTGCGCGTCATTGGAGCGGCTCACCCGCCGGCTTCGACGTGCGATGGAACGCACTGCCGGCAGCCGTCAGCACCAGGTTCCCGAACCGCTTGGCGTCTTCGACGGTCATCGTCAGGACGATGGAGCCGATCTCGATCGCAACATCGCCATCCGTCGTGCGGCCGGCCGTGATTGAGATTTCCGTGTCGTGATCTTCGTCCATGGCGCGGCCTCAGAACGAGATCGGCGCAGCGGCGCCGGCCACCTGCCGGACCGCGGCGACAGGCCGAACGGAGGTCTCGCCAGCCTGCCGGTCGAGGATCGCGTGATAGATCGCCGTGCTGGCGTCTACGTCGGCGAGCGCCGAGTGCGCGCCGTCGAAATCCTCGTTGAAGAAGAAGCGATAGGCCTCGGCAAGCTTCGGCATCTTCGCGGTGAAGCGGCCGGCGGCCATCATCTTGTCGGTCGGCGCCATCTGGACGATCGGCGTCGCCATGCGCGCCGAGCACTTGGCGTCACCCTCTTTCCAGAGGTCGGCCATAGCCTCGCCGAAGTGCCGCATCAGGCCGATGCGGATAATCCGGGCGTCGAAGCTCTCGTTGTAGGCGAGGCGGAACGCGGCGCGCTGCCACATCTCGTGGAAGATTGCGAGCGCGACCGCCTCATCGACCCCCTCGGCTGCGGCGCGATCCGTCTGAATGCCATGGATCGCCGCAACGTGGTCGGGGATTGTCCAGCCGTCCGGCCGGATGATCGTATCGAGAGTGAGCCCCGGCCGGCGTGTGTCGATGTCGATCAGGCGCGCGCCGAGCTGGACAATATGCGGCTGGTCCGGGTGCTCACTCGGTTTCTTGAACAGCGGAAGCCCGGTCGTCTCGGTGTCGTAGGACAGGAAATAGCGGCCCATGGCGGTTCCTTTGTTCAGATTTCGATGGAGGCGGGGACGGAAAGGGGCGGCTGTTCGGGCGGCGGCATCTCAAGCCGCTCCCGCTCCGGCCACGGTTCGAGCAGCTCGAGGTCGTCGATGATGGCCGTGATCGGCCTCGTCTCGCCGTCCGTCTTGAGCCAGATGTTGTCCCCGTCGATGGCAAGGATGTTGCCGCTCGCGCTGCGGCTGCCGAGCCCAGGGCGGAGGCGGACCCGCTCGCCGACCTTGAAGGACCGCCGAACGACGGCCTCGATCTGATGCGGCTCCAGCATCAGGCCGCTGTAGTTTCCCTCGACGCTGAGGTGCACGAACTTGTCGCCGCGAGGCACGTCGTGAAGCACCGTGGCGAGCACAGCGACGACGTCGCCCTTGCGGAGGCGGAAATCCGGAGTGAGCGCCATGATCAGCGATCCCCCGGGAAGTCAAAGCCGTCGTCGGCCGATCCGGTCGCGGCATCGACGTCCGCCTCAGTGACCTCGTCATGGCCCTCGAACCATGCGCCGGCGAGCTTGGCCGCCCGAACGTCCTCAGGGACCTCGCTGCGCTCCCGGCAGGCCCTGGCATCGTCACGGCCGCGCTGGCGCGCTGTGTCGGCGTCGAGCGCCTTTGCAGCGTCCGGCTTGTTGGTGGCCGAGGCGCGGCGCGCGGGGGGCGCGCCGGCCTCGGCCTTTGCCGTTGCCTCGGGAGGAGATGAGGCTTCGGCTTTCTGTGCAGTTCCTTCGGTCGCCTGTCCCGCAGCGGACGCCGCCGGGTCTGCGGGCGCGCCGGCGTTCGCCAGCTTGTCGAGGCCTTCGGCGAGGGTCTTCGGCTTCTCGCCAGCGACCGGCTGTTTCGGGAACATCTCCTCGACAGTCGCTTCGCCGCTTTTCAGCGCCGATCGCATGCCGGTGAGCGTGCCCATATGTTCGAGCGCGAGATCGTCGAGACCGCCGATCCCGAGCGCCGCAAAGATCTGTTCCGGCGTCACGCCGAAGGCAGCGAATGCCTTCATGGCGCCCTCGCGACGCTCCGACAGCGTCTTGATGTCGCCCGCGAGGACCTGCTCGACCGAAGCATAGGCCTTGCGCCAGACAGCCTTTGGAACGGCGCCGAGGATGGCGTTGCGCTTGGCGATCGAGCACGCGGCGTTGCCGGTCACGACGATCATGTCGTCGTTGAGCAGCCGCCCATGCTTGTCAGAGATCCGGCGCCGGACCCTGGCGGTCGTGGCGGCATTCGTCTCGAGGTCGTGGAACACGCCCTCGGCTTCGACGTATTTCTCGATCCGGTCGACATGAACGACGCGGGCGCCGACGCGGCAATTGCCCCACTGGCTGGCGATGATCTCGGCCAACCGGACACTCGGCCCCTTGATCGGCTTGCCGCCGCGCGGGAGCGCATAGACGCACTCCTCCGCGCTCTCTTCGTCGATCGTCGCCAAGCTGAGAATGTTCTGCACGGCGCGCGAGACGCTGCGGGGATAGGCATGCGCCGTCGTGATCTGCTGATCGACCTCGGCGCGGGCGAGGCTGACGGCGAGGCTCTGGTTGCAGCCGAGATAGCCAGCGGGCAGCCCGGCGACGATTTCGCCGTCTTCGGTGACGTGTTCGACTGCCTGACCGGCCATGTCGGTGTGCTCCTGAGCGTGAAAGGGGGCGCCTGCAGGCGCTTCAGCGCCGCTTAGCCTTGAAGTCCTCGAAAAACTCGACGCCAGCGATCGGCCGCGAGCCCTTGTGGATGCGCATATGCTGGCGGATGGCCTTCTCGACGACGTCCTGACCGATGAAGGCGCGCAGCGCGTTCAGGTCGATTTTCTCGACGTCGACGATGCAAAAGGCCCATTCGGCCTTGGCCGTCTCGGGAACGAACGGCGCCGTTTCCAGCCGCTCGGCGCGCACTTCGGCAGCCGCGGCCTTGTCCTCGGCCTTCGCCGCGGCGACCGGCCGTGCTGCTGCGGCCTGGCGATCGGCGATCTCGCGCTGACGGGCTGCCTCTTCACGGGCCTTTCGAGCCTCCTCGTCGCGGCGGCGGCGCTCTTCGGCGGCAACCTCCCGGGCGAGGTCATCCTCGACGCCGATGAAGAATTCGCGCATCTTCTTGGAGCGATCCAGCATCGGCCGGAAGAAGTCATCGACGGTGCGGCCGGCCTGCAGGTGAGGCTCCTTCTCCTCCGTCCGGATCATGTCGACGTTCTTGAAGAAGGCCGTCGCGTCCTTGCGAACCTTGGCGACCGCCTCGGCCGACGCGTCATCGGTGATCTTCTTCGGCGCTGTGTTGGCGCGAGCGGCCAGCGCCTCGACCTCGGCGAGTAGCCCGGCATGATCGATGGCAAGCCGGTCGGCGAGCGGCGGGTTGTTGTCGCCGATGGTCGGCGAATGGGCGAGGACTGCGGACATCAGAATGCTCCCTCAAAGGCTGACGCACGGGCAGGGCCCATGGCGATACGGATGGATCGGTAGGAGGTCGCGGCGACCTGATAGGCGCCGCGCTGGATCGTGGCGGCCGTGATCACGCGACCATCGGCGAGCCGTCCGGACTTGGCCGGTCCGAGCTTGGCGAGGATCTCGGCGTTGATCGCGTCGATGCGCTTCTTGTCGAGGGTCCGCGTCGCCGTCAGGGCCTGCCGCTCGTCGACAAGGCCGGGCAGGGCGTTGTCGCCGGAGAGATCGATCGAAGCGCCGTTGTCGTCTGCATAGAGCGCGGCGATCGTCTCGCCATCGCGGGCATAGTCGGGATCCGGCGGCGTGCCGGCTTCGACGAGGCGCCAGAAGCCGGCCACCGCCTCGCGGATGCGGCTGATGACGCCGGCATGCACCGGCACATCGACGATGTGGAGATCGACACCAGAGCCGACGACGAGCGCGCCGATGGCGGCCCAGGAAGCCCCGGTCAGGTGCGCCTCGATGATCGCCTGAACGCCAATCCAGAGCGGCGGCATGATGTCGAGCGTGTCGGGGTCGCACCACGCCTTGCGGAAGATGCCACCCTCGACGCTCTTGATCTGCACGACCCCGAAGCCGGCGCGGTCCGGGTCGATCGCAAAGGCGTCGGGCGTCGCAGAGAGGCGCAGCTTGCGGTCGACGAAATAGGAGCCGCCTGGCATCGGGTTGCCCTCGACCTTCCAGCGCGGCCGATCATCCTGCAGCAATTCGATTGCCACGGGCTCCAGCAGGCGCCCGCGCTTCATTGCCGAGCTCTCCTCATGGTCACTCGCGAGAAGTCCTGCCTTCTGCGCATAGAGCCCGAACGCAGTCTCGTAGCTGTGCACGCCGAGCAGCGCGCCGGCGACGCTGGCGCCGATGTTGGGGCGCCGGAGATCGAGCCACTGGTCGCGGCTCTCCGGCCGGACAATCTCGACGGAGGCGGGGACGCGGAACTTCATGCCCGCCTCCGGTCGATCTTGGCGACGACGTCAGCCGCATGGCCGCCAACACGGCGGAACGTTCCGATCTGCTCGTCGACGTCGTGCTCGATTGCCTCGCGCCGACGACTGACCCGGCGCGCATCGATCCAGATGAGGCGTGCTACAGCGGCGATCATCATCATGATGATCAGGATGAAGATGAGGGCGGCGATCATGCCAACACCTCGTCAGCGTCGATGCCGGCGAGCGCGAGGAACTCACGGCCCATATCGTCCTTGGCGAGCATGGCGCGCGCTGCGTCGCGCGGCTCCATGGAGTCGGCGAAGGCGTCGGCATAAGCCCAGTCGGAGAAGGCCTCGCGATCGAACCCAGTCAGCTTCGCGACCTCGGCGTCGATGAGCGCTGCCCAGGCGGCGAAAGTCAGCCGGCCTGCCTCGAATTCGATGGTCTCTTCAGGAATGGCGCCCATAGCGGTCACCACACCTTGCCGCCGGCGAAGGCGGCACAGAGCGCGACGAGCATGATCGAGGCGGCGACGATCTCGATCGAGAACCGCTCGTCAGCGGCAGCAGTGGACCGCGCATGCACGGCGACGAGGACAGACAGGTAGCCCGCGGCGGCGCTCGACAGGAGGAGAATGACGGGAAGGAGGGCGAAGAGCGCTTCCATCACGCCGCCTCCACTTCGTGCATCGGGACGACCTCGCGGCCGCCGAACCGGCGCTGGTAGCGCAATGCGATCTCGGCGGTGATCAGGCCGATCAGGCGTGGGCGGCTATGGGTGAAGGACCGCGACGCGGCGAGCTGCTGCTCAAGCCCAATGCGGGCGCGGCAGGCCTGCAGGCGGCCGGAGATCGACGTCGGCACAGGGCCATAGAGATTGACGCCGAGGGCGCGATCGAGAGCGCCGGGCTCACTCAGCAGGAAGCGGGCGTCGGCCTTGTAGGCGATGACCTGACGGGGCCGGATGACTGAGCGGAACGCACGAACGAGCTCGTCGTGCGACATGTTGAAGTTGGGTCGGAGGGGTGCGTTCACCTGAGGTCTCCATCGGCGCTGGTGAGCAGCTGATGGAGAGGACAATGCATAACCAATTTGGTGATGTCAACACCGAAGTGGTGATGGACGCACCGCCCGCGTTCGCTATCGTCGCTTTCGAGGGCGCGGGGATTGCGAGATGGCAAAGCAGAGAAAGTCGACCATCACCGGGTTCTCGTGGAAGCGGGCAACTCGGCTATCGGCGGCGGGAAAGCTGCCCCGTCAGATCGGCGCTGCGATCGCCGTAGGGGTAGGCATCTTCCTCATTTCAACAACCGACTTCGCCGCACACGCTGCGCCCGAGTCTGGCCGGACCGCACCCGAGATATGCGCCCAGGCCGCCTCGGAGACGCTGAAAGGGAACGTGCCGACGTCGATTCAAAAGGCCATCCTCTCTGTTTGCGAGACGGCGATGCGCGGCGCCGCAAACTATGCTGCCTGCGATGCGGCGGCATCGAAGATCATGAAAGACCTCGGACCCCTGACTGCAAACACATGCAAGACTGCTGTGAGGATCAACTCGGAAGACTGAAGCGGGAGGGTCGCATCACGTTTGCCAGCGATCCTGTCGCCCGCGCGCAGGGAAGGGTGAAGCCGCGAAGCCATCGGCCGAAGCGGAGCGGCTTAGCCGCGTAAGCGCAGCGCATCTGAACACTGGCTCAGGCCGATGCCTGCACAGCGATTCAGGACTATCTAGGCGCGAGGAAAGGAGCTCTGGAGGACGGCATCCTCGATTCGCGCTATTGGCCGTTGCCAACCTTCGGCCGCTGCTTCTCGATATCCTGGCCATCTGATGCAGCCCGATCCGCGCCAACCGCCGGACCCTCCGCAGTGCAGCGCTCAGTCGGCGGCGATCCGCAGACCTTGCCGATCTGAGCCCAGCCGACGCACTTGCCGTTCGGGCCGCGGTAGCCCGGGCCACCACGGCAACCGCAGCCGTCGCAGGCGTGAGCCATGGCCGGCGCGAGCAGGACAATCGTCGCGATAAGGATGGTAATTTGTGCGCGCATGCCCCCCCCACCACCAACGGATGCTAAGGCGGCAGTGGCGGGGGGAAGGGCGCGACGAAATCCACCGTGGTGGCGCGCTCCTGAGGGCTCAGGAATATATCAGACGTGTATCAGCCCGCTGTCCCGCAACGCGTCTATAGCTATCGAGATCGACCGCTTCTCGAACAATCGCAACTTGCGTTCGCCAGCCTCCGATCCGCCCTCCCATCGGGGCAAGCTCGCCCTGATTGCCTCCGCGTCCGGCTCAACTTCATCACGATTCACCATCCAATCAACGGTGCTTAACAGCTCCATCCCAAGCGGTGATTCAAACCCGTCGATCAGCCGGCTCGTCGCTTCAAGAGCGGGTCGATACCGTTTCGCCTCTGGGGTTGTGAAATAAGCTGCGACTAGATCTCTCTTGGAATCGTTAAAATAGATCGGTTCGAAAGCACCCGCATCCGCCAACCGCTTATCACAGTGCAAATAGCTTCCATCCAGAGAGTTGAGGAGGTGCTTCAGTTTGTCCGAGTACGGACCATATTTGTTGGCGCCAAAATCGAACCGTAGGTCATTTAAGCCCTGCTTTAGAGCGAAGCGCTCTATGAAGTATCCGAGCTTCTGAACCTCGAGCAGGGAGCCCTCGATGCCCAAAATGCTGTACTGCCTGACCAGTTCAGCTATCAGGGCGCGTGCGGGTGTGAGTTTGTCGACGCCTGAGCGCTTGGCCACATTTTGATAGGCGGTCACGGGCTCGTAGACGATGACTTCTACACCTTCGAGGTCTGACATCTTGTCTGCGATCAACTGCCTGACCTCTGACCATTCGAGCCCCCCGTTGCCTGCTCCAAGCGGCGGAAGCGCAACGGACTTGATCTGTCGAGACCTAATCACAGCTTTGAGATCGTCCAAACCTTCGGCAACCCACTCGATCTTCGATGGGAATCGCCAATGTGCCTTGGTAGGGAAATTGATTATCCAGCGAGGGCCGACCAGGTCCCGCTGCTCAGTCACGAACATGCGACCGATCTTTACCGACTTCGTGCCACAAGCCTTCTTGTATAACTCAAAATTATCTGGGAAAGCCTCTTTGAACATGAGTGCGATTCCCTTGCCCATCACGCCGACGGTATTCACCGTATTAACGAGTGCATCGGCGTGAGCTTCGAGCAAGTTGCCCTGGATGAACTTAATCGTCAAAGGTAATAACCTCGGTTGGCAATGACTTTAATTTCTACTTTGCAGGCTGCCGCCTCAGCATCGATTCTGTCCTTCGATGCCTCATCGTAGCACGCGATCCCGGCTATCGCATTCAGTGGAACATGCTTATGAACCAGTGCCTCCGCTTGGTATCGCTCGACCTTGTCCGTGTCGTCTCGCTTAAAATCGCGGATCTGGAGAGCCGGCCATATGATGCGATCTAGGTCGGCAAGATCGTTCGAAAACCTCGCCGTCTTGAGGTATGCGTGCCGATCGGAGAAAACGAACGGAATGCCTTGCTTCTTTAGATAGGGGAGCGACGAGACGAGAATCGCAATATCACTCATCGATTGCTTCGCGATCCCATTATAGCCAGTCTTGATATTCAATAGCATGGGGCTAAATGGAGTGAAGTAAAAGGGGACATAATCGCTTAGAACGCCCCCTGGTGGACAGTCAACTGGACGGGTGGCTCTTCTAGAGATTAGTTCATGGTTGCCAATTTCGACATAATGAGCTTGGGCTGACTGTGAGGCTCGGCAATGGCATCCGTTGAGCAATACGTCTCGGATATTGGCAATGTGCGTTATGCGAAAAATCAATGCCCTCGCCTGGGTGAGCTTCGAGTTCATAAGCTCACCGCCGCTGGTAGCGTCAGGTTGGCGGCGCCAAATTCACTGCCCTTCATCCCCCCGCATCCCCCGTTTCATTGAACCAATCCGGTATCACGCCGAGCCTGATCAGTTCGACCGGATCGCCATAGTCGCCCGTGTCCGGGTCCATTGTCCGCGACCAAGCGATGACGCCGGCATGCTTGGCGGCGAGGGCCTTGGCGCGCGAAATCGCCGCGCCCGCCGTCGGCACCTGCTGCGGCGCGTCGGCGGCGATCTCGTCAGCGACCTGGCTGAAGGAAACAACGACGTGGATGGTGGCGGGTCCGGCACTCATAGACGCGCCAACCTGCCCACGACCCGTCCAATTACCGCTATGGAATCGGCGCTGTGAACATCGGTCGCCTGTTTCGGATTGTCGGATATCACCTCGACATCTCCACCCTTGAGCTTCCGTAGCCTTTTCACGATGACCTCGCCATCGGGATCACGAAGCACGAACACGCCGCCTTGGCCGATAGCTGTGTCTGTCGTGTCGACCATGATGCGTTCGCCGGACAATAGTGTCGGCTCCATGGAATCGCCGCGCACCTTGATCCAGTGAACGCGCGGTGCTCGGGCCCGCGTGAATTCGGACAGCAAATAGTCCGGCATCACGATCTCGCCGCGAACCGCATCTGCACTGTAGACGACTTCGCCTGCAGAAACAGATGACGGTAGGGGTAGTCCGCCGGGGCCCGCACCGGCGGACGTGTCGATGTCGGGCGATGATCCGGGCAGTTCGCCCTGGAAAGGCTTGATCGTGGAAACACCAAGAGATGAAAAGTCGTGCTGCACGAGGTCGGCAGCGGGCGCTCCGTCATCGGACCCGTCTATGCCTTCATTGCGCTCCACCTCGTGCAACGGAACTAGCTTCAGTTCCCTAGCGCTGAAAAGGAGATCCTGCGCGCGGACGCCCAATGGACCCGCAAGGCGCAACGCCCATTCTTTGGTGAGTTTGCGCTCTCCGCTCAGCAGTCTGGAGAGCTGCTGAGGTGATGTCCCAGCCTCGCGAGCGATCTGCGCTTGCGATTTCTGCGCTTGCTCCACTGCAGCAATCAACGCTGTCGGAATATCGTATTTTCCACTCATGAGAGCATTCTCACCAAAAAGGTGAGATCGGCCATTGGCCAAAGTGGTGACGGAGCGTGCTTGTAACATCACCAAAACGGTGATATCTGGTGACGCATGAAACTCGCGTCATATCTTTCAGCCAACGGCATCTCCGTAGCTCAGTTCGCGGCGCAGATCGGCGTCAGTTCGACGAGCGTTCATCGATATCTGGCCGGCGAGCGAGTGCCCAAGCGGCAGCTCATGATCAAAATTCGCGAGAAGACCGGCGGCGAAGTGACGGCCGACGACTTCTTTGACGTGGCTGAGGCCGCAGCATGACCGGCCGCCCCGACGCCCCCCCCTTGGTCCTTCGGCGAATACTGCATCATCGGTGCCGCGTTTCTCGCCGTGCTCATCACCTCAGTCGTCATGCTGGTGCCGGCATGACGGACCCGCAGAGCGCCCCGCCGAGCATCTATCCGCACTCTTCCTATATCGGGCGCCTCCTCGCTGCTGCCGACGCGGCGCTGGCAGAGCCTCAACCCGATTTCGTTCTTCCCGCATTCCCATGGTTGCCTCGCACCATTTCCGATGACGCGAGGGTGCAGCGCAACCGTGACGCCGTCACCGTGCAAGCCGAGGATTTCTGCGCATGAGCCCCGCTCCGCTTGGCCGCAAGACGAATGTCGATGACCTGCAGGCGTTGAAGGCGACGACGCGCCGGCTGGTCGATGCCTGTGGCGGGCAGGAGAGCGCGGCCTCGATCACGCGCGTCGCTCACCAGTCGCTGAGCCGATATCGCCTGCCAGAGCGGGCCGAGGACTTCATCCCGATCGACGTGCTGCTCGATCTCGAGCTCGACGCGGGCGAGCCCTTCGTGACGCGCGCGCTCGCTGCCCGGCAGGGCTGGACGATCACGCGCATCGAAGGCGCCGTTACGGCAGGCGGGCTGCACGAGGCCGTTGGCCAGATCAGCAAAGAGGCGGCCGACGTCATCATCGTGGTGAGCCGAGGCCTCGCCGATGGCGACTTTAGCCCGGCCGATGTCGACGCGGCCATTCCCGAGATTGACGAAGCGCTTGAGCGCCTCGCTGGCCTCAGACAAGCGCTGCTCACCCTCAAGGGCGGGCGCTGAACCCCTTCACCAGCAGGAGACCGATGCCATGGCACGAGGCCGTAAGAAGAAGCAGGAATCGACGGGGCCGAAGCGCTTGCCATCGGCAGACGAGGTCAAGGCGGCTGTCGCCGAGGTCTCGCGTCAGAAGGCGCATGCTGCCGAATATGGTGGCCTCGCTGGTCAGGCAACGAAGACCTTCACCGAACGCTACGGCATCCATCGCAAGGCATTCGGCTTCATTGCCGGCCTCGACAAGCTGGACGATCAGAAGCGCCAGTCGTGCCTTCGGGATGCGATGGTCCTTGCCGAGCGGCTCGGCTATTTCGACCAGGGCGATCTGCTCGACGACCTCGGCGGCAAGGTTGCGGCTGCCGTCGACGACGCAGCGATCGGCAATGACGGCGAGCGCGCAGCGCGCACCGAGGCCGAGTTGGCCGAAGGCATCCCCGCCATCGACGGCACCGTTTCCGACCGCCTGCGCGAGCAGAAGGAATGGGATACCGCCGGCGAGGTCGAGAAGGCGAAGGAAGCTGCCGCGCGCAAGCCCCGGAAGGCCGCCGGCGCTGCGGATCGCGCGCTGACGGATGAGATTGACACCGCCATCAGGCCGAACTGAGGGCGCCATGCCGAGCGACACGCTTCTCGCCCTTGATCTGGCCAGTTTCACCGGCTGGGCCGAAGGCCGACCCGGCGAGATGCCCCGGCTCGGCAGCCTCAGGCTCGCGCCCGAGGGCGCTTCGATGGAGGAAGTCCACGCTGCGCTGTTCAAGTTCCTTTGGGAGCGCACCGCCGCCTTCCCGCCGCGCTGGCTGGTCTATGAGGCGCCGCTGATCCGCCAGCGCAACGGCGCCAACCAGGCGATGCTGCTGATCGGGCTCGCCATCACCGCCGGTCTCGTCGCGCAGCTTCGTGGCATTCACGATGTGCGCCGAACGGCCGTCAACACCGTCCGGGCCGACTTCATTGGCGGGCATGAGTTTCTCTACAAGGGTCACACGATCCGCGGCGGCGGCAACCTCGATGGCGAGCGCGCAAAGTTCTGCGTCTCGGAGCGCTGCAAGCGCCTCGGCCTCCAGCCGAAGAACTACGACGAGAGCGACGCCGCGGCGCTGTGGTTTCATCGCGCTGCCCAGCTCAATCCCTCTGTCGCCGTCGCTACGACGCCGCTGTTCGCGGGGAGGGCGGCATGAACGCATCAGGCCCTGTCCCGAAGCGTTCACTGACGACGCAGATCAAAGAAGTCGAGGCCGAGATCGAGATGCGCCGCAAGGTCTATCCCGGCCAGGTCGGCCGCGGCGCCATGAAGGACGGCGAGGCCGAATACAAGATCCTGACCATGTGCTCTGTGCTGGAGACGCTCCGCTGGCTGCAGCGCCACGAGACGACGATCAAGGCGTCGATCGGCGGGGAGGGCGCATCGTGAGCACCTGGTCGAGCCTGGACAATTTCGGCAGGGTCAGGTCGCTCAATCGCATCTTCGCTGAGGGCGGGTCGTTTGCCGTCGCGGCCGACGCGTTGGGGACTACTCGAAGCGCCATTGCGGGATTTTGTTTGCGCCATCCTGAAATCTCGACGCGAGCCAACGCGCCGCGGGGCCGCAGGAAGATGCCAGAGGTCCAAGCTGTTGCCTCGACGAAATTCAGGCCGTGGAATGACATGACCGATGCCGAGCGGATCGCTGCTGTGCGCGCACTATGCGCAGATGGCAGAACCTCCCGCTCTGCCATGGCGAAGGCTCTCGATATCAGCACCGCGAAGCTCGACAAATGGCGGAGCGCGAACCGGCAAGAGCTGAACGCCGATCCGCATAGCCGCACTTTCTCCGGGCTGTCGAGGTCGCAGCGGATCGTTGCGAACCGAAACGCCGACAGCGCTTTGGGGACGTTGCATAAGACGATTTCCGTGGCGTTGGTGCCAAGTATGGAGACGCCGGAGACCGAAGATCGCCCGGGTCGCCAAGTACTCGCGTTGCTGCCGCCCGTTGCTGCCGCATCGGCGCCGGCCGGACGTGTCTCCGTCCTCACCGTCACCGACCGCCGCTGCCGGTTTCCGATCTGGCCGGATGGTTGCGATGCGCCAGGCGTTGGAGAACCCGCGTTCTGCGGTGAGCACATCGAGCCGGGCAAGGTCTACTGCACAGCGCATCGGCGGCTGAGTTACCCGCCCGCGGCAGTCCGTGAGCGCGCGACGCGGAGGGCGCTGGAATGAGTGATCCCATCCTGCAGCCGGGCGATCTCGCCGACCTCGCCGATGATCTCTTCCTGCACGGCCGCGCCATCGCCGGTCAGGTCGAGACGCTGGAGGTTTTCGCGCTTCGCCTCGAGATCTTCGCCGAGCGCCAGTCGGCCGGCGGTCAGCATTTCAGCGGGGCGACGACGCTCGCCAACGCGAAGGCAGAGGCTGAGCGGGTCGCGCGGCTCTATCGCGCCGTCAGCATGCTTCTCCCGCATGAGGCATCAATCCTTGAGGCGTTGACGGCGATCGCGGCAGGCGCCGAAGCGCCGCTCTCCATTCCAGCATCTTCGACGAGGGCAGCATGAACATTCACGCGCAGCTGCCGCCGAAGCGGATCCCGCCGAACAATGTGGAGGTCGAGCAGGCCATGCTCGGCGCCATCCTCGTCAACAACGAGGCCTATCGCGTTGTGTCGGGCATGCTGCGCGCCGAGCACTTCCACGAGCCGCTGCATCGCGACATCTTCACAGCGGTCGAGATCCTGATCGCCGACGAGAAGCGCGCGACGCCGGCCTTGCTGCAGAACATCCGGCCGGCCGACACCATGATCGGCGACATGACCTTCCGCGCCTATCTGGCTCGCCTCGCCGCCGAGGCTGTGACGGTCGTGAACGCCCCCGACTATGCCGCGGCCCTAATCGATCTCGCCGACCGGCGCGCCATCATTGCAATCACCGATGACGCCGCGAACATCGCATACGATCCGCCGCTCGGAACGAGCGTTGCGGATCAGCTCTCCGATCTCGAGCAGCGCTTGATTGCGCTCCGCGCTGGCTCTTTGGCTGTCGAGCGGACCGATGCCTCGATCGGCAGCATCGCCGACGATATTGTGACGGCTGCGGAAGACGTCGATCGCTCTGCCGCCGACCAGGCGACGCCGACCGGCTTCGCGAGCCTCGATCGTCGGATCAGCGGCGGGTATAGGGCAGGGCGGCTCTATGTGATCGCCGGTCGGCCCGGCATGGGCAAGAGCGTGTTTGGCGTCGCATCGGCGCGGCGCGTGGCGCGCAAGGGAGCGGGCGCCGCTTTCTTCTCGCTGGAGCTGGACCGGAACGAGGTCGGGGCGCGCGTCATGGCCTCCGAACTCTCCATGGCCTCGCACCCGATCACCTATGCCGACATCCTCGCCGCCAATGTCGGAGAGTCGGGACGCGAGCAGCTGAGATGGGCTCGGGCCAACCTTGCCACAGCGCCGTTGCACATCGACGCCGCAGGCGGCCTGACCATGCACGAGATCGAAGCGAGGACGCGGCTAACGCGCGACCGTTTCGAGCGCGCCGGAACGCCACTCCGGGTCGTCTTCATCGACTATCTCGGCCTCGTCAAAGCGACAGATCGTTATCGCGGCAACAAGGTCCACGAGATGGGCGAGATGGCCCTGCACGCGAAGACGATGGCGAAGCGCCTCGGCGTCGCTGTTGTCCTTCTCGCGCAGCTCTCCCGCTCTGTCGAGAGCCGCGACGTCAAGCGGCCCTTCATGTCGGACCTTCGCGATTCCGGGAACATCGAGGAGCACGCCGACGTCGTCGGGCTGCTCTATCGGCCCGCCTATTACCTCGCCCAGGATCCTCGCGTGAAGGCGGGTGACGAGGCCGCGCTCATCGAGCTTGAGGATTGCAAGCACACCCTCGACCTCGATCTCGGCAAGAACAGGCTCGGCCCGACGATGACCGTCAAGCTTTGGGCGGACGTCGCCCTTTCCGCCGTCAATGACAGACAGGACTGACAGACATGGGCGCCAATGATCATCTGTCGGAGCCACCCATTCCAGCCGACGCAGACTTGCGTGACTTTGCCTTCATGCCGATCGATATCGTCCGGCTATTCGGGTCCAGCTTCCATGCCCGGGCGACGGATTCGGAATGGCGAGCCGGCGTGACTTTGTGGCTGAAGAGCTTTCACCAGGTGCCGGCGGGAAGTCTTCCTGTTGACGATATCGAGTTGTGTCGATTGGCGGAACTCGGCCGTGATTTGAAGTCCTGGAAGAAGCTTAAGGCCATGGCTCTCCATAATTGGACGGCCTGCACAGATGGCCGGCTATATCACCCTGTGGTGTCGGAAAAGGCCAAGGAGGCATGGGATGCCAAGCAGAAGCAGCGTGCGAGATCGCGTGCCGGCAACGAGGCGCGATGGGGGAAGCGGGATCATCCTGATGATGAACCTCCGCGCCGCCCGGAACCGCGAGGCCCGCGCGAAGGAGGCCAAGGCGATCTCAATTCGAATGCTTCTGCGATCCCAGAAGGACTGCAAGAAGGAAACCCAGAAGGATCGCTAGGGCATTCCAACAAGCAGTCCTTTAGCGATCCCAAGGGACAGGGACAGAGAAAGGGACAGGAAGAAGAAGCTTCGCTCCGCTCAGCTTCCGCGCGGCGCGGCAAGCGCGAGGTCGATCAGCTCGAAGCCCAGTGCCGGGAGGCGGCTGGTCTCGTCGATGAAGCGGCGCCCGGACTGCTCGACCTATCGCCAATCCTGACCCTGCTCGACCGAGGCTGGACGCTCGAAACCGACATCCTGCCGGTCCTCAAAGCCGCGGCAGGCCGCGGAAAGCGGGGTCGAACGTGGGGCTACTACGTCGCGGCGATCGAGGAAAACCGGCAGCGAAACGGGCAGATCGGCGCAAAGGCGGTGCCGGCGCTGAGCCTGGATCAAGGTTTTCGCAACAAGGTCGCGGCTTTCCAGCGTTCCGGCTTCTGGATGGACGATTGGGACGGCAAGCCGGGCGATGCCGACTGCCGCGTCCCGGCTCACATCCTCGCCGAGTTCGGCTACCAGCAGCCCGAAAAAGTCACGGTTTAGGTCAGCAAATGTCAGCGAGCGCCTCCAAAATGTCAGCACAGACGACAAATCCTGCCGGTCGCTGGTACGTCTGCGCCCTCGGGCCAGGAGCGACCCGAAAGGCTCCGTTGCGGGGCGGCCATCCGTCGGTGCACAAGTCCGAAACCGTCGTCGAGTTGGCGATCGCCGAGGCTGGCTTCACCAGCTACGTGCCGCGGATGACGCATCGGTTTCGGAACCATCGGACGCAAAAGATCGTGGTGCGGAGCAGGATCCTGTTCACCGGCTACGTCTTCATCGTCGAGCCGCCGGACGGGATGGATTGGCCGCGCCTTGGCGCATGCGACGGCGTTTCCCGGGTGCTGCAGATGGACGGTTGGGCGCTGACATGCCCGCCCGGCTATATCGAGGACCTGAAGGCGGCACAGGCTGCGGGCCGTTTCGACCGGGACGATGTCGACCCTGACGGCGGTCGCGCCAAGCGCCATCTCGCCCGGCATCGGTTCGCTGTCGGAACGCCGGTGCGGGCCAAGGAAGGGCCATTCGCCGGGTTCAGCGGCCTCGTCGAGGACGTCGTGGGGCAGGGGCTGATCAAGGTGGCGATCTCGATTTTCGGCCGGGCGACGCCGGTGGAATTCGAGCGCGGCATGCTTGAGGTTCTGTGATGCTTGACATGGCGGGGCATCGGCCTCATTTTCTGCCGCAGACGAGATCGGGGCGCCAGAGCGGACCCAAGCGAACGCTTGGATGCCAATACGCCGGCCCATCAGGGGAAAGCATCGTCGCTCCCCGCCGTCAAAACCTTGCGCGAAATTCAGTCAGTGGTGGCCGCAACCTTGTGGCCGTGTGCCGATCAGACCGGAGGCAATGCGGTCCAGTTCTCCCAACGGTTGCGTTGAGATACAGTCCCAGAGAGATCGTCCCGGGGGCACACATGGCTGCTGTTGAAAACAGGAACATTCAGGTAGGTCTGAAGACTGCCGTATCCATTGTCGTCGGTGCAGTAGTGGCGACATGGGTCATCGTCACATGGTCAGCCCAAGGCACGCGAGACGAACTATCGTCGCTGCGTTCGGATTTAAAGTTGGTGGATGAAAAGCAGTTATCCACTCGCGACTTTGCTCATGAATCGAACACAGATCTTTCATCGCGTCTGGCATCGATCGATGCCAATCTCGCTACGGCTACCGCATCACTTGCCTCTCTTGCTGCTTCGGCGGAAGAGCTTCGCATAGGCCAGGGTCGGCTACAGGTTGGCCAGGAGGGCTTGTCTACGCGGATAAGTGATCTCCTCATCCGTCTTCAAAAGGTCGACGCAGGTCCTGTCGACAAGGACCCGGGCACCCCGGGGGAAGCAATCGAACAAAAACGACAGGAATAGCGCGCTGGCGACACAGCGCCTCCAGCTCAGTCGATCCCGAGGCACTTGCGCGCTGGCTCGCCAAGACGAACGCCGATCTCCGCAAGGAGCAGCAGCGGCGGCGCCGCGCGAAGCTGCTGCTGGCCGCGGATGAGATTGCGGCTTGAGAACATCGATCGGACGCGCTGGTCCAGACTTTGCCGGAACGGCACGGCCACCGGTCTTTTTTCGGCCCGTGAGTTTTGGGTTCCGGTCTTGAAAAAGACCGCGCCAGCGCGTCCTGATGACCGATATAGGCGGTGGCATTGTGAGTTCAATCCCAGCATGCCACGGCCTTACACGCCATGAGGCATGGCCATGTAGTCATCCGCGCGCGGCGGCCCTTATCGAGATGCACTGCTATGATCGCCTGCTGAAAGGATCATCAGGGGGTACGGCGGTGGCTTTTTTCTTCCTCGTTTAGGAAGGCTTGCTCGACGGAATTGAAGATCCTCTCGAGCTTCGTCTTCATCTCGCTCTTCATATCCGCTTTGGCGGAAGCAGGTGCATCGCCGATAAGCTCATGGTGCTTTAGCGCGATCTCAGCCTTCTCTCGCATCACCAACAGATCTTCGCGCCAATCATTTGTAGATTCGGCAATGTGAATGACGATTGCTTTGAGAGCGATCTCTTGCACTTGAGTGGTAGCCCTTAGGTCCGTAATTGCTGACGCGATGCGGATGAATTCGTTGGCAATTTCTGGCGTCACTTTGGCCTCTTCAAGAGCTTTTCGAACCAAACCACTTGAGCACGATTCGCAATGCCCTGCGCCGCCTGCCTCCGCCGCCGTGAAGCCATCAAGGCTGCCGCCTCCAAGGCCGGCACCACCATCAACCAGGCCGTGACCCGCGTCATCGCCTTTCCGCGACCTAGCTATTCCTTTGTGCGGTCATTTTCGAGAAGCGGAGGGACGCGCCGAGCCGCGACCATAGCAGGCATAGTGATGAGGTATCTCAGAAACGCGTCCGCGAAATCCCGCGCGGCTTCCGCATCTTCTCTGGTTACACCGTCGTCATGCGCGCCGTCATTGCGTACGACGCGTACCTCTTCTGCCCAGTCCGACATCGATTGCGGGATGATCCGATCTTTGGCAAGCTTTGCGATCCGCTGAGCCAAACTTCCTTTGACGTCGGCATGGGCATGTTTCAACGCCAATTCGATCGCTCGGCCGTAGAACACTGCGGCAGGTTCCTCACAACCCGGGCGGTTGAGGTTGTCGTCGGCTTGCTTGAGTGCCCTTTCGATGTTGGACGGGAGATGCTCGAGCTGCGGACGGGGGGCTTGGATAATAGTCAATTTCCAAGTGAGACCTAACCCGTTCACGTCCGAGGAGATCTTGGTCACTGAAGACAGCGCCTGATCATGCGCTGAGGGGACCGTAGGCCTACTACTCGTCACACGCACCCCAAAAGGGGTCATGCATTTCCCTCAGTAAACTGCAGCCAATCCGAACCAGTTCTTGACGTTATCTTCAAATATTCTGTGGTCTATTGTTGTTATTCCAATTACCGGCATTCCAACACGCTCTGTTCGGCAGGCCGGGCAGTCGGTAGTCAAGAACGCCATGTGGTAGCCCCCTCTGAAACCAATCAAAGAAATCAAACATGCCGCGTGGCGGAAAGCGAGAAGGCGCTGGTCGGAAGAAAAGCGCTCTCACTGCAAAGACGAGAGAAGTTGCCGAGCGCGCTATTATCGCCGGCGTCACCCCACTCGACGTCATCCTGGCTGACATGCGCCACCACCATCAGATCGCTGAGACCGAAGCCGCCAAAGGGGCGAAGGCCGACACCGCCAAGGTGACGGCAGAACGTCTCGCCGCGCGTCTCGCGGCCAAGGATGCCGCCCCATACGTCCATCCGCGCCTTGCCGCGGTGGAGCACACGGGCGCCGGCGGCGGACCTATCGAAACAAGGGATGTGACCGCGCGTGATGCTCTCGCTGATCGGATCGCTCGCCTTGCTGCCCGAGGCGGACCGGCTGGAGATCATCGCAAGCCTAACTGAGGTGCAGGCGGAAGAACTCCTCGTCGACTGGCGCCAATGGGCGCGGCCGCAGCAGATCGCGCCGGATGGCGACTGGCAGACATGGCTGGTGCTGGCCGGACGCGGCTTCGGCAAGACTAGAACTGGCGCCGAGTGGGTGCGCGAGAAGGCCATGGCCGGGTGCGGCCGCATCGCGTTGATCGCGCCGACGGCATCCGATGCCCGCGACGTCATGGTGGAAGGCGAGAGCGGGCTGCTCTCGGTGTGCTGGCGCGGCGATAGGACAGTCGATCGGAAGCCGTTGGGCCGGCCGATCTATGAGCCTTCGAAGCGCCGTCTCACCTGGGCGAATGGCGCGGTTGCGACGCTGTTCTCGGCGGAGGAGCCTGAACGACTTCGCGGACCGCAGCACGAGGCGATGTGGTGCGACGAGCTCGCAGCGTGGAAGTACCTGCGCGAGACCTGGGATATGGCCATGTTCGGGCTTCGGCTCGGCAACGCGCCGCAGGTCACGATCACGACGACGCCGAAGCCGCTGCGGATCCTGCGCGAGATCATGAAGTCATCCGGCACCGTGATCACGCGGGGCTCGACCTTCGACAACCGGGCCAATCTGGCGCCAGTCTTTCTCGACAAGATCATCTCGAAATACGAGGGCACGCGGCTTGGCCGGCAGGAGCTTGAAGCCGAGATCATGGAGGAGGCTGAGGGCGCCCTCTGGTCCCGGAAGATGATCGAAGCTGCCGCCGAGTCCCGTACTCTCCCCGTGATGAAGCGCATCGTGGTCGCGATCGATCCGGCCATCAGCGACACGGAAGAGAGCGCGGAAACGGGCATCGTCGTCGCCGGCCTAGGCATGGATGACCGCGGATATGTCCTTGAGGACGGCTCCGGCCGCCGCTCGCCGGGCGCATGGGCGACGAAGGCGATCGAGCTCTACAACGAACACAAGGCCGACAGGATCGTCGCCGAGGGCAATCAAGGCGGCAATCTGGTCAGCCATACGATTCGCACCATTAATCCGCGCATGCCCGTCACGATCGTGCATGCATCGCGCGGCAAGGCGGCGAGGGCCGAGCCGGTCGCGGCCCTCTATGAGCAGGGCAAGGTCAGCCACGCGAAGCCGCTGCCCGAACTTGAGGATCAGATGGTGAACTGGGAACCGCTCTCCGGCATGCCGTCGCCGGATCGGCTCGACGCGCTGGTTTGGGCACTCACGGAACTGATGTTGAAACAGGCAATCCCGACCGCCGCGTCGGCTTCCTTCTCTGTGAGGCGATGAATGGCCGACCTGACCAAAGAGCCGGACGTCGCGACCGAGTCGTCGCAATATCAGGCGATGTCGCCGGCATGGACGCTGATTGCCGACATCATGGCCGGCGCGGGCGCGATCCGGGGCAAGGGCAAGGTCTACCTGCCGCAATACGAGGATGAGGCCGACAGCGAATACAAGCGCAGGGTCGATGCGTCCCCGTGGCGCCCCGAGTTCACCGACGCGCTGCGGAACTTGGCATCCAAGCCGTTCAGCAAGGAAGTCTCGCTCGGCGATACCGCATCGGAGCGCGTCAAGGCCATTGCCGAGGACGTGGACGGCCGCGGCAACAATCTGACGGCATTCTCGCGCGAGGCGTTCTCGAAGGGCATCGCCAACGGCTATCACGCGATCCTGGTCGACTATCCGACCATGGAGCCCGGCGCCACGGTCGCCGCCGAGCGCGCGGCCGGGGCGCGGCCCTACTGGATGCAGATCGATGCTCGCGACATCATCGCGCTCTACACGGCCATGCAGGGCGGCAAGGAAGTTGTCACCCACGTCCGCATCCGGGAATGCTCGGTCGAGCGCAACGGCTATGGCGAGCGCACCGTCGATCGCATCCGCGTGTTGGAGCCCGGCCGCTGGGAATTGTGGGAGGCGCAGAAGGGCGCCGACGGCAAGATCGTCTGGATGATGATCGATGAAGGCTTGATCAACCGCGGCGGCAAGACATCGGTGCCGCTGGTTCTGTTCTTCACCGGCGAGCGAAAGGGCGAGATGCTGGTCAAGCCGCCGCTGCACGATCTCGCTGATTTGCAGATCGAACTCTACCGAGCGCTGTCTCGGCAGGATGAGGTGCTGACCTTCGCCGGGTCGCCGATGCTGGCCGGATCGGGAATGCTGCCCCCCGGCGATGGCGACCCCAAGATTTCCGTCGGACCGAAGCGCATCCTGATCGCGCCACCCGGCGGCGACGGTGTGACCCCGGGTTGGGCTTTCATCCAACCTGACGCGGCGAACATCACCGAGATCCGCAACCACGTAGAATCGATCACCGACGACATGCGCCGGCTCGGCATGCAGCCGCTGACGCAGAAGAGCGGGGCGCCGACGGCGACGGGCCAATCAATCGAGGCGGCCAAGGCTCACAGCGCGGTCCAGGCATGGGCGCTCGGCCTCAAGGATGCGCTCGAACAGGCCATGGTGTTCACCACCGAATGGATGGCCGAGCCCGCCGTGGTCGAGATCGATGTCTCGACCGATTTCAGTGTGGCGCCGTTCGCTCAGGCGCCGCTCGACGCGCTCGACAAGGCGCGCGGCCGCAAGGACATCTCGCAGCGCACCTATTGGGACGGCCTGCGCCGTTTCGATGTTCTCCCGCCCGATTTCGACGCGGACAAGGAAGACGAAGCCCTCGCCGCTGAGACGCAGGGCCTCCAAGGTGAACAGCCGATTGATCCGGTGACAGGCCGGCCGATCGACCAGCAGGGCAACGGCATGAGCGCGGGAGACCCCAATGCTGCAGGTGCTTGAGTTCATCTTTTCGTCGTTCTGGGTGTTCTGCGGAACGATGATGCTTGGGTGGCTCTGTCTCGCCGCTCTGGCCGTCATAGGCCGCACCCTTGTGGCCATGGTCGCGCTCGCCTTCGGGCGGAACGCGAAAATCAAGTGATCCACATCTGGCCTTGCATCGGATGATGCGGGGCGCACCGGGCCTGATGGCCCAACCCAGCCGGGCGGATGCCCGAAGGAACCTCCATGAAGCTGAAACTGGATGACGCGGGCCACGTCGTGGTCAGTGAAGGCAAGCCCGTCTACGTCACCGACGACGGCAAGGAAGTGGCGTTCGACGTCGCCGGGACTGTGGCGACGATCAGCAGGCTCAACAGCGAGGCCAAGGGCCACCGCGAGCGGGCCGAGAAAGCCGAAGGGGCACTGAAGACGTTCGACGGCATCGACCCCGCCGCGGCTCGCGACGCCGTGGACAAGCTATCCAAGATCGATGCCAAAAAGCTGGTCGAAGCAGGCGACATGGACGCCGCGATCAAGGCGGCTGTGAAGCCGTACGAAGACAAGCTCGCCGCAGCGGACAAGACCACCGGCGATCTCTCCACGCGCCTCCAGAAGGCGATGATCGGCAACGGGTTCAGCCAGTCCAAGTTCGCCGCCGAGAAGCTCACCCCGGCCGGTGTCGACCTGATCCGCACCATGTTCGGCGACCGCATCAAGGTCGAGGGCGATGCCGTGGTCGGCTATGACGCCGGGGGCCAAAAGCTCTATTCGAAAGCCCGGCCCGGCGAGTTGGCAAGCTTCGACGAAGTGGTCGAGACCCTGGTCGACAGCTACCCGTTCAAGGAGCACATCCTGAAAGGCTCGGGCTCGACCGGAACCGGCGGCAAGCCCAGCAGCGGCACCGGCGCCGGCAAGACCCGGACCACCGCGGAATTCAATGCGATGACGCCCAAGGATCGGTCTGCCTTCATGGCAGAGGGCGGCAAGCTCACCGACTGATCTGCCCCGACAATTGCCCTCCGGTTGGATGACCGACGGCGCCCCGGCTGGATGGCCGATCTGAACTCCTCCCCACATCGCCATCCCTACGAAAGGGCAACATCATGGCAAACGTCCTCACTTCGCTGGCCCCCACGCTGTACAGCGCGGCCAAGCTCGTCGCCGCCGAGCCGTTCGGTGTCGTCGGCGCGATCAATACCTCGTTCGACGACAAGGGCGTCGCCAAGGGCGACAACGTGACCGTCGATGTGGCCCCGACTCGTGCTGCGTCCGACTTCACGCCGGCCAACGTTGCGTCTTCCGGTGCAGATTCGACTGCGGCAGCGGTTCAGGTCACCATCACCAAGTCGCGCAAGGTCTCCTGGCATCTCACCGGCGAGCAGCAGCGCTCGCTCGAGAACGCCACGATCTCGCAGGACTGGGTGAGCCAGCTGGTTCAGCAGGGCATGCGCACGCTCCGCAACGAGGCTGAGGTCGACGCGGCCGTCGCTGTCAAGGTCGGCGCCTCCCGCGCTTATGGCACTGCCGGCACCGCGCCGTTCGCGTCCGATCTCACGGCGATGACCAACGCCCGCAAGATCCTCATCGACAACGGCGCGCCGAAGGCTGACCTGCAGATGGTGTTCGACACCACCGCTGGCCTGAACCTCCGCAACCTCGGCGTCCTTCAGAACGCCTATCAGGCCGGCTCGGATCAGGAACGGCGCTCGGGCGAGTTCCTGCCGCAGATGGGCTTCCGTCTTGCGGAATCGGCAGGCATCGCGGTCCACACCAAGGGCACCGGCTCGGGCTATCTGGTCAACAATGCCTCAGGCCATGCCATCGGCGACACCGCGATCACGGTCGACACCGGCACCGGCACCATCCTCGCCGGCGACGTGATCACCTTCGCGGGCGACACGAACAAGTACGTCGTGGCCTCGGCGCTGGCGTCGAACGTGGTGACCATCGCCGCTCCCGGCCTGCGCGCCGCGGCGGCCGACAATGTGGCGATCACCGTCGGCAACAACTACACCGCCAACCTCGCTTTCGAGCGCTCGGCGGTCGTGGGCGTGCTGCGCCCGCCGCTGATGCCGGCCAATCCGACCATCACGCAGATGCTCGTCAGTGACGACAAGGGCATGACCTATCTCATGCTCGACATCGCGCAGTACGGCCAGCGCAGCTGGGAACTGCACCTCGCCTGGGGCTTCAAGACGGTATCGGGCGAGTTCGCCGCCATCGTGCTCGGCTGATCTTTGCAGCGGGACCGCTTCGGCGGCCCCGTCACCAAGATCATCGGAAAGGATCTGCGATGTACGACGTCATCCCCACCATCCGTTTGAAGTCCGGCGACAGTTTCGCGATCATCAACGAGGTCGATTTCGATCCGGCCATTCATGAGCCCTTCGACCGTGAACCCGCTGGTCTTCGCCTCGATGGGCCCACGATCGGCGAGTTCGTCGCCGCCGGCTATCAGGCCAGCGCTTATCCTCCGGCTGGTTACGCCTCGCGGAGCAGTGATGAGGAAATCGCCGCGGCGCTGGCGGCGCAGCAGGGCGGGGCCTCGCCGATCGAGATCCCGGCCGACTGGCAGGCGCTGCACTGGAAACAGCGCGTCGCCCTGGCCGAGAAGCTGAACGGCGATGCTGCCCTCTCGGCCGCAGAGGGCCAGACGCAGGCGGATGCTGCCGATGCTATGATTTTGGCAGAGATCGAGCGGCGCGCGGCCTGATCAGCAAGAGGTTGGCCATGGCCGCCGAGATCAAGAGCATCCACGGCGGCAGGGCACCCGCAGAGCCGAGCGCCGCCATCATCGAGACGCTCGAAGGCCTCCTTGAGCGCGCTCGCTCCGGCAATCTGATCGGGCTGGCCTATGTCACCGTTTCCGAGTCCGGAGAGCAGGGCACGGGATGGGACGGAGAAGCGGGAAGCCGCCACCCGCTCAGCAGCGCGATCTTGATGCTGCAACACCGCTACGCGGCTGCGCTTCTGGTAGGAGATTGATTGATGGCGCTGATCGTCGAGGACGGCACCGGCAAGGCCTCGGCCGAAAGCTATGTTTCGGTCGCCGATTGCGTGAGCTATGCCGCGGCGCGCGGTCTCACGTTCCCGGCCGCGCCGGTTGATCTGGCCGAGGCAGCGCTGCGCCGCGCTACGGCATGGATCGACGCGCAGTATCGCACGCGGTTCTCCGGCTATCGCCAGCACCGTCGCCTCCAGGCATTGGAATGGCCGCGCGGATGGGCTGAGGACAGCGAATGCAACCCGATCCCGGCCACGGAAGTGCCGGTCGAGATCATTCACGCGACATGTGAAGCGGCAGTGCGTGAACTGGCTGAGCCGGGCTCGCTTTCCCCCGACATGGAGCGCGGCGGCGCCATCAAGCGGCTCAAAGCTGGATCGGTCGAGGTCGAATACTCGACCGCTGCGACCGCAACCACGACGTTTCAGACCATCGACGGGTTGCTGGCGAGCCTGCTCAAGCCGCGCTCGGTCTACACCGCGCGGGCGGCGAGGGGCTGATGGTATCTCCGCTCTCCGGTTCGCTTGCCAAGACCATCGGCAAGGCCATGGCCGGCATCTTCCTGGACGCTGTGCTGATCCGCGACGTGGTTTCCGATCCCGATCCGGTAACGCCGTGGGTGCCGGGCTCCAACACACCCGTGAACTATCCATGCAAGGCGATCCATGAGGATTGGAGCTCGAGCTATTTGGCTGGCGGCCTGGTCAATGCCGGAGATCGCAAGGTTCTGGTTCTGGCATCGACCCTTGCCGTCGAGCCGGCTCCAGGCGATCGGATCACCATCCGAGGCGAGACCTTCACTGTTGTTCCGCAAGGCAGCGGACAGCCCGCCGTGTCGACCGATCCGGCGCGGGCGACGTGGACGCTGAGGGCGACCGCGTGATAGACGCCAATCGCTTCGACCAGCTCATCGACGGCTGGTCGCCTCGCCTGCAGAAGGCCTTCCTCAAAGCGGTCTATCAGACGCGCGATGACGTGCAGATTGGCCTCGTGGCTGAGCTGCTTGAAAAGGGAGACATCGACGGCGCGCTTCGTGCCGTCGGGCTGGATCCTGTCGCGTTCAACGACTTCGATCAGACCATTTCGGACGCTTACGCAGACGGAGGCCGGTTCACGACGGACGGGCTACCGGCGCTGCGGCAGCCTTCGGGGCATCGACTGGAAATCCGGTTCAACGTGCGCAACCCGCGCGCCGAGGCGGACCTTCGGCAGCATTCCTCCAACCTCGTGACGGAGATCGTCGCCGATCAGCGCCAGATGGTGAGGCAGGTGCTCACGGCGGCCATGGAAGCGGGCGAGAACCTTCGCACCGTGGCGCTCGACATCGCCGGCCGCATCAACGCGGCGACGGGCAAGCGCGAAGGCGGGCTGCTCGGCCTCACCTCAAGCCAGGAGCAATGGGTTCGGTCGTTCAAGGCCCGCCTCGCCTCCGGCGATCCCGCCGAGATGCGCGCCGCCCTTGGAATGACGCTTCGCGACAAGCGGTTCGACCGGACGGTTGAAAAGGCGATCCGCGAGGAACGGCCTGTGCCAGCCGAGCTGCTCAGCAAGATGGTCGCGGCCTACAAGAACAGGGCGCTCCGCTATCGCGGTGAGGCGATCGGGCGCACTGAGGCCATGTGGGCCTTGCATAAGGGAGCCGTCGAGGCCGCACAGCAGGCGATCGATGCCGGCCAGGTCCAGGAAAGCGCGGTCCAGAAGGTTTGGCACAGCGCGGCCGACAATCGGGTTCGGGAAACGCATCGCGCCCTGAACAGCGACAAGGTCGGGTTTCGTGCCGAGTTCGTCTCGCCGAGCGGGGCACGGCTGCTATATCCTGGCGATCCGGGCGGCGGCGCGGCCGAGGTGGTCGCATGCAGGTGTTGGATGGACCTCCGCGTTGACTTCCTTTCGGTCGCAGGGGCGGGGCTTTCCGAGCCGGGCGGCGGTGGATCAGGGGGTCGGCGCGGAGGTGCGTCTGGGCGGCCGCCAAAGCCGCCCTCTCAGTCGCCAAAGCCCGATCGGTATCAGCTCGACGAAGCGGCCAAGGCGTATGTTCTGCTGCGGGGCTTGGCGGACGGCAAGGAGCATCTGGCGGGCTACGATCTTGACACGGCCGAGCCAATCGAGGCGGTGGACAGCCTGAGGCGTGACTTTGTGGGGTTCCCGCCTGACCTGATCCGGCTGATTGAGGACCCCGGCAAAAGGATCGTGCTCCACCATAACCACCCGTCGGGCACATCGCTCAGCCGAAAGGATTTGCAGATGCTCGTCGCCTATCGCGGTATGCATGAGGTTTTTGCCCACGGCCATGACGGCAGCGAGTATCGCGCAGCGGCCAAAGGTAAGGCGGACTTCGATCTGTACAATCGGATTGCTGTCAAGGTGTTCGACCAGATGCGCGGGGAAGGGCGGGCCGGGCGGCTCGACATCGGCGACGCACAACAGGTGTTCGGCCATGTCGTCAATTCGATATTCGCGTCTCTCGGTTATATCGACTATACTGCCCGCCTCGAGGGAAAGAGCTTCGCCGCCTACAGCGGTTCTCGGCCATTGTTCGAAGCCCTCATCTCCTCGGTTGCAAAGGACCTGAAATGAACTTTGTCGGGTTCATCGATCCGCCGTCGCCATTTGCTTCTGTCGAGGAATGGGAGGCGTTCGTCGAGAGCATCAAGGACCTTGAAGGCCCGCTCGCCGATGAGGAGCGCCGCGATGCGCTTCGCGTCATTGCCGAGAAGAAGGCTGAGCTGCTGCGCGCCGCAAGCTGATGGCCGGCACGCAGGGCAGCTTCACGGCACAGGTTGATGCCTGGGTGCGCGAGGCTGAGGAGCGGATGACCGCCGTCTTTCGGCAGGCCTCGCAAGAGGTGATCGAGACCATGCAAACCCCGGTCGGCGCCGGCGGCAATATGCCGGTCGACACCGGGTTCCTTCGATCCTCGCTGCAGGTCGGCATCAACACGGAACCGGTCGCCGCGGCGTTGGGCAACCCGAACCCGGAAGGGTCGTTCACCTACGCAGCCTCGTTGGCGATCGCCGGCGCAGAGGTTGGGGATACCGTGGTGGCGAGCTATTCGGCGAAGTACGCTCCGGCGGTCGAGTACGGCTCCGGAAAGCGTCAGCCGAGGCGCTTCGTGGCGCTCGCCGCTGCCCAGTGGCCTTCGATAGTCAATCGCGTCGCCGAGCGCCTGAAGAACAGCGTCACCGGTCGGTAGGGTCTGCCTTTTCCATCGCGAGAACCAGGCCGAGCTGCATAAGGCGCAGAGCCTTTCGGGCTGCGCTCACGGCAGTGTCTCCGCGCGTCGTTGCGCCAGGCGCCGTGCCGAGCGCCTCAGCCGCCGCAACGAGGCGGTCATGAACTTCGATATCGCTCAGGGGCTTGTCGTCGGCCATCGCCGCGCATCATAGGGGACAGCGCCGTGGTGGCAATCTCGACCGAGGCGAAGATCATCGAGGCGCTGAACACGCAGCTTGCTGCGCTCGCGCTGACGCCGGCCTTGCCGATTGCGTGGACCAACTACGCTTTCACTCCACCCTTCGATGACGTCGCAAAGAAGCCGAAGCCCTATCTCAGGGCCACCTTCCTGAAGAACCCCAATATCCGCCGATCGACGAACCCGAGCAGCCTTCACCGGATGTCCGGCCTCTTTCAGGTCGACGTGTTCTACCCGATCGGAACCGGCGAAATTGCGGCCCGCGAAGTTGCTGCTGCCGTGATCGCTCAGTTCCCGATCGGGTCGAAGCTCGGCGACGACAGCCTGACCGTGCGGATCGATGAGCGCCCGACGGATGGCCCCTCACTGATCGACGGAGCCTTGCTCCAAATCCCCGTGACGATCCGCTGGCTTGCGTTCGCCTGATCAGACCGCGTCACCCCAACATAGAAGGATACTCGCATGACGGCTCGAATCTATGCGACGGCCGGGTCGCGCCTCTACATCGGCACCGCACTTTCGGCGGCTGGCGCGGATCTCACCTCCGCGAGCTTCGCCGGTCAGATCTGGACGGAAATCGGCGGCACAACCAACCTCGGCGGTGCTGGCGATACGTCTCAGCTGATCTCCAGCAACCGCATCGCCGAATCCCGCGTCCGCAAGGCCAAGGGCACGCGCAACTCGGGTTCGATGCAGGTCGTCTGCGACATCGACCCGGCCGACGCCGGCCAGATTGCGGTGATCGCGGCCGAGAAGACCGACCCGTCCTATGCCTTCCGCCTGGTGTTCGACGATGCGCCTTCCGGCGGCTCCCCGTCCGAGCGGCTGTTCGCCGCCTTCGTGATGGGCGCGGCCGAGACTTACAACGAGGCCAATTCAGCCATGGCTCTGCAGATCTCGCTCGAGCTCGACAGCAACATCGTCCGCGTCGCCGCGGCCTGATCGGTCCCGGGCATCAATCTCAACAGGAGCACTGAACCACCATGGTCGATCTCACCATCACCGCCGCCAGCGTGCAGAAGGGCGGCAACGCCGTCGTCGACAACGGCATCGCGGGCGCCTCGCTCACAGCCGGCCAGGTCGTCTACAAGGACGCCGCCACCGGCACCTACAAGCTCGCCGACAGCAATTTCGCGGGCGCCACGGTCCCGGTCGGCATCGCGCTGCATGCCGCCGCCACCGGCCAGCCGATCGCGGTCCAGACCTCCGGCGACATCACCATCGGCGCGACGCTCACCGCCGGCTCGGCCTATTACTTCTCCGAGACCGCGGGGGGCATCCAGCCGGCGGCCGATCTCGGATCGGGTGAGGTCGTCGGACAGCTCGGCCTCGCCAAGTCGACGACCGTGCTCGAGTTGCGCATCAACCTGCCGGGCGTGACTCTCTGATTTGGTTACCGCGACTTCGGCTTTCCATCGATTGACAGCATATCGAGCAAGGATGATGCAGTGGGGAGGGCGGCACCAGCTATGGCGACGACGCGAGCAACGAATGCTCGATCTGTGTTACGGCGGAAGTCGCGCCAGACGCGTTCGGGGTCGTCTCCTGCCCTCAATCGGTTGGTAACTTCTCTTGGAACTAGCTCCCAAAAACGCTCTCTCGCACTGGGGTCGCCCAACGCATAAGGCAGCCTGAGAGGGGCTAAAGCCGGATCATCGAATACGAAATCAGGAATATCCTTGAAAGCCGCCACGGTGAAATCGTCGAAGGTCGATCGATCTTCTATGGGGCCTTCTCGGACACTTTCACCCGCCAACCCTCTACTGAGAGGCTCCATCTCGAGAATCTCTCGCTGCAAGCGGGCGATCTGGACGCTGTCCAAGTCTAGCACCGCCGCCGCAGCCCCGCGCGCGAGCGTAGCTGAAAGAGCCCCGACGCCCAGGTCGGGGCTGGAGAATGCGGTTTGCGGGTCTTGCGAACTGTGACTAGAGGCAGGTTGGACGGGGTCGATAGGCTTCGGCTCAGCAGCGGTACTTTCAGCCGCCGCGGCTGACGGCACGAATCTTCCAGCCCACCAATACGCACCCCAGGCGAGTGCCAGCAAGATCAGAGGGAAAGTGAGAAGATAGGCGTGCAACGCGGTCATGATTGGAGCCTTCCGAGAAAAGCCTGCCCAGCCATATGTATGCCGACTCCGGAGAAAATCCAAAAAAGGCCGTCCATGAGCCACCAGCCATAGGTCTCGGCCGTCGACGTTCCGTAGATGAACGCAGACAGCGGGCCAAAGATGCCGGCGGCCAACATGGCGACCCCGATGTTATTCAGACCGACGGCCGCGAGCTTCATACGCTCATTGTGAACGAGAGGGGTCATTCTTCTGGTTCCGGATGAATGTAGCAGTGGCCGATCAGCCAATTGCGTAGGATACGGCGGACGGCTTCGGGGCGGCCAGGCTTGTCGGGCTCGGACGCGGCAACAGCGACCCAGGTTCGCGTGACGCCCAAAGGCATCACGGCGCTGGCGCGGGTGTTCCCGCCGGTTGGGATGCTGGTTTGAAATCAAAATCTATGGTCGCGGGCAGCCGAGCGCTTCTACAAATTGAAAGAACGTCTCGGTGGCCTGCGGCTTCAACTCGGTAGGCAGAAAAGTAACTTCGCTGGTTTCAGTATTATAGAAGAATGGCTCTATTCCAACATAGCCGCCCATCCGGTTCTTGGCATTGACGTATCCGCAGACCGTCTTCTTTTCGATCTTCCCTTGGGCTATCTGATATCCAAGCGAATAGAACTGAGACGACGCCGGGTCGAAAAAGCCACGCGTCACCATTTTTAAGACCAGCTTGCGATCTTCCGGGTCGAGCTTCTGCTCCGAACCATCCATCACCTGCTGCGCAGCAGCGCTTGAGGCGATCAGCGCAACGATCGCACCAGCCACTAACCATCGTTTCATCATCGCCTCCCGAGCCTGTCGCACGAGCATGCCACAGGCCGTTGGCGCTCGTCATCATGGAGCCACTATGGATCTTGCCCAGTTCGATACGAAGCCGGCGGCGAATGCCGGCGTCGACATGCCCGTGAGGCATCCCCAGACCCGCAAGCCGCTCACCGATGATGATGGCAAGCCCATCACGATCCGCCTCATTGGCAGGGACAGCGACCAGTTCCAGGCGGCGCAGCGCGAGATGCTGACCCGCCGGCTGCGCAACGCCCCCGCCGCATCGGACGTGCCCGATTTCGAGGCCGCCGAGACGGAGACGATCGACCTTCTGGCAACGAGCACAGTCGGCTGGTCCGGCATCAAGATCGACGGCAAGCCGTTGTCGTTCTCGCATGAGAACGCGGCCAATCTCTATCGCCGCCTGCGCTGGCTCCGCGAGGATGTCGACGCGTTCGTTTCGAGCCGCGACCATTTTTTTCCCGCGCCGCCGATGACTTGATCGCGTTCGCGCGGTTCCGGTTCGGGGCCAAGGGCGCTCTTGAGACCTCGCCTCCGGCTTTCCTCGCCCATGTGTGGGTGTGGTGGCTGGAACTCAACCGGCGCCGCGCCTGTGGCTTCGGCATCAGCCCCCTGACGTTCCCCGACATAGCCATGTGGTCGGATCTCTCCGGCGCCCGCGCGACGCCGTTCGAGGTCGGGCTGATCGTCCAGATCGACAACGCCTTCCTCGATTGGCATGACGGCCTGCCAGCTGATCCTGACAAGCCGCCGACCACGCCCCTAACCGGCGCCCTGTTCGATGCCCTGTTCGCATGAGGTCCGATCATGACTGATTTGGCAGTACTCGGCCTCTCCATCGAAAGCGGCGATGCGGTCAAGGCGACCGGCGATCTGCAGAAGCTGACGACCGCTGCTCAGGGTGCCGAGAAGGCCGTCGCCGGTTTGGGCGGACAAGCCCAGACCGCCGGTGGAGCCATCAACAAAGCCGGTAATGAGGCCGGGCAGACGGCTTCCTCGCTAGGGCAGATCGCGTCCAGCTCGGGGAGCGCGGTCGCGGCCATCGGCCGGCAGACGACCGTCATCAACACTGGGACCGCCGCCGTCCGGCAGCATCGGCAGCAGCTGACGCAACTGTCGTTCCAGTTGAACGACATCGCGACTGGACTGGCCTCTGGTCAGTCGCCTTTCACCGTTCTGGCGCAGCAGGCTGGGCAGCTCGTGCAGGTCGCTCAGATGGGCGATGGCGGCGTCGCCGGGACGTTCCGCAGGATTGCCATCTCGGTCGCAGCCCTGGCGACGCCGGCCAATGTTGCCGGTGCAGCTATCGTCGCGCTCGGCGCGGGTTTCCTCGCCTATACCGCGCTCAGCCGGGAGAAGTTGCAGTCGGTCGACGATGCTCTGAAAGGGCACACCGACCTCATCGCGCGGATCAAGGGCGCCTATGGCGAAGCCAGCGTTGCGGCAGAAGCCTACGGGCGCGAGAGCAAGAGCGTTCTGTCTGCCCAGCTCCAGGCCGATATCCGCGGGCTGCAAGAGCAGATCAAGGCGGCAAATGCCGAATTCAACAACTCGATCACTGCGCAGCAGTCCTATTCGAAATCGGGCATGGGCCCACGCGTGGTGTCGGGTGAGTTCGCGCCGTTCAAGGCCGAGATCGACGCCTTGCGCCAGTCGGCGGTCGATGGCCTGCCGGAGATCCAGCGCTTCCGCGACGAGATCGCGACGAAGATAGCAACCGAGCCTGCGACGAGCTCCGTCCGGAAGCTTGGCGAGGAACTGCTCGCATCGACGGACAAGCTGTCGACGCTGGACGGGAAGCTCGGCCAGGCGCGCGGCACGATGGTGGCCTTCGGCAGTGACGCCGCCACGGCCGCGCTGAACGTCAAGGCGCTCACGAAAGCGCTGAACGACATGGCCGATGTCGCCAAGATCGCGCCAACCGACGAAGAACAGGGGCGAAACGCATATGCGCGCGGGCTTCTGACAGCAAGGACACCAGAAGACTTCGAGCGGGTGCGCGCGGCCAATGCGGCCGCACAGAACCGGATCGCCGGTTCGTTGATGCCCAAGCCTACTGCGAAGCCCAACTATCTCGGAGCCAATCCTGATGGCACCTACGGCGGCAGCACGACCGAAAAGAAGTCCGCACTCGATCAGGCCAATGCGGCGGCTCGCGAGCAGATCAGGACGGCAGGCGACGCTCTCGTCGTCTTCGGCCGCGGGTCCGCTGCGATCGAAGCCTACCGCATGGAGCAGGCGCTTCTCACCGCAGCGCAGAAGGACGGGACCGACGCAACCGCGGAGCAGGCCGTGGGTTTCAAGAAGCTCTCGGACATCTATGAGAAGCTGCTGCTCTCGAAGCAGCGGATGCAGCTGTCGTCTGATCTGTCGTTCGAAGGCAGCCAGATCAACCGAAGCCCGGTCGAGCAGAACGTCGCGACGACGATGCGCGGCATCTATGGCGACCAGTACCTCAGCCACATGCAGGATTTCGAGGCCCAGCAGATTCGCAACAACGCGGCGCTGCGCGAGGCCAAGGACGCTGCCGAGACTGCGCGGAAGGGTATCCGCGATTTCGAGGGCGATGTCATCGGCGGCGCCTTCAACGACTTCTTCTCAAGCATTCGCGACGGCAAGGATGCCTTCCAGGCGCTCGGCGATGCTGCGATCAACGCGCTGGACAAGATCTCCAGCAAGCTGATGGACATGGCGATCGACGACATGATGGCCGCGATGTTCCCGGACGCGAATGCGAAGCCGGGGAGCGGATCCAGCCTCCGCGACTTCGTGGCCGGCGTCTTCGGAGGCGGGAGGCGAGCCAGCGTCGCGAACGACAATGCCGTCGCGGCAGTCCGGCCGAAGCCTTCCGGGATCGGTTCCGACGCCGTAGCGAGCCGCATCAAGGGCGTCAACGGCGACTTCAGCGGACGGCTGTCCGACATGATGTCGGATGCCAAGGACGCAGGGTACGGCATTACGGTCAATTCTGGCTATCGCTCCGTCGAGCGGCAACAGCAGCTCTGGGACGCCGCGTTGCAGAAGTATGGCTCGCCGGAGGCGGCACGGAAGTGGGTGGCGCCGCCCGGCCGATCGATGCACAATTTCGGACAGGCGGCCGATCTCGGCTATTCCTCGCCCGATGCGACCGACTGGGCACACCAGAACGCCGGCAAATATGGACTCAAGTTCCCGCTCGGCAATGAGAATTGGCATGTCGAGCCAATCGGTGCGCGCGCCGATTTGGCCGGTCGCTCGCTGAAGGAGATGAGCGACGCCGCGGCGCAGACGGCCAAGGCGACGACCGGCCTGGGCAACGGGCTCGGAGATCTCACCAATTCGGTCTCCGGAGCAGCGTCGAAGATCGGCCAGTTCGGCGCTGGTGGCGGCATGTCCATTCCCGGCTTCGGCGGCCTCGGCGCTGTCGGGGGCGGCGGCTACACCACGTCGACCGGCTGGATGTATGCCAACGGTGCCGCTTTCGCCGGCGGCCGCGTCACGGCTCTGGCCAACGGCGGCGTCGTGCATGGTCCGACGATGTTTCCCATGGCGAACGGCGCAGGGCTGATGGGCGAGGCAGGCCCCGAGGCCGTGATGCCGCTGCGGCGGCTCGGCAACGGTCGGCTCGGCGTCGAGACGTCGGGCGGCAGCAAGGGCGGCGGTGGAGGCAACCTCAGCGTCATCGTCAACAACAACGTCGGCAATGCCCAGATCTCACAGTCGGTGAAGGAGAACAGCCACGGCGAGCGCGAGCTGCATATGACCATCAACGAGGCGGTCGCGAGCAGCATCGGCCAGCGCGGATCGCCGACCGTCAAGGCGTTGCGCATGGGCGGGTTCCGTCCACCCGTCACCCGGCGAGGTGGTTGAGCATGACCGTTCCCGTCTGGCCATCCTCGCTGCCGTCGAGCATGAACCGCGAGGGTTTCGCTCATCAGCGCGGCGACGGGCGCCTGCGCTCGCAGACCGATGTGGGGCCTGGCAAGACCCGGCGCCGCTTCACCGCTGTCGCCCGCCCGCTGGTCGGCACGATGTGGATGACGCGCGTTCAGCTGCAGCGCTTCGACGACTGGTGGGACGTCGACACCAAGGGCGGTTCGCTGCCCTTCATGTTCCCGGCGACCGGCAAGCATGGGTTCCCGATGCGCTCGGATGACGGCAGCTTGCTGTTGTCCGGTGACGGCCGGCCGCTGCTGATCTCGGCCTGGTGGCTGGTCATGTTCTCGACGCAGAGCGATCCGCCGCAAGCCTCGTCTCTCAGCGATGAGCTCTGGCCGGTCACGCTCAATCTGGAAATCCTGCCATGACGACGCTGAGCCTCGATTTCCGGCAGACCATGGCCGACGAACAGACGGGA
This sequence comes from Kaistia sp., assembly GCA_965229085.1. Taxonomy (GTDB): domain Bacteria; phylum Pseudomonadota; class Alphaproteobacteria; order Rhizobiales; family Kaistiaceae; genus Kaistia. The sequence goes on along the minus strand of OZ245859.1, from coordinate 1,335,314 downwards.
GCCGTTCCGATCACGCTGCTGACCTTCACGCATCCAACGCTCGGCGCCCCGATCCGTCTTTCCTCCGACCGGACCGTGCGGCTGTCGGCCGATCCGCTCACCTATGGCACGGTCTCGCGCGGCAACAGCTTTCTCTGGGTGCCGATGGCGATCACCTGGCCGGGCGACGATGACCAGGCGACGGCCGAGGCGCGGCTTGTGATCGATGCGCTCGACCGGCAGATCTATGGCGTCATTCGCGCCTCGGCCGAGCCGGCAACGGCCCTGTTAGAGCTTGTGCAGGATAGCGCGCTCGACACGGTCGAGATGACGGTCGGCCATCTCACCGTGCGCAGCGCGCCCTATGACGAAGCCGCCGTCCAGATCGTCATGAGCCAGGAGGATTTCTGGGGCGAGCAATGGCCGCGCGGCCATATGACGCCCGCCTATTTTCCGGGGCTGCATCGGTGAGCTGGTCGGATCGCTATATCGGCATCCCCTGGACGCGCGGCGATCGGGGCGTGGCCGGCACGCATTGTTGGGGCCTTGTGCGGCTCGCTTTTGCCGATCGCTTCGGCGTCACGCTCGCCGATCATGGCGATGCGCGCGGGCTCCTCGAGGATGCAGCCTCGATCGCGGCGCATCGGGACGCGTGGCCGTGGCGCAAGGTTGCCCAGCCGCAGGATGGCGATGTGATCGTGCTCCGCAATGGCGCCGTCGATGATCATGTCGGCGTCATGGTGGGACGGCGGATGATGCTGCATGTCCAGCGCGGCCGGACCGCCGAGGTCGTCGAGATCGGGGCGCCGCAATGGCGCGATCGGATTTCAGGCTTCTATCGCCACGCCGCGATCGGGGATGAGGAACATGTCTGAGATCGCCGTCATCAGCCGGCTGCGCTTCGATCCGTCGATCGAGCGCGTCGCAAGCCGCTCGGAAGGGGCGACGCTGGCCGAGATCGTCGCCGAGGAGATGGCCGGCGGCGGTGACCACGCCGACATGCTCGTCGTCTCGCTGCACAATGAACGCGGCATGATGGTCATCGAACGTCCGAATTGGGCGCGGGTCCGCCCCAAGGCCGGCACGACCGTGACGATCCGGCTGCGTGTTGCCGGCGGCAACGCGCTCAAGACGGCGTTGTCGCTCGCCATTGTCGCTGCTACAGCCGTCTTTGCTGCTTGGGCCTTGCCTGTCGTCGGCGCGCTCGGCACGGCGCTCGGCAGCGCTGCCATCGCCGCCGGCAGCCAGTATCTGCTCTCCGCCCTCTTCAAGACGTCGCAGGACAAGCAGGAAGAGCGCTACACGATCGCCGGCACGCGCAACCAGGCCAACCCTTGGGGGCCGGTGCCGCAGGTGCTCGGCCGCCACCGTGTCTATCCGCCTTTTGCGGCGATGCCCTATACCGAGATCATCGGCGACGAGCAGTATCTCCGCTGCCTGTTCGTCATCGGCGAGGGGCCGCATGATCTGTCCGACTGGCGGATCGGCGAGACGCCGCTCGGCAATTATGGCGGCGTCGATATCGAGATCCGCGCCGGATGGCCGACCGATACGCCGGTGACGCTCTATGAAGAGGTGGTGATCGAGGATGCGATCGGCGTCGATCTCGCTTATGTCGATGGCTTCGCGGTGCGCCGCGGCGCGCGGAACACAGAATCCCTTTCGGTCGATATCTATTTCCCCGGCGGGCTGTTCTGGGTTGATGATTCTGGTGACACGCGCGAGCAATCGGCGGCGTTCGAGGTCCAATATCGCCGCCACGGCGAAAATGGCGATCCGGATGGCTATTGGGTCTTCGTCGCCGCCGTCTATGTCAGCGAGGCCAAGAAAGAGCCGTTCTGGCGCTCGCTCCGCTGGGATGTCGCCTTCGGCGTTGGTACCTATGAAGTGCAGATCAAACGGGCGACGCCGGAGAGCACCGATTCCAACACGACGGACGGCGCGCAATGGACCGTGCTGCGCTCGATCCGGCATCAATATCCGGTCGCCTATCCCCGTCCGCTGGCGCTGATCGCGCTCCGGATCAAGGCGAGCAAGCAGCTCTCGGGCACGGTTGACCAGTTCAATCTGATCGCATCGGGGATCCTGCCGGATTGGGATAGTGGCAGCCACACATGGGTGACACGGGCCACCAGCAATCCCGCCTCGATCTATCGCCACGTGCTGCAGGGAAGCGCGACCGCGCTGCCGCGCGGCGATGATGAGGTCAATCTTGATGCGCTCGCCGAATGGCACGACTGGTGCGCCGGCAAGGGCCTCGCCTATAACCGGTACCACGATTTCGACGCCTCGGCGCGCGACACGCTGGCGGAGATCGCGGCGGCGGGGCGTGGCTCGCCAAGCCAGGCGGGTGGCCTCTGGTCCGCGGCAATCGACCGACCGCAGACGGTGCTGCGCGCCCATATCAGCGCGCGGAACGCGAGCGGCATTTCGGGCGAGGTGAACTATGAGAAACTGCCCGATGCCTACCGCGTCAAATATCTGAACGAGCTCGACAACTGGAAATCCACCGAGCGCGTCGTCAATCGACCGGGCCTTTCCGGCGAGCCGCAATTGTTCGAGGAGATCGAGCTTCCCGGCTATACCCATCCGGACCTTGTCTATCGTGGTGCGCGCTGGCGCTTCGCGCAGCGGCTGCAGCGCTTCGAGCGCTGGTATGCGACGCAGGACTACGAGTACCTGACAGCGGTGCGCGAAGGGCTGGTGCAGCTGCAATATCCGGTGCTGTCGTCGGCGATGGTTTCCGGCCGCGTCAAGGCGGTCGAGACCGTGACTTTTGATGGCATTGACGAGACTTGGGTGACGCTCGACGAAACCGTGACCATGGTCGTCGGCTATTCCTATGCCTGCCGCTTCCGCCTTCGCGACGGCTCGACATCGCTCTGGACCGTGGCCACGGATGACGGGGAGACCAAAACGCTGCGGCTGGCGAGCGGCGGCGCATTGCCGGCGCGCGGCGATCTAGCACTGTTCGGTCTCGCCGGGTTCGAGAGCATCCCCTGCGTTGTGAAATCGATCGAGGCGCAGAAGGATCTGGCGGCCCGGCTCACGCTGGTGCCGCACGCGCCGGAAATCGAAAGCATTGCCGATGCGGGAACGCCGCCACCGGTCGTCTATGTCCCTTCCGATCCTGTCTGGGCTGAACGGTTGCCGGGCGCGCCCGTCATTACCGACGTTCTCTCCGGATCGGACATCGTCACCCGCGACGGGCTCACCGGCTCGCCGATGGTCGTTCGTATCCAGGCGGGGGCGGGCTCTGTCCCGGTTGATCATTTCATCGTAGCAGCGCGCTATGGCACGGATCCCGCCATCGTCCAGACTGTGCCTGCCAGCTCAGGCCGGGCGAGCTTCAGCGACTTTTCGGTTGGCGAGAGCGTTTCCGTCATCGCTGTCGCCGTATCGCCGACCGGCATCGAAAGCGTTGCCTGCAGCCCTGCGGTCCACGTTATCAAGGCGCGCACCGACCTCCCGGCCGACATCGCGACGCTCGCCTATTTCGGGCTCACCGATGGGAGCCGGCACTTCACCTGGACGCTGGATCCTGCTGCGACGGCTGATCAGGTGGCGCGGATCGTCGCCTATGACTTGCGCGCCCGGGTCGGCACCGGCTGGGGCTGGACAGACCTCACGCCATTGGTAAGCGGCCCGGCCTATGGATCGCCGCTTGATACCGCCTATCCGGTGACTGATGGCCTGCACACAATCGGCATTGTTGCTTTGGATGCCTTGGGCCGGAGTTCGCTGATCCCGAAACTGATTACAGCGATGCTCGATACGGGGATCGCGTCTCGTGTCGGCCGGCTTGTCGGCTCGATCCCTGCCAATTCCGGCCTGATCGCGGCCGTTTAGGAACCTCATCATGACAGTGACGACTATTCCGCTGCTCGACGGCAGCGGCGCGGCCATTGACGTCGTTGTGGTCGCCGACGGCACCGGCAACATCGCCTTTGGCAAGGTGCTGTTCAAAACGGACGGCGCGACGCCGGTCAACCCGGCCACGTCTGAAAAGCAGGATGCTGCCATCGCGGCGATCACGGCTGCGGCTGTTGCGATGGGCTCTGTCGGCGGGTTTCCGTCGGCGCGCTGGCAGAGCGGCCCGGTCACCGTTTCGGCAACGGACCAGGCGCTCAAGGCGGCGGGCGCTGCCGGCATCAAGACGGTCGCCGATTGGGGCGTGCTGGTCTGCGATGCGACATGGACCGCCAATACGGTGCAGGTGCGCGATGGCACGACGGTGCTCTTCGCGCTGCCGCTGCCGGCCGGCGCCGGCTTCTACCCGCTGCCCGCCGGCATCACGCTTGTCGGCTCGGCCGCGACCGCGCTCAACATCAAGGCGACAGGCGCCGTCACAGGCACCTGCACGGCTAATATTGGCGGCCATTCCGGCGCCTACTGACCTTCGACTTCATCGCTGCCGTCACAGCCTCTTTTGGGGACGCATCCGCATGGCTGATAATTTTACGACGCTCCTGCCGGTAGCGAACACCGTCGACGAACTCCTTGGCAACAAGGATGGCGAGACGGTGCGCATTCCTCGCGCCCAGGTGACGAACAGCGCTTCGCCTTCCGATATTATCGCCGTTTCGGAGCGCACGACCGTTCTCGAGTCGGCGATCGCGCCGACTGCCCGATCGATGTATGGCGGCGCAAACATCGCCTCGGCTTCCACGATCGATTTGGGCGCGGCGACGGGGGATTATGCGGCCGTCACGGGAACGACGGCGATCGGCTCGCTCGGCATCGCAAATGCCGGGATCGAAAGAACCGTCTATTTCACCGGGGTGCTGGTCCTGTCGGTTGCCGGCGGCCTGATTGTCCTGCCTGGCGGCGCCGACATCACGACGGCGCCCGGCGATGTCGCGGTCTTCCGGTCGCATGGCGGCGGCGTCTGGCGCTGTGTGAGCTACGTGCGTGCCAATGGGACGCCGCTTGTGCCCGATGCGACGGCTGCCTCCCTGGCTGTGGCCCTTGCCGGGCCGTCCGTCCGAGTGATCGGCAGTCTCATGCCGACCATCAGCGGCGGCGGCGTTGCCTCAAACTACTCGTTCGCTCAGAACGATCCTACGCCTGGACCTTGGACCTTGCGCGAGTACCGCTGCTATGTCGCTACCATCGGCAGCGGCACCTTCTACCTGCGAAGGAGCACAAGGTCGGGGAGCACATTCACGACGTTGCAGAGCGTCGCCTTGACGGTCACCTCAACCGGCTGGAAGACATTCACTGCAGCTGATTTCGGTGTGTTCGGGGGCGCCGCCGGAGAGTATTACGGCATCTATCAGCCCACGGGCGGTGCGCAGATCGCAGGCAATTCAACAGGCACCGATGGGGGCGGCTACTATCAAGGCGCCGGCGGGGCGACAGCGCCAGTCACGATGTCACTGGCTGTCGCCGGATACCGGCTGGACTGGCTCTGGACGCTCGACATCAGCAACACATTGCCTGCGCCCGGTGACTATGGTCAGACACAGGCAGCTGCGATCAAGGGCAAGATCGCCTATGACCTGCTCGTCGGCACCACGACCACCATCATCGGTCGTTCCTCGACACCCGTGTCAGGCAACGGCTCGGTCGCCAACTACATCTTCATTGCCAATGACCCCATCCCCCAAGCTGGCTCAACCGAGTTTGCGGCATGGTTTACAGGTAGTGGCTATGTGTGGGCCGTCGCATGCTCCCGCTCCGGCTCGCCTGGCGCCTATGTATTTACTCCGCTGCGGGCGACGCCTCTGACCATCGTCGATGGCTGGAATGATTTCTCCAGCCTCGCCATGGCCGTCAACGCGGGCGAGTTTGTCGGCATCTATCAGCCCTCTGGCGGCCCACGCATCCAAGGCGCGGCACTAGCTAGCGAAGGGGCTGGCTATGTGCAGGCATCCGGATGGGCGGCGACCTATAGCAATCCGACTCTCGTCACGGCCTATCGGATCGAATGGCAATGGTCCGTCACATATCTGACGGGTGTCGGGCCGACTGAGATCGCGGGCCTCACCGCATCGGTCGCGTCAATCAACACCAAGCTCGTCTCGACACCGGCCTTGCTCTGCTACGGCGACAGCATGACGTTTGGGGCTGGTGGAGGCGCATCGCCCTATCCAACCCAGCTCGGCAATCTTCTCGGCCGCGTCGCCAGCAATCTCGGCGTATCGGCCCAACGGACCTACGATATTTTTGCCCGTTGGGGCAGCTATCCGATCCTCGTTCCGTCGCTCACGATCCCTGCCAGTGGCAGCATCGATTTCGATATGCCGATCGCGTGGGGGCGAGCCAATCCGCTGATTTCCAGCAATAGCGCAGTCACCTTTGCGGGGACGCTCGCCGGCGTGCCCTGCGTGCTGTCCTATGTGTCCGCTGGCAGCGGCTACTACACCTACCGGCTGACCCGCACGGGCTCCGGCAGCGCGGTCGCAGTACTCGCCAACGAGCCCTTCCTGATCGATTTGGCTGATGGCCGCAATTCCGCGACCCCGATATTTTGGGCGGGTCGCAATTCGATTGGTCTGCAGGAGACGTCGGGTCAGTCTTCGCAGGAACAGTTCGACAAGTTCTTCACCTGGCACGAGCGAGCAATTCAGTTCCTCAAGCCGGTCGACAAGCATTTTATCGTTATGGGACCGTCAAACCGCAACGATGAGTATCCCGGTTCGACGACCACAGTCGCTGGCGCGGCACTCAACGGCGATCAGAGCTACAGCCTTATCGTCGCGATCGCGGCTGAGATGCGGCAGCGCTGGCCGCGCAATTTCGTCAATCAGCGGGCGATTGTCGTCGCTGCCTACAATGCGTCAAACTCGACAGATGTCGCGGATTTCGCCGCCGACCGCACTCCCACGAGCCTGCGATCCGACAGCCTGCACTATAACATTGCTGGCTATGGCAAAGTCGCCGCGACGCTGCGCGATCGGATTGTTTTGCTCGGGTATTGATGCCGCCGCAGTCCCGCGCGGTTATCGACGATCTATCCAAATCAATAGGAACTATCATTAATCGCAAAGTATTCTGTGTTGTTCCTCTTTGCGTACATGAGATAAGAAACTTCAGATCGCTTGCTGACCTCTCTGGCCGAGGGCTTCCCAGCTGCTCAATCGCCAGAGCTGCCGGATGTGATGCTCAAGGCTGGGGTTGAAGCGCTTGCATCCTGGCAAGATTCCAACGATTACTCCCTAGAGCGTGCCGTAGAGCGGATATATCGTCAGATGGAAGAAAACCGTCCGGCGCCTCCGCCAGCACCTCAATAACGCCAGCTATGAATGCTAATTCCTGCGCAATATTGTGAATATTTTCAGCAGTATGCTGGCGATAGGGTTTCACAAATTGGCCCGCCTGATCTGCAAATATGACGCCGTGTACGCCCCCCTCGGCACTGCCCATCACTTGGCGGTGAGCGACTGAGTCCCTTATCGGCTTCAGGCGCCAGATCGCTTCCATTTGAAGCGAGTGCACCTCAAATATTCTCGGCCTCGAGCCAAAGGCAGCTTCAAAGAGACCTTGATGCATTTGGATGCGCTGAGATGCGTTCTGTCGCCTCCAGTTTCTGGGCGGCGACCCGAAGTTCTCGTGCAGTATCGCCGTCATTGCATCAATGACGGATTCCAAAACCGACCAATTCGCGATTATCCGGCCAATGGACAGGAATATGTCATTGCCAATCGACGGGATCACATACCGCGCTTGCCCGAGGCCGCCATCAAGGTCGACATCATATGATACTGGCAGAATTCCGCCCTCAGCGGGGTCGTTAGGTGCAAATTCGACCGTGACATACTCGTCGCTACGCACTGGAGGGCCATTCAAGATGAATTCTCTCACCAAAGCTATCCCCTATAAGCTAGCGGTCGAATAGACAACCGCACGCACTGACTGCGATTCAAGCCCCGATGGCAATGTTACGCTGCAGAGCCTCCGTCTAACCATTCTGCGCACGGTCTATTTGGGCAATGGCGCAACCTATACGCAGATCGCTGATCTGCAGCTCCCGGCCGATGAAAAGCTGATCTGCCTCGGCGCCAACAACAAGAGCTTCGCCGGCTCCCTCGACTCGGCCGAGCTGATCATCATGCCGCGCGCGCTCTCAGTCGCCGGGATGCCGGCCGTCTACACGCGGTCCAAAACGCGGATGACCAATCGCGGCATCACGCTCGTTTAGGCGGCGTTGGCCTCCTGCTTTACCTGAAAATCCGCGCGAACAACTTGGCGAAGCCGAAGGGAACCCAGCTCGGCAGTACCCGGTAGGGATGACCAGGCGGCAGGCGATAGCGGTGCAGCCGCGCCTGGCGCGCCTCATGGCGGGCACGCCGAGGCGAAAGAAGTTCCTTGCGAAACATCATGTCGATGACCGTCAACCGGAAGTAGTCCCCCGCAATACAGCGCCATAGAGCGTTGCTGCTGTCAACCGCGACCAATTCCCACCTTCGGAGAAGAGAATGAAGCTCGTCGACGACTGGCGCGCGCGCCTTCGGCACGCGTATTCGATCCGCTTTGCCTTGGCCGGGGCGATCTGCACCGGCGCCGTGGCGGCATTGCCGTCCCTCGCGGACGATATCCCGCCGCGGCTGTTTGCGTTCCTGATCTTCGTGGCGACCCTCGGCGCCGCCATCTCCGTGCTGGTTGCCCAGCCCAAGACGCTGGGAGGCGGCGATGGCGGTCAATAGGCTCACCAGCACAAAGCGCGGGAAATCCGCTATTGCCGGCATTGTCGCTCTCGCCATTGGCGGCATGGTTGCGCTCTCGACCGGGGCCAAGGTTCCAGACGATGTTGCGCTTGCTGAAACCACCCTCGTCATTCCATGGGAGGGGTGGGAGCTGCGCGCTTACGCCGACCCGGCAACCGGCGGCGAGCCCTATACGATCTGCGGCGGCGATACCGTCGACGTAAAGCCCGGCATGGTCGAGACGCCAGCCGGGTGCACGGCTCGCCTCGGGCGCCGCATGGCGGAGTTCCGGGCAAAACTCGTCGCCTGCATTCCGGGCTTCGCTCGCAAGCCGATCTCGTGGCGGGCGATGATGAATTCGCTTGCCTACAATATCGGGCCGGCTGCCGCTTGCCGCTCGACGGCGGCCAAGCTCGGCATCGCCGGCCAGTACGTCGCGAGCTGCAACGCCGCCACGGCCTATAACCGCGCCGCCGGCCGCGTGATGATCGGACTCGTCAAGCGCAGGGAGATGGGCGACGCGACCCGGATCGGCGAAGGCGAGCTTTGCGTGAGCGGGCTGTGATGGGCGCGCTCTCGCATATCCTGCGCAGCATCGATAAAGCCGGAAAGTTGGCGTTCTACTGCCCAGGATGCCGGACCGAGCATGTCGTTCGACTGAAAACGCACGGCGGCCCCCATGAATGGGACGGCAATGCTGAAGCGCCGACGCTCGCGCCGAGCATCCTTTACCCCGGAACCTGCCATTCCTTTGTGAAGGGCGGCCGCATCCAGTTCCTCGGCTACTGCACACATACCCTCGCCGGGCAGACTGTCGACCTGCCGCCGTGGCCGGGAAGCGAGCCATGAGCTTCCCCTCCGTTTTCGGCATCAAGGGCATGGCGATCGCCGCCATCATTGGCGCGGCGGTCGGTGGCTTCGCGGCTTACAAGGTGACGCGCTCCTTCGCCGATCAAGAGATTGCCGACTTCAAGATCGCCGCGATCCAATCCCGCCTCAATGCCGCGAAGGCCGACCTCCGCATTGACAAGGGCGCCCGCGACGACGCCGCGGCCGATGCCGACGTGATCGAAGAGACGGACCGCCGCAATCAGGAGATCGTCCATGCCCCGCCCGCGCCGTCTGGCACTCATTGCGACGACACTATTGGCGATGCTGGCGCTCGCTGGATGCGATCGATCCGATAGATATCTCGCGATCGAGCAGCGCAGTCTGCCGGCCAAGCCGGACTATGTCCGTCCCGTCATCCTCCCGGATCCGCCGCCGACGGCCAAGTGGCGCGATCTCGCCGGAGCTGAGCGTGCCGGCCGGGTCAAGGCCAACAAGATCATTGACTGTTTCGGCCGCTGGTACGATCGCCAGCGCGAGCAATATGCGGCGATCGGCGAGAGAGCGGCGACCGCCACCGTTGATCGGTGCCAGGCCGGCGCGCCGCCGCCGTGACGGCGCAGTGCCGGCCGCAGGGCAACCGCGTGGCCTTCTGTTCGTTTCTCCATCATGACCGAGGCAGCGATGGCCCCTGATGCGATGCACGAGATCAACCGACAACTCGGCATGCTGATCGCGGGGCAGGAAGGCCTCCGCCTCGATGTCGCCGAGATCAAGACATCATCGGCGATGTCCGATGCCAAGTCCGATCAGTCGCGGCGCGACATGCACCAGCGCCTCGACAAACTGGGCGCCCAGGTGAGCGAGGTCGACACGACGGCGAGCATCATCGGCGCGCGGATCGAGACGGTCGAGAATACGATTCAGAAAAAGGTCATCCCGACTGTCGAGAAGGTGACGGCCTGGGAACAACGCGGCATCGGCGCGCTTGCGGCCGTTGGCCTCGTCAGTGGCACGATCGGGGCCGTCGTCGCCTCATTCTGGCAAGAGATCCTTGCCGCCATCACGCGGACCCGCTAGCTCCCGCCAAAATCGGCGACGTCTCCCTGCAGATCGGGCGATTGTCACAGCGCCTGGACACGATTGTGCCGCGCAAGGGCGCCAACGCAGCACCGCCGACCAACTTTGCACGGGACTGAACTGCTAGAGCCCTTTCGCGGCCGGTGCTTGGCATAGTGAACCGCCCCGGCTTTACCGGAGGCCCCAACTCCTGAGAGGATGGGGCTATGACGAGCAAGACGACGAACAAGTTCTCGCCTGAGGTGCGTGCCCGTGCGGTGCGGATGGTGCAGGATCACGAGGCTGAACACCCTTCGCGCTGGCAGGCGATCGTGTCGATTGCGGCGAAGATCGGCTGCTCGGCGCATTCACTGAATGAGTGGCTGAAGAAGGCCGAGGTCGATGCCGGCAAGCGGGCCGGCGTGACGACGGATATGTCGGCGAAGCTGAAAGCCCTTGAGCGCGAGAACCGCGAGCTGCGGCAGGCGAACGAGATCCTGCGCAAGGCATCCGCTTATTTCGCCATGGCGGAGCTCGACCGCCGGTCGAAGACATGATCGCGTTCATCGATGATCATCGCGGTTCGTATGGGGTCGAGCCGATCTGCAAGGTGCTGCCGATCGCCCCATCGACCTATCATGCGCATGTCGCTCGGCGGCTTGATCCGTCGAAGTGCTCGGCACGGGCACTACGGGACGAGGTTCTGCGCCCCCAGATCGAGCGCGTGTTCGCCGAGAACTTCGAAGTCTATGGAGCGCGCAAGGTCTGGCGACAGATGATGCGCGAGGGGTTCGATGTGGCGCGCTGCACCGTCGAACGGCTGATGCAGGGCATGGGCTTGGCCGGTGTGATCCGCGGCAAGCCGGTCCGCACGACCATCTCGGACAAGTCGGCACCGTGCCCGCTCGACCGTGTGAACCGGGTGTTCCATGCGCCGGCGCCTAACCGGCTCTGGCTCTCGGACTTTACCTATGTCAGCACTTGGGCGGGCTTCGTCTACGTCGCCTTTGTGATCGACGCCTATGCTCGCCGCATCGTCGGCTGGCGGGTGAGCCGGACCGCGCATGCCAGCTTCGTGCTGGATGCGCTGGAGCAGGCCCTTCACGAGCGACGGCCCGCCCATCGCGGCGGCCTGGTGCACCATAGCGACCGCGGCTCGCAATATGTCAGCATTCGCTACACCGAACGGCTGGCTGAGGCCGGCATCGAGCCCTCAGTCGGCAGCGTCGGTGACAGCTATGACAACGCACTCGCCGAGACGATCAATGGCCTCTACAAGGCCGAGGTCATCCATCGTCGGGGGCCTTGGCGATCCTTCGAGGCAGTCGAGTTCGCCACGCTGACCTGGGTTGACTGGTTCAACCATCGCCGTCTGCTGGAGCCTATCGGCAACATCCCGCCGGCCGAAGCCGAGGAGCGCTACTACGTCATGCTCGGTGAGCAGCAAATGGCGGCGTGACTTAAACCAAATGGCCTCCGGTGAAGCCGGGGCGGTTCAAAGAGCCGGGCGCGCCGCCCTCATTCAACATCGATGTTCTTCGCGATCTTGCTGAAATCTCCAGCCATGAACTCCTTCTTGCTCGCCGAAACAGCGAGTTGCAGCAGCTCTCCAACACGGACGCTCTCACCGGTCTGCCCAATCGCCGGATGTTCGACCAAGAGTTCCATAGGAGCTGGCGCCGCTCGCGTCGGACGGGCGTGTCGACGTCGCTGCTGTTGCTCGACCTCGATCATTTCAAAGAAGTCAACGACGCGGCGGGGCATCAGGCCGGCGATCTGGTGCTCACCAAATTCGGGAAGTTTCTATCGTCCTTCGGCGGGCGGCCCGACGACCTTGCGGCGCGCGTCGGTGGCGAGGAATTTGCCTTGATACTCGCAGGCTCGGACTCGGCCGCTGCCGCAAAGATTGCGGATGCCATCATCCAGGCGCTCGACGCGATCGCCATGCCGCACCCCATTCGCCAAGTGATCACCACGAGCATCGGTGTCGCGACCTTGCGTAGTGACGAGAGCCACGACGCTTGGTGGGGCCGCGCCGATCACGCGCTGTATGCGGCCAAGGCAGACGGTCGCGCTCAGATTCGAGTGATGTAAACAGCGCCACCACATCGACGCATGCGGTTCAATGCAAAGCTGCCGCTGCAAGTTCGCACGCTTGCTGATGCAGCCAACCCTCGCACGCGTGCAGAAAACTCAGGATCAGCAGTCGTTGTTGCAATCCGGGACGGACTGTCATGGCCCGCCCCGGGTATGAATCGACGCGCGAGCTCAGTTCTTGGCCTTTGCTGCCGCTTCCATGGCCTTGAGCTGATCGGCCGAGAGCAACTGGCTCGGGCCGAGCTTGATCGTCGGCTTGTCGATCTTGCCGGTAAAGTCGAACGGCAGCGTGTAGTCCGCTGCGTTCAGCTCAGTGCGTAAGTCGGTGCCGACATCGAAGGTCTCGTCCGAGACTTCGAGGAAGGCGATCGATTTCTCCTGCTTGCCGGTGGCGCGCGGGGCGAGGCAGGACGGATGAACACGGTCGCCTATTGGCTCGTGCTGTTTGTCGGGATCGCGGTCGCCTGGCTGCTGATCGTGCAGCCGGCGCTGTCGCGGCTCACCATCGCGGAATGGGAGAAGCGGAGCCGTTGATACTTCGGCTCTCCCGCCGCGCAATATAGTGGTGGCCGTGTTCCAACCTGCGTTGAACGGATTGAAGAAGTGCTCGGCCTGTCACGCCGAAGGTCGCGGGTTCGAGCCCCGTCACTCCCGCCATTTTCTCCCAGGATGATCCAGAGACGATCCAGGACGAGCGCCCAGCGCTCCAGATTTGGACGTGTGGGCTACCGCCGTACCAAGCGCGGGTGTGATTCGGTCCTGGAAGCTGCCTTAACGGCTTTCAATTCGTATCGGACCGCCTGCTGCGTATTCCCCTCTGAATTCCCGGCGGCGCCGGTTTTCTGCCCGCAGGCCAGATAAACGCGCCCGCCGAAAGCGACGGCTTTTGCTGGAAATTAACAGCCTATCCGAAGTCGGGAGAGGATGGGAGATGAGGGCCGCTAAGGGCAAAGCAACTCGCTTTGCAGCGAGGGCTTCCGGCACGTCGGGGGAGAGCACCGCCTCATCCCCTATATTGTGCTACGCACAAGGGCGCGTGCAAAGCAAAATAATACGCTCGCATCCATCTACCCGCGTTTTTTATCGTGCGTTCAGTTTTCTGCGCCGCTGATTCAGGGATCAAGCTTCCTGTCGCGGTCCGCGCGGTGGGGCGATGACGGGGCCGATATAACGCTGCAGCCGGTTGAAGGCCGCCAGGCCGATCGAGGCCGCGACCGCGCCGATGACGGTGTCCGTCAGCCGCTCATGCAGCAGCAGCATCGCCGTATGTGGGTCTGGAACGACAAGTTCGACCATGAGCAGCACGAACAGCGTCAGGCAGAACACGCCGAGCGCATTGTGGAACTGCTGTGCCGGCCAGCGCACGAAGGCGGCGATCGCCATCGTGACGAGGATGACGCGGTGGTCGCCGATGGTTGTGACTGCAACAGCGACGACGACCCCGCCCAGAGTGCCGATCACGCGCTCCGCTGCGAGGTGGAGGCTGCTGACCACTTCCGAACGCATCACCAGCACGACGGTGAGGCAGGTCCAGGAGGGCCTGAGCGAGCCGAGCAGAACGGCCGTGCCGAGGGCCGCGCCAATCGACAGCATGACGGCAAGGGCGAAGGCGAGGCGTGGACCCCGGCTGCCCTTCAGGCTGAGGCCGATGCTAGCCGCCGGCGGCACCGAGAGTGGCAGCCAGCGTCCGAGGTGAAGGTCGCCCGCGAGCGATATCAGCCAGGAGAGGATGAGCATCACGACGATCGCGACGAAATCGACCGGCACCGGCGCGGTGACGAGCCCCGCGAGCACGATGCCGAAGGCGAAGAACCGCGTCGCGAGCAGAAGGTGGGGATGTGCCGTTTCCACCAGGCCATAAGCAAGGCCGGCCCCCATCGAGAGCACGAACACGGCCGCGAGGTGTCCGGTCGCCGCCGCGCCAAGCAGCAGACCTGCGGCGAGCGCGATCGGGCCTGTCGCCATCCAGCCGAGTCGGGCGAGGGGTGGCCCGCCGGCATCACCTGCGAAGGAGACGATGGCCGAGACCATGGCATAGACCAGCCAGTTCTCCGGCCCGGTGAACAGCGTGACGACGATCGGCGCCATGACCGTCAGCGTGAAACGGATCGAGCGCTCGATCATGGAGCGGTCGAAGCCGGAGGAGGAGAGGGCTCGCCCGAGCGCCGTCCTGAACGGGGACTTGGCTGACACGTTTCCCTCCGTGGCCGAACGCCTCGACGATCCGATACCGCCGCCCGCGGCGGCAAGAAGACCAGATGAAGTCCGCTGGCGGAAGAGCGAGTCGCGCGTTGCGGGCCTTGCGTCCAGCTGTCTCCGGCTCGCGGGACATTTCGCCGCGCGGACGAATGTTTTCCTTCTTCCAATTCCAGGATGCGCCCTTTTCCGCCAAGAACGCGCCGCAAAGCCGCCGGACCTGCGGCGATCGAACGTGGCACGGGGCTTGCCACGTCTGACGGCCTCCGCTAAGCCTCGCGTTATGTTTTCGACCGGCGTGCCTGCGGGTCACTTGGCTTCGCCGTCGTCCAGATATGATAACTAAGTGAAGCGCTTGGCGGCCTGTTGCGCCGCAGCACCGGCCGCTTGGCCGGTGGAGCATCGGAGCCGGATCATGGATGCGTTGTTGCGCGAATATCTTCCGATCGTCGTCTTCTTCGGTATTGCGATGGTGATCGGCCTCGCGCTGCTGGTTTCGCCCTTCCTGGTCGCTTACCGCAATCCGGATTCGGAGAAGCTTTCGGCCTTCGAGTGCGGCTTCAATGCCTTCGACGACGCGCGCATGAAGTTCGACGTGCGCTTCTACCTCGTCGCCATTCTGTTCATCATTTTCGACCTCGAGGTCGCCTTCCTGTTCCCGTGGGCTGTTTCCTTCGGCAAGCTCGGCTGGTTCGGCTTCTGGTCCATGATGGTCTTCCTCGGCGTTCTCACGATCGGCTTTGTCTACGAATGGAAGAAGGGAGCGCTCGAATGGGATTGACCCCGAACTCCGCGCCCGCGACCGGGCCGCTCGTCGCCGAGCGTCCGCGTGGCCTCGTTGATGCTTCCGGGCGTCCGATCGGCCATGACGACCGCTTCTTCACCGAGGTGAATGGCGAGCTGGCCGACAAGGGCTTCTTCGTCGCCGCCGCTTCGGACCTCATCACCTGGGCCCGAACCGGCTCGCTGATGTGGATGCAGTTCGGCCTCGCCTGCTGCGCCGTCGAGATGATGCAGGTTTCGATGCCGCGCTATGACGTCGAGCGTTTCGGCTTCGCGCCGCGCGCCTCGCCGCGCCAGTCGGACGTGATGATCGTGGCCGGCACGCTGACCAACAAGATGGCCCCGGCGCTGCGCAAGGTCTATGACCAGATGCCGGAGCCGCGCTACGTCATATCCATGGGCTCCTGTGCCAATGGCGGTGGCTATTATCACTATTCCTACTCCGTCGTGCGTGGCTGTGACCGTGTGGTCCCGGTGGACATTTATGTTCCGGGTTGCCCGCCGACGGCCGAGGCGCTGCTCTACGGCGTTCTGCTGCTGCAGAAGAAGATCCGCCGCACCGGCACCATCGAGCGCTGAGGACCAAGATGGACGAAACGCTCAACGAGCTCGGTGCCTATATCGCTTCCGCCAAGGGTGATGCGATCCTCGGCCATCAGGTTGCCTATGGCGAGCTGACGGTCGGTGTCGCCCGCGAGGCGATCGTCGATGTCGTCGCCTGGCTGATGAACGATCCTAAGGGCGGCTTCGTGAACATCGTCGATGTCTGCGGTGTGGACTATCCGGAGCGCGAAAACCGCTTTGACGTCGTCTATCACCTGACGAGCCCGAGCCGGAACCTGCGCATTCGCCTCAAGGTCGAGACCGATGAGGTCACGCCGGTCCCCTCGATCACGTCGCTGCTCCCGGGAGCCGGCTGGTTCGAGCGCGAGGCCTATGATCTCTACGGCATTCTCTTCACCGGCCACCCGGACCTTCGTCGCATTCTGACCGATTACGGTTTCGACGGTCATCCGCTGCGCAAGGATTTTCCGCTCTCGGGCTATGTCGAGGTCCGCTATGACGACGAGCAGAAGCGCGTCGTCTATGAGCCGGTCCGCCTTGCCCAGGAATTCCGCGATTTCGACTTTCTCTCGCCGTGGGAGGGCACCGACTACGTCATGCCCGGCGACGAGAAAGCCAAGGAAACCGCACCGCCTGCAACGAAGCCGAGCTGAGGCCCTGAATGTCTGAAGCCCAGGTTCGCACTTTCAACATCAATTTCGGCCCCGAGCATCCCTCGGCACATGGCGTGCTGCGCCTTGTGCTGGAGCTCGACGGCGAAGTCGTCGACCGCGTCGATCCGCATATCGGCCTCCTGCATCGCGGCACCGAGAAGCTGATCGAGGCCAAGACCTATCTGCAGGCCGTGCCCTATTTCGACCGGCTCGACTACGTCGCGCCGATGAATCAGGAGCATGCCTACGCGCTGGCGGTGGAAAAACTCCTCGGCATCGAGGTGCCGAAGCGTGGCCAGCTGATCCGCGTGCTCTACAGCGAGATCGGCCGCCTGCTGTCGCATGTGCTGAACGTGACCACCTGGGCCATGGACTGCGGCGCGCTGACACCGCCGCTCTGGGGCTTCGAGGAACGCGAAAAGCTCATGATCTTCTATGAGCGTGCGTCGGGCTCGCGCATGCATGCCGCCTATTTCCGTCCCGGCGGCGTTCATCAGGACCTGCCTGAGGCGCTCATTCGCGACATCGGCGATTTCTGCGATCCCTATCTGAAGCGCCTCGACGATCTCGACCGTCTCGTGACAGGCAACCGCATCTTCAAGCAGCGCAATGTCGACATCGGCGTCGTGACGCTGGAGGAAGCGTGGCGCTGGGCCTATTCGGGCGTCATGGTGCGCAGCGCCGGCGCGCCATGGGACCTGCGCCGCTCGCAGCCCTACGAGTGCTATTCTGAACTCGATTTCGACATCCCGACCGGCACCCATGGCGATTGCTACGATCGCTATCTCGTCCGCATGGAAGAGATGCGCCAGTCGATCCGCATCATGAAGCAGTGCGTGGCGCGTCTGCTCGGTACGGAGAAGTCTGGTCCGGTCTCCTACACCGACAACAAGATCGTGCCGCCGAAGCGCGGCGAGATGAAGCGCTCGATGGAAGCGCTCATCCACCACTTCAAGCTCTATACCGAGGGCTATCACGTGCCGGCCGGCGAGGTATACGCCGCCGTCGAGGCGCCGAAGGGCGAATTCGGCGTCTATCTCGTCTCGGACGGCAGCAACAAGCCTTATCGCTGCAAGATCCGTGCGCCGGGATTTGCGCATCTCCAGTCGATGGACTTCCTCTGCCGCGGCCACATGCTGGCCGACGTTTCGGCGGTGCTGGGTTCGATCGACATCGTGTTCGGAGAGGTTGACCGCTGATGTCCGTTCGTCGTCTCGCATCCGAACAGCCCGCGAGCTTCGCATTCACGCCTGAAAATATGGCCTGGGCGGAGAAGCAGGTACTGAAGTTCCCGGCCGGCCGCCAGGCCTCGGCCGTGATCCCGATTCTCTGGCGCGTCCAGGAGCAGGAAGGCTGGGTTTCCGAGCCGTCGATCCGTTATGTCGGCGAACTGCTCGATATGCCGTTCATCCGCGTGCTTGAGATCGCGACCTTCTACACGATGTTCCTGCTCGCCCCGGTGGGGAAGAAGGCGCATATCCAGGTCTGTGGCACGACGCCCTGCGCGCTGCGCGGCGCCGGCGAACTGCTGAAGGTCTGCCGAAGCCGCATTCACGCCGAGCCGTTCCATGTCTCGGCCAATGGCGATCTTTCGTGGGAAGAAGTCGAGTGCCTCGGCGCCTGCGTCAACGCGCCGATGGTGCAGATCGTTCCCGATACCTATGAAGACCTGACGGCCGAAAGCTTCAACACGCTGATCGACGCCATCGAGGCTGGTCGGCCGCTGAAGCCCGGCCCGCAGATTGACCGCTTCCATTCGATGCCCGAGGGCGGCCAGCGCGTGCTCGTGAGCGCCGAGCTGTATGATGGCTCGATGATCGGGCAGGGCGCTGGCCTTGCCGCCGCGAAGGAAGCGATCGTCGCGCGCGCCAAGGCGGCCGAGGAAGCCAAGGCTGCGGAAGCGGCCAAGGCAGTCGAGGCAGCCAAGCCTGCAGACCCGGCGCCTGCAAAGGATCCGGTCGCTCCGGCCGTCAAGGTTCAGGCCGAGGCGGACAAGGAAAAGGTTCCGAACTTGGCCGACCAGTCGAAGCCGGCCTCCGATCCGTCGGTCCGTCCGGACCAGGGCAAGTCGGAAGTGTCTCAGTCGGGCAAGAAGGATTGAGGGCGGACCATGCTGGCTGACAAGGACCGCATCTTCACCAATATCTACGGCGCCAAGGACTGGGGCCTGCAGGGCGCGTTGAAGCGCGGCTCCTGGGATGGCACCAAGACCATCCTTGAGGCCGGCCGCGACTGGATCATCGACCAGATGAAGGCGTCGGGCCTGCGCGGCCGTGGCGGCGCCGGCTTCTCGACCGGGCTCAAATGGTCGTTCATGCCGAAGGTCAATGACGGTCGCCCGCATTACCTCGTCATCAACGCCGACGAGTCGGAGCCGGGCACCTGCAAGGATCGCGAGATCCTGCGCCATGACCCGCACCACCTCGTCGAGGGTGCGCTGATTGCCTCCTTCGCGATGGGCGCGCATGTCGCCTATATCTATGTCCGCGGCGAGTTCATCCGCGAGCGCGAGCATCTGCAGGCTGCGATCGACCAGGCTTATGAGGCGCGCCTCATCGGCAAGAACAATGTCCATGGCTGGGACATGGACATCTATGTTGCCCATGGCGCCGGCGCCTATATTTGCGGCGAGGAAACCGCGCTGCTCGAAAGCCTTGAGGGCAAGAAGGGCCAGCCGCGCCTGAAGCCGCCATTCCCGGCCAATGTCGGTCTCTATGGCTGCCCGACCACGGTCAATAATGTCGAGAGCATTGCGGTTGCGCCGACCATCTTGCGTCGCGGTGCCGCTTGGTTCTCCTCGATCGGCCGGCCCAACAATGTTGGCACCAAGCTGTTTGGCATTTCGGGCCATGTGAACACGCCCTGCATCGTCGAAGAGGCGATGGGCATTCCGTTCCGCGAGCTGATCGAGAAGCATGGCGGCGGCGTGCGAGGTGGCTGGGACAATCTGCTCGCCATCATCCCTGGCGGCGCATCCTGCCCGATCATCCCGGCCAAGGATTGCGAAGAGCTGATCATGGATTTCGACGGCACCCGCGCGGTGAAGTCGAGCTTCGGCACGGCCGGTGTCCTCGTGATGGACAAGTCGACCGACGTGATCCGCGCGATCGCGCGCATCTCGGCTTTCTTCAAGCATGAGAGCTGCGGCCAATGCACCCCCTGCCGCGAGGGCACGGGCTGGATGTGGCGCGTCCTTGATCGCATGGCGCGCGGTGAGGCTGAGAAGCGCGAGATCGACATGCTGCTGCAGGTCACGACGCAGATCGAGGGTCACACGATCTGTGCGCTCGGCGATGCGGCAGCATGGCCGGTTCAGGGCCTGATCCGTCATTTCCGTCCGCTGATCGAAGAGCGGATCGACCTTTATTCGGCGAACCCGAAGCCGGTCGAGCGCGAAATGATGGAAGCGGCGGAGTGAAGCGATGAAGCTCGATGGCGTCATTGAGAAATTGGAGGTCAACAAGTCGACCCTTGCCGGTTCGACTTTTGTCGACGTCAATCTTTCGGGCGCCTGCTTCGACGATGTGAACATGTCGGGATGGACGTTGAAGAACGTCAACCTGTCCGGCCTCTCCGTCGAAGACGCGAATATCTCGGGAGCGCGCATCGCTGATGTGAATCTCGCGGGTGCGAGGCTGTCGAAGGTCAATCTGATGGGCGTATCGATCGAAGGGTGCCTCATCGAAGGCGCGATGGTCGACGGCGTCCTCCTATCCGAATTGCAGGCCGCCTATCGCGCGGCGCAAGAGGCGAAGTAATGGCCAAGATCATTGTTGACGGCATCGAAGTGGACGTCCCGCCGGACTACACGCTGCTGCAGGCCGCGGAAGCGGCCGGCGCTGAGGTGCCGCGCTTCTGCTTCCATGAGCGGCTGTCGATCGCCGGCAATTGCCGGATGTGCCTCGTCGAAGTGAAGGGCGGGCCGCCGAAGCCGCAGGCTTCCTGCGCCATGAATGTCCGCGACCTCAGGCCGGGGCCGAATGGCGAGCCGCCGGTCATGTTCACCAAGTCGCCGATGGTGAAGAAGGCACGCGAAGGCGTGATGGAGTTCCTGCTGATCAACCATCCGCTCGATTGCCCGATCTGCGATCAGGGCGGCGAGTGCGATCTGCAGGACCAGGCCATGGCCTATGGCGTCGACAAGAACCGCTTCGCCGAGAACAAGCGCGCCGTCGATGACAAATATATCGGCCCGCTCGTGAAGACGTCGATGAACCGCTGCATTCATTGCACGCGCTGCGTCCGCTTCACGACCGAGGTTGCCGGCATCTCCGAGATGGGCCTGATCGGCCGCGGCGAGGATGCCGAGATCACCACCTATCTTGAGCAGGCGCTGTCGTCCGAGCTTCAGGGCAATGTCATCGATCTCTGCCCGGTCGGTGCGCTGACGTCGAAGCCCTATGCGTTCCACGCCCGGCCGTGGGAACTGGTGAAGACGGAATCGATCGACGTCATGGACGCCGTTGGCTCCAACATCCGCGTCGATGTCCGCGGCCGCGAAGTGATGCGCATCCTGCCGCGCGTCAACGAGGCGGTGAACGAGGAATGGATTTCCGACAAGTCGCGCTTCGTCTGGGATGGTCTCAAGACCCAGCGGCTCGACAAGCCCTATGTCCGCGTCGGCGGCAAGCTGCGCCCTGCCTCCTGGAGCGAGGCCTTTGCGGCGATCGCCGGCGAGGTCAAGGCGACGACGCCGGCCCGGATCGGCGCCATCGGCGGTGATCTCGCTTCGGTCGAGGATCTCTTTGCCCTGAAGTCGCTGCTGGTCGCCCTCGGCTCCTGCAATTTCGACATCCGCCAGGACGGCGCGGCGCTCGACCCGGCCAAGGGTCGCGCCAGCTACGTCTTCAACCCGACCATCGCCGGTATCGAGCAGGCTGACGCGATCCTCATCATCGGCGCCAATCCGCGCCGCGAGGCTTCGGTTCTGAACGCCCGAATCCGCAAGCGCTGGCGCGCCGGCGGCCTCGCTGTCGGCGTCATCGGTGAGGCGGCTGATCTCACCTATCCTTATGACTATCTCGGTGCGGGCACTGATACGCTCGCGGAAATCGCTGCGGGACGTCTCGCCTTCGGCGAAGTGCTCGCCAAGGCCAAGCGTCCGATCGTGATTGTCGGCCAGGGCGCGCTTGCGGGCGAGGGCGGTTCAGCTGTGCTGGCGACGGCTGCGGCCATCGTATCTGCCGAAGGACGCGACGCTGGCTGGAATGGTCTTGCTGTTCTTCATACGGCAGCCTCGCGCGTCGGCGGTCTCGATATCGGCTTCGTGCCCGCGGCGGGCGGCCTTGATACGGCCGGCCTCGTTCGGGCTGCCGGGGCAGGGGCGCTCGACGTTCTGTTCCTGCTCGGCGCCGACGAGATTGATACCGAGGCGCTTGGCTCCAGCTTCGTCGTCTATATCGGCACGCATGGCGACAATGGTGCTCATCGCGCCGACGTCATCCTGCCGGCCGCGACCTATACCGAGAAGTCCGGCACCTATGTGAACACCGAGGGCCGCGTTCAGCTTGCCAACCGGGCGTCGTTCCCGCCGGGCGATGCGCGCGAGGACTGGGCGATCCTCCGGGCGCTGTCCGACGTGCTTGGCCACCGTCTGGCCTTCGATTCGCTCGGCGAACTCCGCAAGGCGCTGTATGTCGCCCATCCGCATCTGCAGGCGCTCGATCATGTCGAGCCGGCCAGTTTCGATGACGTCAGGGCGCTCGGTGCTACGGCCGGTTCGCTCGTCACCACCATCTTCAAGAACCCG
Source organism: Kaistia sp. (assembly GCA_965229085.1). GTDB lineage: Bacteria > Pseudomonadota > Alphaproteobacteria > Rhizobiales > Kaistiaceae > Kaistia. The sequence goes on along the minus strand of OZ245859.1, from coordinate 1,312,758 downwards.
ATCGCCGATTTCTACCTGACCAATCCGATCGCCCGCGCCTCTGCCATCATGGCGGAATGTTCTGCGCTGGCAGCCGGCCGGGTTACGGCAGCAGCGGCAGCGGAGTGAGGCGCGCATGAACGGCTTCGTCACCGGCTACCTGATCCCTGGCGCCATCCTCATCGGGCAGAGCCTTCTGCTGCTCGTGCTGCTGCTCGTCTCGATCGCGTTCATTCTCTTGGCCGATCGCAAGATCTGGGCAGCGGTGCAGATGCGGCGCGGCCCGAACGTGGTCGGCCCCTTCGGTCTGCTGCAGTCCTTTGCCGACCTGCTCAAATTCATTTTGAAAGAGCCGGTGATCCCGTCGAGCGCCAACAAGGGCATATTCCTGCTGGCGCCGCTGGTGACTGTGACCCTGTCGCTCGCCGCCTGGGCGGTGATCCCGTTCAACCCCGGCTGGGTCATGGCCAACATCAATGTTGGCGTGCTGTACCTGCTGGCGATCTCCTCGCTCGGTGTCTATGGCATCATTATGGGCGGCTGGGCATCGAACTCGAAATATCCGTTCCTGTCCTCGCTGCGTGCTGCGGCGCAGATGGTCTCCTATGAGGTTTCGATCGGCTTCGTGCTGGTCGGCGTGCTGCTCTGCGTCGGCTCGCTCAACCTGTCCGATGTCGTGCTGTCACAGCGCACCGGCCTTGGTACGATGATTGGCCTGCCGGGCAGCTTCCTCGACTGGTACTTCATCCCGCTGTTCCCGCTCTTCATCATCTTCTTCATCTCGGCTCTGGCCGAGACCAACCGCCCGCCCTTCGACCTGGTCGAGGCCGAATCCGAGCTCGTGGCGGGCTTCATGTCGGAATACGGCTCCTCGCCCTACATGATGTTCATGCTTGGCGAGTATGTCTCCATCACCTTGATGTGCGCGCTGACGACGATCCTCTTCCTTGGGGGCTGGCTGCCGCCGCTCGCCGTCGCGCCGTTCACATGGGTCCCGGGCATCGTGTGGTTCGTGCTGAAGGTGTTGCTCGTCTTCTTCATGTTCTCCATGGTCAAGGCCTTCGTCCCGCGCTATCGCTACGACCAGCTGATGCGACTTGGCTGGAAGATCTTCCTGCCGATCTCGCTTGGCATGGTCGTCGTGGTCGCCGCTGTTCTCCAGATCATGGGATGGGCTCCCTAATGCGCCTCGACCAGACTGCGAAATCCATCTTCCTGACCGAGTTCGTCTCGGCCTTCTTCCTCGCGATGCGCTATTTCTTCGAGCCGAAGAAGACGCTCAATTATCCGTTCGAGAAAGGCGCGGTCAGCCCGCGCTTCCGCGGCGAGCATGCCCTTCGCCGCTATCCGAATGGTGAGGAGCGTTGCATCGCCTGCAAGCTGTGCGAAGCGATCTGCCCGGCACAGGCGATCACGATCGAGGCCGGCCCGCGTCGCAATGACGGCACGCGTCGGACCACCCGTTACGACATCGACATGGTGAAGTGCATCTATTGCGGCTTCTGCCAGGAGGCATGCCCTGTTGATGCGATCGTCGAGGGACCGAACTTCGAGTTCGCGACCGAGACGCGCGAGGAGCTTTACTACAACAAGGAGAAGCTACTTGCGAACGGCGACCGCTGGGAGCGAGAGCTTGCCCAGAATATCAGCATCGATGCGCCGTATCGGTGAACGATCATGATCATGCAGACCATCTTCTTCTATCTGTTCTCCGCGATCACCATCGCCTCCGGCTTGATGGTGATCTCCTCGCGGAACCCGGTTCATTCCGTGCTGTTCCTGATCCTCGCCTTTTTCAACGCGGCCGGCCTCTTCGTGCTGCTGGGCGCCGAGTTTCTGGCCATGCTGCTGGTCGTCGTCTATGTCGGCGCGGTGGCGGTGCTTTTCCTCTTCGTCGTCATGATGCTCGACGTCGACTTCGTCGAGTTGCGCCAGGGCTTCCTTCAGTATCTTCCAATCGGCGCGCTGATCGGCGTGGTGCTGCTGGCTGAGCTGCTGATCGTCCTGTCTGGCTGGGCGTTTGCGCCGGATATCATCGGCACCGTGGTGTCGCCGATCCCGGATCCAGCCAAGATTACGAATACGGCGGCGATCGGGCACCTGCTGTACACGCGCTACATCTTCTTCTTCCAGTCGGCCGGCTTCGTGCTGCTGGTCGCGATGATCGGCGCCATCGTGCTGACGCTGCGCCATAAGCCGAAGGTCAAGCGCCAGGTCATCGCCGACCAGGTGCACCGGTCGCAGACTGTCGAGCTGCATACCGTCAAGCCCGGCCAGGGCGTCTAGAGAGGGAACGGGATCACAACCATGCAGATCGGTCTCTCTCATTACCTTGCTGTCGCGGCGATCCTGTTCACGATCGGCGTGTTCGGCATCTTCCTGAACCGGAAGAATGTGATCGTCATCCTGATGTCGGTCGAGCTCATCCTGCTCGCCGTCAATCTGAATTTCGTGGCGTTCTCCTCGTTCCTCGGCGATCTCGTCGGCCAGATCTTCGCGCTGTTCGTGCTCACTGTCGCGGCGGCCGAGGCGGCGATCGGCCTCGCAATCCTCGTCGTCTACTTCCGCAATCGGGGTTCGATCGCGGTCGAAGACATCAATCTGATGAAGGGCTGAGGCTGCAGATGTACTCCGTCATCGTCTTCCTGCCGCTTCTTGGCGCCATCATCGCGGGCGTGATCGCGCTTGGCGGCAGCTATTCTGCTGCCATGGTCGGCGCGCCGGCCGACGGCAGCGATGCCGGCCATCACGATTACACCGATCATGCGCATGACGATCATGCACATGCGGACCATGGTCATGACGACCATGGCCACGATCACCATGTGCCGGCGGCGCCGGGATCGCGCCAGGTCGAGATCATCACGACCGGCTTCCTTTTCATCTCCGCCCTTCTCGCCTGGATCGCCTTCTTCACCGTGACCGCGCCGACCGGCGAGACGGTGCATGTGAACGTGCTTCCCTGGGTCACCTCGGGAACGCTGTCGTTCAACTGGGCTTTCCGCATCGATACGCTGACGGCCGTGATGCTCGTGCTGGTGACGACGGTGTCATCGCTGGTCCACCTCTATTCGTGGGGGTACATGTCCCACGACGAGCACCGTCCGCGCTTCTTCGGCTATCTGTCGCTGTTCACCTTCGCCATGCTGATGCTGGTGACGTCGGACAATCTGGTGCAGATGTTCTTCGGCTGGGAGGGCGTCGGCCTCGCCTCGTATCTCTTGATCGGCTTCTGGTACCAGCGCCCCGCGGCCAATGCGGCCGCGATCAAGGCCTTCGTCGTCAACCGGGTTGGTGACTTCGGCTTCGCGCTCGGCATCTTCGGCGTGTTCGTGCTGTTCAACTCGGTCGAGTTCGACACGATCTTCGCCAATGCTGGCAGCGCAGTTGGCACCAAGATGCATTTCCTGTCCTGGGACTTCGACGCGCTGACCACCGTCTGTCTGCTGCTCTTCGTCGGCGCCATGGGCAAGTCGGCGCAGTTCCTGCTGCACACCTGGCTGCCCGATGCCATGGAAGGCCCGACGCCGGTATCGGCTCTCATCCATGCTGCGACGATGGTCACGGCAGGCGTCTTCATGGTCGCGCGCATGTCGCCGCTGTTCGGCTTGTCCGAGACGGCCCTGACGGTCGTGACGCTTGTCGGCGCGACGACGGCTTTCTTCGCGGCAACGGTCGGTCTGGTGCAGAACGACATCAAGCGCGTGATCGCCTATTCGACCTGCTCGCAGCTCGGCTACATGTTTGTCGGCCTCGGCACGGGCGCCTTCGCAACCGGCATCTTCCACCTGCTGACGCACGGCTTCTTCAAGGCACTGCTGTTCCTCTGCGCCGGCTCCGTGATTCACGCGGTCGGCGGCGAACAGGACATGCGGAAGATGGGCGGACTGAGGAAGCACATTCCGCTGACCTATTGGGCCATGGTCGCTGGCACGCTGGCGATCACCGGCTTCCCGTTCACGGCCGGCTACTACTCGAAGGACGCCATCATCGAGGCGGCCTATGTCGCAACAAACCCGCTCTCCGGTTATGCCTGGTTCATGACCGTGGTGGCGGCGCTGCTGACGTCGTTCTATTCGTGGCGCCTGATCTTCATGACCTTCCACGGCAAGCCGCGTGCTTCTGCCGAGGTTATGGCCCATGTACATGAATCGCCGAAGCCGATGACGATCCCGCTGATCGTGCTGTCGCTCGGTGCTCTCTTCGCGGGCATGATCCTGGAGAACCGCTTCATCGGCGAAGGCTATGGCGAGTTCTGGAAGAGCGCGCTGTTCACCAATCCCGACAATCATGTCCTGCACAACATGCATGAGATGTCGGAATGGGTGAAGCTGGCGCCGACCCTGATGATGGCCATCGGCTTCGCGCTCACCTACTGGTTCTACATCGTCTCGCCGTCGGTGCCGAAGCGCCTCGCCGAGGAGCAGCCGCTGCTCTACCGCTTCCTGCTCAACAAGTGGTACTTCGACGAGCTCTACGACTTCCTGTTCGTGCGCCCGGCCAAGTTGCTCGGCCGCTTCCTCTGGAAGAAGGGCGATGGCTGGCTGATCGACGGGTTCGGGCCCGATGGGGTCTCGGCAAGGGTCATTGACGTGACCAACCGGGTGGTTCGCCTGCAGACCGGCTATGTCTACCACTATGCCTTTGCCATGCTGATCGGCGTCGCTGCGCTGGTCACGTGGATGATGTTCGCGCGTTGAGGATGAGATCGAAATGACCGATTGGCCGATCCTTTCGACCGTCACGTTCCTGCCGGCGGTCGGCGCGCTGCTGCTGCTGACCATCCGGGGCGACGACGCCGCTGCACGGCGCAATATCTATTGGATCGCGTTGTGGACGACGATCGTCACCTTCGTGATCTCGCTGCTGATCTGGAAGGATTTCGACAACGCCAATGCCGGCTTCCAGTTCGTCGAGCAGGCGGGCTGGCTTGGCGACAAGATCGGCTATTCGATGGGCGTCGACGGCATTTCGATGCTGTTCGTCATCCTGACGACCTTCCTGATGCCGATCTGCATCGTCGCTTCGAAGTTCTCGGTCCAGAAGCGCTTCCGCGAATATATGATCGCGTTCCTGATCCTCGAGACGCTGATGATCGGCGTTTTCTGCGCGACGGACCTGATCCTCTTCTACGTGTTCTTCGAAGCCGGCCTCATTCCGATGTTCCTGATCATCGGCATCTGGGGTGGGCCGCGCCGCGTCTATGCCGCGTTCAAGTTCTTCCTCTATACGCTCGCCGGCTCTGTGCTGATGCTGCTCGCTATCATGGCGATGTACTGGCAGGCCGGCACTACCGACATTCCGACGCTGCTGAACCACCAGTTCCCGGCGGGCATGCAGACCTGGCTCTGGCTCGCCTTCTTCGCTTCCTTCGCGGTGAAGATGCCGATGTGGCCGGTTCATACCTGGCTGCCAGATGCACATGTCGAGGCGCCCACGGCGGGCTCGGTCATCCTTGCGGGTGTGCTGCTGAAGATGGGCGGCTACGGCTTCCTGCGCTTCTCGCTGCCGATGTTCCCGCTCGCCTCGGCTGATTTCGCGCCCTTCATCTACACGCTCTCCGTCGTCGCGATCATCTACACCTCGCTGGTCGCGCTGATGCAGGAGGACATGAAGAAGCTGATCGCTTATTCGTCCGTCGCCCATATGGGCTATGTGACGATGGGCCTGTTCGCGATGAACCCGCAGGGTGTCGAGGGAGCGATCTTCCAGATGCTCTCGCACGGCCTCGTGGCGAGCGCGCTGTTCCTGTGCGTCGGCGTCGTCTATGACCGCATGCACACCCGCGAGATCAAGGCCTATGGCGGCCTCGTCAACCGGATGCCGTTCTATGCGGCGGTGTTCCTGCTGTTCACCATGGCCAATGTCGGTTTGCCCGGCACCTCGGCCTTTGTCGGCGAGTTCCTGACCTTGCTTGGTGCGTTCCGTGCCAATAGCTGGGTTGCGTTCTTTGCCGCGACGGGCGTCATCCTCTCGGCGTCCTATGGTCTGTGGCTTTATCGCCGCGTCATGCTCGGGCCGCTCGACAAGCCGCAGCTGATGTCGATGTTCGACCTCTCGCGGCGCGAACTGGCGATCCTGGTGCCGCTGGTGATCCTCACCGTCTTCTTCGGCGTCTATCCGACGCCGGTCTTCCATGTGACGTCGGCCTCGGTCGACAATCTCATCAGCAACTACCAGGCGGCTCTCTCGGCTGCCGGCAAGCTCGCCGTGGCGGCCAAGTGAGCCGGCTGACGGCGATCGCCGGACCGATGATGAACCGAGTGACGAAACAGGACGCTCAATAATGGAACTCGCGCCTCTGCCGGTCCTCTCTTCCTTCCTGCCGGAGCTGATCCTGGCCGTCGGCGCGTTGGCGCTGCTGATGGTCGGTGTCTTCCGCGGCGAGCGGTCGAGCGGCCTCGTCACCACGCTGGCGGTGCTTCTCATTATCGTCGCCGGTCTCGCGCTCATCTTCGCGACCCCGGATGGCACCGCCTTCTTCGGCAGCTTCGTGCTCGATCCGTTTGCCCGCTTCATGAAGGTGTTGGCGCTGATCGCCTCCGGCTTCGCGATCCTGATGTCGGCCGAGTTCGCGCGGCGCGAAAAGTTCGATCGTTTCGAATATCCGGTGCTGGTTGTCATCTCGACGCTCGGCATGATGCTGATGATCTCGGCGAACGACCTGATCGCCGTCTATCTCGGCCTCGAAATGTCGTCGCTGGCGCTTTATGTCGTCGCCGCCATCAACCGGGATTCGCTGCGGTCGACAGAAGCCGGCCTCAAATATTTCGTCCTCGGCGCGCTCTCCTCTGGCATGCTGCTCTATGGCTGTTCGCTGGTGTATGGTTTCACCGGTCACACTGGCTTTGCCGAGATCGCCAAGGTCCTCAGCGGTGGCCAGGCCTCGATCGGCGTTGTCTTCGGCATCGTCTTCGTGATCGCCGGCATCGCTTTCAAGGTATCCGCCGTGCCGTTCCATATGTGGACGCCGGACGTCTATGAAGGCGCGCCGACCCCTGTGACGGCGTTCTTCGCGGCAGCGCCCAAGGCGGCGGCGATGGCGATGTTCGTTCGCGCCATGGTCGGCGCCTTCGGCCCGGCAACGGCCGATTGGCAGCAGGTGATCACCTTCGTCGCGATTGCCTCGATGGTGCTCGGTGCCTTCGCGGCGATCGGCCAGCGCAATATCAAGCGCCTGATGGCCTATTCCTCGATCGGCCATATGGGCTTCGCCCTGGTCGGTCTTGCGGCCGGGACGGAAGCGGGCGTGCGCGGTGTCGTGCTCTATATGGCGATCTATGTCGCGATGACGCTGGGCGTCTTCGCCGTGATCCTGTTCATGCGCCGCAAGGGTCAGGCCGTTGAGGAGATCGGCGATCTCGCCGGCCTCTCGCGCAGCCATCCGGTCATTGCCTTCATCTTCGCGATGCTGATGTTCTCGCTCGCCGGCATTCCGCCCTTCGCCGGCTTCTTCGCCAAGTTCTACGTCTTCCTCGCCGCGATCGACGCCAATCTCTATGCGCTCTCGGTGATCGGCGTGCTCTCCAGCGTCGTCGGCGCCTACTACTATCTCCGCCTCGTCAAGATCATGTATTTCGACGAGCCGGCGGGTGAGTTCGAGCCCATGTCCGGCGCGCTCCGCGTCGTTCTTGGCCTCTCGGGTGCCTTCGTGATCCTCTATGTCCTCATCGCCGGTCCGCTTGGACAGGCCGCTGGGGCGGCTGCGAAGACCTTCTTCTGACGTGGAATTCGCGCTCGGCCCCACATCGCGCACGGCCGGCTACCGCCTGACCGCCTTTCCCGCGACCGCGTCGACCAATCAGGACGCGCTCGTTGCGGCGCGTGCGGGTGATTCAGGCCAGCATTGGTTCGTGACGACAGAACAGACTGCAGGACGCGGGCGGCGCGGACGAGTTTGGGTCGCCCCGGTCGGCAATCTCGCCGCTACGCTCTTGATCGTCACGCCGCATGATCCCTCTGTCGCGGCAACGCTGGGTTTCGTCGCGGGTCTTGCGCTCGACGAGGCGCTGCGCGCGGTGGCACCTGACCTTGCCGTTCACGTCGGCCTCGATGCTGCCGATGCGCAAGGCGCGCCCGGTCGTGGCGATCGCCTGCGCCTGAAATGGCCGAATGATGTGCTGCTGGATGGCGGCAAACTCGCCGGCATCGGGCTGGAGGCGGAGCAGCTCGACGGTGGCGTGCTGGCGGTGGCGATCGGCATCGGCGTCAATGTCGTGGCAGCGCCCGAAGGTCTGCCTTATCCGGCGACGTCGCTGGCCATGCTTGGCCTTCGGCTCGACGCGGCAACTGTCTTCTACGCGCTTTCGAATGCGTTTGCCGGGCTTGTCCGGATATGGGACAACGGCCGCGGGTTTCCGACCATTCGCCGTCTATGGCTCGAACGCGCCGCTGGTCTCGGCCAGGAGGTTGCAATTCGTATTGGTAGTGACGTGTTTTCCGGCTCGTTCGAGACGATCGATGACCATGGGCGCCTCGTCGTCCGCTCGCCGGGTGGCGTGATGCGCACCATTGCGGCCGGGGAGGTCCATTTCGGCGCCGTCGCGACGGTGCGGGCATGAAGGCCGCGCGCAGCAAGAGCGACGAATTCGTCTTTCTGCCTCTCGGCGGGGTCGGCGAGATCGGCATGAATCTCGCCGTCTATGGCTTGGGACCGTCCAATGCGCGGCAATGGCTGGCGGTCGATTTCGGCGTCGCCTTCGCCGGACCCGATCTGCCGGGCGTCGATCTCATCCTCCCCGATATTGGCTATCTGGAAGAAGAACGCGACAACCTCGCCGGCATCGTGATCACGCATGCGCATGAGGATCACTTTGGCGCGCTGCTCGATCTCTGGCCGCGCCTCAGAGTTCCGGTCTATGCGAGCCCCTTCACGGCCGGGCTGCTGGCGGCAAAGCGCTCCGGTCATCCTGGCGCGCCGGATATTCCGGTCACCATCGTCAAGCCGGGCCAGCGCATCGCGATCGGCCCGTTCGATGTGGAATTCATCGCCGTCGCGCATTCTATCCTTGAGCCGATGGCGCTTGCGATCCGCACGCCGCTCGGAACGGTTATCCATACCGGCGACTGGAAGCTCGATCCGGAGCCGGTCATCGGCCCGGTCACCGATGCCGCGCGCTTGACCGAGATCGGCGACGAGGGCGTGCTCGCGCTTGTCTGCGATTCGACCAATGCGCTTCGCGAAGGCCGCTCGCCGAGCGAATCGGAAGTGGCGCGCGAGCTCACCAAGCTCGTCGGAGAGGACGAGGGGAGGGTGTTTTTCACCACCTTCGCCTCCAACATCGCCCGCATCCGATCGATCGCGCTCGCGGCGCTCGCCGCCGACCGACAGGTTGTCCTGGTCGGCCGCGCGCTGCATCGCGCCTGCCAGGTCGCGCATGAACTCGGCTATCTCGACGGGCTGCCGGCCTTCCTCGACGAGGAATCCTACGGCTATCTGCCGCGCTCCAAGGTCGTTGCCATCGTCACGGGCAGCCAGGGCGAACCGCGCGCCGCGCTTGCCCGCATTGCCGCCGACGACCACAAGTTCATCGGCATGTCGCCGGGCGATACGGTCGTGTTCTCGGCAAGGCCGATCCCCGGCAACGAAAAGGCGATCAACGGCATCATCAACCAGCTCGCCACCAACGGCGTGCATGTGGTGACGGACCGCGACCGCCTCGTTCATGTTTCGGGCCATCCGCGCCGCGACGAACTGGCCGAGATGTACCGCTGGACCCGGCCTCAGGTCGCGATCCCGGTCCATGGTGAGCCGATGCATCTGGCGGCCCACGCCGCCTTCGCCAAGGCTCAGGGCGTTCCGCGGGTCGTCGAGATCGAGGACGGCGTCCTCGTTCGCCTCGCGCCGGGAACGGCCGAAGCCATTGATGACCTTCCGTCCGGCCGCCTCTACAAGGATGGCGCGATCATCGGCGATCTCGATGCCGTTGGCGTCCCGGAGCGACGGAAGCTGGCCTTTGCCGGTCATGTCGCGGTTTCGGTCGTGCTCGATGCCAAGGGGAGCCTGGTGGGCGATCCCGAGGTGGCGCTCTCCGGGCTACCGTCAGTCGGACCGACCGGCGATCCGTTCGAGACGATCGTGATGAGCGCCGTGATCGGCACCATCGATAGCATCCCGCGGGCGCGCCGGCGCGACATCGAGCTGGTGCGCGATGCGCTGAAGCGGGCCGTGCGCGCCGCCATCCGCGACGTCTGGGGCAAAAAGCCCGTTTGCACGATCTTCGTCGCCGCCGTATGACGGCAGCCCGAGGGCCGTCGTGACGACGGCCCCGCTGGAGAGCAGGCCATGATCGGGCGGCTCAATCATGTGGCCATCGCCGTTCCGGATCTGGGCGCCGCTGTAGCTATCTATCGCGACCAGCTCGGCGCCACGGTCTCGGCGCCGATGGATCTGCCGGAACATGGCGTCACGACCGTGTTCGTCTCATTGCCGAACACCAAGATCGAACTGCTCGGAGTCCTCGGCAACGGGTCGCCGATCGCGGGATTTCTTGAGCGTCAGCCGGGCGGCGGCGTGCATCATCTCTGCTTCGAAGTCGATGACATCGAAGATGCCGCGGCACGGCTCAGGTCTGAAGGGGCGCGCATTCTTGGCGACGGCAAGCCGCGCATCGGCGCCCATGGCAAGCCGGTTCTGTTCCTGCACCCCAAGGATTTCGCCGGCACGTTGGTCGAACTCGAGGAGGCCTGACACGCCATGCGCTTCTACAGCCTGATCGCGATCTATTTCATCATCTGGTGGCTGGTGATCTTCATGATCCTGCCGTTCGGTATTCGCACCCAGGATGAGCAGGGCGAGGTAACGCTCGGCACGCCGCCGAGCGCCCCCTGGCAGCCGATGCTGATCCGCAAGGCGATCATCACGTCGATCATCAGCGCGATCCTGCTGTTCGGCCTCTGGTATTCCTACACGATCCTCGGCTGGACTCCTGAAAAGGTCAGCAACGTCTTCTGGAACTAAGGCGTTCTCGGGCGAAGTCGGCGCCGGCTCGCGTCATGGCAACGCGACCCGGCAAGATTTGGAGAGGCGGCTTCGTTGGTCCGGACGGCGCCGCCGGTCGGTTCCGCCTCGGTCAGGCTCCGGCCAGGGTTTTGAGGCTGGCCGGTTCTGCGGGGCGTGTGTTCTTCCGCCAGGCAGCGAGACGCGGCAGTTTGGCGAAGGTCGGGTTTGTGGGGACAGCCCTTGCCTCGCTTCTGCTGCCGCGTTCGCTTTCCTCTCCAGCCACCAGGGCGAGGACCCTGCGGCTGAAATGCGTCTCCGAGATCGGCTGATAGCCGACGAGAATCCGCTGGGTCAGCGCTTCGATCCAGGCCGGATCGGTCACAGCGCGGGTGACCGCAGCCGTCCAGGCGTCGAGGTCATCGCTCTGGATCACCGGCATCAGGCCCTGCGTCGCCTCGGCGAGTGAGGGCGTCTCCGAGATCAGCACCGGCAAGGCGTAGTCGAGACACTCGGCGGCGCCGAGGCCCCAGCCCTCGGCCAGTGACGGATAAAGCCCGAAATCCGCATTGGCGTAGAGCCAGCCGAGCTGTGCGTCGCTCATGTCGGACAAGAGGACCAGATGGCTCCTGAGTTCCGGATGGGCGGCGAGATAGGCTTCGACCTCCTCGTTCATCCAGCCCCAGCGGCCGCAGAAGACCAGCTTGGGCAGCTGCGAACCAAGAATCGGAATCAGCCGGGCCCAGGCCTTGAGCAGGATGATGTGGTTCTTGCGGATCTCGATCGTCGAGCAATAGAGCGCGAAGCGCTGCCCGGAAAGCGAGGCGATCGGCTCGAGCGGCTTCTGCCGCAGGCCCTCCTTCAGGAAAGAGCCGAGCCGCGAAACCGCGACCGAGGGCGGTGTCGCGATCGCGTTCTCCTCGGCATAGCGCCGAGCGGTCTCGGCGGTGTGGCAAGACACGGTGATGATGCGGTCGCACTGCGCGAACATCCAGGCGACGTCCCGTTCAAAATTGCGAGCATGGCTGCGATCGACGAGATCGGGATGGTCGAGCGGGATCAGATCGTGCAGCACGGTCGAAAGGGTTGCGTTGATGCCCTTTGTCCGCTCGCTGCTGGCGAGGCTATGCAGTCCTGCGGTCGAGATGAAGCAGGAGGCGTCGGCGTCGGCGAGCGGATCGGGACCGGCAGAGGGTTGCGGGGCCGGCTGGCCGGCGAACAGCTTCGCGGCGCGAATGAGGGTTTTGGCCGCCTGGTAGCGAAGGCCGCGGCGGTCGTTACGGCCGGCGATATACGAGGCGGAGACGCGGTCGAATTCCTTGCCCGTGCCCATCGCCCCGGCGCGGATCGCCTTCAGCACGATGCGCATCCTTGCGGCGACGGTCTCGCCTTCGGCCGATTCGATCGCCGCGACGCGGCCCTCAACCAGATCGCCGAGATAGGTCAGTTCGCGGCTGTCGAGGAAGCGGGCCTCGCCGTTGCGGTTGATCATGAAGAACCGAACGGTGTCGGCTGCGGCGCCCTGTCCGCTGCCGCTCTTGCGGCGCAGCGCCTGACGCACGATCGCGCTTTCAACCCGGGGAATGCCGACTGGGGGATGCGGACCCCAGCGAAGGGGCACCGTCGCGTCGATATAGAGCTTCTGCAAGGCCGTGACTCCGAAAGATGGCTTCCGATCGCGACGCCAAAACCAGGAGCGATCGATGACCAAGACATATGTGGGAAAATTTCCCACGTCAATCGGGCGGCGAGCCCGATCACGGTATTGTGGGAATTTATCACACGGGCTATAGGGGGGGACGAACGGACACAGCGTGCCTTCGCTGACGAGGCGAGGGCGCGCGGTGGACACGCTTGTGGGCCTCGCGCGCCGATGTAGTGTGCCCGCGCCGCAGCAGGGATGGACAATGACCGATGGCGAACAGACAGGACTGGAGGCGGGCCGGCTGCAAGCGCCGCTGGCGCGGCTGCTCCGCCCGCTCGTCCGCCTGGCGATCCGCAGCGGTCTGACCTTCCCGGCGCTCGCCGACCTCCTGCGCGAGCTCTATGTCAACGTCGCCGAGCATGATTTCGCGCTGACCTCGAAGAGCCAGACCGACAGCCGCGTCAGTCTCCTGACCGGAATTCACCGCAAGGAAGTGAGCCGGCTGCGCGGCGCCGGTGCGCCGGTGAATGTCGTGCCGGTCTCGATCTCGCGCACTAGCCGCATCCTGGCCCGCTGGCTCGCCGACAGCGATTTCTCCGATGGTGCTGGCAAGCCGAGGGCGCTGCCGCGCAGCGGCAGCGATGTCGAGCCGAGCTTCGATCGCCTCGTCGAGTCGGTGACGCGCGACGTGCGTCCGCGCGTCGTGCTGGACGAATGGCTCGATCGTGGCCTCGTCACACGCGACGCCGAGGATCGGATCATCCTGGCCGAGCAGGCCTTCGTCCCGAAAAGCGGCAGCGACCAGCAGCTCTATTATCTCGGCCGCAACCTGCATGACCACATCGCCGCGGCGGTGGCCAATGTCGAGGGTGAGCGCCCACGCTTCCTCGAACGCGCGGTTCATTATGACGGGCTGACGCAGCCGATCGCCGAAATGCTCGAGCGCCGTTCGCGCGAAATCGCGATGGAGGCGCTGACAACCGCCAATCGCGAGGCGCATGCGGCGACGGAAGGCGTCACAGACGGTGCGTGGCGCTGGAATTTCGGCGTTTACATCTATTCGGAGAAGGTCGGCGGCGGTACTGACGGCGATGCTTCAAGCGCGACGGCAGCCGAGAGGGAGGGCGGATCGTGAGCGGCACATTCCCGATCTCGCGGCGCGGCCTTCTCAGGGGGCTCGCGATTGCGGCTGGCCTGCGGGTCCTGCCCGGTCTTGCCGATGAAAAGCCGCCATCCGATCGCGGCATCGGCGGCACGGGCATCAGCGGCTTGCCGGGCGAGCCTCATGCGATCGGCTTTATCGGCGCGATCCAGCGGTTCGGCAGCATCTATGTCAATGGCGATCGGATCGCCTATGCGAGCGATGTCACCGTGATGATCGACGGTCGTCCCAGCCTGCCCACGGACATGCGCATCGGCCAGGTGGTCAAGGCTGTGGCCACACGCCGCGACGGGGTTCTCGCGACCGATCGCATCGAGATCCTCAGCGAGGTCGTCGGTCCGGTCGAGGCGCTGGAAGGCGAAAGCATGGTGGTCCTCGGCCAGCGCGTGCATCTCGGCACCACCGGCAGCCGCGAATTCACGCTTGGCCAGCGCGTCGCCATCAGCGGCCTCCGCCGGCCCGATGGCACGATTGCCGCGCGGCTCGTGGAGATGGCCGGGAAAAGGCCTGATCAGGTCGTCGGTCCCGCGGTCTATCGCGGCTGGACGCTCAGCATCGGTGGTCTGGCGCTGTTTGGACCGGATGCGCGTTTCGACGGCCGCCGCGTCGTCGTCCGCGGAAGACGGACGGCGCGCGGACTGATGGTGAAGAGCATCGCGCTCGATCGCCTCCCGGATGGGCCTGGCGTGCAAACTCTGTCGATCGAGGCCTATGTCTCGCGCAGCGGCAATGCGGTCCAGTTCGGTTCCGGCCTCGTCATCGAGGATGCATCGCGTCACATCGAGGCCAGCAGCGGCGACCAGCCGACGATCGTCACGATCGACTCCGGGCCGGGCGGCTTCAATCACATCACGGGCATGTCGACGAGCGCTGGGCCTCAGTTCGGGCAGCGTCCCGAGGTGCCCGCAACCACGATGCCGGCTGTCGGGCCTGACGCGCAGCCGACCCAGCCGACGGGAAATGCGTTCCCCGCCGGGCGGTCGGCGTTCTCGGTCGCGCCCGGCTTGGCCGCGGGCGCGGCCTTCGCTTCGCCGCCGTCGCCCTTCGGCCGAGGCCGGCCGGGGCCTTAGCAGGTTTGGCGGCGCGAGAAGCGCGGGTGCCGCCGGCTACTGCTCGACGATGATGGCCGTCCGCTGCATGCCGATGGCGGAAACGGCGCGGAAGAACACTTCGGCGTTCTGCGGGTCGAGGCGGACGCAGCCATGCGAAGCGGGGCTTCCGAGCCGCTTGGTTTCGTTCGTCGCGTGCACAGCGATGCCGTCGTTGAAGAAAACCGAATAGGGCATCGGCGCATTTTCGTATTTCGTCGAGTGATGCAACTCGTCGAGATAATCCGGACGGAACTGGCCGGGCGGCGTCTCGAAGCCCTTGCGGCCGGTCGAGACCTTCCAGCTGTAGGTCTCCTTCTTGCCGTCGCCGCGATTGATCACGACCTCCATGCGCTGGCCGGTGATCGAGACCTTGGCGTAGACGCTGGCCGGTCCAGGGAACAGCACGCTGGCGGCCGCAGGAGCAGCGAGCGCCGCAACCAGCACGGTCGCCGCAGCGAAGCGGGCGAAGGCAGAGCGGACAGTGGTGGCGTGAGTGGATTTGGCGGTGCGAACGGACATGGCGATGTGAAAAGCCGGGTGCGAGGTTGCGTTGGTGAGGCCGCCGGCGCAAGCGCTGGCGCGTTGAAGAATGTCTAGGCGAAGAGCTGCCGGATGGTCAGTGATAATCGTCACCAATACCGCCCGGGTGCTGTCGAATTTCCTAACGTGTGATCACAATGCGCGCATTGCTCATGCCCTGGTCTGCGACGAGGCCAAAGAGCGTGCGGGCATTGTCGGGATGCAGGCGGATGCAGCCATGCGAGGCCGGGGTCCCGAGCGCCCTCAGATGGCCTGTGCCATGCACGGCATAGCCGCCGAGAAAGAAGATCGAACTCGGCATCGGCGCATTGTCATATTTCTTCGAGTACCACATCCGGCTCATGCGCGTCGGACGGAACGATCCGGTTGGCGTAACATAGCCGCGGCGGGCCGTCGAAACGGCCCAGCCATAGCGCGGGATGCCGTCGACATAGACGATCATTTCCTGCGACGAGAGGCTGACCCGCGCGACCACATCGGCCCGTGCGGCCGCAGGAAAGGCGGAGAGCACAAGAACGAATGCGGTGATGGCCAGAAGACGGGGAAGCGAGGACCGGACAGTCATGGTGGGAGCGGTCCGTTCAACAGTCGCCGATCGTTGATCTCGTCCGAGTATGGCGCCGAATTGCTGAACAACTCGTAAGTCGGCATGGGCGTTTCTTGCAGTCATCAAGGCCGGCTGGCCGACGCCGCACCCATTCAGGTGTGTGCGGTGTGAAAGCGTCGGCCGGGTGGCCGTGCAGCTGCTGCATGTCTGCCTTGGCAAGAAAACGCTTCGGCCGCGTCGCCTTTCGCCCTACTTAAGGGCCAGCCAAAACAAGACGCTCCGGGAGATGACCATGTCCGTCGAGGTCAACAGCCGCCGCCTGACGGCGATCGATATCCGCAGCCGCAAGGGCGCGGCGCCGATCGTCTCGCTGACCTCCTATCATGCCCATACCGCGGCGATCATCGATCGCTTCGTCGATTTCATGCTGGTGGGCGATTCGCTCGGCATGGTCATGCACGGCCTCGAGACCACCGTTCCGGTGACGCTCGACATGATGATCCTGCAGGGCCAGGCCGTGATGCGCGGCTCGAAACATGCGCTGGTCGTCGTGGACCTGCCCTTCGGTTCCTATGAGGAAAGCCCCGCTGCGGCCTTCCGCTCTGCGGCGCGAATCATGAAGGAAACCGGTTGCGGCGCGGTCAAGATGGAGGGCGGACGCCATATGGCGGAGACCGTCCGCTTTCTCGCCGAGCGCGGCGTGCCGGTCATGGGCCATGTCGGGCTGACGCCGCAGGCGATCAACACGATGGGCGGCTTCAAGGTGCAGGGCCGCAGCGAGGAGAGCGCGGCGGCCGTGCTGGCCGATGCCGACGCGATCGCAGCCGCCGGCGCCTTCGCCATGGTGGTCGAGGGTGTCGTCGAACCGTTGGCGCGCGAGATCACGGCGCGCGTGCCGATCCCGACCATCGGCATCGGCGCGTCCTCGGCCTGCGATGGCCAGATTCTCGTCCTCGAAGACATGCTCGGCCTGTCGCCGCGCGTGCCGAAATTCGTCAAGCGATATGGTGCCCTCGGCGCGCTGATCGAGGAATCGGTCTCGGCCTATGCCGAGGAAGTGAGGGCGCGTTCCTTCCCCGGCGAAGACAATGTCTACCAGCCGAAGCGCTGAGGAACCGGCGGGATTCGTGACGGATTTCCGTCATTTGCCAGCCGGGGGACGCTTCTATATGGTGCCGGCCGCTGACCGGCGACCGGACGGGGAACGATGACCGATATCTTTCATGAAGTCGAAGAGGATCTCCGCAGGGAGCAGGCGAAGCGGCTTTGGCGCCGTTTTGGGCCCTATGTCCTCCTCGTCGCGGTCCTCATCGTCGTGGCGACGGCGGGCTGGCGCGGCTGGCTCTACTGGCGCGAGCAGCAGGCCGCCGC
Source organism: Kaistia sp. (assembly GCA_965229085.1). Taxonomy (GTDB): domain Bacteria; phylum Pseudomonadota; class Alphaproteobacteria; order Rhizobiales; family Kaistiaceae; genus Kaistia. The sequence continues at coordinate 1,295,484 of OZ245859.1, read as the reverse complement.
AACTGGAGACCGCTTCGTCGCGGCGCTGCAGCTGGCGCAGGACGGCAAGCGCGAGGAAGCGCTGAAGGCGCTGCAGGACCTGACGACGTCGGGCACCGGCGGCTACCCGGTGCTGGCGCGTTTCCGCGCTGCTGCTGAACTGGCTGGCGCCGGCAAAAACGACGATGCAGTCAAGGCCTTCGATGCAATCGCGGCGGATGGTGCGACGCCGCCGCTGTTGAAGTCGATGGCGCGGCTCAGGGCTGCGATGTTGCTCGTTGACACCGCCGACCTTCCCGCCATGCAGGCGCGGATCGGCGATCTCGCGGCGACGGGCGGCCCCTGGCGCAATTCGGCGCGCGAACTGCTCGGCCTGACCGCCTGGCGCGTTGGCGATGTCGAAGCGGCACGCGGCTATTTCACGGATATTTCCGAGGACCCCTCGGCGCCGCAATCGACCAAGGCCCGCGCCAATCTGATGCTGGAGCTGATCCGCTCCAAGGTGGGCGAAAAGGCTCCTGCCGCCAAGACTTGAGTCTGCAAAGACTCGAGGCGGCAAGACCCTAGACAACTGAAAACCGCGGCCTCGCAATTCGAGGCCGCCACCGTGCGTGTTGGGCGTCTGCCGGCTATTGGCGGGCGGCGCGGCGCCGGGCTATCATGATCGGGTCCGCCCGGTCCAACCGGAAGCACGAGATCATGTCCTTCACCGCCGCCATCATCGGCCGCCCCAATGTCGGCAAGTCGACCCTGTTCAATCGACTGGTCGGCGCCAAGATCGCCCTCGTCGACGATACGCCGGGCGTGACGCGAGACCGTCGCCCGGGCGAGGCGAAGATCGGCGATCTGCATTTCACCATCATCGACACGGCTGGTCTCGAGGAGGCCGATCCCGCCAGCCTTGAGGGCCGTATGCGGGCCCAGACCGAGGCGGCGATCGCCGAGGCCGACGTCTCGCTGTTCCTGATCGATGCGCGAGTCGGTATCACGCCTGTCGACGAGCATTTCGCGGATCTCTTGCGCCGGGTCGGCAAGCCGGTGGTGCTGATCGCCAATAAGGCCGAGGGCAAGGTTGGCGAAGACGGCGTCATGGAGGCCTACAGCCTCGGTTTTGGCGAGCCGGTCGCGATTTCGGCCGAGCATGGCCAGGGCATGGCCGATCTCTTCAACGCGCTGCTGCCCTTCGAACGCATCGATGAAGAGATCGAGGACGAGGGCGAGGATGGCGATGAAGTCATCATCGGCCCGGACGGCGAGGAGATCTTCCCGGAGATCGACCCGGCCAAGCCGATCAAGGTCGCGATCGTCGGCCGTCCGAATGCCGGCAAATCGACATTGATCAACACCATGCTCGGTGAGGAACGCCTCCTGACCGGACCGGAAGCCGGCATCACCCGCGATTCGATCTCCGTCGACTGGGTCTGGCGCGACCGCCGGATCAACCTGTTCGACACCGCCGGCATGCGCAAGAAGGCCCGCGTCGAGCAGAAGCTGGAAAAGCTCTCGGTCGGCGACGCGCTGCGCTCGATCCGCTTCGCTGAGGTCGTCGTGCTCATGCTCGACGCCACGATGCCCTTCGAGAAGCAGGACCTGCAGATCGCCGATCTCGTGGCGCGCGAGGGCAGGGCGCTGGTGATCGCGCTCAACAAGTGGGATCTGATCGAGGATCGCCAGAAGGCGATGGCAGAGCTGCGCGAGATGGCCGAGCGGCTGTTGCCGCAGGTGCGCGGCGTGCCGCTGGTGCCGCTCTCTGGTCTCACGGGCTCAGGCATCGACAAGCTGATGACCGAGCTCATGAAGGTCTATGCGACGTGGAACCGCCGCATCCCGACCGCGGCTCTCAATCGCTGGCTCGCCGGCGTGCTTGAGCATCATCCGCCGCCAGCCGTTTCCGGCCGCCGCATCAAGCTGCGCTACATGACGCAGCACAAGGCTCGGCCGCCGACCTTCGTGGCCTTCTGCTCGCGGCCCGAGGCTTTGCCTGAGGCCTATACGCGCTATCTGGTCAACGGCCTCCGCGAGGCGTTCGACCTGAAGGCCGTTCCGCTGCGCCTCGTGATGCGCAAGGGCGAGAATCCCTATGACGACAAGGACAAGCGACGCTAGGCGCCGGTCGGCCGCGACATCGCGGCCGGCGCGTCAGTTCAGCATCGCCCTCAGCCGGTCCGGCTGCAGGATGATCACCCGGCGATAGTCGGTCGCGACCAGCCCCGCCGCCTCGAGCCGCTTCAACAGCGCGCTGACCGTGGTGCGGGCGAGGTTCGACATTGTGCCGAGCTCCTCCTGGCTGGCATCGACCGGGATCGGCGGCGTCCGCGCCGGCGACGCCAGCCGGCAACTGCCGAGCCGCAGCAAGGTGGCGATGAAGCGCTTGGCATCGTCGCGAATCATCAAATCGTTGACGACGCCGATCGCCATCTGGACATTGATCAGCGCCAAGGCGCCGATGAAGCGCCAGACCGCCGGCTGCGCCTCGACGAGGGCATGGATCGCGGCCAGCGGCAGATGCAGAACCTCGCTGTCACGGCCCGCAGAGAGCCCGACCAGCCTCGGCTGTCCCGAGAGGGCGGGACCCTCGCCGACCCAGATGCCTGGTTGCATCAGATGGGCGAAGAAGGGCCCCTCGTCGCCGGGCGCGATGGTGATGCGCACGGACCCGCTCACAAGGCCGTAGATCCCGCCCGGCCCGTCGCCGACCTGATAGATGCCTTCGCCGGCGGCGAAGCGCTGCATCACGCAGCGCTCCAGCACGGACTGCCGGAACGAAGCCGGCATCAGCGATAGCCAGCCTTCGCGCGTGACGATGTCGCGCGCCGTCTCGAAGGTGGTCATGAATTCCCCCGAATTGACCGCCGGCGAACAATCTCGCATCGCCGCTCATGATAGGCAATTGGCGGGGCGGATGTCGGCTCGTTCGTGCAGTTGGCGCTTCGGGGGAGGCACCGGCAGCCTGGCGGGGATATCCGCCCCGCTTTGCTCGGGGGAGTGTCCATATGAAACGAATGCTGAGCGGCGTGATCGGCGCCTGTGTGCTCGCTGGCGCTGCGGTCCTGGCGGTTCCGGCATCGGCCGCCGACAAGAAGCCGAATATTCTGGTGATCTGGGGCGACGATATCGGCGGCTTCAACATCAGCGCCTACAATCAGGGCATGATGGGCTATCGGACGCCCAATATCGACCAGATTGCCAAGGATGGAGCGCTCTTCACCGATTGGTACGGTCAGCAGAGCTGCACTGCCGGCCGCGCCGCCTTCATTACTGGTCAGTCGCCGATCCGAACCGGACTGACCAAGGTCGGCCTTCCCGGCGCACCCGAAGGGATGAAAATCGAAGATCCGACCATCGCGACGCTGCTGAAGCCGCTCGGCTATGCGACCGGGCAGTTTGGCAAGAATCACCTCGGCGATCGCGACGAGATGCTGCCGACCAATAACGGCTTCGACGAGTTCTTCGGCAATCTCTACCATCTCAACGCCGAGGAAGAGCCAGAGAACCCCGATTATCCGGCTTCGCCCGCGTTCAAGAAGAGGTTCGGCCCGCGCGGCGTCATCCATTCATGGGCGCTGCCGGATGGTGGCCAGAAGATCGTCGACACGGGTCCGCTGACGCGCAAGCGCATGGAGACGGTCGATGAAGAAGTCACCAAGTCGGCGCTCGACTTCATGGACAAGGCGCATCAGGACGGCAAGCCGTTCTATGTCTGGTGGAATTCCACCCGCATGCATGTCTTCACGCATCTGAAGCCCGCCTCGGAAGGCAAGACCGGGCTCGGCGTCTATGCCGACGGCATGGTCGAACATGACGGCATGGTCGGCCAGTTGCTCGACGAATTGAAGAAGCTCGGCATCGAGGACAACACGATCGTGATGTACTCGACCGACAACGGCGCCGAGACCTTCACCTGGCCGGATGGCGGCACCACGATGTTCCGTGGCGAGAAGAACACCAACTGGGAAGGTGGATACCGTGTTCCCACGCTGATCCGCTGGCCGGGCGTCATCAAGCCGGGAACCGTGATCAACGATATCGGCGCGCATGAAGACATGCTGCCGACCCTCGTCGCAGCCGCCGGCAATCCGAACGTCAAGGACGAGTTGCTGAAGGGAGAGACGATCGGCTCGCGGACCTACAAGGTTCATCTCGACGGCTATGATCTCGAGCCGGCGCTGAAGGGCGAGCAGCCTTGGCCGCGGCATGATTTCATTTACTGGACCGATGACGGCAGCGTCGCGGCGCTGCGCTACGACAACTGGAAGGTCACCTTCCTCGAGCAGGACGCGCTCGGCCTTCGCGTCTGGCAGGATCCGTTCAAGCAGTTGCGCGCGCCGCTCCTGACCAATCTCCGCATGGACCCCTTCGAGCGGGCGGAGGAAGAGAACGCGATGGGCTATCAGCGCTGGTACATGGACCACATGTTCGCCATCGCCCCGGCGATGGGCTTTGTGTCGAACTGGTTGGCGAGCTTCAAGGAGTTCCCGCCGCGCCAGAAGCCCGGCAGCTTCAATCTGGACCGCGTCATGCAGTCCATGGAAGATGCCGGCTCGTCCAGCCAGTAGGCGACAGCCCCCCCCGACAACAAGAAAACGGCGGCCCGAGGCCGCCGTTTTTGTTGCGAACTGCCGCGCGGCGGGTCCCTCGCCGGAGCTTCTATCCGAGCAGCCGCGTCACAGTGCGTGTCGTGAATTCGAACCGCGTGCCGTGATCTGCGAAATCAGGCGCGAGCATGCGCACGATGTCCGGCGCCACGACGCTTGGATGCTGGATCGTCGCCGGGTCCTCGCCCGGAGCGGCCTTGGCGCGCATCTGCGTCCGCAGGCGGCCGGGATCGAACAGGTTGACACGGATGGGCGTCGTCGCGACCTCGGCGGCATAGGTGCGCACCAGAGCCTCCAGCGCGGCCTTGGACGTGGCATAGGCGCCCCAGAAGGGACGGAGGCTGGTCGCGACGCTCGACGTCATGAACAGCGCCCGGCCGGCGTCGGAAAGGCGCAGCAGCGGATCGAGCGAGCGGATCAGCCGATAGTTCGCCGTGACGTTGACCGTCATCACGTCGTTCCAGTCCTTCTGGTCGAGATGGGTTACCGGCGTGATCAGCCCGAGCAGAGCGGCATTGCCGAAGAGACCATCGAGCTTGCCCCAGCGCTCATAGATCGAGAGGCCAAGGCGGTCGATCGCATCGAGATCGCGCAGATCGAGCGGAACCAGCGTCGCGCTGCCGCCCTTGGCCTTGATCGCGTCGTCCAGCTCTTCGAGAGCTCCCACCGTCTTGGCAATGGCGATGACATGGGCGCCGGCTGTCGCCAGGGCGATCGACGCATTCCAGCCGACGCCGCGCGAAGCGCCAGTCACGACGACGATGCGGCCGGAAAGATCAGGAGAGGTCATGGGTGAGGCTCCGGGACGAGGGCGAGCCGTCCCTAGCATGCGGCGCCGGGCGCTGCACAGTCCCGGCAAGTGCGCATCTTAAACCTCTCCCTCAGGGAGAGGTGAAAGCCAAGGCCGGGGCTCGGCCGCGACGTTCTTGCAAGGCCGCGAATGTCTTGGCCGGCACGCGCCGATCAGCTCGCCTCGGCGAGCCGCGGCAGGGACTGAACCTTGCCGCGATCCTCGTAGTCTGCGAGGCGTGAGGGATATTCGCCGGTGAAGCAGGCATCGCAGAACTGCGGCAGCGCGCCGTCGCGCCGAGCCTCGCCCACGGCGCGATAAAGGCCGTCGATCGAGACGAAGGCGAGGCTGTCGGCCTTGATGTAGCGGGCGATCTCTTCGACCGTCATCTGCGCCGCGATCAGCTTCGATTTCTCCGGCGTGTCGACGCCATAGAAACAGCTGTCGGTCGTGGGCGGGCTGGCGATGCGCATATGCACTTCGCTGGCGCCGGCCTCGCGCACCATCTGGACGATCTTCATCGAGGTGGTGCCGCGCACGATCGAATCGTCCACAAGGATGACCCGCTTGCCAGCGAGCACCGAGCGGTTGGCGTTGTGCTTCAGCTTGACGCCCATATGGCGGATGGCGTCGGTCGGCTCGATGAAGGTGCGGCCGACATAGTGGTTGCGGATGATGCCGAGATCGAACGGGATGCCCGCTTCCTCGGCATAGCCGATCGCCGCCGGCACGCCGGAATCGGGCACAGGCACGACGATGTCGGCCGCAATCCCGCTCTCGCGCGCGAGTTCGCTGCCGATCCGCTTCCGGACCGCATAGACACCGCGCCCATCGACCGAGGAATCCGGCCGGGCGAAATAGACATATTCGAAGATGCAGAAGCGCGAGGGCTGGCGCTCGAACGGATAGAGGCTTTCGATGCCGTCATCCGTGATGATGACCACTTCGCCGGGATTGATGTCGCGCACATAGCTGGCGCCGATGATATCGAGCGCACAGGTCTCGGAGGCGAGGATATGCGCGTCGTCGAGCTTGCCGAGCACCAGCGGCCGGACGCCGAGCGGGTCGCGGCAGCCGAGCATCTTCTTTTCGGAGAGTGCCACCAGCGAATAGGCGCCCTCGATCCGGCGGATCGCATCGACGAAGCGGTCGAGCAGGCGGCCGTGATTGCTGGTCGCGATCAGGTGGATGATCGTCTCGGTATCCGAGGTCGACTGGAACAGCGATCCGCGCCGCTGCAGTTCGCGCTTCAGCAGCATCGCATTGGTGATATTGCCGTTATGCGCCACCGCGAAGCCGCCGCCGGTGAACTCGGCGAACATCGGCTGAACATTGCGCAGCCCGGCGCCGCCGGTGGTCGAATAGCGATTGTGCCCGATGGCGCGCGGCCCGGGCAGGCGATCAATGACGGCCTTGCGGGTGAAATTGTCGCCGACGAGGCCGATATGGCGCTCGATCGAGAACTGCCGGCCGTCATGGGCCGCGATGCCCGCTGCCTCCTGGCCGCGGTGCTGCAGCGCATGCAGACCGAGCGCCGTCAGCGCGGCGGCATCAGGGTGGCCAAAAACGCCGAAGACGCCACATTCCTCGTGGAAGGCGTCGTCATCGGCAGGCATGTCCGGCGGTAGAAAATCGGTCATACGGTCCTCGTCGCGGCTTTCATGCGTCCGCGCGCCTTTCACGGTTTCGTCTGCCCCCCGGTCGTCCCCGGCGCCGGCTGGTTGGCCGGTGCGTCGCCGCCGTCGATCAGCGAGTCGAGGCCCTTCCGCTCGGAGCCGTCATATTTCGGGGCCGGAGCGGTCGCGCCCGGTACGGGCTGAGGCGGTGTCGGCGCTGCGGCATCCGGCGAATCGGCCGGCGCATCGACGGACGGCGCGGCTTCTTCAGGCGTGGTGCCGTGGAGCCGCTCCTGGATCGACTTCTCGATATCCTCGGGCAGCGCAGCAACAAGACGGTCGCCCAGCCGCTTCAATATGGGGGCTGTCTGCGCGTTCGCCACCCAGTCGGGCTGGCGATCGGACAGGATCCAGCTGAGAAAGGCGAAGGCGATGACGACAAGGAGAATGCCGCGCGCCGCACCGAACACGAAGCCGAGCGTCCGGTCGAGCAGGCCGACGCGGCTGTCGACGACGAAATCGGAAATGCGCATCGCGAGATAGCTGACGATCACCAGCGCGACGAAGAAGATGGCCGCCGCCGTGACGATCATCGCGATGTTCTTGTTGGCGATATAGGGTTCGACATAGGGCAGCAGCGGTTTGTAAAAATAGAACGCTGCAACCGCCGCCAGCACCCACGAGGCAACCGACAAAACTTCGCGCACGAAGCCGCGCACCATGGCGAGCAGCGCCGAGATGAGCACCACGACCACGACAACGCCATCAAGGATGGTGACCGACATCGCCCTGTTGACCCTCAGAACCGCCTTGCGATGCAACCATCGCCAAGCTCAGCTTCGTTATTCGGACCCGGTCTTGCCTGTCCGTCGTGGGGTCGGCCGCCGTTCGCTGGCCTCGCTTATGTCCGGTCGCGCCTTCGGCGGACCGGAGGCCGCGATCGACGCCACCAGCCCGGCGAGCTGATCGACCCCGACCAGGCCCGCGGTATCGCGATTGTCCTTGTCGATCGACTGCACGGGCAAGACGGCCTTGGCGAAACCGAGCTTCTGCGCCTCTTTCAGGCGCTGCGCGGCGTGAACGACGGGCCTCACGGCGCCGGAAAGACTGACTTCGCCGAAATAGACGCAATCGGCCGGCAGAGCAATACCGGAGAGCGAGGAGACCAGCGCTGCCGCGACGGCGAGATCCGCCGCCGGCTCGTTGATCCTGAGGCCGCCGGCAACCGCGAGATAGACATCATGCGGGCCGAGCTTCACGCCGCAATGCGATTCGAGCACGGCGAGCACCATGGCCAGCCGGCCCCCGTCCCATCCGACCACGGCGCGTCGCGGCGTGCCGAGCGGGGAGGGCGCAACCAGCGCCTGGATCTCGACCAGCACGGGACGCGTCCCCTCCATGCCGGCGAAGACGGCGGCGCCGGGCGCGGCGGCATTGCGCTCGCCGAGGAAGAGTTCGGATGGGTTCGGCACCTCACGAAGGCCGCCGCCGGTCATTTCGAACACGCCGATCTCGTCGGTCGCGCCGAAGCGGTTCTTGACCGCGCGAAGGATGCGGAAGTGATGCCCGCCTTCGCCCTCGAAATAGAGCACGGCATCGACCATGTGCTCGACGACGCGCGGGCCGGCGATCTGGCCGTCCTTGGTGACGTGCCCGACCAAAATGATCGTCGCGCCCGACTGCTTGGCGTATCGGATCATCGCCTGAGCCGAGGCGCGCACCTGCGTCACCGTGCCCGGCGCCGACTCGACGCTCGAGGTCCAGAGCGTCTGCACCGAATCGAGGATGACGAGCGCCGGCGGCGGGCCTGCCTCAAGCGTCGCCAGGATATCCTCGACGCTGGTCTCCGCCGCGAGGGCGACCGGCGCCGATGAGACGCCCATCCGCTCGGCACGCAGCCGCACCTGCGCCACCGCCTCCTCGCCGGAGATATAGACGACGCGCTGGCCGAGCTTCGCCAGCGCCGCCGATGCCTGCAGCAGCAGCGTCGACTTGCCGATGCCTGGGTCGCCGCCGAGCAGGATCGCTGATCCGCGCACGAAGCCGCCGCCCGTGACACGGTCGAGTTCGGCGATGCCCGAGGCGATGCGCGGCGGCGTCTTGCTCTCGCCGGCCAGCGCCTGCAATTCGACGACGCGGCCGCGACTCTGGGCTTTGAGCGGCCCGCCGCCAATCCCGCCCGCCGCGTTCTCCTCGACGAGCGTGTTCCACTCGCCGCATGATTCGCAGCGGCCCTGCCAGCGCGGGGCGACCGCGCCGCAATTCTGGCAGATGAACTGGAGCCGAGCTTTTGCCATCAGGTTCCCTTGGCCATCAAATCAGCTTGGCCATCCAATAGGTGTGGTCATCACGACGACTCGGCCATCACGACGCCCTTGCCACTCTGTCACGGACGCCATCAGGCCCCGCCGAGATAGCGCCGCCGATAACGATGGCCGAGGCTGGTGAGCAGCTCATAGCCGATCGTGCCGGCAAAAGCCGCGACATCGTCGATCGGGATGTTCGGCCCGAACAGTTCCGCATAGTCGCCGCGGGCGGCATCCGGAATGTCGGTTACGTCGACCGCCATCAGGTCCATCGATATCCGGCCGACCAGCGGCGCGCGGCATCCCCTCAGATAGGCGCTGGAGCCGCGTGCGCCATCGCTGGAGCCTGCCATCCTGTGATAACCGTCGGCATAGCCGGCCGAGAGGATCGCGATCCGGCTGGCGCGCCGCATCGTTTCCATGGCGCCATAGCCGACTGTCTCGCCGGCAGCGACGTCGCGGACCTGCACCACACGTGTCTCGACGCGGGCAACCGTTTCGAGCGGTGGATGCGCCTCGCTGAAGCGGCCGCCATAAAGCGCAATGCCGGGGCGGGCGAGGTCGAAGCGATAGTCTGCGCCTAGATGGAGGCCGGCCGAATTGGCCAGCGAGGCAGGCAGCTCCGGAAAGAGCGCAGCGGCCTGTTGGAAGGCTGCGAGCTGGATGGCGTTCAGCGGATGTGCGGCCCGATCCGCGCAGGCCAGATGGCTCATCACCAGCGCAAGGCCGAGCGGCGAGGTGCGGCCTGAAAGGCCCGCCGCCTCGTCCAGCGTCAGGCCGAGGCGGTTCATGCCGGTATCGACATGAACGGCCGCAAGGCCCGTGCCGCCGCCATTGCGATAGGTGGCCCAGTCCTCGATCTCGGCAACTGAGCCGAGCACTGGACGAAGCCCGGCCCCGGCCAGATGCGGCGCCGCCCGCGGGGCGAGCCCGTTCAGTACATAGATCACCGCCTCCGGCAGCGCGGCGCGCAGGCGCAATCCTTCTTCCGGCAAAGCGACGAAGAACGTGCGGCAGCCGGCCCGTGCCAGAGCGCGCGCGGCGGGCTCGAGCCCGATCCCATAGGCATCGCCCTTGACGGCCGCGCCCGTTTCCGCGCCGCCGGCAAGCGCCGCGAGCCTCTGCCAATTGCGCGCCAAGGCACCGAGATCGACGGTCAGCCGACCGCCGCTGCCCCAGTCCCCGGCGCCCGCTTCGTCATTCGAATCCATGTCGGGACTTTACCCGGATTCGCGGCGAGATTATTGCGAGGGGAGGTAGAAGCCGTGATTTTCGCGCCTCAATCCCCGGAGCATCCATGACCGCCAGCCGCATTGCGACCGTTACGCTTGTCGTCGATGACTATGACCGGGCCATTGCCTGGTACACTGAGAAGCTCGGCTTCGTGCTGATCGCCGATACCGATCTCGGCGGCGGCAAGCGCTGGGTGCTGGTCGCGCCGGAAGGCGGCGTGGGCGCGCGAATGCTGCTCGCGAAGGCTGACGGCGAGGCTGAGACGGCCCGTATCGGTGACCAGACCGGCGGCCGTGTCGGCTTCTTCCTCGAGACCGGTGATTTCGCGCGCGACCACGCCGCCTTCCTCGCCCGCGGCGTCAAATTCCACGAAGAGCCGCGTCACGAGGTCTATGCGACGGTCGCGGTGTTCGAGGATCTCTACGGCAATCTCTGGGATCTGCTGCAGCCGGCGGCCTGAACGCAGGCCCGCTGCCGCTAGCTGTGGGCTTCTGGTGCCGGGAAATAGGGCGCGAGGTTCGACCTGATGCGGTCGAGCACCGATGTCCCGGAGAGGTCCGGCACGAACGTCCGGCCAGTGATCATCTCGTAGGACTGGATATAGACCTTCGAGGTTTCAGCGACGAGTTCGGGCGGAATCGCCGGGATCGGGTCCTTATAGGGATCGCAGCGCGCGGCGACCCATGACCGGATGAAGTCCTTGTCGAAGCTCGGCGGCCGCTCGCCCTTGGCGAAGGCGGCCTCATAGCCCTCCGTCAGCCAATAGCGGCTGCTGTCGGCAGTGTGAATTTCGTCGGCCAGCACGATCCGGCCGTCGCGGTCGACGCCGAACTCATATTTGGTGTCGACGAGGATCAGCCCACGCTCCGCCGCTCGTTGCTGCCCACGCTCGAACAGCGCCAAGGCATAGCGCGAGACGGTCTCCCATTGCTCCGGCGTCAGTAGCTTTTGCGCGAGGATGGCGGCGCCGGTGAGCGGCTCGTCATGGCCGCCGTCGAAGGCCTTGCTGGTTGGCGTGATGATCGGCCGATCGAGCTTCTGGTTGTCGCGGAGGCCGTCCGGCAGAGTGAGGCCATACATTGCGCGCTCGCCCTTCCGGTATTTGGTCAGCACCGAGGTGCTGGTCGTGCCGGCGAGATAGCCGCGCACCACCATCTCGACCGGAAGGATATCGAGCCGCGTACCGACCACGACATTCGGATCGGGATAAGCGAGCACATGGTTGGGGCAGATATCGGCGGTTTCCTCGAACCAATACCGCGCCGTCTCAGTCAGCACCTGCCCCTTGAAGGGAATGGCGGTGAGGATGATGTCGAAAGCGCTGAGCCGATCGGTCGCGATGATGATGCGCCGGCCATCGGCGAGGTCGTAGTTCTCGCGGACCTTGCCGTTGTAGCGGTTCGGCAGTTCCGGAATGAAGGCATCGGTGAGAACGGGCAGGGCGGTCATCGGAGGTCGGGCTCGCGCTGGCGGAATTGGTTCAGTTCTGATTAAGCCGGCCAGGTTGCCGCCGCCAGCCTCGTCTCAGCGAAATGCAGAGGCCCCCTCTCCATCTCTCCCCCGCTGCCGCGGGAGAGAGGGCCGGGTATGGCTGTCATCGACGTGAGAGCTTCGTCTGCTCCCTCTCCCGCGCTGCGGGGGAGGGTCGGGGAGGGGGTTCACGGCCGGATAGTGGGTAGGAGGGGCTGAGCTCCCATTCGTCAGCCGCCTATTCATACGCCTCCGGCAGATGATCGCGGCGGACGAGGTTGGAGAAGCGCGTCACCTCGGCCTCGAATTGTAGCTGAACCGTACCGGTCGGGCCGTGGCGCTGCTTGCCGATGATCACCTCGGCGACGCCGGCGACCTGCTCCATCTCGGCCTGCCACTTGAAGAACTCCTCGGTGCCTTCCTTCGGCATCTTGCCCTTCAGATAATATTCGTCGCGATAGACGAACATCACCACGTCGGCGTCCTGCTCGATCGAGCCGGATTCGCGCAGATCCGAGAGCTGCGGCCGCTTGTCGTCGCGCGATTCGACCTGGCGCGAGAGCTGTGACAGCGCGAGGACGGGCACGGCGAGTTCCTTGGCCAGCGCCTTCAGCCCGGTGGTGATCTCTGTGATTTCCTGCACGCGGTTGTCGCTGCGCTTGCCGCTGCCGGACAGGAGTTGCAGGTAGTCGATGACGATCAGGTCGAGCCCGCGCTGGCGCTTGAGACGCCGCGCGCGCGCCGTGAGCTGCGCGATCGAAATGCCGCCGGTCTGGTCGATATAGAGCGGGATGCGGGCCATCTCGCGCGCTGCGGCAACGACGCGCGCGAACTGACGCTCGTCGATGGAGCCACGGCGGATATGCGAGGACGAGACGCCGGACTGCTCGGCGATCACGCGCGTCGCCAATTGTTCGCCCGACATTTCCAGTGAGAAGAAGCCGACAATGCCGCCATTGACCGTCTTCATGGCGCCATCAGGCTGCAACTCGCCGCGATAGGTCTTGGCGATGTTGTAGGCGATGTTGGTGGCGAGCGAGGTCTTGCCCATGGCCGGGCGGCCGGCGAGGACGATGAGATCGGAGGGCTGCAGGCCGCCCATCTGCTTGTCGAGATCGTCGAGCCCGGTGGCGATGCCCGAGAGATGGCCGTCGCGCTGGTAGGCGGCGCTGGCCATGTCGATGGCGTTTTTCAGCGCCTCCTCGAAGGAGTGGAAGCCGCCGTCATAGCGGCCTGTCTCGGCGAGCGCGAACAGCCGCCGCTCGGCATCCTCGATCTGCGCCTTCGGCGGCATGTCGATCGGCGCGTCATAGGCGATGTTGACGACGTCTTCGCCGATGCCGATCAGCGAGCGGCGCAGCGCAAGGTCGTAGATCGCGCGGCCATAGTCCTCGGCATTGATGATCGTCGTCGCCTCGGCGGCGAGGCGGGCGAGATACTGCGCGAGGTTCATGTCGCCGATGGCAAGATCAGCCGGCAGGAAGGTCTTCAGCGTGACCGGCGTCGCGACCTTGTTGGCGCGGATGAGGCCGGACGCGACCTCGTAGATCTGGCGGTGGATCGGCTCGAACAGATGGATCGGCTCGAGAAAATCGGAGACGCGGTAGAACGCCTCGTTGTTGACGAGGATCGCACCGAGCAGCGCCTGCTCGGCCTCGATATTATGCGGCGCCTGGCGATAGAAATCCTGGGCCTGCTGCGGCAGAGCACGTGCTGGAAGGTTCATCGTCCTCGCTCTCAATCCGGTGATTGTCTAAAGAAGCCGGGGGAGTGGCGAACGCAACGCCGCGACGCACGATTCATTGCGCCCGACGCAGGACACCCCGCAATCAACAGCAAGTCGCGAGCCGCCGCAATGCTCCTTGCGCCCGAGAGAATCGGGTGCATTCGGCTGTGGACAGCAGCGGGGACAACATAGCCCGGCCGAGCCGGCCGGCACGCTTTTTTCCAACGGCCGCGTAGGGCCGCCGCTTCCTGCTCGTTACGTCACCGGGACTGGGCAGACCCCAACCGAAGAGGCGGGCGGATGACAGTGGAACTTGCGATCTTCGCATTGAAGCGATTCGGGCTCGGGCCAAGGCCGGGCGATGCCGCGCGCATCGCCGGCGATCCGCGCGGCGCGCTGCTAGCCGAACTGGCGACCGCGCCGCCGGATAGGCTCGGGCCGGAGGCCAATCCCGACGCCACCGAGGCTTTCCTCGCCATCCGGTCGGACCAGGAGGCCCGCAAGCAGAGGCGGGCCGCAGACCAGCCGGCCGCCCCTCGGCCCCTGATGCAGATGGCCGCGGCGCCGGGGCCGATGGACGCGACCGCCAATGCCATGAAGACGCCCGTCGGCAACACCATGGCCATCGCGCCGGCCGCGATGGCCTCGCCTGCGGCCGGCAAGCCCAAGGAGCCCAAGCCCAATCCGAGCGTCGCCAGCCAGATCTATGCCGACGAGATCAATCGCCGGATCGCGGCGGTCGAGGGGGCCGAGATCGGCTTCACCGAGCGGCTGGTCCAGTTCTGGGCCAATCATTTCGCGGTCCAGAGCGACAAGGACGAGATGGTGCGCGGGCTCGCCGGCAATTTCGAGCGCGAGGCGATCCGGCCCTTCGTCCTCGGCCGTTTCGAGGACATGCTGCTGGCGGCGACGCGCCACCCGGCGATGCTGCTCTCGCTCGACAATGCGAGTTCCGTCGGCCCCGATTCGCCGGTCGGCAAGAAGCGCGGCGTCGGCCTCAACGAGAACCATGCCCGCGAACTGATGGAACTGCACACGATCGGCGTTGGCGGCGGCTATTCGCAGGCCGACGTCACCTCGCTCGCCGAAGTGCTCACCGGCTGGACCTTCGTGCGCGATCGCGCCCGTCCGAGCGCCGGCGATTTCGCGTTCAATCCGGGCCTGCATGAGCCGGGCGACAAGCGCGTGATGGGACGGACCTATCGCGAGGATGTCGTCTACACGATCGGCAATGAGGGGCAGGGCCTCGCCGTGCTGCATGATCTCGCATCGAGCCCGGCCACGGCGCATCACATCGCCTTCAAGCTCGCCCGCCACTTCGTCGCCGACGATCCGCCAAAGTCTCTGGTCGACCGGCTCGCCGCGACGTTCATCGCCTCGCATGGCGACCTGAAGGCGGTCACGGAAGCGCTGGTCAAGTCCGACGAGGCCTTCGCGCCGACACGGAAATTCGCGACGCCGCAGCAATTCGCCTTCGCGGCCATCCGGGCGCTCGATGCCGGGGTCGATGCCCCGCTGCTGATCCGGACGCTCAATGTGCTGGGGCAGCCGATCTGGGCGCCGATCTCGCCGGAAGGCTTCCACGACGACAAGGCGACCTGGCTGGCACCCGACGCGATGACCAGCCGGCTCGATGTCGCCGACCAGTTTGCCCAGAAGGCGAAGACGAACCTGCCGCCGGCCGATCTGGTCGAGGCGGTGCTCGGCCCGTCTGCCTCTGCCGAGACGCGTCAGGCGATCGCCCGCGCCGAGTCCGAGCGCCAGGCGCTGGCCCTCGTCGTGATGAGCCCCGAATTCCTGTGGAGGTAACGATGACCGACCGCAATTCCGAACCCTCCCGCCGGCTGCTGCCGAGCCGCCGAATGTTCCTCGCTTCGGCTGGCGCTTTCGTCGCCTGGGCCAACCTGCCGCGTTACGCTTATGCCGGCACGCGCGATCCCCGCTTCGTCGTCGTGATCCTGCGCGGCGCGATGGACGGGCTCGCCGCGGTCCCGCCGATCGGCGATGCCGACTATGCGCGCCTGCGCGGGGACCTTGCCATCGGCACCGGCTCCATCGGCGGCACGCTGCCGCTCGACGGCTTCTTCGCCTTGAACGACGCGATGCCGCGGCTGAAGCAGCTCTATGCCGATCGCGAGGCGCTGATCATCCACGCGGTCGCCACCGCCTATCGCGATCGTTCGCATTTCGACGGTCAGGACGTGCTGGAGAGCGGGCTGACGCAGCCGGGCGCCAGCCGCGACGGCTGGCTCAATCGCGCCGTTGCCGCGCTGCCGAGCGGGGCGGCGGTGCGGCCCGTCTCAGGCCTTGCCGTCAGCCCGACAGTACCGCTGGTGCTGCGCGGCGGCGCGCCGGTCTTCACCTGGATGCCGGACGGTTTGATGCCGGTCGGCATGGATACGGCGGATCGGCTCGCCGGACTCTACGACCACAGCGATCCGGAGCTGGCGCGCGTCTTTGCCGCCGGTCGCATGATCGACCAGATGGCGGCGGGCGGAACGCCGGTGAAGGGCGGCGATATTGCCGCGAGCTTCCGCCGCATCGCGGTTGGCGCCGGCCGGCTTCTCGCTGAGCCGGAGGGGCCGCGCATCGCGGCGATCAGCTTCGACGGTTGGGATACCCATGCGAGCGAGGGACCGGAAAGCGGCCAGCTCGGCCGCCGTCTGGCAGCGCTCGACGCCGCGCTGGATGGGCTCAAGGCCGAACTCGGGCCGGCCTGGGCCGATACGGTCGTCGCTGTGATGACGGAGTTCGGCCGCACCGCTCATGTCAACGGGACAGACGGCACCGACCATGGAACGGCCACGACGGCCTTTCTGGTCGGTGGCGCCGTCAAGGGCGGCCGCGTTCTGGCTGATTGGCCCGGCCTCGCGGCGGACAAGCTCTACCAGCAGCGTGATCTGGCGCCGACCACCGATCTGCGCGCCATCCTCAAAGGCGTGCTGCGCGACCATCTCGGAATCTCCGAGACGGCGCTGGCCACCACGATCTTCCCCGGCAGCCTCGGCGTGAAGCCCGCAGCCGGTCTCGTCGGCTGAACTTCTATTCGCCGGCGATCTTCAACGGCATGCGCTGCCCGGCATTGTCTCGGCGGCGCATGGCTTCCTCGGCCTGCCAGATATAGTCGCGCGTCAGGGGCACCGCCTGCTGGTCGCGCACGAGCTGGATCTGGAAGATCATCATGTCCTGGTAGCGGAAGGCCGTTTCCGAGGCCGCGAGATAGAACTCCCACATCCGGCAGAAGACTTCGTCATAGAGCTTAAGCGCATCCTCGCGCCGCGCCATGAAACGCTCGCGCCATTCGCGCAGCGTCTCGGCATAATGCAGGCGGAGGATCTCGACGTCGGTCACCTTGAGCCCGGCACGCTCGATCTCGGGCAGCACTTCCGACAGCGCCGGGATATAGCCGCCCGGGAAGATATATTTCTGGATCCAGGTATTGGTCTCGCCCGGCAGGTCGAAGCGGCCGATCGAATGCAGCACCATGACGCCGTCATCGCTCAGCAGCTCCCGCGCCTTCTGGAAATATTCGCGGTAATGGCCGACGCCGACATGCTCGAACATGCCGACCGAGATGATGCGGTCGAACCGCGTGGCGAGATGGCGATAGTCACGCAGGAGGAAGCGCGCGCGCTCGGCGATGCCCTTTGTTTCGGCCCGGGCGTTCGAAACCTTGTGCTGCTCTTCCGAAAGCGTCACGCCTGTGACGTCCACATCGGCATGATCGGCGATATAGAGCCCGAGCCCGCCCCAGCCCGAGCCGATATCGAGCACCTTCTGCCCCGGCGCGAGCGCCAGCTTGGACGCGAGGTGACGCTTCTTGGCCAGTTGCGCCTCTTCGAGCGTCGAATCCGGCGATTCGAAATAGGCGCAGGAATATTGCTGGTCGCTGTCGAGGAAGAGCGAATAGAGCCGCCCATCGAGATCATAGTGATGGGCAACGTTCTGGCGGGCTCGAAACGGCGTGTTCCATTGCCGGAACCGCCGGGTCCAGACGCGCAGGCGGTAGATCGCGCGCATCCACCATGAGCGCTCTGTTCCGCCAGTATTCTGAAGCACCACTGCAAGAAAATCGTAGATCGTGCCACGCTCGACAACGAAGCCGCCATCCATGAAGGCTTCGCCGAGCTTCAGCTCCGGATTGAGGATGACGCTGCGTTCAGCCGCCCTCGAGGTGAAACGGACACGAACCGTGTCCCCGCTTCCATCCCCGAAGCGGTGGGTCTGGCCCTTGGCATCAATGACTTCGAGCGACCCCTTCCTGAGGACGCCCGCAAGATAGTTGGTGAGCAACCGATTCATGATGGTGATCCGCTGCCATTTCGGCTGGCCCGAGAAGACGGGAGAGGCTTTGGCTGTAAGGCGGCGCAGTATCGATGCGTCGGAAGCAATGTTAGCCCCGATTTTGCCACGATTTCAAGCGGCTAGGTGCGGGGTCCGAAAGTGGCGTCTTGAAAGCGGAAAGGGGCGCGCGGCCTTCGCCGCGCGCCCCCGTCAAAACGTAAGGGATCCTTTGGGTTTAAGGGAGCCTCAGGCTTCCTCGTCCCCCTCTTCGAGCTCGACCTCGACGCCCTCTTCGTCATCAAGCGGCTCGAGTTCAAACGTGTCGCGGACGGTCAGATCCTCGCCACGGGCCTGGCGAGCGGCCTCGTCGGCGCTGCGGGCGACGTTGATCGTGATGGTCGCTTCGACTTCCGGATGCAGGGCGACGGCGATATCGTGCAGGCCGATCGTCTTGATCGGATGCTCGAGCACCACCTGGTTGCGGGCGATGCTGAAGCCTGCCGCGGTAACGAGGTCGGACACGTCGCGGCTCGAAACCGAACCATAGAGCTGGCCGGTTTCGCCAGCCTGACGCACGACGATGAAGGACTGGCCGTTCAGCTTCTCGGCGACGACATCGGCTTCCGCCTTGCGCTCGAGATTGCGTGCTTCGAGATGGGCCTTCTGGCCCTCGAAGGTCTTCTTGTTGGCTTCGGTGGCGCGCAGCGCCTTGCCCTGCGGCAGCAGGAAGTTGCGGGCGAAGCCGTTTTTGACGTGCACGATCTCGCCCATCTGGCCGAGCTTGGCGACGCGTTCAAGCAGAATGACGTCCATAGTGTGTCTCCTTAGTCTTGCGTTGAAATCAGGATTGAGGGCCGCTGCCGTCGGGGAGCCGGCGGAAGCGGAGATTGAGCAGCGTGTCGGCAATGCCGACGAGTGCCATGATCACGATCGGCAGCATGAAGATGATGCTGGCGGCATAGAGCAGGAACAGCATCGCGAACCGGCCAGGCTTGCCGCGCAACACGGCATGCAGCGTGCCATAGCCTGCCAGGGCGAAGGCGAAGGCAACCGAACCGGCGAGCGCCGCCGCGATCTGCCCGGCGCCGCCGGGCAGGAAGCAGCCCAGAAGGGCCACGGCGAGGATCGGCGCGAGGAAGTTCGGCAGCTGGACGCTCCACAATGGCTGCCAGCCGCGCCGAAGCAGGCCGGACATCCGCGTGATATGGCCGCCGAGCCAGAGATTGAGCACGCCCGCGCCGAGCACGAAACAGCCAGCCGTCGCGGGCATCAGTGCCACGGAGAGGCTGACCACCGGCGTCAACTGATCGGCGGTCGGCGCATCGGCACCGGCGCCGCCGGCTGCGAGCCAGGCCTCGAAGGCGTCGACCGTCTGGGTGACAAGCGTTTCAGGATTGTAGCCGAGCAGAGCGCCGGCAGCGATCACGCCCGCCGCAGTGGCAAGCACAAGGCGCGCGAGCACCATGCCGAGCGGGAACCATTCAATATTGGCTGCCCCTTCAGCGGCGTCCGGGGCCGGCTGCTGCTGGCGCGACAGGCCAACGAGATGCGCGGCCCAGGCGACGGGCGCGCCGAACACCAGGAGATGGAGCAGACCGGCAAGCGGATTGAAGGCGACGGCGATGATAGCGGCCGCGACGCCCGCCGCGGTTGCGCCCGAAAGCGTTCCGAAGCCGATGCCGGCAATGGCGACGGGGAGGGGCGACAGAAGAAAGAGCGGCAGCGCAAGCGTCGTGCCGCTGATGACGCTGGCAAACAGCAGGGCGGCCGCGAGGCCGGCACCGAGGCCAATGAGGATGTTGCGCGTCATCTTGCTTTCGCTGTCCCGCTCGTTCGAGCGGTTAGAGGCAGGTCGCGGAATGCGCCGGCCCCAACCAGGTCCTGCTCCCCTCGCGGGAAGCGCCTTCCGGCTTGGCGCCGGAAGGCTGTTCTCGTGCCGGCCAGAAGCCGGCGGCGATCTTACTTGATCACGTAGGGCAAGAGGCCGAGGAAGCGCGAGCGCTTGATCGCCTGAGCGAGTTCACGCTGCTTCTTGGCCGAGACGGCCGTGATGCGGGACGGAACGATCTTGCCGCGCTCGGAAATGTAGCGCTGCAGCAGACGCACGTCCTTGTAGTCGATCTTCGGCGCGTTGGGGCCGGAGAAGGGGCAGGTCTTCCGACGACGGAAGAACGGCCGGCGGCCGCCACCGGCGCTGGTGCTGGTCGTGGAAGCGCTCGAACCACCGAAATCAGACATTATTCAGCTCCACCTTCGGTTTCATCGCTGCGGGGACGGCGCTCGCCGCGAAAACCGCCGCCGCCGCCGCCTTCACGATCGCCACGGAAGCCACCGCCACCGCCGCCACCGAAGCCGCCGCCACGCGGACGGTCACCACGATCGCCGAAGCGGCCGCCGCGATCGCCGTCACGGTCGTCGCGATCGCGCTTCTGGAGCATGGCCGACTGGCCTTCCTCGAGAGCTTCGACGCGGATGGTGAGGATGCGCAGCACGTCCTCGTTGATGCGCTGCTGACGCTCGAGCTCGGCAACGGCCGCAGCCGGTGCGTCGATGTTCATGAGCGTGTAGTGCGCCTTGCGATTCTTGCGGATGCGGAAGGCAACCGACTTGAGGCCCCACTGCTCGACCTTGGCGACGGAGCCGCCATTGGCCTCGAGGATGCCCTTGAACGTCTCGGTCAGCGTTTCAACCTGCTGAGCCGACACGTCCTGTCGGGACAGGAATACGTGTTCGTAAAGCGGCATGATTGCCCTTTCCCTTTTTCTTCCCGGCGCCAAGCCTCACCGAAGCCTCCAAGGGAAGGCTGATCGGGTTCACTTCGAGAGCGGAGACACGGGAAGACGGGATCCTGCGATCCCTGCGGCAAGCGCCGCCTTCCGTTCAACCCCCGGCCGGGTGTCGTTACGACGAGGGCTCCATACATCGCCTCAAGGCGGAAGGCAAGGTCGACGCTGCCCGATCCAAGCTAGGCGCTGCCCGATCCAGGGCGTCCGTGGCTCGCATCAGCGCCCGGGGCGATGCGACGCTAAGGCGACCGATCGAATTCCGTGATGGTTGCATCACTGGAACGATGCTTTTCTTTCGCCCAATCCGTCGTCATAGTGCCTCACCTTCCAGCAGATCGTCGGCACCGCCGCCTCGCGCCGCGCACACCGGCGATCGAAGCATCACTTGAGGATCAGATCGTGACCGATAAGGCCGCAGCCATGCCCGCTTCCGCGGGCCGCGACGTCGTGAACCGCACGGCCTTCGGCATTCTGGTCGCGATCAGCATGTCGCATCTTCTCAACGACCTCATGCAGTCGGTGATCTCGGCGATCTATCCGATTCTGAAGAAAGAATTTTCGCTCGACTTCAGTCAGATCGGCATCATCCAGCTGGTGTTCCAGTGCACGGCCTCGATCCTGCAGCCGATCGTCGGCATCTACACCGACAAGAAGCCGATGCCGTTCTCGCTGCCGATCGGAATGGGCTGCACGCTGGTCGGCCTGCTGCTCCTCGCCAATGCCAACCACTATTCGCTGATCCTCATTTCGGTTGCGCTGATCGGCCTCGGCTCCTCGATCTTCCATCCTGAGTCCTCGCGCGTTGCCCGCATGGCCTCGGGCGGACGGCATGGTCTGGCGCAGTCGCTGTTCCAGGTCGGCGGCAATTTCGGTTCCGCCATCGGTCCGCTGCTCGCCGCCTTCATCGTGCTGCCGCGCGGGCAGGGCGCCGTCGCGTGGTTCGCACTCGCGGCGCTGGCCGGCATCATCATCCTGTCGCGCGTCGGCTTCTGGTATCGCGAGCAGCATCGCGCCGGTATCGGCCGCAAGTCGTCGGCAGCGCCGAAGGTCATGCTGCCGCGGCCGATCATCGTCCGCTCGATCGCGATCCTGGCGCTGTTGATCTTCTCGAAGTTCTTCTACATGGCGTCGCTGTCGAGCTACTACACGTTCTTCCTCATCGACAAATTCGGCGTCTCGATCCGCGATTCGCAGCTGCTGCTGTTCGTCTTCCTCGGCGCCGTCGCGGCGGGCACCATCGCCGGCGGCCCGATCGGCGATCGGTTCGGCCGCAAATTCGTCATCTGGTTCTCGATCCTCGGCGTGCTGCCGTTCACCCTGGCTTTGCCGCACGCCAATCTGGCCTGGACGGTTGTCCTTTCGGTGATCATCGGTCTCGTCCTGTCCTCGGCGTTCTCGGCGATCATCGTCTATGCGCAGGAACTGATCCCCGGAAAGGTCGGACTGGTCTCCGGCCTCTTCTTCGGCTTCGCCTTCGGCATGGGCGGCATCGGCGCGGCGGCGCTCGGCGAACTCGCCGACCGCACCTCGATCACCTTCGTGTTCCAGATTTGCGCCTTCCTGCCGGTCATCGGGCTGCTGACGGCCTTCCTGCCCAATGTCGAACCAAAGCGGCACTGAGGACGCTCCGCAGCGTCCTTCCGCCACGCTTCCGCCCCGAACGGGGTGTGCTTGACCGTCCGCTGCATCAGCGGACGGATCCCATGACACGAATCGCCTTCTCTCCCACCCCGACCTCAGTCCGCCCAATCGCGTGCGCGATCGTGGGGCTGGCGATGATCAGCCTCATCGCGCCGACCGCGGCCCGGGCTGACCCGCCCGCCGCATGCTGGTCCCCCGCGACGCTGGCCGGGCGCCCGGGAGAGGTTGCCAAGCATCGGCCGGGCCCGGCCGACCGGGTGCCGATCCCCGAGGCGACGACGATGTCGGCCGAAGGCGGGGCGCAGGGGGAGGGCGTGGTGCGCCGCGTCGCGCCTGCCAACGGCCGCAAGCTGGTGGCGCTGACCTTCGACCTCTGCGAGGGTTCGGGCGAAGTGGCCGGCTATGACGGCGCCATCGTCGATCGGCTCCGGACGTTGAAGGTGCCGGCGACATTCTTCATGGGCGGGCGCTGGGCGCAGAGCCATCAGGAGCGGGCGATGCAACTGCTCGCCGATCCCCTGTTCGAGGTCGGCGACCACACCTATGACCATGCCGACCTCGCCCACGCCGACTCGGCCAAGATTTCCGCCGAAATTGCGCGAACCGAGGCGGTTTTGAGCGATCTCGTCGCCCGCGTCGCTGCGAGCTGCCCGGCAGCAACTCTGCCGCAGAAGACCCGGCTGTTCCGCTTCCCGTATGGCGCCTGCGGGACCGATGGACCCGCGCTCGTGCGCGCGGCCGGCCTGACGCCCATTCAGTGGGATGTCGTCTCGGGCGATCCCTCGGGCGTCGCCGCTGCGCCGATGGCGCGCGGCGTCCTCGGCTCTGTCAAGCCCGGCTCGATCATCGTCATGCACGCCAACGGTCGTGGCAAGCACAGTGCGGAGGCGCTGGCGACCATCATCCCGGCGCTGCGCGCGCGCGGCTTTGAGTTCGTGACGGTCAGCGACCTTCTCGACGCCGGCCGTCCGGTCACGGCCTCAGCCTGCTTCGTCGAGCGCCCGGGCGATACCGAGCGCTACGACCATCCGGCAAAGACACCAGCGCCGGCCGTCAGGATCAAAGGGACCGGCGTAGCGCCGGCCCCTGCTGACGAATAACGCGTTCGCGCTTAGTTGGCGGACTGGTTGCCGCCGCCGTCCCACTGCGAGCTGTCTTCGGACAGGCCGACGGTCTTATCGTCATTCACCGTGACGATGACCTTCTCGCCAGGGATCAGGCCCATCAGAAGGCTGGGATTGCTGATCTTGAACGTGCGCCCGTCGATCAGGGTCACGGAGCCCGAAGCGTTGTCGAGCGTGCGGACGGTGCCGGCATCGACATCAACGGCCAGCGCCGCGCCTGCGGATCCGATCAGCATGGCAAGGGGGAGAATCAGTGCGATCTTCTTCATGACGCGCTCCATTCGTCGGTCATCTGTCCTCACCCGTCGTTCCCATCTGCCCCGCTGGAGGTGGGCCGCCTGGAACGCCGTGAGACAATTGTGATTTGATCCCGCAAATGTGGTGCTCAAGAGCCAATCAGGCAGATGAACGAAATTTAATAAGCCAGCCATACTATCATCTTTTTGCGAGGCCGACGGAGACGCGCATCGCGGCCGTACGCGCGGCGCTCGGGCTTGACTTCGGCACACGAAGGCGCGATTAGCCGCCGCCAACACGGGCGGGCCGATGGGACCGCCGCCGGCAAGGCGGGAGTGCATTTTCGTGACGACAGCTCTGACGTTTCCAGGCCAGGGGAGCCAGGCGGTCGGCATGGGCAAGGCCCTCGCTGAAGCCTATCCCGAGGCTCGCGCCGTCTTCGACGAGGTCGACGACGCGCTGGGCGAGCGCCTCTCCACCGTGATTTTCGACGGGCCGATCGAGACGTTGACGCTGACTGCGAATGCGCAGCCGGCGCTGATGGCGGTCAGCCTCGCGGCGATCCGCGCGCTTGAGGCCAACGGCCTCGACATCGCGCGCCAGGCCGCCTTCGTAGCCGGTCATTCGCTCGGCGAATATTCGGCGCTCGCCGCTGCCGGCAGCCTTTCAGTTGCCGAGGCGGCGCGTCTGCTCCGCATCCGTGGGTCGGCGATGCAGGCGGCGGTTCCGGTCGGCGAGGGCGCCATGGCGGCGCTGCTGGGCCTCGATTTCGGGGCAGCAGTCGCGGTCGCGGCGGAAGCCGCCGAGGGTGATATCTGCCAGGCCGCCAATGACAACGGTCCCGGCCAGGTGGTGATTTCAGGCGCGCGCGCGGCGATCGAACGCGCCATCGAGATTGCCAAGGCGAAAGGCGCGAAGCGCGCTCTGCTGCTGCCGGTCAGCGCGCCGTTCCATTGCGCGCTGATGCAGCCGGCCGCCGAGGCGATGCACGAGGCGCTGTCCGAGGTGTTCATCGCGCCGCCTGTCGTGCCGCTGGTGGCCAATGTCCTCGCCGGCCCGATCAGCGATCCCGATGAGATCCGCCGCCGTCTGGTCGAGCAGGTCACCGGCATGGTGCGCTGGCGCGAATCAGTCCTCTGGCTCGAGGCCGCGGGCGTCGACTTGATGCTCGAGATCGGGGCCGGCAAGGTCCTGTCGGGGCTCGCCAAGCGCGTCGCGCCGTCTGCCCGGACCCTTTCTGTCGGTCTTCCCGACGACGTTCCGGCCGCCATGGCGCTGCTCGTCTGAGCGCGCCGCATCACCGATAGGCAAAGGAGTTCCGCGATGTTCGATTTGACCGGCAAGCGCGCCCTCGTGACCGGCGCGAGCGGGGGCATCGGCCGAGCGATCGCCGTCGCGCTGCATGCGCAGGGTGCGAGCGTGGTCATCTCCGGCACGCGGCGCGAGGCGCTCGACGCTCTTGCGGCCGAACTCGGCGAGCGCGTCCATGTCGTCCCCTGCAATCTCTCCGACGCCGCCGCTGTCGAGGCGCTGGTTCCTGCGGCCGAGGAAGCCCTGGGCGGGCTCGACATTCTCGTCAACAATGCCGGCATCACGCGCGACATGCTGTTCGCCCGCCTCTCCGACGAGGCCTGGGCCGATGTGCTCGACGTGAACCTGACGGCGCCGTTTCGCCTCACCCGCGCGGCTTTGCGCGGCATGATGCGCCAGCGTTTCGGCCGTATCATCAACATCACCTCGATCGTTGCCGTTACCGGCAATGCCGGCCAGGGCAACTACACCGCCTCGAAGGCGGGCATGATCGCCATGTCGAAGTCGCTCGCCCAGGAAGTCGCCGGCCGTAACATCACGGTCAATTGCGTCGCGCCCGGCTTCATCGAGACCGCGATGACCGATGTCCTGAACGACAAGATCAAGACCGCGCTGCTTGAGCGCGTGCCGGCGAAGCGGCTCGGCAGCGGCGAGGACATCGCTGCCGCCGTCGTCTATCTCGCTGCAAACGAAGCCGCCTATGTGACCGGCCAGACGCTGCATGTGAATGGCGGTATGGCTATGATCTGAATGGCGAATCGGCGATTCGCAAGGGTCCCTCCAAAGCGCTTTCGGTTGCCTCGGCGCCGCTGGTCAAGGTTGGGAAACTATGTTAGGACCGCCGAAGAATGGACGGGATCCTCGTCGCCTTCGCGCGACGGGGACGGGGCGGATTGACGATCGCGAGCAGAAGAGGCTCTCTACCTCTGCGGGGCGGGGTTCCCCCTGTCGAACTCGCGATGCGTTTTCCCGAAACGCGCTATGCGGCCAGGTTTTCTATGTGCGAGAAATCGCGCTGAGTGATGTGACACGAAACAGTCGAGGTTTGAGAAATGAGCGATATCGCTGACCGGGTTAAGAAGATCGTGATCGAGCACCTCGGCGTCGACGCCGACAAGGTGACCGATGGCGCGAGCTTCATCGACGACCTCGGTGCTGACAGCCTCGACACCGTCGAGCTCGTCATGGCTTTCGAGGAAGAGTTCGGCGTCGAGATTCCCGACGACGCAGCCGAGACCATCCTGACGGTTGGCGATGCCGTCAGCTTCCTGGAAAAGAACGCCGGCTGAGCCGCGGTCGCTTCCGTCTTACAAGAAACTGACGGCCGGACCCGCAAGGGTCCGGCTCTGGAGAAACGCATGAGACGTGTCGTCGTCACCGGGATGGGTATGGTCACACCGCTCGGTTGCGGTGTCGATGTTACATGGTCGAACCTCCTCGCAGGCAAGAGCGGCGCCGGTCGGGTCACGAAATTCGAGACCGACGACCTGCCGTGCCAGATCGCCTGCGAGATTCCGCGCGGAGCTGGCTCCGAAGGCAAATACAATCCCGACGATTGGATGGAGCCGAAGGAGCAGCGCAAGGTCGACGAGTTCATCGCCTTCGCGCTCGCCGCCGCCGAGCAGGCCGTCACTGATTCGGGCTGGAAGCCGACCGCTTATGAGGACCAGATCCGCACCGGCGTCATGGTCGGTTCGGGCATTGGTGGCCTCGAGGGCATCGTAGAGGCCGGCCATGTGCTGCGTGATCGCGGTCCCCGGCGCATAAGCCCCTTCTTCATCACAGGTCGCCTGATCAATCTCGCCTCCGGCCAGATTTCGATCCGCTTCGGCTTCAAGGGTCCGAACCACGCGGTCGTGACCGCCTGTTCGACGGGCGCGCATGCGATCGGCGATGCGGCGCGTCTGATCGCGCTCGACGATGCCGATGTCATGATCGCCGGCGGCACCGAAAGCCCGGTCTCGCGCATTGCATTGGCGGGCTTCGCTGCATGCAAGGCTCTCTCGACTGGCTTCAATGATCGTCCGGAACAGGCCTCGCGCCCCTATGATCGTGACCGCGACGGTTTCGTCATGGGCGAGGGTGCCGGCGTTGTCGTACTCGAAGAGCGCGAGCACGCCTTGGCGCGCGGCGCCAAGATCTATGGCGAGGTCATTGGCTACGGCCTCTCGGGCGATGCCTATCACATCACCGCCCCGGCGCCTGATGGCGACGGCGCCTATCGCTGCGTCCAGGCCGCGCTGAAGCGCGCCGGCCTCACCGCCGCCGATATCGACTACGTCAACGCGCATGGCACGTCGACCATGGCCGATGGCATCGAGCTTGCGGCCGTCGAGCGAGTGCTCGGCAACGCAGCCTCGACCGTTTCGATGTCCTCGACCAAGTCGGCGACCGGCCATCTGCTCGGCGCGGCCGGCGCGATCGAGGCGATCTTCTCGCTCCTCGCTATCCGCGACAACGTCGCCCCCCCGACGATCAATCTCGACAATCCCTCCGTCGAGACGGCGATCGACCTGGTGCCGAAGGTTGCGCGGAAGCGGAAGGTCGATGTCGCCCTGTCGAATTCGTTTGGCTTTGGCGGCACCAACGCATCGCTCGTCTTCCGCCGGCATGACGTCTGAGGTGCGGTCGCTGGTCGGCTCCGCCCGCGCTTTCGCCATAATCCTCCCTAAAGTCGCCCGGGCCGAGCATCTCGGATCGGGCGGCCTGAAAGCGGATCAAAGGGTGTGATGAGCGATACCGAGCCGTCCGGCGCAGGCGAGGAAAAAGCGGCGGAGCCCGCCGGGCGCCGACCCAAGGGCGGAAGCTCCAATCGCATCAATCCAAAGAGCCCGAGCGACGCGCTGCGTCCGGAGCGGGTACCTGGACCGCCGCCGCGCTCGCAGCAGGCGCGTCACCCGATCGTGCTCGTCATGAATTTCGCGATGACGATCATCGTCGTCAGCGTTCTCGGCGCCGCCGGTCTCTTCTTCTTCGGCAAGATGCGCTTCGAGGAGCGCAGCCATTTCGACCAGCCACGCACGATCATGATCGAACGGGGCGCGGGGCTCAATGAAATCGCCGAGCAGTTGCACGACCGTGGTCTGATCTCGTCGAAATGGATCTTCATCGGGGGCGTCCGTGCTGCTTCGCAGCAGGAAGAGCTGAAGGCCGGCGAATATCTCATTCCCGCCCATGCCAGCATGCGGGACATCATGAACGCCATGGTGAGCGGCAAGGGCATCCTCTATTCGATCAGCTTCCCCGAGGGCCTGACCAGCCAGCAGATCGTCGACCGATTGAATGCCGATCCGGTTCTCCTCGGCGCTCTTGCGAACGTTCCGCCCGAGGGCAGCCTGCTGCCCGACACCTATCGCTATACCCGTGGCGACAGCCGGCAGAACATCATCGACCGGATGAGGCGCGAGCATGACCGTGTCGTCGCTGCTGTCTGGGCCGGCCGCGACAAGGATCTGCCGATCCAGTCCGAAGGCGATCTGGTGACGCTTGCCTCGATCGTCGAGAAGGAAACCGGGATAGCCGATGAGCGCAGCCGCGTTGCTGCCGTCTTCATCAACCGGCTGAAGCAGAATATGCGCCTCCAGTCCGATCCGACGGTCATCTATGGTGTTTATGGCGGGGCAGGACTGCCGAGCGGCGTCAGCATCACCAAGTCCGATCTCGAGGCCGAGAACGACTTCAACACCTACAAGATCACTGGCCTGCCCAAGGGGCCGATCGCCAATCCGGGTCGTGCGTCTCTGGCGGCTGCCGCTAATCCCTCGCGCACCAAGGATCTCTACTTCGTTGCCGATGGCAGCGGCGGCCATGCCTTCGCCGAGAGCTATGCCGAGCATCGCAAGAACGTTGCGCGCTATCGCGAGGCGCTGGCCGATCAGAAGGCCAATGCCGCCGCTGCGCCGAGTGCTGACGGCAACGCCACGGACGATGCGGGTAATGGACCCGGTGATCAGGAAGATCCGTCGGCGGACGCGCCTGCCAGCCCCGCGCCAGCCAAGCAGAATGGCGGCAAGGCCAAGGCGCCGCAACAATGAGGCCCGCGGTGGCCACCCTTGAGGCCGCCCGCCGCTGAGCCTAAGGTCGCCGATCTAGGATCGGGGCGGAGCAAACGGACAATCGCATGCTGTTGATGAGTATGACCGGCTTTGCCCGGAGTGTGGGCGCCGGGCTCGGCTATCGCTGGACGTGGGAACTGCGGAGCGTCAACGGCAAAGGCCTCGATATCCGCCTGCGCCTGCCGCCCGGCGTCGATTCGCTTGAGCAGGGCGTCCGCGAGCGCTTGGGCGCGCGACTCCAGCGCGGCAACCTCCAGGTGACGCTCAACCTCCAGAAGCAGGAAAGCGCCTCGCAGCTCCGCATCAATGAGCATCTCCTCGATGAAGTGATTGGGCTGATCGCCCGCATCGGCAAGCGGATCGACGCGGCGCCGGCAAGCCTCGACGGCATTCTTGCCATTCGCGGCATTCTCGAAACCGTCGATGCCGAGGACGACCCTGAGAAGGCGTCTGAGCTGCTGCGCCTGCTGGCGGCTGATTTCGAGCGCGCGCTCGATGATCTCGTGCGTTCGCGCGAAGGCGAGGGCGCGGCGATCGGCGCCGTGCTACGCCAGCGTCTGGTCGAGATCGGTCATCTGCGCCAGGCGGCGGAGGATGCGCCGGCGCGTCGGCCGGAGGCGATACGCCGCCGCCTCGCCGAACAGGTCGCCGCTCTGATGGACGCCTCGGCGAAGTTCGACGTCGACCGGCTGCATCAGGAAGCGGCGCTCTTGGCGACGCGCGCCGATATCCGCGAGGAGCTCGACCGGCTCGAGGCGCATGTCGCCGCGGCGACGAGCTTGCTCGATGAGGGCGGCCCGGTCGGCCGCAAGCTCGACTTCCTGGCGCAGGAATTCAACCGCGAGACCAATACGCTCTGCGCCAAGGCCAATGACCGCTCGCTGACGGCGATTGGGCTCGATTTGAAATCGGCCGTCGACCAGCTGCGCGAGCAGATCCAGAACCTCGAATAGAAGGAAGCGCGGCGTCATGATCGACCCTGCCAAGCCCCCGCGCCGCGGCCTGATGCTGGTGCTCTCCTCGCCATCAGGCGCCGGCAAGTCAACGATCGCCCGTCATCTGATGGACAGCGACAAGGACATCGTCCTCTCGGTTTCGGTCACGACCCGCGGCCGCCGTCCGAGCGAGATCGAGGGCGTCCACTATCACTTCATCGACCAGAAGGCCTTCGGCCTGATGCGCGATCGCGGCGAACTGCTCGAATGGGCCGAGGTGCATGGCAACTGCTACGGCACGCCGCGCGATCCGGTCGAGGCGGCGCTGGTCTCGGGCAAGGACGTCCTGTTCGACATCGACTGGCAGGGCGCCGATCAGGTCGCCCGCGCGATGCCCGAGGATCTCGTGCGCATCTTCGTGCTGCCGCCGACGATGCGCGAACTCGCGTCCAGGCTGGAGCGCCGCGCCGAGGACACGGCGGAGGTGATCGCCAAGCGCCTCGCCAATGCCCGCGCCGAAATCGAGCACTGGCGCGACTATGATTATGTCATCATCAACAAGGACCTGCAGACCTCGCTCGAGAAGGCCCGCGCCATCCTGTATGCCGAGCGCATGCGCCGCGCCCGCGACACCTATCTCGAAGGCTTCGTCGCCGGTCTTCTGGCGGAAGAGCCGGCTCCCGGCGCTTGAGCGCCAAAGCGTTCAGGCCGGAAGCGTCCGACTGAAGCCATTTGCGAGGCGAACGAAGCCGGCGACGTCGATTTCTTCGGCGCGCGCGGTCTGCGCTATGCCGGCTTCGGCCAAGAGCGGCAGCGGGTCGACGCCGAGGCTCTTCAGGCTTTGGCGCAGCATCTTGCGGCGCTGGCCAAAGGCGGCGGCCGTCACGCGTTCCAGCACCGCCATGTCGGCTGCGAGCGGAACGGGGCGCGGGATCAGTTGAACCACCGAGGAGGTGACCTTCGGCGGCGGCGTGAAGGCCTTCGGCGAGATGTCGAACAGGATATGCGCCTCGGTGCGCCAGCCGCAGACGACGGCGAGGCGGCCATAGGCATCGTCGTCAGGCGTCGCCACGATCCGCTCGGCAACCTCGCGCTGGAACATCAGCGTCAGGTTCTCGAAATAGGGCGGCCAGGGCGCGGTGCGCAGCCAGCCGATGAGCAGCGGCGTCGCAATGTTGTAGGGCAGGTTGGCGACGATCCGCACGCGGCCGGTCGCGAGCGCCGCCATATCCGTCGTCAGCGCATCACCCTCGATGATTTCGAGCCGACCAGGATAATGCGCGGCAATCTCTTCCAGCGCCGCGATGCAGCGTCGGTCTCGCTCGATCGCAATCACCTTGCCGGCACCCTCGGCCAGCAGCGCCCGCGTCAGCCCGCCGGGGCCGGGACCAACCTCGATGACCGTGACGTCCGCGAGCGGCCCCGCGGCGCGGGCGATGCGCCCGGTCAGATTGAGGTCGAGCAGGAAGTTCTGGCCGAGCGAGCGGAGCGCATTCAGCCCGTGCGCGGCGATGACGTCGCGCAGCGGCGGCAGACCATCCGATGCGCTCACGCTGTCAGCCTGACGTCGCCAGGATTGCCTGCAAGATATTCCGACTCATGCCGCGCGAGTTCGTCGGCGAGGCGCAGCGCTGCCGCGAGGCTCGAACAATCGGCAACGCCCGTCCCGGCGATATCGAACGCGGTGCCGTGATCAGGCGATGTGCGAACGAAGGGGAGGCCGAGCGTCACATTGACGGTCTCTGCGAAGGCGATCGTCTTGGTCGGGATCAGTGCCTGGTCGTGATACATGCACAGCGCCACGTCGTAGCGGGCTCTCGCCGCTGCGTGGAACATCGTGTCGGGCGCCAGCGGCCCGACGGCGTCGATGCCCTCGGCCTGCAGGCGTGCCACCGCAGGCGCGATCACGGCGGTATCTTCCATTCCCATCACGCCGCCTTCGCCAGCATGCGGATTAAGGCCGGCAACTGCGATGCGCGGGCGTGCGATGCCGAAACGTTGGCGCATGTCGCGATCGATCGTCCGCCCGGTCGCAAACAGCAGGCTTTCGGTGATCAGCCCCGGGACAGCGGAGATCGGCACATGGATCGTGGCCGGCACTGCGCGGAGGCCGGGACCCGCCAGCATCATCACCGGCCGCGCCGGCGCGCCGTTCCAGGCGGCAGAGAGCATGCCAAGAAATTCGGTGTGGCCCGGATGCTGGAAGCCGGCATCGACGAGCGCCTTCTTGTTGATTGGATTGGTCACGAGCGCCGACGCCGATCCGGCGCGGACATCGCCGACGGCGCGCGCGATCGCCTCGATCACGCCGAGCGCCGAGGCCCGCTCGGGCACGCCCGGCTCGGCCGTGGACCGCCCTTCGAGACGGACCACCGGAAGGGCGCGATCGAAGACGGACGAGGCTTCGGCCGGCGTCACGACCTCGATTGGAACGGTAATGCCGATGCGCTCGGCGCGACGCCGCAGCGTGTCGGGATCAGCAAGGCAGTAGAAGACGGGCAGCCGCCGTTCGCGGCGCTCCAGCCAGACCGCGAGGGTCACGTCAGGGCCGATGCCTGCTGGCTCGCCCATGGTGAGGGCGAGCGGCCGGAACGCGTTGGATGAAGCCATGGTCGTTCAGTTATAGACGATCTTGGCGTTGGCGCGAAGCTCGGTCCTGAACTTCGATTCGAGATCCTTGGTCTGCTCGGCGAGCAAAGTGCGCTCGGCATTGGCGCGGACGCCGGCCGTGCTCTGCACTTCCTTGACAGCGCAGACCGCCACCACCTCCACGCCGCGTTCGGTAACGTCGGGCTTCAACGTGCTGCCGACCTGGGCCTTTGCAAGATCCTCGGCGCCCTGGCCTTCGAGCTGGGTCGAATCACGCCGACCGAGATCGAGCACGACGACGCCCTTCAAAGTCTTGGCGAGGGCAAGGCTGCCGTCGCAGCCGGGAAAGCGCTTGCGGAAGGATTCAGCCTCGGCTGTGCGCTGGCCGGCCAGCCCGGGTGGCGAGCCCTTGGGAATAACGAAGACGATCTGCTGCAGCTTGTATTCCTTGATGGTCGCCGTATTGGCCGAAACGCCTTCCTTGGCCATTTCGGCCTGGATGTCGCTCTCGGAAACGTCTGGCTTCAGGCTCGACGCCTTGGCGCGGATCACGGCAGCCCATGTCATCTGGCCGCGGAAGAATTTCCGCAGCGTCGCGATCTGGACGCCCTGCTGGCCGAGCGCCTTCTCGAATTGCGGCAGCGGCAGCTTGACCTGCTTGGCGATGCCGGCAACCCGTTCTTCGATCTGGGCATCGGTCGGCCCGAGCTTGGCCCGCTTCGCGATCTGCTCGGCGATCGTTTCGTCGACCAATTGATCCAGCGCGATCTTGTCGCTGGTCTTCTGGCGGAACAGGGTCATCATCTTGACGCGCTGCTGCACGTCATAGCTCGTGATCGGCTGGTCGTTGACGGTGGCCCGAACCGCCTGCTGCGCATAGGCGCAGTCCGTGACGAGGGCGCCCGAGGCCAATCCGGCCGCGGCGATCATCATGGCTCCGAGCACGCCGCGCATGGTTTCGATCCGCATCCGCTCCCCTTTCCGCCGTTCACTGGTTTCCGCAGCGTTGTCGCCGTCGGATGCGACGCTAGACAAGCCAAATCCGGCAAAACGATGAAGACGCCGGATTGCGAGCCGTTCGCTGCGTCATGCGGGACTGCGGCTCGTCTTCAATTGGTGGTTCCGCCGATGTCGCTCTGGAACTGCGTGCCACCGAGGGTGCGCAGCTGCAGGCTGACGATCAGCGATTTCGACGTCTGCAGGTCGGTATAATTCTGCGTGACTTCGCTATAGGCGATCGAGAAGGTCGTGCATTCGTCGTCATAGGCGATGCCGAGGCTATTGCCGGCGAGTTCCTTTGCCGCGAAGTCCCAGGCGACCGATCCGAACAGGCGCCAGTTCTCCGTGAACTGCCAGCTCGCCTTGCCGCTGACCGTATCCGTCGGCGTGCCACTGTTCGAGCTCGCGATTGCAGGCTGCTCGCGCAGGTAGAGATAGGAGGCCGACGCCGTCACGTCGCCCATCTTGCCGGTCGCGGTGAGCTGGGCCTGATTGATGTCGAAGGTCGCGGAATCAAGCCGGCCACGCGCGGTTATGAAATAGCCCTGGCCCGAATCGACGGTCATGCTGCCGACATAGTCGGAAACGTTCGACTCAAGGCCCGATACGCTGCCGGTTTCCGTGAGATCATTCACGGCATAGGAGTTCAGTCCGGCGAGCTGGTAGGACTGGCCGACAATGCCAGAGATCGTCGCCAGCGTGCCGAGTTCGGAGGCATAGCGGAAGCCGACATTGGCGCGCGTGCCGCCTTCGACGCGGTCATAGCCGGAGAACTTGTCCCAGTCGAAGAGCGATGAGTCGTCGAACACCAGAGACTGGGCGTCTTCGTTCGGCAACTGTCCGGCGAGTTGCTCGTTCGGCCGCACGATCACCTGCGCGATCGGCTCGAACAGGAAGCTCGACGACATGCTGGCGGCGAGGATCGGCCAGCGCCATTCAAGGCCCATCGCAGGCATGGCGCGGTAGTAATTGCCATTGTCGCTGATGCCCGGCAGGTTCTCGTCCTGCGCCAGGTAGAAGGCGTCGGCCTTCAGATAGGCGAACGGCTTGAACACCATGCCGACGGGTCCGACCGTCTGGCTCTGCCAGGTCCAGTCGGTGCTGGCGCGGTTGAAATTGCCCTTGAGGCCGAGAATGGCATCGCCCTTCTCGCAGATGCCGTCACCATTGGCGTCGACACAGTCGGTCTGGCCGCGCGTCAGGCTGACGACGTTGTTCTTCATCGACAGCTGACCGCCGAACACCGTCTTGTCGAACAGGTAGCTCTGGTCGACGACAGGCGCCACGAGCGGCTGCCGGTCCTGATTGTACTGAGCGCCGGTGTCGTTGGTGAGGACGCGGAAATAGTAGCCGCGTGCATCGAAATAATTGGTCGCGCTCTGGCCGGTCAGGTGCACCTGAGACACGGCGACGTCGGTCGAGGAATAGAGGACGTTGTAGTCGCGCGTGAAGGTACGGTCGCTGAGCAGCGTCGCGTCCCATCCGAGCGTCCAAAGCCGGTTCAGATAGAACTGGCCGGTGGTGCGCAGGCCGCCGCGCAGCTGGACGTCGCCCGAATTCCGCGTACCCGATTCGATGAAGGCCGAGGGATCGAGCTGGTCGATGCCGGCCATGTGCAACGTATAGTAGCCGGTATCGAGCCGGTGCCGCCACTCGGCGTCAAGCAGCAGGCCCTGCTTGGTATAGGCCGCCGGCGAGAAGGTCAGGTCGTAGTTCGGCGCCAGCGCCCAGAAATACGGAACCTTGGCGAAGGCACCCAGCGCCGACTTGTAGCCCGCCGAGGGGAACAGGAAGCCGCTCTTGCGCTTGACCGTCGGATCGGGCGCCGAAAATGCCGGGAAATAGGCGACCGGAATGCCCAGGAATTCGAGCCGCGCCGAGCGGAAATAGATCATGTGCTCGTTGTGGTCGACAATGATCCGCGCGGCCTTCACCTGCCAGACGGGAGCCTTCTGGGGCTTTTCGAGGCATGGTTCGCAGGCGGTATAGACGCCGCGATAGAAGGTGGTCGTCTTGCCGTCCTTGCGCAGCGCCTTCTCGGCCGCGAAATGCGTCTGTGTGGGCGTATCGAGCTTCAGCGCGGAGACGAAGCCGGTCGCGAAATCCTGCGTGATGTCGATCGTTTCGGCATTGATGACGGCGCCGGTGCGGTCGACGATCTTGACGCCACCTTCGGCGGTCATCGTCTTGTTCTTCTGGTCGTAGGTGACCTTCTTCGCCTCAAGCGTGTAGCCGTCGTAATACATCTTGACGCCGCCGACCGCCGAGACGGTCGACTTGTCATAGTCGTAATCGAGACGGTCCGACTCGAGCAGCATCTGTGCGCCCGGGGTCGGCTTGAAATTCTCGTCGGTGCCAAAGCCGAGCGAACCAGGATTTGATTGAGCGGACGCGGTGCCCGCCGGGGTGCCGAATGCGACGACAACGCCAATCGCCAGCACGGCGACGCACTGTTGCAGCGAGCGGGATACGCGGCGCAACTGTGGGCAGGGAACGGAAACCCCGATCATCCGTCCTCCCGGAAAAGCAACACAGTGACACTAGCGAGCGATGCGACGATCGAGGGAAACCAAGCCGCGATCACCGGTGCGACGATCCCGCTCCTGCCGAGACCGATCGCCAATTCGGTGACAACATAAAGCACGAAGCCCACCACGACACCAGTCAGAATAACCTGCCCGAGATCACGCGACCGAGAGAAGCGGAGCGACACGGTTGCCGCCACCAGGACCATGGCGAAGAAGAGCAGCGGCTGAGCCAGGAGCGACTGGAACCGCATCTCGTAGCCCGAGCTCGGAACGCCGGCTTTCTTTGATATTTCAAT
The DNA here is from genome assembly GCA_965229085.1 of Kaistia sp. Classification (GTDB taxonomy): domain Bacteria; phylum Pseudomonadota; class Alphaproteobacteria; order Rhizobiales; family Kaistiaceae; genus Kaistia. Next base: position 1,258,984 of record OZ245859.1, on the reverse strand, counting down.
GAATTGCGGCAAAAGCCAGAAGGGTATCGTCTCCGGGTCGGCGAGCTGCTGCGAGACCTGATCGGGCCCGAGATCCGTGGCGAGACGGGTCTCGTCGAACGGCTCGGGACGGGCGCCGGAACGGGTGATCGTACCGTTGCGAAGCAGCCACTCTCCACTGGAATATTCGGCGCTGCGCGCATCGATCCGGTGGTCGAGCGTGTCGCTCGGATCAAACACGAAGGCCGACACGCCGGATAGCGACAGCCCCTTGTTAAAGCTGTTCTTGGCCCCGAGGATGGAATTGCCGTCGCGCCCCGATTGTCGGATCCAGATCGGTTTGTTCTGCTGGTTCGTGCCGCCATCGGCGCTGATCGCGGCGTCGCCGGCTCTGTTCAGGATAGCGATCGATTGTTCCTTGAGCGCCGTCGCCATCGGATTGAATGCCGTGGTCGCGAAGATGCCGAATAGAACGGCGACCAGCCCGGCCGGCAGCACGAATTGCCAGGCGGAGAGGCCCGAGGCGCGTGCCACGACCAGTTCGAGCTGGCGATTCGCGAGCACGAAGCTCGCCATGGCGGCGAACAGAATCGTGAATGGAAGCGCGCGCTCGATAACCGTTGGAACGCGGGTAAGCGACACCATGAGATACACGAGGGCATCGAAATTGGTGCGCTGGACCGCCCTGCGGGCAAGCTCAAGATAATCGATGAAGGCGATCAGCACGAACACGACGAGGAAGATGATCAGCGTCATCTTCGCGAATCGCCGCGCGAAATAGAGGGTGAGCGTGGGGTTGCGGATCATCGCGTCCCCTTCGCAGTGGCCCGCTGGCGGCGCGGCAACAGGCGCTGCAGCAGTTCGAGTACGACCGATCCGATGCCTTCGGACGCTGCGAATCGGACGCCCTTCAGAGTTGCCGCCAGCGCCAGCGCGATGCAGCCAAGCGGCAGCAGATAGAGAAGGGGAATGAGATAGACATCGCTCGCGGCAAGCCCCGCGAGAATGAGTCCGGCGACGCGCAGGCCGGTCGCGATCAGCACGGTCGACAGGATGAGGACGCCGCGGCCCTGGCGCGTCGTCTGCGCCTGGCCGAGCGCCATAACCGGCAGGATGGCGAACAGGAGCGTGTAGAGCGGCGACGAGAAGCGATCGTTGAGCTCGGCCGTGAACGATCCGGGCCGCTTCTGGAATTCCGGATCATTGGTGTCAGGACGCATCAGATAGGCCGTGTTCCGCTCTGACGCCGTGAAGGCTGGGAGCGCGCCTGCGCCGCCGAAGGTCGACATGTCGAACGCGTAGGATTCGAACTGGATGATCGACATCGACCCCTTTTCGATCTGGCGCTGCTGGATCGTTCCGTTGCGCATCACGAGAAAGGTGCCGAGCGGGTTTTTGAGGATGATCCCCTGGGCGGCGACATAGACGTTGCTCTGCGTCTTGTCGCGCTCGTCCTGGATGAAGATGCCCTCAAGCGTGCCGTCGGGCCGTCGCTCGCGGATATGGAAGACGAGATCGTCGCCGATCGGGACGAAGGCGCCTTCCTGGATAAAGCTCGAGACGAAGTCGGTATTGATGTTGGTGATCATCTCGCGCGCTGCCTGCAGCGAGCGCGGCACGAGATAGAGCGACATCGCGGCCACGACCACGGTTGCGATGAGGCCGAGCGCGAGCGCCGGCTTCAGCAGCGCGACCGGCGAGGCGCCGCTGGCATTGATGATGACGAGCTCGGAATCGGCGTTCATCTGGTTCAGCGTGTAGATGACGCCGACAAGGACGGCCACGGGGCAGACGATCAGCAGGAGGCCCGGGAAGATCAGGCCGGACACCTGCGCAAAGGTCACAAAACTCTGGCCCTGAGTCGTGATGAGGTTGAGCTCGCGCAGCGCCTGACTGAGCCAGACAGTACCCGACAAGCCGCCGAGGCTGAGCAGGAAGGCTGCCAGCATGCGCTTGAAGATATATCGCCCGATCAGCGTCATTTCAGGACCGAGGGTTCCGGCACGGGTCACTCCCGGCGCCACTATCGAGGCAAGCACGGCCGAAATAAGCCCGCCCTTCAGACCCGTACCAGCGCGCGCTCTCGTCCGCTCTCATGCCTGAACCATCGCGGTTAACGATCAGCCAAGGAAGATCCTTAGCGAATGGTAAAGGTCTAGCCTGAACCGTGCGCTCTTGCCATAGACGGCGAAGCGGCGGCACAGTGCGGCCTTCATGCCGGCTGCACGTGTCCCGCGGCGCGGCCCCACCGCCTGCGGAATCCCTGCCATGCCCAAGCGTCCCTCGATTGCCTTCTCCAAATCGCTCCCGTCCGAGGAAGCCGACACGATCGTCGTCCTCGCCGATGACCAGTTGGTACTCCCGCAGGCCGCGGTTTCGCTGGGGATAGGCGATCTCGTTGCCCGCGCCGCCGCCACGGCCCAGTTCAAGGGCAAGGGCTTCACGCATCTCGATATCCTCGCTCCGGCTGGCGTCGCAGCCTCGCGGCTCGTCGTCTTCGGCCTCGGGAAGGCGGACGAATTCAAGGAGGTCGATTGGTCGCGGCTCGGTGGTGCAATTTTCGGTGTGCTGCGCAAGGGTGAACGCGCCTCTCTGGTTGCCGAGCGCCCTGACGGCGTGGTGACGCCGGCCCAGCTCGCCGAGATCGGCCTCGGCGCGTTGCTCCGCTCCTACAGCTTTGAGCAATACCGGAGCCGAAAGGCCGGCGAGGACGCCAAGGAGGACAAGACTCCGGCATCGCTTACGATCGTCCATCCCGATGCCGCCAAGGCCAAGAAGCTGTGGACGGGGCGCGCCGCGGTGGGCGAGGGCGCGCTCCTTGCGCGCGATCTCGTCAACGAGCCGGCGAATGTGCTCGGCACGCTCGAATTCGCCGCCAAGGCGGCTGAGCTCGCCGAGCTGGGCGTCAGCATCGAGGTGCTGACCGAGAAGCAGATGAAGAAGCTTGGCATGCGGGCGCTGCTCGGCGTGGCGCAGGGCTCGCCCCGCCCGCCGCGCCTCGTCGTGATGCATTGGAACGGCTCGAAGACGCGCGAGAAGCCGATCGCCTTTGTCGGCAAGGGCGTCGTCTTCGACTCGGGCGGCATCTCGATCAAGCCGGCCGGCGGTATGGAGGACATGAAGGGCGATATGGGCGGCGCGGCTGCCGTGGTCGGGCTGATGCATGCGCTGGCGACGCGCAAGGCCAAGACCAACGCGATCGGGGTGATCGGCCTCGTCGAGAACATGCCGGACGGCAATGCGCAGCGGCCCGGCGACATCGTCGAGGCGGCCTCGGGTGTGACGATCGAGATCATCAACACCGACGCCGAGGGTCGTCTCGTTCTGGCCGATGCGCTCTGGTATGTGCAGAAAACCTACGATCCGAGCCTTGTCGTTGATCTTGCGACCCTGACCGGCGCGATCATCGTGGCGCTCGGCCATGATCATGCTGGCCTCTTCAGCAATGACGACGCGCTGGCAGGGCAATTGACTGCCGCCGGCCTTGCGACCGGCGAGAAGGTCTGGCGCATGCCGCTCGGACCTTTCTACGACAAGCAGATCGAATCGAAGTTCGGCGATATCAAGAACACTGGCGGCCGCGACGCCGGCTCGGTCACCGCGGCGCAGTTCCTGAAGCGCTTCATCAAGGATGGCACGCCCTGGGCGCATCTCGACATTGCCGGGACGGCCATGAGCTCGCCGCAAAGCGAGACGAATCGCTCCTGGGCCTCGGGCTTCGGTGTGCGGTTGCTCGACCGGCTAGTCGCCGACCATTACGAGGATTGAGGCGAGGGCGCTGTCCGGGGGCGGGGCGATGACCGAGGTGCTGTTCTATCATCTCGAACGCCAGCCGCTCGATGCCGTGCTGCCTTCGATGCTGGAGCGCTGCATCGAGCGCAGTTGGCGCGTCGTCGTCGAGACCGGCTCGCCCGAGCGGGTCGATGCGCTCGACGCGCTGCTGTGGACCTATCGCGAGGAATCGTTCCTGCCGCACGGCACCGCGCGTGATCCGAACGCTTCCGAGCATCCGATCCTGCTCGCGAGCGAGGCGGTCAATCCCAATCGCGCCACTGTGCGCTTTGCAGTCGACGGTGCTTCGCTCGGCGCCGTCGCGGGCTTCGATCGTGTCGTGCTCATTTTCGATGGCGGTGACGACGCTGCGCTCGCTCAAGCCCGCGCCGACTGGCGTCGCGCCAAAGCCGAGGGGCTCGCGGCCACCTATTGGCAGCAGAACGAGAGCGGTCGTTGGGAAAAGAAGGCCTGAGGCGTCGCGGTTGATCGCTGCGCTTAGGGAACGGCGATCAGCAGCAGATAGGCGATGAAGATGACGAGATGGACGAAGCCTGTCAGCGCGTTCGTACGTCCGGTTCCGAAACTGACAAGGCTGACCAGCAGCGCAAGAGTCAGCAGCACGATATCGCCGGGCTCAAGTCCGAGGGTAATGCCGCGCCCGGTGATCAGGCTGGCAGCCGCAACGACAGGTATCGTCAGACCGATCGTCGCGCAGGCCGAACCGAGCGCGATGTTGAGACTGCGCTGAAGTTCGTTGTGGTAGGAGGCCTTGATCGCCGAGATGGCCTCCGGCAGCAGGACGAGTGTGGCGATGAAGGCGCCGACGATGGCGTCTGGTTTCGGCACTTCGAGTGCGGCGAGCCCTTGCTCGATACCGGCCGCGACATATTCGGCGAGCAGCACGATGCCGACCAGGCCGACAATCAGCAGTGCCAGCCGCGCTCCGATGTTGGACGGCAGTGCATCGTGTTGCGTGTGATTCGTGGATGCCGGCGCGTCAAGAAAGTCCTCGCGGTGTCTTGTCGTTTGGGCCAGCAGGAAACTGCCATAGAGCAACAGGCAGAGAAAGCTCACAAAGCCGAGCTGAAGCGTGCTGAAGCTGCCCCGGTCGGCGGTCAGAGTGAAGTCCGGCAGCACGAGCGTCATGACGCAGAGCGCAATGACCACGGCGAGCAGCGCGCTGGTGCCCTGCCGCTTGAGATCCTGCTCCCGGTGTCTGAGGCCGCCGATCGTCAAGCAGATGCCGACGACACCCGCTGAGACGATCATGACGGTCGAGAACACCGATTCGCGCGCAAGCGTCGGATTGTTGGTGCCGTGCATCATCATCGAAACGATGACGGACGCCTCGATCGCAGTTACCGCGATCGTCAGCACCAGTGTCCCATAGGGTTCGCCGATCCGGTGCGCGACGGCCTCCGCATGGCCGAGGACGACGAACACGGTGAAGACCGTCACGCCAACGACTGCGACAGACAGCGCTACTTCGAGCGGCAATGGCAGCGTTTCGATGACGGTGTGGGAAAGACGCAGTGCCGTGGCGAGAGCCAATGCGATCAGCGGAAAGAGCAGTGCCGGCCATGTGATTCGCGATGAGGTGGGCCTCTGGTCCGCTCTCCCAGCGCTCTCGTCCGTCACGCTCTGGTTCTGCGACATCGTCTTCCCCTCGAACCTCGGGATTTGGAATTCGCTCCCGTCAGCCCTGCTGCACACCTACTGGTGCGTCACTGCGCGTTTGTACGTGAGCACCGGAAGCGCGGGAAAGCCCCATTTGCAGCCCGGCATCAGCTGAATGTCGATCCGTCCTAGCCCGTCACTGCGCGACTGTTGGCACGGAATTACGGGATACGGCCCAGAGCGTCAGCAGAGGCCGCCACGTAAACGGCCGAAACACCGGCCAGATCAAGGACGCGCCTCCTTGATCTCGGCCGATGGGAAAAGAAGGCCTGATGCTCAGCCGCGCGACAGATTGAACATCGCCTGCGCCAGATGGCTTCGCAGGTGGCCGATGCCTCGCCGCGAGGCATTGACGACACCGGCGCCTTTGCCATCGCGCACTTTGATCTCGGACGGAAGGCTGCCGAGGCTAACCCGGAACGGTGTCATCGCGATCATATCGATGCCATGCAGCCAGGGGCTCTCAAGATAGCGGTCGACCGGCGCCAGCCACCGCGCGGCATTGTCGAGTAGAGACTGGGCGCCCGTGGGCGACAGGACATAGGCCTGCATGCCAAATGGCCCCCTCATGTAGCGGATCAACTGGAACGGCGGCTCCAGTTCGGCGAGCACGGCATGGCGCCGCTTTTTGATCGTAAAGAGGCGGATCAGCTGGTGTCGGGCGACCTCGCGGCCCGCGAGCGCAAGTGCTTTTGCGAAATCCGGTGCCACGACGACGTCGTCCTCCAGCACGGCGATCGGCTGACCGAGTTCAACGCAGGCCTGCCACAGCCGGTAATGGCTCGCGAAACAGCCGACCTCGCCGACCGAGAGCATCTTCCCAGTCCGCTGGAGCATCTCGCGCTCGTTATAATGCGGGAAGATGTGATGTTCGCCGGCGCGTCCATCGACCGCCCGGGCAATCTCGAACGGCACGCCCGCCTCAATGAGCGATGCGGAGACCGTTTCGCGCCGCGTCTTCGAGCGATCGAGCGAAATCACGAATACCCGCATGCGGTCCTCTCCAATTCCCTCGCAGATCACGCCAGCGTAACGAGTCGGTGCAGGAGAGGTAAACGCTTCCACCGAGGATTCTTTCGGCTGCATCAGCCGTCCACAGCCGCCGCCTCATATTCAGACGAAAACACTCAACCATCTCTCCTCAGCGCAAGATCGCGGACATAGAGCGTGCTTTCGGCGCGTGTGGCTTCGCGCTTCTGAATCTTCTCCATCAAGGTCTTGGTTTCCTTGATCTCGGCCGCTGGGAAGAGAAGGCCTCAGGCGCGGTCTGGTGGCGGTTCAGTTGCGGGCGATATTGTACACCGCGCGCGAAACGTGGGTTTGCAGCCGGTCGAGGCTGCGCCGCGCGCCGTCGACGAGGCCGGCACCTTCGCCGCGCCGCTCGATCTCGGACTCGAAGCCGCCATGGAAGACGCGGAACGGCTTCATCGCGACGATGTCGAGCCCGTGCAGCCAGGGACTGTCGAGATAGCGATCGACCGGGGCGTGCCAATGCGCGGCGCTTTTGAGCAGTGCCTTGGCGCCGCCGGGCGAAAGAACATAGGCCTGCGTGCCATAGGGGCCCTTGAGATAGCGGATCAGCCGGAATGGAGACGCCAGTTCGGTGATGACGGCATGGCGCCGCTCGGTCACCGCGAAGAGCCGGATCAGCTGGTGCTGGTCGATCTCGCTTCCTGCGAGTGCGAGCACGCTCGCAAAGTCCGGCGAGACGACGATGTCGTCCTCCAGCACCACGATCGGCTGGCCGAGCTCGGCGCAGACCTGCCACAGCCGGTAGTGGCTGGCAAAGCAGCCAACCTCGCCGACCGACAGCATTCGCCCGGTCCGCTCGAGCATCCTGCGTTCGCAATAGTTCGGGAAGGCGTGGTGTTCGCCGGCACGGCCATCGACCGCGCGGGCTATCTCGAACGTCACGCTGGCGTCTCGAAGCGACGCAGAAACGACTTCGCGTCGCGCCATTGAGCGCTCAAGCGAAACAACAAACACCAGCATGCGGCCCTCTCCCGAATCCGTAGCAGGTCACGCCAGCGTAACGAATTCGTGTAGGAAAGGTAAACGCGTCCGCCGATGAAATATCTCGCCGGCATCACGGTTCTGTCAGGCGTCGACCGCCGCCGCCTCGTATTCGGCCGAGAGCATCAGCCAGCTCTCCTCGGCACTCGCCAGACGGCGCGCCGCCTCGGCCCGATCCCTGACGAGCGATGCCGCCTTGGCGGGGTCGCGGGCATAGAGCGCCGTGTCGGCCAAGGCTGCGTCCAGCTTCTGGATCTCTTTTTGAAGCTTCTCGACCACGGATTCGGCATCCTTGATCTTTTTGCGAAGCGGGGCTAGCCCAGCCCGGCGCTGCGCTGATTCCTTGCGTCGCTCCTGAGCCGAGAGACCCTTGCCGACGTCGCCATCTTTGCGATCGCCACCCCCCGAATCGGGACCCTGCACGATCAGGCGGCGATAATCGTCCATGTCGCCGTCGAAAGGTGTGACGCCGCCATTGCCGACCAGCAGCAGCCGATCGACCGAGGCTTCGATCAGATGGCGGTCATGGCTGATCAGGATCACTGCGCCGGGATAGTCGTTCAGCGCCTGTACCAACGCCTCGCGGCTGTCGATGTCCAGATGGTTGGTCGGCTCGTCGAGAATAAGCAGATTGGCGCCGCGGAAGGTCGCGAGGCCGAGCAGCAGCCGCGCCCGCTCGCCGCCGGAGAGTTCGCGCGCCGGGGTGTCCATCTTGGCCGTCCGAAAGCCCATGCCACCGACGCGGGCGCGGACCTGTGTCTCGGTCGCATCCGGCATCAGCGTGCGGATGTGCTGTACCGCCGAATCCGCCGGGCGCAGATCGTCGAGCTGGTGCTGGGCGAAAAACGCAATCTCGAGCCGGTCGGCGCGGCGCATCGTCCCCGACATCGCCGGCATCCGTCCGGCGAGCAGCTTGGCCAGTGTCGATTTGCCATTTCCATTGGCGCCGAGCAGGCCGATGCGGTCTTCGGTGTCGATCCTGAGGTCGAGCCGCTTCAGGATCGGCTTGCCCTCTTCATAGCCGACCGAGACATCATCGAGCGCGATGATCGGCGGCGACAATTGCCGCGCCGGCGGCGGGAACATGAACGGCGTGACGTCCTCGTTCATCAGCGTCGCGATCGGCTGCATCTTCTCCAGCGCCTTCATGCGCGATTGCGCCTGCCGTGCCTTGGAGGCCTTGGCCTTGAAGCGGTCGACAAAGGCCTGCAGATGCTTGCGCTGCTCGTCCTGCTTCTTCACCTGCTTCTGCAGCAGGGCCTGCTTTTCGCGCCGCTGGCGATCGAAGCTGTCATAGCCGCCGCGATAGGCGACAAGCTTGCCGGCATCGAGATGGACGATCATCTCGACGGCGCGGTTCAGCAGGTCGCGGTCATGGCTGATCAGGAACACGGTGTGCGGATAGCGCGCGACGTAGTTCTCGAGCCACATCGTGCCTTCGAGATCGAGATAGTTGGTCGGCTCGTCGAGCAGCAGCAGGTCGGGCTCGGAGAACAGCACTGCCGCGAGCGCGACGCGCATACGCCAGCCGCCGGAAAAGGCCGAGCAGGGCCGCTGCTGCGCCGCGCTGTCGAAGCCGAGACCGGAAAGGATGGTGGCGGCCCGCGCCTCGGCGGCATGGGCGCCGATATCGGCAAGGCGGATCTGGATTTCGGCGATGCGGTGCGGATCGGTGGCGCCTTCCGCTTCGATGAGCAGCGCCGCCCGCTCGATATCGGCGGCAAGGACGAAATCGATCAGCGATTGCTCGGTGCCCGGCGCTTCCTGAGCCACCTGGCCGATGCGGACGCCGCGCGGCAGGCCGATCGACCCGCTCTCCGGGGCGATGTCGCCGGTCACCAGCTTGAACAGGGTGGTCTTGCCGGCGCCATTGCGGCCGACGAAGCCGGCCTTGACGCCATCGGGCAGAGCAATGCTCGCGCCTTCGAGGAGCGTTCGGCCGGCGATGCGATAGGTGACGTCGTTGACATGCAGCATGCGGGCTAGATGCCGTGCCGCAGCGCATGATGCAAGCGCCGAAAGACGCGTCGCGCTGGTTAGCGTTGGCGAGCGCGCCTTGCCGCAGCTTAGTTCCGCTGTTCGATGTCGCGCATGATCAGCCGCGTATGGGCGCTCGACAGCTCGTAGCACAGCACGAGTTCGTTGGCCTCGGCATCGTAGCGGGTCGTCGGCGTGCCACAGGCCGCGGCGCGCAAGGTCGGCGGCTTGGCGAAGGCGAAGCGTCGCGCAAGCGTCGCGGCCACTTCCTCCAGCACGCCATTGTCCTTGAGGATCGTCGCGGCAGGACCATCTTCCTCGCTCGCCGGGCCATAGATGCTATCGAAGGGCGCCCCCGGCTCCTTCGGGCGCGGCAATTCCTTCAGCGCCGCCGTCCAGGCTGCCTGATCGCGCTTCCACGTTGCGCCACAGATCCGGCGCCGCGCTGGATCGAGGCCCGAGGCCTCGGCGATATCGGCAAAGCCCTCGGGGTCGGCGCCGACCATGTCGCAGGCGATCGCCTCGGCGCGCGGGCCGTCCACGGCATGGGGATCGCGCTGGTCGAGATCGGGCGCCGCGATCTGCACCCTGTCGGGACTGGCAAGCTTCCAGCTGTCGATCGCATCGACCAGCGTCTGGTCGCCGGCGCCGGAGCGCGGATCGAGCAGCGTCACGACGGCAAAGAGATCGCTCGCCCGTTCCGCATCGGCAATGCCCTTGGGCACCGCGCCATAGCGTTGCATGAGCATGTGCCCAGCCTGATGATAGAGCGCGAACACCGCATTTCCGACGACGAAATCGACGATCTCGGCCATGTCGTCGTCATTCATCGCATGCGGCGCGCGCGGCTCGATCAGCGGCGGCGCGGCTGCCTCCGCAAGGGACGGCATCCACAACCCAATGGCAAAAGTCGCTGCGATCGGCAGGGCTCGGGCAGCGCGACGGAGTGCAGAAAATCGTGCCGGAACCGGGGGAGAAAGCATGGCCACTCGCTTGGATGCAGTGCAGCGAGTGTTGCGCCGGCTGGGCTCGAATGACAAGGGAGCGCCGCGGCAAGCCACCGTTCTTTCACGGCATCCGGACGTCGCGGCGTGGCGTGGTTAAGGATAGACGAAGACCGGCTTTTCGGCGTCGCGCTCATAGCGGTCGATGCCGGCATAGGTCGCGGCGAGGAGGCCAATGACCAGCGCCGTCAGCGCCAGCGGCTCATTCCACGCCATGTCGTAGACACTGCCATTCATCCAGTCAGCCGGCGGCGGACCGATGCCGACCGTCTCGAGAATGTCGCCAAGCGATACGGTCAACCAGCGGCCTTCGGATGCGTAGATGAAGGCCTGGATCGCCATGACAACGGCGGTGATCTGGAAAGCGACCATCGAGACGATGGGAAGAACAGTGGTTGTGAAAGATCGTTTCATCTTGCGGCCTCTGCACTCGGCTATTTGTGAGTTCAACGGCAGAGGCCGGATCAAGGTTTCGTCAATCATGTTTCACGCTGGCGTGAGTCTGTCGCGATCATGAGGGCGCGATAATCGGCGCGTGCTGGGTCCAAACGCAAAACGCCCGGCCATCCTGTGGTGACCGGGCGTGACGTTCAGGCGGCATCTGCCGCACGCCAAAAGGCGCTACATCGCAACCTTGGCATGCTCGCCGACGGCCGGCTTGGTCCCGGTGACCGCGGCGGTCAGCATCACGACCGAGGCAACCAGAGAGTTGCCCGAGTCCCAATATTCCGCGCGATCGGGCGTGAACGTGACGAGCCGGATCGAGGGATCCTCGGCTGAGTCCCACCAGGCCTTGGCGAAGACCGAGAACAGGGCGCGAATCCGCGCCCGATCGTTCGAAAGCGCAGCTTTGCCGTGGATGACGGTGTATTTCGGATGATCGGCAAAGCCGAGCGTCACCGAAGAAGAGCGCGTGAGATGGTCATACTGCGCGCCATTGTCGCCGACGAGGAAGCTGATCGTGCCGGCATCCTTCTCGACATGTGCCGTCAACGGCCATTGCACGATGCCGTCGCCATCCCACGCCGTATAGAGCGCGAAGCGGATCTTCTCCGCGAGCGCCCAGACATGATCCTCGGATTCGGCTGCGGTCTTGCCCGTATTTTCTTCATTGGCCATCGCTGTCTCCTTGCTTGGACTGGGAGAACGCGAAGCTGTTGCGATGGTTGCGGGGGGGGGGCGAACCGACTGAACCGCGCGGAGCTAGGACGGATCGACATTCGGCTTCGGTTATTGTGAGCGGCTACGACGCCTGTCATTGCCGGGCTAGACCCGGCAATCCAGCCTCTATCAACTAGAGATGTCCTGCCAGTGATCCTGAAGGAGCTGGAGAAAAGAGCCTGCGAGATACTGACGCTCTACCAGGAGCGGGTCTCGCGGATTCACTGTTTTCAGGATTAAGGAATCGATCCGCCTTCTATTCGGTTCGGATACCCCAAGGCATGTTGCGAGTACGGTCCGGGCGGCGGACTTTCCGCTTGGCCTCATTAGTTCCATATTCATCGGTCCGAATGAAAAGCCGAGATAGATTATCTTGTCGGCGATTGTCAGATGCGATTTCATTTCATTAATCATATTGAAGTCGCTGGCGCGTTCTGTGAACGTCCGAAGCTGTTGGGCTGCCTCAATTAGGACCTCACCACTGGCGTCGGCTCCAAAGTCTAGGCCATTGGCGTCCGATCTCTGCCAAGGAAGCTCGCCGATGCGTCCGTAGGGGTGATATATCTGGAGTGTGGAAGTAATCGCCTGGGCATCTGCCGCAGGGATTACAAAATATGTGGCAAGCCACTCTGAAACATAGTGCTCAATACATCGATCGTAATTGAACGTGACAATGACGACGTTTTCAAAAATACCTTGTAGATTCCCTCTTTTCATCTCGGCAGTTGCCATTCGGCAAAACAGGTTGTGCCATATATCTTTTGTGCCGCGGAAATCCACTCGATTGTAAGCGTTGCTCCGATCAATGTGGATTTTACTTGTCCGTTCTGCTTTCAAGATACTGGCGGCAATGCCGAGTTTCCCAACGAAGGTGATGAACTCATCGCCAGAGTGTGCATCTAGGAAGTTGTCGATAGAAATAGATTGAGGCATCGCATTTGAGATAGCCCGAGCTGCTTGAAAGAGCTTGTTTTCGTCGTCTATACTACCTGCGGAGAGCGCCTTCTTTTGAATTGCCGCCGCTATGTCGACGTCACCAGATGTCAGCCGATTTTTTCCTTGAGCCCACCTGTAGCTTAAGAGCTCTGCGATCCGGTCTTTCAACGCTTCGCCGACAGGAAGCCCAACCTCCGCGCTTCCTCCGGCTCCGACTACAAACACGGTCTTTGTTTTGAACATTTCCGCCCCCGAATCGCACTGGGTGCGATTTTAGCTGTCGCATTGACAATCAGGGATGGTGGGTGGTCGCCCGGTCACCGTAGCCACGTTGCCTTACTGCTGCCCAGCCTTCTCTGCGCGTATCTTACCAATGGGGTCGAGCTGTTGCGCCATCCTCATTGAACCCTCCGAATGTGATCGGCCTTCACGTGTCGCGCGCTCACTCCGGTTGCTCTCTTTCGCCCTGAACTGTGCCTCGGTGCAGACGGATGGCAGCGCTGACGTGTCTACCCCATGCCCATCCCGCTCGCCCTTTGAAACGCCACCAGATCGAGCACCGGCGCGGCGTCGCGGCCGGCGATGCGGGTCAGGATCACCGTTGCCTGGCCGCGGTGGTGGGTCTGGTGGTTGAAGAGGTGGCCGAGGAGGGGGCTGAGCGGCTGGGAGAAGTTTCCGGCGGACGTGAGGGGACCGTAGTGGATCGGGGCCGCGAGGGTGGCCGCGTCGAGGCTTTCCACGAAGGCGATGATGCGCGCGTCCTCGGCCCGGCGGAGCGCGGCAAGTTCCGCGGGGTCTTCGGTGAGGATTTCGTCAAGGCGGGTCTGGACCGGGCCTTCGCCTGTGAAGCGGCGCATCCATACGCGGTCGGTCACCACGAGATGGTTGAATGTGCCGGAAAGCGAGCGGAAGAACGCGCCTTGATCGGCACGGAAATCGGCCTCTGACAGAGCGTCGGCAGCCGTGATCAGCCGTTCACTGGCCCAGCGTCCATAATGCGCCATCATGCGGAAATGGTTGTGCATGTCGTCTTGCCCCCCATGTCGTCTTGCCCCAAGCCGCAGCGCTGGTGGGGTCGGCCGCAGCGTCGTCGTGAATGAGCCGATCCTAGGCGGCGGTCCATACGCCCGCAATTGGATTGCCGAGGCCTCCCGGCCAAGAGCTTGCGGCGACGCTTCAGCCCGCCACAGTTTCCTGAGCCGGCGTCCCGGCGCGCTGCTCTCCGCCCTCCGACCCTTGTCGCCACCCTTGCCGCAATGCAGCGGCGCGGCTATACAGCGCGCGAATTTCCCTCTCAAGAAACGAGACTGACCATGGCGATCGAACGCACCTTTTCGATGATCAAGCCCGACGCGACCAAGCGTAACCTGACCGGCAAGATCATCGCCAAGCTGGAAGAGGCCGGCCTTCGCGTCGTCGCCTCGAAGCGCGTGTGGATGTCGCAGGCCCAGGCCGAAGGCTTCTACGCCGTCCATAAGGACCGCCCCTTCTTCGGCGAACTGGTCTCTACCATGACCGCCGGGCCGACCGTCGTTCAGGTGCTCGAGGGCGAGAACGCGATCCTCAAGAACCGCGAAGTGATGGGCGCGACCAACCCGGCCAACGCCGCCGACGGCACGATCCGCAAGGAATTCGCCCTGTCGATCGGCGAGAACTCGGCCCATGGCTCGGACGCGCCGGAGACGGCTGCGCAGGAGATCGCCTACTGGTTCTCGGGCGTCGAGATCGTCGGCTGAATTCAGCCGTCAGATTGATTGGAAAAGGCCGGCGCTCGCGCCGGCCTTTTTTGTTGGTCAGGCGAGCGGGATCATCACGGTCTTCTGGTAGGCCGGTCGCTCTGCGAGACGCTGGTACCACGCGCGGACATGCGACAGCGCTGGCAGGTCGAGCTCGAGCCCGAGCAGCGCATAGACGAGCACGCCGAGCGGAATATCGCCGATCCCCAGGGCGTCGCCGGACAGAAAGGGCTGCCGCTCCAGAACCGGTTCGACGATGGCGAGCAATTGGCCGCAGCGGGCGACGCCGGCGGCGACCGCCTTCATGTCGCGCTCAGCCGGGGCGGTGCGAACGAGGTTCCAGAACACATCGCGAAACGGCGGCGCTACGGTGGTGGACGACCAGTCCATCCAGCGATCGCCGGTGGCGCGCGTCGCCGGATCGGACGACCAGAGCCGGCCCTCGCCATAGCGTGCCGCGAGATAGCGAACGATAGCGTTCGATTCCCACAGCACAAGCTGGTCGTCCTCGATCGTCGGCACCAGCCCGTTGGGATTGAGCGCGCGATAGGCCGGATCATTGACGACGCCATGCGCGCCGCCGGCCTGAATCTGCTGGTAGTCGAGGCCAAGTTCCTCGGCACACCACAGGACTTTCTTCACATTGGACGAGGTGCCTCGTCCCCAGATCGTCAGCATCAATCCACCGCCTTTTCAAGGTTCGGCGGACGATCTCAGATTTCGCTTGTCAGCGCATCCCTGAATTCGACGAGCCGTGCATGCCGGACCGCGGCCATCTGTCGTCCGGTCTCGGTATTGAAGCCGGCGGCGAGCTTCAGGAGCTTGGTCTCGAAATGATCGAGCGCGAAGCGGGCATCGTCGAGCGGCCGCGCGGTCGCTGAGGGATCGAAGGGGTCGTAGAGGCCGCTGCCGAGGCGTCCGCCGATATAGAAGCAGCGCGCAACGCCGATCATGCCGATGGCGTCGAGCCGGTCGGCATCCTGCAGGATCCGGGCCTCGAGCGTCTCGGGCGGAATGCCCGCCGAAAAACTGTGCGTCGTGATCGCATGGGCCGTGGCGGCGATCGGCGCGTCGGACCAGCCGAGATCGCGGAGGATCGCGGCGGCCTTCTCGGCCGCGCGGCGCGAGGCGAATTTGCGCTCGGGCGAATTCTTCTCGGCTGCGACGCAATCATGCAGCAGCACGGCGGCGGCAAGGATCGGGCGATCGCCACCCTCCTTGGCTTGGATGGCCTCAGCCGCCTTCCAGACGCGGAGGATATGGGCAATGTCGTGAGCACCATCGCCGCTAGGGACGGAATGGGGAAGCAGCGAGGCCGCCAGCGCCGCCTCGGCACCGAAGCGGGCGGCGGCGCGGTCAATCTCAACGGGTGTCATGTCGTCTTGTCCCAGCGCGCTTTCGCGTCATCATCATGGGCGCGCGCCTCGACCCAGCCGGTCGCAGTGCCGTCGATGAGATGTTCTTTCTTCCAAAACGGCGCGTCCGTCTTCAGGAAGTCCATGACGAATTCGGCCGCGGCAAAAGCCGCCTGACGATGCGTCGACGCCGCGGCGACGAGGACGATCGCCTCACCGGGCTTCACCAGCCCATAGCGATGCAGCACGGTGAGGGCCTGCAGCGGCCAGCGCGTTGCCGCTTCCCCCGCAATGCGGGCAAGCTCGGCCTCGGCCATGCCGGGATAATGCTCGAGTTCGAGAGCAGCGAGCCGCCCGCCTTCGTCACGGCAAAGGCCGGTGAACGTGACGACGGCACCGCTATCGGCGCGGCCTTCGGCAAGGCTCGCCCATTCGCCAGCCATATCGAGCGGCGCGCCGGTGACGGCGGTGCGGATCAGCGTCACGGCAGCGAGCCCTAGCCGCCGGTCATCGGTGGGAAGAGGGCGATTTCGTGAATTCCGGCGATCGAGGCGTCATGCTCGGCATGGTCGCGGTCGAGCGCGACGCGGATGGCCGCCGGCTCGGCCAGCGCCGCCTCGTAGCCATCGCCGCGGGTCCTGAGCCAGCCGAGAAGATCGCCGACCGTGCCGACATGCTCCGGCGGCTGCAGGGTTTCCTCGCGGAGGCCGATGCGCTCGCGCACCCAGGCGAAATAGAGAAGCTTCATGAGGTTTCGTCGAGGATGTGGCCGAGGCCAGCGCGGAAATAGTCATAACCCGTATAGAGCGTCACCAGCGCGGCGAGCCAGAGCAGGACGAGGCCCACCGTCGTCGTATAGGGGAAGAAGATGTCGCCGGCCGGCCCGGCGAGCAGGAAGGCGATGGCGACCATCTGCGTCGCCGTCTTCCATTTGGCGAGCCGCGTCACCGGCACGCTGACGCGCAGTTCGGCAAGATATTCCCGAAGGCCCGAGACGAGGATCTCGCGCGAAAGGATGATCAGCGCTGCCCAGATCGCAACGCCGCCGATCGTGCGCTCGAAGACGAGCGCCAGCAGGCAGGCGGAGACGAGAAGCTTGTCGGCGATCGGATCGAGCATGCGGCCGAGCGAGGATTGCTGGCTCCAGATGCGCGCGAGATACCCGTCGAGATAATCGGTGATGCTGGCGAGGATGAAGAGGCCGAGCGCGATCCAGCGCCAGGCGTCGCGACCGCCCACGACGCAGAACACGACGAGCGGCACCGCGACGATGCGGCCATAGGTGAGGATATTGGGGAGAGACAGGAGAAGCGCCCGCTGTGGCCGTCTCGCCTCGAAGCTGCGTATCTCGCTCATGACATTCCCCTTCGCGTGCAACTTCATATCGCATCGACCCCTCTCAGCCACAAGCCGAGCCGTGCGAATCGGTTCCTGTCGGGCCTGCCACTGGAAAATGCGGCCGCGCGACCGACATTCAAATCACATCAAAAACGGATAAGCGGACAAATCACGTCCTCGACCATCTTTAGGAACGGGTCCATTGTCCGAAATTTCGCGAAAACCATACGAATTGGGATGAAAATGCGCAGCTGGATCGAACATTTCGGCTCGGCCTGGCAATGGTCGACCTCGGGCGTCGCGATCCTCTTTCGCAGCGAGGTCTCGGCGCGCATGGAACTCGCAGCGGCCATCATCGGTGTGGTCTGGCTGATCGCGCTGCGTCGCTCGCCGGCCGAGATCGGCGTGTTCGGACTGTTTGCGATGGCCGCGCTGGCGGTCGAGGCGCTCAACACGGCGGTGGAGACGATCGTCGATGAGATCTCGCCGCACCGATCGGAATTCGCCCGCCGGGCCAAGGACTTGGGCTCAGCCGCCGTCTTCTTCATGCTGACGGCGGCCGGGCTTTATCTCGTCGCCCTGACGGCGCTCAGCCTCATCCCGCACTGACCGGCTGGCGCATCGGCTTCAGGGCCACCGCCCAGCGGTGCAATTGCTCAACCAAGCCCTTGGCGCTGGCGAGAATCAGTTCGTTCGGCTGGAAAACGCCGTCGACGATCAGCTTCGTTGCCATCGGCACGGCGATCGCCTCGGGGATCGGCATGACGTTGAGGGTGGTCAGGAGGCTCTTTTCGGTTTGCGCAGCGCGCAGTCCGGCGGACAGCCCGCCATAGGACAGGATGCCGGCCGGCTTGTAGGCCCATTCCGTCGCGAGATAGCTGACGGCATTCACGAAGGACGGCGGCGCGAAGAAATTATACTCCGGCGTCACGAATACGAAGGCGTCGGCGGCCTCGACAGAGGCGCTCCAGGCCTTGGTGTGAGCGTGCTCATATTGCTTCATGCGAGGATGGCGCGGCTCGTCGAACACCGGCAGGTTGAAATCGGCTAGGTCGACGAGTTCTGCGTCGAACGCGCTGTTTTCCTTGGCGTAGTCATTGAACCAGCTGGCGATATGGGGACCGATCCGGCCCGGCCGCGTGCTGACGATGATGATATTGAGCTTGAGCGCCATGACGGTCGTCCCTGATTGTTGCTGCGTCGCATCATGGTCGGCGGCGGAGCGGCAGGGAAGGGGACGGAAGGGCGCAGGCGCCGCTGAAAAGCGAGTTGCGCGCGCGGGAGTTGGCATCGGCGGCGCGGGCGGCTATTGCATCGCGCGTCCGGCTGGCCGCATGTCCGGCGGAACGCCCGCGAACCGGGCCAAGGAGAACAAGACGATGAGCGATACTCTGCCCGACCGGCTGTCCAGCGATCCGCGCAGCCCGTTCTACAACGCCGAATTGCTGGAGCGCGGCATCGGCATCCGCTTCAAGGGCGTCGAGAAGACCAATGTCGAAGAGTATTGCGTCAGCGAAAGCTGGGTGCGCGTTGCCGCCGGCAAGGCCCGCGACCGGTTCGGCAACCCGCTGACAATCAAGCTGACCGGAACGGTCGAGCCCTATCTGAGGGAAGAACCGTCCGAAGGCGAAGCCTCCGACTGAGCAGCCGGGCCGGCTTCGGCAAGGCCCTGCCCAAGCGCGACGCGCTCGTCGAAGACAAAGCACGTGCCGCGGAAGAGGCTCTCCTCGGCCGGCACGTCCTCGAGATAGCGCAGGATGCCGCCCTTGAGGTGGAGCACCTCCGCGAAGCCCTCGGCGAGGAGATAGGCGCTCGCCTTTTCGCAGCGGATGCCGCCGGTGCAGAACATCGCGATGCGCTTGTGCCGCGCCGGGTCGAGCGACCGGCGGACATAGTCCGGAAACTGCGAGAATTTGCGGGTTTCCGGATCGATGGCCCGCTCGAAGCTGCCCATCGCAACCTCGAAGCGGTTGCGGGTGTCGATCACCAGCACATCGGGATCGCTGATGACGCTGTTCCAATCGGCCGGCTCGACATAGGTGCCGGTGCGATCGGTCGGCGCGAGTTGGCCGACGCCGAGCGTCACGATTTCGCGCTTCAGCTTCACCTTCAGCCGGCGGAACGGCATCGTGGCAGCGCTCGACAGCTTGACGTCGATGCCCGCCAGACGGCCGCCAAACAGCGGGTCGGACGAAAAGAGAGCGAGCAGGGCATCGATCGCTTCGGCCGTGCCGGCGACGGTGCCGTTGATGCCTTCCTCGGCAAGAAGGATCGAACCTTTTATGCTTTTGGTCGCGCAAAATTCATTGAGAGTCTGCTTGATTTCGGCAAAATCCGGCAGTTTTGCGAAACGGTAGAAGGCGGCGACCGTAAAGGGCATCGGTGTTGTGTCTTGCGGCTCGGGGCGATGTCCGGCGCGGCGCCGGCGGCTTGTGAAGGCGCGCCTCTTAGCACGGGCAGGCGCGCGGGTGAACATCGCCGCAACAAGCACTGTGGCAAGGACGGGAGCGGCGACCCCTCAAAATCGGGGCGAGGCGTTCCTATATCGGAAGCATGTCCATCCACCCCCGGGGAGAACCGATGCCGATCTGGAAGCGCCTGATGACGCCGCTGATCGTTTTGACCGTCCTGCTGACGACGAGCTTGGCCTTTGTCGACAGCGCAGATGCGCGGCGGGGCGGCAGCTTCGGTAGTCGCGGCGCGCGGACCTATTCAGCGCCCGCCGCAACGCCGACCGCGCCGACCGCGACGCAGCCGGTTCAGCGTTCGATGACGCAGCCTGCCGCTCCCTCGGCCGCGGCGCCCGGCGCCATGCAGCCGCAGCGGCCCGGCTTCTTCAGCGGCTTCGGCGGTTCGATGCTGCGGGGCTTGGCGATTGGCGGCTTGATCGGCATGCTGCTTGGGCATGGCTTCGGCGGCTTTGCCGGCGCCTTCGGCATGATCCTGCAACTCGCGCTGCTCGCTTTCGGCGCCATGCTGCTGTTCCGTTTCCTCGCCAGCCGTCGCCAGAACGGTCCGGCTACAGCCGCCGGCCCCGCCTATCGCGAGGCGCCCGCCGATGAGCCGGCTCGGCCCGCCTTTGGCGGCCTCGGCGGCTTCGGCCTTGGGGGCAAGGGTTTTGGCGGCTCGGGTTTTGGCAGTGCTGGTGTCGATGCGCCCCCGCCGCGTCCGGCCAATGCCCGCAACGCCAATGATGAGATCGGCATTCTCGATGGCGACCTCGATCGGTTCGAGCATCTGCTGGCTGAGGTCCAATCGGCATTCGGCCGCGAGGACTATGCCGCGCTCCGTGCCGTGACGACGCCGGAGATCATGTCCTATCTCTCGGAGGAACTGAGCCAGAACGCGGTCTCGGGCCTTCGCAACGATGTCAGCGACGTCAAATTGCTGCAGGGCGATCTCGCCGAGGGCTGGCGCGAGGGCGGCAATGACTATGCCACCGTGGCCATGCGCTATGAGAGCCGCGACGTGATGCGCGACCGCAAAGACGGCCACATCGTCTCAGGCGACGAATCGCGTCCGACTGAGACGACGGAACTGTGGACCTTTGTTCGTCCGGCAGGCGGCGACTGGAAGCTTTCGGCCATCCAGGAGGCCTGAGCGCCTCCGCTATCGCCGGAAAAGTGAGGAAACGCGGGCCTCTAGGCCCCGTTTAAAAAAGCGGCACTGTCTGCGTTCCGGGGCAGCAGGCGCCGCTTATCTATGGTAATGGTCAAACTTCGCCCCCTCGTTCGCGCGGTTCTTCGCGCCCCCGGAAGTGGGCGGCCCAGAAATGATGTTAGGATAGAATTTGCAGGTTTTGGTTCGTGACAACAATGTCGATCAGGCGCTGAGGGTTCTCAAGAAGAAGCTTCAGCGTGAAGGCGTCTTCCGCGAAATGAAGATGCGCAACGCTTACGAAAAGCCTTCGGAAAAGCGCGTTCGCGAAAAGGCCGAAGCGATTCGCCGGGCCCGCAAGCTCGCGCGCAAACAGGCGATCCGTGAGGGTCTTATCGCTGCTCCCAAGCCCAAGCCGCGCGTTGCGGGTGCTAAGGGAGCTCCGCCGCCACGTCCGGCGGCGCGCTGAGGCAGATTCGTCTTTAACTGCCGGAACGGTCGGCGCCCGACGGGCGGCCGGCCGCCAGGGCTCTCGATTGCCAAGGTCTTCGTACCAAGGAAAAATGATGATGCCCGAACCCTCAAATGCCCGCCAGAAGGCCGACGCCAAGTTCGACAAGACCCAGAAGGGCGTTGTCGATTCATCCAAGGCGCTTCGTGACCGCACTGCCAAGCTGAAGGCGCTGCGTCTCGCCAAGGAAGAGCAGGAGCGCGCCGTCGCCGCTGCCGCCCCGCCGAAGGTCCGCGCCAAGCGCGCCTCCAAGACCGAAGCTACTGAGACGGCCGACTGATCGAGGTCCGCTGTCGAGACTGCGGACTGCTAAGCGACAGAAATCGGCTCTTTGTCTGATAGCTAGACCTTTCGAGGCCTGATTGCCGGGCCTGCCCAATCTGGGCGCTTTCCATTGCCGTCATGCCCGTGCTGAATGAGGCACGAGACTCTATCGTGATCGCCACCGGTTGGTTTCCCGGGAGAGACAGCATGGCGCCCGCTACCCTTACCGCGATCGGCTTCGATGCCGACGATACGCTGTGGCAGAACGAACACTTCTATCGTCTGACCGAGCAGCGGTTCACGGCCCTGCTCGAGGCGCATGGCGAGAGCGAGGTCATCGCGAGCCGGCTGCTGGCCGCTGAGACGCGCAACCTCGCGCTCTACGGCTTCGGCATCAAGGGCTTCACGCTCTCCATGATCGAGACCGCGATCGAGGTCACCGAGGGGCGTGTCGATTCGGCCGTCATCAGCGAGATCCTTGCCGCGGGGCGCGAACTCCTCACCCATCCGGTCGAGACGCTGCCGCATGCGCGCGAGGCGATTGAGCGCCTTTCGGGCAGCTACCGCATCATTCTGATCACCAAGGGTGATCTCTTCGACCAGGAGCGCAAGCTCGCCGCCTCCGGGCTTGGCGATCTCTTCGACGCCGTCGAGATCGTCAGCGACAAGACGGCCGATACGTATCGGCGGGTGTTCGCGCGCCATGCCGACGGACCGGAACGGGCGATGATGGTGGGCAATTCGCTGAAATCGGACATCGTCCCGGCCATCGAGGCCGGCGGCTGGGGCATCCATGTGCCGCATCCGCTGACCTGGTCGTTCGAGCATGTCGAGCCGCCGGCCACCCATCCCCGCTTCCGCGAAATCGCCGATCTCGGCGCGCTGCCGGCGCTGGTGCGCAGCCTTTCCGGCGGCTGAGGCTCAGGTCGGATTGAGGTCCGGTTCAGGCCGGCGCGAAAATGGCGGTTTTCCGAGACCCGGGCGTATGTTTGGCGCGCGAGCACCGGAAGCGCAGGGAAGCCCCATTGGCAGCCCGGTATCAGCCGACCGTTGATCCGATTTATTCGGCCGCGATCGACCCGTCATGATAGGGCGCGTTCGCGTCGCCCGCGGCCGTCTCGATGCCGAGATCGGGGAGTACAGCCGCGCGATGGCCTCGGATATCGACGCGCAGCACGATATGGCCGCTCTTTTCCAGATGCCTGAGCCGGCTGCGCGCGCGGCCGGACGAATGGGTGCCGGAGCGAAGCGCCAGTTCGGCATCGGACGGGCAGGGTGCCCCGACAAGCGCCGCCGCCGCGATCAGCAGGAAGGAAAGCTGTGCCTCGTCGGGCAGCCCTCGCGCGAGGTCGATGGCGCGGCGCCATGCCTCGCTCGCCTCTCGCTCAGGATCGATGACAGCGCGGGCAAGGTTGAGCAGGAAGCGGAACTGGACCAGCGGCAATGTCGCCGGCAGGCGCTGGATGCGGCAGCGGACGAGGAAGTCCTGGTAGAGCGGCGCCTCGCCGCGAAATGGCGCGCCGGGTTCGGCGAGCACGGCGCGGGCGATGGCGAGGAACTGCGCCTCGCGCTCCTCCGCCGAAAGCCCGTCATCGACCGGCTCTGCGGCCTCGGTCGGCGCGGCACGCGCAAGCGAGGCGAGCAGATCATGGGTCGTCGGCGCCGATGGGGCGATGACACGCGGCTCCGCCACCGGCCGCACCAGATCGACCGGAACCGGCGCGAGCACCAGTTCGCGCTGCGCGGCTGCGGCCTCGGCAGGCAGCGGTGTCAGCTTCGGCGTCCCCGCGCGTGGCGCGGTTTCGACTGAGCCGACCGAAACCGTGAACGGCCGCCGCGTCAGCGCCGGACCGAGCGCCACGAACTGGCCGCGCGCGAGATCGCGGAACGTCTCGGCCTGCCGCCGTTCGAGCCCGAGCAGGTCGGCGGCGCGCACCATGTCGATATCGAGGAAGGTGCGGCCCATCAGGAAGTTCGACGCCTCGGCCGCGACATTCTTGGCGAGCTTGGCGAGGCGCTGCGTCGCGATGATACCGGCAAGGCCGCGCTTGCGGCCGCGGCACATCAAATTGGTCATGGCGCCGAGCGAAAGCCGCCGCGCCTCTTCGGAGACCTCGCCGGCGACGGCCGGGGCGAACAGCTGCGCCTCGTCGACGACGACGAGAACCGGGAACCAGTGTTCGCGCTCGGCATCGAACATCGCGTTGAGGAATGTCCCGGCGGCGCGCATCTGCATCTCGACATCGAGGCTTTCGAGATTGAGCACGGCCGAAACCCGGTGCTGGCGCACGCGGCTCGCGATCACCTCGAGTTCGCCAAGGCCGCGCTCGGCATCGAGCACGACATGGCCATAACGCTCGGCCAGGCTGACGAAATCGCCTTCGGGATCGATGATGACCTGCTGCACGAAGGGCGCGCTCTGCTCGATCAGACGGCGCAGCAGATGCGATTTGCCCGAGCCGGAATTGCCCTGAACGAGCAAGCGCGTCGCCAGCAGCTCCTCGACATCGAGCATAGCCGGCCCGCTGCCGGGTACGCTGGACTTTTGGCCGAGTTCGATCTGCATGCGTCGCCTTTCTCCCGCGCGAGACGGGTCAAGTTTCCTAGCACGATCGCGAGGGCGAGCCGGACCAGTGGAGCGTGCTCGTCCACAGGAACGGCGCCGGACCGCGAATTATGCCGCAGGCGGTGGCGGATCGGCGACAGCTCTGATGGCCATGGCGCGGACCGCCGACGGTATCGATCGGCGTTCCACCTCGATCCCGGCGGAGCGTGGCGGCTCGGTCAATCGCCTCGGCGTCGGCTGATGCACCCCAACCCAATGGCGGCTGAGGCAGCAGGCGGCAGCCGAAGGATTGAGACGGAAATGAAAATGAAGAAGACCCTGATCGCGGCGGCTGGCGTGCTGCTCTGTGTCTTTGAAGGTTTTGCCTTCGTCGATGCGGCGGGCGCGGGCACCTCCGCCGCCGGCCTCAGCGCCGCCGCCAAGGCGATTGACGACGCAACCGCGCCGAACGTGACGGCCGGTGCCGATCTCCGCGCCGTCGTCACGACCCAGACGACGAGCTTCGTCATGAACGGCACGATCGGCCGCGGCGCCAAGGCAGCAGCCAAGGCCGCCGGCGGCGGCCTCGCCATGCTGCCGTGATCAGCTCGCATTTCATGAGAAGGTCCGGCGGAGCGATCCGAAGGGCCTTTTTTGTTTGTGCCCACAATGCATTGCTGGATGTCGGAGCCCGCTGGGACCTCAGAGCGAAAGGCCCTATCCGGCGAGCAATCTGCGATTGTTCGCGCTTCGTCTGCAATACATGGAAGGTTGTGTCACCGCGAGGCTCGGTGGACAGTGTTCAATCGCCTAGTGCCATGAACAGTTATGGATGGGCTGCCATTCTATTTAGTAAATTTGCGCGTATAGGCGCGTATAATTCTTCCGATATCGGCTAAAAATTCCAATCGTTTTGTCTGCGTCGAATTGATAATTGAATTTGCCGTCGCTTGCGATGGTGATGGTCTGTTGTACGCAGTTGGAAATGGCGGCGGGGGTGGAAGTACGGCTATGACGTTTGATGCAAAAATAACGGCGCGGAAGTTATTGTTGGCTGGAATATCGACGATAGTATTCGCTGCTGCGACGCAGGTCGCTCTTGCGGCGGGTGCGGGCTCTCTGGATAAGACGTTCGGCGCTGATGGCAACAGCGACGGTACGCCTGACGGCGTTGTTTCGACGTCGCTTGGAAATGGCGATGATGTTGCCAACGCCGTGGCCCGTGCGCCTGACGACAAGATCGTTGTCGTAGGCAGCCATGTCGCCAAAGGCTCCGCCGATATCATTGTGGCTCGCTACAATCGGGACGGCACGCTCGACAAGGCCTTTGGCGCTGATGGAAACGCCGACGGCACGCCGGACGGCGTCGTCGATCTGTCGCTCGGCAATGGCGATGATGTCGCGACCGCTGTGGCCGTGCTGCCCAACCGCAAGATCGTCGTGGCCGGCTACCACCAGAGCGGGACGAGCAAGAACATCTTCGTTGCGCGCCTTAACAAGAACGGCTCTCTGGACAAGACCTTCGGCGCCGATGCCGGTGCGGATGGCACGCCGGACGGCGTCGTCAACGTATCGCTTGGCGATGGCGACGATATCGCTCGCGGCGTCGCGCTGGAGCCCGGTGGAAAGATCGTGGTCGTCGGCGATACCGTGAAGGGAGCCAGTTCCAACATCGTCGTGGCGCGCTTCAACAAGAACGGAACGCCCGACAAGAGCTTTGGCGCGGACAGCGGCGCCGATGGCACGCCGGACGGCTTCGTGAGCCTCGACCTCGGCGCCGGCAATGACGTCGCCAACAGCGTCGTGATCGATGGCGCCGGCCGGATCCTGGTGGCCGGCTCGCATAACGACAAGGGCAGCGACAACATCATCGTTGCCCGCTTCGACCGGAACGGAAAGCTCGACAAGGCCTTTGGCGCCGACGGCAACAGCGACGGCACGCCCGACGGCGTCGTCAGTGAATCGCTGGGCGAGGGCAACGAGGTGGCGCGCGCCGTGGCGCTGGACAAGAAAGGCCGCATCGTGGTCGCCGGCACCGCCGCAGGCAAGGACGGCAGTTCGAACTTCGTGCTCGCCCGCTTCCTGCAAAATGGCAAGCTGGATGCCGCGTTCGGTGCCGATGGCGGGAGCGACGGCACGCCCGATGGCTTTGTCAGTCTCGACCTTGGCAAGGGCGATGATGCCGCCACCTCGCTGGGCATTCAGCCGAACGGCAAGATCGTCGTCGCGGGCTTCCACACCGACGGTACGAGCAAGAACATCGCCGTCGCCCGCTACCTGGCTGACGGTCGGCTGGACAAGACCTTCGGCGCGGATGGCGGTGGTGACGGAACCCCGGACGGCGTCTTCGGCATCTCGCTGGGCGACGGCGATGATGTCGCCAACGCGCTGGCCATCGACGGTTCGAAGCTGATCGTTGTCGCGGGCAGCACCGAAGACAAGGATCACAGCAAGAACATCGTTCTGCTGCGGCTGCTTGCCAAGTAAGGCAACGCCCGAGGCAACATAACGAGACCGGGGCGCCGCCGCTTCAAGGCATGCGGCGCCTCAAACCCTCTCCTTGGCTGCCGAAATCTCCAGAGGATCGGCAAGCGCGGTTTGCGCTGTCCGGAGGCGGCTGGGCCGATCGTCGCGCGGTGATCCGGGGTCGCAAGGCCCCGAATTTGCAGCGTGCCCGGCCAGTCGCCCCGCTCCGCCAAGGACCCGCTCATGACCGACCACATCCTCAAGGCCACTCCCGCAACAGTGCAATGGGGCCGCTTCGCCGCCGCGACGCCGCCGGTGCTGACGGTTCGCTCGGGCGACCGCGTTGTGATCGAGACGTTTTCGGGGCCGCCGGGACTGCTGCCGCCGGAAGGGCAGGGGATGCATGTTTCGCCAGCCCTGCTCGAAATCCATGCAGCGAATCTGCCGATGCGCTTCGGCCATCTCCTGACCGGCCCCGTCGCCATCGAAGGGGCAGAGCCGGGCGACATGCTGGAGGTGCGGATCGAGGCGGTCGAACTCGGCGCCGACTGGGGCTTCAACGCCATCGTGCCCTTCGAGGGCACGCTGCCGGATGATTTCATCTTGGCGGAACTGGAGACGATACATATCCCGATCGACCAGGCCGCGAAGACCTGCCGGCTGCCCTTCGGCCCCGAACTGCCGCTGATCCCCTTCTTCGGCGTCATGGGCGTTGCGCCGCCGCCCGGCTATGGCGAACTCTCCTCGCGCGAGCCGCGCCTACATGGCGGCAATCTCGACAACAAGGATCTCGGCGCCGGATCGACGCTGTTTCTTCCCGTCTGGACGGAAGGCGGCAACTTTCTCTGCGGCGACGGCCACGGCGTGCAGGGTCATGGCGAGGTCTGCGTGACGGCGCTCGAAACCGCGCTGACCGGAACCTTCACCTTCATCCTGCACAAGAAGACGGGTTCCGAACCCCTCCTGACGCTGCCGCGCGCCGAAACGCCGAACGCCTATATGACGATGGGCTTCTCGTCCGATCTCGACGAGGCGATGCGCATCGCCGTCCGCGAGATGATCACCTTCATCACCGAGCGCACCAGCCTCTCCCGCTCCGAAGCCTACCGCCTCGCCTCGCTCGCCGCGGACTTCCACGTCACGCAGACGGTGAACGGCGAGAAGGGCGTGCACGGCCTGCTGCCGAAAAGCGTGATCGGGTAGGGCGGCGTAGCCGCGCGCCATCGGATCGCAACCCCGTTCACATCAGCGCCGGAGGGGTTGCCTTGCCGGCGGCGATGCGGCACAAGTCCATGTGTTATGTTATAACATTACATATGGAGTGCCCATGTCCGTTCCCGCTTCAGATGACCGGCGCCTGCCGGTCACGGTGCTTTCCGGCTTCCTCGGCGCGGGCAAGACGACGCTGCTCAATCATGTGCTCAACAACCGCCAGGGGCGGAAGGTGGCCGTGATCGTCAACGATATGTCGGAGGTCAATATCGACGCGGATCTCGTCCGCGACGGCGGCGCCGGCCTGTCGCGCACCGATGAGAAGCTGGTCGAGATGACCAATGGCTGCATCTGCTGCACGCTGCGCGACGACCTTCTGAACGAAGTCCGCCGCCTCGCCGGCGAGGGCCGGTTCGACGCGCTGCTGATCGAGAGCACCGGCATTGCCGAGCCGCTGCCTGTCGCTGCGACCTTCGATTTTCGCGACGAGGAGGGCCGTTCGCTGTCGGATATCGCCCGCCTCGATGCGATGGTGACGGTGGTCGACGCGGCCAATCTGCTCAAGGATTACGCCTCACACGACCTTCTGCGCGAGCGCGGCGAGGCGGCAGGGCCGGAGGATTTCCGCACTCTGGTCGATCTCCTCGTCGAGCAGATCGAGTTCGCCGATATCGTCGTCGTCAACAAGGTCCGCGACGTGGCTCCGGAGAGGCTCGCCGATGTCAGGCGCGTCGTGCGCGGCCTCAATGCCGATGCGCGCATCATCGAGACGGACTTCGCGAAGGCCCCGCTCGATCTGGTCCTCGATACCGGCCTCTATGACGAAGAGCGTTCACGCGAGCACCCGCTCTGGATGAAGGAACTCTATCATTTCGCGGACCATGTGCCGGAGACGGAGGAATACGGCATCCGCTCCTTCGTCTATCGCGCCCGGCGGCCGTTTCATCCGCAGCGCCTGCATGCGCTGCTGGAACGCGGCTTTCCCGGCGTGCTGCGCGCCAAGGGCCATTTCTGGATTGCGACCCGTCCGCAATGGCTGGCGGAATTGTCGCTCGCCGGCTCGATCCTGCGCACCGAGGGAATGGGCCATTGGTGGGCCGCCGTCCCGCGCGAGCGCTGGCCGCGCGACGAGGAATCGATCGCGATCATGCGGCGGCACTGGAACGAGACCTGGGGCGACCGGCGGCAGGAACTCGTCTTCATCGGCGGCCCCGCCATGGACGACGCCGCAATCCGCGCCAGCCTCGACGCCTGCCTCCATGGCAGCGTCACCACCGGCCTGACGGCCGCGGCAGCCCAGCTCGACGATCCGTTCCCGCAATGGGGACGGGCGGCCTGACAAAATCTCCAGGTCGAACGCTCACCCGCGTATCGCGCTGTTCGATATTGCCGCGCGGTGCGAAGGCTACTGCAGGAGGACCGATTTGGCCTTTTGCCTATTCACCGACAGTACCAGCAGTTCATCGCCGCGGATCGGTCGCGAGTAGAAGTAGCCTTGGCCCTCATCGCAGCCCAGCCCCTTGAGAAAGTCAGCCTGATCCAGCGTCTCGATCCCTTCCGCAATGATCTGCATGCCAAGGCCCTGTCCCATCGCGAGAAGCGCGCGCGCGATTGCGACCGAGCCTTGGTCCGCAGGCAATTCGCTAACGAAGGAGCGGTCGATCTTCAGATAGTCGATGGGTAGCCGCCGGAGATAGGACAGGCTCGAATACCCGGTTCCAAAATCGTCGATGGCAATGCGTATGCCGGCATCGCGCAAGTCCGTCAGGGCTTTGATGGCGTCATCGCTTTCGTGGACGAGCACACTTTCGGTGACCTCAAGGATCAGCCGGTGCGGCGGCAGACCGGTCCGGTGGAGAATATCGATCACGCTTGCGGTGAAGGTCGGCTCCCGCAACTGTGTCGGCGAAACGTTCACGGAAACACTCGCACCGGCGAGCCCCGCGTCGTGGCTCCATCCGACCGCCTCCTCGCAAGCGACGGCCAGGATCCAGGCGCCGAGCGGCACGATCATTCCCGATTCTTCGGCGATGGGGATGAACCGGTCCGGCCCCAGCAATCCATCCGTCGGATGCTCCCATCGAACGAGCGCTTCGGCGCCCACGATGCCCTGCGAAGTGAGATCGATCTGCGGCTGATAGACAAGGAAGAATTCGCCCCGCATCCAGGCGCCCCGCATGGCGCGCTGAAGTGGGGCGACCGGTCGTAGAGACGTCGTCTTGCGCTGGCGTTCGATCCGCGCCAACTGAAGTCGGCCTTCCACCAGCACGAATCCGATGGCTCCGACGAGTATGGTGGCAAGCACCGGCAACCACCTGACCGCCGTGTTTGGGCCCGACCAAAGGGTCATCAGTGCGATCGTCACGAACGGTGCCGCGACCAGCGCCATCTGGTATCGCGACTGACGACCAATCGCTTGTTTGGTCAGGAATTGGCGGAGGGGCGTTCTATGCGCATTTCCGAGCAACAATGCGAGCGCTCCAAAGATGCCGCCGAGCGTTGTTGGAACGGACATCAAGCCGTAAGTTGCGACACCGCACAGCGAGGCGATGAGAGAGGCGACCGGCAATAGCAGCACCAAGGCTGCCACCGCCATGGCGGCGCCCGTTCGCCTGGCCTCCAGTAGAGCCATCGTCGCGGCGAACAAAAGCAACAGAATAGTCGTCTGGGGTCTCTCGAGAATTTGCCAGACTGTGACGAGTTCCGGTGAGAACCGGTCCGGGTATGGCCAAAGCCGGTCGATCGCGCCCGGGACGAGAATGATGGTTGTGATCCGCGTCAGGAGCATCGCCAAGATGATCCCGCTCGCCACGAGTCTCGCGCGGCCGGAGCGACCAACGCGCGACGACCATGAACCTGCCCCGACTGCCACGAGACCAAGGCCTGTCCACGGTGACGCCGCCATGCCATTCGCCAGGGGATGCCAGACCGCGACCGGTGTTATTGCGTTGGCGAGAATCGATAGCCCGACAATGCCGCAGGCCGCCGAGCAAATTGGTGACAGCGTGAGGCAACCGCGGATCAAGGGCTCGTTCTTGAGATCGCGCAAAGTCCCCCCTCGCAGGCAGCGGCAGCCCAGCGCTTCAAGCTCGAAATACGGTACCGAAACGGTAGAGAAGACGCCGTCGGCGCGCACCCTCGAAGATGAAGCGGCAAAAGCCCTCAAGAAAGCGACAATAGGGAATGTTCCTGACTGTCATATGAAGGGAGCAAAAGATCTGCCAAATCGGGCGGCACTCGAGGTCGATCGAGCCACGAACATTCCCGGCTCACCCGTGGAACCCGAGTTACTGCCCGCTAGGCCGGGTCGATTGGCTGAGTCCAGAGGACTTGGCGGCGGCAGGTTCGACGCATCCGCTGCGCTGCACCCTGGCCCTCACTCCCCACGCTCGTGGAAGAAATCGTAGATCGTCTGCGCCATCTGGGCCGAGACGCCGGGGACGGCGAGGAGGTCGGGGATCGAGGCGCGGCCGACTGCTTTGGCGGTGCCGAAATGGCCGAGCAAAGCGCGCTTGCGTGTCGGGCCGATGCCGCCGATCTCGTCGAGCGGATTGGCGCCGAGCGCGGCCTTGCGCTTGGCGCGGTGCGTGCCGATCGCAAAGCGGTGCGCCTCGTCGCGGAGCCGCTGCACGAAATAGAGCACCGGATCGCGCGGCTGCAGCATGAAGGGCTCGCGGCCGGGGATGAAGAACTTCTCGCGGCCCGCATCGCGGTCCGGTCCCTTGGCGATGCCGATCAGCGGCACGGCGTCGGTCAGCCCGAGTTCGTCGAGGATCGTCTTGGCGGCCGAGAGCTGTCCGGCGCCGCCGTCGATGAAGACGAGATCGGGCCAGGGGCCGAAGCCATCTTCATCGCGCGGGGCGGCCTCGCTGGTGCCGTGCTCCTTCACGAGGCGCGAGAAGCGCCGCGTCAGCACCTCGCGCATCATGCCGAAATCATCGCCCGGCGTGATCTCCTGCGAGCGGATGTTGAACTTGCGGTACTGGTTCTTCACGAAGCCCGTGGGACCCGCGACGATCATGCCGCCGACAGCGTTGGTGCCCATGATGTGGCTGTTGTCATAGACCTCGATCCGCCGCGGCACGGCGGCGAGGCCGAACGCAGCCGCGACGCCTTCGAGCAGCCGCGCCTGGCTCGATGTCTCAGCGAGGCTGCGGCCGAGCGCCTCGCGCGCATTGGCGAGTGCGTGGTCGACGAGGTCCTTCTTCTCGCCCCGCTTCGGCACGGCGATCTCGACCTTGTGGCCGGCATGTTCGCCAAGCGCCTCGGCTATCAGGTCGGCTTCCTCGATCTCGTGGCTGATCAGGATGAGGCGCGGGCAGGGCTTGTCCTCGTAGAACTGTCCGAGAAACGCGGCCAGCACCTCGGCTGCGTCCAACGATTTGTCGGCGCGCGGGTAGAAGGCGTGATTGCCCCAGTTCTGGCCGGTGCGGAAGAAGAACACCTGAACGCAGCTCTGGCCGCCCTCCTGATGCACGGCGATGACGTCGGCCTCGTCGACACCCTGCGGGTTGATGCCCTGATGCGACTGCACATGGCTGAGCGCGGCCAGCCGGTCGCGATAGATCGCGGCCCGCTCGAAGTCGAGCTCGGCGCTCGCCTCGCCCATGGCGCGGGCGAGATCGGTGCGGATCGCCGAGGACTTGCCGGTGAGAAAGCCCTTCGCCTCGCGCACCAGCTCGGCATAGTCCTCAAGCGAGACCTCGCGCGTGCAGGGCGCGGCGCAGCGCTTGATCTGGTGCAGCAGGCAGGGCCGCGTCCGGCTCTCATAGACGCTGTCGGTGCAGGTGCGGACCAGGAAGGCGCGCTGCATCGCCGAGACGGTGTTGGCGACGGCGCCCGCCGAGGCGAAGGGGCCGAAATACTCGCCCTTGCGCGTGCGCGCGCCGCGATGCTTCACCAGCTGCGGCGCCTCGTGGTCGGTGATGAGAATATAGGGGAACGACTTGTCGTCGCGCAGCAGCACATTGAACCGCGGCCGGAGCCGCTTGATCATGTTCGCCTCGAGCAGCAGCGCCTCGGTCTCGGTGCGCGTCGTGACGAATTCCATCGTCGCCGTCTGCTGGATCATGCGGATGATCCGGTTCGACTGCGTCCCTGTGCGGGTGTAGCTGGTGACGCGCTTCTTGAGGTTCCGCGCCTTGCCGACATAGAGCACGTTGCCGGCGGAATCGAACATGCGATAGACGCCCGGCGCATTCGGCAGCCGCTTGACGAAATCGGCAATGACCGCGGCGCCCTGGCCGCGCGGCAGCCGCTCGCCACCCGCCTCGAACGGCGTCACATCCTCGGCCGGCTCGGCATCTCCGACGAGATCAGCCGGCGGCAGGCTGTCGTCGTCCTCGACCGCCTCGCCGGCGCGCAGGCCGTCGACCAGCGTGCCCTCGGGCAGCGCGTCTTCGTCAAGGGCTTCGGCGACCGGCTCCGGCGCGCCGATCTCGGTGGGCAACCTGTTCACTCTTTGATCCCTACGACGTCCGGCGTCTGCCACGCAAGATGCTGGCCGCCGTCAAGCGCGATCATCTGGCCTGTGATCGAGGTGGCTGCGTGGAGGAAGAGGATGGTGCGCCCGAATTCGGCAAGATCAGGGCCATGGCCGAGCAGGACGGCCTCGGCCTGTCGGCGGAAGTCACCGGGATCTTGTCGCGGCGAGGGCATCGTCGGGCCGGGGCCGATGGCGTTGACGCGGATACGCGGGGCGAGCGCCTGCGCCAGCGTCCGTGTCGCGGTCAACAGGGCCGATTTCGAGAGCTGATAGGAGATGTAATAGGGCGTCGTCTTCCAGGCGCGCTGGTCGACCATGTTGACGATGAGGCCGGTCTCCGAAGCCGGCAGCGCGCGCGCGAAGGCGTCGGCCAGCAGCACAGGCGCCGTCAGGTTGATCGCCAGCTGGCGCTGGAACAGCGCGGCATCCATGGCGCCGATCCCGTCATCAGCGAAGATCGAGGCGTTGTTGACGAGAAGCGTCGGGCTGCCGAGCTCCGCTGTCGTTGCGGCGATGATGCCGGGCACCTGTTCGAGATCGGCGAGGTCGGCCTGGACGACGCTCGCCTTGCCGCCGGCGCTGCGGATGCCCTCGGCGACGGCCTCCGCCTCGGCGCGCGAGCGGTTGCAATGCACCGCCACCGCGAAGCCGGCGCGCGCGAGATCCTCCGCGATCGCGCGGCCGATGCGACGCCCGCTTCCCGTAACCAGCGCGACGCGCCGCTCATCCGCCATGACCATTCCCCTCGTGACCGGCAGTGGAAGATAGGGCGCCAGACCGCGTTCGGTAAGGCTTTGCCGCAGCGGTTAACGCCCATCAACCCTTGCGGCCGAGATGGGGCAGAGCGCTGGATTCAAAGTGTGAAGAGATTTCATAAAATGAAGTTCTATCAGTTGGTTGAGGCAATCTGTTGCTGTGCGGCAACGGAGCCCGGCGCCCCATCATAGCCATCTTCGATCGTCGCTTTCGCCGCATTGAGACGCTCTATTCGGCGCTCGGCCGGCCGTCCCCCGCGCGCCGGCCTTTGTACCCAGGAGATCACGATGCTGCGTATCCGCACCCTCTCCCTCGCCACCGCCGCGATTCTGGCGCTCTCCGCCGTGCCCGCCATGGCCGCCGACTACAGCTACGACCAGCCCGCTGTTCTCGCCGCGCCGGCTGGCTTCACCTGGACCGGCCCCTATGTCGGCGCCGTCGTCGGCTATGGCTGGAACACCTTTGATCGCACTTCGGGCCTCGGCAGCGGCCGCTCGCTGAATGCCGAAGGCGGCAAGATCGGCGCCTATGGCGGCTACAATGTCGAGCTTGGCAACAACATCGTCGTCGGCGGCGAGGCCGATCTGCTCTGGGACAATGTGAAGGGCAACAGCAGCGATTTCGGCAACGTCAACCAGAACTGGGAATCGACGCTGCGTGGCCGTGCTGGTTATTCCTTCGGCCGGGTGCTGGCCTATGGCACCGGCGGCGTCGCCGCATCGGGCGTGCGCGTCGACAGCGGTGCGTTCTCGAGCTCCGCCACGCATTGGGGCTGGGTGCTCGGCGCAGGTGCCGAGGCGGCGGTGACCGACCACATCACCGCGCGCATCGAATACCAGTATGCCGATTTCGGCTCGCAGCTTTACCGCACCGGCTTCGACACCGCGTCCGACATCGATTTCAATTCGGGCACGCTGCGCGCTGGCCTCGGCTACAAGTTCTGAGGCCAACGCTTCGGGGAGGGGCGATGGCGTCGACCGTCGCCCCCTTCCGTCAGTCCCGCGCATACTCCGTGCCGGCGAAGAGCGCTTTATGCAGCGCATGCCAGCTCGCCTCGTCCGGCGTGCAGAGCAGGCCGCCGGCCCGGTGCAGCGGCGAATAGGCGCTGCCGTCGAAGCGGGCCGAATAGCCGCCGGCTTCCTTGTGCAGCAGCCAGCCGGCCGCGTGGTCCCAGACCATCAGCTTGGTGAAGGCCGAGAAATGCACATGGCCGCCGGCGAGCTTGCGGTACTCATGCGCGGCGCAGCGATAGTTCGATACCGTTCCGGTCCGGGCGAGATTGGCGCAGAGCTGCGAGCGGAGCGGCTCGTCGAGCAGCCACCAGGCGGCAAATCCCGACATCTCCGCGACGGGCTTTGCCTTGGCGACCTTGAGATCGATCCGCGCGCCGTCCGCCGTTTCGGTCCAGGCGCCTTCGCCGCGCAGCGCGACCGACCAGTCCTTGCCGATCGGATCGAGGATCACGCCTGCCGCGATCTCGCCATTGACGACAACGCCGGCCATGACGCCGAACAGCGTCAGTCCCGAGGCGAAGTTGCGCGTGCCGTCGACCGGATCGACGACGAAGGCGAGCGGCGCGCCGTCGAGCGCATCGAGAAGGCCCTCGCCATGCTCCGAGACGGCCTCTTCGCCCAGCACCAGGGCGCCGGGAAACGCCTTCTGCAGCGCCGCGGTAATCTGCTTCTCGGCGGCGACATCGGCGTCGGTCACGAGGTCCTCGGCCGAGGTCTTCTCGCGCACGGCGCCCTCCGTGAGGCGGCGGAAGCGCGGCAGAATCTCGGTCGATGCGGCTTCATTGAGGATTTCGGCGACGATCGCGACGTCGCGGGTTGAGAACGACATGGTGGGAAGCCCTTTCGTCGGGATCGTCAGTGCGGCCGGGTCTTGTCGAAGGCGGGCACCGCGGCGGCAAAGCCGTCCAGCCAGCGGGCGAGCGCCGGATGGCCGTCCCGCCAGGAGCCCGGGAAACGGAGGTCAAGATAGCCCAGCGCACAGGCGACCGTGATATGGCCGACATGAACGGGTCCCGCGAGATCAGCGGCCTCCAACGCTGCCAGACCGCGCGTCACCTTCTCGGCGTGGTGGGCGAGCCAGGTCGGACTGCGCATCGGCTCCGCACGCCAGCGGCCCTCATAGACCTGCAGCAGGCTGGCATCCATGATGCCGTCCGCGAGCGCCTGCATCACCAGCGCCGGATAGCGCCGCGCCGGATCGGCCGGGATCAATCGGTCGCCGCCGGCGAGATGGTCGAGATAGTCGACGATGACGCGGGAATCATAGATCACGCCGCCATTTTCAAGGATGAGCGCCGGGATCTTGCCCAGCGGATTCTGGCTGCGCAGGCTGTCGGCCGGATCGACCGTATCGGCCGTGACGATCTCGATCCGGTCCATGAGGCCGAGTTCATGAGCGGCGATCTTGACTTTGCGGCCGAAGGGGGAGGCGGGGGAACTGCGCAGGATCAGCATGAAGAGGTCCGGGTCTGAGGCCGGCGCCCTCGGCGTCCGGCGGAAATCGGCGCGCCTTTTAGCGAACCGGCGGCATGACGATTTGCGGCCGGCGGCAGGCGCTTCGCTCGACCTCCGGACAACTGCGGAAGGCAAGATCCTTGGTCAGGCAGACCCTGATTTCCTTCAGCCGGGAGTCACAAAATACGGAGAAGCCGTCCGCCGGAATGCCGGGATTGGCCTTGCGGAAGGCGCTTTCGACGCCGGCAGGGCTGACGGTCAACGGGTCCGTGACATCGACAAAGGCGGCGGGGATGGTCACGCGCGCCTGAGCCTTGCGGATGAGCGCAAAGTAATCGCGCTGGTCGAGGCCGGAGCAGGTGCCGTGCTTCTGCCATTCGTGACGAATCAGCGATCGGCTCGGCATCACGTCGAGCATGGCATCGACATCGCGGCGCGGAACGCTCCGGCTGAGGTCGGTCGGGCAATCGCTCGGAAAGCCGCGTTCATATTGCGGCCAGAGGCCATGCACGACGAAGGCATAGGGACGACCGCCGCACTGGATCCGGTCCGAGCCGCCATTGTCGAGGCAATAGGTCGGCGACCAGGACAGCGACAGCACGTAGAAATCGAAATCGCCGGCCCGATCCTCGGCACGCGCGCTCACGCCGCCAAAGGCGAGCCACAGCGAAAGCCATATCGCAAGGATCGCAAAGCGCCGCATCGTTTCCCCCGAAGACGGCTGACGAACCCGCCGCTACGGAGCGCGGATCGAGCGGCAGAAGCCGTCATAGACGCGCCAGGGATCCTGCCCCGGCAGGCAGAACTCGACGCCCCAGCCGATCGAGGCCATGCCCTGCCGCTCTTCGATCAGGTAATAGAGATCGGAGGGATGGCCGTTCGAGAGCTCGACGCGGGCATGGCAGAAGCGGCGGTCGATCAGGCCCGGATTGGCGGGCTCGAACTTGACCTGGTCGATCTTCTGCACCGTGTGGATGGCGAGATTGGTCTGCCAGGTGTCGACATTGGCCGTATGGTAGCGGTTGGCGATGTTGTTCAGCACCGACTGCTCGTTGCAGAGCGGGACCTTGCCGCGGCTCCACGAGCCGACGCTGACGGAAGGATCGTCGAGAGCGCGCGTACCCGCCTCGGCGGAGGCGCCGACGGCGAAAAGGAGAGCGGTAGCAAGAAGGGCGCGCAACATGGCGATGATTCCCGGGGGTGCGAGAGACCGGACCCGACGATGCGTCGCCGCCGCGCGAGGGTCAAGCCGAAGCGCTGCTGGCGGTGAACGGTTTGTCGTCTCGATCGCGGCTGGCGACATTTCCGCAACGGGCCCACATCATGGCGGAACGAGAAAGCGGCAAGGGCTTGGAGCGGACCGATGGGACTTCTGATTGACGGCGTCTGGCGCGACCAGTGGTATGATACGAGCAAGAGCGGCGGCCGCTTCCAGCGATCGAATGCAGGTTTCCGCAATTTCGTCACCGCCGATGGCAGCCCGGGACCAACCGGCGAGGGCGGTTTCAAGGCCGAGGCCGGGCGCTATCATCTTTATATCGCGCGCGCCTGTCCCTGGGCGCATCGCACCATGATCTTCCGTGCACTGAAGGGGCTCGAGGGCATCATCGACTATTCCGTCGTCCATTGGCGGATGCTGGAAAACGGCTGGACCTTCGAGCCCGGCCCCGGCGTGACCGAAGACAAGGTCAACGGCACGGCTTTCCTGCATGAGGTCTATACGCTGGCCGCCCCGGATTACACCGGCCGCGTCACCGTGCCCGTCCTTTGGGACAAGGAACGGCGGACAATCGTCTCCAACGAATCCGCCGAGATCATCCGCATGCTGAACAGCGCCTTCGACGGCGTCGGCGCCAAGCCCGGCGACTTCTATCCGGAGGCCCTGCGCCCCGAGATCGACGCGCTCAACGCCCGCATCTACGACACGGTCAACAACGGCGTCTACAAGGCCGGCTTCGCGACCAGCCAGGCGGCCTATGAGGAAGCGGTCCTGCCGCTGTTCGAAAGCCTCGATTGGCTGGAAGATATCCTGTCGCGGCAGCGCTATCTCACCGGCGACCAGCCGACCGAGGCCGACTGGCGGCTGTTCACGACGCTGCTGCGCTTCGATCCTGTCTATGTCGGCCATTTCAAGTGCAACCTGAAGCGGCTCTCCGACTATCCGGCGCTCTGGTCCTATACGCGCGAGCTCTATCAGGTGCGCGGCATCGCCGAGACGGTCGATTTCGCCCATATCAAGGGCCACTATTACGAGAGCCACCGCATGATCAACCCGACCGGCATCGTGCCGCTCGGCCCGATCCTCGACTTCGCGGCCCCCGGCACGCGGGGATACTGAGCCTTTGTCGGGAGCCCGGTCGTCTTCAGGCGACCGGGTCCTCGCCGCGGATCCACCAGACACGGCGCCCGGCGCCGCTATCCTCACCGAGAAGCGGAACCAGCCCGGCCAGCAGCGATTCGAGCGTATCCTCGAGCTTCCATGGCGGGTTGCACAGCACCAGCCCGGTGCCATTGAAGGTATCCGGCGTCGCGCGGTCGCGGATCCAGAACTCCGTGCCGAGCAGGCGCTGGACGCCGCTTTCTTGCAGCCGCTTGTGGAAATTCTTGACGGCGCCGGGATCCTTCACCGGATACCAGAGCGCATAGACGCCGGTCGGCCAGCGCTCATGCGCCTTCAGGAAGCCATCGCCGAGCATTCGGAACTCGTTCGGTTCCTCATAGGGCGGATCGACCAGAACCAGCCCGCGCCGTTCCTTGGGCGGCACGAACGAGCCGAGCGCCAGATAACCGTCGAGCTCGATCGCCTTCACCTGGATATCGCCGGCAAAACGCTGGACCAGCAGCTTCGCATCGTCGCTGTTGAGCTCGACCGCCGTCAGCCGGTCGACATCCCGCAGCAGCACGCGCGCAACCATCGGCGAGCCCGGATAATAGCGCAGCCGCCCCTCGGGATTGACCGCGCGGATCGCAGCGAAATAGGGCGCCAGCGCCAAAGCGAGCTTGGCCGGCATGGCCACCGGCTTCAGGTCCGGCCCGAGCAGCTTGCCGATGCCGCGTTCCCATTCGCCGGTCTTGGCGGCGAGCGGCGAGGCGAGGTCGTAAAGCCCGATGCCGGCATGGCTGTCGAGGACGCGAAAGCCCTTGTCCTTGGCTTTCAGCCGCTCGATCAGCAGCGCGAGAATCGCATGCTTGACGACATCGGCGAAATTTCCGGCGTGATAGGCGTGGCGATAGTTCATGCCGTCTTCCTACAGCCTCAGCCGCCCGGCAGGAAGCGCGGCGCGGCGGAATTGTCGGCCTGCAAGCCTGGCCGGCCACGTTAGCCTGCGACACGGCGCACCGGCGCGCCTCCTATCCGCCGCCGGCCATCTGCGGCATGCTCCGCCTCCAATTCCGAGCCCTTGATCAGGAGACGACCGATGACCGCCCCCGCCTGGATCGCCGATCCGCTCAGCTTCGGCCATGGACCGCGCCTGTTCGAGATCTTCCTCGAGCCGACCTGTCCCTATTCCTGCCGCGCCTATGGCAAGCTCGACGCGCTGCTCGCTCTTGCCGGCGAGGACAAGATCACGATCAAGCTGCGCTTCGTCTCGCAGCCCTGGCACATGCTGTCGGGCCTCCTCGTGCGCTGCGTGCTCGCCGCCTCGACGCTTCCCGGCGGCAAGGACAATGCCCGGACGGTGCTTGCCGCCATTGCCGAGAAGCGCGAGGAATTCGAGTTCGATCAGCATTTCGGCGGCGCCAATCTCGACGCGACACCGCGCCAGATCATCGACCGTCTCGAAGCCTATAGCGGCATCGAGCTGTGGGAAGCCTTCGCCATTCCCGATCTCGACAAGGAGGTCAAATGGCACGCCAAATACGCCCGTCAGAACGGCATCCACGTCTCGCCAAGCTTCATGGTCAACGGCCTCGTCCAGGCCGACCTCGGCTCCGGCGACCCGGTGGAAAAGTGGGCCGAGCGCGTGCTGGGATAGGTTTACACGAATCGGGTATCGGCTCGCCGATACTTTGCATTGCGCCAAGTATCACTATCGAAACTGGACGGCGACAAGATCAATCCTGATAGGCGTTTGATTGGCGGGTCGCTGCCGACAACGCATTATTTGTAGTTCGTTGGGGGCGCCCGCGACTATCATTTCCAAGAGCGCAGCTATCTCAGCTTCGCAAGAGCTAGGCTGCCTCCCGAACCAAGGTGGTCATTGCCAGGCGCGTGTCATTTGCTATTCTCAACCTAAAGGGGAAAAGAATGACAAAAAGCACTGGCGATAGCTCGCAGTCCGGACAGGAAGCGACCTCCACCCAAACCGGTACAAAGGAAAGGGCGGAGCGTCGAATAATTGCTGGTGGCCTGCCTTACTCAATTGCTCCTGGGGTGTTTAAGAAGATCCTTGATCTTGTAATACAAGCCGAACGACCTGACAAATTCAGTGCGAATTACATGGCAACGATATTGAAGCAGTCGGGAGGAGCAGCGAGATCTGTTCCTCCGTTGTTGAAAAAAATGCAGTTTATAGGATCGGATGGAACTCCGACGATATTGTATTCGAAGTTCAAGACAGATAGCGGTCGTAGTCAGGCGGCCTATGAGGGACTAAAGAATGCTTATAGTGAATTATTCCGACGTAACGAATTTGTACATAAGGCAGACGAGAACGCAGTCAAGGATATAATCGTAGAAATTAATGGTCTGAAAAAGACTGATCAGATTGTTAGGCTTATATACGCGTCGTTTGATACAATTAGATCTTTTATTTCGGACGATGGTATTAAAAACGTTCAGATTGAAAAGATGGATAGTGATAATTTGGCTGAAGAAAGATTTGACGAATTTGATAACATCAAAGGCGGGGCTAGAATTGGTCTTTCATATCAGAAAAATATTGTATTGCCCGAAACAGAAAATATTGTCGTTTTCAATGCGATATTTCGGTCTCTTAGAGAAAATCTTCTAAAATGATTGATATGAATAGCATTGAGTTATTCGTAATTAAGAACGCAATTATAACTCGAAGCCTGCGTGATGTGCTGGCTGATCAGCGCATTTCGGGCTTGAGGGGCGCGCTTGAGTCTCAAGCAGACTCGTTGGTTTCTGAGTATTTGCGTCAAGTTGATTTCAAGACTCTGGCTGATGCTGAACGCATGAGTGAGTTCTACAAATTGTTTTACGCGCTTGAGAACGACATTCGCGATCTCATCGAGTTAACGATGCTGGATAGCAAGGGGCTTGATTGGTGGCTATCGAGTGTTCCGCAGGCAGTTCGTGAAAATGCCCAGAGGAATTCCGATAGAGAATCGGCCGAAGGGCTACCGCCACGTTCGGACCGCCTTATCGACTATACGACGTTTGGAGAACTGGGAGAGATTCTGAAAGAGAATTGGGACGTATTTTCAGGTATGTTTTCTAACGTGAGTAGAAATAGAGTTCTCAGGGTGATCAGCCGATTGAATCTTGTTAGGGGGCCTATCGCGCACTGTAATTTGCTTCCAGAAGAAGAGGCTATAAGGCTGAAGCTGACTGTAAGGGATTGGTATAAATTGATGGAGTAGACGAATGATGGATCGTTGGATCGCGATTGTTTAGAAATATTGTGCAATTGTACAATTTCTGCTGACGGATGAGTGTTGTGGCTGCAGCAGGCGTCCCCGCCCTCGACACATCCCGCATCCCGCGCGATAACGTCCCGTCGCTCCCGAGCCCGAAATCGCCTCCATGAATCAGTACGTCCCGCTTCGCATCGGCCATTCGGCCTGTCCGCATGATTGCCCGTCCACCTGCGCGCTCGATGTCGAGATCATCGAGGGCCAGCGGATCGGGCGGGTGCGCGGGGCGAAGGACAATGATTATACGGCCGGCGTCATCTGCGCGAAGGTGGCGCGCTATGCCGAGCGCGTCCACAATCCGAACCGATTGAAGGAACCCCTTCGCCGCAAAGGCGAAAAGGGCGCTGGCGAATGGGCGCCGATCGGCTGGGACGATGCGCTTGACGAGATCGCCGAGGCGTTCCTGAAGGCCGAGGCACGGTACGGCGCCGAGACGGTGTGGCCCTATTATTATGCCGGCACCATGGGCCTCGTTCAGCGCGACGGCATCAATCGGCTGCGCCACGAGAGGGGCTATTCCGGCTTCTACGGCACGATCTGCACCAACATGGCGTGGACCGGCTATATCGCCGGCGCTGGCCGCATCGCTGGCACCGATCCGCGCGAAATGGCGAAATCCGACTGCGTCGTGCTCTGGGGCACCAATGCGGTGGCGACGCAGGTCAATGTGATGACGCATGCGATCCGCGCCCGCAAGGAACGCGGCGCCAAGATCGTCGCCATCGACATCTACCAGAACGACACGATGAAGCAGGCCGATATCGCGCTCTGCCTGAGGCCGGGCACGGACGGCGCGCTCGCGGCCGCCGTCATGCATGTGCTCTTTCGCGACGGCCATGCCGACCGCGCCTATCTGGAGCGCTACACCGATGCGCCCGATGCGCTGGAGGCCCATCTTCAAAGCCGCACGCCGCAATGGGCGGCTGACATCACCGGGCTTTCGGTGGCGGAGATCGAGGGTTTCGCGACGCTGGTCGGCACGACCAGGCGGACCTTCTTCCGCCTCGGCTATGGCTTCTCACGCCAGCGCAACGGCGCGGTGGCGATGCATGCCGCGCTGTCGATCCCGGCGGTGACCGGCGCCTGGCAGTATGAGGGCGGCGGCGCGTTCCATTCCAACAGCGGCATCTTCCATCTCGACAAGACCGCGATCGAAGGGCTCGAACATGTCGATCCTTCCGTGCGCCAGCTCGACCAGTCGCGCACCGGACCTGTGCTGACGGGCGATGTTGATGCGCTGAAGGGCGGGCCGCCGGTGACGGCGATGATCGTGCAGAACACCAATCCGGTCTCGGTCTGTCCCGACCAGACGCTGGTGAAGCGCGGTTTCGCGCGCGACGACCTCTTCGTCGCCGTGCATGAGCAGATCATGACCGATACGGCCAGGATGGCCGATATCGTGCTGCCGGCGACGATGTTCATGGAGCATGACGACATCTACAA
Organism: Kaistia sp.; assembly: GCA_965229085.1. Classification (GTDB taxonomy): domain Bacteria; phylum Pseudomonadota; class Alphaproteobacteria; order Rhizobiales; family Kaistiaceae; genus Kaistia. The sequence goes on along the minus strand of OZ245859.1, from coordinate 1,215,683 downwards.
GGGCGGCGGCCACCAATATATCCTCTTCGGCGGCAAGCTGATCGAGCCGCCGGCCGAATGCAGGACCAATCATCAGGTGATCCAGGGCCTCGCCAGCCGCCTCGGGCTTGTTCATCCGGGCTTTGCCATGAGCGAGCGCGACTTGATCGACCAGATGCTGCAGAGCTCCGGCTGGGGAACACTGCCGGAGCTTGAGGAAAAGCGCTGGATCGATTGCCAGACGCCGTTCGAGACCGCGCATTTCCTCGATGGCTTCGGCCATGCGGATGGAAAGTTCCATTTCCGCGTCGACTGGAGTGATGTTGCCAACGAGAATTACGGTATGGTCGGCCCGCACCAGACGATGCCGGAATTCCCCGATCACTGGGCTTCGATCGAGGCGGCCGACGCGGCGCATCCCTTCCGTCTCGCCACCTCGCCGGCGCGCTCCTTCCTCAATTCGTCTTTCAACGAAACGCCCGGCTCGATCACGCGCGAGGGACGGCCGCAGCTGATGATCCATCCCGAGGATGCCGCGACGCTCGGCCTTGCCGAGGGCGCGCGGGTTACGGTCGGCAATGCGCGCGGCAGCGTGATCGTGCATGCCACGCTGTTCGCGGGTCTGAAGCGCGGCGTGGTGATCTCGGAAGGGATCTGGCCGAACAGCGCCTTCGAGGACGGCAACGGCATCAACACGCTGACCGGCGCCGACCCGGTCGCCCCGTTCGGCGGCGCGGCGGTGCACGATATCAAGGTCTGGGTGAGGGCGGCGGCCTGAGAGGTCGCCGCGATAGGCCGGGCGTTGGCGCTAGGTGGCGGTCTCGCCGCTACGGTTCGGCGTTCCGAGCACATGGGTCTTCGGCGGCAGCATCACCTGGTCGAAGGTCTGGGTGAACATCGCCGCTGCGAAGAAGGCGACAGCGCGCAGCGTCTCGGTCCCGGTATTTTCGAGATCGTGGCGCAGCGGCGTCGGCAGCACGAACACGCTGCCCGGCCCGACGGCATGGCGGCTGCCATCTTCCAGATAGAGCGTGCCGGTCCCGGCGATGATGTACTGCGTCTCCTCGGTGGCATCGGTGTGCCAGCCGAGCCGCTTGCCGGGCTCGATCTCGTAGACGATGGTCGACGAGGCAGTTGATCCGTTGCCGCCGCAGCGCGCGAAGGCGCCCTGCCAGTTCACGGCCGCATCGCTCTCGCCCCAGACATTTGCCCGCGGCAATTCATTGGCATTGACGACGAAATCCAAGGCGCGCTCCTCCGCTTGACCATGGTGCATTCTAGCATAGGCCGCCCTTGAGGCGCGATGCAGAACGCGCGAGGACAAATGCGAGGTTGCAACAATGATCGCGATTTTCGCGGCGCGCGGCCTCAGCCGCCGAAGCTTGGCGCGATCAGCATGTCGGCTGTGTCGACCGGCAAGGACGCATCGACGATGATGCGTTCATTCTCGACCCGGACCAGCCCGGCGGCCACGAGCGCGAGGGCCAGCGGGTAGATCTCGTGCTCGACGGTCAGGATGCGCGCCGCGAGGCTCTCCGGCGTATCGTCGAAGGCGATCGGCACGGCGGCCTGCGCTATAATCGGTCCCGAATCCATTTCGGGGCGGACATAATGCACCGTGCAGCCGGCGAGCCGCATGCCGGCCTCGATGGCCCGCTGATGGGTGTGAAGGCCCGGAAACAGCGGCAGCAGCGAGGGATGAATGTTGATCATCCGGTCGTGCCACGCTTCGACGAAACCGGGCGTCAGCAGCCGCATGAAGCCGGCGAGGCAGACGAGATCGACACCCGCCTCGGTGAGCTTCGCATGGACGGCCGCGTCGAAGCCCGGTCGGTCCTTGGGGTAGGCCTTGTGATCGACGACGGCGGTCGCGATCCCCGCGTCTTCTGCAACCTTGAGCCCGCCCGCATCGGGCCGGTTCGACAGCACGAGCGCGATCTCGGCCGGGAAATCGGCATCCTCCGCCGCCTCGATCAGCGAGCGCATATTGCTGCCGCGGCCGGAAATCAGAATGGCGACCCGCTTGCGGCTGTGGCTCACAGCGCGAGGCTCCCGCTGAAGCGGACGCCTTCGCCCGGCACCAGTGATCCGAGCCGCATGACGTGCTCGCCTTCGCCGGAAAGGACCGCAGCCACCGCCTCGGCCTCTTCAGGCGCCACGACGACGATCATGCCGACGCCGCAATTGAAGGTCCGGAGCATTTCCTGCTCTGCGACGCCGCCCGTGCGGGCGAGCCAGCCAAACACCGGCGGCACGCGCACGGCATCGAGATCGATGGCGGCAGCGATGCCGTCGGGCAGGACGCGCGGAATGTTGTCGATGAACCCGCCGCCGGTGATATGGGCGAGCGCCTTGATGCCGGGGCCGGCGCGGAAGGCGGCGAGCAGCGGCTTCACATAAATCCGCGTCGGCTCCATCAGCGCCCGCGCGAGCGTGCGCGCGGTGTCGAACGGGGCCGGGCCGTCCAGCGCTGCGCCGGAGAGCTCCACGATGCGGCGAACCAGCGAGTAGCCGTTGGAATGCACGCCGGACGAGGCGAGGCCGAGCACGACGTCGCCGGGCTGGATATCGTTGGAGGGCAGCAGCCGCTCGCGCTCGACGGCGCCGACGGCAAAGCCAGCGAGGTCATAGTCGCCGGCCTTGTACATGCCCGGCATCTCGGCGGTCTCGCCGCCGATCAGGGCGGCGCCGGCAATGCGGCACCCTTCGGCGATGCCGGCGACAACCGTCGCGGCCTCTTCGGGGTCGAGCCTGCCGGTCGCGAAATAGTCGAGGAAGAACAGCGGCTCCGCGCCCTGAACCACGAGATCGTTGACGCACATCGCGACGAGATCGATGCCGACCGTATCGTGGATGCCGGTATCGATGGCGATCTTCAGCTTGGTGCCCACGCCGTCATTGGCCGCGACCAGCAGCGGATCGCGATAGCCGGCGGCCTTCAAGTCAAACAAACCGCCAAATCCGCCGATCTCGGCATCGGCGCCTGGCCTGCGCGTCGCCTTCACCAGCGGCTTGATCAGATCAACCAGCCGGTTGCCCGCGTCGATATCGACACCGGCATCGGCATAGCGAAGGGAATTGGCGCGGGCGCTCTCGTCGGTCATCGGCGGCTTCCGGTTGCGATGGGCAGGGAGGATCACAGCGCCGCCGCCCCGTCAACCGTTAAGTGGGGCGGGAGCGTCACGGAGGCAGCGCTCCGCCGCGGCTTGACCGGTGTCCGGGCATCGTCCTATCTGGGCCGAAGCGCTGTGCGCCCGATCCGGGCCGGAGCCAGCCCCGAGGGAGCAAGAGCCTTGAGCCTGCAGCGTCAGATGATGTTCTGGGTCGGGGCGCTTGCCGCCTTCATCTTTTTCCTCATTGTCTTCCGCACGGTGCTGCTGCCTTTTATCGCCGGCATGGCGGTTGCCTATGCGCTCGATCCGATCGCTGACTGGTTCGAGCGGCGGGGCATCGGCCGCATGGCCGCCTCGCTGATCATCCTGGTGATTTTTGTCTTCCTGCTGGTTTTGATGCTGGTGCTGTTCGTGCCGATCCTGGCCAACCAGATGGCCGGCTTTATCGAGCGCATCCCGTCCTATGCCCAGCAATTGCAGGCCCTGGCGAGTACGCTGCTGAGCACGCGTGCCGGCCAATTGTTCCGGGTCGACGCGGCGCAGTTGCAGAACTCGATGGGCCAGTTGATGAGCCAAGGTGCGTCGTGGCTGTCGACGCTCCTGAAGTCGCTCTGGAGCGGCGGCTCGGCGCTGATCGACGTTATCTCGCTGCTCGTCGTTACCCCGGTGGTCGCCTTCTACATGCTGGTCGACTGGGACCGCATGATGAACCGCATCGACAGCTGGATCCCGCGCGATCATGTCGAGACGGTGCGCATGCTGGCGCGCGACGCGGACTCGGCCATTGCCGGCTTCGTGCGCGGGCAGGGTCTTGTCTGTCTGATCCTCGGCTCGTTCTATGGCATCGGCCTCGCCCTGCTCGGGCTGAATTTCGGTCTGCTGATCGGCATCGCGGCCGGTATTCTCTCCTTCATCCCCTATGTCGGCACGACGCTCGGTTTCGTCGTCTCGGTCGGCGTCGCTATCGTCCAGTTCTGGCCGGACTGGTACTGGGTTGGCGCGGTGATCGGCGTCTTCCTCGTCGGCCAGTTCTTCGAGGGCAACATCCTGCAGCCGCGGCTGGTGGGCGCCAGCGTCGGGCTGCATCCGGTCTGGCTGATGTTCGCCCTGTTCGCCTTCGGCGTGCTGTTCGGCTTTGTCGGCCTCCTGATCGCCGTCCCGGCCTCCGCTGCCATAGGCGTTCTTGTTCGCTTCATGATTGCGCGATACCTGACCAGCCCCATCTATCGCGGCGATGTCCAAATTCCCGATGATGACTGACACCCGCCAACTGGCGCTGGAATGGCCGCATCGACCGGCGCTGACGCGAGCCGATTTCGTGGTCGGCGCGGCCAATGAAGCCGCGATAGCCATGATCGACGGCTTTCCGCATTGGCCGAACCGCGTTGCGGTGCTGATCGGTCCGCCCGGCTCCGGCAAGACGCATCTCGCCTCGATCTGGCGCGAGGCGAGCGGCGCCCGTGAAATCGCGGCGCAGGATCTCGCCGGCGCCGACCTTAGCGGGCTGCTTGCGACCGGCGCCGTGCTGGTCGAGGGGATCGATGCGGAAAATGTCAGCCCGACGTCTCTGTTCCACCTGCTCAATCTCGTTCGCGAGCGCGAGGGCTACGCGCTGCTGACGAGCAGGGTCGCGCCGGCCGAGCTTCTTTTCCCACTCGCCGATCTCCGATCGCGCCTGCGCGCTGCTGTGCCGGTCGTGCTCGAAGCCCCCGACGACGCGCTGCTGGCGCAGGTCGTCGTCAAGCTGTTCGCGGATCGCCAGTTGCCCGTCGATGCGGGGCTGATCGACTATCTGAGCCGCCGCATGGAGCGCTCGCTGGAGGCAGCGAACCGGTTGGTCGCCGCGCTCGACGCTGCGGCGCTGGCCGCGGGACGGCCGGTGACGCGGCAGCTGGCGGCGCAAGTGCTGGCCCGCGAGGATGTGGACGACACGCGTTCCGGCGAGGACTTATGACGAAACGGACACAATCTGACACTATGATGCCGAGGCATTAGCCGGATCGGAACCGTTCCATGGATCAGACGAACCCAGACGCCGCGGCGTCGCTCGCCGACATCGCCCTCATCGAGCAGGAAGCAGAGCGGCTGCGCCATAGTCCTGAGCGGTTCGTCAATCGCGAATTGTCCTGGCTCGAATTCAATCGCCGCGTCCTGGAAGAATCCGGCAACGCCAATCATCCGCTGCTGGAACGGCTGCGCTTCCTGTCCATCTCGGCCAATAATCTCGACGAGTTCTTCATGGTCCGCGTCGCTGGCCTCCGGGGCCAGCAGCGCGAGGGCATAAGCCTCACCAGCGATGACGGGCTGACGCCCAGCGAGCAGCTCGTGAAGATTTCGGAAGCCGTCGGCCGGCTCGCCAGCGACCAGCAGGCGCGCTGGGCCGAACTGAAGAAGGAAATGGATGCGGTCGGCGTCGTCACGGTTGATCCGTCCGAATTGACCGAGGCCGACCGGACCTGGCTCGAGGCGCATTTCCTCGATTCGGTGTTCCCGATCCTGACCCCGCTCGCTATCGACCCCGCACATCCGTTCCCATTCATCCCCAATCTCGGTTTCTCGCTGATTTTGCAATTGGCACGGGCTTCGTCCGGCGCGCGGATGACCGCGCTGCTGCGCATCCCCATGACGATCGACCGCTTCATTCGCCTGCCTGAATCGGCGCCGGGCGTCGATCGCTTCATCAGCCTTGAGCAGACCGTCTCGATCTTCACCTCGCGTCTTTTCCCGGGCTATGTCGTCGAAGGGCAGGGCGCCTTCCGCGTCATCCGCGACAGCGAACTCGAGGTCGAGGAAGAGGCCGAGGATCTGGTCCGCTTCTTCGAAAGCGCGCTGAAGCGTCGCCGCCGCGGCTCGGTCATCCGCCTCGAGATCGAATTGGCGACGCCGGATTCGCTGCGCAACTTCGTCGCCGGCGCGCTCGCTGTGCTGCCGGATGAGGTCTTCCTCGTCGAGGGCATGCTGGCGCTGAACGATCTCGCACAGCTTGTCGGCATCGATCGGCCCAACCTCAAATTCCCGCCCTATCAGGCGCGCTTCCCCGAGCGGATCCGCGAGCATGGCGGCGACTGCTTCGCGGCGATCCGCCAGAAGGACCTCATCGTCCATCATCCCTATGAGAGCTTTGACGTGGTGGTGCAGTATCTGCGCCAGGCTGCGCTTGATCCGGATGTCGTCGCGATCAAGCAGACCCTCTACCGCACGTCCAAGAATTCGCCGATCGTGCAGGCACTCGCCGAAGCGGCCGAGGCCGGGAAGTCGGTCACAGCGCTGGTCGAACTCAAGGCCCGGTTCGACGAGGAGGCCAATATCAAATGGGCGCGTGATCTCGAGCGCGCCGGCGTCCAGGTCGTCTATGGCTTCATCGAGCTGAAGACCCATGCCAAGCTGTCGCTGGTGGTGCGCCGCGAAGGCGGCCAGCTCAGGAGCTATGTCCATATCGGGACCGGCAACTACCATCCGATCACCGCGCGGATCTACACGGACCTCTCCTATTTCTCCGACGATCCGGCGATCGCCCGCGATGTCGCGCGCATCTTCAACTACATCACCGGCTATTCCGAGCCGGTCGAGATCGAGCGGCTTTCGACCTCGCCGCATTTCCTCAGGAAGCGCATCCTCGACCTGATCTATGCCGAGATCGAGCATGTGCGCGCTGGCCGTCCCGGCGCAATCTGGATGAAGATGAATTCGCTGGTCGATCCGCAGATCATCGATGCCCTCTACGATGCGAGTCGCGCGGGCGTCGATGTGGAGATCGTGGTGCGGGGCATCTGCTGCCTGCGCCCCGGCATTCCCGGCCTTTCCGACCGCATCCACGTCAAGTCGATTGTGGGCAGGTTCCTCGAACACGCCCGCATCCTCTGCTTCGGCAATGGCCACGGCTTGCCCTCGCCGGAGGCCATCGTCTATATCGGCTCCGCGGACATGATGCCGCGAAACCTCGATCGTCGTGTCGAAGCGATGATCCCGATGCAAAATGCGACAGTGCACGAACAGGTGCTCGATCAGATCATGGTGGCCAATCTGAAGGACAACCAGCAAAGCTGGGAAGTTCTTCCTGACGGCTCGTCGCGCCGCATCATTCCCCGCAAGGGCGAAGAAGTCTTCAACGCCCATCAATACTTCATGACCAACCCGAGTTTGTCCGGACGTGGAAAATCCCTCAAGAACAGTTCGCCGCGCGCCATCCGAGGCAAGTCTGTCAAGCACTGACGGCGAAACCCTCGCCATGACGCCCGAACATGCTCCCGGACGCATGAACGGCACCGGACCGGTCGCGATCATTGATATCGGCTCGAATTCGGTCCGTCTCGTCGTCTATGAGCGCATGGCGCGCGCGCCGATGCCGCTGTTCAACGAGAAGGAACTGGCTGGGCTCGGCCGCGGCGTCGCGACGACGGGCCGCCTCAATGACGAAGCGGTGGCGACCTCGCTGGCCGCCATCAGCCGCTTCATGGCGCTCTGCCGCCAGATGGACGTGCAGACGCTGCATGTCCTCGCCACGGCGGCGGCGCGCGACGCCAGCAACGGGCAGGATTTCCTCGATGCCGTCGAGGCGATCACCGGCGTTCATCCAGCGCTGCTGAGCGGCCCGGAGGAGGCGCGGCTTTCGGCCATGGGCGTGCTTTCCGGCATTCACAACCCCGATGGCATCGCCGGCGATCTCGGCGGCGGCAGCCTCGAGGTCGTGGATGTCAGGGGAACGACCGTTGGCACGGGCGAAACCTTCCCGCTCGGCGGCTTGCGGCTGGAAGAGGTTTCCGAACGGACGGTGCGCAAGGCCGAGAAGATCGTCGTCGAGGCGCTGGCCAATTCGAAGGTTCTGTCCGGCGGGCAGGGCCGCACCTTCTATGCCATCGGCGGCACATGGCGTTCGCTGGCGCGGCTGCATATGCGCCAGAAGGGCTACCCGCTGCACATCATGCACCAGTATTCGATGTCGGCGACCGAGGCGCTGGATTTCTGCCGCATGGTGGCGCGGCGCGACGCTGAATCGCTTGATTCGATCGAGGCAGTCTCGAAAAATCGCCGGGCCCTGCTGCCCTATGGCGCCATCGTGCTCGAGCAGCTCATTCGCGTGATGAAGCCGTCCGAGGTTGTCCTGTCGGCGCTCGGCGTGCGCGAAGGCCTGCTCTACGATCTGCTGACTGAGGACGAAAAGGCCGAGGATCCGCTGATCGCGGCCTCCGATGAACTTGCCGTGCTGCGCTCGCGCTCGCCTGGCCATGCGCGGGAGCTTGGTCCCTGGTCGGGCAAGGCGCTCGCCGCCATGGGCTTCGACGAAACCGAGGACGAGGCAAGGCTGCGCGTCGCCGCGTGCCTGCTGGCGGATATCGGCTGGCGCGGCCACCCGGACTATCGCGGCGAGCAGAGCCTCAACTTGATCTCGCACGGCGCGTTTGTCGGTATCGATCATCCTGGCCGCGCTTATCTGGCGCTCGCCAATTACTACCGGCATGAAGGGCTGGTCGACGAGAACATCTCCTCGCGCATCCGCGAACTGGCGACGACACGGCTCATGGAGCGGGCCCGCGTTCTCGGCGCGCTGCTCCGCGTCGCCTACATGATTTCGGGCGCCATGGCCGGCGTCATCCCGCGCACGCGGTTCGAGCAGCGTGGCGATCAGCTGACGCTGATCCTGCCGCATGACAAAGCGGCGCTTGTGGGCTCGCGCCTCAGCCGCCGCGTGACGCAGCTTGCCAAGCTCTGCGCCATGAGCCCGCGCATCGAAATCGAATAGAGCGGCCGGCGAGGCGCCTCACGGCTCGCCGATCTGCTTCGGCGGGAGGGTCTTGAAGAAGGCATAGAGCGCGGCGACATCGACCGCGTCGAGCGCCTTCAACGAGCCGAACGGCATCACGGCGCTGACTGCCGTGCCATCTGGCCGTTTGCCGCTCTGCAGCATCGCAGCGAAGTCCGCCTCGCTCGCATAATGCGCCATCGCGCTGCCTGGCCCCGGCGTCAGGTTGGCGGCTGCCGGCCAGTTTGGCGGAGCGCCGGGGATCGGGCCGCCCGAAAGCGCTGCATTGTGACAGCCGCGGCAGGAATTCGCGACATAGTCCCCCGCGGCGACCTGATCTGTCGCGTCGATCGATGCGGGCGGCCGCAGCGTATGATCGATCTTTTCGGCGGCGTCCTTGACCCAGCCGACCGCATAGGCGAAGCGCACCGTCAGCGGGAGCCGGATCTCCGGCACCTGGCCCTCGATGGGCGGCAAGGTCTTCACATAGCCGATCAGGCTGCCGAGATCCGCATCGGTCATGCGCGCATAGTCTTCACTCGGCATGATCAGCAGCGGCCGGCCGTTGGCGTCGAGGCCGTGGCGGAGGACGCGCACCCAATCGAGCGGACCGAGTTCGCTGGCGACGGTTCCGACGGCCGATGAGATGTTGGGCGCGCGCACCAGAAAGCCCGAGCCGTCCTCGACGACGACCCTGCCGGCGCCGTCGCGCCCATGGCAATCAGCGCAGCCGCGCGATTCGAAAAGATAGCGGCCGCGCGCAAGTCCCGCGGGGTCTAGCGCGATCGCCACCGGCGCCACATTGACCGCGACGAAGCGGTTGCGTTTCGCCTCGCTGCCAAACCATGCAAAGCCTGCCAGGCCGGCGAGGATCACCAGCAGCAGGACCACCACGAGACCGACAATCTTGAGAATCTTCCGCATCGCCAATCTCCCGCGCCAGGCAGGCTAGTCGGCGATGCTGCGCTGCGAAGTGACGCGCATCACAAGGATCGTGAGGCTCAGTTGGCGGCGTCGCCGACGATGGAGACGCGACGGCCCTCGAGACGGAGCGCGATCGCGCCGCGCTTCAGCTTCAGGGCGTTTTCGCCAAAGAGATCGCGCCGCCAGCCGGTAAGCGGCGGCACTTCTGCGGAATCGTCGGCAGCAATCGCCTCGAGCTCGTCGACCGTGGCAATGACGCGGGCAGCGACGCCATGCTCCTCGCTGGTCATCTTGAGCAGCACCTTGAGCAGATCGACGGCCGCGCCATTGCCGTCGGAGGTTGGGCGCGACTTCGGCACGCGCGGCAATTCTTCCTTCGGAATCGCGGCTGCGCGGCGCACGGCGGCGAGAATATCCTCGGCCGTCCGCGAGCGCTCGAAGCCCTTGGGAATGGTCCTGAGCCGCGCCATGGCCTCGGCCGTGGTCGGATGCTGCTCGGCGATCTCGTAGATCGCATCATCCTTGAGAATGCGTCCGCGCGGCACGTCGCGCGCCTGTGCCTCGCGCTCACGCCAGGCGGCGATCTCCATGAGAACGGCGAGCTGCAGCGGCTTCTTGATCCGCATCTTCAGCCGCTTCCAGGCATTTTCGGGCTCGACCTGGTAGGTGTCGACCGAGGTCAGCACATCCATTTCCTCGGAGACCCAGTCGCTGCGGCCCTGGCTCTCGAGTTTGCCCTTCAGCGCGAGATAGACATCGCGCAGATGCGTGACGTCGGCGAGGGCATATTCGATCTGGTGTTCGGTGAGCGGACGGCGGCTCCAATCCGTGAAGCGCGACGACTTGTCGATCGGATGGCCGGTGATGCGGCCGACCAGCTGGTCGTAGGAGATCGATTCGCCATAGCCGCAGACCATCGCTGCGACCTGCGTGTCGAAAATCGGATGCGGAAGAATACCGCCGAGATGCCAGACGATCTCGATGTCCTGCCGGGCGGCATGGAACACTTTCATCACGGTCTCATCGGCCATCAGCGTGAAGAACGGGGCGAGATCAAGCCCCGGCGCCTCGGCATCGATGATGACCGCCTCGTCGGCGCTGGCGACCTGGATGATGCACAGCTTCGGCCAGTATGTCGTCTCGCGCATGAACTCGGTATCGACCGTGACAAAGTCGAACGAGGCAAAACGTGCGCAAGCGGCGGCGAGATCGTCAGTCGTGGAGATGATGTCCGTCATGCGCTTCTCATAGCGCAGGCGCGTCCGCTTGTCGCGTCCAGGCGAAGCGCAAAAAAGAAAGCCCAGGCTCCGGCGGCGGCGCGCACGGAAACCATGCACATCCACCGGCTACGGGCCTGGGCGATCGGTATCCCAGCAAACTGGCGGCCTATCCGGACAAGGCCCCCTGAGCGCGCCGGCCCGGAGTACATCCGTCCTGGACCGGCGTCGGAGCGCGACCGTTTTTTCGGTGCGCATCCTGCTCTTGCTGGGATAAGTCCTAGATGGGGGCGCCTGGCGCGATTGCAAGGGGGCGATCTGCCGAACGCGGCGATCCCTGCCTCTCCTCGGCCTATATCCGCCAGCGAGAGGCCGTCGTGCCTAAAGCGATTGTGGAAACCGGAAAAGACCGCTCGGATCGTATTTGGCTTTGACCGCGCTGAGCTGATCGAGATTGCTGCCGAAATAGCGCTGCCGCCAGTCGGTCAGTGAGGCATCGGCGAAGTTCTGGAACGCGCCCTGGCCGTCCTGTGCGACGAAGCCAAAGAACGCGTCCTGCCAGTCGCTGGCGCGCGCAGCGACTTCCGGCCGACGGTTGTCGTCCGCGCTCCAGCTGATGCCGACGACGGCCAGCCAGTGGCTGCTGCGATGAACGAAGGCCGTTGCATCGGCAGCCATCTCGTTCACGCGCCCGCCGGTCTGGAAGAAGAACAGATCGCCATGCGCGCCGGTCCCCGGCCATTGGCGCAGCCGCTCGAACGCCGCCTCGAGGAAGGTATCGCTTGGCACGGAGCCGAGGAAGGCAGAGCGCTCGCGAAACCAGGCCGGCGCCCCCGGCTCCATCAGGAATGCGAGCCCCTCCCAATATCCACCCGTCCGGATATCGGCAAAGTCCGGCGCGACGACATCGGTTACGGGCTTCAGGATAGCCTCCAGCGCTTCGCGGCCGCCGGCATACTGGCCGAGCAGCGTCACGGACACCTGTCGGCCTTGCGCCTGCTGCGCTTCGGTCACGCCGCCCAGCGATATCCGCGAGCCGAAGCCTCTCGGCGCGGCTTCGCAGGCCTTGAACAGCGCTTTCGCGGCCTTGAGCGTCCGGCTGCGCCAGACCATGCGGAACGTTGTCAATTGCTCGTCCACCGGCTGGGTCTGCAGCGTGAACGAGGTGCTGATGCCGAAATTCCCTCCGCCGCCGCCCCGAAGTGCCCAGAACAGATCCGCGTCCGAGGCCTTGGAAACGGTGCGAACCTTGCCATCGGCCGTAACGATCCCAGCTTCGGTCAGCTGGTCCGAGGCGATGCCGTAGCGGCGCATGTTGAAGCCAACGCCGCCGCCGAGCAGAAATCCCGCGACCCCAACGGTCGGACAGCGGCCATGCGTGGTGATCCGACCGGCTCGGCGCATCGCCTTGAACAGCTGCGTGTTGGTCGCGCCGGCACCAACCCGCAACAGTCCGGTGGCCGCGTCATGGTCGATCGACCGCATGGGCGAGGTGTCAATCAAAAGGCCACGGGTCGTCGAATAGCCGGAATAGGAATGACCGCCGCCGCGAATGACGAAGGGCATGTCGTGATCCCGGCACCAGTTCAGCACGTCGGCGGCCATTTGCGGCGAGGCGCAAAGCGCGATGCCCTCCGGACGAACGTGCTGAAAGCGCAGATTGTTGGGAAGCGCGGCGCGGTCGAATCCGCTGTCGCCCGGACGGAGCAGGCCGCCGCCCATGAGGCGGCTGAGCTGGGCCCAGCGCTTGCCTGCGGACTGCGCCGTCACGGCGGCCGCCGCCTTGTCCGCGAGCCCCGGGCCGCCGATCACCGCGCCGGCGGCCGCGGCGGTCCCGAGCAGAAGCGCGCGGCGACTGAACCCTTTACTGGAATCCATGAATTTCCCCCCGGAAACAGAGCATGATCGCGCGAGAGAATAGCGTGGTCTTGGCCGATAGGGGCTCTCCGTCCTGCCGTTTTCATGGGACTTTGCGCCGCGGGCCGCGCCGGTCCCGCCCGAACGAGCCGGGTGCCTCGGGTCGGCCCGGACTTGCTTGACAACAAAAGACACGCATGCGCTTCTCCCGCGCGCGTGCGGCGGGCTCTGGCCTTCGCTGCAAATCCCATGCGCGACGGCCCGTTTTCTGCCGCGCTGTCCCGAATTCGGATCGATCATCATGCATCGCTATCGCACCCATACCTGCGGCCAGCTCCGCGAAACCCAGACGGGCGAGACCGTTCGCCTTTCGGGCTGGGTCCATCGGGTGCGCGATCATGGCGGGCTGCTGTTCATCGACCTTCGCGATCACTACGGGCTGACCCAGATCGTCGTCGATCCGGATTCCCCGGCCTTCCGCACGGCGGAGCAGCTGCGCTCGGAATGGTGCGTGCGCATCGACGGGCTGGTGAAGAAGCGCACCCCCGAGACCGTGAACGCCAACCTCGCCACCGGCGCGGTCGAGGTGTTCGCAAGCGAGATCGAGGTGCTCTCGGCGGCCAAGGAGCTGCCGCTCCCGGTCTTCGGCGAGCCCGATTATCCCGAGGACACGCGCCTCAAATACCGCTTCCTCGATCTCCGCCGCGAGACGCTGCATGCCAACATCATGAAGCGCACGCAGGTCATCGCCTCGATGCGCCGCCGCATGACCGAGATCGGTTTCACCGAGTTCTCGACGCCGATCCTGACCGCGTCGTCGCCCGAAGGCGCGCGCGATTTCCTCGTGCCCTCGCGCATCCATAACGGCAAGTTCTACGCCCTGCCGCAGGCGCCGCAGCAGTACAAGCAGCTGCTGATGGTCGCCGGCTTCGACCGCTATTTCCAGATCGCGCCCTGTTTCCGCGACGAGGACCCGCGCGCTGACCGCCTTCCGGGCGAGTTCTACCAGCTCGACCTCGAAATGAGCTTCGTGACGCAGGACGACATTCTCGGCACGATGGAGCCGGTGATGCGCGGCCTGTTCCAGGAATTCGCTGATGGCAAGAGCGTCACGGAAACCTTCCGCCGCATCCCCTATGACACGGCGATCCGCACCTATGGTTCCGACAAGCCGGACCTGCGCAACCCGATCGAGATGCAGGCGGTGACGCAGCATTTCGCCGGCTCGGGCTTCAAGGTGTTCGCCCGCATGATCGAGGCCGATCCAAAGGCCGAAGTCTGGGCGATCCCGGCCAAGGGCGGCGGTTCGCGCGCTTTCTGCGACCGTATGAACGCCTGGGCGCAGCAGCAGGGTCAGCCGGGTCTCGGCTATATCTTCTGGCGCAGCGAGAACGGAGCGCTCGAAGGCGCAGGTCCGGTCGCGAAGAATATCGGCGAAGACCGCACCGAGGCGCTGCGCGTGCAGCTTGGCCTCGAAGATGGCGATGCCGTCTTCTTCGTCGCGGGCGATCCGAAGAGCTTCTACCGCTTTGCCGGCGATGCGCGGACGCGCGTCGGCACCGAGCTCGGCCTTGTCGATACCAACAGCTTCGAGCTCGCCTGGATCGTCGATTTCCCGTTCTACGAATGGAGCGAGGAAGAGAAGAAGGTCGACTTCGCCCACAACCCGTTCTCGATGCCGCAGGGCGGCCTCGAGGCGCTGGAAAATCAGGATCCGCTGACGATCAAGGCCTATCAGTATGATCTCGTCTGCAACGGCTTCGAGATCGCCTCGGGCGGCATCCGCAATCACATCCCGGAGCTGATGGTGAAGGCGTTCGGTCTGGTCGGGCTCGACGAGACGACGGTCGAGGAGCGTTTTGGCGGCCTCTACCGCGCCTTCCAGTATGGCGCACCGCCGCATGGCGGCATGGCGCCGGGCATCGACCGCATCGTGATGCTGATCTGCGGCGTGCAGAACCTGCGCGAGATCACGCTGTTCCCGATGAACCAGCAGGCTCAGGACCTTCTGATGAACGCCCCCAGCGAGGCGAGCACACGCCAACTGCGCGAACTCGGCATCCGGATCAATCCGACCGTCTGAGGCGGGCGTCCAGCCTGTGGACGAATTGAGAATTCGTCCCGGCCGGGCTTCCAACGCGGCGGCCCAGCGCCTATATGACCGTTGCGCGACGGCGAAAGAGAGATCTTCTCGGCGGCGCGCTTATCGCGGGGTGGAGCAGCCCGGTAGCTCGTCAGGCTCATAACCTGAAGGTCATCAGTTCAAATCTGGTCCCCGCAACCAGTCCTGTAAAAGGCCCGCCTTCCGGCGGGCCTTTTGCTTTTTGGGGCAGCCACAGGCCCGCTCAGACCAGCACGCCGCCGCCATCGACGACCACCGTCTGGCCCGTCGCGAAGCCCTGGTTCATCAGGAAGAGATAGGCATCGGCCAGATAGTCCGGCAGCCCGACGCGGCCGACGGGAAGATGCGCGCCCGCCGCGCTGTACATCGCCTCGCGATCGGTTTCGGGGATGTCATCCCAAAGCGGCGTCCGCACGAAGCCGGGCGAGACAATGTTGACACGCAGTGGCTTCAGTTCGATCGCCAGCGCCCGCGTCAGTCCTTCCATAGCGGCGCAGACACTCGCTCCGAGCGCCCATCCGGCCTGCGGCGGCCGCTGGCTGGCGATGCCGGAGGAAAAGGTGATCGAGCCGCCCGGTCGAATAAACCGTGCAGCATGTTTTGCGGCGGTGTAAGCGCCCCAATAGCGCACATCGAAAAAGGTGCGGGCGTCGTCGAGCGGCATGTCGGCGATCAGACCCAGCTTGAGGCTTTCTCCGGCGGTGAAGACGAGATGGTCAAAGGTACCAATTCGCTCGAACAATGCCTGCATCGCCGCCTCATCCCGTACATCGGTCGCATAGCCTTCCGCATGGCCGCCCAGCGCGGCGATCGCGGCGTCGATCTTCGGCTGCCGGCTGGAAACAACGATCGGTAAGCCGCCTTCTCGCTTGATGGCCTGCGCGACCGCCAGACCAATGCCGGATGTTCCTCCGAGAATGACCGCACGTTTGTTGTTCATCGACATGATGGGCTCCTGAGTTCGACGCGGATTTGTCGGACCCAGAATTACCGTCTGGACAAAGCGTGATTCAAACGCATCCTCGTCACCTATTGAGTGACAAGGATTCATCGATGAACATCGACTCGCGCCTGTTGAGCGGTATCGGCACCTTCATCGCGGTGGTGGAGACCGGCAATTTCGTGCGCGCCGCCGAGGCGTTGGGATTGACGCCGTCTGGCGTCAGCCGCTCGATCGCGCGGCTGGAAGAGCGGCTCGGTATACGGCTGTTCGAACGCAATGCCCGATCCACTGTGCTGACGGAGAGCGGACGGTCTCTGTTCACCGATGTCGCGCCGCTGCTCGTTGGCATTTCGGAAGCCGCCAGCAGTGCCGTCGCCGGCGATCAACTCGTCTATGGCCGGCTGCGCGTCAATTGCGACGGTTGGTTTGCGAGTCTTATGCTGGCGCCGCGCCTTCAACCTTTTCTCGATGCGCATCCGAACCTGTCGCTCGATCTCGTCGTGCGCGACAGCGTCGGCGATCTGGTCTCAGAAGGCTTTGATGTCGCCATCCGGTTCGGAGAGCCGGACGCCTCCGGCCTCGTGACACGCAAGCTTGCGGAGACACGCATTCTGACATGTGCATCTCCCTCCTATCTGGAGCGCTACGGTCGACCGGATCATCCCGCCGAACTGGCCGATGGCCGGCACCAGTGCCTGCTCTTCCGCGATCCGACGACTGGCCGCCCATTCAAATGGGAATTTCACCGTGACGGAGACGTTCTCCCCGTTGAGGTCAACGGCCGTCTTGTCTTGAACGATGTCGCCACCTCGCTTTCCGCTTGCATCGCCGGCCTCGGCATTGCCCAACCGATGGCGCTCGGGACTGATGCGATGCTGGCGGATGGTCGCCTCATCGAGTTGTTTCCGCAATGGAACGAGGAGCGCCTCCCGCTCCATGCCTATTATCCGTCACGCCATCTCTGCCCCTGTCGGGTGCGCGCCTTTTTGGACTTCGTAAGCCAGATCAGCGGTTGAGGGCCATGTCGCGGCCTGCCCGGCGGGGCCTACAGGGAGACGGCCGGCTAGGGCGCGTTCGCGGCAAACCGGCAGGAAACGCTGCCGAGGCCAGCGAAGGTGACCTCGATAAGGCTGTCGCGCGCGACGAAGATCGTCCCGGTATAGGTCCCGGTGGTGACGATCGTCCCGGCCGCAATCCCGTTGGTCAGGCGCAGGCGGTTGGCAAGGGCGATGGCCGGCAGCAACGGATCGACGCTTGGATGGCCGCCGCGATGGCGCACCCTCTCCACGCCGTCGATGCGCAGTATGACCTCGATGGCCGAGAGGTCGAGGCTCCGCCAGTCGCTTCGGGGACTGCCGGCGACAAAGCAGCCGTTCGACATGAAGTCCGCCGCCTTGGCGATCACCGATGTTCCGTCGAAATCGCGGAAGCGCGTATCGAGCGTCTCGATGGCAGGGAGCGCCGAGACGAGGGCCGCGATCTCCTCGGGTGCATAGGCTTCGGCGCGTGGCGGCACGTCACGGTCGAAGCGGAAAGCGATCTCGGCTTCGACGCCGATCATCGTCATGCCTTCGGATGCGATCACCGCCTGGTCTGGGTGGACCCGCGAGCGCAGCAGGCCAGCATAGAGCACACCGAATTGCGCATTGAGCGCCGCTTTGAAGCCGACGGCATCGTCATCCGCCAGCCGGGAAATCGCCTGCTGGATCGCGAAGGCGTCCTCTGCATCGGCGGGGATGGCGTGATCCGGCAGGCGGTCCAGCGGAACGCCGGTTCGGCGCGCTTCGGCCAGCAACAGGGCAGCTTCGCGAATGACGTCAGGCAGCATGGTGTTCAAGCCTTCAGAACGAATCAGATGCCAGAGAGGTCTCGCGCGAAGGCGAGGAGGTCGCGGTCATGGCCGAATCCGCCGACGAGTTGCACGCCGATCGGCATTCCGCTGGCCGACTGACCCGCCGGCAGGCTGATGGCAGGCAGTCCCGCGGCGTTGACCCAGCCGGTGAAAACAGCGTGATCGCGCGGACCGGCGGCGCGGCCGTCGATGATATCGGGATAGGGATTTTCGGCCGGCCAGGGCAGGGCGGCGGCGGTCGGTGTCAGCACATAGTCGTAGCGCGACAAGAGCGCGTCGCAGTGTCGGCGGAGGGCCGTCACCCGGTCGAGCGCTTCGAAATAGTCGGCACCGCTGATCGTATAGCCGTCCTCGGCCATGGCCTGAACTGACGCGCCTGCCAGTTCGCGAAGGTTCCATTGCGGCTGTCGCATCAGCCAGGCGACGCCGGAACGCGACACCACGCGCCAGATGCTGGCGAAGCTGTCGAGATCGAAAAAGACCTCGCCGCGCTCGACGTGGTGGCCGAGGCTTGCGAGTTGGTCGGCGAAAGCACTGGTCGTGGCAGCGACTTCGGGATCGACCGGCGCGGTGCCGAAGCGCGGAATAAAGAGAATACGGGCGGGCGTCGGCAGGCGCGGTGTCGTTGGCGGCGGCAGCGAATGACGGTCGCCATTGTCGGGGCCGGAAAGGACAGCGTCCATCAGCATCGCGTCGCCGACTGTTGTCGTCAGCGTTCCGATGGTCTCGAAGTCCGTGAGGATGGCCGGAAAGCCGTCGCGCCGGGGAATATGACCGATGGAGGGCTTCCAGCCGACCAGGCCGGTGTGACAGGCCGGCCGCCGGATCGAGCCGCCGCCATCGGTGCCGATGGCCGCCGGCACAAATCCCGCCGCAACGCTGGCCGCCGCGCCGCCTGATGAGCCGCCCGGCGTCAGTCTTGCGTCGAACGGGTTGCGCGTGACGCCGAACAGCTCGTTGCGCGTATACCCCTCAAGCGTCAGCTCGGGGACATTGGTTTTTCCGACCAGCACCGCGCCCGCTGCGCGCAGGCGCGCCACCGGCAACTCGTCGCCCGCTGGGACGAAGTCAGCGAAGGCACGGCTGCCCCATGTCGCCGGCATTCCTTCGACCAGGAGGTTGTCCTTGACCGAAAGCGGGATGCCGTCGAGCGGCGAGAGCAAGGCTCCGGCGGCGCGGCGTTCGTCGCTGGCGCGGGCGGCGGCGCGGGCACCGGCCTGATCGACATGAACAAAGCTGTTCAGCGCGCCGTCGCGGTCTGCGATGGCCGTAAGGCAATCGTCGAGCACTCGCTCGGCCGTAACGGCTCCGCTCGCAAGGGCCTTGGCGAGGTCGGTGATGGAGAGGGGCATCGGATCGCCTCAGCTATTGCGGGAAAGCGGCTTGCCGATTGCGGCCGGCAGGCGCGCATTCCGGCCGAGACTGGCGAGAACGCCGATGCCGATGAGATAGGGCACCATTTGCATCACATACGAACTGATTGGAATACCGAAGCCTTGCAGGCGAAGCTCGAACGCCTCGGCCGCGCCAAAGACCAGGCAGGCAGCCGCCGTGCCCCAGGGCGTCCAGCGGCCGACGATAAGCGCCGCAAGCGCCAGATAACCGCGGCCGCTCGTCATGCCGTCCGTGAAGGTTCCAACCTGCTGCATCGACAACACGGCGCCTCCGAGACCGGCCACAGCGCCGCACGCGACCACCGCCAGCATCCGGATCTTGAGCGGATTGACGCCCGAGGCATAGACGACCTCCGGATTCTCGCCGGTTGCGCGGAGCGTCAGGCCTATCTGCGTCCGGTTGAGCAGGAAGGTGAAGGCGATGCAGAGGATGATGGTGAGATAGGTCAGGGGAGGATGCGTGAACAGCAGCGGACCGACGCCGGGAAGTTCGGAGAGCCCGGGAACCGGCCACACCGGCAGCAATTCGTTCTGGATCGCCACCGGCTTGCCCGATGAGGCGATGATCCGCAGCAGATAGCTGGTCAGCCCCATGGCAACGATATTGGCCGCGAGGCCGGTCACCATGTTGTCGGCGCGAAAGCGCACCGCGACGATGGCAACGACCAGACCCATGGCCGCGCCGCCAATCAACGCGAAGACGAGGCCGAGCGGCGAACTGCCGCCGATCCATGTCCCGATGGTCGCACCGAACGCGCCGAGCAGCATCATGCCCTCGAGCCCAACGGCGAACACGCCGGCTCGTTCCGAAAGAATGCCGCCAAGGCCCGCCAGGAGGATCGGCGTCGCAATGCGGATGGCTGCCGCGAGAAATTCGATCATGTGCGTCGTCCCGACATTGCGACCAGAACAAAGACCATGGTCAGCCCCTCCATCACTGTGACGAGCGCTGTTGGCACGCCAATCTGACGCTGCATCGCGAGCGAGCCGGTTTCCAGAAAACCGATGAACAGCGCGGCCGGGATGATCGCCAGAGGCTCCGTCGCGCCAAGCAGCGCGACCGTCACCGCCTTGAAGCCGAAACCGAGCGAAAACCCTTCGATAAGGCGCCGATGAATGCCGAGCACCTCGACGCCGCCGGCAAGGCCAGCCAGTGCGCCGGCCAGCAGCATCGCGCCCCATGTGAGGCGATCGAGCGAGAAGCCGGCATAGGTCGCGGCGAGGCGCGAGGAACCCGCGACCCGCAACGCGAAGCCGAAGGGGGTGCGCCAGATCAGGAAGGACGCGGCGGCGGCGGCGGCGACGGCGATCAGAATGCCGATATGGGCGTCGAAATTCGGGGCCTTGGGCAGCCATGCTGGATGGGGCATCAGCGGTGATTGAAGGAAGCCCGCACCGAACTGGCCAAGCGGACCGGCCAGCAATTGCTGCACCAGCAGGACCGCGATGAAGTTCAGGAGCAGCGTCGCCAGAACCTCGTGCACCCGCCGCTTGAGGTGGATGACGGTGGCGACGCCGGACCATGCGGCGCCGGCCAGCGCGCCCGCCGCGAGCGACAGGGGAATCGCAATGATCGCCGGCGCGCCGGGAAAGGCCAGCGCCATCGCCGCCGCCCCGGCTCCGCCCAGTGCAATCTGGCCTTCCGCGCCGAGATTGATGATTCCGGCCCGGAAGCAGAGCGCCACACCGACACCAGACAAAAGATAGGGCGTCGACCGATTGAGCGAGGCGCCGATCTGATGGGCATCGCCAAAGGCGCCTTGCAGGATGGCGAGGAAGCCGGCCAGCGGGCTATGGCCGGCGAGGGCGATCAGGATTGCCGCGCAGATGATCGACAGAAGCAGTGCCAGCGCAATGTCGACGCCGAGCCCATGCCCGCTGAGCGTGATCCGCAGCGGCCGACCTGGCGTCGCGGCCTTGGATGTGTCGCTCATTCGTGTCTCCCGGACATCCAGAGGCCGATTTGCCGAAGGTCAACATTGCGATTGGGGATGAAGCCCGCGAAGCCGCCGCCCGCCATCACGGCGATTCGGTCGCTGATCGAGAGGATCTCCTCCAGCTCCGAGGATATGTAGAGAATGGCCGCCCCTTGCTGGCGCAGAGCCAGCATCTGGTCGAGCACGAAGCGGGTCGCGCCGGGATCGAGGCCCCAGGTCGATTGGTGTGCGACGACCACGCTCGGCTTGCGGTCGAGCTCGCGGGCGATGACGATCTTCTGCTGGTTGCCGCCCGAGAGCTTGCCGACGAGAAAGTCCGGGTCCGGCGCGCGCACGTCGAATTGCGTCATCAGCGCGCGGGCCCTGACATGGCCTTCGCGCGGGGTCAGGTGCACCGTGTTGCCGTAGGGTGCGCGGTTGCTGTCGCGCAGCATCAGATTGTCCTGCACCGACATCGATTTGACGAGCGCGGTGTGCGACCGGTCGGCCGGCAGATAGGCCATGCCCATCCGGACGCGATCGGCGACCTTGCTCAGCGTCGCGTCCGCGTTGCCGATCATGACGACGCCGGCATCGATGGGTCTGAGGCCTGCCAACGCTTCGGCCAGCTCAAGCTGTCCGTTGCCGTCGACGCCCGCAATGCCCAGGATCTCCCCGCCGCGCAGATCGAATGTCAGCGGGGTGAGACCTTGGGCCTGCATGCCGCGCACGCTGAGGAGCAGCGGGCCGCGCGGCTGGTCATCCACGACGACGCGCGGCATCGGCACGCTGCGGCCGACCATCATTTCCGCCAGTTGCTCGCGGCCGACATCGGCAACGGCGGCGGCGCCGGCGAGCTTGCCGGCCCGCAGCACGACGACGCGGTCACAGACGTCGAGCACTTCCGGCAGCTTGTGGCTGATGAAGACGATGCCTTTACCCTCGAGCCGAAGGCGCCGCATGATATCGAGCAGTTCGCGCACCTCGACCGGGGCGAGGTTGGAGGTTGGCTCGTCCAGGATCAGCAGCTCGGCATTGCGCAGGATCGCCTTCAGGATTTCGACCCGCTGGCGGCGCCCGAGCGGCAAGCTCGAGATCCGCACGTCGGGATCCAGATCGAGGCCGAAGCGCTGGCTGGCCTCGCGGATATGAGCCGCCATTGCCTTCGGTTTCAGCAACTGGCCCGCGCCAGGCCAGCCGAGCAGGATATTCTCGGTCACGGTCATCGCTTCGACCAGCATGAAGTGCTGGTGGATCATGGCGATGCCGGCGGCGATCGCGGCCGCGGGCGTATGGGCGGCAAGCGGGAGACCCCGGAAGCGGATGTCGCCGGAATCCGGCGGCAACATGCCGTAGAGGATCTTCATCAAGGTGCTCTTGCCAGAGCCGTTCTCGCCCAGAAGCCCGAGGATTTCGCCGGAATGCACGGTGAGATCGATATTGTCGTTCGCCCGGACCTCGCCGAACGAGCGCACGATCCCGCGCATTTCCAAAAGGGGTGCCACGCGTGCATCTCCGTCGCAGGCTTGTCGTGGGGCTGGGGCTCCGAAAGGAGCTCCCATGCCAGGCTCCCGGGGGATGGCCCCGCGGGACAATCGGCCGGAGAAAGTGTCCCCGGCCGAGGGTGCTTGATAGCCTGAGCGCGACGGCTCAGCTGCCGCTGCGCGCGTCGTCGCGGGTCGGCTCGACCTTCAGCGCGCCGGACTGGAACGCGGCCGCCATATCTTCGACTTCCTTGGCCACCGCCGCCGGAACGACAGGGTTAAAGGGCTTGCCTTCGGCGTAGAGCAGCGACGAACCCGTCACCGGCGCGGTGTCGTAGCCATACTGCAGGAACGTCCCGAACAGCTTGCCGGCCTTCACATCGTCAGCCGTCTTGCCGAACATCGCCGGCCAATCCTCGACGATATTGGTGAGCACATTGTCGGGCGCGAGCTTCGTCTGGTCGAAACCGCGACCCGTCACATAGACGTTCTTTTCCTTGGCAGCAGCGACGATGCCGGAAATGGCGGCGTTGAGCTTGCCCGTGAGAACGTCGGCGCCGCCTGCGATCAGCGAAAGGGCCGCTTCCTTCGATGCGGCGGCGTCTTCCATGTCCTTGACATAGAGGATCGTCACTTCGGCGCCCGCCTTGGCGGCGCAGATGCGGAAGGCGCCGGCCTGTGCGGTGATGTTGGGAACGCCTTCGAGGCCATAGACGCCGGCGACCTTGTGCGTCTTGCTCATGCGCGCGGCGAGCAGACCGAGCTGGCAGCCGAACTGGGCGTTGTTATAGTCGACCGACATCACGTTCGGCGGGGCGCCCTCATTGCCGCTGACGGCGATGAACTGGGTCTGCGGAAAGTCCGGCGCGACCTGCTCCATGGCCGAGACGAAGCGGCCGGAATGGCCCATTACGATCTTGAAGCCCTGATTGGCATAGCCGCGCAGCGCTTCGGCCTCATCGGCGTCGGCGACATTCTCGGTATAGGCCGTCTCGAAGCCATGCGACTTGAGGCTGGTCAGGATGGAATAGCCGAGCGCGTTCCAGCTCTGGTCGTTGATGCTGCCGGGCAGCAGGATCGCTGCCTTGTCCTCGGCCATGGCCGAGGTGGCGAGCGCCGAGGAGCCAAGAAGGAGGGCGACCGCGAGTGTCGCGCGGACGGTCGGAAGGGATCGGTTCAAGCTCATGTCATTCTCCTGCTATGGCCCGGTTTCCGGGCCTTTTCACTGTTCCCGAAGAAGCATTGCAGTCGCCCCGCCTTGCGCGGAGCGGCTGGGTTCATGACGGTGATGCGATCCGCACGATGGCGGCGATCGGCGCCTCTCCCGGCGCGCATTGGTGTTCCGTGCCGCCGGAGACGAAGATCGCGCTGTCGTCGGTCACCGAAGCGATGACGGCGCCGAGCGCGGCGCGCGCGTGTCGCTCATAGTTGATGTCGGCATCGGACAGCATCGTCGTCCGCCTGCCGCGCAAGAGGCCGCCGGGCGGTGCCTCGGCCTTCGCGAAGATCGACACGATGTCGCTCGCCTCGCCGCCGGCATTCCTCGCGGCGCGGCGGATGGCATCGGCATCCACCACATCCTTCAGCACGGCATGCCCGATCGAGAGATCACCGCCGGCGCTGGCCGAGTTTCCGAACAGCAGGATCTCGCAATTGCGCAATTCGCCCCCGGCCGACGTGTTGGCGACGGAGGAATAGAGGCTCATGTCGCGGGCGATCATCCCGTCGGACAGGGCGGCCTCCTCGATCTCGCCGAGCGCCAGGGCCACGCCGAGCGCGGTCGCGCCGCGCGCAAACGGCTTGGAGCCATTAGGGTCGCGCGTCACGACCGCCGCGCCGCGACGGTCGGCGTCGGCGATGAGGGCAGGGGTCAGGAGCGGCCCCTTGACCTGCACATAGTGGACGTCGGCCGGCGAGGCGATGCCGGCCTCTGCAAGCGCGCGCCGCACGGCGTCGGCGACTTCCAGCACCTCGATCATGGTGCCGACCTCTTCCCCGGCGAAGTCCCGCGTCAGCGCAATGCCGAGCGCCAGCCGCTTGCCGCCGGTGGGAGCGCCCTCGCTGCGGGTGAACACGGTCGCATGCGGGCTGAGGACCCCTTCGGTGCCGCCGGACCACACAAAGGCAATGCGCTTCGCGACAGCGTCGGGGGAGATGTTCAGATGCCGTGCCAGCGTCAGCGTGAACGAGAGTGTCGCAAAGCCCCGCGTGAAGTCGTTCGCGCCGCCATTGCCTTCGGTCTTGCCGATCACGGCAACGATTTCAGCCGGGTTCAGCGTGCCGGCAGCGATCATAGCGTCGAGCGCCGATACGTCGCTCGGACTGTTCATCAAGACCTTGTGGGCATCGATACGCATGCTGGTCCGCTCCTTGCCTTTGTCCGTCATCCGGTGTGGCCGTTGGAAGATGGGCCTGCCGGACGCTCAACTCTCACTGTGCCGTGTGCGGTCACGCGCCGGCAGAAGCCTGCGACGGCCCGCCGCGTTTCAGTTCCTCAAGCGCTGCTGCGATCCCGCCGGGTCGATAGGGAACGCCTGCTGCAGCCAGGCCCAATTCGACTCCCGATAGCGCGCCCATCAGGATCAACTCGTTGCAGGCGCCGAGATGGCCGATCCGGAAGACCTTGCCAGCCAACTTGGCAAGACCCGCGCCAAGCGACATGTTGGTCTCTTCCAGCACCACCGCGCGGAAGCGATCGGCGTCATGGCCCTCGGGCATCAGAACTGCCGTGAGGACCGGCGAATACTCGGCGGGGTTGAGGCAGAGGATCTCGAGGCCCCAGGCCCGCACGGCGGCCCGTGTGGCTGCGGCGAGACGCTTATGCCGTGCGAAGACGTTATCGAGGCCCTCTTCCATCAGCATGGCCAAGGCCTCTTTGAGGCCATAGAGCAGGTTGGTCGCCGGCGTATAAGGGAAGAAGCCGTTGGCATTGGGCTTCAGCATCTCTTCCCAGTCCCAATAAGAGCGCCGCAGTCCGTTGGCTTTCGAAGCGGCGAGCGCCTTCTGCGAGATCGCATTGAAGCCGAGGCCAGGCGGCAGCATCAGACCCTTCTGGGAGCAGCTCACCGTCACGTCGACACCCCACTCGTCATGGCGGTAGTCCGCCGATCCGAGCGATGAAATCGTATCGACCATCAGCAGCGCGGGATGGCCCGCACTGTCGATCGCGCGGCGGACGGCTGCGATATCGCTCGTTACACCTGTCGAGGTTTCGTTGTGGACGACCATGACCGCCTTGATCGTCGCGGAGCGATCTTCGGCGAGCCGGCTCTCCAGCAGGGCCGCATCGACGCCATGCCGCCAGTCGCCCGGAATGAATTCAACGTCGAGGCCGAGCCGCACCGCCATCTGGTGCCAAAGCGTCGCGAAATGTCCGGTCTCGACCATCAGCACGGTGTCGCCGGGTGACAGCGTGTTGACGATGGCTGCTTCCCACGCCCCCGTTCCGGACGATGGATAGATGATAACCGGTCCGGAGGTTTTGAATGCAATTTTGCAGCCTTCAAGCACGGTCTGTCCGAGCTTTTTGAATTCCGGGCCGCGATGATCAATCACCTGGCTGCCAATGGCCGCCAATATGCGTTCCGGAACCGGGCTTGGGCCTGGAATTTGCAGGAAATGCGGCCCAGAACGCTCTGTCATCACTCGTCTCCGAAACCTTTGTCGTCAATCTGCCGGCGCGTTGGAGGCAATAATGCATTCATTTTTTAGGGGATCAAGAAGAACATTGAATTTTTAAGTATTTGTTGGACGAAATGAATTGAATGCGATACAATTGAGCAATCATGATTAAATCGACAGCATCCACTGCACAGAGTTCGAGCGACGAGGCGCCGGAGGGTGAGCCAGCGCGCAATGCGGCCTCGCTGCATGACGAGATTCTCGCTCGGCTTCGCGACTACCTTGTCGAGGGCAGTCTCGGTGAGGGCGAGCGTGTCCCCGAGCGCGAGCTCTGCGAGATGCTCGGCATTTCACGCACCCCTTTGCGCGAGGCGTTGAAGGTCCTGGCTGCCGAGGGCCTGCTCGAACTGCTGCCCAACAGAGGCGCCCGCGTGCGTGCGCTGAGCGAGCAGGATCTGATGGAATTGTTCGATGTGATGGGCGGTCTCGAATCGCTGGCCGGTCGGCTGGCTTGCGAGGCCATCACGGATGACGAGGTCGTCGAGATCGAGAAGCTGCACTACGAGATGTATGGCTGCTACCTTCGTCGCGACATGCACGGCTATTTCCAGTTCAACCAGATGATCCATCAGGCGATCGTCCGCGCCGCGCGCAACAGCATGCTGCAGGCCAGTTATGCCGCCATGACCGGCCGCCTGCGCCGCGCCCGCTTCTCGGCCAATTCCGCGCGCAGCCGCGATCGCTGGAGCGAGGCAATGCGTGAACACGAGGCGATCCTCGACGCGTTGCGTCGCCGCCAAGGCGCGGAGCTCAGCGAAATCCTCTTTCAGCATCTCCGCAACAAGCGCAGCGCCGTTTTCGCCAAGGCTTGATTGTTGCGGTCGTGGCCGCCCTTGCGCTCCGGGTGCCGTGATCGAGCGCTCTTGCCGGAGCGGCCGTCGCGCCCGCTGCCGGGCATTCATCACTAAGGCGTTGCCGGCTTGCGCTCGGGCGGGCCTGAATGCCGGCTCCATGCTGTCGCTGTCGCCGACCAGGCCGGATCGAGATCAGTAGCGCCGTGCTCGGCCGCTGGTCGCGCTTGTCCCTCGGGCTCCTCGCAAAGCGGGACGGCGGTGCTGCCCTGGCATTGGCCTGCACGGCGCACAGCGCGTTGAAACCACTCCAGTTCATGCCGCTTGGCGCGCGATCCTGCGCCTTCAGCCGGCCTATCACCACGTGCAGGCCATGGCGCTTTACATAGTTTAGGTCGCCATTGACATATGATAAATTCTGCGCAAATTACATAATTCAGAGCGTCGCGGAAATTGTCGGCGACGTCGGAGGAGGACATCCGGCACAGCTTCCTGGAGCGCCTGTCGCGAGGCAGGAGAGATTCTGCATGCGCTCGTTCCGGCGCTGAAACTGTGCGCTGGGTGCTCTGCCGGTATGTTGATTTGCGGGAGTGGTGATGCAGCGGTTCATCAATGATCCGGACGATCTGGTCGACGAGACCGTAGCCGGCTTCGTCAAGGCCCACCGGGACCTCGTTCGGCTTGACCCCACGAACCCGCGGGTTGTGGTGTCGACGGCGGCGCCGCGTACGGGCCGCGTCGGGATTGTGACCGGCGGTGGATCGGGTCATGAGCCGGCCTTCATCGGCTATACCGGCCGCAATCTCGTCGATGCCGTGGCCGTGGGGGAGCTGTTTTCCTCGCCGACCGCGAAGAGCTTCGCCGATGCGATCCGGGCCGCCGATGGCGGCGCCGGCGTCGCGGTGCTCTATGGCAATTATGCCGGCGACAACATGAACGTGAAGATGGCGGCCGAGATGGTCGCCGCTGACGGTATCGAGGTCGCGACCGTTGTTGCCAATGATGATGTTTGTTCCGCATCCCCCGCTGAGCGCGCCAAAAGGCGCGGCGTCGCGGGCGAGATCTTCATGTGGAAGATCGGCGGTGCCAAGGCCGCGCAAGGTGGTTCGCTCGCCGAAGTGAAGGCCGCGGCGCAGAAGGCGATCGACGCCTGCCGCTCGGTCGGCGTCGGCCTTGGTCCCTGCACGCTGCCGGGCGTTGGCCATCCGAATTTCCAGATCGCGCCGGGAACCATGGAGGTCGGTATCGGCCATCACGGTGAGCCCGGCACGCGGGTTGAGGCGCTGAAGAGCGCGGACGCTGTGGCCGACGACATGTTGGCCATTGTCATGGATGATCATGGTCTGGCGCCGGGGACCGAAGTCGCGGTTCTCCTTTCGGGCCTCGGAGCGACGCCGGTCAACGAACTCTATGTGCTCTATGACCGGATCGAGACGGGGCTCGAGGCGCGGGGAATGCGTGTCCATAAGGCGTTCGTCGGCAACTACTTCACCTCGCTGGAGATGGTCGGCGCGACCTTGACCGTTATTGCTCTCGACGAGGAGACGAAGGCTCTCCTCGATCTCGAGGCGCTGGCGCCGGGCTTGACGACCGGAACGGTTGCTGCGCCCGTGGGCGATGCGGCTGAAGCCGGTGTGCGCAAGACCCGGGTTTCGCATCACGGGGCACAGTCGGCCGTTGCAACTGATGTGGTGATCAACGGCCCTTCGGTGCGCAATGCCGGGTCGCACGCCATTGTCGCCGAGCTGGCAGCGGTGATCGTCGCCAACAAGGCGCATCTGTCGGAAATCGATGGGTTGATCGGCGATGGCGACCACGGGATCAACATGGCCAAGGGGTTTGGCCGCGCTGCCGAGCGGATCGAGGGCAAGGACCTCAGCCTCGACCAGGCGCTCAGCGTGCTGTCGGACGTCCTGATGTCGGAAATCGGCGGATCGATGGGGCCGCTCTACGGCTTCATGTTCCAGGAGATGGCGACTGCCATCGCAGGTCACAGCGCTGTCGACGCGGATGGCTTCTCGGCGCTTTTGAACGCAGGCCTTGCAGGCGTCCGCCGCACCGGCTCGGCCAATGTCGGCGACAAGACGCTGATCGATACGCTTGTGCCAGCCGTGGCGGCCTTCGACGCGACGAAGTCGCAAGGCTTCGCTGCGGCGCTGCAGGCGATGCGTCTGGCGGCCGAACAGGGACGCGACAGCACCGTCGATCTCGTGGCCAGGGTAGGCCGGGCGAGCCGTCTCGGCGAGCGGTCGCGCGGCGTTCCGGACGCCGGCGCCACCTCATGCTGCCTCATCCTCGTGACGCTGGGCGACGCGTTCGAGAAGCGTCTGTCCTGAGGGGAGCCATCGCCATGGCGCGCTTGAATGCGGATCAGATTACGGACTTGTTTCGCGCCATCGCCGCCAGGTTGACGGAGGCGCGAACCGAGCTCGGCGTGCTCGATGGGGTCATCGGGGATGCCGATCACGGCAACTCGATGGCCGAAGGTTTCGCCGCCGTGGTTCGCGCCAGTTCTGCTGCCGCCATGAGCGGGGCTGCGGCAGGCGATCTTTTCCCGGTTGCAGCGCAGTCCTTTCTCGGTGCCGTCGGCGCGACCACGGGTCCGCTCTATGCAAGCGCGTTCATGCGGGCGGGCCAGTTGTTTGCCGGCCAGCGCGACATAGCCGCTGAATCCATCCCGGACCTCATTCCCGCCTTCGAAGAAGGCATCCGCCAGCGGGGCAAGGCGCAGCCCGGCGACAAGACCATGCTCGATGTCTGGTCGCCCGCGGCGTGGGCAGTACAGCAGGCGCAGGCAGAGGGATTGGGTCCGCTTGCCTGCCTCGATGCAGCCTTGCTCGCGGCGGAAGAGGGGCGCGAGGCGACGCGGGCCATGGTCGCATCCGTCGGGCGCGCCGCGCGCCTCGGGCAGCGCACGCTCGGCCATGTCGATCCCGGCGCTGCCTCGGCGACGATCATCATCGCTGCCTTGCGTGATGCGATGCAGCGACGCGAACGGGCGGCGCTGTGATGGCGCGCCAACCACAGAAGTCCGAAAGCGACGCGACGGTCGCCATGCCCTTGCGGTTTGGCGACGACACCTTGCTGTGGGCTGCCTGGCTCTATTACGAGGAAGGCCTGACGCAGGGCGAGATCGCCGAGAAGATGGGCCTTTCCCGCGCCTCGGTGAACACCTATCTCGCCGACGCCCGCATCCGTGGCATCGTCAATATCGAGATTGCTCCGGATCGCTTTCGCGAGCTTTCCATCGCTCAGGCGCTGAAGGGCCACTTCGGCCTGCAGGATTGTCTCGTCATTCCGACCGACGGTGGCGACCGCCCGCTGATCGCACGGCTGGGGGCGGCAGGGGCACAGGTCCTCAAGAGCTTCGTCCGGCCTGGCGACACCATCGCCGTGACCTGGGGCCGGACGGTTCTGGCTCTGGCCGATGCCCTAGACCATCCTGGATTGGCCGATCTGCGCGTGGTCCAGGCGACTGGCGGGACGACGGCGCGTATCCCATGGACGCCGGAAGCCTGCGCCTCGCGTCTCGCCGAGGCCTTGACGGCGCGGTGCATTCCGCTCTCGGCTCCGGCCATCGTGTCCTCGCCCGAGATGCGCGAAATGCTGCTGCGCGAGCCTGTCCTCGCGGAACAGATGGCGATCCTGGCCGAGGCGGACCGGATCGTCATGGGCATCTCATCGCTGCGCCCGGAAAGCACGATCCACACAAGTGGCTTTCTCGACGGCGTCGACCAGCATTCCTATTACCATGCCGCCGTTGGCAGCATTGTCGGGCGCTTCATTTCGGCGCGTGGCGAGCCGGTCATGGGGCCGCTGCATGACCGGACGATCGGTCTCGACCTCGAGATGCTCCGCCGGATTCCGCAGCGCATCGCCGTTGCCGGCGGTATCGACAAGATCGCCGCGATCCTCGCCGCGCTTCGGGCCAAGCATGTGAATGTGCTGGTGACGGATACGGCGACCGGCCGGGGCATCCTGAACGCCGAGGGCTGGATCGAGCCGCTGCGGCGCGCGGAGGCGCCGTCTTCCTTGCCGGCCATGGCGCGGAGCCACGCCAAGAAGCTGATCAATGCGCCGCAGGACGCCGTGGACGAATGCCTCGCCGGCGCGCTTCTCGCGCATGAGTCGTTGATTGTTCCTGTGCCCGGCTCGCCGCGCGCGGTGATGGCGGCGGCCGCACCCCGGCCCGGCAAGGTGGGCATCGTGATCGGCGGCGGATCAGGCCACGAGCCGGGCTTCTGGGGCTTCGTCGGCCGTGGGCTTGCGGACGCGGCGGCCGTGGGGAACATCTTCGCGGCGCCCCCGCCCGGGCCCATCCTGGCCGCAAGTCGCGCCGTGAACGGCGGGGCAGGGCTGCTCTATATCTATGGCAACTTCTCCGGCGACGTCATGAACTTCGAGATGGCCGCCGAGATCGCCGAGGCCGAAGGCCTGCGCGTTCGCCAGATCGTCACCATCGACGACATCGCTTCAGCCCCTCTGGAATCACGGGCCTCGCGACGGGGCGTGGCGGGGAACATCTTCGTCTTCAAGATTGCCGGGGCGGCGGCCGACCGGATGCTGAGCCTGGAGGCGTGCGAGTTCATCACCCGGCGCGCCGCCTCACGCACCTACACGATGGGCCTCGCTCTCGAGCCGGCGCGCCTTCTGGATACGCGTCGGCCCAGTTTCGAACTTGGTCCCGAAGACATGGAACTTGGCGTTGGCGTGCATGGCGAGCCCGGTGTGGTGCGCCGGGCGCTCGCTTCGGCCGACGACTGTGCCGATCTGCTGCTCGACCGAATCCTTGCCGAAATGAAGCCGGTGCATGGCGACCGCGTCGCAGTGCTGGTGAACTCGCTCGGCGGCACACCGGCCATGGAACTCTACATCCTGCACCGTCGGGTCCGGCAGCGCCTGAAGGCGCATGGCCTCATCGTCGATGCGAGCCTTGTCGGCCCCTACTACACGTCCCTCGATATGGAGGGGGTGTCGCTCACCCTGCTGCATCTGGACGACGAACTGACCTCTTTGCTCCACCACCCCTGCCGGTCGCCCGCCGTGACGGTTCTGGGGCCGGGGGCCTGACTGAGGATGGGCTCAAGGCGAATGGTGACATACGTCAATTATCATTGACAATTGACACTGTTCGCGGCGAAATACGGAAACGACCGGGTGGCAACGCCTGGTCGCTCGGGAGGATTGAAGTGTCATCTGCTTTTGATCGCCAGACGCTGTTCCTGGCGTCGATCAATGTCGTCGTGCTTGTGGCAGGTGCCGTGCTTGCCGGGCACAACTTCATTGACAGCTACAACCTGCAGTCGATGGCGGCGCAGGTGCCTGAGCTCGGACTGCTGGCGCTGGGCGTGACGCTGGCGATGATCTCAGGCAATGGCGGCATTGACCTTTCGGGCATCGCCCTCGCGAATCTCGCCGGGATCGTCGCCTTCCTCCTGACCAAGTCGATGATCGCGCCGGACGCTTCGCCGATGCTGTTCGCCTGGACCTTCGCGGGCATTGCGCTCGCTGTCGGACTGGTCGGCGGGCTCATCAACGGGATCGTGATTTCGTTGGCGGGATTGACGCCGCTCATCGCGACGCTGGGAACCCAGCTTCTGTTCACCGGCATCGCCGTCTTCCTGACAAACGGCTCCGCGGTAAGCATGGGCTACATCCCGCCGCTCGACGACTTCGGCAACCTGCCGGTTCTCGGCGTTCCGCTCTGCTTCACGCTGTTTGTCGTGATTGCGGCGCTGCTGGGGTTCCTGCTGAAATACACGCCCTTTGGCGTGAAGCTCATGCTTCTGGGCAGCAACGCCAAAGCCGCTCGCTATGGCGGGATCTCGGAGCGGCGGATGATCATCGTCACCTATACGATCTGCGGCGTGCTCGCCTCGATCGCAGGGGTCGTGATCGCCTCGCGCAACTCGTCGGTGAAATGGGATTACGGCAGCTCCTATGTGCTGATCGCCATCCTGATCGCCGTGCTTGGCGGGGTTAAGCCCGAGGGCGGCTACGGCAAGGTGCTGTGCGTGCTCCTGGCGGCGACTGCGCTGCAGACGCTCTCGAGCCTTTTCAACTTCATGCAGATTTCGAACTTTTTCCGCGACCTGGCCTGGGGTGCGCTGCTGCTCGCCCTTCTGGCGTCGGCGCGAGTGGATCTTACGCCCTGGCTTCGTGCCAGGCGCTAAGAAGCGCGCCCCCTGAAGGGGTGACGCGCGGGATGGACCAAGAAGTGTTCAAGACACTGGAGGAGTGAGACATGAGTCTGATCGCGAGACTGGCAGGCAGCGTTGCCCTGATGGGAATCCTGGCGACCGGCGCGGCTGCGGCCGCTGACAAGCCGAATATCACGACCGTCGTGAAGGTTACCGGTGAGAACTGGTTCATCCGCATGAACGAGGGCGTCGACGCCTTCGGCAAGGACAATCCCGAGCTCTCGGTCAGCCAGATCGGACCGGCCAAGGCTGATGCGGCGCAGCAGTCGCGTATCATCGAGGACCTCGTGGCGCGCGACGTTTCGGCGATCGCAGTCGTTCCGATGGACCCCTCGGCGCTTGAAGGCGTTTTGCGTCGTGCACAGCAGCGCGGCATCAAGGTCATCGCGCATGAAGGCAGCACGATCGTCAATGCGGACGCCGACATCGAGGCTTTCGACAACGCAGCCTTCGGCCGCCGCATCAACGAGGGCCTCGCAGAATGCATGGGCAAGAAGGGCAAGTGGACGACGTTCGTCGGCTCGCTCGGCAGCCTGACGCATAACCAGTGGGTCGATGCCGGCGCGGAAAACGCCAAGCAGTATCCTGAGATGGAACTGGTTTCGGCGAAGAACGAGTCGTTCAACGACGCGAACCGCGCCTATGAGAAGGCCAAGGAAATCCTGCGCCTGCATCCCGACATCAAGGGCTTCCAGGGCTCGTCGGCCATCGACGTGATCGGCATCGGCCGTGCGGTCGAGGAAGCCGGCCTTCAGGGCAAGATCTGCGTCTATGGCCTCGGTCTGCCCAAGGACAGCGGTCCTTACCTGAAGTCGGGCGCGGTCAACCGGATCTATTTCTGGGATCCGAAGGACGCCGGCTACGTCATGAACGTCGTCTCCAAGATGGTGCTCGACGGCAAGCCGATCACTGACGGAATGGATCTCGGCGTTCCCGGCTACAATGCCGTCAAGGTCACCAAGGGACCCGGCAAGGGCATCCTGATCCAGGGTCAGGCCTGGGTCGATGTCGGCAAGGACGACTTCTCCAAGTATCCTTTCTGATTACCCGTTCTGATCCCTCAAGCGGATCGATGACAGGCAAGGCCGCGAACGATCGCGGCCTTGCAAACAGGCAGACCACATCAGGACACGGCGATGCAGTCCCAGCAGTCCAGCGATCCTCAGGCAGGGCAAGTCCCGGCATTTCTCGAGATCCGCAACGTACGCAAGTCGTTCGGCGGCGTGCGGGCGCTGAAGAATGTCAGCCTGACGATCCGGTCTGGCCAGATTTATCACCTGATGGGCGAGAACGGCTGTGGCAAGTCCACGCTGATCAAGATCATCTCGGGCGCGCAAAGCGCCGATGAAGGGCAGATCCTGATCGGCGGCGTGCCGACGGGGACTGTCGCCGGCGATCTTGGCGCAATCGGCGCTCTGAAGGCCGGGATCGAGACGGTCTACCAGGATCTTTCGCTGCTCCCCAATCTCTCGGTGGCCGACAATGTCGCGCTGACCCGGCAACTCGTCGCGGCGGGCGGTGCCCTGATGCGGCGGCTGGATGTCGCGGAGCTCTACCGGACCGCGGCGCTCGCGCTGGCGCAAGTCAACCTCCCGACCGACCGCGCCTTCCTTGCGCGCCGCACCGACACTCTGCCACTCGCCACGCGCCAGTTGGTCGCCATCGCACGCGCCATCGCCGCGGAGGCGCGCATGGTGATCATGGACGAGCCAACGACGTCCTTGACCCGGCAGGAAGTCGACAACTTGCTGCGCGTCGTTCGCAGTCTGCTGGATCGCGGGGTCGCCGTCCTGTTCGTCACCCACAAGCTGGACGAGTGCAAGTCGCTGGGCGGCCACGCCATCGTCATGCGCGATGGCGAGAAGGTCGCTGAGCTCGACGTCGCCACCCATGCCAAGGCGGACTTCAGCCATTGGATGACCGGTCGCGAGATTAGCGAGGCCCGGTACCGGACCGAACCGAAGCTCGGCACGACCTTGCTGGAGGTCGAGAATCTCGGCGCAGGCACCGCGTTCAGCGGCCTGACCTTCTCCGTCCGCCGCGGCGAAATCCTGGGCTTCACGGGACTGCTCGACTCCGGGCGAAACGAACTGGCGCTGGCTCTGGCAGGCGTGGCGCCGGCCGATCAGGGGCGTATGCGGCTCGACGGCAAGGCCATTGCACCACAGAGCCCTGCCGATGCGATCCGCGAGGGCATCGGCTATGTGCCCGAGGATCGGCTCACCGAGGGCCTCTTCCTCGAGAAGCCCATTCAGGACAACATCACCCTGCCGGTGCTTGACCGCCTCTGCGGCGCGCTTGGCATGATCAGTGCGCGAAGGGCCCGCAAGCTGGCGGAAAAGACCGTCGCCGATCTGCAGGTGGTCGCCCCCGACGTGACCGTGCCGGTGCAGTCTCTCTCCGGCGGCAACCAGCAACGGGTTCTGATCGGGCGCTGGCTGACCATCGAGCCGCGCCTCCTGATCCTGCATGGCCCGACCGTCGGTGTCGATGTCGGCTCGAAGGATACGATCTTTCGCATCATTCAGCGGCTCGCCGACGAGGGCATGGCCGTCGTCATCATCAGCGACGATCTGCCGGAACTCATCCAGAACTGCGACCGGATCTCGGTCATGCGGCAAGGGGCCATCGTCGCCACCTATGCGGCGGACCAAGTCAGCGAAGACACGATCTATCAGGCCATGGCCAGTGACGGCGACGGCCTGAAGGAAGGCGCACAATGACCGATATGGCCGCTCACCCCGCGGACGCCACGATAAAAAGCCCCGTGGCACGAGCCTGGGAGCTGATGAAGCGCAGGCCAGAGCTGTTCACGCTGGCGCTGACGATCCTGACCATCATCGTCGTCGCGATCGCCAACCCGGACTTTCTCGCGGTCAACAATCTGTTCGACATCCTGCGCGCATCGGTCGTGCGCGGGCTGTTCGCCCTCGGCGTGCTCGTCGTGCTGGCGGCCGGCGGCATCGACGTGTCGTTTACGGCGATCGCAGCCTTCGTGATGTATGCGCTGACGATGCTGGTGACGAACGTCTTTCCCGGCATGCCGCTCTGGATCATTCTGCCCCTGGCCGCGATGGGCGGAGCCGCGTTTGGCGTCGTGAACGGCCTGCTCGTTCATGTCCTGCGTGCGCCGTCCCTGATCGTGACGATCGGCACGCAATACATCATCCGCAGCTTTCTCCTGACCTTCGTCGGCACGGCGCTGTTCATGAACATTCCCGCCGCGATGGACGCCTTCGGCAAGGCCTCGCTCTACACGCATGTCGGCGCAGACGGCGCGATCTCGATGCTGCCGGCGACCGTGCTCGTGCTCGCCCTGGCGGCGCTGGTGACCTGGTTCATCCTCGAGCGCACGCTGATTGGCCGGGCGATCTTCGCCGTCGGCGGTAATCCGGCCATCGCTGAGCGGTTGGGGTTCAATCTCTTCCGGGTACGGTTGTTCGTATTCGGCTGGGCCGGGCTTCTGGCGGGCGTCGCAGGCATCGTGCATGTCGCCAGCAACCGCCTCGCCAATCCGTTCGACCTTTCGGGGATGGAGCTCGAGGTCATTGCGGCTGTGGTGCTCGGCGGCGCGCGGATCACCGGCGGCTCGGGCACCGTCATCGGCACGCTGCTCGGCGTTCTGCTGATCACGATCGTCAGCAACGTGCTGATCTTCGTGGGCATTCCCAGCACGCTGCAACTGGCTATTGTCGGGGCGTTCATTCTGCTGGCAGGAACGATTTTCGCGCTTCGCAGTCGCGGCTGAACCGTCGCGGAGCTCACAACTGATCTTTGGGGGAAAACATGAGCCACGATGTCTCGGTCATCGGTCTCTATATTCTTGATGTGCTCGGGCGGCCTGTCGATGCGATCCCTGCCGGCGGCAATGTCGAGTTCATAGAGGAAATCCGGCTGACCGTTGCTGGCACGGCCGGCGGAACCGTCGTCGATCTCGCCAAGCTCGGGCTGAACTGCCTGGCCGTCGGCGCCGTCGGGGACGACGAAAAGGCTGACTTCGTCCTGTCGACGCTCCGCAAGTTCGGCGTCGATACCGGGCAGATGCAGCAGCTCAAGGGTGTTCCGACATCCGCGACGATCCTGAACGTCCGGCGAAACGGCGATCGACCGGCGCTGCATCAGCGCGGCGCGTCCGACCACTTTGAGGTCCCCGATGCGGCGCTGGACGCTGTGCTGGCCCCTCCGATCATCCATCTTGGGGGCACCGGCCTGCTGGCAAAGCTCGATGGCGAGCCGAGCGCGCGGTTGCTGGCCGAGGCCAAGCGCCGCGGACGAACCGTGACATTCGATCTCCTCGGCGCCAATCCGGGAACGCTCGGGCTGATCGCGCCGCTTCTGGCCAATATTGACTACTTCATGCCCTCGATCGAAGAGGCGCGCCTGATTTCCGGCGAGGCCGAGGTCGAGGCTGCCGGGCGCTTCTTCATTGAACGGGGTGTGAAGCACTGCGTCTTCACTCTAGGAGGCGACGGCGTCTGCTTCATGGACCATGGCGGGCAGGTGGTTCGCCAGCCCGCCTTCGACATTCAGGTGGTCGATACGACCGGTTGCGGCGATGCGTTCGACGCCGGGTTCATCACCGCGCTCCATCACAAGATGGATTTGAAGACGGCGCTCAATTTCGCTCAGGCTTCGGCGGCGCTCGTCGCGACGGGCCTCGGCTCGGATGCCGGTATCCGTTCGTTCCGGGAGACGCTGGATTTCATGAACACGACGCCGATCCGGCACTAACTGGCAAGCAGCCCCTCGGCGGTTTCCATATCGGTGACGAGATGGGTCGCAAAGCCGCCGTTCAGCGTCGCCTTCAGAGCGTCGATCTTCCATGTTCCGCCCGCGACGCAGAGCCGTCGCGGGATGGCGCGGAGCTCCGGCAGTTCGATCCCGATCGTGCGCCGGTCGAAGTCGCGTGTGACCTGTTGCCCCTCGGCGTCGAGGAAGCGGCAGATCAGAACAGCCTTCGCGCCGTTGGCCGCATAGGCGTCGATTTCGGCGTCCGTTGTCACATCGGCAAAGCGCATCGTGCTTTCAGGCCCCAACCCACCGACGCCGAAGACGATGGTCTTTGCCTGCCGGATCAGATCGAACTGATGCTGCAGGACAGGCTCGTTTCGCAGGGCAAGGCAGAGTTCCGCGCTGCTCAGCACCGCCGGTGCATGCATGTTGAAGCTGGTCGCGCCAAGATTGCGCGCCATGATCGCCGTGCAAAGCTCGGACGAGAATTCCCGTTTGCCCATCGCCGAGCCCGTGACCTGGACGACGCTCAGCCCCGCGACAGGACGGGACAGCGCGATGGCATCGGCGACGGCGAGGACCGTCCGCCCCCAGGAGACGCAAATCGTCTCGCCCGGCGTGATCATGCGTTCAAGCTGCCGCGCACCGGCGGCTCCAAGCGCGGGAAGACGCTCGCCGGCGTCGGCCTTCGGATTGCGCGGAATAACCAGCGCTTCCTCGAGCCCGAAACGCGCCGCCAGCGCCCGTGCCACGCCGCTGCGCGCCATCACCTCCGCGCTCATGACAATGCGTACGGCGCCGCGTTCGCGGGCTTCCTGCAAGTAGTTGACGATCGTCGCGCGGGACACGCCGAGCTGCGCGGCGATCTCGCTCTGGTTCAGCTGCTCTTCATAATAGAGCCAGGCCGCCCAGACGACGACATCGTCGAACTCCGCCGGAACGATCGCGTCAGATGTCATGCGCTGTATCAACCCCCTCGCAACCTCAGGTTCTTGGCACAGAATCCCTAGCCTGCCAACCGCGCCCACGGGACAATATGTCAATTGTCATCATGTCATGACAATTGACATATTGTCCCGTGGGCGTATGCGTTGCGCGATGCGATTGCCAGAGAGAGCAAACATGAAATCCAGTTGGTCTGACGCCGAATTCGAAGCCGTCGTCTCGCGCTATGAGAAGGCGGGCATCAACCGCGATGTCGCCATCCGCACCTACACGACGCGCCTGCTTGGTTCGCAGCCCAACCTGGTGCTGCATGGCGGAGGCAACACATCCGTCAAGACAGTCATGAACGATCATGACGGCACGCCGGTCGAGGTGCTGTGCGTCAAGGGCAGCGGCTGGGACATGGGCCAGATCGAGCCGCCCGGCCTGCCGGCGCTCCGCCTGGAACCGTTGCGGGCGATGGTCAACTACGAGAGCCTTTCCGACGACGATATGGTGATGCTGCAGCGGCGCCTGCTGCTCGATCCGAGCGCGCCCAATCCATCCGTCGAGGCCATTCTGCACGCGATCCTGCCGTTCAGGCATGTGGATCATACCCACGCCAACGCCATCGTCGCACTGACCAACCAGCCGCGGGGCGAGGCGATCATACGGGCCTTGTTCCCCGAGATGATCGTGGTGCCCTATGTGATGCCTGGGTTCGATCTGTCGAAGGCCTGCCTCAAGGCGTTTTCGGAGCGCCCCGACGCGCCGGGAATGATCCTGTTGAAGCACGGGATCTTCACATGGTCGGAAGACCCGCGCGTTGCCTATGAGGCGATGATCGAGGCGATCGACCGCGCGGAAAGGCGTATCGCGGAGGGCAATCCGAAGCCCTTTGGCACGGCTTCCGCGCCCGCCCTGCCACTCGCATCGCCGGCCGATATCGCTCCAATCCTGCGCGGCGCGATATCGCTGCCGGGCAAGCAGGAAGGGCGGCCGCGCCGCTTCGTCCTGGAGCACCGCAGCAATGCGGACATCCTCGATTTCTGCGCGGCGCCGAATGTTGGCGATCTCGTGCGGCGCGGCAATGCGACCCCCGAGCACGTCATCCACATCAAGCGGTTCGGCATCAGCCTGCCGGCGCCCATAGCGGGCGATCTCGCTGGTTGGGCAGACATCGCCAAGGCCCGGATTGCCGACTACGTGGCCGACTATCAGGCCTATTTCGATCGCAACAACCAGCGCGTCGGTGGCGGCAAGACGATGCTGGATCCGATGCCGAGGGTCTTCTATGTCGAGGGTCTCGGCGTCTTCGCCGCTGGCCCGACCCGCAAGGCGGCGCGCATCGGCGCCGATGTGGCCGAGGCGACGATCGCCGTGATCCGCGGCGCGGAGGGGATCGACAGCTTCGAGGCTCTCTCGGAGGAGGACCTGTTCGACATCGAATACTGGTCCCTTGAGCAGGCGAAGCTCGCCAAGCAGGTCGAGAAGCCGCTGACCCGCCAGGTCGCGGTCATCACGGGCGGGGCAGGCGGGCTCGGGCTTGCCATGGCGGAATTGCTGCGCAGCGAAGGCGCTGAAATCGCCCTGATCGACATCGACGCGGCGCGCGTGGAAGGCGAGGCGAAGCGCCTCGGCGGCATCGGCCTTGCCTGTGACCTGACGGATGCGGCCGCGGTGGATGCCACGATTGCGCGGGTGGCCGAAGCGTTCGGCGGGGTCGATATCCTCGTCTCCAATGCCGGCGCCGCATGGCAGGGGGCATTGCTCGACGTGTCCAACAGCGACTTCAAAGCCGCGTTCGATCTCAACTTCTGGGCGCATCACTATTGCGCCCGCGCCGTCGTGCAGGTGATGCGCAAGCAGGGGACGGGCGGGGCCATCCTCTTCAATGTCAGCAAGCAGGCCGTCAATCCCGGGCCGGACTTCGGTCCCTACGGCACCTCGAAGGCTGCGCTCATGGCGCTCATGCGCCAGTATGCGCTGGAGCATGCGGCCGACGGGATCACGGTCAATGCGATCAACCCCGACCGCATTCGCACCGGCCTGATGACCGATGCGATGGTTGCCGAGCGCGCGCGGGCGCGTGGCGTCACGCCCGAACACTATATGCGCGGCAACCTGCTGCATCGCGAGGTCACGGCACGTGATGTGGCCGAGGCAGGGCTGGCGCTGCTGACGTCACGGGCGTCGACCGGGGCCGTGCTGACCGTCGACGGCGGCAATGTCGCGGCGATGATGCGGTGAGCGCCGCCATCGGCGGCTGAACTGAGCCCCACATCCTGTCGGCACCCGGTTTCATGCCGGGTGCCGACATCGCCGGCTGGCCGTCTCGGCCCGCGATCACGGCAATGGCGACCGCGTCGACGTGTGGGCGTCAGGACGCTCGGTCGACCGAAATATATTTGTATTTTCGAAAATACATATGATAGCGTCCTTCTTGTGAATGACGGGCCGGGCTCTATCGAGCCCACAACGCCTCGATATCCGCGCCAACAGCCGGTCATTGTCTTTCTTGGGAGGAAACCATGAAGAATGCCGTGCGGCTTGCTATTGCCGCAACTTTGCTTGTCTCGACTGCCGCCTTTGCCCAAAGTAATGAGGGCATGACCAAGAAGGACAGCTATCGCTTCGTCATTATTCCGAAGGTTGTTCATCCTTGGTTCGACAAGGTGAACAATGGAGCCAAGCAGGCCGCCAAGGCGATCGAAGCACAGACGGGCTCCAAGATCACCATTGACTACAGCGCGCCCCAGCAGGCGGACGTTGTCCAGCAGAACCAGATCCTCGAAAGCTCGATCGCGACTCATCCCGATGGTATCGCCATCGATCTTCTCGACGCCGCCGGCAATCGCGCTTCGCTCGAAGAGGCGGTCGGTCAGAATATCCCGGTGACCGTGTTCGATTCGGTCGCGCCGGCCGATATGAATCTCACCAGCATCGGCAATGACTTCTGCGAGCAGGCCGAGATCGCTGCCCGCCGCCTCGTCGAGCTTCTGAAGGAAGAAGGCGAAGTCGCAATCATGATGGGTGTGCCGAGCGCTCCCAACCACAAGATCCGCGCCGATTGCCACCAGAAGTTCTTCAGCCAGTATCCGAAGATCAAGGTCGTCGCGACCGGCATCGACAATGACGACATCGAGCAGGCGCAGAAGCAGGCGGCTGCCATCATGCAGGCTCATCCGAACCTGAAGGGCTGGGTTGCTTCTGACGCGTCCGGTCCGATCGGCATCGGCCAGGCGATCAAGGAAGCCGGCAAGACCGGCCAGGTGACGCTGGTCGGCATGGATGACCTGCCCGAGATGCTGCAGATGATCCGCGACGGCGTTGCCGACAGCACGTCGTCGACCAAGCCCGAAATGCAGGGCTATTGGGCCGTTATGACGATGTGGCAGAAGGCGACCGGCGCCGCGACGCCGAAATATATCGACACCGGCATCGCCGTCCTGAACAAGGACAATCTCCCCAAGTAAAAAGTGGGGGTGTGACGCACACGCGAAACCCCTCCTTCGTGCGCTCCTGCCGTCGTATCGTTGCGGCGGCGGGAGTGACTCGATTTTACCTAGATCGATCCGGGGTGATGCGATGGCCTATCTGGAAGCCAGGAATCTTGGCCGTGACTTTCCGGGCGTCACGGCTCTCGACAATGTCGATATAGCGATCGAGCTTGGGCGCGTTCATATTCTCGCCGGCGAAAACGGGGCAGGGAAGT
Source organism: Kaistia sp. (assembly GCA_965229085.1). Classification (GTDB taxonomy): domain Bacteria; phylum Pseudomonadota; class Alphaproteobacteria; order Rhizobiales; family Kaistiaceae; genus Kaistia. The sequence continues at coordinate 1,173,100 of OZ245859.1, read as the reverse complement.
CGACCCTCGTCAAGCTCCTGACGGGTGCCTATGCGCCGAGCCGCGGGACGCTCTCGATCGATGGACGCGATCCGGCTACCGTTCCCGATCTCTTCCGCACCATCGCTTATGTGCCGCAGGAACTCAGCCTGTTCCCGCATATGAGCGTCGCCGAGAACCTCTTCCTGCCTTACAGCCGGACCGGCCATGGCGGCGCCCTGTTTCATCGGCGGAAGATCGAGGCAGAGGCAAAGGACTATCTGGATCGCTTTGGAATTCGCGCCAAGCCGACCGACCTCGTCCGCACCATATCCGTGCCGGACCAGCAATTGCTGCAGATCGCGCGCGCGTCGACCAATAAGGAAATGAAAGTCCTTTTTCTCGACGAGCCGACATCGTCTCTTACGCCGACCGAAGTCGAGCGTGTGTTCAAAGTCGTGCGAGGCTTTCGCGATGCTGGCCTTGCGATCGTCTTCATCTCCCACAAGATGGATGAAGTCTTCGAGATTGGCGACGACTACACGGTCCTGCGCAATGGCGAGAAGGTCACCGCGGGGCGGATCGCCGATACGGATGTCGAGGGGCTGATCCAGGCGATGTCCGGCGAAATTCTGCGGCTGGACGCGACATTTCGCCCGGAAGTCGCGCTCGATCGATCGGGTGGGCCGATCCTCGAGGTCGACGGGCTCACCGGACGGCAATTCAACAATGCCAGTTTCATGCTGGAGCGCGGCGAGATCCTCGGCTTTGCCGGGCTGGTCGGCGCGGGCCGATCGGAACTGATGCAGACCATTTTCGGCTTCCGAAAGGCAAAGTCGGGTTCGGTGCGCTTCTGCGGCGAGCCGCTGCGGCTGGGCGACCCTGCGATATCGGTCAAGGCCGGGATGATCTACCTGTCAGAAGAGCGCAAGCATCACGGCATCTTCGCCAAGATGTCGCTGCGCGACAATATCGGCATGGCCATTCACGACCAGACAGCCGGGTTCAGCATCTCCGCGCGGAAGGAAAAGGCGGCCGTCGCCGACGTGATCGCCGCCTATGGCATCAAGACGTCGAGCATGGCCAAGGAGATCGCTCATCTCTCGGGCGGCAACCAGCAAAAAGCCATCATCGGACGGGCAATGGCGCGCCGGCCGAAGCTGATCATCTTCGACGAGCCCACCAAGGGAATCGATGTACGAACCAAAGCGGAAATATACCGCATCATGAAGACTTTGGCGGAGGATGGCATCGGCATCATCCTGATATCGTCCGAAATGACAGAACTGCGCAAATGCTCGACGCGCATCATCACGATGCATTCAGGCGTCATCAGCGGTGAGTTCGTCACTGCGACAACGGACAATGAAACCCTCGTTGGCGCCATTTTCGGTGCGAAAGGCCATAAGAATGCTGCGTAGGCTCTTTTCCGCACTGGCGACCAACCCTCTCGCCGGCGTGTTCGTCATTCTCGTGGTGATTTTCGGCATATCCGCGCTGTTGTCGCCCTATTTTCTGACCGGATACAATCTGTCGGTCGTCGCAAGGGCTCTGGCATTCGTCGGTCTGGTGACCATCGGCCAGGCCAGTCTGATGATCATCGGAGAGCTCGATCTTTCGCTGGGCGTGGTCGGCGGTCTTTGCGGTGTCGTGGCGGGCATGTTGATGGTGACATTCGGCTGGCCGCCGATTGTCGCCCTGCCGCTCGCACTCGCGCTCGGCGCAGCGCTCGGGTTCTTCAACGGCTTTCTGGTGTCCGCGCTCGGACTGCATTCCCTCGTCCTCACCATCGGCACGGCCGGCGTCATCGGCGGCGCCAACCTTGTGCTGACGCGCGGCGTTGCCATCACCGGCATTCCCAAGGAGATTCAGTTTCTCGGCCGCGGTGACATCCTTGGCCTGCCGGTTCCCTTCGTGATCATGTTGATCGCGCTGGTAATCGTGACCTTCCTCGCGGCGAAGACACCCTTCGGGCGCTATATGTATGCCATCGGCAACAACGCCGCCGCCGCGCGAATGCTCGGCATCAAGGTCAATCGCATCCGGGTGCTGGTCTTCACGCTGGCCGGGTTTCTGTCGGCTCTTGCCGGCATCTTGATGGTTGCGCGCCTCGGCACGGCGCAGCCCTCCATCGGCGAGACCTGGGTGCTTGCACCGATCGCCGCGGCCGTCATTGGCGGCGTGGCGACGACGGGCGGTATCGGAACGCCGCTCGGCGCCATCTTCGGCGCCTGCATCATCGGCATCATCGAGAACATCATCGTGCTGTTCGGCGTGTCGCCCTACTGGCAGGGTATCGTCAGCGGCGCCATCGTCGTTCTGGCCATTTCTTTCGATGCGATCTCGCGGCGCTATCTGCGCAAGGAAACGATCTAGCCGGCCAACGCGCGCCGGCCCCATCCGGGAGCGCGCGGCAAGCTGGCCACCCTCACTTCATGCCTCGCCCACGCCCGTCTGGACGGAATCCCCGATGACCTCAAAGACCAAGAAGCTGATCAACGCGGTTGATCGCATCATCCCGGAAATGATCGAGGGCATGCTCGGTGCCCATCCCGACATCCTGCGCGGTGCGGGAACGACGGGCCGCGCCATTGTCGCGGTCAATGGTCCCCGCGCGGGGAAGGTCGGCGTCGTCGTCGGCGGCGGCTCCGGACACGAGCCTGCCTTTGCCGGCTATGTCGGGCGCGGGCTCGCTGATGCCAGCGCCATCGGGAACGTCTTTGCGTCGCCGTCGCCCGCTTTCATTCTCGATGCGGCGCGCCAGGTCGACAACGGAGCCGGCATCGTCTTCCTCTATGGCAACTATAACGGCGACGTCATGAACTTCGACATGGCCGTCGACGAGCTGAGCCGCGGCGGCACGCCCGTGCGCAGCATCGCGGTGACCGACGACGTCGCATCGGCGCCTAAGGACCGCATTGGCGAGCGGCGAGGGATTGCGGGCGATTTCTTCGTTTTCAAGGTGGCTGGCGCTGCGTCCGACCGCATGATGGGCATCGACGAAGTGTACCGGCTCGCCCGCCATGCCAACGCCATGACGCGCACCATGGGCGTCGCGCTGTCTGCCTGTTCCCTGCCGCAGACGGGCAAGCTGAATTTTGAGATCGGCGACGACGAGATGGAAATCGGCATGGGCCTGCATGGCGAGCCGGGCGTTCGTCGCGCGCATATCGAAAGTGCCGACGAGGTTGCAACGGATCTTGTCGAGACGATCCTCGCGGATCTGACGATTGCCGCAGGCGACGAAGTTGCGCTGCTGGTCAACGGCCTCGGCGCCACGACCTATATCGAGCTTTACCTCCTTCACAGGAAGGCGCGCCTGCTGCTCGAAGAGCGGGGCATCCGTATCCATCATAGCTGGGTCGGCGAATACGCGACCTCGCTTGAAATGGCCGGCGCCTCCATCACGCTGATGAAGCTCGATGCGGAATTGAAGCCGCTGCTTGATCATCCCTGCCACAGCGTTGCCCTCAGGGTGGGCGAGACGCTCGCGCAGGCCTCAGGACGCCACTCGGCTCATGCAAGCAGCACGGCGATGCGTGCCGACGCGGCGTCGGACGGATCTGCTGCCTCGGATCTGCCCTTGAAGACATCCGGCGACATCACGCCGGCCATCTTCCGCCGCATGATGGAGAATGTCGGCCTCGCCATCATCGCCAAGCGCGATTGGCTGAGCGAGCTCGACGGCGTCATCGGCGACGGCGATCACGGCGTCACCATGGAGATCGGCTGGACGGCTGTCGCGAAGGCTCTGGCGGCCGCGCCCGAAGGCGAGACGATCGAAGCGACGTGCAAGCGGATGGCCAAGACGTTCCTCGATGCTGTCGGTGCGTCGTCGGGGCCGCTCTATGCGACGGCATTCCTGCGCGCTGGCACAGCCGTCAGCGATCGCCTGAACCTCGATGCCAACGCGGTTGCGGCCTGGATCGAGGCTGCGTCCGGCGGCATTCGCGAGCGCGGCCGCACGGAGCCCGGCGACAAGACGATGGTCGATGCCTGGGTTCCGGCAGCCGAGCGGGCGAGGGAAGCCGTCGCGAAGGGTGCCTCGTCGCTCGAGACCATGCAGGCTGCGACGGCTGGAGCCGAGGCCGGGATGAACGCAACCGCAACGATCGCCGCGCGCCGTGGCCGGGCCGCAAAGCTCGGCGATCGCTCGATCGGTCACATCGACCCCGGTGCAGCCTCGACCTTCGTGACCTTGAAGGCCATGACCGAAGCGCTGGATGCCGCGTTGCGTTCACGCGGCTGACGGAGCGCTGCGGCCGCCGCGGCAGCAGGAAATCAGGGCGCGCGTTCGAGCAGGACGCGCGCCACGAGCTCGTCGGTGACGAGGCGGTTGACGTATTTGCCGCGAAGCGCGGCATAGATGACCGGCGCCTTGTGGATGCCCCCGGCAACCAGCACCGATATCGGCTTCAGCTTGAGCGCCTCCAGCGACATGGCCATGATGCTGTCGTTCAGGAAGTGCTCGACCGGGCGACCGTCGGCCGCCAGGAAGCAGCCAAGGATCTCCCCGACCGCGCCGAGGCGCAGAAGATCGTCGATATTGTCCTTGACGATCCGGAGTGAGACGATCGGCGACCGCTCGGAAAGATCGCCGCAGGAAATCAGCGCCACCTCGGCGATTTCGGTGCGGGCGAGCACGTCGGCGATCTCGTCATTGTGCAGCAGAGTCTCGCGGCTCTCGGTGCTGGAGCAATAGATCGGCGCGGTGATGTAGTGGCACTCGACATTGAGCGCCCGGGCGACCGACGTTGCGATTTCAAACGTGTTGTTGCCTGAGGCGCGCGTGAAGCCTCCCGTCAGGCTGACCACCCATGAATTGGGGCTCGCTTTGGCGGTCAGCCGGCGCGTGGCAAAGCTCAGCGTGTGACCCCAGCCGATCCCGATCCCGAGATCGCGGCCGCCGATCAGATCATTGACCATGGTGCCGCCGGCTTCGCCGATCGTGCGCTGCTGCTCGGAGAGGTCACCGACGGTCGGGACGACGACAGCGTCGCTGAGGCCGAATTTCTCCTTCAGCGCTTCCTCAAGCTGAACGCAGTCGATCAGCGGGAGGTCGACGTCGATTCGAACCGAACCATCCGCCCTGACAGCGCCTATGATCTGGTTGACCTTGAGGCGTGTGATGCCAAGCTGGTCGGCGATTTCCTTCTGCGTGAGGCCGCCGGTGAAATAGAGCCACGCAACGCGGGCCTGCTCTCGCAACGTACCGAAATCACTGTCGGATTCGTTTGGCAACGGCCGGCCTTTCCCGCTCCGCGATGCGAAGGACCCACGCCGTCAAAACCTGGCAAACGGGCCGCTCGCAGCTCCCTCCTGCCGTCTATCTCCGATTGCGGTGCAAGGTTCAAGAGCGCCGATATCCTGCTCCATTCGGCGTCGGCGAAACAGATGAATCGAACATGCGCGGCCAACCGAAACTGGCCGCGCATGCACTCGTTGAGGCGGGACGACCGTCAGTGAAACCGTGCGAAGTCCAGGATCAGCGGTTCGTCCCGGCAGATGGCTGCGACGATCGCACGTGTCAGCGGCATCTTGTCGGCGGTGAGGCGGCCATCTGCCATCATCAGCTCGATCGTTTGCCCGAGCTCCAGCGCCAGATTGGCGCCTTCAACGGTATCGGTCGGCATGTGGTCGGATTTCGCCTCTGAATAGGGCAGTCCAAGTCCGAGCAGGCGCCCCATCCTGCCATTGCGGCCAGCTTGGCAGGTCACATAGAGATCACCCGCTCCGGCCAGCCCGGGCACGGTGGCCGGGTCGCCACCGAGCGCGACGACGAGTTCGTGCATTTCCCTGAGCGCCTGGGTGAAGGTCGAAGCGGCGAGATTGTGCATCAGCGCGGCGTTGGACGCCTTGCCGCTGCGCTCCAACTGTCCTCCGACAGAGCCGACGGAAATCGCATAGAAATTCTTGAACGCGGCGCAGACCTCGACGCCGAGGACATCGTCCGTGGCGCGCGCGTGATAATAGGGCGAGCGCAGCAAGGCGAGGGCTCGGTCAACCTCGGACCTGATATCGCCGGCGATGACGACCGACGTGTCCCGCATTGCCGCCAGCTCGCCCGCGATGCAGGGTCCGCCCACGGCCATGACGGGAACATCGAAGCCGCTGCGGCGGCTGATTTCACGCTTAACCCGGGCCGGCAGCACTTCAATCGTGGTGCCGTCCGTTGCGAGCCCCTTGGTGATCATCAGGATCGGTGTCGGCCGCGACAGGGTTTCGACAAGCCGGTCGATCGCCCAGTCGATACCCGCTGAGGAGACCCCGAGGATCACGAGGTCGGGCGCCTTGGCGAGGGCGGCGCCGAGTTCGGTCCACTGATGGGCCTTCACCTCGGCCGGCAGTGTCACGCCGAGCCGTGGATGCCAGCCATTGCCGGACACCGAGCGGATGATCTCCGTGTCGAGATGCGTCCCGACCAGCGCGACGCTGGCGCCGCCGGCAGCCGCCGGCATCGACATGGCGCTGCCCATGACGCCGGCGCCGAGGATGACGATCTCAGGCATGAATGGCGCTCCGGCTCTCGCGATCGAACAAATGGACCCGATCGAGCATCGGCGTCAGCCTGATATCGGAGCCCGGCGCCCAGCCGAGCCGGTCGCGCGAAATCGTACAGACTTCGTGCCCTTCCGTGTCGGCATAGATGTGGATTTCGGAACCCGTCGGCTCCACCACCGAAACCCGCGCAGCGATGCCGCCGCCGCCGGCCTGGTCCGCCATGACAGGTGAAAGATGCTCCGGCCTGATGCCGTAGATGATCTTCTGTCCTGGCCGGACGAGGGCGGCCGCAGCGGCCGGCAACGGCCAGAGCGTTGCGCCGGCTCGGACCACGGGCTCGCCATTGTTGCCTGAAATCTCGCCCTCGATCAGGTTGATGCCGGGCGAGCCGATGAACTCGGCGACGAAGAGGTTGCGGGGATTGTCATAGATATCGAGCGGCCGCCCGACCTGCTCGATATGGCCGTCCCGCATGATCACCACGACATCGGCCATCGTCATGGCTTCGATCTGATCATGCGTGACATAAACCGTGGTGGTCTTCAGGCGCTGGTGCAGTTCCTTGATCTCGGTGCGCATCTGCACGCGCAGCTTGGCATCGAGATTGGAGAGCGGCTCATCGAACAGGAATACATGCGGATCGCGCACGATGGCCCGGCCCATGGCGACGCGCTGGCGCTGTCCGCCGGAAAGCTGACGCGGCAGGCGCTCGAGATAGGGTTCGAGCCCCAGGATCGCCGCGGCCGCATCGACCCGCTTCTTGATGTCAGCCTCGCTGGTCTTCTTCAGCCGCATCGAGAAGGCCATGTTGTCGAAGACGTTCATATGCGCGTAGAGCGCATAGTTCTGGAACACCATCGCGATATTGCGATCCTTGGGATGCATATCGTTGACGACCTGAGGCCCGATGGAAATCGTGCCCGACGTGACGGATTCGAGCCCGGCGATCATCCTGAGCAAGGTGGACTTTCCGCAGCCCGACGGCCCCAGCAGCACCACGAACTGGCCATCGGGAATCTGCAGGTTGAGACCATGCACGACTTCCAGCGATCCGTAGTTCTTGCGGATATTGTTGATGGTGACGGATGCCATGTCAGCGCCCTCCCTTGTCGAATTCGGATGCGGCGGGGGCATCCTGTCTTGCCGCCAGGATATGCGTTGCGATCTCGACGAAGCCTTGCGCGCCGCGTGACCTCGCGACATAGGCCGGCTCAGCCGCGAGGCTGTCGGCGAAGTCGATGATGTTGGCGACGCCGCATGCCGAAGGAAAGAACGAGAACATCGGCACGTCATTGGGGCTGTCGCCACAGAAGATGAAGCGCTCACGCGCCGCGTCGATGTCGATGCCGAAGGCGTCGGCGAGGAAGAGCCGCGTCATCGACAGCTTGTCCCAGCCGCCGAACCAGCCGTTGACATGGATCGACGACGCCTTCGCAACCGCGCCCGCCTCATCGAAAAGGGCGAGGATGCGATCAATATCCGCTCTGTCCAGCGGCGGCACGTCTTCGCAAAAATCGATGGCGAGATCCGCTTCGCGGTAGAGTTGATCGGAGGCGACGGCCGATCCCGGCACCTCGGCCAAGATCTTCTCGGCGAGGACGGCGAGCCGGCCACGGCTTTCCTTTCGCTCTGCCTCCGAGGCGACGAACTGGCGTTCCATGCGCCGCGCGCCGTGATCATAGCGGAACGAGAAGGCGCCGTTTTCGCCCACGACGCCGTCAACCGGCCAGAAGCGTGCAATCATATCGCACCAGCCGGCCGGGCGACCGGTGATCGGGATGACCAGCAGTCCGGCCTCTTTCAGCCGCTCCAGCATGGCATAGGCGGCGGAGGGGAGGTGGCCTTCCGTGGTGATCGTGTCGTCGATATCGGTCAGGACGCCGATGAGGTTGCGGCAGACGGAGGCGGGGAGGGCGTCGATCGGTTGCATGCTGGATCTCACTGTTTCGGCCATCAACCGGTGGGCTCGGAAGCCGCGAGTGCAGCCACGAGATCGGCGCGCCTTTGATTCCAGCTTCGCAGCAGCGGCCAGAGTTCGTCATAGATCGCGCCGAGCGCCTTGTAGGCGGCGACGTTGCGCGGCTCCGGCAGGAAGGTGGCAACGACGCGGCCGCCCATCGCGGCGGATGCCTCGTCGATCGTTGCAAACCAGCCGACGCCCTTCGCCGCCGCCATGGCGGCGCCCAGCGATGAAGCCTCCTTCGCGGCCGAGCGGTCGATGGGGCGATCCAGCACGTCGGCCAGGATCCGTAGAAAGAGGTCGGAACTGGCTCCGCCGCCGATGGCCTGGAAGCGGTCGATCGGCTGCCCCGTCGCCGCCATCGCCTTGGTAAGCGACACGGCGAGATCGAGCGCGAGCCCTTCCAGCAGGGCGCGGTAGAGATCGCCACGCCGCGTCGAACCCGAAAGACCCGCAATGACGCCGCGCGCCGCGCTGTCCCAATGTGGCGTCATCGAGCCCTGCCAATAGGGCAGCAGCATCACGCCGCCGGCGCCGATCGGGCTTGCCGAAGCCTCAGCTTCCATAGCGGCCAGGAAGGCCGACCTGCCGGAAGCCGGCACGCCCATCATCTCCTGCGTGAGCCAGTCGACGAGGAACGTGCCCGAGCGTTGGCAGGTCTCGAAAATATACCCCTCCTCGGCGATCGCGATCTCCGTCCTGAAGCCGAGGTCGTGGGCATAGGCGCGGCCGAAGGTCCCGGCGACGAGCGCAGTTCCCAGATTGATATAGCCGCGACCGGTGCCGAGCACGCCGGCGCCGGTGCCCGCGCATTGGCCGTCGCCACCGCCGGCGATGACAGGCGTTCCGGCCAGAAGTCCGGTCGCCGCCGCCCCGGCAGCGCTGACCTCGCCGAGACGGGTTCCAGGCCGGCGGACGTCCGGCATCAGCCGCATCGGCAGTCCGGCGGCGGTCAGCACATCCTCCGACCATTGTCCCGCGCGCATGTCGACCATGCCGCTCGGATCGGCGGAGGCTATCGAAGTCAGCCAGGCGCCGGTGAGTTGGAACGTCAGGAAGGCGTGGACATCGGCATAGCGGTCCGCGCGATCGAGTGCCTCGGGTTCGTGCTCCTTCAACCAGATCATCCGGTAAAGGGAGGGAATGACGTCCAGCGGCTTGCCCGTGACGGAGCGGATCTCGTCGGCGCCGAACAGGGCGCCGAAGCTGTGCTGCTGCGGCGTCGCCCTGTCGTCGAGCCAGGTCAGCCCCGGCCGCACGGCCTCGCCGGTGTTGGTGAACAGAGCGAATGTCTCGCGCTGGTTCGAGATCGCGACCCCGGCAATGCGCGATGCGTCGACCTTTGCGGTCAACTGCCCGAGCGCCGTGACCGTCGAACCCCACCAGTCAGCGGGGTCCTGCTCGAAATGGCCGACCTTGGGATTGGAGAGCGGGATGGCGGCGCGTCCCTCGGCCACCGCCCGCCCGTCGATATCCCAGGCGATCGCCTTCGTCGCCGAGGTCGAGGAATCGATGCCGACAACCAGATCTTGCATCACTTGCCTCCCGAGAAGGCATGAACGCCTGTCAGCAGGGATTTCCGGAAGATGACCGCGATCAGGATGGGCGGCAGCGACAGCAGAAGCCCGGCGGCCGCCATGTGTCCATATTCGGGATTGAGGCCGACGGCGAGGAAGCTGCCGACCTGAACCGGGAATGTGATGTTGGACGACATCAGGACGAAGGCGATGAAGAACTCGTTCCAGGCCAGGATCAGAACGAGCAGGCCGCCCGAGATGATGGACTGCTTGAGTGTCGGTAGTACGATCAGGAAGAACGCCTGCCAGACACTGCAGCCGTCGATGAGCGCGGCCTCTTCCGCATCGTCCGGCATGGAGCGCAGGAAGGCGAGCATGATCCAGACGGCAAGCGGCAGATTGATCGCAACATAGACGATGATCAGGCCGAACTCGTTGTTCATCAGCCCGGTATGCAGCGCCAGGAAGTAATAGGGCATGATCATTGCCGCCGGCGGCGTCATGCGCGTCGAGATGATCCAGTTCTCGAGCTGGCCGTTGTAGCGCGTCTTGAAGCGCGACAGCGCGTAGGCCATCAGCGGTCCGAAGAACATGGCGATGCCGACAGAGACGCTGACAACCCGGATGCTGCGGAAGAATGCCCCCTGGTCGAGATTATCGAGCACCCACTGGATGTTCTCGAATGTGATCGGATCGGGAAACCAGACCGGCGCCGCGCTCTGGATCTGAACCTTGACCTTGAGCGCGGTGTTGATGAGCCAGTAGAGCGGCCCGACCCAGATCGCGAGCGCGAGAATGAGGCAGATGCGGCCGATCCAGGTGCCGACCGGTCCGATCTGGCCTACGGCGAGCGGCGAGGCGTTGGTGGGGGTATCAGAGGCAGCCATCAGTAGATCTCCTTTTCCCACTTGGTGACGCGAAGCCACAGCGCGGCGCTCAGCAGCCCCATGATGAGGGCGATGATGCCGGCGGCCGCAGCGAGCGAGACCTGCCCGGATTCGGCGATGCCGACCTTGTAGATGAACAGCGAGAGATCGACCGTCGACGTCCCGGGACCGCCATTGGTCAGGAGCTGCGTGGCGGCGAAGACCTGGCTGCACAGGATGAATTCAAAAATGGCGGTGACGGCGATCAGCGGCCGCAGCAGCGGCATATGCACCTTGCGGATGATCTGCCAGAGCGATGCGCCATCGATCAGCGCCGCCTCGACGGGCTCGCGTGGCAGGCTCTGGATGCCGCCGAGCAGCAGGATCACCGCGATGGGCGACCACTGCCAGGCCTGCAGCAGGATGATGACCAGACGCGCCCCGAGGATATTGGAGGTCGGCGCGATCAGCGATCCGGTCAGCGAATAGATGACCTGTGGGATCGGCCCATAGAGCGGGTCCAGCATCAGGCTGAACACCAGCGCGACGGCAACCGGCGAGACTGACAGCGGAATGAGCACGAAGACGACGACCAGGCCCGAGAAGCGCCCGGCGAAGAAGGCGATCAGATAGGCGACCACCATGCCGAAAAGCACCGCCGCGATTGTCGACGAGAAGGACAGGATCAGCGTGTTGAAGATCGCGTTCTGGCCCGCCGGGTTGAACAGGATTTCGCGGTAGTTGGCCAGACCGATGAAGCTGACCGGGCGGTTGGGAATGGCGATGTCGATGTCGACCAGCGAGAGATAGACGCCATAGAGGAACGGCGGCAGCGTCAGGACGGCAAGCAGCAGATAGCCCGGAAGGGGCACCAGCCAGCGGGACGGCCGGAAACGGGTCTTGGCCGGCGGCAAAGCCGAACTGCCGCTCTCGAGGTTCGCATTGGCGAGCATGGGTCAGTTTCCTATGAGCGTGCAGGAAGGGGGACGCCGATCAAGGCGGGCCGGAACGATGGAGGCCCGGACCGGACTTGGACGTCGTGCCGGCGTCAGACGCGGGTTCGGCCTTGAGATCACCGGCAGAACCCAGCCTCACACCCGCATCCCGCCGCCCCCTGAGGGGCGGCGGAAGCCGTGGCAGGCGTCTCGTTGCGAGGCGTCCGTGTCCGCTTACTTGTCCGGGAAGATTTCCGGATAGGCGCGCGGCGTGTCGAGCACGCCCTGGCTCTTGAAGCGAGCGGTCACCTGGTCGGCCGCCGCGTCGAGGGCTTCCTTGGCACTCTTGCCACCCGTGAAGCTCGACTCGATCTCGGCGCCGATGATGTCGCCCATCTCGCGCCACTGCGGGATCATCGGGCGATAATGGGTCTTGGTGATCGCCTGGCCGTCCTGCACGGCCTTGATGTAGCCAGCGTCGATCTTGCTCTTCAAGAGGTCGGACTGGTTGACCGACTTGCGGTCCTCATTGCCGATATCCTTGTCGGTACGGGCGAACTCCATCTCCTGCGACGTAGCCCACTGCAGGAAGGCGGTCGCCGCGGCGAAGGTCTTGCTCGCCGGGTCGATGGTCGAGGGAATGGCGAGGCCGATCGAGTAGTTGGCCGGGAAGGCGCCCTTGGGGCCTGCCGGAACCACTTCATAGCCAACCTTGCCGACGACGCTGGACTGCTTCGGATCGTTGAAGACCGGGTAGAAAGCACTCGATTCCACGATCATCGCGACCCGGCCGGCCGCGAAGGCCGAGGAAACCTTGTCCCAGCCCCAGGTGCCGTTGCCCGGCGAGCCATACTTGTTGATCAGGTTGGAATAGTGCTCGGTGCCCTCGATGGCCTCAGGCGAATTGAACACCGGATGCATGTTGGCATCGAGGAAGTTGGCGCCATAGGACCGCATCCACTCGGTCCACGTATAGGCGTTCATGCCCTCGCCACGCAGGCCGCGCAACGCGATACCGAAGGTCTGCGGCGGCTTGGTCAGCTTGGCAGCGGCGGCCTCGAGTTCGTCGAGCGTCTTGGGCGGCATGATGCCGGCGGCGTCGAGAAGATCCTTGCGATAGTAGAGAAGCGTCACTTCCGAATAGATCGGCAGGCCGTAGAGGCCGCCCTGCCAGGAATAGGACGTCTTCAGGCTGTCAAACACGTCATCGAGCTTGTAGTCCGGCTTGATCGCCGAATCGATCTGAGCCACCCACTTGTTGGAGGCGAATAGCGGGATGTAGTTGTTGTCGAGGCAGTAAATCTGGAAGCCGCCAACCTTATTCGAGGCATCGGCCACGATCTTGCTGCGCAGATCGTTCTCCGGATAGTTGGTGAACTTGATCGTCGCGCCCGTGGCCTTCTCGAAGATGTCCTTGTGGCTGGCGATGAAGTCCATCGCAGGCAGGCTGCGGCAGGCGACATTGATCGTCACGCCATCGAACGCGCCGGGGGCTGCGTAGGTGGCGACGGAGTCGGCGACCGCCTTCTCATAATCTGCGGCAATAGCCGCGCCGGACAAACCGGACATGGCCAGCGCCAATGCAGTGGTAGCTATTCTCTTCATTGTTTCCTCCAATGGCTCATAAGCGAGCGTTATCTCCGAACGGAATTTTCTTATTGTTTTTGCTTTGTACGGAGCTTGATCTACCGATCAGCTCCGCACCTGCCAGTTTTTTTGTCGGCTACACATCGTCGGTGCGATCCTCCTGCTGCATCGACGCTGGGTAAGTTTGCTGGCTATCAGGTTCCTCTGTCTCTTCGTTGCTGTTCCCCGGCTCTGGCGCTTAGCGCCGGAAGCCGGGGCAAAACGCCTTTACACAAGAAACAATACCAAAGACTTTTGTAAAGCATGAGCGCGCTGTGTCAGGAGTCAAGGACCGATCGATCGGGATCGGCCCCGCCTCCCGGTTGGCCGCTCGCTACCGCATCATCGCTGCGACGTTGCCGCCATCGACCGTCAGGACCGCACCGGTGCTGGTGCGGGCCTTTGCCAGATGAACGAAGGCCGCCGCCACGTCGCCTGTCAGCACTTCGCGCTTCAGCAAATTGCCGCGCATATAGGATTCCGGCGTCAGACCCCGTGCCCTGCTGCGGTCGGCCACCATCTCGTCGGTCATCAGTCCTGTTCGGATACGGTCGGCATTGACGGCGTTCGACGTGATCCCCGAGGCGCCATGCTCCACTGCATATTGCCGCATCAACGCCATCAGAGCGGCCTTCGACGTCCCGTAGGGGCCGAAATCCGCGCCGGGATTGACGGCTTGCTTCGAGACGTTGAACACCAGCGCGCCGCCGGTCTGCTGGGTCTCCATGACGCGAACGACAGCGCGCGCCATGTAGTGGTGAGCCCAGAAATTCAGGTCGAACGCCTTGTGGAAAGTCTCGTCGGAAACGCTGGTCAGCGCCCCCTGGAACGCCGCGCCGGCGTTGGAGATCAGGATATCCACGCCCCCGAGGGCTGCGACGACCGAGGCAACGGCATCGTCCACGGCGGCAGCGTCCGTGACGTCGCAGCGCAGACCCATGGCGCCGATCGACTTGGCTGCCGCCGTGACGCTCTCGGCGGCGATATCGAGGATCGCAACCTCGGCACCTTCCTCACGCAGCGCCTTGGCGACAGCCAGCCCCAATCCGCCGGCGCCGCCGGTGACGATGGCAATCTGGCGCGACAGTGGCTTCTCCGCCTGCTTGGCCAGTTTCGCCTGTTCCAGCGACCAATATTCGATATCGAACAGGTCCGCTTCGGGCAGGGGCTCCCAGCCATCGATCCCCTCCGCCTTGGTGATCACGTCGACGGTGGCTTCGGCGACGTCGGCGGCAACTTTGGCGCCCTTCGCTGACGGACCGGCGGCGAAGATGCCGAGCCCGGCGACGTAGAAGACGCGTGGCAGTGGGTCGAGCATGACGCGGTCTCCGCCGACCCGGTCATTGTTGCGTTGGAAATAGGCGGTGTAATCGGCGACATAGTCGGCGAGCGCTCGGTCGAGCTCCGCCGCGAAGACATCCAGCTTGCCGATCTGCGGCGCGGGGAGGGCGAGGCCCTTGCGCTTGATGTGGATGACATGCTCGGGCGTCGCATTGCCGCGCGAGACGAGGTCGGCCGCGTTGGGGGCGTTGCAGAGATCGAGGATCTGAGGGCTGCTGCGGAAGGTGAGCACCATCCGCTTGAAGGTGCCTTCGGTCGCTCCCGCCTGTGCCAGCCGCCCGCGCAGGATCGGCATGATATCAGCAGGCGCCGCGAGGTCGGCCGGCTGCGATGCGGCTCCGAACGGCCGCGCGCGACCTTTCTCAAGACGGCGCTCGGCGCGATCGACGAAGTCGATCATCGCCTCATAGGTTTCGCGCGCATCGTCAGACCATGTGAAGATGCCATGCTTTAGCAGGATCATGCTGGTCGCACCGGGCGCTTCGGTGAGCGCCTTGGCGCAGGCCTTGGCCAGATCGAAGCCGGGCATCACATAGGGAACGATGATGCTGTCGGGGAAGAGTTCGCGGACCAGCGCCTCGCCGTTCGGCTGGTTGGTCAGCGAGACGATGGCGTTGGCATGGGTGTGGTCGACATGCCGGGCCGGAATGAGGGCATGCAGGATGGCCTCGACACTCGGGTTCGGCGCGGCGGGGTCCATCAACAGACGGCGCTGCTGGCGCACCATTTCCATGTCTGACAACGTATCGAAGCGGGCGAGGGCCGCGAGCTCCGCCAGCCGCACCGCCGGAAGCCCCGCCGGCTCGATCGTGCCCATATCCCAGCCGCTGCCCTTGACGCAGATGACCGGCACTTCGCTGCCGTCCGCTTCCGTCAGAACGGTTTTGACCGACGTATTGCCGCCACCATGCAGGACGAGTTCCGGGTCGATGCCGAGCAGCCTTGTCGTGTAGACGCGTGTCGCCAGATCGGCGTTGAGACCGGATCTCACATAGCCGTCGACGACGGTCTTAAATTCCGAATCCGACCAGCGCGATTTCATGCGGGGTGCTCCAAAACAAGTCACTGCGAGGGAAGGGGACGTCTTGCTTCTCCTGCCCATCCACCGCTTGGAAGCGGTCAGGGGACGGGCAGGAAGGCGGACGCATCAGTATTTCTGCCGCGTCGGCGTCATGCAGATTTCCTGCACCAGCACGGTCTGCGGCATCCGATAGGTCGCGAGCATCAGCTCGGCGAGATGCTCCGGCCCGATGCCGCCGCCGATTGCCATCTTGTTGTTGCGATAGTTGGCGAGCGTATCTTTGTCGGTCACATGGTCGAGCACTTCCGTCTCGATGATGCCGGGCGAGAGCACCGCGACGCGTATGTCATAGGCCGACAGATATTCCCGCAGGCTCTCTGCGACGCCGTGGACGAAGAACTTGCTGCCGCAATAGACTGTGTGATCGGGATAAACCTTTCGCCCGGCGATCGAGCTCATCATGAACAGCGTGCCATGCCGGCGCTGCATCATGCCGGCCATCACGGCATGGACGGTGTTCATGACGCCCTTGACGTTGATGTCGATCATCTCGTCCCACTCGGCCGGATCCTGCTTGCCGATGTCGCCGAGCCTCGCGATCCCCGCATTGCAGAACATCATGTCGACGGGACCGTAGAGCGCTTCGGCATCGGCAACGGCTGCGGCGATCTCGCCGCGCTCGCGGACATCGACCTTGCGGCAGATCGCGTTCGGAAGCTTCAACGCCTCCATGCGGTCAAGCCGGCGGGCCATCATCAGGACCGGATGGCCGGCGGCTGAAAACGCCTTGGCCACGGCTTCGCCAATTCCGGAACTGGCGCCGGTAATCGCGACTAGGGGTAGATGGGTCATCTGAACGTTCCTCCCGATCAGGTCGACTGGCGGTTTCTGGTCCGCGTTTGTCGTTCTTCTTGTTGAGCAAAAGCCTCCTCAGGCGATCGCCCGCCGTCTTGTCTCTGCGTGCTGCGTCGGCGCGTCCCCGGTGATGGCGTGCGCCCTCATCCAGCCATCGAGCGCCGCAATTTCCTCCGCGCTCATGCGCAGCCCCGACTTTGTCCGCCGCCAGACGACATCTTCGGCGGTTCGGGCAAATTCGCTTTGCATCAGATAGTCGACCTCGGCCGCGCTCAGTCCGCCGCCGAAGTCCCGGCCGAGATCGGTGGCGGTTTCGGCCTTGCCGAGAATGCGGTGACTGAGCGTGCCGTAGTGGCGGACAAACCGTTCCGCCTGCGCGTCGGTCAGGAATGGGTGCGCGCGCTTCAGCGCCTCCGCGAGATTGCCCGCGCCATCGATCGGGAAATTCCCGCCTGGCAGCGGCTGCGTCGCGGTCCAGCCGACATGCCGTCCGGCTTCCGGAAGGATCGCGGCGAGCTTGGCGAGCACGTCTTCCGCGAGGCAGCGATAGGTCGTGATCTTGCCGCCGAAAATGCTGAGAAGCGGCGCTTGTCCAGGCTCGGCCTCGAGCTTCAGCACATAGTCGCGCGTCGCTTCCTGCGCGGCCGCGGCGCCGTCATCATAGAGCGGGCGGACGCCGGAATAGCTCCATGTCACGTCCTCGCGCCGCACCGGGGCCTTGAAGTAGTCGCTCGCCGAGGCACAGAGATAGGCAATCTCCTCCTCGGATGCCGCCACGCGGTCGAGGTCTCCCTTGAAGTCGCGGTCGGTTGTGCCGATCAGCGTGAAGTCCGCCTCGTAGGGAATGGCGAAGACGATGCGCTTGTCGGCGTTCTGGAAAATGTAGCAGCGATCGTGGTTCGCGAGCCGCGGCACGACGATATGCGAGCCCTGCACAAGACGGATGGAAGCGCGCGCGGAGGGTCCCACTGCGATCTTGGCGACGCGGTCGACCCAGGGTCCGGCGGCATTGACCAGCACGCGGGCGGTGATCGTCGAGGCCTTGCCCGTCTGGCGATCGACGAGATCGACTTCCCAGAGTGCGCCGACCCGACGCGCGCCGACGCATTCGGTTCGCACACGAATATCGGCGCCCCGATCGGCGGCATCGCGGGCATTCAGCACCACCAGGCGATTGTCCTGCACCCAGCAGTCGGAATATTCGAAGCCGAGCGTGATGTCGCCGCGCAGCGGCGCGCCCAGCGGCGATCCGGACAGGCGCAGCGTGCGCGAGGCTGGCAGGCGTTTGCGGCCGCCAATGTGGTCGTAGAGAAACAGCCCCAATCGGAGCAGCCAGGCCGGCCGCAGAGTGTCGCGGTAGGGCAGGACGAAACGCAGCGGCCAGATGATGTGCGGCGCGATCTGCCAAAGCCGCTCGCGCTCCGTCAGCGCATGCCGGACCAGCTTGAACTCGTAATGCTCGAGATAGCGCAGCCCGCCATGGATAAGCTTGGTGGACGCGGAGGAGGTCGCCGATCCGAGATCCGACTGTTCGGCCAGCAGCACGTGCAGGCCCCGGCCGGCGGCATCGCGTGCGATGCCGCAACCGTTGATGCCGCCGCCGATAATGGCCAGGTCATAGACTGCGCTCATGACGTCGCGCCTTGCTGGATCGAGGAAATCAGACTTCGCCGGCCGCAAACGCTTCGAGATCGCCAGCGTCGGCGGCAAGATCGAGGAACGAGAAGCGGTTGCGCATTTCGCGGCTATGCACGATCGCTTCGCGATAGAGGTCCTGGGGAACGCCGAGTTCCGCCGCCGTCGTCGGCCCGCCGGCATCCCTCAGCAACTGCTCCATCTCTGCCGCCGGGATCACGAAGGCCTGAAGCTCCTCGCGCAATTCGGGCCAGATGGCCTCAAGGCGCGCATTCAGTGCGTCCGCTCCGGCTGCATCGAAGGCCTTGCGCTGCCATTCGGCGAGGCATTGCGGGGCGATCTTCGGACCCATCCGCCTGATCATGTCGTCCTGGTCGATCTCAGTCGCGCCGATCCTGGGCGGGGCGTCACTCGCGAGCATCCGCTGCTGCAGGCGCGCCATGGACAGCGAGGCGACGCCGACCTGCTGGCCGTGCAAGGTGCCTGGATGGCGCTCGCCGGCGAAGCAGTCGATGTAATGCGAAATCTGGTGCTCACCCATCGAACCGTGATTGGAGACGCCCGTCAGGGAAACGCCGAGACCGCAGAGGGTCAGTACCCGATAGAGATAGGCGACGGCCGCGATGTCGCCGCCGCGCAGCGCCGCGGCCATGCTGTTGAGGATCGCCTCGTCCTTCTCCTGAATGAGGAAGGGCGCGTGCAGATAGTCCGTCCCGAGCAGCCTGTGCGACATCCACCAGTCGACCTGCGCGACGGATCGCGCCAGGCAGTCACCAAATCCGGCGGCGTTGAGAAAAGCAGGGGCCGCGGCCGAGACCGAGAGATCGACGAAGAAGCCGCGCGGGGCATGTGCCGGCAGCGAGACCTTCAACCCCGACTCCAGCGTCATGGACGCCGTCGTCGACGTATAGCCGTTCATCGAACCGGCCGTGCCGAAGACGCAGTATCGCCGGCCGTCCTGGTAGGTCACATATTTGCAGAGGTCGTTGAGCGTTCCGGAGCCGACCGCGATCACGCCCTCGACGCCGGCAAGCTTCTCCTTCAGCACGTCGACTGTGGCGAGATCTGCATGCGGATGGTCGAGGACCAGCGTCTTGACAGGGCCGAGCGCGCCAACGGCCGTCGCCACCCGCCGCCCCATGGCCTCATAGGTGGCTTCGTCGCAAACGACGGCGAGGGACGAGCCGAGCCGCATCGACTGCACGAGATCGGCCTCGCGGCCTTCGAGCGAAACCTCAAACACGATCGATTCATAGGGGACGGTCGCGGCGCGGCCAGTCTCGGGATTGATCCAGCGACCAGCGACGATGTCGTCGATCAACGCCGTCCATCCCTGCTGCGCGTCTCGCGTCGCCACGGCGCCGTCCTGCATGTCGTTCGCTCCCAATTTTCTTGAAACAAATGATAACTGTGTCGCGACATATGTCAATACGCCGATTGGACCTTGCTTGACACATGCGGCGAGTTTGATGAGAACTCGTTCATGGACACCGCCAACCACAACCAGCCGCAATCGACAGCCGCAGCAAGCATTCCGGTTGAGTTTGAAGATGCGACCGTGTGGGCGGCCTGGATGTATTATGTCGATGAGCTGACGCAGAACGAGATTGCACAGATCATCGGCGTATCCAGAGTGACGATTATCAAGATGCTGCAAGAGGCGCGGAGCCGAGGCATCGTCTCGATACGCATCAACACAGTCGTTGCCAGCCGAGCGCAGCTCTCACGGGCATTGGTCCGGCGGTTTGGACTTGAATCCGCCATCGTCATTCCGACGATGGACGGCGAGGCGCTTGAGCGTCGCTTGGGCGAGGCGGCTGCGCTGGTCCTGGCCGATCATGTATCGGCCGGCGATGTCATCGGCGTTGCCTGGGGCCGAACGGTGCTCGAGGCAGCGCGGGCGATCTCGTTGACGGCTCCGGTCAGTCCGCTGACGGTGGTGCAGGTGGCGGGGTCGGCGACTGGCCTCTCCACCGCGTTTTCGCCAGAGCTTTGCTCTTCGCTGCTGGCCAACCGCATTGCCGCGCGATGCGTCAACTTGATGGCTCCGGCGATCCTGTCGACAGCGTTGCTGCGCGATCAGCTCCTGGCCGAGCCGGCCATCAGCAGGCAGTTTTCGATTGTCCGATCGGCCAATCGCATCCTGTTCGGCGTGGGCGACCTTGGCCCGCAGGCGACGGTGCGCCAGGCGGAATTGCTCGACAACGCGACGATCGATTCGTTCGTCGCCAATGGCGCGGTTGCCGCCATCATCGGCCGGTTCATTGATGCGGACGGACGCCCGGTGTCAGGCGGAATTCAGGATCGAATGGTCGGTATCGCGCTCGACGAACTGAAGTCGATTCCCTATCGCCTCTGCGTCGCCGGCGGAGCCCGCAAGATCGCCGCGATCTCGGCGGCGTTGAAGGGCGGCTATCCGACCGATCTGGTGACCGACGTCGATACAGCCCGCCAACTGCTGGCTGAGGCTTGAGGCCACGCGCTGTCTCGCACCCATCGCGAACCGCCGAGGCGCTTGAAGCGCGCTGAGGCCCTGCGCTCGCAGGAAGCCGGGGAGGGGGGGGCCGCCCCGGCTTTGGCTGTAATCAGCGGGCGTTGTATTTGGCGTCGACCGCGTTGATCGCATCGACATTGCCGGCCGAGCGGCCTTTTTCATCGAAGGTTTGCGCGAGGAAGGCGTCGGCGATCGCCTTGGCGAGCTCCGAGCCGATGACGCGCGCGCCCATGGTGATGATCTGCGCATTGTTGGACAGCGCCGCACGCTCCGCCGAATAGGTGTCATGCGTCAGGGCGGCGCGAATTCCGGGCACCTTGTTGGCCGAAATCGAGACGCCGATCCCGGTGCCGCAGATCAGGATCGCCTTGTCATAGGTCCCGTCGAGCACACCCGAGGCGACGCGGTCGGCGAGATCTGCATAGAACGGGTCGGGACCTGCCTCTGTGTTCGACACCTCGGATACATCGAAGCGTCCCTTGAGATGGTCGGCGATGATCTTGGAGAGGCCTTCTCCTGCGCTGTCTCCGGCAACGGCGATCTTCATGGCAAATTCCTCAGATGGTGGTTGAACATGCGTCGAGAATGGCGAGATAGCCGGCGACATCCCAGGCCGAGCGGCCGATGAAGAGGCCGTCGATATGCGGACAGGCGATGAGTTCCCGGCAATTGCCCGGATTGACCGATCCGCCATAGAGGCAGCTTACGTGGCGGCCGAGCACATCCCTGGCGACCGCGATGATTTCGGCCTGCCGAGCGTCGGCATAGTCCGATGTCGCGGGAATGCCGTGCTCGCCGATCGCCCAGACCGGCTCATAGGCAAGAAGCACCGGGGCTGATTGCTGTTCGCCCGTGAGAAGCCCGAGCGCAGCGCGCACCTGCCGGTCCAGCACCTCACTGGCGCGGCCGGCTTCCCGCTCGGCAAGTGTCTCGCCGATGCAGATCAGCGGCACGAGACCGTGGCGGACGGCCGCTTCCGTCTTCAGGCCGACCGTGCGGTCCGTCTCGCCGAAATGCTCGCGCCGTTCGGAGTGGCCGAGCTCGACGATATCAAGGCCGCAATCCCTCAGCATGAGGGGCGAAATCTCGCCGGTCCATGCGCCGCGATCATCCCAATGCATGGTCTGCGCGCCGACCTTCACCGACGTATCGGACAAGAGGCTCTTCACCTCGCGCACGGCGGTGAACGGGGGAATGACGAAACGCTGGATCCGTTGGTCGCGACTTGCTTCGGACGCCACAAGGCCAGCCGCGAAAGCCTTCGCCTCGGCCAGCGTCTTGTTCATCTTCCAACTGGTGCCGATCCAAACCTCAGCAGCATCGCCCATTGTCGGTCCCCCTATAGCGAGCGACGAGAACCTAACATCGACGATCCCAATATCAAGCCGTTTCGTGTGAGATTGTGATGAAGTGATGTTATCTTGGCCGCGCGTCCCACGCGGTGATCATGAAGCGATCTTTTGGAACGTCTCCGTCTCCATCCTAGCGCTGGCGGCGTGCGGCGCGGACTGTCAGGCCCGACATGGCTCGATGACGGGATTGCAGATAAGTGGATCAACAACGGTAGAGTGACGTGTTGAATTGAGCAGCGAGCCAGCCATGAGACAGGACGCCCGGCGTCAGATGATCGTCAACCAGTTGATGGCCAAGGGGTCGGTGACGATCGAGGCGCTGGCGGCGGAATTTCAGGTCTCGAAGATGACGGTCCACCGCGATCTCGAAGATCTTGAGGGCGCGGGCCTGCTGCGCCGGATTCGCGGCGGCGCCACCATTGAGGCCAGCGCGAATTTCGAGAGCGACTACCGCTATCGCACGACCCTGGCAGCCGAGGAAAAGGCGCGCATCGCCACATTCGCGATGCGCTTCACCGAGCCCGGCCAGACGGTGTTGATTGATGACGGCTCCACGACCGGCAGCCTCGCGCGGCATCTGGCGGGGATGCGGCCGCTGACCGTCATCACCAACAACATGACCGTGATGCAGGCGCTGGCGGGGCAGCTCGGCATCACGCTGATCACGCTGGGCGGCCAGTACAGCGAACGCTTCAACGGCTTTTTCGGTCTCCTGGCCGAGGAGACGCTGCGCGGCTTGCGGGCCGATGTCGCGTTCATTTCCTCATCCTCGATCCTTGGCCTGTCCGCCTACCATCAGGATCAGGAGGTGTTGCAGATCAAGCGGTTGATGATCGCCTCGGCAACCCGCAAATATCTCCTCGTCGATCATGGCAAGTTCGGTCGCTCGGCGCTCTATCACCTTGCAACGCTCGACCGGTTCGACGGCATCGTCACCGGCAGCGCCCCCGACGCCGCTGTCGCTGACGCCCTCGCATCGTCAGGCATCCCCCTCTTCGTTGCGGGTGATCACGCACCGGGCTGACTCTCGCCTGGATCATGCCACCAGTCCGGCTCAGCCTTTCGTGCGCAGGGTCGAGCGGCCGCCATCGACGCCGATGACCTGCCCGGTGATCCAGCCTGCCTCCTCGGAAACGAGGAAGGCGGCGAGGGCGGCGCTGTCCGCGGCTTCGCCGAGCCGGCCGAGCGCATGGAGCTGCGCGATCGAGGCGGCCATCGGCGCGTTGTCGGTGAAGGCGCGGGCGAGCGGCGTGCGGGTCAGCGACGGCGCGATGGCGTTCACACGGATCTTCGGTGCGAGTTCAGCCGCAAGCGCCCGCGTCAGGCCTTCGACGGCGCCCTTCGCCATTGCGATCGAGGCATGCGATGCGAAGCCCTGGCCGACCGCGACGCTCGAGAAGAGCACCACCGATGCGGTGTCCGTATAGGCCTTCAACGCCGGCAGCGCAGCCTGGACGGCGAGGGCGGCGCCCTCGGCATTGATGCGGAAGTCGCGCTCGAAATCGGCCGCGGTGAGGCGGCCGAGCGGCTTCAGCGTGATGGTGCCAACCGCATAGATGAGCCCGGCCAGCGGGGCATCTGCATCGCTGGCCGCACGCGCGAACCCATCCGCCTGTTCGACATCGGCAATCGTGACGCTGGCGCCGATCTCCTCCGCAATCGCTTCGAGCCGTGCCGCATCCCGTCCGACGATATGGCAGGCCATGCCCTTTCGTGTCAGCGCCCGCGCCGTCGCAGCGCCGATCGCCCCGCTGCCGCCATAGATGAGAACCTTCGCCGTCATGACCGCCCCGCTCGCTTGTTTCCAAGGCTTCTACGGCCGGACGGCCACGACAGTTCATTGGTACGTCATTGCCGCTCGTCTGCGCCGCCGTGCCGGGTGATCCTCCGATAGGATCGATCGTTGCGCGGATCGCCGCCAATCAACGGTCGCGCTGGAATGTGAGATGAAGCGTGCCGCTCTCTGCCGCTTCGGCCTTGACGGTATAGCCAGCCTCCAGGCCGCGCAGGTCGTCCCAGAGGCGGATGCCGCGGCCAAGAAGGATCGGCGTGATGGAAACGTGAAGTCGGTCGACAAGGCCTGCCTTGAGAAAAGCGCGGGCAACGTTCGGGCCGCCGCCGATGCGGACGTCCTTCCCGCCTGCCGCCTCGACAGCCTTCCGGAGCGCGTCTTCGATGTCGGTATCGAGGAAATGGAACACCGTCCCGCCGGCCATCGCCATTGAAGGCCGCGGGCGATGCGTGAGGACGAAGACCGGACACCGGAACGGCGGCTCCTCGCCCCACCAGCCGCGCCAATCGGGATCATCGGGGACGCTGTGCAGTCCGAACATGCCGGCGCCCATGATCTCGGCACCCACATCGGCGAAATACGCCTTCGCATAAGTGTCGTCGATGCCTGTCGTGCCGGCTCCCGTCTTGTCCTGGAACACGCGCTCCCGGAATGTTCGGGTCGCGGCATAGGCGCCGACGAGACGCGGCCAGTCCTCCCCAAACGGGATTTCGGGTGTCTGGTCGGTGGTCGTCGCGAAACCATCGAGCGAGATCATGAGGTCGACACGAACTGCCACGGCGTTCTCCCTATGCCTGCATGCACGGCCGCCCCGGAGCCGAAACCATCTTATACTAAGGCAAATACCTTCATATTAAGGACTCGATGATAAGGCAAGTGCCTTCCTATCCTTGACGGAGCGCGCCAGGACGCTTTACTGAAGCCATGGCCCACCATGCGACACCCCTCGACCGCGCTTTCCACGCTTTGAGCGACCCGACGCGCCGTGCGGTCGTGTCGCGGCTTGTCGATGGCGAATTGCCGGTCAGCGCCCTGGCCGAGCCTTTCGACATGGCGCTGCCCTCCTTCGCTCAGCATCTCAAGGTGCTGGAAGACTGTGGCTTGATTGCCAGCGAGAAGCGCGGTCGCAGTCGCTGGTGCCGCCTGGAGCGGTCACGCTTCAACGAGGCGGCGGACTGGATCGAAACCGAGCGCCGTCGCTGGGCGGAGCGGCTGGATCGCCTCGAAGTCTATCTGGACACGGCGGGGGAGGAGGATGAAGGGCATGGACAAGCTTTTTGAGACCTGGTCGCTCGATCGCGAAGTCGTCTTGGTCAAGGTGCTCAACCACCCGCGCAAGAAGGTCTTTGCCGCCTGGATGAACCCCAAGGCGCTGGCCGAATGGTACGGCCCGAAGGGCCTCGGCATCGAGACCCATGAGGCCGATATCCGCGAGGGCGGTGTCTGGAGGTTCGACATGGTGGGCGAGTTCGAGGGCGAACACCGCCGCTTCCCGAACATGGTGCGCTTTCTGGAGATCGTGCCGAACGAGAGGATCGTGATGGATTACGGCACGCCGCGCGACGACGACCCCGACCGTTTCCGCGTCACGGTGACCTTCGACGAGCAGGCCGACGGCAAGACGGTGCTGACCATGCGCCAGCTCCACCCGAGCCGCGAACGGCGCCGGGTGGTCATCGGTTTCGGCGCGGTGGAATACGGGTTGCAGACGCTGGATGGCCTCGCTGCCTGGTTGGACGGACAGGCAGCGAACGGTTAGCTGCCGCAAAAGGGGGGTTGCCTTCGGTGGAGAGCCGGCATACAAGGCGCCTCCTCCTTTCGCGGGGTGGAGCAGCCCGGTAGCTCGTCAGGCTCATAACCTGAAGGTCATCAGTTCAAATCTGGTCCCCGCAACCAAATTCGCCCGCCACGTCCTCGACGTGGCGGGCGTTTTGATTCTGGCGCAGCGCCAGAGCATCGGACCGACACTTGGAATCCGGTTTTCGGACGAATCCGATGCGAAAACACAGCGCCAGACCGCCGGCTACGACCCCTCCATCACGGTCCTGATCTTCTCGGCGTCATCGGGCGTGGCGGGATTGTAGATGACCATCGTGAGGTCGATCCGGCCGTCGACGGCGAAGTTCGAGTACTCGAAGGCGAGCGGTCCAAGCTTTGAATGGCGGATATGCTTGATGGCGTCGTGGTGCCCGGAACTGATCTCGTTGGCGCTCCACAAAGCCTTGAATTCAGGACTGAGAGCGCTGAGTTCCGCCACCAGCGGCTCGACCGCGGCGCTCGCGCCCGCCCGCGACGCCTCGATCCGGAACGCCCCGACAACGAAGCGCGCGACGCTTTGCCAATCCAGCTGTTCGGCGCGCGAGCGCGGATCGAGGAAAATGAAGCGTAGGATGTTGCGCCGGTCCTGCGGCAGTGCCGCATAGTCGATCAGCATCACGGTCGCCGCGCGGTTCCACGCCACGACGTCCCAGAGCGCAGTGCGGATGATTGCCGGCGTCGGGTCGAGCGCATCAAGCACGCGCTGCAAGCGTGGCGTGACGCCGTCGCTATTGCGGAAGCGCGCCTCGGGCGGATGGCCGAGACCGAGCAGAAAGAGATGTTCGCGCTCGATATCGGTCAGCATCAGGGCGCGGGCGATCCGGTCGAGCACATCGGCCGAGGCCGCGCCGCCACGGCCTTGTTCGAGCCAGGTGTACCAGGTGGGGCTGATATTGGCCCGCTGCGCCACCTCCTCGCGGCGCAGACCCGGCGTGCGCCGGCGCTCGGCGGAAAAGCCGAAGGCGGCCGGGTCGAGCTTCATGCGTCGGTCGCGCAGATAAGCGCCGAGTTCGGTGCCGATGGAGGTCTGTTCGCTCATCCGGGTATCGATCTTACTATGATGATGTCCCAACTTTACCACGATAATGCGGTGGCCGAAACTCGTCAGAACCAGAAGCGGAGAGTGTTCAGATGCGTGTATTCGTGACGGGCGCGACGGGAAATATCGGTTCGCGTGTGGTCGATGACCTGATCGCAGCTGGCCATCAGGTCATCGGCGTCTACAGATCGGAGGCGAAGGCGGCGGCCCTCGCGGCCACCGGCGCCGAACTTTATCGGGGATCGATTGCGGAGCCAGACAGCCTTCGCGAGGGCGCCGCCCGCGCCGACGCCGTGATCCACCTTGCCTTCAACCATGATTTTTCGCGGTTCGTGCAGAACTGCGAGGACGACCGCGCGGTCATCGCGACGCTCGGTGCCGCGCTCGCCGGCTCGGACCGCCCGCTGATCGTGACCTCGGGGACGCCGATCGCCAACACGGTGCCCGGGCAGCCGGCCTTGGAGGGCAACCCGATCGTCGGATCGGCGACCCATCCGCGCGCGGCCACGGAGGAGGCGGCAAACCTCGTGGCCGCTGAAGGGGGCAACGTGTCCGTGGTGCGCTTGCCGCAGGTGCATGATCCGGTCACGCAGGGGCTGATCACGCCGGTGATCGCGATGTACCGCGACAAGGGCGTGTGCAGCTATCTCGGCGAGGGCAGCAGCCGCTGGCCGGCGGCTCACGTCGTCGATGTCGCGCGGCTCTACCGGCTGGCCGTCGAGCGGGCCGAGCCGGGCGCGCGCTATCACGCCGTCGCGGAGGAGGGCGTCGCGATGCGAGACATCGCCGAGACGATCGGCCAGCGCCTCGGCCTGCCGGTGCAGTCGATCGAAGCGGCCGAGGCGCCTGCCTATTTCGGCTGGATGGCACATTTTGCCGAGCTCGACATGCCAGCCTCCAGCGCTGAAACGCGCCAGAAGCTTGGCTGGACCCCGACTGGCCCGACTTTGGTCGAGGATCTCGCGCGGCTGGAGCTTTCCCGAGACTAGCGCACTCGGCTTCGGTCGTGGCTTGGCCTCGGTGACAGCGCGTCTCCGGGGCCAGACGGAGTGGCGATGGTTGTTGGTTGCCCGGTATGCGTCATAAAGACGACACGGCGACAGCGGTTAGTCTCGGCGCAAGCGGACGATTCTGGGTCCGCCGTTGAGGCGCCGAGCCCGCGCCGCCCCGCCGTCCCTTGCCTCAGGCCCGAGATCCATGCCGCTCATTCCCGAACCGCTCAATATCGTGCTCGACGATCGCATCGTCTTCGGCAGCGTCACGCTGGATGGTGATCACATCGCGCTCGTCGAGGGCGAAGAGCGTCAGGCCCCGGCCGAGGCGGATTTCCTCATCCCCGGCCTGATCGACATCCACACCGACAATATCGAGCACCATTTCCAGCCGCGCCCGGGCGTCAAATGGCCGTCGACGCTCGGCGCTGTGCTGGCGCATGACTGGCAGGTGCTCGGTGCCGGCATCACGACCGTGCTCGATTCGCTCTCGCTCGGCGATTACGACAGCCGCGGCGCGCGGACGGCGATGCTGGATGCGGCGATCGGCGGGCTGACGGAGGCGCGCGCGGCCGACCTCTTGCGCGTCGATCACTATTTCCATTTCCGCTGTGAATTATCGGACCCGGCGCTGCTCGACATCGCTTTCCGCCATGTCGACAACCCGGGCCTCCGTCTGATGAGCATGATGGACCACACACCCGGCCAGCGTCAGTGGCACGATGTCGGGCTCTACCGCGAATTCCGCCGCAAGAAGAATGCGCGCGTCTGGTCGGATGAGGAGTTTGCTGCCTACATGGATGAGCGGCGCGCGCATCAGGCGCACTATGTCCCGGCGAGCCGCGAGGCCATTGCGGCGGCGGCGGCAGAGCGCGCCATTCGCCTTGCCAGCCATGACGATACGAGCCTCGCCGATATCGACGAAGCCGAGCGCCTCGGCATCGCGATCAGCGAGTTTCCGACGACCTTCGCGGCCGCCGAAGCGGCCCGCGCGCGCGGCATGGCCATCGTCATGGGCGCGCCCAATATCGTTCTCGGCGGCTCACATTCCGGCAATGTCGGCGCCGCCGAGCTCGCGGATGCTGGGCTGCTCGACATCCTGACATCCGATTACGTGCCGACCAGCCTTTTGCAGGCGCCCTTTATCCTCGCCCGGCGCGGCATCCCGCTCCCCGCGGCGATCGGGCTCGTGACGGCGCAACCGGCCGATGCGCTCGGCTTCGCCGATCGCGGCCGTATCGCGCCGGGCCTCCGGGCCGATCTCGTCCGCCTGTCGCTGGTCGGCGGCGTCCCGGTGATCCGCGCCATCTGGGTGCAGGGCCGCCGCGTGCTTTAGTCAAGATCCAGGATTACCGAGCGGACATCGGAGAACTAGATGCGACGTGCAGCTGTAGCGTATCTGCGCGTGACAAGCCGACGAACAATTTTTACTTGACTATCTATACAATATTAAAGTCAAGAGTAGCATATCGGCTCTCATATAAGTGGGGGGCTGACATGAGGATAACATCGATCACTGCCGCAGGATTGGCGGCTTTGCAACTGGCCGGCTGTGCGACGACGTCTCTTCGCGACGTCAGGCCGATACCGATCTCCCAGATTTCCGGCGTCCTCTTCGAGGCCAAGCGGCAGATCGGCGTTTACACCGCCTATCAACGGTCACCTTACGGCTATACCCGCATCTTCGCCGACTCCAGAACCAAGAACTGTGGCAATGGAATGATCGGGCTCGATATCAGTACGGCGACGCTGGAGCTGACGTCAGAATCCGAGGGGACGGCCGGCATTGATATCGCGCTCGAACCGGTCCCGACCAGCTTCGGCACGATCGGAGCCAAGGCCGGAGCATCGCAGGTGACGACCGACAGTCAGAAGCTCGTGCTCGACGTGAAGGTTCTGCGCGCCAATCCCGGACGCGACTTCCATCCCGCGGATCTGAAGACCGCGCCCTTGGCGGTCGCCCTGATCAACCTTTGGCAGGCATCTCTGGCCGCCGGAGACCAAAAAACGGATGCGTGTTTCCAGATTCGGAAAGGCTCGGCCACAGGGAATACGTTCACGCTCGGTATCACCTGGGCGACGACGGTGGGCGGATCGGTCAGCCTTGGCCTCGCACCCGTCGTCGTCACGCCGAGCGGGTCGTCGACCAGCAAGACCGGCAACACGATCACCGTCAGTTTCGAGCCTCACGACTTCAGCAGGCCTCTACCACCTCCGCCTGCTCCCTGCGATCCGCAGGCGACGCCGACCGAATGTGTGAATACACTTAGGAATCTAGGGCTCTCCAAGGGATGATCGGTGACTGAAATTACGCTGTCGCCGCGCTGGTGTCAGTCTACCCATGCGCGATCATGACATGGCGGACGACGGTGTAGTCCTCGAGCGCATAGGATGAGAGGTCCTTGCCGTAGCCGGACTGCTTGAGGCCGCCATGCGGCATCTCGCTGACCAGCATGAAATGGGTGTTGACCCAGGTGCAGCCATATTGGAGCCGCGCGGCGGTCTGCATCGCCCGATCGATATCCTTGGTCCAGACCGAGGAGGCGAGGCCGTAGTCTGAATCGTTCGCCCAGAGGACGGCATCGTCAGGATCCGTGAACCGCGTCACCGAGACGACCGGACCGAACACCTCGCGGCGGACGATCTCGTCGCTCTGGAGTGTTCCCGCGATCACCGTTGGCTCGAAGTAGAAACCGGAGCCGGCGCCAGGGCGCCCGCCAGTCGCGATCTCGATATGCTTCTCGGCTGCGGCGCGTTCGACGAAGCCCTGCACTCGGTCGCGCTGGCGCGCCGAGATCAGCGGGCCGAGCTCGTTCTTCGTGTCGTCGGCATTGTCGAAAGTGAGCGTCGAGACGGCCGAGGCGAGGTCGGCGACGAGGCGGTCGTGGATCTTGGGCCCGGCATAGATGCGGCAGGCCGCGGTGCAGTCCTGGCCGGCATTGTAGTAGCCGAAGGCGCGCAGCCCGTTCACGACGGCGTCGAGATCGGCATCGTCGAAGACGATCACGGGTGCCTTGCCGCCGAGCTCGAGATGGGTGCGCTTCACCGTCGAGGCGGCCGCCTGGATCACCTTCTTGCCCGTGCCGATATCGCCGGTGACGGAGATCATGTCGACGCCGGGGTGGTTGATCAGCGTGTTGCCGACCGTCGCGCCGCGGCCGGTGACGATGTTGACGACACCTTCGGGCAGCACGGCGGCCAGCGTTTCGGCGAGCCGGAGCGCCGTCAGGGGCGTCTGTTCCGACGGCTTGAACACGACCGTGTTGCCGGCGGCCAGCGCCGGCGCCAGCTTCCACGCCATCATCATCAGCGGATAGTTCCACGGCGCGATCGAGCCGACGACGCCGATCGGATCGCGGCGGATCATCGAGGTGTGGCCGGGCAAGTACTCGCCGGCGATCTGACCGTGCATGGTCCGGACCGCGCCGGCGAAGAAGCGGTAGCAATCGACGATGGCCGGCAGCTCGTCGTTCAGCACCGCATTGATCGGCTTGCCGCAATTCTCGGCCTCGATCGCGGCGAAGGCGGCAGCGTCGGCCTCGATGTCGGCGGCAATCTTGAGGAGGAGGGCGGATCGCTGCGAGGGCGTCGTCCGCGACCACGAGGCGAAGGCCTTGCGCGCGGCGGCGACAGCCGCGTCGACCTGCGCCGCCGAGGCTTCCGGGATCCTTGCAATCACGGCGCCGGTACGCGGGTTCAGCACCAGCTCCTCGGCCTCGGTGCCAGTCTCGAAGCGCGATCCGATCAGCATGCTGGTCTGCATTTTGGACTCCTGGGGTTATTTGCCGGCGCCGGCGACCTGGTCGCCGTCGCGCGTGAGATAGAAGGCGGCGAGTATCGGCAGGAACGTTACCGCCACCACGAACATCGCCACGACATTGGTCACGGGCCGCTGGCGCGGCCGGATCAGCTCTTCCAGCATCCAGAGCGGCAGCGTCTGCTGCTGGCCCGCGGTGAAGGTGGTGACGATCACCTCGTCGAAGGAAAGCGCGAAAGCCAGCATTCCGCCCGCGAGCAGCGCCGTGCCGATATTGGGCAGCACGACATGGCGGAAGGTCTGGAAGCCGTCGGCGCCGAGATCCATCGAAGCCTCGACCAGCGAGCCAGAGGTTCGCCGGAAGCGGGCGACCGCATTATTGTAGACGACGACGATGCAGAAGGTCGCATGGCCCAGAACGATGGTCCAGAACGAGAACGGGATCGCGAAGGTCGAAAAGGCCGAGCGGAGCGCGATGCCGGTGATGATGCCGGGGAGCGCGATCGGCAGGATGACGAGCAGCGAGATCGTCTCGCGGCCGAAAAAGCGCGAGCGGCTGACGGCGGCGGCGGTCAGCGTTCCGAGCACCAGCGCGATCGCAGTCGAGACCGCTGCCACCTCGACCGAAAGTAGCAGCGCGGCGGAAATGTCGGGCCTCGCCCAGGCGATCGCGAACCATTTCAGCGTCAGCCCCGGCGGCGGCCAGACGAAGCTCTTCTCCTCGGTGGTGAAGGCATAGACGAAGATCAGCGCCAGCGGCGCGAGCAGATAGAGGAGGCCGGCTCCGGCAGCGAGGCGGAGGCCGAGCGGGGCGCTTGTGCCGTCAGAGCGCATCGAAAGCTCCGAGCTTGCGGGCGATGGTCAGATAGAGCCCCATGATGACGATCGGGACCACGGTGAATGCAGCGGCGAGGGGAATGTTTCCCGCCGTGCCCTGCTGCGTGTAGACGGCCTGGCCGATGAAGAGGCGCGAGGTGCCGACGATCTGCGGGATGATGTAGTCGCCCAGCGTCAGCGAGAAGGTGAAGATCGAGCCGGCGACAATGCCGGGAAAGGCGAGGGGCAGGATGACATGGCGGAAGGTCTGCGCCGGGACACCGCCGAGATCCGAACTGGCATCGATCAGGTTGATCGGCACCCGCTCCAGCGCCGCCTGCGTCGGCAGGATCATATAGGGCAGCCAGATATAGACGAAGACGAGGAAGGTCCCGATCGAACTGACCGAGAGCGAGTTGCCGCCGATGCCGGGCAGGGCGAGCAGGGCGTCGAGAAGCGGCGTCAGATGAAGCTTCGCGAACAGCCAGGAGAGGATGCCTTCCTTGGCGAGGATCAGCTTCCAGGCATAGACCTTGACCAGATAGCTAGACCAGAGCGGCAGCATGATGCCGAGATAGAACAGCGCCTTCCATTGGCCGCGGGCATAGCGCGCCGCCATATAGGCGATCGGGAAGGCGATGATCGCCGAGGCGATCGTGACCAGCGCCGCCATGATCAGCGTGCGCAGGATGATGTCGAGATTGGACGGCCGCAGCAGTTCGGCATAGGTCGCGAGCGTGAAATCCGGCACCACGAGGCCGGAGAACTCGTCGAGCGAATAGAAGCTCTGCAGCAACAGCGTCAGCAGCGAGCCGATATAGACGATGCCGAGCCAGAGCACCGGCGGCGTCAGCATCAGCAAGGCGAGCAGCGTCGGGCGGCGCCAGAAGAGATCGCCGAGCCGGCCGATCGCGCGCGGCGGCGGCGGGGTCCAGCCGGTTTCGGTGGCGGTCACGGTGCCTCGCCCATCAGATGCAGCGCGGCGCGGTCGAAGCCGAGCGTGATGGTGTCGCCTTCGCTCGGCAGGCCGTCGCCGGAGGGCATGACGGCATGGAGGCGGAGCCCTGCGGCGTCGACGGCGAGCCGCGTCACCGGGCCGAGATAACTCCGCGCCACCACGACGCCGGTGAGGTCGCCGTCGCCGCCGATGCGGATCGCCTCAGGCCTGAGGCTCGCCCAGCGCCGCTCGCCGACAATGCCCTCCACGAAATCGGGCGGCAGCACGTTGGACGAGCCGACGAAATCGGCAACGAAGGGCGAATTCGGCCGCTGATAGACATCCGCCGGCGTGCCGACCTGGCGGATGCGGCCATCGCTGAACACGGCCAGGCGGTCGGCCACGGACAGCGCCTCGCCCTGGTCATGTGTGACGAAGATAAAGGTGATGCCGAGCCGCTTCTGCAGGCTTTTCAGTTCCTCCTGCATGCTCTCGCGCAGCTTGAGGTCGAGCGCTCCAAGCGGTTCGTCGAGCAGCAGCACCTTCGGCTTGTTGACGATCGCCCGCGCGAGCGCGACGCGCTGGCGCTGGCCGCCGGAGAGTTGGCCGGGCTGCCGTGCGCCATAGCCGCCGAGCTGCACCAGATCGAGCGCTGCTTCCGCTATGCGCAGCCGCTCCGCCCGCGGCACCTTCCGAAGCATCAGCGAATAGGCGACGTTGTCGATGACGTTCATATGCGGGAACAGCGCGTAATCCTGGAACACGGTGTTGACGCTGCGCCGATAGGGCGGAACGCCTTCGACCCGCTCGCCGAAGATCTCGATATGGCCCGATGTCGGCTGCTCGAAGCCGGCAATGAGGCGCAGGCACGTCGTCTTGCCCGAGCCGGAGGGGCCGAGCATGGCGAAGAACTCGCCGGGCGCTATGTCGAGATCAACGGCGTCGAGAGCTCTGACGCTGCCGAAATGGCGCGAGACGGCGCGGAGGGATACGGCGGCGGTCATGATGGGTTCTTTGCGGCCACGGCGCACGGGAGGGCCGCAATCCTCGATTGGCTGATCACTTCGCTCGATACCCCGACTATCACCTCCCCCTGAGGGGGAGGTCGGACCGCAGGTCCGGGAGAGGGTTTACGGACCATCCGGTGAGGCCGTAAACCCTCTCCCGCCGGCTTCGCAGTCGGCCTCTCCCTCAGGGAGAGGCGAAGAAGACGCTACCCGCCCATGACCGCGATATAGTCCGACACCCAGCGCGAATAGGGCACGCAGGCCTCCTGGCTCGTGCATTTCGCGACCGGCGTCTTCCAGAAGCGGATCTTCGAGAAATTCTCGAAGCCGTTGGTGGCGCAGCCGGCGTCGGTCAGCAGCGCATTGCCCTTGCAGGCGGCGGGCACCACCGGAACCGAGCCGAACCAGGCGGCGACATCGCCCTGCACCTTCGGCGACAGCGAATGTTCGAGCCAGAGATAGGCGCAGTTGGGATGCGCGGCGTTGGCGGCCAGCATCGTCGTGTCGGCCCAGCCGGTCGCGCCCTCGGCAGGAATGGTCGAGGCAACGGGCTGCTTGTCGAACTGGAGCGTGTTGACCTGGAACGGCCAGGACGAGGAGGCGACGACGCCTTCTGTCTTGAAATCGTCGACCTGCACCGCCGCATCATGCCAATAGCGGCCGACCAGCTTGCGTTGGCCCTTCAACAATTCGAGCGCGGCGGCGTACTGCGTCTCGTTCAGTTCATAGGGGTCGGTGATGCCGAGCTCGGGCTTCTTGGCCATCAGATAGGTGGCGGCGTCGGCGATATAGATCGGGCCGTCATAGGCCTGGACACGGCCGGCATTCGGCTTGCCGTCGGGCAGGTTCTGCGGCTCGAACACCACCGACCAGCTCGTCGGCGCTTCCTTGAAGACAGTGGTGTTGTACATGAGGACATTCGGTCCCCATTGGTACGGCACGCCGTAATGCTCGCCGCCGACCGTGTACCACGGCGCATCCTGCAGGCGCGAATCGACCGTGCTCCAGCTTGGAACCAGCGCGGTGTTGACCGGTACCACCTTCTTGCCGGCAACGAGGCGGAGCGAGGCATCGCCCGAGGCGGTGACGAGATCGAAGCCGCCCTGGTTCATCAGGGTGACCATCTCGTCTGATGTCGCGGCCGTCTTCACGGCGACTTTGCAGCCGCTCGCCTTCTCGAAATCACTGACCCAGTCATAGGCCTTGTCGCTTTCGCCGCGCTCGATATAGCCGGGCCAGGCGACAATATTGAGCGCGCCCTCGCCGGGGCCGACCGAGGCCTGTTGCGCCGTCGCCTGACCGACAAAGGCAAGGGCGGCAGCAAGTGCGATCGTCGTCTGAAGTATCGACTTCATTGGATGCAGTCTCCCTGTTCCCGGGGAGACGCAGGCTTCTGCGAGCCCATCATTCCCCTCTGTGGCCAGATTAGACGGGAACGGCTGCTTGGCAAATTCAATCGCGAGCGGGCCGCCCTTTGCGGGGCGGCCCGTTGCGGTCAGCTCATGGTGGGCATGACGAAATCGGCGCCGGCGCGGATGCCGGTCGGCCAGCGCGTCGTGATGGTCTTCAGCTTGGTGTAGAAGCGGATGCCTTCCATGCCATGCATGTGATGGTCGCCAAACAGCGAGTTCTTCCAGCCGCCGAAGGAATGGAACGCCATCGGCACGGGGATCGGCACGTTAATGCCGACCATGCCGACCTGGATCTGGTGCGCGAATTCGCGCGCCGCGTCGCCGTCGCGGGTGAAGATCGCCGTGCCATTGCCGAAGGGATGCTCGTTGATCATCGTGGCGGCGGTGGCGTAGTCGGGCGCGCGGGCGATGGCGAGCACCGGCCCGAAGATCTCTTCCTGGTAGATCGTCATGTCGGTCGTGACATGGTCGAACAGCGTGCCGCCGACGAAGTAGCCGTCCTCATAGCCCTGCAGCTGCAGGCCGCGCCCATCGACGACGAGCTTGGCGCCCTCAGCGACGCCGGCATCGATATAGCCGCGCACCTTGGCAAGATGCTCCTTGGTGACCAGCGGGCCCATCTCGGCCTCGGGATCGGTTCCGGGGCCGACCTTGAGGGCGCGGATCTTCGGCTCGAGCTTCGCGAGCAGCGTTTCGGCAGTCTTCTCGCCGATCGGAACGGCGACCGAGATCGCCATGCAGCGCTCGCCGGCCGAGCCATAGGCTGCCCCCATCAGCGCATC
This sequence comes from Kaistia sp., assembly GCA_965229085.1. Classification (GTDB taxonomy): domain Bacteria; phylum Pseudomonadota; class Alphaproteobacteria; order Rhizobiales; family Kaistiaceae; genus Kaistia. The sequence continues at coordinate 1,136,687 of OZ245859.1, read as the reverse complement.
GACCGCCTGGTCCATGTCGGCGTCGGGCATGATGATCATGTGGTTCTTGGCGCCGCCCAGCGCCTGGCAGCGCTTGCCGTTCTTCGCCGCCGTTTCATAGATGTAACGGGCGATCGGGGTCGAGCCGACAAAGCTCACCGCCTGGATGTCGGGATTGGTCAGGATCGCGTCGACCGCGTCCTTGCCGCCATGCACGACGGAGAACACGCCGTCCGGCAGGCCCGCTTCCTTGAGCCAGTCGGCGATGACCAGCGCAGCGGAGGGGTCGCGCTCGGACGGCTTCAGGATGAAGCAGTTGCCGGCGGCCAGCGCGATCGGGAACATCCACATCGGCACCATGGCCGGGAAATTGAACGGCGTGATGCCGGCAACGACGCCGAGCGGCTGGCGCAGCGAATGGCTGTCGACGCGCGTGCCGACATTCTCCGTCACTTCGCCCTTGAGCAGTTGAGGCGCGGCGGTCGCGAACTCGACCACTTCCATCCCGCGCTGGATCTCGCCCTTGGCGTCGGAGAGCACCTTGCCATGCTCGGAGGTGATGACGGCCGCGAGGTCGTCGATGCGCTCCTCGATGATGTGCAGGAACTTATTCAGGATGCGGGCGCGGCGGAGCGGGGTGGTCGCGGCCCAGCCGGGCGCGGCGCGCTTGGCGGCATCCGCTGCGGCCTTGACCTCGGCCTCGCCACCAAGACGCACCGCCTTCGTCGCCTCGCCCGTCGCCGGATTATAGACCGGCTGCGTCGCGGCCGACGTTCCGGCCGAACGCTGGCCGGCGATGAAGTGATCGATGATCGGCATGATGGTCATGGCTTTGCTCCCGCTTGGACTGCCTCTTCAATGCCGCATCTGAAATCGCACAGCAATCGCCAGCCTTGCGGCTCCGTTGTGCAGGAATTAATGTCCGCGCCATGGATTGGGAACGCATCCGCATCTTTCTCGCCGTCGCGCGCACCGGGCAAATCCTCGGCGCGGCGCGGCAGCTCGGGCTGAACCATGCCACCGTCTCGCGCCAGTTGACGGCGCTGGAGGACGAGGCAAAGGCAAAGCTGGTCGAGCGGCGGACCAATGGTTGCCTGCTGACGCCGGCGGGCGAGCAACTGATGGCGGCGGCCGAGCGGGCCGAGTCCGAATTCCTGCGCGTCGAGGCCGAGCTCTCGGGCGCCTCGGCCGGGATCGCGGGCACCGTGCGCGTCGGCGCGCCCGATGGGCTCGGCAATTATTTCCTCGCCGCCGAACTTGGCCGCCTGGCGATGGAGCATGCTGAACTGGTCATCCAGCTGGTGCCGTTGCCGCGCACCTTTTCGCTGTCGCGACGCGAGGCCGATATCGTCATCACGCTGGATCGGCCGGCCAGCGGCCGCCTCGTGGTGCGAAAGCTCACCGATTACAGCCTCGGCATCTATGCCGCCGCCGACTATCTCGAGCGATCTGGCCCGGTTCGTGCCGAGGCCGATCTCGCCGGGCGGCTGGTCGTGACCCATGTCGAGGATCTCGCCTATAGCCGCGCGCTGGATTATGCAGCGCGGCTCGCCCGCGTGACGACGCGGCGCTATGAATGCGGCAGCGTCGTCGGCCAGGTCGAAGCGGTGCGGGCAGGGGTCGGCGTTGGCATCCTGCACGACTATACCGCCGCGCTTTATCCCGAGCTCCGCCGCCTCATTCCCTCCATCGGCTTTCGCCGCAGCTACTGGCTGACCAGCCACCCCGATACGCATGAGACGCGCCGCGTCGCCGCTGTCGCGGACTATATCGCGGCCCGCGTCCGCGCCGCGCGCGCCGCCTTCCTGCCGGACGATGCGGCCGCCGCAGATCGCGGGGCCGCGCCGGGCTGATCGGACACGCTTGGCGCCGTGCCGGCCGTGGTCTATGCAGCTTCGGTCCATGCTCGCCCAGCGGAGGAAACCGATGCGGCTCTCGAATGCGACCCTCTCCGGCCTGCCGGCCTCCGTGCAGCGCCCCGCTTATGACAGGACAGCCGTCACGCCCGGCATCGTCCATCTCGGGGTCGGTGCCTTCCATCGCGCGCATCAGGCCGCTTATGTCGATGCCTGCCTTGCCGCTGGCGAGACCGGCTGGGGCATCATCGGCGCCTCGCTCAGGAGCCGGGATACGCGCGACGCGCTCGGCCCGCAGGATGGGCTCTATACGCTCGCCGTCCGCGAGGACACGAGCGAGGAGCTCATCGTCATCGGCTCGATGCTCGCCCTCATGGTGGCGCCCGAGGATCCGGCTGCGCTGCTCGCCGCGATGGTCGATCCGCGCGTCCACATCGTGACGCTCACGGTCACCGAGAAGGCCTATCTCCGGAACGCCGCCGGCGATCTCGACGCGTCTCATCCTGATATTCGCGCCGACCTCGCCGATCCCGCGCAACCGAAGACAGCGCATGGTTTCATCGTCGAAGCGCTTGCCCGCCGCCGCGCTGCCGGCGCCCAGCCGTTCACGGTTCTTTCTTGCGACAACCTGCCGAATAACGGCGTTACCACGCGCCGCGTCGTGTCGCAGTTCGCGGCGCTCCGCGATCCGGAGCTTGGCCGCTTCGTGGCGGAAGAGGTCGCGTTCCCCTCCAGCATGGTCGATCGCATCGTGCCGGCGACGACCGATGCCGATCGCGCCCGCGTCAGCGCCAGCCTCGGCGTCACCGATGCCTGGCCGGTTCTCACCGAGCCGTTCATGCAGTGGGTGGTCGAGGACCATTTCACGGCGGGACGACCGGACTGGGAGCGCTTCGGCGTCACCATGGTGGCTGATGTCACGCCCTATGAGGAAATGAAGCTCCGCCTCCTCAATGGCACGCATTCCTCGATCGCCTATCTCGGCCAGTTGCTCGGCTTTGAGACGGTGGCCGAGGCCTTCGCGGATCCGGCCATCCGGCGTTTCGTCGACGGCCTCTGGCAGGATTTCATCGCGACGCTGCCTGCTGAAGCCGGGCTCGATACCGACGACTACATCCAGCGTCTCGCGAGCCGTTATGCCAATACGGCGCTGCGCCATCGCACGGCGCAGATCGCCAATGACGGCTCGCAGAAGCTGCCGCAGCGCATCGTCGCCGCGACGCTCGACCGGATGGTCGCAGGCCTCCCGATCGAGCGCTCCGCTCTCGTGCTGGCGGCCTGGATCACCGCGCTCGGTGCGCGCGGAACACCGCCGGCGTTCACCGATCCGCTCGATGGCGCTCTGGCGCCGGTGCTTGCCGGCGAGCACGATCCGGCTGCCCTCGTCGAGGCCGTCTTCGCCGTCACCGGCTTTGCCGCGTCGAGCCCGCATCGCGGCGCGCTGATTGCCCGCACGGCCGCGGCGCTTTCGCTCATTCGTGAGCGCGGCATTTCCGCCGCGCTCTCCGCCCTATGATGAGAAGCGGGGTTGTCGCAGGCCATCGGCGGCCATAGCTGAACCGGGAAGCGGAGTGGCGTCTGCCGCCCGCCGCAAAAGGAGCTTCCCCCATGACATCCAGCGTCAATGCAGCCGCCTCCGGCACCTTCAAGGTCGGCGGCGAGATCGAGATCAACCGCCTCGGCTTCGGCGCCATGCGCATCACCGGCAAGGGCATCTGGGGTCCGCCGGATGATCATGACGAGGCGATCCGCACGCTCAAGCGCCTGCCCGAGATCGGCGTCAACTTCATCGATACCGCCAATTCCTATGGTCCCGACGTTTCGGAGGAGCTGATCCGCGAGGCGCTGCATCCTTATCCGGGCCTGTTGATCGCCACCAAGGGCGGCTTGACCCGGAGCGGACCGGATGTCTGGAACATCCATGGCGATCCGGCTCATCTCATTGCCGAGGCCAAGAAGAGCCTGAAGAAGCTCGGTGTCGAGCAGATCGCGCTCTGGCAACTGCACCGGATCGATTCGAAAGTGCCGCGGGCCGAGCAGTTCGATGCGGTCAAGAAGCTGATCGACGACGGGCTGATCCGCCATGCCGGCCTCTCCGAAGTCTCGGTCGAGGAGATCAAGGCGGCTCAGGCTGTCTTCCCGGTCGCGACCGTGCAGAACCGCTACAACCTCATCGATCGCGGCAGCGAGGCCGTGCTGGACTATTGCGAACAGCAGGGGATCGGCTTCATCCCTTGGGCGCCGCTGGTCGGCGGCGATCTCTCCCGTCCGGGTTCGGTCCTTGACGGCATCGCCCACAGGCTCTCCGCAACGCAGTCGCAGGTGCTGCTGGCCTGGATCCTGAAGCGCAGCCCGGTGATGCTGCCGATTCCGGGCACCTCGAAGGTCAAGCATCTGGAAGAGAACGTCGCCGCCGCGTCTCTGGCGCTGTCCGACGAGGACTTCAACGCGCTGGACGCGGCCGCCAAAAAGGGCCGCTGAGCGGTTTCACCCTCCCGCGGGCTGACCATCGGCGGGAGGGTCGCGATCTCACTAAAGGCGGGGCAAAGCGAGCGTGACTTTCGATTATTGCGTCATCGGCGGCGGCATCGTCGGCCTCGCGACTGCCATGAAAATCCTCGAGCGCGAGCCGGGCGCAAGCCTGGTTCTCGTCGAGAAGGAGGACGCTCTCGCCACGCACCAGACCGGGCACAACAGCGGCGTGATCCATGCCGGTGTCTATTATGCGCCGGGCAGCCTGAAGGCCGAGCTCTGCCGCGCCGGTGCGGCCGCGACCAAGGCGTTCTGTCTCGGCGAGGACATCCCGTTCCGCACCTGTGGCAAGCTCATCGTCGCCACCAACCCGGCCGAGCACCAGCGCATGCTGGCGCTCGAGGAACGGGCCGGGCGCAATGGCATCGAGGTGACGAGGCTCGATCGCGCCGGCCTTGCCGAGATCGAGCCCGAAATCGAGGGCATCGGCGCACTGCATGTCCCGGCCTCGGCGATCGTCTGCTATCGCCGCGTTTCCGCCGCCATGGGCCGGCGGATCGAGGCTGCCGGCGGCGAGATCCGGCTTGGCGAGCGCGTGATGGCCATTCGGGAGGAGGGCACCACGGTCCGTGTCGAGACCGACAAGGGCTCCGTCAAAGCGCGGTTTCTGGTTGCCTGCGCCGGGCTGCAATCGGACCGGATTGCGCGGCTCGCGGGCCTGCCGATCACGCATCGGATCGTGCCGTTTCGCGGCGAATATTACCGCCTCGCCCCCAAGCACGAGGGCCGCATCCGCCATCTCATCTATCCGACGCCCGATCCGGCGCTGCCTTTCCTCGGCATTCACCTGACGCTCATGATCGACGGCTCGGTGACGGTCGGGCCGAATGCCGTTCTCGGCCTTTCGCGCGAAAACGAGGCGAAATGGGTCTTGAATTCCGCGGATCTCGGCGACATGGCGCGCTTTCGCGGCTTCTGGAAGATGGCCGCCGCCAACTGGCGAACGGCGGCGAGCGAGTTCCTCAACTCGGTCCACAAGCGCGGCTATCTCGAGCAATGCCGCAAATATTATCCCGCACTGGAACTCGCCGATCTCCAGCCCTATCCGGCGGGAATCCGCGCTCAGGCCGTCGAGGCCGATGGCCGGATGGTCGAGGATTTTCTCATGGTCGAGAGCGCGCGCATGCTGCATGTGTGCAACGCGCCGTCACCTGCCGCCACCTCGGCCCTGCCGATTGCCGGCCGCATCGTCGACCGCCTGGACTTGAAGCGCGCCGCGCTCGCCTGATCAGGCGAGCGGGACGTTCGCGTCGAGTTCGTCGAGCCAGACCTTGGCCTCGGCATCCGAGGGCATGCGCCAGTCGCCACGCGGCGACAACGAGCCGCCAGACGACATTTTGGGCCCGTTCGGCACGGTCGAGCGCTTGAACTGGTTGGTGAAGAAGCGGCGGATGAACACCAGCATCCACTTGCGGATTTCGCCCAGCGAATAGGCGCGCCGTTCATCGTCCGGCATGTCGATCGGCCAGGCGCCCTCTGCGGCGTTCGACCAGGCATGATGGGCGAGAAAGGCGATCTTCGAGGGCCGGAAGCCGAACCGCGTCAGGTAGTAAAGCGTGAAATCCTGCAGCGGATAGGGACCGACGATCGCCTGTGTCGACTGGATCGGCTTGCCGTCGGCAACCGGCACCAGTTCGGGCGAGATTTCGGTTGCAAGGATTGCGTAAAGCGTCGCCGCGGTTTCCGCACTCACATCGCCAGAAGCCGCGACGAAGCGGATCAGATACTGGATCAGCGTCTTCGAGACCGAGGCGTTGACGTTGTAATGCGACATGTGATCGCCGACGCCAAAGGTGCACCAGCCAAGCGCGAGTTCGGAGAGATCGCCCGTGCCGACGACGAGCCCGCGATGCTGGTTGGCGAGGCGGAAAAGATAGTCGGTCCGAAGCCCGGCCTGCACATTCTCGAAGGTGACGTCGTAGACGGGCTCGCCATCGGCGAAGGGATGGTCGAGATCGGCCAGCATCTGCCGCGCCGCGGGCCTGATGTCGATCTCGGCCGCGGAAACGCCGAGCGCGCGCATCAGCGCCCACGCATTTGACTTGGTGTGGTCCGAGGTCGCGAAGCCGGGCAGCGTATAGGCCAGCACGTTCTCGCGCGGCAGGCCGAGCCGGTCCATCGCCCGCGCCGCCACGATCAGCGCCTGCGTCGAATCAAGCCCGCCGGAGACACCGATGATGCAGTGCTTCAGCCCGGTTGCCGCGAGGCGCCGCGCGAGGCCCTGAATCTGAATGTTGTAGGCCTCGTAGCAATCCTCGCGAAGCCGCGCCGGATCGGCCGGCACGAACGGGAAGCGCTCTACGGTGCGGCTGAGTGCAACCGGCAGCGCTGGCCGGTCAAGCGCGAAGGGCACCGTGCGGAAGGCGGGTGCGCGCGGACCTTCGAGGGCGATGCAGTCGCCATAGGTTGTGAGCCGCATCCGCTCCTGCCGGAGGCGTCCAAGATCGATATCGGCGGTCGCCAGCGTGGCCTCGACGGCGAAGCGCTCAGTCTCGGCGAGCAGGACACCATTTTCGAAGATCGTGGCCTGCCCGTCCCAGGCAAGATCGGTGGTCGATTCGCCGGGTCCCGCCGCGGAGAAGGCATAGGCGCTCGCGGTCCGCGCCGAATGGCTGGCGCAGAGCAGCCGCCGCATCTCGGCCTTGCCGATCGTGATGTTGGAGGCTGAAAGGTTGAGCAGAACTTCCGCGCCGGCAAGCGCCGCATGCGTTGAGGGCGGCAGCGGCACCCAGATGTCCTCGCAGATTTCGGTATGGAAGGTGAAGGGCACGCTGCCAGTCGACCGGAACAGGAGGTCGGTGCCGAACGGAACCTCGTGCCCGTCGATGCTGATCGTCCGGCCGGTGATCCCGGCGCCGGAGGTGAAATGGCGCCGCTCGTAGAACTCGCGATAATTGGGCAGGTAGGTCTTCGGCACTGCGCCGAGAATGGCGCCGCGGTGGATGGCCACGGCGGTATTGTAGAGACGGCCTTCGAGGCGGAGCGGCGCGCCGACGACGAGCACGGGATAAAGGTCGGCTGAGGCGCGCGCGATCCGGCCCAGCGCCCGCTCGACGGCTTCGAGCAGGGCGTCCTGGAGCAGCAGATCGTCGATCGAATAGGAGGAGATCCCGAGCTCGGGAAACACCATCAGCCCGGTGCCACTCGCATCGCCCTCAGCGGCAAGCCGCAACGTTTCCGCGACAGCGAAATCGGGGTCGGCCACGGCCCCGCGCGGCACGGCCACTGCGAGGCGGAGGAAATCGTGGCTGTAGAGACAGGAGAAGGGGGCCATCGGCGTCGGGTCCAGATCTTTCGATTCCACGTCACTTAGTTCCGTCAGCGTCTCACGTGTTCGACCCTTCGGGCGTATCGCGCGCGTGCTGTCGCGACAAGGGCTTCGCCGCTCATTTGCTGCAAACCGGCCCTCGCTTGATCGGTATCAATGCCGCGCAGCCGATGGTTGTCATCCTCCGGCCGACCAGATGCCGCCAGCCCCCCCGGGCCGGCGCGCTTGCCGAGGAGGTGATGACACCATGCCGATGATGAAAGCCGCTATCTTCGTCGAACCGGGCCGGATCGTGCTCGATGACAAGCCGATCCCTGACATAGGGCCGCTCGATGCACTCGTGCGCCTCACGACCACGACCATCTGTGGCACCGACGTGCACATCCTCAAGGGTGAATACCCCGTCGCCCGCGGGCTGACGATCGGCCATGAGCCGGTCGGTATCATCGAGAAATTGGGTTCGGCGGTGACCGGCTTCAAGGAGGGTCAGCGCGTCATCGCCGGCGCGATCACGCCGAGCTTCACGTCGAATGCCTGCATGTGCGGCTGCGCCTCCCAGGACGGCGCCGGGACGAAGCATGGCTTCAAGGCCATGGGCGGCTGGCGTTTCGGCAATACGATCGACGGTGCCCAAGCCGAATATATCCGCGTACCCGACGCGACTGCCAACCTCTCGCCGGTGCCGGACGAGCTTTCCGACGAGCAGGTCCTGATGTGCCCCGACATCATGTCGACGGGCTTTTCCGGTGCCGAAAATGGCGGGATCAAGATCGGAGACACCGTCGTCGTCTTCGCGCTTGGCCCGATCGGCCTCTGCGCGGTCGCCGGCGCCAAGCTGCTCGGCGCCACGACGATCATCGGCGTGGACACCGTTCCGGCTCGCCTTGCCGTGGCGAAATCGCTCGGTTGCAGCCATGTCGTCGACTTCAAGGCCGGCGATCCGGTCGAGCAGATCATGGCGATCACCGACGGCCGCGGCGTCGATGTCGCGATCGAAGCGCTCGGTACACAGCAGACCTTCGAGAGCGCGCTGAAGTCGCTGCGGCCCGGCGGCACGCTGTCGAGCCTCGGCGTCTATTCGACGGATCTTACGATCCCGCTTGCCGCCTTCTCGGCCGGTCTCGGCGACAACAAGATCGTCACCTCGCTCTGCCCAGGCGGCAAGGAGCGCATGCGCCGGCTGATGAGCGTGATTGCCTCCGGTCGCATCGACCTGACGCCGCTCGTCACGCATCGCTTCAAACTCGACGACATCGAAGCGGCCTATGAGCTGTTCTCACATCAGCGCGACGGCGTTCTCAAGGTCGCGATCACGCCCTGAGCGGCTCCGGACATAACGAAGCCATCTGGCGCCAGCAGCGCGCGCTGACCGGCTCAAACATACAGTGGCGCCATCTGGCGCCACGAGCGGCCGCGATGCGCGCGGCCCTCCCAGACATGCATCGCATGGCTGACGCCCTTTTCCCCGAGGACCCGGCTCAGATGGCGATTGTTGTCGAGAAACGGATCCTCGGCGCCGATCGTGAGCACAATGTCGAGCCGCCGCAGCTCGCCGAGCTGCCGCTCGCAGCCAAGCCCGGGCAGGAATTGCGAGGGCATGCGAAAATAGACATCCTCGCCGCGATGGCCGTCGAGCAGGTCGCCGAAGCATTCCACTTCATGCGTCAGATCATAGCGGCCTGAAAAGGCGACGAGCTTGGCGAAGCGTTCGGGCCGGCGGAAAACGAGGCTCGCGGCCCCGAAGGCGCCAAGGCTGCAGCCATGCGCAATCGTCGCGGGATGGCCGTTTCGGTTGTCGGCAAACGGCATCAGCTCGGAGAGGATGTAGTCCTCATAGGTAAGGTGGCGCTCCAGCCGGTCGGACGGCCGGCGCCAATGGCAATAGAAGCTCTCGCCGGCAAAGCCGTCGATGCAGTAGAGCTGCAGATGCCCGGCCTCGATCTTGGGCGCAAGGCTCGCCACAAGGCCGAGATCTTCGTATTCGTGGAAGCGGCCGTCGCGCGTCGGAAAGACGATCACCTTCGCGCCGGCGTGGCCGAATACCAGCAATTCCATGTCCCGGCTGAGCCGGCTGCTGTACCAGCGGTGGTATTCCCGTTGCATGGCGGCAAACCCCGTCGACGCTTCGGCAAATTATTCGTCTGCGCCAAGATTAAGCACAGTCATGTGCAGCGCTGATGACGAGATTTGGCTCAATCTGGCCCTTTCATAGGCATGTCGATCCGGGGGCGCCGCATTGCGAAGCTTCGTATCGGATGGTGCCCTGTCCTTCCGGCAAAAGGGCGCTCCGTTGATCCGTTCCGCCCGGCTTTGGTGTCGCGCTGCAGCCGGTCTGTAGCGGCAGCATCGATCGCGAGGAGCGGTCGCATCGGGGCTTGGCTTTTCCGCGCCGTGCCGCAAGATCGGCGCAGCCTTTTGTAGGGCGGGGCAGAGTCTGAGGTGGGGGCGTCATGGCGTTTGGGAACAGGGCAACTGCGGACGGCGTCCTATGCAATCGATGAGCGGGGCCCCATCTCGTCTTGACTGGCGGACGCTCGACCGGGCTGCGCTCGACAACGGCTTCAACAACAGCGCCGCGGTCGCGGGTAGCCTTGCCATCGTCGAGGGCTGGGGTGAAAAGAGCGGGGCGCTTCGTGCGCGCCATCCGGAGGCACTCGATCTCGTCTACGGACCACGCCCGCGCCAGCGGATCGATTTCATGAAGGCAGCCGATGGGGCACCGACGCTCGTCTTCTTCCATGGCGGCTATTGGCAGATGCGTTCGAAGGACTTCTTCACCTTCCTCGCCGAGGGACTGCTGCCCGCCGGAATCAATGTCGCCTTCGCCGGCTACACGCTGGCGCCCGACGCCACGCTCGACGCCATCGTGCTGGAAGCCCGCGCCGCGCTCGATTGGCTCGGCGACAATCTAGCCGCTCTCGGCGGCGATCCTTCGCGGGTGTTCGTCGGCGGCTGGTCGGCGGGGGCTCATCTCGCAGCCATGGTGATGGACCACAGACTGGTGCGCGGCGGGCTCGGAATCAGCGGCCTCTACGACCTGGAGCCGATCGCCGCCTGCTATGTCAACGACAAGCTCGGCCTCGATGCGGCGGCTGCGGATCGCAACTCGCCTGAGCGGCATATTCCCTCGTCGATGCCACCCTTCGCGATGGTCGTCGGCGGGGCGGAACTGCCCCTGATGCGCCAGCAAAGCGAGGACTACGCCGCTGCCTTGGCGGCCTCAGGCCATGAGGTGAGCTTCGCCATGATCGCCGGCGCGGACCATTTCACCATCCTCGATCACCTTGTCGATGCCGAAGGCGTCATAGCCTCCATGGCCCGGCGCCTGATGGCCTCCTAGCCCAATAAGGCGGTTGGGTGCGATCGGGTGAAGGCGTCAGTTCTGAGCGGCCACGGTCGCTGCGGTCTGCATCGGGTCGATCCCGGCCGGCAGATAAGGATCGGCGAGCGCGGCTGACGGGCGGCTGATCGGATAGCCGGCTGAGGTCATCCGGGACAGCTTCTCCGGGCCCGCCGTCTTGAGGATCTCGCGGAACGCCTCGTTCATGCCGCCGTCGGTATAAGCCAGCGACACCGGCGGGGCCGCAGACTCGATCGAGGCGATCTCTGAATTGTCGCGCGCCTGCTTGGCCGCGACCTTGGCGGCGACATCGGGATCGGTGTCGATGGCCGGGCACGGGCCTAGGGGATCGAAGCTCGACCCGTCAAATGGCTTTGACGAAAATACATATTTCCGGTTGCAGGCCTCGACGCGTGGCGGCTGGCGCGTCACGTCGAACTGGTCGGAGCCCTGCTTGAGATTGAGCCAGAAACTCATGTTCGGGTCGTCGCGATGCAGAGCGAGATTGCGCGCTGTCATCCGGAAGGGCAGCGACTGGACCTGGAACGAGGTTTGCCCGCCAATCAGCGCATCGCGCGCGACGGCATAGATTTCGGCGACGCCGGCATCGCTCATGGCATAGCAGCCCGAGGACGAGCACGCGCCGTGAACCATCAATGCCGCGCCCTCATAGCCGAGCGCGTCGTCGAGCTTGTTGGGGAAGCCGAGATTGAACGACAGATAGAATTGCGACTGCGGGTTCAGCAGCGACATCGTGATGGCATAGAAGCCTTCGGGGGCCTGGCGGTCGCCTTCCTGCTTCTTGGGGCCGAGCTTTCCGGACCAGCGGCAGATCGGGTAGGCCTTCAGCAGCGCATAATTGCCACTGCGGTCCCGCTTCCAGATCTCGAGCTCGCTCTCCTGCTTGTAGATGCGGATCATGATCGGATCCGAGGGTTTCATGCCCTTTTGCGTCATCTGCGAAACCAGCTTGGCCGGGATCGGCTGCATACCGCGCATGTCGCGGTCGCCGGTCGTGCAGGCCGCGAGACCTGCGGCCAGAAGAACCAGGAGGAGGAGGGAGCGAAGCATCGCCATAGGCCGAAATCCCGAACGCGGTTTACGGCCGAAGCTGTGGCCGTCCTGACAGTCTAGGCGCGTTTCCTTAACGGCCTGCGCATCGCCTCGCCAGTCGATCGGCGCGATCGACCGGCTGAGGGCTGCCAATGCGAGGGCAATTGTTCGCCACGATTGCGTCTTTGCCGGGGCGCTACATCAACCCCGCCTGCCTGAGGGCATCTTCAATGACCTTGCGGATGCCGCTGGCGCCGGATCCGGCGCCCGGCTTCCCGTCGCCCGACGTCTTATCCCCGCTCTTGGGGCGCGCATCCGGCCGCCTCGGCATTTCGTCGGTCACGACGATATCCTCTGGTGCCGGCGTCCGCGCATCGGTGCTGTCGCGCGCGGCGCTTTCGGTAGCAATGCCCCACGCCGCGGCGATCTGCCGGGTGGACGAGAGCCCGACGTCGAGGATGAAGGGGGCCGACCTGCCGAGCGCATCCGGCCCCTTGTCGTCGATCGGCGTGCCATGGCCCATGCCGCCGATCAGCACCTGCTCGAGCACAGGGCGCCCGCCGCGGTCGCGCCATGTCCGCCGCGTCATCCGCCCGCTGCGGCTTTCCTCGTCTGCCTGTTTTGAGACACCGTGGACGCCGCGCCATTGTTCGATGATCGCGTCGGCATTGGCCGCGGCGACCGTCTGGTCGGCGGTGCCATGCCAGACCGAAATCGTCGGCCAGCCGCCGGCCGGCGTCGTATCCGGCAGCAAGCGGCGCAGCGCCGGGCCATCGGGCAGGCCATGCGCGCGCATCGCGTCGAAGGCTTCCGGAACGCTGGCTGCGACGCCGAAGGGCAGGCCCGCAATGATGGCACCGCCTGCGAAGAGCTCCGGATAGCTCGCCAGCATTGCTGAGGCCATGGCGCCGCCGGCCGAGAGCCCGGTGATGAAAATCCTGCTCGTGTCGATCGGATGCTGCGCCGCCATGGCATCGATCATCTGGCGGATGGAAAGCACCTCGCCCTGCTCGCGGCGCGCGTCGGCGGGCTGGAACCAGTTGAAACATCCGTTGAGATTGTTGGCTGGCATCTGTTCCGGATAGAGCACCGCGAATCCAGCCTCGTCCGCGAGTTGCGACCAGCCGGTGCCCGCGTCATAGCCGGCTGCCGATTGCTTGCAGCCATGCAGCACGACCACGAGCGGCAAGGACCGTCCGCCTGCTCGCGGCACATGGAAGCGCGCGCGGAGTCCGCCGGGATTGGACCCGAAACCCGCGAGATCAGATAGACGGTCCTCGGTCCCGTCGGGCGCCGCGCCGAACGGCTGCCCGCGGAAGGCGGAGAGGCGGGCGATCGTATCCGATAGATTGCGCATGGGCTGCTCCTTGGCGGCGGCGCGGGAGGGTGCTGCCGTCGAACTGCACGCACGGGCTCCCCATGCTGCACTGCACAATCATATAGGCACCCGAATGGTTCCTGCCACTGCCTCTCGAGCGAGATTTGGAACGGATGTCGTGCCTTGAGGATTGAGCGAGTATCGCCAGTCCGGCTGTGCGTCCTGCATCGGCCGAACCGACCTTGGCGCACACGAGGACCATCATGATGAAATCGATCGCCGCCGCCGCGTTCCTGGTTGTCGGGCTCACTGGTGCCGCACTGGCCGCCGCGCCGCAGTCTGCGCCCGCTCACGCGGTCACGAGCGGCCATGGCAAGATGCTGGTCGATGCGAAGGGCAACACGCTCTATACCTATGACAAGGACACGCCCGGCAAGTCCGATTGCACGCTGCTTTGCGCCGCCGCCTGGCCGCCGCTGATGGTGCAGAAGGGTGAGAAGGCCGGCGCAGGCTGGACCGTCATCACCCGCGCGAACGATGCGAAGCAATGGGCCTATAAGGGCGCGCCGCTCTATACCTATCGCCTCGACGTGAAGGCCGGCGCGACGACCGGCGATGGTGTTGGCGGCGAATGGCACCTCGCCAAGCCGTAGCGCATTGGAGCGAGGCGGCAGTTGTGGCCGCCGCCCCGCGCCGTCCGGAGGGTCAGGACGCCGCGAGCGTCACGATCATGCGGCTCATCAGCGTGCCCTCCCACCACATTGGGAAATTGGTGCCCCATTTGTTGTTGTAGAGGTTGACGGAGATCCCTGCGGCGAAGGCGGGTACGGTGGCGTGGAAAGGGAAGAACGGGGTATCGGACGGCCCGGCCAGCGCGCTGTCGAGAAGACCGACATGAAGGGTCTGTTCGCTGGCCATGCATTGAACGGCGTTCACCGCCTGCAACTGGCCACCCGCTCGCGCTGCGATCCTTCCCGTCCTGTGCCAGAGGCCAAGCTTCTCGAATTGCCAGTCAGTCGCTGCGTGCGGCGTCAGACGCAGGAAGCCGGCCTCCGGCATGCGGTTCGCGGGCTTGTCGCGGAGCACAAGCGTGATCTCGACACTGTTTTCGTCGATGGCTCTGAGCGCGACTTCCACGCGCCGCGGCGCGCCGAGCAGTGCGTGTGCCGTTTCCGGCATGGTTGCCACCGCGATCCTACCGTCGACGACTCCGCGAAACGCACCGGCAAAGCAGGCATTGCGGGCCGTGGCGGCGTTGGCGAGACCGGGCTTGTCGTGGTCGAGGATCGCCCATTCGAGCCGGTGCTGCAGATAGGTATCGAGATGCTTCTGCACCTCGGCCGCATCGTAGCTTTCGTGCCGATAGCCGATGAGCGTGCCATCCGTGCCAGCAATCCGCCGCCCGTCCGGGGCGACCAGCGCTGCAATGTCGCCGGTTTCGCCATCAAGTTCGGCCTGCCATTCGCCATCACGGAGCACCGTTCCTGCGACAGGCGCCGCTGCCGGCTCGGGCGGGGCGATCGTTGCGGCGAGCACATTGTCAGCGCGCGCTCGGTCGGCATCCCTCAGCGCGGCGACGGCAGCTTCGAGATAGGCGCGCTGCTCGGTCCAGGACTGCTCCGCATAGGCGAAGCGGTAGTCCGCGGCGCGCGCCGTGTCGAAGGCGGCGCGGTCCCAGGCCGCCTCGTCGCGAAGGTAGGATTTGATGTCGACGCCCCAGGTATGCTCGGCCACCAGCGTCAGGCCACGGCCGAAAGCGCGTCGTTCCGGCGTCGGTTCGGCGGCAAGGTCGTCATGGAGCCGCGCCAGCGCGCGGTAGCGTGCGAGCTTTTCCGGGTCCGAGCCGGTGCCGTGGATCCAGCTGTCGCCGATCTCGATGTCGAAGACCGGAAACTGCGCCCGCCGATCCCACATCACCGCGCCGAACGCGTCGAGCGTCGAGGCGATGATGCGCGCATCTCCCTGCTCATGGCGGAGGTGCCGCAGCGTCTCGACCGTCTGCGGTACGCTCTGCGGGCCGATATTGTCGTTGGTATGGGCGAAGCTGAGGCCGACATCCGCGCCCGCCGGAAAGTCGGTGGCGCCATAGGACCCCTGATACATCACAACAACTTCGGAGCCGTCCGGGGCCATCCAGCGGAAGATCGGTGGAACCTCCGGCACGGGGCTCGCGGTATTGACACCGAGATGGAGGAACTGGACGCCCGCCTCGGCCAGAAGGGGGACCATGCCGAGGCTGTGTCCCGGCACGTCGGTCATCTTGGCGGCGGTTGTCTTGCGGCCGAAGCGCTGGTCGAGTTCGGCGGCATAGGAGAGCCCCGCCCGGAACAGAGCCGGCGTCATCAACTCCGTATGCGTCGTGAAGGGCAGCGCGTGCCAGGTCACCAGCCCGCGCTCGATCGCTTGTTCGAGCAGCCGCACCTTCTCGGCGCTCTGGGACTGGAGATGGTCCCAGATCAGCCAGGCACCAGTGGTCCAGATGAACTGAGGCGCCTCCGGCTTCTCACGGTAGAAATGCTCAGCCGTCGCGATCGCCTGCGGGATGAACTGCTCGTGATATTGCCGCCGAACCCGCGCAGCGTGATCGGTGAATCCGATATCGAGATGGGTCTTGAAGACGAGATGGATGGTGCGGTCGGTCATCGATCGGCTCGGCGTGTCGGCGGTTGGCGTTCCGCGTCATAGAGCATGACGGACACCGCTTCGCCAGGCGCGGGCGAGCCAGGACCGGGGCCAGGCGAAACAGGCTGCGGGCATCGGCCTCTCGCAGGTGCTACTGGAGGAGCGCCACGTCGACCTCGACGAGGTCGATGGTGCAAGCCGAGGCGGTGCCGACCTGGTCGGATATCGGCTGCGGTCGACGCGATGGCGGAGATCGGGATGAACCACCTTCTGGCAGATTTCGATGTCGGGCTGCTGCTCACCTTCGATGCACTGCTCAAGGACAAGAACGTCACGCATGCTGCGGCCCGGCTGAACATCACGCAATCGGCGCTGTCTGCGCGATTGACCCGCTTGCGGCAGCTTCTGGGCGATCCATTATTCATACCATCGACCTCGGGCCGGGGCATGGTCGCCTCGCCGCATGCTCTGGCGCTGCAACCTGAACTCGCGCGGCTGCTGGAACAGCTGAGCGATTTCATCGGCACGGCCAGGGTGTTCGTCCCGGCAACCAGCAAGCGCATCTTTCGCATCGCGGCGACCGACAACCCGGTTTCGATCCTTGCGCCCGATCTGATTCCGCTGGTCACATCCGAGGCGCCAAACGTCAAATTGGCCTTCACCATGCCCAATAAGGCACGGATCGCCCATGACCTCGAACAGGGCGAGATCGACGTGTTCATTGGCGTCACAGAGGATGGTGCGCCGGGGTTGATCGGGCGAAAGCTGTTCCAGGAGGCGTTCGTCACGGCCCAGAGGCGCGGGCATCCGCGCGGGACGACACCCTTGACCCTCGATGAGTTCTGCGCGCTCGATCATCTGCTGATCTCGACCAGCGGTGGTCATCTCACCGGCATGGTCGACACCGTCCTGTCGGGCCTTGGACGCACGCGCGATGTCGTCGTTTCGGTGCAGAGCTATGCCTTGGCGCCCTTGATCCTCGCCAGCACCGACTTGATCTGCACGCTGCCGCGCCGTTTTCTGCAACGCTTCGAGGCGGTGCTCGATCTGATCGAGGCTCCGATCGAGCTGGCGCCTTTCGAGATGCACCTGTTCTGGCATCCGCGCATGGGCGCCGATGCGGCTCATAGATGGTTGCGCAAAATGGTGCTGGAGAGCGCCCGAGCAGGAACGGACGCGGGATCGTGAGGCCGGGCAACGCGCCCGGCCCCTGGTTCGCCTAGAACTGCTGCAGCAGATAGGTGCCGACCTTGGCGGCCTTCGGATCGAACAGCGTGTCGAGGCGGGCGTTGAGGATGTAGATATCGCCGCCAACTGTCGCCGCCGCCGTCGGCATAGAGAGTTCGCTCGGCTTGGCTCTGACGATCGACGCCGTCGTCCAGCCATCGATGGAGACCAGTTCGACCGTGCGATCCGCGCCTGAATTTTGAACGACCAGCAGATGCTCGTCGTCGATCAAGTGAATACCATCGGCGCCGACCAGCGCCTCCGGCAGCGCGACAGCCTTGATATCGGTCGGATCCTTAGTGGAAACGCGGAACAGTTCGCCGCTGTTGTACTTGCCGACCAAGAGGTAGCCGTCCTTGTGCCAGGCGATGCCGTTGAGGTTGAAGCCCTTTCCGGTCAGGAAATTGGGATTCTCGGCGAAGATTGACGCTTTGCCCGTCGTGTCGATCTTGTAGATGACCGGCGCGAAGCTGTCGGTCACATAGGCATTGCCATCTGCGTCGAGGGCAATGTCGTTGGCAAAATGTGCGCCGCGGCTGAGCCCGCCGAGGTCGTAATAGGCCTTCGGTGCGCCGGTGGTGGCGTCATAGGTGGCGACGGCCGCTAGTGTGCCCTTGGTGGCGGCGCTCGTCCTTGCCCCGACCCCTGGGTCGGAGTTGGTGACCCAGAGCGTGTTGCTGGCGTCGTCCACGACGAGGCCTACGGTGGAAACGAGCCGGCTGTCCGTGATGAAGGACGCATAGGCGCCGGCCTTGTCGGCCTTGGCCACGAGCCCTCCAGTGATCGAGCCGAGCAGGAAGACATCCTGTTTCGCCGAGTAGGTGAAGCTTTCGGGATAGGACTGGTTTGACGTAAAGGCGATGTCCTCAGCCAGGGCAGGGGTGGCAAAGGCGAGAATAGTGGCAACGGCGATGCCGGCCAGAAGCGGGCGGTGGAGCATTTCGAGTTCCTTTCGATCATCGATGACCGTGATCTGGGAGCGCGCGACGGGCTTCGGAAATTCCGATCCGCGATGAGACCTATCGACGGGGTCGATACCTCGGTGGGCGCATGACGGGCGTCGACCCGGACCGCGAAATGCCATCCATCGCAGCGATTGCACCCAATCTCAGGATCGATTTGTTCAGCGCTTGCCCGGGGGTGCAGGTTTCGGCCGAGACCACGACCGCCGGACACAAGCGTTCGCGCGGCGGCTCGTCAGGAACCCACCCGATGCTCGATTTCTACTTTCACGCAACGCCCAATTCGATGAAGGTCGCCGTCCTCCTGCAGGAGCTTGAACTGCCCTTCACGGTCAGGCCGATCGATATCTTCAAGGGCGAGCAGCACACCACGGCCTTCAAGGCGATCAATCCAAACGCGAAGGTTCCCGCCATCGTCGACGATCAGGCGACCGTCTTCGATTCCCATGCCATCCTGCTCTATCTTGCCGAGAAGCACGGCGCCTTCTTGCCGGAAGACCGCGCAGACTATGCGGCGATGCTGTCGTGGCTGCAGTTGGTGGCGACAGGCCTTTCGCCATTCTCAGGCCAGGCCATCCATTTCCTGCACTACGCGCCTCAGCAGATTCCCTATGCAATCAACCGCTACACCAGAGAGGTAGCGCGGCACTACGCGGTGCTGGATGAGCGCCTCGGCGCGGCGAGGCACCTCGCGGGAGACCGCTACACGATCGCTGATATGGCGCTGTGGGGTTGGGCGGCGTCGGCCGGTTACATTTTCGGTGCCGATGGCCTGGCCGCCTATCCCAATGTCCAGCGGCTCATGGACGAAATGGCGGCGCGGCCTGCCATACAACGGGCGCTCGCGATGAAGTCCGCCCATACGTTCAAGGGCGAACTCGATGACGAGTCCCGCAAGGCGATGTTCCCGCAGAACGAAGCTCAGGCGGCTTGATCGACGAAGGTGGCGGCACAGCAATGTCGCCACCTCCCGCGTTCCGGCGGCTGCTCGGCATCAGGTGGAACTGGCGTCATCCCTCTTGAAGCGCCGCCGATATCGACGAGCGCGATCAAGCCGCGCCATTGTCTCGAACGCCGTCCAAACCGCGGCGAGCGGGCGCGCGCTGACTTGACGACAACCCGGCCCACCGGAACCGATACGGAGCCGTGAAGCAGTCGCCCTGCTGTTACCGGGAACAAAGAGCTGCAAAGCGCGACAGGGGCGGCCGAAGCAGTCGTCCGTGGACGGCGAGGGGTTGCTGCATCACAACATTTCCCATATCGAGATTGGTTGAATAGGGCGCGTCCAACTCCACCTCGCACTGCAGTGCCAAGCGTCTCGAACTGCCTATGCACGAAGTCTCAAGGTTCATCTTATGGGCGGTCACGGTGTATTCGTATCCTATTCGCGCCCCATTGGGTTGATCGTCATATCGATTTTGTTGTCGGGCTGCGCTGAGCAAGTCGGCGCGCCGGCGATCGCATTGTTTGGTGCATATTTCCCGGCCTGGCTCGCCTGTGCGCTCGCTGGCATAGTAGGTGCCGTGATCGTTCGTCTTGTTTTCATTCCCCTGGGGGTCGACGATATTCTCCCGATGCGCCTGCCGGTCTATGTCGCTCTCGCCGCCGCCATCGGCTTCTCTGTTTCGCTGATCGGCTTCGGGAGATAGGGCGTGCAGGGAAAGGGGGCGGCGCTTGCGAAGAGAATCGTCGGTATTGCCATTTCGCTGGCCATTCTGGCGGCGGCATTGGTTCTTGGCCGCGCGTATCTGGAGCGCGCCGATCGCAACCCGCTGTCTCAAGACGCGGTTCTGACGGCCAATGTAGCGCGGATCGCGTCGGCCGTGCCGGGACGTATCGCCAGGATAGGCGTTTCGGAGAACGGATCGGTGCGTAAGGGCGACCTTCTGCTCGCGCTTGAGCCCGAGCCCTACCGCCTCGCGGTCGAACAAGCCCGCGCTGATCTCGCATTCGCCGAGGCTGGCCTCGTCGACCAGCAGCGCACCGAGGCAGCAGAGCGCTCCAATGCGGTGATCGCCGGCGAGCAGGTGACCCGTGCCGAACAGAATCTTTCCCTTGCCGTTCAGACGCTTGAACGGCTGCTGCAACTGCGGCCGAAGGGCTATGTCAGTGCCCAGCAAGTGGACGATGCCGCTACTGCGCGCCGCGACGCCGAAGTCAGTCTCAGGCAGGCTCGCTTGCAGCAGGAGGCGGCAGAAAAGCTCGTCAGCAATCCGGCCGCCGCCGCTGCGCTGATTGCCGCCCGCAGGGCTGCGCTGGCCATCGCGGAGCGCGCGCTCGCCGATACCGAAATCCGTGCGCCGTTTGCAGGAAAGGTGGTGGGGCTCACCGTTTCGCCGGGCGACTTTCTGCTGACCGGTCAGTCCGTCTTCACTCTGATCGATACCGCCGCGTGGTTTGCTTCCGCCTCGTTCGTTGAAACGGAACTTCCTTCGATCAGAGTCGGCGACTGCGCCACTGTCTATGCTCTGGCCGATCGCACGGTGCCGATCCGCGGCCGCGTCGATGGCGCAAGCTGGGGCGTTGCCTCGGACCAAGTGGTCAATCTGCCTATCGCGCTCCCGATCGTTCCGAAGAGCCTCGACTGGGTCCGCATTGCGCAGCGCTTCCCCGTCCGTATCCGCATCCTGGATCCGCCCGACAGTCTGATGCGCATCGGCGCTTCCGCAACCGTGACCGTGCATCATGACGCTGGCTGCTGAGCCCTCCTCGCGCGCGGTCGGCTGGGGCGCAATTGGCGGGCAGGTGCTTGATGACCTCCGGCCGCAGCCAGGCCGATCAGCGATGACCTGGCGCGTGGCACTGCTGGTGGCGCTCGTAGCCGGCGTCGCGATGTTCTACCGGATCCCGGAATCGGCGATCGGCTGCTATCTCATCATCTTCCTGGCCCGTCCCAACGGCGCGGAATGCGTCGCGCAGGCGATCGGCATCATCGTGCTCGCCAGCATCGTCGTCCTCGCCATGGCGCCGCTCATCCAGTTCTCGGCGGAATCGGCGCTGCTGCGGCTCGCCATCATGGCGTCTATGGCGTTTCTGTTCGTCTTCCTCGGCGCCGCCTCGCAGCTTGGCGAGCAGGGTTCGATCGTCGGTCTCGTCATCGTCTATATCCTGTCGCTGGTCGACCGGATTCCTGCGGGCGAGATCGTGACGCGCGGCCTGCTGTATGCTTGGCAAATGGCCTGCGTCCCGATGGCGATGATGATTGTCTTCAGTCTCGTTCTTGGAACTTCGCCCCATCGCCTGCTGCGGGCGGCGGTCGAGCGGCGCCTTCTGGCTGCTGCTGCGGCGTTGGAAGGAAGGGGCGAGGGCCTCGACGAGGAACTGGCTGAAGGCAATGCCGAGATCGGCAAGGGCGTGCAGCTTGCAACGCTCTTCCACACTGCGCCGCGCCAGACGGTGACCTGGCTCGGCGGCGCGGCGATGAACAGTTATCGCCTGCTAGCCGCCGTTGCCGCGCTGCCGAAGGAGACTGCATTGGAGGTTCGCGCCCGTCTCGCGGCGCGCTGCCGTGCCACGGCAGCGACAGTCCGGTCCAGCGGGAGGGTTCACGCTGCCGAACCCATCGCCGGCGAAGCGCCGATCGAGCGCATGATCGACGGGCTACTCGACGGGTTCGCGCGTGCCGATGGCGGCACCAATGCCAGGCCGGCGGTCGCGCCGTTCTTTGCCCGCGACGCCTTCTCCAATCCCGACTATCAGCGCTATGCGCTGAAGACGGCGGCGGCGGCGATGACCTGCTACCTCATCTATTCGATCATCGACTGGCCGGGCATCAGCACCGCGATGGTGACCTGCTTCGTCGCCGCTCTGGGGACCACCGCGGAGACGATCCACAAGCTCGCCCTGCGCATCGCCGGATGCCTCGTCGGCGCCGCGATGGGCTTCCTGGCGATCCTCTTCGTCATCCCGCATCTCGAGTCGGTCGGGGGGCTCATGGTGCTGGTCTTTCTGGCCATTCTGCCGGCGGCCTGGGTTTCGTCGGGCAGCGAGCGCATCTCCTACGCCGGTGTCCAGATCGGGCTCGCCTTCCTGCTGACGATCTTGAACGGCTTCGGACCCGACTTCAGCATGACGTCGGGCCGCGACCGCATGATTGGCATCCTGCTCGGCAATCTGGTCGTCTATCTCTACTTTACGGGCCTCTGGTCGAAGAGCGCCGCTGACGAGGCGCGCGAGCGGCTCGTGCGCGTCTTTGCGACGCTGGGCCGGCTGGCTGCCCAAGATCCGGTGGCGCGCAGTGAGGCGCTCGCCGAGGCCGAGATCATCTCGACCGAGGCGGCGCAGGCGCGGCAGCAGTTGGCGCTGCTGCCCTTCGAGCCGGCCATGCGGCGGCCGGAGCCAGACCAGATCGCGAGTGCCGTTCAACTGGTTGACGAGGCGCGGGCGCTGTTGCCCCAGATCATGTTCTCGCCGGAGCCGTCGGGCGATGTCGCCGCCCGTCTGTCGGCGCTCGCCGGCAGGCTGGCCAAGGCGCCCGCCCTGGTGCCCGAAACGCCGCGTCCGGTACCGGCAGATGGTGCCCTCGCGGCGCGGCTCGACCGGATCGAAGCCCTCGCGGCAGGTGTTGCATGATGGCGACGCCGCGGCCGCGTTTGGCCCTCTCGGTCGTCGTTACCCTCGCGGTAGCGCTTTCGGGCTGCACCGCGCACATGCTCGAGGATGCGCCCTCCGATCCGGCGAAGCCATGGACGCCGCCCGCGAGCCGCGGTTCGGACGCGGCGGCGACGGGCTATGGCGTCGCGCCGCGGCCGGAGGTTGCGGTGCTCCAGCCGACGCCGGGCATTTCGACGGACAAGATCTATGATCTTCCTGAGCTCATCGACATCGCGCAGAACGAGAACCCGCTGACGCGCCTTGCCTGGCAGCAGGCGCGGCAGGCAGCGCTGGCCGCCGGCATGGTCGAGGCGACCTATCTGCCCTTGGTGGCGGCCATGGTGATTGCCGGCCGCCAGCAAGTGTCGCAGCCCCTGGCCGTGCCGATTGGCGGGCAGGATTCGGTGACGACCACGGTCGAGGGCGTGTCGCCGCAGATCGCGCTGCAATGGTTGCTGTTCGATTTCGGCCAGCGCGGCGCCCTGCACAAGGCGGCCAAGCTCAACGCCGATGCAGCCAATGTGCTGTTCAACGGCGCGCACCAGAAGATCATCTACGACGTCACGCGCACCTATCTGCTTTATGGCGAAGCCCGAAGCCGGGTTTCGATCACGGCGCGCAACCTCGACAACAGCCGCAAGATCGAGGCGGCGGCGCAGGCCCGGGTCGACAAGGGCATCGGCACGACGGTGGAACTGGCGCAGGCACGCCAAGCCGTGGCTCAGGCGCGCTTTGGCAATGTTCAGGCGGAGGGCGCCGAGAAGGACGCCTATCAGGCACTGCTCGGCGCCGTCGGCATTTCGCCGATGACGGTGATCAAGGTACGCCAGCCGACCGGCCGCCAGCTTCCCGCAGATATCGGCCGTCCAACGGAGGACGTGATCCGGACGGCGCTCGCGCAGCGCCCCGACGTGCTCGCCAGCTATTCGGCGATGAAGGCGAGCGAGGCCGGCATCGCGGCGGCGCAGGCGGAGTTCCTGCCCAAGGTGTATATGGGCGCCATCGCGGCCGGGGGTAACAACGACCTCAGCGCGAGCGGTGTTCCGACCGTCGGTCAGCAGGCCTCGTCGACCGGTGTCGTCATCGGCGCCACCATGCCGATCTTCGACGGCGGCCTCAGAAAGGCGCAACTCGAAAACGCGAAATCGCTCGCCGACGCGAGTGCCGCCACGTTCCAGAAGACGCGTGACACCGCTGCGCGCGAGATCGTCGTCAGCGCCGATGCCCTGCGCTCGGCGCTTGCCTCCTACCGGGCGGCGGCGGCTCTGACCCGCGCGGCGGGCGTCACCTATGATGCGGCCTTCGAGGCCTATCGGGCTGGCGTCGGCGACATAACCGCCGCAACCGCTGCCGACAGCGGCCTTATGACGGCACGGCTCGCCGAAATCGACGCCTACACAGCTTCGCTGGTCGCTGCCGCCAATCTGGCTTTCGTGCTCGGCGCGATGACATCGGCCGACGCGGCGGGCGCGCGCTAGGCTACTGCGACAACAGGGGAGAGAGACGGCAATGTGCACCTCGCTTGGCTACAAGGACGCCACCGGCAAGGCCTATTACGGTCGCACACTGGAGCTCACCACGGACCTGCCTTACCAGGTGACCTATTTTCCGGCCGGCTTCGAGAGCGTCTCGGACGTGCCGGGCCATCCGAAGCTCGCGCTGACGTCCGGGCATGCCATCATTGCCGTGACGATGCCCGATCGCATGCCGACGGCGGAGGCGCCGCTCGGCCTTGCCGATCTCAAGGTGCTGGAGGGGCTGAACGACAAGGGTCTCACCTTCAGCCTCCTCTCATACCCGCAGGCCGGTGGCACGCAGAAACCGGTCGAAATGACGAAGGCTGTGCTCTCGGCCTCCGATCTCGGGCTCTGGGCTCTGGGGCAGTTCGCGACCACTGCCGAGGTCAAGGCGGCGCTCGCGGCGCAGCCTGTGATGCTGCAGCTGCTCGGCCTGCTCGGCGGCGTCGAGTCGCCGTTTCACTATGTCGTGCATGACGCAGGCGGAGCCTCGATTGTCATCGAGTTCGACCATGGCGCGATGACCGTCTACGACAATCCGGTCGGGGTTATGACCAACGGTCCCAAATTCGATTGGCACCTGACCAATCTCGAC
The DNA here is from genome assembly GCA_965229085.1 of Kaistia sp. Classification (GTDB taxonomy): domain Bacteria; phylum Pseudomonadota; class Alphaproteobacteria; order Rhizobiales; family Kaistiaceae; genus Kaistia. The sequence goes on along the minus strand of OZ245859.1, from coordinate 1,111,825 downwards.
AACTACAGCTTCCTCAGCAATGTGGACCGCTCGGCGGGAACCTTTGGAGCCTTCAAGGCGGTGCAGCCGGATTCCGGAATTGCCACGGCCGGCCTCCCTTCATCGAACACCTCGGTCGGACGTTTCGTCCGCGCCGCCTACTATGCCGAGTTCACCGAGAAGGCCGCGACGCCCGATCTCGCCGTACAGACGCTCGCGCACATCCTCAACAATTTCGACCGGCCGCGCGGCGCCTCGATCGACTATCCGGATGTCGCCGGTGGGCATCTCGAGGTCCAGGGCCTCGCGCAGGCCGACAAAACGACCTATGCGACCGAATACACCTGCTGGACCAGCCTCTCCGACCTCGACCGCACGCTTTTCTTCGTGCGCGACTACAGGGCGCTGAATTTTTCGGCTTTCGATCTGACACAGCTTTCAAAACGAACGACGCCAGTTTCAGTGCCCCTCGATCAGGTGCGAAGCCTTCCAGTAGATTTGACGGGATCTCTGGCCGGTAGATCGGCAGGTTGAGGCGCTCCATTCGCAGTGAATGACCGAAGTTGATGCTCTCCGGCGAGGAAGTTCCGGCGCGCTGGGCAAGGACGATCGTCTGAGCGCAAAGCGATGATCGATCTCGCGCACGATCTGCCGCGTGGCCGGCAGGCGAAGGTGCTGGGGATCAGCCGAGGCAGTGTCGACTATCCGCACGGCGCGGCTCCTGCTGCCGCTCCGTGTTGATGCGCGCGATCGGCGCGCTTCATCATCGAACCGGCAGCCCCAAACCGCTCAGACAAACCGAGCCAGTGCTCATCTCCCTCGGCGGACAGCGGCTCGCCATCCAATGACACGACCACGGCAGCGCGGCTATTGACGATGAGAACAAAGCATGAACATATGGGGATATCTTGGTGGTTTCGGAGGATAAGACGATGTCGATGCTGATCCGTGATCTCGCTGCCCTTGCTGCGCTCGCCTCGTTCGTTGCCATGATTTCGCTGTGGTCCGACCTCATCGTCCATATCGTCTAAGCAGGCTCACCGGGGCGTTTGTCCCGGCCTGCGACGGCCCGGCCGATGGACGGCGGGGCTCCGACTCGCGGATAAGATGCGGGTTGGGTCGGTAGGGCGAGGGTGCTGCGATGGATGGACGGCAGGCGGCTATTGGCGATGTCGGCTTCGTGCATCTGCGGGTTCATTCGCCCTATTCGCTGCTCGAGGGGGCGCTGCCGCTGAAGACGCTTGCCAAGCTCGCCAGCGCCGACCGCATGCCGGCATTGGCGTTGACCGACACTGGCAATCTGTTCGGGGCGCTCGAATTTTCGGAAAAGATGGCCGAGACCGGCATCCAGCCGATCATTGGTTGCCAAGTCGCCGTCGCCTTCGACGATGGCTTCGAGCCCGCGCGAAAGCCCATCGTCGGTCAGAAGCCGCTCGCCGACATGGTCCTTTTGGCGGCGGAGGAGGAGGGCTACTGGAACCTCGTCCGCCTCGTCTCGCGCGCCTTCATGGAGACCGACGCCGCCGATCGGCCGCATATCCTGCTGGCGGATCTCGAGGCGGCGAGCGGCGGGCTGATCGTGCTGACGGGCGGGGCGGCCGGGCCGGTCGACCAGGCCTTGCGGGCAGCCCAGGGCGGCGTTGCGGAAGCGCGCCTACGACGGCTGGCCGCCACTTTCGGCGACCGGCTTTATGTCGAACTTCAGCGCCATGGCGGCGAGAGCGAGGCGGTTGAGGCCGATCTCATCGCGCTCGCCTATAGCGAAGGCTTGCCGCTTGTTGCGACCAACGAGCCGTTCTTCCCGAAGCGCGAGGATTATGAAGCGCATGACGCGCTGATCGCCATCGCCGAAGGCGCGGTGATCGCTGAGGAAAAGCGCCGCCGATTGACGCCGGAGCATTATTTCAAGAGCCGCGCCGAGATGCTGGCGCTGTTTGCAGACCTGCCGGAGGCGACCGCCAACACCGTCGAGATTGCGCTGCGCTGCCACTATCGTCCGATGAAGCGCAAGCCGATCCTGCCCCGCTTTGCCGGCGCCGACGCCGACGCCGCCACCGCCGAGGCTGCCGAGATCGAGGCGCTGCGCGAGATGGCGCGCACCGGGCTCGAGCACCGCCTTGCCGCGCACGGCACGGCGCCGGGGTTGACGCGCGAGGACTACGAATCGCGGCTCGCCTTCGAACTCGGCGTCATCGAGAAGATGAAGTTCCCCGGCTACTTCCTCATCGTCGCCGACTTCATCCAGTGGGCGAAGGCCCAGGGCATTCCCGTCGGGCCGGGCCGCGGCTCGGGCGCCGGCTCGCTCGTCGCCTGGTCGCTGACCATCACCGATCTCGATCCGATGCGGTTCGCGCTGCTGTTCGAGCGCTTCCTCAATCCCGAGCGTGTCTCGATGCCGGATTTCGACATCGACTTCTGCCAGGATCGCCGCGACGAGGTTATCCGCTACGTCCAGCAGAAATACGGCGTCGATCAGGTCGCGCAGATCATCACCTTTGGAACGCTGCAGGCGCGCGCGGTGCTGCGCGATGTCGGCCGCGTGCTGCAGATGCCCTATGGCCAGGTCGACCGGCTCTGCAAGCTCGTGCCGCAGAACCCGGCCAATCCGGTATCGCTCGACCAGGCGATCGAGGACGAGCCGCGCCTGCGTGCCGCCCGCGACGAGGATCCGACGGTGGCCCGCCTGCTCGGCATGGCGCGCAAGCTCGAAGGCCTCTATCGCCACGCCTCGACCCATGCCGCCGGCATCGTCATCGGCGATCGCCGGCTCGATGCGCTGGTACCGCTCTATCGCGATCCGCGCTCCTCGATGCCGGTGACGCAGTTCAACATGAAGTGGGTCGAGAGCGCCGGCCTCGTGAAGTTCGACTTCCTCGGCCTCAAGACGCTGACTGTCCTCGAAACCGCTGTAGCGCTTGTCGCCAAGCGCGGGATAAGGCTCGATCTTTCCGCCTTGCCGCTCGACGACAAGGCCAGCTACGACATGCTGACGCGCGGCGAGACGGTGGGCGTGTTCCAGCTTGAAAGTCAGGGCATGCGCAAGGCCCTTGTCGGCATGCGTCCGGACCGATTCGAGGACATCATCGCGCTCGTCGCGCTCTATCGTCCGGGTCCGATGGACAATATCCCGGTCTACAACGCCCGAAAACATGGCGAGGAAAAGCCGGACTATCTGCATCCGCTGCTGGAGACGGTGCTGAAGGAGACTTACGGCGTCATCATCTATCAGGAACAGGTGATGCAGATCGCGCAGATCCTGTCCGGCTATTCGCTCGGCGAAGCCGACATGCTGCGCCGCGCCATGGGCAAGAAGATCAAGGCCGAGATGGACGCGCAGCGCGCCCGCTTCGTCGATGGGGCGGTTGCGCAGGGCCTTTCCAAGGACCGCGCCGACCTGATCTTCGACCTCCTGGCGAAATTCGCCGACTACGGCTTCAACAAGAGCCATGCGGCGGCCTATGCGCTGGTCGCCTATCAGACCGCCTATATGAAGGCGAACTATCCGACCGAATTCCTCGCCGCGTCGATGACGCTCGACATGGGCAACACCGACAAGGTCAACGATTTCCGTCGCGAGGCGATGCGGCTCGGCATCGAGGTCGACCTTCCCTCCGTCAACCGGTCAGGCGCCGTTTTCGACGTCGAGGACGGCCGCATTCTCTATTCGCTTGCGGCGATCAAGGGGGTTGGCGGACAGGCGGTCGAGCATCTTGTGGAGGCCCGCGCCGGGCGGCCGTTCCGCGATCTGGCTGATTTCGCCGCCCGCATCAATCCGCGCGCACTCGGCAAGCGCACGCTGGAAAGCCTTGTCGCTGCCGGCGCTTTCGATGCGCTGGAGCGCGACCGCGCCCGCGTTTTCGCCGGCATCGAGCGAATCATGGGCATCGGCAATCGCCTCGTCGAGGATCAATCCGCGGGACAAGACGGCTTCAATTTCGGCGGCGCCGGCGCCGGAGAGCCCTTGGTGCTGCCGCCGGCCGAGCCGTGGCTGCCCGCCGAGCGGCTACAGCGCGAATTTGCCGTCGTCGGTTTCTATCTCTCGGCTCACCCGCTTGATGAATATGCCCCGGTCTTGAAGCTCCAGCGTGTGCAGAGCTGGGCCGATTTTTCGGAGGGCGTCAGGCGCGGCGCGGCCGCCGGCCGGCTCGCGGGTACCGTGACTGCGCGGCAGGAGCGCAAGACCAAAACCGGCAATCGCATGGGCATCGTGCAGTTCTCCGATCCGACCGGCCAGTTCGAGGCGATCCTCTTCGCCGAGGCGCTGAACGCTTTCCGTGATCAGCTCGAACCCGGTCGCTCGGTCGTGGTGCAGGTTGCCGCCGAGGATCGGCCGGAGGGCATCAGCGTGCGCATCATCTCGGTGAAGCCGCTCGACCAGATGTCCAGCGGCCTGAAGCAGCTCCGCGTTTTCCTGCGCGCCGAGAGCCCGCTCGCCAGCATTCAGCGCCATCTCCCGCGCGGCGGCGACGGCGATGTCAGCCTCGTGCTGCTGCTCGATGAGGGCAGCCGCGAGGTCGAGGTGCAACTGCCCGGCCGCTACCAGATCTCGCCCCAGATCGCGAGCGCGCTCCGCGCCGTCGGCGGCATCGAGCATGTGGAACTGGTTTAGCGGCGCACTTCCCTCCGGCCAGCGTGATCAATAGCTCGACGGAACGAGCTGCAGCACGCCGAACACGCCGAGCGGGATATAGAGCAGCGTCGCCGCGATCTGGACGCGGCGCTGGCCGGCGAAGACGACAAGCGGCAGCACGACCAGCCCGAGATTGAGCAATTCGCCTGGCGACAGGAGATCGACACGCCAGAACAGCGCGTTGATGGCGACGGCGATCGCATTGAACGCCGCGAGGGCGAGGAGCCCCCAGCGCCCGTCGCGCTCGAAGAATTCGCGCAGGCTTCCGCTCGTGATGCCATCGGTGGGCAGGATCGCCGCCGCCGCGAGGAACAGCGACAGCACGAGGCTGACGAGCAGCAGGAAATTCGGGAACGTCCAGTGCCGGATCGTCGTCGCCAACTCTTCGAGGCTCCACCAGAAGGTGATCTGCTGGATGAAGATGACGAAGGCCCAGAGGCAGGGCAGCCAGTCGATCCGGTTCAGCCCACGCGCCCGGAAGATGGCGACGCTCGCAAGGAGAATGCGCGCCACCCCGAGACCGAGGATGAGCGAGAAGACGGTCGACATCCAGCGAAAGGTATCCATAGGGTCCGCCGCGTCCGGTTGCTGCCTCGCTGTTTATAAGGCGGCTTGGGCGCGAGAGGCGAGGGGTGGCGAGCGCCGCCCGCTGGGCGAACCCCGGCTGCGCTCGTCATAAGGAGCGGCCGCGGCGGGAGCTGGAACGGAGTGCCGGGCCCTAAGCGTAGGTGAAGCGCGGCCGGCCCGATGTTCCAGGGCCTATCGACCGGGGGATGTCGGGGGAAGGCCTGTTGCCGTGTCGCCTTCGCCGCCATGCTCTGCCATCTGGCTCGTTCGGTGCCTGTAGGCGTTGCGGATCAGCCCCCGGGCGGGAACCTCGACAAACCGCCAGAGCAGGGCCGAGCTGAGCAGGACCACTGCCAGATAAAGCGCGATCGTCGCCGGAGCAGAAAGCCCGCGAAACGCCTCGATGTGGAGGGCATAGGACCGCAGCAGGATCTGGTGGACCAGATAGATCGAGAAGGAAATCTCGCCGAGGAAGACAAGAACGCGCACGCGCAGCAGGGTGCTGAGCAGTCCTGCCTGGAAAGCGAACACGAAGATGACCAGCGCGGTCGCGGGAAAGATAGCGCCGCCGTGATAGACCCAGACACTCAACGACGCGCTGATCCGGCTCTCGACCCAGGCCGTGACCGGGTCGACGAGCATCGTGGCGATCAGGAAGATCGTCACAGCGCCGATTTCCGCCAGGGTTGCCCAACGCGCATCGATCCGAATCCGCGGCGAGGTCGTCAGCCAAGCCAGAGCGATGCTCATCCCCAAGACGAATTCGAACAGCCGCGCGAGAGGGTTGATATAGAGCAGGCCGGCCGCGTTGATGCGGTGCAGCACGTCGTCATAATTCGCCAGATGAAGGCTGTCGGAGACGATCGCCAGCCCGACCACGAGCAAGGCGCTTCCGCAGAGGGCGTATGGCCATCGGCGGCGGAAGTCGACGACGAGCAGCACGAAGGCGACGTAGAAGAACATCTCCACCGAAATCGTCCAGCTGACGCTGTTGAAGCCGAAGAACACTGTGCCGATCGGAATCCAGGCCTGAAGCAGCAGCACGTTGAGAATGCCGGAGAGCCACGTGGCTTCGCCAACACCGGCCGCGCCGGGGTTGCCGTCCAGCAGGACGAAAAGCAGCGCAAAGGTCACAAGGTGCAGCGGATAGATGCGCGCTATCCGTGCGACCAGATAGGCCTTGCGTGCGGCCGCTCCGTCCAGGTCCGCGTACACGAGGAACATGACGAAGCCCGAAAGCATGAAGAAGAAGGACACGCCATTGTCGAGCGGCAGTGTGTTCATGAACGGCCAGGCAAGGCCGAAATCGCCCATGTGATGGATGACGATCGCCAAGGCGGCGAAGAAGCGCAGCGACGTCAGCGAATCGATCTTCGGGTCAGATACCCGGCCGCTGCTCTCCGTCCGGCCCGGTGCTCCGATCATCTCAACCCCCTTGGCGGATTTCGTCGTTGCCGCAGTCGCCGTCGGGCTGCATCGCGGCCTGGCGCCTGACGCCATCACGAATTCCCCGTTGCCACGATGAGAAGCGGCCCAGGCGACGTCAAGCTTGCTCTTCTGGCCTTAGGCGCTTATAAGGCGCGCATTCCACACGTGGGGCTCGGGCTCCGGCGGCGCTATTGCGTTTGTCGGAACCCACCGGTGCCGAACGCCGTTCGGCTTTCCCCACGGAGGTTCAACCGGTGAAGGACACGGTTCTCTATGGCTATTCCTGATTTCTCCATGCGCCAGCTGCTCGAGGCGGGCGTCCATTTCGGCCACCAGAAGCATCGCTGGAACCCGAAGATGGCGCCCTATCTCTACGGCGTCCGCAACAACATCCACATCATCGACCTCGCGCAGACGGTGCCGCTTCTGCATCGTGCCCTGCAGGCGGTGAGCGATACGGTCGCCGGTGGCGGCCGCGTGCTGTTCGTCGGCACCAAGCGCCAGGCGTCGGATCCGGTCGCGGCCGCTGCCAAGCGCTGCGCCCAGTACTATGTCAATTCCCGTTGGCTCGGCGGCATGCTGACCAACTGGAAGACGATCTCGCATTCGATCCAGCGCCTGCGTCATCTCGACGAGTTGCTCTCGTCGGATGTGCAGGGTCTGACGAAGAAGGAGCGCCTGACGCTGTCGCGCGAGCGCGACAAGCTCGAGAACGCTCTTGGCGGCATCAAGGACATGGGCGGCATTCCCGACCTTCTGTTCGTGATCGACACCAACAAGGAAGCACTGGCGATCCAGGAAGCGCGTCGTCTTCATATTCCTGTCGCGGCGATCATCGATTCCAATTCCGATCCGGACGGCATCAACTATCCGATCCCCGGCAATGACGATGCTGGTCGTGCGCTCACGCTCTATGGCGATCTGATCGCCCGTGCGGCGCTCGACGGCATCTCGCGTGCCGCTGGCCAGTCGGGCCTCGATCTCGGCGCCCAGGAAGAAGTCTATGAAGAGGCTCTTCCCGAGGCAACCGAGGTGACGGAGCCTGTCGAGGCCACTGCAGCCTGATCGCTCGGCGCCGCCCTGACGGGCGGCTGCTCATGACTGGTGACACGACGCAGCCGGGCGCCCTTCGCCCGGCTGTTCGTTAGAAAAACAAGGAACGAGGCAGACTATGGCTATTTCCGCTTCGATGGTGAAAGACCTGCGCGAAAAGACCGGCGCAGGCATGATGGACTGCAAGACGGCGCTGACCGAGACTTCGGGTGATGTCGAGGCCGCGATCGACTGGCTGCGCACCAAGGGTCTCGCGAAGGCCGCCAAGAAGGCCGGCCGCGTCGCGGCTGAAGGCCTTGTGGGCGTCGCCGCGTCGGGCAATGGCGCCGTGCTGGTCGAGGTCAATTCCGAGACCGATTTCGTCGCGCGCAACGCCGAATTCCAGCAGCTCGTTCTGAACGTCGCCAAGGCGGCGCTCTCGACGGACGGCTCGACCGCATCGGTTGCTGCGGCGGCCTTCCCGGACTCGGAGAAGACCGTCGCCGAGACCATCACCGCGGCCGTCGCCACCATCGGCGAGAACATGAATCTCCGCCGCTCCGCCAGCGTCGCCGTCTCCGACGGTGTCGTCGCGACCTATGTCCACGCCGCCACGGCGCCGGGCCTTGGCAAGATCGGCGTGCTCGTCGGCCTCGAGTCGACCGGTGACAAGGACAAGCTCCTTGCGCTCGGCCGCCAGATCGCGATGCACATCGCCGCTGCCAACCCGCTTTCGGTCAACACCGACGCGCTCGATCCGGCGGTCGTCGCCCGCGAGCGTGCCGTCTATGCCGAGCAGGCGCGCGAATCGGGCAAGCCCGAGGCGATCATCGAGAAGATGGTCGAGGGCCGCGTGCGCAAGTACTACGAGGAAGTCGTGCTGCTGCTGCAGGCTTTCGTGATCAATCCCGACTTGACGGTCGAGAAGGCGCTGAAGGCGGCCGAGGCCGATGTCGGCGCGCCGATCAAGCTCACCGAGTTCGTTTCCTATCGTCTTGGCGAGGGCATCGAGAAGGAAGAGAGCGACTTCGCCGCCGAAGTCGCGGCGGTTGCAGGAACGAAATAAGTTCTGGGAACAAACGCTTCGGCCATAAATCCTGAAGGGCGCCGGATGACATTCCGGCGCCCTTCGTGTATCGGGAGCTACACATTCACGACAGCGAGGACAACGGTATGGCGGCACCCGCCCGGTTTCGACGCGTGCTCCTCAAGGTCTCGGGGGAGGCTCTGCTTGGTTCTCAGTCGTTCGGGATCGACGAAAAGGTCGTCGATCGCATCGCTGGTGAAGTCGGGCAGGCGGTCGAGTCTGGAGTCGAGGTTGCCCTCGTTGTTGGCGGTGGCAACATCTTCCGCGGCATGACGATCGCCAAGGCAGGCGGCAACCGCGTCGCCGGCGACCATATGGGCATGCTCGCGACCGTGATGAACGCCATCGGCATGCATGAGGCGCTCGAGCGGCGTGGTATCTCTTCGCGCATCTTCTCGGCGGTGCCGATGCCGACGATCTGCGAGACCTTCTCGCAGCAGCGCGCTGAGCGGGCCTTGAAGCGCGGGCGCGTCGTGCTCTTCGCTGGCGGGACCGGAAATCCGTTCTTCACGACCGATTCGGGCGCAGCGCTGCGCGCCGCCGAAATGGGATGCGACGCGCTTTTCAAGGGCACCAATGTCGACGGCGTCTATTCCGCCGATCCGAAGAAGGACCCCGATGCCGTCCGTTTCGACCGCGTCACCTATGCCGACGTGCTTTCGCGCGGGCTGCAGGTGATGGATGCGGCAGCGGTGGCGCTTGCCCGCGACAACCATATTCCGCTAATCGTGTTCTCGATCCAGGCGCCGAATGCCTTTGTCGAAGTCTTGCACGGACAAGGTCGCGCCACGATCATTGCCGACGAATAGGCGGGCGCGAGCAGGCAGTAAGACGAGGCAGGAGCGCGCGCCCTCGGCGCAGCCGCCAAGAATTATGAGGATGTCATGAACTTCGATGATCTGAGCCGCCGCATGCAGGGCGCCGTCAACGCCTTCAAGGCCGATCTCTCGGGCCTCCGCACCGGCCGCGCCTCATCGAGCATGCTCGATCCGATCACCGTCAATGTCTACGGCTCGGTCATGCCGCTCAACCAGCTTGCCACGGTCAACGTGCCTGAGCCGCGTCTTATCACCGTCCAGGTCTGGGACCGTGGCACCGCGCAGGCCGTCGAGAAGGCGATCCGCGAGTCGAGCCTCGGCCTAAACCCCATCGTCGAGGGGGCGGTGTTCCGCATCCCGATTCCCGAGCTGAACAATGATCGGCGCAAGGAATTCGTGAAGGCGGCCCATAAATATGCCGAGGGCGCGCGCGTGGCGGCTCGCCATGTTCGCCGCGACGGCATGGATGGACTGAAGAAGAGCGAGGCCGACGGCCTCGGCGAGGATGAGAGCCGGCGGCTGACGGAGAAGATCCAGAAGCTGACTGACGAGACGATTGCCGAGATCGACGCGGTGCTCGCGGCGAAAGAAGCCGAGATCCTGCAACTCTGACGGGCTTTGGCGCTGCCATGAACTCGAAGGCCAATGATTCGGGCGCCGAGGTCTTGGCGACGCCGGCAGACCGGGATGCGGGGGAGCTTCGCATCCCGCGCCATGTTGCGATCATCATGGATGGCAATGGGCGTTGGGCGCAGGGCAGGGGCCTGACGCGCACCGAGGGTCATCGCCGAGGCATGGACGCGGTGCGCACGGCGGTCGATACCTCGCGCGAACTCGGCGTCTCCTATCTCACTCTGTTCTCGTTTTCGTCGGAAAACTGGGCTCGCCCGCCGCTCGAAATCCAGTTCTTGTTCGGTCTGCTGCGCCTGTTCATCCAGCGCGACATCGCTGAGCTGCGCGCCAAGAATGTTCGCGTCCGCGTCATCGGCAATCGCAGTCGGTTGACGGCGGATATCTGCTCCCTGCTCGACCATGCCGAGGCGCTGACCGCCCAGAATGACGGCCTCACTCTGGTGATCGCCTTCAACTATGGCGGCCGGGACGAGATCGCCCGCGCCGTGCGCGCTGTCGCTGTCGATGTCGAGGCGGGGAGGCTCGCTGCGGATGCCGTGGACGAGCGCGTCATCGCTGCTCATCTCGATACCGCATCGATGCCGGATCCTGATCTTGTGATCCGCACCAGTGGGGAAATGCGGCTCTCGAACTTCCTGCTCTGGCAGGCGGCCTATGCCGAACTGGTGTTCATGCCGCTCTATTGGCCGGATTTCGATCGCGCCGCCTATATTGAGGCTGTGAAGGAATATTCCAACCGCGCGCGTCGCTTCGGCGGCATTGCCGCGCGGAGAAGCACTTGAGCGACGCGCCGGTGCCTCCGCCCGGCGCCGGCCGTCCGGGCAATGCCGATCTCGGCCTCCGCCTCGCCTCATCGGCCGTGCTGCTTCCGCTCGCGGTGGTCGCCGCCTGGTGGGGCTCCTGGCCTCTGTTCATTCTCGTCGGTGCCGGCGCGGCGATCGTGTTTGCCGAATGGGCTCATCTCGTCGGCCGCTCCAGCGGACTCATGCCACGAACGGCGGATGTCCTGATTGGCCTCGTCTTCGTTATCGCTTCGGTCCCGGTCGCCGGTATCGAAGGAGCGCTCGCGGGGTCTCTCGTGGCGCTTACCGGGGCCGTGCTGGTCGGGCTTCTGTCACGCTCGGCTTGGCTTGCCGGCGGCGCCGTCTATGCGGCGGCACTCGGCGTTTCAATCGCGGCGCTCCGCGCCGATCCATCGTTCGGCTTCGAAGCGGTAATCGTGCTCCTGGTCCTCGTCTGGGGAACCGACAGCTTCGCGTTTTTCGCCGGTCGATCACTCGGCGGACCAAAGCTGTGGCCGCGCATCTCGCCGAAAAAGACCTGGTCGGGCTCGATTGGCGGCCTCGTCGGCGGCGTCGCTGCGGCTCTGGTTGCCGCCATATTCTGTGACGTCGGCGTCAGTCTCGGCCTTGCTGGTGTGCTCGTGCTGCTTTCGCTGGCGAGCCAAGCCGGCGATCTGTTTGAATCCGCGATAAAGCGCCACTTCCACAAGAAGGACTCGAGCGGCATCATTCCTGGACATGGCGGCATGATGGACCGCGTTGACGGTCTTGTCTTCGCCGGGGCGCTTGCGCTCGTTGTCGGATGGCTGCATTCCGGTGCGGATCATCTCGCCGCCGGAGTTCTCGTCTGGTGAAAACCCCAGTTAGCCTCGGTCGCGCGCCGCTCAGTGAAGGCGCGACCCGCCGCATTTCAATACTTGGTGCTACCGGATCGGTCGGTGCAAGCACCGCTGATGTCATTTTGGGCCGGCCAGGCGCCTTTTTGGTCGAGGCTGTGACAGCCGGTACGCGCGCGCGCGAACTCGCGGAGACCGCGATCCGCCTCGGCGCCCGCATCGCGGTCATCGCTGATGAGGGCGCCTATCCAGCACTCCGCGAAGCGCTGGAGGGCACCGGCATCGAGGCAGCGGCGGGCGAAGCGGCAGTCATTGAGGCGGCGTCGCGCCCGGTCGATCTCGTCGTCGCCGCGATCGTGGGCGCGGCAGGGCTCGCGCCCACGATCGCGGCTATCGACGCCGGCGCCGATATCGCGCTCGCCAACAAGGAATGCCTCGTCTGTGCCGGCGCCTTCTTCCTCGGCCGGGCCGAGGCCGCGGGCGTCCATGTGCTGCCGGTCGATTCCGAGCATAATGCCATCTTCCAGGCGCTCGAGACCGAGAACATGCCGGCCGTTGCAGCGATCACGCTGACCGCATCGGGCGGGCCGTTCCGGCAATGGCCGATCGAAGCCATGCGACGGGCGACGATAGCCGAGGCGCTCAATCATCCGCGCTGGTCGATGGGCCGCAAGATCACGATCGATTCGGCGACGATGATGAACAAGGGCCTCGAGGTGATTGAGGCGCATTATTTGTTCGGGCTGCCGTCCGAGCAGCTCGACGTCGTCATTCATCCGCAGTCGGTCGTGCATGGCTGGATCACCTATGCCGATGGCTCGATCCTGGCCCAGCTCGGCGCCGCCGACATGCGCATTCCGATCGGCCATTGCCTCGGCTGGCCGAAACGCCATGCGGCCGAGACGAAGCCGTTCGATCTGGTCTCGATCGGGACGCTCACCTTTGAAAAGCCGGATTTGGAGCGCTTTCCAGCACTTGGCTTGGCCCGCGCGGCCTTGTCGAGCGGCAACAGGGACAGCAATGTCCTGAATGCCGCCAATGAGGTTGCGGTCGAAGCCTTTCTGTCGGGTGAAATCGGTTTCCTCGACATCGCCGCGACGGTGGCGGAGGCTCTCGATCGAGCAGCGAGTGCGGCGGGTCTCGCGCCGGTGGACTCGGTAGCGGCGGCGCTTGCGGTCGACGCCGAGGGCCGCCGTCTGGCGCGCGAGGTCATCGCCGCGCGTCGCCGGCTCGCAGCGGGTTGAAGCGCGTTCAGCGCATAGGGAAGAGGATCGTCTGCGAATGGAAGCTCTCGGCCAGATCGGACATTTCGGAACGGGGACGCTCAGCTATCTGATCCCGTTTCTCTTTGTCCTCACGACCGTCGTCTTCTTCCACGAACTCGGTCATTTCCTCGTCGCGCGCTGGTGCGGCGTCAAGATCAAGGCGTTCTCGATCGGCTTCGGACCGGAGCTCATAGGCTTCAATGATCGCCACGGGACGCGCTGGAAGATCTCGGCTATCCCGCTCGGCGGCTATGTGAAGTTCCTCGGCGACGAAGACGCGGCCTCGACGCCCGATCGTGCGACGCTCGATGCGCTCAGCGAAGAGGAGCGGCGCGACACGTTCTTCGGCAAGCCGCTTTGGCAGCGTGCGGCGATCGTCGCAGCCGGCCCCTTCGCGAATTTCCTCCTCGCCATCGCCATCTTCGCCGTCATCTTCACGATCTATGGCCGCGAGGTCACAACGGCCCGCGTCGATCAGGTCGTGCCGGGTAGCGCCGCCGAGAAGGCTGGTTTCAAGACCGGCGACCTGATCCTGTCGATCGACGGCTCCAGGATCGATACCTTCAACGATCTGCAGCGCATCGTCTCCACCAGCGCCGATCTCCCGCTCGTCGTGGTGGTCGATCGCGGCGGCCAGAATCTGTCGCTTCAAGCGACGCCGGAGCGGCGCGAGGTTACCGATCGATTCGGCAATGTGCATCGGATCGGCCAACTCGGTCTTTCGCGCGACGCGACCGGCGCGAATGTGAAGACCGAGCGTTACGCCTTCCCTGAGGCGGTGCTGATGGGCGCGCGCGAGACGTGGTTCGTCATCGACCGGACCTTTGCCTATATCGGGGGGCTTTTCGCGGGGCGGGAATCGACCGATGAACTCGGCGGGCCGATTCGCGTCGCCCAGGTCTCCGGCCAGGTCGCGACGCTCGGTTTTGCCGCGCTGGTCAACCTCGCGGCCGTTCTTTCGGTCAGCATCGGGCTGCTCAATCTCTTTCCGGTACCGATGCTCGACGGAGGCCATCTGCTCTTCTACGCGATCGAGGCGATCCGCGGCCGGCCGCTCAGCGCGCGGGCCCAGGACATCAGCTTCCGCATAGGTCTGGCTGCCGTCGTGATGCTGATGCTGTTCACGACCTGGAACGATATCATCCATCTGACATCGCTTTAGGCGAAGATCGCCGGGAATTGCGCGCCGCGGCGATATCCGTGGCTCCACGGCAACGGACGGTTAAATTCTCCCATGGCACTCTGACCCTCGGCTTGCGATCGGGGTCAAAGCCTGCCACAAACTTTGTAGAGTGGTTCAGTCTTGTGGGGCTCAGGCTCCGTTGAAGGCTGGAAAGTCGGAAGCGAAAAGGGCGTTTGAACCCCATGTATTTGTTCAGGACTTTCACCCGGGGGGCCGCCCGCGCCGCGTTTTTGGCGATCGCAGCCCTGGCACTTTTTGCGCAAGTGTCGCTCATCGGGGCCACTCCGGCCCGAGCCGAGGTCGTCAGCAGCATCGTCGTGCAGGGCAGCTCCCGCATCGATTCCGAGACCGTCAAGAATTACGTGACGATCGAGCCCGGCAAGAATTTCACATCCGAGGATGTCAACGCATCGGTCAAGGCGCTCTACGCGACCGGGCTGTTCTCGGACGTGAAGATCAACCGCCGCGGCAATCAGCTGGTCGTTTCCGTCAGTGAGAACAACATCGTCGGCAATGTGAAGTTCGAGGGCAACAAGAAGCTCAAGGACGACATGCTGACGTCGGTCGTCGAGACCAAGCCGCGCGGCGTGCTCAACGACGCCAAGCTGCAGAGCGATGTCGAGCGCCTCAAGGAGCTCTACAAGCGCAACGGTCGCGCCGAGGCGACCGTCGAGGTTTCGACCCAGCCGCGCGAGAGCGGTCGCACCGACGTGATCTTCAAGATCAATGAGGGCTCGCGCACCGGTATCTCCTCCATCAATTTCGTCGGCAACAAGACGTTCTCGTCTGGTCGCCTGCGCAACGTGATGACGATCAAGCGCACGAACATCACCTCCTGGTTCTCTAAGCGCGACCAGTTCGATGATGCCAAGCTTCAGTCGGACGCCGAGCTGATCCGTCGCTTCTATATGCGCAACGGCTTCGCCGACTTCCGCATCGTCAGCTCCGACGCGGTGTTCGATGAGACCCGCAACCGCTACAACATCACGATCACTCTCGACGAGGGCGCCCGGTACCGTTTCGGCGAGATCGCTGTTGATAGCTCGGTCCCCGACATCGCTGGCCCGCCGCTGCTGAAATACGTCAAGACCAAGTCGGGGCAGGTGTTCAATTCGACGCTCGTCGAGAAGTCGACAGAGGCGGTCAGCGTTGCTCTGCTTGAACAGGGTCATTCCTTTGCCCAGGTCCGTCCGCGTGGTGACCGCAACTACGAGAACCACACGATCAACCTGACCTATCTCGTCGATGAAGGTCCGCGGCTCTATGTCGAGCGGCTGGATATTCGCGGCAACACCCGTACCCGTGACTATGTCATTCGGCGCGAGTTCCAGGTCTCGGAAGGCGATGCTTACAACCGCGTCCTGGTCGATCAGGCAGAGCGGCGTCTGAAGGCGCTCGGCTACTTCAAGTCGGTCAACATCACGACGCAGCCCGGCAGTGCGCCCGATCGCGTGATCATCGTCGTCAATGTCGAGGACCAGTCCACCGGTTCGTTCTCGGTCGGCGGCGGCTATACCACCGACAATGGCGGCGGCTTCATCGCCACGATTGCGCTGACGGAAAAGAACTTCCTGGGTCGCGGTCAGTATCTGAAGGTCTCTGTCGGCGGCGGTGCCTCGGATCGCACGTTCAACCTCGCCTTCACCGAGCCGTTCTTCCTCGGTCGCCGTATGTCGCTTGGCTTCGATCTTCTGTACAATCAGGCCCAGCAGACGGATTATCGGCCGTAC
The DNA here is from genome assembly GCA_965229085.1 of Kaistia sp. GTDB lineage: Bacteria > Pseudomonadota > Alphaproteobacteria > Rhizobiales > Kaistiaceae > Kaistia. The sequence continues at coordinate 1,095,855 of OZ245859.1, read as the reverse complement.
AACATGAATACGGCCGGCGGCACCATTCGCCTCGGTCTGCCGATCACCGACGACTTCGACGTTCAGTTCAACTACAAGCTTGCGCAGCGTGACGTTACGTCGTGGGGCACGCAGTACATCCTCGACTGGCCGGCCTTTGCGGAGCTCTATCCGCTCGGTACCTGGATCAATTCGTCGGTCGGCTACGCGCTTACCTATTCGACCATCGACAACTACCAGGAGCCCCGCAGCGGCGCTTTCGTCCGGCTTGCGCAGGACTTCGCCGGTGTTGGCGGCGACGGTCAGTTCGTCCGGTCGACCATTGATGCCCGCTACTACAAGGAGCTGATGCCCGACTCCGATCTGATCGGCTTGGTCAAGGTCGGCGCCGGTAACATCACCGGGCTTGGTGGTCAGCAGGTGCAGGTGCTCGATAACTTCTATCGTGGCGGCGAGACGATCCGCGGCTTCGCGTCCTTCGGTTACGGCGCCCGCTATGTCGGCCTCGAAGACACCTACGCGATCGGTGGCACGACCTACTACAATGCCACGGTCGAGGTGCAATTCCCGCTGCCGATCCTGCCGGAAGAGTTCGGTCTGCGCGGTGCAGTCTTCGCCGATGCCGGTACGCTGTTCGGTTATGACGGTCTCGACAACCTGAATATCGAAGACAGCTCGATGATCCGTTCGTCGGTCGGTGTTTCGATCATCTGGAATTCGCCCTTTGGTCCGCTGCGTGGCGACCTTGGACAGGCGATCACCAAGGCCTCGTTCGACCAGACCCAGGTGTTCCGCTTCAGCGCTGGCACCCAGTTCTGAGATCGCCTATAGCAATTCGAGGGACCGCCGGGCTCACCGGCGGTCTTTCGCGTTTGCGGATTGCTCACGGGTTCTTGCGGCTATGACCGATCCAGTCTTCTTCCATCCCGCGGTCGCACCGACGCTTGCCGAGATCGCATCGCTGACCGGCGCCCGTCTAGCCGAGGGTGCTGACGGCAGCCGGCGCATTCATGGCGTCGCGCCGCTCGACCTTGCGACGCCGACCGACCTAACCTTCATCGACAGCCCTCGCTATCTGCCGCTGCTCGCAGCGACGCGCGCCGCCGCCTGCCTCGCCTCCGCGAAGCACGCGCCCGCCGTGCCGGCGGGGGTCGCTGTCCTCGAAAGCGGGCGGCCGCACGATGCTTATGTCGCGGTGCTCCGGCTGATGTTTCCGGATGCGCTGCGTCCGCAGCCCATTTTTGCTGCCGGGATTTCGCCGGCGGCCCATGTCCATCCCGAAGCAAAGCTTGAGGACGGCGTTACTGTCGAGCCCGGGGCTGTAATCGGCGCCGGTGCCGAAATCGGCCGAGGCACGGTGATCGGTCCGACGGCTGTGATCGGGCCTGGCGTGCGCATCGGTCGCGACAGCCATATTGCGGCCGGCACCACCGTGCTGAATGCGCTCGTCGGTAATCGCGTCATCCTGCATCCGGGCGTCCGCATCGGCCAGGACGGCTTCGGCTACCTGATGAGCGCCAAGGGTCATGCCAAGGTCCCGCAGGTGGGCCGCGTCGTGATCCAGGACGATGTCGAGATCGGCGCCGGAACCACCGTCGACCGTGGCGCCAACCGCGACACGGTGATCGGCGAGGGGACCAAGGTCGATAACCAGGTCCAGATCGGCCACAATGTGCAGATCGGCCGCCATTGCGTCGTCGTCGCCCAAGTCGGCATTTCCGGCAGCGCGACCCTCGGTGATTTCGTCGTGATCGGCGGCCAGGCCGGCGTCAACGGCCATGTGGTGATCGGTCATGGCGCCCAGGTCGCGGCGACGGCGAGCGTCAAGGACGATCTTGCCGCCGGTGGTCGCTATGGCGGAGCGCCGGCGCGTCCGATAAAGGAATGGTACCGCGAGGAACTCGCACTCCGGCGTATGGCTCAGCGGACCGCGGCGGCGCACAGGGATGACGAGGGGAGAGAGGGTTGATGAGCGAGGAAACGAAAAGCCTCGGCACGGCAGACATCGCGCGCATCCTTGAATTGCTGCCGCATCGCTATCCATTCCTGCTGGTCGATCGCATCATCGAGATCGATGGCGACAACAGCGCGATCGGCATCAAGAACGTGACGATCAACGAGCCGCATTTCCAGGGGCACTTCCCCGGCAAGCCTGTGATGCCCGGCGTGCTGATCATCGAGGGCATGGCCCAGACGGCTGGTGCGATTTGTCTCGCCGCCCGCCCGGGCAAGCCGCAACTCGTCTATTTCCTGACGATCGACAACTGCAAGTTCCGTAAGCCGGTCGAGCCGGGCGACGTGCTTGAATATCATGTGCGGAAGATCAGGAACCGCGGCAGTCTCTGGCGTTTCCAGAGCGAGGCCAAGGTTGACGGCGTCAAGGTCGCCGAAGCCGATATCAGCGCCATGCTGGTGGGGCAGTAACGGAGTTCCATGTCCACAATTCATCCCACGGCGGTGATCGAGGACGGTGCCAAGCTTGGCGCCGAGGTCAGCATCGGTGCATTCGCTTTTGTAGGGCGTGATGTCGTCCTCGGCGACGGCGTCGTTCTGAGCAATCACGTATCGATCACGGGCCAGACCAGCGTCGGCGCCCGCAGCAGGATCAGCCCGTTCGCATCGATCGGCAACACGCCGCAGTCGGTGCATTTCAAGGGCGAGCCAGGCTCTGTCATCATTGGTGCGGATTGCGTCATCCGCGAGAATGTCACGGTCAATTTCGGCTCGGTCGGCAGCCGCGAAACGCGGATCGGCGATCGCTGCTTCCTGATGACGGGCGTCCACGTTGCGCATGACTGCACGCTCGGCAATGACGTGATCCTTGCTAACTGCGCCACGATGGGCGGCCATGTCACCATCGGCAATAATGTCTTCATGGGTGGTCTCTGCGCGCTGCACCAGTTCGTGCGCATCGGTGACCACGCCATCGTCGGCGGCCTTGTTCCGGTCTGGCGGGACATCATTCCGTTCGGCGCGATCCGCGAGGGCGCCGAGGGTCTTGGCGGTCTCAACATCATCGGGATGAAGCGGCGCGGCTTCACGCGGCCACAGATCCAGCGTTTGCGGGCCGCCTATCGCGACCTCTTCTCCAGCGCGGGCTATCTCGTCGATCGCGTCGAAGCCGTCGCTGCGACCTATGCCGATGACGAGAATGTAATGCATATCGTCGAGTTTATTCGCCAGCGGGGCAAGCGGCGGATCACGGTGCCGCGCAGTGCCACCGAGCATCACGACGACGACGCCTGAGGCCCCGGCCGTGCCGGTGGCCGTCGCATCTGCCGCGAGCGCGCCGCTGGGCATCATCTGCGGCGGCGGAGCCTTTCCGTTTGCCGTTGCTGAATCGGCGCTTCGCGACGGCCGCGATGTCGTCCTGCTCCCCTTGCGCGGCTTTGCCGATGTCGAGGCCGTGGCGCGCGCGGGACTCCCGGCTGAGTGGCTGTCGCTCGGCGCCGTGGGCGGAGCGCTGGCGGCGCTGCGCCGCCATGGCTGCCGCCAAGTGGTTATGCTTGGCTATGTCATGCGGCCGCGGCTCACCAGCCTCCGGCCCGACTGGACCATGCTGCGCGTTTTGCCGCGCTTCGTCGCGGCGCTGCGTGGCGGCGATGATCATCTGCTCTCCCGAATCGGTGCCTATTTCGAGGAACAGGGCTTCGAACTCGTCGGCGCCCACGAAATAGCGCCGGACTTGCTGTTGCCGGCTGGCCAACTCGGCCGTGTCGCGATGCGTCCGGCCGACGAAGAGGATGCGCGGATCGGCCTCGCGCTGGTGCGTGCGCTGGGGCCGTTCGATGTCGGGCAAGGGGTCGTCGTCGCGGCGCGTCATGTCCAGGCGGTCGAGGCAGCCGAGGGCACCGATCTCATGCTGGAGCGCTGCGCCAGCATCCGTGCCATGGGCCGTGTCGGCCTCGGCGCGCGGTCCGGCGTGCTGGTGAAGGCGCCGAAGCCCGGTCAGGACCGACGTTTGGATCTTCCCTCGCTCGGCATCCGCACCGTCGAAGGCGCTGCCAAGGCCGGCCTCGCCGGCATCGTCGTCGAGGCTGGCGGCGTGATGGCGGTCGACGCGGCGGCCATGATCGCTGCGGCCGACGCCAAGGGTCTCTTCATCGCCGGGATCGAGGCATGAGCCTTCCCGTCCCGCGGCCGCTCAGCGTCTTCGTCATTGCCGGCGAAGAATCGGGCGATGCGCTGGGCGGCCCGCTGATGCGTGCGCTCGCCGAGCGCGCGCAGGGCGGGGCGGTCTTTCGCGGCGTCGGTGGCAGCAGCATGGCGGCGGCCGGGCTCGTCAGCCTCTATCCAATGGATGATCTGACCGCGATTGGGATCGGCGAGGTGCTCGGCAAGCTGCCGTCTTTGATTGGAAGGCTGCGCCAGACCGTCGCGGCGATCATCGCCGATCCGCCGGATGTGCTGCTGCTCGTCGATGCGCCGGATTTCACGCATCGCGTCGCCGCCCGCGTGCGGCGACGGCTGCCGCAGCTGCCGATTGTCAAATATGTCGCGCCGACGGTCTGGGCCTGGCGGCCGGGTAGGGCGCGGGCCATGCGGGGCATCGTCGATCATGTCCTGGCACTGTTTCCGTTTGAGCCGGCGGTGATGGCGCGGCTCGGCGGGCCTCCGACGACCTATGTTGGCCATCCGCTGCTCGGCGAGCTGGAACGGCTGAGACCAGGGCCGGCCGAACAGGCGCGGCGCGATGGCGAGCCGCCTGTGCTGCTGGTCCTGCCGGGTAGCCGCCGCCGCGAGGTTGCGGCGCTATCGCCCATTTTCGGCGCGGCGCTCGGCAAGCTCGCCGCGCGCGGCCAGCGCTTTGAGCTGGTACTGCCGACGTTGCCCCGTCTTCAGCCAGTTTTGGAAGCGGCGACGGCTGGCTGGCCGATGGCTCCGCGCATCGTCATCGGCGAGGCTGCGCGCCAGGCCGCGTTCCGGAGCGCGCGGGCTGCGCTGGCGGCGTCCGGGACCGTGACGCTGGAACTCGCGCTTGCCGGGGTGCCAACGGTCGGGGCCTATCGTCTGCCGGGCTGGGAAGCCTTCATTGCCCGGCGCGTCTTGGTGACGCCGACGGTGATCCTGCCCAATATCGTGCTCGGCGAAACGGCCGTGCCGGAGCTGCTGCAGGAGGATTGTGCGCCTGGCCCGCTGGCCGATGCGCTGGCGCCTCTGTTGTCCGGCGGCCCGGCCCGCGCGGCGCAGATGGAGCGGTTCGCGCGCCTTGACGCGTTGATGTCGACCGGCGGCGTTCCAGCGGCGGAGGTCGCGGCCGAAACGGTGCTGGCGGTTGTCGCGCGAGCCGGGCGTCCAGGGATGTCTGGCGGTCGCTTAGTGTCATGATTTGTTCGGCGGATCGTGCTTTGCTGGCGCCTATTCCGCCGCGATCGGAAACCCTGCGCGTTCGGCGGACTGAGACGGCGACGTCACGGCCATGACCCTTGAGACCTTTCCACCACAGCCAGCGCCGACGCCGCCCGCCTCCGGCCGGCCGCCTTCGGGCGTCATCTGGCTCTATCGCTTCGATGCGAGCGGCAGGGCCAAGGCCCGTCCGGTCGAAGAACCGTTCGAACTGTTCGATCCCGATGACGGCTTTCTCTGGCTTCATCTCGATCTGGTCGACCGCCTGGCGCGCGACTGGATTGACAAGACATCCGGTCTTCCCGCCGCGGCGCGTGCAGCGCTTCTCGCCAATGACGAAAATGCCTTGCTCGAATGCGACGAGCATCTCGTCTGGGGCGTGTTCATCGATACGATTCACGACCCGGATGAAGATGGCCTCCGCTCGGCGCCGATGCGCTTCGTGCTGGGCGACGGCTTTCTCGTTTCCGGTCGCCGGCATCCGGTTCGCTCGGCGGCGCTGATGCGCGGCCGTATCGATGCCGGCCATGTGGTCGGCGGACCGGTCGCACTTTTTGAGCTGATGATCGCGCAAGTTCTGCGTGCAATCGCGGAAACTCTGCGCGACCTGCGCCTGACGGCCGATTCGATCGAGGATCGTGTGCTCGAGGACCGTCTGCATGACGAGGCGCGCCGGCTGGCACCCCTGCGCCGGACGGCCGTGCGGCTGCGGCGTCAGCTCGCGGGCTTTCGCGGCATCCTGCAGCACTTCGCCGAGGAGCATCGCGACACGATGGTTCAGGCCGGATCGCGTGCGGCGGCCGAGCGGCTGTTCCGTCGCATCGAGGCGCTCGACCAGGAGGTGCTGGAGATCCAGGATCGCGCCCGCTTCCTGCAGGACGAGATTGCCGCGAAGATTGCCAACAACACCAACCGTCATCTCTATGTGTTGTCGATCCTGACCGCCATGCTGATGCCCGCGACGCTCGTCACCGGGATTTTCGGCATGAACACCAGCGATCTCTGGCTGGAAAAGGGCGGTCACGGCACCATGGTGGCGGTCGCTATCGCCGGCGGGGCGTCGGTGTTCGTGCTCTATCTGCTGCGCCGGCTCGGCTTCTTCGAATAGGGCGCCGCGCGCGGTCGAAGCGACCACCCCCGCCTCATGAAAAGACCCGCCGCATTGGGAGCGGCGGGCCAGTCTGCCTCCAGGTCGGCGGCGGGCCGACCGGAAGGATCGGTCAGCGCCGCTTGCGCGCGGGCGCGGCCTCGCGGCCGGGCGAAGTGTCGTCGCGCATTTCGTACCACATCGCATTCAGGATCGCGAAAGCGCAGGCCAGGCTGATGCCGAGGATCCAGGAGAAGTACCACATGATGGCTGTGCTCCGATTTCAGTAGGCGTTGGGGTTCTTGCCGAGGCTGGCCGTGGTGACTTTTCCGCGCATCACCCAATAAACGAAGGCGGTGTAGGCGAGGATGATCGGCAGGAAGACGACCGTCGCCAGCAGCATGATCCACAGGGTCATATGCGAGGACGAGGCGTCCCAAACCGTTAGGCTGGCATTCGGATCGAGCGAGGATGGCAAGAGGAACGGGAACAAAGACAATCCCGCCGTCGAGATGATGCCCAGGATCGCCGTCGCTGTGCCGATGAAGGCAAGCGGGGCGATGCGGCGGGCATAGGCGAAGAGCGCGATTGCGCTGCCGAGGAAGCCAAGCAGCGGGGCGACGATCATCCAGGGATGACGGCCATAATTGGCGATCCAGGCGCCGCTCTCAGCGATCGCTGTCTTGCCGAGCGGGTTCGAGGGGCCGCCGACATCCTGGACGCTGGTCACGACATAGCCGTTGAGACCGAGCGCGACCCAGACGCCGCCGAGCGCGAACAGGACGATCGCCGCCAGCGCTGCGTAGCTGCCATAGATGCGGGCGCGTTCGTAGATCGCCCCACTGGTCTTCAGCATCAGCATCGAGGCACCGTGCGCCACCAGCATCGCGAGGCTGACGAGACCGGCCAGCAGCGCAAAGGGCATCAGCAGCCCGAAGAAGCCGCCTTCATAGATCGGCCGCAGCGCATCGTCGAAGCGGAAGGGCACGCCGCGCAGCACATTGCCGACGGCGACGCCGAAGATCAGCGCCGGAATGAAGCCGCCAATGAACAGCGCCCAGTCCCACGTTGCGCGCCAGCGCGGATCGCTGATCTTGCTGCGATATTTGAAGCCGACAGGGCGCAGGATGATGGCGATGAGGATGACCATCATGGCGAGGTAGAAGCCGGAGAACGACACGGCATAGAGCGTCGGCCAGGCGGCGAAGATGGCGCCGCCGCCGAGGATCAGCCAAACCTGGTTGCCTTCCCAGACCGGGCCGATCGTATTGATCACGATGCGGCGCTCGTCGTCATTGCGGGCGACGAAGGGCAGGAGGGCGCCGACCCCGAGGTCGAAGCCGTCCATGATGGCGAAGGCGATCAGCAGGACGCCGAGCAGCAGCCACCAGATGAGGCGCAGCGTCATGTAGTCGAGGGGAACGAAGGGGATCATGAGCTCTCTCCAGACCTAGCGCTGCGGACCGGCGGCAACGGCGAGCGGCAGGACGCCAGCGCCCTGCGGCAGGGTTTCTTCGGGGTTTGCCGGCCCCTTCTTGATCGCATGCAGCATCAGGAACACCTCGACGACGGCCAGGCATGAATAGAGGATCAGGAAGATGGCGAGGCTGATCGACAGGTCGACGAGCGTCAGGCCGGAGGCGGCGTAGAAGGTCGGCAGGACACCTTCGATGCTCCAGGGCTGACGACCGGCTTCTGCGACGAGCCAGCCGACTTCCACTGCGACCCAGGGCAGCGGAATGCTGAAGAGGGCGACCCAGAGCATCCAGCGCTTTTCGCCGAGCTTGTGCCGCGATGCGACGAAGAGCGCGATCGCGAAGAAGCCGATGAAGTAGAAGCCGAGCCCGACCATGATGCGGAAGGCCCAGAACATCAGCGGCACATTGGGCACCGTGAGCTGCGCGGCCGTTGCAATGTCGGCCTCGGTCGCGTTCTCGATATCGGGGCGATGGAGCTTGAGCAGCAGCCCATAGCCGAGGTCACGCCAGGTTTGGTCGAAGGTCGCACGCGCGGCGGTGTCGTTCTTGTCGGCGCGGACCTTCTGCAGGGCGGAATAGGCGGTGATGCCATTCCTGATCCGGCCCTTCGCATCCTCGACGAGGTTGACGATGCCGGGCAATTCCTGCGTCAGCGAGCGCGTGCCGATGATGCCGAGGACATAGGGAATGCTGATGGCGAAGCTGTTGTCCTGCTTGGCCATGTCCGGGAAGGCGATGAGATTGATCGCGGCCGGCGCCGGCTCGGTGTGCCACATGGCCTCCATCGCCGCGACCTTCATCTTCTGGTTCTCGGTCGCGAGATAGCCGCTCTCGTCGCCGAGCACGACGACCGAAAGCGAGGCCGCGAGGCCGAAGCTGGCGGCAACCGCCATAGAGCGCTTTGCGAGGTCCTGATGCCGGCCCTTCAGCAGGAACCAGGCACTGACCGCCATGACGAAGATCGAGCCGGTGACATAGCCGGCGCTGACGGTGTGGACGAATTTCGCCTGGGCGACCGGATTGAAGATCACGGCCATGAAATCGCTGATCTCCATCCGCATCGTGTCCGGATTGAACACGCTGCCGACGGGGTTCTGCATCCAGCCATTGGCGATCAGGATCCAGAGCGCCGAGAAATTGGCGCCGAACGCGACCAGCCAGGTGACCGCGAGATGCCCGACCTTCGGCAGGCGATCCCAGCCGAAGAAGAACATGCCGATGAAGGTAGCCTCGAGGAAGAAGGCCATCAGGCCCTCGATCGCCAGCGGCGCGCCGAAAATGTCGCCGACATAGTGACTGTAGTAGGACCAGTTCATACCAAACTGGAACTCCATGACGACGCCGGTGGCGACGCCCATGGCGAAGTTGATGCCGAACAGCGTTCCCCAGAACATCGTCATGCGGCGCCAGATGTCGCGCCCGGTCATGACATAGACGCTCTCCATGATCGCCAGCAGGAAGGAGAGGCCGAGCGTCAGGGGAACAAAGAGGAAGTGGTACATGGCGGTCGCGGCAAATTGCACTCGCGACAGCGTGACGACGTCAATGTCGAACATGGGCAGTCCTCGGATCGTGATGTCCGACGCTGGCATGGTCCGGGAAAGCCCTGTTTGATCGGAATCAAGTCGGGCGCCGTTGAAGCGCTTTGGCCGCGGCTCGCAGGCGTCCGCGGACGAAGTGCCGCAGGCGGAGACCGTCGCGCTTGTCAATCGGATCGGCCAGTCACAAGCTCAGCGCGCGACGGGGGAAAAGAGATGTCAGGATTGGGCTCGGGATTCGATAGGGCGGCCGCGGCATGGCCGCCGCTCGCTTTTGTCGAGGTCGCTTTGCGCGGCCTCGGTCAGGTGATGTTCCAGAACAATCCGCTCACCGGGCTCTTCTTCCTCGCCGCGATCGTCTGGGGCGCGGTGGCGACCGGGCAGCCCTTTGTCGCGATCGCCGGCGTGCTCGCGCTCGTGGTGGCGACGGCGGCGCCGCCCCTTCTGAGCGTCGATGACGCGGATTGGCGCGCCGGCCTTTACGGCTTCAACGGGGTCCTGACCGGCCTCGCGCTCGCGACCTTTCTCGCCCCCGGCTTGCTGCTGATCGTTTTCGTCATCATCGGCGCGCTGCTTTCGGTGGTCGCGACGCGCGCCACGGCACGATGGCTCGCGCCGCATGGCCTGCCGGGCCTGACCTTCCCCTTCGTCGCCATCACCATGCTGCTGCTGCTCGCGAGCCACGGCTTCGCCGGCATCAGCGCGAGCCTGCTGCCGGCTGGCGCCGTCACGTCGCCGGCCGTGATCGTCGCCTCTGATCCGCTGAGCCTCAGCGATTTCATCGGCGGCGTCGCCCTCAGCATCAGCCAGGTGTTCCTGAAAGAAAGCGTCATCGCGGCGCTGCTCTTTCTCGTCGGGCTTGCCGTCGCCTCCCTCCCATCCGCCTTGCTCGCTGTCGCAGGCGCGGTGATCGCGGTTGCTGTGGCCCATCTCTTCGGGGCAGAGAGCGACCTCGTCACAGGCGGCCTGCTCGGCTTCAGCCCGGTGCTGACGGCGGTCGCGCTTGGCTGCGTCTTCGCGAGGCCCAAGCGCCTGGGCTTTGGCTACCCCGCTTTTGCAACGGTCGTTACGGTGATCGCGCAGGCGGCCCTCAACGCGGCGCTCGCGCCCGTGGCCCTGCCGGCGCTGACCCTGCCTTTCGTGCTGGTGACCTGGCTGTTCCTGTTGGCGCGGCCGAAGGCCGTGGTGGCGGCCTAGCTTGGCACCGCCTTCTTGCGCTCCAGCGCGATGATGACCGGGGCGAGCGCGGTGGCGACGAGGCCTGCGGCGAAGCCGTTATTGTAGAGCACCAGCCCGCCATGCAGGTCGCCGACCGCGAGCGCGGCCGAGGAGTGGACGAAGCCCGCCACGATGCCCCAATGCCAGCCGAAACGGCCGGCGATGGGCGCGAGCGTGGTGCCGAAGAGCGCCGCGAGCTGCAGCGAAGGATCGTGCGCGTTCCAGGGCTTGGCGAGCGTGCCGATAAAGACGCCGACCATGACCGGGAGCACGTTGCGGGGATGCTTGCCGGCGGCAGCGAAACCCGCGATCGACAGAATTGCGCCAATGGTCGGTCCGTTGAGATCGCCGCCGACCAGCATCAGATAGGCGGTACCGAGCGCACCGGCGGCGCCCATGTTGACGAGCGTTGCGCCGAACCCTGCCGCCGCGATGAAATCGGCCGGCGCCTGGCCTGTCATGCCGAGAATGGCCCGAAACCCGGTGAGGGCGCTCCGGTCGCGATAGAGGCCGTAGCCAGCCAGGGCCGCGAAGAGGGCGAATAGGAACAGGCTGAGCAGCAGATCGTTGCCCGTCGTCCAGATGAAGACGGGCATGGGCACGAAGCCATAGGAGCGATAGAGCGCGACCACGAGCGTGCCGAGAATGCCGGCGGCAAAGCCCATATTGTAGAGGCTGAAGCCCATATGGGCCTTGAAGACCTGCGCCGCCACGGGCGCCAGGATGAAGCCTATCAGGAGGCCGGTGGCGAGGCCGAGCGGCAGTGTGGTGGTCAGCGGCAGCGTGGTCGAGAACAGGATTTCGGAGAAGATCGGCGCCAGGGCGCAGCCGAAAAAGGCCGTGTTGGCGTGAAGGGCGAACGGCTCCCGCTTGAAGCGCGCATAGAGCCAGACGCCGGCGATGATCGGCCAGACATTGACGAGGTTCTTGCCGAAAAGCGCGAAGCCGAGCGTCAGCAGCAGGGCCGCGACGGCCGCACCGGTCATCTTTACCCCGGCGCGCCAATAGATGAGACAGCCGATCAGCGTCAGGAGGCCGGCATTGACGAAGGCCGCGCCCATGCCGCCGACGCCGATATAATCGGTGATCAGCGTATCGCGCGCCGTGAGGATCTTGGCGAGACCTGACAGCATGGTCGAGGGGCGGTCGACGGCGAGGCCGAACAGCAGAAAGGCGGCGGCGATGGCGGCGACGGTGCCAAGCACGACGCCGTCGCTGGCCGCGGGGCTGGCCGCTGGCTCTGCCCCAGTTGCCCCGCCGCCTGTGTCGCCGCGCACATCCGCCATTGTCTTCGCCCTCTCTGCCCGTTGGCAAAACGATCCATATCACGCCGCGCAGCACAGGCGTTTGGCGCGACGCTCCCATGATGGCAAACGGAACAGTCGCTGAATTGAGAATTGAGGCACGCAGGGGGAGCTGCGATGCTGTCGGGAGGAGAATGATCGATGAACGTCGTCAATACCTTTGCCTACGACCAGAACCCGTACAACCGCCTTCTCTATCTGAGTGCAGATCAGCGCTACGTCATGATCCCCGGCGCCATCCGGGATGCGATGAACGCCGTTTCAAGCCAGCCGCGCGCCATCCTGCATCTGCATTGGGAAGAGGGCTTCGTGCGCTGGCAGACCGACGCGGACGCGGCTGCTGCGGCGGCGGACGCAACGCTCGCCGCGCTTCGGGCCTTCGTTGCAGCCGGCGGGCGCATCGTCTGGACGGTCCACAACGAGTTGCCGCACGAGCTGGATTTTCCCGAGGCGTTCATGCGGCTTCGCATCGGAATTGCGGCGCTCGCCGATCGAGTGCTGGTGCACAACCGTGCCGCCATGGGCATCATTCGCGCGCAATGCGCGCTCGATCCCGCCAAGTTGGTCCTGCTGCCGCATCCCTCCTATCTCGGCATCTACGAGACGGAGGCCGAGACATTCGCGCGCGCGCCGGATTGGGACAGCCGGCGCCTTCTGCTGTTCGGCATGCTGCGCCGCTATAAGGGGCTCGAAACGCTGATCGAGGCGGCGGAGGCAGCGCAGGGCGTCGCGGTCGATATTGTCGGCGAGGCGTTTCCGGGCGATCACGTCGAGACGCTGGTGCCGCGCATCGCGGCGACGCCAGGCCTCACACTCACCATGCGGCGCGTCGACGACGCGGAACTTCCCGGCCTCCTTCGCAGCCATCGCGGGCTGGTGCTGCCCTATGCCCGCTTCCTGACCTCGGGCGTCGCGCTGCTGGCGATGAGCTTCGGCCGGCCGATCATCGCGCCGGATGTGCCGCAACTGCGGGAGATCCTGCCGACCTCGGCACTGCCGCTGCTGTATCCGCCTGGTGACACCAGCGCGCTCGCCGCGCGCATGATGCGGCTTGCCGCGATGGAGCGGGCGGAACTCGGCAGGCTCCGCGACGATCTGCTGGCGCGTGCGCGCCAATACAGCCCGGCGCAGGTGAGCGAGCGGCTGTTCGCGTTGTTCGATCGACTCTAGCAGTCCGGTTGCAGCCGCGCGCTGCTACGTCAGGCCGCGTTGCCGCAACGGCGACAAAGCCCCATTATCGACATCCATGGTATCCGGTGACGCATGAGCACGATCGAGCACGACCCGTCGAGGGTGACGACGCGGCTCGGCCCGGCCGAGATGGCTTGGCTGAAGGCCCAGCAGCGTGCCGGCGGGACCTGGCTGCGCATGGCCATCGCCATGCCGTTGGTCGCTGCCCTGTTCACCGTGGCGCAAGCCTATCTGCTGGCGACGATCATCGACCGCGCGCTGGTGCTGCATGCGCCCGCGGCCAGCGAGGTGAAGCTGGTGCTTCTGCTCGTTGCGATCATCGCGGCCCGCGCGGTGCTGGCCTATTGCGGCGACCGCTTCGGCAGCCATGCTTCCGAGGACGTCAAGCAGGCCATTCGGGCCAATCTCCAGGCAGCGATCATGGCGCGCAGCCCGGAATGGCTTCGCGAGCGCAGCTCCGGGGTCCTTGCGAGCCAGCTCGTCGATGGCGTCGAGGCGCTTGACGGCTACTTCGCCCGCTTCATGCCGGCCATGATCGCAGCGGCCGTTCTGCCGCTCGCCTTCGCCATCGGCCTGATGCCGATCGATCTCGTCGTCGGCATCCTGTTCCTCGTCACGGCGCCGCTGATTCCGCTCTTCATGGCGCTGGTGGGCTGGGGTGCTGAAGCGGCGAGCCGGCGCCATATGACCGCCCTGACACGGCTGTCGGGCCTTTTTGCCGACCGCCTGCGCGGCATCCTCGTGCTCAAGCTGTTCGGCCGCGCCGATGACGAGGTCGAGCGGGTCAAGGCGGCGAGCGATGATGTCGCGCGGCGGACGCTGCAGGTGTTGCGAATCGCTTTCCTGTCCTCCGCGGTGCTGGAGTTCTTCGCCGCCATCGGCGTTGCCGGCGTCGCGCTCTATGTGGGTCTGACCTATCTCGGTCTGATTGATCTTCGCGGCGCGCCGCTCGGCCTTCAGGCCGGGCTGTTCTGCCTGCTGATGGCGCCGGAGGTCTATATGCCGCTGAGGACATTGGCGGCGCATTATCACGATCGCGCCGCGGCCAAGGCGGCCGTGGCCGATTTCGCAGCTTTGATCGCCGAGCCGGCCGCGGCGCTCGCGGCCCGGTCGCGGCCCCTGCCAGCAGGCCCTCTTGCGGTCACCATCGAGCACCTGACGCTGAAAGCCGGTGCGCGCGGCGTCATCCTCGACGATCTCTCGCTCGATATTCCCGCCGGCGCCCGCATCGCGATCCTCGGTCCGAGCGGAATCGGCAAATCGAGCCTGATCGAGGCCATCGCGCGGCTCAGGAGCTTCGAGGGTGCGATCGGCATCGGCGGCGAGCCGCTGGATGAAGTCGCGGAAGCCTCGCTTCGCCGCCACGTCGCGCTGCTCGGCCAGCGGCCACGGCTTTTCCATGGCACGATCGCCGACAATATCCGCCTCGCCCGTCCCGAGGCGTCGGAGGCCGATATCCGCCGTGCTGCCGATCGTGCGTTCGTGGGCGATTTCGCCGACCGGACACCGGACGGCCTGGAGACGACCGTCGGCGAGCGAGGCCGGGGCGTTTCCGGCGGCGAGGCGCACCGCATCGCGCTGGCCCGCATCTTCCTGCGCGATCCGGGTCTTGTGCTCCTCGATGAGCCGACCGCCCATCTCGATTCCGCCACCGAGGCGCGCGTCATCGACGCGATCCTTGCTTTCGCCGAAGGCCGCACATTGCTCATCGCCACCCATTCGCAGGCGGTCGCCCGGCGGATGGACCGCATCTATCGCATCGCCGGTGGCCGCCTCCTGCCAGTCCCGCATCGACCTCTCGGCGTTGCAACGCGGGCGCGCGAGCGGGGGGACATCACATGAGGGATCGGGCGAGGAGGCCGCGATGACCGTGCTTTGGCCGCTGATCCGCCGTCGCGCGCCCGGCTTTTTGCTGGCGCTGTTCCTGTCGGTGGCGACGCTTGCCGCAGGCGCCGGCCTGCTCGGCGTCTCCGGCTGGTTCCTGACCGGCGCCGCGCTCGCCGGCGCGGGCGCGACCTTCGAACTGTTCGCGCCGTCAGCGGCGGTTCGCGGGCTGTCCTTCCTGCGCATCGGCGCGCGCTATGGCGAGCGGATGACCGGCCATGCCGCGACGCTGGCCATGCTCTCCGAACTCCGCGCCACCGTCTTCGCCCGGCTGATCCCGCTGGTGCCGCTCAAGGGCGTCGCCGGCCGCACGGGCGATTTCGTCGCGCGTCTCACCGCCGATATCGAAGCGCTGGACATGGTCGTGCTGCAGGCGCTGCTGCCGCTGCTGACCGCCGTTACCGCCGCGCTCGGCCTCGGTCTGATGCTGT
This sequence comes from Kaistia sp., assembly GCA_965229085.1. Classification (GTDB taxonomy): domain Bacteria; phylum Pseudomonadota; class Alphaproteobacteria; order Rhizobiales; family Kaistiaceae; genus Kaistia. The sequence goes on along the minus strand of OZ245859.1, from coordinate 1,080,399 downwards.
GGCTGACGCTGCCCGAGGCGATCCCCGTCGGCATCGCCGGCTTCGCGTTGACAGCGCTTGCGGTTCCCCTCGCTCTTGTCCTCGCCGGGCGCGGCATCGGCACGGCAACGGTTGCGGCATCGGCCGACCTTCGCATCGCGGCGCTCGACGGAATCGACGGCCATGCCGACCTGACAGCGCTCGGCGCGGTCGCGGCGGGGTCCGCCCGCTTTGCCGAGGCCGCGACGACCTTGCGCCGGGCGCGTCTTGCGGAGGCGCGCCGTGTCGCGCTCGGACCGGCCCTTGCGCAGCTTGGGGCCGGGCTGACCATGGTGGCGACGCTCTGGCTCGGACTCGGCGCGCTTGAGGCCGGGCGGATCAGCGGACCCGTGCTGACGGGCGTTCTGCTTGCGATTCTCGGCTTGTTCGAGGTCACCGGGCCGATCCTGCGCGGCGCCGGCCGCATCGGATCGGCGCTTGCCGCCTCGCGCCGCGTTTCGGAACTCGTCGCCGCCGAGCCCGCGATCCGCGATCCGCTGGCGCCCGCGCGGCTGCCGCACGACGGAACGCTGGTCCTCGACAGGGTCGGCTATGGTTATGACAGTGGCCGGCCGGTGCTTTGCGGCGTTTCGCTGACGGTGCGTCCCGGCGAGCGCGTCGCGATCCTCGGCACCAGCGGTTCCGGCAAATCGACGCTGCTGTCGCTGGTGATGCGGCTGGACGATGTCGAGAGCGGCGCTATCCGCTTTGGCGACATCGATATCCGCGATGCCGCGCTCGCCGACCTGCATGCCCATATCGCGCTGCTGACGCAGGATGCGCCGGTGTTCATCGGCACCGTGCGGGACAATCTGCGCATCGGCTCGCCCTTTGCCGACGATGCGACGCTCTACACGGCGCTCGGCAATGCTCGTCTCGACGGTTTCGTGCGCGGCCTGCCGGAGGGGCTCGATACATGGCTTGGCGAATCCGGCCAGACCCTGTCGGCCGGGCAGGCCCGCCGCCTCTGCCTCGCCCGGACCTTGCTGTCGCCGGCCAGGCTGATTCTGCTCGATGAGCCGACCGCCGGTCTGGACGGGGAGACGGAGGCTGACCTCCTCGGCGATCTCCTGACGGCGACCGAGGGCCGGACGCTGATCGTCGCGACCCATGCCGCGCTGCCGACCGGATCCGTCGATCGCGTCTTGCGGCTCGAGCAGGGCCGTTTCCTCGGCGTCGATCTTTAGCGAGGCGTTCAGCCGGCCCGCTTTGGTCGATGCGCGGCGATCAGCGCCGCCGCGAGGCTGCAGAGGCTCGCGCCGGGGCCATCGGGGCCAAGGCTCCGGTAGGACGAGCGGGAACCTTCGACCAATAGGAACAACTGGTCGGCGAGCTGCTCCGGTGCCTCGACTCCTGTGGCGCGGCAGAGCGCGGCAAGTCGGTCATGATGGATGCGCTGCGCTGCTTCCACCGCCTTGCGGCCCGGATGCTCGGGGTCGCTGATCTGCATCGCGGCATTGACCATGGCGCAGCCGCGCGCGTCATGCTTCGGACCATGGCCGCCAACGCTGTCGAGCCAGCCGATGATCTGCGCCATCGGATCGCCGGGATGTGCTGCCGCGAGTTCGTCCCAGAGGCCAAGCGTATCGGCGGCGAGACCGCGGAGATATTCGGCAACCAGCAGTTCCTTCGATTCGAAATGCCGGTAGAGCGTCATCTTGTTGGTGCCGGCCGCCTCGGCGATGGCCTCGACCCCGACGCCCTGGATGCCATGACGATAAAACAGCTCGCGCGCAGCGATCAGGATCCGCTCGCGCGGCGGCAGCCGCTCGGAAGCCGAGAAACGGTGAACAGTCTGTTCAGGAAAGAGCGGGTCCACGGTCTTGCAATCCTGTTACCCAACGGTAACATTTGGTCATGTTACCGAACAGTATCGTTCTTGGCCGGCAATTCTCGTCGCCTAAGATAGTGAAGGGATCCAACATGACCAACATTCTTTTCGTTTCTTCCAGCCCGCGCGGTCTCGGCTCTCAGTCCTCCAAGGTCGCCGAGCAGTTGATCGCCGGCATTCGCGCCGAGGATCCGACCGCGACGGTGACGCGCCGCGATCTCGCGGCCAATCCGGTACCGCATCTCGACGGCAATTATCTCGGTGCTCTCTTCGGCCCGGAGGAGTCACGCACGGAAGAGCAGGCGCGTCTGCTCGCGCTCTCTGACGAACTCATCGACGAAGTCTTCGCCGCCGACATCATCGTCATCGCCTCGGCAATGATCAATTTCTCCGTCACCTCGACGCTGAAGAGCTGGTTCGACTTCATCGTTCGCGGAGGACGGACATTCCGCTACGGCGCGACCGGCCCCGAGGGCCTGGTGACCGGCAAGCGCGTCGTCGTCGTCGAGGCGAAGGGCGGCATCTATTCAGACGGTCCGATGAAGGTGCATGACTACCAGCAGAACTGGGTCCGCTTCGTTCTCGGCTTCATCGGAATGTCCGATGTCGAGGTCATCTATGTCGAGGGCCAGTCGCTCGGCGCTGACCGCGCCAGCCAGGGTGTCGACGAGGCCGGCAGCCATGCCGATGTGACGGCCAAGGCGCTCGTCAAGCGCGCCGCCTAGGCGGCCGTCGCCGTCGGGACGGGCAGTCGTTAGCCCGTCCGCCAAGGGCGGAAACAAAAAGGACGGGCGATGGGATCGCCCGTCCTTTTTCATTCGCGCCTGCGAGATGGTTGAATCAGTTGCCCGTCTTGACGTCGACCGAGAGCAGGTCCGGCAGCTTGCGCGGATCGGCCTGTGCGGCCTCCAGAATGGCGAGAAGCGGCACTGGCGTCATCGGGGCGGCGGTGAGCGTCATGGTTCCCGGCGTCCGGATAAAGGCCTGCAGCGCCGGCGCGAGCTTCGCCTGGAAGCCCGGATTCTTCAGCACCAGCATCAGCGTGAACGGCATGGCGCCGGCAAGGTCCTCGCGGAATTTCTCCGGCGTCTGGTTCTTCTTCTTCGCTTCCATGGCGACGGCCCGGTCAACGAGCGAGCTGTCCTTGATCACGACCTTGCCACGGCTGAACAGGAGCTCCGGCAGCGCGCTTTCGAGCTTGCGCGGGTCCTCGATCGTCGCGCGCGTCAGGCCCGTCAGCATCACGTCGGCGACCAGCGAGCCGATATCCTTGATCGTCAGCTTGAAATCGCTGAGCGTGAGGCTCTCGTCGGCCTCGCGCCAGTTCAGCTTGAAGCCGTAATCGGCGAGCAGGCGATCATAGCCGAGCCCGGCGATCATCTCGCGGGCCTTCGGATCATCGACCTGCGACAGATCGAGATTGATGCCGCGCGTATCGAGGGCGACCGCGGTCGGCACAGGCCCGACATAGGCCGAGAGATCGAGCCGGCCGCGATCAAGCGCGCCGATCGTCTTGCCGTCCTGGATGACGCTGACATTGACCGCCTCGGCAAAGCCGAGCGTCGGGATGAGCGGGAGCGGATCGGACTCGACGCCGGCCTGCAGCGCCTTGAGGGCGGCCGAGACCTTCTCGATCGCCGGGAAGACCACGCCCCCGAAGGCAAGACGCTCGGCGCCGATGGAGGCCTTGTCGGCGGCGACGTCGAGGTCGCCGATGCCGAACTCGCCGAGCCCGTCAGTGGAGAGGTCGGTCAGGTGGAAATCGCCGAGATGGAAGCGCTCGACATCGGGCGCTGTCACATCGACGTCGGACAAGCGCATGCTCCCCATGCCCAAGGCATAGAGAATCGACGGCAGATCCTCGGTGGCCATCGACATCGTCTCCGCCTCGGTCATCGACGGATTGGCGAGGAACCGGTCGAGGCCGGCGTTGAACGGTCGCTCGGGCTGGCGCAGCTTCAGATTCTCGAGATCGACCTGGCCGACACGGAAGGTACCGCCCGGAATCTCCATCGAGAGGTTGGTATAGCTCTCGAGCGCAAGGGCCGTGCGCCAGGTGCGGTCGCCGACGCCGCCGGCATAGCGATCGGCATCGAACACATCGACCACCGCGTTGAGGTCCATCTTGCGCGCTTCGAGCTTGTCGGCCCGCATCACCACCAGCCCGTCCGGCGCCGGCGATTCCTGCTTGAACGGACCCATGGTCATTCGCTCGATGAGCCCCTTGCCCATGTTGGCGAGTTCGAAGCTGCCATAGGTCGCGTGCGAGGCTTGGCCCTGGAATGATTCGGTGATGTCGATGCCGTCGATCTTGAGCGAGGCGATCGACGTCTGCGCCACGACGGCATAGGCCTTGACCAGCGACGTGAACATCCGCGCCGGATCGAAACTGTAATTGGCAAAGCTCGGCACGGCGACGCTGTCGGCGCTGATCGACTTCAGCTTGATGTCGCTGTCGGAGCCGAGCACCACCCGGCTGTCGTCGGCCTTGAGCGCGACGATGGTGAAGCCGCCATCCGCGGTATCGCCGTAGCCGGTCACGGCAATCGACCCGAAGGAGATCTCCAGCTTGGTCGAGAGCGTCTCGCTGCGGATGGTGAGGTTCTTCAGCGTCGCCGTGCGCGAGGCGTCGTCATAGGTGAGCTGGTCGAAGCCGGCGACCCAGTTCGGCGACGCGTCGAGCGCCGAGATCCACGAACGGATGGCTGTTTCGACCGGCTCGGCCGCCAGGGCCGGCGAGGCTGTGGCGAAGAGCGTGCAGCCGACCAGAGCCGAGACGATGCGCTTGCGGTGGGTCCATCCGGACATGGTGCGGCGTTCTTTCGCTCGTTTTAGGAGAAGGCGAGGGCGCCCCGGCCGTGCCGGAGCGCCATGGTCTGAGGCAAGCCTATTGGTTGGCCTGGACGTCGATCGCGAGCAGGCCGGGGATCGACGAGGGCGATGCCATCGCCTGCTGGCCGAGCGATTCGAGCAGCACCGGCGTCGGCGGGTTGAGGCTGATCATGAACGACTTCGGGTCCTTCAGGAACGTTGTCACCGCACCGACCACCTTCTGCTGGAAGGCGGCGTCGGTGATGTTGAGCTGGCCGAAAGCGAGTGGCAGCGCGGCCGGCAGCATCATGGCGAGCGTGTCGCGGGTGGCGCCCATCGACTTCGCCTGCATGTCGAGCACCTTCTCGGCGATGCCGGCATTCTCGAACCGCACGCTGGCATTCTCAAGCGTCACGGTCGACTTGAGCGACTTCATCTGTTCCGAGCTCTGCATCTGCTCGCGGGTGAGGCCGCCGAAGCTGCCCGTGATCGTCAGCTTGCCCATGTCCTTGCCGTCGACTTCGATCTGCCGGATCGCCGCCGCCTGCTTGGCTGCGTCATAGCCGCCGTCGATATTCACGTTGAGGAACAGGCTCGTATAGCCGAGCTGGTCGAGCGTCGCCTTGGCCTGCGGCTCGGTTGCGATCACAGCTTGCGGGATCGAGATGCCGCTGACCTGCAGCTTGCCATCATTCGCCATGCCGTCGACGACATTGGAAAGATCGATCGACACATTGGCGATGGTGACCGGCTCAGCCTGGTCCTTCTTGTTCGTCGCGGCGATCGTTGCGATGCCGAAATGGCTGAAGGGCGTCAGCTTCGACTTCGCGGCCACTTCGGACGGCGCCGGGACGACGGCATCATTGACGATTCCGGTCGCCCATTTCGCCGTGTTGTCGCCCTTGACGTACAGGCCGTTGTCGAAGGCGATCGAGGTTGCGGTGAAGCCGCCCGGCTGGCGATCGGCCGGCGCGGTGACGATGATCGCGGGGATCGTGACCTCGCCTTCCTTGCCCGATGTCAGCTTGAAGTCACTGATGGTCACGACTTCGCCGCTGGCCGTTGCTGCGCCATAGCTCGCCTTGGCGTCGCCCTTGGCCTGCAGCACGGCGACGATGTCGTCGGCAACCTTCTTGGCGTCCGATGCGGCGAAGGACGCCGTCGACATCAGAACGGCAGAGACGAGCACCAGGCCGCGCAGGGCGGCTCGGCCTGAAATCGAAACGGTCATAGTGTCCTCCAGGGAACGGTTTCTTGGCGCCGGCACAGCCGCCGATGCACGTCCGGGGGGCATTTTGTAATCAAGTTCATGGCGAGAGCAAGAACGCCCGCCGCAAGCCATGTGAAGGCCGTCACCTGGCCTTGCCGCCATCGCCGCAACATGTCGCGGCCGGAGCTGGCTGGTCGTTGCCTTTCTTCCAGTTAAGATGCGGCGACGGCGGTCCCGTCAGCGCTCCCGTTCCCTGCCGCATGGCCATTTCTGGATCGATCCGACATGCCTCTTTCGGTTCTCGTCTTTCTCGGCGCCGGCATCGGTGGCGTCATCCGCTATGCGATCGGCGTTGGAGCGACGCGCTGGTTCAGTTTCGACTTTCCCTGGGCGACGATGGCGATCAACATCTTCGGCTCGTTCATGATGGGCGTCATCGCTGCCTGGTTCGTCCTCAGGCCCGGTGTCGGCGGCACGCAGGACCTTCGCGTCTTCCTCACGACCGGTGTGCTTGGCGGCTTCACCACCTTCTCCACCTTCTCGCTCGACACCATCTATCTTTGGGAGCGAGGCGCCCCCACAGCCGCGATATTTTATGTCGCCGGCTCGCTGATTCTCGGCCTGGTCGGGCTCGCCGCGGGGCTTGCGCTCGTCAGAGCCGTTGCCGGATGATATGAGGCGCCTTCAGAAGAAGGACTTCCATCATGGCGACCGTCGTCACCAAGACCGTGGGACCCGACGAGGCCGACATGCGCCTCGACCGCTGGTTCAAGGAACACTATCCCGGCCTCTCGTTCGGCCACCTCCAGAAGTTGCTGCGCTCCGGCCAGGTCCGTGTCGATGGCGGCCGCGCCAAGACCAATGACCGCGTCCATCCGGGACAGGCGATCCGCATCCCGCCGCTCGGCGTCGACGATGCCGGCGGCAGCCCGCATGTCGCCCGTCCTGCCGGCGCGCGCGGCAGCGCCGCCGACGAATTGATGGCGATGTGCCTCTATGAGGACGACCACGTCTTCGTCTTCAACAAGCCGCAGGGCCTCGCGGTGCAGGGCGGCTCCGGCCTCTCCACCCACGTCGATGCCATGCTGGAGTCCCTGCGCGACACCAAGGACCAGAAGCCGCGCCTCGTGCACCGGCTCGACCGCGAAACGACCGGCGTGCTTGTCGTGGCGCGTACCCGCCTCGCTGCGTCGAAGCTCGCCGCCAGCTTCCGTGCCCGTGCGACGCGCAAGATCTATTGGGCGCTGGTCAAGGGCGTGCCGCGACCGCCGCAGGGCCGCGTCTCGACCTGGCTCGCCAAGGATGGCGGGCCGACCGGCGAGAAGATGAAGGTTGCTCGCCATGGCGATGACGATGCGAGCCACGCCGTCTCGCTCTATTCGGTGGTCGACAATGCCGGTCCCGCGCTCGCCTGGCTGACGATGCGCCCGGTTACCGGCCGCACGCACCAGCTGCGCGCCCATGCCGCCCATATCGGCCATCCGATCATCGGCGATCCGAAATATTTCGAGGCCGATACCAACTGGTCGTTTCCCGGCGGGCTGCAGAACAAGCTGCATCTCCATGCGCGCCGCATCGTGATCCCGCATCCGGCCGGCGGCACGCTCGACGTCACCGCGCCGTTGCCGCCGCATATGGTGCAGAGCTGGAACCTGCTCGGTTTCGATACCAATCTCGGCGGCGAGGCGGAGCCGGACGAGGAATGAGCGATCTCTTCGACATCGGGCCTGAGGGCCACGAGCCGCGCGATCCCATGCGCTCGGCCGAGGCCGCGCGGCCTCGGCCGAAGCGCTTCTATGCCGAGGCAGGCTATGCACTGGGCGGCGATGGCACCTTCGTGATCCGCCTCGACGGCAAGCCGGTCAAGACGCCGGCGAAGCGCGTTCTGGCCGTTCACGGAGAGGCTGCGGCCGCGGCGATTGCCGCGGAATGGGCGGCGCAAGGTGCGGTGATCGATCCCGCGACCATGCCGCTGACCCGCCTCGCCAATTCGGCGATCGACGGCGTTGCCGGCAATGCGGCCGCAGTGCGCGCCGAAATCCTCAATTATGCCGGCTCGGACCTCCTGTGCTATCGCGCCGGAGATCCGGAGCGGCTGGTGCAGCTGCAGGACGAGGCCTGGAATCCGCTGATCGACTGGATGCATGAGCGATTCGGCGCGCGCTTCCTGCTCGCCGAAGGCATCGTCCATGTGACGCAGTTTCCCGAGTCGATCGCTGCGGTGGACGCGGCGCTTGGCGATCCGGACCCGCTTGAGCTCGCAGCGCTGAGCACGATCAATACGCTGACTGGCTCGGCGATTCTCACGCTTGCCGTGCTGCATGGCCGGCTGACCGCAGCCGAGGCCTGGGCGACCGCCCATATCGACGAAGATTTCGAGATCAGCCTCTGGGGCGAGGACGACGAGGCAAGCGCCCGCCGTGCGGCGCGCTGGCGCGAGATGCAGGCCGCGGCGCTGGTGCTGGGCCGCGACTAGACGATGCGCTGATAGCGCGGGCTTGGGGAGGCTCTGGCATGAAGCATATCCTGGAGGAGCTCGAGGCGCGGCGGGCCGAGGCGCGGCTTGGTGGCGGCGAGAAGCGCATCGCCGCTCAGCATGCGAAGTCGAAGCTGACCGCGCGCGAGCGCATCGAGATCCTGCTCGACGAGGGCTCCTTCGAGGAGTTCGGCATGTTCGTCCAGCACCGGGCGATCGATTTCGGCATGGAGAAGACGAAGATTGCCGGCGACGGCGTCGTCACCGGCTGGGGCACCGTCAATGGCCGGCCGGTCTATGTCTTTGCCAAGGACTTCACGGTGTTCGGCGGCTCGCTCTCCGAGGCGCATGCCGAGAAGATCACCAAGCTGCAGGACATGGCGCTGAAGGCCGGCGCGCCGATCATCGGCCTGTTCGATGCTGGCGGCGCCCGCATCCAGGAGGGCGTCGCGGCGCTTGGCGGCTATGGCGAGGTATTCCAGCGCAACGTGCTCGCCTCGGGCGTCATCCCGCAGATTTCCGTCATCATGGGCCCCTGCGCCGGCGGCGACGTCTATTCCCCCGCGATGACCGACTTCATCTTCATGGTCCGCCATTCCAGCTACATGTTCGTCACCGGACCTGACGTCGTGAAGACCGTCACCAACGAGACGGTGACAGCCGAGGAACTCGGCGGCGCCGGGGTTCACACGACGCGCTCGTCGATCGCCGACGGCGCCTATGACAATGATGTCGAGACGCTCGACGCCATGCGCCGCCTCATCGACCTCCTGCCGATGAACAACCGCGCGCCGCTGCCCGAGATCGCGACCGCCGATCCGGCCGACCGGATCGAGATGTCGCTCGATACGCTCGTGCCCGACAATCCGAACAAGCCTTACGACATCAAGGAACTGATCCTGAAGGTGGTCGACGAGGCCGATTTCTTCGAGATCCAGGCTGCTTTCGCGAAGAACATCGTCACCGGCTTCGGCCGCGTCGAAGGCCGCACGGTCGGCATCGTCGCCAACCAGCCGATGGTGCTCGCCGGCGTGCTCGACAGCGATGCCTCACGCAAGGCGGCGCGTTTCGTCCGCTTCTGCGATGCCTTCTCGATCCCGCTTGTCACCTTCGTCGACGTGCCGGGCTTCCTGCCAGGAACGGCGCAGGAATATGGCGGCCTGATCAAGCATGGCGCCAAGCTGCTGTTCGCCTATGGCGAGGCGACGGTGCCGAAGATCACGGTCATCACCCGCAAGGCCTATGGCGGCGCCTATGACGTGATGGCCTCGAAGCATCTGCGCGGCGATGTCAATTATGCCTGGCCCTCTGCGCAGATCGCCGTGATGGGCGCGAAAGGCGCGGTCGAAATCATCTTCCGCGCCTCGAATGGCGATGCCGAGGCGCTGGCGGCGCGGACGAAGGAATATGAGGATCGCTTCCTCTCGCCCTTCGTCGCGGCCGAGCGCGGCTATATCGACGACGTGATCATGCCGCACGCCACCCGCCGCCGCATCGCCGGAGCGCTCCGCCTGCTGCGCAGCAAAAGCCTCGAAAACCCCTGGAAGAAGCACGACAACATTCCGTTGTGAAGAGTCATATACTGGTTGCTATACTAAGATGAAGGAAAAAACGGGGGGGTATCTTGGCCAAAGAAGATCGTCCGTCCGGCGCGAATGTGTCGATTGACTTAGGTCTCGGCGCGAAGCTGGAGGGTCGGATTCCGGAGCGCTCTCTTGGCCGCACGTTGGATGCTCTTGTCGACCTAATTCGTCCTTGGACAGAATCCAGAGGATTGAAGGCAGACCTTATCCGCTTGCAACGAGAGGATGTCGCACTCGAGATTGCAAAGCGTGCGAGACGGGCAATAGCAGACAATGAAGCAGTATCCACCCCGCCCTTGAAGGTACTCTTGCCGATATTGGAGCATGGATCCGTCGAGGATATTAACGACGAAGTTATGATAGATGCTTGGGCAAACCTTCTTGCGTCTTCGGTGACCGGAGTTGGAATTGCGCCTAGAATGATATCGATACTGAAGGATATAAATTCAGATCAAGCGAAAGCTCTACAATACATTGCTCTTCGGAAGATAGAATTCTTCGAATTCAGATCGCAAGCATTTTTTGATACCACACATGATGTTCGTGAGTCAGAAATTCGTGAAACATTATTCGAGTATTTTAAAGAAGACAGAAAAAAAGATGATATATATAAATATATATTCGAATTGCTAGATCGTCCAACCGTTTTAATCGAGGATGTTATTCTAACAATAAAGGATGAATTCTATAGTTTGGTTCGAACCAGTGACGACTATCCAGATGTGGGTGGAATTGATTTGGATATTCTGCAATCTCTAGGTCTATTGCGAAGAGTGAGTATTTCTCATCCGATCTCGTTCGACGAAGACATGAAATTGCATTATTGCTTTCTGACAGAATTGGGAATTGAATTCGTCTACAGTGTGAGTCGGGAAGTTAAGGATGTTATCCGAGATGATCGGAAACGACACGGTCCTGCGTTGAACGTCGGTTTCTAACAATGCATTCGTCGCTCGGACGGTCAAGCTGCTGCTTTGCGCGGCAGGCCGGAGCGAGACGATTTTTTGCGCGTCGGAGAGATTCAGAGAACCCGGGCGAGACCCGACTGCAGCGTGACGCCGCTTTGATCGAGACCGGCGAGGACGGCCTCGATCGGCCGGCCGCCGATGACGAGCCCGGGCGCAATGGTTGCGAGCGGGACCAGCACGAAGGCGCGCTCTTCCATGCGCGGATGCGGCACGACGAGGCCCGGTTCGTCGATCGCCGCGGCGCCATAGCTCAGCAGGTCGATGTCGAGCGTGCGCGGCCCCCAGCGGATGGCGCGTTCGCGGCCATGCCGCCGCTCGATCGCAAGCGCAAGATCGAGCAAAGCGCGCGGCGCCAGGCTGCAATCGATCGCGACGCAGGCGTTGAGATACGGCCCTTGCGGCACCGGCCCCCAGGGCGGCGTCTCATAGATGGGCGAGCAGGCGGTGACCGTAACGCCGTCCGACGCGGCGAGTTCGCGCATAGCGGCGCGGAGCATGGCCTCGCGGTCGCCGAGATTGCTGCCAAGGCCGAGAAATGCCTCAGGCACCGGGCCGCCTCCGCTCGATTTGCACAGCGACGATGCCGGTCGCCGATGGCACCGGTGCCTCGGGCTTGGTCACGGTGACCGCGACGGCGTCGACACGGCTGAACGTAGCGAAAATTTCCGCGGCAATCGTCTCGGCCAGCGCTTCGATCAGCTTGAAGCGCCGCGTGGTGACGACGCGCTCCACCGCGGCGATGAGATGGCCGTAATGGACCGACTTCGCCATGTCGTCGCTTGTGCCGGCCGCGCTGAGATCGACTTCGCAGGCAAGATCGATGCGGAAGCGCTGGCCGAGCGTCGTTTCCTCAGGCAGCAGGCCGTGAAAGGCGAAATAGCGGAGGTCGCTGATCAGGATGCGGTCGGTCATGGGTCTCCAGGGATCCCTGCGTCTCAGGGAGTAAGCTGTTCGCGCGCCGCGAGGATCGCGTCGGTGATGGCGAGGGCGTCGCGATGGGCCGCGACATCATGCGCCCGCACGATCGAGGCGCCATGCGCGGCTGCGAGGCAGTGGGCGGCCAGCGAGCCTGCCAGCCGCTCCTTCGGTTCCCGTCCGGTGAGCGCGCCGATGAAGCGCTTGCGCGAGGCGCCGACCAGCACCGGATAGCCGAGCGCTGCGAGGCGGTCGAGACCTGCGATCACGGCGAGATTTTCAGAGAGGCCCTTGCCGAAGCCGATGCCGGGATCGAGCACGATGCGCCGGTCGGCAACGCCGGCCGCGCGGGCATGGTCAATGGCCCCCGCGAAGAAGCGGAGCATGTCATCGATGATATGCGCCGCGTCGGATGGTGCATCGGTGTCCCAATGCCCGATGATGAGCACGGCATCATGCGCCGCCGCGATGCCGGCGATCTGGGGGTCGCGGCGGAGCCCGGTGACGTCGTTGACGATCCGCGCCCCGGCGGCGAGTGCGGCTGCCGCCACCTCGGCCTTGTAGGTGTCGATCGAGAGGGGCGGTCCGCCGCTTTCGGCGAGCGCTCTAATCACCGGCAGCACGCGCGCCAGTTCGGTCGGGGCGTCGACAGAATGCGCGCCCGGCCTCGTCGATTCGCCGCCGATATCGAGGATATCGGCGCCCTCGGCCGTCATGAGCCGGCCCGCGGCGATTGCAGCCTCGGCCGCAAAATGATCGCCTCCATCGGAGAAGCTGTCCGGCGTGACGTTCACGACGCCCATCAGCAGCGTCCGACCGCTCGCCTTACGCCCTAGATGCGCAAGATCGAGCGGCGCGCGATCTCGCGGCGCGGTCTCGGGCGCCTTGCCGGCGGCGATGTGGTTCATCACCATGCCCGGGATCAGAATACCGAGAAGATCTGGCCGGTGAGGGCGCCCTCGACGCTCTTGGAGAAGGCGAGCGCGGCGCGCGCCGCGGGCACCGGCTCATGGCCGCGGAAGAACGGCCCGTAGCCCGCCATCGATTCGGTCAGCACGCCCGGGCTGACCGCATTGATGCGCTTCGGCGTTATTTCGATCGCGGCCGCGCGCACGAAGCTGTCGATGGCGCCATTGACCATCGAGGCCGAGGAGCCCGCGATGATCGGATCATGCGACAGCACTCCGCTGGTCAGCGTGAACGAGCCGCCATCGGCGAGGAAACGCTGGCCGATCAGCACCAGGTTGACCTGGCCCATCAGCTTGTCCGCGATGCCGATGCCATAGTCCTCGGCCGTCAACGCGGCGAGCGGCGCGAACTTGACCTTGCCGGCGGTCGACACGACCGCATCAACCGGGCCGACCTTCTCGAAGGCGGCGCGGATCGAGTTGGCGTCGGTGATGTCGAGCGCGACGTCGGCGCCAGTGCGGCCGGCGCGGACGATGTCATGCCGGGCGCCGAGTTCAGCGGCAACGGCGGTGCCGAGGACGCCCGAGGCGCCGACGAGGAGGATCTTCATGCGAGCTCCATGGAATATGCGCGAAACAGACGCGGTTTTGGGGATGAGGCCGGCGCCGGCGCAGGACAAGGCTTGTGATCTAGATTTAGCCGAAGCAGCGCCATTCAGGAACCGTCGATGAAGCCGGTCAGCAGGCGGTTGAAATCGGCGGGATCCTCGAGCAGGCCCGAATGGCCGACATTGGGCAGGATCGCCAGTTGCGCGCCCGGAATCAGTTCCGCCAGCTCGCGCGTGTGCTCCGGCTTGATTGCCTCTTCACGCGCACCGTCGGCGATCATGGTCGGAATATGGATGCCGCCGAGCTGCTTGGCCGTGAAGTCCGGCTCCTCGGTCCACATCTCCGTCACGTCCCGGATTGTTTCCGCGTGCTCGTCGATGAGGCTCGCGAGGCGCATGCGCCAGTTCGACAGCACGGTCGCGCTGGTATCGGCAATCAGCCCGTCCGGATTGAAGTTGGCGCCATAGGTGAAGAGCTTGGTGATGCGGTCGGGGTGGTTGATGGCGATGTCGAGCGCGATGATCCCGCCGTCGCTCCATCCGGCGAAGGCCGCCTTGGCGATCTTGAGGTGGTCCATCACGCCGATTACGTCGCTGGTCATCAAATCATAGGTGATCGGCTGGCCGGCGCGCGTGCTGCGGCCCTGGCCGCGGCTGTCGACCACGACGACCTTGTGCTTGCCGATCAGCGCCGGGATCTGGTTGCGCCAGTCGACAGAGCTGCCAAGCCCGCCATGCAGCAGGATGATCGTGTCCGGACCCTTCGGGTTGTAGATGCCGTACCAGATCTTGACGTGGTTGACCGCGACGAAACCGGCATGATCCGGCCGCGGCAGGAGTGGCGCCTGCACTGGCATCGCCCCGACATAGCCGAGCTCTGCGACAGGCAGGGCAACGACCGCCATGGCGAGCGTGGCAAAGAGCAGGCGGGGAAAGGAGGCCATTGTCATTGCTCCAGAGCATGGCTCGCCCGGTCGATGCGGCCACCCGGACGGGCAGGGCGCCGCCGCACCCCCACACTGCAACGCCCATTGACCAATCTAGCAGACAAACAATGGCCCTGAAATGGCGGCAGGTCGTCCGAGGGCGGCATTGCGGCCATCTCGCTCCAGCCCTAGAACAGGACAGGGAGAGCCGGCTGAACAACGGCTCCGGCATGCGGGGAGCGGAATGTTCGGCAAGATTCTCATCGCCAATCGCGGCGAGATCGCCTGCCGCGTGATCAAGACCGCGCGCCGGCTCGGCATTCGCACCGTCGCGGTCTATTCCGAGGCCGATCGCGATGCGCTGCATGTCGAGATGGCCGACGAGGCCGTCGCCATCGGTCCGCCCGCCGCCAGCCAGTCCTATCTCTTGATCGATCGCATCGTCGAAGCGGCGCGGCAGACCGGCGCCGAGGCGGTGCATCCGGGCTACGGCTTCCTGTCGGAGCGGCCGGCGTTCCCGGAGGCACTCACCGCCGCCGGGATCGCCTTTATCGGCCCCAATGCCCGCGCCATGGCCGCGATGGGCGACAAGATCGAATCGAAGCGCGTCGCCGCTTCTGCCGGCGTTTCGACCGTGCCCGGCCATCTCGGCGTGATCGGCGACGACGAAGAGGCCGTCCGCATCGCCCGCGACATCGGCTTTCCGGTGATGATCAAGGCCTCCGCCGGCGGCGGCGGCAAGGGCATGCGCATCGCCCGCGACGAGGCCGCCGTCCGCGAGGGATTCCGCGCCGCCACGTCGGAAGCGCGCTCGTCCTTCGGCGATGATCGCGTCTTCATCGAGAAGTTCATCACCAATCCGCGCCATGTCGAGATCCAGCTGCTCGCCGACAAGCATGGAAACGTCGTCTATCTCGGCGAGCGCGAATGCTCGATCCAGCGCCGTAACCAGAAGGTCATCGAGGAAGCGCCGTCGCCGCTGCTCGATCCGACGACGCGGCGCGCCATGGGCGAGCAGGCCGCCGCGCTGGCGAGGGCGGTCGGCTATGATTCGGTCGGGACCGTCGAATTCGTCGCCGGTCAGGATCGCAGCTTCTTTTTCCTCGAGATGAACACGCGGCTGCAGGTCGAGCATCCGGTGACCGAACTGATCACCGGCCTCGATCTCGTCGAGGAAATGATCCGCGTTGCCGCCGGTGAACCGCTTCGCATGACGCAGGACGAGG
This sequence comes from Kaistia sp., assembly GCA_965229085.1. GTDB lineage: Bacteria > Pseudomonadota > Alphaproteobacteria > Rhizobiales > Kaistiaceae > Kaistia. The sequence continues at coordinate 1,064,919 of OZ245859.1, read as the reverse complement.
TGCGCCTGGATGGGTGGGCGATCGAAAGCCGCATCTATGCGGAAGATCCCTATCGCGAATTCATGCCCTCGATCGGCCGGCTCACCCGATATCGCCCGCCCGCGGAGGACACGCGCGATGGCATTACGGTGCGCAACGACACGGGCGTCGTCGAGGGCTCGGAGATCTCGATCCATTATGATCCGATGATCGCCAAGCTCGTGACGCATGCGCCGACCCGTGCAGCCGCGATCGAGGCCATGTCGGATGCGCTCGATGCCTTCCAGCTTGACGGCATCCGCCACAACGTGCCGTTCCTGGCGGCGCTGATGGCCCATCCGCGCTGGCGCGCCGGCAACCTCTCCACCGCCTTCATCGCCGACGAGTTTCCCGGCGGCTTCGCGGGCGTCGTTCCCGATGCTGCGCTGCTCGAACAACTCGCTGCCGTCGCAGTCTTCCTGGAGATCGCCGCAACAGACCGATTGACCGGCCTGCCGGGACGGTTGCGGCCGGGTCGCTTTACCCCGCGCAGCGAATGGCTGCTCAAGATCGGCGGCGAGAGCGTAGCGCTGCGGCTCGGCGCTTGGAGCCCGGGCGTCGTCACATTGACCACGGAACCCGGCCGCCAGATCACGGCTGCCTCGTCCTGGATGCCGGGCGATCGGCTCTGGTCCGGCGCCATCGATGGTCGGCCGGCGACGATTCAGGTCGTGCGCGAGGGGAATGGCTGGCGGCTGACGCATCGCGGCGTCGACCTCGTCGCCCGTGCCATGCGACCACGCGTGGCTGCGCTCGACGATCTCATGCCCGAAAAGCGCGTTGCTGATACCGCCAAGGCGCTGCTGTGCCCGATGCCGGGACTGGTGGTGTCGATCGCCGTCGCGGTCGGTCAGGCGGTCAAGGCCGGCGATACCCTGGCGATCGTCGAGGCGATGAAGATGGAAAATGTGCTGCGCGCCGAACGCGACCTCGTCGTTGACGCGATCATGGCGAAGCCCGGCGACAGCCTGGCCGTCGACGCGGAGATCATGCGCTTCGCTTGAGATGGTCGCCTATTTGGCGACCATCAGGCTGTCTTCCTTGACGTTCATCTGGTTGCCGCGCCATTCGAAGCCGCTGCCCGAAATGGCCGCGACCCAAAGGAAGGGCAGCGACAGGTCGCGTGCGATCAGCGCGAGGGTCGGCCTGACACCGGCGCGCCAGCCAAGGCCGATCGCCATCAGCACCTCGGCGCCATACCAGGCGATCGCAAAGGCTGCGACGGACCAGAACGGAACCGCGCCCTCGACGGCGAGAAAAGCCGCCGCCAGGATCGGGAAGACGCCGCCAACGACCAGCTCGGCGCAGAAGAAAACCGGGAAGGTGACGCGCCTGAGCCGCGCCCAACGCAACTGCCGGCTCCAGACCGCCTTCATCGAGCGGCGACCGATCGGTTGCGGGAAAGGCAGATGAACAAGGTGAACATCGAGCCCGGCGCGGCGGATGACCTTGGTCGAGGCCGCATCCTCGGCCGGATCGGCGGCAAGCGCCTCGATCGAGCCGTGCCGGTCCAGATTCTCGCGCCGCCACAGCATCGACTTGCCCTGCGCGAAGCCATTGCCGATCGCGTCCGAGAACAACTGCCAGCGGGCCTGAAATGTGTTGAGGAAGGCGCATTCGAGTTCGCCGAAAGCACCGTCCGGCGCGCTGCCGAGCGGCGGTGAGCACACAAGGCCAGTCCCCGGCACCCAGCGATCAAGCATGCGCAGGAGATAGTCGGGGGGCATCAGGACATTGCTGTCCGCCATCACGATCCAGTCGTGCTTCGCCGCTTTCCAGCCCTTCACGAGATTGTTCAGCTTCGGATTGATGCTGATGCGATCATCGCCGACAAGGATGCGCGACGGAACATTCGGCTGTTCGGCCATAATCCGCTGCACGAGCGGAATCACAGGATCGTCCGCAAGGGCGACGCAAAAGACGATCTCGAATTCGGGATAATCGATCGAGAAGCCGGAGCGGAGTGTTTCTTCGATGGAGTTTTCGAGGCCGCAGACCGGTCGCAGGATCGAGACCGGCGGGTACGCCGGCAGCTTGGCCGGGATGCGACCCACGGCAAACCGGCCGCGCAGGGTCACGACCAGAATGCTGATGAAATGGACGCCGGCGGTGACAACACAGAAGACCGCCGCGAGCCAGACAAGCACGAGCGAGAGGTCTTCGATCATGTCGCGGCCCTTGGGCTGGTGAAGCTGAGCAAAGGCAAAGCGCGCTTCATTTTGTGGCTGATGTCCAAAGAAGGCCGCGGCTTGGGCAGAGCGCCCTCGGCTGGATGGTGGTGACTGAACCAGGTAACGCCCTGATGACGGTAACAACTAACTAGACGTTCGGTTGCCTGCCATGCAAGACCCTGCCGCGAGAGTCGCGGAAATCCGCGGTTGTTGCGGGAGAGTGTATCATGTCCAGCCTCGCGCCGACGGCGCTTTTTGATCTCGATGGAACGCTGACCGATCCCTATCCCGGAATCAGCGGCTCGATTCTCTACGCGATCGACCGCCTCGGAAGGCCCCCGGTCGACGAAATCACGCTGCGCGCAGCGATCGGTCCGCCGCTCGAGGCAAGCTTTGCCGCGATGCTCGGCGGCGATGCCGTGCTGGCAAAAGAAGCCCTCGCGCATTACCGCGAGCGCTATGCGCCGATCGGTCTTTACGAGAACCGTGTGTTCGACGGCATTCCCGAAGCGCTGGCCGCGCTCAAGACGGCCGGCGTCCAGTTGTTCGTCGCGAGTTCGAAGCCGCGCGTCTTCTGTGAGCGGATCATCGAGCATTTTGGCCTCGGCTCGTTCTTTGCGCGCGTCCACGGCTCGGAACTCGACGGCAGCCGCGTCAACAAGGCCGACCTCATCGCTTATGTTCTGGAGAGCGAGTCCATTGATGCCAGCCGCTGCGTCATGATCGGCGATCGCCGTCACGATATCGAAGGCGCGCGCAGGAACGCGATCGGCGCCATCGGCGTCGCCTGGGGCTATGGCTCGGCCGAGGAATTCGCGGCGACGCCGCCTGACACCATCGTCACCGATGTGCCGGCCCTGGTTCCCGTTGTCTCTTCCGCGTTGGGGCTAACCGCCCCATGACCCGGCGCACGGTCCAGGTCAACGTGACCGGTCGCGTGCAGGGCGTCGGCTATCGCGCCTTCGTCGAGCAGCAGGCGGTCGCGCTCGGCCTCTCCGGCTGGGTCCGCAACCGCCGCGACGGCAGCGTCGAGGCGCTTTTCTCGGGCGAGGAAGCGCTGGTTGGCCGCATGCTGGAGATTTGCCGCGCCGGCCCGCCGCATGCCGCCGTCGCGGCGGTCACGGTCATTGCCGAGCCCGACGCGACAGACGGCCCGTTCCAGGTCGCGCCGAGCCTCTGACTCGATCGATACCCGCCAAGCGACCGCTCTGCGGCCCCCCAGCTCACGCCGTGATCGTCGGCCCGAACAGCCGCTCGAATTCGGCGCGCAGCACCGAATCGGCTTCGGGCATCGCGATAATTCGTCCGAGATCGGCGAGGCTGGTCACGCCGTGGTCGCGGACGCCGCAGGGCACGATGCCGTCGAAATGGGAAAGGTCCGGATCGACATTCAGCGAGATGCCGTGGAACGTCACCCAGCGGCGGACGCGGATGCCGATTGCCGCGATCTTCGCTTCCGCTCCCGGCCCCCGATCAGGCTGCCGCACCCAGACGCCGACCCGGTCGTCGCGCCGCTCGCCGGTCACGTTGAAGCCGTCGAGCGTGGCGATGATCCAGGCCTCGAGGCTGGCGACGAACAGGCGCAGGTCCTGCCGGCGGCGGGTCAGGTCGAGCATCACATAGGCGACCCGCTGTCCGGGGCCGTGATAGGTGTATTGCCCGCCGCGTCCTGTCGCGAACACGGGGAAACGGCTCGGCGCCACAAGATCCTCGGCCTTCGCGCTCGTGCCGGCGGTGTAGAGCGGCGGATGTTCGACGAGCCAGACGCGCTCCGGCGCAGCGCCTGCTGCGATGAGCGCGACGCGCGCCTCCATCTCGGCAACGGCATCAGGATACTTGACCGGCTCATCGGCGATCACCCACTCGACAGGCGGGCTGCCGGCGCGGGGATGCATCGAGGCGTCGAGCGCGTTGCGGGAGGTCGGATTTGGGGGGGCGGCGGTGATGTCCATGCCCCACATATAATCGAGCCCGCAGCCGATTTCCGCATCGATCGGCAGGGCGCCGTCACCAAACTGTCAACAGGCTTGTTCGCGACTGTCGAATGCGTGCTTGTCAGCGCCCGGGGGGTTTGCTACATCGACGCCGCGCCGGTTCGCCGGCTCGGGTTCCGCGGTCGTGGCGGAATTGGTAGACGCGCAGCGTTGAGGTCGCTGTGCCGCAAGGCGTGGAAGTTCGAGTCTTCTCGACCGCACCAGAACCCGAAAAATCCTCGCGAAAACGGCGGCCCTTGGGTCGCCGTTTTCGTTTTTGCGGTCCCACACTGCAGTTCGCCATGCGCCGGGTGGAACGGGCGCGGCCGTTTAGCCCGTTCGAGCGCGGATCAAGGGGATTTTCCCTTTGCCGCGTGCGGCCTTGACGGTTAAGTCTCGACCGATACCTCCGACCAGTCAGATCGCCCCTTATCTCCCAGCGGAGGTCCCATGACCGATCCTTCGGCCGAGCCGGCGACCATTCCTGGAGATTCGCGCACCGACGAGGCAGCCTCGCCGCCTCTGCGCGACGACAACGACAACATCTCCGCGATCTTCCTCGACGCGCTGGTCGCGGCAATCGAATCGGGCGACGTCGCGGCGGCGCGGCGGCTCACCGACGATCTTCACGAAGCCGATGTCGGCGCGATTCTCGAGCAGCTCGATCACGAGCAGCGCCCGGCGCTGATTCAACTGCTCGGCGATGCGTTCGACTTCACAGCGCTGACTGAACTCGACGAGGCGACCCGCGTCGAGATTCTTGAGGACTTGCCCTCGGAGACGGTCGCCGAAGGCATCAGCGAGCTCGATTCCGACGACGCGGTCTACATTCTTGAGGATCTCGACAAGGAGGACCGCGACGAGATCCTTGCGCAGATTCCTTCGGTCGAGCGGCTGGCGCTGAAGCGCAGCCTCGATTTCCCGGAGGATAGCGCCGGCCGGCGCATGCAGACGGAGTTCATCGCTGTCGCGCCCTTCTGGACCGTCGGCCAGACGATCGACTACATGCGCGACGCCGGTGACCTGCCGGAGAGCTTCAACGAGGTGTTCGTGGTCGATCCGGGCTTCCGCCTGCTCGGCCGCGTCCCGCTCGATCGCCTCCTGCGCAGCAATCGGCCGGTCAAGATGGCCGAAATCGTCGATGAGAACGCCAGCGTCGTCCACGCGACCGACGATCTCTCCTCGGTGGCGCGGCTGTTCCAGCGCTATAATCTGATTTCGGCGGCCGTGGTCGACGAGGCCGAGCGCCTCGTCGGCATCATGACCATCGACGACGCCGTCGATGTGATCGAGGAAGAGGCGGATGCCGACATCAAGCGCCTCGGCGGTGTTGGCGACGAAGAGGTTTCGGATCGCGTCTGGTCGATCGCGAAGAGCCGCCTGCCGTGGCTCTGCATCAATCTCGTTACAGCCGTGCTCGCCTCCAGCGTCATCGGCCTCTTCGCCGATGAATTGCAGAAAATGGTGGCGCTGGCCGTGCTGATGCCGATCGTCGCGAGCCAGGGCGGCAATGCCGGCACGCAAACCATGACCGTCGCCGTCCGCGCCCTCGCGACCCGCGAACTCGGCCCACACAATGTTGCTCGTGTCGTCGGCCGCGAACTCATCGTCGGGCTGTTGAACGGCGTCGTCTTCGCGACACTTGTCGGCGTCGTCGCATTTGCCCGCTTCGGCATGCTGGATCTCGGCATCGTCATTGCCGCGGCCATGGTGGTCAACCTCGTCGCTGCCGCGCTCGGCGGCATCCTGATCCCGCTGGTGATCAACAAGATGAAGTTCGATCCGGCCATCGCTTCGGGGGCCTTCGTGACGACTGTCACCGACCTCGTCGGCTTCTTCTCGTTCCTCGGCTTTGCGGCGCTCTGGTTCGGCTTCAAATAGCCATAAGGGTTCGCGCATTGTTTCCCTCGCGGGAAATTTGTGACCCCGCGCGTGACGGCGGCAATCGACATCGGCGCAAAAAGCGCTAGACGAGAGCCGTTGTGCGCCGCACGCAATCGCGGGTGGCCTGGTTTGAGGGAAGGCGTGGATTGGCCAAGGGCGAGATCAGGACGGGTGTTGTCGGCCTCGGCTATTTCGGTTCCTTCCATGCGCGCCAGCATGCGGCCAATCCGAGGGCCCGCCTCGTCGCGGTCGTCGATGCTGATGCGGAGCGCGCCAGGACTGTTGCAGAGGCGCATGGCGCCGAGCCGCTTCAGGATCACCGTGATCTGATCGGCAAGGTTGATGCGGTCTCGATCACCGTGCCGACTTCGCTGCACCACGCCGTCGCCAGTGATCTGCTCGACGCCGGAATTCATGTGCTGATCGAAAAGCCGATCGCCGACTCGCCCGAAGCTGCACGTGACCTGATCGCGCGCGCCGCCCGCAGCGGCGCCGTGCTGCAGGTTGGCCATATCGAGCGCTTCTCGCCGGTCTTCGGCGAACTCGCCAAGGCGGTCAGCGCGCCGCGCGTCGTCGAATTGACCCGGATAGGGCCGTGGAAGGGCAGGGCTGTTGATGTCGACGTCGTGCTCGACCTGATGATCCACGATATCGATCTCGCTTTGGCGCTCATCGGTTCGGATGTGGTCGCGGTCGCGGCTACGGGCGCAGCCGTGCGTGCGCCCACCAATGATTTCGCCCACGCCATCCTGCATTTCGCCAATGGCGCCAGCGCCTATCTCCATGCGAGCCGCATCGCCGATCGCCAGGAGCGCAGTATCCGCGTCGTCGATGCGGAGCGGGTGCTCGTCGCCGATCTCGCCGCGCGCAGCGTCGTTTGGTCGTCGGCTGATGGCAGCGCCCGCCACGAGATTGCCGTACCCGCCAGTGACAATCTGGCGCTTGAGATCGATTCCTTTCTTGATGCCGCCCTTTCGCGGCAGCCGCCCGTCGTCGACGGTGCGGCAGGTCTGCGCGCGCTCGACATTGCCGAGCGGATCATGCGCGCCATAGCGGGGCCGTTATCGGCTCCGGCTCATCCGAACAACGGAGGTTCGTCCTGATGGTGTCCCAGTCCCGCCCTGCAGTAACGGTCACGCCCGGACGCATCGCCTTCTTCGATCTGCAGCGCCAGCAGCGCCGGATCCATGACGAGGTGCGTGCGCGCGTCGATGCGGTGCTCAGCCACGGCCAGTTCATCCTCGGGCCAGAAGTCGATCAGCTCGAGGCGAAGCTTGCTGCCTTCGCTGGCGTGCCGCATGCGATCGGCGTCTCCAGCGGCCGCGATGCGCTGATGATCGGGCTGATGGCGCTCGGCATCGGCCCAGGCGATGCGGTGTTCGTGCCGGCTTTCACCTTTGCCGCGACGGCGGGGGCGGTGTGCTCGGTCAACGCGACGCCTGTTTTCGTCGATGTCGATCCCAAGACCTTTAATCTCGATCCGGCCGATCTCGAGCGCGCGATCGCCGAAGTCGAGGCCGCTGGCGAGCTGAAGCCGCGTGCTGTGATCCCGGTCGATCTCTATGGCTTGCCGGCCGATTACGAGGCCATCGGCAAGGTCGCTGCCCGGCATGGGCTGACGGTGTTCTCCGATGCGGCGCAGAGCTTTGGCGGCCGTTCCGGCAATCGCCGCGTCGGCGGCATGGCGCCGATCTCGGCGACGAGCTTCTACCCGACCAAGCCGCTTGGCTGCTATGGCGACGGTGGCGCGATCCTGACCGATGACGACGGCATCGCCGAGGCCGTGCGCACGCTCCGTTCGCATGGACGTCAGGGCACAGGCGATGTCGCCGTCCGCAACGGCCTCACCGGTCGGCTCGATACGATCCAGGCCGCCATCCTGCTGGCGAAATTCGATATCTTCGAGGAAGAGTTGACGCGGCGCGACGCGATTGCACAGCGCTACGATGCAGCGCTGACCGGCGTCGTAGGCGTCCAGGCGCGCCCGGCCGGCGGGTTCTCGGCCAACGCGCTCTACACCGTGACGCTCGATGATCGCGACGCGCTCAAGGCGGCGCTCGACGGCGAGGGTATCGGCAACGCGCTGTTCTACCGCGTCGCGCTGCATCATCATCCGGCCTTTGCAGAGGTGGCGAAGCGGCCTTTGCCGCAGTCCGAGCGCCTTGCTGCGAGCGTGCTCAGCATTCCGATGAATCCGGAGCTGACCGACGAGGAGGTCGACCGCGTCATCGATGCCGTCACGCGCTTTGCACGACGCGGCTGACACGATGCTACGCCTGGTCGTGCCTCCGATTGATGCGTGGGCTCGACCTTGAGCAATGCTATAGGTCGCCGATGAATCTGGATCCGGCGACCTTGTTCTTGGTGCTGATCGGCCTATGCCTCATTTCCGGGGGCGGGATGCTTTTGCGTCTCAGGACCTACCCGGAGGATCACTATCTGCGCTATTGGTCCGCCGCCCTTTTGGTGGCGGCTTTGGCGCTTTCCGGACTTTCCCTGCGCGACCGGATTCCCGATTGGGTATCGATCGAGCTTGCCAATATGCTGTCGCTGATCGCGTTCGGCCTCGCCTGGAGCGGCCTGCGGGTCTTCGGCGGCCGGCAGCCGATTTGGTGGGCTGTGGCACTGGCACCCGCGATCTGGCTCGCCAGTTGTGCCGTGCCGGCGATCTATGGGTCGATGCCCTATCGGACGGTTGTCACTTCGACCCTGACGACAATCCTGTCGCTCATGCTGGCGACGGAGGTTTTAAGAAGCCGTGCCGAACGGCTGCCGGCACGCATTCCCTTGGCGTCGCTTTGTGGCGTCCACGCGCTGGCGACGGCGATCCGCGCCGTCTTGGCGTTTCACGCGGGGTGGCGGGGAGAGGTCGAACTGCCCCCGCTTCTCTATTCGGTGGGGCTTTTCGAGCCGATCCTGGTCTTGTTCGGCATCGTTATCACGGGCCTCAGCATGACCCAGCAGCGGCGTGAGCGTGATCTGTCCGTCAAGGCAGCGCATGACGCGCTGACCGGGATGCTCAACCGCGGCGCGTTTACCGAGCGGGCGGAAGCTCTGATCCTCGAAGCCAGGGCGCAAAAGCAGTCCGTGGCGCTGCTCGTCTTCGATATCGATCTCTTCAAGGCCGTCAACGATCGATACGGCCACGCTGCTGGCGACAGGGCGCTGGTCGCCTTTGCCGACGCCGCGCGGCATATCCTTTCGGCCGCCAACCCATCTGGCCGGATCGGCGGTGAGGAGTTCGCGGCTCTGCTGGTTGGAACCGACTGTGACGGCGCCAGTCTGGTCGCCGAGCGAATCCGCGGCGAATTCGCTCGCCGCACGGCGGCGGGCGTTGGCATCACCGCCAGCGCCTCGGCCGGCATTTCGGTTTCCGAAGGCGCCGTCATGCCTCTGGAAATCATGATGATGCGCGCCGACGAGGCGCTCTATGCCGCCAAGCGATCGGGCCGCAATCTCGTCCGTCGCGCCGCCGGCTAGGCCCATTCAGCCATCGCTGCTTGACGGCGCTGCCATGGCCAAGGACAGTGCCGCGCCGCCGCGTTCAAGCTGGAGTTGTCGATGATCCCGAGTGTCTCAGCCCATGGCGCCATGATCCCCGCAGTCGGGCTCGGCACCTGGGGACTTTCCGGCGCTGCGGCCACCGATGCCGTCGCTGAGGCCATCGCAGCCGGCTATCGCCACATCGACACGGCGATCGGCTATGGCAACGAGGCGGCGGTGGGCGAGGGTATCCGCCGCTCCGGCATCGATCGCGACGCGCTTTTCATCACCACCAAGATCCCGCCCGAGCAGCTTGAGGAAAGCGCGCTGCTTCGCGCTGCCGAGGGCAGTCTGGCCCGCCTCGGCGTTTCCTCGGTCGACCTGCTGCTGATCCATTGGCCGAGCCGCGCGCTTTCCGCTGCGACGACCATCCGTTCGCTTGGTCTTGCCAAGGCGCGCGGACTGACGCGTCACATCGGCGTTTCCAATTATACGATCGCCCTGCTGGACGAGGCGGCGGAGGCCTCGCGCGAGCCGATCGTCGCCAACCAGTGCGAACACCATCCCTATCTCGACCAGAGCCGGCTGCGCGAGGCCACGGCGCGGCATGGCGCGGCCTTCATCGCCTATTGCCCGCTGGGCCAGGCCGAGGCGCTGGACGAGCCGCTGGTGCAGGATATGGCAACCCGGCTCGGCCGCTCGCCGGCGCAGGTGGTGCTGCGCTGGCAGTTCCAGAAGGGGTGCGTCAGCATACCCAAGAGTGCGCGGCCGTCACGCATTCGCCAGAACATCGATATCTTCGGCTTTGCGCTCGATCCGGCGGACATGGCGCTGCTCGACAGCCTCGGCAGCGAGGGGCGCCGGATCTGCGACACATCGTTCTCGCCGGAATGGGATCGATGATGCGGCCGGGCAAGGGAGGACGAGGCTGATGTTCTTCCTCGCCGCGAAGGTGATCTGGTTCATCCTGCAGCCGTCAACGGCGTTGGTGCTGCTGCTCCTCGTCGGCATGATCCTGATTGTCTTCGGCAGGGCGCATGCCGGCGCGCTGACTATGTTCATCGCCTCGGCCGGTCTCCTCGTTGCTGGCCTGCTGCCGCTCGGCACCCTGATGATCCTGCCGCTCGAGGACCGCTTTCCGCGCGGCGCGGTGGACGGTCCTGTGGCCGGTATCATCGTGCTTGGCGGCGGCATCGACCAGCAGATCGGCATCGCCCGCGGTGTGACGACATTGACCGAGGCCGGAGAAAGACTGACCGAGGCGGTGGCGCTGGCGCGTCGCTATCCCGAGGCGCGGCTTGTCTTCACTGGCGGAACGGCCAACCTCTTGGCGGACGGCCCGAGCGAGGCCGACGCTGCGCGCAAGTTCTTCGCCGAGATGGGCATTCCGCCCGAGCGCCTCACCGTCGAGGACAAGAGCCGCGACACAGCCGAAAACGCCCGCTTCACGAAGGCGCTCATCGATCCGAAGCCCGGCGAACGCTGGCTGCTGGTCACCTCGGCCTGGCACATGCCGCGTTCGGTCGGATGCTTCCGCGCCGCCGGCTGGCCGGTGATCGCCTGGCCAACCGATTATCGAACGGCAGGTCCGCAGGATCTGCAGGTGTTGATGGCGCGGGCCTCGATCGGGCTGACCATGGTCGATGTCGCCGCGAAGGAGTGGGTCGGGCTTGTCGCCTATCGCCTGGCCGGGCGCACCGACGCGCTGTTCCCCGCGCCGTAAGCGCCGTGTTCAGCCCACATGGCCGTCGAACTGCGGCAGGTCGTCGGTGATGTCGTACCAGGGTGCCTTCGAGCCGACGAAGATATGCGCCGTCGGGCGGATCGACGGCGCATCGGCCAGCGTCCCCATCGCCAGATGGATGCGTGCGCCATGGTCGAGCAGCGAATAAAGCAGCGATCCGCAGGCCCGGCAGTGCACGTCATGCGCCGCCTCGTCGCCATAGCGCATCAGGGTGTCGCCGCCGGCCGTCAGTTCGAGACGCTCGCTGCCGATGCCGGCAAACGGTTTGAAGGCCGAGCCGGTGGCGCGGCGGCAGTTCGAGCAATGGCAATTGACGGCATAGCGGAACGCGTCGTCGACGACATAGCGCACCGCGCCGCAGAGGCAGCCGCCCGCCAGCCGGCGCGGCGAGGCTTCCGCAGCCTCCGTCACGGCTGCGCCTCTTGTGCCTCAGCCCGGCCGATGCGGTAGACGCCCTTGAAGTCGTTCGGATCGACGGGCTTGCCTTTGCGCAGGATCGCGGCCTCGCCGGCCAGTGCGAGCCGGATGGCCGTGCCGCGGATCGGCGCCATCAGCAAGCGCCAGACCTTTTCGTCCGGCCCGGCCAGCGAGCGGGCCAGTTCGGTCGGATCGAGGCTCTTGCCGTCATCGAGGCCGGAAATCCTCTCGCGCATGAATGTCTCGATCGTGGCTGTCGCGATCATGGTTCTTTCCTCGTCGCTGCGTCGATAACGGTTCGTGCCGCAGGCGACAGGAACTGGCGGTAGAGCTGCATCATCAGAATGAGCGTGGTGGTGGCGATCAGCACCCAGCCATTGATGAACCAGCCGAGATAGGCGACCGCGAAGAAGAAGGAGCGGAGGCCGTGGTTGAAATGGCGCCCTGCGGAAATGGTGAAGGTCGCGGCACGGTCGGCGGCGGCAATGGCCTCGGCCTCGCCGGCATGGGCGGCGGACGGCGTCGCGCCGACGAGGATCGAGGCATAGTTGAACAGCCGGTAGGCCCAGCCGAACTCGAAGAAGGCGAAGCCGAAGATCAGCGTCAAGCCGATCGCCTTGACCTCGAACAGGCCGCGCGGCGCCGTTCCCGCCATGGACAGGTCCTGCAGCACGCCGAACACCCGATCGGTCGAGTTCAGCAGCGCGAAGCCGCCGCCGATGGCGATCAGGGAGGTCGAGGCAAAGAAGGCGGTGCCGTTCTGCAAGCCGCTCATGATGCCCGTGTCGATCATGCGCAGGTCGCGTCGCGCCATCGTGTGCATCCATTGCCGGCGCTGGTGATCCATCGCGGAGGACAGCGAGCGTCCGGTCAGCGAGACGCGCCAGATGACGATCGAATAGAGAACCCAGGCGCCGACGAACCAGCCGACTGCGACGAGATCGATCGCCGAGGGCGCGGTCATCATGGCCGCGCTCCGCTGCAGCCGCTCCGCCGCCCGCCCGTCACAGGCCGCTCCGCGCAAGCAGCCGGGCGATCGGCCGGCGGAAGATCACGAGGACGGGAAGGATGATGAGTCCTGCGGCGCCGGCGACCGGCGAGTGCAGCATCATGCCCGCCGCGGTCAGCAACAGGCCGGCGACGACGCCGACTGTCGCGACGCGGCTCGACAGCAATTCGGTATGGTGAGGCGGCAGATCGGTCATGATTCCCGTCTTCTGGGCTGCATCGGACGTTCAGGGATCATCGTCATAGTCGCCTCTGTGGAAAAATGGCAGTGCCCGTTTGACCGCCATGCAGCATAGGCGGAGGGTCGACCCATGCCGCTCCACATGATCAAACTCTGCGTCGGTGTCGAGACCGTCGATGAAATCGTCGACTGGATCGAGGACGATCTCGCCCGCAAGCGCGCGCTTGGCCTTCTGGCAGAAGATACGCATGTGACGCGGATGATGCCGCGCCGGCTCGCGGAACTGCTCGACGGCGGCTCGCTTTATTGGGTCGTGAAGGGCCAGGTTCAATGCCGCCAGCGCATCCGCGACCTCCGCGCCATCACCGGCGCCGACGGGATCGAGCGCTGCGAAATCGTGTTCGAGCCTGAAGTGATCCTGACCGAATGGCAGCCGAAGCGGCCGTTCCAGGGCTGGCGCTATCTGGAGCCGAAGGACGCCCCGCGCGACCTCGCCGCGCTTGGCGGCTCGACCGGCGACGAGATGCCTGCTGCGCTCAAAGCCGAACTCGCCGAGTTGGGATTGCTGTAGGGCGCTATCCGTTCACACCCCGACATTGTCGATGAGGCGCGTCTTGCCGAGCCAGGCGGCGGCGAGAAGGCGGAGCGGCTCGCTTCCGCCCGTTGTCGGCAGGGCGAGCGTTTCCGCGTTGCGCAGTTCGAGATAGTCAGGCCGGAAGCCCGCCGCCTCGATCCCGTTGAAGCCGCGGGCGAGCGCATCCTTGTGGTTGCTGCCCGAGCGGATCAGCGCCGCCGTCTCATTGAGGATCGCGGCGAGCCGCGGTGCCGTGCGGCGCTCGTCGGCGGAGAGATAGGCGTTGCGGGAGGAGAGAGCGAGGCCGTCCGCCTCGCGTATGGTCGGCAAGCCGACGATCTCGGTCGGCAAGCGGAGGTCCGCCACCATCTGCCGCACGACGAGCAGTTGCTGGTAGTCCTTCTCTCCGAACATCGCGATATCCGGGAAGCCGCCGATCAGGAGCTTCGCGACGACCGTCGCCACCCCGGCGAAGAAATGCGGCCGGAAGTCGCTCTCGAGACCCACAGCCGGCCCAGCCAGCGCGATCGTCGTCGAATGGCCCTCCGGGTACATCTCGCGCGGATTGGGCGCGAACACCGCCTCGACGCCGAGGCTGGCGAGCTTGGCGACGTCGCTCACTTCCGTGCGCGGATAGGCGCCAAAATCCTCTGTCGGCGCGAACTGCGTCGGGTTGACGAAGATCGTCGTGACGATGCGGTCCACCCGGCGCCGTGCCTCGGCCGCGAGGGCAAGGTGACCGTCATGCAGCGCGCCCATGGTCGGGATCATGCCGACCGTCAGCCCTTCGGAATGCCAGCTGGCGGTATGGGCCCGAAGGTCTGAAATCGTACGGAGAATGTGCGGGGGATGGTTCATGGGAGGACTCACCGCTGGTGGAGTTCCCCGCCTCTCTGACCCAGTTTGCGGCCGATGGGAAGAGGGGCGTGGCACGCCGCATCTCCGGGGCTTTGCGGCCTGCCCCCATTGCGGTGCCGCCGCGAAGGCCGCATGTGTTGGGAGCGGCGCGTCGCCAGGAAAACGCTCTGGGAGTCTCGATGGGTTTGTTTCTGCCGTTAGCCGTGGCGCTTGCCGTCGCGATCTGGCTTGCCTGGACCTTCGGCGGCCAGAAGGGTCCCGGAGCGCTCAAGCTCGCCGCGCGCAAGGGGGCGGCGGGAACGCTGTTCGCACTTGCCGCCGTGATGATCGCGACCGGAAGGCTGGTGATCGGCGTCCCGCTGATCGTGTTCGCGCTGTCGCTATGGCGGCCGGCCATTCTGCAACGCGCGGAGTCAAGGCTTGGCGGTGGCGCGATAAGGGACGGACAGGTGATGACCGGACGATTTGCCGGCCGCCGGCTCGATACGCTTGCCGTGCCTGAACTCGCAGCGTTGCACCGCGAGCTCGCCGGACGGCGTGGCGACCGGCTAGTCCTCGAAGCTTATCTCGACCGCCGAATGCCCGGCTGGCGTGAAGACGTCGAGCGCGATGCGGCAGGCGGGCCGCGCCGCGCGGCGGGCTCTGGCGCCATGACAAATGAGCAGGCCTACCAGATCCTTGGCCTTGCGACCGGCGCCACCGAGGCTGAAATCACCGCGGCCTATCGACGGTTGATGAAGCGCGTCCATCCCGATCAGGGCGGATCGACGTTCCTGGCCGCCCAGATCAACGAGGCGAAGGAAAGACTCCTCGGCAGACATCGTTAGCTCCCATACGCGGTACAAAGAGGGAGAAGATGACGGGGGCGGTCCATCGCCTCAGTCCGGAATGGCCAGGCAGCTGACATCGCGCTTCTTGAGATAGTCGCAGGCAGCACGTGCCTTCTCCTTGCTCTCGAAGCCAGCGAAGCGCGCCCGGTAGAAAGTCGAATCGCCTTTCCTGACGGCCTCGATGCTCGGCTGGGCGTGGGCCACGGCCTTGCCGCCCTTGGCCCTTGCCGCATCGAGAAGAGACTGGGCGCCGTCCTCGCTGGCGGCCGCCGCGATCTGCACCTTCCAGCCGGAAATGCCGGAGCCGGAACGCGCCGGGGTCGGCTCGTCGGCGTCGCCCTCAGCGACAGCGCCGGTATCGTTCGATGTTTCGTCGTCGGCGGTCGGAACGGGACCGGTCACCGACGCAGTCACGACCACAGGCCGGGTGACCGGCTTGCCGCTCGGTCCCTGCTGGAACACCATCCGCGGACCCTCGTCGGAGGGCTGATCCTCATTCGCGAGCGCCAGCGGCTCCGCCTGAGGCATCGCCGCTGCCGAGGCCTCGACGACGGCAGGCATGGCGCGCGGCTTGGCGGCGGCGACAGGAGCGGCAACCACCGGAGCAGGCGCTGCCGGCTCGGGGCGCGGGGCAGGAGCCGGGGCAAGCGCTGCCACGACGACAGGCTGATCCGCCGCCGGCTCAGGCGCCGGCTGGGCCGCGGCAACGGCCTCGGGCGGGTCGTTGGCGGGCGTGGCTTGTTTGCCCTTGAACATGCGGGCAATCATGGAGCCGCCCTTGGCCGGGCCGGCATAGGCCGCCGGCATATAGGCGTCGATCAGGCCGATCATCTGCTTGTCGCGCGAGGCGGCGGACGGGCCGCCCATCACCGCGGCGACGACGAAGCGGTCGTCGCGCTTCACGGATGTGACGATGTTGAAGCCGGACGCGTTGGTGTAGCCGGTCTTGATCCCATCGACGCCCTCGACCTTGCCGAGCAGACGGTTGTGATTGCCGATCGTCTTGCCGTTATAGACAAAGCTGCGGGTCGAGAAATAGCGGTAATAGCTCGGGTAGCGCGCCTGCAGGGCACGGCCGAGCGTGACCATGTCGCGCGCCGTCGTCCACTGGTCCGGATTGGGCAATCCATTGGCGTTGCGAAACGTCGTCCGCGTCATGCCAATCGACCGCGCGGTCGCGGTCATCCGGCTTGCAAAGGCCGGCTCGGAGCCAGCCAGATTTTCGGCGATCACGACGGCGGCGTCATTGGCCGAGCGGGTGATGAGGCCGAGCATGGCGTCGCGCACGGCAATGGTCGAGCCCGGCTTCAGGCCGAGCTTGGTCGGCGACTGGCGCGAGGCATAGGCGGAAACGCTGAGGCGGGTGTTGAGATTGACCTTGCCGCTCTCGAGCGCGCCGAACAGCATGAACAGCGTCATCATCTTGGTGAGCGATGCGGGGTGTCGCAGCCCGTCGGGGTCGCTCTGATAGAGCACCTTGCCTGTCTTGGCGTCGACCACGATCGCCGATTTCGGGGCGGCCACGGCATCGGCAGCGGTCGTCGCGACCATCGCACCTGCAACCAGCAAGGCGGCGAAAGCGCCTCGGGCTGACCTGGCCTGAAGCCGGCCGGACGGGCTAAATCCCCAAAGCATCACGCACAAAACTCCGCATTTCGCAGTACCGGCTGGCAACGTCCGATACTGCCCAGTCGAATTTCAAACCGACGACCGCAACTTTTTTGAGGCGCAACGAAATGAGAGTTCAGAAACCTGGATAGAGACCATCGTCGGCCAAGGCCCCAAGCCGCTGCGTCATCCGCTCCGCCGGGTGAGTTGGCCGCTCATTGCAGGCCGCCCGTCGATCCATGACCAAGCTATGGATTTGCCGTTACGAAACCGTAAAAATTTACCAATGTTCGCGATGGCGCAGGCTTGGGTGGGTGCGGTGCCGCATAGTGTCGTTGTGCGACGCAGCATTATTCTTGACAAAATGGCGCCGATTGCCGATTACAACCAAGGCGTGGTCGTATCATTGGACAGGCTGGGAGAGTCACATGATCAAGGGTTTCGACGATATCCAGAAGGCCTCGAAGGGCAATATCGAGCAGGCGATGAAGAGCGTGGAGGCCATGAGCAAGGGCATCCAGGCGCTCGCCGTCGAAACCGCTGACTACCAGAAGAAAAGCTATGAAAACGGCGCCGCCGCGATCGAGAAGATCGTCGCCGCCGGCAGCGTCGAGAAGGCGGTCGAGATTCAGAACGAATATCTGAAGGCGACCTATGAGGGCTATGTCAGCGAACTGGCCAAGCTCGGCTCGATGATGACCGACTTCGCCAAGGACGCCTATCGGCCGTTCGAGAGCGTCTTCGGCAAGATCCCGAAGTAAGCGGCCTATACCAACGCACAGTTGCAGTGCGCGCCGCCTCGAGGGGCGGCGCGAGCGTTTTGATGCCGGCTCTCGAACTCAGTTGTTCGAGCGCGGATGGCCACGGCACTGGTTGACGTCGTCGCTGCCATAGGTGCCGCAGGAATTGACCGGCTCCATGGCGCGGATGGCCGGATCCCACGGATCAGGCGAGGCGCAGGCGGCCAACGAGCCGCCTGAGATGGCGATGGCTATGATCAGGACGAGAGTTCGCATGGCGTATACCCCAACTGCTAGGTTCTCATCCTAATCCCAAAGAAGTTACGTCGCGGTCAATCCCGGTGGCTCCACCGGGATTGACGCGCCGCATTCCTTGACCGCGCTGTCAGCGGCCGCTGGGGCACTGGTTGATATCCTGCGTGCCGCCCGGGCCGCAGGAATTGACCGGCTCGAAGGCGGCGATAGCACGCGCATTGGCCGCGGTGTCCGCTCCGGTCGTGCAAGCGGAGAGACTGGCCCCGGCCGATGCGAGGGCGAGAACGATCAGCAGTGTGCGCATTGCGATTTCCTTTGCTCATTGATCCAGGCCGACATAGGGCGCTCGGGTCGCCTCGACCAGCCACGCTTGCGTGAGCGTGACGTCAGGATGGCAACGCCTCGGCAGCAGAACTGCTTGCAAAGTCGCCCTTCGGCGCGATCGGCGCGATGATGCCGATCAAAGTGCCGGTTCCGCAGCAGTCATCTCGTTCCGCTGGCCGGGCTCGTTGTCTGAAAGCGACTGAACCAACTTGCCGGCGGCGCACCCCAGACGAGGCGCGGCGACACGACGATGTAAAGGGCTGCTCAGACGGCCGACCACAGCCGCTCGCCGAACTGGAACGGCCGGCGATGCGCGACGGTCATCGCCGCCACCGCAGGATGGGCGGGATTGATCAGCAGATTGGTACTCTCAGGAACGATGAAGGATGGCACCCGCAGCAGCGGCGTCCGCGCGGCGCGCAGCCATGCATCGCCGAAGCCGCGTGCATCGCCTGTCGCTGCATCGAGCGTCTCTATCGCGCCGTCACTGGTATGCGCCTGAGTTGGGGGGGGCATAGGGCCGGAGCGACAAGGGTCGGGAGGCCAGACATGTTTCTTCCGTCGCCTAACGGACGATCAAGCCGATGCCGCTCAGCAGTTCGGCCGCCTGCTCCTTGGAGATCACAGCCTTGCGGAACAGGCTTGCGTCGGCCAGGGTAATGGCGCCGAGATCGCAGCCGCGCAAGTCTGCGCCCTCGAATTTCGCGCCCTTCAGACTCGCGGAACGCAGGGATCCGTCGACGAACAGGGCATCGCGGAAATCGGCACCGGCGAGATCAGCGTCAGAGAAATCGAGCCCGTCGAGCCGTTCCTTGCGGAACGAGATATTGCGCAATAGCGCGCCATTCAATCGCGTGCGCCGGAAAGTGAGTCCAACGGACCCCACACCTTGGAAGTCACAGCCGGTCAACTTGCAATCCTCGAATCGGACATTGGTCAGCATGGCCCGGGTAAAGTCGGAATTGCTAAAATTGCAGTTTGTGAAAATTGCGTCGTTCATCTCGCAGCCGGCAAAGCCAGTCTTCGGCGCGCGAACGTCCCTCCACACCGAACTGCTGCACGCCGCACCGCGCAAATTGCTGCCGGAAAGGTCGCAGCGTTCGAACGTAGCCTCGCTGAGGTCGAGGCCCTTTAGATCGCAATCCGCGATCCGGCAATCGACGAAACGCGTCTCGGAAAAATCCGTTGCGCCGTCGAAAAGAGCCGAAAGCTTCGCGCCGTCGGCGGCGAGCCTTTCTATCGTCCGGGATGGGGCAGGGGCTGCAATCATGGAATTCACAGTATCCTTGCTAAGTCCTTGGCATTTGCACGCTTGGGATGGGGAGCCGCGTTTCTGTTTTGTTCCTATACAAGCAGTAGGCCCCGCTTGCGCGGGGCCTACATTGTTAGCGGTCTATGAGCACCCGCTCGTATTCCCGCAGGTGTCGCATTTCAGGCAGGTGCCGTTCCGCACCATCGTGAAATTGGCGCATTCGGTGCAGCTTTCGCCCTCATAGCCCTTCATGCGGGCGATCGCGACCTGCTCGGCGGCGCTCGAACGCGGCTGCGTGCTGGGCTCGACGATGCCGACCGTCGTTTCCACGGTCGTCTCCGTCTCGGTGACGACATCGCGCTTGAAGGCGAGGGCGGTCGCGCCGCCGATGCCGCTGGTGCGCAGCGCCGTCACAATCGAGGCCGTCGCGGCCGGAGCCGTTGCGGCGCCCTTCGACTCGCCGGGCCGCTCGATCACCTTGAAGCGCTCGGTCTTGCCGCGCACCAGGCCATGGCTGACCGGAGCCGGACGCGAGGTCGGCTGGTCGCCGCCGCCAAGCGTCGTCGCATTGTTGTCCTCGGGGACGACATGGGCGAGGTCGTTGCGGCCGAGATAGGACACGGCCAGCTCGCGGAAGATGTAGTCGAGGATCGAGGTGGCGTTCTTGATGGCCTCGTTGCCGGTGACCATGCCGGCCGGTTCGAAGCGCGTGAACACGAAGGCCTCGACATATTCCTCGAGCGGCACGCCATATTGCAGGCCGAGCGAAATCGCGATGGCGAAGTTGTTCATCATCGCGCGGAAGGCGGCGCCTTCCTTGTGCATGTCGATGAAGATCTCGCCGAGGCGGCCGTCACGATACTCGCCGGTGTGCAGATAGACCTTGTGGCCGCCGACATTCGCCTTCTGGGTGTAGCCCGTGCGGCGATCCGGAATCTTCTCGCGCCGGCGCACCTCGCGCTCGATGATCCGCTCGACGATGCGCTCCGCGACCTGCTCGGCGCGCTGCGCGGCGGGCTTTGCCACCAGCGCCTCGATCGCCTCGTCAGCATCTTCCTCGTCATAGGCAAGGATCTGCGAATTCAGCGGCTGCGACAGCTTGGAGCCGTCGCGATAGAGCGCGTTCGCCTTCAGCGCCAGCTTCCACGACAGCATATAGGCGCTCTTCGCGTCCTCGACCGTCGCATCGTTCGGCATGTTGATCGTCTTGGAGATGGCGCCCGAGATGAAGGGCTGCGCCGCCGCCATCATGCGGATGTGGCTCTCGACCGAGAGATAGCGCTTGCCGAGCTTGCCGCAGGGATTGGCGCAATCGAACACGGCATAGTGCTCGAGCTTCAGGTGCGGCGCCCCTTCAAGGGTCATCGCGCCGCAGACATGGATATTGGCGAGCTCGATGTCCTTGCGGGCGAAGCCGAGCGCGACCAGCATCTCGAAGGCCGGGTCGTTCAGCTGCGCTTCGGTGAAGCCGAGAGCTTCCTTGCAGAACGCCTCGCCGAGCGACCACTTGTTGAACACGAACTTGATGTCGAAGGCCGAGGCGAGCGTGCCCTCGAGCTTCTCCAGAATTTCGTCGGTGAAACCCTTTGCCTTGAGGCTCGTATGGTTGACGCCCGGCGCCTGACGCAGCGAGGCGTGACCGACGGCATAAGCCTCGATCTCGGCGATCTGGTGCTCGGCATAGCCGAGCGTCCTGAGCGCCTCGGGGACAGCGCGGTTGATGATCTTGAAATAGCCGCCGCCGGCCAGCTTCTTGAACTTCACCAGCGCGAAATCAGGCTCGATACCGGTCGTATCGCAGTCCATGACGAGGCCGATCGTGCCGGTCGGCGCGATCACGGTCGCCTGGGCGTTGCGATAGCCATGCTGCTCGCCGAGCGCCAGCGCGTCGTCCCAGGCCTTGCGCGCCGCCACGGCGAGGCGCTGGTCCTTGAGCGAGCCATGGTCGAGCGGGACGGGGAGGGTGGAGAGGCCCTCATAGCCCTGCGTCTCCGCATGGGCGGCGCGGCGATGATTGCGGATGACCCGCAGCATCGGCTCGCGATTCTTGGCAAATCCGGGGAACGGCCCGAGCTCCCTGGCCATCTCGGCCGAGGTGGCATAGGCGGTGCCGGTCATGATCGCCGTCAGGGCGCCGCAGATGGCCCGGCCTTCGGTCGAGTCATAGGGAATGCCGCCGGTCATCAAGAGGCCGCCAATATTGGCATAGCCGAGGCCGAGGGTGCGGAACTGGTAGGAAAGCTCGGCGATCTCCTTGGACGGGAACTGCGCCATCAGGACCGAGATCTCGAGTACCACCGTCCACAGCCGGCAGGCATGGATATAGCGGTCGACATCGAAGGTGCCGTCGGCGTCGCGGAACTGCAACAGGTTCAGCGAGGCGAGATTGCAGGCCGTGTCGTCGAGGAACATGTATTCCGAGCACGGATTGGACGCGTTGATGCGCCCCGAGGCCGGGCTGGTGTGCCACTCGTTCATCGTCGTGTTGAAATGCAGGCCCGGATCGGCCGAGGCCCAGGCGGCATGGCCGATCTGCTCCCAGAGATCGCGCGCCTTCAGCGTCTTGGCGACCTTGCCGTCGGTGCGGCGCATCAGCTTCCAGTCGCCGTCGGTCTCCACCGCGCGCAGGAACTCGTCGGTGATCGAAACCGAGTTGTTCGAGTTCTGGCCGGAAACGGTGAGATAGGCCTCCGAGTCCCAATCGGTGTCGTAAACAGGGAAATCGATGTCGGTGTAGCCCTGCTTGGCGAACTGGATGACGCGCAGGATATAGTTCTGCGGCACCAGCGCCTTCTTGGCGGCGCGGACCTCGCGCTTCAGCGCCGGGTTCTTGGCCGGATCGAAGCAATCCTCGCCCGAGCCCTCGCAATTGACGCAGGCCTTCATGATGGCCTTGAGGTGCTGGGCATTGATCTTGGAGCCCGTGACGAGCGCCGCGACCTTCTGCTCCTCATGCACCTTCCAGTTGATGTACTTCTCAATATCCGGGTGGTCGGCATTGACGACGACCATCTTGGCGGCGCGGCGCGTCGTGCCCCCCGACTTGATCGCGCCGGCCGCGCGGTCGCCGATCTTCAAGAAGCTCATCAGGCCGGACGAGCGTCCGCCGCCTGAGAGCTTCTCGCCCTCGCCGCGCAGCGCCGAGAAATTGGAGCCGGTGCCCGAGCCATACTTGAACAGGCGCGCCTCGCGGACCCAAAGGTCCATGATGCCACCCTCATTCACGAGGTCGTCCGAGACCGACTGAATGAAGCAGGCATGCGGCTGCGGATGCTCGTAGGAATTTTTCGAGCGGGTCAGCTTGCCGGTCTTGTAGTCGACGTAGAAGTGGCCCTGGCTCGGGCCGTCGATGCCATAGGCCCAGTGCAGGCCGGTGTTGAACCACTGCGGAGAATTGGGCGCGACGCGCTGCGTCGCCAGCATGAAGCGATGCTCGTCGAAGAAGGCCTGGGCATCCTCCTCGCCGTCGAAATAGCCGCCCTTCCAGCCCCAATAGGTCCAGGTGCCGGCGAGACGATCGAAGACCTGGCGGGAATCGACTTCACCAACGAACCGCTCGCCCTCAGGCAGTTCCAGCAGCGCCTTCTCGTCGGCGACCGAGCGCCACAGGAAGGAGGGAACATCATTCTCCTCGACGCGCTTCAGCCGTGCCGGGACGCCGGCCTTGCGGAAATATTTCTGCGCGATGATGTCGCTCGCCACCTGGCTCCAGGTGGCGGGAACCGCGATCCCCTCCAGGCGGAAGACGACCGAACCGTCCGGATTGCGGATCTCGCTCTTCGTCGTCCGGAACTCGATCCCGGCATAGGCCGACTGACCGCTGGTGGTGAAGCGCCGTTCGATCCGCATCCTCATATCCTCTCATTCGAGCGCGCCGCTGCTCCGCGAGCGCTCCCCGGCCAAAATACGGCCGGCGGCCAATCTGAACAATGATGGCGGCGGGCAATGGTGGCGCCCGTCCCTTCATCTTGTGTGTACGCTACACTGAAGTCCTAAATATAGTGTTCACGACCCACTTTCACATCAAAAAAACAGGGTCCGACGCGGCGCAAAAGGAGAGCGCGACGAGAAATCCGTTGGGATCTCGCGCCTGCAGACAAACCAGGAAAGTGGGGGAACTCAGAACACGCAGCCCGTTCGGGCGCAGCGCCCTCTTAACGGTTTGGAAGCTATTCCGAGTCCCTCGGGACCGTCAAGGAATAGTGGTGCCCGAAGCTTATGCGGCTAGATATGGACATGCCTGCCGCGCAGGCAGGGGAGGCCGGTGATCTATGGGGACAATCTGTTTCGCCGGCTGCGAATTCCTGTCGCTGCAACGACTTGGCGATGAGAGCGCGCTTGTGGAACATTTGTGTAAGCCGCCCCTAACCCCGATCTGGCCGACCGCATTGTCCTCGCTGTCCACAGGCTGCGCAGTTGGGGCTCGTCATCGGTCGCTCCGACCTTGCCAGATGCGGAATGGCGGGGCGCCGCCATTTCAACGCTATCGAGCGCTCTACGGGCACGAAGTGCCGATCAGGGGGGCGTGGACAGGGGCCGTTCGCCGATTCGACTCGGCCGCGACGACGTGTGAACGTCGGCCTATGCAATTGAAAAATGTGTCTAGCGCGCTCTTCATCAGACTGGGCCGAAAAGGCGAATGGACACGGGACTGTGTTGCCCAGGGCGTTCTCAGGCTCGGCTATGGCGGTGGCTCAACGCACGAGGCGAGCATGCGTGGCGACTGGCCGGCGGTCCAGCAACACTGGCTCGAGCAGAGGAAGAATTCACGCGTCGCCGCGAGCGACGTCACCCAGATTCGAGCCTTCTATGAGTCCGGGGAGGAGACAATCTTCATCACTTTTCTGGACAGCACGCTGTTTTGGTGCCGCCCGGATGGTCAGGTGGAACTTAAGAGCGATGGTACCCATCAGCGCAGCACGACCGAGGGCTGGCACGGCTCCAGTCTCGGCGGAGTGCCACTTGGGATCGACATTCTGCCAGATACGATTCTTCGCGTGCGGCGGTTCATGGGCACGATCTGCACGGTCAAGGACAGAGACCAATTCCTGAACTTGGTCAGCGATCGTCTGCCCCACTAGGAACCGTCGGCATCAGGCTTCGTAGCTTCAGTGTGCTCAAGCCGCGATCGTTGCCGTCCTTGTCCCGTCAACCCAGACTTTCATGGGGTCGAGGGTAGACAATTCCGGATCGCAAACGAGAAGCAGTGAATTGCCAGGTCAAGCCAGGCAATGACAATCCCGGAAGATCACGCACTGCGACGCACGCCTAAGCCAGATCCGCCCTAGCTATCTCGCGAGGCAAAACCCAAAAGTCGTCTGGGTCCGCAAACGGTCCAGCTCTACGGCGTCCAGGCGTCGTAATCGCCTGTCACGCGGGGGCGGTGGTCGGCGCCGATGATCGAGCCCTTCGGCCTGTAGGCAGCGGGTGTGCCCGTCAGGTTCGGCTGATGCGGCTTCTGCCATTCGCGCGGGGTGTAGGTCGTCGAAGAGGGCGGAATATCGGTGCGGTGATGCATCCAGCCGTGCCAGCCGGTCGGGATCTTCGACGCTTCGGCATAGCCGTTATAGATCACCCAGCGCCGCTCGGGCGCGCCGCCTGCCGTGCGGCTCTTGTCCGGCGTGCGGTAATAGATATTGCCGAACTCGTCAGTGCCGACGCGCTCACCCTTGCGCCAGGTGAAGAAGCGCGTGCCGATCGTCTGGCCGTTCCACCAGGTGAAGATTTCGGTCAGGACCCAGCCCATGGCGGCACCTTCTTCTCGCAAGGATTTCGATGACTTATGCCGCCCCGCGCCCGGCAAGTCAAAGCCTGCTGTCCGGCTCGGCCTTCCGCGCCGCGCCGTTGCGATCATCCGTCGCGGTGCTGCGCCGCTGATCCGCTTCCCCGCCGCATGGCCGTCATGCAGAAATAATAATCGCCAGCGATTAAATCGTGTGCGATACACCTTGAGCGGCGATTGAGCCGCCCCGCATTCTCGGAGTTCACCATGATCAATATTCTCTACCAGACCTCAGCCACCGCGAGCGGTGCTGGACGCAACGGCCGCACGCGCACCGCGGACGGCGAGATCGACTTCCAACTCGTGACGCCGCGTGAACTCGGCGGCCAGGGCGGCCCAGGCGCCAATCCCGAGAAGCTGTTCGCGGCTGGCTATTCGGCCTGCTTCCTCAGCGCGCTGCAGTTTGTCGCCAGCCAGCAGAAGGTGAAGCTGCCGGCCGAGACCTCCGTCACCGGAACGGTCGGCATCGGTCCGCTCACCAGCGGCGGCGGCTTTGGCCTCGACGTCGCGCTGGAGGTCTCGGTGCCGGGCTATGACCAGAGTGCTGCCGAGGCGCTCGTCGCCGCCGCCCATCAAGTCTGCCCGTATTCGAACGCCACGCGAGGCGGCCTCGACGTCCGTCTCACCGTCGTGACGGGCTGAAAAGAAAGGGCCCGGCAATAGCCGGGCCCTTCAATCGATCATCAGGCGTCGCTCGTCTCAGGAGCGGCGGCGCCACCAGCCGACACGCTTTGGCTTTGTGTCTTCCTCGACCGTGTCGGAAACCGGATCACTCGGCGCATCCGGCGGAACCACCGATTCGTCGGGCTCCTGCGGTCCTTCGGCAGCCTCGATATCAGCCTCGTCGATCACGTGGAGGCCATCGGCCTCGTCCAACGGTTCGTCGTCCTCGTCCTCGCCGACTTCCGGCATGTCGAGATCCGGCTCGTCGTCGATGTCATCGAACAGCGGCGCCTCATATTCGGCAATGTCGGCGACGGGCACGTCGCGGGCAATCAGCCGTTCCCCGGCATCCTCGGGATCGATGTCGCGGATGCCTTCCGGCTCATCCTCGACGAAGCGGGTGGATTGAAGTTCCCCGGTCTCGTCGAGTTCCAGCCGGCTCGGCTCGCGGTCCGCGTCGTCACCGGCCTCGGACGGCTCGGCCGCATCGCTTTCCGCGCGAACGTCGCCCTCAGCGGCCTCGCCGTCGACGCTGGCGCCCTCAGCGGTTTCGCCACCCTCGCGCCGGCCACGACGACCGCCGCGGCGACCGCGACGGCGGCGACGCTTGGCCTCGGCCTCGGCCTCGGCTTCCGAACCTTCTGCGGCCTCGCCGGAATCCTCGTCAGTCTCGGTCGCTTCGCCATCTTCGGACGCGGGTTGATCCTCGCCATCCGCGCTGGCGTCGGCATCGCTTTCGCCATCCGCGCCCGCGTCGCCCTGGCCGTCGCGAGCCTGGTCGCCGCCACGCCGCCGGCGACGACGACGACGCTTGCGCTTGGAGCCGTCATCCGGCGTTCCCGCGGGCTTTTCGCCCTCAGTCTCGACCTCGGCCTCGATCTCCTCGGCCTCGACGATGTCCTCGATCTCCTCGTCCTCAGGATCGATCGAGTCCGGCTGGACGATGGCGCGCGCCTCGCGCACTGGCTGTTCGCGCGGCGTAACGGGCTCGCCGCGTTCCAACGTGTAATGCGTCGCAGCGGTCACCGAATCGTCGGCGAGGACCGTGATGCCAATGCCGAAGCTCTCCTCGATTTCGGCGAGATGCGAGCGCTTCTGGTTGAGGATATAGAGCGCCACGGCGGTGCGCGTGCGGATGATCAGGTCGTGCGTCGCGCCCTTCAGCAGCGTGTCCTCGACCGAACGCAGCACATGCAGAGCGACGGAGGCCGGTGCGCGGACATGGCCGGTGCCATGGCAATGCGGGCAGACTTCCATCGAGCTCTCGACGACGCCGGTGCGGATGCGCTGGCGCGACATCTCCATCAGGCCGAAATGCGAGATGCGGCCGACCTGGATGCGGGCACGGTCGTTCTTCAGCGCCGTCTTCAGCTTGTTCTCGACGGCGCGATTGTTGCGCTTCTCCTCCATGTCGATGAAATCGATCACGATGAGGCCGGCGAGATCGCGCAGGCGAAGCTGGCGGGCGACTTCCTCAGCCGCCTCGAGATTGGTCTGGTAGGCCGTGTCCTCGATATTGTGCTCGCGGGTCGAGCGGCCCGAGTTCACGTCGATGGCGACCAGCGCCTCGGTCTGGTTGATGACGAGATAGCCGCCCGACTTCAGCGTCACCTGCGGCGAGAACATCGCGTCGAGCTGCGCTTCGATGCCGTAGCGCGCAAAGACAGGCTGGGTCTCGCGATAGGGTTGAACATTCTTGGCATGGCTCGGCATGAGCATGCGCATGAAGTCCTTCGCCTCGCGGTAGCCGTCGTCGCCGGCGACGAGAACCTCGTCGATATCCTTATTGTAGAGATCGCGGATCGAACGCTTGATCAGGCTGCCTTCCTCATAGACGAGGGTCGGCGCGGCCGAGCGCAGCGTGAGCTCGCGCACGTTCTCCCAAAGGCGCAGCAGATATTCGAAGTCGCGCTTGACCTCGGCCTTGGTGCGCGAGGCGCCGGCCGTGCGCAGGATGACGCCCATGCCTTCCGGCACGTCGAGATCCTGGGCGACTTCCTTCAGCCGCTTGCGATCGGCGGTGTTGGTGATCTTGCGCGAAATGCCGCCGCCACGCGCCGTGTTCGGCATCAGGACCGAATAGCGGCCGGCGAGCGAGAGATAGGTGGTGAGGGCGGCGCCCTTGTTGCCGCGCTCTTCCTTGACGACCTGGACGAGCAGGACCTGGCGGCGCTTGATCACTTCCTGGATCTTGTACTGGCGGGCGCGGGCGCGGCGGCGCTCGGGCAGCTCTTCGAGAGCATCCTCGGCGCCGACCGATTCGACCGCGTCCTCGGGGTGCTCTTCCTCTTCCTCGTCGTGCCCGATCTCCTCGACGCTGTGGTCTGAAGCCGGTGCCTCGAGATGGGAGAAGCCGTCACTGCCATTATCGTCGGAGGCGCCGGGACCGTTGTCCTCGCCCGAAGCCTCGGCCGGCTCGGCGGAGGCGGTGGCCTCGCCGGCAACCTCTGCCGATGATGTCTCTGTTGCCGCCTCGGCGCTCTCGCTGGCCGGCTGCTGCGCGTCCTCGGCTCCGGCCGCGTCCGACGACACCGTCTCGGCACGGGCGGCGGCCGGCTTGCTGCGCTGCTGGCGCCGGGCATGCTGGCGGGCGGCGCGCTCGTCGGCCTCGCGCTCTTCCTGCTCTTCGGCCTCGATCAGCGCCTGCCGGTCTGCGACCGGGATCTGGTAATAGTCGGGATGGATTTCCGAGAAGGCGAGGAAGCCGTGGCGGTTGCCGCCATATTCGACGAAGGCCGCCTGCAGCGAGGGTTCGACCCGCGTTACCTTGGCGAGATAGATATTGCCGCGCAGCTGCTTGCGCGAAGCGGATTCGAAGTCGAACTCTTCGACCCGACTGCCGCGGACCACCACGACCCGGGTCTCCTCCGGGTGGGTGGCATCGATGAGCATCTTGTTGGCCATGGCGGAATGTCTCCATGGCTCCGGGACGTCATGCTCCGGCCGGCGCTCTGCGCCGATGCCGCGCGTGCCGCGCGAGAGCCAATTTTGGGGATGAAAATGATTGCGCCGCCCGGTGCCGGATCCATCGACGCCGCCGCGCCGGCGATGGCCGGTTCGAAGGCAGCGGAATGGAGCAGTATCGGCGAAAACATGGGTACGCGCTTCGAGCCTGTTCAGTCTGGCGGCGCGGAAGCCGAGCCGCCGAGGGTCGGCCGCAGGCACGGATCGTCCTGAAGCCGCAAGTAGCAGGCCACTCTGGCGCTAAAGGTCACGAAATCGACCATGCGCGGCAAGGATGCCTGTCCCATCCAACGACCGTGCACCGAACTGTCGCGGAACGTTCAGCCGGCAACCTGGCGACATGCGCCGGTCTGCCTCGATCGCCCCATCGCTTCGTGCCGGAGCGTCGCTGACCGCGACTGTCCGGGCGGAGGATGAATTCCGTGATCCCCCTTGTAGGGAAGACAATGAGTCTGTGCAAGACTCTTGACCGCAATGCCGCAGCGCCCGCCGCAGTGCCCAAAACGCGTGCAAGTGCCGCGGAAGCTCGCGGTTCCCCAGCCTGTCAGGCGGGTGTAAAGCCTCCTGCGATAAAGACTTAATGCAGGATTAACCAATCGGCCCTAATCCTCTACAGAGCGTAAAGACGGGCTCGCGGGCGATGATCGAACGGGTGGCATGCTGCTGAGACGGACAACTTCTGCGCGATGGTTCCTGGCCTCTCTGTTTGCCATCGCTCTCATGGCCGAGGCTCTCTGCGGGGCCGCCGCAGCCGCCGCGATCGATGCACCTGTGACCGCTTCGGGTGAGGTGGCTCCAGGGTCGGAAGTCGTGGCGCATGACGTGAAGGTCGTCGGCGACGGCAGCCGCACCCGCTTCATCATGGACCTCTCCGCCTCCACGTCCTTCACGGTGTTCCCGCTCGACGAGCCGGACCGCGTCGTGATCGATCTGCCGGGCGTTGGCTTCGCATTGCCTGCCGAGGCTGGTCATAACGGCAAGGGCCTCGTCAGTGCCTTTCGCTTCGGCCAGATTTCTGCCGGGAAGTCGCGCGTCGTGCTCGACATCACCGAGCCGGTTGCCGTCGACAAGTCATTCGTCCTGCCGCCGGCTGACGGCCAGCCGGCGAAGCTCGTCATCGACCTCGTCCCGGCGAGCCGCACGGCGTTTTCGACGGCGGTCCGCGCCTATCGCGACAAGGAGAAGGAGGCGTTTGCAGCAGCCGCGCCAGCTTCACCCGCTCCGTCCGACGGCCGCCTGCGTATCGTGCTCGATCCTGGCCATGGCGGCATCGATTCGGGTGCGATTGCCAAGTCGGGGACGCAGGAAAAGGGGGTCGTGCTCGCCTTCGCCAAGGTCGTCGCCAAGAAGCTCGAGGCAAGCGGTCGCTACGAAGTGCTGATGACGCGCTCGGACGACAGCTTCGTTTCGCTCGGCGGCCGCGTCGCCTTCGCCAGAGCCCATCATGCCGATCTCTTCGTCTCGATTCATGCGGACAGCTTCTGGGGCGAGGATGTGCGTGGCGCCACGGTCTACACCCTGTCGGACAAGGCCTCGGACAAGATGGCGGCCCAGATCGCCGAATCGGAAAACAAGTCCGACATTCTTGCCGGCGTTGCAGTGACGGAAGATACGACCGAGGTATCGGACATTCTGATCGATCTCGCCCGGCGCGAGACCAAGAGCTTCGCCGTCGTCTTCGCGCGGAACATGATCAAGGAGTTGAAGCCGGATGTTCGCCTGTTCAAGCGGGCGCACCAGCAGGCCGGCTTCATGGTTCTGAAGGCGCCGGACGTGCCCTCGGCTCTGGTCGAGCTCGGCTATCTCTCCAATCAGGAGGACGAGAAGCTGCTGACATCCGACGCGTGGCGGGACAAGACGGCTGATGCCATGACCCGGGCGGTCGACGATTATTTCCGCATGCGCGTCGCCCAGACGACGACAGGATCGATTGTACCGGCGATAGGCGAGCCGTGAGTGCTGTTGCGCGAACGTCACGAAGGATGGCGGCGCGGGCCTTTGCGGACGGGGCGCCCCACAATCTCCACAAATCGACTGGAAGAAGACCCTACGAAGGTCTATCGAAACCGCGTCCGTCATCGTCGATGAGCACGCGGGGCGCCGTAAGATCAATCTGCGCCGCGATATCCGGGCCGGCAGGCCTTATAGTGAGGCGACAGTTCGCGGAGCGGCGGCTTCCGGGCGATAGAATGGGTTTCTGACCGGGGTTTGCTCCGTCGGCTCAGCGAATAGCCGACAGAGTTAGGCCAACGGAGAACGCAACGACATGTTTCTGCGACTGATCGGCTATTTATTCGGGATAGGCGCTGTGTTCTTCTTGGTGGTTGCAGCAGGCGTGGCCTGGTATGTCTCGGGCCTGACGGGTGGACTTCCCTCGGTGGAGGTGCTCGCCAAATATGAGCCGCCGGTGATGACGCGGATTCACGCCGCCGACGGTCAGCTCGTGCAGGAGTATGCCCATGAGCGGCGGCTCTATCTGCCGATCCAGGCGATCCCGGATCGCGTCAAGGCCGCCTTCATTTCGGCCGAGGACAAGAATTTCTACCAGCATTCCGGCCTCGATTACGTCGGCATCCTGCGTGCTGGTCTGCAGAATGTTGCCGCTCTCTCGTCCAACGGACGCATGATCGGCGCCTCGACCATCACGCAGCAGGTGGCGAAGAATTTCCTTCTGACCAATGAGCGCACCATCGATCGCAAGATCAAGGAAGCGATCCTGTCGCTGCGCATCGAGCAGGCGAATTCGAAGGACAAGATTCTCGAGCTCTATCTCAACGAGATCTTCCTTGGGCTCGGCTCCTATGGCGTCGCGGCCGCCTCGCTCAGCTATTTCGACAAATCGGTGCATGAGCTGACGCTCGCGGAGGCGGCCTATCTCGCCGCACTGCCGAAGGGTCCGAACAACTACAATCCGTTCCGCTATCCGGCGCGCGCCATGGAGCGCCGCAACTGGGTGATCGACCGCATGGTCGAGAACGGCTACGCGACGCCGGAAGAGGGCGAGGCTGCCAAGGCCCAGCCGCTCGGCGTCAAGACCCGCATTGCCAGCCCGCACATCTTCGCCGCCGACTATTATGTCGAGGAAGTGCGTCGCCAGTTGCTCCAGATGTATGGCGAGAAGGCGCTCTATGACGGCGGCCTCTCGGTGCGCACCTCGCTCGATCCGGCGATGCAGGTGATGGCGCGGCAGTCGCTGATGAACGGGCTGATTACCTTTGACGAGGATCGCGGCTGGCGCGGTCCGGTCAAGAATCTGCCGCTTGGTGATGACTGGGGCGTGGCCGTCGGCACTGTCACACCCCTTTCGGATGTCTATGAGTGGCGCCTCGCCATCGTAACCGCGGTCAACAAGACCGAGGCCGAGATCGGCCTGCAGCCCGGTCGCGACGAGACCGGCAAGCAGTTGGCCGAGCGCGAGACCGGCGTCATTCCCGCCTCGGAGATGAAGTGGGCGCTCGGCGGGAAGCGTACGGTCGACAGCGTGCTCAAGGTCGGCGACGTCGTCTATGTCGAGCCTGCCGATGGCAAGCCCGGCGCCTATCGCCTGCATCAGGTACCCGAGATCGAGGGTGCCATGGTGGTGATGGACCCGCATACCGGCCGCGTACTCGCCATGGATGGCGGATTCTCCTATGCCGAAAGCGAGTTCAACCGCGCGACGCAGGCGCTGCGCCAACCGGGTTCCTCGTTCAAGCCATTCGTCTATGCCGCTGCGCTCGACAATGGCTACACGCCGGCCTCGGTGGTGCTCGACGCGCCGATCGAGATCGATCCGGGCTTTGGCCAGCCGATGTGGCGGCCGGAGAATTACGCGCAGAAATTCTATGGTCCCTCGACGCTGCGAATCGGCATCGAGCAATCGCGCAACGTCATGACCGTCCGCCTCGCGCAGGACATGGGCATGCCGCTGGTGGCCGAATATGCCAAGCGGTTTGGTGTCTACGACAATCTCGGGCCGTATCTGCCCAACGCGCTCGGCGCCACGGAGACGACGGTGCTGCGGATGGTCTCTGGCTATTCCGTGTTCGCCAATGGCGGCCGGCAGGTCAAGCCGACGCTGATCGACCGTATCCAGGACCGTTTCGGCAAGACCATCTTCAAGCATGAGGAACGCGTCTGCGAGGGTTGTGACGCCGATAGCTGGAAGAACCAGGACGAGCCTGTCATCACCGACAATCGCGAGCAGGTGCTCGATCCGATGACGGCCTACCAGATCACCTCGATGCTCGAGGGCGTGGTCCAGCGGGGCACGGCGACGGTGGTCAAGCAGGTTGGGAAGCCGATTGCGGGCAAGACCGGCACGTCGAACGATTACAAGGATGCCTGGTTCATCGGCTATTCACCGGATCTCGTCGTCGGTGTTTTCATCGGCTACGACAACCCGCGCCCGATGGGCAGGGGCATGACTGGCGGTGAAGTGGCCGCACCGATTGCGACCGAGTTCTTCAAGCTGGCGCTCGCCGACAAGCCGGCGATTCCCTTCCGCATGCCGGAAGGCCTGACTCTGGTTTCGATCGATCGGCGGACCGGCATGCGGGCGCCGCCCGATGCACCGGGGACGATCATGGAAGCCTTCAAGCCGGGTACAGGCCCCGCGGACACCTATTCCGTGATCGGTTCGTCCGATGGTGGAACGGTTTCGGGCGAAGCGGACCGCGCCGTCGTGTCGGGAACCGGCGGCCTCTACTAGAGGCACCATTATGGAAGGGCCGCCTGCCGCTTTGCGACGGGCGGCTTTTTTACGTCCAGCCTCCGCCAGCACCTTCATGTGCGCGCAAGGATGCCGCACTACGCCGCCCGGCAATTTGCTTGACCCGTCAGCCACTTTGGCGCACGGAGCTTCTGTGCGGCTTGTCTTCCGGCAGGTCACTCTTCTGAACCCCCAGGATGAAATGCCAAGCGACAGTCGAAGTCGATTGAGTGTGCCGCCCGCGGCCGCCACGGTCTGATCGCTCATCCGATCGGCTCACCGTGACGGGCTAAGGCGGCCGGTCGCAATGAGGTGAGCCATGGAAGAAATCAACGCCCGGAACGGCGCGGATGCGCCCGAAGCCGTGCTCGATCTGCAGCACGGCCATGTCGCCGATGTCGTCGAGCATCTGAACGAGCAGGAGCCGCAAGACGCCGCGAACGTTCTCGCCGGCCTGCCGGACGAGCGCGCGGTTGAACTGCTCGACCAGCCCGAATTCGACGACGCGGCCGATGTCGTTTCAAGCATGCCGATCGAGCGGGCAGCGACGCTGCTCTCGGGCATGTCTGCCGACCGCGCCACTGACCTGCTCGGCGAGATCGAGGAGCCCCGCCGCTCCAAGCTGATCGCCCGTCTCGATAACGAGACCCGCTCCGCCGTCGCACGTCTTGCCCGCTATCCCGAAGGCAGCGCCGGCGCGCTCATGACGACTGAGGTCGTCAGCGTGCCCGCCAACTGGACCGTCGCGGCGACGCTCGACTACATCCGCAAGGTCGAAAAGAGCCGCGAGACGATCTACACGATCTGCCTGCTGCATCCCGAGACCGGGGCACTGCTGCAGACCGCGACACTCCGCCGCCTGATCACCACAGATCCCGCGGCGCCGGTCCTCTCGGCGGCCCGCCACAGCCGTCCGATCACCGTGACGCCGACCACCGACCAGGAGGAGACGGCGCGGCTGTTCTCCAAATATGACCTGCTCGCGGTTCCGGTGGTGGACGAGCGCCGCCATGTCATCGGCATCGTCACGGTCGACGACATCATCGACGCGATCTTCGAGGAGACGACCGAGGACGTGCAGAAGTTCGGCGGCATGGAAGCGCTGGACGAGCCTTATATGGAAATCAGCTTCCTCAAGATGATGAAGAAGCGCGCCGGCTGGCTCTCGGCGCTGTTCATCGGCGAAATGCTGACGGCGACAGCGATGCAGCATTTCGAGACCGAGCTGGAGAAGGCGATCGTCCTGACGCTGTTCATTCCGCTCATCATGAGCTCGGGCGGCAATTCGGGATCGCAGGCGACCTCCCTGATCATCCGCGCCCTGGCGCTTGGCGAGATCCGCCTGAAGGACTGGTGGCGCGTCGCGCTGCGCGAATTGCCCAGCGGCCTGTCGCTCGGCGCGATCCTCGGCTCGCTCGGCTTCATCCGCATCACCGCCTGGCAGATGCTCGGCTTGCACGACTATGGTCCATTCTGGTTCCTGGTCGCGCTTACGGTCGGCGCCGGTCTCGTGGGTATCGTCACTTTCGGATCGATGACCGGCTCGATGCTGCCTTTCGTGCTGAAGCGCCTCGGCTTCGATCCGGCGAGCGCCTCGGCGCCCTTCGTCGCGACACTCGTCGACGTCACCGGCCTCGTGATCTATTTCACGATTGCCTCGGTGATCCTGCACGGAACGCTCTTGTAGCGATCTGGGGCAGCAAGCCATTTCGGTAGCCGTGGTGAAAGACGATGGCTGAGAAGCAGGTTGCCATTCGGCAGGCCGCCCTCGCGGCGGCCGAAGCCGTCCTGAACGAGCGATATCCGGCGGCACGCTTTGCCCTTGCCGCGGGATCAATCGTGCGGGGCGAGGGCGTGGCGGGATCGGATATCGATCTCGTCGTGGTCTTCGACCACCTCGATGCGGCCTGGCGCGAGTCGTTCATGGCCTATGGCTTTCCCGTCGAAGCTTTCGTGCACGACATCGAAACGCTGAACTGGTTTAGCGATTCCGACATCGCGACAGGGCGTCCGGAGATTGTCCAGATGGTTGCCGAAGGCGTTGCGTTCGGCCGTGATCAAGAGGGCGCCGAGGCCGCGCGCGCAAGGGCCTTATCTTTACTTGCCCTTGGTCCGCCGCCGCTTGAGCGGGAGCGGCTGGACGATTTGCGCTACGCCGTTACGGATCTTTGCGATGATCTGCGCGGAGTGCGGCACGAGGCCGAACTGCGCGCCATCGCTGCTGCGCTTTATCGGCCGTTGGCCGACCTGATCCTGCTGGGGCGCGGTTGCTGGACGGGCAGCGGGAAATGGGGACCCCGTCTCATCGCCGGGATGGATCCGGCGCTAGCCGAAGCTTTCGATCGCGCATTTCACGATGTTGCCAAGGGCACTGCGGAGCCGTTGTTGACGTTTGCGGCGAGCGAACTTGCCCATCACGGCGGGCCGCTTTTCGAGGGTTATCGGCGGGTAGCGCCGAGCTCATCCCGCCGCATTTGACGCGCTACTTCCCCACCAACTCGATGATGTCGAACTGCGATTCCACCTTCGGCAGCGGGAGCTCCAGCCGATATCGCTTGGCACCGGCCTTGACGAAGTACCCGACCATGTCGCGCTGGGGGGCGGACTTGTAGGCGTACGGCTTTTCGTCGGCAAAGTGGCCGGCGCCGTAGAAGAGGAGGCGCTTTTCGCTGTCGTCGATGAAGTGGCCGGAAAAGCGCTGCGAGCCGCTCGTCTTCACGAGGCGGTAGCCGAGATCGTCGTCGTCGATCCGGCAGGCGAACCAGCCATAGACCGTGAGGGGCAGATTGCCGCCGAGCTTCACGGTGCGGCAGCGATAGGCGCCGCGAATGTCGACGCCGAGTATCGGCTGCGGCGCCCCGGCAAGCACGGCATCCAGCGTCGCAAGATCGGCCTTGCTGCCGCCGGAGCGTGCCGCAGCGATGGCCGCACTGCGGCTTTCGTCGAACCGCGCGAGCCGTGCCTTGTCGGCCGCTGTCAGCGTCCGCTCGGCCATCGTGCCGTCGGCATGGGCGATCGCGGCGCCGGCGAGGAGCAGCAGGCCGGCGAGCACGCCACCCCTGATTTGCTTTGCCGGGGTGAGGCTTTGCGGCTTCGATGTCATGAGTGCCTCTCAGGTTTACAGTGAGGGAGGGCGCCACTATGGTCGCGCCACACCGCGGGCAGGTCCCGCATTGTCGTCATCAAGAGTTGGATTGCTGACCCTATGAGAGCCGAGATCGAGACGATCGTCGATGAAATCAAGCAGGGTGTCACCCTGCTGAGGAGGCATCTTTGACTGGGATCGTGCAAAGCGTCGCCTACTCGAACTGAATGCGCTGTCGGAAACGCCGACCTTCTGGGATGATCCGCAGAAGGCGCAGAAGCTGATGCGCGAGCGCCAGAATCTCGAGGACGGGATCAAGGCGGTCGAGGTCACCGAGCGCGACATCGCCGACAATCTCGAACTGATCGAACTCGGCGAGGCCGAAGGCGATCCCTCGATCATTGCCGAGGCCGAGAAGGCGATCTTCGTCCTGAAGGACGAAGTCCGCCGCCGCCAGATCAATTCGATGCTCTCAGGCGAGGCCGACGGCAACGACACCTATCTTGAAGTGCATGCCGGCGCCGGCGGCACCGAGAGCCAGGACTGGGCCAACATGCTCCTGCGCATGTATACGCGCTGGGCAGAGCGGACCGGCAAGAAGGTGGAACTGCTCGAGGTTCACGACGGCGAAGAGGCCGGCATCAAGTCGGCGACGCTGCTGGTCAAGGGCGAGCAGTCCTATGGCTGGCTGAAGACCGAATCCGGCGTCCATCGCCTCGTGCGCATCTCGCCCTATGATTCGAGCGCGCGCCGACACACGTCGTTTGCCAGCATCTGGGTCTATCCGGTCGTCGACGATTCGATCGATATCGAGATCAATGAGAGCGACTGCCGCATCGATACCTACCGCGCGCAGGGCGCCGGTGGCCAGCACATCAACACGACCGACTCGGCGGTGCGTATCACACACATCCCCTCTGGGATTGTCGTGCAGTGCCAGAACGAGCGTTCGCAGCACAAGAACCGGGCCTCCGCCTGGGACATGCTGCGCGCGCGCCTCTATGAGGCGGAGCTGGAGCGGCGCGAGGCGGCGGCGATGGCGACCGAATCGACCAAAAAGGACATCGGCTGGGGCCACCAGATCCGGTCCTATGTCTTGCAGCCCTATCAGCTCGTGAAGGACCTTCGCACCGGCGTCGAAAGCACTGATCCGCAGACTGTGCTCAATGGCGACTTGAACGACTTCATGGAAGCGGCACTGGCACAGCGTCTCGGCGGCGCCGATGTCGAGGTCTCCGACCTCGATTGATCAAACGGGAGCGGGCGTCGCCCGCTCCTTTGCGCACTGCGCAAGCGCTGCTTTCGGCCTCTGCCTCAGGCGGCGCTGATCCAGTCGACAAGCGCGCGGTTGACCGCATCGGGCTGTTCGAGCGTCGAGCCATGGCCGCATCGCGCGATGGTCACAAGCCTTGAATCCGCGATGCCGTCCGCGATCTCCGCAGCGCGATCGGGCGGCGCAAGTGGATCGCTATCGCCGACGATGACCGTTGTCGGCACCGCGATTGCGGCGAGGCCCGGCCGCGAATCCGGCCGCGCGATGACCGCCTCCTGCTGGCGGACAAATCCCTCGATACCCACGGCAAGACCCATACGGACGTTTGTCGCGATGAGCTCCGTGTCGCCGTGTCGATCCGGATGCAAGATCGCGGTGGCGGACATGGTGAGCAGCGCCGCGAAGTCGGCGCGCCGCGCCTCGGCCATCATCGTTCGTCGAGCGGCGGTCTGATCGGGCGTATCGGGGCGCGCCGAGGTGCTGATGAGGGCGAGCCGCGCGACGCGCCCTGGCGCCTGCCGCATGATCTCGAACGCGAGATAGCCGCCCATCGAGATGCCGGCGAGGGCGAAACGAGGCGGCGCGTCGGCGAGGATCGCCGCAGCCATCTCCGCCATCGTCGTGCCGGTCATTGTCGACGCGATTGTGACCGGACCTTGAGGCCAGAGCACCGGGATCTGGGGGGTGAACACCTCGGCGGTGCACAGGAGGCCCGGAACAAGAAGGATCGGCGTCATGGGCATCTCCTGTGCGGCCGCGAACTATGAGCCGTTATCAGGGCGCCATTGCGACGCGCGGAAGTCGGCCGGCAATCAAAGCAGCTGCGTCATTTCCCGTCCGGGGACAATGTAGTTCATCGGATCGATCGCACGGCCGTTGACGCGGATCTCATAGTGGAGATGCGTGCCGGTCGAGCGG
Organism: Kaistia sp.; assembly: GCA_965229085.1. Taxonomy (GTDB): domain Bacteria; phylum Pseudomonadota; class Alphaproteobacteria; order Rhizobiales; family Kaistiaceae; genus Kaistia. Next base: position 1,026,224 of record OZ245859.1, on the reverse strand, counting down.
CCGGTCGAGCCGACATTGCCGATGATCTGGCCCGTCTTGACGGTCTCGCCAACCTTGACCTTGATCGCCGAGAGATGGCCATAGCGGGTCACGATGCCGTTGCCGGCGTCGATATCGACCATGTTGCCGTAGCCGCCTTCCCAACCGGCCGCGACGACCCTGCCGCCGAGCGCGGCGGGCGCCGGATAGCCCATCGGCGCGCGGAAATCGACGCCGGTATGCATTGCCGGTCGGCCGAGAAACGGATCGGTGCGCGCGCCGAAGCCGCTCGAGATCGGCGCGTTGCCGAGCGGCGCCTTCCAAGGCAGCGACATCGCAATGCGGCGGGTAGTGGCGAGGCGGTCGAGCTCGCTGCTGAGCGTCTGAACGCCCACAGCGAAGCGCGCGGGGCTCGCATCGTCGGGGAGGGGCACGAACGGTCCGCCGACGGCGTCAGCGTCGCGGCGGGAACCCGGCGCCTTCGCTCCGACGCGCTGAAGCACGGCAGCGATACGGTTTGTGCGCGTCGCGACAGCTCGCGTCAGTCCGGCAACCATCGCCTCCTGCGCCCGCTCCATCTGGTCGACTTCGGTCTCGATCTTGGCCATCCTGGCCGTGCCGGCAGCCTTGACGGCGTTGGTGGCGCCCAGCCCCGTGATGCTGGCGAGCTGGACCTGAGGCCGAGCAACCGTATCAGCGCTGGCGCGGGGGCCATTGGTCTTGTCGGCGGACTTGTCGCCCTTTTTCGGCTTGGGAACCGCGACGGCCGGAACCTTCACGTCGAAGCCGGCGCGCTTGGCCGCGTCGGCGATGCGGCTAAGCAGTTCCTGTCGCTTGGCGAGTTGTTCCTGGCGATCGAGAACCTTGTCGACGGCCTGCTGCACCGAGGATTTCTCGGACTGCTGCTTTGCCGTCAGCTGGTCCATCTCGCTGCGAAGATTTGCCAGCTTGCCTTCATAGGCGGTTGCGAGTGTCGCCTTCAGCTCGGACTCGCGGCGATGCCGAATCAGCGTCTCCATCGCCTGTCGGAGGATGGTGGCATCGGCCTCGGAATAGAGCTGCGGTTCCTCGCGGTCGAAATAGAGCGCGGCGCCTCCAGCCGACAGTCCGACGAGGACCAGCAGGCAGAGGCCGATGATGACGATGAGGCGCGGGCCGACATGCACGGCGTGAAGCAGATCGCCGCGGGCGACGATGACGCGCGTTCCGGCTCTGGCGGGCTTCGTCCGGGCCGCGGGCCGCCGCTTCGCAGCAGGACGGCCGGAAGACTGTGCGGGCGGATGCGAGGGAGAGTGCAAGGGCTGGGACGTCTGCATTTTGGGGGCGATCAACCTGGCGAGCGTCGTCCTGTCGGTCCGTTCCAGGAGAACGGCTGTCACGCTCCATACAGCCTGCGCAGGGTTAATCCCCGGTTACCCTGATCCATCGAAGTTTCGAAGAATTGGTCGCAAAGGCCGGCCTTTCCACATGAAAGGCCACGAGCATGGCTGGCGCCGTGCTCGCAGGCCCTTGGCTGCGCGAGGCTAAAGCAGCGCCGTCACTTCCTTGCCGGCAGCCAGAAAGCGCATCGGATCGACCGGTTCGCCGTCGAGGCGGATTTCGTAATGGAGGTGCGGGCCGGTCGAGCGGCCGGTTGAGCCGACGCGCCCGATCTTGGCACCGGCGGCAATGTTGTCGCCGACACGCACGGCGATCGAATCGAGATGGCCATAGCGGGTCACGACGCCATTGCCATGGTCGATATCGACCATGTTGCCATAGCTGCCATTCCATTCAGCCGCCGTAACGGTTCCCGCAGCAACAGCGCGGGCTGGATAGTCCCGCGGCGCGCGGAAATCGATGCCGGTATGGATGGCCGGGCGGCCGAGGAACGGGTCAAGCCGGGCCCCGAAGCCGCTGGAAATGGGCGCGTTGGCGATCGGCTGGCCCCAGGGGAGGCCGAGCGCCGCCTTGCGGACGGTGGCGAGACGATCGAGCTCGGCTGAAAGGATGGCGACGCCGCTGGCAAAGCGGTCGGCCGCCGTGGCGGTCGGCAGCGGCACGAACGGTCCGCCGACATCCTCGGCCTCGCTGGCGCGTGGCGCCTTGCGGCCGACCCGCTTCAACAGCGCGGCGATCCGGTCGGCACGGGCGCCGACGCCGCCGGTGAGACGGACCACTACTGTCTCCTGCGCTGCTTCCATCGCCGCGATATCGGCTTCGATCGACTCGATCTTGTCGGTGCCGGGGAGGGGGGCCAGCGGATCGCTGACGCCGCCGGCGCTTGCGAGCGTCACGCGCGGCGTGGCGACGGTTTCGAGATCAGCCCGCTTGCCGCTCGGCTCCTTCGGCGGCGGGAGGTCGAAGCCGGCACGCCGTGCTGCCTCGGTCAGCGTGTCGAGCATGTCCTGGCGCTGGCCGAGTTCGTCTTGCCGGTCGAGCAACTGGTCGACCTTCTGCTCGACGGTGGCGTGATCGACGATGCGGCGTGTGGTGATGCGGTCGATCTCGTTGCTCAGAGCCGAGATACGGTCCTCATAGCTTTCCCTGAGCGCGGCCTCGTCGCTCTTGCCCTGTCCGCCCCAATCGTCACGGAAGACGAGATAGGCCGTTGAGCCGAAATAGAGTGCGGTGAACAGGACGAGGCAGACGCCGGCCACGAGCACCAGTCGCGGGCTGAGATGGATCGCCTGCAGTCGGTCGCCGCGCGCGATGATCAAGCGGGTCTCGGCGCGCATCGGCTTTCGGGGTGGCACCGGTGGAGGGGCTGATCGCTGCGCGGTTCCGCGGCTGGGTGCCGCTTTAGAAAGGGCGCGCTGAGCTTTGGCGTTCGGCATGGCGCTTCGACCCGGCGATATTGACCGCATCGGCCATGTGGCACGGCCGCTTCATCGCTGATTAGAAAGCGTTAAGGTTAAGCCTTGGTTATGCCGCAGTTCGGACGAGGGCGCGGCTGAGGGCTCAAAGATCGAGCGCGCGAACCAGCGGGCGATAGAAGCCGGGCGTCATCCCGGCCTCGGCGCGCGCGGCATCGTTGAAGGGTGGCTTGAGCGGCCCGCGGAAATGCTTGATCACCAGGCGGCGAAAGGTCGGCTCGGGCGCGAGGCCCTGCCGGTCGCAGAGAAAGCGGAACCATTTGCAGCCAAAGGCGACATGACGCCGCTCGTCGCGATAGATGATTTCAAGAATGCCGGCCCCGGCCGTATCGCCTTGCTCCGCCAGCTTGTCGATGAGAGGCGGCGTCACGTCGAGACCGCGCGCCTCGAGCACCAGCGGCAGGATCGCCAGCCGGGCCATGAGGTCGTGCCCGGTTTCCTGTGTCGCTTGCCAGAGCCCGTCATGGGCTGGAAGGTCGCCGTAGCTGGCCTCCAAACTCCGAAGATGGTCGGCGAGCAATGAGAAATGCTTCGCCTCCTCGAGCCCTACCTGAACCCAATTGTCGAAGAAAGAGCGCGGCATCGCCACGCGGGCGAAACGGCCGACGAGATCCCAGGTGAGGTCGACGGCATTGAGTTCGATATGCGCCAGCGAGTGAATGAGCGCGATGCGGCCCTGAGCCGAGACGACGGATCGCTTCGGCAGCGCGCGCGGTGGCACCAGCAGCGGGCGTTCGGGCCGGCCGGGGCGGGCGGGCATGGCCCGGTCCTCCGCGCAGCGGAGCGAAAGCCGCCGGCCGAACCAGGCCTTGGCGGCCGCAAAGGCGATATCGACCTTTTCATCGAGATCGGCGGTCGCGACGATCCGCGCGGCCGCATCGGCAAGGCTGGTGAAGCTGCAGGTCATAGCGCCTCAGAGCGCCCGGGTCGCGGCGAGCACATCGGCAACATGACCCTTGACCTTGACACCAGGCCAGATCCGCGCGATCCGCCCCTCGGCATCAATGAGCATCGTGGTGCGCACGACGCCCATATAACTGCGGCCATACATCTGCTTCTCCTGCCAGACGCCATAGGCTTCGACGACGGACTTGGCCTCGTCGGAAGCGAGCGTCACGTCGACCCCGCGCTTCAGCTTGAACTTGTCATGCGACTTCACCGAATCGGGCGAGATGCCGATGACCGCGGCGCCGGCTGCCTCGAAGTCGGCTTTCGCCGCCGTGAAGTCCTGCGCCTCAGCGGTGCAGCTGGAGCCATCGTCGCCGGGATAGAAGAAGATAACCAGCTTGCGGCCGCGATAGGCCGAAAGCGTCGCGGAACCGCCGCTATCAGTGGGCAGTTCGAACGCAGGGGCGTTGTCTCCCGGTGCAAGCTGTCCCATTCTGCCTTCCTTTCGTCGGGTTTGTCTGGCGTCAGAAATAGTAAAGATGGACTCGTTTCAAGGCGTGTCGCTTCAGACGTTGCAATGCATGTCCCGGCAGCCGCCCGGGAGGTTCGTTGCGGACGCGGGGGCTGCCTGTTCAGCGGGTCGTGCGGTGGCTCTTGCAGCCCGAACGAAAGGTATTGACGCCTGACAATGCGGCTGGACCAGTTTCCCTCGGCGCGCGCCCATCGGCCGCTTGCTCCGAGGGTCCCGAGACGCCGACGCGGTTTGGTCGGATGGCTCCTGCGCATCACCAGCATGGTCGTCCTGCTGGTCGTGGTGTTCTTTGGCGCGCTCGCCTTCATCCTTGCCTCCGGCCCGGTCGAACTCGGCGTGCTGAGTGAGCGTGTCGCTGCCACGCTGCGGGCGCAGCTTGGTCCGGAGTATGCCGTCAGCGCCGGCACTGCCTCGCTGGACGTCGATCCTGTGATGGGGCTGATGGCCCGCATCGACGACATCAACGTCAATGACCGTGACAAGAGCCGGGTCCTGCATGTCCCGACGCTGAGGTTCGGCATTGATCCTCTGTCGCTGCTCCGCCTCCGGCTGGACGTCACGCAGATCGAAGTGACCGAGCCGGAAATCTCGATCGTGCGCGGCGGCGCAGGCCGGGTCTATCTCGGAACGGCCGATCACGCGGACGAAGCCGGGACCACCGATACTGGCGAGGCCCCAGCGCCGACCGCCGATGCTGCCCCGCAAGCGAGTCGTCAGCCGCCGGCCCTCGATGCCATCGATGGCGGTTTTCCGGATCTCTTCACCGCGATGCACATCATGCATGGCGGCCTCGAGCCGCCGATAGAGGCGGCGATCGAGCGCAACTTCCAGCGTCTCACTATCGATGCGGCGACGATCCATATCTGGGACACCAAGAAGCGGCAGCAGCGCGTCTTTCCCCATACCGATATCGCGCTCAATCTCGATCCGACCGGCACGATCAAGGCGAGCTTCACGACGTCGGGATATTCCGGCCGCTGGGGTATCATCGGCGAGCGCTCGGTCGATCCGACCAATGGCGACCGCAATCTGTCGCTTTCCTTCTCGCAGCTGACTCTGGCCGACATAGAACCGAATTTTGGCCGTCCGGAGAGCCTCGTCACATCGGATATTCCGCTCTTTGGCCGGGCCAATGTGCGGCTCGGCGCCAATGGCGACGTCAAGGACGCACAGCTTCGCTTCGATCTCGGCGCCGGCCAGTTCGTGTCGGGCTTCGGCAAGGATACGGTTCTGCTGGATGAGGCGACGATCCGCGTGCATTGGGACGTCGCCAAGCGAACGCTGGTGCTTGAGCCTTCACACTTCCAGTTCGGCCCGACCACCGCGGTTGTCAGCGGCGCGATCAAGCCGCTCGGCGACCGTTCCGACGGACGCTACAGCTACGATTTCGAATCGCGCGGCGCGATGCTTGCGGCCGATAGCAATTCGCCGCCGATCGTCGCCGATCGGATCGCACTGGTCGGCACGGCTGATTTTCCCGGCAAGCGCATCGACATCACCGACTTCGACATCACTACGCCTGTGGCATCCGTTGCAGCCGCCGGGACGCTCGGCCTCGAAGGCGCCACGCCGTCGGTGGCGCTCTCGGCCTCGTTCACGCCGATGACGATCGCTGCGCTGAAACAGATCTGGCCGCCGACGCTGGCCGGGCCAGCGCGCAAATGGGTGCTGGACCATGTGACAGGCGGCCGGATTGCCTCGGCGCATTTCGAGTCTGCGGTGCCGGGCGGTGTGCTCTTCACTGGCGAGCGCGTCACCATGCCCGACAACTATATGCGGCTGGACGCGCGGCTTGAGGATGTGAGTTTCACCACCGTCGGCACGATACCGCCGATCACCGGCGTCAACGGCAATGCCGTGGTCGCCGGCTCGACCTTCGGCATCGATATCGACAAGGGCTCGATCACCGCTCCGTCGGGCAAGACCGTGAAGCTGACCGCAGGCATCTTCGCTGTGCCCAACACCGCGGTCGCCGATGCGGAAAGCCGAATCGAGACCCAATTCGAGGGCGATGTCGGCGCCATCGCCGAAATCGCCGATTCCGAGCCGATGCGGGCGATGACCAAAAACCGCATCGATCCGGCAAATCTCTCCGGCGAGGGGAAGGGCAGCCTCTCGATCTCGATGCCGTTGAAGCCCGGCCTGCTGCCGAGCGACATCATTTGGCGCGCCACACTCGATACGACCGGCTTCGCCAGCGCGGCGCCAATCGAGGGCAAGATCATCAAGCAAGGCGCCTTCGCGATGACCGCGTCCGCCGCCGCGTTCTCGATCGCCGGCAAGGCGACCATCAACGGCGTGCCTGCGACGATCAACATGACGCAGCCACTCAGGGCAATTGACGGCGATGCCGATCCGGGTGCCGCGCGCAGCAGCGTGCAACTGGTACTCGATGCGAGCGCCCGCAAGCGCCTCGGGATCGGCCTCGACAATATGCTCGGCGGCACGGTCGGCGCCTCGATCACGGATCTCGGGGACGGCCGCAAGGGCCAGCATTACGATCTCGATCTGAAGCAGGCGCGGCTCGTGATGCAGCCGCTCGGCTGGAGCAAAGGCATCGGGGTTCCCGCCCGGCTCGTGTTCGACATGCTGCCGCGCGACGATGGCGGCTTCCTGATCGACAACATGATCGCGACGGGCGACGGCTTCGGCTTCCGCGGCAAGGCGATTCTCGACGCCAAGAACGGCCTCGTTTCGGCCGATCTCGATCGGCTGTCCCTGCGTAAAGGCGACCAGATCGCGCTCGCCCTGGAGCGGAAGGGCGACAGCTACCAGATTACGGCGCGGGGGCCGTCCTTTGACGCAAGGGGCTTGATCGCGCAGTTCAAGGCCAGCCCGCCGACGCCGGATAATGGCGCCGCGTCCATCTCGATCAATGCGAAGATCGACAGCATCACCGGCTTCGGCCAGGTGGCGCTCACGGATAGCAGCATCGCCGTCAACACGGCAGGCGGATCCGTTGCGAAGGCCAGCCTCAAGGGCACGCTGCCGGGTGGCGGCGTTTCGATGATCTATACCGACGGCGGCGCGAGCGGTGCCAAACTTGACCTGCAAACCGCCGATGCCGGCAATCTTCTGAGCTTCGTCGATCTCTATCGCCGCATCAGCGGCGGTCAAATGCGCCTCTCCGGAGAGCGCGGCGGCGCGCGCGGACCGTTCACCGGCGTCTTCGACATTTCGAGTTTTGCGATCGTCAATGAGGCTTCGATGCGCAAGCTGGTCTCGGCCTCGACAGGCACAGGCGAGAATGCCCAGCCGAGCGGCCTCGATCCTGACCACGTTCCGTTCGACAGAATGCGGCTCGATTACACCAAGCGCGGCTCGCTGATCGTGATCGAGGATGCGGTCCTGCGCGGCGCCACGGTCGGCGCGACGCTGAACGGCACCATCGATCTCGCCAAGCAGATGATCTCGGTCGCCGGCACCTATTTGCCCGCCTATGCCGTCAACAATCTGTTCGGCCGCCTGCCGCTGATCGGCCTTGCACTCGGCGGGGGCAGCCAAGGCGGCCTGTTCGGCGTCACTTTCAAGGTCGAGGGGCCGATTGCCAGCCCGAGCCTTACGGTCAATCCGCTGTCGATGATCACGCCCGGCATCTTCCGCAAGATTTTCGAGTTCCCGGTCAACTGAACCGCGAATAGGCTGCGGCGCATCGGGGGTGTACCCTCCACGGCTGGAAAGAAACGGCCGCAAGGGAGGACGTGATGAGCGCCAGCGACAACAGCTTCGTCGGGCCGATCCCCGATCTCTATGACCGCCTGTTCGTGCCCCTGATCTTCGAGACCTATGCCGATGATCTCGCCGATCGGGTCGCCAAGCTCGCGCCCGGCGACGTGCTGGAACTTGCCGCCGGAACGGGCGCGCTCACCCGGGCGATGGCGGTTCGACTGCCACCCGACGTATCGATACGCGCCACCGACATCAACCAGCCGATGCTCGATCGCGCGCAGGCGAGGCAAGCGAGCGACACGCGCATCACATTCGCTCAGTCGGACGCAATGGTGCTGTCATCGCCCGACGCGGCATTCGATGTCGTCGCCTGCCAGTTCGGCGTCATGTTCTTTCCCGACAAGGTGCGCGCCTATCGCGAGGCGCGGCGCGTCCTGCGGCCGGGCGGGCGCTATCTGTTCAATGTCTGGGACGCGCTTCCAGCCAACGACTTCGCCGCAACAGTCACGGAGGCTCTGGCGGGCCTGTTTCCCGAGGATCCGCCGCTCTTCATGGCGCGAATCCCTCACGGATTCAGCGACACGGCTGTAATCCGCGATGATCTCGCGGCGGCCGGCTTCGGCTCGGTGTCGACCGAGACGGTCAGCCGCCGCAGCCATGGCCGCTCGGCGCGCGAGGTCGCGCTGACCTATTGCCAGGGCACGCCGCTCCGCGCCGAGATCGAAGCGCGGCGGCCGGGCAGTCTTGAGCAAGCGACGGATATCGCCACAGCCGCCCTCGAAAACCGGTTCGGCAGCGGTCCGATCGAGGGTGCGATCCAGGCGATCATCGTTGAAGCCGTCGCCTGACACCGTGGCTGGTGGCAGCCGCCGTCAGACGGGGCGTACCAGAACGTGCTTCTTCTTGCCGAGCGAGAGCTTGACGACGCCCTCCGCCGTCAGGTCGCGGGGGCCGATGACCGCCTTCTCGTCGTCGAGCGCGACATCGTTGATGCGCAGGCCGCCGCCCTTGATCTGACGGCGCGCCTCGCCATTCGAGGCAACGAGCCCTGCGCGGACGAAGAGGCCCGGCGCACCGATGCCGGCTTCGAACTCGCCGGCAGCCACCTCGATCGTCGGCAGCGATTCCGCGAGGGCACCTTCCTCGAAGGTCCGGCGCGCGGTCTCGGCGGCGGCCTCGGCCTTGTCGCGGCCATGCAGCAGCGCCGTCGCCTCGGTTGCCAGCAACTTCTTGGCTTCATTGATCTCGGAGCCGCCAAGCGCCTCGAGCCGGGCAATCTCCGCGACCGGCAGGATGGTGAAGCGGCGCAGGAAGCGGCCGACATCGGCATCCTCGGTATTGCGCCAATACTGCCAGAAGTCATACGCGCTGAACTGGTCCTCGTTCAGCCAGACGGCGCCCTGCGCGGTCTTGCCCATCTTGGCTCCCGAGGCGGTGGTCAAGAGCGGCGTCGTCAGCGCATGAAGCTGATGCGTGCCCATCCTTCGGCCGAGATCGACGCCCATGATGATGTTGCCCCATTGGTCGGAGCCGCCCATCTGCAGATTGCAGCCCTGGCGCCGCGCCAGCTCCACATAGTCATAGGACTGGCAGATCATGTAGTTGAACTCGATGAAGCTCATCTCCTGCTCGCGTTCGAGCCGGAGACGTACCGAATCCATGGTCAGCATGCGATTGACCGAGAAGTGGCGGCCGACATCGCGCAGCATGTCGATATAGCCGAGCTTCGTCAGCCAATCGGCATTGTCGACCATCACCGCGTCGGTCTTGCCGGCGCCGAAGTTGAGCACGCGGCCGAACACGCCCTTGATGCTCGCCTGGTTGGCCTCGATCTCCGCGACCGTCCGCATCGGCCGCGATTCGTCCTTGCCGGAGGGATCGCCGACCATGGTCGTGCCGCCGCCCATCAGCGTGATCGGCTTGTTGCCGCTCTGCTGCAGCCAGTAGAGCATCATCATGGTCAGGAAGTTGCCGATATGCAGCGAAGGGGCCGTGCAGTCGTAACCGACATAGCCGACGAGCTCGCCCTTCGCCGCAAGGGCATCGAGGCTGTCCATGTCGGAAGACTGATGGATGAAGCCCCGCTCGCTGAGGATATGCAGGAAGTCGGACTTGAACGCGGTCATGGCGGCGGATTTCCACAAGCGGAAGGAATGGGTCGATCCAGGGTCGGCGCCCGGATTGCGCCACCCCTCTAGCAGCCGCCGCCGAAAAGATCATCAGCGGCGGCCAAGGTCTTGAAGCGCCGGTCAGACCGCGGCGGCGAGCCGCGGCGCCGCGGCGCGGATGCGGCGCTGCTCGACCGCCTCGGCAAGCCGCTCGAGCACGCCGACCGATGTATCCCAGTCGATGCAGCCGTCGGTGATGCTCTGGCCATACACGAGCGGTCGTCCGGGCACGAGGTCCTGGCGTCCGGCGACGAGATTGCTCTCGATCATCACGCCCATGATGCGGTCGTCGCCCGCAGCGATCTGGGCGCCGATCTCGTCGGCGACCCGGGGCTGGTTCTCCGGCTTCTTCAGGCTATTGGCATGGCTGGCGTCGATCATCAGGAACGGCGGCAGGCCTGCCTTTGCGAGTTCCGCCGCAGCGGCCTCGACGCTGGCCGCGTCATAGTTCGGCGCCTTGCCGCCACGCAGGATGATGTGGCAGTCGTCATTGCCGGTGGTGGCAGCGATCCCCGAGCGGCCGTCCTTGGTCACGGCGAGGAAATGATGCGGCTGCGAGGCCGAGAGCACCGCGTCGACTGCGATCTTCACATTGCCGTCGGTGCCGTTCTTGAAGCCTACCGGGCAGGAGAGGCCGGATGCGAGCTCGCGATGCACCTGGCTTTCGGTCGTCCGCGCGCCGATGGCGCCCCAGCCGACGAGGTCGGCGAAATATTGCGGCGTCGTCATGTCGAGGAATTCGCAGCCGGCCGGCAGGCCGAGATTGTTGATCTCGAGCAGCACGCGGCGGCCGATGCGCAGACCCTTGTCGATGTTGAAGCTGCCATCGAGATCGGGGTCGTTGATGAGCCCCTTCCAGCCGACAGTGGTGCGCGGCTTCTCGAAATAGACCCGCATCACGATCTCGAGCGCGCCGCCAAGGCTCTTGCGCAGCGCGGCGAGACGATGGGCGTAGTCGAGCGCGGCTTCAGGATCATGGATCGAACAGGGGCCGACCACGACAGCAAGGCGGTCGTCGCGGCCGTGCAGGATCTCGTGCAGCGCCTTGCGGGTGGTGCTGACGGTCTGGCTGGCCACATCGGTGCGCGGCAGTTCGGCCATCACGTCCGAGGGGCGGGAAAGTTCCTTGATCGCGCTGATGCGCAGGTCGTCGGTGGTGTCGGGCACGGTTCGGGTTCCTTGGAGTTTTCCCGTCAGCGGCCAACAAAAAAGCCGCCAACTGGGTTTGGCGGCTTTGGTCGGTGAGCTTCGATGGTTTAGTTCGAGCGCGCTCCTGCCTCCGCCGCCGGCAACGGATAGCTAAAATACCAGGCGAAGAAGAAGGTGCGGGCCGAAATGGTCATAACGAAAGCCTATATCCGAGCCACTCAGCTTTGTCACCTCCAGATTGACGGCGCTGCCCGCGCTGGCGAAAGAGTGGCTTCGCGACGCTAGGCTGGGAGCGAATCATGCGCAGGATCGTGGCGTTGGGCCTGATGAGTGGCACGTCGATGGACGGGATCGACGCCGCGCTGATTGCCACCGATGCCGAGGACGTCGAGGCGTTTGGCCCGACGGCGTTCCGCCCTTATAGCGAGGCGGAACGGTCCGTGCTGCGCGCGGCGCTGGCGCTGGCGCCAACGCTCACCGATCGCGCGGCGCGGCCAGGTGTCCTCGCCGAGGCCGAGCGCATTGTCACAGTCGCGCATGCCGAGGCTGTCGAGCAGTTGCTCGCCCGGCCGGATGTCGATGCTATCAGGGTCTCGCTTGTCGGCTTCCACGGCCAGACCGTCTTCCACGCCCCCGCACGCGGCCTGACGGTTCAAATCGGCGACGGCGCCTCGCTGGCGCATCGTCTCGGCATTCCCGTGGTGCATGACTTCCGCGCTGCGGATGTCGCCGCGGGCGGGCAGGGGGCGCCCCTTGTGCCCGTCTTCCACCGCGCGCTCGTCCGCGCCGCAGGGCTTTCCGGCGATGTCGCGGTGGTGAATATCGGCGGCGTCGCCAACGTCACCCGCGTCGGCGCCGATGATAGCTTGATCGCCTTCGATACCGGCCCCGGCAATGCGCTGATCGATGATCTCGTCCGCGAGCGCACCGGCGCGGCGATGGACCGCGATGGCCGCCTCTCGCTGGCAGGCACGATCCAGACCCAGACCCTCGCCGAACTGATCGCCGATCCCTGGTTCGATCTGAAGCCGCCGAAGTCGCTCGATCGCGACGCCTTCTCGCGCCGCCCGGTGGCGCGCCTCTCGACAGAGGACGCCGCCGCGACGCTCGCCGCCTTCACGGCCGAGGCGATCCTCCGCGGGATCGATCTCGCCGGCGGCGCCGACCAGATCGTCGTCTGTGGCGGCGGCGCTCACAACCCGGCGATCCTGCGCGGGCTCGCCGCCGGCGGCGCGCCGGTCGCAACCGCCGATGCCTTTGGCTGGTCGGTCGATTTCATCGAGGCCCAGGCCTTCGCTTATCTCGCCGCGCGGCATTGCGCGGGCCTGCCGATCAGTTTTCCAGATACGACCGGCTGTCCCCGGCCAATGACCGGCGGTATCCTCTCGACCCCTTGACCGAAGGGGCCGCGCCGCGTTGTCGTGGCCATTGATCCGCACCGCCGCGCTTTAGGCACCTGGCCGACGCATTGCGGTCCGAATCGTCCGTTCCGATAGGGTGACAAGCCTGGTTCCACCTCCAGGGAGAAGCGAGCGCCGAGGCCCGATGATTGAGAGCATGTATGTCGCCATCCTGATCAGTGCGCTGCTTGTCGGCGTGGCGGTGTTCACCTCGATCTTTTCCACGCGCTTCGGCGCACCGCTGCTGCTCGTCTTCCTGCTGCTTGGGCTGCTCGCCGGTGAGGACGGGCTCGGCATCCGCTTCAGCGACGGCCGAACCGCTTATTTCATCGGCTCGATCGCGCTCGCCATCATCCTGTTCGAGAGCGGCTTCGAAACGCGCCTGTCGGCTTTTCGTACGGCCGCGATGCCCGCGCTCACATTGGCGACGCTCGGCGTTCTGGTGACGGCCGGCATTGTCGGGGTCGCCGCCCGCTTCATCTTCGGCTGGAACTGGGTTTCGGCGATGCTGCTCGGCACTATCGTCGCGTCGACCGATGCGGCGGCCGTGTTCTTCCTGCTTCGGGTCGGCGGCATATCGCTGCGCGAGCGCGTGCGATCTTCGCTCGAGGTCGAGTCGGGCTCCAACGATCCGATGGCGATCTTCCTGACCGTGGCGCTGGTCGGCATCGCCACGGCCGCGGCCGGCGAGGGCGAGGCCTTTACCAGCCTGCTTCGCGCCTTCTTCGTGCAGATCGGCGTCGGCACGCTCACCGGCCTTGTCGGCGGACTGATCATTGCGCGGGTCGTCAATCGCGTGGAGCTGGAGCCGGCGCTTTATCCGATCCTCGTGATGGCGCTCGTGCTGGTTCTCTTCGCCGCGACCGGTATCGGCGGCGCCAGCGGATTCCTCGCCGTCTATGTCGCCGGCCTCATCTGCGGCAATGTCCGGATGCGCCAGGTGCTTGCGCTCCGCCGCGTGTTGCAGGGCATGAGCTGGCTGGCGCAGATCGCGATGTTCCTGACCCTCGGCCTTCTTGCGACGCCGCATGAGTTCGGCACCGTCGCCCTGCCGGCAATTGGCATTGCCGCAGTGCTGATCTTCATCGCCCGTCCCGCCGCGGTCTGGTTGAGCCTCGTGCCGTTCGGCTTCTCGCGCAACGAGACCGCCTTCGTCGCCTGGGTCGGGCTCCGAGGCGCCGTTTCGATCCTGCTCGCCATCCTGCCTATGGTCGGCGGCGTGCCGGACGGGCAGGTGATGTTCAATGTCGCCTTCATCGTCGTGCTCTGCTCGCTGGTGCTGCAGGGGTGGACGATCGGCCCGGTGGCGCGCTGGCTCGGCCTGGTCGTGCCGGCCCGCTATGGCCCGGTCGAGCGTATCGACATCGAGCTGCCCGGCCGCGGTGACCACGAGATCGTCACCTATCGCGTGACGGCGGAAAGCGCTGTCGGGCGCGGTCGCCGCATTCCGCGCTGGGCGCGGCCGGCATTGATCCTCCGCGATGGCCGCTCGCTGCGCTTCGAGGCGGCGGGGCCGCTCGTTGCCGGCGATCAGGTGTATATCATCGCGGCGACCGAGCATGTCCGCCTGCTCGATCAGCTCTTCGCCCGGCCTGCGGATTCGGCCGACGCCTCGGCGCTGTTCGGCGATTTCGTCATCGACCCGACGGTGAAGATGGCCGATCTCGCCGAGGCCTATGGCTTCGAGATCGGCGATGCCGAGCGCAGCGAGACCGTGGCTGCGTCGATGCGGCGCCAGCTCTCCGGCGATATCGAGGAGGGCGACCGCGTTCCGGCCGGGGCTGTTGATCTCATCGTCCGCCGGCTTGGCGATCGCGACGAGATCACGGAAGTCGGCCTTGCATTGGAGCGCCGCGCTCCGCGCCGCAAGCTGCCGCTGTTCCAGAACCGCCGCGAGATCGTCGACTACCTGAAGCAGCGCAAGCTCCGCAAGGCTGCCAGCCGCGCCGCAGCGCTTGCCGCCGCCGTTACGACCATGCCGCTCGACGAAGAGAAGCCCGGGGCTTAAGGGCGGAACGACCTGTGGCGGATACCGGGCTGCATCTCGAAGCGTCCCAAGGCGCTCCCGAGCGAGGCCAAACGCGGCTCACTCGGAAACCCTTGAGCTGCCTCACGCCGCTTCGGTGATCGCCTTCAGGCGCTTGTCGACATAGGCGCCGCAGATGTCGATCAGGGGCTCCACCTGGCCTTCGAAGAAGTGGTTGGCGCCTGGCATGATCGTCTGCTCGACGATGATGCCCTTCTGCGTCTTCAGCTTGTCGACGAGGGTCTGGACGTCCTTTGGCGGCGCCACCTTGTCCTGGTCGCCATGGATGATCAGGCCCGAGGACGGGCAGGGGGCGAGGAAGGAGAAGTCATAGAGATTGGCCTGCGGCGCGATCGAGATGAAACCCTCGATCTCCGGCCGGCGCATCAGGAGCTGCATGCCGATCCACGAGCCGAACGAGAAACCGGCGACCCAGCAGGCGCGTGCGTCGGGATGGACGGTCTGCGCCCAGTCGAGCGCCGAGGCGGCGTCCGAAAGCTCGCCCTCGCCATGATCGAACTCGCCCTGGCTGCGGCCGACGCCGCGGAAATTGAAGCGAAGCACGGCGAAGCCGCGCTTTGCGAACATGTAGAACAGCTGGTAGGTGATCGCATTGTTCATCGTCCCGCCAAACTGCGGATGTGGATGAAGAATGATGGCGATCGGGCCGTTCTTCGTCTTGGACGGCTGATACCGTCCCTCGATACGGCCGGCGGGGCCGGTGAAGATGATTTCGGGCATGGACGGGCGCTGACCTCTGGCGTGTTCCTGCGGCCAAAACCCTGATATGGGTGCGGCTCCGGAACTTGACTCTGATCCTCAGGGTTTCTAGAACACCTTAGAACAGTTCGAATGGGACGACCGGGGCGACCCGGCCGGGAAGTCGGCCTTGTAGCATGAGGCAGGCCCCGGATTTCAAGCATAATGCGACATGGACCTGGCCCGCTGCGGCCGCGTCCTGGCTCGGCCTCTTGCCGGGCGGCTGGAGGCCGGTTTGACGCAGAGGCGCATCTATCTCGACTATAATGCCGGCGCGCCGCTGCGCCCGGCCGCCCGCGCGGCGATGGTCGAAGCGCTGGCGTCGGTCGGCAATCCGTCTTCTGTCCATGCCGAGGGTCGCGCGGCGCGCGGCCGGATCGAAAGTGCGCGGCGTCAGGTGGCGGCGCTGGTTGGCGGCGCGGCCGAGCGTGTGATCTTCACCAGCGGCGGCACGGAGGCGAATGTCACCGTGCTTTCGCCGCGCCAGCGGGTCGGCGCCGGCGAACTTCGCCTTGATGCGCTTGTGCTGGGCGCCACCGAACATCCCTCGGTTCTCGCCGGCGGCCGCTTCGCCGCCGATGCGGTCCGCCGGATCGATGTCGATGCCGAGGGTGTCGTCCGTCTCGACCATCTTGAGGAGCAGCTCGCAGCGCTCGCCGCCGAGGGCAAGCGGGCGCTCGTCTCTGTCATGCTCGCCAACAACGAGACCGGCACGATCCAGCCGGTTGCCGACGTCGCCGCGATCGCGCGCCGTTTCGGCGCCCTGGTTCATGCCGATGCGATCCAGGCGGCCGGTCGCATTCCCGTCGATATCGCCGCGCTCGGCGTCGATTTCCTGACGCTGTCGGCCCATAAGCTCGGTGGCCCCCAGGGCGCCGGCGCGATCGTGTTCGGCGGCGATCTCGTTTCGCCGCTGCCGCTGATCACCGGCGGCGGGCAGGAGAAATTCGCCCGTGCTGGCACGCAGAATGTCGCTGCGATCGCAGGCTTTGGCGTTGCTGCCGAAGCGGCGCTGGCCGATCTCGCGCGGGGCGAGGAATGGCGCGGCTGGCGCGACGGCCTCGCAGCCCTGCCGGGCGCAGTCCTCATCGGCGGCGGAGCAGAACGCCTGCCGCAGACAGCAGCCCTCGGCGTCGACGGGCTCCAGGCGGAGACGCTTGTCATTGCCCTCGATCTCGAAGGCGTCGCGATTTCGGCAGGCTCTGCCTGTTCGTCCGGCAAGGTCCGCGTCTCGCATGTCATGGAAGCGATGCGGCTTGCTGATAGGCGGGCGCGGTCGGTGATAAGGCTCAGCTTCGGCTGGGAAACGACGCAAGAAGACCTAAGTGAGTTCAGTGAAATCTGGGGACGGGTCGTGTCGCGGCTGATGCCGGGCGCGATACGCGCCGCTTGAAGCGATCCTCAACCCGCGGTCCTTGAAACCGCGGCGACGGAGTTGGAAATGCCTGCAGTTCAGGAGACGGTCGATCAGGTTCGCCAGATCGATGTCGATCAATACAAATACGGGTTCGTCACCGAGATCGAATCCGACAAGGCGCCGAAGGGCCTCTCCGAGGACATCGTGCGCTTCATCTCGGCCCGTAAGAACGAGCCGGAATGGATGCTCGAATGGCGGCTGGAGGCCTATCGGCGCTGGCTGACCATGGCCGAGCCGACCTGGGCGCGCGTCCATTATCCGAAGATCGATTTCGACGATCTCTATTATTACTCGGCGCCTAAGAGCACCAAGGGTCCGAAGTCGCTCGACGAAGTCGATCCCGAACTGCTCGCGATGTACGAGAAGCTCGGCATTCCGCTGCGCGAGCGCGAGATCCTCGCCGGCGTCGAGGGCGCGAGCGATCGCCGCGTCGCTGTTGATGCCGTGTTCGACAGCGTCTCAGTGGTGACGACCTTCAAGGACGAGCTGAAGAAGGCCGGCGTCATCTTCTGCGCCATCTCCGAGGCGATCCGCGAATATCCCGACCTCGTGCGGAAATATCTCGGCTCCGTCGTTCCGACGACTGACAATTTCTACGCGACGCTGAACTCGGCCGTCTTCTCGGACGGGTCGTTCGTCTATGTGCCCGAGGGCGTCCGCTGCCCGATGGAGCTCTCGACCTATTTCCGCATCAACGAGCGCAATACCGGCCAGTTCGAGCGCACGCTG
Source organism: Kaistia sp. (assembly GCA_965229085.1). Lineage (GTDB taxonomy): Bacteria > Pseudomonadota > Alphaproteobacteria > Rhizobiales > Kaistiaceae > Kaistia. Next base: position 1,008,653 of record OZ245859.1, on the reverse strand, counting down.
ATCATTGCGGAGAAGGGCGCCTATGTCTCCTATCTCGAGGGCTGCACGGCGCCGCAGCGCGACGAGAACCAGCTGCATGCGGCTGTCGTCGAACTGGTCGCGCTCGATGATGCCGAGATCAAATATTCGACGGTCCAGAACTGGTATCCGGGCGACAAGGACGGCAAGGGCGGCATCTACAACTTCGTGACCAAGCGCGGCGATTGTCGTGGCGACCGCTCGAAGATCTCGTGGACGCAGGTCGAGACCGGCTCGGCCATCACCTGGAAATACCCATCCTGCATCCTGCGGGGCGACGAGAGCCAGGGCGAGTTCTATTCGATCGCGGTGTCGAACGGCTACCAGCAGGTCGATAGCGGCACCAAGATGATCCATCTCGGCAAGAACACGCGGAGCCGGATCATCTCCAAGGGCATCGCCGCCGGCCGCTCGGACAACACCTATCGCGGCCTCGTCTCGGCCCATCGCAAGGCCTCCGGCGCGCGCAATTTCACCAATTGCGACAGCCTGCTCATCGGCGATCAGTGCGGCGCGCATACCGTGCCCTACATCGAATCGAAGAATGCCAGCGCGGTGTTCGAGCACGAGGCGACCACGTCCAAGATCGCCGACGACCAGCTGTTCTATTGCCTGCAGCGCGGCCTCACCTCCGAGGAAGCGGTGGCGCTGATCGTCAACGGCTTCGTCAAGGACGTGATCCAGCAATTGCCGATGGAGTTCGCGGTCGAGGCCCAGAAGCTGATCTCGATCAGCCTTGAGGGCTCGGTCGGCTAGTCGATCACCAGAGCGCCATGCCCGGGCCTGTCCCGGGCATCCACGAATTGAAGCGGTCAAGAATGAGGCGTGGACGGCCGGGGCAAGCCTGACCATGACGGCCCCCAAGGCCTCCCGCCGGAACGAACGGAACTGAGAATGCTCTCCATCAAGAACCTGCACGCTTCGGTCGGTGACCGCGAAATCCTCCGTGGCGTCAATCTCGACGTCCCCACGGGCGAGGTCCACGCCATCATGGGGCCGAACGGCTCCGGCAAGTCGACGCTGTCCTATGTCCTTGCCGGACGCGACGGCTATGACATCACCGACGGTTCGATCCTCTTCAACGGCGAGGAGATCGTCGAGACGCCGGCCGAGGAACGTGCCGCCAAGGGCATCTTCCTCGCCTTCCAGTATCCGCTGGAAATCCCTGGCGTCGCGACGATGACCTTCCTCAAGGCGGCGATGAATGCGCAGCGCAAGGCTCGCGGCGAGGCGGAAATGACCACGCCCGACTTCATGCGCCGCGTGAAGGTTTCGGCCGAAAAGCTGAATGTGACTCAGGAAATGCTGCGGCGTCCGCTCAATGTCGGCTTCTCCGGCGGCGAGAAGAAGCGCAACGAGATCCTGCAGATGGCGCTGCTCGAGCCTAAGCTCGCCATTCTCGACGAGACCGATTCCGGCCTCGATATCGACGCGCTCAAGACCGTCTCGGACGGTGTCAACGCGCTGCGCGCGCCCGATCGCTCGATGCTGGTCATCACCCATTATCAGCGCCTGCTCGATCATATCGTGCCGGACGTGGTGCATGTGATGTCGGCTGGCCGCATCGTCCGCTCGGGCGGTCCGGAGCTCGCGCTTGAGCTTGAGGCGAACGGCTATGCCGATTATGTCGGCGCGGCAGCGGCATGAGCAGCGTCATGAACCCGGCACCCGCCAGCGCCGTCGGTCGGGCGCTGAATCCTGCGCCCGTTATCCCGCGCACGCCGACGGAACTCGCGATCGCCGAGGCCTTTGCGGTCGCGCGCGCCAGCCTTCCCGGTAATGACAGCGTCGCCGCCGCGCGCGCGGTCGCTTTTGATGCATTCGAGGCGAAGGGGCTGCCGAGCCGGCGCACCGAGGCCTGGCGCTATACGGATCTCCGCGCCCTGCTGCGCAGTGCTCCGCCTGCGGCGCCGGCCGTCGCCGCGGCGCCCGAGGCCGCCGATCCGCTGCCTGGGCTCGACCGCGCGCGCCTTGTCGTGCTCGACGGCCGCTACCGGCCCGATCTCTCCGATCTTTCCGGGCTCGACGGCCTCGTCGTCAGCGATGTCGCCACCCTTCTGGCAGCCGGCGACGAGCGCATCGGCGCCGAGGCTGGCCGTCTCGCCGACCCCATGGTGGCGCTCAACACCGCCATGATGTCCGGCGGCGTCGCGCTCGACGTCCCTGCTGGCCATGATGTCGTGCGGGCGGTCGAGATCGCCCATGTGACCAGCGGCACTTATTCGGTCTTCGCCCGCAATAGCGTGCGCGTCGGCGCCGGCGCTTCGCTGCGGCTCGTCGAGACCTTCACGGGTCCGGAGGCTGCCGCCTATCAGTCGAATGTCGTGACCGAGGCGGTGATCGGCGATCGCGCCAAGCTGACCTGGGCCAAGCTTCAGGCCGACGGCCAGGCGGCGGTGCATATCGGCACGACGGTGGTCTCGATCGGCGGCGAGAGCCAGCTCGATCATCTGACGCTGATGATCGGCGCGGCGATCTCCCGTTCGCAGAGCTTCGTCACCTATGGCGGCGAGTTTGCGCGGGCCGGCCTCTTCGGCGCCACGATGGTCGGCGGCAAGCAGCATGCCGACATCATGCTCGGCGTCGATCATGCGGTGCCGAACGGCGCCAGCCGCGAATTGTTCAAGGCGGTGATGGACGGCAAGGCTGAGGGCATCTTCCAGGGCCGCATCATCGTGCGCCCCGGCGCCCAGAAGGTCGACGGCAAGATGATGACGCAGGGCCTGCTCCTGTCGGAGGAGGCGTCCTTCTCGGTCAAGCCTGAGCTTGAGATCTTCGCCGACGACGTTCAGTGCGCCCATGGCGCGACCTCGGGCGAGATCGACGAGGACATGCTGTTCTACCTGCTTTCGCGCGGCATTCCGCGCGCCGAAGCGGAAACGCTGCTGGTCACGGCCTTCCTCGCCGAGGCGATCGAAGGCCTCGGCGACGAGGCGATCGGCGAAGCGTTCGAGGTTGTGGCGCGCTCTTGGCTCGCCGGACGGAAGACCGCGTCATGAGCACAGGCCTCGCCGATCCGGCCCCTTATGACGTCGAGGCCATCCGCAAGGATTTCCCGATCCTCTCCAAGACCGTCTATGGCAAGCCGCTCGTCTATCTCGACAACGGCGCCTCGGCCCAGAAGCCGCAGGCGATGCTTGATGCGGTGATGAAGGCCTATACCGAGGACTATGCCAACGTCCATCGCGGCCTTCATTACCTCTCGAACGCAGCGACGGAAGCCTATGAAAATGCACGCGAAACCGTGCGTCGCTTCCTGAATGCCGGATCGGGCGAAGAGATCATCTTCACCCGCTCGTCGACCGAGGCGATCAACCTCGTCGCCAATTCGCTTGGCCAGGAGGAAATCGGCGAGGGCGACGAGATCATTCTCTCGATCCTCGAGCACCATTCCAACATTGTGCCGTGGCATTTCCTGCGCGAGCGCAAGGGCGCGGTGATCAAATGGGTGCCTGTCGACGACGACGGCGCCTTCCGGCTCGACGTGTTCGAGAAGCTGATCACGCCGCGCACCAAGCTCGTTTCGGTCACGCATATGTCGAATGTCACCGGCACTGTGGTTCCGGTGCGCGACGTGATCCGCATCGCGCATGCCCATGGCGTCAAGGTGCTGCTCGACGGCAGCCAGGCGGCCGTGCACATGCCGGTCGATGTCCGTGATCTCGATGTCGATTTCTATGCCTTCACCGGACACAAGGTTTACGGCCCGACGGGGATCGGCGTCCTCTACGGCAAGAAAGCGTTGCTTGCCGCCATGCCGCCCTTCATGGGCGGCGGCGAGATGATCCGCGACGTGACGGCGACGACCGTGACCTATGCCGAGCCGCCGCACCGTTTTGAGGCGGGCACGCCGCCGATCGTCCAGGCGATCGGTCTTGGCGCGTCGCTCGAATACATGGAACGCCTCGGCCGCGATGCCATCGCCGCGCATGAGCACCGTCTCGCGGTCTATGCCACCGAGCGTCTTTCGGCGATCAACAGCCTGCGCATCTTCGGCACCACGCCCGACAAGGGCGCGATCATCTCGTTCGAGATGGCCGGCGCCCATGCGCATGATATCGCGACCATCATCGATCGCGAGGGTGTTGCCGTGCGCGCCGGAACCCATTGCGCCCAGCCGCTGCTGCGCCGCTTTGGCGTGACGTCGACCTGCCGCGCCTCGTTCGGTCTCTACAACACCCTGGAAGAGGTCGATCGCCTCGCCGAGGCGCTGCAAAAGGCGCAGCGCTTCTTCAGCTGAGGAGCCCATCATGACCGAGGAAGCCATCATGTCCGAGGGACCCGCCACCTCCGAGCCAACTCCGAGCGAAGCCGTCGCCGACAAGGCCGTTGCTGCCGAGGCCGCGTTGCCGCTGGCGGCACCGAGTTCGATTCCGGCCGAGGAACTGGAACGGCTGACCGGCGACATCATCGCGGCGCTGAAGACCGTCTATGATCCCGAGATTCCGGCCGACATCTACGAACTCGGCCTGATCTACAAGATCGATGTCGACGACGACCGCAACATCGCCATCGACATGACGCTGACAGCGCCCGGTTGCCCGGTTGCCGGCGAAATGCCGGGCTGGGTCGAGAACGCTGTCGGTTCGGTTCCCGGCGTTGGCCGTGTCGATGTCAACATGACCTTCGATCCGCCCTGGTCGCAGGACCGCATGTCGGACGAAGCCCGCGTGGCGCTCGACTGGTATTGATCGTGGCCGGCGCGACGGCCGTGATCTGGACGAACGACCCGCCTTTCGGCTGAAGCCCTTGCCGATGGGCGAGGGAACACCGATCTTAGGGTTAGCTGATGAAATTCATGCGGCGCCTGGATTGCGCGCTGCGAGGAGATTGCCATGGGCATCCGCTCACGCTTTGCCGTCATGTCGCTGACCGAGGCCGCCGCCGACCGTATCCGCGAGATCGTCGAGGATGCGGACGAGCCGGTTGCCGGGCTCAGGATCGGCGTCAAGAAGGGCGGCTGCGCCGGCATGGAATACACCATGCTGAAGGTGGCCGCGCCCGATGCCAAGGACGAGCGCATTGAGGAGAAGGGCGTCAGCGTCTTCGTCGATCCCTCGGCGGTGCTTTTCCTGCTCGGCACGGTCATGGATTTCGAGACGACGAAGCTGCGCTCGGGCTTCGTGTTCCGCAATCCGAACGAGGTCTCGGCCTGCGGCTGTGGCGAATCGGTCATGCTGAAGCCGGCCGAGCTTCCCGATAGCGCCACTGCCGGCTGAGCCGTTCTCGATGCCATCCAATCTCTTCGAGCGTCTGAAGCAGGACGCAGCCTCGTCGTGGTCTGATTATGTCGACCATGCATTCGTTCGTGGCCTCGGCGACGGGTCGCTGCCGCTTGCGAGCTTCCGCCATTATCTCGTGCAGGACTATCTGTTCCTGATCGAGTTCGCGCGCGCCTATGCGATTGGCGTCTACAAGGCGCCCGACCTTGCCGAGATGAAGAAGGCGGCGGACGGCATCGCCGCGATCCTCGGTGAGACCAGCCTGCATCTTCGCCTCTGCGCCGACTGGGGTCTTGCGCCCGATGCCGTCGCGGCGACGCGCGAGGCGCGGGCGACGGTCGCCTATACGCGCTTCGTCCAGGAGGCGGGGCTGCGCGGCGACATGCTGGACCTTGTGGTGGCGCTCTCGCCCTGCGTCGTCGGCTATGCGGAGATCGGCCGCGCGCTGGCGCAGGCGGGCCGGGGGCTCGGTGACGGCAGCAATCCCTATGGCCCTTGGATCCGGGAATATGCGGGCGATGCCTACCAGGCCCTTGCCGCCGACAGCATCGCGCAGATCGATCGCCTCGCGGCGCTGTTCCTGACGGAAACGCGCTATCCGCGGCTTCTGGCCATTTTCGACGAGGCCGTGCGCCTCGAGGCGGATTTCTGGCAGATGGGCATCGACTGCGCGGAGTAAGCCCCAATGGGCGACCGTGAATTCCTTGATGAACTCTTCGCCCCAGTCGGCCGCGTCCAGTTGAAGCGGATGTTCGGCGGCCTCGGCGCCTTCAGCGACGGGCTGATGTTCGCGATCATCATCGCCGAGGTCATCTATCTCAAGGCAGATGTTGAGACGCGGGCGGCATTCGAGGCCGAGGGCTGCACGCCGTTCGTCTATCCGCGCAAGGACGGCCGCGCGGTCTCGCTCAGCTATTGGCGCATGCCCGAAAGGCTCATCGACGAGCCGGACGAATTCGTCGTCTGGTCACGACAGGCAATCATGGTGGCCCGGCGCGCCGATCTGGCAAAGGCCAAAAAGCCGAAGCGCCGCACGAAGGCGGCGCCCCGGTCTTGAAGGAATGATCAGACGATCAGCTACCCGGGCACATGACCGGCGCGTCCATGGTGGACCCCGCCTGATTGCAGGAGCCGGACGAGCCCGCCTGCTGCGCGGTCTGGCAACCCGAAAGGCCGATGGTAGCAAGCACGAGAATGACGAAAAGCCGCATGAAAGCCCCCGAAACACACCAGAACAAATTGTTCGATGAAATCTACCGCCGATAGGGGGCACTGTCGAGCGGCGGTGCCCGGAGCGGAAAGCCGCTCCGGTCTTTAGCGAAGTTTGTTGCCGTGCCGCCTCAGCGGACGACGCAGCCCTTCGGATAGCCGACGCGCTTGCAATAGACGACCGTCGGCTTCTTTGCGACGCAGCCCTTCGGATAGCCGACCGTCTTGCAATAGACGACCGCCTCGCTCGGCGCGGCGCCGCCGACCATGCCGAGGCCGGCGATGATGCCAAGCATTGCAAGCCGCAGCGCAGTCTTCGTCTTCAATGACTTCATGGTAATCCCCCAAGCCGCACGCAGCGGCGTCATTCCTCGCCCGGCTCACTGCCGCGCGTGGGTTCAGTTGATCGTCCCCGATTGCGGCGGCGCCAAGACAGTGCCGCGTGGCCGAGCGTCCTATTCGTGCTGCCATGCCGCTCACGACGGCACGATCTTTGCCGGTTCCCCCGCAACGCGCAGGGTCGCGAGCGCGAGCGCCTTCACGGCGGGCAGATCGAGCTTTCCCGTGCCGAGCAGCGGCAGCTTCTCGACCGCGATCACGGCCTTCGGCAACTGGATTTCGGCGAGCCCGCGCGCGCGGCCGAACCGCTGCAACTCGCCGAGATCGGGCTGGGGACGCTCGGTGACAAGCACGATTTCCTCGCCTTTGCGTTCGCTCGGGATCGTGGTGGCGGCGCTCGCATGGCTCGGCCAGAACTCGGCCGCGAGATTGTCGATCGCGGCCAGCGACACCATCTCGCCGCCGACCTTGGCGAAGCGCTTGGCGCGGCCGGCAATCGTGATGAAGCCGCGCTCGTCGATGATGACGATGTCGCCGGTGTCGTACCAGCCGCCCTCGACTGGTTCGAGCACGCCCGGCGCTTCGGCGCGCAGATAGCCGCGCATGACATTTGGCCCGCGCACCAGCAGTTGGCCGCCTTCCGCGATGCCCTCGACCGGCTCCAGCCGTGTCTCGATGCCAGGCAGCGCCTTGCCGACGGAGCCGGATCGGTTGGCCATCGGTGTGTTGATCGCGATGACCGGCGCGGTTTCCGTTGCGCCATAGCCTTCGAGGATCCGGAGGCCGAATTTTTCGGCATAGACCCGCCGCGTTTCGGCCTTCACCGCCTCGGCGCCGGCGAAGACATAGCGCAGGCTGTAGAAGTCGTAAGGATGCGCCATGCGCGCATAGCCGGCGAGGAAGGTGTCGGTGCCAAACAGGATCGTCGCGTTCACGTCATAGGCAATCTCAGGCACGATCCGGTAGTGCAGCGGCGATGGGTAAAGCATCTGCCGGACGCCGGAATAAAGTGGCAGCAGGCAGCCCGCCGTCAGCCCGAAGGCGTGGAAGATCGGCAACGCGTTGAGCACGACATCCTCGCGCGAAAAGTCGATCACGCTGGCGATCTGCTGCCGGTTCGTCTCGATCGCCGCATGGCTGAGCGAGACGCCCTTTGGCAGTCCCTCCGAGCCCGAGGTGAACAGCACGACGGCTTCGTCGGAAGGCGCCCCGCCGCGGCGGAAAGCGAGGCGACTGAGCGTCAGTGGCGCGAGGCCGCCGAGCAGTCCGAGCAGTTTTGCGCCAAAGCCGATCTCGCCACGCAGGTCCTCGAGATGGACGATGCGGCAATGCGGCGCCAGCGCATTGACGAGTGGCTGCAGTCGCCCCTTCTCGATGAACTGGCGCGAGGTCAGCACGAGCTTGATTTCGGCCGCGCGGCGGGCTCCGTCGATCGCCGCCGGGCCGGCGGAGAAGTTGAGCATGGCCGGGACGCGGCCGGTCGCCTGCAGCGCGAAGAAGCTGACGACGGCGGCGATCGTATTGGGCAACAGCAGTCCGACCCGCTCGCCTGGCGCGCTCATGGCTGCGATGGGGCGTCCGAGCGCGAAGGCGCCGCGGATGATCTCGCGATAGCCGACCGGCGAGCGCGTGACGTCCTCCAGCATCGGTCCGCTGCCATTGAGATGGCGGGCATGAACGAGGCTTTCGAACAGCGTTTGGGCCGGCTCGCTGGTCGAGAACACCATGGCGGTCATGATGTCCTGGAGATGAGCGCCGGCCTCGGCCCGGCGCTTGCGGCCGACAAGACCCTCGGTGAGCGCGATCCGGCGCGGCGGCAGCACGGTGAGGTGGATGCGCGGGAAGAGGCGCCGGCGCACCTTGCCCTTCAGCCGGGAGAAGATCGAAGCCTGCGCCCCGACGATGCGCACCGGAATGATCGGGACGCCGGCGAGCGCGGCAATCATCGCCGGGCCGTCATAGACCTTCATCAGGGCGCCGGTGACCGTGATCCGCCCCTCCGGGAAGATCACGAGCCGTCGCCCCTCTTTGACCAGTTTCACCATGCGACGGACGGAGAACGGGCTGGTCGGATCGACCGGTACCAGCTCGAAGAAGCGGAAGGCCGGACGAACCCACCAGCGATCGGCGATGAAGGAATTGATCGCGAAGACCGGCTTGCCGGGCAGCAGGCAGCCGATCAGCACGGCATCGAGGAAGGAGGTGTGGTTGACGACGACGACGGCGGCATCCTCGCCGTCGCCATAGTGCTCGCGCCCCTCGACATGGGCGCCGTAGAGCAGCTGGAGCAGCCTGTGGCCGAACGCCTTCAGCAGTTCGTCGGGCACCAATTGGACGCAGATGATCGCCGCGCCGATATTGGCGATGCCGAGCCAGAACAGCAGCTGGAGCGTCGTGACGCCCGCGGCGAGCAGCGCGGCGGCGGCGATGGTGCCGAATACCATCAGCGCGGCATTCATGATGTTGTTGCCGGCGATGGCGGCCGAGCGCTCGTTCTCGGCGGCGCGCGATTGGAGCAGCGCATAAAGCGGCACGGTGAAGAGACCGCCGCCAAAGGCGATGCCGGCGAGATCGACCAGCACCCGAAGGCCCCCGGCCGAACCGGCGAAGGCAAAAATGCCCTGGAGATCGGCGCCCGGCAACGCTGCGAGATGCCCCGCCGAATAGGAAAGGTCGATCATGGACGCGGCCATTCCCAAGCCGCCGATCGGCGTATGGCGGGCCGAGATCTGTCCGCCGAGCAGCTTGCTGGTCGCGGCCGAGCCAAGTGCGATGCCGACGACGAAGGCAGCGACGAGCAGGTTGGCCACGATCTCGTCGACCTTCAGCGTCGACTTGGCGAATTCCGGGAAGATCGACATCACGATGAGGCCGATCATCCAGAACCAGGAAATGCCGATCACGGCGAGGAACACCGACCGACGACGGCGGATGGCAGCGAAGGCGCCGCGATTGGCCTCAATGATTGAGAAGCGGAACGGCGCCGCGTCGGCGGCCGGCAAGGCGGGTGGCACGAAGAAGGCGGCCACGGCGCCGATCAGCGCGGCGCCGACCAGGCCGGCGACGGCAACCCATGTGCCGCCAAGACCGATCGTCAGCCCGCCGAACATTGTTCCGGTGAGGATCGCGACGAAGCTCGAGCCCTCGAACAGCGCATTGGCGGCGACGAGCCGACGACGCTCCACCATCTGCGGCAGAATGGCATATTTGGCCGGACCGAAGACCGTCGACTGGACTGAATAGAGGAACATGCCGGTGAGGGCGAGCGGCGCCGAATGGATCATGATCGCAATCGAGGAGAGGATCGCGAGGCCGACTTCCGCGAGCCGCGTCCAGCGGACGACCAGTCTTTTGTCGATACTGTCCGAAAGACGTCCGGAAAGGCCCGAAAACAGGAAGAAAGGCAGCATGAAAACCGCTCCGCCGAGCGTCACCGCAACCTGGGGCGAAAGTCCGAACAGATCCGCGCCGCCATAGGCAACCATGAAGCCGAACGCACTCTTCAGCGCATTATCGGCAAAGGCGCCAAACCATTGCACGATGAACAGCGGCAGGAAGCCTCGTGTCCGCAGCAAAGCGGGCGCGGTGGCGGCAGGCTCAGGGGCGGCGTCGAGCGTTGAGATGGCGTCCATGGCGTGAGCGTCGGTCCGATTGTTCGGGGTGGCAAGCGACTTGTTCTGAACGATGTTCAATTCAATAGCTGTATTTTGAACAGTGTTCAATACGTGCTAGAAAGCTCCAATCAATGCGGCTTCTGCTGCCATTGAGAAGGGGAGACAGGGTTGGCCCGCCGCAACGATCACGCGCACGATGATCTTCGCCGGATGGCGCTCGGCGCAGCCCGCGTGATCGCCCGCGACGAGGGGCTGCGCGGGCTGACCGTGCGCCGCGTCGCCGAGCGGATCGGCTATGCGCCCGGCACGCTCTACAATCTCTTCGACAATCTCGATGCCCTCATCGTGATGATGAACGGCGAGACGCTCGCAAGGCTCGCCGCATCGCTCGGCGCGGCAGCGCGCGAGGCCGCCGATGAACGACCGCGCGCACTGGTCGATGCCTATTTCGATTTCGTCGAGGCGGAACCGCGGCTTTGGGCCGTCTTGTTCGAGCACCGGTTGCCCGAGGGGCATGCGCTGCCCGGCTGGTATCGCGACGCCCTCGCGCTGCTCGTCGAAAGCGCGGCCACGGCCCTGGCACCGGCTATGGCCGGCTGGTCTGGCGCCGCCCGTCGCGAGGCCGTCGTGGCGATGTGGGCGGCGCTGCATGGCATCTCGACGCTTGCGGTTTCCGGCAAGCTCGGCCTCATCGCCGAGCAGCCGCCGCGCCGGCTCGGCCATCTGATCGTCGATCGCCTCATCGCTGCCGGTCCAGGCACCCCTGAGCGCTCGTCAGCCTTGTCGTGAAATGATAAACGGGACAATCCGCTGAGGCTCGGGGCAGGCTCCGGCGAGGAGGGTATGTGCAGACCGCAGAAATCGTGACACGGCTTGGCCGGACCAGCTTCTTCAACGGGCTCGAGAAGGACGACCTTGTCCGCCTTGCCCAGATCGCGCGTGTCACCACCTATCCGGCCGATACCGTGCTGTTCGCGCAGGGCGACGAATCCGACGGCCTCTATGCGGTCGCCGATGGCATCATTCGCATCTTCCTCACCGCCGAGGACAGCCGCGAACTGACGATCCAATTGTTCGAGGAAGGCGAGGTCGTTGGCGAGATTGCCCTGATCGACGGCTTGCCGCGCAGCGCCGGCGCCGCGACCTTGACCGAGACGCGGATGATCTTCGTGCCGCGCCAGCCCTTCATGGCGCTGCTCGATACCTCGCCCCGCCTGCAGCGTCAGATCATCCTCAGCCTCTGCGAGCGGCTGCGGCAGACCAACGACCAGGTCAACCGCGCCGTCTTTCATGATCTCCGCCACCGCCTGCTGGTGCTATTGCGGCAATTGGCGCTGATCCATGGCCGCATCGAGCGTGATCAGGCCGTGGTCGAACTCGACCTGACGCAGGGAACGCTGGCGCAGATGCTGGGCGCGAGCCGCGAGGCCGTGAACAAGCAAATCCGTGCCTTGACCAAGGAGGGCCGCCTTTCGATCGACGGTCACCGGATCATCGTCCATCGGACGGTCAAGGACGGCTGATCCGCTGTCGCGCCTCCGCCGTGCAAGCTGCGAGGCGGCTAGCCAGCGTCTCGTTAGCTTAGGGCAAGGATGTCCCTTGCGACTTCGGAAAGGTCGTCGTTCAGCTGGTGATCACGTCCCGGGAAAATGCGCGATATGGCCTGGGGAATGGCCTTGGCGTTCTCATGCGCATGCGCGACGGGAACGATGTCATCCGCGTCGCCCTGGTAAAGACGGATCGCCGCCCCTGCCGGAAGCTTGAGCCCGAGATCGGGCTTTGCCGTGATCTCGTCGCTCGGCCAGCCGCCGTCGCCGATATTCGGCATCTCGATCAGGAAGATGCCGGCCGGCGGCCGCCTGGGCGGATTCTCGGCGAGGGCGTGCACGAGGAGGGTGGCGCCGATTGAATGGCCGACCAGCACGGCGCCGACGTCGAGCGCATCGATCTCCGCGCGCAGTGCCGCGGCCCAGCGCGGGTAGCTCGGATCGTCTTCGGCGGGCATTCGCTGGTAGCGTATGGCATAGCCGAGCCCGAGGCCGAGGAAAGGCTGGCCACCAACCTCGCGTCCCAGTCGTCATGCGTGCCTTCACCGGCACCCTGGACGAAAAGAACCTGCCGCCCCATGGCCGACCTCTGCCCGCTCACTCCTCAATCAGCACAAGAAACGGCGTCAACCCGTTGACGCCGTTACTCAATCACCAAGGCTCCGTCTCGGGAGCCTTGGCAGCAAGCTGCGCGCCGCCCGGCCGATCCTGACGTCAGCGCAGCGTGGCGATCGCGGCCACGAGGCCGGCGGTCGAGGCGTCGCGCTTGGCGGCCGTTTCCTTGCCTTGGATCATCGGCAACAGCTCCTTGGCGAGCTGCTTGCCGAGTTCGACGCCCCACTGGTCGAACGAGTCGATGCCCCAGATCGTCCCCTGGACGAACACCTGATGCTCGTAGAGCGCGATCAGGCGACCAAGCGTGAACGGATCCAGCAGCTTGTAGAGGATGGTGTTGGTCGGCCGGTTGCCCGGAAAGGTCTTGTGCGGCGCGAGACGATCCGCCTCGGTCGGCACCTTGCCCTCTGCGAGCAACTCCGACCGTGCCTCGTCGGTCGTGCGTCCCTTCATCAGCGCTTCGGTCTGCGCCAGGCAATTGGCGAGCAGCAGCTGATGATGGACATCGTCCGGCTCATGCGCATTGGCGGCGATGAGGAAATCGGCCGGGATCGGATCGGTGCCCTGATGCAGCAGCTGGTAGAAAGCGTGCTGGCCATTGGTGCCGGGTTCGCCCCAGACCAGCGGGCCAGTCGAGTGCGACACCGAGCTGCCGTCGAGCGTCACGCGCTTGCCGTTCGATTCCATGTCGAGCTGCTGCAGATAGGCGGCAAAGCGCAGCATCCGCTGGTCATAGGGCAGCACCGCCTTGGCCGGGAAGCCGAGCACGTTGCGGTTCCAGATGCCGACCAGCGCCAACAGCACTGGCAGGCTGCGATCGAGCGGCGCCTCGCGGAAATGCGTGTCCATCGCATGGGCGCCGGCCAGGAACGTGCGGAAATTCTCCGGCCCGATCGCGATCATCACCGGCAGGCCGATGGCCGACCAGACCGAATAGCGTCCCCCGACCCAATCCCAGAAGCCGAACGTGCGGTCGACAGAGATTCCGAATGCATCGACCTTGTCGAGCGCTGTCGACATCGCGGCGAAATGGTCGCCGACGGCCGCCTCTCCGAGCGCCGCGACGATCCATTCCCGGGCCGTGCCGGCATTGGTCATCGTCTCGATGGTGGTGAAGGTCTTGGACGCGACGAGGAAAAGCGTCGTCGCCGGATCGAGCCCGGCAAGCGTGTCATGGATATGGGCGCCATCGACATTAGAGACGAAATGCGCACGCGGGCCGTCATGATAGGGGCTGAGCGCCAGCGTCACCATGGCCGGCCCAAGATCGGAGCCACCAATGCCGATATTGACGACGTCCGTGAACTTGCCGCCCTTGCCGGCGATGGCGCCGCTGCGAATGCCCTCGGCGAAGGCGCTCATCGCGTCCAGCACGGCATGCACGCCGGGCACGACGTCCTCGCCGTCGACGACGTAGGATTCGCCGGCCTGCGCGCGGAGCGCGACATGCAGCACGGCGCGATTTTCGGTGACGTTGATCTTGTCGCCCGCGAACATCATCGCGCGGCGGGCCTCGACGCCGGCGGCGCGTGCGAGATCGAGCAGCGCGACCACGGCGGCCGTGTCGATCCGATTCTTGGAATAGTCGAGCAGGATGCCATCGACGGCGAGCGAGAGCTGCTGGAAGCGCTGCGGATCGGCCGCGAACATCTGGCGCATGGTCTGCGCCTCGACGCGATCCTTGTGGGCTCGAAGCGCGGTAAAGGCATTCGCGACTTCAGCCGCCGCAGCGGCTGTTCGGACGGCGGTCATGGCGGGCATCCTTCGCATATGAAGCGGGGCAGCAACGACATACGACGCCGGCCGCGGTTCGGCAAGGCGGCGGCTTGCGACAGCCCCGGATCGAAAGTCCTTGGAAAGCCCTGTCCGATCGACCATTCTGCGGCCGCGTAGAGACCCAGTCCGACAGAGTAAAGTCTTGCAAAGCAAAGCCGATACCGAACTTGTTCGCCGCCAGAATCGCGGCCTGGTGCTGGAGGCGTTGCGGCGTGTCGGCATGATGGCGCGGGTCGAACTCGGCCGCGCCACGGGCCTCAGCCCGGCGACGATCTCCGCGATCACCGCCGACCTTCTGGCCGAGAATCTCGTCATCACCGCCGCGATCGACGACAAGGCGGACAAGCCGCTCGGGCGCGGCCGGCCGCGCGTCGCCTTGTCGCTCAATCCCGAGGCGGGCTACGTGCTCGGCGTCAAGATCTCGCTGAACTCGGTCACGCTGATCCTCTCCGACTATTCCGGCCATCTCGCCGACCGCACGCGCCTGCCGATCCCAACCATCGGGCCTGAGGCCGAGGCCTTCGTGCCCCGTCTGGAAGCGGCGATCCGCGAATATCTCGATGCCCGTGGCATTCCGCTGAAACATGTGCCGGAGATCCCGATCGCCATTCCCGGCGTCGTCGATCGCACGACGGGCCGGCTGATCTGGAGCCCGACCGTTGCAGTTGAGGTCGGCGCCGTTCCGGGGCCCCTTGCGGAGCGGCTCGGCGTTCCCGTCTCGATGACCAACGATGTCGACATGATGGCGCAGGCTCTGAACTCGCGCGATCCCACGCATTTCGGCGGTACCTTCGCCGTCATCTTCATCGCCTATGGCATCGGCATGGGGCTCTATATCAACAACCGACTGTTCTCGGGCGCCTTCGGCTCCGGCGCGGAGTTCGGCCACACCAACCATATCCCCGGCGGCGCGCTCTGCCGCTGTGGGCGGCGCGGCTGCGTCGAGGCCTATGTCGCCGACTATGCGATCTACCGCTCGGTCGAGCGGCTGCCGCCGGATGAGCCGCCGGCGGATATCGATCCCGACGCCGACACTATGGCCCGGCTCGAGGCGCGGGCGCGGGGCGGCGAGGATCGCGTCCGCCAAGCCTATCACCAGGCGGGGCTTGCTCTCGGCTATGGCCTGTCGCGGCTTCTTGGCCTCCTCAATCCGCAGCGCGTCGTTCTGACCGGCCGCGGCGTCGCCGCCTTCGATCTGATGCAGGAGGGCTTCAAGGCCGGCATCGACGAGGGCCTCGTCGCCGAGATCGGCCACATGACGGAGATCGAGGTTCTGTCGCCGGAAGACGACCTCGTCGATGTCGGCATTCTCGCCGGCGCGCTGCAGCGGCTCGACCGCGAGGTATTCGCGAGCTCCGACCACGAGCCCGTGCCGGTGCGCAAGCGCTCGCCGCTGCTCGCCGCCTGCAAGGCCTGAGGACGGCTCGCGCCGGGGAGAGGGCTCAGCGCTTCAGCCAGCCCTCGAGCCGGTCTGCGGCCTCCGCAATCTCGGCTTCGGCGCCTGCGAACGAAAACCGAATATAGCCGTCGCCGCGCGCGCGGTCGAAATCCAGCCCCGGCGTCGCGGCAATGCCGGCTTCCTTCAGCATGGCCTGGGCGAAGGCAGCTGAGTCGTTCGTGAAGCGCCGGGTCGAGGCGTAGACGTAGAAGGCGCCATCGACGGGAAAGAACTCGTCGAAGCCCATTGCCGGCAGCCGCGCGAGGAGAAGCCGCCGATTGGCGGCGTAGCCGGCCTTGATCGTCTCAAGTTCTTCGCTCGCCTCGAAGGCGGCCAGCGCAGCGCGCTGGGAGAGATCGGGCGCCGAGATATAGAGGCTCTGGCCGATCCGCTCGACCGGGCGAACCAGTTCCTCGGGCAGGATCATCCAGCCGATCCGCCAGCCGGTCATGCAGTAATATTTCGAGAACGAGTTGATGACGATCGCCTTGTCCGAGAAGGCGAGGGCGGTCGCCTCGGTGCCGTCATATGACAGCCGGTGATAGATCTCGTCCGAGATGAAGCGGATGCCGAGGCGGTCGGCGGTCGCGATGAGAGCGGCCAGCGCCTCGGGCGTCATCATGGTCCCCGTCGGATTGGCAGGGCTCGCGATCAGGATGCCGGCGAGCGGGCCGCTCGCATGGGCGCGTTCCAGCATCTCCGGCGTCACCGCATGGCGATCACGCGCTGCGGTCGGCAGTTCGACCACATGCAGCCCGAGCGCCGCGAGGATGTTGCGATAGGCCGGATAGCCGGGCGCGGCGATGGCGACCCGGTCGCCATGGTCGAAGGCGGCGAGGAAGGCGAGGTTGAAGCCCGCGGAAGATCCTGTCGTCACCGCGATCCGCGAAGGTGAGACGGTAACGCCGTAATAATCTTCGTAATGTCGGGCGATCCGCTCCCGCAGGGGGCGCCAGCCGAGCGCCTCGGTATAGCCGAGCCGGCCCTCGTCGAGCGCGGCATGGGCGGCGGCGCGGATGCTGAGCGGCGTCGAGGCGCCGGGCTCGCCGATCTCCATATGCAGCACGCGCTGGCCTGCGGCCTCGAGCGCATTCGCCGCCGACTTGACGTCCATCGCGATGAAGGGCGCGACGGCGCTGCGCCGGGAGGGAGTGCCCGCGCCGATCAACGGAACTTGTTCGCTTCTGTCCATGCCGCCCTGTTGTGCTCGTCCGACAAGCCTTGCTATTGCGGCAAGACTTGCAAATGCCCCAATTGACCGCCATCGCAGGATGGCTGCGTGACGGTCGCGCTTCTACAGCGTCAGACCTTCGAGAGGAAGAACGAGCTTCGAGGAATGCTGGGCTTGATCAGGCGGATAGCAAGCGGCGTTGCACATACGCTGATCGCAATAGCGATCGGCGCAGGATGGGCCGCGCCGGCCTCCGCCCAGAGCAGTCAGAATCGCAGCTTCATCCGCGACGCTGAAACCGAAGCCCTGATCCAGGATTATATCCGCCCGATCTTCAAGGCGGCGGGCATACGCTCACAGTCGGTCGAACTGTTCCTTGTCGATGATCCCTCTTTCAACGCCTTCGTCGCCAGCGGCCAGAAGATGGTGATCAACACTGGAGCGATCATCGATGCGAAGACGCCCAACGAATTGATCGGCGTTCTCGCGCATGAGACCGGCCATCTCGCCGGCGATCATCAATCGCAACTGCGCGAGCAGGCCGACCGTGCCAACCAGATGGCGACGATCGGCGCCATCGCCGGCATCGGCGCGGCGATTGCCGGCTCTGCCTCCGGCTCCGCCGATGCGGCGCGGGCGGGCGGCGGCATCGTCGCCGGCGCCAGCGAGATCGCACGTCGGTCGATGCTCGGCTACCAGCGCTCGGCCGAAATGGCGGCCGACCAGTCCGCGCTCAACTATTTGAAGGCGAGCGGCCAGTCGGCGCGGGGCATGCTGATCACGTTCAACCGCTTCGCCGACGACACGCTGTTCACGGCGCGAACCGCCAATCCCTATCTGCAGAGCCATCCGATGCCGCGCGAGCGCATCGATATGATCGAGCGCGAGGCGAAGGCGAGCCCGTTCTACAACACCAAGGATCCGGCGGCGCTCCAGGCGCGCCACAACATGGTCAGGGCGAAGCTGGTCGGCTTTACCGGCAATACCGAGACGGTGATGCGCCGCTACCCGCCGAGTGACGGTTCGCTGCCGGCACAATATGCGCGCGCCATTGCCGCCTATCGCAACGGCAATGCGGCGGGCGGCCTCGCCATGCTCGACGGCCTGTTGAAGGCGCAGCCGCAAAATCCCTATTTCTGGGAGCTTCAGGGCCAGATCCAGCTTGAGAACGGCCGCGCCGGGCTTGCCGTGCCGCCGCTGCGCAAGGCCGTCGCGCTCGCGCCGCGGTCGGGTCTGCTCAGGATCATGCTTGGCCAGTCGCTGATCGAATCCGGCGATCCGAAGCTCGTCGACGAGGCGGTCAAGAACCTGACCGTGGGGCTGCAGAGCGATCCCGACGTGCCGATCGGTTATCGCAGCCTTGCACGCGCCTATGCCATGCGCGGCGACATTCCGATGGCCGACCTCGCGACCGCGCAGGGCGAGTTTGCCGCCGGGAACTACGCCGCGGCCAAGAAACATGCGACGCGAGCGCAAGGGGCGCTGAAGCGCGGCTCCCCCGCGTGGCTTCGCGCCGACGACATCGTGTCCTATACTCCGCCCAAATCCGGATGATCCAGCATTCGCCCTGCGAGCCGGCCGGGCGCCGCGCGCAGGCCCAACCCTTCAGCAAAGGTCCGCTACCTATGTCCAAATCGTTCCGTTTCAGCCAAGTCCCGGGGCTTGCCGCGCCCCTGAAGCGCCTTGTCGGCGGCGTTGGACTTGCCGGGCTCGTCTTTGCCGGTTCGATGGCGCTCCCCGCGACGGCCGGGGCCGATCAGACGGCTTTCGACAAGGGCCAGCAGGAAGCGATCGGCGCGATCGTCAAGGACTATCTGATGCAGCATCCCGAGGTCGTTCGCGATGCGATGCAGGAGCTTGATCGCCGCCAGCAGGTGGCTGAGGCCGATGCCAAGAAGGCCAATGTCGCGCAGTATGCCGACCTCCTGTTCAATTCGAAGCGGCAGGTGGTGCTCGGCAATCCCCAGGGTGATGTCACTCTGGTCGAGTTCTTCGATTACAATTGCGGCTACTGCAAGCGCGCCCATGCCGACATGAAGCGGCTGATGGACGAGGACAAGGGCCTGCGCGTCGTGCTCAAGGAGTTCCCGGTGCTCGGGCCCGGCTCCGAGGAGGCCGCCCAGGTTGCCGTCGTCGTGCACCAGATGGCGCCAGAGAAGTACCAGGCCTTCTTCGACGAACTGCTGATGGGTCGCGGCGAAGTGAACGGCGCCCGCGCGCTGGCCGTGGCGACCGATATCGGGCTCGATCCGGCGGCGATCAAGGCGAAGCTGAAGGACCCTGAAGTCGCGGCGACGATCGGCGAATCATACACGCTCGCCCAGGCGCTCGGCATCAACGGTACGCCGACTTATGTCATGCAGGGCGACGTCGTCGTCGGCGCGGTCGGCTATGACGCGCTGAAGGCCAAGATCAAGTCGGTGCGCGACTGCGGCCAGGCGACCTGCTGATTGGCAAGCGAGCCCCATGAGCGGCATTGCCCCGCCCGTCCGAGGGCGGGGCTTTTCCTTTGCCGGCCGACCCCCTATAACCGGCGCGCCCAGGCCAGCGCCTCCACGCCGGTCCGGTCGCGGTCAACGGTTGCGGCAGAAGCCATTCCATGACGATTTCCGTACTGGTCCTTAACGGCCCCAATCTCAACATGCTCGGCAAGCGCGAACCCGGCGTCTATGGCGTTCGCACGCTCGCCGACATCGAGCAGGAGACGCGGACCTTCGGCGAAAGCCTCGGCATCAGCGTCGATTTCCGGCAGTCGAATCATGAAGGCGTGCTCGTCGACTGGATTCACGAGGCGCTCGGCCGTTGCCGCGGGATTGTGATCAATCCCGGCGCCTATACCCACACGTCGGTCGCGCTGCAGGACGCCATTCGTGCCGTTGGCCTGCCGACGATCGAAGTGCATCTCTCGAACGTCTTCGCGCGCGAGGCGTTCCGTCACCACTCCTACATTTCTCCGGTCGCCCTCGGCGTCATCTGCGGGTTCGGCCCGCTCGGCTACCAGCTGGCGCTCACAGCGCTTCAGCCTCACGTCGTCTGACACCTCGAAAGGCCAGCCGCCCCATGAAAGTGCGAAGCCCATGACGAACAAGACATCGACCATCGATCAGGAACTGATCCGCCAGCTGGCGACCTTGCTGACGGAGACGGATCTCAGCGAGATCGAGGTCGAGCATGCCGACCTCCGGATCCGGGTGGCGCGCACCGTCAGCGCTGCCCCCGTCGCCTATCAGGTCGCGGCTCCCGCCCCGCTGGCGGCCGCCGCCCCGGCCGCGCCCGTCGAGGTCAGCCTCGCTGGCCATCCGGGCACGGTTCCCTCCCCGATGGTCGGCACTGCGTATCGTTCGCCTGAGCCCGGCGCCAAGACCTTTGTCGAGATCGGCGACAGCGTCCGCGAAGGTCAGACCCTTCTGATTGTCGAGGCGATGAAAACCATGAACCAGATCCCGGCCCCGCGCGCCGGCAAGATCAAGGCGATCATGGTCATTGATGGGCAGCCGGTCGAGTACGGCGAACCGCTGCTGATCATCGAGTGAGCACCATCCGACCGATGTTCAACAAGATCCTCATAGCCAATCGCGGCGAGATTGCCCTCCGGGTGCTTCGCGCCTGCAAGGAACTCGGCATCGAGACGGTGGCTGTCCATTCGACAGCCGATGCCGACGCGATGCATGTTCGTCTTGCCGACGAGAGCGTCTGCATCGGCCCGCCGCCGGCGCGCGACAGCTATCTCAACGTTGCCTCGATTCTCGCTGCCTGCGAGATCACCGGTGCGGATGCGGTGCATCCGGGCTACGGCTTCCTGTCGGAGAATGCGCGCTTCGCCGAAATTCTGGAGGCGCACAATCTCGCCTTTATCGGGCCGAGCTCGAACCATATCCGCATCATGGGCGACAAGATCGAGGCGAAGCGCACCGCGCAGCGCCTTGGTATTCCAGTCGTTCCCGGTTCGGAAGGCGCGCTGAAGGACGAGGCCGACGCGCTGAAATGTGCGGCTGAAATCGGCTATCCCGTCCTGATCAAGGCCTCGGCCGGCGGCGGTGGACGTGGCATGAAGGTCGCCCGCACGGCGGCCGAGCTGCCGATCGCCTATGCGACGGCGCGCTCGGAGTCGAAGGCCGCCTTCGGCGACGACGCCGTCTACATGGAGAAATATCTCGAAAAGCCGCGGCATATCGAGATCCAGGTGCTGGGCGACGGCAAGGGCTATGCCGTCCATCTCGGCGAGCGCGACTGCTCGCTGCAGCGGCGTCACCAGAAGGTCTGGGAAGAGGCGGGTTCGCCTGCGCTCAACGCCGAGGAACGCGACCGCATCGGCGCCGTCTGCGCCAAGGCGATCGGCGATCTTGGCTATTCCGGCGCCGGCACCATCGAGTTCCTCTATGAGAACGGCGAGTTCTACTTCATCGAGATGAACACCCGCCTGCAGGTGGAACATCCGGTGACCGAAGCCGTGACCGGAATCGACCTCGTCAACGAGCAGATCCGCGTCGCTGCCGGAAGCGGACTCTCCTTCCGTCAGGAAGAGGTCAAGTTCCAGGGCCACGCCATCGAGTGCCGGATCAATGCCGAGGAC
The DNA here is from genome assembly GCA_965229085.1 of Kaistia sp. Classification (GTDB taxonomy): domain Bacteria; phylum Pseudomonadota; class Alphaproteobacteria; order Rhizobiales; family Kaistiaceae; genus Kaistia. The sequence goes on along the minus strand of OZ245859.1, from coordinate 987,131 downwards.
CCGCGCACCTTCACGCCCTCGCCGGGGCTGATCACCTATTACCATCCGCCGGGCGGGCTCGGCGTCCGCGTCGATTCCGGCGTCTATCAGGGCTATAAGATCCCGCCCTACTACGACAGCCTGATCGGCAAGCTCATCGTGCACGGCCGCAACCGGGTCGAATGCATGATGCGCCTCCGCCGGGCGCTCGATGAGTTCGTCGTCGACGGTATCAAGACGACGATCCCGCTGTTCCGCGATCTGGTGGACGACCAGGACATCGCCGATGGCCGCTACGACATCCACTGGCTGGAAAAGAAGCTGGCGATCCACAACTGACGCCTTGCAGGGCCCATGGCCCTGCAAACCCTCGCCCGGTCAGGGTGAGGGAGTGGGGAGCGCTTTATCCCCAGAGCCTTCGGCAGCGATCGCCGTCCGGCCCCAGGTCTTCTTCCCTTCGCCAAGTCATGCGATGCTGCGAATCGTCGCCGGGGCGGGCGCGTCAGTCAGCAATGCGGCTCAGGCTCGTCCTGAAGCGGCTGAGGTGCGGACAGGACCATGGCCAGGCAGTCGGACGAATCCTTGCAGATCACACCCCAGGTGCTGCTGAAGGCCTATGCCTGCGGCATCTTCCCGATGTCCGATTCGGCTGAGGATCCGGGGCTTTACTGGATCGAGCCTGAGAGTCGCGGCATCTTTCCGCTCGACGCGTTTCACGTGCCGCGCCGGCTGGCCCGGACGATGCGCGGCGAACCTTATGAGATTCGCATCGACAGCGATTTCGAGGGTGTCATCGAGGGCTGCGCCGGCGAGGCTGGCAGCAAGTATCGCGACAAGACCTGGATCAATGGCCGCATCCGCCGGCTCTATGGCGAACTGTTCGCGCTCGGCTTCTGCCACACGGTCGAGGCCTGGCAGGATGGCAGGCTGGTCGGCGGTCTCTATGGCGTCCGGCTCCGCGGCGCCTTTTTCGGCGAGAGCATGTTTAGCCATGCGACCGACGCGTCGAAGATCGCGCTCGTCCATCTGGTGGCGCGGCTGAAGGCCGGGGGCTTCAAGCTGCTCGACGCCCAGTTCACGACCGAACATCTTGAACGGTTCGGCGCGATCGAGATCGGCCGTGATGCCTATCACGAGCGGCTGGAGGCAGCGCTCGCGGTTGAGGCCGATTTCTACGGCTTGGCCGGCGGGGCGACGGTCGACGAGGTCTTGCAGCTGGCGAGCCAGACGTCATAGACGGCGTGGTCGACGGCATGCAGGCCGGGGCTGTCCGCGAACATCCAGCCGGTGAAGATGCGGCGCACCTTGCGGGCGAGCGTGATCTCATCGACCTCGACAAACGAATCGGTCTGCGGCGGCTCGGTCGGCGGCCGCGAGTAGCAGACGCGCGGCGTCACCTGTAGCGCGCCGAACTGCACCGTCTCGTTCATGTAGACGTCGAAGGTGATGATCCGCCCGGTGATCTTGTCGAGGCCGGCAAATTCGGCGACCGGATTGGTCAGGCGCTCTGCAGAGGCCGGCAAAACGGCGGCGAGCGTGCAAATTGCGGCGAGGAGGCCGATCGCGCCATGGCGGCGCACGAAGGAGGATGTCATGGGGTAGCCGGAAAATCCATGTCGCCGCATTGATGAAGACGGCTCTAACATGTGATTCCGGCGGGGAAAAGGCATTCCCGCGATAGCGTGGCGACAGTTGCGCATGTCAGCCGTCCGGCCCTATGATCGGTCGTAGTCCCACCTGGGTGCCCTTGCTGACTGTCCTCCTGGCACGATCCGGCGACCCGTCTCGTCCGAAGCGGCGCCACACGTCAGATACAATCTTCCGCCGCCTCACGACGAATGAACGGGCCCGCCAGAAGCCCCGGACGATCATGCAGACCGCCAGCCACCGGCACCCGCTGTTCGGGGTGCTGCTGAAAGTGATTTCGACCATCGCCTTCACCGCGATGGCGACGCAAATCAAGCTCTTGTCGGATCGCTATCCGGCTGGAGAAGTCGCGTTCTTCCGTTCGGCCTTCGCCCTGATCCCGGTGCTCACATGGGTCGGAATCCGTGGCCAGCTTCCGACCGTATTCATCACCCCGCGCCTTGGTGGCCACCTTCTGCGCTCGATCGCCGGCGCGTCGTCGATGTTCTGCGGCTTCTCCGCGCTCGGCCTGCTTCCGCTCTCCGACGCCACCGCCATCGGTTATGCCTCGCCGCTGCTCACGGTCATCTTCGCCGCAGTTCTGCTCGGCGAGCGGATTCGCGTCTATCGCTGGTCGGCCGTCGTGGTTGGGCTGATCGGCGTCGTCGTGATCCTGTCCGCCTATGTCGAGCCCCAGGGGCCGGACCGGAGCGCGGTCGGCGCGCTCTTCGCCCTTGCCGGCGCGAGCTTCGGCGCACTGGCGGCGACGCAGACGCGGCGTCTGACATGGTCGGAAGAGCCAGCAACGATCGTCGTCTACTTCTCGATCTTCACCGCGCTGTTCATGCTGGCGACGGCGCCCTTCGGCTGGGTCATGCCGGACAGGGTCGACTGGACGCTGCTGGTCGGCTCCGGCATCTGCGGCGGCATCGGCCAGGTGTTGCTGACGCAGAGCTATCGCTATGGCGAGGCTTCGCTGATCGCGCCGTTCGAATATGTGTCGATGGTCTGGGCGATCATGGTCGGCTATCTGCTGTTCGATACGCTGCCCGGCCTTGCCATGTTGATCGGCTCGGCGATCGTGATCGGCTCGGGAATGTTCGTCATCTATCGCGAGCAGCGGCTCAATCTGACCCGCGCCCGCGCGGCGGCGGTCAAGACCGCATTCGATCCCGAGCAGTAGCAGGAGAGGGAGATCCAAGCCGATGACGGCGATCGCAGTAACCATGGCTGGCTCGGATTCGGGCGGGGGCGCCGGCATCCAGGCCGATTTGAAGACGTTCTCGGCCCTCGGTGTTTATGGCGCCTCGGTGATCACAGCGCTGACGGCGCAGAACACGCTGGGCGTGACGGCGATCCATGATGTCCCGCCGGATTTCGTGGCGGCGGAGATCGACGCGGTCTTCTCGGATCTCGCGGTCGATGCCGTGAAGATCGGCATGCTGTCGCGGCCGGAGATCATCCGCGTCGTCGCTGCCGGCCTCGACCGCCATCACCAGACCAAGGTGGTGTTCGATCCGGTCATGGTGGCGACCTCGGGCGATCTGTTGCTGCGGGACGAGGCGGTGGCGGTCCTCATCCGCGAATTGCTGCCGCGCGCGGCTCTCGTGACGCCGAACATGCGCGAGGCGGCGCGGCTCGTCGGCGGAGAAACGGCAACGAGCGAGGCCGAGATGCTGGATCAGGCGACCGCGATCCTGAAGCTCGGGGCTCGGGCCGTGCTGCTCAAAGGCGGGCATGGTGAAAGCGCTGACAGTGCGGATCTGCTTCTGACGCCTTCGGGCGCCCGCTGGTATCGCGCGCCGCGGATCGCCACGATGAACACGCACGGCACCGGCTGCACGCTGTCATCGGCGATCGCCGCCGGATTGGCGCTCGGCCAGGACCTCGAAACGGCGGTCGAGACGGGCAAGCGCTACGTCACAGCCGCAATCGCGGCCGCCGACCGACTGACGATCGGCAAGGGCCACGGTCCCGTCCACCACTTCCACGCCTGGTGGTGAGCCTCCCGGCGACGTGTCGACGGGTTTGCAAGAGCCTCCTCTCCAACTCTCCCCCGCTGCGCGGGAGAGAGGGCAGGCTCAGCCTTCATTCAATGCCGGGTTGCGGCTATCAGACATCAGCGACGCACCGCCCATTCCCTCTCCCGCGAAGCGGGGGAGGGCCAGGGAGTGGGCGCTTTGTTGGCGCAGGCCTTACGCCTTCCAGGCCGCGACCGTCTGCTGCTGCTCGCCGAGACCGGTGATGCCGAGGCGGACGACGTCGCCGTCCTTGAGGAACTTCGGCGGCTTCATGCCCATGCCGACGCCGGGCGGCGTGCCGGTGGTGATGACATCGCCGGGATCGAGCTGCAGGAACTGGCTGATATAGGCGACGAGATGGGCGACGCCGAAGATCATCGTCTTGGTGTTGCCCGTCTGGGCGCGGGTGCCATTGACGTCGAGGAACAGGTCGAGGTTCTGCACGTCGGCGATCTCATCCGGCGTGACCAGCCAGGGGCCGAGCGGACCGAAGGTGGGCGAGCCCTTGCCCTTCATCCACTGGCCGCCGCGCTCGGTCTGGAACGCGCGTTCCGACACGTCATGGCAGACGGCGAAGCCGGCGACATAGTCGAGCGCATCAGCCTCGTCGATATAGCTGGCCGTCTTGCCGATGACGATCGCAAGTTCGACTTCCCAGTCGGTCTTCAGCGAATTCTTCGGAATGATCACTGTATCGTTCGGGCCGACGATGCAGTTCGGCGCCTTGTTGAACAGGATCGGTTCGGCCGGGATCGGCATGTTGGTTTCATGCGCATGATCGACATAGTTGAGGCCGACGGCGATGAAGTTCCTGACGCCTTCGACGATCGGGCCGAGGCGGACGCCTGCGTCGACGGCGGGAAGCGTGGCGGGGTCGATTGCGGCGATCTTGGCGAGCGCACCGTTCTTGAGCGTTTCCGGGGTGATGTCGGAGACGACGCCCGAGAGATCGCGGATGGTGCCGTCCTTGTCGAGAAGGCCCGGCTTCTCCGCGCCAGCGGCGCCGAAGCGTAGGATTTTCATCATTTTTCTCCGTGTTGGCGGCGGCGATCATGGGCGAGGGGCGTACGGGTTGCAAGCCTTGAGACGGCTTGCTTCAGCAATGGATTGTTGCCGTGAGGGAATAACTGACCCTCGAATTTGCGCATCAAAAACGTCAGTATTATTGACCTATATCGTGGCGCGTGGGACAAGTCCGGCGCAGTCGGTTGGCCGGGGGAGGGACATCATGCATTCATGGCTTGCCATGCTTGGCTTCGCGTTCGTAACGGCGTTCACGCCCGGCCCCAACAACACCATGCTGATGATCTCGGGCGCTAATTTCGGTTTTGCGCGCAGCTTGCCGCATATGCTGGGTATCAGCCTCGGCTTTCCGGTGATGGTGCTCGCGGTCGGCCTTGGTCTCGGCGGCTTCTTCGATGCCTATCCGATGGCGCATCGCATCATGACCTATGTCGCCTTCGCCTATCTGCTCTGGATGGCCTGGAAGCTCGCCTTTGCCGGCCGCGTCGATGGGGAGGGCGTGCGGGTGGGGCGCCCGATGGGCTTTCTCGCCGCCGCGCTGTTTCAATGGGTCAATCCCAAGGCCTGGATCATGGCGGTCAGTGCGCTCGCGCTTTATGTCGCGCCGGCCGAGCCGCCGCTTGCCGGCGTTTCGCGTGTCGCCGCCGCCTTTGCGCTGACGGCGTTTCCCTCGACCGTCGTCTGGTGTCTATTCGGCACGGCGATTTCGCGCTATCTCGGCAGCAAGCGCCGCGTCGCCATCTTCAATGGCGTGATGGCGGTTCTGTTGGTGGCGAGCATGGTTCCAACCCTGCTCTGAGGCGAGGCCCGGAAGCCCTTGCGTCACAAATCTGTTGTTCGCTTGGGCTAAGCGGTCTTTAATTTTCCATCAGCCGAGGACGAATCAAGATCATGTCGATCGCGGTTGCTCCCCGCCATCTCCGAACCTTGTTCCTGTCGGATGTTCACCTCGGCACGCGTGGCAGCCAGGTTGATCTTCTGCTGGACTTTCTGAAATGGCACGATGCAGAAACGATATTCCTGGTTGGGGATATTGTTGACGGCTGGCGTCTGAAGAAGAGCTGGTACTGGCCGCAATCGCACAACGATGTCGTCCAGAAATTGCTGCGCAAAGGCCGCAAGGGTGCGCGGCTGGTCTATCTGCCCGGCAATCACGACGAATTCCTGCGCGATTATCTCGGCACGCAACTCGGCGGCGTCGAATTGGTCGACAGCATCGTGCACGAGACCGCGGACGGAAAGCGCCTGCTGGTGATCCATGGCGACCAGTTCGATGTCGTCGTGCGCCACGCCAAATGGCTCGCCTTCCTCGGCGATGGCGCCTACACGCTCGCCCTCGGCCTCAACACGATCCTCAACAAGGTGCGGCGCCGGCTCGGCTTCGACTATTGGTCGCTCTCGGCCTGGGCGAAGCTCAAGGTCAAGAACGCCGTCAACTTCATCGGCACCTTCGAGAACGCGCTGGTCAACGAGGCGAAGCGTGTCGGCGCCGACGGCGTCGTCTGTGGCCATATCCACCACGCGGCGCTGCATGACGAATTCGGCATCCGCTACGTCAATACCGGCGATTGGGTCGAGAGTTGCACCGCGATTGCGGAGCATCATGACGGCAGGCTCGAAATTCTTCGATGGTCGGTGATCGCGAAGGACGAAGCTTACGTCGTTGATAGTGAGACGAAGGTCGATCAGGTCGCGGCATGAGCCGGATCCTCATCGCGAGTGATGCCTGGCACCCCCAGATCAACGGGGTTGTGCGCACGCTGGAGCGTCTCGGCCGCCATCTGCCGGAGTTCGGCGCCGAGGCAATCATGCTCACGCCGGACGGTTTCAACACCGTCCCGTGCCCGACTTATCCCGAAATCCGCCTCACCGTGGCGCCGCCGGGATCGATCGCCAAGAAGCTCGACGCCATTGATCCTGATCATGTCCATATCGCGACGGAGGGGCCGATCGGCTTTGCCGTCAGGCGCTGGTGCATCCGGCGGCGGCGGCTGTTCACGACCAGCTATCACACCCGCTTTCCGGAATATCTGGCGGCGCGGCTGCCGGTCCCGGTTGACTGGAGCTATGGCGTCCTGCGCCATTTCCACAATGCCGGCGCCGGCTGCATGGTCTCGACCCGGTCGATCGAGCAGGAGCTCGAGGGGCGCGGATTCCGCAACCTGATGCGTTGGTCGCGCGGCGTCGATGCCGAGATCTTCCATCCCGGCCGCAACCGCGCCGTGCTCGATCTGCCACGACCGATCTATCTCTATGTCGGCCGTGTCGCGGTGGAGAAGAACATCAGCGCTTTCCTCGATCTGGAACTGCCCGGAAGCAAGGTCGTCGTCGGCGACGGTCCGGCACTCGAGGGGCTTCGCAGGACCCATCCGGATGTGACGTTCCTCGGCACACGGGTCGGCACCAATCTCGCCGATATCTATGCAGCCTCGGATTGCTTCGTGTTCCCGAGCCGGACTGACACGTTTGGCGTCGTGATGCTGGAGGCGATGGCCTCGGGCTTGCCGGTCGCAGCCTTCCCGGTCGCCGGTCCGCGCGATGTCATTGGCAATTCCGGCGCGGGCGTCCTCGACAATGATCTCCAGGCGGCGGCGCTCGCCGCCCTGGCGATCCCGCGCGAGCGGTGCCGCCAGGTGGCGCTGCAGAGTTCATGGCAAGCGGCGACCGGCCAGTTTCTCGACAATGTGACCGGCGTTCACCGCAGCCTCGCCAGTCACGCTTTCGCCTGAGGCCGGTCGGATCGACCGCTCAGGGTCGGACTGGCACCCAGACCTCGCAGCCGCCGAGGCCGCTTCGCGGATCGAAGCTCGGCGGATAATATTCGACCATCATGACGGCGACGCCCGGCTGCGCCCGCCCTGTCCGGGCCAGCCACTCTCCGGCCGCGGCGCAGGTCGCGCCGATCTCCGAGATATGGCCGCGATGCTGGAACACCGCGAAGGTTGACGCGGGGATCCGCACACCGACCAATTCGCCCGGCAGGTCGTCGAGCGAGCGCATCGGCACGGCGGCGAGGTAATCGAACCCTTCGGCCGCGTCATCCTCGGCCCTCAGACAAACGCCATAGGCGTCACCTTGCGGCGTCTGGCCGGGAATCGTTCCGATATGTGGTCCGAAGCGCTGCCAGAGCAGCGGAATTCCGGCCCGCTCCTCATAGCGGTAATAGCGCCGGAGGCCGCAGAGCAGCAGCGTCTGCACGGCGCGGATTTCTGGGTCTTCGATGGTGATGGCAGCGATATCGGGCATCAGGATTGGCTCCACGAGTTTGAGGATCGCAAGATCGCCTCCCGCACGAACAGCATCCGGCGTCTGGCCGAACTGGTCGCGAAAGGCGCGTGAAAAGGCTTCATGCGAGCCATAGCCGGCCGCGAGGGCGACCGAGAGGATGTCCGGCGCGCCATCCGCGAGCTGCCGGGCCGCCTCGCTGAGGCGTCGGGCACGCAGATGGGCGGAGAAGGACCGTCCCGTCGCCTCGGCGAACCGACGCGACAGATGGAACCGCGACAGGCCCGCGACATCGGCGAGTTCGTCAAGCGTCACCGGACGATCGAGATGGCTCTCGATATACCAGAGCGCCTTTCTGACTCTCTCCATGACCATGTCCGCATTCCCCTTTTCACGAGAGACAATCTAGCGGCTCGCCGGCTGCTTGCTTGATCGCGCTTGCGCTGGACGCCGTGAGAATGCGGGCCGCGTCTTGCAGGCGCCAGGGCGACTTGCTAGCTGGATGGAATGGTCACCATCGACGATATCGAGGCCGCCGCCGCCCGGATTTCCGGCAAGGCCGTCCGCACGCCGCTTCTTTCCAGCGCCGAGCTCGACGCGCGCGCTGGCGGGCGCGTGCTGCTCAAGCCGGAAACGCTGCAGCGCACCGGTTCATTCAAATTCCGTGGCGCCTATAATGCCCTCGCAGCGTTGCCTGCATCGGAGCGTGCCGCCGGTGTCGTCGCGGTGTCCTCCGGCAACCACGCCCAGGGCGTTGCCGCCGCGGCGGCGCTGTTCGGCATTCCCGCGACTATCGTGATGCCAGACGATGCCCCGCGCGCCAAACTCGACGGGACCCGCCGGCTCGGCGCAACCGTGATCACCTATGATCGTGCAGCCGGCGTCGATCGCGAGGTGATCGCGGCCGAGGTTACTAAGCGGACCGGCGCGCACTTGATCCATCCCTTCAACGAGCCGCTGGTCATCGCCGGGCAGGGGACCATCGGTCTGGAGATCGCAACCGATTGCGCGGCGGCTGGCATCGCGCCTGCGGCCGTTCTCGTGCCCTGCGGTGGCGGGGGGCTTTCCTCCGGCGTCACCCTGGCGCTGCATCACCGCATGCCGGGCGCCGCGGTCCATCTCGTCGAGCCGGAGGGTTTTGACGACTACGGCCGCTCGCTGGCATCGGGCAGGATCGAGCGGAACGCCGCCGCCTCCGGCTCTGTCTGCGACGCTCTGCAGTCTGCCGCACCCGGCGCGATCGGCTTTGCGATCAACAGCCGCCTCGCCGCCGGAGCGCTCACGGTTGCCGATGCGGATGCGCTTGCGGCAGTCGCCTTCGCCTTCCGCCGTCTCAAGCTCGTCGTCGAGCCGGGCGGTGCCGTGGCGCTGGCGGCGATCCTCTCCGGCGGCTTCGATGCGGCTGGCAAAACGGTCATCATCGTGCTTTCGGGCGGCAATATCGACGAGCCGATGCTGGCCCGCGCCCTGGCGATGACGTAGAACGGCAGCCTGCCTGCGATAGTCTCGCGGCCTGCTTGTAGCTAGAGTCGAATGATTCGATTCAAGGCTCGATCCCCGGAATCGGACCGCGACTTTCCCGCCTCGGTCCCAGCGCGAAACCGACCGACAGTATGTCCGCAGCCCCGCCTCTGTTCGGAGCCCGCCTTTCGTTTTTCTATGCCGCATCGTTCATGGTCAGCGGCATCGTGGTTCCGTTCCTGCCCGTCTGGCTGAAGGGGCGCGGCTTCGGGCCGGAAGAGATCGCGGCCTGCCTCGCCTTTCCGCTCGCCGCGCGGCTGGTCGTCACGCCGCTCGGCAGCTGGCTTGCCGATCACGCGCCCAATAGGCGCATGGCAATCGTCCTGTTCGCGATGCTCGGTCTGGCATTGTTCATTCCGGCGATCTTCGTCTCCAGCTATCTGGCGATCACGATCCTGACCGGCCTTGCGGTCACCTCCTGGCAGTTGATCCAGCCGGCGGTCGACGCGTTGTCGCTGACCGGTGTCCGCCGCTTCGGGCTGGATTATGGTCGCATGCGCGTCTGGGGCTCGATCAGCTTCGTGCTCGTCAGCCTCGCCGGCGGCGTCATCTTCGGCCGTTTCGGAACGCCGGTGCTGGCGCCGATGATCATCGCCGGCTTCATCGTCTGCCTCGGCGCTGGCCTCGCTCTGCCAGTGACGCCGCGCGCCGAGCGTGCCGCCGATGACATGGGCCGCCAGCCGAAGATTCCGGTGCGAAGGGTGCTGCTCAGCCCGTCCTTCCTCGTGATCGCGGCCGCCACCGGGCTGATCCAGGCGAGCCATGGGCTCTTCTATTCATTCGGCACGATCGAGTGGCAGGCGCTCGGTTTTTCCGGCAGCGAGATCGGCTTGCTCTGGGCGACCGGCGTCATCGCGGAAATCGTGATGTTCGCGATCTCAAGCCGTTTCCTGAGACTGAGGGCGGAGACGCTCATCCTCGCGGGCGCGATCGCCGCGGTCGTCCGCTGGGCATTGCTTCCGCTCGTCACCAGCTTTGCGCTCAACCTCGTCCTGCAGAGCCTGCACGCCTTTACCTTCGGCGCCACCTTTGTCGGCATGCAGCTCGCTATAGCCCGCACGATGCCGGACGAGCTGACGGCATCCGCGCAAGGTCTCTGCATGATGACCGCAGGCGGTCTGATGGCGCTGACGACGCTGATGGCGGGGCCGCTCTATGCGCGCTTCGGCACCGACGCCTTCTTCTTCATGACCGGCTTTGCCGCCTTGGCGGTGCTGATCATGGTCATCGCGCGGATCACGCTTCAGCCCCAGAGGGCCGGCGTCGGCGGACTGACCAGGCTGCCGCGATAGTCGAGGCCGGGTTCGCGGTCGCGCGCCAGCAGCAGCGGTCCATCGAGATCGACGAAATCGGCCTGTTGGGCGAGCAGCACGGCAGGCGCCATGGCGAGCGACGTACCAACCATGCAGCCGACCATCACGGCCAAGCCGTTCGCCCGGGCCGCCGCCAGCACGCCGAAGCCCTCCGTGAGGCCGCCGGTCTTGTCCAGCTTGATGTTGACCGCGTCATAGCGATCCGCCAGCAACGGGCAATCCTCGGCGCTGTGCAGGCTCTCATCGGCGCAGACAGGCACCAGCCGCTCCCGAGAACGCAGCAGGTCGTCCGCGCCGACTGGCAGGGGCTGTTCGATCAGCTCGACGCCGGCATCGCGGCAGGCGCGCATCAACATGTCGAAGGAACCGGGCGACCACGCCTCGTTCGCGTCGACGATCAGCCGCGACTGCGGCGCGCCACGCCGGACGGCCGCGATCCTCAACTCGTCGCCCTCACCGCCGAGCTTCACTTTGAGCAGGGGGCGATCAGCGGCACTCCGCGCCGCAGCCTCCATGCTCTCGGGAGTGCCGAGGCTCAGCGTGTAGGCGGTCGTCAGCGGCGAAGGGGCGCCGAGCCCAAGCATCGCGACGACGCTGATGCCGCTGGCCTTTGCCTCGAAATCCCAAAGGGCACAGTCGAGCGCGTTGCGCGCCGCGCCCGGCGGCAATGCCGCCTGCATGCCGGCACGGTCGATACCCCCGGCGACTGCAAAGCTCTGGCTGCGGATCGTCTCGACGACACCATCGACCGTCTCGCCGTAGCGGGCATAGGGCACGCATTCGCCGCGCCCGACATGCACGCCATCGCTGATCGTCGCCACGACGACGGTCGCCTCGGTGCGGGAGCCGCGCGAGATCACGAAGGTGCCGGCGATCGGCCAGCGCTCGATCGCGACATCAAGCCTGCGGTGCATCATGAGCGGCCGCCGAAGACGCGTCCGATTTCTGCGACAATCGGGGCGACTCCTGTGCGAATTGGGTCGACTGCGGGCAGGGCATGCGCGCCCGCCGTCTCGGCCAGCATCGCTTCGGCCGCAGCGTCGTCGAGCGCCGCGGTATTCACCGCGATGCCGACGCAGCGGATTGCTGGGTTGGTCAGCCGGCCGCAGGCAATCGTCAGGTCGATCACCTCGGCGATGCTTGGCAGCGCATGGGCGACGCCGCGCATATGGGTGCGGGTTGGTTCATGGCAGACGACGAAGGCATCAGGCTGAGCGCCATGCAGCAGGCCGAGCGAGACGCCGGCAAAAGAGGGATGGAACAGCGAGCCCTGGCCTTCGACGAGGTCCCAGTGGTCGGGTGCTGCGGCCGGCGCGATCCATTCGACGGCGCCGGAAATGAAGTCCGCGACGACAGCGTCGATGGCGACGCCCCGGCCGGAAATGAACACGCCGGTCTGGCCGGTTGCGCGAAAGTCGGCGGCATAGCCCGCCTTGCGCAAGCCGCTTTCGAGCGCGAGCGCGGTGTATTTCTTCCCCACCGAGCAATCGGTCCCGACGGTCAGCAGCCGCAGGCCCGGGCGCTTCACGCCCTTGCCGGTGGCGAATCGCTCCGTTGAATGGCGCACGTCATGCAGCGCGCGGCCGCTCCGCGCGGCCGCTTCGCGAATGGCCGGGCTGTCAGCGAGGCGCGAATGCAACCCGCTCGCCACGTCGAGCCCGGCATCGAGCGCGGCGACGATCGACGCGACCCAATGTTCAGGCAGCACGCCGCCGGCATTGACCGCGCCGACGATCATCGTCTTGATCCCCGCCGCCTTCGCCTCGGCGATCGTCATGTCGGGAATGCCGGCATCCGCTTTGCAGCCGGGAAGGCGCAACTGCCCCAGGCACCATTCCGGCCGCCAGTCGACGATGCCGAGCGCTGTCTTGGCCGCGAGGGCGTCTGGAACGTCACCCAAAAACAACAGATAGGGCGTCACGATCTGCATCGAACGGCTTCCTTACAGTAGGCGCTTGCCGGACTTCCCGCGCTCGTGCCACTAGGTTGAACCTGCCGCGAGCTTATGGGCGACCGGACGGCGTCACAAGGGCTGCCCACGGGCGCTGCGACCGAAGAGGGTGTATCAACCGGTATGGTCGTGACGGCGGATGTAGCTGCTCATCTCGAAACGTCCGAATCGGATGGACGCCAGCGGCTAATTCCGCGCGGCCACTGGACGTTGCCGAATGCAGACCGTCTGGAACACGAGATCGACACCGTCGTCACCAGCGCGAGCCAGCCCGTGACGATAGATCTCTCCGATGTCGAGAACATCGATACCGCGGGAGGCTGGCTGATCACGCGGCTTGAACGCGGCATCGTCGCGAACGGGATCGACGTCGCTGTCGAGGGTGGCTCTGACAATGTGATGCGCCTGCTTGAGGCGCTCCATTCCGTCGAGCGCGAACTGCCGCCGCGCAAGAAGCCGATGAATGTCGGCGTCGAACTGCTCGAAGGCATCGGCCGCGGCATGTATGGCGTCGTTTCCGACGCCGAGGCTGGCCTCAACATTCTCGGCGGCGTCGCGGTGGGGCTGGGCAAGGCGCTGCTGAAGCCCTCGCGCTTCCGGATCACCTCGATCGTCTTCCATATTGACCGGACCGGTCTGCGCGCCGTCCCGATCATTGCGCTGATGTCGCTCCTGATCGGCGCCATCATCGCGCAGCAGAGCGCCTTCCAGCTCCGGTCCTTCGGCGCCGAAGTTTATGTCGTCGATCTCGTCGGCGTCCTGGTGCTGCGCGAACTCGGCGTGCTCCTGACCGCCATCATGATTGCCGGCCGCTCGGGCAGCGCCTTCACCGCCGAAATTGGTTCGATGAAGATGCGCGAGGAAATCGACGCACTCGACGTCATCGGCCTCGACGTCAACGAGGTGCTGGTGCTGCCGCGCATCCTGGCGCTGATCATCGCACTACCGCTCCTCACCATCATCGCCGATTTCTCGGCGCTCGTCGGCGGCGGGCTCGTCAGTTGGTTGTACGTGGGGCTGACGCCCTCGGCCTTTATCATGCGGCTCCGCGATGCCGTTTATGTCAGCACTTTCTGGGTCGGCATCATCAAGGCGCCGTTCATGGCGCTGATCATCGGCATCATCGCCGCCACCGAGGGCTTCCGCGTTCAGGGCAGTGCCGAATCGCTCGGCGCGCGCACCACCTCTTCGGTGGTGAAAGCGATCTTCATGGTCATCGTCGTTGACGGCATGTTCGCCATGTATTTCAGCGCCGTGAGCTACTGAGATGGCAATCCGCAAGACCGCAGTCCCGGTCAAGAGCGAGGTCGTGATCCGCGGCCGCGGAATCACGGTCGGATTCGGCGAGCGCACGATCCTCGAAAATCTCGATATCGACGTCTATCGCGGCGAAATCCTCGGCATTGTCGGTGCATCGGGAACCGGCAAGTCCGTGCTTCTGCGCACGATCCTCGGCTTGCAGGCCAAGACAAGCGGGTCGGTCGAGATCCTCGGTCAGCCTTATGACGACGCCGAACCCAAGATCAGGGCCGAGATCGACCAGCATCTCGGTGTCCTGTTCCAGCAAGGCGCGCTGTTCTCTTCGCTCACGGTGTTGCAGAACGTCGAATTTCCGATGCGCGAACACCTCAAACTGTCGCCGCGGCTGATGGAAGAGCTTGCCCGGCTTAAGATCGAGCTGGTGGGCCTTGCCCCCGAGGCCGCTGATCGGCTGCCCTCGGAACTGTCCGGCGGCATGATCAAGCGCGCGAGTCTGGCGCGGGCACTGGCGCTCGATCCCGATATCGTGTTTCTAGACGAGCCGACTTCGGGTCTTGACCCGATCGGCGCGGCCGAATTCGACGAACTGATCGCGACACTCAGGGCCACGCTCGGCCTGACGGTGTTCATGGTCACGCACGATCTGGACAGTCTCCATACCGTTTGCGATCGAATTGCGGTGTTGGGCGAAAAGCACGTCCTGATCGAGGGCACGATCAAGGACATGCTGGCGTTCGATAACGACTGGGTTCAGAAATATTTTCGCGGCACGCGCGCGCGCCGCCTGGAGGCATAGGCGACAGGCATGGAAACCCGCGCCAATTACGCGACGATCGGTCTGTTCACCCTGGCGGTGGTCGTCGCCTGTTTCGCCTTTGTCTATTGGCTGGCCCGCTATGACGAAAGCGGCGTCCGCAAGCCGATGCGTGTGCTGATTCCGGGCTCGGTGACCGGCCTCGCGACCGGCAGTCAGGTGCTGTTCAACGGTATCCGGATCGGTGATGTCACGACCCTCAGGATCAATCCGGACAATCCGAATCAGGTCGAGGCCATGGTGTCGGTCGATCCGAACCAGCCGATCAAGTCGGATACCAAGGCTTCGGTTGGCGTGCAGGGCATCACCGGCATCGCCTCGATCGAATTCCGCGGTGGTACGGCATCGCTGCCGAGCATCTTCGACGAGAAGGAAATCCCGACCCTGATCGCCCAGGGCTCCGGCCTCAGCGACATCATCGAGAGCGCGCAGGACCTGCTGAAGAAGGTCAACGGCACCGTGGACAGGATCAATTCCGTCCTCGATACAGCTGAGCCTTCTGTCACGACGACTTTGTCGAACGTCCAGAAATTCACCGGCGCGCTCGCCGACAACTCCGATGGCGTGAACGACTTCCTCGCCAATGTATCCGACCTTTCCAAGAAGATCGGCAGCCTCTCAGGCAATCTGCAGGGCCTCGTCGGCAAGGCCGACGGTATTCTAGCGGCCGTTGATCCGACCAAGGTTGCGAATACGATCAATCAGATCGACAGCGTCACTGCCAAGCTTTCGGCATCTGCCGACTCTTTCCCGCAGATCGTCGACAACGTGAAGCACGTGTCCGAGCAGTTGAGCACGACGCTCGATTCGGCCCAGAAGATCGTCGAGTCCGTGCAGGTCGAGGCTGTGAAGAGTACGATTCAGGACATCGCAACCGTGGCCCGCCGCGTTCAGACGGCGACCGTCGATGTCAATAAGATCGTTTCCGATGCCGGCATCGCGGTCAGCGACGCGCGCGATTTCGTCGGCTTCGTCAAGCAGCAGCAGCCGCAGGTCGACCAGATCGTCGCCAACACAGACCAACTGATGTCGCGGCTCAACCAGGCCTCGGCACGGCTCGATTCGATCCTCGGTGGCGCCCAGGACCTCGTCAACGACCCCAACGGCAAGAACTTCTTCAAGGAAGCAACGAACGCGGCGACGTCGATCCGCAAGCTTGCCGATGCCTATTCCAGCCATGCCGACGAGATCTCGAACAATATCGCCAGCTTCACAGGCCAGGGCCTTCGCAATATCGATCAACTGGTCAATCAGTTGCAGCGCGCGACAGCGCAGTTCAACAAGACGTTGAACTCGGTGCAGAGCAATCCGCAGGGCTTCGTGTTCGGCAATCCGACCGTCAAGGAATACAATCGCAAATGACCCGCCCTGACACGTCTTCCGGGCAGAGCAAGGGCCGATGCCGATGGCTGACATGAAGAGAACCTTGCCGCATGGCGCCTTGATGGCGATGCTTATGGCCATGCTGCTCGCCGGCTGCGTCAGCAAGCTTGTGACGGCGCCGCCGCCAAACACCTATGATCTCGTCGGCCCGCAGTCGATGGCAACGACGCGCTCTGGTGGTAGTGGTGGCGCACAGGTGCTGGTGCCGTCGCCTTCGGCGCTCCAGATTCTCGCCAGCCAGCGCATCGTCGTCTCGCGCGGCTCGCTGATGGCCTACTACCCGAACGCGCAATATCCCGACACGCTGCCGAACGTATTGCAGGCGCGGATCATCGAGACATTTGAACGCTCCAAGCAGGCGCATGCCGTGGGCCGTCCGGGCGAGGGGCTCTCGATCGATTATCAGCTGCTTACCGATATCCGCAGCTTCAATGTCGTGGTTAGCACGTCCGGCCTCATCGCGGAGATCGAGATTTCCGCGCGTATCCTGAATGATCGCAACGGCCGCATCGTTGATTCCAAGGTGTTCAAGGCGACCGTGCCGGTCGCCGCCGATACCGCGCCCGAAGCGATCGCTGGTCTCAATGCGGCGCTCGACACCGTTCTTACCGATCTCGTCGGCTGGGTATTGGTCAAGCTCTGAGTGCGGCCGGCGTCAGACCGCAGATGCGACGGCGCGGATCAGCTTCGCTGACGACGAGGTTGCGGCCGCCGCTTTTCGCGCCGTAGAGGCAGCGATCGGCTCGCTCGATCAGGCTTTGAGCGGTGTCGCCCGGTTGGACGCTGGCGATGCCGATCGAGATCGTGACGCGGCGCAGCGCCTCTCCCGTCGAGCGCTCGAACATTTCGCGTGTCATAACCGCCAGGCGGATGCCATCGCCGATCTTCTTCGCCTGCTCGACAGTCGTCTTGGGCAGGATGATGGCGAATTCCTCGCCGCCATACCGGCAGGCGGTGTCCTCGCCGCGAATATTCTGCTTCACCGACAGGGCCACAAGCCTGAGCACCTGGTCGCCAGTCTGGTGACCATAGTGGTCGTTAAACGACTTGAAGTGGTCGATATCGGTGAACAGCAGCGAAAGCGGCGTCGCCTCCGCGCGCGCTGTAGCGATAGCGTCGTCCAGAACGGCATCGAAATGCTTGCGGCTCGCCAACGTCGTCAATTGGTCGCGGCGCGATTCGTTTCGGACATGGTCGAGGCTGGCCTGGACACGTTCGAGTTCGGTGCGCGATTGGGCCAGTTCCGCCTCGATCCACCGCTTGCGCTGATCGATGATCCGCGTGGCCGCGACCAGCCGTCCGACGAGGGTTTCCGCCAAAGGCTGTGAGCTGCTGGTGGCGAACGTATAAGCGAGGTCGAGCTGGCGCGCGGCTTCAGCAGCCTCGTCGATGGCGGCCGTCACGACATCGTCGGTGATCGCGCCTGTTTCCATCTTGCCGATGTCTTTGATGGGGAACGGTCCGCCGCCGATGAAAGCACGGTGCAGCAGCACCATGTCGTCGGCCGAGATGCTGCCATGATCGCGCACCATCCCGTCAACAGCCTCATTGAGCAACGGCTCCCGCCGCGCCGCATAGGCGTACCAGATGGCGTAGTTGATCGGGTTGGCCGCAAGGCCGTGAAGCTTCAGATAGCCGAGCGCCGCCTCGGCGAGGCGCGCCGTCTCAAGATAATTGTACGCGACCATGATCCCCCGACCCAATCGCATGGGATACGATGATCCCGATCTCTGCAATCTGGGCGAGAATTTCTAACGTAGAGATAATGCCGGTGCTATACGCGCTGCGTCGCACCAATGGCCACGTTGTATCACTAACCGAGCCTTAACGAGGTCGCCGGATCTGGGTCAGTCACAACAAAAGTGCCAGCCCTGGTTGTGCAGGGCTGGAGCTTCAAGCGGGCACTTCTACTCAGGAGGAGGGTGCGCGGACCGGCCGCAGCAGGAACTGCGGCACATGATCGCCAAGACCGATCACGCGTTCGCCGTCATCCCGATCGCGCCGCTGCTGTGTCCGCTCGGGTCGCGGCGCCTGCTGGCGGCGAGACGCTTCACGGCGACCTTCTGCGCTCGGCCGAACCGGCTCTTCGATGGCAGGGCGCGACTGAGGCTGGGCAGCGGCAGCGGGTTTTGCTTCCGCAGCAGCTGCTTCAACCGGCCGCGGCTCAGCCGAACGGGGCGCCCTGGCCGGGCGCTCGCCACGCGGAGCGCGTTCCGAGCGTTCACCGCGTTCAGGACGCTCGCCGCGCTCGGACTTTTCGCCACGCTCGCGTGCTGGCGCCGCACCAACCGGGTCTCCGAGCCACGTGACGCCATCGCCAGTGAGCTTGTCGATCGCGGCGAGATACTTCTGATCTGCCGGCGAAACCAATGTCATCGACGTGCCGGAACGGCCCGCGCGACCGGTACGACCGATGCGATGGACGTAATCGTCCGCATGGGTCGGGATGTCGAAATTGAACACATGGCTGACATCAGGGATGTCGAGGCCGCGCGCGGCGACGTCGCTGGCGACGAGCAGTGTAATCTTGTTCGTCTTGAAGGCGTCGAGCGTCGCCATGCGCGCGCGCTGGTCCATGTCGCCATGCAGCGCGCCGACGGAGAAGCCGTGCTTCTCAAGCGAGCGGGCGAGCACAGCCACTTCGCGCTTCCGGTTGCAGAAGATGATGGCGTTCTTCAGATCGACGGCGTTGCGGATCAACTCGCGCAGCGTCTCGCGCTTGTCGGCCGATTCGCGGCCGGTCGCGACGAAGATCTGCGTCACTGTCTTGGCGGTCGAGGCGGGCTTGGCCACTTCGATCCGCGCCGGGTTCGACAGGAATGTATCGGCGAGGTGCTCGATTTCCGGCGGCATGGTCGCCGAGAAGAACAGCGTCTGCCGGCCAAACGGCAGCAGCTTGCTGATGCGCTCGATGTCCGGAATGAAGCCCATGTCGAGCATGCGGTCAGCTTCGTCGATGACGAGGATCTCGACGCCCGTCATCAGCAGCTTGCCGCGCTCGCAATGATCGAGCAGGCGGCCGGGCGTGGCGATAAGCACGTCGACGCCACGATCGAGCTTCTTTTCCTGGTCATTGAACGAAACGCCGCCAATCAGCAGCGCAACGTTCAGCTTGTGGTTCTGACCGTATTTGTTGAAGTTTTCTTCGACCTGTGCTGCCAGCTCGCGCGTCGGCTCGAGGATCAGTGTGCGCGGCATGCGTGCACGGGCGCGACCCTGCTCGAGCAGTGTGATCATCGGCAGCACGAAGCCCGCCGTCTTGCCGGTGCCGGTCTGAGCGATGCCCAGAACGTCGCGGCGATTGAGCACATGAGGAATTGCTTCCGCCTGAATCGGCGTCGGCACGGTGTAGCCGCTTGATTCGACGGCAGCCAGCACTTTGGGGCTTAGCCCGAGTGTAGAGAAGGAGCTGTTCAAGAAGGATATGGCCCGAAGGCTGCGTGGGACGGCGAAAGAGGCCATCACCATCGATGAGTGACGCTGGCAAATACCCGCATCGGCGCTGATTTGTCAAATCTTTTGAAGGAATTCGGCGCTACGGGCGCGAGATTCGCGCCAACTTAGTTACTGGCAGGGCCGAACCGGTAGGTCCCGTCATCCTCGATGAAGAGTTCATAGCTCTGGTCGGTGTCCTTCGCCGCGTCGATGACCTCGACGAACACGCTGAGCCCATCGGGATCGGGTTCAGTGACGAAATCGGAGACATCGAGCTTGAGCGCGGCGAGTTCGGTGATCTCGATCGACCGCTCGACGCGCTGCGAGCCATCGACGCCGATCGCGATCCATTGCACGAACATCCGCGCGGTCGGGCCGGGCGCCGCCGTGCGGGCGACGATGACGCGATAGACGCCCTTGCGGCCGTCTTTCTCCCACGTTCCGGCAAGGCGGACATCCTGCACTGAGGGCGCGAGGCTCGCGGCCGCCTCGGCCAAGGCGTCGGCTCTTGCCGGTGCCGCGGGCGCAAGGCAGATGCCGACGGCGACGGCGAGCAGCACGAGGGCGTGCGGCCACCGTCGAGGCTGGGCGGTCAGCGGCGAGCGGTCAGGCATGATCATCTCCGGCGCTTGTTGGGCTCAACGGCTGACGGCAGAAGCTATTGCGATCTCCGGCCGCGCTGGCAAGCGGCTGCGGCGCGGGGGGAGGGTTGCCGAGCCGTCTGCGCCGGAGACGCTGCAGGGGATCGTGTCGCGTTCAGCCGGCGATGCCGAGCGTCGCGAGCGCCAGGACGACGTAGCGGCCGACCTTGCCGATCGCGACGAGGAGCACGAAGCTCCAAAGTGGTTCGCGCAGCGCCCCCGCGACGACGGTCAAGGGATCGCCGATGATTGGCAGCCAGGAGAACAGCAGGCTCCAGCGTCCCGCGCGGCCATACCAGCGCTGCGCCCGCTCGAGCGCGTCGGCTTTGACGGGAAACCAGCGCCGGTCGCGATAGTGTTCGATGAACCGGCCAAGCAGCCAGTTGACGATCGCCCCGAGGACATTGCCGGCGCTCGCGACTGCGACCAGCAGCCACGGCGCGACGTCGCCCTTGAGCAGAAGCGCCACCAGCACCGCCTCGGATTGCGCCGGAAGCAGCGTTGCGGCGACAAAGGCGGCGGCGAAGAGCCCAGCGAGTTCAACGATCACCGGGCGATCCTCCGAAGCGCGGCATTGGAGACAGCGTGGCCGCACGATAGGCTGTGCCCGTGCCGCGTCGGTCTTCCGTGCGGGGCTGCGCCGGGGACCTGCCATGATCGCATTCGACATCATCCGTGCTCGCGCCGAGGCGCGCAAGGGCGGACAAGCGGCGCTCGCAGCCCTGTTGCCGCCGGTCGGTCCGCGCGCGGCGCTGGCGGAGCTCCGCGACGACCGCGTCCTCGCTGAGATGGCCCGGCGCGTCTTCAGCGCCGGCTTTGTCTGGAGCGTCATCGACGCTAAATGGCCGGGCTTCGAGGCGGCGTTCCTCGGCTTCGACCCTGGTGCTCTGCTGTTCGAGCCGGACGAGTTCTGGGAGAGGCTGGGGGGCGACACACGCATTGTCCGCCACGGCGCCAAGATCCTGTCGGTGCGGGCGAATGCCGAGTTCGTGCGCGCGATCGCGGCGCAGCATGGCAGCTTCGGCCGCTTCCTCGCCGGCTGGCCAACTGACGACGAGGTCGGACTGCTTCAGGTTCTGGCCGAACGTGGCAGCCGTCTCGGCGGGAATTCCGGCCAGATGTTGCTGCGCTTTCTGGGCTATGACGCGTTCGTCACATCGGGCGATGTCGTTCTCTGCCTGCGCGATGCGGGCGTCGACATTGCCGCCGAGCCGAAATCAAAGCGTGATCTCGCCCTGATCCAGGCGGCATTCAACGCATGGCATGCTGAAACGGGTCTGCCTTACCGGCATCTCTCGCGCATCTGCGCTCTGTCGATCGGCGAGAATCGCGGGGCGGACGAGGACTAGCGCCGGATCTTCCCGGGTCGCGCTTTTTAGACGCGAATCGGCGTCCATTTCGCTCGGAATCGACCTAGATTCAGATATCAATTTCGGTGGCGAAGGCGGCGTTGTCCTGGATGAAGCGGAAGCGCTCCTCCGGCTTGTTGCCCATCAGCTGTTCGACCGTATCACGTGTCAGCTCGACTTCACCATCGACGATGCCGACGCGCAGCAGCGTGCGCTTCCTCGGGTCCATCGTCGTCTCCTTGAGCTGTGCCGGCATCATCTCGCCGAGGCCCTTGAAGCGGCCGATATCGACCTTGCCCCTGCCGCTGAACTCGCTCGCGAGCAACTCGTCCTTGTGGCGGTCGTCGCGGGCATAGAGCGTCTTGCCGCCCTGGGTGATGCGGTAGAGCGGCGGCACGGCGAGATAGAGATGGCCGCTCGCGATCATCTCAGGCATTTCGCGGTAGAAGAAGGTGATCAGCAGCGAGGCGATATGCGCGCCGTCAACATCGGCGTCGGTCATGATGATGACCTTGTCGTATCGGAGATCCTCGTCGCGATACTGGTTGCGCGGACCGACGCCAAGGGCCTGCATCAAGTCGGCGAGCTGCTGGTTGGCGCCAAGCTTCTCGCGGCCGGCATTGGCGACGTTGAGGATCTTGCCCCGGAGCGGCAGGATCGCCTGGCTAGCGCGATCACGCGCCTGCTTGGCCGAGCCGCCGGCCGAATCGCCCTCGACGATGAAGATCTCGCTGCCCTGCGCCGCTGTCTGGCTGCAATCAGCGAGCTTGCCCGGCAGGCGCAGCTTGCGAACCGCGCTCTTGCGGTTGACTTCCTTTTCCTGCCGGCGGCGAAGCCGTTCCTCGGCACGCTCGATCACCCAGTCGAGCAGCTTCGAGGCATCCTGCGGCGAGGCGGCGAGCCAATGATCGAACGGGTCGCCGATCGCCTTCTCGACGATCCGCGTCGCTTCGCCAGATGCGAGACGGTCCTTGGTCTGGCCGACGAATTCCGGCTCGCGCACGAACACCGAGAGCATCGCGGCGCAGGACGTCATCACGTCCTCGGCGGTGATGGTGGCGGCGCGCTTGTTGCCGGAGAGCTCGGCATAGGCCTTTAGCCCGCGCAGCAGCGCCGAGCGCAGCCCCTGCTCATGCGTGCCGCCTTCCGGCGTCGGCACGGTGTTGCAATAGGAGCGGACATAGCCGTCGCCTGGGAACCAGGCGACGGCCCATTCCGCGGCGCCATGGCCGCTCGCCTTGTCGGTGCGGCCGGCGAAGATCTGGGTCGTCACGGTCCGCTCGCCCGTTAGGTCGGCGGCAAGAAAATCCTTCAGCCCGCCGGGGAAGTGGAACACAGCCGTAGCCGGCGTCGCGGCGTCGGGTCCGAGCAACTCGGCGGCACAGTTCCAGCGGATTTCGACGCCGCCATAGAGATAGGCCTTGGATCTGGCCATCGCGAAGAGCCGCGCCGGCTTGAACCGCGCATCGGCGCCGAAGATCTGCGGATCGGGGCGGAAGCGGGTGCGCGTGCCGCGTCGGTTCTGCACGTCGCCGACCAGCACGAGGCCGGATGTCGGCACGCCTCGGGCAAAGCTCTGGCGATAGAGCTTGCGGCCACGCGCAACTTCGACTTCGAGCACTTCGGACAGCGCATTGACGACGGAAACACCCACGCCATGCAATCCGCCTGAGGTTTCGTAAACCTTCGAGTCGAATTTACCGCCCGAGTGCAGCGTCGTCATGATGACTTCGAGCGCTGACTTGTCCTTGAACTTCGGATGCGGATCCACCGGAATGCCGCGGCCATTGTCGGTCACGGTGATGAAACCGTCGGCCGAAACCTCGACCTCGATGACATTCGCATGGCCAGCGACGGCCTCGTCCATCGAGTTGTCGATCACCTCGGCGAAAAGATGATGCAGCGCCTTCTCGTCTGTGCCGCCGATATACATGCCCGGCCGGCGCCGCACAGGCTCAAGCCCCTCGAGCACCTCGATGTCAGCCGCCGAATAGTTGGCCTCCGCTGCCGCATGGCTTGCCCGGCGCGCGGCCGCAGCCTTGGCGGGCGCCGTGCTCTCGGGCGGCGCCTCGGGCGCGGCCGTACCAAAGAGATCGCTTCTATCCTGCATGGATCTTCCGTCTGGGTCCGGCCGATGACATGGCCGGGCTGACCGCTCGAATCAAGCCCGAATGTTGCCACGCCCCTCGTCGTGCGGCGAGAGTGTTTCCGGTTTGTTCAGGGGATTCAAGTGCGGTCGGCGAGCAATTCTCGCCCATAGCGGATGGAGCCGGCGGCGCGCCATCCGCCCCCCGCTGATGAGGTCTTGATCGTCACAGTATGGCAGCGCCGATTGGGCTGTGGCGAGGCCGCAACACCGTCGTCCCAATGTCATGGGAGAGGCGCCGCGAGTCTGGCTCCGCCGCCTTTCAGCCATAAAGCGACACGAACGTCCCCTCCGTCCGGGGGCGGATAGGATAGACCTTGCAGCATCTTGTGGGACGAATGAGCTTTGCTTGCGTGCGCCCGGCGTCGTTGAGTCAATCCGCGTCACTCTGGCGAGGCGGCCAAGGTTTCGCCGGAAATCGGGTGCATGTTCTGTTTCAACCCAGTCATGGCCGCCGCAAGGTGGCCCGCAGCGAGCGCCTTCGGTCGAATTCGGCCCCTGTTGGCTCGTCTGTTCGTCATGAAGTGGCAAGCTATGCGGTTCTGTAACGCGTTTGGCGGTGCTGCGCTTTTCGGCATCAGCCTCCTCAGCGGCCTCACCGGCGCCTACGCGCTGGACGCGCGCACGCTCGACAAGAACGCCACACCGATGGAAGCGTTCCGCTTCGGCTATAATGCGTACAAGCAGGGCGACAAGACCGCTGCCGTCGAGGCGCTGACCTATGCCGCCGAGAAGGGCCATGCCGGCGCGCAGTGGAAGCTTGGGCGCATGTATGCCGAAGGCGACGGGCTGGCCAAGAACGACGTCAAGGCGTTTGAGATGTTCAGCGAAGTCGCCGACGCGCATGCCGACGATAATCCGGACGGCAGCTCGGCCCGCTTTGTTTCGAGCGCGTTCGTCGCGCTCGGCTCCTATTATCGTGAAGGTATACCGAACAGCTCGATCCAGCCGGATT
This sequence comes from Kaistia sp., assembly GCA_965229085.1. Lineage (GTDB taxonomy): Bacteria > Pseudomonadota > Alphaproteobacteria > Rhizobiales > Kaistiaceae > Kaistia. The sequence continues at coordinate 962,489 of OZ245859.1, read as the reverse complement.
TCGGCCGCGCCCGCCAGATGTTCGCTTATGCCGCCTCCTATTTCGGCGATCCGGACGCACAGCTCAATCTTGCCCGCATGTATTATGACGGTGAGGGCGGCGATCCCGACCCCCGCCAGGCCGTGCGCTGGGCGAAGCTTGCCGCCAACAAGGGCAATGTCGGAGCGCAGGCCCTGCTTGGCCACATGCTGTTCGAGGGCGAGGGCGTCAACCGCGAACCCGTGCTCGGCCTCATGTTCCTGACCGTGGCGCGTGACAGGGCGCGGCCGCTCGATCCCTGGATCCGGAAGCTACAGGAGCAGGCGTTCTCCGTCGCCACGGAAACAGAGCGCCGGACGGCGCTGGCTCTGGCCGACGACTGGATGACAAAGAACGTGCCGCCCGCGGCGCCGAACTGACACATCATCCACCGCTGCCGCGCAGACGCGGCTTGCGGTCGGCCACCGAATTCGGCAACCATTTCCTTCGCAGTGCGCAATGCTGTGCCCGTCGGCATGGCGTGCCCATGCGCGGCCGGAGAAACGGGATGGGCGCCGGCAAGAACTCGTTTACAGCGAGGCGAGCTGTCTTGCCTCGACGGATGCAGGCCATCAGCGCCGCATCGGCGCGGCCGGCATTGCCGCGTCGCGACCGTCGTGATGACGCCGCAGGGCTGGCCCTGCTGCGGTCAAGGCAGCGCGAAGCCTTGCCGATCCGCATGTCATTCTTGCACGTCCGGCCATGAGCGGCATCCGCTTCCTTCTGGCGGCAGGCGTGCTTGTCGTCTCGCTGCTCACGGCGGCCGCCTTCTTCTTCGCTGCCGGCCCCATGGCTGCCGATCTCGCCGCGCGTGTCGACCAGCAACTCGTCGAATCCGGCCAGTCCTGGGCCACTGTCCGGATGGAAGGCCAGACGGCAGTTCTTTTGGGAACCGCGCCGACGCTGGAAGCGCAGCGTCTTGCCGCCGAGGCGGCTGCGTCGATCACCGGCATCAGCGAGGTTGTCGACGCCAGCGACATCCTCCCGCTCCAGCCGAGCTATGTCTTCACCGCGACGGTGTCGGACGGCCAGTTGACCCTCACCGGCTATGTCCCGTCCGATGACGTTCGCCTCGCCCTCAAGACCGATATTGCCACGGCATTTCCGGGCCTCGCGCTCGTCGACCGCACCACCCTCGCGCGCGGCCAGCCGGTCGATTTCCTCGGCCTTGCCCGGTTTGCGCTGCAGCGCGCTGCGGAGCTCTCCGATGGCAAGGCAACGCTGGCCGGGCCGGACATCTCGATCGACGGCACGGCGCGTGACGAGGCGAGCTTTGCGGCTGCCGCTGCCGCGCTGACCCATTTGCCGCCGGGCATCGCGCTTCGGGCGGTGCGAATCCTGCCGCCGCGTGCGCCCGCCTTCGAATGGCGCGTCAGCTATGACGGCGCCACCGCAGCGATGTCAGGGTTTGTCCCCTCCGAAGCCGTCCGCGCCGATATTCGCAAGGCACTTGCGGCGGCGGCACCCGGTGTCGTCGTGGAGGACACGACGCGCCTGGCCTCCGGCGCACCGGACGGCTTCGGCCAAGCCGCCCAATTCGCGGCCCGCCAGATGCCCCGCCTTGCCGAGGGCTCGGCAGAGATCGCCAATGGCAGCCTGACGCTGAAGGGCAAGGCGAAGTCCGTCGCCGACCATCAGGCGATGCTCGGCGATCTCTCGGTGTGGCGTGATGGGCCCGGCGGCGGCGTCGCGCTCGGCACAATCGCCGTCGAGCCGCCTTTCGTTGATTCCTATGTCTGGCGCGCGGTGCGCGAGGCTGGCCGGTTGATCCTGTCTGGCTATGTGCCGACGGAAAAGGCGCGGCAGCAGGTTGCCGACGAGGCCGCTCGCCAGTTTCCCGGGCTCAAGGTCGACGATCGCCTCGCCATCGCAGCCGGCGATCCCAGGATGGACTGGATTGGGGCCCTCCGCTTCAGCCTCGGCCAGTTGGCGCTCCTCAGTCATGGTTCGGTCGAACTCACCGGCCGCTCCTATGCGATCGACGGCGAGGCGCAATCGACGGCGAGCTTCCGGGACCTGTCGGAACAGCTCGGCCGCACACTACCGGCCAGCATGGAGCTGACGAGGAATGCAGTTGAGCCGGCCACGGTGTCGCCGTTCGTGTTCTCGCTTCTGCGAACCGAGCAGGGGTTGACGCTTTCCGGCTTCGTGCCGACCGACGAGATGGCGGCAACGATCGTCGCGGCGGCGCGGCCGCGCTTTCCGGGTGCAGAGATCGAGCTTGGCCTCGAGCGCGCGAGCGGCGCGCCAGACGGCCTCGCCGATGCCGCGCTCGCTGCGCTGCAGGCGGTGAGCCGGCTGTCGGCCGGCCACGCGGCGCTGTCCGATCGTCAGGTGAGCCTCGATGGCGCGGCGGTGACGGAGGGCGCGCGACAACAGATCGAGGCTGATCTCGGCGCTGCCCTGCCGCAAGGGTTCACGCTCGCTTCCTCGATCATCATCGCCGTCGGCGGCGATCCCCTGGCGGCGCCGGAGTGCCAGACGGCGCTCGATGCCGAGCTCGGCAAGGCGGAAATTCTGTTCGGCTCCGACGATGCGTCGGTTCAGCCCGAGAGCTTCGGCCTCGTTGATCAGCTGGCTGCGATCGTTCAGCGCTGCCCCGCCGCGACGATCGAGATCGGCGGTCACACCGATTCGGCCGGCGGCGCCAAGCGCAACAAGGCAATCAGCGCCGATCAGGCCGCAAGCGTGCTGGAGAGGCTCGTTGCCGATGGCGTCAGGCGCGAGCGGCTGACTGCGGTCGGCTATGGCGAAGCCAAGCCGGTTGCCAGCAACACGACCGCGGACGGCCGCGCGCGCAACAGCCGCATCACCTTCACCGTGGAAAGCAGATAGGCCGGCCATGGAGTTCCTGCTGCTTCATATCTGGCCTTACATGGCTGCGGCGCTCGGTCTCGGGCTCGTCGCGGGCGCACTCGCCGAGTGGACCGCCGCGCGCGCAGCCCGCCGCCGCATGGCCGCCCCGCCCGAGCGGAGGGGCGCGCGATGATCCGCTTTGCCGCCGAACTTTGGGCGATTCTCGCCTGCTGCTTCCTGGTTGGTGGTCTCGTCGGCTGGCTGCTGTCCCGGCTGCTCCGGCCGTTGTTTGGACGCCTTGGCCCTGCCGATTACGAGGATGCAGACGATGCCGAGGCGTTGGTGCCGCTTCCGGAGCCGGTCGTGCTCGTCCCGCCGCCGCTGTCCCGCGAGGAGCAATCCGTCACCATCGACGCAGCGCCGCTCGCCCGGCCTGCGGTCCAGCGGGAGCGTCCGCGCGCCGCGCCTCTGGCGCCGCGCCGACCGCCGGCGCTACCGGGGCCGCGTCACGGCAAGGCCGACGCCTTGCTGCGCCTGCCGGGGCTCAGCCGGCGCCATGCCGAGCGTCTTTATGCCATCGGGATCTATCATTTCGGCCAGATTGCTGCCTGGACTCCGCAGGAGGCGGCGTGGATCAGCAGTTATCTTGATCTCGGCGACACCATCCGCGATGAGGACTGGATCGGCCGGGCGGCCCGGCTCGCCGCCGCCGAGCCGGGCGGCCGGCGTCCGCGCAACTGAGCCCGCGGTTCAGCCGATGCCGTCGATGAAGTCACCGATAGCGCTGAGCAGCGCACCGCGCAGCATCGGCGGATGGCCTTCCCCGGCAACCTCGATCGTGACGAGGCCGGGATGCTGCGTTGCCATGGCGGCCGCCGTCTCTGCCGTGACGAGGTCGGACGTGCCGCCACGGATCAACATCACGGGCAGCGGCGTCAGCGCCTGAAACAGCGCGGTGAGGTCAGGGGAGGGCGTTGCCTCGGTGAGCGTCGCCAGGCCCAGCGCCAACAAGGGATCGGCATCGGAGACCGGCCTGCCATCCTCTTCGGCGAAGGTGAGGCGCGCCTGCGCCTGCCAGTCCTCATCGGTGGAGGCCGGAAACTGCGCGCCATGCAGCGCCTTGAGCGCCGCGGCGGCCATGGCCCAATCGGCCGGAGGCGTTCCTTTGCCGACATAGGACTTGATCCGCAGCAGCCCCATCGTCTCGATCCGGCTGCCCATGTCGTTCAGAACGACACCGGCGACGAGGTCCGGCCGCGCCGCAGCCATGCTCATGGCGATGATGCCGCCGCGCGAAGTCCCGACAAGGATCGCCCGGCCGATGCCGCGAAGCTGCATGCCGCGCAGGACGTCGTCCAGCTCTATGGGCACGGTATAGCTGGCGCCGCTCGGATCGCGGGCTGATCGCCCGCGGCCGCGATAGTCGAAGCCGATGACGCGCCGCCCGCGTTGCGCAAGCAGGTTGGCGAGCAACTCGAAATCGCGCGTCGTGCGCGTCAAGCCTGGCAGGCAGACGACAGGCAGCAGGCGGCCGTCACGTGGCCCTTGGTCGCGCCCCGCAAGTCTGAGACCGTCCTGGGCGTCGTAGCTGAAATCCTCCGCAGTCGCGGCGGGGTTCACGTCGGGCCGCCGCGATGCAGATCGCGGTTGATGACCAGCGCCGGCTCGCCGAGGCGTGCGCGATAGACCTGCAGGTTTTCCGTGCAGCGCATCACATAATTGCGCGTCTCGGTGAAGGGAATGCGCTCGATCCAGTCGATTGCATCGACGCTCGGATCGCGCGGATCGCCATATTGCTGCACCCACTGGACCACGCGGCTCTTGCCGGCATTGTAGGCCGCGAAGGCCATGATGTAGGAGCCGTTGAAGTCGCCGACGAGATCGCCAAGATGCGCCGCGCCAAGGGTGGCGTTATAGCCGGGATCGCTGGTGAGGCGCTGGAGCGAGTAGGGGACGCCGGCGGCCTTGGCCACCATCTTTGCCGTCCCCGGCATCAGTTGCAGAAGGCCGCGTGCGCCGGCATGACTGACCGCCGCCGGATTGAAGGCGCTTTCCTGCCGCGCCACCGCATAGACAACGGACTTCTCGACCGCCGTGGTCTTCACGGCCCGCGGGATCGCGGCGATGGGGAAGGCGAGCGTGTCGACCGGCAGGCCGCGCGTATAGGCCTTCTTGCCGATCTGCAGCGCCACCTGATGCTGGCCGTCCTGCTCCGCCATCGCGGCGAGAAGGCCGACCTCAGCCGGGCTCGTGAGCGTTTCGGCGAGCTGGGCATAGAACTGGCGCGCGCGGTCGTCATAGCCGGCGGCCTGGAGGCGCTTCAGAGCCTGCACCATCTCGCGGCTTTCAAAGCGCTTCCTGGTCGCTGAATCGGCCGTTCCGGGCCCGGACAGCGTCAGCTGCTTCATGCCGAGTTTGGCCGAGGCGATCTGGCCGTAGAATGTCGTCGGATAGGCGGCCGCGAGGCGGTACTGCGCGATCGCCTCGTTACGGTCGCCGAGCGCTTCGGCCGAGCGTCCGAGCCAGTATTCGGCACGCGACTGGCTGAGCGGCATCGAGGATGCCGCCTGGATCGCCGCAAAATGCCGGCGGGCCGTGGCCGGGTCGTTGAGAAAGCGCAGCGCATACCAGCCGGCATGGAACTCGGCGTCGGCAAGGTTTGCGCTCGATTCGGCCGCGTGTTCGGCGGCGAGCTTGTAGGCGGTGCGCGCATCGCCGAGATCAAGCATTTCGCGCGAGAGCACGCGCCGCTCGACCCACCAGGCATCGGGATCAACAAGCAGTTCGCCATTGCGCGGCGCGGTCAGCATCATGGCCGCCGCTTCCTTGTAGCGCTCGGCCCGGCGAAGATACTGCGTCGAGGAATAGATGTAGCCGGGGTCCTTGCGCATATTGCCCGGCACCTTGGCCAGCAGAGCGCCGGCATTGGCTGACTTGTTGATGACGGCGGCGCGGGCCGCGGCAAGCGCCTGGATATCGCCGCCGAGCATCCGCGCGACGGCGAGCCCTTCGGCTGCGTCGTCATTGTAGAGGAACATGTCCATGCGCGCCTTGTGATCGGCGGGCGTCAGCAAGTTGCTGAACTTCGACAGGATCGTCGCCTCGGTCGCGGCGGAGAAGCTGTCCTTGCGCCAGCGCGGACGCAGCAGCGCCGCCGCATCCTTGGTGCGCCCCGTCGCGACCAGCGCTCCGGTCAGCAGCACAAGCCCCTCGTCGGAGCCGGGCTTGGTATTGGCGAAGGCGGCGACGATCGCTTCCGGATCGGCGTTCATGCGCTGCAGAGCCTGCTCGGCGCGACGGCGCATCAGCGCCTGGCCCGGCCAATCGGGCAGTTCCTGCGCCGTCTGCGTGATCAGGCTCACGGACACGTCAGGGCTGCCGCTCTGGGCGACCAGCCACTGGATGATGTGGCGGTTGGTCTGATCCGGCATCATCTGGGCGATCGCCAGCGCCTTGCCGACCTGGCCGCCATCGACAAGCTTCAGCGCCGCTTCGAGGCCGAGCTGGCTCGGCGAGAATGAGGAGGTGATATCGTTGGCAAGCGAGGCTGCCGAAGCCTTCGCAGGCGCGGAGGGCTTCGCGACCGGCGTGATCGCCGACGTGGTCAGCTCGTCGTTGGAGACGACCATCTTGCCCGGATGTGTTCTTGGCAGTGGCACGGCCTGTGCGAGCGTTTCCGAGGCGGTGCCGGCGACCAGCAGCGCGGCCAGCGCAACCCGCGCCATCGCCTGCGCTTTGCGTCTGCTCCAGCCCGCCGAATGACCCGTCATGTCCGCACTTCCTTTACGCACTGCCGAAGGTTCAGGTGTTCCCGCCGATGAGGCGGGAGACGACCAACGGACCGATGCTAGATCGACGTGGTGAACAAAGACTTGACGCCCGTCAGCCCCCGGGCGGTTCTTGCCCTGCCGCCAGCCAGCCTCTATGGTCCCGCCCTCGAAGAAAGAGCACAATCGCCGCAGCATAGCCTGATCTCAGCCGCAACTCTATCGTGGCGGAATCGGGCCGATTGACGGCAACAGGTTCGGAAACGCGCGATGTTCAAGGGTTCGATCACAGCACTGGTCACGCCGATGCGGGACGGCGCGGTGGATGAAGAAGCTTTCCGCAGCTTCGTGGACTGGCAGATCACCGAAGGGACGAACGGCCTGGTGCCGGTCGGGACCACCGGCGAGAGCCCGACCCTGTCCCATGCCGAACACAAGCGCGTCGTCGAAATCTGCATCGAGGTCGCTGCCGGGCGCGTGCCGGTCATCGCCGGAGCGGGTTCGAACAATACAAGCGAGGCGATCGATCTGGCGCGCCATGCCGAGAAGGCGGGCGCCGCTGCGGTGCTCGTGGTGACGCCCTATTACAACAAGCCCAATCAGGAAGGGCTTTACCAGCACTACAAGGCGATCAACGACGCCATCGACCTGCCGATCATCATTTACAACATCCCCCCGCGCTCGGTCGTCGACATGAGCGTCGAGACCATGGCCCGCTTGGCCGAGCTTCCCAATATTGTCGGCGTCAAGGACGCGACGGCGAAGCTCGACCGCGTCAGCCTCACGCGCATGGCGATTGGTCCCGACTTCATCCAGCTTTCTGGTGAGGACGGCACCGCGCTGGCCTTCATGGCGCATGGCGGCGTCGGCTGCATTTCGGTGACATCGAATGTCGCGCCGAAGCTCTGCGCCGAGTTCCAGGCTGCCTGCCTTGCCGGAGACTATGCCAAGGCGCTGACCTATCAGGACCGATTGATGCCGCTGCATCAGGCGCTGTTCCTTGAACCAAATCCGACAGGGGCCAAATATGCCCTGTCCGTACTCGGCCGCATGGAGGAGGGCGTCCGCCTTCCGCTCGTCGGGATCACCGAGCCGACCAAGACCGCCATTCGCGCCGCCCTGGTGCATGCGGGTCTGACCAACTGAGGATGCGCTGATGTCCGGCGGAACGGGCGACCCCCGTTACAAGCTCGCGGCGGATAACCGCCGCGCACGTTATGATTTCGAGATCGGCCAGGTCTTCGAGGCCGGCATCATGCTGACCGGCACGGAGATCAAGTCGCTGCGCGGCGGCCGCAGCACGATCAGCGATTCCTATGCGGCCGAGAAGGGCGGCGAGGTCTGGCTCTACAATTCCTACATCCCGGAATATCTGCAGGCCAACCAGTTCAATCATGAGACGCGCCGGCCGCGGAAGCTGCTGCTGCACAAGAAGGAGATCGGCCGCCTCGCCGTCGCGGTGCAGCGCGAGGGCATGACGATCGTGCCGCTGAAGATCTTCTTCAACGAAAAGGGGCGCGCCAAGGTCGAGATCGCGCTGGCGCGCGGCAAGAAACAGCATGACAAGCGCGCCTCCGAAAAGGAGCGCGACTGGAACCGCGAGAAGAGTCGTCTCCTGCGCGATCGGGGTTGACGGCAGGCATCCTGCCGTCCCTCTTTTTGCCCGGCCCGGCCCGGCCCGGTGCCGCAGTCTACATGCGCTGGTAGCTGTTCAGGAAATCGTCCTGCAGGACATAGGCGACTCCGGTCGCGACCAGTTCAACGTCCTTGTCGAGGATGCGCGTCGAATAGGTCCAGCCCTTCGGAAGCTTCAGCGTCGCGCCGAGCCCGGCGAGATCATCCAGCGTCTCCGCTTTGTTGATGATCTGGGCATAGGACTGCATGCGGTAGACGTTGCCCTTCGGATCCGTCAGATCGAACACGGGCTTGCCGGCGCTGTAGGTGAAGACGGTGTCACGCTTGATCTCGGTCGGCTCGTAGAGCTTGTGGCCGCCGAGCGCCTGCCAGAGCGAGGCGACCAGCGTCGCGCGCTCGCCCATCTCGATGCCATTGACGGTGACTGTCTTGCCGGTGGTCGAGATGCCCGAGCCCTTGATTCCGTCCAGCACCCAGTAACGCGGGCCGTTCAGTTCCACGCGCTGGACACCGAGTTGCTCGGCGGCGGACTTTTCCGTGATCCCGTTCCAGGCGTCGCTCGGGCAGTCGTTGAAGCCGATGGTGTTGTAGACGGTCGCGTCGACCTTGATGCCGTGGCGGTCGAGAGTCAGGATCTCGCAATAGCGCGTATTGAAGAGACCGGTCTTGCCGCCGGTCTCATCCGCGAAGGCGGGCAGGGATGGGATCATGGCCGCAAGGCAGGCGGCCGCGAGGAGAGGCGTTTTCATCCCGTAATGGCTCCGTTGAGGGTTCATTGAACGCCACGGCCGCACTCCGGCGGCTGTGAGGTCGTCCCAGCGTTTCCAATTCGGGGAAGCCCGTCAATGGCGATTCTTGGCCCTTTCCCGGTCTCCGGGGGGCACTCAGTACCGCCCATAGCAGCCCGCGTCGGGGGCAGACGGCGTGCGAACATCGGCAGGACGAGGCGCGCGCCGAGCAGGCCGGCGCGCCGACCTCACTACCAGCTGCGCTGCATCCACAAATTGACCGCCCAGGCCTCGCCGGTGCCGGCATCCGACTGATCGACCTGCGAATAGCTGCCATCGAGCATCAGCTGCAGGTTGGTGACCGGCGTCCAACTGGTCGAGAACACACCGCGCCAGGCATTGAGGCTGTAGTCGCCATAGAACGCGCCGGCGCCCTCGAAGTTGGCATAGCCACCCGTGACCGCCGAATAGACGGTGTCCGACCAATTGTGCTTGAACGAGGCCAGCGCGCTCCAACTGGTGCCCTCGCCGGAGGCCGCGAATTCGTCGCTCCGGAAACCGCCGAGATCGGCAACCGAGGTATCGCCGGCGACGCCGGTGAAGGTGTTGGCGTTGTCGCCATAGGCGGCCGAGACGAAGAACGCGTCGCCCTTGGCGATGTTGTTCAGCGTGAATTCGAGCCCGCCGCCGACCGCCCAGCCTGCCTTGCCGGTCCCCGTATAGGGATCGGACGCGGTGCCGGCACCGGTGATGTCGATTGCCTGGTTCACATAGGCCGCCGCCAGCTTGCCACTGATGATGCCCGACGAATAGGAGATCGCGGCGATCAGGTCGGGGATATTGTCCTGTCCGCCGGTGCTGTAGACGCCGTCATTGTCGACAAGCCCGCCGGTATTGCCGACGACGTCACGATCGCGCTGGTCCTCGATCGAGCCCGCGAAGGCGAAGCCGCCCGCCGCATAGGTGAACTGGATGTGGTCGGTGGTTGCGTCCGAGCCGAAGGCTTCGGTGTCGGTGTAGCCGCGCCCGAAATCAAACAGCGAGGTGAAGTAGCCGGCCTGGACACCGCCGAGCTGCAGATAGCCGCTGTCGATATAGGCAGAGTTGGTCGCGCTGTTGACGATCTGCGACAGCGATTCGCTGAAATTGGCTTCGTTGCCCGTTTGGGCGCGAACATCGAGGAAGCCGGTCAGGTTGCCGTATTCGGTCACCGACGACGCCGTGAGCTTGATCGACGCTTCGGTGTAGAAATTGCCCCAATGGCTCGACGGGTAGGTGTCGTTGTAACGGCCGAAATCGGTGTTGCCGAAGTCGGTGCCGAACTTCACATAGCCGCCCACCTTGATGCAGGTGTCGGTGCCCGGCGAATAGAAGAAGCCGTTCCCGAAGGCATCGCAGACTTTGACATAGTCGACCGGCTCGGCGACCGTCAGGTCGGCTGCCTGGGCGGAACCGACCATGACCAGCGTCGCGGCGGAGCAAAGTGCGAGCATCTTCGATCGCATGGATCGTTCCCTTCGATGACGGCGCGCCGCTGCGGCGCGGGGTTCTCGGGAGCCGGTTTGCCGAGCCCAGGGGGAAGTGGAGGCCCCATGCAAAGGATCGCGGCGAACTAGCTAACGGAGCTTATTTTAATGCAAACATATCAATCGCGCAGCCCGCAATGCACGGTGTGCGCGCAGCCGGAGCCAATTGTGGCTTTTTTGGCACGCGGTCCGATCGGCTGGGCTGGTCAGGCGGGGATGGCGTCGCGCACGGCGGCGAAGACCCCGCGAAACATCTCCGGCGTCAGGACGCCGGTATTCGTATTGTAGCGCGAGCAATGATAGCTGTCGAAAACGGCGAGGCGGCCGATGGCATGGCGCCGGGCATGGCCGAACGGAAAATGGGCCATTCGCTCGCCGAGCGCGACCACGACCGAATCATGGGCGATCTTGCCGAGCGCCACGATGGCCTCAAGCCGCGGCATGGCCGCGATCGTGGCATTGAGGAACGGCCGACAGGTGCGGATTTCCTCCGTGGTCGGCTTGTTCTCGGGTGGGACGCAGCGCACCGCATTGGCGATCGCCGCATCGACGAGCTGGAGGCTGTCGTCCGGCCGCGCCTCGAAGACGCCTTTGGCAAAGCCGAACCGGATCAGCGTCTCATAGAGCAGGTCGCCGGCATAATCGCCAGTAAACGGCCTGCCGGTGCGATTGGCTCCTCTTAGTCCGGGGGCGAGACCGACGATCAGAAGCCGCGCGTCGGCCGCACCGAACGAGCGAACGGGCGCGTTGTGCCATTGGGGCTCGCGCGCCCGCCAGATCTCGCGAAAGGAGACAAGGCGCGGGCAGAGCGGGCAATCGCGCGGCGCGTCAGCGGCGGCGAGCCCGTCGCCGGACACGGGATCGAAGGGGAGCGGCATGCGGCGCCCGTCAGATGCCTTCCTCGAAGCCCTCGTCAAACACGTCCTGCACCTGCGCCCGCTCGGCAGCGCGGATCGCGCGCTCGCCCGGATCGCGGCCGATGCGGGCCTGCAGCGTCGTGATGTCGATGAAATGATCGGCCTGCCGGCGGAGTTCGTCGGCGATCATCGGCGGCTGCGTCGCCAGCGTCGAGACGACGCTGACCTTGCGGCCCTTGCGCTGTACGGCCTCGATCAGCGAACGGAAGTCACCATCGCCGGAGAAGAGGATCATGTGATCGAGGTGATCGGCGAGCTCCATCATATCGACGGCAAGCTCGATATCCATGTTGCCCTTGATCTTGCGCCGGCCGGTGGCGTCAAAGAACTCCTTTGTCGGCTTGGTGACGACGGAGTAGCCATTGTAGTCCAGCCAGTCGATCAGCGGGCGGATCGACGAATATTCCTGATCCTCTGAGAGCGCCGTATAATAATACGCACGGATCAGATTGCCTTTTGCGTTAAACTCGGTGAGTAACTTCTTGTAATCGATATCGAATCCGAGCGATTTTGTGGTTGCATATAAATTGGCGCCGTCGATGAAGAGAGCGATCTTCTCTCGAGAGTCGGTCATGAGGGGTCAATCCAAAGCTGAAAAAAATACGGCTGTGCGGCCTGGCGGGCAAAAGGTTCGCCTGATCCGCGTAGATTTGAATCAAATAGGGCCTCGGCGAGCGGCTCGCAAATGTTTTGCCGCCCGATGATGAGGAATGGTGACCAGGCCGGCGGCGCCGATCTTCGGGCTGCGGGGAAGGCGCAAGCCGCGCGTTTCAGCGCAGGGCTTGCATTCTCACGGTCTCGCACCTATTCATCCGCTCTTGAACCCGAACATGTTTCCAGGAGACCTCTCATGGCGCGCGTGACCGTGGAAGATTGCGTCGACAAGGTCGAAAACCGCTTCGAACTCGTGCTGTTGGCTGGCCATCGTGCCCGCATGATCGCCAGCGGCTCGGCCCTGACCATCGCCCGCGACAATGACAAGAACCCGGTGGTCGCGTTGCGCGAGATCGCCGACGAGACCGTTTCGCCCGACGATCTCAAGGAAGACCTGATCCATTCCTTGCAGAAATATGTCGAGGTCGACGAGCCGGAGCAGGATATGGCCCTTCTCGGCGGCGACGACGACGTTGCCGAGGATAATGCCATCGCCTTCGATCGCATGTCCGAGGAGGACCTGCTGCGTGGCCTCGAAAGCATGGTCCCGCCCGACAAGCAGGATGATTTCTAGTCAATTAGACGCGCTTCGATAGGGCCCCGCGTCAATACGCTTGTCGTGGCGCCCGGAGCGCGATCCTATATGACAAAGCACGGGACCGGGTCTGATCCCGGTTCCACAGCCTGTCGTTGGGTATCCGCGCCATGATGCGCCAGTATGAACTCATCGAGCGTGTCCAGCGGTACAATCCGCAGGCCGATGAGGGACTTTTGAACAAGGCGTATGTCTATGCCATGCAGAAGCATGGCAGCCAGCAGCGCGCCAATGGCGACCCCTATTTCTCCCATCCGCTCGAAGTCGCCGGCATCCTCACGGATCTGAAGCTGGACGATTCGACCATCGCGGTCGCGCTGCTGCACGACACGATCGAGGATACCGACGCGACGCGTTCGGAGATCGACGCAACTTTCGGCGAGGATATCGGGCGCCTCGTCGAGGGCCTGACCAAGATCAAGCGGCTCGATCTCGTTTCCAAGAAGGCGGCGCAGGCCGAGAACTTCCGCAAGCTTCTGCTGGCGATCTCGGAGGATGTCCGCGTTCTCCTGGTGAAGCTCGCCGACCGGCTGCACAATATGCGCACGCTCCACTTCATGCCGGTGGAGAAGCGCGGCCGCATCGCCGAGGAAACGCTTGAGATTTATGCCCCGCTCGCCGGGCGCATGGGCATGCACGACATGCGCGAGGAGCTCGAGGAGCTCGCTTTCGCGGTCGTCAATCCCGAGGCGCACAGGGCGGTGAGCGATCGGCTGGCCGAGATCCGTGTCCGCAACCAGGGCCTGATCGTCGAGATCGAGAAGGATCTGCACGAGAAGCTCGAGAAGCACGGCATCAGGGCGCAGGTCTATGGCCGCGAGAAGCGGCCCTATTCGATCTTTCGGAAGATGGAGCGGAAGGCCATCTCCTTCGAGCAGCTCTCGGACATTCTCGGCTTCCGCGTCCTCGTCGAGACCCGCGCCGACTGCTATGCCGCGCTCGGCATCGTCCACATGTCCTGGCCGACGGTTCCCGGCCGCTTCAAGGACTATATCTCGACGCCGAAGCAGAACGACTATCGGTCGATCCACACGACGGTGGTCGGGCCGGGCCGCCAGCGCGTCGAACTGCAGATCCGCACCCGCGACATGAACGAAGTCGCCGAATACGGCATCGCCGCCCATTCGCTCTACAAGGACAAGGTTGGCGGCAAAGCCTCTGATGAGAGCCGCGCTTATACCTGGCTGCGACGGACCGTCGAGATGCTGGCCGAGGGCGACACGCCGGAAGAATTCCTCGAGAATACAAAGCTTGAGCTCTTCCACGACCAAGTGTTCTGCTTCACGCCGAAGGGCCGGCTGATCGCGCTGCCGCGCGGCGCGACGCCGATCGATTTTGCCTATGCCGTGCACACCGATATCGGCGACACCTGCGTCGGCTGCAAGCTGAACGGCCGTATGATGCCGTTGACGACCGAACTGAAGAATGGCGACGAGGTCGAGATCGTCTGTTCCAAGGGACAGATCCCGCCGCCGGCCTGGGAGTCGATCGCCGTCACCGGCAAGGCGCGCGCCTCGATCCGCCGTGCCGCCCGCGCCGCGATCCGCAAGCAATATGCCGGTCTTGGCCGCAAGATCGTCGAGCGGGCTTTCGAGCGTGCCGCCCGCGATTATTCCGAGGAGCGCCTGAAGGCGGCGCTGCCGCGCCTCGCGCAGCAGAATATCGAGGACATGCTGGCTTCGGTCGGACGCGGCGAGATCCCGTCGATCAATGTTCTCAAGGCGGTCTATCCGGATCATAAGGAAGAGCGCGCCGCCGCTCCGAAGGGCGGGGCGGGAACCGGCGGCGAGGCCGGCTGGTTTGGCCTGAAGAAGGCCAGCGGCATGATCTTCCGCGTTCCGAGCGGCGAGGCCGCCGATGCGGAGCATGCCATCCCGATCCGCGGCCTGCATGGCGACATGCCGGTCCGCTTCGCACCTGAGGGCGGCGCCGTTCCGGGCGATCGCATCGTCGGCATCATGACGCCGGGCGAGGGGATCACGATCTATCCGATCCAGTCGCCGGCGCTGAAGGATTTCGACGACGAGCCCGACCGCTGGCTCGACGTGCGCTGGGATATCGATGCCGCCAATCGCGAGCGCTTTCCGGCCCGGATCGAGGTCGTCGCCATCAACGAGCCGGGCACGCTGGCACAGGTGGCGCAGATCATCGCCGACAACGACGGCAACATCTCCAATCTGAAGATCATCCGCAGCGCGCCCGACTTTTCGCAGATCGAAATCGATCTCGAAGTCTGGGACGTCAAGCATCTGAACCGCCTGCTGAGCGACTTGCGCGAGCGCCACGTCGTCAGTTCGGCCAACCGCGTCAACGCCTGAACGGCGCGCATTTTCGGGGATTCCAATGGAACAGCACGAGGTCATCGACGTCTTCCGCCAGTCCGGCGCGCTGCTCGAGGGGCATTTCATCCTCTCTTCCGGTCTGCACAGCCCGGTATTCCTGCAGAAGGCGCGTGTCTTCATGTATCCGGACCGGACCGAGCGCCTTTGCAAGGCGCTGGCCGAGAAGGTGCGCGCATCGGGGCTCAACTTCGACGTCGTGGTCTCGCCGGCGCTCGGCGGGCTCATCCCCGGCTATGAGACGGCGCGGCATCTCGGCGTGCCCGCGCTCTGGGTCGAGCGCGAGGGCGGCGTATTCCGTCTCCGCCGCTTCGATCTGCCTGAAAACGCGCGGGTTCTTGTTGTCGAGGACATCATCTCGACCGGTCTTTCGGTCCGCGAAACGATCGAGACGATCAAGGGTATCGGCGGAACGGTGGTCGCGGCCGCCTGTCTGATCGACCGCTCGGCCGGCGAGGCCGATGTCGGCGTGCCGCTGATCGCGCTGTGCGACTACAAGGTGCCGGCCTATCCGGCCGACGATCTCCCGCCCGCTTTGCAGTCAATTCCCGCCGTGAAGCCGGGCAGTCGTAATCTCTCCTGATTGATTGGTTATCGTTCCCTCCATGTTGTTCCGTCGTCGCCATCCGTTACGTCTTCACCAACGGTTTTCGCATTTGCTTTGGCCGCGTCGCGGCTGGGGCAGGGCTTTCCGTTACTATGGCAAGCGGCTGGTGAGGCTCTCCGGAACGCCGCATTCGATCGCGGCCGGCTTCGCCGTCGGCGTGGCGCTGGCGATGACCCCATTCATCGGCTTTCACTATCTGCTGTGCCTCGTCGCCGTCTTTCTGGTGCGCGGCAATGTGCTGGCGGCGGTGCTCGGAACCACGATCGGCAATCCGCTGACCTTTCCATTCATCTGGTTCGCCACTTATGAAACCGGCAATGTGATCCTCGGCTGGTTCGGTCGTGCCAATCTGGGCAGCGCACCCGAGGACCTGAGGCACAAGTTGTTGACGAACTCGCTGCACAATATCTGGCCGGTGATCGAGCCGATGCTGATCGGCGCGATCCCGATCGCTATTGTCACCGGTGGCATTTCCTATGTTGCCGTCTTCTTCGCGGCAGAAGCGTTCCAGTCGGCGCGGCGCGAGCGCTTCGCGATCCGCCGCCGGGAGTTGCACGGCCACCACCTGTGACTACTGAAGGGAGCACTCCCGCCATGTCTCGCTTCTCTGCGCTGCGGCTCGGCGTCAATATCGACCACGTCGCCACCATCCGGAACGCGCGCGGCGGATCGCATCCCGATCCGTTGCGTGCCGCCGAGATCGCCGCTGCCGCCGGGGCGGACGGCATCACGGCGCATCTCCGCGAGGATCGGCGCCATATCCGCGACGCCGACATCGAGCGGCTGATGGCCGAATTGACGCTGCCGCTCAATTTCGAGATGGCGGCGACGCCTGAGATGGTCGCAATCGCGCTTCGCCACCGGCCGCATGCCGCCTGCATCGTGCCGGAGCGCCGCGAGGAGCGCACCACCGAGGGCGGGCTCGATGCGGACGGCCAGTTCGAGCATCTCCGCCCGATCGTCGCCGAATTGGGCGCGGCTGGCATCCGCGTTTCACTGTTCATCGCGGCCGACCCGCGCCAGATCGAGGCGGCCGCCCGGCTTGGCGCCCCGGTCGTCGAGCTGCATACCGGAACCTATTGCGAGGCCTATGACGCCGGCGCCGAGGCGTTCGCCGCCGAAACAGCCCGGCTTCAGGCGGCGGCGGAACTGGGAGACAGGCTCGGGCTCGAAATTCATGCGGGCCATGGCCTTTCCTACGATACCGTCGGTCCCGTCGCGGCGATGCCGGCTGTGCGCGAGCTCAATATCGGCCATTTCCTGATCGGCGAAGCCGTCTTCCGCGGGCTGGAGGCCTCGATCCGCGTGATGCGCGGCCTGATGGACGAGGCACGTGAAGCCGCGTCCAGTTGAGACGAGGTCGAGCTCCGGGCTCTGCCAGGATGGGGTGGATGGACGTCGGCATGCTTAGATGGATGTTGGCTGTGTCGTTGGTTGTCCTGGTGCTGATGGGCGTTGCCCTGAGGGCTGCGCTGATCGAGCCGGGCTGCTCTGGACGCATTGTTGAAACATGGACCGCGTTGGTCCGATCGGATGAGCAACTGGCGCAGATCGCCAGTGCCGACAACGCAGCTAAGTGTCCAGTATACCGCGAAAGGGTGTCCCTACTGCGGACTGCGAGTTCTCTCGGCGCCGTCTGTGGTGCCCCGCAGTTCCAGAAGGGTGAGCCGTGGCGCAATGCTGACGCGGAAGCGAGGGCCTACGAACGCCTCGTGAGCCAAGCTTGTGGTAAGTCTGGCTTAGAACCGAAAGCCTGAGAAAGGCTTCACTAGAATGATCATCGGCCTCGGCAGCGACCTCATCGATATCCGCCGCATCGAGCAGACGCTCGAGCGACATGGCGACCGGTTTGTCGATCGTGTCTTTACGCCGACGGAACGCGCCCGCTCCGAACGGCGCAAGGAACGCGGCGCCTCTTATGCCAAGCGTTTCGCGGCCAAGGAGGCCTGCGCCAAGGCGCTCGGCACTGGGCTGAGCCACGGCGTGTTCTGGCGCGACATGGGCGTCGTCAATCTGCCGACAGGCCAGCCGACCATGAGCCTCACGGGCGGCGCTGCCGACCGGCTGACTCTGATGACGCCTGCCGGGTGCCGCGCCGTCATCCACCTCACGATCACCGACGACTATCCGCTCGCTCAGGCCTTCGTCGTGATCGAAGCGCTGCCGCTGGCGCCATGAGCGCGGCCGGGCCGCATGCGTTGCGTGCTGCCGGGGAAGCCGATAAGAACCACAACGCCTTCGGGCATCCGACATTGACGTGGAGCGGAAGGGCGCATGAGCGTGGCCGGCGACAAATACAGATCAGAGCGCGGCGGGTTCGGTGAGACGGTCAAGATCATCGTCCAGGCGCTGGTCTTGGCGCTGATCGTACGGACCTTCCTGTTCCAGCCGTTCAACATTCCCTCTGGCTCGATGAAGGACACGTTGCTGGTCGGCGATTACCTTTTCGTCTCGAAATATGCCTATGGCTACAGTCGCTATTCGTTGCCCTTCGCGCCCGATATCCTTAAGGGACGCATCTGGGCGACCCCGCCGGAGCGCGGCGATGTCGCAGTGTTCAAGCTGCCGCGCGATCCCTCGGTCGACTACATCAAGCGGGTCATCGGCCTGCCGGGTGACAAGATCCAGATGATCGACGGCGTGCTGCAGATCAACGGCACACCGGTTCCGAAGCAGAAGATCGACGACTACATTGCCAATGATGAGTTCGGCGCCGAGACCCGCGTTTCGCGCTACAAGGAGACGCTTCCGAACGGCGTCAGCTACACGGTTCTCGATCTCGATCCGCATAGCTTCTCCGACAACACCCAGGTCTTCGAGGTTCCGCCGGACCACTATTTCATGATGGGCGACAACCGGGACAATTCGACGGATAGCCGCGTGCTGGGCGCGGTCGGCTATGTGCCATTCGAGAATCTGGTCGGGCGGGCCGGGCTGATCTTCTTCTCGGTCAAGGAGGGCGAGCCGGCCTGGCAGTTCTGGCGCTGGCCCTGGACCGTCCGCTTCGACCGCATCTTCAAGTTCGTCTGATGGCCGAGAACCTTGCCCCCCTTGAGGCGCGGCTCGGCCATCGCTTCGCGGCGATCGGTCATCTGGAGCGCGCCTTGACGCATGCCAGTGCCGTGGCCGAGGCCCATCTCGGCCACGCCGCGAGCTATCAGCGGCTCGAATTTCTGGGCGACCGCGTGCTGGCGCTGGTCATTGCCGACCTTCTGATCGCCGCTTTTCCGGATGCCGAGGAGGGCGAGTTGGCCCGCCGGCTCACGGCCCTCGTGCGCAACGAAAGCTGCGCGGAAGTGGCGCTCGAGATCGGCCTTGGCGGCTGGATCCGGCTTGGCGGCGGCGAGGTTCAGTCCGGTGGCCGCAAGAAGGCCGCGATTCTCGGCGATGTCTGCGAGGCGGTGATCGGCGCGCTCTATCTCGATGGCGGATTGCCGGTGGCGCGCGCCTTCATTGCTGCCGAGTGGAAGGACCGCATGCTCAACTGGAGCGGTCCACTGCGCGACGCCAAGACGACGCTGCAGGAATGGGTCCAGGGGCGGGGCCTCGCGGCGCCGACCTATGAGATCGTCGAGCGGAGCGGACCGGACCATGCGCCGAATTTCCGTGTCGCAGTCACTATTGAAGGCTTGGCCGCCGTCATCGGCGCCGGCCGGTCGAAGCGCGAGGCCGAACAGAAGGCGGCAACCGCCGTCCTGATCGCGCAGGGGGTCTGGAGGCCCGAAACCCATGACGCCCGCTGAACCCATGACGCCCGCTGAAGAAAACCCGCCCGTTGATGATCCCGAGATCGAATCGACTGAGGACGACGGCATTGAGGACGAGGCCGACGAGGCTGAGCTCGCGCCCGTCCCGATGGATACGCGCTGCGGTTTCGTCGCGCTGATCGGCGCTCCGAATGCCGGCAAGTCGACCCTGCTCAACAAGCTTGTCGGCGCCAAGATCTCGATCGTCACCCACAAGGTGCAGACGACGCGCGCGATCATGCGCGGCATCGCGCTTTCCGGCGCCTCGCAGCTGATCTTCGTCGATACGCCTGGTATCTTCCGCCCGAAGCGACGGCTTGACCGTGCAATGGTCGATACCGCCTGGGGCGGCGCCAAGGATGCCGATCTCGTCGCCCTTCTGGTCGATGCCGAACGCGGGCTTGGCGGCGAGACAGCGGCGATCCTCGACAAGGTCGCCGCTGTGCATCAGCCGCGCATCCTGATCATCAACAAGATCGATGCCGTCAGGCGCGAGACGCTGCTGGAGCTGGCTCAGAAGGCCAATGCGACGGCGAAATTCGAGCGCACCTTCATGATCTCGGCGCTGAAGGGCCATGGTTGCGACGACCTGATGGCCTATCTCGCTGGCGCGGTGCCTCCCGGTCCCTGGCTCTATCCCGAGGACCAGATGTCGGATCTGCCGCTCCGGGCGCTGGCGGCCGAGATCACGCGCGAGAAGCTGTTCCTGCGCCTGCATGACGAACTGCCTTATGCCTCGACGGTCGAGACCGAGCAGTGGAAGGATCAGGCCGACGGTTCGGCGCGGATCGAGCAGACCATCTATGTCGAGCGCGAGAGCCAGAAGAAGATCGTGATCGGCCGTCGCGGCGAAACGATCAAGGCGATCTCGATGGCGGCGCGGGCGGAGATCCAGGAGATGGCGGAGCGGCCGGTCCATCTCTTCCTGTTCGTCAAGGTTCGCGAGAACTGGGGCGATGATCCCGAGCGCTATCGCGAGATGGGCATCGAATTCCCGAAATAGCCGGACTCAGGCGGGCCGCGGTGTACGCGGCCTGCCTTCGTCGCGCAGTCGCTGCATGAAGTCGGCGAGCGAGCGCCCCTTTTCGGTCCTGAAGTGCTCATCGAGCATCCGCACCGCCTCGATCCGGTCGAGACGAAAGGTCCGGAAGTCCTCGCGAAGCTCGCACCACGTCGTCGCGGTCCAGGCATGGCCCCAGGCCTCGATGGCGAGCGGACGGACGACGCGGTTCGTAAGGGCCTCGTCGAGGCTGCGATAGGAGATCTCCAGCTTGCGCTGGCTGCGTGTGGCGATCCGGAAGAGCTTCAGTCTCGCGTCGGTCCCGGCGGCAAGGCTCGGCGAATAGACCTTCATGCTGTCCCGCCACACCTCGCCACGATGGCTCTCCGGCAGGACGGCATCGATCTTGATCATCGCCTCGCGCGCTGCGGCGGCAATCTCGGAATCGCCCCAGGCTTCGACGAAGCGCGCGCCGAGGGCGAGGCTTTCGAGCTCGATCGTCGAGAAGGACAGCGGCGGCAGCAACAATGTCGGGCGCAGGATGTAGCCGACGCCGCGCTCGCCCTCGATCGGGACGCCGCGGCCGACCAGCGCGTCGATGTCGCGGTAGACGGTGCGCACGGACACCTCGAGATGATCCGCGATATCCTGTGCCGTGCGAAGGCGCGCGCCGCGAAGCAACTGGACGATTTCGAACAGTCGGTCGGCGCGCCGCATGGTGTTACCCGAAATAGGCGAGCGGGTAATACCCGGCCTGAAGCGTCGGCGTGTCGATGAGTTCGGCATAGGCGCGGGCGACTTCAGCCTCGAGCAGCCTTTCCCCGGCCGCGCTGGCAGACGCCTGGTCAAGCCAGTGCACGATCTCGGTCCAGCTGCCATTTTCGCCGCGCGCGATCGAGCGGGCCATGAAGCCGCGCTGGCTCTTGAAGAGCCGCGTCGTTTCGCCGGCAGCGCGGAGGAGCGCCCGTTCGTCGGCGCCCGGCCTCAATCGGAATGAACGGATTTCGAGCACGTTGGAATTCATCGCCAGCCTCGTCGGCAACCTTCGGGAAGGAAACCCTAGCCGAGCGCAACTGACAACGCTGTGTCAGTTGAGATGCCGCATCGCTCGTTCCATCCACCACAATTGCGCAGTCGCCGGGCCGCCCTCACGGGCCCAGCGCGTTCGCTGCAGCCAGAGAGAAATAGGCCATGATCGCGGCGAACAGATTGTTCATCTCGTCGTGGAGCAAGGGGGTCGGCGCCAAAGCGGACCCGTCACGGCTGCTCGCAAGCAAGCCGTCCTCGAGGGATATCTGCAGGATCTTGCGCACCTGAGCGCGCGAGACGGCGAGCTTGCGCGCCATCGCCGCAATAGGGGGCAGGGCCGTGCCATCGATTTCAGCGAGGTAGCTGTCGACGAGGAGCGTCAGCGCATTCTTGTGCTCCGCGAGCCGCTTCAGCCGCGGCGCGTGGTCGAGGCCCCGGTAGCCGGTTTGAAAGACGTGGAAGAAGCCGTTCGCGATCTCAAGCACGAAGGAGGGATCGGCCAGAAGCCTGTCCCGTGCCGTTACGCCGTGTGGCAGCAGCAAGCCGAGGATCGACATCTGGTCGATCCAGCGCTCATGCAGTGTTGCCAGCATCTTTTCGGTTGGCGCAAGGGTCGCGCCAAAGCCGCGGCCGGCACCTTCCACCGGCTTGATGAACCCGGCCCAGCGCAACGCGCCGAGAACGGCAAATGCGCGTCCGCGGCTGCAGATCTCCGCCTCGCTGCAAAGCGCGGCCAGCCGTCCGGGCGTCAATCCCTGGCCTCGGTCATTCGGGCGTGCATGGAGATGAAGCGCTGCGAGCAGGCAGAAGATCTTGCCGCGATCGCTCATGAGAAGATTGAGCGGGCGTCCGGCTTCATTGTTCTCCTGCAGGCCGCGCGCCATCCTGACCGCGGCGGCGTCGAAGCCGGGCGCGGATCGGATCATCTGCGTATGCATCGTGGCCTCGGCGCGGGAGAGTAGCCCAGCGTCGGCCGCCGCTTGCAGGCGGCTGTGCGTGCTCACGACCGCACCATTCCTGGAGCGCCATTTCCCTCTGCGGCCGCCGCACGATCGCGGGCGATCTGTCCAAATTGTTCCACTGCCCACCCCGGATAGCGTCGAATATTTTGTGACCCGCAGCCCATCGACCCAAGAATCGTGAGTTAGCGCACGATACCACTTTGCCAGAATGTGCTGTGCTGCGCGCGCGATACTGCATTGCAGCAATCGGAGTATGACGGAACGGGGATTTTATGGGTTCAACCAAAAAGCGGCCGATTGACCCGGTCGTGAGCGACTATCCTTTGCCGATGAGTCCCAGGCGGGCGCGCTTCGGAGCGCGCAGAGCCAAACGAAATCGTCTGACGCTGCCCAAGGGGCACCCGTTCTGGGGGGTGCCGGTGTGGTTTCCGTACGGCCTTGCTCGCTTGTTCAACTATTGGCGCAACCGACGCATCACAGACTGACGAGCGATCTGATCTGATCGGCTGCCGGCGTCGGCCAAGGGGGGGACCGGCAGCGGAAACAATGGGTTCGACTGCACTCTGTAGTCCGACCCCCGTTTGGGGCGCTGTGTCGCTGAGTTCCGTGTCCGGCGCGGCGCCCCGAACGCATTGCTGTCCCGCCAGAACGTCCGCGCGGCTCTTGCTGACACCGCCAAGGCCGAGTGGCCCGAACCTGGCGTCAGGTCTCCGGCTCGTCGTAGTGGGACGGCAGATCCCCGTCAAAACCCTTCGCTGCCGTGCGGCGGCTGCCGATCCAGATATTCTGGTCGACCGGGAAGCGATCGGGCTCGTCGAGCGAGGCAAGCGTGACGTCGACGAAACGGTCGTCGTCGGTCATCGTCATCATCAAGGGCGTGCCACAATCGGCGCAGAAGTGCCGGCGGCCGGTGGCCGAGGATTCATGGATCGACGGCGTGCCGGCCGTCAGCTCGAAAGCGGCCGCGTCGAAGCTTGCCCAGGTCACGAACAGGCTGCCGCCAGCGAGCTGGCACAGGCGGCAATGGCAGTGGCTGACAACGCGCGGCGCCTTGTCGATCCGGTAATGGATGCGGCCGCAGAGGCACCCGCCCGTCAACGCCTCGCTCATAGCGCCAGCTCCACGAAAACCGGGACATGATCGGATGGCTTCTCCCAGCCGCGCACATGCTTGTCGATGCCGACGGCGCGGAGGCGATCCGTCGCCTGAGGCGACAGGAGAAGATGATCGATGCGGATGCCGTTGTTCTTCTGCCAGGCGCCGGCCTGGTAATCCCAGAAGGTGTAGAGATCACCGGCGTCCGTGGTCGCGCGCAGCGCATCGGTGAAGCCAAGCGTCTCGATCGCGCGCAGCGCCTGCCGGCTCTCGGGCTGGTAGAGCGCGTCGCCGGTCCACAGCGAGGGGTCCCTGGCATCGCGCGGTTCGAGGATGACATTGTAGTCGCCACCGAGCACCAGCGGCTCCTCGGTCAAGAGGCGCTCTCCCGCCCAGCGCCGAAGACGCTCCATCCAGGCGAGCTTGTAGGCGAATTTCTCGGTGCCGATGGGATTGCCATTCGGCAGATAGAGCGAGACGACGCGCAGCGCTCCGGACGGGACGGAGAAAACGCCCTCGATGAAACGGGCCTGCTCGTCGCTGTCGTCGCCCGGCAGTCCCCGGTTGATCTCGTCGAAAGGAAGCTTCGAGAGCAGCGCCACGCCGTTGAAGCCCTTCTGGCCGTGCGTTGAGACATTGTAGCCGAGGTCTTCGAATGCGGTCGCGGGGAAGCCCTCGTCGACCGTCTTGATCTCCTGCAGGCAGACGATATCCGGCGCGGCCTCGCGCACCCAGGCCACCGCTGTGTCGATGCGGGCCCTGACGCCGTTGATGTTCCATGTGGCGATTTTCATGCGGAGAGACTAGGCCCTGAGATCGGCGGTGCATAGGGTCAGGCTTCCCCCTGATGGAGCTCGCTGGGGAAAGCCATTGCGGCCTTGGACGGATCGACATTCAGCTGATGCCGGGCTGCAAATGGGCCTTTCCTGCGCTTCCGGTGCTCACCTACGAACATACGCTCCACTGCGGGTCTCGGAAAACCGCCATTTTCGCGCCGGCCTGAGCTGAAGGTCGATCCGGCCTAACGGTCGCAGCGCGCGAAGTGGCACCGCTTCGCTGCAAAATCCGTATATATCCTCGCGGCGATTCCGTCGCTGGGTCCGGCGACCCGCGGTGACAAGAAGGAGACGATGCGTTGGATGCTCAGAGGAGTACCGAGGCAAACCGCGCGGCCGAGCCGCCGCTGACTGGCACGGCGCGACGTATCGCCATCCTGGTCGTCCTCCTCGCCTTCTTTATGGACATCCTCGACGGCACGATCGTCAATGTCGCGATCCCTTCGATCCAGAACGGAATCGGCGCGGACTATGCCGCGATCCAGTGGATCGTCGCCGGCTATGCGCTCACCTTCGCGCTGTTCCTGATTCCGGGCGGCCGGCTCGGCGACATCTATGGCTACAAGACGATGTTTCTCATCGGCATGGCCGGCTTCACCGTCGCATCCGCGGTATGCGGCTTCTCGACATCGGGTCACGGCCTCGTTGCAGCCCGCCTTTTCCAGGGCGCGACTGCGGCGATCATGGTGCCGCAGATCATGTCGATGATCCAGATTCTCTATGTCGACCCCAAGGAACGTCAGCATATCTCGGCCTACTATGGTGGCATCGCCGGGCTCGCCAGTGTGCTCGGGCCTATCCTCGGGGCGCTCCTGGTGGCCAGCAGCCTGTTTGGCCTCGGCTGGCGCATGATCTTCCTCGTCAATGTTCCTGTCGGCGTCTTCGCTCTCATTGCGGCCTGGTTTGCACTGCCCGACGCGCGATCGCCCCATCCGCTGAAGCTCGATATCAGCGGCACGATCCTCGCGCTCGTGGCGATGATCTTTTTGACTTTCCCGCTGATCCAGGGTCGCGAGCAGGGCTGGCCCACCTGGGGCTTTGTGATGATGGCCGCGTCTCTGCCGATGTTCGTGCTGTTCGGCTGGAGCCAGAAGCGACGCGACAAGATCGACGGCTCGCCGCTGGTGGTGCCGGATCTGTTCCGCTACCGCTCCTTCGTCGTCGGCATCCTGGTTGCCGGCAGCTTTTTCGGCGTCGTCGGCGGCTTCTTCCTCACCCAGACGCTCTATATGCAGCTCGGCCTTGGTTTCTCCGTGCTGGAGGCCGGTCTCACAGGAATTCCGTTCTCGCTCGGTGTCGCCGTGGCGGCCAGCGCGTCGGGCCCATGGCTGGTCCCGCGCTTCGGCAGGCTGGTTCTGACGGTCGGCTGCTTCGTGCTTGCGGCTGCTATTGCCGGTCTCGGTTTCACCGCCGACTGGCTCGGCCATGATGTCACGCCCTGGGACATGATCCCGACGCTGATTGTTGGCGGAATCGGCATGGGCCTCATCGTCTCGCCTGTGTTCAATTTCGTGCTCGTCGACGTGCCCGTGCGCCATGCCGGCTCGGCCTCCGGCGTCGTCAGCGCAGTGGGCCAGGTCGGTACCGCGATGGGTGTCGCGCTTACCGGCGTCGTCTTCTTCGGCCGTCTCGCTGTCACCGCGCAGGATTTCGTCAGCGCCTTTGTCTGGTCGACCGGTTTCGGTGCCGTGGCGATGGTGCTGGTCGGCGTGCTCACCTTCTTCCTGCCGCGCTATGTCAGGCCGAAGGATGGCGCTTTCCCGATGCACTGAGGCGAATGGCTGCAGCTTTCGATGCGAGCCGTCTTGCGTCGCTGGCGCGCCACCCTAGCTTGAGGCTAGGGCCGTGGCGGCCCGTCATCAACCAGCCGGCCAGGGCCGGGTTCATATTGAAGGGAGCAGACAATGCCGACACGCATTTCCGACGCCAAGTGGACGGGTGACCTCAAGGCCGGCAAAGGCTCTGTCAAGCTCGGCAGCGGCGCCTTTGAGGGGCAGTACAATTTTTCATCCCGCTTCGAGAGCGGCGTCGGTACCAACCCGGAAGAACTGGTCGCGGCCGCGCATGCCGCCTGCTTCTCGATGGCACTCGCCGCGGGCCTCAGCGGCGCCGGCCACACGGTCGACAGCGTTCACACCACGGCGAAGGTCAAGGTCGATCCGGTTGCCGGCGGGTTCGAGATCACCTCGATCCAGCTCGTCACCGAGGCGAAGGTTCCCGGCATCGACAAGGCCGCCTTCGATCAGATCGCCGCTGCGACCAAGGAAGGTTGCCCGATCTCCAAGGCTCTGAAGGCCGTGCCGATCACGCTCGACGCGACGCTCCTCTGATAGCCTGATGTGTCCAGCCGGCACGCCTTGACCGGGCGGGCCGGCTGGCCGACAGTCTCGCGCCATCAAGGGGTGCATGATGAACCGAGACTATCCGCGCGAGACGATCCCGTTCGACCTGCCGCCTCCGTTTCCAACCGAAGCCTTTACCGACGCGGCCGCCGCCGTCGATCGGCTGGTGGAAATCTACGATGCGCATACGAAGCACTTGCGCGATCGCTTCTTCGATCTGCTGAACGGCAAGCCGCCGGCGGGCAGGGTGCGCGCCACTTATCCCCGGATCGCGATCAGCACGACGAGCTTTGCCAAGGTCGACACGCGCTTTGCCTATGGCCATGTCGCCGGTCCCGGTGACTATGCGACCACGGTGACGCAGCCTGATCTCTTTCGCGCCTATCTGACCGAGCAGATTCGCCTGCTGCTGCGCAATCATGGCGTCCCGGTTCTGATCGGCCCGTCCAGCCTGCCGATCCCGCTGCATTTTGCCTTCCCGAACGGCGTTCATGTCGAGGGGGAACTGGCCGAGAAGATTGAGCGGCCGCTGCGCGATATCTTCGACGTGCCGGATCTCGCGGTCACCGACGATGCCATCGTCAACGGCACCTACGAGGCCGTGCCGGGAACGCCGTTGCCGCTGGCGCCCTTCACCGCGCCGCGTATCGACTACTCGTTGTTCCGGCTCGCGCATTACACGGCGACGAACCCGGAGCACTTCCAGAACTTCGTGCTGTTCACCAACTACCAGTTCTATATCGACGAGTTCTGCGTCCGGGCCCGCAAGCTGATGGCTGAGGGCGGCGGCGGCTATTCGGCCTTTGTCGAGCCGGGCAATCTCCTGACGCCGGCCGGCCATGCCGAGCCGATCTCGGGCCGCGCGCCGCCGCGCCTGCCGCAGATGCCGGCCTATCACCTGAAATTCGGTGCCTCCTCGGGCATCACGATGATCAATATCGGCGTCGGCCCGTCCAATGCGAAGACGATCACCGACCATGTCGCGGTGCTGCGCCCGCATGCCTGGCTGATGCTCGGCCATTGCGCCGGGCTCCGCAACAGCCAGGCGCTCGGCGACTATGTGCTGGCGCATGGCTATGTCCGCGAGGATCATGTTCTCGACGCCGATCTGCCGAGCTGGATCCCGATCCCGCCGCTGGCCGAGGTTCAGGTGGCGCTGGAAGAGGCCGTCGAGGAAGTCACCGGGCTGCAGGGCTACGACCTGAAGCGCATCATGCGCACCGGCACCGTCGCGACGATCGATAACCGCAACTGGGAACTGCGCGATCACCGCGAACCGGTGCAGCGCTTTTCGCAGTCGCGCGCGGTGGCGCTCGATATGGAATCGGCCACCATCGCGGCCAATGGCTTCCGCTTCCGCGTGCCCTACGGCACGCTGCTCTGCGTGTCGGACAAGCCGCTGCATGGCGAACTGAAGCTGCCCGGCATGGCGTCGGAATTCTACCGCACGCAGGTCGGCCAGCATCTGGAGATCGGCATCCGCGCGCTGGAGAAGCTGCGCGAAATGGCGCCGGAGCGGCTCCATTCGCGCAAGCTCCGCAGCTTTACAGAGCCGTCGTTCCAATAGCGATAAGCTCAGTCCTAGAGCATTTTCGAGCGAAGTGGATACCGGTTCGCGTGAAGAAAATGCGTTAAAACAAATGGATAGAGCAGTTCCGGTGAACCGGAGTTCGCAGGAACTGCTCTAGAAAGCGTCCTGATGCGCTGAAGCCTTGGCGACCGCCTCGCTCTGCGGTTCAGCGCGGACGGGCTTGCGACCAAGAGCGCCGGCCGTCCAGAAGCTGAACACGACGAGCGGAAGGCCGATGCCGAACGAGGCGCGGATGCCCCAATGCTCGGCGACGAAGCCGAGCAGCGGCGGTCCGAGCAGAAACACGACGAACGAAATCTGCGTCAGCGCCGCCACATTGATCGCCGCGGGCCGGTCGGTGCGCTGTGCCGCTGCCGACACCGCGAGCGGGAACAGCGTTCCGCTGCCGATGCCGAGCAGGGCGAACCCGAGCAGCGACACCGCTGAGGCGGGCGAGAAATAGACCAGCCCAACGCCGATCGCCATCACCACGATCAAAGTCCGAGCGACGGCCGAGGGCGAATGGCGGTCGACAAAGCTGTCGGCGAAGAACCGGGTGGTCGCCTGAGAGAAGGCGAAGACCGCGACCGCGAAGGCGGCGAGGAACGGCCCGGCGTCAAACACGCTGCGCATATAGATCGCGGACCAGTCGAGGCTGGCGCCTTCCATCAGCATCGCCGATAGCGTCACGGCGACCAGGACGAGAATGGCGCCGGTGGGACGGGCGAATTTCGGCGTCGCGCCGCCCTCGCTCGCCTCGCGCTTCGGCGAGGGAACATAGCTGCCGAGGAAGAGCGCGACGCCGAGCATCGAGACCGGAACGATCAGCGCCAGGTGCAGCTGCGGCGACAGCCCGAGATGGGCCATGGCGCCGCCGGCAATGCCGGCGCTGAAAAAGCCGATGCTCCAGAAGGAATGGGCCCGGTTCATGATCCGGCGGCCGATCAGCAGTTCGGTCCGATCCGCCTCGACATTCAGAATGATCTCGACACAGCCGAGCAGCATGCCAACCGGAAAGAGCAGCAAGAAGAAGGCAAGCGGGGTTGGCGCGTGGCTCGCAACCGCATAGCCGAGCGCGACCAGCGGGATCAGCGCCAGCAAAGCGCGGCGAAAGCCGATCCGCTCAAGATAAGGCGCAGCGACTGTGAGCGACACCAGCGTGCCGAGCGGCGTGCCGATCAGGCCGAGGCCCAGGGCGCCTTCCTGGATGCCCATGGCTGTTTTGATGTCGGGCAGGCGCGGGAAGATATTGCCCATGCTGAACGCATAGATTGCGAAGGCCGCATAGATTCGGTGCTGGGGTTGGAGCGGCAGGCCGAAGCGCATCGCTGGTCTCGTTCGACGGAGGGGCGGGAGGCGGGCCGAAGCAGCACCTGGGCGGGAGCGAGATATTGCATGCCAGTCCCAATCATGCAAGAACAGGCATCAATGGGCATGAACATTCACATTCTCGCCGATGAGCGCTACCGCGTCATTCGCGGCCTGCTGGCCGCCGACGGACAGGTGCTCGCAACCGACCTCGTCACGCGTTTCGGCGTTTCCGAGGATACGGTGCGCCGCGATCTCCGCGCCCTGGCGCGCGCCGGTGACTGCCGCCGCGTCTATGGTGGTGCCGTCGCCGCTGCCGATCACGGGCCGGTGCGCCAGCGCGCGACGATCGCTCCTGAGACGAAAATGAGACTCGCCGATGTCGCGGTCACGCTGCTGCGTGCGGGACAACTCGTCTATATCGACGCCGGTTCCACCAACATCGCTATCGCCAAGGCAATTCCGCCGGGTCTTGCGCTGACGGTCGCGACCAATGCGCTCGGCGTTGCCGCGGTTCTGGCCGACAATCCCGATATCGCGCTCATCGTGCTTGGCGGCAGCTTTGATGCCCGCACCGGCGCCTGCCTCGGTGGCGAGACATTGAGGGCGATCGACCGGCTGCGCGCGGATCTCGTCTTCCTCGGCGCCTGCGCGCTCGACGTCTCAGCCGGCGTGACCGTGTTCGGGGCCGACGATGCCGAGGCGAAGCGGGCGATGGTGGCGAACAGCCGTGCTGTCGCCGTCGCCGCGACGGCCAGCAAGCTCCAGACCGCCGCGCCCTATTTTGTCGCGCCGGCCTCGGCGATCACGAATCTGATCACGGAAGCCGTGGCATCAGCTGAGGTTATGGCAGCGATGGAGGCGGCGGGCTGTACGGTTCAGCGCGCCTGAAGCGGCAGCTTTAGATCGCGAAGCTGGTGCCGCAGCCGCAGGACGAGGTCGCCAGCGGATTCTTGATCTGAAACGACTGGCCGATCAGATCGTCGGCGAAATCGATCTCCGAGCCTTCCATGAACGGGATCGAGACCGAATCGATCAGCACCGTGGCGCCGTTCTTTTCGATGATGAGATCATCGGCATTGCGCGCAGCGTCGAGATCAAAACCATACTGGAAACCCGAGCAGCCGCCGCCCGAAACGCTGATCCGGAGCGCCATCCCCGTCGCTTCCTTCGAAAGGATGCGCGCGATGCGCTTGGCGGCCCGGTCGGAAAGCGTGATGTCGAGCGTTGCAGTCGTCATGAGGATGTTCCGTTGCCGGCCTATTGTTGGCGGGCGCTTCACGATAGTTAAGAACGCGATCGGCAGTGTCAATGCGCCGGATGGATGGGTGGCGGCAGCGTGCAGGGTGAATTCGGCGGTCTGATCGGTTTCGGCGGGGCAGGGCGGGCGTCATTTGCGGCCGATCCCGCTGCGAGCCGTGGCCGCCTGCATCCAGAACCCGCCAGCCCGACGCGAACGCCGTTCCAGCGTGACCGCGACCGCATCATCCATTCGACGGCGTTTCGCCGCCTCAACGCCAAGACGCAGGTTTTTCTTTTCGACGAGGGCGATCACTTCCGCAACCGCCTGACGCATACGATCGAGGTGGCGCAGATCGCGCGCGCCATCGCCCGTGCGCTCAGGCTCGACGAGGACCTCGCCGAGGCCGTGGCGCTGTCGCATGATCTTGGCCACACGCCCTTCGGCCATGCCGGCGAGCGGGCGCTCGACCGCGTGATGGCGCCCTATGGCGGGTTCGACCACAATGCGCAGAGCCTGCGCGTCGTCACCAAGCTCGAACGGCGCTACCCTGATTTCGATGGGCTCAATCTCGCTTGGGAAACGCTCGAAGGGCTCGTCAAGCATAACGGCCCGCTGCTGGAGCCGGGTGGCGATCCGGCCTCGCTGCCGGCGGCGATTCGCGCTTATTCCGCCGAGCAGGATCTCGAGCTCTCGACCTTCGCCTCGGCCGAGGCGCAGGCCGCGGCCATCGCCGATGACATCGCCTATGACGCCCATGACATCGACGACGGCCTCCGTGCTGGCCTGCTCGATGTCGAGGGGCTGGCCGAGGTGCCCTTCCTTGCAGGCATCATGGCGGCGATCGCGCGCGAACATCCTGACGTCAGTGGGCCGCGCCGCATCAACGAGATCGTTCGCCGCGTCATCACCTTGATGATTGAGGATGTCATCCGCGAGGCGCTCCGCCGGATCGACGCGGCGAAGCCTGAAACGGCCGAAGAGGTCCGCCTGCTGGACCGGCCGCTGATCGGATTCTCGGATCGCGTTGCCGAAGGCGACCGGGCGGTGAAGGCGTATCTCAGGCTGCACGTCTATCGGCATGAGCGCGTGATGACCGTCATGCGCGCCGCCGAGGGCGTCGTCGAGCGCCTGTTCGAGCGCTATCTCGGCGATCCCGCCGCGCTGCCGGACGAGTGGCGTTCTGGTGCCGATGATGCCGATCCCGTCCGCCGCGCCCGCCGGATTGCTGATTTTCTCGCCGGCATGACCGACCGCTATGCGCAGCGCGAGTACAAGCGCCTGTTTGACGCATGGCCCGATTTGGGCTAGGCGCCAGCGTCCCTGCACAGCTTCGCCGAAGGCGTCCGTCCGATCATGAATATTTTCCGCGATTTCACCGCGCGCGTCACATCGGCCGTCGAGGTCATCCTTGCGGCCGGCGGCCATGGCGGACTGGATCTCTCGCGTATCGTGGTCGAGCCGCCGCGCGATGCCGCCCATGGCGATCTCGCGACCAATGCCGCCATGGTCCTGGCGAAGCCGCTCGGCATGAAGCCGCGCGACCTCGCCGAGGCCGTGGCGGGCCGGCTCCGTGATGATGTCGACGTCGCCTCGGTTGATGTAGCCGGTCCGGGTTTCATCAACCTGACCCTGTCGGAGGCCTATCGTGCCCGAGCGCTCCAGGCGCTGATCACTGCCGATCTCGCCTATGGCCGCAGCACGATCGGGACGGGCACGGCCGTGAATGTCGAATATGTCTCGGCCAATCCGACCGGCCCGATGCATGTCGGCCATTGCCGCGGCGCTGTTGTTGGCGATGCGCTGGCCAATCTGCTTGCGGTCGCCGGCTATGGCGTCACCAAGGAATATTACATCAACGATGCCGGCGGGCAGGTCGATGTCCTCGCCCGCTCGGCGTTCCTGCGCTACCGCGAGGCGCTCGGCGAGGCGATCACGATCCCCGAGGGCTTCTATCCCGGCGACTATCTGAAGCCGGTCGGCGAGGTGCTGGTCGAGCAGCATGGCGCGGCGCTGCTTTCAATGGATGAGGCCGCTTGGCTGCCGGTCGTTCGTCAGACGGCGATCGACATGATGATGGCGATGATCCGCGACGATCTCGCTCTTCTCAACGTTCATCACGATGTCTTCTTCTCGGAGGCCTCGCTCGGCGCCCGCATCCCTGCGACGATCGAGAATCTGACCGAGCGTGGTTTCGTCTATCGCGGCACGCTGCCGCCGCCGAAGGGCCAGCTTCCCGACGATTGGGAAGATCGCGAGCAGCTTCTCTTCCGCGCCACCGATGTCGGCGACGATATCGATCGCCCGCTGGTCAAGTCCGACGGCAGCTACACCTATTTTGCCGGTGACGTCGCCTACATGAAGGACAAGGTCGATCGCGGCTTCAACCGTCTGATCTATGTCCTCGGCGCCGACCATGGTGGCTATGTCAAGCGCCTGCAGGCGCTCGGCCGAGCGCTGTCGAACGGCACGGTCAGCGTCGAGGTGCTGCTCTGCCAGTTGGTCAAGCTCTACCGGGCCGGCGAGCCGGTGCGGATGTCGAAGCGCTCGGGAGATTTCGTGACGCTGCGGGACGTCGTCGAGGAAGTCGGCCGCGACGCCGTCCGCTTCATGATGCTCTATCGCAAGAGCGATGCGCCGCTCGATTTCGACTTCCAGAAGGTCACCGAGCAGTCGAAAGACAATCCGGTCTTCTACGTCCAGTATGGCCATGCCCGCGCCGCGTCGATCCTGCGCAATGCTGCGATCGAGATTCGAGATATCGACTTGTCGGTGCAAGCCCTTGCAAAGGCAGATCTTTCCTTGCTTCAGGACCAGGGCGAGATTGGGCTGCAGCGTCGGCTTGCAGAATATCCGCGTCTCATCGAGGGGGCGGCCGAAGCGCATGAGCCGCACCGGGTTGCATTTTACCTCTATGAGCTCGCCGCCGAGTTCCACCAGCAGTGGAACCGCGGTAAGGATTTGCCGCAATTACGGTTTATTAACCCTGATCAGCCAGCATTGACCTCGGCTCGGCTTGCCCTTGTTCACGCCATAAAGCTGGTGCTGTCATCCGGGCTTGATGTGCTCGGCGTGAGCGCACCCGAAGAGATGCGCTAAGCAGCTCTTTTCCTAAGCGTAATTCGGCCGCTTTCGAGCGGCCAGGCGGAGAGTGGAGCGCGATGGCAGATCGCTTCGAGAAGTCCCAGGCGCGCCGTCCGGCGACGGAGGCAGCGCCGCGCCGTAGCGATACGGCCGACCTTCCGGAGGATGATCCGCTGGTCGAGCTCGCCCGGATCGTCTCCGGAAACGAGAGCTTCGACGAGATCCTTGGCACACGCTATCGCCAACCGGAGCCGCCGCGTGCTGCGCAGCCGGGGCGCGGTGCTGCTTCGCGTGATCTCTCCTTCGATCTCGAGGCCGAACTGCTGAGCGATCTCCAGACGTCGTTCGATCCAAATGCCCGTCAGGCGCCGCAGCCGCGCGGAGCGGAGCCGCGCATGACCGAGCCGCGGATGTCGGCGGAACCGCGCGTCTCCGCCGAACCGCGTATGACCGAGCCGCTGGCCCCGCAGCCGCCGCGCCCGGCCGCTCCTCGCGCCGCGGCGCCGGCCCCACGTGCCGAAAGCTTCGATCACATGGCCATGCGTCCAGGTGCGCCGCTGGCGCCGCCGCGCGCTGCGGCGTCGCAGCCGACGGCGCCGGATCCCTATGTCGCCTCGCCGGATTTCGGGCGTGGCCGTGTTCCGGATGCCGCCTCGCGCCGCCCCGTTGCGCCGCCGCCCGTCGCCGCACGGGAAGAGGACGACTACGAAGACGACTATGTCGACGATGACGATCTTCGTGCCGATTATGAAAACGACGACGGCTTCTATGCCGATGAGCCCGAATACGAGGCAGAAGCGCCGCGCCGTTCGCGCAAGGCGCTGATCACCATCGGTGTGGTTCTTGCCGTTGTTGTCGTCGGCGGCGTTGCCGCGCTGGCGCTCAAGGGCCGGTCTTCGGTCAGCGGTGGGGCGCCGCAGGTGATCGCGGCCGACCAGAGCCCGACCAAGATCGCGCCCGAGTTGAAGGCGGTCCCCGATCCGAATGCCCAGCAGAACAAGCTGATCTATGATCGCGCCGATCCCGACAAGGGCTCGCCACAGCAGCTTCAGATCCCTGACGATGGCACCGCCGATGCGGCCGCACAGTCGAACGAGAGCCAGGCGAGCCGCGAGATTTCGCGCATCATCCTGCCTGGCGGCCCCGGCGACCAGTCGTCGACGCCGGCGGTTCCCGGCGGCACGGACGCATCAGCTCCCGACACGGGCGATGACGCCGGTCCGCGCAAGGTCCGCACGGTCGTCGTGAAGCCTGACGGCACGATCGTTTCCAGCGAAGCCGCACCGCGTGGCGCCGCTCCGGCCGCGGATAGTTCCAAGACGGCCTCGGCTCCTGCCGCTGCTGCACCGACCGTCGTTGCGGCAGCCCCTCAGGCTGATGCGCCTGCCGATGGTGGGACGCAGTCGCCCGACGCGCAGCCAGCGCCGGCCAAGGACAGCTCGCAGCTGGCCGCACCGGAAGCGGCTCCGGCCCCAGTGCAGATTCAAGTCGCGCCTGCCCCGACACCGGCCGCGGCAAAGCCGCAGCCGGCACCGGCCGCATCGGCGCCCTCCAGCGGCGGCTTCGTCGTCCAGGTTTCGTCGCAGCGGTCGGAAGCCGCCGCCGTTGCCGCATACAAGAACCTGCAGAAGAAGTTCCCGAGCGTCCTCGGCGATCGGGCACCTGATGTCGCCAAGGCCGATCTGGGCGCCAAGGGCGTCTACTATCGGGCCCGTGTCGGCCCGATGGCCACGCGTGAAGAAGCCGTCTCGTTCTGCGAGCAGCTGCGCGCCGCCGGCGGCGACTGCATCGTCCAGAAGAACTGAGCCCTTGAGCCGGCCGCCCGACCTGTCCCTTGTGGGCAGCGGGCGGCCGGACTTGCTTTCGACCGCCGAAGCGCGGAACCCTTCATACGCCCCGCCGCCAACCGAATCGCCGACCGCCGGCCCGGGGCCCAGCGAGCAGCGCGCATGACAGCCAAGGCATTCATTTCCGGCTGCGCCGGCAAAGCCCTCACCGCTGATGAGATCGCGTTTTTTCGCGACGAACAGCCCTGGGGCCTCATTCTCTTCAAGCGGAACATCGGCACCGCAGAGGCGGTGTGCGATCTCGTGGCGAGCTTCCGCGATATTCTCGGCGATCCCGATCGTCCGGTCCTGATCGACCAGGAAGGCGGCCGCGTGCAGCGGATCGGTCCGCCGCTCTGGCAAAGCCGCCCCGCCGCGCGCCATGCCGGCAAGCTCTATGAAAGCGACGAGGCTGCCGGCCGCCGGATGGCCTGGCTGCAGGGCCGGCTGATCGCGGCCGATCTCGCTGATCTCGGTATCACGGTCGACTGCCTGCCGGTTCTCGATGTCGCGACGCATGAGACCCATCCGGCGATCGGCGACCGCGCCTATGGCACCGATCCTGATCTCGTCGCCCTGCTCGGCGCTGCCGCTGCCGAAGGGCTCATGGCCGGCGGCGTCCTGCCCGTGATGAAGCATATGCCCGGTCATGGCCGCGCCGTCGTCGACAGCCATCACGGGCTGCCGGAAGTCACGGCGAGCCTCGCTACGCTGGTGAAGACCGATTTCGCGCCGTTCCGGGTGCTGGCCGGCCTGCCAATGGCGATGACGGCGCATATCCTGTTCACGGCGATCGATCCGGAGCGGCCGGCGACGACCTCGCCTGTGGTGATCGACAGCGTCATTCGCGGCAAGATCGGCTTTGACGGCCTTTTGATGAGCGATGACCTCTCGATGAAGGCGCTCGGCGGCGATGTTGCCGATCGCGCCCGGCGCGTGATCGGCGCCGGCTGCGATGTCGTGCTGCATTGCAACGGCGAAATGGCTGAGATGCGCACAGTGGCTGGTGCCGTTCCGACGCTGGCCGGACGCCCAGCCGAGCGCGCCGCGGCGGCGCTCGCCCATCGCCAGCCCGCCCATCCGCTCGACCGCGAGGCCGCAGAGGCGGAGTTTCTTGTCTTGGCCGAGCGGTCGGGCTGGCCCCCGGCGACAAGCTGAGGCGGGAGGCGATGGCGGAACCGGCGCGCGAGATCGAGCGGGCGAGGGACGGCTGGGAGCGCCCGGAGCGCTTGAAGGCCGAGGAGGACACGCCGCTCGTCGTCGATGTCGCCGGTTTCGAAGGACCGCTCGACCTCTTGCTGGCGCTCGCACGCAACCAGAAGGTCGATCTTGCGCAGATTTCGATCCTCGCGCTCGCTGACCAGTATCTCGCTTATATCGAGCAACTCCGGAAGCTGAGGCTCGAACTCGCCGCCGACTATCTGGTGATGGCGGCGTGGCTCGCCTTTCTCAAATCGAAGCTGCTGCTGCCCGAGCCTCAGGCGGGCGAGGAACCAAGCGGCCAGGAACTCGCCGCGGCGCTTGCCTTCCGCCTGCAACGGCTTGAGGCGATGCGCGATGCAGCGGCGCGGCTGGTCAATCGCGATCGCACCGGCCGCGATGTCTTTCCGCGCGGCGCCCCCGAGCCGATCGAGCGGCAGCGCCGCAGCCGCTATGCAACCTCGCTCTATGAACTTCTCTCCGCCTATGCGGCGCAGCGCCAGCGCCAGATGGTTTCGATCGTCCATGTCCGCCGCCGCCAGGTCTGGTCGCTCGCTGAGGGGCGGGAGTTGCTGGAGCGGATGATCGGCGCCATTGCCGAATGGACGCCGATGGAGGTGTTCCTCTCCCCCTATCTCGTCACGGCCGAAACGCGATCCAGCGTTCGCGCCAGTGCCTTCGGCGCCAGTCTCGAACTCGTCCGCGAGGGCAAACTGGCGCTGCGGCAGGAGGGCGCCTTCGCGCCGATTTATCTGCGCGATCCCCAAGTCGAGGGCGGTGATGGCTGAGCCGTCCGCGATCACCTCGCTGGCGCCCGAGGCGCAGCGGATGGCGCTGCGCATGGTCGAGGCGATCCTCTTTGCCAGCGCTGAGCCGCTGGCGGCGGCCGAGATCGCCGTGCGCCTGCCGGAGGGGAGCGACATTGCGAGCCTTCTTCGCGAATTGCAGCACGCTTATTCCGGCCGGGGCGTCAATCTCGTGCATGTCGCCGGCAAATGGATGTTCCGCACTGCTGGTGACCTCGCTTTCCTCTTGCAGAGCGAGGTGGACGAGCCGCGCAAGCTCTCGCGCGCCGCGCTCGAGACGCTGGCGATCATCGCCTATCACCAGCCGGTGACACGGGCTGAAATCGAAGAAATCCGTGGTGTTTCCACCTCGAAGGGGACGCTCGATGTTTTGCTGGAAACCGGCTGGGTGCGCATGCGCGGCCGCCGCAAGACGCCGGGCCGGCCGATCACCTATGGCACCAACGAGGACTTCCTCATTCATTTCGGGCTGGAGACGGTCGGCGACCTGCCGGGGCTGGAGGAATTGCGCGGCGCCGGCCTGCTCGATGGCCGGATTCCGCCGGGCTTCGCCGTGCCCGAGCCACGCGATGCGCCTGATCTGACGGAAGACGAAGATCCGCTCGACCCTGCCGATCTCTTGCCCTCGGGCCTTCAGCCGGACTGATCGCGGTCAATCCTGTCGACCCCGGCGCGCGTTCGGGCTAAACCGCAGCCGGCGCCGCCTCTCGATGAGCGCCACCACCCCCGATAAACTGATCGCGATGCTGCCATGAGCCCCCATTCCAAGCCTTCGATCGACGTGCCGCCGCAAGCCAGCGCATCCGCGCTGGAGCGCACCGATTGGGGGCGGCGGGGCACGGTCGGCGTCACCATTGCCGCGCGGCTCGGCTTCGAGGGGGTGACGCATCACTATGGCAGCGAGGTTTCTCTGCGCGGCATCGACCTCGCCGTCGAGCCGGGCGAGGTCGTCTCCCTGCTTGGCCGCTCCGGCTGCGGCAAGACCACGCTGCTGCGCGTGACGGCGGGGCTCGAAATGCTCTCCGGCGGCCGAGTCACCATCAATGGTCGCGAGATTGCCGGGCCGAAGATGCATGTCCCGCCGGAAAAGCGCGGCATCGGCCTCATGTTCCAGGATTATGCCCTGTTCCCGCATATGACGATCCTGAAGAACGTCATCTATGGCCTCGCTTCGATGCCGCGGGCCGAGGCGGAGCGGCAAGGTCAGATCGCGCTGGAGCGCGTCGGCCTGCAGGGCTTCGCCGGCGCCTATCCGCACGAACTCTCCGGCGGCGAGCAGCAGCGCGTGGCGCTGGCTCGCGCCATCGCGCCGCGTCCGGGCGTCCTTTTGATGGACGAACCCTTCTCCGGCCTCGACAAGCGTCTGCGCGACCATGTGCGCGACGAGACGCTGGCGATCATCCGCGAAACCCGCGCGACCTGCATCATCGTCACCCATGACCCGGAAGAGGCGATGCGGATGAGCGACCGCATCGCCCTGATGCGCGCGGGACGGCTGCTGCAGGTGGGCACGGCGCGCGATCTCTATGAGCGGCCGGTCGATCTCTATGCGGCGCGATTCTTCTCCGAGATGAACGAGTTCGAAGGCGTGGTGCGCGGCGGCCTCGTCGAGACGCCGGCGGGAACCGTCGATTCGGGCGCCCGTCCCGAGGGCAGCGCCGTCACGGTCGGCATCCGGCCGCAGGGCATCCATCTCGGCGGGGAAGGCGTTGCCGGACGCGTTGTCGGCCACCGCTTCCTCGGCGAGGTCGATCTCTACGATGTCGTCGTCGGCGGCCGCGATCTGCCGGTCAAGGTGCGCACGCGCGGCCCGCTTCCCTTCGTGACCGGGGATACAGTGTCGATCGCTCTCGAACAGCGTGACGTGCTGGTGTTTGATAAGGCCGCAGAATAGCCCTACATGCGCGATAGGGTTTGGGTCAGTTGCGGCGGCCGGAAGGGTCTGCGATAACTCGGCATGGCTGCGCCGCATGAGGCGCTTTGGAGAGGTTTCATGGGTTCACTGAGCATTTGGCACTGGCTGATCGTGCTGGTGATCGTGCTTCTGCTGTTCGGCAAGGGCAAGATTTCCGATGTCATGGGCGATGTCGCCAAGGGCGTGAAGAGCTTCAAGAAGGGGCTCGCCGACGACGACGAGACCGCAGCGCGCCCGACCGGCAATCTCGATCACAAGCCCGGCGACGTCGTCACATCGACGACCGACGAAAAGACGCGTACCAGCTAGTCTTCGAGAGGCCGCCTGGCAGTTGGAGCCGCCGTGTCGCTGACGGGGCGTCTCTTTGCATGTCGGCGGGCGTGGATCGATGTTTGATATAGGCTGGAGCGAAATCCTCCTGATCGCGATCGTGGCGATCGTTGTGGTCGGCCCCAAGGACCTGCCGCCGATGCTGCGCGCGGCTGGCCGCATGGTCTCAAAGCTGCGCAAGACGGCTGGCGAGTTTCAGAGCCAGTTCAACGAGGCGCTGCGAGAAGCCGAGCTCGACGGCGTCAAGGATTCGATCAACGAGATCCGTGGCCTCAATCCGATGAACGAGATTCGCAAGAGTCTCGATCCGATCCAGGCCGCGCTCGCCAAGCCAGAGCCTGTCGCAAGGCCCGCGCCTGAGCCGGTTCCGCCGCCGGCGAACCAATTGGCCCAGCCGATGACCGATGCCGATCTCGTGCCGGCCGCGAATCCGCTGCCGGTCGAGCGCCCGGCCGAGGCCAAGGTAGTCGCCACAGATCCGAAGCCTGCACCGCGCAAGCGGAAGCCCAAGGCCGAGGCTCCGGTGGCCGTGGCGGCTGAAGGTGAACCGGCCGTGGCGAAGGCCCCGGCCAAGCGCGTTGCCAAGCCGAAGGTTGCGGCTGATGAGCCGGCTGCGGTCGAAGGCGAAGTGCCCGCAAAGAAGCCGCGTTCGTCCAAGGCGAAGGCTGCTGCCGTTCCCGCGGCCCCCGAGGCTTCGACGCAGCCTGCCGCTATGACGGGCGAGCCCATCCAGCGCGACCTTGCTTTCACGCTGCCCGATCATGCCCCGCTGGCGCCAACGGCTTCGCCAGCTCCGTTGCCGGCGAACCTGCCGTCTGTTGACGTGCAGTCGACCGAGATTGTCGCCGCGCCGACCCAGGCGCCTCCGGCTGAAGAGCGTAGTTGATGACCGACCAGCCGAGCCCCACCGACGAAACCGTCGAGGACGAGATCGAAGCGAGCCGGATGCCGCTGATCGAGCACCTCATCGAACTGCGCCAGCGGCTGATGTGGGCGATCGGCGCGATCCTCGTCGCCTTCCTCGTCTGCTTCTATTTCGCGGGCACGATCTACAACATCCTGGTCATTCCCTATGAATGGGCCGTCGGCCCGGCCAAGGACGTCAAGCTGATCTACACGGCGCCGCAGGAGTATTTCCTGACGCAGATGAAGCTGGCGCTGTTCGGCGCCGTGTTCATCGCTTTCCCGGTGATCGCTTCGCAGATCTACAAATTCGCCGCGCCCGGTCTCTACAAGCATGAGCGTAACGCGTTCATTCCGTATCTGATCGCGACGCCGATCCTGTTCTGCCTTGGCGCGGCGCTGGTCTATTTCCTGATCCTGCCGCTGGCGCTGCACTTCTTCCTGTCGTTCCAGCAGACCGGCGGCGAGGGCAAGGCCTCGATCGAGGCGCTGTTCAAGGTCAACGAGTATCTTGGCCTGATCATGACGCTGATCCTGGCCTTTGGCACCGTGTTCCAGCTGCCGGTGATCCTGACCCTGCTTGGCCGCGCCGGCATCGTTACCAGCGACATGCTGAAATCGAAGCGCCGCTACGCCATTGTCGTCGCCTTCATCATTGCCGCGGTACTGACGCCGCCCGACATGATCAGCCAGATTTCGCTCGCCGTTCCGGCGATCCTCCTCTACGAGGTCTCGATCATTTCGGTCCGCATGATCGAACGGAAGCGCAAGGCCGAAGAGGCCGCCAAGGCAGCCGCCGGCAAATAGGGCAGGCTCGCTCCACCCCTCCCTCAAGGGGAGGGTTCAAGGGACGCTTCGGCGGGGTCGCGGTCGGCGCTGCGGTGGCGGCGGCAGAGTTCGCAATGGCCTTAACCCTCCCCTTGAGGGAGGGTCAGGACCGCTGAGCGGTCCTGGGGAGGGGGCGGCTGCTGGCCGCGGCGTCGTCGGTCTTCGCGTTCCCCGCCAAAGTGACCCCGCCCCGAAAACGCCGGGGCGTTTTCGACCCTCCCTCAAGGGGAGAGTTCAAGGGGCGCGCCACTGCGTCGAACGTCCTTGCGGGTTGATCCGTTGCGCGTCCCGCTCTATCCCTCGTGCGCCGCCGTGATGGTGCGCGGCGTGAAGCCGAGACTCCTGCCATGCTCGATATCAAGTGGATCCGCGAAAACCCCACCGCCTTCGATCGCGCGCTCGCGCGCCGTGGTGCAGAGCCCGAAGCCAGGGCGATCCTCTGCCTCGACGAGGAGCAGCGCGCGCTTTTGCAGCAGATTCAGGCTGAGCAAATGCGTCGAAACGCCATTTCGCGAGTGATTGGGGTTGCCAAGTCTAAGGGTGAACCCGTCGAGCAGATGATGGCTGAGGTCGCTCAAATCAAAGCGACGCTTCCAATCTTGGAGGCGAAGGAGAAGGGGCTTTCGGAGGAAATCCAGCGACGGCTGGCGAGATTGCCCAATGTCCCACTTGATGAGGTTCCCGATGGCAAGGACGAGCACGACAATGTCGAGAAGTCGATGTCCGGCCAGAAGCGGCTCTATGATTTCGAGCCGGTCGAGCATTTCGAGATCGGCGTCGCGGCGAAGCTGATGGATTTCGAGACGGCGGCGAAGCTCTCGGGCAGCCGCTTCGTCGTGCTGAAGGGCGGCCTCGCCCGGCTTGAGCGCGCGCTCGGCCAGTTCATGCTCGACCTCCACACGACCGAGCACGACTACACGGAAGTGCAACCGCCGCTATTGGTCAGAAATGACGCGATGTTTGGGACAGGCCAATTGCCAAAGTTTGGCAAGGATCTGTTCATCGGTGCGTCCATGGAATCTAGGGAGGCCCAAGCCAGGCACATTATAGCCGACTATTGGACGCCCAAGCATACCGAAAAGTTGTGCGGCAGCGGCGGCAATCCTGCGGATATTGTTTGTGAAGTCTTTGAGGCAGCTCCGACCGCCGAAGACTTCTGGCTCATCCCCACCGCCGAAGTCCCACTCACCAATCTCGTCCGCGAATCCATTCTCGACGAGAAGGAGCTGCCGCTGCGTTTCACCGCGCTGACGCCCTGCTTCCGCTCTGAGGCAGGCTCCGCCGGGCGTGATACGCGCGGCATGCTCAGGCAGCATCAGTTCAACAAGGTCGAGCTGGTCTCGATCACGACGCCGGAAACCTCGCTCGCCGAGCATGAGCGGATGCTGACCTGCGCCGAGGCGGTGCTGCGGGCGCTCGATCTGCACTATCGCGTCGTCACGCTTTGCACCGGCGACATGGGTTTCGGCGCGCAGAAGACCTATGACATCGAGGTCTGGCTGCCGGGACAGAAGGCCTATCGCGAGATTTCCTCGGTGTCGGTCTGCGGCGATTTCCAGGCGCGGCGGATGAATGCCCGCTATCGCCCGGCCGGCGATGCCAAGGGCACGCGCTTCGTCCATACGCTGAACGGCTCGGGCACGGCGGTCGGGCGTTGCCTGATCGCGGTGATGGAGACGTTCCAGAACGAAGACGGCAGCGTCACGGTGCCGCCGGCCTTGCGGCCCTATATGGGTGGACTGGAGAAACTGGGCTGAGGCTGCCCTTAACCTCCCCCTTGAGGGGAGGTCGAAGGCGCAAAGCGGCTTCGGGAGGGGGCTAGCTTCGGCTGAGCCGAAGCGTTCTCGATCACCGAAGGAAAGCGCCCCTCCCCAAAACCGCGTCGCGGTTTTGATTTTCCCTCGAGGGAGGGTTTTGAAGAACTCGGCATAACGGAGACGACTGTGCGCATTCTTCTGACCAATGACGACGGCATCCACGCGCCGGGCCTCGCCGTGCTGCAGAAGATTGCGCAGGCGATCTCGGACGATGTCTGGGTCGTGGCGCCCGAGACCGACCAGTCGGGCCTCGCCCATTCGCTGACGCTGAGCGAGCCGCTGCGGCTGCGTGCCATCTCTGACAAGACCTTCGCGCTGCGCGGAACGCCGACCGATTGCGTGATCATGGCGCTGCGCAACGTGCTCGACGCGCCGCCGGACCTCATTCTCTCCGGCGTCAATGCCGGCCAGAACGCCGCCGATGACGTGACCTATTCGGGCACGGTCGCGGCCGCGATCGAGGGGACGCTGCTTGGCATTCCCTCGATCGCGCTCAGCCAGGCCTCGCATCAGGTCGACGGGCGTCGCACGATCCCGTTTGAGACGGCGGCGCTGCATGCCCCTGCCATCGTCGAAAAGCTGATCGGCCGCCGTCCGCCGCGCGGCGTGCTCTACAACGTGAATTTCCCCGGCTGCGTCGCCGAGGCGGTCACCGGCGTCAAGGTGGCCGTGCAGGGCACGGTGAGCCATGGCCTGACGACCGAGGAGCGGATCGACGGGCGCGGCAACGCCTATTTCTGGCTCAAATATCACCGCGCGGCACAGGAGCATGACGAGGGCACGGACATGCATGCGATCACGCACAATACGATTTCCGTGACGCCGCTCCGCCTCGACATGACTGCCCATGCCGAATTGGCCGGGCTGGAAGCGCTGTTCGCCTCCTCATAGGGCTGCAATAACAAGCCGTTTACCAGATGCGGTGCATGTCTGTTCGCTGGCAGGCGAGGGCGCGTAGCGTATGGCACTCGGGGCGGTACAGTTTAATCCGGTTGAAGACTTTGACGACGGCATGCGGATTCCCATTGCGGAATTCCTGCTTCGTCTTCGGCGCATCGGCATTCTCGACCGCCAGATCCTCGCCGCGCTCGAAGCGGTGCCGCGCGCCCTGTTCCTCGATGGCGAGGCGCAGCATGGGCCGCTCTTCGCTGAGCGACCGCAGCCGATCGCCTGTGGCCAGACCA
This sequence comes from Kaistia sp., assembly GCA_965229085.1. Classification (GTDB taxonomy): domain Bacteria; phylum Pseudomonadota; class Alphaproteobacteria; order Rhizobiales; family Kaistiaceae; genus Kaistia. The sequence goes on along the minus strand of OZ245859.1, from coordinate 917,886 downwards.
ACACCCCGCCGATCATCATTGCGCGGATGTTGAAAGCGCTCGCGCTGACCGGCCGTGAGCGCGTGCTCGATGTCGGCACTGGCACCGGCTATCTCGCCGCCGTCCTCTCGATGATGACGCGGCATGTCTATACGCTGGAACGCTTCCGCACGCTCGCCGGCGCAGCCGAGGCGCGCTTCGCGGCAATCCGCAGCGACAGCATCACGTCCGTCTTCGGCGACGGCATGCATGGCTGGTCCGAAAAGGCGCCGTTCGACCGCATCGTCACAATGGCCTCCGCGCCGCAGCCGCCGCGCTATCTCATCGAGCAACTGGCGCCGAACGGCGTGATGATCATGCCGATCGGGCCTGCCGACGGCGTGCAGCAGCTGACGCGTTTTCAGCGCGTCGATCGCAGCTTCCCTTCCGAAGTGCTCGGCCCCGTCCGCTTCGTGCCGCTCATCCCGGGCAAGGCCGTCCGGCTGTAGCCGGACCGCAGGTCCACGGCCGCCGGCAACCGTTCCAAGCGCCGTTCGTTACCGCGGGCGGTGGTGAAAATGCCGCAGTGTCGCCGTCATCACACGGCGAAGACGAGGCTTTTCCGCGACGAATCTCCCTCGTTTAAACCTTTGTAAACGTTACCGCTGTCTACTCGCCTCATCAGATTTCTTGTGGCGTCGCGAGTATCAACGATGCGTAAAAGCGTTCTTTCCGATCGGTCCCGCGTCCTCAGTCAGGTGGCTGTCATCGCCCTGCTCGCGGGGTTGACGGCCGCATGCAGTGGCGATGCCTCTCGCTTCGGGATCCCCGCTTTCACCGGCAGCACGGCCAACCAGAAGGCGATCATCGGCGGCGATCAGCCGATGCCGGCGCCCGTTCAGCCGACCCCCTATACGCCGCCCTCGCAGGTCCAGCGCAGCGATATCGCTCCGCCTTCCGGCTCTGCCCGGCAGGATGCGATGCTGCCAGGCACCGCGCCCGGGCCGCAGGCGGTGGCCACGGCGGCTGAGCCGCAGCCGCTTTCCCGGCCGGGTGCAGCGGCCTCTGCGGCTGTCGCCTCGTCCAAGGGCGGCTGGAACGCCGACGGCGGCACCGTTGTCACGCTCGGGCCGGGCGAGACGCTGTCGTCGATCTCGCGTCGCTATGGCGTCCCGGTCAAGGAACTCGCGCTCGCCAACAACATCGTCGATCCCTCGTCGGTCGGCGCCGGCGCGCGCATCACCATCCCGACCTTCGGTGCAGGCGCGGCCAAGACCGTCGCGGCCGGCGTGGAGGACAAGAAGCTTGCCGCGACCGATGCTGCGACGTCGCTCGGCGGCCTCCACACGGTGACCCCCGGCCAGACACTCGATCAGCTCGCTCGGCTCTATAATGTGAGCCCGAAGGAGATCGCCGCGGTCAATCATCTGGCCGTCAATGACGAGCTGAAGAGCGGCCAGAAGATCAAGATCCCCGGCCATGGCCCGTCCAGCACCGTCGCGATGCGGCCGGATCCGGCCCGCAAGCCCGAACAGCCGAAGGGCGAGACCCCCGAGGACAAGACCGCTTCCGTAACCCCGCCGGCCGATGCGCCGGAGACCACGGCATCGATCCCGCCGGCGGGCGCCGCAAATGCCGGCACCGCCGACGCGGCCAAGGAAATGGCATCAGCCGCCGCGAAGCCGCAGGCGGCCGCCTATGCACCGGCTGATGGCAGCGTTGCGCCGGCCGTCGCGGATTCGGCGTCCAGCAATGGCACGACGTTCCGCTGGCCGGTGCGGGGCCGCATCATCGGCTCCTTCGGCACCGCCGCCACAGGCGAGCGCAATGACGGCATCAATCTCGCAGTTCCCGAAGGCACCTCGATCAAGGCTGCCGAAGCCGGCACGGTCATCTATGCCGGCAACGAGCTCGAAGGGTACGGCGATCTGGTGCTGATCCGCCATGCCGATGGCTGGGTTTCGGCCTATGCCCATAACAGCCAGATCCTGGTCAAGCGCGGCGATACCGTGCGCCGCGGCCAGATCATTTCGCGCGCCGGAACCTCCGGCAATGTGAGCGCGCCGCAGCTGCACTTCGAACTGCGCAAGGGTTCGAAGCCGGTCAATCCGATGGACTACCTGCAGGGCTGATCCGCGATCGGGTTGTGTGAAATTCGAGGCCGGCCGGGGAAACCCGCGCCGGCCTCAAATATCTCCGCGCCGCGCCGCTCGCCAGAGGCGCCACTGGCTCCGCCATTGCGGCAGCTCGATCACCGAGGTGAGCGGATCATAGCCGCGCCGCTCCATGCGCTGCAGCGCCGGTTCGACCAGCGTCGCTGGCAGGAAGGTCGGCAGCAGCGCACGATCAAGGCTAGCGATCAGCGGCCGCGCCCTGGCGAGGTGGCTGCGCGCGATCGCCCGGAGCTCGGCGAGCAGCGCCAGAAGCGCCGGCGTGGTTCGTCCAGCAAAGATGTCGTCCGCGCTGACGCCGTGCTTCGCCATGAGATCGGCCGGGAGATAGAGCTGCTGACGGCGCGCATGCCAGGGCAGGGCTGCGAGCAGCGCCGCGATCGCTTGGGCAACGCCGGCATGGCCGCTGGCATCGGCGCTGCCGGGGTCAGTGCCGCCGGCCAGGATCAGTGCGCCGCACTGCATCAGTGCAGAGGCGGTCTCTCCGGCATAGCCTTCGAGATCGGTGAGGCTCGGCATCGGGTCGTTGTAGAGATCAAACACCCGCGCATCGATGAGATTGATTAGCGCGGCGCGGGGCAGGGCGTTGAGGCCGATCGTCTCGATCAGAGCCGCCGCTATCGGATTGCCTGCGGCATCGCCCGGCGCCGTGCCCTCGATGACGGCGCGCCACCATTGCAGGCGGATTTCGCCGGGCATCGGTTCGCTGACGCGCTCGCGCACGCGGGCAATCTCGAGGTTGAAGGCATGCAGGGCGAAGAGATGGCGCCGCGCCGTCTCGGGCGCGAACAGATCGGCGAAATAGCGGTCGCGATCATGTTGTCGGACTTCAGCGGCGGCAAACGCGAACGCATCCATGGCCGTTCCCTGTCGGTTGCGCGCCGCCAAAGCATCGGCCCGAAAAGTGGGGCGCGGTTTTCGGAGAAAGCCGATGCAACAACAAGAAGCTGGTCCGTCGGGCCGGATACGATATCCGGTTCGAAGGTCTAGGGCGCGATCAGGGCGGCTGCAACCGGGCGGCCCTCGGCGAGGAGAATATTATACGTCCGCACCGCCGGGCCGGTCGCCATGATCTCGACGCCGATGCCTGCCTCGCGCAGCGCCTGGCGCATATCACCCGGAAGGCCGGCAATGTTGCCGCCGGTTCCGATCACGAGCACCGCGACGGCGTTAGCCTCTTCGAACAGCGACGCCAGCGTTTCGCGCGAAATCTCGGCTGCGCTTGTCGGCGCCCAGCCATAGATGCCGCTCGGAAGCGAAAGGACGGAGCCGGGATGTGCCATGTCGGCGAAGCGGAAACCGGCTCCGCCGCCATAGGCATCGATCGGTACCTGCTGCGGCAGATGCTGCTGCCGCGGCACGATCGGTGCTGGACGCGTAAAGAGCGCCATGTCGCGCGCCTCCGGTTGGGGACGCCGCGGCTCAGGCCTTCTGCGGCGTGGCTTTCTCGTCGGTCTTCTTCTCGTTCATCGCATCGGAGCGCAGGCCGAAATAGATCAGCACCGGAGCCGCGACGCAGATCGATGAGAAGATCGCCGCGATGACGCCGAAGATCATGGCGAGCGTGAACGCCCGGATGACCTCGCCGCCGAAGATATAGAGCGAGAACAGCGCAATCAGCGTCGTCATTGTCGTGATGACGGTTCGGCCGAGCATATCGTTGATCGCGCGGTCGATGAGGTCACCCAGAGAAACCTTCTTGTATTTGCGCAGGGTTTCCCGGATTCGATCATAGACCACGACAGTGTCGTTCAGCGAATAGCCAACCGTCGTCAGGATCGCCGCCAGAGAGGTCAGATTGAACTCATGCTGTGTGACGACATAGAAGCCGAACGTCATGACGACGACGTTGGCAGCCGAGATGATACTGCCGAGCGCAAATTGCCATTCGAAGCGGAACCACACATAGATGGCGATCGCCGCGAAGGTGACGAGCATGGCAAGCGCGCCATTGAAGGCGAGTTCACCCGAAACGCGCGGTCCCACGATCTCGATGCGGCGGAATTCAGCGGTGTCGCCGATCAAGGCCCGAACCTTGCCGATGGCGTCCTGCTGAGCACTCTCGCCGCCCGGCTGCTGGCCGACGCGGATGAGGATCGAGTTGTCCTCGCCGATCGTCTGAACCTGGACATCGCCGATGCCGAGGCCGTTCAGCGAGCCGCGCAGCTTGCCGAGGTCGGGCTTGGCTTCCTTGGTCTGGATCTCGATGACGGTGCCGCCGAGGAAGTCGATGCCGTAATTCGGTCCGATCGCGATGAAGAGCACGACGGACATGATCGAAAGGAACGCCGCGATCGGGAACGTCCAGCGCCGCATGCGCATGAACGGGATCTTGGTGTTGTCGGGGACGAGGCGAAGATGGCGCATGATGAGTGTCCTTCGTTCGCTTAGAGCGAGATCTTGGTCGGACGGCGCCAGCGCACCCACAGCGCAACCAGAAGGCGCGTGAAGGTGAAGGCGGTGAACATCGTCGTCGCGACGCCGATGGCGTGGGTCACGGCGAAGCCGCGGATCGGCCCGGAGCCAAGATAGAACAGCACCAGTGCCGCGATCAGCGTCGTGACGTTCGCATCAAGGATGGTGCCGAGCGCCCGATGGAAGCCGGCATCGATCGATGCGATCGCCGATCGTCCGGATCGATACTCCTCGCGGATGCGCTCATAGATCAGCACGTTCGAATCGACGGCCGTGCCGACCGTGATGATGACGCCGGCAATACCGGGTAGCGACAACGTCGCGCCGAGCAGCGTCACGATGCCGAAGATCATGATGACGTTGACGACGACGGCGATGTTGGCGATCCAGCCAAGCACGCCATAGGTTGCGATCATGAAGGCGCAGACGGCTGCCGTGCCGATGATCGCGGCGATCTTGCCGGCGCGGATCGAATCGGCGCCGAGACCGGGGCCGACATTGCGCTCCTCGACGATCGTAAGCTTCGCAGGAAGCGAGCCGGCGCGCAGCAGGATCGCGAGGTCGTTGGCCGACTGGATCGAGAAGCTGCCGCTGATCTGGCCAGAGCCGCCGAGAATCGGCTCGCGGATGACCGGGGCCGATATCACCTTGTCGTCGAGCACGATGGCGAAGGCGCGGTTGACGTTCTTCTGCGTCACGTCGCCGAAGGTCTGTGCACCGCCGGTGGTGAGGCGGAACGAGACAACGGGCTCGTTGGAGCGCTGGTCGAACGTCGCCTGCGCGTCGGTCAGGTCCTCGCCGGTGATGAGCGGGGTTTCCTCGAGCACATATTGAACGCCGGGATTGTCCTGCCCCGGCAGAACGATCGTGCCGGGCTTGCGCGTCGGTTCGGTCTGGCCGGTCTGGAACGAGGAATCGACCAGATGGAAGGTCAGCTGTGCGGTCTGGCCGACCAGCGATTTCAGCCGTTCCGGATCGCCAAGACCTGGGGCTTCGACGAGAATGCGATCCTCACCCTGCCGCTGGATCGAGGGCTCGACCGTGCCGAGCTGGTCGATACGGCGGGCGATGACTTCAATCGACTGGTCGACGATCTGCCGGATGCGCTGGGCGAGCCCGGCTTCCGAATAGGTCATCTGCACCAGACCGTCGGTGCCGACGGTAAGGTCGAACTCGTTGATGGCTGTGCCGCCGAGCAGCGAGTTGCCGAGCGGATTTTTCAGCGGCTCAAGCCGCTTCTGGACGAGGTCGAGCTGCGACAGGTCGCGAACGCGCAGCTGGACGCCCTGGCCCTGAACGCCGAGGCCCGAATAGCCGATGCGCGGCTCCTGCAGCATCGCCTTGCGGATTTCGCTCACCAGCGTCCGGAGGCGACGCTGGACGTAATCCTGACGGTCCACTTCATAGAGCAGATAAGCGCCGCCCTGCAGATCGAGCCCGAGAACCATCTGCCGCTTCGGCACCCAGCTCGGCCAGGAGTCGACCGTTTCCTTGGAAAAGAGATTTGGCACGGCCGCCAGGATCCCGACCAGCACGATGGCCAGGATCCCGATCATCTTCCAGCGAGTGAAGTGGAGCATGAGACTTTGCGTTCCAGATGGGTTCGACCGTGCGATCGGCCGTTATGTGCGAAGGACTATTCGCCTTCCTTGACCGGCTCGCCCTTGGCGCGCACGTCGGCAATGGCGGTACGCGACACGCGAACCCGCACATTCTCGCCAACTTCGAGCAGAAGCTCGCTGTCATCGACGACCTTGGAAATCTTGCCGATGAGGCCGCCGGTCATGACGATCGTGTCGCCGCGGCGGACGTTCTTGATCATTTCCTGATGCTGCTTGGCGCGCTGACGCTGCGGCCGGATCATCAGGAACCACATGATCGCGAAGACGAAGATGAAGGGGACGAACTGGATCAGCATTTCCATGCTGCCGCCGGGGGCTGCTCCGGCTGCCTGCGCGTAGGCCTGGCTGATGAACATCGACGATTCCCTATGCTTCCGCGTCCCAAGGGGTACGCATCAAAAAAAGCGCGTCGTTTGCGCCGGCCTTCACATAGGGAGAGACAGCGGCTAGCAAAACGGCGCGGACTATAACTGCGGCACCGGCCTTTGCAAATGCAGCCACCGGCGTGATACCGCAGGCCGTCTTCATCCTCTTTCGACCCCGATAAATCAAGGAGCCTTCGCGGCATGGGCGACCTCGACCTCAATCCCATCGCCGAGCGGCTCGATCGGCTGATCGCGCTGATCGCGCGCGCTGTACCGGCTGAGCGGCCGCCGATCGACTTCGACGCGGCCGATGCCTTTGTCTGGCAGGCGGGTTCGCAGTCGCTTCAGCCGGTGCCGAAGGTCAACCGCGTCGCCATGGCGCTGCTGAAGGGCGTCGACCGCGTCCGCGATATCCTCGTCGACAATACCGAGCGCTTTGCCCGCGGTCTGCCAGCCAATAATGTGCTGCTCTGGGGCGCACGCGGCATGGGCAAGAGCTCGCTGGTCAAGGCGGCGCATGCCGAGGCGAACCGTGAGCCCGGCCGCCTGCCGGGCGGCCATCCGCTCAAGTTGATCGAGATCCACCGTGAGGATATCGACAGCCTGCCCGCCCTGATGACCGTCCTGCGCGCGAGCGACCGCCGTTTCATCCTCTTCTGCGATGATCTCTCCTTCGACAATGACGACACGTCCTACAAGTCGTTGAAGGCGGCGCTCGACGGCGGCGTCGAGGGGCGGCCGGAGAATGTCGTCTTCTATGCGACGTCGAACCGGCGCCATCTGCTGCCGCGCGACATGATGGAAAACGAGCGCTCGACGGCGATCAATCCGGGCGAGGCGGTCGAGGAGAAGGTTTCGCTCTCCGACCGGTTCGGCCTCTGGCTCGGCTTCCACAAATGCAGCCAGGAGGATTATCTGGCGATGGTGCACGGCTATGCCGCGCATTTCGGGCTGGAGCTGCCGGAGGCGGATCTCGACTGGCAGGCGCTCGAATGGGCCACGACGCGCGGCGCGCGTTCAGGCCGCGTCGCCTGGCAATTCACGCTCGATCTCGCCGGCCGGCTCGGCGTGCCTGTGGCGGGATAGAAGCCGTCGTCGCCTGTCGGCTGCGGCCGGCGTCGATCGTCCTTAGGATGCTGTATCCCTTAGGATCGTCCGGTCATGCGCTATCTCTGCCTCGTCATCGTCGACCCGAAGCGCTTTGAGGGCCTCACAGAGGCCGAACATCGCGCCATCACCGCCGAGTCGCTCGCTTATGACGAGGATCTGGCGGCGCGCGGCATTCTCGTCGCCGCCCATGCGTTGGGGGAGCCGCCGACCGCGATCACGGTCCGCGTGCGCGATGGGGAGGCGTTCTTTACCGATGGGCCCTTCGCCGAGCTCAAGGAGCATGTCGGCGGCTTCATCCTGATTGAGGTGCGGAACCAAGCCGAGGCGATCGACATCGCCTCGAAAATCCCAATGGCGCGCTATGGCGCCATCGAAGTTCGCGCGATCAGGGCGCTTCGCTGAGCGCTATTCTGCGGCTTCGCGGACCGCGCCAGCGAGCCACGCAGCCGAGTCGGCGCGCGCGCGGGCAGTCAGCGCATGCTTCTTCACCAGCGTCTTCTCGGCGCCGCGCAGGCGTTTCCCGGGTTCCTTGACCACCTCGATGGGCGGGAACAGGCCGAAATTGACGTTCATCGGCTGGAACGAGCGGCTGCCGCCTTCATCGTTCGAGAGGTGGCCGCCGGTGATATGGCCGAGCAGAGCGCCCATCGCCGTGGTCGGCGGCGGCAGGGACGGTGCCTCGCCAAGCCTTTCAGCGGCGGCAAAGCGCCCGGCGAGCAGGCCGATCGAGGCGGATTCGACATAGCCCTCGCAGCCGGTGATCTGGCCCGCGAATCGCAGCCTGGGCATCGCCTTGAGCCGCAGCGCGCCGTCGAGCAGCTTGGGCGAATTGAGGAAGGTGTTCCGGTGCAAGCCGCCGAGCCGGGCGAATTCAGCATTCTGCAGCCCTGGGATCATGCGCAGGATAGCGGTCTGGGCGCCATATTTCAGCTTCGTCTGGAAGCCGACCATATTGTAGAGCGTGCCGAGGGCATTGTCCTGGCGGAGCTGGACGATGGCATAGGCCTTGACCTGCGGATCGTTCGGATTGGTGAGGCCGACAGGCTTCATCGGCCCAAATCGCAAGGTCTCGCGGCCGCGCTCGGCCATGACCTCGATCGGCAGGCAGCCGTCGAAATAAGGCGTTGCCGCTTCCCACTCCTTGAACTCGGTCTTCTCGCCGGCGAGAAGCGCATCGACGAAGGCGTTGTATTCAGCCTCAGTCATCGGGCAGTTCAGATAGTCGGCGCCATTGCCGCCTGGGCCTACCTTGTCATAGCGCGACTGGAACCAGGCGATATCGCGGTCGATCGAATCGAAATGGACGATCGGCGCGATGGCATCGAAGAAGGCGAGCTGGTCCTCGCCGGTGAGCGCCCGCACGGCCTCAGCCAGCGCCGGCGACGTCAGCGGTCCCGTCGCGACGATGACATTGTCCCAATCCTCTGGTGGGAGGCCGGCGACTTCGTCGCGTTCGATCGTCACCAGCGGATGGGCTTCGAGCGCCGCGGTCACGGCGGCGGCGAAGCCTTCGCGGTCGACGGCGAGCGCGCCGCCGGCCGGCACCTGATGCTTGTCGCCCATCGCCATGATCAGCGAATCGGCCATGCGCATCTCGGCATGCAGCAGTCCGACCGCATTGGCCTCGGCGTCGTCTGAGCGGAAGGAATTCGAGCAGACCAGTTCGGCGAGGCTGTCGGTCTGGTGCGCGTCGGTCCGGCGCACCGGACGCATTTCATGCAGCACGACGGGCACGCCGCGCCGGGCGATCTGCCAGGCGGCTTCCGAGCCGGCGAGACCACCGCCGATAACATGGACGGGGCGGGCGGAGGAGGAGAGGGTGGTGTTCATGGCGCGGACATTAAGGCGCCGGCGCGCTGCGAACAACCATCAGGCAGGGCGGGGCGACCCCGCAGACATGAAAACGCCCGCCGGGGAGGAGGTCGGCGGGCGTTCTCAGAAGGGGCGACAACGCGAGGGAGGAGGTTCGCGGGTCGCCATATCGCGGGGACGAGGGAGGAGGTTCGTCCCGGCGAAACCGAATTCGTCAGTAACCAGCCACCGCCTTGCGGGCAACATGGTCGATGTCGGCGCGGTTGATGCCGAGGTCGTCGAGCTCACGGCGGGTCAAACGCGCCAGCTCGTTGTAGGTTTCGCGATACTTGCGCCAATTCTTGTAGCTCTGGACGATGCCCATGAACCAATTCCTTCAATCTGATCTCTAGGCCGGCGACCGGATCGGCTATCGCCCCGCCCTTGTTGTCCAGAAGATAGGCCGGCTTGCTTGCGTGGAGCAGTCGGAAAAAATGCATGGCCGGTTTGCGCATAATGCAGGGCAGCATTAATGCGATCTTCGATTGTGCGATGCACCATTAATCGCTGCGGCGAAACTGCGGCGGCCGTGCCCGTCCCGCAAGGCAGCTGCGAGATGGGCGGCCATGGCGCGCGAGACGAAGCTGCGACAGTATGGTGGCGGATGGATCGTGGCCATGCGCGAGCCGTTGCAGGGTAGACCGGCATCAGAACGAGGAACGAAGTCATGCAGCAGCTTTCGGCCGCCGGACGGCGCGTTATCGACGACCTGTCGGCCCGTTACGGCTTCGGTTCCGATGCCGCGGCCGTGCTCACCGCGGCGATCACCTCGGGCGGCGGCAGCCAGGCCCAGTTCAACCATTATGATCTCGGCGGCATGGGCCAGTGGTCGGCCGGCGGCATGATCATGATCGGCGACATGTTCAACAACGGCCTCAAGCAGCGCATCGACGGCTTCCTGAGCGAGCTCGCCGCAGCGCTGTCCGCGGGTGGCTTGTTCGAGCCGGTGGCGGATATCGGGCGTCGCGATGGCCGCGAGGGCTCGGGTCTATTTGCGCCGGGCGGCGGCGGCTTTGGTGCCGCGCCCTGGCCTGACGACCTCGGCCGCCCCTCCACCAGTGGCGCACAGAACGATCTCCACTACGCCTATTTCCCCGATAGCCACCGTCTCGCTATCCGCAAGGGCGGCCATATCACGCTCTATGACACCGCCGATCACGCGATCGGCGGCGTCTCGCAGCAGCAGTCTGGCGACCAGAGCCTGACCTTTTCGAGCCAATATGGCACGGTGCGCCTTGCCGATCTCACGGTGATCTCAGGCGGTGAGCCAAGCGACCGCACACCGGAGCCCCTCCAGCCGGAGGTGGTTCCCAGCGTGGCTCCGACCCAGGCATGGGAGCCGACGCCTCCGGCAGCGCCAGCCGGAGAGGGCGATCTGATCGCGATGATCGAGCGGCTCGCGACGCTGCGCGATCGCGGCATCCTCTCCGAGGCTGAATTCACGGCCAAGAAGGCGGAGCTGCTCGCCCGGATCTAGCTGCCGTCAAGGGCAGGACCGGCCGGAGTGCAGGCCGCGCCGCTGCGGTCGTGCCGGGTTGCTGCGATTGTCCCGGCACCGGTGCCGCGCAGGTTTCAAATCGATTGAAATTGATGCGTCGCGAGGCCTCCCTGCGGTTGAGGGAAGGCGCGGCCTGTGCCACTCTGTCGCTGAGACGCCAGTCTCCGCGAGGTGAAGGGGAGGAACCCGGTCCCGCGACCGACACCGATGCAGCCAGCCGGCGGCTGCATGTGGTTTCGCATGCCGGTTCATAACGACAAAAATTGTTCGGGAGGAATTCCGTGTTCAAGAAGCTGACACTCGCCGTGGCGGGCCTCGTCATGGCCGTAGCCATGCCGCTCGCCGCCGAAGCCAAGACATTCTACTGGGTCTCGCATGGCGGCCCGGCCGATCCCGTCTGGACCTATTTCCTCGCCGGTGCCAAGCAGTGGGCGACCGACACGGGCAATACCGTCAACACCTCGTTCCACAATGGCGACGTGGCCTCGCAGCAGGAGGCGGTTCGCGCCGCCATCGCCGCCAAGGCTGACGGAATCGTCACGACCAGCCCGGATCCGGGCAGCCTGGTCGAGATCGCCAAGGAGGCCAACGCCGCCAACATCCCGATCATCAATTTCAACACGCCCGACCCCAAGGCCAGCTTCAACGCCTATGTCGGCGGCGACAACGTCACCTTCGGCAAGCATTGGGCGCAGTATCTGGTCGACAAGGGCCTGATCAAGAAGGGCGATCACGTCTGGATGCCGGTCGAGATTCCGGGCGCCACCTATGGCGTGCAGGAAGAAGAGGGCATCAAGAGCGTGCTCGAGCCGCTCGGCATCACCTATGAAGTGACCGAGGCGACGCTCGACCAGGCCGAAGTCATCAACCGTATGGTCGACTACCTGACCACCAACAAGGGCAAGATCAACGCGATCATCGGCCTCGGCGATCTCGTCACCGGCTCGATCAAGCGCGTCTTCGACCAGGTTGGCGTCAAGCCCGGCGAGATCCCGGTCGTCGGCTGGGGCAATTCGCTCGACACCACGCAGGAAGTGCTGACCGGCTACGTCAATGCCGGCCAGTGGCAGGACCCGCAGGCGACCAGCTATGTGGCGCTCTCGCTCGCCAACATGGCTGCCAGCGGCATTCCTCCGGGCTTCAACGTCATCACCGGTGCGCTCTACGAGAAGGGCACCGCGCAGCTTTATGACGACATCCTGTCCGGCAAGAAGAAGTAATCCGCAGATCGATCGGCGCGGCGGCTTCGGCCGTCGCGCCTCCTTGTCCTGCCGCTCCGTCCGCCGCTTGCGCGGATCGAAGACGTGCCGGCCCTTCCAACATCGTGCGGATGCATCGTGGAAAACCGATCCCTTCTCCAGCGCCTGATTGCCAAACCTGAATTCGGACCGCTCGTCCTGCTGGTGGTCGAAGTCGTCGTCTTCTGGTCGATCAATCACGACTTCCTGTCGCCGCTCAACATTTCCAACACGCTCGCTTTTACGGTTGAGCTTGGCTTGATCGCCCTCGCCATGACGCTGCTCATGACGTCGGGTGAGTTCGACCTGTCGGTCGGCTCGCTGTTCGGCTTCTCGCCCGTGCTGATGTGGACGCTTTTCAATTCCGGCCTGATGCCGCTGGAGGCCGGTTTCGTGACGGCGCTGGTCGTCGCCGCGCTGATCGGCCTCATCAATGGCTGGTTCGTCACGCAGCTGAAGATTCCGTCCTTTCTCGTTACGCTCGGCATGCTGCTCGTCGTGCGCGGCACAGCCTTGTTCGTGACAGACGGCTTCCCGCAGCGCACCTGGAGTTCCGGCGGCAGCTGGCTGGCCACGATCCTCGTCGGCGACTTCTATGTCGGCCCCTTCAGGATCTATGCCTCGCTGTTCTGGTTCATCGCCGCGGCACTGATCCTTGGTTATGTGCTGACGAAGTCGCGCACCGGCAACTGGATCCAGGCTGCCGGCGGCAACCCGGGCGCCGCGCGCGCCCGCGGCGTTGCGGTCGACCGCGTCAAGATCGGCCTGTTCATGCTGTCCTCGGTCATGGCGGCTCTCGCCGGCATCATCTCCTCGATCCGCACCTCGGCCGCCAATCCGAACAGCGGCACGGGCTACGAACTTGAGGTCATCGCCATGGTGGTGATCGGCGGTACGGCGCTGACCGGCGGCCGCGGCACGATCATCGGGACCGTGCTCGGCATCCTGATCCTCCGCGTCATGCGCAACGGCATCGTGCTCATCGGCGTGCCGGGCCTTGCCTACAACATCTTTATCGGTGCGATCATCCTCGGCATGATGGCGCTTCATTCCTGGCTCGAGCGCCGGCATCAGGCGGGGACGTGATCATGGCCGAACCGCTCATCCGCATGCAGAATATCCGCAAGTCCTATGGCCGCGTGCTCGCGCTCGAAGACGCCAATTTCCATGTCAATGAAAGCGAGATCGTCGGCCTGCTCGGCGACAATGGCGCCGGCAAATCGACGCTCATCAAGGTGCTGTCGGGCGCCGTACCGCTGACAAGCGGCGACATCTTCGTCCGCGGCCGCAAGGTACAGTTCCGCTCGACCAGCGATGCAATCGCCGCCGGAATTGAGACCATCTATCAGGATTCCGCGCTGGTTACGCAGCTCTCGATCGCGCGCAATCTCTTCCTCGGCCGCGAACCGATCAAGGGACCGCGCTTCCTGAACCGGCTCGACCAGGAGAAGATGAACGAGGTCGCCCGGGACTTGTTGCGCGAGGTCGGTATCTCCAAGAACATCCCGCCGACGACGCCGATCGGGTCACTCTCGGGTGGCGAAAGACAGGCTGTCGCCATCGCGCGCGCGATGCATTTCGACAGCGATCTGATCATTCTCGACGAGCCGACCAACAATCTCGGCGTCGCCGAGACGCAGGGCGTGCTCTCCTTTGTCCGCAACGCCCGAGATTCCGGCCATTCCTGCATCTTCATTGCTCACAACATCCACCATGTCTTCCAGGTCGTCGATCGCATCGTCGTGATGCGTCGCGGCAAGGTGGTCGCCGACGACATTGATCCGAAGACGACGACCGTCGCGGCGGTCGAGGCGGTGATCACCGGGATGTCGGAACTGACAGGGGGCGCTCCAGCGCACTGAGCCCTGGAACGCTGCCTTTGCGGAGGCAGCGCCAAAGGGGCGGCGTTGCGGTCGCGTCCCCTTGGTCGATCTGCTAAAGTTTTATTGGAGCCGACTCGTCATCCCGCGCGTTGACGGGTCGAATGCAACGCCGCAGAAGAGAAGCGTCCCCATGAAGCACGCCTATGCCGCCCTCGTCCTCCTTGCCGCGACCGGGCTTTCCGCCTGCCAGTCGAGCCAGCCGATGCAGGTCTCGGCCCCCATAATGTCGGCGCCGGCCGCCGAGCCGCTGGCCTGGGTACGCAAGGACGGCCAGAGCGGCCGCGCCAATCCGGCGCTTGCCGACCAGTTCGCAAGTGATCGCGCTGCCTGCGTCGCACCGCCCGGCGACAACGCGGCGCTCCGCGCGGCCGAGAGCTGCATGTCGGGTAAGGGCTATGTCCTTGTGCCCGCCTCGCAGGCCGCCGCAACCGCCGCACAGTTCCGCCGCCAGGCGGGCTACTGATCAATCCCGGCCGCCCTGGTCTGGATAAGGGCGGTTAAACTGACCTTCCTTGCGTGCGGGCCGCGAAGAGTCGCGGCCCGATTGATTCGATGACTGCCGAAATCGTTGATTTGCGTTGCTCGGCGCAGGCGACGGGCTCATTGTTGCGAGATCGGTTGTTGGGGCCACGAGCGGGTCGCCGAGGCGACGTTTCGGTGTGGACGCCTTGTCGAGTGAAGTTGGATTGTGAACGCGTACATCATGAATGCGTCCTGGGACAGGCGCCGGCGGCATGTCGTCATGCTGTTTATCGCTGCAGGAGCAATGGTGTTCGTTGGTCTGTGGCATTTCGAGACGGCTGCTGGCCTTATCAACCCTTTTGATCGCCACGCCTATCCCGTAATCATTGTCTTCCTCGTCTTCAATCTTCTCCTCCTCATCATCCGGCCGCAGCTGCAGTCGATGGTCGAGCTCGCTTGTTACTTTGGCGTATCGATCTATCTGCTGATTCAGCTGGTTCTGCCCCCGGCTCCGGATGATCCGGGCGGCATCTACAATGTCGCCAACACGCTGCAATGGATGCCCGCTCTCTATGTCGCGGCCTTCATGTTCTTTTCCCGGCGCCGCGCTCTGTTCGCCGGTGGCAGCACGTTCGTCCTCTCGGCGCTGATCCTCGGCAGCGCTGCGATCACGGCCGCCCATCAGGGCGACGTCCGCGTCGTTAGCCTTCTCGTCAACGCCGTGGTGGCGCATCTTCTGACGCTGCTGCTGCTGTCGATCGTCATGCTGCTGCAGCACGAGTTCGAGCGTGTGTCGATGCACGCGCGCACGATGGAGGATGCGGCCAACACCGATCAGTTGACCGGAATCGCCAATCGGCGTGCGCTCGAGGAATGGCTGAACGGCTGGCAGCACGAGGCCGACGGCACCACGGCCGCGCTGGTCCTGTTCGATATCGACCACTTCAAGCTGATCAACGACATCCACGGCCATCTGGTCGGCGACGAGATCCTGGTCTCGATCGCGCAACTGATCCGCAGCCAGTTGCGCGCGCGCGATATTGTCGGCCGCTGGGGCGGCGAGGAGTTCCTCGTCATCATCGACGGCGGTTCGCTGGCGAGTGCTACCGCGCTCGCCAACCGCGTACGACAGATCGTTATCGCCTCTGTTCATCCCGTCGCCGGTTCGGTGACGCTGAGTGCGGGCGTGGCCGTCTGCTCCCCGGCCATGCCGGCTGATGAGGCATTCAAGAGCGCCGACGCCGCCCTCTATGCGGCCAAGGCAGCCGGCCGGAACCGCGTCGAAACCGTGTGAGCCGCTATTCGGCGGCCTCGGCCTTGCGGCGCTTGCGAGCCGCCTTGGCCTTGTCGAGTACGGGCTTCAGGAAACGCCCGGTATAAGAGCGCGGCTCCTTCACGATCTCCTCCGGAGTGCCGACCGCAACGATCTCGCCGCCGCCATCGCCGCCTTCCGGACCGAGATCAATGATCCAGTCGGCGGTCTTGATGACTTCGAGATTGTGCTCGATGACCACGACCGTGTTGCCCTGGTCGACGAGGCTGTGCAGCACTTCCATCAGCTTGGCGACGTCGTGGAAATGCAGGCCTGTCGTCGGCTCGTCAAGGATGTAGAGCGTCTTGCCGGTCGCCCGACGCGAGAGCTCCTTGGCAAGCTTGACGCGCTGCGCCTCGCCGCCCGAAAGCGTCGTCGCCTGCTGGCCGACCTTGACATAGCCGAGGCCGACCTCGTCCAGCGTGAACATCTTGTCGCGAATGGCCGGCACGGCCTGGAAGAAATCCTTCGCTTCGTCGACGGTCATGTCGAGCACGTCGGCGATCGACTTGCCCTTGAACTTAACGTCGAGCGTCTCGCGGCTGTAGCGCTTGCCCTTGCAGACCTCGCAGGTGACATAGACATCGGGCAGGAAGTGCATCTCGATCTTGATGACGCCATCGCCCTGGCAGGCTTCGCAGCGGCCGCCCTTGACGTTGAACGAGAACCGGCCCGGTCCGTAGCCGCGTACCTTTGACTCCGGCAGGCCCGAGAACCACTCGCGGATCGGCGTGAAGGCGCCGGTATAGGTCGCGGGGTTCGAACGCGGCGTGCGGCCGATCGGCGACTGGTCGATGTCGATGATCTTGTCGATCAGCTCGAGCCCCTCGATCCGGTCATGCTCGGCCGGATGGATATGCGCGCCGTTGAGATGGCGCGCCACCGCCGCATAGAGCGTATCGATCAGGAAGGTCGACTTGCCGCCGCCTGAGACACCGGTGACGCAGGTGAAGGTACCGAGCGGAATATCCGCCGTTACATTCTTCAAATTGTTGCCGCGCGCCCCGACGACGCGGATATGCCGGTTCTTGGTGATCGGCCGCCGCTTCGCCGGCACTTCGACGGAAAGCTCGCCGGTGAGGTATCGGCCGGTCAGCGAGGCCGGGCTCGCCATGATCTCGGCCGGTGTACCCTCGGCGATGATCCGCCCGCCATGTACGCCCGCCGCCGGCCCGACATCGATGACATGGTCGGCGGTCATGATCGCGTCCTCGTCATGTTCGACGACGAGCACGGTATTTCCGATATCCCGCAGATGCCGCAGCGTTTCGAGCAGGCGTTCGTTATCGCGCTGGTGCAGCCCGATCGAGGGCTCGTCCAGAACATAAAGCACGCCGGTCAGGCCCGAGCCGATCTGCGAGGCGAGGCGGATACGCTGGCTCTCGCCGCCCGAAAGCGTGCCGGAATTGCGCGACATCATCAGATAATCGAGGCCGACATCGACGAGAAAAGACAGCCGTTCGCGGATCTCCTTGAGGATCCGAACCGCGATCTCGTTCTGCTTGTCGTTGAGCGCGCCGGGCAGGGCATCGAACCAGGCATAGGCGTTGCGGATCGACATCGCCGAGACCTCGGCAATGTGCTTTCCGCCGATCTTGACCGCCAGCGCCTCGGGCCTCAGCCGCGCGCCGCCACAGGCCTTGCACGGCGTCGAACCTTGGTAGCGCTCGATCTCCTCGCGCGCCCAGTTGGATTCGGTTTCGCGCCAGCGCCGTTCGAGATTGGTGACGACGCCCTCGAAACTCTTCTTCGTCCGATAGGCGCGTGTTCCGTCATTGTAGACGAACTCAATCTCGGTCCGGCCGGTCCCATGCAGGATGGCCTTCCGCGCCGCCTCGGGAATGTCGTCCCAGGGATCGGTCATCGAGAAGCCGTAGTGGTTGGCGATCGCCTCCAGCGTCTGGGCATAATAGGGCGAGGACGACTTCGCCCAAGGCGCGATGGCACCCTGCTTTAATGAGACGGAGCCGTCCGGCACCACGAGATCGGGGTCGATCTTCTTTTCCGAGCCGAGGCCATCGCATTCCGGGCAGGCGCCGAACGGGTTGTTGAACGAAAACAGCCGCGGCTCGATTTCGGCGATCGTGAAGCCCGAGACCGGGCAGGCGAACTTTTCCGAAAAGGTGATGCGGCGCGGCTCGGCCGTCTCGTCGGGACTATCGGCGAATTCGGCGAGCGCGATACCGTCGGCAAGCTCGAGCGCGGTCTGGAAGCTGTCGGCGAGCCGTGCGGCGATGTCCTCGCGCACGACGATGCGATCGACCACGACATCGATATCGTGCTTCAGCTTCTTGTCGAGCACCGGCGCATCGCCGATCTCGAAAAAGACGCCATCGAGCTTGATGCGCTGGAAGCCCTTCTTCTGCAGGTCCGCCAACTCCTTTTTGTACTCGCCCTTGCGGCCGCGGATCATCGGCGCGAGGAGATAGAGCCGCGTTCCCTCCGGGAGCGCCATCACCCGGTCGACCATCTGGCTGACCGTCTGGCTCTCGATTGGCAGGCCCGTCGCCGGCGAATAGGGGATGCCGACGCGCGCAAACAGGAGGCGCATATAGTCGTAGATCTCGGTCACCGTGCCGACGGTCGAGCGCGGGTTCTTCGAGGTCGTCTTCTGCTCGATCGAGATCGCCGGCGAGAGCCCGTCGATCTGGTCGACATCGGGCTTCTGCATCATCTCGAGGAACTGGCGCGCATAGGCGGAAAGGCTCTCGACATAGCGCCGCTGCCCTTCCGCATAGATCGTATCGAAGGCGAGCGAGGATTTGCCCGAGCCGGAAAGGCCGGTCAGCACCACCAGCTTGTCGCGCGGAATGTCGATATCGACATTCTTGAGATTGTGCTCGCGCGCGCCGCGCACGGAAATGAACTTGCCGCTAGCAGCGCCCGACAGACGGGCCTTAGTGTCATGCGCCATAGATCTACGTGGTCCATCGGTGGGAAGCGGCCGGAGCCACGACAAACTTAAGGTTTCGCCGCCGCCAGACAAGGCGCGCCGGAGCTGTCTCGGCTCTCTCGCCGCTCTTTGCCGGAATCAGACGGGACTGTCGCGATCATCTTGCCAGCGTCGCCACGATTGTCTAGAACGAAAAGAGAACATTCAGGCTCGGCCGTCGGCCTTCGGGCGAAGCTTTGTGGACAAGCCGGGATGCGAGAAGCGCCCGGCGGCGTTTCGGGTTAGTCTGGCGGCTGAATGGCGCCAGGACGGTCGGGTTGGGCGACAGCGGACAGAAGGAAGAAGAGCATGGCCGGTAGCGTCAACAAGGTGATCCTGGTCGGCAATCTGGGACGCGATCCCGAAGTGCGCCGTTCGCAGTCGGGCGACCCGATCGTGAATTTAAATGTCGCGACGTCGGAAAACTGGCGCGACAAGGCCAGCGGCGAGCGCAAGGAGCGGACCGAGTGGCACCGCGTCGTGATCTTCAACGAGAACCTCGCCAAGATCGCCGAGCAGTACCTGAAGAAGGGCTCCAAGGTTTATATCGAGGGCCAGCTGCAGACCCGCAAATGGCAGGACCAGTCCGGCCAGGAAAAGTATACGACCGAGATCGTGCTGCAGCGCTTCCGCGGTGAACTGACCCTGCTCGACGGCCGATCCGGCGGCGCGTCGGAAGGCGGCGACTATGACAGCGGCGGCTCCAGCGATTTCGGCCGTTCGAGCCCGATGGAAGCCCCGCGCGGCGGTGGACGCCAGCCTGCCGCGGCCAGCACATCCTACGCCGCCGATCTCGACGACGATATTCCGTTCTAGTCGCGGCCTAAGGCTTGGCGGTCGCCGATGCCCGTGCTGCCGGACGTCCTTGCCGAGGGACTCGACATCGTCTTCTGCGGCACCGGCGCGGGGGCGTGGTCGGCCAGGGTTGGTGCCTATTATGGCAAGCCTGGCAACAAGTTCTGGCCGACGCTTCATGCGGTCGGCCTGACACCGCGACTGCTGGCGCCGGCCGAATATGGCGAGGTGCTGCGCTACGGCATCGGGCTGACCGATGTCGCCAAGGAGCATGTCGGCCAGGACGACGCGATTGATCTCGCGCTGGTCGACGCGGCCGCGCTGCATGATAAGATCATCCGCTTCGCGCCCGGCCGGATCGCCTTCACGAGCAAGCGCGCGGCCAGCCTCGCGCTTGGCCGGCCGACGAGCCGCATCGGCTACGGGCTCATCGCCGACCGCATCGGTGATACGGCGGTGCATGTGCTGACATCGCCCTCCGGCGCCGCCGGATCCTATTGGTCGATCGAGCCATGGCGGGCGCTCGCCGCTGCGCGCAAGGGCTGAGTGCGGGTGGCGCGGTTGATCTCCGGCCACGCCGCGGTTAAGCCTCACCCGCGGTGATCGTGGCTTCGGGGACGGCATGAACAAGGCGCAGGCTTCTCTCCAGGTGACCTTCGGCAAGGCCGTTGCAGCCTATCAGGCCGGCCGCCTCAGCGAGGCCGAGCAGCAATGCCGCCTTGTGGTCGCGGCGATGCCGAAGCTGTTCGATGCGCGCTTCCTGATGGGCCTCATCCAGGCTGGCCTCGGCGCGCACAAGCAGGCGCTCGAAAGCTTCGATCGCGCGCTCGCAATCCGGCCTGGGATCCCTGATGTACTCGCGGCCAAGGCTGCCGCGCTGCAGGCCTTGAAGCGGCCGAACGAGGCCGTCGCAGTTTACGACGCAGCCCTCGCGTCAAGCCCCGGCAGCGCGGAGCTCGCCTATAACAGGGCGACGGCGCTGGAAGCGCTCGGCCGGCGCGAGGCGGCGTTGGCCGGCTATGGCGCTGCGTTGGCGGCTCGCCCTGATTTCGTCGAGGCGCTTAACAATCGCGGCGTGCTCCTGCAGGCGGAGGGCCGCCCTGAGTCCGCTCTTGCTGACTACGACCTTGCGCTGTCACTTCGGCCTGATCACGTGCCGGTGCTGCATAATCGGGGCCGTCTGCTGCGCGACCTGGGGCGCATCGACGAGGCGCTGGCGAGCCTCGACCGGGCGATCACCGTGGCGCCGGGCCGCCCCGATCTCCTCAACAGCCGTGGCTTGGCTTTGCTCGGTGTCGGCCGCGCTGCGGAGGCGCTGGCGAGCCTCAACCGCGGCCTGAAGGCGGCGCCGGCAGACCTCGCGCTCCGCCTCAATGCGGCCAAGGCCGAGCTGCAGCTCGGCCGGCCGGCCGAGGCACTGGCTACGCTAGCCGCCGCGTCGGCTGCTCAGCGTGCGTTGCCCGAACTCGTCGCGCTCGAAGCCAGCGCTCTGTACGAGTTGCAGCGCTACGAGGACGCCGCCGCCGCCTGCGAGCGCGGTCTGACGACCGATGAGCGTAATGCCGGGCTCTGGACCGACCGGGCCAATGCGCTGCGGGAATTCTCGCGCTTCGACGAGGCGCTGGCGAGTTATGACCGCGCGCTGGCGCTCGATCCCCTCCACGGTCCGGCGCTCTATGGCCGTGGCACGCTGCTGCTCTTCCTCGGCCGCTATGCCGAGGGCTGGTCCGGCTTCGAACAGCGCCGCATCACGCCGGTCTGGCGCCCGCGCGGGGCCGGAACGCCAGAGTGGGACGGTAGCCCGCTCGAAGGGCGCCGGCTGCTGCTCCATGGCGAACAGGGCCTCGGCGATACGATCCAGTTCGTGCGCTTTGCCGCGCGGCTCGCCGGGCAGAGCGGATCGGTAGTGGTCGAGGTGCCGCAGAGTCTGCGCGCGCTCGCCGCGACGGCGCCGGGTGTTCATGTGATCGCGCATGCCGAGCCGCCGCCGGCCCATGATGTCCACGCCTCGCTGATGAGCCTGCCGTTCCTGCTCGGCGTCGGCGATGATCTCGCCACAGCGGCAGTCCCCTATTTCACGGCCGATCCGGTGCGCGTCGCCGCCTGGACTGAGCGCCTTCCGCCCGGTCCGTTCAGAATTGGCATCGCCTGGCAGGGCAACCCGCGCGCGGCAGTCGACCGACTGCGGTCCGTGCCGCTGGCCGCCTTCGCGCCGCTCGCCGCGCTTCCGGGCGTCGAACTCGTCAGCCTTCAGAAGGGCGCGGGGCTCGAGCAGATCGAGACGCTGCCGGCAGGGATGGCTGTGACTGTCCTTCCTGCCGATTTCGCCGAAGGCCCGGACGCCTTCATGGACACGGCGGCGGTCATGGCCAATCTCGATCTTGTCGTTTCAATCGATTCGGCCGTGTCGCATCTCGCCGGCGCGCTCGGGAGGCCGCTCTTCGTCGCGCTGAAGCAGGTTCCAGAATGGCGCTGGAAGCCAGAAGGCGCGCGTTCCGACTGGTATCCATCGGCGCGGCTCTTCCGTCAGGCCCAGCGGGGCGACTGGACCGAACTGCTGGACCGCATCGCCGCGGCGGTCACCGAATATCGCGGCGCTGGCGTGCGCTGAAAGGCGAGGAAAACATGGCAACGGTCGAGACGCTCTATCGCTATCCGGTCAAGGGCTTCTCGCCCGAGGCACTCGGCGAAGCCATGCTGGAGCGGGGCCGCCCTGTTGCCGGCGACCGCATCTATGCGATCGAGAATGGCCCGTCCGGCTTCGATCCCGCTGCGCCGGCGTTCCAGCCGAAGATGAAGTTTCTCTGCCTGATGAAGAATGCGCGGCTGGCGCGGCTGGCGACGCGGCTCGATCCTGCAACGCATGACTGGAGCATTGAGAGCACAGATGGCGGAATGACCGCATCGCTCGCCGACGCTGCCGGGCGGGCCGCCGCCGAGAACTGGCTCACCGGCTTCATGGGCGAGGAGCTGCGCGGCCCTCTGCGCGTGTTGCATGCGCCGGGACACAGCTTTTCCGATGTCGGCAAGCCCTACATTTCCTTGATCAATCTCGCGACGGTCGCGGCGCTTGGTCTCATTGTTGGCCGCGTTGTCGATCCGCTGCGCTTCCGCGCCAATGTCTATCTGACCGGCCTCGCCCCGCATGCCGAACTCGATCTCGTCGGCCGCGAGGCGATGCTGGGCACGGCGCGCGTGGCGATCGTCAAGCGCACGCGCCGCTGCGTCGCAACGAATGTCGATCCGGCGACGGCCGATCGCGACATGGACATTCCGGCAACGTTGCAGCGCAGCTACGATCATATGGATTGTGGCGTCTATGCCGAGGTGTTGGAAGCCGGGGTCGTTCGATCAGGGGATCGGCTGATGCTGACTTAGTCTGGTGTAAATTCTGGGGTAGAATTTCGTGACACTCGAGCCTCTGCTGGCTGCCTCGCCGGTTATCCAGGTCCACGCCTTTACCGCGATTGCGGCGTTCGGGCTCGGTATCGTTCAGCTGACGGCGCCGAAGGGAACGCTGCCGCATCGTTCGCTCGGATGGCTCTGGGTCGCGCTTTTGACGACCGTGGCGGTATCCTCATTCTGGATCCACACCATCCGGACGTTCGGCGATTTCAGCATCATTCACGTCCTGTCGATCCTGACACTGATTGGGCTGCCGACGGCCGTTCTTGATGCCCATCGGCACCGCGTCGCCAAGCATGCCAAGGGCATGCGGACCCTTTTCATAGCGGCATTGCTCATCGCCGGCTTTTTCGCCTTCATGCCCGGCCGCATCATGCACGAGGTCGCCTTCGGGACAGCGAGCGCCGAGAGGTAGACCGTTTTCGAGCAAAGTGGTCGCCGGTTCGCGTGACGGCATCGCGGCGCTGAAGGGCTCTAGCCGGCGGGGAGGCTCGCCGACCGGGCGATGGCGACGATGCCGTCGGCGACGAACTGGACCGACAGTGCCGAGAGCAGCACGCCGAGCAGCCGCGTCAGCACGATGCGCCCGGTATCGCCGAGCGCGCGATCGAGCGGGCCGGCCAGCATGAACACGGCAAGGCAGGAGCCGATCAAGAGCGCCACGATGACGAGAAGGCCGGCGAGCCCAAGAACATCCGGCGCGCCGGAGGCGATCAGGATCGTCGCGGAGATCGCGCCGGGGCCCGAAATGAGCGGAATCGCGAGCGGGAAGATGGCGATATGCCGGACATCGTCGGCGTCGAACACGCTTTCCTCCAGCACGCGGTCGGCGCTGGCCTGCTTGCGCTTGTCGCGGCGCTCGAAAACCATCTCGAAGGCGATCCAGAACAGCAGCAGGCCGCCGGCGATGCGGAAAGCCGGGATCGAGATGCCGAGGAAGGTGATCAGCTTTTCGCCGCCAAGCGCGAAGGCGAACAGGATGGCGGTGGCGGTGATGGTGGCGCGAATGGCGGTCTGGCGCCGCTGCACAGGCGACATGCCGCGCGTCAACGCGACAAAGATCGGCGCAAGCCCGATCGGATCGATCGTGACCGCCAGCGTCACCAGCGCATTCAGCAGATAGTCGCCCAAGCCCGCCCTCCGGAAGCCGCCCTCCGGCCATCGCTGGGGCGAGCTTCGCATGCCCCGGCTGCGAGGGCTACCAGTTCGCCGCGCCGCCGCTCCAACTGCCATAGCGGCAGCTGACAGCAGCGTCCGCATGCGGGTCGATGAGATCGGGCCAGCCCTCGCGGACGGTGAAGCACTCGCTGGTCCCGGCCACCGTGAGCTTGTAGTCCGCTCCATCGGTGGTGTAGTCGGGCTTGAACGGAGCGGCGGCGATCTCGATGACCGGCTCCGTCGTATCGATGGCCGGCAGAGTTTCCGGATAGCGGCCGGTGGCGGCATGGCTGGCCGCGATGGCTGCGGTGAGAGCCTGCAAAGCGCGGATATTGCGCTCATAGCCGAAGACCAGCGGATCGGGAGGTGTCTTGAGCGCGGCGAGACGTTGCCGAGCTTGGTCCGCGAGTACGGCCGCATCGGCATTTTTCCAATCGAACGGCTTCGCCGCGATGTCCTTGAGGCAGGCGGCGAGCCCTGCCGAATAGAGCAGTTGGCCCTTGTGATCGACGTGGTAGGCGCTGTCGTAGCGATACTGGACCGGAATGACGGCCTGGATCGGATCGCAATAGATCGGCTGCCCTTTGGCCGCGGCCTCGCGGGCGAGATTGATCAGCATCTGCCAATGCGCTGGGGTAACGATCGTGCCGGCGTCATCTTCAAGCATCACCGGCCAGGTCAGGTAGAGGCTGGCTCCGCGCGCCGCGAGGGCGGAGCGCCAATCGTCCAGAACCTGTGCGGTGTAGGGCGACACTTTATCACTGGCCGCGCTGCGAAGCCCATGTGCATCCGCGACAAAGCTGGGTGGCGTCAGGCTGACGAGGATCTTGTCGCCATGGGCGCTGAGGTCCGGATAGTCGTAGGCGCTGTCGTTCGCCTGCAACGCCGCCGGGTCGGCCTGCGCCTGCAGCCAGCGTGCTTTCACAGTCGCATCGTCGAGCCTGAAGCCGGTGCTCTTGCCGAACAACTGTGCGACACGGTCGACGACGCCCTCGAAGACTGTGACCGGGTGGATGGCGACCATCAATTCGGGCAGGTGCCCGGACGGAATATCGGTCGCATCCTTGTAGAAATAAGCGAGGAAGTTGCCGGCAGAAAGGTCGCTAGGCCGCTCACGCGGATAGATCTCGAATTCGAGCGGCATGATAACGCGATCATTCGCGTCGATATTGCGGCTGGCTGTGCCGAGCAGGAGGTCGAGATCGAGCCCCGCATGCAGGCCGAAATTGAGCGTCTCTGTCCCCGTCGCGGCTTTGATGGCCCCGCCATTGACCCCGAACAGCGATGCGGACCCGGCGACGATGACGTTCTTCGGCGTCTCGGGGGGTAACTCGCGCGTCAGGTCGGCATAGAGCATCCGCCGCAGCCTGATGATGTCATGCAGCCACCAGTCGGCGCCATGCCAGCTGCCGAGCTGGAACAGGATGGCGAGGATATAGACGAAAGGCGCGAGAACGGCGGCGATCGCCATCACGACGAGCGAACGCCGCGCGCCCTCGGTGAGGCCGGAGCGGACGCGCGCTCGGCGCTCAGAAGCGGAAATAGATGAACTCATTGGTCGAGCTCGCGCCGGTGAAGCTGATAAGGGCAAGGCCGAACAGCGCGCCGCAGAGGCACGCCGCGCGGAAGGCGAGACGTCGGTCGGGCAGGATCGTCGCGCCGGCAATCTGCAGCGCCGGCGGCGCCAGGAAGGCGATGGCAGCGGCGGCGGCGACGAGCGCCATCATCCGGTTGAGCTCGGCAACATGCAGGAACGGCCGGTAGCTGTCACGGGTGATCGAGGCAATGTCGACCATGGCGCGCAGATGGATCGCGGCGCCTTCGAGGCTTGCCGAGCGGAACAGGATCCACGCGAAGGTCACGAACAGGAAGGTCAGCAGCCAGCCCGCCGCCTTTGGCAGCCGCGGCAGGGTCGAGCGACCATACCAGCGGTTCGCCGCGAGGCCGAGGCCATGCGCGAGGCCCCACAGGATGAAGCCCCAGCCTGCGCCATGCCAAAGCCCGCCGATCAGCATGGTAGCGATCAGGTTGGCATAGGTGCGCACCGGGCCACGCCGGCTGCCGCCGAGCGGAATATAGACATAGTCGCGCAGCCAGTTGGACAGGGTGATGTGCCAGCGCCGCCAGAACTCCTGGATCGACCGCGACTTGTAAGGCGAGGCGAAATTCAGCGGCAGGCGGATGTTGAAGATCATGCCGAGGCCGATCGCCATGTCGCTGTAGCCGGAGAAGTCGAAATAGATCTGGAATGAATAGCCGAGTGCCGCGAGCCAGGCCGTGCCGAAGCCGAGCGCTTCCTGGTGGTCGAAAAAAGGCCTGACGAACCCGCCGAGCGGATCGGCGATGAGTGTCTTCTTGGCGAGGCCGACCGCGAAGAGCGCGAGGCCGAAGCAGATATTGCGGACCCTCGGGGTGAAAACGCGCTTCAGATCGACTTGGTGGCTGATCGGCAGATAGCTGGTGATCGGGCCCGCGATGAGATGCGGGAAGAAGAAGAGGAAGAAGACGTAGTTGAGGAGGTTGGGTCGCTTGATCTTGCCGCGGTGGATGTCGATCAGGAAGGCGATCTGCTGGAAAGTGAAGAAGCTGATGGCGAGCGGCAGATGGCGGAATTCGCCATGCGATACGGCGTAGCCGAAGGCGCTGTTCACCGTGTCGGTGAGGAAGTTGAAATATTTGAAATAGCCGAGGACCGTGACGTCGAGCACGATGCCGAAGGCTAGGAAGGCTCTGGCGAAGCGGCCGCGCTCGATCGCTCGCGCTAGCGCAAAATTCGCGGCGAGCGACAGCGCCAGCACGATGACGTCGAGCACGCCGGAGACCGTGTAGAAATACACGGAGGCCAGGATCAGGAAGAGCTTCGCGCCGAGATCGGAATAGCGGCCGATCACAAAGGTGAGAAGGGCGACAACCGGCAGAAAGAGAAAGATGAATTCAGGGGTGGAAAAGAGCATCGAAGCCGTGCCGCAGAAGGAGGTGACCCTGTATCGCTCCGAGGCGTAAAGCTCGATAACTCTGGACCGCCCGCCGAGGGTCGCTATCTCGCATATCGGCTTGCCCGAGTGCAAGGCGCAACCTTGGCCGCGGCAAATACAGGCCGTGAAGGCGGCGCCGCGGCATCAGGACCTGGAAAAAGCCGTTGCGGGCCGGGCTTTTCGAGCCGTTTCCTTGAACGGCCACAATGCGGTCTCTATGATCACGCGCACATCAACTGATTCCAGGACCCCCCTTGTCCGATACAAACGAGCCGCCCCGCTCCGAGGAGCCGGGAGACGGCCGCCCCTCAGAATTCGAAACCATCTCGATTTCCGACGAGATGAAGCGCAGCTATCTCGATTACGCGATGAGCGTGATCGTGAGCCGCGCTCTGCCCGACGCGCGCGACGGCCTGAAACCGGTCCACCGCCGTATCCTGCATTCGATGAACGAGCAGGGCTACGACTGGAACAAGGCCTACAGGAAGTCGGCCCGCGTGGTCGGCGACGTCATCGGTAAATACCATCCGCATGGCGACCAGTCGGTCTATTTCGCGCTTGTCCGCATGGCGCAGGAATTCTCCATGCGCGTCATGCTGGTCGATGGCCAGGGCAATTTCGGCTCGGTCGATGGCGATAGCCCGGCGGCGATGCGCTACACCGAGGTCCGGCTCGCGAAGCCTGCTCATTCGCTGCTCGAGGATATCGATAAGGACACGGTCGATTACCAGGATAACTACGACGGTTCGGAGCGCGAACCCGTCGTCCTGCCGGCGCGCTTCCCGAATCTTCTCGTCAACGGCGCCGGCGGCATCGCTGTCGGCATGGCGACGAATATCCCGCCGCATAATCTCGGCGAAGTCGTCAATGCCTGCATCGCCTATCTGAACGACCCGGCGATCAGCATCGAGGAATTGATTGAGATCGTGCCCGGTCCGGATTTCCCGACCGCCGGCATCATCATCGGCCGGGGCGGCATCCGCGCCGCCTATCATGAAGGCCGCGGCTCGATCCTGATGCGCGGCCGCGTCACCGTCGAGACGATCCGCAAGGAGCGCGAAGCCCTCGTCATCACCGAGATCCCGTATCAGGTGAACAAGGCGACGATGATCGAGAAGATCGCCGAGCTGGTGCGCGACAAGCGTATCGAGGGCATTTCCGACATCCGCGACGAGAGCGACCGCCAGGGCATGCGCGTCGTCATCGAGCTGAAGCGCGACGCTGTCGCCGACGTGGTGCTGAACCAGGTGTTCCGCTACTCGCCGCTGCAGACATCGTTCGGCGTCAACATGGTGGCGCTGACCGGCGGCCGGCCGCAGCTGATGAATCTGAAGGACCTGATCCAGGCCTTCGTCAATTTCCGCGAAGAGGTGGTGGCGCGGCGCACGCGCTTCCTGCTCAACAAGGCGCGCGATCGCGCCCATGTCCTCGTCGGTCTCGCCATCGCGGTTGCCAATATTGACGAGGTGATCCACCTCATTCGCACGGCGCCCGATCCGGCGACGGCGCGCGAACGGTTGATGGAGCGGCATTGGCCTGCCGCCGATATCGCGCCGCTGGTGGCCCTGATTGCCGATCCGCGTCATCGGCTTGCCGAGGACAACACCTACCAGCTCTCCGACGCGCAGGCCCGCGCCATCCTCGATCTTCGCCTGCAGCGCCTGACTGCGCTCGGTCGCGAGGAAATCGACGAGGAGCTCGGCAAGCTCGGGCTCGAAATCGCTGATTACCTCGAGATTTTGCGCTCGCGCGCGCGCATCGTCGCGATCATTCGCGAGGAGCTGGAAGCCGTACGCGATGAATTCGCGACGCCGCGGCGGACCGAAATTCTCGAGGGCGGCGCCGATTTCGATGACGAGGACCTCATCCAGCGTGAGGACATGGTCGTCACGGTGAGCCATGAGGGCTACATCAAGCGCGTTCCGCTCGTCACCTACCGGGCACAGAACCGTGGCGGCAAGGGCCGCACCGGCATGGCGACCAAGGACGAGGATTTTGTCACCCGCCTGTTCGTGACCAACACGCACACGCCGGTGGTGTTCTTCTCCTCGCGCGGCATCGCCTACAAGATGAAGGTCTGGCGGCTGCCGCTCGCAGCGCCGCAGGCACGCGGCAAGTTCCTCAACAATCTTCTGCCGTTGCAGGATGGCGAGCGCATTACCTCGATCCTGCTGCTGCCCGAGGACGAGGACAGCTGGGAAACGCTCGACGTCATGTTCGCGACGACGCGGGGAACCGTGCGCCGCAACAAGCTCAGCGACTTCGCGCAGGTCAATCGCAACGGCAAGATCGCCATGAAGTTCGACGAGGAGGGCGACGCCATCGTTGACGTCCAGCTCTGCTCGGAACATGAGGACGTCCTGCTGACGACTGCCGCTGGCCAGTGCATCCGCTTTGCGACTACGGATGTCCGCGTGTTCAAGGGCCGCGATTCGACCGGCGTGCGCGGCATCAGCCTCGCCGAGGGGGATCGCGTCATCTCGATGGCGATCCTTCGCCATTTCGACGCGACGGGTGAGGAACGCGCCGAATATCTGAAGAAGAGCCGCGCCGTTCGTGGCGAGACCGACGCTGAAGACATTGCCGGCGATGATGTCGAAGGCGAAGCGGTCGCGTCCGAGGCTGTTGCGCTTGGCGATTCCGAGGAACGCTACGTGGCGATGAGCGCCGCCGAGCAGCTCGTTCTCACCATTTCCGAGAATGGCTACGGCAAGCGGACGTCCTCGTTCGAGTACCGCATCACCGGCCGCGGCGGCAAAGGCATCGTCGCCATGGCGGTCAATGATCGCAATGGCCAGCTCGTCGCCTCCTTCCCCGTCGAGGATAGCGACCAGATCATGCTGGTGACCAATGGTGGCCAGACGATCCGCATGCCGGTCGCCGGCGACAAGCCGATCCGCATCGTCTCGCGGGGCTCGCAGGGCGTGATCGTGTTCGACACCGCCGAGGGCGAGAAGGTGGTATCCGTCGACCGCCTCTCCGAGACCGAGGCCGAGATCGAAGGCGAGGCGCCGAAGGAGGCCTGAGCGCTTCCCATCCGCCCGATCGACAAAAGAAAACGCCGGCCCTTGGGCCGGCGTTTCAGTTAATCGGAGAGGTCTTCTCTTCTTCGGGGTGGGGTCGAATAGTCGAGAGGTCAGGACATCTACAAATTCGGCTGACGGGGTGGGGGCAGCCGAGGTCGTTCAGTTGGCGACGGGGGCGGGAACACGGGTCAGGATAGACATGCCGTCGCTTCGCTGCTCGATGGTGATTTCCGGGCGGATGCCGGCATCGGCCAGAGTGACCAGGCGATCTTGCTTCTTCGCGAGGGGAGCGTTGAGGTCGCTGAGGGCGGCCGCGCCAGCCATGCCGACCGCGATGGTCGCGACTGCGCAGGTCGCCAGGATCATTGCATGGAACCACGTCGTCATGTCTCATCTCCCTGCCGCGGTCGATTTGAACTTGGACACATCACGCCATCGGGGCTATGAACCGCATCACTACAGGCTGTTCATCGACCCTTCACTTGGGACCTCAACGTCGCAATTTCGAGGCGGTTCCAAGAGTTTTTGATGTCTGGCCGGTCACAGCTTCGCGATCTTGTCCGTCATCTTGAGAATGTCCGCCGCATGATCCGCATCGGTTTCTTCCCAGGCTCCTTCGATCCCATCACCAATGGCCATGCCGATATCCTCGCTGGTGCGCTGGCGCTGGTGGACAAAGTGGTGGTCGGGATTGGCACTCACCCCGGGAAGGTGCCGCTGTTCAGCTTCGAGGAGCGCGCGGCGATGATCGGGGAACTCGCCGCTTCGCTCAGTGCCGATGCCGATCGCATCGAGGTTGCCGCCTTCGACGGACTGACGGTCACTGCGGCCGAGCGGGCAGGGGCAAGCCTTCTCATTCGCGGGCTCCGCGATGCGACCGATTTCGACTACGAGATGCAGCTCGCGGGGATGAACGGCAGGATGGCGCCGGCGATCCGCACCGTGTTCCTGCCCGCCTCACCCGAGACACGGCCGATCACGGCGACCCTCGTCCGCCAGATCGCGCGGCTCGGCGGGGATGTCGGACCGTTCGTGCCGGCCTTCATTGCCCGAAAGCTGACACAAAAATTCGCTTCCTGACCCGGCCGCCAACTGGCGCCGCCCAACGACAAAACAACCGGAGATTTCCGTGAACCGTTTCCTTGGCATGATGGCGGCGCTCGTCGCGGCCTTTCTCACCCTCGCCCCGGCCATGGCCGCCGGCGCGCAGCTCGATCCCGAGAACACGCTCTATCTCGACCTGAAGGACGGCCGTGTCGTCATCCAGCTGCGCCCCGACCTCGCGCCGAACCATGTCGCACAGATCAAGAAGCTGACGCGTGAAGGCTTCTACAACGGCATCGTCTTCCACCGCGTGATCGATGGGTTCATGGCGCAGACCGGCGATCCGACCGGCACCGGCACGGGCGGCTCGAACGAGCCTGACCTCAAGGCCGAGTTCTCGAAGGAACATTTCAAGCGCGGCACGCTCGGCATGGCGCGGGCGCAGGATCCGGACAGCGCCAATTCGCAGTTCTTCATCATGTTCGCCGATGGCGGCTTCCTCGACGGCCAGTACACCGTGTTCGGAGAGGTCGTGAGCGGCATGGAATTCGTCGACAAGATTAAGAAGGGCGAGCCGCCAGTGAACCCCGACAAGATCATCAAGATGCAGGTCGCCGCCGACGCGAAGTAAGGGCGGCTTCGGGCTAGAGGGCTGCCGCCACGCCTTTTGGGCGTGGCGGCAGCGCCAAAAGGCTCGCCGCGAGCGGCAAATGATGGCAGAAGCCTGCCGGATGCCGCATCAACCCACGAATGGAGAATCCAGGTGGCCGAGATCAAGGACCCGGAAAACACCCTTATCCTCGAGACGACCAAGGGCACGGCGGTCATCGCACTGCGCCCCGACCTCGCCCCGAGCCATGTCGCGCGGATCAAGGAACTGGCCCGCGAGAAGTTCTATGACGGCGTCGTCTTCCATCGCGTGATCGACGGCTTCATGGCCCAGACGGGCGACCCGACCGGCACCGGCATGGGCGGCTCGGGTAAGAAGCTGAAGGCCGAGTTCACCCGCGAGCCGCATCAGCGCGGCACGCTGTCGATGGCCCGCGCCCAGAACCCGGATTCGGGTGACAGCCAGTTCTTCATCTGCTTCGCCGATGCGAGCTTCCTCAACGGCCAGTACACGGTCTGGGGCAAGGTCATCGAAGGCATGGAGAATATCGACCAGATCAAGCGCGGCGAGCCGGTCAAGGATCCCGACAAGATCGTCACGCTCCGCGTCGCCGCCGACGTCGCGTAAGAGCCGTCACGTCTGCCGTCATGCCCGGGCAGGTCCCGGGCATCCACGGTTTGATGGCGCCTTGCGCAAGCGAGAGCCGAAACAAAACAACCGGGCGCCTTCTCGGCGCCCGTCCCATTCGAGGGTCCATGCGCGTCGATCTCTTCGATTTCGATCTGCCTGACGAGCGCATCGCGCTGCGGCCGGCCGAGCCACGCGACGCCGCGCGCCTGCTGCTGGTGAGGCCAGGCGTGGCGATGGAGGATCGCATCGTCCGCGACCTTCCCGGTCTGCTCCGGGCGGGCGATGCACTGGTCTTCAACGATACCCGCGTGATTCCGGCCCAACTCTTCGGCGAACGCGTGCGCGACGGCGTATCTGCCCGCATCGGCGTCACGCTGCACATGCGCGAGGGCGCCGATCGCTGGCGCGCCTTCGTCCGTCCGGCGAAGAAGATCCTCGCCGGCGAGCGTATCCTGTTCGGCGAGATGGCCGATCGGGCCTGCCTCGCTGCCGGGCTCGCCGCGACGGTTGCCGAAAAAGGCGAGGCGGGCGAGGTCGTTCTCGCTTTCGATCTCGCAGGTCCTGCGCTCGACGAGGCCATCGCTGCGATCGGCCATATCCCGCTGCCGCCCTATATCGCCTCGAAGCGAGGCGAGGATGAGCGCGACCGCACTGATTATCAGACCATCTATGCCCGCGAGGAGGGCGCCGTCGCCGCCCCGACCGCCGGGCTGCATTTCACGCCTGAACTGTTCGACCGTCTCGACGCGGCCGGTATATCGCGCCATTTCGTGACGCTGCATGTCGGCGCCGGCACCTTCCTGCCGGTCAAAGCCGATGACACCGCCGATCACCGCATGCATGCGGAGCGCGGCGAGGTCTCGGCCGAGACTGCCGATGCGCTCAACGCCGTTCGGGCGCGCGGCGGGCGGGTCGTTGCGGTCGGCACCACCTCGCTGCGGCTGCTTGAAAGCGCGGCTGGCGAGGACAGAATCATCCGCCCCTTCAACGCGCCGACCAGTATCTTCATCACGCCCGGCTATCGCTTCCGCGCGATCGACGGGCTGATGACCAATTTCCACCTGCCGCGCTCGACGCTGTTCATGCTCGTCTCGGCCTTCTCAGGCCTTGAGACGATGCGCGGCGCCTATGAGCATGCGATCGCGACCGGCTATCGCTTCTATTCCTACGGCGATGCGTCGCTGCTTTTCCCTGCGGAGGCCGTATGAGCGAGCGCTTCACCTTCACGCTGTTGAAGACCGACGGCATGGCCCGGCGCGGCGAGATCACCATGCCGCGCGGCACCATCCGCACGCCTGCCTTCATGCCGGTCGGAACGGCCGGCACTGTCAAGGCGATGTATCCGGGCCAGGTGCGGGAGCTCGGCGCCGATATCATCCTCGGCAACACCTATCACCTGATGCTGCGTCCGGGCGCCGAGCGGGTCGCCAAGCTCGGCGGGCTGCACACCTTCGCCAATTGGCCACATCCTATCCTGACCGATTCCGGCGGCTTCCAGGTCATGTCGCTTTCGCAGCTTCGCAAGATGGACGAGCGCGGCGTGACCTTCCAGAGCCATATCGACGGCCGCCGCTACGAGTTGACGCCCGAGCGCTCGGTCGAGATCCAGGGTCTCTTGGACAGCGATATTCAGATGCAGCTCGACGAGTGCGTCGCGCTGCCGACTTCGGAAGCGGAGATCGAGCGGGCGATGCAGCTTTCGCTGCGTTGGGCCGAGCGCTCCAAGGTTGCCTTCGGCGACCAGCCGGGCAAGGCGATCTTCGGCATCGTGCAGGGCGGCGACAATGAGCGGCTGCGCGAGCAATCGGCGCTGGCGCTCGCGGCGATGGACTTCAAGGGCTATTCGATCGGCGGGCTTGCCGTCGGCGAGCCGCAGGAGGTGATGCTTCGCATTCTCGCGATGACGACGCCGCTGCTGCCGGCCCAGAAGCCGCGCTACCTCATGGGCGTCGGCACGCCCGACGATATCATCGAGTCGGTGGCGCGCGGCGTCGACATGTTCGATTGTGTGATGCCGACACGCGCTGGCCGGCATGGGCTCGCCTTCAGCCGCTTCGGCAAGATTAACATCAAGAATGCGCGCCATGCCGAGGATCACCGGCCGCTCGACGAGGCGTCCGATTGCCCGGCGACCCGCGACTATTCGCGTGCCTATCTGCACCACCTCTTCAAGGCGAACGAGACGCTCGGCGCCATGCTGCTGACATGGAACAACCTTGCCTATTACCAGAGCCTGATGGCCGGTATCCGCGCGGCGATCGACGAAGATCGTTTCGATGACTTCCGCCTTGCCACGAAGGACGACTGGGCGCGCGGTGATATCGCGGCTCTCTGAGCGAGACATCAGATCGTCGGCGCATTGTCCTTGACGAGCTGGCAGCCTGAGATCTTCCAGCGGCCATCGGCCTGGCGCTCGAACGTATAGAGCGCCACCCAGTTGGTCCCATCGGCGGCGGTGATGAAGACCTTCTCCATTGGCCCGACCGGTCCATCGACGACCTCGCCAAAGGCGACGCTGCCGGACCGATAGACCGGCGGATAAGCCTGCCGCACCATGCTCATGAAAATGTCCGGACTTGGAAACATCCGCTGGATGCCGGGCGCCGCGCTGCCATAGGCTGCTGCGGCATCATCCTGCCGGAAGGCCTGCAATTGACCCTCGACCAGAGCCTTGAAGGCACTCCTGTCGGCGCTCGATGGCTCGGCGAAGGCCGGCAGGGCGAAAAGTGCTGTGCCGAGGATGGCGGCAAGCGGAGCTGTGGCACGCGGCATGGCGGTCTCCTGGATGGCTCGGTCGGGAGCGGCGAGTGGCGCGGCAAAACTCCCGCGCCTTCTTTCGAGATAGCTGCGGCAGAAGGTGCGGCAAGCCCGGAGCCGCGTGAAATAAGCCGCAGCGGCCAGAGACCATTGCCGGTCCGGCGCGCCGCCTGCTATCCCGGACCTTCGCTATCCCAAGGCGGCCACTACGGAGGGTTCGAATGAAAGCGCTGTTCGTCCAGATCAAATGCGAACTCGGCCACGCCTATGAGGTCGCCGCCGCCATCGCCGATGCCGAGATCGCATCGGAGATCTATTCCACGGCCGGCGAGTTCGACCTGCTCGTGAAGTTCTATCTCGAAGACCATGTCGACCCGGGCCATTTCGTCACCGAGTCGGTGCAGCGCTTTTCCGGCATCCGCGACACCAGGACGATCATGACCTTCAGGGCATTCTGATTTCGGCGAGCGCGCGAGCCAGTCGATTGAAACCGTCCACCGGCGGCAGGCCGAAGCGGATCGCGCCGGGCAGGTCCGGGAAAATGCGCGTCCAGATCCCGCGCTGCGCCAGCGCTTCATGCAGGGCTCGCTTATCATCGGTGCGCACCAGACGGAACAGGTCCGTGCCGCCGGCAATGGCGAGGTCGTGCCGCGCAAGCAGCGCGTCGAGATTGATTCGAGCAGATGCCAGCCTCGCCCGGGTAGCTTCCTGCCATGCAAAGTCGGAAAGCGCCGCCGTCCCGATCGTGATGGCCGGTCCGGACAGCGGCCAGTCGCCGACGACGCCTGCCAGCCGCCGGACGATGTCGCCGGTGCCGAGCGCGAAGCCGAGCCGCAGTCCGGCAAGGCCATAAAATTTGCCGAACGAGCGCAGCACGACAAGCCGCTCGTCCGCGAGGTGAGGCGCAAGGCTCAGCCCCGGCTCCAGATCGGCGAAGGCCTCGTCGACGACCAGCAAGCCGCCCGGGGGCAGTGCGGCGAGGGCGGCGAGGATGCTGTCCGGCGAAAGACGCCTTCCGTCGGGATTGTTCGGATTAGCGAGCACCACGACGTCGGCGCCATTGGCCTCGCTGAGGCTGGCAACCCTTGCGACGGTATGGCCGGCGTTTGCCCAGGCTTCGGCATGGCCGGAATAGGTCGGCTGCAACACCGCGACGCGGCCAGTTTGAACGAGCAAGGGCAGCAGGCGGAGCCCGAGATCGCTGCCAGGAAGCGGTACGACACGGGCAGGCTCGGCAACGTCGTAGGCGCGGCGGGCGGAAGAAAGCAGAGCCGCCAGCGAAGCCGGATCGGGCAACCGCGCATAGTCCTCGTGGGCGGTCGGCGCGGCCGGGTAGGGCGCCGGGTTGATGCCGGTGGAGAGATCGAGCCAGTCGCCAACCGGTATGCCATGGCGGAGTGAGGCCGCGGCGAGCGCACCGCCATGGCGCGGCGTGCTTTCGCCCTGCATCGGAAGAACTGTGGACCTCATGGGCGCAATCGGCCGCACTGGGAGGATGATCGAACGATCCGGCAATGCGTGCTCGCGGCCACCCCAATGTCGCTAGAGCCTGTCGCCAGCAGCGCGAATGACATGCCAATCCGCCAATGAGTCATGATCGGCCCTTCCGTGCCCCGTGGGCCAGCCGGCTTTCACCGGCCGGCTGGTGTTGTAGCGCCTAAAGGCTCTGCAGATCGAGGGCACTGATCCTGAGCGCACGGCCGTCCTTGGCCGCAATGGCTTCCATGTCCCGCTCCAGCTCGTCGCGATCATCGACCCCGCGCAGCATACGGCCGGCCAGCGCATCGAAGCGCCCGGCAGCGATGTCGGCGATGAGGGCGGCGGCACGGCTCGGCGGGACGTTTACGCCATCGTCGAACAATTGCTGGATGTTGGGGAGGTGTACCTTGCCTGCATCGGAGTTGAGCTGCAGCTCGGTCATGGCGGTGCGAACGAGCCCCGGATCGACCGCGAAGGCCCGGACGCCGCCTGCCTTCGTCGTGTCGTCCAGACATTCGGTAAACCGCATGATCGCCGCCTTGCTCGCGGCATATCCTGAGCCGTTCGGAAAGCTCGTTCCGGTGCCGCCGCCCACGAGATTGACGATCCGTCCACGGCCGCGTGCCAACATGGACGGGGCGGCGATCCGGCAGGTGTTGAATGTCCCGCGCAGATTGATTTCCACGTCCGACCACCAGGTCTCGGGATCACAGTCCCAGATCGGTCCGAAGGCGCGAAAGGAGCCGTGATTGTTGACGAGCGTATCGATCGGGCCAAGCGTGTCGACAACCCGCTCGAGCGTCTTTGCGACCGCCTCGGCGTTGACGAGATCGACGGAGAGGGCGATCGCCGTCCCGCCTTCCTGGCCGATCAGCGCCGCCGTCTCCTCGATTTCCCGCGCCGTCCGGGCGAGCACGGCGACTTTCGCCCCGCCGCGCGCCTGATGCAGCGCGATCTCGCGGCCGATGCCTCGTCCGCCGCCGGTGACGACGGCGATTGTACCTTGCAGATGCGTCATGATCTTCTCCTCAAACCCTCGGATCGGGTCGCAACGATCCGAGCCCTGACGATGGCATGACCATCGCGGTCGAAAGACACGGTCGTCAACCGGGACAATTCTGTAACCCGCTGGACATTGCTCCGACGGTGCAGCGCGTCGATCGCGCCGAGATGAACGGGGAGAAATTGTCTGACATAGCCGAGCAGAGCGCGGAGCTGCCGCGCCTCGGTCGCAGCCACTGGGAACATTGAAAGCCGGGCGCATCGAAAGCGCAGCATGGCGGCAAGCATTCAGCCGGGATAGGGCACTGCTGAATGCTTGATTTCGCTTGGTTAGAGCGATGGAGGCCTCGCCCGGAATCGAACCGGGATGCAAGGATTTGCAGTCCTCTGCGTAACCACTCCGCCACGAGGCCCTCGGGTTGCGGATGTAGAGGGAGTGCATGGAGTTAGGCAAGTACTTTCTGGTCGTCATCCCCCGCAATGGACGCCCCCTGCGTCGCCGCAGCGCGGCGCGGCGGCTTGTCACTCCCCTCGCGGCTCGGTATGGAACAAAGAACGCTCACAACATCGATATGGGGTTCGGGAATCATGGTCGACTTCGCCAAAGCGCGGACCACGATGGTCGATTGCCAGGTTCGCACCGTCGACGTCACCGACTACGACGTCCTCGACGCCTTTTCGGCAGTGCCGCGCGAGGCTTTTGTGCCGGATGCGCTGAAGCCGCTCGCCTATATTGACGAGGACCTGCTGGTCTCGGCGGCCGGCGCACCGGCGCGTTACATGATGGAGCCGGGTCCGCTCGCCCGCCTCGTCCAGCTCGCCGACATCCTGCCGGGTGAGGCTGTGCTCGATCTCGGCCCGGCCACCGGCTATTCCTCCGCAATTCTCGCCCGCCTTGCCGCGCGCGTCACTGCCGTCGAACCGGACGCGGCTCTTGCGGAGGCCGCTCGTGCCACGCTCACCAGCCTTGGCGTCGACAATGTCACCGTCGTCACCGGTCCACTCGCCGCCGGCCATGCCGCTTCGGCACCCTATGATGTGATCATCATCGAGGGCGCGGTGGAGTTCATTCCCGAGGCCCTCGACAAGCAGCTCGCCGAGGGCGGCCGAATCGTTGCCGTGGTCGGCGCGAATGGTCTCGCTGCCAAGGCGACCGTGTTTACCCGCACAGGCGGCGTCGTCAGCGGCCGGCCGGTGTTCAACACGCATGTCCGAATGTTGCCGGAATTTGTGCGCCCGCGCGCCTTCGTGTTCTGAAACGCGCAGAAATCAACACTTTCTCAACGATCCCGTCAAATTTTACCGATCGTTCGCTGTGGCTTCTGCGCCGCAGCATACACTTTATCAACGTCTGTCTGGATCCTGCCATTTGACCGTCATCCCGCCCGGCGTATCTTGTCGATGTCTTGTCCGCTGGTGGACGTCCGGTAGGGGGACGTCGCCTCGCAACGCCGAGGTTCGATAGTGTCGTTTTCCCGGGTCTCCTTGATATCCGTGGCAATGGTCGCGCTGATTGCGGCCGTTCCTGCCGCCCATGCGGATACATTGGCTGCTGCTCTTGCTTCCACTTACAACACCAATCCGACGTTGAATGCTCAGCGTGCGGGTCTGCGTGCCGTCGACGAAGGCGTGCCCCAGGCATTGTCCGGATATCGCCCGGTCGTGACCGGCACCGCGAGCATCGGACAGTCCAGCATCAATTCGTCCGCCGGCAGCACGAGTTTGATGCCGCGGACTGCGGCCATCACGATTGAACAGCCGCTTTTTCGCGGCTTCCGCACCCAAAACGACGTCAAGCAAGCCGAATCATCGGTCCTCGCCGGCCGCGAGTCGCTGCGCTCGACCGAACAGGACGTGTTCCTCGACGCGGTGAGCGCCTATACCAACGTGCTGCAGACGAAAGCGATCCTTGCGCTGCGCGAGCAGAACATTGTCTTCCTGCAGGAGCAGGTTCGCGCAGCGACCGACCGGCTCAAGGTCGGTGAGGGGACGCGTACCGACCTCGCGCAGACCGAGGCCAGCCTCAGCCAGGGACAGACAGACTATGAGGTTGCCGTCTCGAACCTGAACGCCGCCAACGCGACGTATCTTCAGGTGATCGGCCTGCAGCCGAAAAACCTCGTCACGCCGGTGTTCAATGACCGGCTGCTGCCGAAGTCGCTGGATTCGGCGATCGGGACGGGCCTCAAGAATCACCCGGCAATCCTGACGGCTTCGTTCAACGTTGATACGGCTGCCTTCAACGTGAAGTCGATCGAGGGTCAGTTGCTGCCGACGGTCTCGCTTCAGGGTCAGGTTGCCCATGCTGACGAGCAGTCTTCGTCTGGCACCTGGAGCAATTCCGCATCGGTGACCGCGAACCTGACCGTGCCGCTCTATGAGGGCGGCGTTGTCTATTCGCAGGCCCGCCAGGCGAAGGAAACGCTCGGCCAGCGGCGTATCCAGCTCGACAGCGCGCGCGACCAGGTTCGCTCCGCGGTCGATACCACCTGGGGCCAGCTTCAAGCCGCTCGCGCCGCGATCATCTCGGCGCAGTCGCAGGTCAAGGCCGCCGAACTGGCGCTTGCCGGCGTCATCGAGGAACAGAAGGTTGGCCAGCGCACCACGCTCGACGTCCTGAATCAGCAGCAGACGCTGATCCAGGCGCGCGAGACGCTGGTGATCGCGCAGCGCAGCGCCATCGTCGCCGCCTATTCGGTGATGTCGTCAATCGGCGCGCTCTCTGCCGACAAGCTCGGACTGAAGGTCGCGACCTACAAGCCGCAGCAGCATTACAACGCCGTCCGCGACAAGTGGTTCGGCCTCAGGACGCCAGACGGCCGCTGAGCCGCTTTCGTACCGAAAAAAACCTTCGACGCCGGCCATCGCGCCGGCGTCTTGCTGTCTGGGTCCTGCTTGCGGATTGAGGCGTGCACAAGCCGCCAGGTCGGTTTCGCGGCTCCAGGGAATTCGCTAGCGTTGCCCGCAGAATCGCAAGAGAATCAAGCGATTCGTCGGCGCGGCGGATAAGGCATCGGGGTGGGAATGGCCAAGGTCAGTCAGGCGCAGGAACCGTCTATGGAGGAGATACTCGCCTCCATTCGCCGGATCATTTCGGATGATGGTGACGACGCTCTGCTGCCGACGAAAGATTCTAATTCGATCTCGACGGCGGCGATCGACGCTCTGTTTGGCGCTCGCGTTGCGGCCGAAGATCGTGACCAGATTCCGTCCTTCCTTCGCCAGGAGCCGGCCGCCGCCAAACCGGCCGAGACAGTGCGAAAGCCAGAGCCGCGCGGAGGTCAGCCGGAATTCCGCCGCGCAGCCGAGCCCCGGCTGCAGGCTGAACCCCGCCTTCAGCCTGAGCCGCGGCTGCGTTCTGAGCCGGTCCGGCCCGAACAGCCGCGCCCAGAACAGCCGCGTGCGGAGCTGCCGCGCACCGAAGCGCTGCTCCGCCCGTCGCTCGCGTCAGAGCCCGCTGCTGGCGAGCCTGAACGCCGGTTGCCCGAGCCTCTGGCTCCCGCGCCCCAGGTCGTTGCCGAGGTCTCTGGACGGCAATTGCTGTCGCCGGCAGCCGATGCCGCCGTGACCGCGTCCTTTGGCGATCTCGCCACGACGCTGCTGTCCGGTCAGGCCCGCACGATCGAGGATCTCGTCAAGGACATGCTGCGGCCGATGCTGAAGGCCTGGCTCGATACCAATCTGCCGCCGCTGGTCGAGCGGCTGGTACGCGACGAGATCGAGCGGGTATCGCGCGGCCGCTGAGCGGCCGTCACACCCGCGTCGGCATTGCCGCCTGCGCCGTCGGATAGTCGCTCGGCCGAGCCTTTTCGTTGACTCAGGCCAGCCCATCCGGTTTACAGCACCCAACGAGATCAACCGGAAACGGTCATGCTGGACAAGAACTACGACGCCGCCGCCGTCGAGCCGCGGATCTATGATGCTTGGGACAAGGCTGGCGCCTTCAAGGCCGGCGCCGGGGCGGCGCCGGGCGCCAAGCCGTTCTCTATCGTCATTCCGCCGCCGAATGTCACCGGCTCGCTCCATATGGGGCATGCCCTCAACAACACGCTGCAGGACATCCTGATCCGCTTTGAGCGCATGCGGGGCCGCGACGTGCTTTGGCAGGTCGGCCTCGATCATGCCGGCATCGCGACGCAGATGGTCGTCGAGCGCCAGATGATGGAACGGCAGGAGCCCGGCCGCCGCGTGATCGGCCGCGATGCCTTTGTCGAAAAGGTCTGGAACTGGAAGGCCGAATCCGGCGGGACCATCATCGGTCAGCTGAAGCGCCTCGGCGCTTCCGCCGATTGGTCGCGTGAGCGCTTCACCATGGATGAGGGCCTGTCGCGCGCCGTCATCAAGGTGTTTGTCGAGCTTCACGAACAGGGGCTCATCTACAAGGACAAGCGCCTCGTCAATTGGGACCCGGCGCTGATCACCGCCATCTCAGATCTCGAGGTCGTGCAGGTCGAGACCAAAGGGCATCTTTGGCATCTGCGCTATCCAATCGAGGGTCGGACCTTCGATCCCGACGATGCGACGAGCTTCATTACCGTCGCGACGACGCGGCCCGAGACGATGCTCGGCGATACCGCTGTCGCCGTCCATCCGGACGATGAACGCTGGCAGTCGCTGATCGGCAAATTCGCGATCCTGCCGCTCGTCGGCCGGCGCATTCCGATCGTCGCCGACACCTATTCCGATCCCGAGAAGGGATCCGGTGCGGTCAAGATCACGCCGGCGCATGACTTCAACGATTTCGAGGTCGGCAAGCGGCACAATCTGCCGATGATTTCGGTTCTCGATCGCGAGGCCAATGTCACGCTGGCCGGCAACACCGAGTTCCTCGCCGGCCTGTCGAAAGGCGAGGCGCTGCTCGAATTCATCGATGCCCTGGAAGGGCTCGACCGCTTCACGGCGCGCAACTCCATCGTCGCCATGATGGAGGAGAGTGGCTATCTCGCGGCGGTCGAGGACCACATGCATGTCGTGCCGCATGGTGATCGCGGCGGTGTCCCGATCGAACCCTTCCTGACCGACCAGTGGTATGTCGATGCGCATACGCTTGCGCAGCCGGCAATTGCTTCGGTGCGCGAGGGGCGGAGCGTCTTCTATCCCAAGACGTGGGAGAAGACCTATTTCGAGTGGATGGAGAACATCCAGCCCTGGTGCATCTCACGCCAGCTCTGGTGGGGCCATCAGATCCCGGCCTGGTATGGGCCAGATGGCGCATTCTTCGTTGCTGCGACTGAGGACGAGGCAAAGGACAAGGCCTACCGCCACTACAAGTTCGGCCCCGATGGGGGAAAGCCGATCGCGCCCAACCTCGAGCGTGTCGTGATCGGCGCCTTTGAGGCCGGCGTGCTGGACGAGGCCGACCAGGTCCTGGAAATCAGCCTGCAGCGTGACGAGGATGTGCTCGACACCTGGTTCTCCTCGGCGCTATGGCCGTTTTCGACACTCGGCTGGCCTGACGGAACGGCAGAGCTTGAGCGCTATTTCCCCACCAACACGCTGGTGACGGGTTTCGACATCATCTTCTTCTGGGTGGCCCGGATGATGATGATGGGACTTCATTTCATGAAGACCGAGCCGTTCAAGGACATCTACATGCACGCTCTCGTCCGCGACGAGAAGGGCGCCAAGATGTCGAAGTCGAAGGGCAACGTCATCGATCCGCTCAGCCTGATCGACCAGTATGGGGCCGATGCGCTGCGCTTCACGTTGACGGCGATGGCGGCGCAGGGCCGGGACATCAAGCTCGCGACCAATCGCGTCGAGGGCTATCGCAACTTCGCGACCAAGCTCTGGAATGCCGCCCGCTTTGCCGAGA
Organism: Kaistia sp.; assembly: GCA_965229085.1. Taxonomy (GTDB): domain Bacteria; phylum Pseudomonadota; class Alphaproteobacteria; order Rhizobiales; family Kaistiaceae; genus Kaistia. The sequence goes on along the minus strand of OZ245859.1, from coordinate 874,373 downwards.
TGAACGGCGCCGTTCACGGCGCGGACTTCGATCCCGACGCGGCGACCGAAAAGCTTAATCGCTGGATCGTCACCGAGACGACGCGCACCGCGCGCGCCGTCACCGAGGCGATCGAAACCTATCGCTTCAACGATGCGGCGAACACGCTCTATCGGTTCGTGTGGAACACCTTCTGCGACTGGTATCTGGAGCTGGTGAAGCCGGTCCTCATGAACGAGGACGCGGACGAGGCGGCCAAGGCCGAGACCCGCGCCGCGATCGGCTGGACGCTCGACCGAATCGTGACGCTGCTGCATCCGTTCATGCCGTTCATCACCGAGGAGCTTTGGGGTCGGACCGCGGGCGAGGACGCCGCGCGCGAAAAGCCGCTGATCCTCACCGCCTGGCCGCAGCTCACCTTCGAGGACGAGGCCGCGGCGGGCGAAATCAACTGGCTTGTCGAGCTGATCTCGCAGGTGCGCTCTGTTCGTTCCGAGATCAATGTGCCGCCGGGCGCAATGGTGCCGCTGATGATCGTTGGGGCCAGCGAGGCGACCGTTGCGCGCCTCAAGACGCATGATGCCCTGATCCGCCGCCTTGCCCGCGCTGCCGAGGTCACCGTTGCCGACGCCGCACCGAAGGGCGCGGTGCAGACGATGGTCGCCGAAGCGACCATCGCCCTGCCGCTTGAAGGCGTCATCGATCTCGACGCCGAACGTGCTCGCCTCGGCAAGGAGCGAGACAAGGCCTCGAAGGAGATCGCCAAGATCCAGGCGAAGCTCGGCAATGAGCAGTTCGTCAGCCGCGCGCCTGAAGACGTGATCGAGGAGCAGCGCGAGCGTCTCGCGGAAGCCGAAGCCCTTGTCGCGAAGTTCGACGCGGCGCTGGAGCGGCTGAAGGGCTGAGGCGCGGAGCGCGTGCGGGATGGAGAAGCCGATGAGACTGGGCGTTGCTTTGTTCATCGCCGCGGTCTTGTTCATCGCCGCGGTCTTGGCAGTCCCGTCCTTGGCCGCGGCCGGCAATGCAGTCGGCGTTCGCCAGATTGCGGCGGCGTCTGAAGAGCGGGGGATCAATCTCGATGCGACGGTCTGGTATCCGGCGCAGTCGGGCGGCTATTCCGTCATGTTGGGCGATAGTCCGTTCTTCGTCGGGACGGCGTCCATGCGTGATGCCCCGATCGTTGAGGGCCGATTTCCACTCATTATGATGTCGCACGGCGCAGGCCTCGGTGGCAGCCCACAGGCCGTCAGTTGGTTGGCCACCGCCTTGGCTCAGCAAGGTTTCGTCGTCGCTGCGCCGCGTCATCCGGGCAATACAGGAGCGGACCGGTCCGCAGCCGAGACGATGAAGCTCTGGCTCAGGCCGGCCGACCTCGCCGCAACGCTTGACGCGATCGAGAAGGACGCGTTCTTCGAGGACCATGTCGATCCGGGCAAGGTTGGTGCTCTCGGTTTGTCGATGGGTGGCAACACAGCCCTGGCAATTGCTGGCGCCCGCCTCGATCCAGCACTCCTGGCGGGCTATTGCGATACGGATGGGCTCAACGCTTCTCTATGCGGCTGGGTGAGGGCTAGCGGTGTCGATCTCCATGAGATGGACATGACATTGGCGGCGCGTGACAATCAGGATCAGCGCATCCGGTTTGTCATGGCGATCGATCCCGTTCCGATCGATGTTTTCAGCTTCGCCAGTTTCGCGAAGATTGCGATTCCGGTAGACCTCGTCAATCTCGGTGAGCGGGGCAGGATTGTGCCGACCGCAGACGCGTCTTCGGTCTCCGCAACCATTGCCACATCGGACTACGCCGTGATCGCGGACGCTAGCCACTACAGCATGTTTGCCGAGTGTAAGCCCGGCGCGACTGAACGCGCTGATTACAAAGAGATCGGCGATCCGGTCTGCACGGATGCGGGCGGACGCTCCCGGAAGGACATCCATGCGCAGTTGATCGATATGGCCGTCTCCGCCTTCAACCGTGCACTGAAGGCAGGCCAGTAGACGACGGCTTCCTTGCCAGCATCGCGCCGCAGCGTCTGAAGAGGCTCCGCGGCAGTGTCCCAGCCATCAATATCGACGCTTGTTCACCTCCGCGACCGGACGTGTCGCTGCTGAGTCTTGCACGCCCGGGAGATGCCCTGCCAATCCCTATCGCGCGTGCGCGGTCAACCGCATGTCGAAGGTCACAAAAAAGGGCGCCACAGGGGCGCCCTTTTGCGTTTGCTGCGGCTGCGCTCAGCGGCGCTTCGAGACCGGGACGTAGTCGCGACGGTCGGCGCCGGAATAGAGCTGGCGCGGGCGGCCGATGCGCTGGCCCGGATCCTCGACCATTTCCTTCCACTGCGCGATCCAGCCGACGGTGCGGGCGACCGCGAACAGCACGGTGAACATGGTCGTCGGGAAGCCGAGCGCCTTCAGCGTGATGCCGGAATAGAAGTCGATATTCGGGTAGAGCTTCTTCTCGACGAAATAGTCGTCGCTGAGCGCGATGCGCTCCAGCTCGAGCGCTACTTCCAGCACCGGATCATCGGTGATGCCGAGCTCGCCGAGCACCTCGTGGCAGGTCCGCTGCATGATCTTGGCGCGCGGATCGTAGTTCTTGTAGACGCGGTGGCCGAAGCCCATCAGGCGGAACGGATCGTTCTTGTCCTTGGCGCGGGCGATATATTCCGGGATCCGCTCGACCGAGCCGATCTCTTGCAGCATGTTGAGCGCTGCTTCGTTCGCGCCACCATGCGCCGGGCCCCAGAGGCAGGCGATGCCGGCGGCGATGCACGCGAAGGGATTGGCGCCCGAGGAGCCGGCGAGCCGGACCGTTGAGGTCGAGGCATTCTGCTCGTGGTCGGCATGGAGGATGAAGATCCGGTCCATGGCGCGGGCGAGGATCGGGTTGACTTTGTATTCCTCGGCCGGCACCGCGAAGCACATGCGCAGGAAATTCGAGGCATAGTCGAGCGAGTTCAGCGGATAAACGAAGGGCTGGCCGACATGGTACTTGAAGGCCATCGCCGCGATCGTCGGCATCTTCGCGATCAGGCGAAGGCTCGCCACCATCCGCTGGTGCGGATCGGAGATGTCGGTCGAGTCGTGATAGAAGGCCGAGAGCGCGCCGACGACGCCGACCATGATCGCCATCGGATGGGCGTCGCGGCGGAAGCCGGTGTAGAAGCGCGACATCTGCTCGTGCACCATCGTGTGATAGGTGACGCGCTGGTCGAAATCAGCCTTCTGCGCTGCGGTCGGCAATTCGCCATAGAGTAGCAGGTAGCAGGTCTCGAGGAAGTCGCCATGCTCGGCGAGCTGCTCGATCGGATAGCCACGATAGAGCAGGACGCCCTCGTCGCCATCGATAAAGGTAATCTTGGAATCGCAGGCACCGGTGGAGGTGAAGCCGGGATCATAGGTGAATCGACCGGTCTTCGCGTAGAGCGAGCCGATGTCGATCACCTCGGGTCCGATCGTCCCTTCCTTGATGCCGAAGTCCCAGGACTGATCGCCGATCGTGAGTGTCGCTTTGGTTTCGGTCATGCAGCCAACCCCCTTGGAGAAAGCAAAATTCTTCTTGCGGGAACGCGGGCGTCGACAGTCATTCCGGACGGTACGGTGCCGCTTGGAAACGGATGTGCATTTGCGTAACCCATTTATTGCAACGCGGCAAGGCGGCGCCCTCGTTGACAAATGGGGTGCCCGTCGGTGAACAAACGCTAAGGCTGGCAAAGCATCGCCGGCGGCAATGGGCCGGCGATGCGGGGCGCGCGCGAGGGTCGTTTTGACGCGGTCGGCCCGGCGCGTCAGACGTCCTGCCGAGCGGCCTGGTCGCCAATGCGGCCGAGGCTTTCCTCGCGGCCAAGCGTGATGAGCACATCGAAGATGCCGGGCGATGTCGATCGCCCCGTGAGCGCGGCGCGCAGCGGCTGCGCCACCTTCCCGAGCTTCAACCCCTCGGCCTCGGCAAACGCCTTCACAGCCGCCTCGGTCGCCTCGACCGTCCATTCGGTCTCGGTGAGAATCGCATGCAGCCGGCCGAGCAGAGCGCGGGCGTCCTTGTCGAGGATGGCCGCCGCCTTTTCGTCCGGCGCAAGCGGACGCTGGGCGAAGAGAAAGGCCGCGCCGTCCTTGAGCTCGACCAGCGTCTTGGCGCGCTCCTTCAGGCCGGGCAGGGCCATGGCGAGCTGGGCAATCTTCGCCTGGTCGAGCTGTTCGGCCAGCGCCGCGCCGCCCGGCAGATAGGGCAGCGTCTCGATGAAAACGCTGAGCAAGCGCGCATCGTCCATCGTGCGCATGTAGTGGCCGTTGAGATTCTCCAGCTTGGCGAAGTCGAAGCGCGAGGCGGAGCGTCCGACATCGACGATATCGAACCATTCGATCATCTGGTCGGTCGACATCGTCTCGTCGTCGCCATGGCCCCAGCCGAGGCGGACGAGATAGTTGCGCATCGCCTCCGGCAGATAGCCCATGGCACGATAGGCATCGACGCCGAGCGCGCCGTGTCGCTTCGACAGCTTGGCGCCGTCAGGACCGTGGATCAGCGGGATATGCGCCATAACAGGCACGTCCCAACCCATCGCGTCATAGATGATCATCTGCCGGGCGGCATTGGTGAGATGGTCATCGCCGCGGATGATATGGGTCACGCCCATATCGTGATCGTCGACGACGACGGAGAGCATATAGGTCGGATTGCCGTCCGAACGCAGCAGCACCAGATCGTCGAGATCCTTGTTGGGGATCACGACGCGTCCCTGCACCTGGTCCTCGATCACGGTCTCGCCCTCGAGCGGCGCCTTGATGCGGATGGCCGGCTTGATGCCCTCGGGCGCCTCGGACGGATCGCGGTCGCGCCAGGTCCCGTCATAGCGCGGAGAGCGCCCCTCCGCCCGCGCCTTCTCGCGCATCGCCTCGAGTTCGGCCGGCGTGCAATAGCAGCGATAGGCCTTGCCGCTCGCCAGCATCTCATCGACCACCGCGCGATGGCGCGGCGCGCGGGCGAACTGGAACACCGTCTCGCCCTCCCAGTCGAGGCCAAGCCAGCGCAGCCCGTCGATGATGGCGCCGATCGCCGCCTCGGTTGACCGCTCGCGGTCGGTATCCTCGATCCGGAGCAGCATCGTGCCGCCAGTGTGGCGGGCATAGAGCCAGTTGAACAGCGCCGTGCGGCCGCCGCCGATATGCAGGAAGCCGGTGGGGGACGGCGCGAAACGAGTGACGACCGGTTTGGACATGGGCTGTTCCAGGCTGGGCTATGGCAAGGCGGCAAAGCCGGGTGGTGGCGGGCGGCGCCGCACTATCGCGAATGTGGGCGCAGCATGTAGCATGGAGCCGCGTTCGGGCGAAAGGCGGGGAACATGGCCGCGGGCGAACAGCGCGCGAGCAATGTTGTGGTCGTGCGGCCGGCCCCTCCCGGCCGTCGCCGATGGCCGCGCATTCGCCCGCCCGGATGGCCGTCTCGGCTGACCTTCAGCCTCGACCGCCTGGCGCTCGCGATGGGCTCCAGCCTTGAGCGTGAAATCGATGCGGCGCGCGGCCTTCCCTGGCTGGCGGTTGCCTTCGGCGGCGGGGCGCTCGGCTATTTCGCGCTGCCTTCGGAGCCGTCAGCGCCGGCGCCGGTCCTCCTCACTATTGTGCTCTCAGGCGCAGCATTCAGCCAGCGAGCGGGCCGCGTCGGCCTGTTCCGCCTGCTTCTCGTTGCAGCGATGTTCGTCTCCGGCGCCGCTGCCGCCAAGCTTCGAACCGACTGGCTGGCGACACCGATGCTGGAACGCCTGGTCACAGCCACGGTCACGGGCTGGGTCGAGGGGCGGGACGGACGCCGCGGCGGCTACCGCCTCACGATCCGTGTCGCCGAGATCACAGGCGCGCGGCTGAAGCATCCGCCGACGCGGCTCACCGTCACCATGCGCGGCGAGGGCCCGCAGGTCGGGGCCGCGGTCAGCATGGTCGCGCGCCTCCGTCCGCCGTCGGGGCCGGCGCTGCCGGGCGGCTATGACTTTGCGCGGAATGCCTTTTATGACGGGATCGGCGCGACCGGTTTTGTCTATGGCAAGCCCAAGCCGGCCGAACTTGGCCCTGTCCCGTTGTCGATCCGCCTGCGCGAGCCGCTCGAGGCCGTGCGCGAAGCGATCCGGGCCCGCGTGCTGGCGGCGCTCCCGGGCGATACAGGGCGTGTGGCCTCTTCGCTGATCATCGGCGATCCTGGCGGCATCAGCGCCGAGGCGGAGGACGACCTTCGCCAGTCCGGGCTCGCGCATGTTCTGTCGGTCTCGGGCCTGCATATGGTGCTCGTCGCCGGCGCCACGTTCTGGGTCATCCGTGCGCTGCTGGCGCTGGTCCCTGCGCTGGCGCTTCGCCGTCCGATCAAGAAATGGGCGGCGGCCGGGGCGCTCGGCGTGACGTTCTTCTATTTGCTGATCTCCGGCCTCGATGTCGCGGCGCAGCGCTCCTTCGTGATGACGGCGATCGTCTTCGGGGCGATCCTTGCCGATCGCCGCGCCATATCGATGCGCAATGTCGCGGTCGCCGCCTTCATCGTGCTCGCGCTGGCGCCGGAAAGCGTCCTCAATGCTGGCTTCCAGATGTCGTTCGCAGCGACCATTGCGCTGGTCGCCGGTTTTGAATTGATGGGCCGCCACAGACGGCGCCGCGCGCCGAAGGGGGAAAGTTCGCGGGCCGGCCGGATTGCCGGCTGGTTCGCGGCGCTGGTCGGCGGTCTCTCGATCACCGCGCTGCTCGGGGGCATCGGCACGACGCCCTTTGCGCTCTACCACTTCCAACGCATGGCGCCGCTCTCGATCCTCGCCAATGTGATGGCGATGCCGCTGGTCGACTTTCTCGTGATGCCGATGGCGCTGGCAGCGGTGCTCTTGATGCCGTTCGGCCTCGACCAGCCCTTCCTGGCGCTGATGGGCTACGGCATCGACGGTATGCTGGCCGTCGCGGCCTGGGTCACCGCTTGGTCGGACGGGCAGGGCGGCGCGGCCATGCCCTCCGCAACTGCGCTCCTCATCTTTATTGCCGGCTTTCTCTGGCTCGCGCTGATGGGTGAGCGGTGGCGCCTCGCCGGTCTCCTGCCGATGCTCGTCGGTGGCGTGCTCGCCTTCATGCCGGCGCGGCCCGATATCATCATTGCGGCAGACGGCCTCTCGCTCGCGATGCGCAACGGGTCCGGACGTTATGCGATCATCGCGCGCAAGGGTGACAAATTCACCACCGGCATCTGGCTCCGCGCCGATGGCGACCCGCGCGATCCGTCCGACAAGGCCCTCCTCGCCGCCCGCAACTGTGACGGTCTTGGCTGTATCGGCCATCTGCCGGATGGCGGCATCGTGGCGCTGTCGCTCGATCGCGGCGCTTTCGTTGATGATTGCCGCATGGCGGTGCTGGTCGTGACCCCGCTGGTGGCGCCGGTCGCCTGTGGTGCGGCGGTGGTGATCGATCGCGGGCAACTGGCGCGCACGGGCGCGCTGTCGCTGTTTGCGACGGGCGAACCTGCAAGGCCCAGGCTGACACCGGCGCCGCGCCGCTACGGCGTCGCCATGGCGCCGGACGGTGACGATGCGCCGATGACCGAGCCCGGTTCAAACGGGATCGCTGATGGGGAAGCGGATGACCAGACGGCGCCGGCCGTCGAGGCGCCCGTTGCCGATGCAAAGGATACGGACCAGCCGGGTCATGAGGCATCGGAGACGATGTTCGCGGTGAAAACAGCCTATCCGGCGATCCGCCGTGCCTGGATGCCGGGAGTCGCAGACCACTGAGCGCTGGATTGCGCGAGGACTGGCCACCCCGCGCGGCGGCGGGCTCAGCCGGTCTGGCGGCGCCGTTCCGACCAGTGGTCGGCCTCTTCCGCGATTGGCGGCAGCGGGTCCGTGACGCGCGAGCGCGGGAAGCAGGCGATCGCCTCGGTCCCTTCGCGCAGCCGCGAGCGCAACTCGAAGGTGCCGTCATGCATCTGCATCATCGCCTGCACGATCGGCAGGCCGAGACCGGTACCCTGTTCGGCACTCTTGATCGCGATCGTGCCCTGGCCGAAAGCCGACATGACGATCGGCAGCTCCTCTTCCGAGATGCCGGGCCCGTTGTCGCGGATGGCGACATATTGGCCGCCGCCGGCGGTCCAGCCGGCGCGGATGTCGATTTCGCCGCCCTGCGGCGTGAACTTGATCGCATTCGACAGGAGATTGAGGATCACCTGGCGAACGGCACGTTCGTCTGCCCACAGCCGTGGCAGGTCGGACTCGATCAATTGCGTCAGCTTGAGGTTCTTGTTGCGCGCGCGGAGCCGCATCAGGTTTTCGCATTCCTCGATCACATGGGCGAGCGTCACGGGCTCCTCATGCAGTTCGTAGCGCCCGGCCTCGATGCGCGAGAGATCGAGGATCTCGTTGATGACGGCGAGCAGATGCTGGCCGCTCGAATGGATATCGCCGGCATATTCGCGATAGGTCGCGTTCTGCATCGGCCCGAGCACCTCGTTCTTCATGACCTCCGAGAAGCCGAGAATGGCGTTCAGCGGCGTCCTGAGCTCATGGCTCATCGTGGCGAGGAAGCGCGACTTGGCGAGATTGGCTTCTTCCGCGCGGCGGCGCGATTCGTCCGAGACCGCCTTGGCGGTGCCGAGCTCGGCGATCAGGTGATCCTTCTCGGCGCGATAGCGCATCATGCCCATCGTGGTCGATTGCAGCCGCTGCGACAGGGTCAGGAAGAAGATCTCGCTGCCGATCGAGAGGAAGGAGAGAGCGAGATAGAGCACATCCTGCCGGATGGCGAACAACGCCACCATCGTCAGCGCGATCGGCGCTGTACCTGCGACGGCCCCGGCCGGGATGCTGGAGGCGAACATCGTGCCGACCGCGAGCATGGTCAGCATCGTCGCAAACTGGAAGATCTCGATCCCCGGCGCCTGCACCGTCGATGTCGCGGCCAAAAGCCCGATCCAGGTCAGCCCGTAGCAGAATTCCGACATCACAAAATGCCGAGTCCAGCCGCGGATCGAGACCTTGTCGGCTGGTGTCTTTACAAACTGGCGGCAGAGCCACGTGCCGGCGAGATGGGTGAACAGCGTCACCGCCGCCCAGATGAGGATGACGCTCTTGGGAAGCCAGACGGTGGCGACCAGCGCCACCAGAACGACGAGCAGCGGCACCGCATAGGCGGCTGAAAGGCGGGTGCGCGCATAATGCGCCAGCATCTCGTGGTCGAAGCTCGGGCTGTTGCCGCTCGTCGAGGCAAGCGGCTCGCGATGGTCCCGCACGGTGCGGGCGACGGCGCGCCGCCGCGCCGCGCGTTCGCGGTTCACGACGATCTTGTCGATCGGACCCGGCTCCGACACGCCCTGCATAGCACCCATTCCCGCCGGGACCCGTCCCGAATAATGTCCAGTCTAGCCGGCGATGGTTTAAGTCCCCTTTCGACCGGCGGATCAACGTGAGCCCCCACAGGAGGTTACAGTCGGATGGATCTAGGATCTTGAGCGAGGGGGCGACGCGTTTCGAGCAGCTGGCAGGGGAGGCATGGGCCTGCCGACTCTGCGCCGAGGCGCCGCGGGGAGCGGCGTTGCCGCATGAGCCGCGGCCTGTCGTGCGAGGCTCGGCCACGGCCCGCATCCTGATCGCTGGACAGGCGCCCGGCACGCGCGTGCAGGCATCCGGTATCCCTTTCGACGATCGCTCGGGCGAGAGGCTGCGCGCCTGGATGGGGCTCGAACCTTCGGCCTTCTATAGCGAGGCGCTGATCGCAATCCTGCCGATGGGGTTCTGCTTCCCCGGCCTTGATGCCAAGGGCGGCGACCTGCCGCCGCGCCGCGAATGCGCGCCGCGCTGGCGGCAGGAATTCATGGATGCACTGCCGGCGATCCGCCTCGTGCTCGCAATCGGCGGCGCGGCACAGCGCTGGCATCTCGGCGATGCCGCAGCGGGCGGCGTCGATGCCACCACGCGCAATTGGCGCGCTATCCTGGAGCGGCCGGGTTCGCCCGCCGTCCTGCCGCTGCCGCACCCCTCCTGGCGCAACAGCGGCTGGCTGAAGCGCAATCCCTGGTTCGAGGCCGAGCTGCTGCCGGCACTCCGCTCGCTCATAGGCGACCAGATGAGTCGTCTTGACAGTGGCGCTGGCTAGGTGAAGAATATTATTCTATATTGTTGGACTCATGCCTGCGACAAAAGAAAATTCGTTCGCGATAGGCGATCGGCGCTTGTAAGGACATTCTAGAATGATCGACCGGCTCGACAGGAAAATCCTGCAGATCCTGCAAGAGGATGCAACCATTCCGGTGGCCGAGATCGGCCGGCGAGTCGGGCTGTCGACGACGCCGTGCTGGCGCCGCATCCAGAAGCTGGAAGAGGACGGCGTAATCCTCCGCCGTGTCGCCGTGCTCGACCCGCGCAAGGTCAACGCCAAGGTGACGGTGTTCGTCTCGATCACCACGAGCCAGCACAATGAGGAATGGCTGAAGCGCTTCGCGGAGGTTATCCGCGACGTGCCTGAAGTGGTCGAGTTCTATCGCATGAGCGGGCAGGTCGATTATCTCCTGCGCGTCGTCGTGCCGGATATCGAAGCCTATGACGCCTTCTACAAGCGCCTGATCTCGCGCATCGATATCGCAGACGTCTCTTCCGCCTTCGCCATGGAGCAGATCAAATATGCGACGGCGCTGCCGCTCAATTATATTCCGCTCGAGAAGGACAAAGGCGTCGCCTGAGTCTCGGACTTGACGCGGATCAACGCTGTCGCTGCGGCGGCGGCGTAGTGCCTTCGCGGCGCGAAAGGACATCGATATGACCTCCCCCGATCCGCGCGGCCGGGTGCCGCTGACGCTGGGCGTTCCCGAAGGCGTCGACGAGGATGGTATTCGCCGCCTCGTGCATGGCTTCTACGATGCGGTCCGCGACGACGATCTCATCGGTCCGGTGTTTGCGCGCGAGGTCGAGGACGGGCGCTGGCCCGAACATCTCGCCAAGATGTGCGATTTCTGGTCGTCGGTACTGCTGAAGACCCGTCGCTACGAGGGTCGGCCGCTCGCGCCGCATCTGCGCCTCGCCGACCTCTCAGATGCGCATTTCGCGCGCTGGCTGGCGCTTTTCGCGGCCACCGCGCGGCGGGAGTTCGAGCCCGGCCCGGCGGCGGTGGTGATCGCCTTTGCCGAGCGGATCGCCAATTCCTTCCGCCTCTCGCGCGCGATGCATGCCGGCGAGGACACGACGCGCATGCGCCCGATCGCTGCCGCCTGAGCGCAGCCCTCTCGGCCTAAACGTGCGGGATGTGCCGGGTGAGGCGCTTCTCGAAGCGCGCCCAGACGCGGCGGATGATCTCGACCATCAGCAAATAGAGCACGGCGGCCCACAGATAGAGCGAGAGATCGAGCGTCTTGGAAAAGGCGTAGCGGGTCTCGCCCATCAGATCGAGCACGGTGATGATGCTGGCGATCGCCGAGGCCTTGATCATCAGGATGACTTCGTTGCCATAAGGGCGAAGCGCCGTGATCATGGCCTGCGGCAGGACGATGCGCGACATGGTGACGAAGCGGGGCAAGGCCAGGGCCTTGGCCGCCTCCCACTGGCCCCGAGGCACCGCGCGGATCGCACCGGCAAGGATTTCAGCCTGATAGGCGGCTGTGTTCAGGCTGAACGAGAAGATCGCGCAATTCACGGCGTCGCGGAAGAACCACCAGATTCCGAGCGATTTCAGCGTCGGTGATAATTGTCCGGCGCCATAGTAAACGAGGAAGACCTGCGCGATCAGCGGTGTTCCGCGAAAGAAGAATGAATAGCCAAAGGCGAACGACCGGAGCAGCCGGTTGCTCGACCGGAGCCCCGCCGCGACCGGCAGGGAGATGACCGCTCCGAGGCTCACCGAAGCCGCCACGAGATAGAGCGTCACGCCGAGCCCGTGCAGCAGCCGCGGTCCGTAGGTCGCCAGATGGTCCGCACTCATGCCGCGGATCAGCGCCACAACGAGAAAGACGCCGATCGCAACCCAGACGCCGACAAGCATCACGCCGACGGGGCTGATGCGGGCGCGCTTGACGGGCGGCCGGATGGCTGCGCCGGACGAGGGGCCAGTGGCCGTTGCAAGGCTCATCGGACCTGCCCCTTTGACGACCAGACATGGATGCGCCAGATGCCGAGCGAGGAGACCACCGAAAGAACGAGATAGATCAGGCACGCCACGAAATAGAAGAAGAAGGGTTGCTTGGTCGTGCCGACGGCGACCACGGTTTGCCGCAACAGGTCATTGAGCGTGATGACAGAGACCAGGGCGGTATCCTTGATCAGGTTCAGCCAGAGATTGGAGAGACCGGGCAACGCAAGACGGATCAATTGCGGCAGGATGACGAGCCGCATGGTCTGCCCGCGGGTGAGTCCAATCGAATATGCGCCCTCATACTGGCCGCGATGGATGCCCCGGAATGCCGACAGGAACGTCTCGCTCGAATAGGACGAGAGCACCACGCCGAGCGCCACCATGCCGGCGACGAAGGGATTGATCTCGGCCGGAGCGCCGAATATCGCCTTTGACAGTGCAGAAATTCCGAACTGCGCGCCGTAATAGACGAGGAACAGGGTGAGCAGTTCGGGGAGGCCGCGAAAGACGGTCGTGTAGATCTCGGCCGAAAGGCGGACGAGCCGATCATGCGACTGCTTGCCGAGGGCGACGAAGAACCCGATCGTCATTCCGACGGGCAACGTCGCCAGCGCAAGACCGATCGTGACGGCCGCGCCGCGCGCCAGTTGATCGCCCCAGCCTGATGGTCCGAAGGACAGCAGGTCGAGATAGGCTTGCATTCGACCCGTCTCCTCACATTGGGGTCGCCATTTCGAATGGCGCCCCCGAGGTCCAGCCGGACAGGGGCAGCGATCAGTTGCCCCGCTTCACTCACTCGCCATAGGCGTCGAAGGTGAAGTATTTGTCGTTGATTTCCTTGTACTTGCCATTGGCGCGGATGGCGACGATGCCCTTGTTCAGGATGTCACGCAGGTCCGTATCTTCCTTGCGCACGCCGAAGCCGACGCCGATGCCGTGAATTTCGGGAACCGGCTTGATCGTGCCGACCAACTTGCAGCAGGCGCCGTCCGGCGTCTTGAGCCAATCGGTCAACACCACGACATCGTCGTTGACCGCATCGAGACGGCCATTGGCAAGGTCCAGCTTATACTGGTCCGAACTCGGATAGAGCTTCACATCCGACTTGGTGAAGGTCTTTTCCGCATAGGTCGCATGGGTCGTCGACGACTGGACGCCGATCGTCTTGCCGGCGAGATCCTCGGCGGTCACGCCCTTGATGTCGCTGTCCTTGGGAACGACGATAGCGGCCGGCGTGTTGTAGTATTTATTGCTGAAGTCGATGGTTTTCTTGCGCTCGTCGGTGATCGAAAGCGAAGAATCGATCACGTCGAACTTTCCGGCCAGCAAAGCGGGGATCGCCCCGTCGAAGTCCTGGTTGACGAACTCGCACTTCAACTTCTCCTCATCGCAGATCGCGTTGAGGATATCGATGTCGAAGCCGACGATCTTGCCGGTGGAATCGACCGACTCAAAAGGCGGGTAGGTGGCGTCGGTGCCGACGCGGACCGTGGTCCAGTCCTTGGCCTGCGCCGAAAAGGCAGCGACGGACAGGACCGCCGCGAGCGTGAGTGTCTTGATCGGGAGCATTTGAACCTCTGGAACGATTGCGACAGGCTCTCGCTTGCCTGTCTGATTGCTATCACCCTGCAACTTGGTCGAAAACCTCACCTGCGCTGTAAGAACCGCGGCGAGATGCCTACCAAATAAGCGTGGCGCAGAGTGCATCACAAAGCTTCCCGGCCCGCAAGCCATGCTTCGGCGCGAAGAAGATCGTCTTCGGTGTTGACGTTATAGAACGGATCGAGCGTCCCCCCGGCGATTGGCCAGGTCGCGACGGAAAACCCCTCTGCCGCCAGAAAGCCGCGCACGCCCTGGCTGCGCGCGGTCAGCCGCCATTCGGCGAGCCGGTCGGCGATGTCAAGCGGCCACAGGCCGAACACGGGATGGTCACGGTCGCCCGATGCGGCAATGACCACCAGCGGCTCGCCAGCCTGCGCCTCGACGAGGCGCGTAACGAGATCCTGCGGCACGAAGGGACTGTCGACCGGCACCGTCACGATCGAGCGCGGCCGATCGGCAAGGTCTGCTGCCCAGCGGAGGCCCGCGAGGATGCCGCCAAGCGGCCCTGTATCCGGCCGATCGTCGGCGACGACGGACAGTCCGAAGCCGGAGAAGCGATCGGGGTCGCCATTGGCATTGATGGCGAGCGACCCGACCTGCGGACCGAATCGCGCAATGACATGGCCGAGCATCGGCTGCCCGGCCAACGGCACGAACGCCTTGTCGCGTCCCATGCGTGTCGAGCCGCCGCCAGCCAGCACGAGGCCCGCGATCGTCATCGGCTCCAGCGTCGGTTGAGAAGCATGAAGGCTCCGCCTGCTATGAGCCCCCAGAATGCCGCGCCAATGCCGAGAAAGGAAAGCCCCGATGCGGCGGTGACGAAAGTTACCATCGCCGCATCACGATCAGCGGGATGGGCGACGGCGCCCGCGAGCGCGCCGCCAAAGGCCCCGAAAAGAGCAAGGCCGGTCGCAGCCTGAATCAGAACCGGCGGCGCGATGGAGAGAAGGGCGGCGGCCGACGTGGCGCCAAGGCCCAGCACGAGATAGGTGACGCCGGCCGAAAGGGAGGCGATCCAGCGCCGGCCGGGATGAGGATGCGCCTCGGGACCGGCGCAAAGCGCGGCCGTGATCGCGGCAAGGTTCAGCGTATGACCGCAGAACGGCGCGGCGATGATCGAGCCGATGCCGGTCGCGACGAAAATCTGGCTGACAGGCGGCGTGTAGCCGTTGAGGCGCAGCACTGCGAGGCCGGGCAGGTTCTGCGCAGCCATGGTCACGATGAACAGCGGAACGGCGAGCGAGACCATAGCGGTGGCGCTGAACTGGGGCCAGACAAACGCGATGTCGGGCATGAAATGCGCCGTCGTCAGTCCTCCGGTCGGTGCATGCAGAGCGATCATGACGATGGCGGTCGCCACCGCCGCCGGGACGGCCCAGATCCGCTTGATCCGGCCGACGATCGCCCAAACCAGGACCACGGGGATCGCGAGGCTCGGTTCGGTAGCGACGGCCTTGGCCGGAGCGAGGCAGAGGCCGAGCAGAATGCCGGCCAGCATGGCGCTGGCCAGAACCGGCGGGATCGAGGACACGAGCTTGCCGAACGGCTTGATCATCCCCGCGGCGATGATCAGCACCGCGGCGCCGATGAACGCGCCGATCGCGACCGGGAAGCCGCCGTCGAGCATTCCGGTCGCCGCAAACAGCACCGATCCCGGCGTCGACCAGGCGATCGAGATCGGGAGCTTGTAGTGGAGGCTGAAACCGATCGAGAGCACGCCCTGCACTATGCAGATGGCGAGCAGCCCCGAGGCCGCCTGCGCCGGGGTGGCGCCGACGGCCATGAAGCCCTGGATGATCACCGTGAACACGCCTGCATAGCCGACAAAGGCGGCGATGATCCCGGCCAGGATCGGCTGCAGGTCGCCCGACCGCGCGAGGCCGGCCTGGTCGTGATCGGAGCTTTCGGAGAGGTTCATGTCGGCACTTGCGATCGGGAGGGTTGAATGCGATTGTTAGATTGGATCCAATCGACAGGCAAGCCGGTCCCAATTGAGACAGCGGCATATGTTTCGGTTCAGCTGGACCGGGTAGGGCTGGACCGAGCGAGGGAGTGCGTCGTGGCATCGCTGGATGAGGTGATCCAATCGGGCGGGCGGCGCTACCGTACCGCGACGGAGTTCGTCGAGGCGACGCTGAAGCAGGCAATTCTCGCCGGCGCGCTGCCGCCGGGTACGCCTCTGCGGCAGGAGGAACTCGCGACGCGATTTGCAATGAGCCGCATGCCGATCCGCGAGGCGTTGCGCCAGCTCGAGGCGCAAGGCCTTGTCGATTTCGAGCCGCATCGCGGCGCCATCGTCGTCGAGATCACGCTGCAGGATGCTGCCGACAACTTCGCCATCCGCGGGGCGCTGGAGCCACAGGCGTTGCGATTGTCGCTGCCGCATCTCGCGGAGGCTGATTTCGTCCTTGCCGAGGACCTGATCGCGGAAATCGACGGCGAACGCGATCCGGCCCGCATGGGCGAGCTCAACCGACGCTTCCACATGACGCTCTACGCCGCCGCTGGCCTGCCACGGCTGCTTGCGCTCACCGAGCAGCATCTCGTCGCCGCCGACCGCTATCTTCGCTTCCATCTCGCGACCGATGGCGACATGGGCCAGGCTGAACATCGGGCACTCGTCGCCGCCTGCCGCGCAGCGGACGTGGCGGGAGCGGCGACCATTCTGACCCATCATCTCGCCCGGGCAGAAGCGGCGCTCGTGTCGTTCTTCCAGGAGCGGGCAGGGCGGGAGCAGCATTCGCAGCCAGGATAATCTGTCAGGGGGTGACCTGGAGGACTGGGATGATCTGCCAGCGGACGGTGCTATGATCGATCATCGCGTGAACCGGGGAAGCACGCATGTCGGTCATGATTCCCCGGGCGCTCGCTTCGGCTTGCTCGGCGCTGTCGAAGGCCACCACGTCCATGATCGAACCGTCGTCACCTTGAGCGATCCGCCGCCACCGGAACCCCGGCTGGCGCTTCAGATAGCCGTTGATGTCGGTATTGGCCGCGATGAAGTCCGCGCCCGAATGACCGGCAAGCTTGAAAGTCGTGACCTCAATTACTTCAGTGGTCATCATCGGAGTCCTGTTCTCTCAGGCTGATCGGAGGGACGAGGGGCGAGGTGGTTCACTGCTGCTTGGTCGGCCGGACGATGATCTCGTTGACGTCGACCGTCTCTGGCTGGGCGATGGCAAACGCCATGGCTTCGGCTATCGCACGCGGCGGGATAGACGTTCGCTCCACCATTTGCTGGGCAAAGGCCCGTGCGTCGGGTGCGGCAATGCCATTGAACAGTTCGGTGCTCGTCAGTCCGGGGCTAATGAGCGTCACGCGGATATCCCGGCTTTCCTGCCGCAGCCCCTCTGAAAGGGCGCGTACGGCGTATTTTGTCGCGCTGTAGACGGCGGCCGTGGGATCAACCCGATGCGCCGAAACGGAAGCGACATTGACGATATGGCCCGACTTCTGCTCGGCCATGATCGGCAGTACGGCCGCGATGCCGTTGAGAACGCCGCGAAGATTGACGTCGATCATGCGGTTCCATTCGGCGACGCGCCGCTCGGCCAAATAGGATAGCGGCATCACGCCGGCATTGTTGACCAGGACATCGATCCGACCGAACGCGCGATGAGCCTGCTGCACGAAGCGATCGACGCTTGCGGGATCGGTGACGTCGAGAGGATGGGCAAGGGCGATGCCGCCCCTGGCGTGGATGGCGTCTGCTGTCGCAGCAAGCCGATCGACACGCCGCGCCCCGAGAATGACCCTATGGCCGAGATCGGCAAGGAGATGCGCCGTGGCTTCGCCAATCCCGCTGCTCGCGCCGGTGATGAGAACGACCTTGGCTGAGGAATTCGCCATGCTCTGAACCTTGTTCCTGTTTTCGATGATGGGGGTATGACGGCGGCCAGGTCAGGTCGCGCCGACTGAGACGATGACCTTTCCTGCGATGGCGCCGGAAGCGACTGCGGCATGGGCGTCGGCAACGGTCGCCAAGGTGAATATGCGCGGATCGACACGGGGAACGAGCAGGCCGGCTGCGACAAGGGCCGCCACCTCGGTCAGGATCGCGCCATGGCGGCTGCGGCCGACTCCCGTCAGGAGTGGCGCCAGGGTGAAGACCCCAGAATAGGTCCCGCCCTTGAATGAGAGCGGCGCCAGCGAGTGGCTGCCCCAACCCAGCGCGCTGACAACATGGCCGAAGCGCTTCACCGCCTGGAATGAGGCGTCGAGGACGGCGCCGCCGACCGTGTCATAGACGACGTCGAAGCCGTCGCCACCGGAATAGCGGGCTACATAGTCCTCGACCCTCTCATGCACATGATCGATGGGTGTCGCGCCAAGCGATCGGACATAGGCGGCATTGACCGCGCTGGCTGTGGCGAAGACCCGCGCGCCACGCGCGACGCCGATCTGGACCGCCATGTGTCCGACGCCGCCGGCACCGCCTTGTACCAGGAGGGTCTGGCCCGCCTGGATATTGGCGCGGTCAACGAGCCCCTCCCACGCGGTGATGGCGACCAGCGGCAGCGCGGCAGCCTCGCGCATGGAGAGGACTTCGGGCTTGATGGCCAGGAGGCCGGCGTCGACCGCGGCGTATTCGGCAAGTGTGCCCGGTATGCCGCCGACGCCGCCGGTCATGCCGACTACCGCATCGCCTGGACGGAATGCTGTGACATCCGGTGCGACCGCTTCGACGGTACCGGCGAGATCGAGGCCGAGAATGGCCGGCAATGGTTGCCTCGCATGCGCGGCGGCGCCGGCCCGGATCTTCGTGTCGAGCGGGTTGACGCCGCTGGTCTCAATCCGCACGAGCACCTGGCCCGTGCCGAGCGCTGGTTGCGAGAGAGCGGTCAGTTCAAACGGGCCGTCCGTCGTCCTGACGAGAGCGGCGTTCATCGTGGGCATCTGGCTGGTCATCGGCGTCTCCTTTCGCAGCCCAATGTGGGCCGACGAGAAACGCATGGCGATCCAATAGATCGCATGATATCCATGCGAGATTGTATGAGGGCGCTATGCGAGACCTTGAATGGAGCGACCTGCCGGTCTTCCTCGCCATTGCCCGCGACGGCACGCTCGGGGCCGCAGCGCGGCGCCTCGGCCAGACTCAGCCAACCATGGGACGACGGCTCCGCGCGCTCGAGACGGCGATCGGCACCACGCTGTTTCAGCGAACGAGCGACGGTTTCGTCCTGACCGACGAGGGCCAGGCGATGTTCGCCCATGCCGTCCGCATGGAGGAGGAGGCGCATGCGATGCAGCGTGCGCTGGCGGGCAGCGCAGTCGGTCTTGAGGGATTGCTGCGTCTTTCCTGCTCGGACTGGTTCGGCACGACCCTGCTGAGCCCTGTGCTGGCCGAATTCGCCGATCTTCATCCGCGGGTCACGGTTGAGCTGCTCACCGATGCCAGGATCTACAGCCTCGCGCGCCGCGAGGCTGATCTTGTCATGCGAATTGCGGCTTTCGACGAGCCGGAGGTCCTGGCTCGCAGGCTGGTCTCGATTCCCTACGGTCTTTATTCCGGATCAGAGCGCTGGCGTCCCAAGGCGGGCGACGGCATTGGATGCAGGCTGGTCCTGATGGATACCGCGTTTGGCGGGATGCCCGATGTCGGTTGGGCCATGCGCCAGCTGCCGCAAGCGACGATCGTTTCGCGCAGCAACAGCCGCGAGGTACAGGCCCGGCTCTGCGCCCTCGGCGTCGGACTGGCCATCTTGCCGCGTCCGCTCGGCGACGCCACGCCAGGGCTGGCGCTGATTGATCTCGGGGAGGCGCCGCCCTCGCGCGATACCTGGATCGGCTATCATCGCGACTTGCAGCGCCTACCCAGATTGCGGGCGATGTTCGACCTCATCATCCAGCGGCTCGCGCAGGCCTGACCCGACGGCCCGCGCGCCGCGCTGGCCGGTATATGCGGAACGGAGCGAACCCGCTGCGCATTGAGGAAATGAGAGACCACCCATGGGTCTCGTCCTCAGAGGTGCTCATCATGAAGACAGTTGCGATTGCATCGGCCGTGGCCGCCCTGCTGGCGGTTTCGGTTCTGCCCGCTGGCGCCGTCACCGCCAGCAAGGCCCGTCAGGTCTGCATCAATGCCGCCGCCACGCAGCATAACGAGCTGAAGGGCAACATCCAGGTTCGCAAGGTCAAGGCTGGCAAGTCCGGCGCGCAGGTCAATCTCGTCGTCAAGGATGTCGAGGTGAACTGCATGGTGACGTCCGGCGGTAAGGTCCGTTACATCAACTAACCGCCGTAAACCGCTGACTATACGTGCGAACGGGCGGCCTGCGGGCCGCCCGTTCCGTTGTTGGTGTCGCCTGTCAGGCGGCGATGTCGAATCCCTTGGCAAGGTCGAGCGCCTGCCGCTCGAACAGGCGGCGATAAAGCCCGTCCTCGCGCTGGACCAGCGCCGCATGCGTGCCTTCCTCGGCGATGCGGCCGCGTTCGAACACCAGCAGTCTGTCCATCGAGCGGACCGTCGACAGGCGGTGGGCGATGACGATCGCCGTGCGCCCTTGCATCAGCCGCTCCATCGCTTCCTGGATCAGCGCCTCGGACTCCGAATCGAGGCTCGATGTCGCCTCGTCGAGGATCAGCACCGGCGAATCCGCGAGGAATGCCCGCGCCAGAGCGACGCGCTGACGCTCGCCGCCCGAGAGCTTCACACCGCGTTCGCCGACAAGCGTCTGGTAGCCCTTCGGCAACCGCTCGATGAAGTCATGCGCATTGGCAAGCCGCGCCGCCTCGATGATGTCGGCCATCGAAGCACCCGGCCGCGCATAGGCGATGTTCTCCGAGAGCGATCGATGAAACAGGATCGGCTCCTGCTGGACGATCGCGATCTCGCCGCGCAGCGAGGATTGCGTGACATGGGCGATGTCCTGCCCATCGATGAGAATACGGCCCTTGTTCACGTCATAGAGCCGTTGGATCAGCTTCACGAACGTCGTCTTGCCCGAGCCGGAATGGCCGACAAGGCCGATCTTCTCGCCAGCGGCGATCGTAACGTTGAAATCCTCATAGAGCGGCGTGTCGTGGCCGGCATAGTGGAACGTCACGTCGTCGAAGCGGATCTCGCCCGCGCCGATGCGCATCGGCTGCGCGTCCGGCAGGTCCTCGATACCGAGCGGCTGGTCGTCGAGCGCAACCAGTTCCTCCATGTCGTTGACGGAGCGCTGCAGGTTGCGGACATGCATGCCGACATCGAGCAGATAGCCCTCGAGCACGAAGAACGAGGTCAGCACGAAGGTGACGTCGCCCGGCGTTGCCTGGCCCCGCCACCAAAGCGACAGCACGAGGCCGATCACCGCGCCCCGCAGGATCACCACCATCGCGTTCTGCGAGGTGCCGTTCCATGTGCCTCGGACCCAGGTCCGCGCCGTCCGGCTGCGCCATTTGCCGACGATGCCGGAAAGTCGTGCATCCTCGCGCGCCTCGGCGCCGAACGCCTTGACGACCGCGTTGCATCCGACCGCGTCGGCCAGCGCGCCGCCGAGCTTGGTGTCCCAACGATTGGCAAGGCTCGCCGCCGGCGCGACATAGAGCAGCGACAGCGAGACCGTCACGGTGATGTACACAACCGAGCCGATCGCAACGATGACGCCCATCATGGGCCAGTAGATGCCGAGCAGCACGGTTGTGCCGACCAGCACGACCAGAGACGGCAGCAGCGCCAGCAGCAGCGTGTCGTTGAGCTGGTCGAGCGCCCACATGCCGCGCGAGATCTTGCGCACGGTCGAGCCGGCGAAGCTGTTGGCCTGCCAGTTGGTCGAGAAGCGCTGTACGCGGAAGAATCCATCGGTGACCACCCGCGACATGATGCCGAGTGTCAGGCGGATGATGCCCATGAAGGCGAGGTGGCGCGCGACCACCATCAGGATGCTGAGCCCCATCACGATGAGGAAGGAACGGGTTGCCAGTTGAAGCGCCGCTTCGCGGTCTGAGCCTGCGGAGACGAGCGCGTCGACGATGCGGCCCGCATAGAGCGGCAGCACCACATGGGCGAGCGTCTCCATCAGCATCGCCGAGGCGACGAAGACGGCGACGAGCTTATGCTGGCGCCAGTGACGGAATGTGAAGGCGAAAACCTTGGCGAACGGGCCGGAAAGCCAGCCGCGCCGCCGGGCGGTGGATGCAGATTGAGTCATGATCACGATCCGGCCGCATGGTGCGGACCGGCCTTGAATTGGAAAGAACAGGACGGCGGATGCGGCAGCCCAAGGGCGCGGGATCACGCAGCGAAATGTCGGACTTTGAGTGAAGGCGGCACAAAAGCCGGATCAATGAATGATCAGGCCGATGCCGACGATCCCCTACGCTATCGCCCGGCAGGTTCCCGGGGCGGGAGGTTAAACGCGGCAGCCGTGTGCGTCATTGCCATGCGATCCTCCCTGGTGAGCGTCGACGATGATTTGAAATTAGCTGAAAACGCCGTCCATGCCAAGACGCCGCCGTGACGATCCGTCGCGTCGGGGTTGCAGGAGCGCGTTTCGTGGCGGATCGGCAACAGCTGCCGAACGGCGATAGAAGAGCAAACGGCCCGGCCGAAGCCGGGCCGCAAGCTGACTATTCGGTGACGGCCGGGGCCGCCGCATGCAGGGCGCGGGTCGCTTCCTGCGCGAAGCAGAGATCGAGGATGCGCTGCACCTCGGCGGCGCGACGGAACGTCGGATCGCCATTGATGCCGGAATTGCAGGCTTCAACGAAGCGCTGATAGGTCGTGGGAACCGGCGGGCACTCAACGACTTCCCAGGCGAAGGTGTCGATCTCCGGGCCTTCGCAGATCCGGAGCGTCGAGGTCTTGCCGTCCGTCTTCACCTCGAGACCGCCGGCCGTGCCGAAAAGGCGCAGCGTGAGGTCGTTGGCATGGCCGGTGGCAAAGCGCGTCGCCGTGATCGTGCCGAGCGCGCCATTGGCGAACTCCGCCGTCATCACCGCCGAATCGTTGGCGTCGAGCGGATAGTCGCCGATCTTGTCGCCTTCGGCCTTGTGGAAGGTCTTCAGGCGGCTGTCGACGGTAGCAACTTCGCTGTTGGCGCCGAACGAGGCGAAATCGACGATATGCACGCCGACATCGCCGAGAACGCCCTTGGAGCCGTGCTGCGACGACAGGCGCCACAACCAACGCGACTCGGTGCGCCAATCGCCCCAGGCCTGGCTGACCAGCCAGCTCTGGAGATAGGACGCCTCGAAATAGCGAATGTCGCCGATCGCCCCCGCCATCACCATCTCGCGCGCCTTCTGCAGGGCGGGCGAGTTGCGATAGGTGAAGTTGACCATGTTGACCACACCCTTGGCCTCGGCCGTTTCGGCCATTTCGAGGGCGAGGGGATAGCTGGTCGCGAGCGGCTTCTCGCAGAACACATGCTTGCCGGCGGCGAGCAGGCGCATCGTCGTCGGATAGTGCACGGCGTCAGGCGTCACATTGGCGACAGCATCAAAGCCGTCCCAGGCGATCGCCGATTCGAGATCGGCAAAGAGTTCGGTGATGCCGAACTGCTCGCCGAAGGCTGCGCGCCGGGCCGGGTCGGTTTCGACCGCCGCGACGAGCTCGCAATTGGGGGTGGCGGCAAAGGCGGTGGCATGGCTGACGGCCATGCTGCCGGTGCCGAGAATGAGGATCTTGACCATGATGGGTGGCGTTTGCTCCTGAGCGCGAACCGGCCCCGCCTTAGCGGAAGCCAGCCTCGCCAGCCTTGTGCAGGGTTTCGCCCTTGATCGTCAGCGGGCCGTTAGGGGCCTTGTCGGCGGGCGTATTCGGGGCCTTCTCAATGCCGGCCCAGGCCGGGGCTGGGTTGTAGGCCCACTTGACGGCGTTCTTCAGCACCTGCTTGACGTCGGTGTTGTAATAGATGGGGTAGGTCTCGTGGCCGGGCGAGAAATAGAAGATCTTGCCGCCGCCGCGCTGGTAGGTGAGGCCCGAGCGGAACACTTCGCCGCCCTCGTACCAGGTGACGAACACCGTCTCCATCGGCTCCGGAACCGTGAAGGGCTCGCCATACATTTCGGTCTGCTCGATCTCGAAATAGTCCGAGAGACCCTGCGTGATCGGATGGCTGCGGTTGATGACCCAGACGCGTTCCTTCTCGCCGGCTTCGCGCCACTTCAGCGAGCAGGGCGTGCCCATCAGCCGCTTGAAGATCTTCGAGAAATGGCCGGAATGCAGGACGATGAGGCCCATGCCTTCCCAAACGCGCTTCGCGACGCGCTCGACGACGGCATCCGAGACTTCGCCATGGGCCTTGTGGCCCCACCAGATCAGGACGTCCGTCTTGGCGAGGCGCTCCTCGGTCAGGCCATGCTCCGGCTCCTGAAGCGTCGCGGTGGACGCCTCGATCACCGGATCTTCGCCAAGGCCCTTGGCGATCGTCGTATGCATGCCTTCCGGATAAATCTTCCGGACGGTTTCGTTTTCCTGTTCGTGGACGTTTTCGCCCCAGACGACGACGCGGATCGTCATGATCTCATTCTCCCTTGGCGTTCCTTGGCAATGAGCCCGCATCCGGGTGTCGGCTGCAAGCCTTGAAACGGTTCAAAAGCAAAGCGCGCCTTATGGCGGCTCCACTCCAAAGCGCTTTGGACGGACAACGGCCAATCTATAGCGCGCTCCACGGCGGATACAATATCGTCATAGGGGAGGAGTTGCGCGTCATCCACCGGATGCAGCAAACGCGCGCGTCGCGAACCTTGACGGCGCTGTGGCTCTGTCTCTATAAGCCGGCATCTTCGTCGGGCGCGTCTCGACGGCGGGCGGTTAGCTCAGCGGGAGAGCATTCGCTTCACACGCGAAGGGTCACTGGTTCAATCCCAGTACCGCCCACCATTTTCCTCGATTTGCAGTGATCGGCCGTCGGGCCGGATATGGTGTCCGGTCCAGCGGCTTGGCTTTTTGTCGCTACATCAGCTGTGCCGAAGATTGCGCCCTCTTTTCGGTGCTGATTCTGGCGTCGGGGCGGTCAGCGGCCGTGGCGGATTTCCAGCGTTGCCTTGCCGATGGTGTTCTGGCCGATCATGAAGCCGACCATGGCCGCTGGCGCCGTGTCGTCGAGGGGCAGGGCATCGACCTTCAACGCATAGACGGTGAAGCGATAGCGGTGCGGCGCGTCCCCGATCGGGGGGCAGGGGCCGCCATAGCCCGGCTTGCCGAAGTCGGTCGTGCTTGCCACGGCCTTGTCCGGCAGACCCTTGCCCGCCGCGGCCCCTTCCGGCAGTGCGGTGGTGTCAGGCGGGATGTTGAACATGACCCAGTGCCACCAGCCGCTGCCCGTCGGCGCATCGGGATCATAGAGGGTCACGGCAAAGCTCCGCGTTCCCTTCGGCGCGCCTGACCAGTCGAGCGCGGGCGAGATGTTGCCGCCGGTGCAGCCGAAGCCGTTCAGAACGAATCGGCTGTCGAAGGTGCCGCCTGGCGCGATCGACGGGCTCGTGACCGCGAACTGAGCCGCTTCAACCGCTCCCGCGAGGGCAGTGCACATGAAGAAAGCGGCGAAAGTCCTTGAAATCGTAGTTGTCAGATACATCGGAATCTCCTGTCTGGACGGATCCAGAATGAAGCTCCCGTCATTTTTTCTCGTGTCCGTTCCGATCGCGATTGTGTCCGTTACGCTCATTGTTGGCGCGGATGGATGACGGGGATGCCCCGAAGACCTGCTTGTAGCGGCGCGAGAAGCGCGAGCGCGAACCATAGCCCGAAGCGTGCGCCGCCTCGGCGATGGTTGATCCCTCATACATCATCAGCGTCCGCGCATGGTCCATGCGTTCGGCGGCGAGAAGTGTCCTGAAGCTCGTTCCTTCGGCCGCCAACCTGCGCCGCAGCGTGGCATTGGCGAGCCCGAGTTCCCGGCCGATTTCGTCCGCCGTCCAGCGATGGGCTGGGCGCCAGCGAAGCAGTGCACACACGGATTCGGCTAGCGGCCCAGCGCGGCCTTGCGGGCCGATTGGCAGGGCCCCCTGATCGACCAGCACCAGGAGAACCTCCATCGCCCGATGTTCCACGAGATGCGGGGCAAGCCGTTCCGGCGCCAGGGCCTCGCAGAGATGCAGCACGCTCGCGACGAGCGGCGGGGTCAAGCTCACAAGGCCGCCTCGGCCTGACACGGACATGCCGGCCGCCGGCCAATTTGGGTGGGCGCGGTGCGCGCTGAGGATGAGCGCGGGCGGGAAATCGACATAGAGAGCGCGATAGAAGCCGCTGCCCAGTGCGGGTTCGTTGACGACAGTGCCCCGCCACCCGGCCGCGAGCGTCACGGCAGTCCCAGCCTCAACCCGCACCGTTCGGCCACCCTGCACCAGCTCTTTCGCGCCCTCGATCACCAGAACAAGGGCCGCCCGCTCGAAACGGGTCTCTGCGATGCGTTCCGTTCGCCGTGTGACAAAGGCAGAAGCCGAGGGTGGTGCTCCGGCGGGCGGCAGTGCCTGGGGTCGTTCGTCCACCGCGACGAGCCTTCGCAGCCGCTCCATCTTCTCGTGAAGCCGGTGATCGGCGATCCGCTCCATCCGCTTCAGTCCGCTCCGCTTGCGTCCGCTGCACCAGCCGCCGGCGACTTCGCCTCGCGCCACAGGGCTTCCATCGTGTCGAGATCGGCTTCGGCGAGGCTGCGGCCTTCTGCCGCGAGGCGCATTTCGATATGGCCGAAGCGGCGGCGGAATTTTTCGTTGGTGCCGCGCAGCGCAGCGTCCGGATCGATATCCAGATGGCGAGCGAGATTGACGGCCGCGAACAGGATATCGCCAACCTCGTCCTGGAGCCGGCTCGGTTCGCGTTCAGCCCTTGCAAGCTCGGCTTCAACCTCGCCGATCTCCTCATGAAGCTTGGCGATGACGGCGTGCGGATCGTTCCAGTCGAAGCCCACCGTCCCGGCCTTCTTCTGCAGCGCGACGGCGCGCGCAAGCGGCGGCAGCCCGGCCGGAACCGATCCGAGGAGACCGGGCGGGGCTTCGGCGGCGAGCCCAGCCGCCGCGCGGCGCTCGGCGCGCTGGCGCTTCTCCTCCGCTTTGATCGCGTTCCAGAAGCCCTTGGCCGAACCGGCGCTGCGCGCCTCCTCACTGCCAAAGACATGCGGATGGCGGCGGATCATCTTGGTCGTGATCGCCTCGACGACATCGCCAAAAGCGAAGCTGCCTTCCTCCTCGGCAAGGCGCGCGTGATAGACGACCTGCAGCAGGAGATCGCCGAGTTCCTCCTCGAGATCGAGCCGGTCGCCCCGCTCGATCGCGTCGGCCACCTCATAGGCCTCCTCGATCGTGTAGGGCGCGATCGTCTCGAAGCTCTGCTCGAAATCCCACGGACAACCGCCGACCGGCGCGCGGAGTGCGGCCATGATCTCGATGAGACGGGCGATATCGCGGGAGGGTTGCATGGGATGTTCCTCGGCTGGGGGTCGGAGACCCTCCCGGGATCGACCACGCTCGTCAAGGTGATCTGTCGAATGGCGGCTGCCGCTTTTTTGGACGCATTGCACAGGAATGGGACGCGCCGCTCATGCCCGGCCGGATGTGAAGGCGCATAAAGATCGAAATCGGGACCATGAGAACGGTGCGGGGGTGGGAATGGCGTCCAACACGTCAGGCAAGATGTCGCTGCCCGCGCTCACAGCTATGGTCGTCGGGTCCATGGTCGGGGCGGGCATCTTCAACCTGCCGAGCCGGTTCGGCACGGCGACGGGACCCTTCGGTGCCATCATCGCTTGGACCATCGCCGGCACTGGTATGTATATGCTGGCGCGGGTCTTTCAGGCGCTTGCGGAGAAGAAACCCGAGATCGATTCCGGCGTGTTCGCTTATGCCAAGGCCGGCTTTGGCGACTATATGGGCTTCCTGTCGGCCTTCGGTTACTGGCTCGGCAGTTGCCTCGGCAATGTCTTCTACTGGGTGCTGATCGGCTCGACCCTCGGGCGCTTCTTCCCCGAATTCTTCGGCGATGGCAGCAGCCCTACGGCGATCATCTTGGCGCTCATCGGCATCTGGACGTTCCATTTCCTGATCCTGCGCGGTGTCGAGCAGGCGGCCTTCATCAATACGGTCGTGACGGTCGCCAAGATCGTGCCGATCATCGTCGCGATCCTCGCCTTCGTTTTCGTCTTCAACTACAGCCAGTTCTCCGAGAACTTCTTCGGCGGCGTTGGCATGCCGGACAAGTCGCTGTTTCAGCAGGTGCGCGACACCATGCTGATCACCGTCTTCGTCTTTCTCGGCATCGAGGGGGCAAGCGTCTATTCCCGCTTCGCCAAGACCCGCGCCGATGTAGGCAGCGCCACCATTCTCGGCTTTGTCGGCGTGCTCGGCCTGATGGTCGCCATTACCTTGCTGCCCTATGCGGCGATGCCGCGCTCCGCGATCGCTGGCGTGCAGCAGCCCTCGCTCGCCGGCGTGCTCGAACTCGTGGTCGGTCATTGGGGGGCGGTCTTCATCTCGCTCGGCGTGCTTGTCTCGGTGCTCGGCGCCTATCTCGCCTGGTCGCTGATCTGCGCCGAGGTGCTGTTCGCCGCGGCAAAGTCCAAGGATATGCCACGCTTGTTCGCGGCCCAGAACGGCAACCGCGTGCCGGCGAATGCCCTCTGGCTCACCAACATCGTCGTATCGCTCTTCGTGATCTCGACCTATTGGTCGCGCGATGCCTTCAACTTCATGCTCGACATGGCGAGCGTTACTTCGTTGCTGCCTTATTTGCTGGTCGCCGGTTATGGCGTGATCGTCGCGCGGCGCGGCGAAGGTTACGAGACGACGCCGTCCGAGCGCGGCCGCGACCAGATCTTCGCCTGGCTGGCGGTGTTCTACACGCTCGTCATGTTCCTCGCCGCCGGCCTCAAATATGTGTTGCTCGTCACCGTGCTGCTTCTACCGGGAACAGCGCTCTATTTCTGGGCGCGGCGCGAGCAGAAGGCGATCCTCTTCACGCCGGTCGAACTCGTCATCTTCGGCATCACCGTCGTCGCCGCCCTTGTCGGCGTCGGCGGCCTTGCGACCGGCGTGATCACGCCGTGACCCATCGGACAGCCACTCATCCCACGACAAGAAGGGCAGCGACATCATGACGATGCAGACGAATTTCGGCGTCCATTCAGAGGTCGGGCAACTCCGCAAGGTCATGGTCTGCGCGCCGGGCAGGGCGCATCAGCGGCTGACGCCGAGCAATTGCGACGAGCTTCTGTTTGACGACGTGCTCTGGGTCGACAATGCCAAGCGCGATCACTTCGACTTCGTCAACAAGATGCGCGACCGCGGTATCGATGTCGTCGAGATGCACAATCTTCTGACCGAGACGTTGGCGGTCCCCGAGGCCAAGGCGTGGATTCTTGATAACCAGATCATCCCGAACCAAGTCGGTCTCGGGCTTGTCGACGAGATCCGCTCCTATCTCGAGGGGCTGCCGCATCGGGAGCTGGCGGAGACGCTGATCGGCGGCCTTTCGACGGAGGAGTTCCCCGACATTCATGGCGGCGAGATGCTGAAACTGGTGCGCGAGGCGGCCGGCGTCACGGAGTATCTGCTGCCGCCGCTGCCGAACACGCTCTACACACGCGACACCACCTGCTGGATCTATGGCGGCGTCACGATCAATTCGCTGTTCTGGAAGGCGCGCCACGAGGAGCCGATCCTGGCCGCGGCGATCTATCGCTTCCATCCGGATTTCGCGGGCCGCGTGAATGTGTGGTGGGGCGATCCGCTCGCCGACTGGGGCATGGCCACCTTCGAAGGCGGCGATGTGATGCCGATCGGCAAGGGTAACGTGCTGATCGGCATGAGCGAACGCACCTCGCGTCAGGCGATCAGCCAGGTCGCCGCGCGGCTGTTCGAGGAGGGCGCGGCCGAACGCGTGATCGTCGCGGCAATGCCGAAGCTGCGCGCCGCGATGCATCTCGACACGGTGTTCACCTTCGCGGACCGCGACTGCGTGCTCTATTATCCCGACATCGTCGACGGCATCCAAGCCTTCTCCTACCGGCCGGACGGCAAGGGCGGTCTCGAGCTCACCAAGGACAAGGGTACCTTCATCGAGACCGTCCGCGATGCGCTCGGGCTCAGGAAGATGCGGATCGTCGAGACCGGCGGCAACGCCTATATGCGCGAGCGCACGCAGTGGGACTCGGGCGCCAATCTCGTCTGCGCCGCGCCCGGCGTCGTCTATGCCTATGACCGCAACACCTACACCAACACGCTGCTGCGCAAGGCCGGCATCGAGGTGATTACCATCACGGGTGCCGAACTCGGCCGCGGCCGTGGCGGCGGTCACTGCATGACCTGCCCGATCATCCGCGACGCGGTCGACTTCTAGGTCACCCGATTCCGGACTGCGCGGCTGGATAGTGGGACCCATGCCGCGCGGGAGCCGGCGATCGCGATGACCGGGACAGGCGCCCCGAACCGCGATCGCCGACGCTCTTCGAAGCGCTGGTCGCCACGCTTAGCGACGCACCCTATGCGGTGTTCAGCCTCGCTGCGCTGGGCTTTCGGATCCTTCGCGCACCGCAAGCAGCGCCCGATCGCGACGGAGGTGTGGCTTTCGGCTAGAAAGACCCTGGATTCGACAGGGCGCGGGGATCGCAATGCATCGCTGGTTCGGCAGGCAGTTGAAGCGCCTGGTTCTCCTCTTCGCCGTCATTGTCCTGACCCTCTTGGCCGGCCGCATCTATCTCGCCGAAGGCGGTCCGCCACTCGAACCCTGGCACACCTTCGTCCCTGCGGAGATGACTGTCGATGCCATGGATAAAGCGAGCTTTGCCGACTATCAGAAGGCGGAGGACGGGTTGTTTGCCTCGGTCCGCCATGAGGTGACGGAGAAGCTCGAACCGGCTGAGCGCGTGCCGTTCAACCGCTATTTCGCCGGCAGCCCTGTCAACCCAACCCGCTTTGCCACCGACTGGAACCGCTCCTTCGAGCTGATGCCGGCGGGTCCTCCGGTCGGCGCCGCCGTGTTCCTGCACGGGCTGACAGATTCGCCCTATAGCCTGCGCCATGTCGCCGAACTCTACCGGCAGCGCGGTTTCGTCGCGATCGGCATTCGCTTGCCCGGGCATGGCACGGTGCCGGGCGGCCTCACCGCCGTCGCCTGGCGCGACTGGATGGCGGCGGTCCGTCTCGCGATGCGCGAGGCACGGCTGAAGGCCGGGCCTGACGCGCCTGTCCATGTCGTCGGCTATTCGAATGGCGGCGCGCTGGCGCTGCTTTATGCGCTCGACGCGCAGGAGGATCCCAATCTCGTGCGGCCGGCGCGGGTCGTGCTGCTCTCGCCGATGATCGGCGTCACGCGCTTTGCCCGCTTCTCCGGTCTTGCCGGGCTGCCAGCGCTGCTGCCGGCCTTTGCCAAGACGGCCTGGCTCGACCTGCTGCCAGAGTTCAATCCGTTCAAGTACAATTCCTTCCCGGTGAATGCCGCGCGCCAGTCCTATGCGCTGACCATGGCCGTCCAGGATCGCGTGACGCAATTGGCGCGGGACGGCAAGCTCGCAGGCCTCGCGCCGGTTCTGACGTTCCAGTCGGTGCTTGATGCGACGGTCAGCGTCGATGCGGTCGTGCATGCGCTCTACGGCAACCTGCCTGACAATGGCAGCGAACTGGTGCTCTTCGACGTCAATCGCCACACCGAACTCGGCCTCTTGTTCCGCACGCGGATCGAGAACCTTCTGGCGACGCTGGTGACGCCGGCGCCAAGGAATTATCGCCTGACGATCGTCGGCAATCGCGATCCTCAGAGCGATGAGGCTGTGGCGCTGAGCACAGCGGCTGGCAGCAAGGAGGCGGTCACGACGCCGCTCGGCCAGACCTATTCGCCCGACATCTATTCGTTGTCGCATGTGGCGCTGCCATTTCCGCCGGAAGACGGACTCTATGGCGATCGTCCGGATCCCCGGGACGATTTCGGCATCCATCTCGGCACCATCGCCG
This sequence comes from Kaistia sp., assembly GCA_965229085.1. GTDB lineage: Bacteria > Pseudomonadota > Alphaproteobacteria > Rhizobiales > Kaistiaceae > Kaistia. Next base: position 842,846 of record OZ245859.1, on the reverse strand, counting down.
CGCATGGCGAGCGCAGCGCGCTGATCGTCTCGCTCGACTGGCTGCTCCGGATGTCGTGGAATCCGTTCTTCCCGTTCGTGCTTGAACGCGTGGCGGCGGGTCTGCCGGTTCCGGCGCCGATGGCCGAGCCGGCCGCGTCCATACCCCTGGCGCCCGCGCCAGCTGCCGTCGAACCCGCGGCGGCGGTGCCTCCAGCGTCTCCGCCGGTGCAGCCGATCGAACCACCGCCGGAACCGCTGCCGGGGCCTTCCGGCCCCTGAGCGGGCTCGGTCCTCGTCAGAATGAGCCGAACAGCGTCCCGAGAATGATGACGGCGACAAGGGCGAGGATCGCCCCGATGATCGCGACCATGACGATGTCGCGATAGCTCTCTTTCGGCGTCACGCCGCAGACGGCGAGCAGCGTCACGACCGCGCCGCTATGCGGCAGGCTGTCCAGCGTTCCGGCGGACATGACGGCGACGCGGTGGAGCAGCGCCGGGTCCATGCCGATTTCGGCGGCAAGTTTCAGATAGGTGCTGCCGAGCGCATCGAGCGCGATGGTGAGGCCTCCCGAGGCAGAGCCTGTCAGTGCGGCGAGAATATTGGTCGCCACAGCGAGCGAGACCAGCGGTCCGCCCCCGATCGACAGCACGAAATCGCGCACCACCGCGAAAGCCGGCAGCGCCGCGACGACGGCGCCGAAACCGACAAGGCTCGCGACGCCCATGATCGGCAGCACCGAGGCATTGGCGCCGGCGTCCATGGTCTCGCGCAGCTTGGGCAGACGGCGCCAGTTGAGCGCGAGCGTGGCGATGATGGCGACGACCAGCGCCACCGCGACCGACCAGACGCCGCTGACCGAGGCGAGGCTGATACCGCCCCAGCGCGGCTCGGCGAGGAAGGCAAAGTCGAGCCGCGGCAGGACGAGAAACGACATCAGAAGGTTCACGACGATCACCAGGCCGAGCGGCAGCAGCGCCAGCGCGATCGGCGGATGCTGAACGCTTTGATGGCCATGCGTGATCTCGGCCGGATCGAACTCGCGCGCCGTGGTCGCCCGCTCGCGCAGCGTCGTCTCGTCGGCAATCGCGGGCCCATGCGCGGCGTCGCCGAAGCCCTCGCCGGCCTTGCGCGCGCGCGCCTCCTGCCGGCCGAGCCACCAGAGGCCGAAGCCGAGCATGATCAGCGAGGCGATGATGCCGAGGCCGGGCGCCGCGAAGGGCGTCGTCCCGAAAAACGGCATCGGGATCGCGTTCTGGATCGCGGGCGTGCCGGGCAGCGCCATCATCGTGAATGTGAAGGTGCCGAGCGCGATCGCCGGCGCCATCAGGCGGCGGGGAATATCGGCTGAGCGGAACAGCGCCTCGGCCATCGGTGCGATCACGAACAGCGCGACGAACAGGCTGACGCCGCCATAGGTCACAATGGCGCCGGCGAGCACCACGGCAAGGATCGCCCGCTTTGTGCCGAGCGTCTTGGTCATGAACGCGGCGATCGAGGCGACGGCGCCGCTGTCCTCCATCAGCTTGCCGAACAGCGCGCCGAGCAGGAACAGCGGGAAGAACTGGCCGATGAACGTCGCCGCGCTGCCCATGAAGGTCTGCGTCCAATGCGCCAGCAACGGTTCGCCTGAGAACAGCGCCGCGATCATCGCCGCGATGGGCGCCAGCAGCAGCACGCTCCAGCCGCGATAGGCGAGGGCGATGAGCAGGCAAAGTCCGAGCAGGATGCCGACGAGACCCATCTCAGACACCTTCAAGCAGTTGGTCGAGATCGAGCGAGGAGCGTTTGCCGATGGCATCGCCATGTTCGGCGAGGAACTGGTCGGCCGCGCGGCGGCCCTCCTCACGCAGCATCGACAGGAACGGCCATTCGGCATTCAGCTTCGAGGAATAGCCAAGCTGTCCCATGGCCTCGTTTCGGATCATGTGAATGCGCATCCTGGCCCACTGCGCGCCCTCGGTCTTGCCGGGGTCTGCGACCTGGCGCAGCATCGCGATCATGCGCAGTTCCTTGAGCAGGACGCTGTTGAAGGAGACCTCGTTCAGCCGGTTGAGGATGTCGGAGGCTGATCGCGGCGTGCCGGGGCGCTCGACGGGGTTGATCGGAATCAGGATCGTGTCGTCGGAATCGAGGTCCCGCACCAGCGGCGTGATGGTCGGATTGCCCGAATAGCCGCCGTCCCAATAGCTCTCGCCGTCGATCTCGATTGCCTGAAACAGCGTTGGCAGGCAGGCCGAGGCGAGCAGCACGTCGGGCGTGATCTCGGCATTGCGGAAGATCCGGCCGCGGCCGGTTCGCACATTCGTCGCGGTGATGAAGAGCTTGATCGGCGCCCGTTTCACAGCCTCGAAATCGATCGACTGTTCGAGAATCGCCAGCAGCGGGTTCTTGCCGCCAGGATTGAGATCATAGGGCGAAAACAGGCGCGACATCATATCCATGGCAATGAACATCGGCGATGTGTCGAGCGTCCAACGCCCGAGCAGGACATCGAGCGGGCCGCGCTGAAACGGGCTGAAGCGCGCCGCCTCCGACACCCGGCGCCAATAGGCTTCCAGCGCATTCTTGGCGCCCTCGGCTCTGCCCTTGGCATAGCCGGAGGCCATCACGGCCGCATTCATCGCGCCCGCCGATGTGCCCGATACGCCGTCGATCTTGAGACCTGGCTCCTCGAGCAGCCGATCAAGCGCGCCCCACGTAAATGCGCCATGCGAGCCGCCGCCCTGGAGGGCGAGGTCTACAAGGATCGGTTCCGGCTGCGGCGTCCCATCGCTGGTCATTCTGGCTCCTCGGCGCTCAACATGGATCGATCATGCACAAGATAGCGCATTTTGCTGCGTTGCATCATGACAGTTCCGCCGGCACGACTGCACGGTGACTTGGAGATGTCGGGACGCAGGTGTATCTCAACGCAAGTAGAACGGATGTTCGGGGGAGCATGACAATGGCGTCGTCGAAACCGATCGGACGGGTCCGGACTGGGGAACGTGAAGGCCATGCGAGCGGCGTTCTCGTTCCCGCAGTGTTGTCGACAGCTCCCTTTGCCAAGGCCGAGCAATTCGCCGCGTGGCGCAACTTCATGGCACCGGTGATCGATCTCGCCGTCGAGCCAGCGCCCAATGAAGGGTTTGCCGCCGTGCAGACCGTCTGGGATCTCGGCAGTCTCGTTCTGACACATTCGGTCATGCCCGCCGACGGTGAGCTCCGCACCTGGCGCCATTTGAAACGCGATCCGCTCGATCATTGGTGCCTTGTTCTGGTCGAAGGCGCCGAAGACTTGACCCTCTCGATGCGCTCGCTGGCGCGGGCTTTCGAGGGCGCAGCGCGCGACCGGGAGGTGATTTGTCTCTATGTCCCCCGCGATCTTTTCCGCTCGTCCGTTGCCTCGCTGGACCAGGTAGAACCCGGCCGCCGGGATGGGCCGCTCGCGGCGCTGCTTGCGGATTACATCGCCAGTCTGCATCGCCGCATCCCCACGATCGCTGTCGGCGAACTGCCGAAGCTGCTCGAGGCGACGCGCGCATTGCTTGCCGCCTGCCTGCTGCCGAATGCTGACCTTGGGGCGGCGCAAGAGGTCATCACCGTCTCGCTGGTCGATCGGGCCCGACGCATCATCCAGCAGAACCTCGCAGCGCCGAATTTCGGCCCGCTTCAGCTCTGCCGCATGCTCGGCGTTTCCCGGTCGCGGCTTTATCGGATGTTCGAGCCGCTCGGCGGCGTCTCGCGCTACATCCAGCGCCAGCGGCTGCTCGCCGCCCATCAGGCCCTCAGCGATCCGCTCGATAACGCGCCTATCGCCGAGCTCGCCGAGCGGGTCGGCTTTCTGGACGCCTCAGGGTTCAGCCGCGCCTTCCGGCAGGAATTTGACTACAGTCCGCGCCATGCCCGTGCGGCCGCGACGCTTGGAGCGGGGCAGCCCACCTTTCGTCCAGCCGCGCCGACCCTCGATGCGCTCGCCGCCGCGACCGGCAGTGCGCTCGGCGACGCGCTACGCCGCCTCAGCGCCTGACAAGGCTTCTCGTTCAGCGGGCAGCCAGCAGGGCCATCGCGAAGCCGATGGCGATGAGGACGAGCATTCCGCCTGCTACAGGCCACAGCGTCAACCGTGCCTCGATGGCTGCAACGGCGTCGGCAAGCCGGCTTCCGACGGGGCTTAACTGGCGGAAATAAAAGAGAATGTCGCCGGGTGGGACGGCGGGCAGAGTCAGTCGTCGGATCAGGGCCACATAGAGGGCGCCGCCGAGCAGCATCGGCCAGGCGAGGTCGATCAGCGATTTGAACGCGACGGTCTTCGTCAGGCTGCCTGCGACCTCAGGAAAGAGCCAATAGGGCAGGATGATCGCCGCGATCGCCGCCGCCCACCATGCCGCGAGAATGGTCAAGGGCGCCCGGTTCGACGGATCGGGCGAAGCACCAGCGCGCGCCCGCTCGATGAAATGCAGCATCAGCATGGAAGTCGCCGCTGCCGACAGCGAGCCGAGCGTTCCGGCGAGACCGCTGCCGAGCGCATCCTTGACGGCCAGCTTCGCCAGCGCTCCGCCGGTGAAGGGAAGGCCGGCAATGCCGAGCGCAATGATCGCTGCCGGCCAAAGCACCGGACGCAGCGACCGTTGACCCGTGAGCGCGATGGCGGCGAGGGCGAGAAAGAGGCCGCCTTTCGCAAAGAGATGGTGCAGGCCGTAGAGAGCGAGCTCGGCCGGGGCGACCGTGCGTCCCGCCGCCAGCGCCATGCCGGCAATGGCGGCGATGACGCCCATCTGGCTGACGCTCGAATAGGCCAGCACGGTCTTGGGATTGCTCTGGGTGAGGCCGAGGGCGACGCCGAGAAAGGCCGAGACGAACCCGGCTGTCGCCAGCGCGTCGCCCCATCCAGGCAACGCGCTCGCGAAAGGCAGGAAGCGTATGAGGCCGATGACGCCGGCCTTGACCGCCGCGCCGCTGAGGACCGCCGCGGCCGGGAAGGGCGCCGCGCCATAGCTGACGGGCATCCAGACATGCAGCGGCACGAGGCCCATTTTGGCCGCAAAGCCGAGCAGCACGAAGAGGAGCGCCGCATCGCGTACCGGCGAAGCAGGCAGCGCCGCCACGACATCGGCGATGGCGAGGCTGCCCGAGGGCGTGCCGACAGCAAGCAGCACGAATCCCGCGAGCAGGAAGGCCTCGCCGAGGATGGCGACCGCGAAATAGACCCGGCCTGCCCGGAGCGCGCCCGGGTTGCCGTCGCGGGTGACGAGGCCGTAGCCGGCGAGGCTGACCAGCGAGAAACTCAAATAGAAGGTGACGAGATTGGCCGCCATGAAGACTGAAAGGCTGCCGGTCAGCGTCAGCAGCCACCACGCCTGATAGGGCAGCGTCGCCAGCTTTTCCTTCCACCAGCCGATGGCGGCAACACCGGCGGCAAGCCAGAGCAGCGCGGCCGCGCCGAGCAGCATCGCTCCGGGGAAATCGAGCGTGAGCGCCAGCGGGCCGACGGGTTGCGTCTGGCCGCCGATGCCGAACAAAGCCGCCGCCAGCGCCGGCACCGGCGCCAGCCAGAGGAGGCGGCCGATCGTCGGGCGAACCGCCGGAGCGAGCGCGGTGAGGGCGAAAAGCGCCAGCGGAAAGAGGGCGGCGACGGGCAGCAGCGCGTCTATCATGGCGCCCCCGGCACGAGGCGACCGATCGCAAGCAGCGGCCAGGGCGCGAGGGGCAGGAAGCCGATGCCGATCGCGACGAGCGCCAGCGCCAGCGCCGCCAATTCGCGCTGGAGCGGGACGGCATGCTGACGCTGCAGCGGCGGGGTGGCAGGCGAGAAGGCTGGAATGAGGATGCGGAAGACATAGCCCGCCGCGAGCAGGCCGCCCGAGAGGATGATCACCGCCCACCACCACGCGCCCTCGCCGAGCGCTGCATTCAGCATCAGCCATTTCGCCGAAAAGCCGCCGGAAGGAGGCAGACCAACAAGCGAAATCGAGGCGACTGTCATCGTAAGCACCGTGATCGGCGCGACGCGCCCGAGACCCTTGAAGCCGGCGATGCGGTCATGGCCGATCGCCTCATAAACGAGCCCCGCCGCCATGAACATCGCCGCCTTTGCGAAGGCATGGGCGAGGAGCTGCAGCACGCCCCCGGTCCAGGCGAGAGAGGCGAAGGGCGAGCCGGCTTCGCTGCCGGTCGCGAGCGGAAAGACGAGGAACAGGTAGCCGATCTGCGCCACCGTCGAGTAGGCGACGAGCAGCTTCAGCCGCTCCTGCCTGAACGCCAGGACGCTGCCGACGATGACCGCCGCTCCGCCAAGCATGCCGAGCCCGTTGGCGCCGATCGTGCCGAGGCCGGGCGGCAGCAGGTCGAACCAGAGCCGGAGGATCAGGAAGAACGAGCCTTTCACGACCAGCGCCGAGAGCACGGCGCTCGCCGCCGCGGGAGCGCCAGCATGGGCCGGCGGCAGCCAGAGATGCAGCGGGAACAGCGCTGTCTTGGCAATGAGCCCGGCTGTCATCAGCGCGATCGCAAGCAGCAGCGCGCCATCGGCGCCGCGGATCTCGCCGAGGAGAGCGAGGTCTAGCGTGCCGTAGGCGCCGTAGATGACGGCGACGCCGAGGAGATAGAGCACGGAGCCAGCAAGCGCGAAGACGAGATAGCGCAGCGCCGCGGCAAGTGTCGCGCGGCTGCCGTCCAGGCTCACCAGCGGCACGGCGGCGAAGGTCAGCAGTTCCAGCGCGACATAAAGGTTGAACAGATCCTCGCCGACGAAGATGAGGTTCAGCGCCGCCGTGATCGCAAGCAGCATGGTCCAGAAAACCATCGGCCGGCGGCGTTCCGGCCCGCCTTCCGAAAAGCCGAACTGCCCGCGCGCATAAAGCGCCGTTGCAGCGACGACGAGACCGGTCATCGCCATCAGCGTCACTGCTATTCCGTCGGCCCGAAGCGCGAGGCCGATCGGCGGCAACCAGCCGCCGACGAGATAGACGAGCGACGCTCCGCTTGAGCGAACAGCGATCAACGCGGCCGCGGCGATGCCGAGATTGGCCGTGAGCGCCGCGATCGCTACCCATTCGATCGCACGGGTGCGAACGAGCCAGAGCGCGAGGATGCCGATCACCGGCACCATTACCGAGAGCGCCAGCAGCAACCCGCCGGGCGTCGCCACCATCGCGGCGGCCGTCATCGAGCCAACCGTCATGGCGCTGCGTTTCCGTCGCCGGCATCGTCCTCGGCCGCAAGCCGCTCGATCAGCGCGATCGCAAGCGCTGTGGCGCAGAAGGCGACGACGATCCCGGTGATGACGAGCGCCTGCGGCACCGGATCGCCTGAAAAGCCGGCGCCGGCGCCGCGCCGCGCGATGACGCCGAATAGCAGGAACACCCCGCCGCCAAGCAGGTTGAAGGCGAGCAGGCGGCGAATGAAGGCCTCATGGAGCACGATGCCGTAGAGCCCGATCCCGACCAGGACGGCCCCCATCAACCCGTACAGCGTTGCGCTGTCGAAGGCCGCGGTCATGGCGCGCGCTCCGGCGGGCCGGCGACGATGAGGCCGAGCGTCGCGGCGATGGAGAGCGTCAGGGCGACCTCGATGAGCAGGATCAGCGGTTTGGCAAGCGCCTCTGGATAAGCGAGGAAGGCGCCGGCGAGCGGGATTCCGGCAAGGCCCACTGCGACGAAGACGATCGGTCCGGCCGCGAGCAGGGCCCTCAGCCGCCAGCTTCCGATGGGCGGCGCCTCGGCGAGGCCCGCCATCATCGCAAGGATCCACATCGCCGCGAGGATGGTCGCGCCCTGGAACTTGCCGCCGGGCGCATCGGCGCCGACCCAGACGATATAAATGCCGATCACGATCCCGATCGGGACCAGCAGCCGGGCGAAGAGCGGAAGCGGTCCGATGCTCGCCTGCGGCGCCCATGCGGCCGGGCGTCCGCCCCAGGCGGCATCCGGCGTCAGCGACCAGACGCCGAACAGCGCGAGCAGGACGACCACGGTTTCGAGGAAGGTGTCGAGCGCGCGATAGGCCATCAGCACGCCGGCGATCGGATTGCCGAGCCCCGTCGAGGCGAGATGAGCGCGCACCTCGGCGGCAAGGCTCGGCGCTGGCACCGGCGGCATCAGTACCACGGCGGCGAGCCCCGCGCTGACGAACGCGCAGAGCAGCCCGACCACGAGGCGTGCCGTCAGCCCCTTCCGCAAGGCCGCAACGGGTTTCAGCCGGACGCTGGCGCGCAGGAGAATGACGCCGGTGACGCCGCCGCCTATGGCTGCCTCGGTCAGCGCGACGTCATAGGCGGCGAGCTGCGACCAAGCGAGCGTCAAGAGGAGACCATAGGCGACGAAGCCGACGATGGCGGCAAAATCATCTGCGGTACGAATGGTCCACAGCGCCACGCCGATCGCCAGCAGCGCGATGACGAGGTCGAGCGCGAGGCCTGCCATCAACGGCCCCGTTCGTCGGAGCGGGCAAGGCGGGCGATCAGTTGCGCCGCCGTGGCCCCCGCGAATTGCACGAGCAGCCAGATCAGGACGAGTTTCAGCGCCATGGTCAGGCTCGCAGCAAAGGGCAGCAGCCCTAGCACGATCAGCCCGAGGCCCAGATTGTCGGCCTTGGTCAGCGCATGCAGGCGCGACAGCGAATCGGGAAAGCGGATCAGCCCGACCGTGCCGGCCAGAAAAAAGACGATGCCGGCGCCGATCGCGATCACCGAATAGAGCGTGACCAGCGCGCTCATTTCGCTGCCGGTCCCGGCGGTGACGCGCTCTTTCGGGCCAAAGTGGTCGCGAGCGCGATCGAGGCGAAGGCAGCCAGAAGGGCGAGTGTCAGCGCGACGTCGACAAGCGCCTCGGTACTGCCGGCGACCGCCAGCAGGAGGAGGACGGCAACGCCGCCCGAGCCGAGCAGTTGCACCGCCATCATCCGGTCGAATCGCGATGGACCGCGCAGGATGCGGCCAAGTCCGATGGCGACGATGATGAGTACGACGAGGGCGGCGAAGGTGAGCGCGTCAGCCATGGGCGCGGCTCCGCTCGGGAGCGCGGCGGAGGCGCCTCAGCCGTGCCTCGTCGCGCGCCATTTCGGTGGCGACGGGCTGGTGCCGGTCGAGACAGTGGATGACGAGGCCGTCCTTGCCGTCGTCGCCCGTCGGCAAGGTCCCCGGCATCATGGCGGAAATGGTCGTGAAGAGATCGCGCGCCGTGCCGCGCGCCAGCGAGGGCCTGAACGTCACAAGGCCGGTCGCGAGCGGCAGTTTCGGGTCAAAGGCGCGCCGCGCCACGTCGATGCCGGCTGCCAGCGACTGCCAGAGGAATCGGCCTGCAAAAGCAAGCGCCGCGCCGGGCACGATTGCCCCGCCATCGCCGGGCAACAGACGAAGGCTCGCGGCGGTAGCGGCGATGGCGGCGATGAGACCGACGGCAAGATCCGCCGGCGACACGCCCTTCAGCGCGCACCACAGCAGCAGGAACAGGGCGAATCGAATGATCGGCCTGAGGTCTCTGCCCGGGCGCGCTGTACCGCTCACATTCGCCATCCCTTGTTCTGAGCCATTTGCCGCCCATTTGTGCCGCGCTTGATCGCAGATTTAGATCCGCGCGCCCAGATGAGGCCGAAGATGCGGCAAGAGGCGCCGCGCTGACAAGCGGCTTGCTCAGTCATCGCCCCTTCATGACCGATTGGGATTCCTTGCATGGTTCCGGGACGGAGTGCTCATTACTTCCGCGGCGCCAATCGATAGGGTCCGCGCAAAACCTGCTTCCCGAAGGACTGCTCTCGGGTGTAGCCCTTGCGAGGGTGTCGCTTGCAGCGTTCCGGTGAGCGTGTCTCACAACCGGGTTTGAAATACTGGAGTGATCGTGGAGACGACATCGTCAAGAACCGCAAAAGCGGGTGCATCATGGCTTCGGCTGGCGATGCTCGTGGTCGTAGTCGCGCCAGTCCTGGCGGGCTGCGATCGTGGGCAGGAGGCGAAGACGCCGGCGCCGCGCCCGGTTCGGACGTTGACGGTCGAACGGGCCCCGGCGATCGAATCGGTCGTGCTGACGGGCCAGGTCCAGGCCCAGAACGAAGCCTCCATGGCCTTCCGCATCGGTGGGCGCATGATCGAGCGACCCGTCAATGTCGGCGACACGGTGAAGGCCGGCCAACTGCTTGCGAAGCTCGATCCGGTCAATGAGCTGAACGCATTGCGCTCGGCGCAGGCGGCTCTTTCGGCCGCCGAAGGCCAGCTGATCCAGGCCGAAAATGCCTTTGACCGGCAGGACCGGCTGCTCGCCAGCGGCTTCACGACGCGGGCCAACTGGGATCAGGCGCAGCAGGCGCTGCGCACCGCTCGCTCGCAGGTTGACGATGCCGAGGCGCAGCTCGAGATCGCGCATGACCGCGTCGGTTTTACCGAGCTCAAGGCCGATGTTGACGGTACGGTGACGGCGCGCGGCGCTGAGCCGGGCGAGGTCGTCCAGGCCGGCCAGATGATCGTGCAACTGGCGCGCCGTGATGGCCGCGATGCGGTGTTCGATGTGCCGCCGCAGGTTTTGCGCACGGCGCCGCCGGATGCCGAGATCATCGTCCGCCTTACGTCCGATCCGTCCGTGACGGCCATCGGCCGTGTGCGCGAGGTTGCGCCGCAGGCCGATCCGCAGACCCGCAATTTCCCGGTTCGTGTCGGCATCAACCAGCCGCCGGCATCCATGCTGCTCGGCTCGACCGTTTCGGGCACGCTGAAGATCGCCGGTGCGCCGGTGATGGCGCTGCCGGCAACGGCTCTGACGTCCTCGAACGACAAGCCTGCGGTCTGGGTCGTCGATCCCGCCGCCTCGACGGTTTCGCTCCGCAATGTCTCGATCGTCCGTCACGATCCCGGCACGGTGATCGTTGCCGACGGCATCGATCCCGGCGAAGTCGTCGTCACCGCCGGCGTGCAGGCTCTGCATCCCGGCCAGACAGTCCGCCTCGTCGGGGCAGCACAATGAAGGGCTTGAATCTCTCGGCCTGGGCGCTCGGCCATCGCCAGTTCATCGTCTACTGGATGGTGGCGATCATCGTCGCTGGCGCCGCGGCCTTCCTGCATCTTGGCCGTGCCGAGGACCCCGCGATCACGATCAAAACCATGATCGTCGGCGCCGCCTGGCCCGGCGCGACACTCGACGACACGCTGCAGCAGGTGACCGAACGGCTTGAGCGCAAGCTGCAGGAAATTCCCGAGGTCGACGATATTCGCAGCGAGACGAGCGCCGGCCGCACGACGCTTTTCGTCAACCTGAAGGACAAGATCACCTCGGCCCAGGTCCCGGACATCTGGTATGAGGTCCGCAAGGGCATCGGCGATATCCGGGGCAGCCTGCCGCAGGGCGTGGTCGGACCGGTCTTCAACGACGATTTCGGCGACACCTTCGGCACGATCTACGCGTTCACCGCCGACGGCTTCACGCATCGCGAGCTGCGCGACTATGTCGAGGATGTGCGCTCCAAGCTGCTCTCTGTGCCTGACGTCTCCAAAATCGAATTGCTCGGCGCACAGGACGAGCGAATCTTCGTCGAATTCTCGGCCGAGCAACTCGCCGGCATCGGCATCAATCGCAACCAGCTGATCCAGGCCCTGCAGGCGCAAAACGTTGTCAGTCCGGCCGGCGTTATCGAGACGGGCGACGAGCGCATCGCCGTGCGCGTCAGCGGTGCGTTTGAATCTGAGAAGGATCTGCTGAACATCAATTTCGTCGCCAATGGCCGGTTGATCCGCCTGCGTGACATCGCCGAGGTGCATCGCGGCTTTGCGGATCCGGCTCAGCCGATGTTCCGCGTCAATGGCAAGCCGGCCATCGGTCTTGCAATCTCGATGAAGGACGGCGGCGACATTCTCGCCCTCGGCAAGAATATCCGCCTGACGATGGACAATGTGACGGCCGAGCTGCCGCTCGGCATCGAGCCGACACTGGTTGCAGACCAGGCTGAAGTGGTCGACGACGCCATCGGCGAGTTCACCACCTCGCTGTGGCAGGCGATCGGCATCATCGCCATTGTCTCCTTCGTCAGCCTCGGCATCCGCGCCGGCACCGTTGTTGCGCTCGCGATCCCCTTGTCGCTCGCCATGGTGTTCGCTGTGATGGACATCGCCGGCATCGACTTGCAGCGCATCTCGCTCGGCGCCCTCATCATCGCGCTCAGCCTGCTCGTCGATGACGCGATGACGACCGTCGATTCGATTTCCTCGCGCCTCGCCAATGGTGAGAGCAAGGAGGCGGCGGCGTCCAACACGTTCAAGACGCTGGCGCTCGCAATGCTGACGGGAACTTTGGTGACCGCCGCCGGCTTCGTGCCGATCGGCTTCGCGCAGAGCTCGGCCGGCGAATACACCTTCTCGATCTTCGCGGTCGTCGGCATTGCGCTGGTGGTCTCGTGGATCGGCGCCGTTACCTTCTCGCCGCTGATCGCCGTGCTCCTGCTGAAGAAGCCGGAGCCGAAAAAAGCCGATGCGACGCCCGGTTTCGTTGCGCGGACGTTCCGGGCCGTGCTGCTCACCGCGATGCGGATGCGCTGGGTGACGATCGGCGTCGCGGTCGCCGCCTTTGTCGCGGCGCTCCTGACCATGCCCTATGTGCCGCGCCAGTTCTTCCCGGCTTCGGATCGGGCGGAGCTGCTTGTCGATCTTCGCCTGCCGCAGAATTCCTCCATCGAGGCGAGCGCTGACGCGTCGGCACGGCTGGACGCGATTCTCGGTGCCGACCCCGACGTCGCGCGCTGGAGCACCTATGTAGGTCGCGGCGCAATCCGCTTCTATCTGCCGCTCAATGTCGAACTGGCCAATCCGTTCTTCTCTCAGGCGGTGGTCATCGCCAAGGACGTCAATGCGCGTCTGCGCCTGCAGGAGCGGCTTGAGAAGCTCCTGGCCGAGGATTTCCCCGGTGCGGTGACGCGCGTATCGCCCCTGGAGCTTGGTCCGCCGGTCGGCTGGCCGGTTCAGTACCGCGTCAGCGGTCCCGAGATCGGCGAAGTCAGGGCGATTGCGCAGAAGCTCGCCGGCGTCCTCTCGTCCAATCCCAATGCGTTGCGGGTCAACTATGACTGGATGGAGCCGGCGCGCAGGGTTCGCGTCGAGATCGACCAGGACGAGGCGCGTTTGCTCGGGCTCTCCTCGCAGGCGCTCGCCTCGGCCCTGAATTCGGTCGTCAGCGGGTCCACGGTGACGCAGGTCCGAGACGGCATCTATCTGATCGACGTCGTCGCCCGCGCAACCAGCGCCGAGCGGCTGTCGCTCGCCAATCTGCGCACCTTGCAAGTGCCGCTCGCCAATGGCCGGACGGTGCCGCTGTCGCAGGTGGCGCGGTTTGATTTTGGCCAGGAATATCCGCTGATCTGGCGCCGCGACCGCGTTCCGACGCTGACGGTTCAGGCCGATGTGAAGCCCGGCAGCTCGCCCGAGGCCGTCGTCGAGGGCCTGACACCGGGCATCGCCGCGCTCTCGGCGAACCTTCCGGCGGGCTATCACATCGCTGTCGGCGGCGTGGTCGAGGAAAGCGCGTCTTCGCAGGCCTCGGTCATGGTCGTAGTGCCGTTCATGCTGTTCCTGATGATCAGCTTCCTGATGGCGCAGCTGCAGAGTTTTAGCCGCCTGCTGCTCGTCATGAGTGTGGTGCCGCTCGGACTGATCGGCGTCGTCGGCGCCCTGTTCCTGTTCAATCGGCCGCTGGGCTTCGTCGCCATCCTCGGCATCCTCTCGCTGATGGGGCTCATCGCCAAGAACGCCGTCATCCTGATCGAGCAGATCGAGGCTGAGCGCCGCACAGGGCAACCGGTCTGGGATGCGGTCGTCAATGCGACGGTCTCGCGCTTCCGGCCGATCATGCTGACCGCGATCTCGACCATCCTCGGCATGATCCCGATTGCGCCGACGATCTTCTGGGGACCGATGGCCTTTGCCATCATGGGCGGCCTGTTCGTGGCGACCTTGCTGACGCTCTTGTTCCTGCCGACGCTTTACATCACCTTCTTCCGCGTCAAGGAGGGGGAGGCCGCGCCAACCCCACCCCAAGCCGTCGCGCCCGGCACCCCGGTTGCCGCCTGATACGCCGAGCCGGAGCGGTTGCGGGTCGGCGCCCTGGTGCCGCCCGCGCTGCCTGAAGCCGAGGATAGCCTGATGACCGACCTGCCGACGCCGCCCCGCATTCCTGGCGAGGCCGCCATCAGCGCGCCCTTGCGCAGCGGCCTTTCGACCGCCCTGATCGTGTTGGCGGTCCTCATCGGTCTCGCCTTTGTCTGGTTCACCGCCTCCAGCCTCCTGATCATTTTCGCCGGTATCCTGTTCGCAGCCTTCCTCGATGCCTGCGCCCGCTCGCTCCGGCCGATTCTGCCGGTCAGCCATACGCTGCGGCTCGTCACCGTCATCACTGTGCTGACGCTGATCATCGGCTTTGGAGCGGTGCGCGGCGCGGTCCAACTCCCCGAGCAGGTGCGCAGTCTGATCACGATTATCGATGGCCAGATCGACGTGTTGCAGGAAAAGCTGCTGGCCTTCGGCATCGATTCGCTCGGCCCCGAGGGCGGACGAAATTTTCAGGGCCTGCTCCCCGACATGGGCCAACTCTTCGGTCATGCGCAGGTCGCGGTGGGGACGGCAACCAGTGTCTTGATGACGACGATTCTCATCGTCTTCATCGGCCTCTCCTTCTCGTTTGCCCCCGGCGTCTATCGCGACAGCATCGTCCGCTGCGTGCCGCTCGACCGTCGCGAGCGCGTGCGCGCCGTCTTCGACGAGATGGGCGTCGCTCTGCGGGCCTGGCTGGTGGGGCAGGCGGTCCGCATGCTCCTCATGGGTGTCGTCGTCTGGGTTTCGCTCTATCTGCTGAATGTCCCGGGTGCCTTCGTCCTTGGCATTCAGGCTGGCATCCTGAACTTCATTCCGTATCTCGGCCCGATCGTCGCAAGCATTCCGATCGCGCTGGTGGCGATGCCGCTCGGTGTCGGGCCTCTGATCTGGGCTGTCGGCATCTACACGCTGATCCAGACTATCGAGGGTTATGTCATTGGCCCGCTGATCCAGAAGCGGACGGCCGATGTCCCGACTGCCTGGACGCTGGTCGGCATCGTCATTGCCGGAACGCTGTTTGGAACGCTTGGCGTCGCGCTTGCGATGCCGCTGATGGCGATCGGCCGCATCGCGCTGCTGCGCTTCTATGTCGAGGACTGGCTGGGCGACCGCAGCATCAAGAGTACCAGCCTCGGCGGCGCAGTGTCGTGACGCTGCCCGTCGATTCCCATCAGGCGGGATTTCGGCCCGCGGCGTCGATCATGGCTGGTGCGGCAGCGCTGACATCCGCCCTTTGGGTGGCGATCTCTGCTGCGGCGCCCGAATTCATTTGGCGCGGCGGCGAGATCACGCTCGGCCACCTCGATATGGGCGCCGTCCTTTCGGCGCTGCTGATCGGGCTGATCCTCGCCTTCTTTGTGGAGCCGCTGATGCGGCGTCTGCAGATGCGTGTCGAAGGGGATCGCCGCGCAGGGGTGGCGATCGCGCGGCCTCGCAACGCACTGTTCACGGCGTTCATGGGTTTCGCCTTCGCTTTCGCATCGGTCTGCGTCCACGACGCAATGATCGCCTTCGTCTCGGCCGGCGATCCGGCTCATGTCGGCGATCCATCGGGCGTTCAGGCCGGCATCGCGCTGACCGTGGCATGGGCGATCGTGCCATTCGCCACGACGCTCGCGTGGATGAGCGCGGGAAATCGCTGGCTGAAACTGCCTCTCGGTGCTGTTGCCGCTGCGTCGCCGGGCATTGCTGGATGGCTCTTCGGCTGGACGCTCGCCGAGACTGTCGCGACGGTCATCCCGTGTCTGGTGATACTCGGTCTGGGCTATCGCGAGATCGGCCGGCCTCCCCTTGCGGAGACATTTGCGCGCTGTGCTCGCCGCATCGCCCCGGCTGCTGCCGTCTGGCTGGTGGTCGCCGCCGTCGTCAGCGCGGTCCTTGATGCCTTCAAGGTGCTGCCATTTCCGCTCTACAGTCCTGCCAGTGCCTGGATGGACGCGCGGTTCTATCTCGGTTGGATGATAGGCCTGCTGCTGGCGCCCTTTCCCGTCGCACAATCCGATGACGCTCCGCCGCCCTAAGGGCTCGCTGGGGTCGCGTCTTCTTCGCGCGAATTCGGCTCTATTTCGCTCGGAACCGCTCCAAAGTCGCAGCCGCCGGCTTCAGTTGCGGCTGGCGGCGCTGCTGAAGATCAGCACGGGCGCTGAGAGCACCACGCCGGCGACCGAGCCGATCGCCTGGCCCGCGCCCTGTGCGCCGGCTCCGAGCTGCGCCGCCGGAGCATTGGCTTCGGCGATCAACTGTCCCGCTGCCATCCGTCCGCCAAGCAACTGCACGATCTCCGGGCTTGTCGCGAACTTCGAGTGATTGAGGCGGTCGCCATTGTTGAGGGCTGAAAGATCGATGACGGTGACGTCGTTGGCCTTCTCGAATTGTGACAGATAGGGCTCGCGCGTGAGGTCGATCGCGCCAACCCGCGTGACGCCGCCGGAGATGATGCGTGAGAGGCGCAGCGCCCGGTCGTTCGACGAGACGAAGATCGTCACATGCGGGCGTTTCGGGCCGATTTCCTCCATCTGTCGGTGGAATACGTCGAGGTCGAGATCGGGCGAGGCCAGGATGAGATTGGTGACCTTGGCCGGCACGCGGCCCTGCTGCAGCGCGATCTGGCGCAGCGCCTCCACCGCGACCCAGCCACCCATCGAATGTGCCATCACCGTCACGCTCGAAACCGCCGGACTGCGGGCGGCGGCGGCGATGACGAAAGCGAGGTCGCTGCGCGAGAAATTCGCGCTCTCGCGATCGTAATTATAGTCAAACAAGCGGCCCCGTGACGGCCAGGAGAACAGCACAGGCGCGGCACGTTCGTCGCTGTCATGCACGATCTGGGCGAAGCGGAACACCGACGCATCGAACGGCGTATTGAACCCGTGCACGAAGATCAGCACCGGCCGCGGCTTGCCCGAGAGCTTGCTGAACCACTGGCCGATCGCCGCCGTCCTGAGCGGGGCGACGGCGGTTGTGACGAAATCGCGCGACGGGTCGCCGGGAACCTGTCGCGGCCATTCCACCTGGCCGATCGGCCGATCCTTCGGGATCGAGACGGTGATTTCTGTCAGAGAAAGACCGCTGCCGCGTTCGCCATTGAAGAGGACACCGGGCGCCGGATCAGCCGCGCGGGTGGTGGCGACCAGCATGTTGACGCTGCTGCTGACGGCCGGATTGGCGGGGACCGGTGCCAGGGTGCCCTGCGGCCGCGATGCGCAGGCCGATACCGTGAGTAGGGCAAGCATGGCAACAGCGAGCCGCCGCAACGATGAACCCGGCCTGATACCAAACGACCCCAAAGCGACTCCTGGAATTTCCCGCAGCAAAGCTCCCGCGACCGTACACGGAGGCAGCGACATGTTGAAGACGCTGCAGCGGACCTCAGACCGCACCCGCCGCTGCGGCATCGGCGCCCGCGATCGGTGCCGGCCGGGCCTCATTGGTCTCTCCGGAGGCGGAGGCGAGCATGCCCAGGGCGATTTCCCGCTCGCCCATGATGGCGAGATTGGCGCCGTGCTCGACCAGATGGCCGACCTCGGCCTCGGTACGGCCACGCGCGATGATCTGCATGGTCTTGTTGAGCGCACGCGCCTTTGAGACGATCTGGCCGGCCTCGAAGGCGTCGGGAATGGCGATCAGCAGATGGCTGGCCGCCGCGACATTGGCAGCTTTCAGCACATCGGCTTCGACGGCATTGCCGAGGATGACTTCGGCACCGGTCGCCCGCGCCTCCTTGGCCCGTTCGTCGCCATTCTCGATCACGAGATAGGGCCGCTCCGACTTGCGCAATCCTTCGGCAACGATGCGCCCGACGCGGCCATAGCCGATGACGACGCAGTGTCCGCTGAGTCGCGTCGCTGTCAGGTCGCGGGCGGCTGCGGCCGTCGCGGCTTCGGCGGTCGTGCGGGCCTCGTTGCGCTTCGCTTCGCCGGTATGCTTGAACAGCGAGCGCGCCAGCCAGAACATCACCGGATTGAGCAGGATCGACAGGATCGCGCCGGCGAGAATGAGGTCTCGCGCCGTCTGGTTGATGAGGCCGAGATCGGCGCCGAGTGCGGCCAGAATGAACGAGAACTCGCCGATCTGCGCGAGGCTGGCCGAAATCGTCAGAGCGGTGGACGCCGGATAGCGGAAGGCGCGCACGATCACAAAGGCGGCGATCGACTTGCCGATGAGAATGATCGCCAGCGTGCCGATCAGCAGCAGCGGCTCCTTCAGCAGGATATGCGGGTCGAACAGCATGCCGACCGAAACGAAGAACAGCACCGCGAAGGCATCGCGCAGCGGCAGCGTTTCCTCGGCTGCCCGCTGCGACAGCGGCGATTCACTGAGGATCATGCCGGCGAAGAAGGCGCCCAGCGCGAATGAGACGCCGAACAGCGACGCCGCGCCGAAGGCGACGCCCAGGGCAATCGCCAGCACGGCGAGGCGGAACAGTTCGCGCGATCCGGTATGAGCGACATAATGCAGGGCCCAGGGGATGACGCGGCGTCCGACGATCAGCATGAAGGCGACAAAGGCAACGACCTTGCCGACCGTCAGCGCCAGGACGCCGACGAGGCCGAAGCCGCTCGATCCCGCGAGACCCGATCCGGTCGTCGCCCCGCCGGTCAGGATTTCGGCGAGCGCCGGCAACATCACGAGGGCGAGCACCATCGCGAGGTCTTCGACGATCAGCCAGCCCACGGCGATCTTGCCGCGATCGGTATCCATCAGCCGCCGCTCCTGCAGCGCCCGGAGCAGGACGACGGTGCTCGCAACCGAGAGGGCGAGGCCGAAGACAAGGCCGCCGACCAGAGGCCAGCCGACGGTCCAGGCGAGTCCCATGCCGAGCAGCGTTGCGACGGCGATCTGCACGATTGCGCCGGGAAGGGCGATCGCCTTCACCGACATCAGGTCCTTCATCGAGAAATGCAGCCCGACGCCGAACATCAGCAGGATAACGCCGATTTCGGCGAGCTCGTTCGCGAGGCCCTGGTCGGCGACGAAGCCCGGCGTCGAGGGTCCCACCAGCACGCCGGCGAGCAGATAGCCGACCAACGGCGATATCTTCAGTCGATGCGCAATCACGCCGAGGATAAAGGCGAGGACAAGACCGATGACGATCGTCGCGATGAGCGGCGTGTAATGAGGCACGGATCAGCTTTCGGTTGGGCGATGGACGTTTGCAAAGTGGCGGCAAGCGGCAGCGCGTTCAACCGCAAAACGGCATAGCCGCCGTTTTCTGATTGCTGAGCGGAAAAGATCGGGCCCGAAACGAAAGAGGCCCTCCGGAGAGGGCCTCGATCGATGCTGCGCGACATGTTCGCCGCGGGATTACTTTACGTCAGCCGTTGGCGCCGCCGGGCGGCACCGAAGTGTTCGACGAGGTGCGCGGGGGAACCGGGTCGGGCACGGCGCCGCCATGGCTCTGATAGACCGCGACCGGATCCGGCTCGACACTGCCGAGCACATGCACGGAGGTGCCGATCGGAACGCGGCTATAGAGGTCGATGATGTCCTGGTTGATCAGGCGGATACAGCCTGATGACAGCGACTTGCCGATCGACCACGGCTGCGTCGTTCCATGGATGCGGTAAAGCGTGTCGACATTGTTCTGGTAGAGATACATCGCGCGGGCGCCGAGCGGGTTGCCGGGACCACCGGGCATGCCGTCGGGCCACTTCGCCGCTTCCTCGTCGCGCGCCATCATCTCCTTCGGCGGATGCCACATCGGCCATTCGCGCTTGGCCTGGATGGTCGCTGCGCCCGACCAGGCAAAGCCCTGGCGGCCGACGCCGACGCCGTAACGAACGGCCGTCCCGTTCTCGAATACGAGATACAGGAAGTGATTCGGCGGGTCGATGACGATGGTGCCCGGCTCGGCCTGGATGCTCGGCGGCACGTTGACCACCTGCCGCAGGAACTGCGGATCCATCTTCGTGATGTTGACCGCCGGAACCGGGAACGGTTCCGTGTCGATGGCGGCGTACATCTGCGCGAAGCCCTGGTCGATGACCGGGCCGGACGCAACAGGCCCGGGCGCGGTAACGTCGACCGACTGGCAGCCGGCAAGAGCGATCGGCAGGCCGATCATGAAGTTCCGACGGCTGAGCATTCCAGTCGCCATTCTAGGCTTCGCTTCGTTCAAAGCCTGACCCTTTCGACTACATATGAACAGGAAATTGAAGTTGTGTTCGCCATTGACCTTGATCGGCTGGAAGTCTCTGTCCCGCCGTTTCCGCCATTTTCGCTGGGCTTAGCATAGGAATGGTAACCAACTTGCCGGATCGCGGCGAATTAACCAACGTCTTGCAAATCGGCAACATCCCCGGTTCGGCACCTTCCGAACCTGCTCTGTCGCGAAATTTCATCGGCGATACTCCAGTCGAAACCAAGGCAGAGCCGCCGAAGTTCCGCCATGATTGCCGGTCCTCGCGTCAATGTTGCTTCAATGTCACATTTGTCCTGTCGGACCGGGTCGTGAATCGGCTATTGGCCTCTTCTGGCCCCGCCGGACCACTGCGAAGGAAACGCCATGCGCTGGTCACCCCAGCAAGAAGATGCGCTCGCCGCCGTTGCCGCCTGGCTGAAGCGGGGCGATTCGCCGGTCTTCCGCCTGTTCGGGTTCGCCGGCACGGGCAAGACGACGCTCGCCCGTCACATCGCCGAGGGGATCGACGGCAAGGTTGCGTTCGCGGCTTTCACCGGCAAGGCGGCGCATGTCCTGCGCCAGAAGGGCTGCGAGGGTGCCGGCACCATTCACAGTCTGATCTATCGCCCGCGCTCGGGCGATGAGGAGGAGCAGCCGGTCTTCGCGATCAATCATGACAGCGCCGCTGTCGAGGCGGAACTGATCATCATCGACGAATGCTCGATGGTCGACGAGGAACTTGGCCGCGATCTCCTCTCCTTTGGCACGCCGGTGCTGGTGCTCGGTGACCCGGCGCAGCTACCGCCGGTCAAGGGCGGCGGCTTCTTCACAGAGGCCGAGCCCAATTTGATGCTGACCGAGGTTCATCGCCAGGCGCAGGACAATCCCATCATCCGCCTGTCGATGGCCGTCCGCGAGGGCAGGGCGCTCGACTATGGCGAATTCGGCGAAACCCGTGTCATCGGCCGCCGCGACATCGACGCGGCGCAGATTCTCTCGGCCGACCAGGTGCTCGTCGGGACCAACAAGACGCGTCGCTCCTACAACCAGCGCATTCGCGAATTGAAGGGCCTGCTGTCGCCGATGCCGGCGATCGGCGACAAGCTGGTGTGCCTGCGGAACGACAAGCAGAAGGGCCTGCTGAATGGCGGCACATGGACGGTGTCGAAGCTCGGCGCGCCACGCAAGAGCCTGATCCGCCTTGATGTCGTTCCCGAAGAGGATCCGTCCAGCAAAGCGGTCAAGGTCGCTGTTCATCCCGATTTCTTCGAGAATGGCGGCGAGGGCCTCTCCTATCCGCAGCGCCGCGCCTCGGACGAGTTCGACTTCGGTTATGCGCTCACGGTGCACAAGTCACAGGGCTCGCAATGGGATGACATCGTCCTGTTCGACGAGAGCTGGGCCTTCCGCGAGCATGCCGCCCGCTGGCTGTACACGGGCATTACGCGCGCCGCCGAGCGCATCACGGTGGTGCGCTGACAGCTTCAGCGCCGCCGCGCATGACAGCATTGCGGCAGACGCTGCGCTTCCTGTCTTCCAAGCGCGGCGGCGTCATGCTAATGGCACGCGCCAACCTCATTTTCCTCCCCACCCGTCGATGGTCGCCCGACCGCCGGCCGGTTTTTCGCATTCAAAGGGAAGCGTTGGCATGGCCCAGATCATCGAGCTTACGACCGGTCGCGAAGCGCTGACCTTCGACGATGTCCTGTTGCAGCCCGGTCACTCCTTCGTCATGCCGGGCGAGGTCGATATTCGAACCCGCCTGACACGCACGATCGAGCTCAATATTCCGATCATTTCCTCGGCGATGGATACCGTCACCGAGGCGCGCCTCGCGATCGCGATGGCGCAGGCCGGCGGCCTCGGCGTCATCCATCGCAACCTGACGCCCGAACAGCAGGCCGAAGAGGTTCGCCAGGTCAAGAAGTTCGAATCGGGCATGGTCGTTAACCCCGTGACGATCGGGCCGGATGCGACGCTCGCCGAGGCACTCGCGCTGATGAAGGCGCATCGCATCTCCGGCATTCCCGTCGTCGAGGGCAATGGAACGCCGGGCCGCCTCGTCGGCATCCTGACGAATCGCGACGTCCGCTTCGCCTCCAATCCCGGCCAGCGCGTCTATGAGCTGATGACGCGCGAAAACCTCATCACGGTGCGCGAAGGCGTCAGCCAGGCCGAAGCGAAGCGCCTGCTGCATGCCCACCGCATCGAAAAGCTCGTGGTCGTCGACGACACCTATCGCTGTGTCGGCCTGATCACCGTCAAGGACATGGAGAAGACGCAGCTCAACCCCAACGCCGCCAAGGACGAGCAGGGCCGCCTGCGCGTCGCGGCCGCGACGACGGTGGGCGAAAACGGCATAGAGCGGTCGGAAATGCTGATCGACGCCGGCGTCGACCTCATCGTTGTCGACACCGCGCATGGCCATTCGCAGCGCGTGCTCGATGCGGTGGAGCGGGTGAAGAAGCTCTCGAACCGCGTCCAGATCATCGCCGGCAATGTGGCCACCGCCGAGGGCACGCGTGCGCTCATCGACGCCGGTGCCGATGCGGTCAAGATCGGCATCGGCCCGGGCTCGATCTGCACCACGCGCGTCGTCGCCGGCGTGGGCGTTCCGCAGCTGACCGCGATCATGGAAGCCGTGGCCGTTGCCGACAATGCCGACGTTCCGGTCATCGCCGATGGCGGCATCAAATATTCGGGCGATCTTGCCAAGGCGCTCGCCGCCGGTGCGCGCTGCGCCATGATCGGCTCGCTGCTCGCCGGCACCGAGGAGAGCCCCGGCGAGGTCTATCTGCATCAAGGCCGCTCGTTCAAAGCCTATCGCGGTATGGGCTCGGTGGGCGCCATGGCCCGTGGCTCGGCCGACCGCTATTTCCAGGCCGAGGTGCGCGACACGCTGAAGCTTGTGCCGGAGGGCATTGAGGGCCAGGTGCCTTATAAGGGCCCGGTCTCCGGTGTCTTGCACCAGCTTGCCGGCGGCCTCCGCGCCGCGATGGGCTATGTTGGCGCCGAGGACCTCGCTGCCTTCCGGGAACGGGCGCGCTTCGTGCGCATTTCCTCGGCGGGGCTCCGCGAAAGCCATACGCATGACGTGACGATCACGCGCGAGAGCCCGAACTATCCGGGGATCGGCTGATCAACATGCTCAAGACCGTCATATTCTGGCCGGCCATCGCCATGGCCGCGCTCATCGCTCTGTCTTACGTCAATCTTGGGCGGGTTCGCGCCGCCGCGGTGCGATCCGGCGCCGTCAAGGACACGGACTTTGCTCCGGGTCAGGAGCCGGCCGCGTCGGCGGCCGGGCGGCGCCTCATAGCCAACCAGTTCGAACTGCCGATGCTGTTCTTTGTGGTCATCGGCTTTCTCTTTGCCATCAACGGCGTTTCGATCCTCGAGCTGACTCTCGCCTGGGCCTTCGTAGCCGTGCGGGCGCTGCATATCGTCGGCAGCCTCAAGGGACCGCTTCAGCTTCGCCACTGGAGCTTCCTCGCCGCCTTTCTGATAGTGGTGGCGCTCTGGGCGGATCTCGCGATCCGTCTCATTTGAGGCCGGGCGGGGGACGCCGATGGATCTGACAATGCTTGGCAGCGCAGGCCGCATCCTTGTCGGCGGCCTGTTTGTCGCAATCGGCATCCGCCTGGTGCTTGGCCGCAGGCCGGTGGCGATGCTGCTCGCAACCAAGCGCGTTCCGCAGCCGCTGGCCGTCACGGTGATCGGCGGCGCCATCGAGATCGTCCTCGGCCTCGCCGCGCTTGCTGGCGTGTTCCTGCCCTATGTCTTCCTGGCCATGGCCGTCTTCGTCATTGCCGCCACGTTGATGGTGCATGATTTTTGGCGCAAGCGCGGGACGGCACGGTCGCTGGAACTCAATATCGTCCTGTCGCATGCCCTTCTGGTCGGCGGCCTTCTGGTAATGGCCGCCTACCCATGGTGACGGCCGGCAAGGGATTTTCCGCTTCATGACGCCTGTCGCCCGCATCTCGGCCGCGATCGAGGTTCTCGACGATATCATCGACCGCCGACGCCCCGCCGCGGACGCGCTCAAGGATTGGGGCCTTGCCCATCGCTTTGCTGGATCGAAGGATCGGCGCGCCATCGGCGACCTCGTCTTCGACGCGCTCCGTCATCGCAGTTCCTCGGCCCATGCCGCCGGCGGCGAGACCGGCCGGGCGATCATAATCGGCCTCTTCCGCGTCCATCGCGGCCTTGATGTCGCCGCGATCGAGCGGCTGATCTCCGGTGAGCGTTTCGCGCCGCCGCCGCTCAGCGACGATGAGCGCGCGGCCCTTGGCTCAGATCGGCTCGCGGATGCGCCCGATCATGTCCGGGGTGATTATCCGGAGTGGCTCGCCGAAGAACTGGGTCTCGTCTTCGGCGCCGATGTGGTCGCCGAGATGCAGGCGATGACTGAGGCGGCGCCGCTCGACCTTCGCGTCAACACGCTGAAATCCGAGCCAGATCATGCGGCGCGCGAGCTGACTGCCGAGCTCGGCCGCCCGCCCGAGCGCCCGGCTCTGTCGCCGCTCTGCCTGCGCCTGCCGCTGGAGCCGGAGCGTGGCGAGCCGCATATCGCCTCGACCGAGTCCTTCCTGAAGGGCCATATCGAGATCCAGGATCTCGGCAGCCAGCTCGCCGCTGAGCTCGCCGGCGCGCGGCCGGGCATGCAGGTGCTCGATTTCTGCGCCGGTGGTGGCGGCAAGACGCTGGCGCTCGCCGCGGCGATGCACAATCACGGCCAGATCTTCGCGTTCGATTCCGATCGCCGTCGCCTCGCGCCGATCCATGATCGCCTCGCCCGCGCCGGCGTTCGCAACGTCCAGGTTCGCACGCCGAAGCCGGGTTCCGATGTTCTCGACGATCTCGAAAATCGGATGGACCTCGTTCTGGTCGACGCGCCCTGCAGCGGCACGGGCACATGGCGGCGCAATCCGGACGCCAAATGGCGCATCCGCCCCGGCAGTCTCGCCGAGCGCCACAAGGACCAGGCCCAGGTTCTCGAGGCAGCGGCCCGCTATGTGAAGCCAGGCGGCCGGCTCGCCTACATCACCTGCTCGCTGCTCGACAGCGAGAATTCGGCGCGCGTCGCGGCTTTCCTTGCCGATCATCGAAGCTTTTCGTGCATACCGCCGGATGATCTCGTCGCCGCCTTCGAGGCCGAGGCGATGATCGAGACGGGGACGGCGGTCACCCGCCTGCCGCTCGGGCTCATGCTGACCCCGCGCCGCAGCGGCACCGATGGCTTCTTCGTCGCCGTGCTTTCGCGGCGAAGCTGAGGACAGGCGGACCGCCTGCCTCGACACTGCGCGAGCCCGCCTCTAGAAGGTCAGGCTCGAGACCAAGGAACGGAGATCATCATGCGCGGGCTTGTCAGGCTCATCGTTCTCGCCATCGTCGTCATCGGCGGATATTGGGCCTATTACGTGTTCGCCGCTGCCGACCCGTATGACCGTTTCGGCGTTGAGATCAACAAATACATGCCCGAACAGGCTCGCAAGTTTGCCTGCAATGAGCTGAAGGATCGCTTCGGCGCCGTCACGGCGCCGGAGGGTTGCGCCGCCTATCCGAGCTGGTCCGGAGCGTCGGCCGCACCGGTCGCCGCCAGCCCGAATCCGGCGACCACCTCGCCCTGACCCACGCGAAGGCCGGCGTTGCGCCGGCCTTCTGCATTCCGCCCCTCGCGACCCGCTCGCCCCCGTCCTCAGCAAAGCCGGATCCGCCCCATGCCCGACAGCATTCTCATCATCGATTTCGGCTCCCAGGTGACGCAGCTGATCGCGCGGCGCCTCAGGGAAACCGGCGTCTATTGTGAGATCCATCCGTTCCAGAAGGCCGAAGAGGCCTTCGAGCGGTTGCAGCCGAAGGGCGTCATCCTTTCGGGCAGTCCAGCAAGCACCGTCGATATCGGCTCGCCGCGTGCTCCCGACAGCGTGTTCGAGGCCGGCGTGCCGGTGCTCGGCATCTGCTATGGCGAGCAGACCATGAGCGCGCAGCTCGGCGGCAGTGTCGAGGTCGGCCATCATCGCGAATTCGGCCGCGCCTTCATCGAGGTCAAGCAGCCTTCGGCGCTGTTCGAGGGACTTTGGCAGCCGGGCAGCCGCCATCAGGTCTGGATGAGCCACGGCGACAAGATTACGGCGATCCCGGAGGGCTTCGAGGTCATCGCCGTCTCCGAAGGCGCGCCCTATGCCGCCATCGCCAATGAAGCGCGCCGCCTCTATGGCGTGCAGTTTCACCCCGAGGTGCTGCATACGCCGGACGGCGGCAAGCTGCTCGCGAATTTCGTGCACCATGTCGTGGGCCTCAAGTCGGACTGGACGATGTCGGCCTATCGCGCCGAGATGATCGCCAAGATCCGCGCCCAGGTCGGCGACAAGCGCGTGCTCTGCGCTCTGTCAGGCGGCGTCGACAGCGCCGTTGCCGCGGTGTTGATCCACGAGGCGATCGGCGAGCAGCTCACCTGCGTCTTCGTCGATCACGGTCTGATGCGGCTCGGCGAGAGCGACCAGGTCGTGTCGCTGTTTCGTGAGCATTTCAACATCCCGCTCGTCCATGTCGATGCGTCCGATCTCTTCATCGGCGAGCTTGAGGGCGTTTCCGACCCCGAGACCAAGCGCAAGATCATCGGCAAGCTGTTCATCGACGTGTTCGAGGCCGAGGCAAAGAAGATCGCGAGCGACGGCAAGGGCGCCCCGGAATTCCTCGCCCAGGGCACGCTCTATCCCGACGTGATCGAGAGCGTCTCGTTCTCGGGCGGCCCCTCGGTGACGATCAAGTCGCATCACAATGTCGGCGGCTTGCCGGCGCGCATGAACATGAAGCTGGTCGAGCCGCTGCGCGAATTGTTCAAGGATGAGGTGAGGGCGCTCGGGCGCGAGCTGGGCCTGCCCGACTTCTTCGTCGGCCGCCACCCCTTCCCGGGCCCTGGCCTTGCGATCCGCTGCCCGGGCGGTATCACGCGCGAAAAGCTCGATATTCTCAGAAAGGCCGACGCCGTCTATCTCGATGAGATCCGCAAGGCCGGCCTGTACGATACGATCTGGCAGGCCTTCGCCGTGCTGCTCCCCGTCCAGACGGTCGGCGTGATGGGCGATGGTCGCACCTACGACTTCGTCTGCGCGCTGCGCGCCGTCACCTCTGTCGACGGCATGACCGCCGATTTCTTCCACTTCGACATGAGCTTCCTCGCCAACGCGGCGACCCGCATCATCAACGAAGTCAAAGGCATCAACCGCGTCGTCTACGACGTCACCTCCAAGCCGCCCGGGACCATCGAGTGGGAGTGAAGACGATCGTTCGCGGCGTTTCGTGTGCTTTCGTCACAGCGTCATCAATGGCGATGATTGAGGCGGCGAACAGGGCCTTGTCGTCAGCGATCGTTTTGTGGACGCATCCGGAACGGTGAGTGCCTTGGCGGTGCGGTGGCCTTGCACCGCTCGCTGGACAGAGAGGAACGGTCGGCGTCGCTGCCGCCCTCAGGGCTCCGCGCGTCGCGCGACCACGGCAGGGCTCACGCCTCAAGGCTCTCCGAGAACATGCGATTGATATCGGTCACCAGTCGGCGGCCGTCCTCGCTGGACTGCAGCGCGCGGTTGAGCCGATGCGAGGCGGCGTCCTGGAAGGCCATGTAGCCGTCATGACGCGGCCGAACCCAGGCGCCCTCCAGCGTGGCGCGGGTTCCACGGTAGAAATCATGGGTATGCGCGTTCACGGAAGGATTTTCCCAGGCGCTCGCATGGCCGGGCTGGCCGCCATTTGACGCGTAGGGTCCACGCTGGACGTCCCCACCCGCAAGCCAATAGGCGAAGTCCACGGCGACATCCCGATGCCTGGAGAAGGCTGACACCGCGATGCCCGTGCCGCCGAGGGCAGCTCCGGACGGCGCCCTCCCGTCGATGACCGGCATGTCGGCGAAAGCGAGTCGGCGCGGCCGGAAGCCGTCGATCGCGTAGCTGACATAGCCATAGATCAAGGGCGCGACCGCCGCTTTCGAATCCGGAGCCGCCATCTGCTCGAAAACGCCGATCGGGTCCATGTCGAACAAGGCGCCGTCGAGCGCATCGACGATCCGCCTCAGGAATTCATAGACCTCGCCGCCTCTCTCGGGATCGATCAGGGGGCCCGGGCCTCTCACCGCGCAGGGTGCGCCGAGATGTGCGGCCAGCGAAAAGAAGCTCATCAACGAGTGTGGTGGCCGCAGCGGCATCAGCACGCGGCCCTCGGCGGCAAGCGCCATGACAGCGTCCCAATCGGCGGGTGGGCGGGCGACGAGGTCCGGGCGATAGGCAAGCACCGGCGCCGCGGCATCGATCGGGAAGGCCCATTGCCGGCCCGCCCATTCATAGCTGGCGTAGGAGGCGCCGACGGAGCCGCGTGCCAAGGCTGCGCGTTCCATCTCGCGGCCTTCGACGTCGAGCGGCACGAGGCAATTCTCCTTCGTGATCTGTCCCACATGCGGGTGGTCGATGACGATCAGGTCATAGGCGCGGGCGAGGTCCTCGACCGGAAAGCTCTCGAAGTCCTGGAGCGATCGCTTGTCCCATTCGATCGCGACGCCGGTCTGCTTCTCGAAGATCGCCGCGCACGCCGCAACAGGATCGTAGCCGCGCGCATGGCTCCAGGTCATGCCCTTCAACGTCGTCATCTTCTTCCTCTTGGATGCGTTCCGGGGTGCAGCTAGAACATTTTCCAGCGAAGTGAATGCCGCTTCACTTGAGGAAAATGCGTAAAAACAGATAGATAGATCAGTTCTGCTGAACCGGAGTTCGCCGGAATTGCTCTAGAGGCCGAATTCGTGCCGGATCGCCTCTGTATGTTCGCCAATGCGCGGTGCGGCGCGGGCCGAAACCGGGCGATGTCCGTCGATCCGGATGGGGGAGCGCGTCGTCCGGATAGAGACATTGTCGGCGCGTTCGACCGTCTGCAGCATATCGAGCGCAGTGAAGCCGGGGCTCGCCATGAGCTCTGGCCAGTCGAGCACCTTCGCGCACCAGATATCGGCCGGTTCGAGGATCGCCAGCCAGTGGTCCGTCGTCTGTGTCTCGAGTTTGGCGGCGATCAGACGTTTGATGTCGTCGCGCTTGTCGAACCAACTCTTCGGATCATCGCGGTAGGCGCCCAGCTCCGGCATCGCGAGGAGGTCGGCGAGTTTTGGGATTGGCGTCATGGCGATGGCAAGAAAGCCATCGGCAGTCGGGTAGATGCCATAGGGCGCAGAAAGATAGGCATGCGCGCTGCGGAAATCCGAGCGACGCGGCCGCCGGTTGCCGTCATTCAGATAGGTCGTCAGCACCTCGAACTGGAAATCGACAAGCGCCTCCATCAGGCTCGTCTCAACATGCATGCCCTGGCCTGAAATGCCGCGTCGCACGAGACCCGCAAGCACGGCCTGGCAGGCGGCGGCGCCGGCCAGCATGTCCGCGATGGCGAGCCCGAACGGCACCGGCCCCTGATTGTCGTCGCCATTCAGCCAGGTGAGTCCCGAGCGGGCCTGCGCCAGGAGGTCCTGCCCCGGCCGGGCGACCCAGGGTCCATCCGTGCCGTAGCCCGTGATCGATGCATAGATCACGTCGGGATTGATGGCCTTGATGGCGTCATAGCCAAGCCCGAGGCGTTCGATCACGCCGGGACGGAAGTTCTGCATCACGACATCGGCTCTCGCCAGCAGCTTCCTGAGGCTTTCGAGCCCCGCCGGGTCCTTCATGTCGACGGCGAAGCTCTCCTTGCCGCGATTGATCGCATGGAAGAGGGTCGAGTCGCCGCCAATCTCGGTATCGGTGAGGTAGAGCCGGCGGCAGAGGTCGCCTCCGTCGGGACGCTCGACCTTGATGACGCGCGCGCCAAGATCCATCAGGCGGAGCGCGCAGTAGGGGCCGGAAAGGAACTGGGAAAGGTCGACGACGATCAAGCCATCAAGCGGCATGGCGGCAGCGGGCATGGGTTCTACTTCTTCTCGACCTGATCGGCGAAGGCGGCGGGATCGCGATACTTCACCGTTTGCAGATGCTCGCAGTAGAGGACGAGTTCGCCTTCTCCCTTGAACACCTCGTAGGACGCACGGATCAGGCCCAGTTCCGGATATTTCGGGCGCTTTTCCAGATTGGTGCGGATCGTATAGATCGTATCGCCGATGAAGACCGGCTTGATGAAGCGCAAGCGGTCATAGCCATAGGAAAAGGCATTCACGCAGTTGGTCGCGACAAGACCAAGCCCGGCCGAGAAGACGAACGCTCCGGCGATCAAGCGCTTGCCGAACATCCCCTCACGCTCGGCGAAGAGCTGGTCCTGCACATAGGGGTGGATGTCGGTGACGAGCATGTTGAACAGATGCGAGTCGCCTTCCGCCATCGTGCGGCGGAGCGAGCGGATCTTCTGGCCGACCCCCCAGTCCTCATAGAACCAGTTCTCGGCGTTCCAGACGGGAAGGGCGGCATGCGCTTCCGGCATGTCCTTCGGAAAGGTCGACGAGACGCCGACGGTAGGCTCGTGCTCGCTCAACAGCGTACCCCTCACTTACCAACGAATGAAATGTTCATATATCAATCGTCGATGCAGGCGTAAATGGCCTTCCTGTGGCAGCGCCGGATCTCAGGGTGCGTTGGGAACAGGCGTTGCCGGCGTCGATGCGGATTGGAAGGCGGCCTCGACCAGCGCCATCGTGTGCCAGGCATCCTCGACCGAGGTGACGAGGCTCCGATCTTCACCGGCCGCAAAGCGCTGCAGGTTCGACATGACCCCGACAAACGCATGCGGGAACCAGCCGCCGGTCAGGGGGACCTGCAACCATTCGGCTTTCGCGCCACGGCCCGCGGTGATCCAGAGTTCGTCCGGCTCGCCTTCGGGATAATTGAGCAGAAGCCCGAGCTTCACGATCGCCGCGCCCTGGTCGCCCTCGAAGCGGAAGGTCGCGTCCTGGAAGCGCCGACCGAAATCATGTTCGTGATTGATGGAGAGCGTTGCGCGGATATCGCTGCCGAAATCCAGCAGCGCCGAGGTCCGGGTCTGGGCCAACTCATGCCCTGGATGTCCGATCGTTCGGGCATGGACGCCTGCGGGATTTCCCATCAGCGAGCGGATCAGATCGAGATAGTGGATCGAATGGACCGCGATCTCGACGCGCGGCATCCCGCGCAGGAACGGGAAAAGATGCCAGGGCGTCAACAGGTTGAGATGCACCTCGACATCGATCAGTCGCCCGACCAGTCCGCGCTGAATGGCATCGGCCACCGCCAGCATCATCGGCGCGAAGCGCAGCTGGAAATTGACCGCAGCCTTGAACTGCTTCGCTCGGCAGAGCTTCAGGATTTCGGTCGCCTCGGCGAGATCGCGCCCCATCGGCTTTTGTATGAGGACCGTGGCCCCCTGCGGCAATCGGCCAAGGATGTCGAGATGGGCGGCGGGCGGCGTCGCGAGATCGAAGACGGCGCCAGGCACCGCGACGGCCTCGTCAATCGTTCCGATGGCATCGAGGCTCCAGGTGTCAGCGAGCGCCCGCGCCTTGGCGGCGTCGCGATCGAAGATGCCTGCGACCGGGAACCCCGCGAGCGCATAGGCCGGCAGATGGGCATCATTCACGATCCCGCCGGCGCCGATGATCACAATCGGTTTCGGCGCCGACGGGCGCGGCCACGACTGCGCAAGGGAAGCGGGATCAAAGGATGTCATTCTGGGTCCGGTCTCTAGGTTGGATGCCGAGGCCATCGATGCGGATTGCCGTTGGGCGCTCTCAATCGGTATGGAACACCTGCTCCATCGCCGCCCACCACTCGCCGTCCTTCCGCGTCTCCAGCGGCTCCTGCAGCGGCATGCAGACGGCCCACCATTCCTGCGTCCGCGGATCGGCCGCCATTTTGGCGCTGTCGGCAGCGAGATCGGACCCGTGATACTCGAAATAGGAGAAGAGAAGATTCTCCGGCTGCTTCAGGAAGATTGAGTAGTTCCGGATATTGCAGTCGGCGATCTTGGCAAGGACATCCGGCCAGACCGCTGCATGGAGCCGCTTATAGTCCTCGACTGCTTCGGGCTTCAGCCCGAGAACCGAACCAATCCGCTTCATGACGTGACCCTTCCATCGATCCGATAGATGCGCTCGGCGTTCCGGTGCAGCAGTTTCGATTTCTCGTCGTCGCTGGCGCCCCCGATGATCTCATGCGTCGCTGCAACCCACCGGCTGAGATCGGCGGTCAGCGTGCAGACCGGCCAGTCGGAGCCCCAGACGACGCGGTCCCAGCCAAAGGCTGCAATCGTGTGCTCCACGAAGGGGCGGAGGTCGTCGACAGTCCAATTCTCACCAGCATAGGCGACGACGCCGGAGATCTTCGCCGCGACATTGGGAAGCTCGGCGATGGCCGACATGTTGGCGCGCCAGGGCTCGAGCGCCTTGTCCTTCACATTCGGCACGCCGCAATGATCAACGACGAACTGCACGTCGGGTGCCGCCTTGGCGATCGCGATCGCGATCGGTATCTGATGCGGAAGCACGCAAAAATCGAAGCTGAGGCCGTACTCGGCGAGCCGCTTGATGTTTTGCGCGAAGAGCGGGCGTTGGCCGAGCTCGTCGGGCGACTCGTGCAGGATCCTCCTCAGTCCCCTGACGCGCGGATTTGCGGCCAGCCGCGCAAGCTGTTCAGGAAACGACGGGCTCTCGGGCCTGCAGGCGGCGATGGCGCCCACAATGCCGTTGCCCAGCCCCGTCACGAAGGCCGTCTCCGGCTCGATATCCGCCTCGGCGACATCCACTTCCATATGGATCATGTCGGTGATGCCGGCAGCCAGCGCCAGCGGCCGATAGTCGTCGAGCGTGAAGCTCCGATTGAGCTTTCCGGCAGAAGCCAGCCATGGGTAGTCGAACCGGTCCTGGTAAACGAGGTGCAGGTGGGTATCGATGATCCGCATGAACGGCCTCCCTGGATCTATTCATTAGTGATCGTATCATTCACGCGGGATGGTATTTTGCAAGCCATCCGGACGGCTGCCTAACGGCAAAGACGGTCGCGGGTCCCGCCGCATCCGCTGTGGCGCGATCCCGAGCCTGGGTGGCAGGCGAGCGGGTTCAGCCTTCGCCGCCGCGGCCGAGCACGTGAGAGAGTTCCTTCCCGGCCGAGATCAGGAAATCGAGGCATTCGCTGAGCCCCGGTACGTCCGGCCTGTCGATTCGCGGCAGAAACGGGCAGGTGAGGGCGGCGATGGCTGTGTCGTTTGCGCCGAGAATAGGAACCGAGAGGTTGAACACCGCCTCGGACTGGAGGCTCGGCATCGTCTCGTATCCTTGCCTGCGTATGATCGTCAGGCGCGCGTCGAGGCCGTGGGGCCGCGTCGTATCCTCTTCCTGTTCCTCGCGCTCGGCCTCCATCATGGCCCGCTCCTGGCTGCTGGCAAAGGCGAGCAGCACATGGCCCGAGCCGGTGTTGTAGAGGCTGACGCGGGCACCGACCCGGATGGAATAGCTCCAGTAGCTGGGCGCATCCATCTGCGAGACCACCACGACGCGGCCGCGGTCATAAACCGTCAGATGGCACGCCTGCTCAGCATTTCTGGAGAATTGCCTGAGGACAGGCAGCGATTGGCTGACGAGCCGTCGGACCGGCGCGTGCTGATGGGCAAGCGCAAAGAGACGGAGCGTCAGTTCATACCGGTCGCCATGAACGCGCGCGACATAGGCGCGCCGAACGAGGCGGTCGAGCATGCGGTAGATCTCGTTCGGCGACCGGCTGAGAGCCTTCGCGATCTCCGCCTGCGTCATGCTTTCGTCGGTCGCAGCCAGGAGTTCGAGGATGTCGAGCCCCTTGTCGAGCGCCGGCGCGCGATACCGATCCGCTTCGTCCTGCATGGCTTTTCGTCTCCTGCCGCACGCTGTCCCATGCCAACTTAGCCGTTGACTTGCTACGGTCAATTTCGCTTATATACGAATGATCCATTCAACGGTGGAAGAAGCTGAGGGCTCTTCCAGGCTCGGGAATGGCGGTTCGGGAGGGAGAATCCATCATGATCAAGGCAGGCGGCCTCAAGGCCGCGCTTCTTTCGTGCGTTTTTTTTGGCGCGATGACGGCGGGTGCCGTCGCCGACGACACGCAATATGACTGGGGCAAGTTCCCGGGCTACACGCTCAAGGTGAAGCTCATCGGCGGCACCCAGTATGAGAAGCTCTATACGCGCATTGCCGAATGGGAAAAGGCGACGGGCGCCAAGGTCGAGATCGTCTCGTCGAAGAACCATTTCGAGCTGGATCGCGAGATCAAGCAGGATATCGCCTCAGGCTCGATCACCTGGTGCGTGGGCTCGAACCACACCTCATTCGCCCCGCAATATGGCGATCTCTATATCGACCTGAAGGAAGTCATCCCGCAAACGACGCTGGATGAGTTCGTTCCTGGCACGCTCGCCGCTTCGATGGTCGATGGCCGCCTCGTGCAGCTGCCGCGCGTCACTGACGTGTCGAACCTCTACTATCAGAAGGACCTGTACGAGAACGCCGACAACAAGGCGAAGTACAAGGCCAAATTCGGTACGGACCTCGCGCCGCCGAAGACGTATGACGAATTCAAGCAGCAGATCATCTTCTTCGCCAATCCGCCGAACCTCTACGGCACCGCCTTCGCCGGTAAGGACGAGGGAATGACGGGCCGCTTCATGGAGATCGTGCGCGCCAATGGCGGCGACATGTTCGACGCGAACTGGAACCCGATCTTCAATTCACAGGCCGGCATTGATGCCGTGCAGTGGTTTGTCGATATCTACAAGGCGAAGGCCGTTCCGGCTGGAACCGTGAACTACACCTGGGATGACATCGGCCAGGCGATGGCCGCTGGCACGCTGGCGGTCGATCTGGACTGGCCGGGCTGGGCGGCCTTCTTCAACGATCCGAAGTCCTCGAAGATCGCCGGCAAGATCGGTCTCGCCGTGGCGCCGGTGGGAACATCGGGCAAGCGAGGCGGCTGGTCTGGCTCGCATTCGTTCTCCGTTACACAGGCTTGTGACAACAAGCCCGCTGCCGTGTCCTTCGTGACGTTCCTCACCGATTACCAGTCCGAGATGATGGAAGCCCGCGCCGGCAATCTGCCGACCCGGACCAAGGCCTTTGCCGACGTCGTCGACGAATTCAAGAAGAGCGGCAACACCTATATGGCGGACATGTTCGCCACCTGGGAACAGTCGCTCGCCGATGCCCGCACGCCGCCGCTGGTCCCGCAGTGGATCGAGGTTTCGAACGTCATCTGGCCGGAAATCCAAGCTGCGATCGTCGGCCAGAAGACACCGAAGGATGCCCTCGATACGGCGGCCGCAAAGGCGAAGCAGATTATGGAAGACGCGGGCGTTCTCAAGCAGTAACGCCGGAGCGCTCGTGACAATGGACCCTCTCCCCGGACGGGGGGAGGGTGAGAAAGAGAATGCGCGATCCGCATGGCACCGTCGACTTCGACGTTTCGCCAGTGGCTACGCCAACCTCTAGGGCAGTTGCCGGCAACGGAAGATACGACGCAATGCGCGGCGCTAGGGCTTCGCCAAGCCTTGACCGCTCCCCCAAGCCTTCCCTCAGGACAGACATTTTCGATGCATGGCCTTCGCCGCCGGTTCTCGGCTCCCTTCCTGCTCCTGCTGCCGGCCTTCGCGGTCATCATCGCGGTGGTCCTGCTGCCGCTGCTGTTCTCGCTCTATACGAGCTTCACGGGCTACCGCCTGGTGCAGCCGGCTTCGCTCTGGCAGTGGGTTGGCCTTCGCAACTATCAGAGGCTGCTTTCGGACGTCGACTTCTGGTGGGCCTTTGGCCGGACGCTCGTCTTTCTGACGCTCGCGCTCAATCTCGAGATGCTCCTCGGCCTCGGCATCGCCCTGCTGATCGACAAGGTCACGATGGGCCAGCGGATCATCCGGACCATCATGATGTTCCCGATGATGTTCTCGCCGATCCTCGTCGGGTTCCAATTCAAATACATCTTCAATGACAATGTCGGCTTGGTGAACAACGCCATCCAGTCTCTTGGCGGCACCAATGTCACGATCCCCTGGCTGGTGGACGCGTGGCTCGCCAACTTCTCGATTCTCGTCGCTGAGGTCTGGATGTCGACGCCTGTCTTCGCGATCCTGCTGCTTGCCGGCTTGATGGCGATGCCGCGCGATCCGATCGAGGCGGCGCGGGTGGATGGGTGCAACAGCTGGCAGGTGTTCCGCCACATCACGCTGCCCTTCCTGATGCCCTTCATCTACATCGCCATGGCGATCCGTTCACTCGACGTCGCGCGGGCCTATGACATGGTCAAGATCATGACGAATGGCGGACCGGCCGGCCGCACCGAGCTGCTGTGGACGTTGATCGCGCGCACCGGCTACCAGGATGCGCGGATGGGCATGGCGAACGCGATGTCCTACGCGTCAATCCTGCTGTCGATCTATTTCACCGTCTACTTTTTCCGAAAGCTGGCCTCTGCCCGGCAGTCACTTGGGGGAGCTGCCTGATGGAAACCAAACTCGAACGCTGGCTTGTTCGCCTCGGCGTCTTCGTCGTCATGGTCATCATCTGCATTCCCGGCATCTGGGTCGTGCTGACGGCCTTCCGCGACAATGTCGAGGTGATGGCGCGCCCGCCGATCTGGATCCCGAACCGGTGGACGCTCGACAATTTCGCCGCGATCCTTGGGATGTCGTCGACGCAGCAGGGCATTCCGGTCGGGCACTACTTCCTGAACTCGATCGTCATTTCCGTAACCAGCACGGTCCTCGCGGTGCTGATCGGGATGATGGGCGGCTATGCCTTTGCGCGTTACCAGTTCCGCTTCAAGAAGGCGTCGTTCCTGGCGCTGATGCTGTCGCGAACTGTGCCCGGCATCTCACTGTCGCTGCCCGTCTTCATCATCTGGAGCCGCACCGGTCTCATCGACACGGACTATGGCGTCATCCTGGTCTATCTGGCGTTGAACATTCCCTTCACCATCTGGCTGATCGACGGTTTCTTCCGCCAGATTCCGGTCGAGCTTTCGGAGGCCGCGAAGGTCGATGGCTGCTCGCCCTGGCAGACTTTCTGGCGGATCGAGTTTCCGCTGGCGAAGTCCGGCATCGCCTCCGCCGGTATCTTCGCCTTCCTGACCTCGTGGAACGAGTTCGCGCTGGCTTCGCAGCTGACCCGTACAACCGCGTCCAAGACGCTGCCGGTCGGCCTGATGGACTTCACCGCGCAGTTCACCGTCGACTGGACGGGGATGTGCGCGATGGCTGTGATCATTGTTGTCCCGGCGCTGGCGCTGACATTTGTCGTCCAGAAGCATCTCATTGCCGGGCTCACCTTCGGCGGCGTCAAAGGATAGAACATGGCCCGGATTGTCCGCGTTGAAGGGTTGATGGTTGACCTGACGCCGAAGGTGAAGCGGGTCGATGCGATCCAGTCCTTCGTGAGCCAGGAAACGCCGATCATCCGGATTACCGATGCTGATGGCGCGGTCGGCACCGGCTACAGCTACACGATCGGCACCGGCGGCCCGGCGATCCTGTCGCTGGTCGAGAAGACGCTCGCTCCGGCGCTGATCGGCCGCGAGGCCGGCATGATCGAGCAGATCTGGCGCGATCTCCTGTTCCTGACCCATGCCACCGCCGTCGGCGCGATCACCTCGCTGGCGCTCGCCGCCATCGACACCGCGCTCTGGGACCTGCGCGCCCGGCGCGCCGGGCTGCCGCTGCATGTGCTGGCGGGCGGCGCGCAGGAGAAGATCCGGCTCTACACGACCGAAGGCGGCTGGCTGCATCTCGACACCGCCGCGATCGTCGAGGACACGATCCGCGCCAAGGAGAGCGGCTTTTCCGGCGCCAAGATCAAGGTCGGCCGGCCCATCCACGAGGATGTCGCGCGTCTTGCCGCCGTGCGCGAGGCGGTTGGCGCCGGCTTCGAGCTCTTCACCGATGCCAACCAGGCCTTCGCCGTCGATGAGGCCATCCGCCGGGCCCGCCATTATGAGGCGGCCGATATCGGCTGGCTCGAAGAGCCGCTCGCCGCCGACGATGTCGACGGCCATGTCCGCCTCTCCGCTTCGACGACGATCCCGATCGCGGTCGGCGAGAGCCTCTATTCGGCGCCGCAGTTCCGCGACTATCTGCAGCGGCGCGCCTGCTCGATCGTGCAGGTCGATGTCGCGCGCATCGGCGGCATCACGCCCTGGCTGAAGGTTGCCCATCTCGCCGAGACCTTCAATGTCGTGGTCTGCCCGCATTTCCTGATGGAGCTGCATGTCGGGCTCTGTGCCGCAGTGCCGAATGCGCGCTGGGTCGAATATATCCCGCAGCTCGACAGCCTGACGCTTTCGGGCATGCGGATCGAGAACGGCCATGCGATCCCGAGCAGCGAAGCAGGCCTCGGGATCGCCTGGGATTTCGCAGCCATCGACCGGCTAAAGGTCGCGGGCTCGCGCTTCGCCATTGCAAGCTGAGAGGACAATCGAATGAGCGAGAAGCTCGCGGGCAAGGTCGTGCTGGTGACGGCAGCGGCACAGGGCATCGGCCGGGCGATCGCCGAAAGCGCGGCGGCGGCCGGCGCGACGGTGTGGGCGACGGATATCAACGAAGCCAAGCTCGCCGAGCTCGGGCATCTGACGAATGTCACCACGCGCACGCTCAATGTGCTGAGCACGGCCGATGTCGAGGCGCTGGTCGGCACGATCGGCACCGTCGATGTTCTGTTCAACGCGGCCGGCATCGTCCATGCCGGCACGATCGAACAGGCGAGCGAGGCCGATCTCGACTTCGCCTATGACCTCAACGTCAAGTCGATGTGGCGGACGATCAAGGCGGTGCTGCCGGGCATGCTGGCGCAAGGCGAGGGCTCGATCGTCAACATCTGCTCGGTCGCCGGCTCGATCAAGGGCGTGCCGAACCGCTTCGCCTATGGCGTCACCAAGGCGGCGACGGTCGGCCTCACCAAGTCGGTCGCGGCGGATTATGTGACGCGCGGCATCCGCTGCAACGGCATCTGCCCCGGCACCGTCGAGAGCCCGTCGCTGCAGGAGCGCCTGCGCGCGCAGGGCGACTATGAAGCCGCCCGCGCCGCCTTCATCGCCCGCCAGCCGATCGGCCGCATCGGGACCCCACAGGAGATCGCCGACCTCGCCCTCTATCTCGCAACCGCAACCTACACCACCGGGCAGATGCACATCATCGACGGTGGATGGGTCAACTGAGATGATCGCCGAGCAATTCTTCGAGGACTATGTGATCGGCTTCAGCCGGCGCTCCCTCGGCAGGACGATCACCGAGACAGACATCGTCATTCATGCCGGCCAGACCGGGGACTTCTTCCCTCATCACATGGATGCCGAATGGTGCGCGACGCAGGACTTCGGCCAGCGCGTCGCTCATGGCACGCTGATCCTTTCGGTTGCTATTGGCATGACCGCAACGACGATCAATCCGCGCGCCATGTCCTATGGCTATGACAAGGTCCGTTTCGTGAAGCCGGTCTTCATCGGCGATACGATCACGGTTACGGCCGAAATCATTGGCAAGCGGGACCATCCGAAGCGGACGACGCATGGCATTGCGTCGGAACAGGTCACGGTGACGAACCAGAAGGGCGAAACGGTTCTCGCCTGCGAGCACATCTATCTGGTGGAGATGAGGGGAGGCGCGGAGCCTCGCTCTGCGACCGCGTGAGCGGGTCTGTGCCCTGACCGATACGGCGTGGCGATGGGTGGTTGCTGCTCCCCTCCGCCCTATGTCTCACGATAGCCAGTGAGGTCCTCCATGCCGCTCGTCAGTGTCACGCGTTTTCGCGCGCGATCGATCCGTTTTCTGCCGCTTTTCGCCTTCCACGCCAACCGCGCGATCGCGCAGGTTCGAAAGGCGGATGGGTTTCTGGCCGGCGAGGTTCAGCGCCAGGCGGATCGAGCCCTGTGGACGATGACGGTGTGGCGCGACGAGGCGGCGATGCTGTCCTACATGACCAGCGGCGCACACCGCGCGGCGATGCCGCATCTGCGCGACTGGGGCATCGAAGCGAGCGTGATCCGGTGGACACAGCCCGGCACCGACGTGCCGACATGGCTGGAATCGGCCCGGCGCATGCGCGAGGAAGGCCGACCGTCCAAGCTGCGCCATCCCGGACCAGACCACCCGACGCTCAGCTATGCCGAGCCTATAACGGCCTATGGCATGCGGCTGTGAGTCGAGGGCCGGGGGTACCGCCCGGCTATTGTCGAGCGCTCGGCCTCTCACGTAATCAGATAGCCGCCGTCGATGACGAGGACTGTGCCGGTCACGA
Source organism: Kaistia sp. (assembly GCA_965229085.1). GTDB lineage: Bacteria > Pseudomonadota > Alphaproteobacteria > Rhizobiales > Kaistiaceae > Kaistia. The sequence continues at coordinate 802,464 of OZ245859.1, read as the reverse complement.
AGCTGGCGAGCGGCGAGGAGAGGTAGAGGACGCCGCCGGCGAGTTCTTCCGGCTCGCCCCAGCGTTTCAGCGCGGTGCGGCCGGTAATCTGGGCGTTCCGTTCCGGATCAGCGCGCACCGCCGCGGTCAGCGGCGTCGCGATCCAGCCCGGCGCAATGGCATTGACGCGGATCGCATCGGCCGCATAGGCGATGGCGAGCGACTTGGTCAGTTGCGCGATGCCGCCCTTCGAGGCGGAATAGGCCGGGACCAGCCCGCCGCCGAAAAAGGCGAGCATCGAGGCGGTGTTGACGATCGTGCCGCCAGCCCGGGCGAGCAGCGGCCGGGCGGCCGCAGAGACGCGCATCGTGCCATTCAAATTGATGTCGACGACATCGGCGAAGACCTCGGGGTCGAGTTCGGCGCCGCGGCGGATTACCCCGGCGCAGTTGACGACATGATCGAGGCGGGGCAGGTCGCCAATAAGGCCGATCACCGCCGAGGCATCGCGGACGTCGAGCACCTCCAGGCGCGCGCCGGCCAGAGCCACGTTGCCCCGCGCCGCGGCGATCTCGGCTCCGGTGACGCCCGTCGCCAGCACGTCGGCGCCGAGCTTCAGAAAGGCGGCCGCGATGGCGGCGCCGATGCCTGAGGTGCCGCCGGTGACGAGCACCTGATGCCCGGCAAAGAGGTCTGGCCGAAAGGCAGAAGCGGAGTCGAGCGCGGGCTCAGCGGATGAATTGGTCGACATAGTCCTCGCCCAGCCCAACCTTGGCGTAATGCGCGCGGCACATTGCGATCTTGGTGAAGACGTCCTCGAAGCCGAGTGTTTCGCCATGGGCATCGACATAGACCATGATGCCGTTGACCTGGAACAGCGTGATCATCTCCTCGACATCATCGGGAACGACCAGCGTGTGCGTCTCGCCCGGCGGCTCGAACACATAGCCACCCTGTTCGGCGACCCAGTCATGCTCGAGATAGTGCCAGCGGCCCTTGATGACATAGCCATGCACGGCTTGCGGATGGCGATGCCGCGACAGCACGCCGGATTTCCGGACGCGGAGCAGGTTCATCCAATAGCCCTGCGAGCGATTGAGACAGAGCGGGCGGAACCAGACCCGCTCGCCCTGCGGCACCCAAACCCGCTCGTCTTCAGGCACGGCCTGCGGGATGACAATGTCGGCAAGCGCCTCGGCCGGGTTGGCGAGCTGGTAGGGCATGCGCGGGTTCGGATCGATCTTCATCGGCGGCATGGCATTGTCCTGGCGAGTGGTGCGCCGGCGGCTTTGAGAGAAAGGAAGGGCGGGACCGGAGGCGGGCAGATAGAGTTCTCGCCGAGGATATCCGCTCCCGGCGGAAATCATAGCCATGCCATCCGTTGCACGGCATCCCGCCGAAACACGGTGATGCGGCTCAGCGCGGCTTCGCTTCAACGGCGGAGCCGGCGAGCAGGTCGGCCAGAAGCTGGTTCGGAAAGCGCCGCTTCTGCACGATGGCATAGAAGCTCTCGGTAACCTCGTCGATGCTGCAATGCTCGATCAGCACGCCGGCATCGAGCTCGTCGCGCACGACGATCGGCGGCACCAGCGTCACGCCTTCGCGTTCGCGCGCGAGAAGACGCAGCATCGCCATGTCGTCCACTTCGGCGAGAATGATCGGCCGGATGCCCGCGCGCTCGAGCACCTTGTCGAAGGCGAGCCGGATGTCGCTGTCGAGGCTCGGCAAAAGGACCGGCACGCTGCGCAGGTCATCCGGGAAGCGGAACGGCCGCCCGGCCGGCAGTGGTCGGCCGACCAGACTGACGGGCTGCTGGTCGAGCAGGTGATTGCGCACCGTCGACCGTGCGTCGCGCTCGGCGGGGCCGTTCGCGAGGACGACGTCGACTGCATGGGCTTCGAGTTGCGTCAGGAGTTCGCGCATCGTGCCTGAACGCACGATCAGCTCGACATCGGCCCGGCCGATCAAAGGGCGCAGGAATTCGAGCTGGAAATTGCGCGAGAGCGTCGGCAGCGCGCCGACGCGGAGCACCTGCCGGCGATTGAGCGGCCGGCCCTCCAGGGTGCTCATCAGCTCACGGCCGGCCTCGAACACCGTATCGGCATAGTCGAGCGCGATCTGCCCGGCCTCGGTCAGATCGAGCCGCCGGCCGACGCGCTCGAATAGCGCATGGCCCATCTGGCGTTCGAGCTTCTGGATTTGAACCGAAAGCGCCGATTGCGACAGGTTCATCTGCTCGGCGGCCCGCGTCAGGCTACCGGCATGGGCGACCGCCCAGAAATAGCGGAGATGGTTGAAATTGAGATCACGCATATCGTTCTATAAAACAGAACGGTTTGCGCTAAACAATGAATTTTCTTCTCCAAGGCCGGCCCGCTACCACTCGCCCCGAAGCTCACAGCCAAGGGGAATGCCGTGTCGCCCGCGCTCTCGCTACCCACAGTTTCGCCGCTCGCGTTCGTTGCGCTGGTCGCGCCAATACTGCTTCTCGCCGCCGCCGCCATGGCCGCGTCCAGCCCGGGCCTCCGGCCGCGCCGGATGCTCCGGCTCGTGGAAGGCGCGGCGTTCCTGTCGATCCTCGTTGCGCTGGTTGCAGTAGTCTGTACGGGCGTCTTCGGCACCTTGGCGAGCCCGCTCATTGGCTGGCGCGGGTTTGGCATTGCCGTCCGGCTCGATGCAGTCAGCCTGTCCATGCTTCTGCTCGTCGCCTTTATCGGCTGGGTCGTGCTGCGCTATTCCGCGACCTATCTCGACGGCGAAGCGCGGCAGGCGACGTTCACGCTCTGGCTCTGCCTGACGCTGGTTTCGGTGATGATGCTGGTGCTGGCCGGCAATCTCGTCCAGCTCGTGCTGGCCTGGGTCGCGACCAGCCTGTCGTTGCACCGGCTGCTGCTCTTCTATCCGGACCGCATCGCGGCCCGGCGGGCGGCGCGGAAGAAGTTCGTCGTCGCCCGCGCCGGCGATGCAGTTCTGGTCGCGGCTGCGGTCCTCTTGGTGTTCGGCTACGGCACGGGTGATATCGGCACGATCCTCGCCGCGGCGCGGAGCGGCGCAGGCGGCGGCTTCGCCATCGCCGCCGCGTGCCTCCTTGGCGTCGCGGCACTGCTGAAATCGGCGCAGTTCCCGACGCATGGCTGGCTCACCGAAGTCATGGAAACGCCGACGCCGGTCTCGGCGCTCTTGCATGCCGGGGTCATCAATGCCGGTGGCTTCCTGCTGATCCGCTTTGCCGATGTGATGCTGCTGGCGCCGCTGGCGCTCGCCGCTCTGGTGCTTCTCGGCGGCTTCACGGCGCTGTTCGCCGGCCTCGTGATGGTGACGCAGCCGGCGGTGAAGACCTCGCTCGCGTGGTCGACCGTCGCCCAGATGGGGTTCATGATCCTGGAATGCGGCCTCGGGCTGTTTCCCCTGGCGCTGCTGCATATCCTCGCCCATTCGCTCTACAAGGCGCATGCCTTTCTCGCCTCGGGCGGCGCGGTCGAACGCGTCGCCGCCGAGCGTCGCCCCGGCCCCGTCGCCATCCCGCAGCCGGCAGCAGTTGTCCGCGCTTTCGCAGCGGCCCTGGCGATCTACGTGGTGGTTGGCCTCGCCTTCGGCCTCCAGCACAAGTCGCCACAGGCAATTGCGCTCGGCGCCATCCTGATCTTCGGCATCGCCTATCTGCTGGCGCAGGGGTTTGCCGACACGGCGCCGCGCGCGCTCACCCGGCTGACGGCGATCGACAGCGTCGCGGCCTCGATCGGCTATTTCGCGCTGCAGATCGCAGCGGAATGGCTTACCCGCGGCGTCCTGCCGCCGGCGCCGGGGACCGGAGCGCTCGAATGGGCGCTGGTCGTGCTGGCGGTGACGAGCTTTGGCGCGGTCGCCTTCGTGCAGGCGCTGCTGCCGCTCTGGGCGCATCACCCGGCTGCGGCAGGGCTCCGTGTTCATCTCGCCAATGGCTTCTACGCCAATGCACTGTTCGACCGGCTGCTCGGCGGCTGGTCGATCCGCAACGTCGCTTGATCAGGCGGAGGAAACGATCATGACCGTCTCACTGTCTCACGACCCCGTCTCCTGGTCCGCTGCCGCCGAGGCTGCGGCGCGGGCGATTCCGCCGCTCTGGCCGCTCGCCACCAGCGTTGCCGTCAATCCGTTCCTCGGTCAGGCCGGCGAAGGTCTCGCCGCCGCGTCGGCGCGGCTCGCCCGCGTCGCCGGCGCCCCCGCCACCATGCCGCTCGCCTGGTATCGGCAGCGGATCGACGCTGGCGACATAACCCACGCCGATCTGGCCGCAGTTCTGGCGGCTGCGCCGCCAGAACTGCGGCCGGTGTCACTCGCCGCGCTGGAGGCCGTGCTCGTCGCGCCTGCAACTGCGCCGGCAGCCCTGCCGACCATCGCCGATCTCGCCGCTACAGTCTCGGGCATCGACTGGCCGGGTTTGATCGACGACCGGATCGGCGCTTTTGCCGGAGGCTGGTTCGACGAAGGGCAGGCGCTGTGGGCCGCTCCGCGCGGGGAGGGCGCCTTCTCGGCCTGGCGCGCCTTTGCTAGCCGCGACCTGACGCCCGAGATCGCGGGCCTCGCTGGCTTCTGCGCCTTCGTTTCAGCGACCCCGTCCTCGGCCGGGGATGCGCTGGCGCGGGCATCAACGCGGCTCGGGCTCGGAAGGGGCGAGAGTGAGAGCTATTTCCACCAGCTTTTGATGACGCTGGGCGGCTGGTCGCAACTCGCGCGGCAGAAGTCGTGGCAGGCGCGGCTCGAAGGCGAGGGCGATGACACGGTTACCGACCTCCTCGCGATCCGAATCGCCTTCGAGGAGGCGCTGCTCCTGTGCTATGGCGACGCCATTGCCGAGGGCTGGGCTGCGGCGCGCTCCGTTCACGGTATGCCGGTCACGCCGACGCCGGAAACCGCCCTTGCTGCCATCCTTCAGGAGGCGCTGGAGCGGGCAGGCCAGCGGCGGCTTGCTGCCCTTCTGGCCGCGCCCTCATCCGCGATCAAGAGTGGCGCGAGGCCCGCGCTGCAGATGGCGTTCTGCATCGATGTGCGTTCGGAAGTGATCCGCCGTGCACTGGAGCAGCTCGACCCCACCATCGCCACGCTTGGATTTGCGGGGTTCTTCGGCATGCCCGTATCGCATCGGCGCTTCGCTTCTGATGTTGCGGAAGTGCATCTGCCGGTGCTGCTGCGTCCCACCCTCTTCTCCTGCTCAGGCACGTCAGACCAGGAGGCCGCCGACATTGCCGCGCGCATCGGCGCGCGGGCGAAGCGGGCCTGGGGCCGGTTCAAGCTCGCGGCCGTCTCATCCTTTGCCTTTGTCGAGGCTACGGGTCCGCTGCATGCGGCGAAGCTGCTGCAGGGCTCGTTCGGCATCGGCTCCAGCGTGGCGGGCGAGCCGGCGCCGCGCTTCGATCCGCCGCTGGAGCCGGTCCGGGCGCTTGATCTTGCCGAGGGCGTCCTCCGGGCGATGTCGTTGACCACGGGCTTCGCGCGGCTCGTCGTCATCGCCGGGCATGGCAGCACTGTGACCAACAATCCGCAGGCGAGCGCGTTGCAGTGTGGCGCCTGCGGCGGTCATGCCGGCGATGTCAATGCGCGGATGCTGGCGACACTGCTGAACGACCGTACGGTTCGGGCCGGGCTCGCCCTGCGCGGCATTGTCATTCCGGCCGATACGCTGTTCCTCGCCGCGCTGCACGACACGGTGACGGATGCCGTCACGCTTTATGAAGGCGATCGTTCGGCATCGGCCCATGCCGCCGACATCGCGAGGGTCAAGGGGTGGCTCGGGCAGGCAGCTCGGTTGAGCCGCAGCGAGAGGGCCTTGCGGCTGCCGCGCGCAGGTGCGGGCAAGGATCTCGTCCGGCGCGGCCGCGACTGGGCCGAGCTCAGGCCCGAATGGGCGCTCGCCGGATGCTCCGCCTTTATCGCCGCACCCCGGGGTCAGACTGCGGGCCGGAGCCTTGCCGGTCGTGCGTTCCTGCATGACTACGAGCCGAGCCGCGACCCTGAATTCCGCGTGCTCGAACAGATCATGACGGCTCCGGTGGTCGTCGCGAGCTGGATCAGCCTGCAATATTACGGCTCGGTGGTGGCCCCCTCGGTTTTCGGCGGCGGCAACAAGCTGCTGCACAATGTCGTCGGCGGTGTCGGCGTCGTCGAGGGCAATGGCGGGCGGCTACGGGCGGGTCTGCCCTGGCAGTCGGTGCATGATGGGGAGAGGCTGATCCATGAGCCGCTGCGGCTCTCGGTGTGCATTGCCGCGCCTCCGGCCGCGATGACGGCGATCCTCCGCCGCCATCCCGACCTCAGGGCCTTGTTCGACAATCGCTGGCTGCATCTGTTCGCGCTGGGGCCGGATGGCCGCCTCACTCATCGCTATGCGGGCGGGCTCGCCTGGACAGCGTTCGAGCCGGGCGGGTCAGCCGCTGGCGCAAAGGATGATCTCGCGCCGATGCGGCCGGTCGCGATGCTCGAAGAGATAGAGGCCCTGCCAGCGGCCGAGCAGGAGGCGGCCGCGCTGGAAGGGGATTGAGAGCGACGTCGCGGTGAGCGCGGCCTTGATATGGGCCGGCATGTCGTCGGGGCCCTCGAGGCGATGGACGAGATAGCCCATCGCCGGGTCGCTCGCCGGCGGCACCAGGCGCGCGAAGAAGGCCTTGAGGTCGCGCACGACGTCCGGATCGGCATTCTCCTGCACGATCAGCGAAGCCGAGGTGTGGCGCACGAACAGCGTCAGCAACCCGCTTTCGAGGCCGCACGCGCCCAGAAAGTCCGCGGCCTCATCGGTGAATTCGTAAAGGCCCTGTCCGGCCGTCTCGACGATGAGTGTATCGATCATTGCCATCGTCAAGGCGTGCCGGCCCGGAGCGACACTGTCAAGCACGGCTCTGCACGAAGCCCTACGGCTGACGGCGAAAGGGCCGCGCTTGCATCGGCGACTCGGCGCGTGTTTTGCTAAGCTTGGCATGACAGCGCGAGCGGGACGGGCGGAAACCCGCCCTGGAGCCTGCAGCGATCAATGGGTGGTGGGATTGACGGACAGGATCGAGATTTCAGCGCGCCTCAAAACGCGCGGCCGGGCCATGAGTCGCGCCTTGGTCGGGCTCGGCATGCTGGCCGCTGTGGTGACGGCGCTGCCGGTTATCGGCTGGTCGGCTGAAACGCCGGCGCCGGCTTCCGCCGCCGTCCCCACCAAGCCCGACGCCATCGCTAGCCGGCTGGCCGCGATGCTGCAATCGGCGCGCGCCGTCATCTCCAAGCATCAGACCGAGATCAACGACCCGGCCGTCGGCGACAAGCATCTGGACGCTTCTGCCGTGATCAAGGAGGCGGCGGCGAACTACCAGAAGAAGATCGGCGAGGACCCGGTGAGCTATCCGCCGGACTCGCGTCTCGGCCGGCTGATCGCAGCCCAGCTTGCCGCGATCCGGGAGGTGATGGACGACGCTCAGCCGCAGATCAACACCGAAGGCAAGGGCTTCAAGGGCTTCATTCCGGCCACCTTTGCCCGCCTCGTCAACGAATCCTTTGCCCGCCGCGTCGACGGCGAGGCGCATATCAAGGTGACGGCGCCGCCGGAGCTGGTGCGCAATCGCAAGGCGCGGCCGGATGCCTGGGAGACCGCTGTCATCGCCGACAAGTTCCGCAGCCCCGGCTGGACGCGCGGCGCGAGCTTTTCGGAGATCGTCGCGGCCGATGGCGGCAAGGAATTCCGCATGGCCGTGCCGGAATATTATGCGGCCTCATGCCTCTCCTGCCACGGCAGCCCGAAGGGATCGATCGACATCACCGGGTATCCGCGCGAGGGCGCAGCCGAGAACGATCTCGGCGGCGTCGTCAGCGTTGCGCTCTCCAATCCTTGATCCGCATGGCCCGCTCCCTCATCCGCCTGCTGCGCCGGACCTCGATCCCCGTCCGCACCATCGCGCTTGCAGTGCTGCTTCTGCTGCCAATGGCTGCGACCAGCGGATACATTTTCCTCGCTGGTCAGCGCGCGGCGGTGTCCATCGGCGAAGCCGAGCGCGTCGCGACGATGTCGGGAACGGTGAGCGAGGTCCATTCCGCGTTCCAGGACCTGCTCTATTGGCGGGCCGACCTTGCCGTCAGCCTGCTGACGCTTGCCGAGACCAAAGGCAACGAGGCTCGCAAGCGGGTCGATGCCGGTGTTGAAGCCCTGCGGCCGTTCATGCCGCAGGAAGCCGATACGATTGCGGCCGGTGTCGCGGCGTTCGACGACAGTGCGATGAAGGCCGTCAATGCCTATACCGATGATCAGCGCGTCCTTGGAAATGCGCTTTTTGCCGAAGCGCGTGTCCATGGCGAGCAGGTCGTGGCCTTGCTCAGCAAGATTGAGCCGGAGTTGCGGGCTCAGGCGTCGGCTGCAAGGGGCCAAGTGCTCACGCAGTTCACCATCGGAAAACGCGTTGCGCTGATCGTCACCGGCCTCGCGCTGGTGTTCGGCGCGCTGCTGACTTTCATTGTGCTGGCCTCGATCCTGCCGCCGCTCCGCCAGCTCGTCGCTGCCATCGGCGAGATCACGCGCGGGCGCACCGATGTCGTGCTGCCCGAGCCGGCGCGGGACGAGCTGGGCGCGATGCGCGATGCGCTCGGACTGCTCGCCGACAGCATTCGCGAGCGCGACCTCTTGTCCGAAGAAGCGCGGCGGCAGCGTCAGACGCTGTTCGACGCCATCGAGAGCATCAATCAGGGCTTCGCGCTTTACGACGATGCCGACGTGCTGCAGCTCACCAATTCGCAATATCGCGGCATGCTGGCGCCGATCGCCGATGCGATCCGACCCGGCGCCCATTTCGTCGAGCTTCTCCGCCGCTCTGCCGCCTTCCGCGGCCTCAGCGAGGAGGATACGGAGCGCTGGATCGGCGAGCGGGTGGCGCGGCGCGGCCGGCCGGAATCGCATGTCGAGCAGTTCGTCGATGGCCGCTGGGTGCAGATCCAGGAGCGGCGGACCGGGCAGGGCGGCATCGTCGCCGTCTATACCGACATCACCGAGCTGCGCGAGCGGCAGCGCGAACTCGAATTCGCCAAGGAAGCGGCCGATCACGCGACGCAGGTGAAGTCCGAGTTCCTGGCCAATATGAGCCACGAGCTTCGGACGCCGCTCAACGCCATCATCGGCTACAGCCAGTTGCTGATGCAGGACGCCGAGGACGACGGCAATGCCGACGCGGTCGCCGATCTGAAGAAGATCGAGGGCGCCGGCCAGCATCTGCTGCGGATCATCAACGACATTCTTGATCTCTCGAAGATCGAGGCCGGGCGCATGGAGGTGTTCCTCGAGCCGGTCGATCTCGCGGCGCTGGCGCGCGACATCGAAACGCTGGTGAAGCCGCTGGCATCGAAGAACAACAACGCCTTCGTCGTCGAGATCGCGCCGGGTCTCGGCTCGGTGCGCACGGACCACACCAAGCTGAAGCAGATCGTGCTCAACCTGCTCAGCAATGCGACCAAGTTCACCAAGGACGGAACCGTGACGATGACGATCGCGCGGGTCGGCCGGCAGCTGACCGTCGCGGTCAAGGATACGGGCATCGGCCTGACCGAGGAGCAGATGGGGCGGCTCTTCCAGGCCTTCTCGCAGGCTGACAGCTCGACCACGCGCCGTTTCGGCGGCACCGGCCTCGGCCTCGCCATCAGCCGCAGCTTCGCCCGCACGCTCGGCGGCGACCTGACCGTCACGAGCGCGGCCGGGGAGGGCTCGTGCTTCCTGCTGACGATCCTTGATGGCGGCGCGGCGGCCGCCGATGACGAGGCGGCCAACAGCGCCGAGGAGGCGCCGGCCAATCTTGCCGGCAAGGCGGGCCGCGTCCTTGTCGTCGATGACGATCCGCACACGCGCCACATCATCGGCGCGCATCTGGTGCGCGAGGGCTATGCGCCGATCTATGCGAGTTCGGGCCCAGAGGCGCTGGAGCTGGCGCGGCAGCATCGGCCCGATGCGATCACGCTCGACATCATGATGCCGCAGGTCGACGGCTGGACCGTCCTGGTGGCGCTCAAGGAAGATCCCGAGCTCGCGATGATCCCGGTCGTGATCGTTTCGATCACGGATGATCGCAGCCTCGCTTTGACGCTCGGCGCCGCCGCGATGCTGACCAAGCCGCTGAACCGGACCGATCTCCTGACGACGCTGGAACGGCATATGCCCGACCGGGCGGCGACCTTGGGCCAGACGCTGCTCGTGGTCGAAGATGATCCGCCGACACGCGAGCTGATGGGCCGTATCGGTGAGAAGCTGGGCATGGCCACTGCCGAGGCGGGCAATGGACGCGACGCACTCGATTGGCTCCAGCACCATCCCGCGCCGCATGCGATTCTGCTCGACCTGAACATGCCGGAAATGGACGGTTTCGAATTTCTCGATCATCTGCGCGCCGAGGAGCGCTGGCGCGATATCCCGGTGATCGTGGTGACAGCGCGCGAACTCTCCAATGACGAACGAACGCGCCTCGGCCGCACCACGCAGGGCGTCATCGCCAAAGGCAATGCCGCCCATTTCGAACTGAGCCGCGCGATCCGCGCCGTCACTGAGGAAAGCGGAGCCGGCTGATGGCGGTCATTCTTCTCGTCGAGGATAACGAAATGAACCGCGACATGCTCTCGCGGCGGCTGAAGCGGGCCGGCCACACGGTCCTGCTCGCGGTCGATGGTCAGGAGGCGGTCGACCAGGCGCTCGGGCGCAACGCGCTGGAGCGATTGCCCGACCTCGTCCTGATGGATTTGAGCCTGCCGGTCTTCGACGGCTGGGAAGCGACGCGGCGCATTCGGGGCGGTCCTGGCGGCGCGGAACTCGCGATCATCGCACTGACGGCGCATGCCATGGTCGGCGAGCGCGAGCGCGCGCTTGAGGCCGGCTGTGACGACTTCGATACCAAGCCTGTCGATTTCGAGCGGCTGACCGGCAAGATGGCCGCTCTGCTTGGCGGGTGATGCGGGTCAGTCGAGACCGGTCGGCGGCCTCCAGCGCAGCACGAGCGCGGTGATGTCGTCGAATTGCGGCGCATCGCCTGCATGGCCGAGCACGCGTTCGACAAGGCCGGCGCTGAACGCCTGGGCGTCGAGGCCCGCGAGCGCGAGGCAATCGTCCATCAGCCGCGACGAGGAATACATGTCGCGGCTCTCGTTCTCCATTTCCGGCAGTCCGTCTGTCATCAGCACCAGCGTTTCGCCCTCGGCCAGCTCCAGGCTGCGATCGCCGAAGGTCAGATGGTCCATGACGCCGATCGGCGGATCGGATTGCGGCCGATCGAACGTGACGCCCGTCGTCGTCGCCTTGACCGGCGGCAGGTGGCCGGCATTGACATAGTCGAGCCGGCCGGTCGTCACATCGAGGAAGCCGAGCAGCAGCGTCACGAACAGGCAGTCCTCGTTGTTCTTGCAGAGCTCGTCATTCAGCAGCGTCGCAACCTCGGACGGCTTCGGAATGCGCCCGGCGAGCTTCACGAATTGGAGCGTTCCCGCGCGGAGCAGGCTGCGCGTCCGCGCCATGAACAGCGCTGCCGGCATGCCCTTGCCCGCAACGTCGCCAATGGCGATGCAGAGCGTTTCCGGCGTCACGTAGAAGAAGTCATAGAGGTCGCCGCCGACTTCCTGCGCCGGCATCATCACGGCGTGGACTTCGACAGGCCCGCCCGGCGGCGGAAAATGCGTGTTGACCATCGCGAGCTGCTGCTGCCGCGCCCCGGCCATCTCGACTTCGAGCCGCGTGAGCTGGCGGCGGACTTCCGAGCGCAGCGCCTTCTTCTCCAGCACCGAGCCGATGCGCGCCCTCAGAATCGACGGATTGAACGGCTTCGGCAGATAGTCCTCGGCCCCGAGATCGATACATTTGACGACCGTCTCAATCTCGGTGGCGGCCGAGATCATGATCACCGCCGTCTGCTCGAGCCGGTTTTCGAGCCGGATCGCCTCCAGCACCTCGACGCCGTTCATGCGCGGCATCATCACGTCGAGCAGCACGAGGTCGACAGGGTGGGCGCGGATATGATCGAGCGCGGCGACGCCATCCTCGGCCTCGGCGAGATGGCGAAAGCCGAGCCGCTGCAGCCGGCGGAGCAGGATGGCCCTGTTGTCCTCGACATCGTCGACGACGAGGATGTGGCTGTCGGCGATGTTCATGCGGAATCGTCCAGAGCGAGGGTCAGGAAAGTAAGGCGCTTTTGTCGTCTGGCGCCAGAGCCGAATTGAGGCCCCGCCCCGGCCGTGCTCAGGCGGCGGCTGCGAGGGCGCTCGATGCCCGTTGCCGGCGTGCCGCGCCGATCCTCAGTCGTGGACCTCGGCGAAGAAGGAATCAACAAAGGCCGAGCCGGGATTGGTGAGGTCGAACGAGTGCAACCCCATTTCGGCCGAAAGCATTCGGAAGGCCTCCACGCCGCGCACGGAGTTGCCCTTGATGTCGAGCCGCGGCGAATAGGTGCCGATGCCGAGCTGCCGGTTGACGACGCCGAGAATGCCCCCGCCGACGCCGCTCTTGGCGGGAACGCCGACATCGAACGCCCAGTTGCCGGAATAGTCGTACATGCCGCAGGTGAACATCACCGCCTGGGTGTCGCGCACCGCCGAGATGTCGAACACCTCCGTGCCCGTGACGGGATTGTCGCCGAGATTGGCGATCGTCGCGCCGATCATCGCGAGATCGGCGGCGGTGACCTTGATCGAGCACTGGCGGAAATAGAGGTCGAGCGCCGTTTCCATCGGCTCGCTCAGGGCATCGATGCCGATCAGAAGATGACCGATGGCGCGATTTCTGTGGCCAGTCGCGGCCTCTGAGCTGCATACCGCGTCGTCGACGGTCAGCGGGCGACCAGCCGCTGCTGAAAAGCGCGCGAGCACTTCGTCGAATGCCCTTTCGGGGCCAAAATAGTCGCGCAGGATGCCGGCGACCGTGATCGCGCCGGCATTCACCATCGGATTGAAGGGCCGCCGCGTCACCGGATCGAACTCGATGGCGTTGAAAGGGTCGCCGCTCGGCTCGACACCCACGCGCTTCAGCACCTCCCGCCGCCCGACCAGTTCGAGAGCCATGCAATAGGTCAGCGCCTTCGACACGGACTGGATGGTGAATTCCGTCCTGGTGTCGCCGACCTCGTGCAGGCGTCCATGCGCGGTTGCGATGGCGATGCCGAACGGCGCCGGATCGACCTTGGAGAGCTCGGGAATGTAGTCCGCGACCGCGCCGCCAGTCAGGCCAGCAACCTCGGCGTGGACATCGCTCAATATCCGATCGACCCCGAAATGCGGCGCCAGCGACGTATCCTGCATAGATCCCCCGACATGCTATCCGGCGTCGCCGCCTGGAAATCGCCGGACGGCAGGCCGAGGGGCCGAAGCCTTGGGCCCGCGCGAACCTTGCAGATTGCATGCCAGCGGTATGGGCTCACTCAGCCCTTGACCGCACCGGCCGTCATGGAGCGGCCGATCTGACGATACATCAGGAGGCCGAGCAGCAGCGGCGGCAGAGTCGCGAGGATCATCACGGCGGCCGCGACACCCCAGCGGACGCCGCCGCCGGAAGCGGCGAAGAAGAACGAGGCACCGACGGAGATCGGCGTCGCCTTGTTGGTCGTCAGCATCAACCCGAACAGGAACTCGTTCCAGGAATAGATAAAGGCGAGCACCGAGGAGGCCGCGACCACATTCAGCGACATCGGCAACACGACATGGAGGATGAGCTTCAATGTGCTGGCGCCATCGACGCGCGCTGCTTCCTCGATTTCGATCGGCAATTCGGCGATCGCGGCGGTGAAGAGCACCAGAACCAGCGGCACATTGACGAGGCAGAAGATGAAGGCAAGTCCGATCCGCGTGTCGAGCAGGCCGACCTGCTGGTACATGAGATAGATCGGGATCGCGAAGATGATCAGCGGCACCGCGCGGAGATTGACCGCGATCGGCAGCAGCCAGCTGCGTCCGGTCTTGCTCCGCGCCATCGCATAGGCGGCCGGGAAAGCCAGGATGATGGCGAGTGCGGAGCCGATCGTCGATGCGACCAGACTGTTGAAGAGATAGTGCAGGATGTCGAAACGGTCGGCCATGCCGAAGATGGCGGCGTAGTTGTCGAGGGTCGGATTCTCGATGACGAACGAGGCATTCGACGAAATTTCTGCCTCGCTTTTCAGCGACGTCACCAGCGTTGCGATGACGGGAAAGTTGAGAATGAGCGCGGCGGCGACAAACACAAGCCAGCGCAGCGCCTGCATGACAGCCTGTCTCATGCCGGTTCCCTCCGCGCGGTCAGCCGGTTGATCGTCCACAGCACCGCGAAAGACGCGACGAGCAGCAGCATCGAGGCGGCGACGGCAAGGCCGATATCGCCGACCTTGAAGAAGGCTTGGTAGATGTAGATGGACATCGAGGTGGTCGATCCGCCGGCGCCGGCGCCGACCAGCGTGTAGATGTTGTCGAAGACGCGAAAGCTATCGATGAAGCGGATGAAGGCGGTGATGCCGATCGCCGGCAGCATCAAGGGCAGGTCGATGTGCAGGAACAGGCGAAGCCCGGTCGCGCCGTCGAGCGCCGCCGCCTCGCGCACATCCGGCGAGATCGCCGCATAGGCCGAGTGGAGGATGAGCAGCGCGAACGGCGTCCACTGCAGCGTCTCGATCACGACAAGGGTCGTGAACGCCCACTGCCTCCCGAGAAAGGCCGGGAAATCGCCGAACCATTCGAGCAGGTAATAGGGCACCACGCCGACGAACTCGTGCAGGATCAGCCGGTACATGAGACCAACCAGCGCCGGCGCGACCATCATCGGCAGCATCAGGAAGGCGATCAGCCACGGGCGCCCTGCAAAGAGCGGCGCGAGGAAGATCGCCAGGATCAGGCCGACGACGACCTGGATCGTCGCGACGATGAGGCCGAACCGCAGCGAGAACCAGGCTGCCGACCAGAATTCAGGGTCCGCCAGCGCCTTGGCATAGTTGGAGAAGCCGGTGATTTCGGGCGCGCGGATATTTTCAAACCCGACGCGCGACAGCGAATAGACGATGTCGACGACGAGCGGAAAGCCGAGCAGCGCGATCAGAAAGGCGGTGAGGGGGCCGATCAGCAGCCGTCCCTCGAAGATGGTCTTCCGCTCCATGCGCTGTCGTCCTTGATGGATGGATTGGATGATGGGAGGCGGCATAGCCGTGGCGCGCAAGAATAGCGCAGTCGCCCGCCGAAGGCGGACGGGATCGTCATACCCCTCCCGCTCGGCACGGCAAAAAGCCGGAAGATAGAGGCCATCGGTCATCGCGGCGAAGGCCGGGATCGATGAACACCGCCTCGGCTTTGTTGGGACGGACCGTGTGCCCGGGTCCCGGCCTCCGCCGGGACGGCGCAGATCGACATCGGATCGGGGCCGACTTAGGTGCCCACGACATTGATCCGAGGAACCTGCCCGCCGGAATCTGTCCGGCGGGCAGGCTGAACCTTACTTCTTCAGAAGATCGGCCATGCCGGTCTTGGTCGCGGCCAGCGCGTCGTCGAGCGACTTCTCGCCCGACCAGTAGGCCGTGAATTCCTTCGCCTGCAGTTCGTAGACCTGCAGCGCCTTGGCCGCCGTTCCGCCCGTCATCACGAAGCCATAGGCGCCGGCATATTCGCCGAGCTTCTTCAGGTCGGGGCGCTCGGCTTCGACGCTGGCAAGGGCTGCGCCCGTCAGGGCAGGCGAGCCGCCCGCCTTGGCGTAGATGGTCATCGCCTCGGGCGTTGCCAGCCAGTCGAGGAACTTGACGGCGCCTTCCTTGTGGGTCGAGGCCTTGTTGATGCCGAGGCCGAGACCGTGGATATGGGTGAAGCGTCCAGCAGGCCCCGTGGGCGGCGCGACGGTGCCTATCTTGCCGGCAACCGCGGGCGTCTTTTCCTTGTTGTCGAGATCGGCGAAGGCGGCGTTCCACTGCAGCATCGTCGCGGCCTGGCCGGCGCCGAAGGCGGCGTTGGCTTCGGCGAATTCGTAGGTCGTCGAATCCTTCGGCGTGGCGCCCTCGTCATAGAGCTTCTTGTAGATCTCGAGCGCGGCGCGATAGGCCGGGCTGTCGACGGTGATGGCGCCCGAGGCGTCCATCCAGTCGCCGCCCTGCGCGCGTGCCGCCGAATGCCAGACCATCATGTTGAAGAGCAGGTTCTTCATCTGCAGGACAGCGCCGTAACGGGTCGGGCTCTCCTTGTTGATCGACTTGGTGAAGAACAGTGACGTCGCCATCCAGTCTTCCCAGGTCCAGGCGTCCGGATCCTTCGGCTCGAGCTTCTTGCCGAGATACTTCTCGGAAATCTCGCCATAAGCCTTCTTCCACTCGGCGTCGGCGAGCAGCTTCTCGATCAGGTCCTTGCGGTAATACATGAAGTGCAGCGAGAGATCGGTCGGGATGCCGTACTGCTTCCCCTCATACTGCATCGTCGCCAGCACCTTGTCGGAGAAGGTGTCCTTGGCCGAGGCCGGCAGCGTGATCGGGTCCATGAACGGCGCATAGCGGCCGAGCGCATAGGTCGCGAGCAGGTTGATGTCGAAATCGGTCGAGCCGGCCGCGAGATCAGCCGCGAGCTTGTCGAAGAAGCCGTCGCGGTTGAAGAAAATCAGCTTCACCTTGTCGGCGTCTGACGCCTTGGCGTTGTACGCATCGGCGACCTTGCGCAGGCCCGCTTCCTCCGGCCCGCCCGGCCAGCCGAGCACGGTCACATCGGCCCGCGCCGTCGAAAGTCCGGTTGAAAGTCCCATGGCCGCGAGGACGGCTGCCCCCGCCAGAAGTGATTTCAGTCGCGTCATTGCTTGCTTCCCCTGGATTTTGATTGGCGCTGGGCGAGATCGGCGACGCCGATCACGCCTGCATGTCTGCCGAGCGCCGCCTTGCGGATCTCGGGTCTCATCAACGGCGGAAGCCCCGCCAGCCGAAGGTCCAGGCGCTCGCGATAACCCGCCGCGAGGCCGACGCCGCCGCCCAGCACGATCACATTCGGATCGAACAGCAGCTGCAGGTTTTCCATGAGACCGGCGATGATCGCGGCCGAGCGGTCGATGATCGCTGCCGCGCGTGCATCGCCGCGATCGGCGGCCGCGAACACCGCCGGTGTATCGTCAGCGATGCCGGCGGCGCGCGCCGCTCGGGCGATCGCCGGGCCGCTGGCTGCGCTTTCGAGGATGTCGCCTGCGCCGTCCTGCCCGATCAGGCGGGTCAGTCCGACGCTGCCGGCAAGGCCCGACCTGCCGGTGCGCAGTTCGCCATCAAGCACGACGCCGCCGCCAACACCGGTCGAGACGGTGACGAAGACCATGTCTCCGCCGGCGCCGGCGCCGAAACGATACTCGCCCCAGGCGGCCGCCTGCGCATCATTGGAAAGGACGACATCAGCGCCGAGCCGGTCCGAAAGCGCCGCTGCCAGCGGAAAGCCGGCCGGGATCGGCAGCGTCAGCGGGTTCAAGGCCGTCCAGCAGCCGTTCTCGACGATGCCGGTGACGCAGCCGCCGACAGCGCCATAGGCCCCGGCGAACGGACCGGCGAGCGACGCGATGGTATCGCACCAGCCTTCCGGATCGGAAGAGCGCAGCGTCGGCGCCTCGCGCGTGTCGAGCACCGTGCTCCCGGCAACCAGGGCGACCAGCGTCTTGCTGCCGCCGAGATCGAAGGCGAGCGCGGGCCGATCGCCGCCAGCGGCTTTGACCGCCTCGATCGCCGCAGCGAACCAGCTCGTGATGTGTTCAGGGCGGGTGATGGCCGAGCCGACGACGACGCCATGCGCGCCGAGACGGATCGCTTCGGCCGCCTGCTCGGGACTGCGGATGCGACCCTCGGCAATGACGGGATGGCCAAGGGCGACACAGGCCGCGAGCAGCGCAAAATCGGGCTCGGTCGGCTCGGGGCCGCCGGTATAGCCGGACATGGTGGTGCCGACGATGTCGACACCGAAAGCGATTGCCGCGCGCGCTTCCTCGATGGTGGAGATATCGGCCATCGCGAGCTTCCCGCGCGCATGGACGAGCCTGCACAGGGCTGCGGCGTCCACAGGACGAACACGGTCCGTCGCGTCGAAGGCGATGATGTCGGCGCCGGCATCGGCCAGTGCTTCGATATCGGCCGCAAAGGGCGTGATCCGGATGGGGGAGCTGTCGAGGTCGCGCTTGATGAGCCCGATGATCGGGGCGTCAGTGGCGGCGCGCACGGCCTTCAGATTGTCGATGCCTTCGATGCGGAGGCCCTGAGCCCCACTCGCCAGAGCTGCGAGTGCGAAACCGACTACGCTGTCAGGTCGATCGAGCGGCCCGCCTGGCACCGGCTGGCACGAGACGACGAGCGAGGAAGCGAAACGCCTGAGACACGCCTGCACGGAATTGCTCGCTGCGGTGGACGACGCCCATACCGTAGCATGACCAAACCAGTTCGCAACCAGTTAGCGCTGAATGCCTATAATATCCCCAACTGGTATCAAACTGATCTTAGTTTGGTTCCTGGCTGCGCAGCTCGACGAGAAAGTCGTAGCGGGTGCCGCAATAGAGCGTGCGGGTGAATTCGATCGGCGTGCCATCGCGTGTGAAGCAGCGTCGCTCGGCGACCAGGAGTGGTGCGCCGGGCTCCAGATGCAGCAACTGGCTGTCCTCGAGGCTCGCGATTGTCGCGCGCAGTCGCTGCAGTGCGCGCACCGGCCGTCGGTCGAGCCGCGCCAGCACCTCATAGAGCGAGCCGGTGACCTCGGCGGGATCGCCGAGAACGTCACCGGGTACCACGGCATGCTCGATCGCCATCGGCTTGCCGTCGCCGGTGCGCAGGCGCTTGAGCCGGCAGACCTTGGCGCCGACCGATAAATCGAGCGCCATGATCTCGCTTGGCGAGGCGGGGGCGACTTCCTTCGAGATCCAGATCATCCCCGGCTCGATGCCGCGCGAGCGCATGTCCTCCGAGAAGGAGGTGAGCGCCGACAGCGGCTTCTCGACTCGCTCGGCGACGGCTGTGCGGGCGCCATGCCGGCGGATCAGCGCGCCGTCATTGACGAGGCTCTCGATCGCCTTGCGCACCGACGTGCGCGAAATGTCGATCGCCTCGGCGAGATCGCGCTCGCCGGGAAGGACGTCGCCGGGCGCCAGGAGGTCCTCCGTCACCGCCTGGCGCAAGGCCTGCGCCAACTGGCGGTAGATCACCCCGCCCGACTGCCGAGCCAGCGCGCGGGTCAGGTAGTCGATCAAGGGCGAGGGCAAAGGATGCGACAGGGACATTGGGGGGGCCGGTGCTTTGGAAAGGAACCTTGCCGGCTTTATCAGTTTGCTCCTCGGGACGGAACCGGCACAAAGCCGTTCCGCCCGCTGGAGTTGAGGCGGTCGTTCAGGCGCGAACCAGGGCCGTCCGCGTCGGGCGCGCGTCGAGCGCCGCGCTCCAGAGCGTCAGGATCAGCGCGCCGGCGACCATGATGCCGCCGATCCAAGGCGTGGCGCCAAGCCCGAGCGGCGAGGCGACGACCAGTCCGCCGATCCAGGCGCCGAGTGCGATGCCGAGATTGAAGGCGGCGATGTTGAGAGCCGAGGCTGTGTCGACTGCGCCGGGCCGCTCGCGCTCGGCGAGTTGCACGACATAGAGCTGGAGGCCCGGCACGCTGGCGAACGAGAGGAATCCGAGCGCAACCAGAGTTGCGAGCGCGGCGATCGGTGTCGCGGCCGTGAAGCTGAACAGCACGAGCACGCCCGCCTGCAACGCGAACAGCCAGCCGAGCGCCTTGACCGGCTTCTTGTCTGCAATGCGCCCGCCGGAGAGATTGCCGACCGCGATCGCGAGGCCATAGAGGACAAGGATCAGGCTGACATGTGACGCTGCAAAGCCGGTGATCGTTTCGAGGATGGCGGCAAGATAGGTGAAGGCGACGAATGTGCCGCCATAGCCGAGCGCGGTCATCGCGAAAACCAGCACCAGGCGGCCGGAACCCAGCACGCGAACCTGATCGAGGATCGACGCGGCCGGCGCCTTGGCAATGCGGGCCGGAAGCAACGCGGCGATGCCGATGATCGCGACGACGCCGAGGCCTGCGACCGCGGCGAAGGTCGCCCGCCAGCCGAAGCTCTGGCCGATCCAGGTGCCGAGCGGGACGCCGGTGACGATGGCGACGGTGAGACCCATGAACATCAACGCGATCGCCGAGGCGCGGCGGTTCTCCGGAACAAGATCGGCAGCGATGGTCGCGCCGACCGAGAAGAAGACGCCATGGGCGAAGGCGGTGAGCACGCGGGCGACCAGCAGCATTTCATAGGACGGGCTGAGGGCCGCGAGGCCGTTTCCAGCAACGAACAGGGCCATCAGTCCAAGCAGGAGCGGCTTGCGCTCGATCCGGCCGGTGAGGGCGGTCAGCACAGGCGCGCCGAACGTGACGCCGAGCGCATAGACGCTGACGATGAGGCCGGCGAGCGGCAGGGTTATGTTGAGATCCTTGGCGACGGTCGGCAGCAGGCCGACGATCACGAATTCGGTGGTCCCGATCGCATAGGCGGCGATCGTCAGGGCAACGAGGGCGATGGGCATCAGCTGACCTTTCCCGGCGCGAAAGGCCGGAGTGCGATGCAGCAAGGATGGCGATCACGCGCTTGAGAATGAAGATCAGCGCCGGTAACATGCCCTATGAATTGAAGTCACAGGTCGATGATGGACAACCGGGCCGGTGAAATGGGAGTCTTTGTCACCGTGGCCGAGACGGGCGGCTTCTCGGCGGCGGGCAGGCGGCTGCAGCTCTCGCCATCGGCCGTGAGCAAGCTGGTCGGCCGGATCGAGGACCGTCTCGGCACGCCGCTCTTCACCCGCTCGACCCGCATGCTGCAATTGACGGCCGAGGGTTCACTCTATCTGGAGCGGGCCCGAACGATCCTCGCCGATATCGACGATGCCGAACGGCTCGTCTCCAGCGGCGCCGGCAGCGTGCCGCGCGGCCGCCTTCGCATCAGCGCCTCGGTGGCGTTTGGCGAATGCTGCTTGTTGCCGGTGCTGCCGCGATTTCTCGCCCGCTATCCGCAGGTGGAGATCGACGTGTCGCTGAGCGATGTCGTCATCGATCTCGTCGATGAGCGAACAGACATCGCGATCCGAATGGGCCCCTTGCGCGACTCCACATTGAAGGCGAAGCGGCTGTTCGAGACGCGGCGCGTGATCGTCGGCGCGCCGGCCTATGTCGAACGCTTCGGCCTGCCGCAGACGCCGGACGACCTGGCGCTGCACAATTGCCTCCGGTTCAATTTCAGGCGCAATCCGGGCCTCTGGCCATTTCGCGATCCCTCGGGCGGCGAGAATTTCACGCGCGCCGTCGCGGGCAATGCACATGGCAATAATGGCGTGATCCTGCGCCAATTCGCCCTTGAGGGCGTTGGCCTGGCTCGGCTCGGCCGCTTTCATGTCGAGGCGGACCTCGCGGCCGGCCGCCTTCTGCCGATCCTGGAGGCCTACAATCCCGGAGATATCGAACCCGTTCACGCCGTTTATGTCGGTCATGACCATCTCGCTGCCCGCATTCGTGCCTTTGTCGACTTCCTTGCAGCCGAAATGGGCAACGGACCCGTCCGATCCGGCTCATGATGTGGCCGGTGCTTGAGCCCATGCCGCAAACCTGACGCGCGCGCCCGGAAATAGCGTTTCCGAACGTATCGCCAGAGGACATTGGACATATTGCGACACGAAATCACCGCATCAAGCAATGCTGCGAGGATTTTCGACGAAACCGGTCGACAGTCTTGAACTAGTGTTGGCGTATGAGTTTTGATTGAATCCTCGAGATTTTGTCGCGGGGCAGTAAAATTGCGCGGCCGCGCCGCACGGAGGCTGGAGATTGGGCATGAGAACGCATATCCCGCGCCTGGCGCTCGCCATAGGCTTGGCGGCTTCGCTTGCGGCTTGTTCCGAGCAGGCTGCGCCGACCGGCGGACCTCCCGGGGGATCCGCGTCCGTCGAGGTTGGAACGGTCGCGATGCAGGCTGCTCCGGTGCCGATCGTCGTCGAAGTGGCGGGCCGCACGACCGCCTCGGCCATCGCCGATATCAGGCCGCAGGTAGACGGGATCATCAAGAAGAGGGTCTTCACCGAGGGCAGCACGGTCGAGGCCGGCGATCTGCTCTACGAGATCGATCCGGCCAGCTATCAGGCCGCCTATGATTCAGCCGCTGCGGCGCTGCAAAAGGCGCAGGCGGCCTTGCCGAGTGCTCAGGCCAAGGTCGATCGCTACAACCAGCTTGTCGGCGTCAATTCTGTCACTGCGCAGAGCCTTGACGATGCGAAGGCGACGCTGGCCCAGGCGAAGGCCGACATCGCCTCTGCCGATGCCGCGGTCGAGACCGCCAAGATCAATCTCGACTTCACCAACGTCCGGGCGCCGATCGGAGGGCTGATCGGGACCTCGACCGTTACCGAGGGCGCGCTGGTCACCGCCAAACAGACGACTGCGCTTGCGACCATCCGACAGATCGACCCGATCTATGTCGACCTCTCGGATTCCTCGGCCAATCTGCTGCGTTTTCGCAACATGATGAACAGCGGCAAGCTGACGCGAGACGATGGCCCGCCGACCCTGAAGCTGATCCTCGAGGATGGCAGCACCTATGGGGAGACCGGCAAGCTCAACACGATGGATGCGACCGTCAGCGAGACGACCGGCACCTTCTCGATCCGCTCCGTCATGGCCAACCCGGATCGCCAGCTTCTGCCGGGCATGTATGTCCGCGCCGTGATCACCATCGGGACCGACCCGAACGGCTTCCTGCTGCCGCAGCGCGCGGTCAATCGCAACGCCAAGGGCGCGGCAACGGCGATGTTCGTCACGGCCGACAACAAGGTCGAGACGCGCATTCTCGATACGGTTCAGGCCGTCGGCAACAACTGGCTGGTCGATGAGGGGATCAAGGACGGCGACCGCCTGATCGTCGATGGGCTGCAGAAGATAAGGGACGGTCAGACGGTGACCCCCGTGGCGGTAACCCTCGATGCGAACGGTGTCGCCCATGTGAGCGCGGCGGCAGCGCCAGCGGCCGCGACTGCGCCCGCCAGCGGGGGGGCGACCAAGTGAAGCGCGGATCCATCGCCGACTTCTTCATCGCCCGGCCGATCTTCGCCTGGGTGCTTGCGATCGCCGTCATGCTCGGCGGCGTGCTCGGCATCGAGACGCTGCCGATCGCGCAATATCCCGAGATCGCGCCGACCACCGTGCGCATCTCCGCCACCTATCCCGGCGCCAGCGCCGAGACGGTCGAAAACTCGGTGACCAAGATCATCGAGCAGGGCATGACCGGCCTCGAAAATCTCGACTACATGTCTGCATCGAGTTCTGCGACCGGCTCATCCTCGATCCAGCTCACCTTCGCCAGCGGCGTCGATGCCGACATCGCGCAGGTTCAGGTTCAGAACAAGCTGCAACTGGTCGAGTCTCAGCTGCCCGATGCCGTCGTCAACCAGGGCATCACCGTCACCAAGTCGACTTCCAGTATCCTGATGGTTGGCGCGCTGGTGTCGAAGGATGGCAGCCTTTCGTCGGAGGATCTCGGCGACTACTTCTCGACCACCTTCGAGGACACGATCAAGCGCGTCGAGGGCGTAGGCGACGTCAACGTCTTCGGTTCCGGCTATGCGATGCGCATCTGGCTCGATCCCTCGAAGCTCGCCAAGTTCCAGCTGATGCCGAGCGATGTGTCCTCGGCGATCGCGGTTCAGAACAAGCAGATCTCGGCCGGCCAGCTCGGCGCGGTGCCGAGCCCCGTCGGCCAGCAGCTCAACGTCACCGTGACGGCGCAGAGCCAGTTGAAGACACCGGAGCAGTTTCGCAACATCATCCTGAAGACGGCGACGGACGGCTCGATCGTCCGTGTCGGGGATGTGGCCACGGTCGAGATCGGCTCGGAGAGCTACGGCACGTTCTCGCGCTATGACGGACGCGCAGCCGCCGGCTTCGGCATCAATCTCGCCACCGGCGCCAATGCGATCAGTACGTCTGCCGGCGTCAAGGCGGCGATGCTGACGCTGTCCGCCGCGCTCCCGTCCTCGATCGAGATCGTCTACCCCTATGACACCACGCCTTTCGTCAAACTCTCGATCCAAAAGGTGTTCGAGACGCTGATCGAAGCGGTTGTGCTCGTCTTCCTGGTGATGCTCCTGTTCCTGCAGAACATCCGCGCGACGCTGATTCCGACGATCGCCGTTCCGGTCGTGCTGCTTGGCACCTTCGGCGTACTCGCCTTCTTCGGCTATTCGATCAACACGTTGACGATGTTCGCGATGGTGCTCGCGATCGGCCTGCTCGTCGACGACGCCATCGTCGTCGTTGAGAACGTCGAGCGTGTCATGGCCGAGGAAGGGCTTAGCCCGCGCGAAGCGACGCAGAAGTCGATGGGCGAGATCACCGGGGCCCTGATCGGCATCGCGCTCGTGCTCTCGGCCGTGTTCCTGCCGATGGCGTTCTTCTCCGGCTCGGTCGGCGTCATCTATCGCCAGTTCTCCGTGACCATCGTCACGGCGATGGTGCTCTCGGTTCTGGTCGCGATCGTGCTGACGCCGGCTCTTTGCGCCACGATGCTGAAGCCGGGCAGCCATGTCGCCAAGAGGGGTTTCTTCGGCTGGTTCAACCGCGTTTTCGATCGCGGTACCAATGCCTATGTCGGCGGTGTCGGCGGCGTCATCCGCCGTCCGTTCGGCTTCCTCGCTCTCTTCGTCCTGCTGATCGGCGGCGTCTATCTCCTGTTCGTAAGGCTGCCGAGCTCCTTCCTGCCCGAGGAAGACCAGGGCGTGCTGATGACCATGATCACGCTGCCGCAGGGCGCGACGCAGGCGCGCACGCTCGAAGTGGTCAAGCAGGTCGAGAAGCACTTTCTCGAGGACGAAAAGGCCAATGTCGACGGCATTTTCGCTGCCATCGGCTTTGGCTTCAACGGCAGCGGCCAGAACGCGGCGATGGCGTTCGTCAAGCTGAAGGACTTCGACCAGCGCACCGGCAAGGACCAGTCGTCCTCAGCGATCGCCGGCCGCGCTATGGCGGCATTCGGGAAGATTCGCGACGCGCAGGTGTTCGCGCTGTCGCCGCCGGCCCTGCCCAATCTCGGCCAGTCGAACGGCTTCGAGATGTATCTGCAGGATACAGGGGGCGCCGGCCAGGACGCCCTGAAAGCGGCGCGCGACCAGCTTCTGGCGGCTGCGGCCAAGGACCCGCAATTGATGGGCGTCCGTCAGGGCGGCCAGGAGGACCAGGCCGAATTCCAGGTCGATATCGATCAGGAAAAGGCGAGGGCGCTTGGTATCGATCTCTCGGACATCAACACGACGATCTCGGTCGCCTTCGCGGGGTCTTATGTCAACGACTTCATTGATCGCGGCAAGGTGAAGAAGGTCTATGTCCAGGGCGAGGCCGGCTCACGCTCCGAACCGGGCAGCCTCGACAGCTGGTATGTTCGCAATGCCTCAGGCGAGATGGTGCCGTTCACGAGTTTCACCAGTTCGAGCTGGTCGCGGGCCTCGCCGAAGCTAGACCGCTACAACGGCATCTCCGCCGTCGACATCCAGGGCTCCGCGGCGTCCGGCGTCAGTTCGGGCACGGCGATGGACAAGATGTTGACGCTTGTCGCGGAGCTTCCGTCCGGTTTCACCGCAGCATGGACAGGCCTCTCCTATCAGGAGCAATTGTCGGGCAACCAGGCGACGGCGCTCTACGCCATCTCGATGCTTGTGGTGTTTCTCTGCCTCGCGGCGCTCTATGAGAGTTGGTCGATCCCGTTCTCGGTGCTGCTTGCGGTCCCGATCGGCGTCTTCGGCGCGCTGGTTGCGGCCAAGCTGTTCGGGCAGTCGAACGACGTCTATTTCAAGGTCGGATTGCTGACGACGATCGGCCTCTCGGCCAAGAACGCGATCCTGATCGTCGAATTCGCTCGGGACCAGCAGGCAGCCGGCAAGGAACTCGTCGCGGCGACTTTGCTCGCTGCCCGCCAGCGCCTTCGCCCGATCCTGATGACGTCCTTCGCCTTCATCCTCGGCGTGTTGCCATTGGCGATCGCAACGGGCGCCGGCTCGGGCGCGCAGAATGCGGTCGGTATCGGCGTGATGGGCGGCATGATCGCGGCGACGTCGATCGGCATTTTCATGGTGCCGATGTTCTATGTCGTCGTCCGCCGGATTGCCGATCGGCGGAAGGTGAAGGCCGGGGCGACGGAAGAACCGGCGCCGGCGCGTTGAAGGTTCTCCCGCCGCGGTCCCTACCCCGCGGCGGGAGCAGGCGTGACGGCGGGGCGATGCCCGGCCTGTCACGCCACTAAAGGGTGTAACCCTTGATGCAAGAACGGCCGCCAAAGGGCGGCCGTTCCATGTCGCGTGAATAAATCGCGTTCGGGCTCAGGCCTTCGTATAGGCGAAGAAGGGCAGCCCGGTGGTGAAGTTGCGCGGCAGGCGCGTCGCGATCACCCAGGCGATCACCGCCGTGATGATCTTGTCGGCAAGGTTCTGGACGAGGTTCGAGATCGCGACCGACTGGATGAGCTGCGTGCCCATGGCCAGCATATAGGCGGTGGCGAAGTCGGTGCCCGAACCGGTCACGCCGCCGAACATGTAGACGATGATCGGAATGGCGACGAGCGTCGAGACGATCGAAATGACGATGCCGGCGACGATGGTCTTGCCGAGGTTCGAGAACCAGCCGTAGCGGGCGAGGATACCGGCGGCGAGGCCGATGACCAGCGCGACCGGGAAGAACGCCGCCGCGACGGGGTCGAGGATCAGGCCCCAGATCAGGTTGGCGAGCACACCGACGATGGCGCCCGCGATCGGGCCGGCCAGAATGCCGACCAGGATTGTGCCGATCGAGTCGATGAAGAGCGGTAGCTTCAGCCAGGCAACGATCTGGCCGACGACGATATTGATGACGATGGCCGCCGCCATCAGGACGAGCGTTCTGTTGTCGAACTTCATGATGTTCCCCAGAAGAAGAGTGACCGCATCCCGTCCGGCCATTGGGCCGGTCTCCTTTTTGGCCGGCGGGCAAACCGCCGCCGGCAGTCCGCGAGGCAAGCCCCGCGTCTTCGCCGCTTATCCGACTGGCCGCTTCACGGCCTCGGTCAGCATCGCCATGAACTTCTCGCGCGAAGCGCTATCGACCACAGTCGCATTGGCCGGCATGCCGGCATGCAGCTTACGGTCGACGATGGTCTGCCCCAGCGCAGGCCCGTCGCCATTGACCACCGCGACATAGGCCTCACTCGACGTCACCACGATCGAGGGATCGATCGCGATCGCCATGGTGATCGGGTCCGGCAGGTCGATGCCGGGCAGGCCCGAGACCTTGGTCGCGAACTCGACCAGGAAACGTTGGATATCGACGCAGAACGCTCCAAGCGCCCCCCCGACGCGCTTCAGCTCCGCGGTGTCTTCCGGCTCGACCACGGCGTGGCGGCAGGAGATTTCCCAGCCGCACATCACGATATGCATGCCCGACTGGAACACCATACGAGCGGCATCGGGGTCGGCATAGATATTGAATTCTGCAGCCGGCGTAACATTGCCGGGTCCATCGCCAATCCCGCCCATGATCACGCAATGTTTGACCGCGGCGGCGAAACGAGGCTCCCGCGCGAGCGCGACGGCGATGTTGGTGAGCGGCCCGAGCGTCACCAGCGTGATCTCGCCGGGGCGGGCGAGGATCGCCTCGATCATCTTGTCGATGGCGTGGCCCTCGTTCGGAACGCGCCCCGACAGCGGCAGGCCGATATCGCCCATGCCGTCCTCGCCATGGACGTTGACGGCGTCGAACGGGCCGCGGATCAGCGCCTTGCCAATGCCGGCATAGACGGGCACATGCTCGGCGCCACAGATCTCGCGCGTGTAGAGTGCGTTCTGCAGCGCCTTCTCCAGCGAGCAGTTGCCCATGACCACCGAAATGCCTGCGATCTCGACGGAGGGGTTCTGGAACGCGATCACCAGCGCGACGGCGTCGTCGGAGCCGG
This sequence comes from Kaistia sp., assembly GCA_965229085.1. Lineage (GTDB taxonomy): Bacteria > Pseudomonadota > Alphaproteobacteria > Rhizobiales > Kaistiaceae > Kaistia. Next base: position 774,581 of record OZ245859.1, on the reverse strand, counting down.
TGTCGGTATCGATCCAGAGCGTGGTGGCGGGCGCGTTGAGCGGCATCAGGCAATCTCCCCAGGGCGGAGCACGGGTTGCTCCTGCTTGTTTTCGGTATGGTCGGGCGGCGTCGGCGCGGCCGGATCGAGGAGGCCCTCGCTTTTGAGGTCGCTCCAAAGCGCCGATGGAACTGGATCGTCGAGCGCCGCAAGATTGCGCTCGATTTCCGCGGGCTTCACGGCGCCCAGAACCAGCGATGAGATCGCCGGATGGCCGAGCACGAATTGCACAGCGGCACGCGCGAGCGGCACGTCATGCGCCTGGCACACGGCCTCGATCCGCGCGACCCGCGTCATGATCTCGGGCGGCGCCGCTTCGTAGTTATAGTGTGCGCCGGGAACGGCGCCGGTGGCGAGAATGCCCGAGTTGAAGATGCCGCCGAGCATCACGCCGACGCCCTTTTCGAGCGCCAGCGGCAGCAGCGTCGGCAATGCCGGCTGTTCGAGCAGCGAATAGCGGCCGGCGAGCAAAACGGCGTCAAAATCGGCTTCGCGCAGGAAGCGCTCGCACCAGTCGTGATCATCGAGGCCGAGGCCGATCGCCCGCACGGTCCCTTCGGCGCGGAGCTGGTCGAGCGCGCGATAGCCGCTGCCCAGCGCCTCGCGATAGCGCGCCTCGACCTGATCCTCGCCATGGGTCCAGGCGTCGATGTCATGGATGAGCAGGATGTCGATTCGGTCGGTGCCGAGGCGCAGCAGCGACTGTTCGAAGGCGCGCATGACGCCATCATACGAATAATCGAACATCGGCCGGTGCGGCAGGCTGCCGATGAAGCCACGTGCAGGCGCCGGCGCCGGCCCGCCGCCCAGCGTGGCAGGGTTCATGACGCGACCGATCTTGGTCGAGAGGACGACACTGTCGCGCCGTACCGAGCGAAGCGCTGTGCCGATCCGGTGCTCAGCAAGGCCGTTGCCGTAATGCGGCGAGGTATCGACCAGCGTGATGCCGGCCGCGAACGCGGCCTGGACGGTCGCGATCGCCTCGCGCTCGTCGAGCTTTTCAAAGAAGTCGCCCAGCGGCGCGGAGCCGAAGCCGACGCGGGAGACCGTGAGCCCCGAGCGGCTGCCGAGCGGCACCTTGGCCAGCGGCCGCCTCATGGCGCAGGCCGGCGGAACTGGAGATAGAAGGCGTAGCGTTCCGGCAGCACGAAATCGGGTCTGTCGATGCCGAGTTCGCCGGCGGCGCGGTGGGCAAAATTGGAATCGGCCAGCATCTCGCGTCCGATCGCGACGAGGTCGGCCTTGTCGCCCGTGATCACGTCATCGGCCTGTTTCGGCTCTGTGATGCCGCCGACCGCCATGGTGGCAATGCCCGCCTCGGCCTTGATGCGTTCGGCAAAGCCGATCTGGAAGCCCGGACCTTCCTTGATATGGCCGGGATTGGTGCGGACGAGGATGCCGCCCGCCGAGCAGTCGATGAGATCGACGCCGACGGCTTTCAATGCCTTGGCCAGCGTCACGGCGTCGTCCAGCGTCAGTCCGGCGTCGGGGATGCGGTCGATGCAGGACGCGCGGTAGAAGAGCGGCATGGCCGCGGGGATCGCTGCGCGAATTGCTGTTGCAACCTCAAGGGAGAGCCGCATCCGGTTGTCCGCTGAGCCGCCATAACGGTCATCGCGCTGGTTCGAGATCGGCGACACGAATTCATGCAGCAGATAGCCGTGCGCGCCATGGATCTCGACGAAATCGAAACCGGCGCTGACCGCGCGCTCTGCCGCCGCGACGAAGTCCGCGATAACGCCGGCAATTCCTGCCTCGTCGAGCGCATCCGGAACCGGCCAATCCTCGTGATAGGCAACAGTCGAGGGTGCCACCGTCTGCCAGGCGCGCGGATCGTTCGGCGGCAAGGCCCAACCGCCCTGCCAAGGTGCGGTGGAGCTTCCCTTGCGGCCGGCATGCGAGAGCTGGATGCCGATCGCGGCGCCCTGCCGATGATAGCTGGCGACGATGCGCGCGAGACCTGGGATATGTGCATCATCCCAGATGCCGAGGCATTCCGGGGTGATGCGGCCTTCGGGGGAAATGCCGGTCGCCTCGACCAGAGCGCCGCCCACCCCGCCTAGGGCAAATCGGGCGTGATGGTCGAAATGCCAGTCCGTCGCCATGCCATCGACGGCGGCGTACTGGCACATCGGCGAGACGATGATCCGGTTTTTGAAGGTCACGCCCCTGAGGGTCAGGGGCGTAAAGAGGCTTGCCATCGATTACAGGCCGCGCGCGGCCGTCCCCATCAGAGTTCTGCGAGAATGCTCGTGTCGAAGAGGCTCTTGTCCGCCTTGACGCCCACCTTGTCGAGCGTCGCGAGGTTCTTCTCGATCCAGGACTCGTCCATGGCGAACACACCATTGGGGTTCGTCATGAGATCGACCTGGATGCGCGAGTGGAACAGTGCAGCTTCCGGTGTGTAGCCATTGCCCTTGAACCAGGTGTTTTCAAACTCCTTGGTGTATTTCTCCGGGTTGGCAATGTCCTCGTTCCAGCCCTTGCGGCTGGCGCGCATGAAGGCGACGATGTCCTTGCGGCGCGACTTCAGCGTCTCCTCGGTGACCGTCACCAGATCCTGGCCGAAGGGCAGGCCGAAGTCATAGAACAGCATGTAGCTGGCCTTCTTGCCTGACGTCTGCTCGACGATGAACGGCAGCGACGTCATGAAGTCGACCACGGCGTCGACCTGACCGGTGGCCAGTGGCGTCGGATCGAAGGCATAGGGCACGATCTTGAGCTGATCCTCGGTGACCCCGTTGAGGCCGAGCAGCACCTTGAAGGTGCCGAGGCTGAGCGGCGGGCAGGCAACCGTCTTGCCGACGAGATCCTTGATCGTCTTGATGCCGGTCTGCTCGAGCGAGATGACGCTGTCGGGGCTCTTCTGGAACTGGGCGCCGATGATCTTGAAGGTCGCGCCTTTCTCCGAAACGGCGGACGCTGTCTCGATCAGCGACGTCAGCGCGATATCGGCTTTGCCGGTCAAGAGCGAGGCCTGCGGGATGACGTCGGGGCCGCCGGGGATATAGGTCAGGTCGAGCCCGGCCTCCTTGTACCAGCCTTTGTCGATGGCGATGAAATAGCCGATGAATTCCGGATCGTTGATCCAGATCGACTGGAAGGAGAGTGCCGCTTCGGCGGCGCTGGCGCGGCCAAGCGGGGTAAAGGCTGCGGCGGCAAGGCCTGCCAGGGCGGTCTTGCCGAAGGCTCGACGGGTCTGCGTAAACTGCATCTCACGGCTCCTTGGAGGGGGAAGGCGAGAAAACCACCGCGTCAAAGCCGGCCCCGGGGAGGCGGAAACGGCTCTCCGGCGGCGGAACGGAAAGGTTCCAGCGCGACGGTCGTGCTGCGAACGGCTTGCGGCATTACCGCAAGCTCACTCGTGGCGACAGTCGGTTCGACCCGAATTCTCGGTCGATCGGAACCTTGGATGCAGAGTTTAACCGTCGTGCATCCAAGTTCAACTGCCCAATATGCAGAAGAGACGAAAGCTGTGTCCAAGTTATAGGCATGCCCTGCCCAAGCCTCAGACAGGCTGGAGCATTGTGCGCCAGCTTTGCCAAAGGTTCGGATTTCGGTCTCAAACCGCGCCCTCGCCGAACCATTCGATCTCGAAAAAGGCCCCGCCTGGCGCGCGGCAATAGACCGATCGGCCGCCCGGAAATGACACGGTGCGGCCGAGCATCGTCGCGCCATGCGCGAGCGCAAGGGCGAGCGTCGCGTCGAAGTCGTCGGCATGGAAGGCGACATGGCCGGCACCCGGCCGCCAGGGCAGCGCGTCGGCCTCCGGTCGCGGTTCGCCTGCCGAATGGAAGGCGATCAGTTCAAGGACCAGCGGAAAAGCATCAGCGCGGAGCTGCGCGAAGTCGCAGGAGAGCCCCGCCTGCCCCGTCAGCGCGACGATGTCGTCGGTCATGCCGCGCTCGATGAAATCCGGCACCAAGCCGAACACGGCGCCGAAGAACACGATCGCTGGATCGATCTCGGCGACGGTGAGCGAGGCATGGTGCCAGCGGATGGCGGCGATCATCGGCCGACCTTTCGTTCGATCAGTCCGACCGCTTCATAGGCGGCGACCGAAATGAGGATGGAGATCAGCGCACCGGCCCAGATCATGTCGTAGTCGAGCCCGCCGCGCGAAACATTCAAGAGATTGCCGAGGCCCACGCCCGAAAGCAGCCACTCCGCCACCATGACGCCGAGCAGCGCCTGCGGCGCCACCAGCTTCGCCGCCGCGAAGAGATGGCCGATCGAATAGGGGATCGCGATATGCACGAGCTGCTTCCAGCGGCCGCCGCCATAGGCTGCGACGAGATCGCTGGCCGCGCGCGGAACGGTGGTAAAGCCCTGATGCAGCAGCACATAGGCCGGGAAGAACACCACTAGCATCGCCATGAAGACCGAGGCGGTGACATCGCGGCCGAAGACGAGCACGACGAAGGGGACGACGGCCACCAGCGGCATGTTCTGCGCGACGAGGGCGATCGGCAGCATGGCACGGGCAACGGCTGGCGCCAGCAGCGAAAGCGCGGCGAGGGCAAAGGCGAAGGCGAGCCCGGCGATGAGCCCAAGCAGGGCGACCGGCAGCGTCTGTCCGAGCGCCGTCAACAGGGCCGCGCGGGCCGCGGCGGCGTGCTTGCCCTCCACCAGGAACATCAGCGTCCGGCCCGGGCCCGGCGCGATGATCGGGCTGACATGCGACAGCGTCACCGCCAACCACCAGAGGACGAAGGGCAGGGCGATCGCCGTCGCAGCGAGCATGATCCGCCGCCAGCCCCAGCCGGCGGCAGGCCGTGCCGACCCCTGCACGGCGGCGAGGGTCACGGCCGTGCTTGAAGCGGCGAGGCGGCGGGCGGGGATCAAGAACAGCGCATAGCCTGCGAGGGCGATCAGGCTCGAAGCAAGGCCGATGCCCCAGAGCCGGGCGGGATTGCCCTGCGGCAGCGCGGAGAGCAGGAACGCGCCGAAGCCCCAGCGCGTGCCAGAGCCGAATTCGCCGAGCACCGCACCGAGCACCGCGAGCGGCGCGGCGACGCGAAATCCGGCGAGGAGATCGGGCAGCGCGCCGCGAATGCGCACATGCCACATCAGCGTGCGCTCGCCGCCGCCATAGGCGCTGACGAGATCAGCGATGCGCGGATCGACCGTCCTGAGGCCGAGCAGCGTCGCCGACATCGCCGGGAAATAGACCATCAGCGCCGCCAGCACCGTCTGCGGCCAATCGCCTTTGAGGAACAGGACCAGCAGCGGCCCGATCACGATCGCCGGCATCGCGAACAGCGCGATGTTGATGCCGCGAAAGGCAAGCTCGAGACCTGGCGACAGGCAGAACAGCAGCGCCGCGATCACGGCGATCGTGACGCCGATCAGAAAGCCGATCGCGGAGGTCTCGACGGTTGCAGTGCCATGCAGCCAATAGAGCTCACGGTCGGCAAAGGCCTGCACAAGGATGCGCGCCGGCGCGGGAAACATCGCGACGCCCCAAGAGGTCGTTGCGCCGAGGAACTGCCAGATGGCCAGAAAGACCAGCGTTCCAAAGAGGATGCGGGCGGTTTCTCGTCTGCGGTCGCCGGCCGTCATGGCAGCGCATCCTCGCCGTGCAGGCTGATGGTCAACCGGTCGCACAGCGCGTGGAAGTCCGGGCTGCTGAAGAGGCTCGGCAGCCGCGGCCGGGCGAAGGGAATCTCGATGATCTCGGCGATGCGGCCGGGTCCGGCATGCATCACCACCACCATGTCAGCGAGAAACACTGCCTCGTCGATGCCATGCGTAACCAAAAGCGTCGTCACCTGCCGCGCCGCCCAGATTCGCTGCAGCTCGACATTCATGGCGCGGCGGAGGATCTGGTCGAGCGCGCCGAAGGGTTCATCCAGCAGCAGCACGGATGGATCGGTGACGAGAGCCCGGGCGATGGCGACGCGCTGGCGCATGCCGCCGGAAAGCTGGCCGGGCAGGGCCGCTTCATAGCCCTTGAGTCCCACCAGCTCGATCAGCGCCTGGATCGTCGCGGCATGGCGCTTCACCGGGCGGCCGAGAATCTGCAGCGGAAAGGCGACATTGTCGGCAACGCTGCGCCAGGGCAGCAGCGCTGGGTCCTGGAAGGCGATGCCGAGTTCACCCTCCTTTCGGAATTGCTCGGGATGCTTGCCGCGCACCAGAACCGCGCCGCCCTCGTCCGGATGCTCGAGCCCGGCCACCATGCGCAGCAGCGTGGACTTGCCGCAGCCGGAGGGCCCGATCAGCGCGACGAAGGCGCCGCGCGGCACCTTCAGCGATATGGGCGCAAGGGCGTGAACCGGGCCGCGCGCCGTTTCGAAGGTCTTGCCGGCCTGATCAATGATGAGGTCGATCGGCCGCTGCGTGGCGGTGGCTTCAGTCGGCGTGTCTCGGTTCGTCAGTGCGTTCATCGGCGTCAGCAATCGGCCTTTCGTCAAAGCGAAGTCAGGAAGGCGCGGGCAGCGGCACCGTGCTCGGCACGCAGCCTTGCAAGATCGACGCCGACGGGGAGGCCGTCCTCGACGCGCCAGGCTCCGCCCACCATGACGCGATCCGCGGCATGCGCCCCGCAGAGCACGAGCGCGGCGATCGGGTCGCCGGCGCCGGAAAAGCGCAGCTCGTCGAGCGTGAACAGCGCGAGATCAGCCTCGCGGCCGACCTCGATCCGCCCGATATCATCGCGGCCGATACAGGCGGCGGAACCCTCGCTGGCCCAGCGCAACGCATCGAGATGGGTGACCGTCTCGGCGTCGTAGCGGAGACGCCCGATCATCAGCGCGTGGCGAACCGCCTCCATCATGTTGGAGCTGTCATTCGAGGCCGAGCCGTCGACCCCGAGCCCGACGATGGCGCCCGCGGCTTCAAGCTCCTTGGTGCGGCAGATGCCGGAGGCCAGCACCATGTTCGAGGTCGGACAGTGACAGATGCCGACGCGGTGGCGGCCAAGCCGGGCAATCTCGGCATCGTCGAAATGGATGCCATGCGCGAGCCAGACGCGGTCGTTCAGCCAGCCGACTTGCTCCAGATAGTCGAGCGGCCGCATGCCGAAGCGCGACAGGCAGAAGTCGTTCTCGTCCTCGGTTTCGCCGAGATGAGTGTGCAGCCGGCAATCGTGCTTCTCAGCGAGTTCGGCCGCGGCGCACATCATTTCGCGCGTGACGTTGAACGGGGCGCAGGGCGCGAGCGCGACGGTGGAGAACGAGCCCGGCCGCGGATCGTGATAGCGGCCGAGCACCCGTTCGCAATCCGCCAGGACGACATCGTCGTCCTGCATCAGGCGTTCATCGGCAATGCCGCCCTTGGTCATGCCGAGATTGATCGCGCCGCGGGTCAGCGCGACGCGCATGCCGAGCTTGGCGGCCTCCTCGACTTCGATGTCGACGGCATCCGGCATGTCGGCCGGGAAGACGAACAGGTGGTCCGAGGCGGTCGTGCAGCCGGAGAGTAGAAGCTCCGTCAGGGCGAGCCGCGTCGCGAGACGGAAGCTGTCGCGATCAAGATGATCGCCCCAAAGCGGATAGAGCGCCTTCAGCCAGGGAAACAACTCCTTGTTGATCGCCGCCGGATGCGCGCGTGTCAGCGTCTGGAAGAAGTGATGATGCGTGTTGACGAGGCCGGGCAGGATCACATGCCGGCCCGCGTCGAAGATCGCGTCATGGACCGGATCGGGATCGTCACGGCCAACGAGCGCTGCGATGCGGCTGCCCTCAACGACAATGCCGCGCTCGGCGCCTTCGGCGAGAACTGCGATGGGATCACGAAGCCAGGTGCGCATGGGGGCTCCTATCGTCGATCGAGATTTCAGTCTTCCTTGAACCCTCCCCCTGAGGGAGGGTCAAAACCGCAAGGCGGTTTTTGGGAGGGATTGGGACGGCAGGATCATTCTCCGTCCCTCGACCCTCATTGCCTGACCCCGCGGCCGTGACCCCTCCCCGAAAACGCAAGCGCGTTTTCGACCCTCCCTCAAGGGGAGGGTTGAAGGGGAGAGTGCCAGCGTGGGCGATCATCGCTCAGCCTCGCTGTCCCAGCCGAGCACGGCTTTGACCTCGAGGAATTCGCGCATGCCGTGTTCGCCGAGTTCGCGGCCATTGCCCGATTGCTTGTAGCCGCCGAACGGCGCCTCGAAATCAAACCAGGGATTGTTGATGAAGATGCGCCCGGCACGGATGCGCCGCGCGGTTGTCCGGGCGTGGTCGATATCGCGCGAATAGACATAGCCGGCGAGGCCGTAAAGGCTGTCATTGGCGATCCGCACGGCTTCGTCCTCATCGCGATAGGTCACGATCGACAGCACCGGTCCGAAGATTTCCTGCCGGGCGATGGTCATGTCCGGTGTGACGTCGGCGAAGATGGTCGGGCGGACGAAAAAGCCGCGATTAAGGTCCTGCGGCCGGCCGGGACCGCCGACGACAACCCGCGCACCCTCGCTGATGCCCGTTTCGATCATGCTCTCGACCTTGGCGAACTGCGCCGCTCCGGCCACCGGGCCCATGCTCGTCTCTGACGAGGTCGGGTCGCCGACGATGACGGAGGCCGCCACTGCGCGGGCGCGGTCGAGCACCTCGTCCAGCATCGGCGCATGGACCAGCATGCGGGTCGGCGCGATGCAGGACTGGCCGGAGTTGATGAAGCAGCGCTTGACCCCGTCCGTGACGGCGAGGTCGAGATCGGCGTCCGGCAGCACGATATTGGCGGATTTGCCGCCGAGTTCCTGGTGCACGCGTTTCACCGTATCGGCCGCCGCCTTGGCGACGGCGATGCCCGCCCGGGTCGAGCCGGTGAACGAGACCATGTCGATGTCGGGGTGAGCCGCGATCGCCGCGCCGACGACAGGGCCGCTGCCATTGACGAGGTTGAAGACGCCCTGCGGCACGCCGGCCTCGTGCAGCACCTCGGCAAGCAGCAGGGCGGAGAGCGGAGACAGTTCCGATGGCTTGAGAACCACCGTGCAGCCGGCGGCGAGTGCCGGCGCCAGCTTGGTGACGATCTGGTTGAGCGGCCAGTTCCAGGGCGTGATCAGCCCGCACACGCCGATCGGCTCATGCGTGATGAGTGATTGGCCATGCGGCACGTCGAAGACGAAGCTTTCGAGAACCTTCGCCGCGCTCTCGAAATAGACGATGCTCGATGCGGTCTGGATGTCCCAGGAGAGCCATTGCGGCGAGCCCATCTCGGCAGTGATTGCTGCAGCGAGTTCCGCGCGCCGCGCCTTGAAGGCCTCGACGATGCGCGCAAACAGAGCAAGCCTTTCGCCGACGCTGGTCGCAGCGAAGCCGGGGAAGGCGCGCCGGGCCGCTGCCACCGCGCGGTCGACATCGGCGGCATTGCCGAGCCCGATCGTCGCGATCGTCTCCTCGGTCGCCGGGTTGATCACGCCCGCACGCTCTGCCGAGATCGGAGCAACGAAGGCGCCATCGATGTAGAATTCTGTCGTCGCGGCCAAGGCGCTGATATCCTTCATGCCTCTGCCAGCAGCGCCTCGACGCGGCGAATTGCTGCGTCCTGATGCGGCTGGAGGTCTTGGCCGGTCATGCCGGCGATGATTGGTTCAAACGGGTCGGCGACGCTGCCTTTGAGCCCGGACAGCGCCTCGATGATGGCAACGCCGAAAAACGGCACCGAGGGGCGGTGATAGCCGCCTTCATGCGTCAGCAAAAGCCGTCCGCCGCAGCAGTCCGCAGCAAGTTCCATCACGCGCCGGGTCATGGCTGCGAAGGCGCTGCCGCCGAGCATCATGCGGGCCTGCGGATCATAGGCGCCGGCATCAAGGCCCGAGGCGACAATGATCATCTCGGGCGCGAAAGCGAGGAGGCGGGGCAGGACGATACGGTCCATTGCGGCGAGATAGGCGCCGCTGCCCGAGCCGGGCGGCAGGGGAATGTTGAGATTGAACCCCGCTCCGGCGCCGGCGCCGACAGCATCGATGAGGCCGGAATTCGGCGGGTAGCAGTTGTCCTGGTGCATCGAGATCGTCAGGACATCAGGATCGTCCCAGAAGATGCGTTCGGCGCCGTTGCCGTGATGGACGTCCCAATCGAGGATCGCGATCCGGGAAAGGCCATGCGCCGCTTGCGCGTGGCGGGCGGCCAGCGCGCCGTTGTTGAAGATGCAGAAGCCGAAGCCGCGCTCCGCTTCGGCATGATGGCCGGGCGGACGCACCAGCGCATAGGCATTGGCGATCCGCCCCTCGACGATGGCATCGACTGCCTCCAGGAGTCCGCCGGCAGCGAGCGCCGCGATCTCATAGCCGCCGGGGCCGAACGGCGTCACGCCGACGGGATCGCCGAGCGCGGCGTCGCCGCCATTGCCGGCGCTCATCGCCTTGAGCGCGGCGATGTAGTCGGCGGTATGGACGCGGCTAAGTTCCGCCTCGCTCGCCGGGCGCGGCTTGATCAGCGTGAGCTGGTCGGTGAGGCCCGCGACATCGAGAAGGTTTTTGATCCGCCGCTTTCCGGCAGCGCTTTCCGACGGCTCGTCGGGCTCGATCACGCCGCGGCCGGATTGCATGAATCCGGCCAGCGCATGCGTGTCGTGCCACATCAGCAATTCGTGCCAGACGAGGCCGGTCGGCTTCGTCATGCCGTGACGCCAAACTGCTTGGCGGTCGCGTCGAGCGCCTCGCGGGCGATGTCGAAGATCGTATCCAGTTGCTCGATCGTCGTGACCAGCGGCGGCATCAGGCTCATCGTATCGCCATTGGCGCGGAAGGCGAGGCCACGCTTCAGTCCCTCGGCGGCGCAATGATCGCCAATATGGGCCTCATAGGGGAAGGCCTCGCGCGTCGCCTTGTTCTGGACGATCTCCAGCCCGCCCATGAGCCCGACCGAGCGGATGTCGCCGATCAGAGGATGGTCGGCGAAACTGTCGAGCTTGGCCTTGAAATAGGGCGCGAGCACCGCGCCGGCATTCTCGACCAGCCCTTCCTCGTCGAGAATGCGGATGTTCTCGAGCGCGACGGCGCAGCAGGCGGGGTGCCCCGAATAGGTATAGCCATGCGCCCACTCCCCGCCGCGCTCGATGAGCGTGTCGGCGATGCGGTCGCAGATCACTGTGGCCGAGAGCGGCAGGTAGCCGGATGTGATCGCCTTGCCGAGCTGCAGGATATCCGGCTCGATCCCATAGCGGCGATGACCGAACCAGTGTCCGGTGCGGCCGAAGCCCATCACGACCTCGTCGAGAATGAGCAGCACATCGTACTTCTTGCAGATGCGCTGGATTTCGGGCCAGTAGGTCTCGGGCGGGCACAGCGCGCCGCCGGCGCTCTGGGCCGGCTCGGCGATGAAGGCGGCGACATTGTCAGGCCCGAGTTCGAGGATCTTGTCCTCGAGCCAGCCCGCCGCGACGACGCCGAATTCGGCCGGATCCATGCCGAAGCCGTTGCGATACTGATAGGCGGTCTTGATATGGGTGACGCTCGGCAGGGGAATGTCGCCGCCGGCGCCATACATCGGCGGAATGCCAGAGAGGCTGGCCGCCATGTGAGTGGAGCCATGATAGGCGAGTTCGCGGCCGATGATCATCCGCTTTTCCGGCCGGCCGGAAAGGTCCCAGAAGTGCCGCGTCAGGCGGATCGCGGTTTCGTTCGCTTCCGAACCGGAGGACTGGAAGAAGACGTGGTTGAGGCTGTCCGGCAGCATCGACGTCAGGCGGTCGGCGAGAGTCACCGCCGCGCGATGCGTCGTCTTGAAGAAGGACTGGCAATAAGAGAGGTCGAGCATCTGCTCGGCCGCGGCCTGAACGAGTTCGCGGCGGCCGTAGCCGATATTGACGTTGCCGAGGCCTGAAAGGCCGTCGATGATCCGCGTGCCCTCGGTGTCCCAGACATAGATGCCCTCGGCGCGCACCGCGACGCGTGCGCCGCTCTGACGAAGGCCCGCATGGTCCGTGAACGGGTGCAGGTAATGGGCGCGGTCCAGCACCTGCCAGCCCTGCGTGTCCATTTCCTTGTAAGCCATTGCGTCCGCTCCTCGCTCGTTTCAGCCTGCATTAGGCGGCGGATGGGCCCAAGCGGACAGTGCTGTGCTGGCGCAAAACCATGGTCTTGCGTGCGGGGCCTGTCAGTGTGCGGCTCCGGCCCGGAACGCACCCGGCGAAACGCCGAACTGTCGGCGGAAGGCGCGGCTGAAATGAGAGAAATCCTTGAAACCGCGACGAAGCGCGATCGAGTTGATCGGCAACCCCTTGAGCAGGGGATCAGCGAGCTCGCGGCGGATTTTCTCGAGACGCTGCGCCTGGACGAAGCGGGCGACCTGCTGCTCCTCGGCCTCGAACAGTTCGTAGAGGCGGCGGAGCGAGATGCCATGGGCAGCCGCGATATCGCGCGGCGAAAGATCGGCATCGTCGAGATGGGCGAGAATGAACGTCTTGATGCGGTCGATCTGCGACAGGCGCGATGCGGGGACGATGTTGGAAGAGCTGGCCCCCATCAGCGCCGTCGCCGTCAGCTCGAGCACATGCTGTTCAAGCCGGCTGCAGAGCGCCGCCGGGACATCGTTCGGCCGCTCGCAGAGGCCGCTGGCGAGGTCATAGATGAAGCGGCCTGGAATGCGGTCGGCAGCGAGATGCAGCGCCACAAGGCTGTCGACGGCGGGCACCCGCTCGCGCATGGCCGCCCTCGGCACCTTCAGCGACACTTGCCGGTACGGGCCACGAAAGCGCATCTGATAAGGCCGGCGGCTGTCGTAGAGCACCATGGAGCGCGGGCCGGTGACGATGTCGTGGCCATCCTGCGAGAAGGCGCATTCGCCTTCGATCTGGATCGTCAATTCATACCAGCGGTCGTCGCCGCCATGGATCTCGCGCTCGCTGCGGACGACATCGAGGCTCGTCGAGACAATGTCGGCGACGGTCACGTCGCCGAGGCTGAGCCAGGCGACATGGCCATAGAAGCCCTCATAGCCGTCGCGGCGAAGCTGCGTCGGCGGGAACAGGCTGTTGGTCGCCTCGCGCCAATAGTCGAGCCGCTCGGCTGCTGCCACGGCATCGGTCGAGAGGTCGTGCCAGCCGAAACCCGAAACGGTCATCGCATGCTCCTTCGCCTCAGGTGGCGAGAATGTCGCCGCCCTCGAACAGGTCCTCCGGCGCGAAATCGGTCGAGATCAGTCCGTCTTCCTTGAGATAGCGGATGACGACCTCCAGCATCGCACGGTTCTTCGCGAAGCCCACCGGCCAATAGTCGGTTCCAAGCTCCCGCTCGGCCTCAATCAGCGATTCAAGCGCCCAGGGAAGCATGGTGGAGAGCGCGACCTGATCGAAGAGCTTGGCGCGGGCGATGGTCTGCGCTTCGGCAAAGGCATCGAACAGCGCCTTGGTCAGGCCAGGATTGGCCTCCGCGATCGGCCGCTTGACGGCGAGAATATGCATGGGCGGGAAAATGCCGGTCTTGCTGAAATAGTCGAGCTCGGCCGTTTTCGGGTCCTCGAACAGCCGCCCCACCGTGTCCGATGGCCAGGTGCTTGGGGCGCGGGCGGTGTAGAGCGCGTCGATCTCGCCGCTCGCCAGCATCTGGGCCAACGGCTTGTCCGTCCGCTCGACCGTGAACTTGTCAGGATAGACCTGCGGATGTTCATCGCCGGTGCGCGCCGTCTCCAGTCCGCCGGTGACATAGATTGGGGCGGTGCGATCGAGGCCGTAATGCTCCTCGAAGATGCCGCGCTGCCAGACGGCGGCGGCCATGTCGAACACCATCAGTCCGATACGCTTGCCCGCCATGTCGGCCGGCTTGGTGATGCCGCTCGCCTTGTTGATGAAGACGCTTGAAAAGCGGAAATGGCGGGACGGGAAAATCGGCACCGCCAGATAGGGCCGGTCGGGGCGTTCCAGCGTGCGCAGATAGGTCGCGAGCGGAAACTCGCAGGCGTCGAAGTGATGCGAGCCGAGTTGCTTGTTGAACAGCGCCTGCACGCCCATCAGCGTGACCTCGGGCGCGACGCCGGCAATCGTCACCTCGCCATTGGCAATCGGCCGGGTACGGTCGCTGTCGCTGGCGCCGATGGTGAGTTTCAGAAGCGTCATTCCTGGTGGTCCTTCTGGTCGCGGAGGCGCGCGACGAGCACGTCGAGCAGTTCGGGGAGGGCGAGCGGCGTCGCATTGGCGCCGCCGCGGGCATAGATTCCGGTCGCCTGCACGGTGTCGATGCCAAGCCGCGTCGCGAGGCGGTCGATCGCCGTCTTGCATTGGCTGGGCGTCGGCAGGCAGGTGATCGCGGCGGCGGGTCCCAGATGATCATTCGCGCCGATCAGCGCGACACGGCCTTCACCGACCTTCCGGGTCGCGGGAACATTGTTGGCCGCGCGCTCACCTTTGGCGATGACGAAGCTGCGATGCGTGAGGCCCGGCGCGACCCAGGAGACGATGTCGTCGTAGTGATGACCGATCCGCGCAACGACGCCGGCGACCGCCTCGGCCATGGCGTTGTGCATCAGCGCATAGCTGCGTCGTTCCTCGTCGCCCCATTTCCAGCGTGTGCCGGAGACGGCGGTTGCGGTGGAATCCGGCCGCCATGGCGAGACGGCATTGCCGCGCTTCTCGAACAGGCCCGGATCGTCATAGGCTGTGGCTGGCGAGGCACCGCCCGGATAGGTGACGATATGCTCATAGGGCACGACGCCCATCGGCTCCGAGATCACCATGCGGTGGATCAGCGTGCCAGCGTCGTCGATCAGCGGCGAGAGATTGAGCACGTCCTGAGAGAAGCCCGGCTCCAGCCGCGCCTGCAGTTCCTGCGGCAGGTCGAGCCGTGCCGTCGGGCGGAAGCCCTCGTCGATCAGGCGCTGGTTGATCGCCTTGTGTTCTGATGAAAAGGGATAGGGCTTCGTCTTCGTGCAGGGCATGAAGAGCAGCACCCGGCGCTTCGCCTTAGGCAGCGTCGGTTCATAGTCGCCGGAGATGAAGTCGAGCCAGGCGCTGATGCGCGGATGTGTCAGGCTCTCGACATTGTCCTGCGGGCTGTAGAGGCAAAGCGTCGGATCGAGCACGAACGGGCTCTCGATCTTTTCGGCCGACTCGGTGATGCGCTGGGCGCGGTCGGTGACGGTGACCATGACTGTGATTGCGTCCTTTCAGGCGACCTTGGCGGCTCTTGCAGCGCGGCTGGCCTCATAGGCGGAGAGATCGAGTTCGACCTCGCCATAAGCTTCGAGGCCGGCGACGAAGGCATCGGCATCGGCGAGGAAAAGCTGCCGCGTGATGCCGAATGCGATGCGGTCGGTGGAGAATTTGAGCTGGGAAATGCCGGCCGTCGCGCCGAGGCTGAGCATCGCGCCATGCGAATGGCAGTAGAGCCGCGTGAGATAAGGCGCTGTGCCCTTGGTCTTCTCGGTGAACTGGAACGCACCCGAGAGATAGGGATAGGCCGAGAGCATCCCGCTTTCCTCGCCCGCGGGCGGTGTGAACCGGTCCGACCAAAGCGCGATCTGGTTCGAGAAGCGCGCGAGTTCCGGCCGCGCCGAGAGATCGACGACGAAGCCGGTGCCGATGATGAGAAAATCGGCGCTGCTCGTGCCTGACGGCGTGGTGACGCGAATGTCGCCATCGGCGATGCAAACGCTCTGGACGGGGGTGCCGAGATGCAGATCGAAGGCGGCAAAGCGCGTACAACGATCGAACGTATCTTGTGGCGGCGGCTGGTTCAGCGCGAAGAACCGGCGCATGAAGCGCCACTTCGTGGCGTCGTCGAGATCGCCAAAATGGCGGATATAGCCCGCAAACTCGATGTAGCGGTTCGGGTTGACCTTCGGCAGCTCGCGTCGCCGTGCGAAGAGATCGACCGCCGCCGCGCCCGCTTCGAGCGCCATGGCCGCGTTGTCGAAGGCCGAGGCGCCGGCGCCGATCACCGCGACGCGCTTGCCGGCGAGGGCCGCAAAGTCGATCGCCTCCGCAGTATGGGCATAGCGCTCCCTTGGCAGCGCCTCGGCTATCATCGCAGGCACCTGCCAGCGACCGGCGCCCTCGATGCCGGTGGCGAGCACGACATGGCGCGCCAGCAGCCGCTCGGGCTGACCGGCAACGACGGCATGGACAGCAAAGACATCGCCGCCCAGCGGCTCGATGTCGACGACTTCGGCCTCATGCGTCACGGCGATGCCGAGCGTCTGCTGCAGCCAGCCGAGATAGTCGTGCCAGTGTTCGCGCGGGATCTTGCCGAGTTGTGCCCAGGCCTCGGTGCCGAACTTCGCTTCGTACCAGGCGCGTACTGAGAGGCTGGCGAGGCCGAGTTCGGGGCCGGAGACATGCTTCGGCGTCCTCAGCGTGTGCATGCGGGCATAGCTCACCCAGGGTCCGGCGCGCCCGGCCGGGCTTTTGTCGAGGATGCGGACATTGGTAACGCGCTCTCGCAGCAGCCGCGATGCCAGCGCGAGGCCGTTCTGGCCACCGCCGACGATGAGGACATCGAGCACGCGCTCGCCCTCATGAAAGCGAGGCTTGACCCATTCACGCGCCGGATAAGCAACGCAATCAAGCTCGAAGCGGACCCGCGCGGCGAGATCTTCGAGGCCATCCGTCATCATGCACTCTGCTCCAGACCGGATCGTACAGCCGAGTTGGCCCCGCGCGCGGATCGGCGGCGCACCGGACCAGGGGAAAAATTCGGGAATGCCCGATCCGGTTTTCCGGTCGATCGGGCACCTTTCGTCAAGCAAGTCGCATACCAATTCAAAGCCACGCGTTGCTGTCCGTATCGTGCGCTCGCCTGCTGCTTGACTGTGCAGGGCCTGCCCATGGATCAGCCCGCGGCCCGCTTCTGTTCGATCGCGATCGCGCCGACGACATGGCGGCGAAACGAGCGGACAAGCCGCTCCGGCGCGATGTCGCGCGCAATGACGACAAACGCCGTGGAACCATCGGCATCTTCGGCCGGCATGTGCTCGGGCCGATGCACCACATGGCGGACGGATTGGATCATCACGGAGGAGAGGGCGCCGTCGGCGCTGATGCCGACCCTGCCCTTGATGCGGAGGATCGCCGCGCCGTGCCGATGCAGCAGCAGCGACAACCAGGCGGCGAAGCGCGCCCATTCGACTGGCGCTTGCGTGGCGATGACCACGGCCGCGATTGTCTCATGACGCGTCGAAGCCGGCAGCGCCAGAAACCGCCGCGTCGGCAGCGCTGTGAGTGTCTGATCGGGAAGGGACTTCCGGTCGAACGGATCATCAACGGCGGCCGTGATACGGGCGATCGGATTGAGCGCTGCGAGCCGTTCGGTGAGGATATCTGCGGCGTCGGGCGCAGCGAGATCGGCCTTGGTCAGCATCAGGATATCGGCCGCAAGGATCTGCGCCGTCGCCTCTTCGCTTTCACCCAGCGTCGCAAGGCCATGGCAAAGATCGACCAGCGTGACGACCCGTCCAGCTTTGAGGCGCGGCCGAAGCATCGGATCGCTCGCCAGCGCCGCCAGCAGCGGCGTCGGATCGGCGAGGCCCGATGTCTCCACAAGGATGCGCGTGAACGGCGGAAGCGACCCGCTCGCCCGCCCATCGATCATTCCAAGGAGGGCTGCGCGGAGATTGCCGTCGGCGACGCAGCAAAGGCAGCGATTCCCGACAAGACTGGCCTTGGCGCCAGAAAGCGCGATCAACGTCTGATCGACCGGCAGGCTGGCGAACTCATTGACGAGGATCGCGGCGTCGGCGAGGGCGCCGCTTTCAATCAGCCGGCGCGCCAGGCTGGTCTTGCCGCTGCCCAGAAATCCGGTGAGGACATCGACGCGGACGAGCCCGGCAGCATCAGGGGGATCGCTCATGCCTCGGCCACATCGTCGAGCGGGTCGGGTAAGGTCCGGGCGAGGCCATCGACGGCGCGCCAGAGCGCCGCGAGGTTGGGCGCAAGCACGACCCGGCCGGTTGGTCCGGTGACCCGGAAGCCCTGGCCCCAGGCGGTGATCTTCACCGAAGCATCTGCTGCGATGAGAGCCGCGGCCGCGGCGAGGCGGACCCGGCCAAGGCCTGGCCGCGCGGCGGCCGTCGGCGCCGCGCTCCAGTGCAGTTCGGTGAAAGTGCCGCAAAGGCCGCACATGCTGCGCGCTTAGGGCTTCGGGCCGGGCGTTCCCTTCGGGTGGCGCTTCAGGAAGTCCTTGGCGATATCCTCGAAGGTGACGAACTTGACGCCGGGATGCCGGGCCATGTGTCCGAACAGCCGTTCATGCATCATGAGAACCTGCGGCCGGCCGGAGACATCCGGATGGATCGTGATCGTGAACACGGCATAGTCGTATTCGCGATAGACCCAGTCGAACTGGTCGCGCCAGAGTTCCTCGATGTCACGCGGATTGACGAAGCCGTGGCTGTTCGGCGCCGCCTTCATGAACATCATCGGCGGCAGGTCGTCGATATACCAGGAGGCCGGAATCTCGACCAGCGGCGTCTCGCTGCCGCGGTTCATCGGCGTCATCCAGGTCTCTGCCGGCTTGCCGTAGTCGATCTTCGACCAGCTTTCCCCCGTCCGCGCGTAGTAGGGGAAAAAGTCGTTATGCATCAGGCTGTGATCATAGATGATGCCGCGCTCGATCAGCATCTCGATGGTGGTGTTCGAGAACTCCCACCACGGCGCGACATAGCCCGAGGGCTTGCGGCCCTGAAGCTGCTCGATCAGCGCGATCGACTTGTCGAGGACGGCCGCCTCCTGGTCGCGCGTCATCAACAGCGGGTTTTCATGGCTGTAGCCATGCATGCCAATCTCGTGGCCGGCAGCAGCGACGGCCGCCATCTCGTCGGGAAATGTCTCGATCGAGTGGCCAGGAATGAACCAGGTCGTCTTGATGCCGAAGCGATCGAACAGCTTCAGGAGGCGCGGCGTGCCTACTTCTCCGGCAAAGACGCCGCGGGAAATGTCGCAGGGGCTGTCTTCGCCGCCATAGGAGCCGAGCCAGCCAGCGACCGCGTCGACATCGACGCCATAGGCGACGAAGATTTCCTTGGCCATCACATCCTCCTTGATGAGTTCTCGTCCGTCAGGCCGAAGCCGCGCCACCCGATGCAAGGATCTTGCCCCAGCCCGGTATGCCCTCGTCGATGCCGGCGAGCCGGCAGGCTTCGCGGAAGGTCACCGCGATGGAGTCGACGATGGGAATGCCGAGTTCGGCCTCCATTTCCTCGGCAAGTTCGGTGGCGTTGAAATTGGTGCAGACGACGGCGATGCAGTCCGGCTTGCTCTCCGCCGCCTCGCGCAGCACGCGTCGGATATCCTCGGCAGGCGCGGCGCCGATATCGGTATTTTCGCGAATGCCGAGGCAGGCGGCGCCCGTCACCGGGAAGCCCTGCCGGGTGTATTCGGTCGCGATATCCGCTGTGATATCAGCGGTATAGGGCACCGCGAGCCCTATGGTCCTGAAGCCGAAGTCGCGGAACGCTCGGTAGAAGGCGAGGGTGGAGGTCGAGGCCGGAAGGCCGGTCTCCGCCGTGATCGCCTCGCAGAGCGCAACATCGTTTTCGAGCCCGCGCCAACTGGCCGAGGTGCCGTTCCAGACAATACCGGCAAGCGGCGCATCAGCGAGAAGCCGCGCGCCGTTCAGCATGGTTTCGAGGCGGAACTGCGCGTCGGATGCCGCTTCCAGCGCCAGATGCGTCACGCGGATGCGGGAGAAGTGATGCGCAAATCGCCCGTCGAACGGCCGGTTCATGGCATAGGTCAGCGGCTCGAGCTGGACATTGGATGAGGGCGTGATGTGGCCGATGCGGGCGACGGTCATCTCTGTCCTGTGGGTTGGAGTTCTTTGGGAGCCGTCGTGTCGAGGCCGGCGGAGAGGCGGCCTTTGAAGAAGACGAGCGGGTCGCCCTCGCGAGCATCGAGGGCGACGACCTCGCCGATCAGGATGCGATGATCGCCCCCGTCATGGATCGCTCGGGTTTCGCATTCGAGATGGGCGAGCGCTCCGGGCAGCAGCGGCAGGCCGCGCGACGAGATCGTCATCGGCTCGCCGTCAAACGCCTCAAGCGTATGCTTGGAGAAGTGTCGCGCCTCGGCCATCTGGTCGCTGGCGAGGATGTTGATCGCAAACCGGCCGGCGGCCTCGAAAATGGCGCGTGAACGGGCATTGTCGCGAATGCTCCACAGCACCAGCGAGGGGTCGAGCGAGACCGAGGCGAAGGAATTGATCGTCATCCCCGCGAAGGTCTCGTCATGATGTGTCGTCACGACGGCGACGCCGGTTGGAAACAGCGAACAGGCGCGGCGAAATTCGAGCGGGTCGATGGGGCCTGTCATGAGTGGGTCTCCCCTTCGACGGACAAAAGGCGGCTGATTGGCAGCGGTTTTGAGCGGGCCGCTTCCGCAAACGCGACGACATGCGGCTCAAGACGGGCGGCGAGCGCGCGTGTCTCGGCAAGGCTCGCACCAAGCCGGGCGAGGGTCTCGGCGACGCGCGCGCGCAGCGATGCTGGGTCAACCGTCGTCATTCGTCGCGCCGCCATTATGAAGCGCCCATCGACCATCACGTCGCTGATCGCGCCGCTGTCGGCGGCCGTGACGACCTGGTTGATTGGATCGATCAGCGGCATGAAATCGATATGGCCGAGATCGTAGAAGACGAGATCCGCGCTGGCGCCAACTTCGATCCGGCCTCCCTTCGGCAGGCCGAGTAGGTCGGCGCCGCCAGCCGTCGCGAGGCGGAGGGTTTCGGCCGCGCCGAGCCAATCTTCGCGGGGACCGTCGAAGACACGCGACGCGTAGGAGGCGAGGCGGATCGCCTGCGGCATCGACAGGGCGTCGGAGGAATTGGCGCCGTCGGTGGCGATGCCGACCGTGATGCCGCGCGACAGCATCGGCCTGACATGCGCGATGCCGGCGCCTAGCCGGAAGTTGGAAGCCGGGATATGGGCGACCCGGCAGCGATGGTCCGCCAGGAGGTCGAGATCGGCGCCATCCAGCCAGACGGCATGCGCCGCGATAAAATGCGGACCGAGCACGCTGCGATCGGCGAGATAGCGCACCGGCGAAACGCCCCAGAGTTCGCGCGCCACGCTCGCCTGCAGCCGCGATTCCGCGATGTGCATGTGGACGGGCAGTCCGTGTCGCTCGGCGAGCTCGGCATGGGCAAGCAGGAACCGCTCCGAGCAATGATGCGGAATGGTCGGCGCCAGCGCCAGCGAGATGCCGGGCGGCAGACTCTCCCGAAGCGCGATGATCTGTTCGATCGCTGCGATCGTCGCGTCGCCATCGCCGGGCGCAAAGCGGTCGACCAGGGCGCGAAGGTCTTGGGGCAGCGAGGCTGCGAGGCCCGGAATGGCGGCAAACAGCGTCTTGTCGGCGACCATCGGCGCCAGAACCGCCTTGATGCCAGCATCGGCATAGGCGCGCGCCACCGCCATGAAGCCATCGACCGTCGGGCGCGGGAATTCGTAGACGAGATCGAAACAGGCGGTGCAGCCCTTCGACAGCATGTCGAGCGCGCCGACGAGGGTTGAGAGATACATCGTCTCAGGATCGCGCGCCCCGCCCATCCAGGGGCCGTTGGTGAGCGAGGCCTCGAGCGTCCAGCGATCGGCGACACCCTTCACCAGATTGGCGTGACCATGGGTGTGGCTGTTGACGAAGCCGGTCAGGATCAGCCGGTCGCCGGCATCATGGCGGACGGCGCCCGCGGCATCGATGCCGCCCGGCGCGGCGATGGCGGTGATCAGGCCGCCTTCGACGAGAAGATCGCGCCAACGCGCTGTTCCGGTTGCCAGATCAGCGACGAGTCCGCCCACAATCAGCATCCGGCTCATGACACCTTCTCCGCCGGGTGGGTCGCCATCCAGTGCCGCGCAACTTCGGATCGGCCGGCGCACCAGACATCGTCATGAGCGGCGACAAGATCGAGGAACCGCTGCACCGCCTCGAAGCGCGAGGGCTGGCCGGAGACGCGGCCATGCAGGCTGACGGTCATCATGCGCGGATGGCGGGCGCTCTCGGCGTGGAGGACACGGAAGGCGGCGGCGAGATGATCGTAGAAGTCCACCGCCGTGCCGAGCTTCGCTGTGGCGAGGCGATTGTCATTGTGGGTGAAGGAATGCGGGACGACGAGATGCGGCGTTTCTCCAACGCTCACCCAATAGGGGAGGTCATCGGCATAGCTATCTGAATCATAAAGGAAACCGCCATGCTCGACGAGCATGGACCGCGTCGCCTCGCTCGAGGAATAGCGGCTCTGCCAGCCGAGCGGCGGCCGGCCGGTCGTCTCGACGATGCCGCGATAGGCGGCCGCGATCGCCGCGCGCTCCTCGGCCTCGCTCATGCGGTAATGCCTGAGAAACCGGTCGCCATGGCAGCAGAGGTCGAGGCTGCTGTCACGGATCGCCGCGGCGATTTCGCCATTGCGCCGCAGCGCCGCCGCGCAGGCGTTGATCGTGAGCGGCACCCCGCGTTCGGCGAAAAGATCGGCGATCCGCCAGAACCCGACCCGCGACCCATATTCAAACAGCGTTTCCGCAACGAAGTCGCGCTTTCCCTGCGCGATTTCGCCCGAAATCGCGTCCGTCAGCGCTGTTTCGCTGCTGTCATCGCCATCGGGGATCGACGGCTCGGCCCCTTCCTCCAGATTGAGCACGACGACGAGCGCGAGGCGTGCGCCACCCGGCCAGCGTGGATCCGGCGGCGTCCGGCCATAGCCGACGAAATCGCGCGTGCCGTTTGCGACCGGTCTCATGATCCGACCTTCGCCTGTAGCGCACCGATCTCCTCGGCGAAGGCGATCAGCCGGTATTCGCTGCGCGGCCCGCCGATCAGCGACAGTCCGATCGGGCAGCCCTCGAAGGTGGTGGCGGGAATGGCGAGCTGCGGCAGCCGCGTCAGGCTCACCACCGCGGTGAGTGCCAGCGTCTTCTCGCGGAAGGCGATCTGCGCCGAGACAGGCGCGTCGCGGAGCGGCGGCAGGTCATGCGCGGTTGGAATGACGATGATGCCGTCGTCACCGGTGAGCGCCACCAGCCGGTCGGTCAGCGCCTCGCGCCGCGGCATGGCAGCGGCCACCGCTTCGGGCTTCACGGTCGCGGAAAGGGCGATGCGCTCGGCAACCGCCGGCGACAGCGTCCGCCCCGGCTCGCTCGCCCACCCACCAAGCGTCGACCAGAGATCGTGCAGTTGCAGCGGGCGGAACGTGTTCAGCCAGTGATCGACGCCCTCCTCGTAAAGCGTGATGTCCTCGGCAGGCCCGAGGCGGCGGGCGATATCGAGCAGCGCGGCGCCGATCGGAGCCTCCGGAATGGCGAAGGCGTCGCGGGCGATCATCACGCGCGGCGTGACGTGGCTCCTGGCTGGTCCGAAATAGGCGGTGCTGACCCGCCGCATCATCGCGATATCGCGCGTCAGCCAGCCGACCGTGTCGAAGCTCGGCGCCATGGGCATGACGCCGGCCGCCGAGACGCGGCCATAGGTCGTGCGCAGCCCGTAAAGGCCGCAGAAGCTGGCGGGAACGCGGATCGAGCCGCCGGTGTCGGTGCCGAGCGCGAAATCGGCGAGGCCCGCCGCCACGAGAGACGCTGAACCGCTCGACGAGCCTCCGGGCGCGCGTCCGGGCGCTGCCGGATTGATCGGCGTGCCGAAATGCGGGTTCATCCCGAACATGCCGCAGGCGAGTTCGTCGGTCGCCGTCTTGCCGATCATCCGCGCGCCGGCCATCAGCGGAACCAGTACGGACGGCGCCGTGGCGCTGGCCGGCGGCGCATCGCGCAGCCGGTCGGGATTGCCCCAGGCCGAGCGATAACCGGCGATGTCGAAGAGATCCTTGACGGCGAAGTCCAGCCCCGCCAGAGCCCCCTCAGTCGCGAGCTGCAGACTTTCGCGGCCGTGATCAACGATTGCGAAGCGTTCGGTCTCCGCCCGCGCCGGTGTCGTTTCCTCGATCGACATCACTCGGCCGCCGAGCGCAGGTCTTGGCCGGGCAGACCATAGGTCTGCATGAAATCGTCGACGGAGCCTTTGACGCTGTCCCAATCGAAGAAGCGGAACGAGTTGCCGCGCGTGACGAAAGTCGGTCCCGAATAGAACATCTCATATTGCAGGTGGCGCGAGCCGAACTCGGACCCGACCGCGTCCCAGGCGAGCTTCATCAGCTTCACCCGGCCTTCGGAATCCGTCACGATCGAGCGCTGCGTCTTCTCGATGATCGCCCGCGTCTCGGGCGTCTCGAAGTCGGCGAAGGAGGAGGGCACCATGATCATGCCGCCGCCGGAAAGGGTTCGCAGCGCCTCGATGATTTCGGGATAGGTCGTCTGCGCAATGACCTGCGCCGTGCAGAGAATGGTGCGGTTCGGCACGTAATAGCCGTTGAAGACCTCGCCGGCCGCCTCCATGGCGATGATCAGGGCTTCGATATTGTTGACCTTGGCGGCGACGTGGCCGAGCGTCTCGCGCACCTGCGGATAGTTGATGATGTTGTTGGTCTCGGCGATCTTGCGCGTGATGCCGAGCAGGAATTTCAGCTTCACCATCAGGCGGATCATGCACTGGTAGTTCTGCATGACATGGGCGCGGCTGTCGTGCCACTGCGCCTGCGCCATCTTCAGGTCCTTGTAGACGAAGACCCGGTCCCACGGGATCTTCACATCGTCGAAATAGACGACGGCGTCGTTCTCGTCGAAGCGCGTCGAGAGCGGATAGTCGAAGGTGGATGTCGCCGCCTGCTCGTAGCTGCGGCGCGACATCAGCGTCAGGCCCTTGGTGCCGACCGGGATGACGGCCGTGAAGGCATAGGCCTCATCGCCGGCCTGGAGCGCGTTGAAGCCCGAGACCATGATCTCATTGGCCATGATCCCGCTGGTCGCCAGCATCTTCGCGCCGCGAATGGTGATGCCGCCGGCATCTTCATCGACGACCGAGGCAACGAGATGCGCATCGGGCTGGCCGCCGGCCGATTTCGCCTTGTCCGACTGCGGGTTGATGATGACGTAGGAGAGGTAGAGATCGTTGTCGCGGGCATAGTCGAAATAGGACGAAAGCGCCGCCGCGCGGGCCGGATCATTGTCGCGGAAGGCCGGCAGGCCCATGCGGAAACCGACAAAGGTCGACGCGACGTGATCGGGCGAGCGGCCGACCATGCCGCAAGTCATCTCCGCCCAACGGGTCAGCGCCTCGCGCCGTTCGGTGAGTTCGCGCAGCGTCTTCGGCAATTGCCAGGCGCGGCTGACATCGTCGCCACTTGTCGGCGAGCGGAAGGTCATCGCCTCGATATTCTCGGGCGCCGCCTGGTAGTCGTAGAACGCGCCCGAGGTCGCGACGGCGTTGCGGAACGCCGGGTCTGTTGTCACGTCGGCAACCTTGCGCCCATCGATATAGATGGTGCGGCTGTCGCGGAGGCTGGAGAGGTGGCGCTTGCCGTCTTTCACCATGGCGGATCCTGCTTTCCAAGCTGGATGCCGACGCCAGGCTTCATGCCCTTTGCAATCGGGGGACGAATTGAAATGACTGAGCGAATTCGTGTCGTCATCGCAGCGCCTCCCGTTTTCGGGTCAGTTGCTGCATCGCAAAAGCTAGTCTCGCGCGCCATCTGCCGTCAAGCACGAAGGAGCACAATGGAGGTCATGATCCGCGCGCCATCCACGATGTCGCGAAAGCCTCTGGCGTCAGGGCCGGCGGCAGGCCGAGCGCTGCCGAGAGCGCCAGCACGTCCGGCACCTCGACGCCGATCGATGCTGTCAGCTCCGCATCGGTAAAGAAGGCTTTGGTCGGAAGATCGGCGGCAAGGCGGCCGCGCGCAAGGCCGAGAACGCGGTCGGCGCGCCGGGCGACGAAATCCATGTCGTGACAGACGAGGATCACGGCGGTGCCGCGCGCCTTCTCCCTCTCGATGATAGCGGAGAGCCGTTCGATGGCCGTCTTGTCGAGGCCGCGCTGGGCCTCGTCGAGCAGCAGGATCGGCGGCTGCATCGCGAGGACCGAGCCGATCGCCACCATGCGCCGGGCCGACTGGTCGATGTCGAGCGGATGGGTGTTGGCCTCAGCCGCGAGCCCGATGCGATCCAGAACCTCGTCCACCCGCGCCTCGAGCGCCGCGCCGGTGAGCCCCAGCTGCTTCGGGCCGAACGCGATTTCGTCACGGACGCGCGGATTGAAGATCTGCTGCTCCGGCGCCTGGAATACCGTGCCGATCGAGCGCGCCAGGAGATGCACAGGCGTGTCGGAGGTCGCATTGCCGGCCACGACGATGGCGCCGGTCGCCGGCTGGTAAAGCCCGTTGAGGAGGCGAAGCAGTGTGCTCTTGCCGGCGCCGTTGCGCCCGACGATCGCCACGACCTCGCCGGCCGCGACCTTGAACGTCACGTCGGCCAGCACGGGCGCGCCCCGGACATAGGAAAAAGTGACGTCGTCAACCGTAAGCACGGGGCGCCTCGAAGGTCTGGAGGGCGTCGTCAAGGGTGAGCGGCAGGGGGTGCCCCTCGATCCAGCGTCCGGCATCGCGGATGCGCCATGCGGCTTCGGTAATCGCGGTCATGCCGAGCATTTCGACACAGCGCGGATGGGTCAGCACGGTGCTGGCCGGACCGTCGACGACAATGCGTCCCGCATCGAGCAGGAGGAAACGGTCGGCAAGGGCGAGCGAGGGCCTCAGCGCAACTTCCAGCACGACGATGGTCAGCTCTCCCGGCAGCAACTCGAGCTGCGCCAGCAGGTCATCACGCGATTCGGGGTCGAGATTGGAGGTCGGTTCGTCGAGGATCAGCACATCCGGCTTCATCGCCAGCGCGGCCGCGATCGACAGCCGCTGCATCTCGCCGCCTGATAGCGTGAAAGGATCGCGCTCGGCGAGGTGGCGGAGGTTGCAGACCTTCATGGCTTGTTCGACCCGGTCGCGGATTTCCGCCTCGGGCAAAGCAAGATTGCATGGGCCGAAGGCGATTTCCTCGAACACTGTGAAGGCACAGCCGGTCAACTGCTGCGACGGCACCTGCCC
The DNA here is from genome assembly GCA_965229085.1 of Kaistia sp. Classification (GTDB taxonomy): domain Bacteria; phylum Pseudomonadota; class Alphaproteobacteria; order Rhizobiales; family Kaistiaceae; genus Kaistia. The sequence goes on along the minus strand of OZ245859.1, from coordinate 747,700 downwards.
GACATACTGGATCGCGGCGGCGCGATCGGCGATGTGCCAGTCGGTCCAGTCTTTCCCGTCCATGCTGACATGGCCGCGCTCTGCGGTGAGGACGCCTTCCGGCAGCAACCCCGCCAGCCAGCGGGCCAGCGTCGTCTTGCCGGCCGCATTTGGCGCGAGGATCGCAACGCGTTCGCCATCCTCGACCAAGAACGAAACCCCGTCGAGCACGGGCTTCTCGGCGCGCGGAAACCGGAAGACGAGATCGTGGACTTCTAGAAACGCCACAGGAGGGGAACCCCGAGTTGGAGGATGGCGATCGCGAGCACGATGCGGCGGAACCAGACCTGAAAGGTCGAGTCAGGCGGGGCGTTGATGACGGTCCGCCGCGGGAAGGCGCGGAAGGCACGGCCAGAGAGGATCGACGCGCGCTGATCGAGATCGGACAGCGCCAATGTGATCAAAGGCATCAGCAGGACGGGCAGGGCGGTGATGCGCGCCTTCCACGATCCGGTGATGTCGAGCCCGCGCACGCGCTGCGCATCGCGGATCGCCTTGGCGCGATCGGAAAATGGCTCGATCAGCAGCAGCGGGCTCGCCACCAGATAGCCGATGCCGGGCGGGACACCGCGCTGGTCCAGCGCCTTCAGCATGTCCGCAGGATGCGTCGTCGTCACAAAAAGCAGCGTCGCCATCAGCATCGCCGCAACCCGCATGAAGACGCGGAGCGCGTAGTCGAGGCCATCGGGACTGATCGCGACGAGGCCGATATCAGTATGATCGGGCCGTTGGATCAGGAGGCCATGCACCACGACCAGCGCGACGCCGATCGGCGTCATGGTGAGCAGCAGCCGCTTGACCGCGCGCTTGCCGACGCCCGTCGCCATCGAGACGGCAACGGACACCAGCACCAGAACGGCCGTGGCGGCGGTCGGAAGAACGGCAGCGGCCGAGATCATCCAGACCATGACCACAAGCGACGTCAGCGGGTTCGCCTTGTGCAGCAGGCTGCTGCCCGGCGTGAACAACAGGCTGGTCTTGGTATGATCCTTCGCCTGCAGCTTTGCCTGACGGGCGGCAGCCTTGCTGGCCTGTCGGGTGGGGATGGTCGCCGTCATCAAGGCCGCGATTGGACGACGAGTTCGTCCCATGTCGAGAGCGCGCAATATTCACGGCTGAAGGCGAGATCGGTCAGCTCGACCAGCACGACTTCGCATGTCGTGCGGACAATGCAGCCGGACAGCATGTGGCCGCCGAACATGTCGCCATTCTCGTCGGAACAGGAAATGTGCACATGGCAGCCCGTGGCTTCCAGCGTGCCGATCAGCGAGACGATCTCGAACAGACCCTCGCGCAGCGCGCCGACGGGCCGCGCGGCATAGCGGATCATCGCATGGGTCAAGCTGCCGACGCTGGTGACGATGCCGACCGCCTTCAGATCATTGGCGGCCACGAAGGCCTGCAACGTGTCGAGCACATCCTCGCCCGGCTTCAGGCGCATCGCGAAATAGCGTCCACCGCTCGCAATGGCGGGAGGCAAGGTCGTTTGCGTCATGTTGTTATGTCCACGCCAGCCGGGTTTCTGTATGCAAGTATTCATGCTCTGGATAAGCATGGTCAAGGTCGCCGCGTGCGGAAAGTGCAGGCTCCGCGTGCTGTGCCTTTGGGCATCGATGGTCGCCGCGCGGGGATTAGGCTCGGCGCTCCCGATTGGATCAACGGTTCGTCAGAATGTCACGAAATTCCGGCGCCGACCGCGCCTCTGTCTTCGAAAATTCCACCTCCTATCGCGTCACGGCGGAGGATGGGGCGATCATTCCGGTGACAGTCACCGGAATGATCGGGCCTCATCTCATCCTGGTGCATGGCTGGAGCTGCAGCGCGGCCTTCTGGCGGGAGCAGGTGGCGGCGCTTTCGGACCGCTACCGCGTCGTCACGCTTGACCTGCCCGGCCATGGCGCCGCCGCGCCGCAGCGCCCGTCCGGCCGCTGGTCGATGGCCGATTTCGGCGCCGACATCCTCACGGTCGCCGATGCGATCGGCGCGAGGGACGTGGTGCTGGTCGGGCATTCCATGGGCGGCGCGGTGGCGATCGAGGCGGCGCTGCGGCTCGGCGATCGCTGCCGGCTGCTGGTCGGCGTTGACACATTCACCGAGGCAGCCTTCTACGCAGCGCGCCCCGCCGACGAAATCCGTGCGCGCAAGGCGGTGTTCGCGGCGGATTTTGCCGAGACGATGCAAGGGATGATCGGCGCGATCACCGGTCCCGCCGCCGATCCCGCTGTTGTCGCCTGGATCGGCAGGGTTATGGCGGAGACAGACCCCGAGGCGGCGCTTGGCGTGCTCGACGCGCTGCTCTCATGGGATATCGCGCCGCGCTGGGCCGAGCTCGCGGTTCCCGCCGTCGCCCTCAATTCGGCGCTGCTGGCCCGCCGCAACGAGCTCATCGAGGTCGATGGCCTCGATATCCGCCTGATGGACGATGTCGGCCATTTCCCGATGATCGAGGATCCGATCGTCTTCAATGCGCTGCTGGCGGATATCGTCGAAAAGCGGCAGCGATAGCCCGCTCAGCTCTGCTGCGTCAGGGCCGGTGGCAGCGAGGAAATGAAATCGGCCATGTCGTCGCCGAGCAGGTTGACGTGCTCGCTGGCGGCCCGGAACGCGCTCTCCGCATCGGCGCGGTCGATCGCCTCGAGGATGCGCGCATGCTCGCCGATCGTTGCCGCCATTCGCCCTGGCTGATGCGTGACGTGGCGGCGATAGGCGGCGACGCGGCGGCGCAGCGCCCGTGTCTGGCCGGCGAGGAAATGCGTATGCGCGGCGTCGTAGAGTGCATCGTGGAAGGCGTGGTTGATGGCGTAGAAACGCTCCGGCTCGCGGTCATCGAGCGCTTCGATCAGCCGGGCATGAATGGCGCGCAGATTGGACTTCTCCGATGGCGTCGCCCGCCGCGCCGCGAGCTTGGCGCACAGGCCCTCAAGCGCTGCCATCATCTCGAACATTTCGAGCAGGATCGGGATCGAGATCGTCGCGACCGTCACGCCCTGGCGGCTCTTCACCTCGACGAGCCCGGTCGCGATCAGCGCCTTCAGCGCCTCACGCACCGGCGTCCTCGAAACCTTGAAGCGCGCGGCGATCTCCGCTTCATCGAGGCGGGCGCCCGGCTGCAGCTGGCCGGAGACGATCATCTCCTCCAGCGTCGAGCGCAGATCCTCGGACAGCGTGCTGCCCCGACCACGTGGGGGACCGGCTCCGTCTGGCTGACCGTCGGCGATGGCGTCCCGCGCTGTCATGTTGTCCGTCACGGTTGAGAGGGCCAGCCCGATAAGTGCCGGTTCCCTGAGATGGCACAAGGCCCGTTATGCTTGCAACCGGCCGCTCGGTTCACTGCCGGTAGGAAGGGTCGATCCGATCGAGCAGGCGGATGAAGGCCGGCCATTCCCGCGAACCCGCGGCGCGGATATCGCCGTGATGGTCGTTGAACTGCCGGGCCGCCTTGTCGGTCACGGTCGGGGCGGGCAGGGCGAAATGGGCCCCGCCGCCGACCGCGGCCTGGGCCAGCAATTGCACCCGCGCCGCCTTCTCGAAATAATACATGAGGATGAACGCCTCCTGGATCGTGCGTCCGACGGTGAGGACGCCGTGATTGCGCAGCACCAGCGTGTTGTGCGGGCCGATATCGTCGATCAGGCGCTGCCGCTCGTCGGTATCGATCGCGACTCCCTCATAGTCGTGCAGGCCCATATGGCCCTGATAGCGCATGGCGAACTGGCTGAGCGGCAGCAGGCCTTCCTCCAGCGCCGAGATCGCGGTCGCCGCTTCCGAATGGGTGTGCAGCACGCAGAGCGCATCCTCGCGGCCGGAATGGATCGCGCTGTGGATCACGAAGCCAGCCTGGTTCACCTCGTAGTCGCTCGGCTCCAGCTTGTTGCCGTCGAGATCGATCTTCACGAAGGAGGAGGCGTCGATCTCGGAGAAGAGCAGGCCATAGGGGTTGATGAGGAAATGGTGCTCGGGACCGGGCAGGCGAACCGAGATGTGATTGTAGATGAGGTCGTCCATGCCGAAATGCGCGACCAGCCGGAAGCAGGCGGCGAGCTGGACCCTGAGCGCCGCTTCGCTTGTCGGCGCGAGGTCGAGCGCCGGATCGGTGTTCGCCGGGAACAAGGCCATTGTCATCTCCACCATACGAGTTTGCGGTCGATCGCCACCAGCACGCCATAGAGCGCGAGGCTGCCGAGCGATGCGACGAATACCGCCGCCCAGACCGTCAGATAATCCACTTGTCCCGTCGCCTGATAGATCACCTGGCCGATGCCGCTATAGGCGCCCATCATTTCCGCGACAATCACCGCGATGGTGCTCCGCGCGAGGCCAACCCTGAGGCCCGTCACCAGTCCGGGCATCGCTGCCGGCACTTGCAGCCGCCAGAGAATGCCGATCCGTCCGGCGCCGAAGGAGCGCATCAGATTGATCGCCTCGGCCTCGGGCCGCTTCAATCCGGCGAGGAGGTTCAGCAGCACGACGAAGACGACCGCGAGCGCGCCGATCGCAATCTTGGAGGCCATGCCGAGGCCGAACCAAAGCAGCACGAGCGGCACGAACGCCACCGAAGGAACGGCATTGATGACGATGGCGAGCGGCATCACCAGCGCTTCGACCGGGGGCACGAGAATCATCAGCACGGCGATCAGGATGCCGATCGCCGCGCCGATCGCAAAGCCGCCGACCGCCTCGGTGAGGGTGACGGTGAGCGCGTCGCCGAGCAGGGCCCATTTCTGCGCCGCCGTCGCGACGATCTCGATCGGCCGCGGCAGGATATAGGTCGGGATGTCCAAGGCCGCAGCGCCGAACTGCCAGAGCAGCAGCAGGCCGGCCAGCGCAGCCGCCACCGGGAGGGCCGAGCGGACGAGCATCGCCGCGCGCATGGGGATCAATCCGCGTGCCACCAGACGAACCTCCGTTCGATGACCGCGAGCGCGCCATAGAGCAGCGTGCCGAGCAGGCCGCAGGCGATGATCAGCACCCAGACCCTTGGGATCTGCTCGAAATAGAGCGCCTGCAGCAGCATGACGCCGAGCCCGACCGTATCGCCGAACCACTCGCCGACGATCGCGCCGGCAAGGCTGAGCGCCACGGCGAGCTTCATGCCGATGAGGATGTCGGGGAGCGCCGTCGGCAAAGCGAGCTTGAGGAACAGCTGAAGATGCGAGGCCCCGAAACTCTTCATCAGCGCGATCCTTTGCGGGTCGGCGCGCTGGAGGCCTCTCAGTGTGTTCACCGCCACCGGGAAGAAAGCGAGGTAGAGCGCGATCACGACCTTGGCCATGATGGTGTTGCCGAACCAGATCACGACGATGGCGCCAAAGGCGATCACCGGCACGGTCTGAAGCGCCACGAAGATCGGCAGGAAGGCGCGCTCCATCAGCCGGCTCGAGGCAAAGCCGATGCCGAAGGCGACGCCGAGCGCCACGCCGGCGATGAAGCCGAGCACGGTCTCGATCAGCGTGCGCCAGAAGCCTGCAAGAAGATCGGGCCAGACCGAGAGCCCGTCCGCGATGACGACGGGCAGCGGCGGCAGGTAGCGCGGCTCGATCCGGAACAGCGGAACGAGCAGCAGCCAGGCCAGTGCCACATAGACGACCGAGGCATAGGGCGACCGGGCGAGGGCGAGGGCAGGTGAGTGAGCCCTGCCCGTCATGGCGCCGCCGCCGCGAAGGTCTTCATGCTCTCTTCCTCGACCACGGCGAGGAGCTTGCGCTTGACCGCCATGAATTCAGGCGTCGTGACGACCGAGAGATCGCGCGGCCGTGGCAAATGGATGGTTTCCTCGCATTTGATCGTGCCGGGGCGGGCCGTCATCACCACCACCTTGTCGCCGAGGAAGATCGCCTCGTCGATGTCATGGGTGATGAACAATACCGTCCGCCGATGCCGCGCCCAAATGTCGAGCAGCCAGCGCTGCATCATGCTGCGCGTCAGCGCGTCGAGCGCGCCGAAAGGCTCGTCGAGCAGAATCAGGTCGCGCTCGAACAGGAACGTGCGCATCAGGGCGACGCGCTGGCGCATGCCGCCCGAGAGCTGGTGCGGATAGTGGCTCTCGAAGCCGGCGAGGCCGAATTCCGGAAACAGCGCCATCGCCCGCTCGCGCGCCTTGCGGCGGGGCAGGCCTTCAACTTCGAGCGCCAGCGTCGCATTGTCGAGCACGGTCCGCCATGGAAACAGCAAATCGCGCTGCGGCATGAAGGCGATCTTGCCGAGCATGGCGCCGTCCTGCTGCACCTTGCCACCCAGCAGCAGTGAGCCGTCGGCATCGGGCGCGAGCAGGCCGGCGATCATACTGAACAACGTGGATTTGCCGCAGCCTGAGGGGCCGATCAGCGTCACGAACTCGCCGGGCTGGATGGACAGATCGACATTGCGGACGGCGACGGTCTCGCGCGGGGCTTCGCCGAAGCGCTTCCACACATTGACCAGCTGGAGATGCGGCACGGCCGATCGGGCCTCGGCTGCGGTCGTCGGATCAGTCAACAATCGGTCTCCTCGTCGGGCGGACCCAGGAATCGGCCGGCGGCAACGGGTCGCCCCGGTGCCGCCGGCAGGGATCACATCTTCTTGTCGGCGGCCGGGACCTTGGCCCAGAAGGCCGCGTCGAAGGCTGCCTTGAGATCGACGGGGGCCTTCAGCGCGCCGAACTTGATCAGGTCGGACTGCACGGTCTCGATCGACTTCATGTCCATATAGCCGAGACCTTCGGTGGTGCCGGCCTTGGCGGTCATCACGCGCTCGATCTCGTCGAGCATCAGCTCCTGGTGCTTGCGCTCGAGGCCGGAACCGGCGGCCATCACGATGTCGACGGCCTCGGACTTGTGCTCGAAGGCATATTTCCAGCCCTTGAGCGTCGCGTCGAGGAAGGCCTGCACCTCGGCGGGCTTGTCCTTGATCATCGCCTCGGAGGTGACGATCGCGTCCTGCTGCGTGGTGACGCCGCTGTCGTCGGGCATGAAGATCTTGATGTTGGTGATGCCCTGTTCCTTCAGCGTGTTGAGCTCGTTGTAGAGCGTCACGGTCGCCACATCGAACTGCTTGTCGATGAAGGGCTGCATCGAGAAGGGCTGCGAGACGATGTTGACCTCGTCCTGCTTCAGGCCTTCGGCGGCGAGCACGGAATAGAGCGTGTATTGCGGCCCGACCATCCATGTCGCGACGCGCTTGCCCTTGAAATCCTTGACCGAATTGATGCCGGTATCATCATAGGTGACATAGGCGAACGGCGTGATCTGCTGCGACATGCCGATGGCCACCAGCGGCAGCTTCTTCTCGCGGGCATAGAGCACGCCCTCGGTGCCCGAGGCGATGCCGAATGTGTCGGCGCCAGAGGCGACCAGCGTCTCGACATTGACGTTGGGCCCGCCCGGATTGATGGTCATGTCGAAGCCGGCGTCTTTGTAGAAGCCCTTGGCCTTGGCGACATAGACGCCGGCAAATTGCGCCTGCGCCACCCATTTGAGCCGAACCGAAGCGGCTTCGTCGGCCGATGCGGGTGCGATGGCTGCGTATCCGGTTGCGGCGGCGAGGAGAGCCGCGACCAGACTGTTTGCGATGATCTTCGACATGTGAGCCTCCGTCTGTGTATGCAGAAAGGGCTCAGCAATATGCATGCCACGCGCGAGCGGGCCGGCAAGGCGGCGAAAACGGGTGTCAGGGCGCCTATTGGGCGATCATTTCCCGGTTTGCGGCGCCGATCTGGGCTCGCCAGCCCATAATATGGGCATTCGTTATCCAGAGCGTTCGGTAATGTATACGCAGAGCTGCGCCGTCGCATCGGCGCGCACGTCGATGGCGGACCCTGGAGACATCATGCCGGCGAAGGAGCTTTGGAGCGCCGAATTCACCGATCTCGCGACTGGCCTAAAGGCCGGCGACGTGACCTCGCTGGCGCTGACCGAGCTGATGATCGAGCGGATCGAGCGCCTTGATGGCGCTCTGCATTCCTATGTGGCGTTCGACCCGGACCTTGCCCGGAAGGCTGCAACGACAGCCGATGCCGAGATCGCCGCCGGCCATGTCCGCGGCCCGCTGCACGGCATTCCCGTTGCGGTGAAGGACGTGTTCTACACCACGGAGCTCAAGACCGGCCTTGGTTCCTCTGTCTATGCCGATTGGCAGCCACCTTACGAATCGACCGCGACCGCGCGGCTCCGCGCCGCCGGCGCTGTCATGCTCGGCAAGCTGACGGCCACCGAAGGCGTCTATGCCGGCTACCATCCTGATATCATTGAGCCCATCAATCCGTTCGGCGATGATCACTGGACCGGCAATTCCTCGAGCGGATCGGGCGTCGCCGTGACGGCGGGCCTCGCCTATGGAACGCTCGGAAGCGATACCGGCGGTTCGATCCGCCTGCCTTCGGCCTGCTGCGGCCTTGTCGGGATCAAGCCGAGCTGGGGCCGCGTCAGCCGGCATGGCGTTTTTCCGCTCGCCGAATCGCTGGATCATGTCGGGCCGATGGCGCGCTCGGTGAAGGACGCCGCGGCCCTTCTCGGCGTCATCGCCGGGCCTGATCCGGCCGACCCGACCGCCTCGCCCGCGCCGGTGCCGGACTATCTCGGCACGATCGACCGCGGCATCGCCGGATGCACGATCGGCATCGACCGCGCTTTCATCGCGGCGATCGCGAGCGAGGAGGTTGCCGCCTCGATCGAGGCGGTCGTCGCGATCCTCGAAGGTCTCGGCGCCCGCATCGTCTCGGTGCGATTCCCCGAAACGCGGCCCATCCTCTATGGCTGGCACACGGAATGCTCTGTCGAGGCGGCACTGGCGCATCGCGAGACTTTTCCGGCACGGCGCGCCGAGTATGGCGAGCGGCTCGCCGCGCTGCTCGATCATGGCTACCGCGTTACCGCGTTCGAGCTTGCGATGGCGCAGCAGGCGCGGCGAACCTTCAGGGGCGCGATGGCCTCTATGTTCGCGCCGATCGATCTCTTCCTTGTTCCCGCCTTGCCGGTCGCCGGCCCGACGCTCGCCCATATGGCAACGCTCGGCCCCGACCCGGACGGAATTCTCGCCATCGGCCCGTTCACAGCGCCGTTTGACGTCTGCGGCTATCCTACGATCACGCTGCCCTGCGGCGCCAATGGCAGCGGCGTCCCCATGGGCTTCCAGTTCGTCGCCGCACCGTTCCAGGAAGCGCTGCTCTGCCAGGCCGGGCACGCCTATCAGCGTGTCACCGACTGGCATCGCCGTCGCCCGGCGCTGCCATGAGAGAGACGAGCTTGCCCCCTTCGACATGCGCCTGTCCCACAGGAGAGAACCGATGACCAGTCCCGCCATCCCGTCGCCGCCTGTCACCGACATGGCGGACATGCCGGTGCAGCTGCCGGCCTCGCCCGGCGGCCCGGCCGAGGCGCGGGCGCGCTTCTTCAATTCCGGCAACGCCTTCAACGTCAAGCTGCCGCCGGTTCCCGCGCGACGGTTCGTCGACGAGGCTGTGGCCGCGCTTGAGGCTGGAACGTCGGCCTTCTTTCTCTGCGACCAGTCCGAGGCGATCGGCGCCCCCTTTGCGGCCACGACGCCGCTGATGCTCGCCCGCTATGCGGCCATCGCGCCGAACGACACGCTCCGCGCCGATTTCGCAGCCACGGGCGCTATCTGGTATGTCATCCGCGGTTCGGGATCGATGGCCGTTGGCGATGAGCGGATCGCGTTCGGCCCCGGCGACGTCGTTCTCGCGCCTTGTGGCCAGCCTGCCTTGCTCACGGCTGCCGATGGCGGCGCCGTGCTCTGGGTCGTTACCAACGAGCCGCAGCTCGCCTTCGACGGCTCGCGTCCGCCCGCGCCCGAGACGGCGCCCGTCGAACTCGTGCACTATCCGGCGTCCGAGATCGCGGCGCAGCTTGGCAAGGTCGTCGCGGCCTCGCAGAACGCCACCACCTCCGGCATCGCGCTGATCTTCTCGTCTGATCGCCAGGAGAAGGCCCGCAACATCCTGCCGACGCTGACCCTCTCGCTCAACACCGTCCCCGCCGGCGAGCAGCAGCGTGCGCACCGCCACAATTCGGCGGCGATCACGCTGATCCTCAAGGGCGAGGATTGCTATTCGATGGTCGGCGCCGAGAAATGCGACTGGTCGCCTTTCGCCACGCTGGTGACGCCCGCGACCGAGCCGCATTCGCACCACAACAACAGCGATGCACGGGCGATGTTCCTCATCGTCCAGGATGGCGGGCTGCATTATCACGCCCGCACCATGGGCTTTGCCTTCCTCGAATGAGATCGATCCGTTGATGCCCACCCGCCTGATCATCGATACCGACACCGCCGGCGACGACTGCTTCTCGCTGCTGCTCGGCCTTCGCCATCCTGCCGCGCAGCTCGAAGCGGTGACGATCTGCAACGGCAATGTCGCCTTCGACCAGCAGGTCGAGAATGCGCTGCATACGATCGAGGTCGCCGGACGCGGCGGCGACGTGCCGGTCTATTGCGGCAGCGCGCGTCCCTTGATGGGACGCTGGGAGGCGGCCAGCTTCCACGGCGCCAACGGCATGAGCGAGATGGTCTTTCCAAAGGCCGCGCAGCGGCCGGAAGCGAAGCACGCCATCGATGCGATCATCGACATCGTCATGGCCAATCCCGGCGAGATCTCGATCATCGCCCAGGCGCCGCTGACCAATATCGCGCTCGCCTTCCTGAAGGAGCCGCGCATCGCCAAGGCGCTGAAGCATCTCTGGATCATGGGCGGAACCGACAACGCCGTCGGCAATGTGACCCCGGCGGCCGAGTTCAATTTCTATGTCGATCCCGAGGCGGCCAAGATCGTGTTCGGCGCCGGTTTCAACATCACGCTCTCGACCTGGACGCTGACGCTCTCCTCCGGCTCGATCGATGCGCCCGAAATCGAACGCATCGCGGCGCTGGACACGCCCTTGTCGCGCTTCTTCATGGCCGTGACCGAGACGCCGCGCCGCGTCGCATTCGAGCGCTATGCGAGTACGATCTCGACCCATCCGGATTCGCTCACCTGCGCCATGGCGATCGACGAGAGCCTCATTCTGGAAAGCGCCGACGTCGTCGTTGATGTCGAGGTCGGCGGCGAGACGACGCGCGGCTGGTCGAGCGTCGCGCCGCCGCGGCTCGTCGAGCGCTGGGATCAGCGCGACGCCAACGCTCGCATCGTCAGGCGCGCCGATACCGCCGCCTTCACCGACATGCTCGTCAAGGTGCTGCAATGACCCGTCGGCAGATGCATCTCGGCCTGTTCATCCTGGGAACGGGCAGCCATGTCGCCGGCTGGCGCTATCCCGGCGCCTTCGACAGCTTCCAGGACATGGCTTCGATCCAGGAGATCGGCCGCATTGCCGAACGCGGCAAGTTCGACCTGATCTTCATGGGCGACAATCTCTACGCCGATCCGGCCGCGCATCCGTCCTACACGCTGCGGCTCGAGCCGCTGACGATGCTCTCGGCGCTCGCCGTCACGACAAGCCGGATCGGGCTTGGCGCCACAGCCTCGACCACCTATGGCGATCCGTTCTCGACCGCCCGCGCCTTCGCCTCGCTGGATCACATCTCGAACGGGCGCGCCGCCTGGAACGCCGTCACGACCTCCAATGCAACGTCGGGCGCGAATTTCGGCCGCGCGCATCCCGATCACAGCCTGCGCTACGAGATCGCGGAAGAATTCGTCTCGGTCGTGAAGGGGCTGTGGGACTGCTGGGCCGATGACGCTGTCGTCGCGGATCGCGCCAGCGGGCTCTATATCGATCCGGCCAAGGTGAGGGCGCTCGATCATGATGGCGCCTGGTTCAAGGTCAAGGGTCCGCTCAATATCGGCCGCGCGCCTCAGGGCCAGCCTGTGGTGCTGCAGGCTGGCGGCTCGGCGCCCGGGCAGCGGCTCGCGGCGCGTACTGCAGACGTCGTGTTCTCGGTGGTGCAGGATTTCGACGAGGCCAAGGCCCAATATGCCGGCTTCAAGGCTCTGTTGCCGGATTTCGGGCGCAGTCCCGACGCGGTGACCATGCTGCCCGGCGTCATGCCGGTCGTCGGCCGCACTGACCGCGAGGCCTTTGATATCCTGAAGACGCTGCAGAGCTTCGTGTCATCGACCAATGCGCTGGCGATGCTGTCCGACCGCTTCGGCACCGATATGAGCGCCTATGATCTCGACGGCCCAGTGCCGGAGCTTGGCGAGAACGACGCCTATCACGCGTTCGCCAAGGTCATGCTCGCCAAGGCCCGGCGCGAGAATATGACGCTGCGCGATCTCTACAATCTCGCGGCAGCGGCGCGCGGCCACTGGGTGCTCGCCGGTTCGCCCGAGACGATCGCCGACACGCTGCAATACTGGTTCGAGAACGGCGCGGCCGACGGCTTCAACATCATGCCGCCCTTCTTCCCGCAGGGCCTCGAGGCCTTCGTCGATCTCGTCGTGCCGATCCTGCAGGAGCGCGGCCTCTTCCGTGCCGATTATGAAGGCACCACGCTGCGCGATCACCTCGGCCTCGCAAGACCGGAGCGTGCGGCATGACCGACCCCCAGACCCTGACCGACCGCGAAGCCATGTTTTCGGGCGACCTCGTTCATATCAGCGGGCGCTGGCGGAGGGCTTCGGGCGCGGGGCGCATCGCCGTTGCAAGCCCTGCGAGCGGTGAGGCCTACGGCTTCGTGCCGATTGGCGATGCGGCCGATGTCGATGCGGCCATGGCGGCGGCGGAGGCAGCGGGTCCGGCCTGGGCGGCGCTTGATCCGCTCGATCGCGGCCGGCATCTGCGCGCGGTCGCCGAGATCGTGCGCGCCCGGATGGACGAACTCGCCAGCCTCGAATCCGCAATCACGGGCCGCGCCATCCGCGAGATGCGGGCGCAGATGAGCCGGATTCCGGAATGGCTCGATTATTTCGGCGGCATCGCGGCTGGGCTCGAGGCGGAATCGAACCGCCTTCGCGGCGGGTTTCTCTCCTATACGGCCTATGAGCCCCATGGTGTCTGCGCGCTGCTGACGCCCTGGAACCATCCGATTCTGATCCTCGTCAAGAAGCTGGCGGCCGCGCTGGCTGCTGGCAATACCGTGGTGATCAAGCCCTCAGAGCTCGCGCCGGCGACGCCGCTTCTCTTCTCGGCCTGGTGTGCCGAGGCCGGCCTGCCGGCGGGCGTCGTCAATGTCGTGACGGGCGACGGAACGACCGGGGCGCTGGTCTGTGCCGCGCCCGCCGTCCGCCATATCGATCTGACCGGCGGCACCGCGACGGGGAAGAAGGTCGCCGCGGCCGCGGCCGAACGGCTGGTCCCCTGCACGCTGGAACTCGGCGGCAAGACGCCGGTCGTGATCTTCGGCGACACCGATATCGAGGAGGCCGCGGCAGGCGCCGCCTTCGCCGCCTTTGTCGCGGCCGGCCAGACCTGCGTTTCCGCGAGCCGCTTCATCGTCGAGGCGAGCATCCATGATGCCTTTGTCGAGGCCTTCGCCCGGCGCGCCCGTGCCCTCCGCCTTGGCGATCCCGCCGATCCCGCGACGGATATGGGTCCGGTGATCTCGGCGGCCGCGCAGGCGCGCTGTCTCTCGCATGTCGCGGCGGCCGAGGCTGCCGGAGCGCGCTGCGTCGTCGGCGGCGGCGTGCCGGAATTGCCGATGCCTTTCTCGGGCGGCTTCTATGTCGAGCCGACGATCTTCGACCGCGTCACACCGGATATGGCGCTGTTTCGCGAGGAGGTCTTCGGCCCGGTCGTGGCGGTGACGGCGTTCCGCGACGAGGCCGATGCGCTTCACCTCGCCAATGACACGCCCTATGCGCTCGGTGCCTCGATCTGGACCCGCGACGTCGCTCGCGCCCACCGCGTCGCCGGCCGCATCCGCGCCGGCATGATCTGGGTGAACGACCACCACAAGAACGATCCGCGATCGATCTGGGGCGGCTTCGGCGATAGCGGTTACGGGCGCGAGAATGGCTGGGACGCGCTCAAGAGCTACCAGAAGAAGCGCAATGTCGTGGTGAGCACGGCGCCCGGCTTCGACGACTGGTTTGCAGGCGGCAAGCGTTACGGATGAGCGAGGCATCATGAAGACCATCAACATCCGTCTGCTCTGGCATCCGCAGCCGCAATTCGCCGGCTATCTGACGGCCGAGCATGAAGGGCTCGGCCTCGATGCCGGGATCGACCTGCGCACCGTAGCGCCCGACTTTGTCAAAGGGCCGATCGAGGCGGTGCTCGACGGCGACGTCGCCTTCGCGGTGGCAAGTCCCGCCCACATGATGGAAAGCGGCCGGGCGGACGACCTCGTGTTCCTGCTCGCCATCCAGCAGGTGAGTTCGCTCGTCTATCCGGCGCGCCGCAGCCTCGGCATCGAGCGGCCGCGCGATCTCGCCGGCCGCCGCCTCGGCATCTGGCCGGGTCGCGAGGATCTGGAACTGACCTGGATGCTGCACCGCGCCGGCCTCGCCAGCGATGCCTATGAGCGCGTCCCGGTCGGCGACACGGTCGCGGCGATGCTCACCGGCACGGTCGATTGTGCCCAGATGACGACCTATCACGAGCTGCATCATCTCGAGCACGGCGCTGGCACACTCGATGACTTCATCATTTTCCGCGCGGCCGATTATGGCGCGGCCTTGCTCAAGGACGGGCTCGTGGCGCGCCGAGATTTCGTCGCCGCCAATCCGGAGACGACGCAGGCGGTAGTGAACGCCGTTCTCGCCGGCTGGACCAAGGCCTTTCACGATCTCGACGCGGCGATCTCGCTCACGGTGCGCCTCCGGCCCGACATGTCGCGGCTCGAGCAGGAGGGCCAGCTCGGCGACATTCGCGCACTGGCGCTCACGGGCGCGACGCTGACCGAGGGGCTCGGCTATCCCGATCCGCGCCACATCGAGCAGGCATTGCGGGCAATGGCCGAAATCGAGGGGCACGCCATGGCGATCGATGACGGGCTTGTCGATACGCGCTTCTGGGCCGCGGCCCCTGCTGCCGTTCGGAGCCGCTCATGGTGAAGCGCGCGGACGCCATCGTGGTCGGCGCTGGTGTTGTCGGTGCTGCCATTGCCGCGATGCTGGGCAAGAGCGGCCGCCGCGTCATCGTGCTCGAGCAGGGCGTGCCGGGTGGCGCCGTCTCCGGTGCCAGCCTTGCCTGCATCGGCACCCATATGATGGACGAGGAGGAACTGCCGCTGCTCGCCTGGTGCTGCGACGCCTGGGCCGAACTGGCGCGCCGGGCGCCGCGCTTCGAATACAGCCGCTGCGGCCAGTTGCGCTTCCTGAAGCATGAGAACGAGCGTCGCTCGGCCGAGAGCTGGATCGAAATCGAGCGCGCTGCTGGGCTTCGGCCCGAACTGCTCGATCCCGATGCCGTCCGCGCCCTCGAACCGGGACTGACCGGCCCGATCGTCGCTGCGACCTGGTCGCCGGATTCAGCCGTCGTCAATCCCTTCCTCGCCGTCCGCACGCTGCTCGACGCGGCACGCTCATGCGCGGCGGAGATTATTGCCGGAGTGACAGTGACCGCGCTGGTGACGGAGAGCGACCATATCGCCGGCGTCGAGACCTCGCTCGGCCGTTTCGAGGCCGGGATCGTCGTTCTGGCGGGCGGCCCATGGACGCAGCGTCTCGCCAGCACCGCCGGCGTCGAACTGCCGATCGTGCCGCGCAAGGCGCAATGCCTAGCGACAGTCGCGACGGTGCCGGTGATCCGCACCGTCGTCGGCGCCTGCAAGGCCGAAGGCGGCGTTGACGCCGGCTACACCCAGATCCAGCAGGCGGCGAGCGGGCAGGTTCTGTTCAACACCGTCCTTGAAGGCGGCGTCACCGCGACTGGCAGTCCCGATGTGGTTCCCGAGGTCGACCGGGCCTTCGTGCGCGATTCTGTCGAGACGCTGCTATTCCTGTTTCCCGGCCTCGCGCGCCTCGAACTCCTGCGCTCCTGGGTTCGCTATGAGGCTGTGACGCCAGACGACCGCTTCCTGACCGGAGCCGTCGGTCCAGACGGCCTGTTCGTCGCGGCAGGAGACGGCGGCACCGGCTTTGTGCGTTCGCTGGGTATGGCCCGCATCATCGCCGATCGGGTGGCCGGCCGCGTGCCACCCTTCCGGGACGATCTCTACGAGCCCGGCCGCTTTGCGGCCAAGGCGGCGGCATGAGCCGTCGGATCACCATCATCGTGGACGGTCAAAGCGTGCCTGCCGAGGCGGGACGGCCGCTCGGCGCCGTCCTCCTTGGAGCGGGCATTTCCACCCTGCGGAAGACCGGCCGACGGGGCGCGCCGCGTGGGCTTTTCTGCGGCATGGGCGTCTGCTTTGAGTGTCTGGTGAAGGTCGACGGCCGCGACGATGTCCGGGCCTGCATGACGCCAGTCAACGACGGGATGCGCGTCGAGACGGTGCGCTCATGAGACGGATCGAAACGGATATCCTCGTCGTCGGCGGCGGCCCCGCCGGACTTTCCGCTGCGCGGGTTGCAGCAGAGTCCGGCGCGCGCGTCGACCTCGTCGATGCCGGGGCCGCGCCCGGCGGACAATACTGGATGCAGGACCCGGTCGGTCCGCCGATGACGGTGGAGGCGGCGTCGGGCGCCGCTGCCGCGAAGGCCGCGCGCGGGGCGGGAGTGACCGTCCATTCTGGCGCCGAGGTCTGGGGCGCGTTCCCCGGCAACGAAATTCTTGCGCAGGACGCCGATGGGCCGATCGCGTTCCGCTATCGCGCCGTCATCGTCGCCAGCGGCGCGCATGACCGCGTCATGCCCTTCCCGGGCTGGACGCTGCCGGGCGTGATGACGCCGGGCGCCGGCCAGCGGCTCGCCAAGCTCGGCCACACCGCGCCCGGCAAGCGGATCGCGCTGGCCGGAAATGGCGCCTTCCTCTACGCGGTCGCGGCGACGCTGCGCCGCATCGGCGCGTCGCCGGTGTTGATGGTTGAGGCCAGCGATGTCCGGACCCGTGCGCTGCGGCTGCTCGCCCGCCATCCAGCCCGCTGGAGCGATGCGCTTCGTCTTCTGGCCGGCGTGCGTGCCGTTGCCGAGCGGCGATCCGGCTTTGTCGTCACAGAGGCGCTCGGCACGGAGCGGGTTGAGGCGATCCGCATCGCCCCGATCGACGGCGCCGGCCAGATCGATACGCGGCGCGTCGAGGCCGTCGCCGGTATCGATGCGCTGCTCGTTGGTTGGGGCTTCCGGCCGATGATCGAATTGACGGCGCTGCTGCGCTGCCGCCATGCCTATGATCGCGATCTCGGAGGCTGGTATTGCTCGACGGTGCCAGCAAGCGGCCGCACCTCGGTTCCGGGCGTCTATGCCTGTGGCGAGGTGACCGGCATTGCTGGTGCAGCGCCGGCTCGCCTCTCCGGAACACTCGCCGGCCTCGCGGCGGCGGACGATCTCGGCTTCGCGGTGCCCGATCTCGCAGGACGACGGATCGTTCTCACGCGGCAGCTCCAATCGGCGCGCGCGTTTGGCGAGGCGCTGGGGAAGCTCTATCCGGTTCCGCGCGCGATCGAGGCGCTGGCGAAGGACGATACTGTGATCTGTCGCTGTGAGGAGGTGACGCGCGGTGATCTCCGCGCGGCGCTCACCAGCGGCACCAAGGGCATCGCCGGGACAAAGCTCTGGACCCGCGCCGGCATGGGCCGCTGCCAGGGCAAGATCTGCGGCTTCGCCGTCGCCGAGATCGTTGCGGCCGAGACCGGCACGCTGCCTGAGGCCGCCGGCTTCAACCCGCCGCGCATTCCACTCCGTCCCGTTCCGCTTGACGCCGTGCTCGCGGCCACCGGTGAGGGCGCGCGATGAACCAGCCGGTATTGTTGCAGCTGAAATGGCTGCACCAGGCTCAGTTCGCGGGCTATTACGTCGCCGCCGATGCCGGGTTCTATGCTGCGGCCGGCCTCGACGTGGATATCCGCGTCGGCGGCCCAGGCGTTGATCCCGAACGCTCCGTCGCCACGGGCGAGGCCGACTTCGCGCAAGGCGGCGGGCTTGAAAGCGTGCTGGCCGCGCGCGCCGCGGGTCTGCCGGTGGTCGCAGTGGCGACGGTGTTCCAGAAGACCGATGTCGTCTATGTCGCCCGAAGGGGTTCCGGCATCAGGACGCTCGATGACTTCGCCGGGCGCCGGGTCAGCACCTGGTACACCGGCATCCATCTGATCCTTCGTGCCCTGTTGAACGAGGCCGGCGTTGATCCTGCCGCGATCCATGAGGTCGTGCAGGGCGGCTCGATGCAGCCCTTCCTCGAGGGCGACGTCGATGTCGCCGCCGCGACCTTCTACAACCAGTTGCCGAAGCTCCGGGCCGCCGGCATCGACGATCTCGTCCTGTTCGACCCGGCCGACTACGGCATCACCATTCCGCGCGATCCGATCATCACATCGGAACGGCTGGCGGACGCCGAGCCCGATCGTGTCGCGCGCTTCGTCGCGGCGAGCCTTCGTGGCTGGCAGGCCGCGATCGATGATCAGGCGGGGGCGGTGGCCAGTGTTCTTCGCCGCGATCCCTCGCTCGATCCGAAGCATCAGGCCGTGATGATCGCCGAGATCGCCAAGCTTGCCCTCTGGGGCGATGGAACTGCCGTCGGGCTCGGCTTTCTGTCCGGGGCGACTGCCGCCGCGGCTGGGTCATGGCTCGCCGGGAACGGGCAACTGCCCGCCGGAACCGCCTTCGACGGCGCCGTGCGGGCAGGTCTCTGGACCGATGTCAGGACGATGACCAGCCGGCCGAGGCCGGGCTGACAAGCCGCCGAATTTCACCACAGGTCGCGATGACCGATCGAAATCGAGAGGAGTTTCTCCATGGATCTGCGTTTGACCGGCAAGAAGGTGCTGATCACCGGCGCTTCGCAGGGCATCGGCGCCGGCCTTGCCCGGGCATTTGCCGAGGAAGGCTGCGAACTGGTCCTCACCGCGCGCAACGCCGAGAAGCTTGCCGCGATCAAGGCTGAGATCGAAGACGAGATGCCGGAGCGCAGCGTCAAGCTGGTGCCGCTCGATCTGACCGAGGCCGGTGCCGCCGAGCGGCTCGTCGAGGCTGCCGGCGACGTCGACGTGCTGGTCAACAATGCCGGCGTCATCCCGTCCGGTTCGCTATTCGATATCGACGAGGCGAAGTGGCGGGCCGGCTGGGAGCTCAAGGTCTTCGGCTATATCAATCTCTGCCGGCTCTATTATCCGCGCATGAAGGCGGCGGGCGGCGGCGTCATCATCAACAATATCGGCAATGGCGGCGAGGTCACCGATCCGCGCTACATCGCCGGCGCCGTCGGCAATGCCAGCCTGATGCACTTCACCCGGGCGCTGGGTGGGCCGAGCCTTGACGACAAGATCCGCGTCGTGGGCGTCAATCCCGGCCCTGTTAACACCGACCGCATCTACAACATGCTGAAGAAGCGCGCGAAGGACCTGTTCGGCGACGAGAACCGTTATGGGGAGCTGGAAAGCTCCTATCCGCTCGGCCGGCCCGCTCACGTGCATGAGGTGACCGATCTCATCGTCTTCCTCGCCTCCTATCGCGCCGGCTACATTACCGGCACGATCATGACGGTCGATGGCGGCATCGCTTCGCGCCGGTCGATCATCTGACCATCGGCTGACGGCTTGGTGCATTTCGGCGCTGCAATGCGGCGCTGAAATGCACTAGATGGTCCGGGGCGCCGGTGATCGGGCCCGGGAGATCTCCGCCGGATGGCCGACCAGACGCTGGCCCGCTACGTCAACGAGCGCGGCATCCTCACGCTCTTGAGGGTTCAGGGCGCCTTGAGCCGCGCCGAGATGGCGCGTCAGCTCGCGGTAACGCCCGCGACCGTCACGCGCGTCGTCGTGGACATGATCGAGCGCGGTCTGCTGCGCGAGGTGCCTCCGGGCGCCGTCCGCGAGGGGCGGGAGCCGGGCCGGCCGGCGGTCGGCGTGGCCCTCGCGCCGGAGGGCGCCTATTTTCTTGGCGTCGAGATCGGCGTCGGCGTGCTGCGCTTCGCGCTGCTCGATCTCGCCGCCAAGGTGACGCTCGCCTCCGAGCGGATCATTCCGCGCAGTACGCCGCCGGATGCGATCGTCGCCATGATCGCGGCCGAGCTTGCCGGTCTTGCCGCTGATCCACGGTTCGCAGGCCGCATCCGCTCGGTCGGCGTGACGGTGCCCGGCCTTGTGACGCTTGATGGCTATGTCGTCCATCTGCCGATCCTCGGCTGGAAGGAACTGAACCTGAAGGCGCGCCTTGCCAGCGCCATCGCGCTGCCGGTCATCATCGAGAACAACGCCGCCGCTGCCGCCTTTGGCGCGGTCTATACCCAGCCCGAACTGCCGAGTACCTGCACGATTTTCCTGAAGCTCGGAACCGGTCTCGGCGGGGCAGCCATCATCAACGGCCGCCTGCTGCGCGGCGGCTCCGGGACGGCGGGCGAATTCGGCCATGTCCGCATCGCCGATGCCGGACCGCGCTGCTCCTGCGGCCAGGTCGGCTGCCTGGAGACCTTCGTCAATCTCGCCGCGCTCGCCCGCGCGTTTCACGGCCATGAAGGTGGTGCGGGCGAGGAGGCGACGGCGCTGCCGTCGGCGGTGGCGCGCGCGGCCGAGGCCGGCGACCATGGCGCGCGGATCGCGATCGACGGTCTCGCCGAACGACTCGGGCGCGGCATTGTCAGCCTGGTCAACATTTTCGACCCGACGACGATCGTGCTGGGCGGCGTCATGCGGCCGGTGATCGAGCGGATGATCCCGGTGGTGACAGGCGTGGTTGCGGGGAGCATCGTGCCGGGCATGCGGATGCCGGATATCCGCCTCTCGGCGCTCGGCCTGCATGAATGCGCCATCGGCGCCGCCACCATCGCCCATCATCGCGCCTTCGATCTTTCCAATGTCGATCTCGCGGAGACGCCGGGCCAGGCCACGGACTAAACGGCGAGGAGGGGCTTGCGCCGTATTTGTTGCGTTAGTAAAGATATTCCCATGAGGCTGTGACGCGGCATGCGAAAGGGACGGTGATGGTTGCGAAGGACGAGCGACGCTTGAAGGTCGGAGTGCTCGGCTGCGGCCAGATTGCCCAGGCGGCGCATTTCGAAAGCGCCGCCAAGGCGCGCAACGCCGATCTCTTCGCCATCTGCGACGTCGCACCGGATCTGCTCGCCCGCATGGCGGCGATGCATGCGCCGGAAAAGACCTTCGACAGCTATGACGCGATGCTGGCCGATCCCGAACTCGACGCGGTGATCATCGCGACCGCCGATGCGTTCCACGTTCCGGCCGCGAGGGCTGCGCTGGAGGCCGGCAAGCACGTCCTGTCTGAGAAGCCGATCGGCATTACGGTGGAGGAGGTCGAGGCGCTGAAGGCGACCGTCAAGGCCTCCGGCAAGGTGCTTCAGGTCGGCCACATGAAGCGTTTCGACGCCGGGCTCGAAAGCGCGAAGGACTTCATCGACGGCGAAATGGGCGAGCTTCTGGCGCTCAAGGCCTGGTACTGCGACTCGACCCATCGCTATGCCATGACCGACGCCGTTCAGCCGCTGATCGTGACGAGCGCCGGCTCCAAGCGCCCCTCGGGCAACCCCAAGGCCGATCTCCGCCGCTATTTCATGCTCGCCCATGGCAGCCACCTGCTGGACACGGCGCGCTATTTCGGCGGCGAGATCGTCGAAGTCGATGCGCATTTCCGCGAGCGTTTCAACGCCTATTGCTGGTTTGTCGATATCGCTTTCGCGAATGGAAGCTTCGGTCATCTCGACCTGACCATTCCCGTGCGGATGGACTGGCATGAGGGCTTCCAGATCTATGGCGAGCGCGGCAGCATCACCGGCAAGACCTATAATCCCTGGTATTACAAGAGCTCCGACGTCGACATCTTCCGCGAATCCACGGGCGCGACCTCACGTGTTCTCGGCGCCGACGGACATTTCTATCGCCGCCAGCTCGAGGGCTTCGCTTCCGTGATTCTCGACGGCGCATCGATGCGCGGCGCCGATATCGAGGACGGTGTTGCCTGTGTGCGCGGCATGGTCGCCGTCGCCGAGTCGGCGCGTTCAGGCCAGCCGGTGAAGCTCGCCGACGTCTCGGGAGCGCTCTGATGCAACGCGGCATCTTCGCCAAGACCTTCGCAGGGTCTGACCCCCAAACCGTCCTCGAGGCCGCCCGAAATGCGGGCTACACGACGGTCCAATACAACATGGCCTGTTCCGGCCTGCCGTCGCTTCCCGATCAGATCGACGATGCGGTCGCGGGGGCCGTTGCAGCGGCCTCGGCGCGAACCGGCGTCGGCATCGCCGCGCTGTCGGCAACCTACAACATGGTCCATCCCGACCTTGCGGCGCGCCAAGCGGGCCGGGCGAGCTTCGCCGCGCTCGCCGCGGCGGCACCGAGGATCGGCACGCGTCTTCTCACCGTCTGCACCGGTAGCCGCGATGCGGCCGACCAGTGGCGCCATCACCCCGAGAATGAAAGTCCCGCCGCCTGGCAGGATCTCGTTGCCGAATTCCGCCTGCTTCTGCCGATCGCCGAGCAATACGATCTCGTCATCGGCGTCGAGCCGGAACTCGGCAATGTCGTCTCCTCGGCCGCGAAAGCCCGTCAGTTGCTCGACCTGTTCGCCAGCGACCGCATCGCCATCGTGCTCGATCCGGCCAATCTGTTCGAGGTCGCGTCGCCCGAGCAGCGGAAGGCTCTGGTGAGCGAGGCGCTCGCGCTGCTCAAGGGCGACATCGCGCTCGCCCATGCCAAGGACCGCCATGCCGATGGCAGCTTTGCCACGGCCGGCGACGGCGTAATCGACTTTGCGCATTTCATCACGGTGCTGCGCAGTTCCGGCTTCGATGGCCCGCTGGTGACACATGGGCTCGCGGCGGCCGATGCCGCGCGGGTCGCCCGCTTTCTTGAAGCGTCCGGCGCTCTGTCATGAGCCGCGAGCGCTTTATGCGCGAGGGGCTTGCCCTCTCCACCCTGCGAACCGGCAGCGGGCGGCCCATGCTGTTTCAGCATGGGCTTTGCGGCGATGCGGCCCAGCCGGCCGAATTGTTTCCCCTCGATGCTGGCTTTGCCTGCCTGACGCTCGAATGCCGCGGCCACGGACTGTCGGAGGCAGGATCCGTCGACGCGTTTTCGATCGCGACCTTCGCCGACGATGTCGCCGCCTTGATCGAGGCCGAGGCTGCCGGCCCCCTGGTTGTCGGCGGCGTTTCGATGGGCGCTGCGATCGCGCTCCGGCTTGCCGTCACCCGCCCGGATCTCGTGGCCGGCCTCGTGCTGGTCCGTCCGGCCTGGTTCGTCGCGGCCGCGCCGGTGAATATGGAGCCGAACGCTCTGGTCGGCACGCTGCTCGCCGAGCATAGGCCCCAAGAGGCGCGGCTCCTGTTCGAGAATTCGTCGACGGCCGCGGACCTTGCCGAATTCGCCCCCGACAATCTGGCCTCGCTGCGCGGCTTCTTCAGCCGCGAACCGCTCGCCGTGACGTCGGCGCTGCTCCGGCGCATTTCGGCTGACGGCCCCGGCGTGACCGAGGCGATGCTGGCCCGCATCGCGGTTCCGACGCTCGTGCTTGGCCATGGCGAGGATGCGATCCATCCGCTTCGCCACGCCGAGAGCCTGGCCGCAGCCATTCCCGCCGCCCGCCTCACAAGCATCACACCCAAGGCTGTGAGCCGCGAGGCCTATGTCCGCGACGCTCGCGCCGCGCTATCTGCATTCCTTCAGGAGAGCTTTGCATGAAACCCGAAGCCGGCTGGTTCGAGGCGCTGCCGAAAGACCGCCTTCTCGCCGAATTCTCGCTCTGGTCGGCCGATCTCGGCCGCCTCGCCGAGGACGTGGCCCGCGTCGATCCCCATGTCGATCTCTATCATGTCGATGTCTCCGACGGACACTTCTCGCCGGCGCTGCTTTACTTTCCGGACCTCCTGGTCGCCGTCCGCAAGGTCACGGCCAAGCCGATCCACGTTCATCTCATGGTGGCCGACGCGATCCTCGGCGCGCAGATCGAGCAGTTCGCCGAGGCGGGCGCCGATCTGATCAGCATTCACGCCGAGAACGAGAATTGCGATGCCGGGCTCGATCTCATCGAGCGGCTCGGCCTCGCCTCGGGCGTGGTGCTGAAACTCGAGACGCCGGTTGCCGCCATTGCCGACGCGCTCGATCGCATCGACCTCCTCACGCTGCTTGGAACGCGGATCGGCGTGAAGGGCCAGGGGCTCGACCCCTCGGCGACGGGACGGCTCGCCGAGGCCGCGCGCCTCATCGCGGGTGCCGGCCGTACAGGAGCACTGCGCCTCGCCGCTGATGGCGGCATTCGCGAGAATACGGTTCCAGACCTTCGTGCGAGCGGGGCTGAGACCATCGTGATGGGCTCGCTCGCCTTTGGCGCTCCCGACCTTGGCGCGCGGATCGGCTGGGTCCACGCTCTGCCGATCGCCGGGTAAGCGATGGTGCGACGTCTCGCGATCGCGATCGATCTCGGCGGCACGCAGCTTCGCGCGGCCCTGGTCGATGGCGCGGCGGTGCTTCGCCGCGCCGCCGAGCCGACCGACACCGCCGGTCCGGACGCAGTCGTCTTCCAGATGCAGCGGCTGATCGCGGAGATCAGCACCGACTCTGAGGCAGATGCCCTGGCGGGGATCGGCATCTCGGCGCCAGGTCCGCTCGACGGCGCGACCGGCACGATCCTGCATATCCCGACGCTTGCCGGCTGGGAGGACTTTCCGCTCCGGGCCCATCTCGAGGCCGCAACGGGCAAGCGCGTCCTGCTTGAGAATGACGGCATCGCCGCGGCCTATGGCGAATGGCGCCACGGCGCGGGGCGGGGGCTCCACCATCTCGTCTATGTCACCGTCTCCACCGGCATCGGCGGCGGCGTGATCGCCGATGGCCGTATCCTGCACGGGCGGCGCGGCATGGCCGGCCATGTCGGCCATTTCAGCATGGCGCCGGCTGGGCCGCGTTGTCCCTGCGGCGTGGTTGGCTGCTTCGAGGCCTTCGCCTCGGGCACCGCGCTCGGCGGGCGCGCCCGCGCGTCGGCTGCCGAATATCCGCAGAGCGCCCTCGGGCGCCTTTCAGCAACGCGCAGGATCGATGCCCGCGACGTCGTCGTCGCGGCGCGCGAGGGCGATCCAAGAGCGGTGGCTTTGATTGGCGAGGAGGCCGCGCTTCTTGGCCGCGGCTTCGCCAGCCTCATCCATCTCTATAGCCCTGACCGCGTCATCATGGGCGGCGGCGTCGTCGCGGCCTTCGATCTGATGCAGGACGACATCCATCGCGTGATGCGCGACAATCTCATGCCCGCGTTCCGCGACGTGATCGTCGTCCCGGCCGGGCTCGGCGAGAATGCAGGTCTTGTCGGCGCGGCGGCGTTGATTCTGGACCGCGACTGATCAACGATCCGCTTGCATGAGGGGGCTCCGTTCCCGCATGCAGGGGGACGTGTATCCCGGAATCGACCATGGCCCAGACCACGCCCGCCACCCTCGCTTTGCGCAAGCTCGGCATAACCTTCGATCTCGTCACCTACGACTATGATCCGGGTGCCGAGCGGGTCGGCTTGCAGGCAGCCGAAGCGATCGGCGAGGCGCCGCACCGGGTGCTGAAAACCCTGATCGCGCAGGTCGACGGCAAACCGGTCTGCCTGGTGCTGCCGTCCGATCGCGAGGCGAGCATGAAGAAGGTGGCGAGTGCTTTCGGCGGCAAGTCGGCGGCGATGATGCCGGTGCCGGACGCTGAACGGCTCACCGGCTACAAGGTCGGCGGCGTCAGCCCGTTCGGCCAGAAGCGCAAGCTGCGCACGGTCGTCGATGTAGCCGCGCTCGCCGAGACGCTGGTTTATGTGAATGGCGGCCAGCGCGGCCTCCAGCTTCACCTCGCGCCGGCCGATCTCGTCCGCGCCAGCGAGGCGATCACAGCGAGCATCGTCGCCTGACCCTTAGCGGCGCAACCTTCATCCATTTCCTGAAGACTTGGCCTGAAGACACTGTCCGGACGGCTGTACAGCATCGCACAGCCGGGGCACGTAGACCTCAGCTGAACCAGCCCATTCCGGCACCGACCAGCATCAGCACGCCGATCGCCACGCGATAGAAGACGAAGGGCCAGGTCGAGAAGCGTTCGAGGAACCGCATGAGGCCCCAGATCGCGACGACCGAGGAGATACCGCCGACCACGAGCCCGACGCCGAGCATAGACCAACCCTCGGCGCCGAGATGCACCTTGTGCAGCTCCCACATCTCCTTGCCACCGGCGAGGATGACTGCAGGAATGCCGAGCAGGAAGGAGAAGCGGGCGGCTTCCTCGCGTTTGAAGCCAAGGGCGAGGGCCGCCGTCAGCGTCGAGCCGGACCGTGAGGTGCCGGGCACGAGGACGAAGGCCTGGGCAATGCCGACCAGCAGGGCATCTTTGAAGCTGATATCCGCCATAGTGCGGCGATGGCGCGCATAGAGTTCGGTGACGGCCAGGAGAAGGCCCATCACGATGCAGGCGATGCCGATCGCGACGAGGCTTCTGAGCGGCGAGTCGCAGGCATTGAGCATCGAGGATAACGCAGCGCCGGCGAGGACGATCGGGATCGTTGCCACGATGATGTAGAACACCAGCCGCAGGCTGTGATCGGAATAGTCCCGCCGCGCCAATGCGGTGGTCGATTCCGAGAGAATGCCGGTGATATCGCCCCAGAAATAGGTGATGACACCGACAAGGGCGGCGAGCTGCATCGTCGCCGAGAACGCGGCGCCAGGATCAGGCCAGCCGAGCATGGCGGGGATAATGCGCATATGCGCCGTCGAGGAAATCGGCAGCAGTTCGGTGATCCCCTGGATCACGCCCAGAAACGCGACCTTCAAATAGCCGAGCGCGATAAACCCGGTTTCACCGCCTGCGGAGCAGCTCGCTGCCATGCGACCCTCTCGGTTACGACGCCGCAGACGGCCAGAGCTCGAGGACGACGGCGCCACCGTCCGCGGGCGATGCCCAAGGCTCAAGGGTGGGCGCGTCAGCCCGCTCTGTCCGCTTCCTGCATGGGATCGCGCAGACGATAACCGCGGCCGTCGGGACGGCAAGGGTAGGCGAGGGCGGCAAGAAGCCGCCCTGCACGGCTTCCGTCAAACGCCCTGCGGCCTCAAGTTGAACAAGATCGCCGTGGCGACGCCATCTGCTGCCTTGAGCGACACCGCGGTGATCGGATCATCACTGTCGATCCGCTTCGTGATGCACCAGCGGCCGTCATCGATGTAGATCTCGACGAGGCCGACATCGACGAAGATGCGCAGCGTCTTCGGGGCGATGTTCTCGATGAAGTAGCGCGGCGAGGGGCGCGAGCCCGGAGGCTTGAAGTGGAGTTCCAGCGTCGCGCCGTCATAGCCAAGCGACAGGCCGAAGGTCGAATGCGCGAAAGCGAGTTCGAATGGCTCGCCTTCCGCACCAAGCGCGATCTCGATCTCGGCGAGGCCGTCCCGAAGCGGAACGGGGGTTGCGGTCGAGGGAAGGGCGACGGCCGGCTCCCCGAGGCGAAGGGCCGTCACCGCATGAATCGGCGGCGTCGAGAGCTGACCGTCCTTCCAGACAAGACGGCGCGGGAAGGTCATGGCACTGGGGAAGTCGCGCTCCTTGAACACGTCGGTCCAGTTGGCCGCCCACGCCATGCCGAAGGCGCCGTCCTTGCCGGCAATGCCCTGGAAGGCATAGGCGTCGGTGCCGTAGTCGAGTTCCTCGCGCGCGATTGGTGTGAAGCTCTTGCCGTCGAAGCGGCCGACCATCGCGACCGTGACATTGCGGCGGCGGCTGACCTCGTCGCGGGAGCCAAGCAGGCCGAGAATGAGGACGTGAAGACCCGCGCCCTCTCCGTCGAGGGCGACCATGCACGGGCATTCCGCCGGTAGCTTCTGCGTCGTCGGTTCCTCATGGATGACGCCGACGAAGCGCCAGCCGGTGACACCGGCCGCATCCTCGCTTTCATAGAGCAGCACCACGGCCGAGGTGTCGGTACCGCCGCCGAGCAGCATCTTCCACAGCCCGTCGGGACCCTTGAACACATAGGGATCGCGGAAATTCTTGCCGAAGCCGGGCACCGCGGGCGTCTCGCTCACGACCGGCGACGAGGCGCCGACCGTGACGAGATCGTCCGAGAGTGCCGTCATCTGCCATTCCCAGTTCGGCAGGCGGTCGTCCTGGCGGTCGGTATAGTAGACGCGAAGGCTCCCGTCCGGCTGGTTGACTGCCGAGCCGGAGAATACGCCGCCTACCTTCTCGTCGTCGGCGAGAAGCTCGGGGCGCGGCAGCAGGAAGATCGGCAGGTCGGTCCAGTCGATGCCGTTGGCCGAGACCGCGTGGCCCCAATGCATCGTGTTCCAACGATGGCTGTGCGGATAGTGCTGGTAGAACAGATGCGTCAGCCCGCCCGCCTCCGCCAGTCCGTTCGGATCGTTCATCCAGCCGAAGGGCGGCGCATAATGCAGCCGGTACCGCGCCGTGTTGGGCCGGTTGCTTTCCGTCGTGAAGAGGGTGCGGATACCCTTCACCATCACGTCGGCAGGATTGAACGCATAGACGAGCGAGACCGCCGTTGCGGCCGCGTCGAAGGAAAGGGTCGCCTTGCCGGCGGCGAGGTCCGCGGCCTCTGTCCGCGTAAAGTCGTCCGAAACCGGGCCGGAAAGCTCCAGCACGGCGCCATCCGCGGTGGTGAGCGTCACGAGCGAAGCCGGGCTGCCGCCGATCGGCTTCTGGTAGATATGCAGCGTCTCGCCAGCATTGAGCGCGAAGTCGATAGTCATGGTCTTGCGATCCTTGGCAGAGGCGTCAGCCTTTGACGGCTGAGGAGATGAAGGAACTGACGAACCATTTCTGGAACGCGAGATAGAAGATCAGAACGGGGATCATCATCATGACCGACGCGGCCATGGCGTTGTTCCAGTAGACCGTGCCGGTCCCGAAGAACGAGGCGATGCCGACCGAGATCGGGCGGGCACGATCGGTCTGCGTCACCATCAGCGGCCACAGATACTGGTTCCAGGTCTCGATCCCGAGCAGGATCGCCACCGTCGCAAGCACCGGCATGCTGATCGGAAGGAAGATCGACCAGTAGATCCGGAACGGGCCGGCGCCATCGACCGTCGCGGCGTCATAGATGTCGCGCGGGATCTGGATGAAGAACTGGTAGATCAGGAAGATGTAAAGCGGGCTCGCCATGAAGGGCAGGATCTGCGCCGCGAAGCTGTCCGACAGGCCGATGCGGTTGATGAGCGTGAGCAGCGGCAGCACGATCGATTCCTGCGGCACGATATAAAGGCCGATCAGCCCCGCAAGGATGACGGCGCGGCCCGGCAGCCGGCCCCAGGCGAGCACGAACGCGGCCATGGAATTGATGAAGATGCCGCCGAGCACGGTGATGAACAGGATCAGCAGCGAATTGAGGAGATAGCGGCCGAAGGGCAGGGCGCCCGAGAACACCCACATATCTCGGAAGTTCTGCAAGGTCGGCTCGCTGACCCAGAAGGCGCGGAACGAGCCCATGTCGGCGAGGATCTGGAAGCGGTCGGGCTTCAGGCTGCCGACCACAAGAACGATCAGCGGCGAGACGATCACGAATGCGAGGATCAGCACCGCGACAAACTTGATGATGCCGGCCCAATCGCGCGGCATGTCGGTCGGTGTGGCCGTTTGGGCGGTGGCGGGTTGCGAGAGCGTGGTCATGGACGATCCTTCACGACGAAGCGCTGAACCAGCGAGACGACCAGAACGATGAAGAAGAGGAGGATGGCGACGGCCGAGGCGAGGCCGAGCCGCTGGTTCACGAAGCCGGCTTCGAACATGTAGTGAACCAGCGTATCGGTGGTGCCGCGCGGTCCGCCCTGGGTCAGGATGTTGACCTGCGTGAACAGTTTGAAGGCCTGGATCGTCGTGATGATCAGCACGAAGATATGCGTCTGCCTCAGCGAGGGCATCGTCACATAGCGGAACTGCTGCCAGCGGCTGGCGCCGTCGAGCCGCGCGGCTTCATAGAGCGATTCCGGGATGCCCTGCAGGCCGGCGAGATAGACGATCATCTGGAAGCCATAGGCCTGCCACGCGGAGAGAAGGACGATCGCCGGCATCGCCCAATCGGGATTGCCGAGCCAGTCGATCGGCTGCGCCATGCCGAAGGAGAGCACGCCGAGAATCTGGTTGAACGGTCCGGTCGGATACTGGAACAAAGTCGCCCAGATCACGCAGACCACGACCATCGAGGTGATGGCCGGCAGGAAGAACAGCGCCCGGAAGAAGTTGCGGAACGGCAGCTTCGTGTTGAGCAGCAGCGCGATGGCGAGCGCAAAGCCGCATTGCACCGGCAGCACCATCACCGTGAATCGCGCGACATTCCAGAGCGCCTGCCAGAAATCATGATCACTGATGATCTGCTGGAAATTGGCGAGGCCAACGAAGCGCGCCGGCACCGGGCGCGGGATCAGCCGCTCATTGGTCAGCGCGATGCGGAACGACGACAGGAACGGTAGCAGCAGGAAGGCGCCGATCAGCGCCAGCGCCGGCAGCAGCATGCCGAGTTCCTGGATGCGGCCGCCGAAAAGCGGCCCACGCCGACGGGCATGGCCCGCAGCCATGGATTGGGTCGACATTGAGGAAACCTCCCTGAGCCTGGAAAAACGCGCCGCGTCCGAGAAGACGCGGCGCGCGAGGGCTTGGCCTTAGTTGGCCGCGCCGAACGGCGGATAGCCGTCATTGTCGGCGATATCGGCGTCGATCTCCTTCGCCGCCTTGGTCAGCTCCTGCTGAGCGTCGGCGCCGTCGAAAATGTTGGTCATCGCCTGCTGGAAGGCCAGCGTGATGGTCGGATAGGCCGGATGCGGCGGACGCGGCACAGCGGTCTTCGACGCCTGCTCGAACGCAACCGCCATGGCACCGCCGGGTGCATAGAGCGGCGAGGCGGCCGCGAAGGACTTCAGGCCCGGGAAGCCGGCATGATCGCGATAGCCGGCGCGATAGTCCGGATCCTGCAACATGAAGGAGAGGAACTTGCCGGCCAGCTCCGGGTTCGCGGTATCCTTGGAGATCGCATAGATCCAGGTGGCGTTCGGGCTGGCGCCCTTCTCGCCGAATTTCGGCAGCGGCATCACGACGACGTCGTCGCCCATCTGGGCCTGTGCCTCGGCGTAGAACCAGTGACCGCCCCAAGCGAGCGCGGCCGGACGGCCGGCGGCATAGAACTGGTTGGCGCCGGCGGACTGCGGCACGACCCAGCCCTTCTGGGCCCAATCCTGCATCATCTTGGCGGCAGCGACGCAGGTCGCGCCGTCGAGCATGCCCTCGGCCTTCCAGGTCGTGCGATCGATCACGTCGCAGCCCATCGAGATCAGCAGCGGTTCATAGCCATAGGTGATCCATTCCGACTTGGTGCCATAGGCGCGGAAGAGGTCGATCGGCCACTTCACGCCCGGCGCGGTCGAGAGCTTCTGCAGCGCGGCCAGGAACTCGTCCTTGGTCCAGGCATCGTCGACCGAGGTCGGGATGCGGATGCCGAGTTCGGTCAGCTGCTTGCGGCTGCCATAGAGCACCACGGTCGAGTCGGTGAGGCCGACGCCATACAGCTTCTTGTCGATCGGATAGGTGCCCTGTGCGACGTTCGACGCCGTCATGTCATCGATGATGGCCTTGTCGATGAGCCCGTCGATCGGCTGGAGCATGCCCGACCAGACATAATTGGCGAGGAACGGACCATCGAGCTCAAGGACGTCCGGGAGGGCCTTGGCCGAAACCGCGGCGCCGACCTTCTCGTTATAGGCGTCGTGCGGCGTGTTGATCAGCTCGATCTTCACGCCCGGATTGGCGGCCTCGAACTTTTCGGCCACCGCGGTGATCGTCTTGATTTCATAGGCGTCGCCCTGAAACATCAGTTTCAGCGTTTCCGCCTGTGCCGCGCTGAGCGCGCCAACGAGCATTGTGCCGGCGCAAAGCGAAGCCAGTAAACGATTACCCAATTGCAGTCTCATCGCATCTCTCTCCCATGAAACCCATTCCGTCCGCTTCAGATCGAAGCGCGTTCGACAAGCCGGAACGGGATCTCCTCGATGGTTCGCGCCGGGGCGCCGTGCCCGGCCAGGATCTCAGCGGCGCGTCTCCCCATGGCCCTGTGCGGCAGCGCCATGGTGGTCAGTGGCGGATCGAGCCGCGCCGCGATTTCGACCTGGTTGTCGAAACTCGCAACAGCGACATCGTCCGGAATGCGAAGGTTGTGACGGCGCAGCGCGCCATAGACCTCGAGCGCCACGCGGTCATTGCCGCACAGGATCGCATCGGGCCGCTCTTCAAGATCCATCAGCGCCGCAACATGCTCGAAGACGAGGCTGCGGGCGTGGTTGGTGTAGACGCCGCGTGTCGCCGGCAGGACCAGGCTTTCATCGACGGTAAAGCCCGCGTCGCGGTGAGCCTCGCGAAAGCCCTCGGCCCGCAATTCGCCGGCAAGCAGGCCGGGAAGGTTCAGAAACGCAATCCGTCGCCGGCCGGACTGGAGCAGCCGTCGCGTGATCTCCGCGCCGGCGTCGCGCTCAGCCGGCACAAGGGCAGGGATAGCGCCGTCGCCGCCGCGGCAGTTGATCATCAGCCCGATGGCGCCCTGCACGACGGGCGGCAAATCGACGATCTGATGGAACATTGCCGCATAGGCGATCGCGCGCGGCATCAGCTGCTGCAGCCCGGCAAGGCTCGCCTCGACCGTGCGGCCGCTGCCTGTGCTGGTGACGATCACCGACAGTCCGTCCGTGCGCATCGCATTGTCGAAAGCGCGCATGATCTCTGTTGCGAAGGGCTGCGTGATCAATCCGTCGGCGACGATTCCGATGATCGGCATGACGCCCTGCCGCATCCCGCGCGCGACAATGTTGGGCACATAGCCGAGCTCGTCCGCCAGCAGCCGGATGCGCTGGCGCGTATCGTCGGCCATGCGAATCGAGCCGTCGCCATTAAGGGCGCCAGACACAGTCTTGACGGAAACGCCAAGCCGGCCTGCGATGTCCTGGAGGGAGACTTTCGAGCGCGCCATTGGCGTTCCGCGCTAGGGTTATTATTGCTTGGGTTATCGTTTACTCAGGTCACGTTTAGTTCATCGGCGACGGCTGTCAAGAGGCCTCCCGCGCTCTGAACGGTGGCCAGCGAATGATGGCGCTTGGCGCGGCAAGAACGCCGAATGGCGGCGATGGCGTCACTGATCGACGAGAGCGTTGGCGTCACGCATGGACGGCCGGCGACGGCATCGCGTGCAGCAAGCGCGCCGCGGATCATCCCGGTTGCGACCTGGGCTCGTCCGTGGATCGTAGCGGCGGACTTTGGCCGAAACGCTGCTTGAATTGGCTGGCGTGAATTTGGTGCACCAGCATCATTGGCGTGTCTCGGTACGCTTCTCCAGACGCGATCTTCAACGCAAGGCTATCGGTTCGAATTGTCGGGGAAACCTGTAACCCCCCTTGTTTCCTCGGGTCTCATTCTGTAGACCCGGCGGCGGAGAGGTGGCCGAGTGGCCGAAGGCGCTCCCCTGCTAAGGGAGTAGACGGCTTAAAACCGTCTCGAGGGTTCGAATCCCTTCCTCTCCGCCATTTTCCTTGATCGATGACCGCGAAGGCGCAGAGAACTGCGGAAATCGCGGTATATTGCTGCCGACGAAAGCCGGATGACGGCTGCGCTGTGCCAGAAACTGAACCAGAAACTGGTTCGGGCAAGCTGCGATGCCCGCGGTCGATCAAAGCGGCAGGCGATCCATCGGGCTTATCCTGAGGCCGAGGCCGGATCGGTCGGCAAATGCCGCGCGCCGGCACGATGTCGCCGGGCTCGATGATCGTGCCGCGGCACGATCTCAACGACGGCAAGTCGCCCCGAGCGTCCTTTCCACGACATGACGAGATGCCCTCGTCGGGTTCTCCAGCGCGATCAAACTTCGCGCCGCGGTCGTCCGCCTCTGACCGACGAGGCCGTCGTCGTCCTGTTGCCGCCCTTGCTTCCCGGAGCCTGGGACTCGTGACATAGTCCGGCCGTCGCTGGCTACACGACAGCGCATGGTCTCGGGGGAGATACAATGTCGACGGTGAAGGATGTTACGTTCGATCTCCTGCGCAAGCTGGAGCTGACCACGGTCGTTGGTAATCCCGGCTCGACCGAGGAGCCGTTCCTCAAGGATTTCCCAGAGGACTTCGACTATGTGATGGCCCTGCAGGAGGCGAGCGTCGTCAGCATCGCCGACGGCCTTTCGCAGGGGCTGCGCAAGCCGGTGATCGTTAACCTCCACACCGGCGCCGGCACCGGCAACGCCATGTGCGCGATCCTCACCGCCTATCTGAACAAGACCCCGCTCATCATCACAGCCGGCCAGCAGACCCGAGACATGCTCTTGATCGAGCCGATGCTGACCAATGTCGACGCCACGAATATGCCGCGCCCCTGGGTGAAATGGGCCTATGAGCCGGTGCGTGCCCAGGATATTCCGGCGGCCTTCATGCGTGCCTATGCCACTGCGGTCCAGCAACCGGCGGGTCCTGTCTATCTGTCCCTGCCGCTCGATGACTGGGACCAGCCCATGGACGCGGCCGAGGTTCTGCGCACGGTTTCGACCCGCGTCGGCCCCGATCCGGCACGCGTCGCCGAATTCGCCGCGCGCATCAACGCCGCCAAGGCGCCGGTCCTCGTCTATGGCGCCGATATCGCCCGCGGCGGCGCCGATGTGTGGGCAGACGGCATTGCGCTCGCCGAGCGGCTCGGTGTCCCGGTCTGGGCCTCGCCCTTCTGCGAGCGGCCGTCGTTCCCGGAGACGCATCCGCAATTCGCCGGCCCGCTGCCGCCGGCCATCGGCCCCCTCAGCGCTCTGCTCGAAGGGCATGATCTGGTCGTCGTGATCGGGGCGCCGGTGTTCCGCTATTATCCCTATGTCCCCGGATCCTACCTGCCGGACGGCGCGGAACTGCTTCACGTGACGGACGACGCCGACGCTGCCTCCAAGGCGGCGGTCGGCGACAGCCTTGTCAGCGACGCGGGCCTTTTCCTGGAGGCGCTGATGCCGCTGGTGAATGCCCGGGCGGCGTTTGCAGGCGCGCCGCTGCGCAAGCCGCCGCAGGTGCCGACCGCGGAGCTGCCGCTTACGCCCGCTGCCGTCTACGCAACGCTCAATGCGTTGCTTCCAGACGATTTCGTGCTGACACAGGAGTCGCCTTCGAACATCCCGCAGTTGCAGGACCAGATTCGCGTCGGGAAGCCGGATGTCTCCTATGCCTTTGCGTCCGGTGCGCTGGGTTGGACCACCCCCGCCGCCGTGGGCCTCGCTTTGGCTGAGCGCGAGAGCGGCCGCAACCGTCCGGTGCTCTGCGTCATGGGCGACGGATCGTTCCAGTATTCGATCCAGGGCGTCTACACCGGCGTCCAGCAGAAGGCACACGTGATCTACGTCGTTCTGCAGAACGAGCAGTATGGCATCCTGAAACAGTTCGCCGAGCTGGAGAAGACGCCGAACGTGCCGGGCCTCGACCTTCCCGGCCTCGACATCGTTTCGCTCGGCAAGGCCTATGGCGCCAATACCAGCAAGGCCGACACGACCGCGGAACTCGCCAGCGCCTTCAAGGCCGCCCTCGACTTCCGCGGCACCAGCGTCATCGTTGTGCCGATCACGCGCAAGCTCGGGGGCTTGCTGGGCTAGAGCCGCGCCGACCGCGGTAAGCGCGTCGGCGAGGCAGGACGAAGTGAGGCGGGAGGCGGAGCAACTCGACGGTGCCAAGGGCATCGAGGCGCCGCCGAACCGCTCCTGATGCAGTGAGCGCAAATACGCGCCAGTAGGGGACGATACGGATCATGTGCCGCTTTTGTGTTGGGACGCTTTTCACCAACAAGAGCCTCTTCAGTGGTTGGACAGGCTCTGAAACCGGCGCGGACTGGCGCGACGGGCCTTCTCGCCGTGCGTTCATGGCCATCGCAGGCGCAGTGGCCGGTACGGCCAGCTTCGGGCTGCCGGTCGGACGTGCCCATGCAGAAACGGCGGCCGGCGCCGACGTGATCTTCCAGGGCGGCACGATCATTCCGATGTCGTCCACAGGCCCCAAACGGGCCGAGGCGCTGGCCATCCGGGGCGGCCGCATCGTGGCCCTCGGCTCTGCAGCCGATCTCTCGGGCCTCAGGACATCAGCGACAAAGATCGTCGATCTCGACGGGCGCACCCTGCTGCCCGGCTTCATCGATCCGCACCAGCACACCTGCTTTGCGGCGCTCTTCGCCGAGTTGCTCGCCGATGTCGGCTATTCAAACTACCGCACGCGCGCCGATCTGATCGCGGGCCTCAAGGCGCTCGATGCCAAGCTGCCGGCTGGCGAATGGCTGATGGCCTACAATTTCGACAATCTGCTGCAGGGCGGTGACCTCTCGATGACCGAACTCGACGGCGTGTCGAAGGATCGGCCGATCCTGATCTGGTACATCAACATGCACGACGCGGCGGCCAATACGGCAGCGTTCAAAATCGCGCAAATTCCGGAGGATATCGGCACGCTACCGGGAGGGGGAAGCTTCGGCCGCGGTCCGGATGGCAAGCTGAACGGCCTCATTTATGAAGAGAGCGCGCTTCTGAAATTCGTGCCCCATGGCGTGCCGTCTGTGACCCCGGCGCTCTTCGCCAAGGCCATGACAGACTATTTCAAGTCGAGCGCCGCGCTGGGCAATACGACCACGCACGAACCCGGGACCGTTCAGCCCGATTGGATCGAAGGTCTCGTCAAGCTGACGGCGAGCGGCACCGGCCGGCTGAGCGCCAGCCTCATGATCAATGACCTCGAGGCCGCCAACACCTATCGGGACCTCGGCCACGGCGCCGCCGCGACGCTGTTTCCCAATTCACGTTTTTCGCTCTTCGGCATCAAGATCGTTGGCGATGGCTCCAACCAGACGAAGACCGGGGCGCAGACGATCCCCTATCTCGGAGGGGATTGGAAAGGCGCGCCCAACTACAAGCCGGACGAGTTGAAGTCCCTGGTCGCCTCCGCCAAGGCAGCGGGCTGGCCTATCCAGATTCACTGCAACGGCGATTCCGCCATCGATGATGCGCTCGACGCCATCGCGGCGGCCTATGGTGCCAACTCGCCGAGCGGCGTCAATCGCATCGAGCATTCGACGCTCGCCCGGCCCGATCAGCTGAAGCGCATGAAGGAGCTGGGCGTCGAGCCGAGCTTCCTGATGAACCACGTTTATCTCTATGGCGCCGCCTATCGCGATCAGCTGTTCGGTGAGCCGCGCACCGCGTTCATGGATCCCGCTGGCGCCTGCCTGAAGGAAGGTCTGCGCTTCACGCTGCATACCGACCACCCGTGCTCGCCGGCCGGCGCGCTGAACCTTATCCAGACGGCCGTCACACGGCGCTGCACGGTGGACAATTCGGTCATCGGTCCTGACCAGGCCATTAGCGTCGAGGAGGCGATCCGCGCGGTCACCGCTTCGGCTGCGGCTCAAATCGGCCAGGGCGACCGGATCGGTACGCTTGAGGCGGGCAAGGAGGCCGATCTGGTGATCCTGGAGCAGGATCCGTTCAAGGTGGCGCCGGACGAAATTGTGAAGATCAAGATCTCGGAGACCTGGGTGGCCGGCGAGCGGATCTTCGGATAGGCCGCTCATGGCGTGCGTCTCAATCGAGCGCCTGCAAGTGACACCATGACTTCTGTCGCCACGCATCGGCTTGCCGGGCGAACGGTCGGCCTCGTGGGTTCACCCGCCTTCCTGGGGGGCGCCGCGAGCCTCGGTGGGCAATGCGGTGCGGCTGCACACCCGGTCAAAGACCGATTCCGCCGCACGCGGGGGCATAAGCGGGACATGTCCTGATCGTCACGCTTCTCGGAGGCGCTTGAGCTCCGCCTCCAGTTCCGCGATCCGCTGATCGCGCGAGGCGAGCGCGGCAGCGACGTCAGCTGCCTCGAAGCGCTGGGGAATGTGCTGCGGACAATTGATATCAAGCGTCGCAACGTCGAACAGGAGGACGCGCTCGGGACGTGCCTTGTAGTTCTCGGGCATCAGGCGCTGCAGCAGCGCTGCGTCGCCTTCGACAATCCGCGCCTTGCCCCAGATCTTCACGCGGCGGCGGTGGGTATAGTCGATCAGGAACAGGAACGCCTTGGGATTGTCGGCGAGGTTTCCGAGCGTGATATATTGACGGTTTCCGGCGAAATCCGCGAAGCCGAGCGTCTTCGGATCGAGCACCTTGAGAAAGCCCTTCGGTCCGCCACGATGCTGGATATAGGGCTGCCCCTCGGCATTGGCCGTTCCGAGGAGCACACTCGTCTGCGCCTCGACAAACGCGGCGATCTCGGCGTCGATCCTGTCTGGCCAGCCGCCGGCCTCCTCCTGCCGCGCATAGGCGCGACGGGAGCCCTTCTGCTGCTGGATCGCCTTGACCGTGGGGCTGAAGGCGACGTCGCTGGGCGTGGTCGCGGTCGTCGACATGGCGCTCCTCACAATCCGAGTTCGGACAGCCCGGCATGGCTCGCGGGCCGGGGCCCGAGCGGCCAGTGATAGAGGCGCTCGGCATCGGTTATGAACAGGTCGTTGATGCTGGCGATGCGCCGCCGCATGAGCCCTGCGGCGTCGAATTCCCAGTTTTCGTTGCCATAGCTGCGGAACCACTGGCCGGCGGCGTCATGCCACTCATAGGCAAAGCGGACGGCGATCCGGTCGCCCTCGAAGGCCCAGAGCTCCTTGATAAGGCGGTAGTCGTGTTCAACGGACCATTTTCGCTCGAGGAATGCCTCGATGGCGGCGCGGCCGGATAGAAACTCGGCGCGATTGCGCCAGAGACTATCCGGCGTATAGGCGAGCGCGACTTTGGCGGGATCGCGCATGTTCCATGCGTTCTCCGCCA
The DNA here is from genome assembly GCA_965229085.1 of Kaistia sp. Taxonomy (GTDB): domain Bacteria; phylum Pseudomonadota; class Alphaproteobacteria; order Rhizobiales; family Kaistiaceae; genus Kaistia. The sequence goes on along the minus strand of OZ245859.1, from coordinate 708,942 downwards.
GGCGGACCTTCTCGGCGGCGGTCTCGGGCGTGAAGGGCGGTAGCGGCGGGCGGCTCATGCGATCGGCTCCTCGACAGACGGGGGTGCCGCCGGCACGGGAGCCGGCGGCGATCAGGGTTCAGGCAGCCTTCAGGGCCGCGACGGCCGGGAAGTCGATCACGGTCTTCGCCACTTCGTTCACGTAGTTGGTCCAGGTGTTGAGTGCGACATGCTGGACGATCTCGATGATCTCGGCGTCGCCATAGCCCGCGGCGCGCAGTGCACGCAGATCCTCGTCCCCGACATGACCGCGCTCGGTCACCAGCCGTGCGGCAAAGCGGACGGCGGCGTCGGCCTTGGCGTCGTTCGAATGGCCGGCCCGGTTGGCGGCAATCTCGGCGTCGTCGAGCTTGGCGACGTTGCGGCCGAGATAGGTGTGGGCCGAGAGGCAGTAGAAGCAGCCGTTGATTTCGGCCACCGTGAGGGCGATCCGCTCGCGGGTCGCGGCGTCGAGCACGCCCTTGTCGAGCGCCGAGGAGAGGCCGAGATAGCCTTCGAGCGCGGCCGGGCTGTTCGCGACGACGCGGAAGAGGTTCGGCACGATGCCGATTTTCTTCTTCACGGCCTCAAGCAGCGGCCGCGAGGCCTCCGGTGCGGCGTCGATGCTGGCGGGGGTCGGGATACGGGACATCGGGAATACCTCAGATCAAGCGGGTCGGAAGCGGCGCCGCGAGTTCTGAAGTAGCAATGCTCCATCGTATGGAATAGATGGTCACTTCAGGAATGACTATACCGAAAAATGGAACAGTAGGATGGATCGCTTCGACCAGATGAGCGTCCTCGTCGCCGTGGTCGATGCCGGCAGTTTCTCGGCTGCCGGCCGGGCGCTCGACATGCCACTCGCCACAGTGAGCCGTAAGGTCGCCGATCTCGAAACGCATCTGGGGACGCGGCTTTTATCGCGCACGACCCGACAGCTCGCGCTGACCGAGGCAGGCCGCAGCTATGTCGCCGCATGCCGGCAGATCCTCGAGCGCGTCGAGGAAGCGGAACGGGTCGCGGCCGGCGAATACGTTGTTCCCCGGGGCGAACTTGTCATCTCCGCGCCGATCGTGTTTGGCCGGCTGCATGTCCTGCCGGTGGTGACGGAGTTCCTGGCGGCCTATCCGGAAATCCGGATTCGGCTGGCTCTCTCGGATCGTCTGGTCGACCTCGTGGACGATCATGTCGACATCGCCATCCGCATCGGTGATCTCGGCGACAGCCGCCTCGTCGCACGAGGCGTCGGAATGATCCGGCTCGTCCTATGCGCGAGCCCTGGCTATATCGGCCTGCATGGTCGACCAGAGCGCCCCGACGATCTCGCCGGGCATTCGATCGTGGCGTTCGAGGGCGCGTTTTCGTCCACGCTCTGGCTGTTCGGGGAGCCGCCGAACCAGAGCCGCGTCAGTGTTGCCCCGCGGCTCATTGTCAACACGGCCGAGGCCGCGATTGATGCCGCGATCGCCGGGGTCGGGATCACGCGCGTCCTGTCCTATCAGGTCGAGGCGGCGCTCTGTTCAGGCGCGTTGGAGCGCGTCCTCGATGCCTTTGTTCCCGCCGCCTGGCCTGTCAGCCTCGTCCATGCCGGACAGGGCTTGGCGCCGCGTAAGCTTGGCGCCTTCATGGACTTTGCTGCGCCGCGCCTCAAGACGCGCCTGCGTGAGGTGGCCATGAACGGGCAGCCGGTCGACGCCGCATAAGCGTCGATCGGCCCGAGCCGTCATGAGCGGATGCGTCGAGCTCAGCTTGTCGGCTGTCTTCGTCTGGCGCCACCATTGCCCGCACGGCGGCAACGGCTCTATTGGTCGAGACTGAGGCGCAGCAGCGCCGTTGCGGCCGGCTGAGGGGGCGCCGCTGCTTGTGTGCAGCCTTCGTGCTGCCTGTGCGTTGTTGGCCGGGGTGTGTCGAGCAGGAGAGCGGGCGTGAGCGTCGCGTTTGTCAGGGAAGAAAGTGCCGAGGCCGCAGCGGAGACCGTTCTGCCGGCGCGCGCGATCTCCGATCGGGTCAATCTAGTCACCGAGGCGGGTCTTGAGATGCTGCGAGAAGCGCTCGTCGGCGCCAAGCAGGCTCTCGAAGCTGCCAACGCTCTCGATGATGTCAACGAGCGGCGGCGTCAGTCCGCGGTGCCGCTGCGCGACATGAACTATTTTGCCGAACGCCTTCGCACGGCGCGCGTTTCGCCGGTGCCGGGATCGAATGACGTGATCGCCTTCGGGCACACCGTGACATTCGAGCGCGATGACGGCCGCACCCAGACCTTCCGGATCGTCGGCGAGGACGAGGCCGACCCGTCGCAGGCCTCGATCTCGCATGGATCTCCGGTCGCGCTCGCATTGATGGGGAAGGCGGTTGGCGACGTTGTCCAGCTGGGACCACGCCAGCTCGAGGTGCTGTCCATTTCCTGAAGATATCGCAGAGCGGGCGTCTCGATACGTGTCGCCCCGCCGCCGGCTTGCGCTGCCGGGCCTTCGGTCGAGAGATGCAGACGCCACCCGACGCCCGGAATCGCACCGGGCGTCGGGCGATGATGGAAGCCGTTCAGCCGGCGGCAGCTGCCAGCTTGTCGGCAGTCTTCGTCTCGAAGTCGCTGGCCTCGTGACGCTCGTGCAGTTGCTCAGAGAGTTCGCCGAACGTGCGGTTGACCATGCGGCCGCGCTTCACTGCGGGACGCGCGAAGAGAGCGTCGGCCCAGCGCAGCACGTTCTTGTAGTCCTGCACCGAGAGGAACTCGCCGGCGCCATACTGCAGGCCCTTAGCCAATGCGCCATACCAGGGCAGCACCGCGATATCGGCGATCGTATAGGTGTCGCCGGCCAGGAACTCGCTCTCCGCAAGACGGCGGTCGAGCACGTCGAGCTCGCGCTTCACCTCCATCGCAAAGCGGTTGATGGCATATTCGATCTTGATCGGCGCATAGGCATAGAAATGGCCGAAGCCGCCGCCGAGATAGGGCGCGCTGCCCATCTGCCAGAACAGCCAGGACAGGCACTCGGCCCGCGCCGGCTGGTCGGTCGGCAGCAAGGCGCCGAACTTCTCGGCGAGATAAACGAGGATCGAGCCAGATTCGAACACCCGGATCGGCGTCGGACCGGAACGGTCCATCAGCGCGGGGATCTTCGAGTTCGGGTTGACCGCGACAAAGCCGCTGCCGAACTGGTCGCCTTCGCCGATCTTGATCAGCCAGGCGTCATATTCGGCGCCGGCATGGCCGAGCGCCAGCAGTTCCTCCAGGAGGATCGTCACCTTCTGGCCGTTCGGCGTCGCGAGCGAATAAAGCTGAAGCGGGTGGCGCCCGATCGGCAATTCCTTTTCGTGCGTCGCGCCGGCGATCGGTCGGTTGATACTTGCGAAAGCGCCGCCGCTGGGCTTTTCCCAGGTCCAGACCTTCGGGGGAACGTAGTCGTTGGAATCCGCCATTCTTGTCTCCGGGACTGGTTGGGCGTTGATCAGATGGCGGTTGATGGCCGAAAGGGAAGGGTGCCCATTGCGATTCCCCGCCATCAATCCGCTTCTGGGCTGATCTTTCCCCAGGCAGCCGCCGTCGGCAACGGTCTGCAGCGTCCCGGCCTGAGATTGGTCGCCATCGCCCGCCGCAGGCTGCCGTCTCGCATCCTGTTTCCGTGTGGGTCTGCATGAGCGTGGGTCATCCATGTGGTTCCGATCTGATAAGCGGCCCCTTGGTTCGATCCCTATCGCCGCCGGGGCTTTGCTTGGGCAAGGCGTCCGCTATTTGGGTCGTCAGGGGCGGCCATCATGGGCGCCTGTCGAGCCAGCGGGATGGACCCCTCCGTGATGAACCCGATTTTCGGCCGCGTGACGCGATGAGCGCGATTCTGATTGGACTTTCCGCCGCCGCGTTCCTGTTGATCGCAGTTATGGCCGGCGCCTGGGCAACGCAGCGCGTGACTGGCAATGCCGGATGGTCGGACGCGTTCTGGTCGTTCGGTGTTGGGTTGGCTGGCGTCGGAGTGGCGCTGGTGCCGGTGTCGGGTGCAGGCTGGCCGACGGGGCGCCAGCTCCTGGTTGCCGCGGCTGTCGGCCTCTGGTCGCTCCGCCTTGGCAGCCACATCGCGGCGCGCTCCCGCTCCGGGCCGGAGGACGCGCGCTATGCCGCATTCCGGAAGGAATGGGGCGCCGACTTCCAGCGCCGCCTCTTTGTCTTCCTGATGATCCAGGCTGCGGCCGGCTGGTTCCTCTGCCTCACGATCATGGCCGCGGCGCAAAATCCGCGTCAGGGCCTTGGCTGGCATGATGGAATTGCGGTTGCCCTTGTCGTCGCGGCCGTGATCGGCGAGGCGATTGCCGATCGCCAGCTGCAGCGCTTTCGTGAGAAGCCGCCGGCCACGCGCGGAGCGATCTGTGAAGAGGGCCTATGGGGCTGGTCGCGCCATCCGAACTACTTCTTCGAGTGGCTGGGCTGGTTGGCCTATCCGCTGTTCGCGATCGACCTCTCGGGCGGACATCCGCTCGGCTATGTCGCGCTCAGCGGACCGCTGTTCATGTATTGGCTGCTGGTCCATGTCTCGGGCATTCCTCCGCTCGAAGCACATATGCTGCGGAGCCGGCCGGAGGCCTTCGCCCGCTACCGGGCGCGCGTCCCGGCCTTCTTCCCCCGTCCGCCGAGCCGCTAGGACTGACGCCGCGCGCGCTGGTCGGGCCCTTGGATGCGGCTCAGATGAGGCCGAACTGCCGGCCGAGCCAGCCGGCGACGAGCGTCGCGAGGCAGGCGGCGACGCCGCTGAGCACCGTGCCCCAGGTCATGTCGATCGCCGTGATGGCGAAGCCCCAATTGCGCAGGGTTGCGTAATTGGTGAGGTCATAGGTACCGTAGGCGAAGAGGCCGAACAGAGCGCCCCAGAGGAGGGCGCTGCCGGCGCCCGCGCCCTTGACGCCCGGAAGAACGGCAAACACCACCAGTCCGACTGCATAGAAGAGATAGAACACGATCGCTGGTGCCGGCCGGAAGCCTTCCAGCAGGATATCGCCGAGCAGCGGACGGTAGATTCGCGCCGCCATGCTGCCGAGCCAGACGCTGTCGATGGCGGCGAAGATGACGAGGGTAACGACATAGGTGAGGGCGTTCAGCATGAAATCCTCGCTGGGTTGCCCTTAAGAGACGAACGGCCGGCGCCGCTGGATCGCGACGCCGGCCGAATAGATTGTCAGGGCCCGGCGTCGCCGCCGGGCGGAAGCAATGTTACCAGGAACGCTTCATCCAGAGGTTGACGGTCCAGGCGTCGCCATCCTTCTCGTTCTTGACGGCTGTACGACCGTCCGCGAGATCGATATGCGAGTACTGGCCGTCGAGCATCAGGTCGAGACCGGTGACCGGGGTCCAGCCCGTCGAGAACACGCCGCGATAGGCATCGACGGTGTAGTTGTCGAAGTAGCCGTCGCCATCATACGAAGCGTAGCCGCCCGAAACAGCCGACCAGACGGTCGGGGCCCAGACATGCTTGTACGAAGCCAAAGCCGACCAGCTGGAGCCGGGAGCCGCGGCGGCGATGAAGCTGCCGTCGACGGTGCCAGTCAGATTGGCGACCGAGGTGCCGCCGGCGATTCCGGTGTAGGAATTGGCATTGTCGCCATACGAACCGGTGACGAAGAACTTGTCGCCCTTCGAGAAGCTATCGAGAGCGAATTCGACGCTGCCGCCGATGGCGTAGCCCGACTTAGCATTGACGTTGTAGGGGTTGATCAGCGTGCCCTGGCCGCCGTTGACGTCAACAGCGTTGTTGACATAAGCCGCAGCGATCTTCGTCGAGAAGATGCCCGAAGCGTAGGTGACCGCACCGACGACGTCGGGGATATTGGTCTGGCCGCCTTCGTAATAGGCCGAAGTGCCCTTGACGACGCCGTCCGTCGCGCCGGCAGCGCCACGGTCACGCTGGTCTTCGACCGAGATCGCGAGACCGAAGCCGTTGACGGCATAGGTCAGCTGAATGTGGTCGGTCTTGGTGTCCGAGCCGAACGCGCCGGTGTCGGTGTAGCCGCGGCCGAAGTCATACAGCGAGGTGAAGCGACCAGCCTTGACCGGGCCGAGAGCGAGGTAGGCGCTGTCGACATAGGCCGAATTGGTGGCCGAGTTGATCGTCTGCGCGGCTGACTGCGAGAACGAACCGGTGTTGCCGGTCTGAGCGCGGAAGTCCAAGAAGCCGGTCAGGTTACCGAATTCGGTGACCGACGAAGCCGTCAGCTGGACCGAGGCTTCGGTGTAGAAGTTCGACCACTGGCTGTTCGGATAGATCTTGTTGTAGGTGCCGAAGTCGGTATCGCCAAAGGCCGTACCGAACTTCACATAGCCACCGACCTTGATGCAGGTGTCGGTGCCGGGCGAGTAGAAGAAGCCCTTGCCGAAGGCATCGCAGACCTTCACGTAGTCGACCGGCTCGGCGACCGTAAGGTCGGCGGCTTCGGCGGCGCCGCAAGCGAAGATCGCCGCGGCCGAGCCGAGAAGCAGGAACTTGAAATTCATATCTGACCTCGCGTTATGAAGGACGAAGACGCGAAAGCAACGGTCGCGGCGCGCAAAGTCGCCACGACAGTCTATCTGTCGGTCAGGTGCCCCCGATTGAAATGTAGAACGGCTGAATTGCTGACAGCCGCAGCCCGCCGCGACCCCTCGCGTCGGGTTGAGCGGAACCTAGACGCACCGATTCAAGATGGCATGTGAAGAGAATGTCACAATTGCCACGATTGGGCGGTCGACCGATGTCGTTGCTAAAATGTCGCGGTGTAGTATGAAGGTCAGATCACAGAATAATGAAACGCCGGCAAACGACGGTGCTATCGCCGATCTTGGCATCAGTTTATGCCATCGAAATATGTCAGGTGGTGCTGCCTGTGGGCGAATCAATTCTGCTCGTGAACGTTGGGGCTTCGGCAAAGGCTATGCTTGCAATGCGGCTGATAGCCTGAAAGCATTGGACTTCTTGTATGAGGGCGAGTTCTGGGAAGCGCGGCTCGAACGTGGCTGCCGGATTAGGTTTCCAAGTCCCGCACGAACGCGGGATCGGAGCCGTTGCTCAACTGAAGCTTGGGATGGGGGCGCCTCGGGATTCGATGCCGGCCAGCCGAAATGGGCGCGGGAGCACTCGCGGCGATGTCGTCGTCGAGCGAGGATTTTTGGCCACTCGACTGATCTCACTGCGGGGCATCTGCAAGAAAGCGCTTGATGGCGGACGAGACTGCGGTTACAAAATGACCATGTTGCTGTGCAACCTTGATTGTGCAGCGCAGAACTCGGGCGATCCGCGGGGACTACCGATGTTTTTTGACGAAACTGCTCAATCTCTTGTGTCCGAAGCTCCGGCCGTAGGTCTCTTCCGCCAGGCAGACAAAGAGAGGCGAGCGGCGAGCGTCGCCAATCCCAGCGCGCGTTTGGCGATCCGCGCCAGCGAAATCAACAAGTCACGATTGAAGCGCGCGCTCGACCTTGTCGGTGCTGTGGGTCTGCTGGTCGTCCTTGTGCCGATCTTGATGATGGTCGCTCTGGCGGTCAAGCTGGAGTCGAAGGGTCCGGTCCTGTTCCGCCAGAAGCGGTATGGCGTCGGTCGCGAGATCTTCACTCTCTATAAGTTCCGCTCCATGAGTGTCATGGAAACGCATGGCGCGTTCAAGCAGGTTTCGGCCGGCGACTCTCGTATCACGCGCGTTGGTGCCTTTCTCCGTCGGACGAGCCTCGACGAGCTGCCGCAGCTTTTCAACGTTATCAAAGGCGACATGTCGCTCGTCGGTCCGCGGCCGCATGCTGTCCCGATGGACGACACGTTCGGCCGCATCCTGCCGAATTACGCCGACCGCCATCTCGTTCGTCCGGGTCTCACTGGCCTCGCGCAGATCGAGGGCCATCGGGGGCCGACCGACGCTATGAACAAGATTCAAATGCGGCTTCGTTGCGACCGCGCTTATATCCGGAAGTGGACGCCGCTTTACGACGTGAAGATTCTGCTGCTCACGCCGGCTTCACTGTTGCATGCCAACGCGTTCTGACGGGGTCCGTGCGCAGCACGACTCAAAAAGGCCGCCTCGTTTTGCGAGTGCGGCCTTCGTGATTCTCGGGTGCCCGCTCGTGCGTCCAGATATCGCCATCGCTCCTTAACATTCAGCGCGCTATATGGTTCTGTCGCTCGCAGGTCGCGGGCAGATTCGGCGCGTGGCAGGCGGCTTGGGGCCGTCGGTATCTTCGGTCCGTAGCGTGGGCCGCTTGAGGGGGACTGGGCATGGACCGTCGCGATTTTCGCAGCTTCCGGATCACGCGCGGAGTGCTGCTCGGTGCGACGGCATTGGCGGCGCTTACGCTCGGCGCCTGCAACGAAAAGAACCAGTATGTTCCGCCGCCGCCGCAGAAGGTGACGATCGCTCAGCCGGTGCAGGACTCGGTCACGCTCTATATGGACCTGACTGGCAACACGGCCGCGATCAACCAGGTTGATCTCGAGGCGCGCGTTCAAGGCTTCCTGACGGGCATCAAATATGTTGACGGCCAGAAGGTGAAGTCCGGCGATACGTTGTTCACGATCCAGCGCGATACCTATCAGGCGCAGCTCGATCAGGCGAAGGCAGCGCTTGCTTCGGCTCAGGCCGCGCAGGAAAACAAGCAGCTCGAATACAACCGCCAGAACACGCTCGTGCAGCAGCAGGTGACGTCGGTCGCCAAGGCGGATGACGCCAAGGCGCAGCTCGATCAGGCCATTGCCGCGACTGCTCAGGCCCAGGCGAATGTCGAGGTCGCCACGATCAATCTTGGCTACACCGAGATCCAGGCGCCGTTCGACGGTGTGGTCAGCAATCATCTGCAGGATATCGGGGCCCTTGTTGGGTATAGCGGCCCGACAAAGCTGGCGACGATTGTTCAGAATGATCCGATCTACACGTATTTCAGCGTGAATGAGCGTCAGGTTCTTCTGATCAAGGAAGCACTGGCCAAGCGCGGCAGGACGTTGCGTGATGTGCACGACATTCCAGTCGAGATCGGCCTCTCGATCGACAAAGACTATCCCTATTCGGGCGTCATCGATTATATCGCGCCGAATGTCGACCAGAACACCGGTACGCTGACTGCGCGCGGCGTGTTCGACAACAAGGACTCGGCGCTTTTGCCGGGCCTGTTCGCCAAGGTTCGCGTGCCGCTGCAAAAGCAGCCAAACGCCATTTTGGTCGACGATACGGCGATCGCCACAAGCCAGGCCGGCAGCTACGTCCTCGTCGTTGGTTCCGACAACAAGGTTGAGCAGCGCATCGTGAAGCCGGGCCAGCTGGAGGGCCAGCTGCGCGTGATCGACACGGGCCTCACCAAGGATGACTGGGTCATCGTCGGCGGCAATCAGCGCGCCGTTCCCGGGAACACGGTGGATCCGCAAAAGGGCAGCATGAGTGCCGTTGAGCCTACGGCGACGGCGACGCGGGCTGTCACCCCGCCGGCGGGCTCTGAACCGGCGGCTGCGTCGACGCCAGCTCCTGCATCGGCTCCCGCAAAGACGCCAGCGCCGGCCACAACGCCAGCTGCGACTCCGGCACCAGCACCAGCGACCCCGTGAGGGCTTCGACCTAACGCGACCGATCGGCGACCCCAGGGCAGGCGGCTTTCATGATCTCAAAATTCTTCATCGATCGGCCGGTTCTGTCGAACGTCCTGGCGCTCGTTATCGTGCTTCTCGGCGCCGTTGCGCTCTATACCTTGCCGATCGCGCAGTACCCGAACGTCGTTCCGCCGACGATCCAGGTCTCGACCAGCTATCCAGGTGCCAGCGCGCGCACCATCATGGATACTGTTGCCCTGCCGATCGAAGAGCAGATCAACGGCGTCCAGGGCATGATCTACATGCAGTCGACGAGCGCGAGCGACGGCACCTACAACCTGATCGTGACCTTCAACATCGGCACCGATCCGGACCAGGCGCAGGTGCTGGTGCAGAACCGTGTCGCGATCGCGCTCGCCTCTCTGCCGCAGTCGGTCCAGGTCCAGGGCGTCAACGTCCAGAAGAAGTCGACCGCGATCCTGCAGTTCGTCACGCTGTTCTCTCCCGACAAGAGCTATGACGGGCTCTATCTGTCGAACTATGGCGTGATCAACATCCAGAACGAGCTGTCGCGCATTCCCGGCGTCGGCAATGTCAATGTCTTCGGTGCCGGCCCCTATGCGATGCGCATCTGGATGGATCCGGACAAGCTGCAGTCGTTTGGCTTGACGCCGAGCGACGTTGTCAACGCGATCCAGCAGCAGAGCCAGGAAGTTACCGCTGGCATGACCGGCATGCCGCCGGCGCCGCAGGGGCTCAACTTCCAGTACACGGTGAATGTCAACGGCCGCTTCAGCGATGCGCCCGATTTCGAGAACATCATCGTCAAGGTCAACAACGAGAATGGCGGCCAGATTGTCCGGGTGCGCGACATCGGCCGCGTCGAACTCGGCTCGCAGAGCTACAGCCACACGGCGACCTACAACAACGCGCCGACTGCGGCGATCGGCATCTACCAGTTGCCAGAGGCGAATGCGCTCGCGGTTGCCGAAGCGGTCTCTGCCAAGATGCAGGAACTGTCCAAGGCGTTTCCGCCAGGGCTCAAGTACGAAATCCCCTTCGATACGACCAAGTTCGTCAGCGCCTCGATCACCGAGGTCTACAAGACGCTGATCGAGGCGGGCATTCTCGTGCTCATCGTCATCATGCTCTTCCTGCAGGATTGGCGCGCGATGCTGGTGCCCGCGACGACCGTTCCGGTGACCATTATCGGCGCCTTCGCGGCGATGGCGGCGCTGGGCTTCACGGTCAACACGGCCACGCTGTTCGCGATCGTGCTCGCCATCGGCATTGTCGTCGATGACGCGATCGTCATCGTGGAGGGTGTGTCGCGCCATATGGAAGCCGGCATGAGCGGCCGCGATGCGGCTGTTAAGGCCATGAACGAGCTGTTCGGCCCGATCATCGGCATCACGCTCGTGCTGATGGCGGTGTTCCTTCCGTCTGCGGCGCTGCCTGGCCTCACCGGGCAGATGTACCAGCAGTTCGCGCTGGTGATCGCGGCGACGGCGTTCATTTCGGCGATCAACGCGATGACGCTGAAGCCGACGCAGTGCGCCCTCTGGCTGCGGACGCCAACGCCACCGGATCAGAAGAACGTCTTCTTCCGCGGTTTCAACCATGTCTATGATTGGTGCGAGGCGCGCTATGCTTCGCTGATCCGCCACATGGTCAAGGTCAGCTATCTCATGCTGCTGGTGGCGTTGATCCTCGTCGCCGGCGCCTTCTGGGGCATGAGCCGCATTCCGACGGCCTTCCTGCCGATCGAGGACCAGGGCTATGTCGTGATCTCCGTGCAGTTGCCGGAGGGCGCTTCGCTGCAGCGCACCGATCGCGTCGTCCAGGAAGCCACGAAGATCGCGCTCGGCACTGCCGGCGTCGAGAATGCCATCGGCATCACCGGCGTCTCGGTCCTCGACAACAGCGCAACGCTTTTCAATTCGGGCGTCGTCTATGTGATGTTCAAGGATTGGTCGGTGCGCGGCAAGGACGAGAGCCTGCGCGCGATCTACCAGAACCTGACGGCCGGCCTCGGCAAGATGCCTGATGCCACGGGCTATGTACTGGTGCCGCCACCGATCCAGGGCATCGGTAATACCGGCGGCTTCACGATGGAAATCCTCGTGAAGGATGGCAGCTCCGACTTCCAACAGCTTCAGGCGGCGGTCAGCCAGATCAGCGAAAATGCGGCGACGCAGACGGGCCTGCAGCGTGTCAATTCGAGCTTCAGCGCCACGACGCCGCAATTCACGCTGAAGATCAACAGAATCCTCGCCGAGACCTTGGGCGTGACCGTTGGGCAGGTCTTCTCGACCATCGAGGCCTATCTCGGTTCGACCTATGTCAACCAGTTCACCAAGTTCAACAATGTCTTCCAAGTCTATGTCCAGGCCTCGCCGGAGTCCCGTGTCGAGCCGAAGGATATTCTCAATCTGAAGGTGAAGACGAAGACTGGTGAGATGGTGCCGCTCGGCACCGTGCTCTCCTTCGAGGATACCGAAGGGCCGCCGCTGATCACGCTCTACAATCTCTATCCGGCGGCAACGCTGGCGGGCGGCCCTGCCGCGGGCTTCAGCACCGGCCAGTCCATGCAACTCATGGAACAGATCGCCAAGGAAACGCTCCCGCCTGGCTACGGCTATGATTGGACGGCGATGTCCTACCAGGAGAAGATCGTTGGCAACGACATCTACTTCGTCTTCGGCCTCGCGATCGTCCTCGTCTATTTCGTGCTTGCCGGCCAATATGAGAGCTGGATTCAGCCGCTCTCGGTCATCCTGGCGGTGCCGCTGGCGCTGCTGGGAACGGTGATTGCGCTGACGAGCCTTGGTCTGGACAACAATCTCTATACCCAGATCGGCATCATTCTCTTGATTGCGCTTGCGGCGAAGAATGCGATCCTGATCGTTGAGTTTGCGCGCGAGAAACGGGCTGAGGGCATGGAGATTGCCGAGGCAGCCGTCGAGGCGGCGCGGCTCCGCTTCCGCCCGATTCTGATGACGTCCTTCGCCTTCATTCTCGGCGTTCTGCCGCTGGTGTTCGCGACCGGCGCCGGTGCCAATTCGCGCGCTTCGATCGGTATCGCCGTGGTGAGCGGCATGCTCGCCTCGACCTGCCTCGCGGTTCTGTTCGTGCCGTCCTTCTTTACGGTGCTGCAGCGGCTCGAGGAGCGCGGCGGCAAGCGCAAGGCGCAGCCGGCGTCGAATGTTCCGGCGATGACCGCCGACTGAAAGTGATCGCTGCCGGCGCCAGTCGGTGGCGCCTGGGGGAGGGGTTGGATCATGACGAGTTCATTCCGTAAGGCTATCGGAGCCGCGTCCGTCGTCGTTGCATCCGCGCTCGCGGTCGCGGCCGGTGTGTCGCCGGCTTTGGCGCAGTCGACCGACCAGCAGATTCAAAGCATGGAAAAGAAGCTCGACACGAACGCCATGCCGGACATGGCCGCGCTGGGCTTCCAGGACGATCTCGCCGCGCTTGAGGAGTGCCAGAGCGGCTGCGGCTCGATGATCAGCAAGATGCTCGCGAAATACCGGACCGATCCGAAGTTCGGTGGCAATCCGAAGCTCGGCGCCGCTGATGCTTCGCAGCTTGCCGCGGCGATTGCGACGGCGGCGGCAACCTTGCCCAAGGCCGAGGCCTCCAAGGTCGGCACGGAGGTGACGACGGCGCTCGGCGCCGACGCGGGCACGGCCTTCACAGCCGCCTATGCCGGGACCACCGCGCCCTATAATCCGCAATAGGCCTATCCACTGCGCCAAGCCGTGCAGCGCTTGCAATGCGCTCCACGTCCTGCTCCGATGGTGGAAGACACCATCGGATGCGCCATGACCTTTGATCTCCTCGTCAAGAACGCGACCCTGCCGGACAGCCGCCCGGGTCTCGACATCGCCGTGCAGAACGGCAAGATCGTCGCGATCGCACCAGCCATCGAGGCCGAGGCCGGCCGGGTCATCGATGCACAGGGCTATCTGGTCGCGCCGCCCTTCGTCGACTGCCATTTTCACATGGATGCGACGTTGTCGCTCGGCCTGCCCCGGATGAACCAGTCGGGCACATTGCTCGAAGGCATCGCGCTCTGGGGCGAGTTGAAGCCCCTCCTGACCCATGAAGCGGTGATCGAGCGCGCGCTGCGCTATTGCGATCTTGCCGTGGCGCAGGGGCTTCTTGCGGTGCGCAGCCATGTCGATATCTGTGACGATCGCCTGCTCGCCGTCGAGGCGCTGCTCGAAGTCCGCGAGAAGGTGAAGCCCTATCTCGATCTCCAGCTCGTCGCCTTCCCGCAGGATGGCTATTACCGGTCGCCAACGGCGGCGCACAATCTCGAGCGCGCGCTCGACATGGGTGTCGACGTCGTTGGCGGCATTCCGCATTTCGAGCGGACGATGGCGGATGGCGCGGCTTCGGTGCGCGCGCTGTGCGAAATCGCGGCGAAGCGGGGGCTCCGCGTCGATCTCCATTGCGACGAGAGCGATGATCCGCTGTCGCGCCATATCGAGGCGCTCGCCGCTGAAACACATCGGCTCGGGCTCGGCGGCCGCGTTGCCGGATCGCATCTGACCTCGATGCACTCGATGGACAACTATTATGTTTCCAAGCTCCTGCCGCTGATGCACGAAGCCGGTGTCGCCGCGATCGCCAATCCGCTGATCAACATCACTCTGCAGGGGCGGCACGATACCTATCCGCGCCGGCGCGGCGTCACCCGCATCGCCGAAATGCGCGCGCTCGGTATTCCCGTCGCGCTCGGCCAGGACTGCTGCATGGACCCCTGGTATGGCCTCGGCCATGCCGACATGCTCGACGTCGCCAACATGGCCGTGCATGCGGTGCCGATGACCAGCCGCGAGGCGATCCGCTGGTCGTTTGAAGCCGTCACCACCGTTCCGGCCGCGATCCTCGGGCTCGAAGGCTATGGGCTCGCCCCAGGCAAGAATGCGGATTTCGTCATCCTGCAGGCCGCGGACCCGATCGAGGCGGTGCGCATGCGGGCAACACGCCTCGCTGTGATCCGTCGCGGCAAGGTCATCGCCGAGACACCGCCGCGTACGGCTGCGCTCAGCCTCAAAGGGCGGCCCACATCCGTCAACCCGGCATCCTATGCGCCGAAATCGGTCCATTGAGGGAACGTCGCCGAACGGCGCGAATTGCCGAGGTGGTCTGGAAGGACGTTCATGAGCCGGTTTAGAATTCTGTCCTACAACGTCCATAGCTGTATCGGCACCGACAAGCAGCATTCGCCGGAGCGGGTGGCCCATGTCATCGCCGCCTGCAAGCCGGATATCGTCGCGCTGCAGGAAATCGATGTCGGGCGGCCGCGCACCGGCAGCATCGATCAGGCGCGGACGCTCGCGTCCCTTCTGGGCATGCAGGCGCATTTCCATGCATCGACGCATGTCGGCCCGGAGCGTTATGGTGATGCGATCCTGACATCCATGCCGATGTCCATGATCCGCACCGGCCCTTTGCCGGGGTTCCATGACCGCATCAAGGTCGAGCCGCGCGGGGCGCTCTGGGCGTCGATCGACGTTGGCGGAAGCAACGTCCAGGTGGTCAATACGCATCTCGGCGTCTGGCCACATGAGCAGATGCTGCAGCTATCGACCCTGCTCGGGCCGGATTGGCTCGGTCATCCGGATTGCTGCGATCCGGTCATCTTTGTCGGCGATTTCAATGCGCCGCCCGGCCTCTCGCCCTATCGGCGCCTCGCGGCGCAGTTCATCGACGTTCAGAAGGCCTGGGGCGACCGCAAGGCGAGGCCGACCTTTCCGGGACGGCTGCCGACGCTCAGGATCGATCACGTCTGGCTGCGCGGAAAGGCCTCGATCCTCAATGTCGAGGTGGTGCGCACGCCGCTGTCGCGCGTCGCGTCCGACCATCTGCCGCTGGTGGTTGATTTCGAACTCGGCCCGGGCCGCTGATTGCGCGACAGACCCAAGCACAAATCAGCCGGCCATAACGATGACGGTCGGCTGAAAGGCCCTTATCGCGCGGGGTCTCAGCGATAAATCCAGTTGATCCAGCGCGAGCGCTTGCGCAGCGGACGGTCGCTGCGACGATTGACGCTCGGCTGCGGCGCGGGCTTGAGCCGGCCGAGATCCGCAAGCAGGTTGTCGTAGCGGGTGAGGCCCGAACTGTTCATGTGACAAAGCATCAGCGCGCCGGCTGCGAGGCCGGAGCCGATGCCGAGACTGCGCGGGCTGGTGACTGCCTTGGTCGGTGTCTGTTTCATGATCTCCTCCCGGCGTTCAACCATCGGCTGTGAACGCTCCGTTGGTGGAGGCGTTCCAATCGATCCGATGCGGGTGGTCGAAATAGTGATACGCGCGTTCTCACAATTTGTGAATGATTTATTAACAGTTCACGCGCGAGCGCAATTTTTACTCAAATCACGGCAGGATGATGACGCGGCACAGCGAGCCGGCGTCAACTGCTGGTGCAAACGGCGGCCGCACGATGAGGCATCCTGACCGTGCAAACGTCGAGAGCATCGCGCTGTCCTGGCGGGCGAACGGCGTCGCGGTCCGCGTCCCGTCCTCGGCGATTGTGAGTTCGGCGCGGAGATAGTCCTGCCTTGCGTCATTGGCGCGGACGGGGCCGCCGAGCGTCGCCACGACGGCCGGGTCCTTGGGCGCGATGCCGAGCAGCGCCTCGACCAGCGGCCGCAGGAACAGCAGCGAACAGACGAGGCTCGACACCGGATTGCCGGGCAGGCCGAGAACGCGGGTCGTGCCGAGCCGACCGAAGATCAGCGGCTTGCCGGGGCGCATCGCGATGCGCCAGAAGCCGAGCTCCATGCCGCGACCGGCAAGAACCTCGCGGGCGAAATCATGATCGCCGACGGAGGCGCCACCGAGCGTCACCAGAACATCGGCGCCGGCAGCCGCATCGATTGCTGCGGCGATCGCATCCTTGTCGTCGGCGACGAGGCCGAGATCGCGCACGCTGCCGCCGAGACCCTCGACCAGCCCGCCGATGCCATAACTGTTGGAGGCGATGATGCTGTCATCGCTGCGCTCGGCCCCTGGCAGGACCAGTTCGTCGCCGGTCGCGATGACGGCAACGACAGGCTTGCGCCTGACAGGAAGGCGCGGATGATCGAGCGCTGCGGCAAGCGCAAGCTGCCGCATGCCGAGCCGCGTGCCTGCTGGGAGGAGGACGGCGCCGGCTTCGAAATCGAGCCCGCGGCGGCGGATATGCTGACCGGCGCGAACCGCTTCGCGGGCGGCAATGCGTCCGTCTCCAGCCGACAGGACATCTTCCTGCAACAGGATGGCGTCGGCGCCTTCGGGCAGAACGGCGCCGGTGAAGATCCGGACTGCCTCGCCCGTTCCAACTTTGCCGGCGAAGGGATGTCCGGCGGGCGCGGTGCCGATGACCGAAAGCTCGGCGGGAAGCGCCGCAACATCGCCCGACCGGACGGCATAGCCGTCCATGGCCGAGACATCACGCGGCGGCTGGTCGCGCCCAGCGGCCAAGGGGGCTGCGAGCACACGGCCAAGGCCAGCGGCGAGCTGTATCCATTCCATCCCGGTTGCTTCGACGCCCTCAAGGACGCGCGCGACGGCTTCGTCGACGGGCAGCAGGCCGCTCAAGACTCAAGCTTCCAGGAGCCCGAGCGCCCGCCATGCTTTTCGACGAGCCGAATAGGGCCGATGACCATGCTGCGGTCGGCGGCCTTGGCCATGTCGTAGATGGTGAGGCAGGCGACGGAAACAGCCGTCAGTGCCTCCATCTCGACGCCCGTGCGGTCGGCCACCTTGGTCGTCGCGCGGACGCGAAGGCCTGGCAGCGCCGGATCGGGTTCGATGTCGATCGTCACCTTGGCCAGCATGATCGGATGGCAGAGTGGCACAAGCTCATGCGTCTTCTTCGCCGCCATGATGCCGGCTATCCGGGCGGTCGCGAAGACGTCGCCCTTGGAGATGTTGCCGGCGACGATCAGCGCGAGCGTCGCCGCCTGCATCTCGACCGCGCCTTCGGCAACCGCAATCCGGCTGGTGACAGCCTTTTCCGAGACGTCGACCATCTGGGCGGCGCCGGTTTCGTCGAGATGGGTGAGACGAGCAGTCATGGGGCGAGTTCCTTGCGCATGAACACGCGGCGTTCGAGCGGCAGGCCGGATACCTGTTCAACAGTATGCAGCATATGGAAGGCCGGGCCCCATTCGTCTCGATCGACGGGGTTGAAGCCGCGACCAGTATAGAACGGGCCGTTCCAGGGGATATCGCCAAAGGTTGAGAGCGTCACGGCAGCAAGGCCAAGCGTCCGAGCCGCGGCCTCGACCGCTGCCAGCAGGCCGCTGCCGACGCCGCGTCCGCCAAAAGCCGGCACGACCGAAAGTTCGTAGACGTGAAGCGCGTCGTCGAGGACGCCTGCGAGGACAAAGCCGACGAGGCTTCCATCCGCCACGGCACCGAGGGCTACGCCCTTCAGCAAGATCGAGCGGATGAAAGGCTCAGATGAAACCTCGCCGTCAGCAATCGCAGCAAGGCCGACCTCCCGAAAGCGGTTGGCCGCCTCGCGCTCAATCGTGGGAATGAGCGCGATCTCTTCGGCCAATACGGCGCGAATGGTGACCGCCATGATCAGGCGGCCGGGGCCAGCAGCGCGAGGGTTGCCGCGGTGACATCGTCCTTCCGCATCAGGCTTTCGCCGACCAGATAGGCGTGGATATTGGCGGCCTTCAGCCGGGCGATGTCGTCCGCCGTGTTGATCGCGCTTTCACCGACGATGATCCGCCCCTCGGGAACGATCGGCGCAAGACGCTCCGAATTCTCAAGCGTCGTCTCGAAAGTGCGCAGATTGCGGTTGTTGATGCCGATCAGCGGCGAACGCAATTGCAGCGCGCGATGCAGCTCCTCTTCGTCATGCACTTCGATCAGCACGTCGAGGCCGCAGGCGATCGCTGCGTCCTCGATCTCGCGCGCCATCGCATCGGGCACCGCCGCCATGATGATCAGGATGCAATCGGCTCCCCAGAGCTTCGATTCGAACACCTGGTAGGGCTCGAAGATGAAATCCTTCCTGAGCGCCGGTAGCTCGACGGCCTCGCGCGCAGCGACGAGATAGTCCGGCGCGCCCTGGAACCAGGGCGTGTCGGTGAGCACCGAAAGGCAGGCGGCGCCGCCGGCGTCATAGGCGCGGGCGAGGGCAGAGGGGTCGAAGTCTGCGCGGATCAAACCCTTGGACGGGCTCGCCTTCTTGATCTCCGCGATCAGCGCCGGATTGCCATCGGCCAGTTTGCGGCGGATCGCATCAGCGAAGCCGCGCGCCGCCGGCGTATCGAGGGCGCGTGCCTCCATCTCGCTCGGGCGGATGCGCTCCTTGGCGAGCGCGATCTCGTCGCGCTTGGTCGCCTCGATCTTCTTCAAGATGTCGGTCATGACTTCATCCGTTGGTGACGGCGACGAGCTTATCAAGCCGTGCCATCGCTGCCCCTGTGTCGATCGCATTGGCCGCCCGGGCGACGCCCTCACTGAGCGACTCGACCTTGCCGGCGACGATCAGCGTAGCCCCCGCATTTAGCAGGACTGTGTCTCGATAGGCGCCGGCTGCGCCTCCAAGCAACGCACGCAGCGCCAAGGCATTCTCGCTGGCATCGCCGCCACGGATTGCCTCGGGCGGCGACAGCGGCAGGCCGACATCCTCGGGCGTAATCGTGAATGTCTCGATCCGGCCGCCATCCAGCGCTGCGACCCGGGTCGGGCCGGTCGAGGTGATCTCGTCGACGCCGCCGGCGCCATGAACGATCCAGGCCCGCTCCGAGCCGAGCGCCGCGAGGACGGCGGCAAGCGGCTCGAGCCATTCGGCGGCGAACACGCCGACCAGCTGGCGCTTGACGCCTGCCGGATTGGACAGTGGCCCCAGCAGGTTGAAGATCGTCCGCGTGCCGAGCTCGACCCGCGCCGGGCCGACATGCTTCATCGCAGCATGATGGGCCGGGGCGAACATGAAGCCGATGCCCGCCTCGCGAATCGCATCGGCAATGACGGACGGCGGCACGTCGACATTGACGCCGAGCGCCATCAGAACGTCGGCGGCGCCTGAGCGCGATGACAGCGCCCGGTTGCCATGTTTAGCGACCGGCACGCCCGCGCCGGCCACCACGAACGCCGAAGCGGTCGAGATGTTCAGTGTATGCGAGCCGTCGCCGCCGGTGCCGACGACATCGATTGCGCCGTCGGGCGCTTCGACGGTCACCATCTTTGCCCGCATCGTCGCAACGGCACCGGCGATCTCATCCACGGTCTCGCCGCGCACGCGCAGCGCCATCAGGAAGCCGCCAATCTGGGCCGGGGTCGCGTTGCCGGACATGATGATGTCGAAGGCAGCCTCGGCCTCGGCGCGGTCGAGTGTCTTGCCGCTTGCGACCTTGGCGATGAAACCCTTGAATTCGCTCATCTCGCCGCTCACGCAACCGACCGCGCCAGACGGTGGCGCTCGTTCCACTCGCCGGCCAGATCAAGAAAGTTCTTGAGCATCAGATGGCCGTGCTCCGAGGCAATGCTCTCAGGATGAAACTGCACGCCATGCATCGGCAGGCTCTTGTGCATCGCACCCATGACGACGCCGTCATCCGACCAGGCCGTGATCTCCAAAACGTCCGGCATGGTTTCGCGGCGCACCTGCAGCGAATGGTAGCGCGTCGCCTGGAACGGCCCGTTGATGCCGCGAAAGACGCTGCGGCCGGTATGGTTGATGGTCGAGATCTTGCCATGCATCTGCGAGGGCGCGCGAACGACGTCGCCGCCCATGGCCTGGCCGATCGCCTGATGGCCGAGGCAGACGCCGAAGATCGGAATGCGATCGCCGGCCTGCTCGATCAGATCGAGGCAAATACCCGCCTCATTGGGCGTGCAGGGCCCGGGCGAAAGTACGATGCCTTCGGGGTCGAGCTCCAGAACATCGGCGACGCTGATCTTGTCGTTGCGGCGCACCATCAGGTCGGCGCCGAGCTCACCAAGATAATGAACGAGGTTGTAGGTGAAGCTGTCGTAATTATCGATGACGAGAAATGCCATTGCCGTTCCTCCGCCTACTGCCCGCGTCCGGCCTGGGAAGCGAACTTTACCGCTTCCTCGGCCGCACGGAAGAGGGCGCGGGCTTTGGCGATGCATTCCTGATGCTCGCTCTCGGGTACTGAGTCGGCGACGATGCCGGCGCCGGCCTGCGCATACATCTTGCCGTCCTTGACGATCGAGGTCCTGAGCACGATGCAGGTGTCCATCGCGCCGTCGGCCGAGAAATAGCCGACGCAGCCCGCATAGATGCCGCGTTTCTCGAGCTCGAGCTCGTCGATGATCTGCATCGCGCGCACCTTGGGCGCGCCCGAAACGGTGCCGGCGGGGAAGCCGGCGGCCAGCGCATCGAGCATGTCATGCGGGGCGGCGAGCCGGCCAACGACATTCGAGACGATGTGCATCACCTGGCTGTAATATTCGAGGAAGAAGCGGTCCGTGACCTTCACCGACCCGATTTCGGCGACGCGGCCGACATCATTGCGGCCGAGATCGAGCAGCATGAGGTGTTCGGCGCGCTCCTTGGGATCGGCGAGCAGTTCGGCCGCCAGCGCCTTGTCCTGCTCCGGCGTTTCGCCACGGCGGCGCGTGCCGGCGATCGGCCGGATCGTCACCTCGCCATCGCGCACACGGACGAGGATTTCCGGGCTGGAGCCCGCGACGGCGAAGCTGCCGAAATCGAGGAAATAGAGGAAGGGCGAGGGATTGGTGCGCCTGAGCGCGCGGTAGAGCGCGAAAGGCGGCAGGCTGAACGGCGCCTCGAAGCGTTGCGACAGCACGACCTGAAATATATCGCCGGCGGCGATGTATTCCTTCGCCTTGGCGACCATCGCCAGATAGTGCTCATGCGGCGTGTTGGAGACGACGGGAACGTCGAGATCAACATCCGACGCGCCGGCGAGCCGGGTGAGGGGGCCTTCCAGCGTGTCGACGACGTCGGTCAGCCTGTCGACGGCGCGCCGATGCGCCTCCTCGGCCGAGACGCCGTCCGCCGGGCGGATCGGGGTCACGATCGTGATCTCGTCCTTCACGGCATCGAAGATCACCATGACCGTCGGGCGCATCATGATCGCATCGGGCAGGCCGAGCGCATCGGGATTGGGGGGGCCCAGATCCTCCATCTGGCGGACCATGTCATAGCCGAGATAGCCGAAGATGCCGGCCGACATCGGCGGCAGCGCCTCCGGCAGGTCGATATGCGATTCGGCGATCAGCGCCCGCAAAACGTCAAGCGAGCCACCCGGTACGGCGGCGAAGGGCTCATGCCCGGCTGTCACGCCACGCGCGATTTCGGCCTTGTCGGCATGGGCGCGGAAGAGCAGATCCGGCTCGATCCCGATCATCGAATAGCGCCCGCGCACAGCGCCACCCTCCACCGATTCGAGCAGGAAGGTGTTGGCGCGACCTGTGGAGAGCTTCAGCATCGCGGAGACGGGCGTCTCCAGGTCTGCGACGAGGCGGGTCCAGGCGACCTGCGGTTCGCCGGCTGCATAGTTGCGCGTGATCGTCTCAAGCGACGGCTCGATCAGCATGATGTCTGTCCAGAGCTTGCGGACCAGATGGTCCGGATGGCGGTCAAGGGGCGGTGGTGCGTCAGCCCGGCAAGCCGGGCATGGCGATCAGCGCCATCGCCACCCGGCGTGCCAGCGCGCATCGCCATGCCAGCGCAGCGCCGATCCCCGCACACCGCCGCGGCCAGCCGACCCCGTCCGCTGCAAGCGGTCGGTGGCAGGCTGGATGAGGCGGCTCGTCGAAGACATCCTGTTTCTCAGCTCGCGCCGATCACGCGTTGCAGCGACTGCTGGTTGACCTTCGCTCCCAGCTGGTTCTGCAGCTCGGCGATGTATTGCTGCAGCAGATCATTCTGCATCGCATCGGCCAGCTGCTTGGTCAAGGAAGCCTGCGTCGTGTCGTCCTTCACAAAGGGCGTATCCGTGATCGTATCGACCTGGAGCACGATCTGCTGGTCCGGGTTCACACCCTGGACCGCCGCTGCATAGCCCTTCGGCCCGGCAAACGCCGCCTTGAGCGCATCGGTCGAGAAGTCGGCCGGCGGCTTGCTGCCGCGCGTCTGGTTGGCGTCCGTCTCGACTGTCAGCTTCAGCTGGTCGGCGATCGCGTCGAGCGTCTCGCCTTTGCCGAGGCGCGCCGCCGTGTCCTTGGCCAGCTTCGCGAGATGATCGGTGGTGGTCGTCTTCTTCCAGGCGGCGATCACCTTGTCCTTCACCTCATCCAGCGGCCGGTCATGCGCCGGGTCAATGGCGGCAACGGAATACCAGACGATGCCGTCGCCGTTGTTGAGATAAGGGTTGTCGATGCCGACATCGCTCTCGAACGCCGCCTTGAGCAGCGCGTCCTTGACCGGAATGTCGGCGACAGCAGCGCCATCGGCGCCATTGCCCGACTGGTCGACATTGATCGAGCGCACAGTCAGCTTGTTCTTGGTCGCGATCTCCTGAAGCGTCGAACCGCCCGCCCGCGCATCCTCGATCGAATCGCGCAGCGAGCCGATATCGGCCCGTGCCGCGGCGAGGGCGAGGTTTGACTTGATCGCTGCCTTGACGGCATCGAAGGGCTGAACATAGCCCGGCGTAATGTCGGTCACCTGAAGCAGGACCGGGCCGAAGCTGCCGATGACGACATCGCTGGTGCCGCCGGAGGGCAGCGCGAAGGCAGCGTCGGCGACCTTCGGATCAATCAGCTTGTCGCGCGTGACGACGCCGAGATCGGTGTCGACGAGCTTCTTGCCCGTGCTTTCGACGACGCTCTCAAATGTTGCGCCACCCTTTAGTTTCGCGGCAGCGGCTTCCGCCGTGCTCTGGTCGGCGAAGATCAGCTGATAGACATGGCGCGCTTCGGGCGTCGAATACTGGGCCTTGTCCGCCTCATAGGCCTTCTGCGCCGCCGCGTCGTCGATGTCGGCGGGCCGGGCGACGTCCTCAGGCGTCAGCGACAGGATCTGCAGTTCGCGCAGTTCCGGTCGGCGCCAGTCGGCCTTGTGATCATTATAGAAGGTGGTCAGCTGTTCGCTCGTCGGCTCGCCGACATCGGTCACCAGCGACGCCGGCATCACGACATAGCGGATCGTGCGCGCTTCGGTCTGGTAGGTGTGCAGCGCCTGGGCCAGCACGGCGGGCATGGTCGCGCCGCCGGAGATGCTGTCGGCGATCTGCTTGCGCCGCTCGACGGAGCGTCGCTCCAGAACGTAGTCGTCCTCGTTGAGGCCGTTGGCGCGCAGCACCTGAATGAAATAGTTGCGATCGAACGTTCCGGCAGGCCCCTTGAACGACGGATCGGCGGCAATCTCTTTGACCAGCGTATCCTGCGAAACGCCCAGATTGAGGCTCTCGGCCTGGTCGTCGAGCGCTGCTTCGGTGATGAGGCGCGCCAGAACCTGGTTCGGAAGGCCGAACGCCTTGGCCTGCTCGGCCGTCACCTGCGTGCCGACCTGCTGGCTGACATTCTGCAATTCGCGGCGATAGGCGCGGTCGAACTGCACGACGGAAATCTCCGTATTGCCGACCTGCGCGACGGTGTTGGTACCGATGCCGCTCAGCGCGCCGGCGATCCCCCAGATGCCGAACGAGAAGATCAGAATGCCGATCAGGACCTTCGCCACCGGACCGGAGGCGTGTTTACGCATGGAATCGAGCATCTGGATCCTCTGAGAGAGCGGGGCCTCGACAGCTCCGCTTAGGGCGCGCGATCATAGAAAGGTGGCTTCGCCGGAGCAAGGCCGCGTTGCATGGTATAAAAATCTCGCCGCGGGGCAGCATTGCGGCCGTTTTCGGCCTCTTGACTTGCCCCCCGGACGTCGTCGCATACACCAGCAGCTTCACTCTTTGCGAACAGGAATGATCCGATGTCCCGCCCCAAGCCGCTCGTCGCCGGAAACTGGAAGATGAACGGCCTCAAGGGGGCGACGGCTGAATTCGGCCGAATCCTGGAAGGCTATGCGCCGGCCCTGCGCGGCAACGTCGATCTCGCGATCTGCCCGCCGGCGACGTTGCTGTCGACCTTCGCGGTGGTGGCACTCGGCTCCCGCGTCCTTGTCGGCGGCCAGGATTGCCATGCCAAGGCCAGCGGCGCCCATACCGGCGACATCTCGGCCGAGATGATCGCGGATACCGGCGCGACTCACGTCATCGTCGGCCATTCGGAGCGCCGCACGGACCATCGCGAGGACGACGCAACCGTGCGCACCAAGGCGGAGGCAGCGCTTCGCGCAGGGCTCGTACGCATCCTTTGCATCGGCGAGACGGAGGCCGAGCGTCGCGGCGGCACGACGCTTGCCGTGATCGACCGCCAGATGGCGCAGTCGATTCCCGATGCGGCGACGGCGGCCGATCTCGTCATCGCCTATGAGCCGGTCTGGGCGATCGGCACCGGGCTGACGCCCTCGCTCGCCGATATCGCCGAAGTGCACGGCCATATCCGCCGCTCCCTTGCCGCGCGGTTTGGCGATGAAGGCAACGGAATGCGCATTCTCTATGGCGGCTCCGTCAAGCCCGCGAATGCGGCCGAAATCCTCGCGATCGACGATGTCGATGGCGCCCTTGTCGGCGGCGCGAGCCTCAAGGCGGCGGACTTCCTGGGTATCGCTGCTGCCTATGCCTGAGGGCTGCGCGGCGGCTGGCTCTTGGCCTTGGCCCCGGTCATTCCCATATGCGAACCGCCGGGCACTGGCATCGTCTCGGTCGATCGTGTACAAGGCGCCGGATTTCAGAAGCTTCCTACCAGAGTCATCGATGCAGACAGTCATCATCGTGATCCACCTTATGGTGGTCGTCGCGCTCGTCGCCGTAGTCTTGCTCCAGCGTTCCGAAGGTGGGGCTTTGGGCATCGGCGGGGGCGGGGGCTTCATGAGCGCGCGCGGCCAGGCCAATGTGCTGACCCGCACCACGGCTATTCTCGCCGGCGCCTTCTTCCTGACGTCGATCGGGCTGACGTTGATCACGCGCTTTAGTGATCGTCCGGCTTCGATCCTCGATCGTATTCAGAGCCAGTCGCAGCCGGCCGCAACGCCTGCCGCGGGCAAGGGCGGCATTCTCGATCAGTTGCCGGCGCCGAAGACGGGCACGACGACACCTGCCGCTGGTGCTGCTGCGCCGGCTTCGGGGAGTGCTGCTCCCGCTCCGGCAACGTCGGCTCCGGCGACGACGCCTGCGCCTGCCGCTCCGGCAACGCCGTCGGTGCCGAGCACCAACTAGGCGCTTGCCGCATACGAGATTTCAGAGCGTCGCCGCATTTCGCGGCGACGTTTTGTTTGGGGCATAACTTCAGCGCCCCGCTATTGCCTATCGGTCGCGAACCCGCCGATTGCGGGGAACGCTCCTGTTTTGTCGCAGCGAATCATTTTATCGGAGGCTAAGGTCAGAGCCCATGGCGCGGTACGTATTCATCACCGGCGGCGTGGTTTCCTCCCTGGGCAAGGGCATCGCCTCTGCGGCGCTCGGCGCCATGCTCCAGGCGCGGGGCTACAAGGTCCGCCTGAGGAAGCTTGATCCCTATCTCAATGTCGATCCGGGCACGATGAGCCCGTATCAGCATGGCGAAGTGTTCGTCACCGATGACGGCGCCGAGACCGATCTCGATCTCGGCCATTACGAGCGCTTCACCGGTCGCCCTGCCTCGAAGGCCGACAGCGTCACCACTGGCAAGATCTATCAGGAGATCATCGCGCGCGAGCGGCGCGGCGATTATCTCGGCGGGACCGTCCAGGTCATCCCGCATGTCACCGACGCCATCAAGGCCTTCGTGCTCTCCGGCAACGAGGATGTCGATTTCGTGCTGTGCGAGATCGGCGGCACCGTCGGCGACATCGAGGCGATGCCCTTTCTTGAGGCGATCCGCCAGATCGGCAACGACCTGCCGCGCGATCACGTCGTCTACATCCACCTGACCCTGCTGCCTTACATCCCGAGCGCGGGCGAACTGAAGACCAAGCCGACCCAGCATTCGGTGAAGGAACTGCGCTCGATCGGCATCCAGCCTGACATTCTGCTGTGCCGCAGCGATCGGCCGATTCCGAAGGAAGAGCGCCGCAAGCTCTCGCTGTTCTGCAATGTCCGCGAATCGGCCGTGATCCAGGCGCTCGACGTGCCGCACATCTATGACGTGCCGACCGCCTATCATGCGGAAGGGCTCGACGACGAGGTTCTCGCAGCCTTCGGCATCAATGGATCGCCGGCGCCCGATCTCGGCAAGTGGAAGGCGCTGACGGCCAAGATCCGCAATCCCGAAGGCGAGGTTACCATCGCCGTGGTCGGCAAATATACCGGCCTCAAGGATGCCTATAAGTCGCTGATCGAAGCCCTGCAGCACGGCGGCGTCGCCAATACGGTCAAGGTCAATATCGACTGGATCGAGAGCGAGATCTTCGAGAAAGAAGATCCTGCGCCCTATCTCGAGCGCGTCAACGGCATCCTGGTGCCCGGCGGCTTCGGCGAGCGCGGCTCGGAGGGCAAGATCAACGCCGCCGGCTTTGCCCGCCGCCGCAAGGTGCCCTATTTCGGCATCTGCTTCGGCATGCAGATGGCTGTCATCGAAGCGGCGCGCAGCTTGGCCGGCATCGAGCATGCGAGCTCGACTGAGTTCGGCCCGACCGAGGAGCCGGTCGTCGGCCTGATGACCGAATGGCTCAAGGGCAACATGCTCGAAAAGCGCCATGCCACCGGCGATCTCGGCGGCACGATGCGGCTTGGCGCCTATGCGGCCGAGCTTGAGGCAGGCTCGCATATCGCCGAAATCTATGGCGCGACCGAAATTTCCGAGCGTCATCGCCATCGTTACGAGGTCAATATCGACTACAAGGACCGGCTCGAGGCCTGTGGCATGCATTTCGCCGGCATGTCGCCTGACGGCATCCTGCCGGAGACCGTCGAGTTCCTCGACCATCCCTGGTTCATCGGCGTCCAGTACCATCCGGAACTCAAGTCGCGGCCGCTCGCGCCGCATCCGCTGTTCGCCTCGTTCATCGCCGCGGCGAAGGAGCAGTCGCGTCTCGTCTGAGGTGGCTGATGTCGGACGGCTGGGACGAATCGGCTGCGGCGTGGATTGACGGTCTCGGCGAGCATGGCGACTGGGCGCGTCGCTACGTCCTCGACGCGCCGATGCTGGCGCGGATCGAGGGGCGTGGCTTTTCGACAGCGATCGATGTCGGATGCGGGGAGGGCCGGTTCTGCCGCATGATGCGGAATCGCGGCATCAGAACCTGCGGTGTGGATCCGACGCCTCATCTGATCGCCGAGGCCAGAAAGCGGGACCCGGACGGCGACTATCGCCTCGGCCGGGCCGAGGCGCTTGATGCTGAGACAGCGGCGTTCGACCTCGCGGTCAGCTATCTGTCACTGATCGACATTCCGGGCCTTGATGCCGCGATCGGCGAAATGCACCGTGTGCTGCGGCCCGGCGGGACCCTTCTGATCGCGAACCTTCAGAGCTTCAACACCGCTGGGCCGCCGACGGGATGGACCACGGAGCCAGACGGAACACGCCGCTTCTTCATCGATCACTACCTCGACGAGCGGGCGCAATGGGTCGCCTGGCGCGGCGTTCGCATCCTTAACTGGCATCGCCCCCTCGGCACATACATGAACGTGCTTCTCAATGCCGGTTTCCAGCTTCGGCAATTCGCCGAGCCCGAGCCGTTGGGCATCAATGACGAGCGGGCAGAGCGCTACCGGCGCGCGCCTTATTTCCTCATGATGGAATGGCAGAAGGCCGACTGAGCGGGCTTCATCAGGTTTCGAGTTCGCTTTGTCTGTGCCGCAGCTGAGCCGGTCATCCGCCCACCAGTCCGGCCCCTCATCCGCCGGACTTGCAGCCGTCGGCAAGGGGCTTGCCGGCAAGGCGGTCCTCTATCCAGGGGACATAAAGGGGCGCCGAAGCGCCGGGCGTCGAGAAATGCGTCTGCGCCCCATCGAGCTGGACCCGCGTGATGTTGCCGCCAAGGCCGCACATCTGCTGGCGATAGGCGGCGCCCATTGCCGGCGGAACGACGGTATCGGCGGTGCCCCAGTAGATGATCACCGGAGCGATGGGCTTGACCGGCGCGACGCTGCCCGCGACGAGCGCCTTTGCCCAGGCTAGCGCGTTCAAAGGCTGGGGACGGAGCAGCGACTTGTAGTTTTCCCCGACCGCGAAGTTCAGCGTGTCCGATGTGACATGGACGCATTTCTGCGAGACCACATCATCGATCAGCTTTGCGCCGTCGTCAGTGAACAGGTCTGTCAGGGCTAGATCGGGGAACGCAGCCTGATTGGCCCACATGAACATCACGAAATGCGTGAAGTTGAAGATGTTGTCGGAGAAGCTTGCCGTGAGGCCCTGCATGATCGTCGAGGCCGAAGCCTCGTCGGTCGGCACAGCCGGCGCCACGGCCGCGACGTCGTCCGGCGCCAAGGCAACGAAGCCGACAAAGTCGATGCCGTCGGCGGCCGTTCCGGTCTCCGCGATGTAGTCGCCAAGGCTGGCGGCGCTGAGCGTCGCGCCGCCGCCTTGTGACCAGCCATAGACGACCGCCTTTTTACCGGCGCCTGTTTCGCTCAAGGATGCGACGGCGCGGACCGCGTTGATGACGTCGCGCCCATTGGTGGCGGCAATGGAATACTGATGCTTTCCGCCGCCCCCGAGCCCTTGATAGTCGGTGCCGACAACGACATAGCCGTCCTTGATGAAAGTCGCGACCTCAGGCAGGCCGTAATCCGTCCAGGAATTGCCCCCGACAAGGAAATACTGGTTGAGGCCTTGGGCTGGGTCTGGAACCTGCGACGGGCCGCAATTCTGCGCCGTGCCTGTCGTTCCATGCGCCCAGGCGACGACCGGACGGCCTTCCTTCGGCGCTGGAGCATCCGGCGCTATGACAAGCCCGGTCGCGATCGTCTTGCGGCCGGCCACATCTGACGAGACATAGGCAATACGCCAGGCCTTGGCGCCGGGGACTGCCGTGCTGACCGGCTCGCTCTTCAGCACTGTGCCGAGAGCGCCATCCGCAGCCAATGCAGACGCCGCCTCATAGAAGGGTGGCAAGGCGACGTCGGCAATGGCGGTACCGCCTGCAAGGCAGGTCACAACGGCCGAAAGGCTGATAGCTGCGATGCTGTTGCGCATGGATGGTCCCCCCGAACCCTTGCGGCGGCGGTGCCGCCTCTGGCGCGCGGCCGCGGCGTCATCGCCGGCTGCGGCCTGTCCAAGCTTCGTCACGGCCGTGCCGAAACGTCAAGGGAGAGATGTCGCGAGCGGTGGAGGCTTAGTGCGCCAACTTCGGCACAAAGGCGCCACGACCGAGCTGCACATCGGCGAGCCATGCCGATGTGGCGGCAGAGGACAGCGGCTTGCCGAACAGATAGCCCTGTCCGATATCGCAGCCGACATCGCGCAGGATCTCGGCAACATCGGGGATCTCGATCCCTTCGGCGGTCGTTTCCATATCGAGAGAATGGGCGAGCTGGACGATGGCGCGAACGATCTTCCAGTTCTCGATGTTATGCCGCGCGCCTTCGAGAAACAGGCGGTCGATCTTCAGCCGATTGATCGGCAGATCATTGAGATGGCGCATGCTCGAATAGCCGGTGCCGAAATCATCGAGCGCCACGGCGACGCCGGCATCGCGAAGGGCTGACAGAATGAGCTTGGCCGAGGCGATCTCGTCGACCAGCGCATTCTCGGTGATCTCGAGTTCGAGCCGGTTCGGATCGACGCCGGCGCTGCCGAGGATCGCCAGGATGCGGGAGGCCAGTTGCGGCTCGCCGAACTGCTTCGGCGAGACATTGACCGAGAGCGAGAGTTCGCGCGGCCAGGTCTTTGCGTCGGCACAGGCGGTTGCGAGGATGCGGTAGAACAGATCGCCGACGCGGCCGAGTTCCTCCGCCAGCGGGATGAAGGCAGCCGGCTGGATCAGACCGTAATGGGGATGATCCCAGCGGGCGAGGACCTCGAAGCCGGTGAGACGGCCATCCTCAAGCGCGATCAGTGGCTGATAGAACGGGACGATCTCACCAACCGCGATGGCCCGGCGGAGATCGGTTTCGAGCGTCGAACGCCGTCTGAGCGCCTCGCCCATGCTGGCTTCGAATTGGAAATAGCTGCCGCGGCCGCTCTGCTTGGCCTCGCCGAGCGCGATATTGGCGGCGCGCAGCAGCTCCTCGGCGGTGGCATCGACCAGATCGGATGTCGCGATTCCGATTGTGGCGCCGACCGACAGCACGCCCTGCGGCACCCAGACCGGCGCCGCGATGCTGTCGATCAGGCGACGCGCGACGCGGCACGCGTGATCGTCCACCGGCTCGTTCTCGATGAGCAGCGCAAATTCATCGCCGCCGAGTCGGGCGATGGTCGTTCCCATGGTCTGGAGGGTTCCGAGCCTCCGCGCTACCTCAACCAGCAGCATGTCGCCGACACCAGGGCCATGCACGTGATTGACGTTGCGGAAGCGATCGAGATCGATTGTCAGCAGCGCGAAGTGCGAACCGCCGGCCCGGCGGCGCGCGATGGCCCGGCCGATTTCCTCAATGAAGGCAGCACGGTTGAGGAGACGCGTCAGCGGATCGATTTGCGACAGGAGACCGAGCTGCCGCTCCCGATTGAGGGCTTCATCGAGCCGGCCGGCAAGTTGCCCGAAACGGCGCAGCACCAGAATTGCGATGGCTGCGCCGGCAAAGACGGCGGTGGTAGCCACAACCTCGCCGCGCGAATCAAAAAAACCGGCGGCGTTCGGCAGGAGATTCATGAGCGAGAGCAGCAGATAGATGCAGCCCGTCAAAATTAGCACGACAGAGAGCTCGATCGCCGCCCGCCATTTCACGCGCAAATTCTCCCCATTCGTCGCGCGTCCTGTGTCACGCCGAGACTCATTTTGAAATTCAGTCGCCTCCAAGTATGGGCGAAACGCTTGAAGAATCGGTTAACCTAAACGGCGTCTTAACGGCAATCGGGCTCTGGCGCGCTGCCGCGGGAAAGGCCCGGCCGATCTCCGCTGCCGATGCGACGGTCCGCCACACGAAAATCCCCGCGCCGGGTGGTCCGAGGCGGGGATTTTGAAATCAGTCGTCAGAGGGCCGGAGAGCGCGAGGATCAGTCCTTGGCGCGCTCGACATAGGAGCCGTCTTCGGTCAACACGACGATGCGCGTGCCGGGTCCGATATGCGGCGGCACCATCGAGCGGACGCCATTGGAAAGAATGGCGGGCTTGAACGACGACGAAGCGGTCTGGCCCTTGGTCGTCGGCTCGGTATCGACCACTTCGAGCGTCATGCGCTGCGGCAGCACGATGCCGACGGCCTGCTCCTGGAAGATCGACAGGCGGACGACCATGCCCTCCTGGAGATAGGGCGCGGCGTCGCCGACCACGTCCTTCGAGACGGTGAGCTGCTCGTAGTTCTCGGTGTTCATGAAGGTGAAGTCTTCGCCATCGGCAAAGAGATACGAGAAATCGCGGTCCTCGACGAAAGCGCGCTCGACCTGCTCGGTCGTCTTGTAACGGTTGGAGATCTTCACGCCGTCCGAAAGGCGGCGCATGTCGATCTGGGTCGTCGGCGTGCCCTTGCCGGGATGAAAGCTCTCCGCGACGAGCACGGCATAGAGCTTGCCCTCGACCTCGAGGATGTTGCCCTTGCGGATCTGGCTGGCGATAACTTTCACGGCAATTCGGTCCTTGGTGCCGGCGCCATCTGATTGGGGCGCCTCGTTTCTTGCTGCGTGCCCGAAGGGGGCGCGAGAATGGCGCGCACCATAGCGATTCTGCGCTTTCATGCCAGTCCAAAACGTATGGCCACGTCTTGGGGCCTTGCCTCGAGGCCCCGCAAGCGGCAGTGATCGCCGCCAGTCATGACGCGAGCCCGATCGATGAACCCTTACGCCTCGCCTTGGTGGACGCCGCATGTCCATGCCGACCGCCGGCCATTTCTCCTGGCGCGCGGGCGGATCAAAGCCGCTATCGCCGGCTGGTTCGCCGCTGCCGATTTCACCGAGGTCGAATGCGCCATCCTGCAGATCTCGCCCGGCAACGAGACGCATCTCTCCGCATTTTCCACGGAGCGGATCGATCCGGATGGCGAGCGGCAACAGCTCTATCTGCATACCTCTCCCGAATTTGCCGCCAAGAAGCTGCTGGCCGCTGGCGAGCGGCGGATCTTCACCCTCGGTCCCGTCTTCCGGAACCGCGAGGCCGGGCCGCGCCATGCCAATGAATTCACGATGCTGGAATGGTACCGCGCCGACACGCGCTATGACGCGCTGATGCAGGATTGCGCGGCGCTCCTGTCTGCCGCCGCGCGGGCTGCCGGCGTCACAAGATTTGTCCATCGGGGCATCGAGGCTGATCCGTTCGCGACGCCCGAGCGGCTTTCGGTCGCCGAGGCCTTCGCCCGGCATGCCGGCATCGACCTCTTGGCCACCGTCGGCGCAGACGGCGCCGTCGATCGCGACGGTCTCGCTGCGGCCGCGAGCGGGCAGGGCCTTCGTGTCGCCGACGACGATAGCTGGAGCGACGTGTTCAGCCGCGTCATCTCGGAGAAGATCGAGCCGCAACTCGGCATCGGCCGACCGACGATCCTCGACGAGTATCCGATCGCCGAGGCGGCGCTGGCCCGCCGTTCGCCGCGCGATCCACGCGTCGCCGAACGGTTCGAGCTCTATGCCTGCGGCGTCGAGCTTGCCAATGGCTTCGGGGAATTGACCGATCCGCAGGAACAGCGCCGCCGCTTCCTTGCCGCCATGGACGCGAAGGAAGCGCTCTATGGCGAGCGCTATCCGCTCGACGAGGATTTCCTGGCCGCACTCGCCATCATGCCGGAGGCCTCGGGCATCGCTCTCGGTTTCGATCGGCTGGTGATGCTGGCGACCGGTGCGCCGCGGCTCGACCTCGTCGTCTGGACACCGGCCACGCGATGACCGAAAAGCACGCGATGTCGAAATCGCCTGTCCTTGCGCTCGAGAGCCGCCCGACGCTGCGCAGCCCTGCCGCGCTTGCTGCGGCGGGTCTCGTCGTTCCCGAAGCCGTCGCGGCGCTCGAGGACGTCGCCGCCCGCTATGCCGTGGCGGTGACGCCCGATATGGCCGACCTCATCGATCCGGCCGATCCCCGCGATCCGATCGCCGCGCAATTCGTGCCGAATTTTGCCGAATTGCAGACGACACCGGACGAATTGGCCGACCCGATCGGCGATGACGTGCACAGTCCCTTGCCGGGGCTGGTGCATCGCTATCCCGACCGCGTGCTGCTCAAGCTGGTCCATGCATGCGCCGTCTATTGCCGCTTCTGCTTCCGCCGCGAGACGGTCGGCCCCGGCGGCCCAACGCTGCTCGGCGATGAGGCCTTCGCTTTGGCCCTTGCCTATATTGCGGCGCGTCCGGCGATCTGGGAGGTGATTTTTACCGGCGGCGATCCCCTGGTGGCGGCGCCGCGCCGGCTCGGCGCGCTCTTGGATCATTTCCGCGCCATCGACCATGTCCGCGTGCTGCGGTTCCATACCCGTGTGCCGATCGTCGATCCCGAGCGGATCGATGCTGCGATGGTGAAGGCGCTGTCTGGAACGGGAAAGGCTGTTTATATTGCCGTTCACGCCAACCATCCCCGCGAATTCACGCCCGCCGCCCGCGCGGCGCTGGCGCGCCTTGCCGATGCCGGACTGCCGCTGGTCAGCCAGAGCGTGCTGCTGAAGGGCGTCAACGACGATGCCGAGACCATG
This sequence comes from Kaistia sp., assembly GCA_965229085.1. Classification (GTDB taxonomy): domain Bacteria; phylum Pseudomonadota; class Alphaproteobacteria; order Rhizobiales; family Kaistiaceae; genus Kaistia. The sequence continues at coordinate 674,694 of OZ245859.1, read as the reverse complement.
GCCGCATTGATGCGCGCCTTTGTCGAAGCGCGGGTGAAGCCCTATTACCTTCACCATGCCGACATGGCGCCGGGGACGGCCCATTTCCGAACGTCGATTGCCGAAGGGCAGGCGCTGATGCGCGCACTGCGCGGACGCCTCTCCGGCCTCGCCCAGCCGACCTATGTGCTCGATATCCCCGGCGGCTTCGGCAAGGTGCCGATCGGCCCTGATTATGTCGACCCGGCAGGGCAGGTCACGGACCCGAATGGCGGTGTCCATCCATATCCGTTCGGAGCCGAGATCTAGAGCATTTTCGAGCGAAGTGGGTACCGGTTCGCGTGAAGAAAATGCGTGAGAGCAAATTGATAGAGCAGTTCTGGTGAACCGGTGTTCACCGGAACTGCTCTAGGACCGATCGACATCAGGCCAGCTTCGTCCTGCGCTGCGCCTTACGCTGTCCCTCAGGCCTTGCCGAGATGTTTCGGCCAGAATTCCTGATGGACCGCGGCGGCTTCTTCTTCGAGGTTCGGGCCGTCCACCACGACGACGCGCGCGCCGGTTTGCAGCACCGCGCGGCTCGGAACGTTCAGACCGATGCCGGCGATCTCGCCCAGCCGCTCTTCGGAGCAGGCAAACACCATGCGCCCGACGCCCGACCAGTAGATCGCGCCGGCGCACATCGCGCAGGGCTCGGTGCTCGTATAGAGCGTGCAGTCGGCCAGAAAGGCCGGGTCATAGTGCTGCGCCGCCTGCTTGATCAGGTTCAATTCGGCATGGTTCGTCATGTCGTGGCCGGTGAAGACGCTGTTCTCGGCGCGCAGGATCACCTCGCCGTCCTTCACCAGCAGCGATCCGAAGGGCTCGTCGCCCTTTTCCACCGCGGATCTCGAAAGCGCGATCGCCTCGCGCAGGAACGGCTCGTGGTTTTCCATTCAGGGTCTCCCAGAAATTTGAAACTGAACGACTTTCTTCTGATTCCAGAGGATTTCAAACAAGCCGCGATTGAATGCGGACTGCTCTCCGGCAACAGGGCGCCCTATCGTCAGGGCTGGCCGCCGAAAATTCTCTCTCTTCTTCGGCGCGCCATCCTGTTCTAATGCGATCGAAATCGCACATCGCGGAGGCGTCATGAGCAAGGTCACGATCATCCGAGGCGGACGGCTTCTTGACGCAGCCGGTCGGCAGGCGCCGTTCCGTGACATCCTGGTCAAGGACGGCGTGATCCTCGAGATCGGCGCGCCGGGTCTAGCTGCCCCTGATAGCGCGGAGATCGTCGATGCCAGCCGGCATCTGCTGCATCCCGGTCTCGTCAACGGCCACACACACGGTTCGGGCGCGCTGACGCGGGGCTTCCGTGATCGCTGGAACCTCGAAATGCTGTTGATGGCGGCACCGCGCCGCTTCGGCAACCAGAGCGCCGAGATCAAATATCTCAACACCTATCTCGGCGCCGTCGAAATGGCGCTGAAGGGCTGCACGCTCGCCTATGACCTGACCTTCGGCGTTCCCGTGGCGACGACCGAAGAACTGATCGCGATGGGGCAGGCCTATCGTGATGCTGGCATTCGCGCCGTCATGGCGCCGATGCTCTCCGATATCAGTTTCTACCGCGCCATTCCCGGCCTTGTCGAAAGCCTGCCGCCGGAGCTCGCTGCCCTCGCAGCGCGCGACGATGGCGCCGCCACCGACCGCGTTCTGGAACTGATGGGCGAGGCACTCGCCGCCTGGCCGCATGACCGTGATCAGGTGAAGCTCGGTGTAGCACCGACGATCCCCACCCACTGCTCGGAACAACTGCTGCGCGGCTCGGACCGGCTGGTGCGTGAGCATGGCACGGTGATGCAGAGCCATGTCGGGGAATCGAAGATCCAGGTGCTGGCTGCGCAGGAATTCTACGGTAAGTCGATGCTGGCCTATATCGACGATCTCGGTCTGGTCGGCCCGCATTTCTCGGTCGCGCATGGCGTCTGGCTCGACGACGAAGATCTCCGTCGCCTCGCCGGCAAAGGCGCGTCGATCTCGCATAATGCCGGCAGCAACATGCGGCTCGGCGCCGGCATCGCGGATTCCAGGCGTATGCTGGAACTCGGCGTGAACCTTGGCATCGGCACCGATGGCGCCACCTCGTCCGACAATCAGAACATGTATGAGGCAATGCGCGCGGCGCAGCAGGTTTCCTGCGTGCGCCAGCCGGATCATCGCCTGTGGCTGTCGGCGCCGGAGGTGATCAAGGCCGCGACCGAGGGCGGGGCCCGGCTCGCCGGCTTCGATCATGTTGGCGCGATCGCACCGGGCAAGCGCGCCGATATCGTCTTCCTCAGCCTCGATCACCCCAACTGGATGCCGATCAACGATCCGGCTAACCAGCTCGTGCTCGCCGAGGACGCGACATCTGTGCGCCACGTCATGGTGGAGGGCCGCTTCATCGTCCGCGACGGCCGCCATCTCGCCTCGAACATGGCGGCGCTGGCCGATAAAGCTGAGGCGGCGCGTGACCAGATCGCCGCAATGAATGCCGGCGACATGGCGGTCGCGAGCCGGCTGGAAGATGCTGTGACAGCCTTTTGCCGCAGCCTTGCCGCAAAGCCCTACAGCGTTGAGCGCTACGCCGCCTTTCCCTGCCGCTGCGCACCCGGCGAGGCTGGATTCACCGCCGAGCCGGCTTGAGCGCGGCTGCCGCGGCGCGGCTTCCGCGCCGCGATGCGGCCACGCACCGGCGCAACCGCCAGCACGAGGATGGCGACGCCAAGGACGATCCAGGCCGGGCGGATGCCGCTCTTCCAGGCGAAATTGGTCGGCAGGATGCGCCCCAGCGGAACGCCGATCTTGAGGTGATAGTAGAGCGCCTCGCCGAAGGCCGTTGCGACGATGACGAGAACGGCGAGCGCCAATGTTGCCGCCAGTGAGCCCGCGCGCTGTTCGCCAATGCGTGCCGCGAGCAGCCGCCAGAGGCCAAGCCAGATCGCCAGCGCCGCGACGACGATCGGCTCGGTGACGCCGAGCTTCGATTGCAGGAAGAAATGAACCGTGGCGAGGGCGGCAATCGGATAGATCAATTTATGCAGCGCCCGCCACTTGAGCCCGCCCATCCGCTTCATCATGCCGGTCGTCGAGGTGATCGCGAGCGGCGTCAGCATGATGAGCGCGCAGAAGCCGATCGTGAGATAGGGCCGCGTGATGATTTCGGAGGCGACCTTTGGCAGGTCCCATGACAGATCGCCGGCATAGGCGATGAGATGAACAGCGGCATAGGCGAAGACGGAAACACCCAGCATCCGCCGCGTGAAGACGAGTTCAGGCCACTGCCAGATATGGCGAAGCGGCGTGACGGCGAGCGTCAGGAGCAAGAATCGCACCGCCCAGAGTCCGCTCTGGTGGTTGATCTCGATCATGGCACGCGGGCCGAGAGTGCCGTTTGCTGCGCGCCAGAGAAGCCAGAGTCCCGGCGCGAGGACCAGCGCAAACACGAAGGCCTTCAGCAGCGAGAACACGCCGCGCCGGTCGAGCCAGGGGTAGGGAAAGGGCGCCACGCGCTCGTTCATTGATCGATCTCCGTCTTCATGCCGGATTCTACGGGCAATAAGCGGTGGAAGTGACGCAGCTGCCGATCAGGCTTCCGTGATCGGGCAACACAAAGCAATGCTGTGTTCCCAATTGATACAACTGAATATTTGACCCTTGCCATGGGTCGGACCTACTGGGGGAGTCAGCGAAGGACGTGTGATGAAAGCCATGAACGGCGAGACGGCGATCGAAGGCGGCGCTTCGGCAGCGGCGCGGCCGCTCAATGAGATCATCGGGCCATCGGGCAGTGCGCATCCCTGGCGCCGCCGCCTCGGCTGGGGCCTGGCTATTCTGGCGCTGCTGGCGGTGGTGGTCTTCGGCTGGTCGCTGATCGGCGGATCCGGCAGCAGGACCACCTACGTCACGGCGCCTGCGGCGCGCGGCGATCTCACGGTCACGGTCACGGCAACCGGTTCGGTCCAGCCGACCGAGCAAGTCGACGTCTCCAGCGAATTGTCAGGCCGTATCGCCAAGGTCGATGTCGATTACAACAGCCCGGTCAAGGCAGGCGGCGTTCTGGCTGAACTCGCAACGGACAATCTCGACGCCGCGCTCGCCAGCGCGCGAGCAAAGCTCGCAGCGGCCAAGGCAAATGTCGCCAAGGCCCATGCCACGATTGCCTCGACCGAGAGCACGCTCGAGAGCAAGAAGGTGCTGGTTGGCCGCAATGTGTCATCCTCGCAGGAACTGATCGAGGCGCAGGCGACCTATGATGCTGCCGTGGCGGCTGAGCAGGCGGCGAATGCCGATGTCGATGTCGCCTCCGCCGATCTCAGCCTGGCTGAAACCAATCTCACCAAGGCAGTGATCCGCTCGCCGATCGATGGCATCGTATTGACGCGTAGCGTCGATCCTGGGGCCACCGTTGCAGCCTCGCTGTCGGCACCGACCTTGTTCGTCATTGCCGGCGATCTCCGCAAGATGGAGCTGCAGGTCGATGTCGACGAGGCGGATGTCGGAACGACGGCGGTCGGGCAGAAGGCGACGTTCACCGTCGACGCCTATCCGGATCAGACATTCCCCGCTGCCATCAAGGACATCCGCTACGTCTCGGAAACGACCAACAATGTCGTCACCTACAAAGCGCTGCTCACCGTCGATAATGAGAAGCTGCTGCTGCGTCCCGGCATGACCGCAACGGCCAACATCGTGGTCGAGGACGTCAAGGCAGCGATCCTCATTCCCAATGCGGCGCTGCGCTATGTGCCGCCGGCAACGACGTCGCAGCCGCGGGCTTTCGGCTTGTTCTCGGCGCCGCGCATGGGTGCTGTCACCGCGGCCGAGCCGACTGGACGCAGCCGGCGCGTTTATGTGCTGCGCGACGGGGTGGCAACGCCCGTCAATATCGAGATCGGCGCCACTGACGGCGTCCATACGGAAGTAAAGAGCGGGGATATCAGGGAGGGCGACAGCCTCATCGTCGACGCGGCTGCCGCCAAATGACCGCCGCCCAGATCACGTTCCGCGACGTCGGCAAGCGCTATGGCGTCGGTGAGACGGAGGTGAATGCCCTTTCCGGGGTGAGTTTCACCATTGCCGCCGGAGAGTTCGTCGCGATCATGGGTCCCTCCGGCTCAGGCAAGTCGACGGCGATGAACATCATCGGCTGCCTGGACCGGCCGACGAGCGGCGAATATCTGTTCGAGAATGTGCCGACCTCAACGTTGTCGCGCACGCAAATGACGCTGCTCAGGCGTCACAAGCTCGGTTTCGTCTTCCAGGGCTTCAACCTGCTGCCGCGCACCTCTGCGGTGGAAAATGTCGAGCTGCCGCTCGTCTATCGCGGCATGGAGGCCGGCGAACGGCGTCGCCAGGCGCTTGCGGCGCTCGGCAGGGTGGGTCTAGAGGGCAGGGCGGGCCACAGCCCATCAGAACTGTCCGGCGGCCAGCAGCAGCGCGTCGCCATCGCCCGGGCGATCGTCACAGCACCGTCCGTGCTCCTTGCCGACGAGCCGACCGGCAACCTCGACACGAAGACGAGCGTCGAGATCATGGCCCTGGTGACCGCGCTCAACCGCGATCAGGGCATCACCGTGATCATGGTGACGCACGAGCCCGACATCGCGGAATTCGCGGATCGCACGATCCGCTTTCTCGACGGACGCATCGAATCGGATCGTCGCAAGACCGGCGCCGCGCTGGAGGCGACAGCCTGATGCTGGCCGAATCGTTGAAGCTGGCCCTGCGGACCATCAGCCGCAATCCGATGCGTTCCTTCCTGACCGTGCTCGGCATCGTCATCGGTGTTGCGGCGGTGATCGCGCTGGTGACGATCGGTAACGGCACCACGGCGCGCGTGACCGCCGATATCGCCAAGCTCGGCAGCAACATGCTGTTCGTGCGGCCCGGCCAGTTCGGACCGGGACGGGCCAGCACCACGGCGAAGTCGTTCAATGATCGCGACGTCGCCGCAATCTCGGACCAGATCACGGGTCTGCGCGCCGTGGCGCCGCTGGCGCAGTCTTCGGCGACGATCATCTTCGGCGGCGAGAGCCGGACGAGCAGCGTCGTCGGGACCACCGGCGACTATCTGGTTGCTCTCGATTGGTCGCTTGCCTCCGGCCGCAGCTTTCTCGAGACCGAGGAGCGCGGAGGCCGTGCCGCCTGCATTATCGGCGATACGGTGCGGACCAAGCTGTTTGGTTCGACCGATCCGCTCGGCCAGGCGCTACGGGTCGGCAAAGTGTCGTGCGAGGTGATCGGGACGCTGGCCAAGAAGGGCCAGTCGGCGATGGGGACCGACCAGGACGACACGGTGTTGATGCCGCTCAGAACCGTCCAGCGTCGCATCACCGGGTCGAGCGATATCGGGACGATCCTCGTTTCGGCGCGCGACGGCGTCGCCACCAGCAAGGTCCAGGGCGATCTCGAGCGGCTCTTGCGCGAGCGCCGCGGCATCGTCTCGGGCAAGGACGACGATTTTTCCGTCAATGACATGACGCAGATGCTTGAGACCATGGCTGGCACGACGCAACTGCTGACCGGGCTGCTCGGCGCTGTGGCGGCGGTCAGCCTTCTCGTCGGCGGCATCGGCATCATGAACATCATGCTGGTTTCGGTGACCGAGCGAACGCGCGAGATCGGCATCCGCCTCGCCATTGGAGCCCTGGAATCACAGGTCTTGGGGCAGTTTCTCGTCGAGGCGATGGTGCTGTCGCTGTTCGGCGGCGTGGTCGGCATCCTGCTCGGCCTCGCGCTCGCCTATGGCGCAATCAGCCTGCTCGGCGTGCCCTTCGTCTTCAGCCCGTCGATCATCCTGATCGCCTTCGCCTTCTCGGCGCTGATCGGCGTGATCTTCGGCTATGTGCCGGCCCGCCGCGCCGCGCATCTCGATCCGATCGAGGCGCTCCGGCACGAATGAGAAAGGCCCGTGACGAGCCCGGGCCTGACGATGAAGGTTGGCTAAGGCCTCAGCCCGCGATTTCGTTCCGCCAGGGCGGATCGGCGCCGAGGCGCGAGCAGGTCACGGCGGCGACGCGGTTGGCGAAGTCGAGCGCGTCCTTGAGGGCCGCGTGATCGATGTCGCGGATTGCGCCGATCGAGAGCAGGCCCTTCTCGGCAAGGCGCGCGAGCAAGCCACCGGCGAAGCTGTCGCCGGCGCCGACCGTATCGGCGATGGTAATCGGCTGGACCGGCGAGAAAATCGCGCCCGTCCGCGTATAGGCAGTGACGCCCGCGCCGCCGCGCGTCACGACGACGATGCCGGCGCCGCCAGCGAGCCAGCCGGCGGCGATCGTCTCGACTTCCGCGCCCGGATGCAGCCAGTCAAGATCGGCGCCCGAGATCTTCACGATGTCGGCGCCATGCGCGAAGACTTCGGCCCGGCGGCGGAATTCCTCGCGATCGGGGATCAGCGTCGGGCGGACATTCGGGTCGTAGCTGATGACACGCTTGCCGCGATTCTGGTCCATGACCGCCGCGAGGCGCGAGGCGAAGGGCTCGGTCGCCAGCGAGAACGAACTGAAATGCAGCGCTTCGACGTCATCGCCGAGCGGTGCATGCGCGGCCGGATCGTGCAGGCGGCCGGCAGAGTTCTCGTCGAAGAAGGCGTATTGCGGTTCTTCATGCGCCAGGCTGACGAAGGCAAGCGTCGTCGGGCGGGACGAGCGGCCGGCATAAGCGAGGCTGACATGGCTGCGCTCGAGTTCCGCCGCCAGCATTTCGCCGAAGAAATCCGTCGAGATGCCGCCGAGGAATCCGGTGGGTATGCCGAGCCGCCCGGTCGTCAGCGCAACGTTGTAAGGCGAGCCGCCGACCGCCGGCCGGTAGCTGTCTCGCCCTTCGGAATCCTTGGTCGGGAGGAAGTCGATCAGCGCCTCTCCGCAACTCACGATCATGCCGGATGTCCTTCCCATGGCCTGCGGTTCAATGGCCTCGCATTCTCCAGCCATCTATCGGATGGCGAAGGCGCCGCCAAGAGGCAAGGCAAGAGGCAAGACGAGGGGCAAAGCAAGAGCGGACGCGTTGCCCTATGGCCCCGCGGGGATCCATGAGCGGAGAGGGCGATCGCTGCACCTCCCGGAGCTCTCGCATTTCCGTGACTGGCGGGGGGCGATCGATCGCCTATAACCGTTCCGGGCCTTTTCCGGCTCGCCGAGTTCAGGACTGACGATGCCTTCCGATGTAACTTTGTGGGGCGCCCTGCTAGCCGGGCTGCTCTCCTTCGTATCGCCCTGCGTGCTGCCGCTGGTGCCGCCCTATCTCTGCTATGTGACCGGACTCAGCCTTGAGGAAGTCACGGCGCGCAAGGCCGAGCGCGAGGTGCGGCGCGTTGTGCTGCGATCGGCCCTGGCCTTCGTACTCGGTTTCTCGACCGTCTTCGTCCTGCTCGGCGCGACGGCTTCTGTGGTTGGGCGCATGGTCGCGCGCTACCAGGATGTGCTGTCGATCGTCGCGGGCGTCGTGATCGTCATCATGGGCCTGCATTTCCTCGGCGTCTTCCGCATCGCCTTCATGCATCGCGAGGCGAGGATCCGTGTCGACAAGCAGCCAGCCGGTCTTGCCGGGGCTTATGTGCTCGGCCTCGCTTTCGCCTTCGGCTGGACACCCTGCATTGGCCCGGTGCTGGCGGCCATCCTCGCCGTTGCCGGATCGACCGATACGGTGGCACGCGGCGCAGGTCTGCTCGCGATCTATTCGCTCGGCCTCGGCATCCCCTTCCTGATTGTCGCCGGCTTCGCCGAACATCTCGTCGAGGCGCTTGGCCGCTTCCGCCGTCATCTGCCCAAGGTCGAGAAGGCCATGGGCGCCTTTCTGGTGGTCGCCGGCCTCCTGTTCCTGACCGGCCAGATGTCGCGCATTTCCTTCTTCCTGCTCGAGACCTTCCCGCAGTTGCAGCAGGTCGGCTGAGTACAGCCTTGACCGGCGCGGGCTGGATCGCGCAATGCTGGCCTCCGCTCGACGGACGGAGGATCCATGACCGCAGAACCCATCGCCGATCGCTCATCACTCGCCATCCTGCTCGCCGCCGGTGAGGGAACGCGGATGCGCTCGTCGCAGCCGAAGGTGATGCACAGCGTCGCTGGCCTGCCGATGATCGGCCATGTGCTGACCTCCGCCAGCGCTGCCGGCATCGGCCGCTTCGCCGTCGTGGTCGGCAGTGGCGCTGAGGCGGTGCGCAGCTTTGTCGGCAAGGCGGCATCGAACGCGCAGATCTTCGAGCAGAGCGAACGCCGCGGCACGGCGCATGCGGTGCTTGCGGCGCGCGAGGCGCTGGCCGATACCGCCGACGACGTCGTGGTGCTCTATGGCGACACGCCGCTGGTGACGGCCGAGACGATCGGCCGCCTTCGCGCCGAGATCGCCGCTGGTGCTGCCGTTGTCGTGCTCGGCTTTCGTCCGGCCGATCCAACCGGCTATGGGCGGCTGATTGTCGAGAGGGGCAGCCTCATCGCCATTCGCGAGGAGCGCGACGCCAGCCCCGAAGAACGCCAGATTGGTCTCTGCAATGCCGGTCTGATGGCTTTTGCGGGCTCTGGACTGCTGCATCTCCTGGCAACCATCGGCAATGACAACGCCAAGGGCGAATATTATCTGACCGATGCGGTCGGCATCGCCGCGGCCGCCGGGCTGCCGGTGGTGGCGATCGAGGCCGATGCCGACGAGGTCTCAGGCGTCAACACGCGGGCCGAACTGGCCGATGTCGAGGCGATCTGGCAGCAGCGTGCCCGCCGCCGGGCAATGCTCGCCGGTGTCACTCTGATCGCGCCCGAAACTGTCTTTCTGGCCCATGACACCGTTCTCGAGCCCGATGTGATCATCGAGCCGAATGTCGTGTTCGGCCCCGGCGTCGCGGTCGAGAGCGGCGCGGTCATCCACGCCTTCTCCCATCTCGAAGGCGCGCGGGTCGAGCGTGGCGCGACGGTCGGGCCGTTTGCGAGGCTTCGGCCCGGCGCGCGCCTCGGTCCTGCCGCCAAGGTCGGCAATTTCGTTGAGGTGAAGAATGCCGAGATCGGCGCGGGCGCCAAGGTCAGCCACCTGACCTATATCGGCGATGCCTCCATCGGCGCCGAGGCGAATATCGGCGCCGGTACGGTCACCTGCAATTATGATGGATTCGACAAGGCGCTGACGGTCATCGGCATGGGCGCCTTCATCGGCTCGAACAGTTCGCTGGTCGCGCCGGTCACGATCGGCGACGGCGCCTATGTCGCCTCGGGCAGCGTCATCACCGAAGACGTTGCACCCGAGGCGCTGGCGCTCGGCCGGGCGCGGCAGGTTGAAAAGCCGGGCTGGGCCGCTCTCTTCCGCGCCGCCAAGGCTGCACAGCCGCGCAAGCGCGTCTGATCAGTCGATCTCCGTCCGAAACAGGATGTGATTTCCGTGCCTTGCCGCGGACCATTAAGGGTTCGTGCCGCAAGCTGCGGCATTGGCGCCGGCGGGCTGTTCGCGGGGAGAGACGAGGCATGTGCGGAATCATCGGCATTCTCGGTCTGACGCCGGTCGCGCCGCTGCTCGTCGACGGGCTGAAGCGCCTCGAATATCGCGGCTATGATTCGGCCGGCATCGCCATTCTCGAGGGTGGCCATCTCAAGCGGCTGCGCGCCGAGGGCAAGCTGCGCAATCTGGAAGCGAAGCTCGCCGGCAACAGCAAGGCCGGCCGTTCCGGCATCGGCCACACGCGCTGGGCGACACATGGCGCGCCGACCGAGCGCAACGCGCATCCCCACGCAACCGAGCGCGTGGCCGTCGTCCATAACGGCATCATCGAGAATTTCCGCGAGCTGCGGCTGGAGTTGGAGGCGTCCGGGCGGGTGTTCTCCTCCGACACTGATACCGAGGTCATCGCCCATCTGGTGACGCGCTCTCTCGCTGATGGTCTCTCGCCGGCGGCGGCGGTGCAGGCGGCGCTCAAGCGGCTGACCGGCGCCTTTGCGCTCGCCTTTCTGTTCGAGGGCGAGGACGATCTCATCATCGGCGCCCGTCGCGGCAGTCCGCTGGCAGTCGGCTGGGGTTCGGGCGAGATGTTCCTTGGGTCGGACGCGATCGCGCTCGGCCCGTTCACCGACGAAATCACCTATCTGGAAGACGGCGACAGCGTTGTGCTGACGCGCTCCGGCGCCACGATCTTCGACGAGACGGGCGCCGAGGTGGGGCGGACGCTGACGACGCTCGCCGGCTCGACCCATGTCGTCGACAAGGGCAATCACCGCCATTTCATGGTCAAGGAGATCCACGAGCAGCCGGAGGTCGTCGGCCGCACGCTGGCGCATTATCTCGACCTTTCCGCCGGCCGTGCACGGGAAATCCCCGGCATCGACTTCGCGAAGATCGACCGGCTTTCGATCACAGCCTGCGGGACCGCGTTTTATGCCGGCTTTGTCGGTAAATACTGGTTCGAGCGGCTGGCCCGGTTGCCCGTCGATATCGATGTCGCCTCCGAATTCCGCTATCGCGAGCCGCCGCTTTCGAAGGACGGTCTCTCGATCGTCATTTCGCAATCGGGCGAGACGGCCGATACGCTCGCCTCGCTGCGCTATGCCCGGGCCGAGGGTCAGAAGATCGCGGCGATCGTCAATGTCCGCGAATCGACCATCGCACGCGAGGCGGATGTGACATTGCCGATCCTCGCCGGTCCCGAGATCGGCGTCGCCTCGACCAAGGCGTTCACGGCCCAGCTCGCTGTTCTGGCGGCCACCGCGATCGCGGCTGGCCGTGCACGCGGCGTGATCAATGCTGCCGACGAGGCTCGGCTGGTGCGCGGCTTCAGCGAGGTTCCGCGGCTGATGCATGAGGCGCTGCGGCTCGAAGGGCAGATCGAGGCGCTTGCCCGAGACCTTGCCCGCGTCAAGCACTGCCTCTATCTCGGCCGCGGAACCAGCTACCCGATCGCGCTGGAAGGCGCACTGAAGCTGAAGGAAATCTCCTATATCCACGCCGAAGGCTACGCGGCGGGCGAATTGAAGCACGGACCCATCGCGCTGATCGACGAGGAGATGCCCGTTGTCGTCATCGCGCCCTATGACCGCGTCTTCGAGAAGACCGTCTCCAACATGCAGGAAGTCGCGGCGCGTGGCGGCCGCATCATCCTGATCACCGACAAGAAGGGCAGCGAGGCGGCGGCGATCGATACGCTTGAGACGCTGATCCTGCCTGAGATGCCGGGCGCGGTGACGCCGCTCGTCTATTCGGTTCCCGTGCAGCTGCTCGCCTATCACACGGCCGTCTTCATGGGCACCGATGTCGACCAGCCACGAAATCTCGCGAAATCGGTCACGGTTGAATAGAAGTCGCGCGACCGGTGACCGCCCGGGCGCCAACTGCCGCCGATACAGGCTGGCGGTCCTTTGTTGAGCCGTCATAATGCTGTGCGAGACTTCGCATCAGCGCGACAGGAGACGGCATGAGTCTGGACGAGTCTCAGCTATCCACGCCGGCGGACTCGCCGGGCCGACGCATCATCAAGCGGCTGCGGAACTATTTTCTCACCGGCCTCGTGATCGCGGCGCCGATCTCGATTACCGTTTATTTGACTTGGTCGCTGATCAAATGGATCGACGGCTGGGTCAAGCCGGTGATCCCGCGCGAATACAGCCCTGACTCCTATCTGCCCTTTTCGGTTCCGGGTTTCGGCGTGCTTGTCGCGGTCATCGCGCTGACGCTGCTCGGCTTCCTGACGGCGAATTTCGTCGGCCGTACGCTGGTCGGTCTCGGCGAGTCACTGGTCGGGCGGACGCCGCTGGTGCGCAACCTCTATGGCGCGCTGAAGCAGCTGTTCGAGACGGTTTTGTCCTCGAAGGGCAAGTCGTTTCACAAGACCGCGCTGATGGAGTTTCCCTACAAGGGCGTCTACGCAATTGTTTTCATTGCGACCGAGACGCGCGGCGAAATCCGCCACCGCATCGACCAGACCGGCGAAGAATGGGTCACCGTCTTCCTGCCGCCAAGTCCGGCACCGACGGCCGGCTTCATGCTGTTCGTCAAGCGCAGTGAACTGATCGAACTCGACATGACCGTCGAGGAGGCCGCCAAGGTGGTTCTGTCTGCCGGGCTGGTCACGCCCGATTTCCCGCCGAAGCCCAAGCCTGCCCTGCCGCAGCGCCTTCCAGCCGCCTGATCCGGGGCGGCCTCGCCCGCTGGCTCAGGCCTCGCCGGACAGCGAGCGGCGTGCCTTGTCGAGTTCTTCGGCATAGCGGCGCAGGAGATGCGCTTCGGTCAGGAGGCCGATCACCTGTCGGTGATCGACGTCGTCGACGACGACGAGCTCCTCGCTTTCGGCGGCGTTGAAGGTCGCTGCCGCCTCACGCGCCGTCATGTCGGGAAGCAGCATCCGGTCGTGATAGCGGCAGAGCTTCGCAACCGTATCCTCGCCGGGATCAGCGCTCGCATGAGCATCGGAGACCAGCACAATGCCGGCATAGGCGCCGTCATTGTCAGTCACCACGACGCGTTGCGCCGAGCCCAGCGGATACAGACTGCGGAAGGCATCGAGCCGCATTGAGGATCGGATCGGCCGCATATCGGTGCGCATCATGCGCCCCACCGTCAGGTCGCGCAGCCAGCCGATATCCTGTGCGCCGCGGATTGTCTCGCCGCGGAGATGCATCCGCCAGGTCGAGAACGAATAGCCGAAGAACTGCCGCACCGTCGTTGCCGAGAGCACCGATGCGGCCAGCACGATACCCGTCAGCTGCAGATCGCCGGTCACCTCGAGCGCCAGGAAGGTCATAGTGAGCGGACCGCCGATGATGCCCACGGCGAGAGCGCTCATCCCGACGATTGCCGTGACGGTCGGATCGAGATTGAGTTGGGGAAAGACAAGTTCGATCGAGTCGCCATAGAGACGGCCGACCAGCACGCCGAGAAAGAGCGAAGCGAAGAACAGGCCGCCGCGGAAACCGGAACCGACCGAAGTCGAGGTCGCCGCAATCTTGACGAGGATCACCAGCAGGAGCGTCCCTATCGCTGGTGTCGTCGCTAGGTTGAGATAGAGCGCACCATGTCCCCCGGACAGCGCCTGTGGCGTGATCAGCGCCAGCAGGCCGACGGCTGCGCCGCCAATCGCCGGCCGAAGGAAGCGGGGAATGCCACTCTTCTGGAAACCGAGTTCGACGACCGTGATGAGGCGCATGATGCCGATGGCGAGGAGGCCGAGCAGCAATCCGAGCAGCAGGAACGGCGGGTAGTTCGCAGCCTCTATATGGAATCCGCTTGGAACCGTGATGACATGCGCGTCGAGACCGAGCCCGCGCGCGACGAGATAGCCCGTCAGTGCGGCAATCAGCACGGGGGCGACGTTCGCCACGGAGTAGACGCCAATGATCAGCTCGAATCCATAGAACGCCCCCGTCAGCGGGCCGCCAAAGGCGGCGGCGATAGCGCCGGCTGAGCCGCAGCCGACCGCGAGCCGCAGATCCGCGCGACGCAATCCGAGGCGTGTCCCGATAGCCGAGGCGAAGCCGCTGGCAACCTGCGTGTAGCCAGCTTCGAGGCCGACGGAGGCACCGAAGCCATTCGAAATGATACTTTCGAGACCGACGCGCAGGCTGTCAAAAAGCGACATCTGCCCCCCATGCAGGGCATTTGCCTCGATCGGGTCGACGATCAGCCGGCGGCGGCTGCGGAAGAGGAGCACGACGAAACCGAGGAGGGCACCGCCGGCAAGCGGAACGGCAAACTGCCATGGCTTGATCGCTGCGACGGCGCTGAGCTGGGTGCCCGGCTCGATACCATAGAGCAAGACATGCAAGGCTTCTGTCGCCGACGAAATCGCCACGACAATGAGTCCAGCCAGCGCGCCGATCACGGCTGCAAGCAGCAGCAGCGACGGTTCGCTGGAGCGGAAAATGGCGCGGATACGCGCCATCGGTCGTTCGGGTTCAGCGGCGGGCGGCATGAATATCGGCACTGGCGGCGGGAGGCCAAGGCCTAGCGGTAAAAGGCGGCAGAGGCGAGGCCTAATCAGCCGGCGCGCAGAAGGCGGATCGCTTCGTCGCGGCCGAAGAGATAGAGCAGTAGGCGAAGTGCAGCGCCGCGTTCGCTTTCGAGCCCGGGGTCGCGCTCGATGATCAGCCGGGCATCCTGACGCGCGATCTCGAACAAGGCGCCATGGTGCTCAAGCCGCGCGATGCGGAAGCCAGGCAGGCCGGATTGCTTGGTGCCGAGCAGGTCGCCTTCGCCGCGAAGGCGCAGATCCTCCTCGGCGATGCGGAAGCCATCCTCGCTGTCGCGCATGATGGCAAGCCGGCCATGCGCGGTCTCGCCGAGCGGACCGCGATAGAGCAGCAGGCAGGTCGAGGCCTTGTCGCCGCGGCCGACGCGGCCGCGCAGCTGATGCAATTGCGCGAGGCCGAACCGCTCGGCATGTTCGATCACCATGATCGTCGCATCCGGTACGTCGACGCCAACCTCGATCACGGTCGTGGCGACGAGAAGCCGCGTCTCGCCGCGCTGGAAGGCCAGCATGGCGGCATCCTTGTCCGCTGCCTTCATCCGGCCATGGACGAGCCCGACCCGCGCTCCAAGTATCGCGTGAAGGTCGGCAAAGCGCGCCTCGGCGGCAGCGGCGTCGACCTCCTCGGATTCCTCGACCAATGGGCAGACCCAATAGGCCTTGGCGCCGCCCTCGATCGCTGTGCTGATCCGCCCGACGACCTCGTCGAGCCGCTCGAGCGGGATGGTCCGCGTCTCGATCGGCCGGCGGCCGGCCGGCTTTTCTGTGAGACGCGAGACATCCATGTCGCCGAAGGCCGCGAGAACCAGCGTGCGTGGGATCGGCGTCGCCGTCATCACCAGGATGTCGGTCGCCGCGCCCTTGCCGGCGAGGGCGAGACGCTGATGGACGCCGAAACGATGCTGCTCGTCGACCACGGCGAGGCCGAGATCGTTAAACGCGACGTCGTTCTGAAAAACGGCATGTGTCCCGACCACCAGGTCGATTGTGCCTGAGGCAAGCCCATCGAGGATCACAGCGCGGTCGCGACCCTTTTCGCGGCCGGTGAGCACGGCAAGACGGATCCCGCCCGCCTCTGCCAGCGGGGCGAGCGTCTTGGCATGCTGGCGGGCAAGCAGTTCCGTCGGCGCCATCAGCGCGACCTGCGCGCCGGCCTCAATGACGATCGCCGCCGCCATGAGCGCCACGAGCGTCTTGCCGGAGCCGACATCGCCCTGCAGCAGCCGCAGCATGCGCTCCGGGGCGCCGAGATCGGCCTCGATCTCGGCGATAGCGCCCACCTGGCTCGCCGTCAGGCTGAAGGGCAGGACGGCCGCAATCGCCCGCCGCATGCGCCCGTCGCCGACGCGGGCATGGCCGGAGGCGCGGCGGAGCGTCGCCCGCGTCAGTGCCAGCGCCAATTGGCTCGCCAGCACCTCGTCATAGGCAAGCCGGGACAGTGCCGGGCTGTCCGGCGCAAGATCGGCCGGATCGGAGGGGCTGTGCGCGGCTTCGAGCGCGGCGCGGAAATCCGGCCAACGTCGCTGGGCGAGCAGCGGCCCATCGGACCATTCCGGCAGCGCTGGCACCGCATCAAGGCCGCCGCGAATGGCGCGAGCGAGGGTCTTTCGTGCGAGGCCCGCCGTCATCGGATAAACAGGCTCGACCATCGGCATGGCCTCGAAGGCCACGCGATCGACGACATGATCGGGATGGACCATCTGCGGCCGCCCATTGAACCATTCGACGCGCCCGCTGACATAGCGCGTCTCTCCGACCGGCATGGTCCGTTCGAGAAAGGCCGTCTCGGCATGGAAGAAGACGAGAGCGATCTCGCCGGTCTCGTCCTGCCCGAATACGCGGTAGGGCTGCTTGCGATTGCCGGATGGTGGCGGCTGGTGACGGTCGATGCGCAATTCCAGCGTGACGATCGCCCCTTCCGGCGACAATGCGACACCCGGCTGGTTGCGGCGGTCGATGAGGCCGGTCGGCACATGGAACAAGAGGTCGACGACCCGCGGCAGCGTGCCCGGCTCACTGCCGAGAAGCCGGCCGATCGCCTCGCCGACCTTGGGCCCGACGCCGGCAAGGCTCGTGACTGAGCGGAACAGCGGATTGAGAATGTCGGGGCGCATGGTCGGGGCGATTCTCCTTCCCCGCTTTTCGGGCGGGCGACGAAGCAACCAAAGGGGTCTGGCTGGCCGGGTCAAGCCCGACTATCCAGACCATCGACAGCCTCAAGGCGCCGCAAGGCCTTCCGCGAGGGAGCGCCGCGCTGTAGGAACCCGATCCATGAACATCGCAAACATGAACGGCCTTTATGGCGACCCGCCTGATGACCTCGCAGACCGCCCGGCGGGCGCGGTGCAGTTCTCGCCGCTGGTCCCCGGATCCAACCGGCTGGAGGATCACGCAGAGACCCTCGATTCGCTGATCATGCTGGCGCCGCCCGGTACGATCGAACGGCGCTATGCGCTGGCGCTCGCCCTCAAGGCGCTGAAGCCGGGCGGGCGTCTGGTTGCCATGGCGCCGATCCGCAAGGGCGGCTCGCGGCTCCCGGCAGAACTCGAAGGTTTCGGGCTCAACGTCGCCTCCGGTCCGCGCCGTCATCACCGCGTCTGCGAGGCGGTCGTGCCGGAAAATCTCACGGGCATCGAGACGGCGCTCGTCGAGGGCGCCCCGAGGATCGTGAACGAACTCGGGCTCTGGTCGCAGCCGGGCGTCTTTGCCGACGGGCGTCTCGATCCCGGCAGCGCGCTCCTCATCGATTTGCTTCCGCTCCTCGAAGGGAAGGGCGCGGATCTTGGCGCGGGCATCGGCATGCTCGCCCGCGCGGTTCTGCCCTCGCCGTTGGTGACGTCCTTGCTGCTGGTCGAGATCGACCGCCGGGCGCTCGAATGCGCTGAGCACAATGTCGTTGACCGTCGCGCCTCGTTTCTCTGGGCCGATGTCCGCACCGCCCCGCTGCCGGATGCGCTCGATTTCGTCGTGATGAACCCGCCCTTCCATGATGGCGGCGCCGAGGACCGCGCCCTGGGACAGGCGTTCATCCGCCGGGCCGCCGGGTGCCTGCGCCGGGGCGGCCGTGCCTATGTGACGGCCAACCGGCATCTGCCTTATGAAGAGGTGTTGAAGGCGAGCTTCAAGCTGGTCCGCCTGGCGGGCGAAGCCGGCGGCTACAAGGTTTTCGAGGCGATCCGATGAACAAGGCGCCTACTGCGCGACTCGACAAGCTGCTCGCCAATCTCGGCTATGGCTCGCGCCGTGAGGTGCAGACCCTGATCGAGGGCGGCCGCGTCATTCTCGATGGTGAGGCCGAGACCGACCCGTCGCAGCGGGTCTATGTAACGGCCGATCTTGCCACGCGCATGACCGTATCCGGTGTTGCGCTCGACCCGCCGCCCGGCGTTCTGCTGATGGTGAACAAGCCCCTCGGCGTCACCTGTTCGCAGAAGGATACGGGACCGCTGATCTATGGCCTCTTGCCCGAGCGCTGGCGCCGCCGCGATCCGGCGCTCTCGACGGTCGGCCGGCTCGACAAGGAGACCTCGGGTCTCATCCTGATGACGGACGACGGCGCGCTGCTGCACCGGATCATCGCGCCGAAAAGCCATGTGCCGAAGCGCTATCACGTCACTCTGGCGCGCCCGCTGGATGGCAGCGAGGACGCCGCGCTCGCGGCCGGCACGTTGATGCTGGAGGGCGAGGAGAAGCCGCTGCTTCCGGTCGCCATGCAGACGCTGTCGCCGACCGAGGTCTTCGTCACGCTGAACGAGGGGCGCTACCATCAGGTTCGCCGCATGTTCGCGGCGCTTGGCAATCATGTCAGCGCCCTGCATCGCGACCGGGTTGGTGCGCTGGACCTCCCGACCGATCTGGCGCCGGGCGCGTTCCGAATCCTCGGCCCGACCGAAATCGACCTGATCTTCGCGGCGCCGAGGCCGGCGTGACCCGTTTCGACGTCGTCGTGATCGGCGCCGGGGCTGCCGGCATGATGGCGGCGGCCGAGGCCGGAAAGCGTGGCCGCCGCGTTCTGGTCGTCGATCATGCAAAAGCGGCGGGCGAGAAGATCCGCATCTCCGGCGGCGGGCGCTGCAACTTTACCAATGCGGGCGCCGCGCCAGCGAATTTCCTCTCGGCCAATCCGCGCTTCGCCATTTCCGCGCTCTCCCGCTATCGCCCGCGCGACTTCATCGCGCTCGTCGAGCGGCACAGGATCGCCTACCACGAGAAGAAGCTCGGCCAACTCTTCTGCGACGGCTCGGCGCGTCAGATCGTCGAGATGATGATCGCCGAAATGGCGATGGGCGACGTCACGCTGCGGCTTGGAAGGCCGGTCGGCGCGGTCGAGCATGGTCCGGATGGCTTCCGCCTCACACTCCCGGAGGAAACCGTCGAGGCGGAATCGCTGGTGATCGCGACCGGCGGCCTCTCCATCCCGAAGATGGGCGCGACGGATTTCGGCTATCGGATCGCCCGCCAGTTCGGCCTTCCCATCGTGCCGACGCGGCCGGGCCTCGTGCCACTCACCTTCGAGCCGGCATTACTTGAAAAGACCGCGCCGCTGGCCGGCCTTGCTGTCGACGCCGTGGCCCGGGCGGGCAAGACGGCTTTCTCCGAGGCGCTGCTTTTCACCCATCGCGGATTGAGCGGCCCGGCGATCCTTCAGATCTCGTCCTATTGGCGTGAGGGCGAAGCGATCACGCTTTCGATGCTGCCGGGCACCGATGTCCTCGCCCTTCTGAAGGGCGGAAGGGCAGGGAACGGCCGGCAGCAGGTTGCAACGCTGCTTTCGGAGCACCTTCCAAAGCGGCTGGCGCAGTTCGTTGCGGGAGAGGCGCGGGCGAAGCCCAATCTGGCGGATTGTTCAGACGCGGTACTGAAGGCTGTCGATGCCACCGTCAATGGCTGGCAACTCGTCCCCAGCGGTTCGGAAGGCTATCGCACAGCTGAAGTGACGCTTGGCGGTGTCGATACCGCCGCGCTTGATTCGAAGACGATGCAGGCGAAGGCCGTGCCGGGGCTCTATTTCGTCGGCGAGGTCGTCGACGTCACCGGCTGGCTCGGCGGCTACAATTTTCAGTGGGCCTGGTCATCAGGCTGGTCGGCGGGGCAGGCAGCCTGAGCCAGCCTGCCCCCGTGACGTCATTTCTCAGCCGAGCGCCTGCTGCAGGTCGGCGATGATGTCTTCCTTGTCCTCGATGCCGATCGACAGGCGCACGACATCGGGGCCGGCGCCGGCCTGAACCTTCTGCGCGTCCGAGAGCTGGCGATGCGTCGTCGAGGCCGGATGGATGATCAGCGAGCGTGTGTCGCCGATATTGGCAAGATGCGAGAACAGCTTGACCGAGGAGACGAGCTTGGTGCCTGCCTCATAG
Organism: Kaistia sp.; assembly: GCA_965229085.1. Lineage (GTDB taxonomy): Bacteria > Pseudomonadota > Alphaproteobacteria > Rhizobiales > Kaistiaceae > Kaistia. Next base: position 654,399 of record OZ245859.1, on the reverse strand, counting down.
CCGCCGGCGAGCCCGAAGGTCAGCACCGCGCCGGCACCCTTGGGCACATAGCGCTTGGCGAGGTTGTGATAGCGGTCGCCCGGCAGACCGGCATAGCTGACCCACGACACGGCCGGATGGTCGGCGAGGAATTCGGCGACGGCGCGGGCATTGTCCGAATGGCGCTGCATTCTGAGCGGCAGCGTCTCGATGCCGGTCAGGATCAGGAACGCGTTCTGCGGTGCGAGCGTTGGCCCGAGATCGCGCAGGCCAAGCACGCGGCAGGCGATAGCAAAGGCGAAATTGCCAAAGGTTTCGGCGAGCACGACGCCGCCATATTCCGCCAGCGGCTCCGAGAGCTTGGGATAGCGACCTTCGCGCGTCCAGTTGAAGCGCCCGCCGTCGACGATGACGCCGCCGACCGAATTGCCGTGGCCACCGAGGAATTTGGTCAGCGAATGCACGACGATATCGGCGCCATGTTCGAACGGCCGGCAGAGATAGGGCGTCGCCAGCGTGTTATCGACGATGAGCGGGACATTGGCCCGCTTGGCGACGGCAGCGATGGCTGCGATGTCGGTGATTATGCCGCCCGGATTGGCAATTGATTCAATGAAGATCGCTTTGGTCTTCGGCGTGATCGCGCGCTCGAAGGACGAGATGTCGTCGGGATCGGCCCAGACGACATTCCAGCCGAAGCTCTTGAATGCGTTGCCGAACTGGTTGATCGAACCGCCATAGAGCTTCTTCGACGCGACAAATTCGTCGCCCGGCGTCAGCAGCGTGTGGAAGACGAGCAGTTGCGCCGCATGGCCTGACGCGACCGACAGAGCCGCTGTGCCGCCTTCGAGCGCGGCGACGCGCTCTTCCAGGACCGCGTTGGTGGGATTGCCGATGCGCGTATAGATGTTGCCAAAGGCCTGCAGGCCGAACAGCGCCGCGGCATGATCGACATCCTCAAAAACGAAGGACGTCGTCTGGTAGATCGGCGTTGCCCGCGCGCCGGTGGTTGGGTCGGGCTGGGCGCCAGCATGAACGGCAAGCGTTGCGAAACCGGGAATCCTGTCTTCGGCCATATCATCCTCCCAAGGCCCGTCGTCGCGCGAGCCGTTGCAGCATTTTTCTATCGATACCGCGAAGGCGGGCCACCTGGCAAAGAACGAATTTCCACAACGGCGACCCAATCCGGTCGTTTGTGCTCTGGTGCTTAGCGCCCGAGCAGGCGTGGCCTCTCGATCGCCGGGCAACGGTCCATGACGACCTTGATGCCGGCCTCCTCCAGGCGCGCCGCCGCATCGTCATTGCGGATGGCGAGTTGCAGCCAGACGACCTTGGGCAAGGGGTTCAGCGCCAGCACCTCGTCGACCAGAGCCGGAATGGCGTCGGCATTGCGGAAGACATCGACCATGTCGATCGCAACCGGCACATCGGTGAGACGGCTATAGACGGTGCGACCTTGAATAGCACCGCCTGCAAGGCCCGGGTGCACAGGATAGGTCTCGTAGCCGGCGCGGTTCAGATAGGAGAGCACGCCATTGCTCGGCCGGTCCACCTTGGGGCTCGCGCCGATCACCGCGATGGTCCGCGTGCCCTCAAGGATATCGCGGAGATAGCTGTCGTCATAGCGGTCGTGGTCGATCGTCATCGAAACGCTCCTGATCCCAAAGCCAACAGATGTGCCCCGCGATCCCGTGCCGCAAGACGGCGCTGGACGATGAAACATACCGCATGGTATGTTCTCGCAATGACCGACGCCCATCGCCGACCGAAGGAACCCGAACTGGTGCGCGCCGCGCTGCTCGATTGCGCGCGGGCCATTGTCGTCGAGTGCGGCATTGCCGGGCTCAGCCTCAATGCGGTGGCAGCGTCCGCCGGCGTCACCAAGGGCGCGGTGTTTCATCATTTCGGCAGCAAGGCGGCTCTGGTCGAAGCCGTGTTCGCCGGTCTCTTCGAGGAACTCGATCGCGAGATCGACGCGAGCCTCGCTGACGAAGGCGAGAGCCATGGCTGCTTCACGCGGGCCTATGTCGCCACGGTCTTCCGCGCCGACGAGCGCCACCAGATGCCGCCGCGGGCAGGGCTCTGGATTTCAGCCATCGCGGACGCTGCGATCCGCCCGCTTTGGGCCGGCTGGATGGAGCGAAGGCTGGAACGCCACCGCACTACCGACGGCGCTGCGGCGCTCGCCCTCGTCCGCCATGCCGCCGACGGCATCTGGCTCGCCGACATCCTCGGTGTCCGCACGGAGGACCGCGCGGCGTTCCATGAATGCCTCATGCTGATGACCCGGAAGGACGACTGACGATGCAGAGCTATCTCTTTCTCGGATGCGCCATCCTCGCGGAGACGATCGCGACGTTGTCGCTGAAGGCATCCGACGGTTTCACGCGCCTCGGACCCTCGATTGTCGTCGCCGTCGGCTATGTCATAGCCTTCTATTTCCTGTCGCTGACGCTGCGCGCGATCCCGATCGGCATTGCCTATGCCGTCTGGTCGGGCATAGGCATCGTGCTGATTTCAGGAATCGGCTGGGCGCTGTTCGGCCAGAAGGTCGATGCCTGGGGTGCGATCGGCATCGGCTTCATCCTGGTCGGCGTGATGATCGTGAACCTCCTGTCGCGATCATCAGCCCATTGACGACGCGGTGGCCGAGCCCTCAGAGGCTCGGCACGATGACTGCGGTGACTGCCCAGGCTCCGTCAACCTTGCCGTAGCAAACGCTCACGGCCTGGAAGCCGAGCGAGGCGTCGTCGCTGGCATAGCCGGTCTTGCCCGAGGGGAGGGCGACCGAATACCAGCCGCCGTCATCCGCGGCCTCGGCATCGTTGACATCGGGAGCCGCCGTGCCCGAATCGGCCGGGGGAACGTCGACCGAGCCTTCGATGAACGGGACGATCGAGTTCGCCGGCAGCGTCTCGATCACCGGCGAATTGGCATCCGGCTTTTCATGGAAATCGGTCTTGTCGGAGAGGATCCAGAGATTGCCGGGAGGCACGTCGGCGGCGGTGGCCATGGCCAAAGCCTTGTCGCGGTCGAAGATCGGCTCTGCGGGCGAGCAGAGACGGTCGCCGGCGATCTTGGACTTGCCGATGGTGCGTGGCTCGATCGCGGTGCCGAAGAGGTCGATGACCATGCTGTCGAGATCATCGCGCGTGTAGTCGACATCGGCCGAGCCCATGAGGATCGCGGCCTCGTCGAGCCGCTGCTCGCCGACATGCTTGTCGGGGTTGGCGAGCGGGGCCGGCGTCGTCGCGTCGGGGAAGCCGACCTGCGGCGCGTAGATCAGGAGGTCCTTGGCGGCGGCAAGTTTCAAGGCCGCCGCGTCGCCCCCGTCGATCGCCTTCTGCAGCCCATCGACGAATGCCTTAAGATCGGCATCGTCGGCTCCGGACGTGTCATAGGTTGCGATGACCGGCTCATAGGGCTGCGCGGCAAAGGCTGCGGGAGCAGCAAAGGCGGGCAGGGCGGCGAGAATGACCGCGAGCGTCCGGGTATGCGCGAGCGTCTTGATGTGCAAGAGCGTCTTGATTTTCATGCGTCGGGTCCGGGGAGGGCGAGGCGACCGGCCTCGTCAAAGGGGAAGAACGGGTTATAGGCCACCTCCCAGAGATGGCCGTCGGGATCGGCGAAGTAGCCGGAATAGCCACCCCAGAACACTTTCGCCGCCGGCTTGACGATGCGGGCGCCGCTGCGCTCGGCATGAGCCAGCGCGGCATCGACCTCGGCTTCGCTGGCGACATTGTGCGCGAGCGTCACCGCGCGGAAGCCGTCGCCGGCCGGGGCTACCGTTGCGTCATCGGCCAGATGGTTGCGATCGAACAGGGCCAGCACCACGCCGGAAAGCTGGAAGAAGACGATCTGCTCCTGGCTCGCCGACGAAGCGCGCCAGCCGAGCGCTTCATAGAAAACCCGCGCCTTGGCGACGCTGGCGACGCCGAGCGTCACGATGCTCAGCCGCGGGGACAGGCCGTTTTCCGTCATCGATCTCTTCCTGACTGCCTTGATCTGCCTTTCACCATAGCCGATCGACCTCCGGGAAAAAGTGACGATTCATCCTGAGAGAGGGGATACGAACATCATGGCGGAAATCGGCCATGGCCGAATTGCGGTAATATGATACCGCATCTGTCATGCCGATGATTTTTATGATGGTTTTGGCGCTGCAACCGTTTCGTCATGGTTGACGCGGGCGAGGACAACTTGTAGGGAGACGGCCGATCGGCGGGCTCGTCCCGTTGCCTTCCCTTATGTCCCTCGGGGCACGAGAAACGAGTTCACAATGTATACAATTTCCACCAAGCCAGCGGACGTCGAGAAGAAGTGGATTCTCATCGACGCCGAAGGGCTGGTCGTCGGCCGGCTCGCCTCCATCGTGGCGAACCGTCTGCGCGGCAAGCACAAGGCCAGCTTCACGCCGCATGTTGATGATGGCGACAACGTCATCATCATCAATGCCGAGAAGTGCGTCTTCACGGGCCGCAAGTACCAGGACAAGCGCTACTACTGGCACACCGGCTATATCGGCGGCATCAAGGAGCGCAGCCCGCGCCAGATCATCGAGGGGCGTTTCCCCGAGCGTGTGATCGAGAAGGCTGTCGAGCGCATGCTGCCCGAGGGCCCGCTTGGCCGTCGTCAGTTCAGCAATCTGCGCGTCTATGGTGGCGCCAGCCACCCGCACGAGGCTCAGCAGCCGGAAGTGCTCGACGTCGCCGCGCTCAATCCCAAGAACAAGAGGGTTGCCTGAACATGGCCGATCTTCAGTCGCTCCAGGACCTCGTCACGACGACGTCCGAGACCGCAGCAGCCCCGGTTCATGTCCAGAAGCTGGACGCCCAGGGCCGCGCCTATGCCACCGGCAAGCGCAAGAACGCGATCGCTCGCGTCTGGATCCGTCCCGGCACCGGCAAGATCACCGTGAATACGCGTGAGTTCTCGGTCTATTTCGCCCGCCCGGTTCTGCAGATGCTCGTTCGCCAGGCGATCGGCGTCGCCAACCGCACCGGCCAGTATGATATCGTTGCCACGGTTGCCGGCGGCGGTCTCTCCGGCCAGGCCGGCGCCCTGCGTCATGGCATCTCGAAGGCGCTCACCTACTACGAGCCCGAGCTGCGCGGCGTCCTCAAGAAGGGCGGCTTCCTGACGCGCGACAGCCGTGTCGTCGAGCGCAAGAAGTACGGCCGCGCCAAGGCGCGTCGCAGCTTCCAGTTCTCGAAGCGCTAAACCGCGTCGCACGACGTTTCGGAAAAGGGCGCTTCGGGAAACCGCAGCGCCCTTTTTGCATTCAGCCGTCATAACCATCTGATAGGGCCCGACAAACGACAGCGGTTGTTGCCGCGTCCTTTCGGGCTGTTCCCAGCGGAGACGATCATGTCAGCCAAGGTCTTCATCGACGGCGAAGCCGGTACAACCGGGCTGCAGATCCGCCAGCGCCTCGAGGGCCGGTCCGACATCGCGCTGCTTTCGATCGCGCCGGAGCGGCGCAAGGAGCAGGCGGCGCGCGCCGAAATGATGAATGCGGCCGATGCCGTGATCCTTTGCTTGCCGGACGATGCGGCGCGCGAGGCGGTCACGCTTGTCAGCAATCCGGCGACACGGATCATCGACGCCTCGACGGCGCATCGGGTCTTTCCGGGCTGGGCCTATGGTTTTGCCGAACTCGCACCCGGTCAACGGGCCAAGATCGCGGCTGCGACGCGGATCGCCAATCCCGGCTGCTATGCCACCGGGGCGATCGCACTGATCCGGCCGCTTGTCGATGCCGGCCTGTTGCCGTCTGATTGGCCGCTCTTCGTCAACGGCATTTCCGGCTATTCCGGCGGCGGCAAGGGATTGATCGCCGAATTCGAGACCGAAACGCCGCCAGCCGGTTCGCATGACGCGTTCCGGCCTTATGGCTTGAATCTCGCGCACAAGCATCTCCCCGAAATCGTTCGCTATGGCGCAATCGCGGAGCCGCCGCTGTTCACGCCGGCGGTTGGGCGCTTCGCGCAGGGTATGATCATCGAGTTGCCGCTGCATCTCGGCAAGCTGCCCGGAAAGCCCGGCGCTGATGAGCTGACCGCCGCCTATGAGGCACATTATAGGGGCGAGCGTTTCATCGAGGTCTTGAGCGCGGCGGAATCGGCGGATGTGCAGAAGGCGAGGACGGGCGCTGCGGGCTTCCACGCCCTGATCGATCCCGAGAACCTCAACAACACCAATCGCCTGCGGATCATGGTGTTCGGCAACGCCTCTAACGGCCAGGCCATGGCGCTGGCACTGCTCGATAATCTCGGCAAGGGCGCGTCGGGCGCTGCGGTGCAGAACCTCAATCTGGCTCTCGGCCTCGACGAGGCGGCCGGTCTTTCCTGACCGGCTGGCGCGCGTTCCCGAATGATTGCGTTCCCAAGCCCTCTGAACGGGGCTAGCGTCTTGTTGCCCGCGCCAACGGGTGACAAGCAACGTCAGGGAGCGAACGATGGCAGACAAGGTTCTTCTTCATCCGGCCTTGGATGACGGCATCAAGGCTGGTTCCGACACTTTTCCAGGCGGCATGTTGACGTGCCTCTGCACCGACCGGCCGGTCAAGGTGCGGATCGACGGGCAGGTGGTCCACAATCACGCCTGCGGCTGCACCAAATGCTGGAAGCCGGCCGGCGCGATCTTCTCCCTGGTCGCGGTGGCGCCGACCGACAATGTTCACGTGGTTGAAAACGCCGACAAACTCGCGATTGTCGATCCGGGCGCGCTGATCCTTCGCCATGCCTGCAAGGCCTGCGGCGCTCATCTGCACGGGCCGGTCGAGCGCGACCATGCCTTCAAGGGCCTGACCTTCGTTCACACCGAGCTTTCACGCGATATCGGCTGGCAGGCGCCGCAATTCGCGGCCTTCGTTTCCTCGGCGATCGAAGGGGGCGTGCCTCCCCGGCGGATGGACGCCATCCGGGCGCGCATTCGCGAGGTCGGGCTCGAACCCTATGATTGCCTCTCGCCAGCCTTGATGGACGCGCTGGCGACCTTCGCTGCCCGCAAAGCCGGCACCCTCGCCGAATAGCCAGAGGGTCGTGACACACGGCGGGGTCTCGCGCCCCGCCTGCCAGGTTCAGGCGGCGACGCCAAAGCGGCGACGATAGTCGGCTGGCGACAACCCTGTCACGCGCTGGAACAGTCGCCTGAAGGCCGAGGGATCGCCGTATCCAACCTCAAAGGCGATCAGCTCGACCGGCTTGCGGCTGAATTCGAGCGCTTCACGCGCCTTCGCGATGCGGATCTGCTGCGCATATTCGGTCGGCTTCAGCCCGGTTGCCTTGCTGAACCGGCGCAGGAAGGTGCGCGGCTCCAGCGCCGCGATTTCGGCCAGCTTCGGTGTCGAATGGTCCTTGGCCGCCGTGGCCTGCAGCCAGTGTTGCACCTTGAGGATGGCCGCGTCGCCATGATCGAGGCGCGGCGTGAACATCGCATAGGCTTGCTGCGCCCGGCCGGGCGGGTCAACGATCAGGAAGCGGGCCGTGCCGAGCATGATCGCGGGGCTGATCAGCCGCCCAACGAGCGTCAGGCCGAGATCGATCCAGGCCAGTATGCCGCCGGCGGTGATGATGTCGCCGTCGTCGATGATCATGCGAGCGGGCTCGACCTGTACCTTTGGAAAGCGCTCGGCCATCGCTGTAGCGAAGGCCCAGTGGGTCGTGACCGCGCGACCGTCGAGAAGCCCGGTTTCGCCGAGAACAAACGACCCGGCACAGACCGAGCACAATGTCGCGCCCAGGCCGTGCCATTCGCCCATCCAGGCCGCGATTGCGTCGAGGCCCGGCCGATTCAGCGGCAAGACGAGGCTTGGTGGCGCGATCAGATAGGCTGGGCGATGCGGTTGGCCGGGATGGCTGTCGAACGAACAGAAGACGGCCCCATCATCGCCGACCCGCCAATGGCTGACGCGGATGACCGGCGGCGCATCAGGGCCGGCATGGGCCATGCTCCGTTCGCCGGCAATGCGGAAGAGGTCGGTCAACCCTTCGACGCCTGCCATCTGCACATCCGGATAGACGACGATCCCCACCTCGGCACAGATCCGCACGGCATCGCTCATCTTGTCATTTTTGTCCCGAAGAATGTCGTTTACGACAAGTGCCAGCATACGTTGAAAACGCTAACTCGTACACCGCCTGAGAGGGGTCCCCCGACCCCTCCCACTGAAAGGACCGTACGATGAGCACGATCACAACCAGCGACGGCACGGAAATCTTCTACAAGGACTGGGGCCCGCGCGACGCGCAGCCGATTGTTTTCCATCATGGCTGGCCCTTGTCCAGCGATGACTGGGACGCGCAGATGCTGTTCTTCCTGTCGAAGGGATACCGCGTGGTGGCTCATGACCGGCGCGGCCACGGCCGCTCGGCTCAGGTGAGCGATGGCCACGACATGGACCACTATGCCGCCGATGCTTCGGCTGTCGCGGAGTATCTCGACCTTCGCAATGCCGTGCATATCGGCCATTCGACGGGCGGCGGCGAAGTGGCGCGCTATGTTGCAAAGTATGGCGAGCCGCAGGGGCGTGTCGCCAAGGCAATCCTTGTCAGCGCCGTGCCGCCGTTGATGCTGAAGACCGATGCCAATCCCGGCGGCCTGCCGATTGAGGTCTTCGACGGCATACGCGCCGGCCTCGCCGCGAATCGCGCGCAGCTCTTTGCCGACTTCCCGGCCGGCCCCTTCTACGGATTCAACCGCCCCGGCGCCGAAATCTCCCAAGGCGTCATCAACAACTGGTGGCGACAGGGCATGATGGGCAGCGCAAAGGCGCATTACGAAGGGATCAAGGCCTTCTCCGAGACCGACCAGACCGAGGATCTCAAGGCAATCACCGTCCCGACGCTCGTCCTGCATGGCGAGGACGACCAGGTGGTTCCGATCGCCGACAGTGCGTATTTGTCGGTCAAGCTCCTGAAGAATGGCACGCTGAAGACCTATCCGGGCTATCCGCACGGCATGCTCACGGTCCATGCAGATGTCATCAACGACGACCTGCTGGCCTTCATCACAGGTTGAGCCGGCGGCCGCTCTGTGTGATGGCCTGACGAGTGGCGGCGGGATGCTTGTGCGGCCCGCCGCTTGCTGCACCTCAAGGTTGCCCCGCGTTGCGATTTGTGCCGCGCTCGGCCATAAGGCGACAGCAACGATTGCCGCCGACCACGAGTGACATATGCCCGCCAGACGCCTGCCCGCCCTGCCGCCCAGCCTTTCATTGCGGACGATAGCGGCTGCGCCGCGTTACGGGGCAGGAACGACGAGGTCGGCGACATGAGCCAACCTTTGGCGAGGCCGCCGCAGATTCGGGCCAAAAAGCCGCTGAGTGCAGCCTGGTTCATAGCAGCCGGTGTCCTCTTTGCGGCCGCCTCGATCATACAGTCGCTCCGCCAGGGACAACTGGCAGCGCCGGCCACATATGACGATATCGACTATTTCGTCGATGCGGGCCGCAGGTTGCTCGGCTTCTATGATCTGGGCTTCCCGGCGCTGGTCCAAGGCTATCTCGTGGATCCGCCCCACGCGCCTACCTCGATAGCGGTCAGTTTCATCGGCTTCCTGCTGTTCGGTCTTAACGAATGGGCACCGGCGCTGGTGAATACGGTCTGGGTCGTAGCCCTCCTGCTCATCGTCCGGCGCTGGTTCGCAGGCCTGCCGGCCTGGGTGACGGCGACCGTCGTCATTGCCGTGCTCGCTTGGCCGATCCTAGGGTTTCTGGTGATCGAGGGACGGCCTGATGTCGTCAACGCCTTCCTGCTCGCTTTCGGCTGCATAGCGCTCGTCGAGCGACCTTGGGTCGGGGCAGGGCGCGGACGGCTGCTGGCGATCGCGCTCGTCTTCGCCGCGGCTCTCCTGACCAAGCCATCGGTCTTTCCGATAACGATTGCGCTCTATGGCTTCAGCCTCGTGCTGGCAACGGGGCTAGACTATTTGGATGAGAGCCGGACCCTGACGCTCGGCAGGATGCTCGGCCGAAATGCCGCTGCACTGGCTATCACGCTGGTCGTCGTGCTTCCGCACTATGTCTTGGCCGTTGGCCGTGAGATCCAGTACATCATCGTTACCACATTCACGCGGGAAAAGGACCTCTGGGCCGTCAAGCTGCCGCCCTATGAGCAGTTCACGTTCTATCTCTGGGGCGGCCTGGGCGGCCATAGGACCATGGGCGTCTGGTTCTTCATCACCCTGGCGCTGGTCGTTGCCGCGGTGGTGGGGCTCGTGATCCGTCGGAGCGATGCCAAGCTTCGCAGGGTCGCCGCGATGGCTCTGATTTTCGCAGCCTCTTATGCCGTGGTGTCGATACCGGCGCATAAGTCGATTTTCCTGGGCGTGCAGGTTACAGCTTTCTGCCTTGTCTTCTTCCTCCTCGCCACACGTAGCTTGTTTACAGCCGCGCTGGGCGGCAAACCCTGGCAGACCGCTTGCGCTGCTGTCATGTCCGTTGCTCTCATTGGCACGGCAGGGCTGAATTTTCAGTGGCATTGGTTCAACAAGAAGGGCGAACAGAGGGTCGCGTCGGTCGATGTTCTCGCCAAGCGCTATGCACTGATCGATGCGGTCTACGAAGCAACGAAGCCGCAAGGCCAATCCTCATCAAAGATCTATTTCCCAGCCATTACGGATTATCTGAACGCTGATGTCCTAGACTTTGCGTTCATTCAGCAGGGCGACGCCGCCGATCGCGCCTTTGACGCCCATCGGTCTGACGACGTGGCGCAGCATCTCGCCAATATCAACGCGGCGACGCATGTGGTCGTGTTCGCGCCCGATGATCCCGACCTGATCAGCTGGCTGCCCAGCGTTCGATCGCTGCCGGCTGTGCGCGAGGCGGTCGAGGCCAATCCCGCCTTCGTCAAGATCGCGTCGCTGGCGCCCCCTCTCTCGGGTGGATCGATCGAAATCTACGCCCGAAAGACGAATCTTCCGACGCTCGCACCCGGCACCGGCGTACTCGGGCTGGAGGGTCCGTATCCGCAATGGAACCTGCCGCAGATGCGCTGGGTTATCGGCTCGGCTGCGACGCTCAAGCTCCTGGATACGACACCTGGAAAGGCGAGCCTTCACCTCGACGTCAAGTCGCCCGTGGCGGACCAGACAATTACGGTGTCGATCGATGGCCGCGACCAGGGGCGTTGCACAATCGCGATCCCCTACAAGGACAAGGGCGAGACTTGCACCGTCGATGTCACGATCGAGCCCGGCGACAAGGAGATTACCTTGAATTTCAGTCGCATTGACACGAGCAACGATCTGAAGCGCGCCCTTATCCTGATGGGGTATTCACTGCAGCGCTGAGGGCGGGGGCCTGCCCTTGCGACGGCGCCGTCACGACATCACGCGGACATAGCTGCCCGGTGCGTCCTCGATCGGCTTGACGCGCCGGCCACCAGGAATGCGCGCCTTGACGCGCGTCGCGTCGAGCCCTTCGATCCAGGCCTGCCAATGCGGCCACCACGAGCCGGCATGCTCCTCGGATTTGGCAAGCCAGGCGTCGAAGCCATCCCCCTTGGGCGCCGATCCGGTCCAGTATTGATACTTCTTGCGCGAGGGCGGGTTGACTACGCCGGCGATGTGACCCGAGCCCGAAAGGACGAAGGTCACCTCACCACCGAAGAAAGACGAGCCGTAGAAGACCGAGCGCGGCGGGGCGATGTGGTCCTCGCGCGTCGCGAGATTGTAGATCGGGATTTTGACATCGCCGAGCGTCAGCTTGACGTCGCCGACCGTGAGCTCACCCTGGGCCAGCTTGTTGTCGAGATAGCAATTGCGCAAGTAGAACGAGTGGTTGGCCGCCGGCATTCGCGTCGCGTCTGAATTCCAGAACAGGAGGTCGAACGGGATTGGTTCGCGTCCGCGGAAATAATTGTTAACCACGTAGGACCAGATCAACTCGTTCGAGCGCAGCATGTTGAAGGAAGACGCCATGTTCTTGCCTTCGAGATAGCCGCGCACGCTCATCTTCTTTTCGATCTGTTCGATCTGCTCCTCGTCGATGAAGACCTTGAGATCGCCGGCAAACGTAAAGTCGACCTGGGTGGCAAACAAGGTCGCGGCCGCGATGCGGCTATCGCCGGTCGCCGCCATATAGGCCATGGTGAAGGAGAGCAGCGTGCCTCCGACGCAATAGCCGATGGCGTTCACTTCCTTCTCGCGCGTGATCTTCTCGATCACGTCGAGTGATTCAAGGATTCCTTCGCGCATATAATGCTCGAAGCTCTTACCAGCCTGCGCCTCTCCTGGGTTGATCCAGGAGACGACGAAGACGGTATGTCCCTGCTCGACTGCCCATTTGATGAAGGACTTCTCAGGCGTCAGGTCGAGAATGTAGAACTTGTTGATCCAGGGCGGCACGATGAACAGCGGGCGCTTCAGCACCTCAGACGTCGTCGCTTTGTATTGGATCAGCTGGCAGACCTCATTCTGGTGAACCACCTTGCCGGGCGTCAGCGCAAGATTGCCGCCGATGGTGAAGCTCGACGTATCGACTTGGCGGATCTTCAGCTCGCCTTCGCCCGCTGCAATGTCGTCTGCGAGCATGTTGACGCCGCGCACGAGGTTGTCGGCGCTTGAATCAAGTGTATCGCGAAGGATTTCCGGGTTGGTGAACAGGAAATTCGACGGGGAGACGGCATTGGCGATCTGACGGACATAGAAGCGCGCCTTGAGACGTGTGTGTGCGTCGAGATCCTCGGCATCGCGGGCCATCTCATCGGCCCATTGTGCGGTGATCAGGTAAAACTGCTTGATGAAGTCGAAATACTGGTTCTCGCTCCATTCCGCGTCCTGGAAACGCTTGTCGCGCGAATCGGGTGTTGCGACCGGCGGCATCACGGCTCCTGCCATGCGGGCGAGCGCGGTGTTCCAGAGCGCGAAGTAGCGGCCAAACAGGCGCGATTGCGCCTGCACGGTACGGACCGGGTCGGCGGTCCAGTATTCGATCACCTTTGTCAGCGTCCTGATGATCTCGGTGATCTCGTCGACGGCATCGGCCGAAACCGACCCGTTTTCGCGCGGTTTCAGAAAATTCGCAGCAGCGCGCGAGGCGCCCTCGAGGATGAGCGCGATATTGCGAGCGAGTCGCTCGGGATCCTTCACCATGAGGCCCAGCGGCGATGCTGCCGGCCCCTTTGCCCCGCCCGATGCGCCCTTGTCCGCGGCCATGCTTCCTCCAACGATCCGACTTTTTCCGGCCGCCCCTGCTTTCAAGGCGTGGCCAGTGTAATAGTTTCGCGCGATGAGTGATATCCGGGAGGCGTTTACGAGACGCTTACCTTCCGAGCTGAAAATGAGGGTCGATGTGATAATCGGTGACGGGATGCGGCAGCGCCGGAGAATGGGTCTTTGGCTGTCGGCCGCGCTCCTCGCGGCACTCGCAGGCTGTACCACGGTCCAGAAGACGCTCGATTTCAGCGGCGATCCTGAACTGCAGAAGCAGGGCGCCTATCCGAATATCAATGCTGCCGGCCCACCACAGCCGGGCAAGCCGCTGACGCCGGCGGAGCAGGACGCGGAAAAGGCGGCGATCGCGGCTCGCGGCAAGGTCGCGAGCCCGGAAGCCGGCGCCGACGCCAAGAAGCAAGGGGCAGAGCGCGCCTCGGAGCTCGATACCCTTGCCAAGACGCATGCGGTGGAAACGCTGAAGGAAATCCAGAATGGCTGCGACACCGACAAGGTGATCGACGCCACGAAATGCCCGCAATAAAAGCGCTCTTTCAGAGCGGGGGTTCAGTGATATGAACCTCGCCGCGCCGGCAGAGGCGCAGACATATTGATTTATCCAGCCAAGATGGATCCGGAGCGATGAGCGAGTTCCACAGCGTGCGGCGTCTGCCGCAATACGTCTTCGAGCAGGTCAACCGGCTGAAGGCGAGCGCACGGGCCGCAGGCGCCGACATCATCGATCTCGGTATGGGCAATCCCGACCTGCCGACGCCGGCGCATATCGTGCAGAAGCTCGCCGAAACGGCAGCGCGCCCTGACGTGCACGGCTATTCCGCCTCGCGCGGCATCGTTGGCCTGCGTAAGGCTCAGGCCGGCTATTATGAGCGCCGCTTCGGCGTGAAGCTCGATCCGGCGACTCAGATCGTTGCGACGATTGGTTCGAAGGAAGGCTTCGCGAACATGGCGCAGGCGATCACCGCGCCCGGCGACGTGATCCTTTGCCCGAATCCGAGCTACCCGATCCATGCTTTCGGCTTCCTGATGGCCGGCGGCGTCATCCGCTCGGTGCCATCCGAGCCCGGCCCTGAATTCTTCCACGCCATGGAACGGGCGGTCATCCACTCGATCCCGAAGCCGATCGCCGTGGTGCTTTGCTACCCGTCGAACCCGACGGCGCATGTCGCCGATCTCGACTTCTATCGCGATGTCGTCGCCTTTGCCCGCAAGCACGAGCTGTTCGTGCTGTCGGACCTCGCTTACTCCGAGATCTATTTCGACGACGTGCCGCCGCCCTCGATCCTGCAGGTGCCGGGCGCGATCGACGTCGCCGTCGAGTTCACGTCGATGTCGAAGACCTATTCCATGGCCGGCTGGCGCATGGGTTTTGCTGTCGGCAACGAGCGGCTCATCGCTGCTCTCGCGCGGGTCAAATCCTATCTCGACTACGGCGCCTATACGCCGATCCAGGTCGCAGCGACCGCCGCCCTCAACGGGCCTCAGTCCTGCATCGATGACATGCGGGCGACCTACAAGCATCGCCGCGACGCTCTCGTCGAGAGCTTCGGCCGGGCAGGCTGGGAAATTCCGGCACCGCGCGCGTCGATGTTCGCGTGGGTTCCGATCCCCGAGGCGTTCCGCTCGCTCGGCAGCCTCGAATTCTCCAAGCTCCTGATCGAGAAGGCCGATGTCGCGGTGGCGCCGGGTGTCGGCTTCGGTGAGCATGGCGACGAATATGTCCGTATCGCCCTCGTCGAGAACGAGCAGCGTATCCGCCAAGCCGCACGCAATATCCGCCGCTTCCTTGAAACTGCGGATAAAACCATGCACAACGTCGTCCCGATCAGCAGCGCCCGGCGGTAGTCCGGGCCCCTCTGGGGCGACTTATGAATCAATCGGTTTTGCGGCTCGGCGTTGCCGGTCTTGGCACTGTCGGCGCGTCGCTCTTGCGGCTCGTCGAGCGGCATGGCAGCGATATTGCGGTGCGCAGCCGCCGTCCGGTCGCTGTCACCGCCGTCTCGGCACGTGACCGCGATCGCGACCGGGGCATCGATCTTTCAGGCTGTGCCTGGTTCGAGGATCCGGTCGCGTTGGCGCGGTCAGCCGATATCGACGTCTTCGTCGAACTGATCGGCGGCGCCGAAGGGCCGGCAAACGAATCGGTGCGTGCAGCGATCGCAGCCGGCAAGCATGTCGTCACCGCCAACAAGGCTCTGCTCGCCCATCACGGCGCGGAACTCGCCGCTGCGGCCGAGGCCAAGGGCGTGTCGCTCAATTTTGAGGCCGCCGCGGCCGGCGGCATCCCGATTATCAAGACGCTACGCGAATCGCTCGCCGGCAACACGATTTCGCGCGTCTTTGGCATCCTCAACGGCACCTGCAACTACATCCTGACGCGGATGGAGCGGGAAGGGCTCTCCTTCGAGGCCTGTCTCGCCGAGGCACAGCGGCTTGGCTATGCCGAGGCAGATCCGACCTTCGATGTCGATGGCTTCGACACCGCGCACAAGCTGTCTCTGCTCGCTGCGATCGCGTTCGGCACCGAGATCGACGCGGATGCTGTCTATGTCGAGGGCATTCGTTCGATCACGACCGCCGATATCGAGGCGGCCGACGAGCTGGGCTACCGCATCAAGCTGCTGGGCGTTGCGAGCCGCACCGAGACGGGCTTCGAGCAGCGTGTCCATCCGACCATGGTGCCGAAATCCTCGCCGATCGCGAGGGTCGACGGCGTGACCAACGCTGTGGCCGTCGAGGCTGACTTTGTCGGGCGTCTGGTCATGTCCGGGCCGGGAGCGGGCGGCGATGCGACGGCTTCATCCGTGATGAGCGACATCGCCGACATCGCCCGCGGCGATGTGGTCGGCACGTTCGGCCGGCCGGCGAGCGCTCTCGCACCCTATCGCCGCGCGCAGATGCGCGCCCATGAAGGCGGCTATTATGTCCGCCTCGCGGTCTATGACCGCCCCGGCGCATTCGCCTCGATCGCGCAGCGCATGGCCGAGAACGAGATCTCGTTGGAATCGATCGTGCAGCGGCGCCGCGCGCCGATGGCTGACGCGCCGGATCATCCGCGCCCGCTCGAGCCTCAGCCTGTCATTCTCATCACCTATGATACGACCGAAGCGCAGATCAAGGACGCGCTGGATCGCATCACGGTCGACGGCCATATCGCCGAGAAACCGCAGATGTTACGAATCGAACAGTTTGCATGAGGCGGGGCTAGAGATGGCAGTGACGGCAGTTATGGAACCGAAGTCGGCAGGTCTTGATCGTATTCTGACGCTCGAACTCGTCCGCGTGACCGAGCGGGCGGCTGTGGCCGCAGCGCGCTGGCGGGGCCGCGGCGACGAGAAGGCGGCCGACCAGGCTGCCGTCGATGCCATGCGCCGCGAATTGAACAATCTCGCCATTGCCGGAACCGTCGTGATCGGCGAAGGCGAGCGTGACGAGGCGCCGATGCTGTATATTGGCGAGGCTGTCGGCACCGGCGCCGGCCCGAATGTCGACATTGCGCTGGATCCGCTCGAAGGCACCACGATCTGCGCCAAGAACCTTCCGAATTCGCTCGCGGTCGTCGCGATCGCCGAGGGCGGCACGCTTCTGCATGCCCCGGACGTCTATATGGACAAGATTGCGATCGGCCCGAACTATGCGCTCGGCACCGTCGATCTCGACTGGACGCCGAGCGAGAACATCGCTTCGCTCGCCAAGGCCAAGGGCGTGCGCATCGACGAGATCACCGCCTGCATCCTTGATCGTCCGCGCCATGCCAAGCTGATCGAGGAGGTGCGCGCCACCGGCGCCGCCGTCCGTCTCATCGGTGATGGCGACGTCGCCGGCATCATCGATGTGACCGATCCCGACGCGACCGGCATCGACATTTATCTGGGAACCGGAGGCGCGCCGGAGGGTGTGCTGGCAGCGGCGGCGCTCTGCTGCACCGGTGGCCAGATGCAGGGCCGACTGATCACCCAGTCGGAATCGCAGAAGGCCCGCGCCACCAAAATGGGCATTGCCGATTTCGACAAGAAGTACACGCATCAGGAGATGTGCCGTGGCGAGGTGCTGTTCGCGGCAACCGGCGTCACTGACGGCAACATGCTGAACGGTGTGCGCTATGCCCGCGATGGCCGCATCACGACCGAAACGCTGGTGATGCGCTCTTCCAAGGGCACGATCCGCTTCATCAAGGCGACCCATCGTGACGACGAGAAGTTCGCGACGGAGAGCTGATCGGCTGCACGATGTCTGAGTTCGGCCCGGCCGCCCGGCGCAGCTTTCTCGGCGTTGACAGGTCGGTGACCGGCCGGCGCTGGGACGATCGGCTCGATCCGGCCGCCGTCGTTGCCGCGACTGCCATGGTTCAGCGGCACGAGCTGCCAGAGTTGCTGGCGCGCGTGCTCGCTGCGCGCGGCGTCCACGTCGACGCGGCGCCGGATTTCCTCGACCCGAAGATCGGCCGCCTGATGCCCGATCCCTCGGTGCTGACCGACATGGACAGCGCCGCGGCGCGCATCGCGGATGCGGTCGAGCGCGGCGAGAAGGTGGCGATCTTCGGCGACTACGATGTCGATGGCGCCACGTCGTCAGCGCTGCTGGCGCGATTCCTCGAAAGTCTCGGCGTCACCGTCCGCATTTATATTCCCGACCGCATCTTCGAGGGCTATGGCCCCAATCCCGATGCGATCGGCCTTTTACTCGACGATGGTGCCGGCCTCATCGTCACCGTGGATTGCGGTTCGACCAGCCATGAGGCGCTCGCCGTCGCGGCCACGCGTGGACATCCCGCCGTGGTCCTCGATCATCACCAGATGGGCGCGGAGCTGCCGCCGGCGGCCGCCGTGGTCAATCCGAACCGCCAGGACGATCTCTCCGGGCTCGGCTATCTCGCTGCCGTCGGCGTGACATTCCTCGCCATCGTCGCGGTCAATCGCGAACTTCGCCGCCGCGGCTTCTATCACGACGGACGCAAGGAGCCGGGCCTCCTGGGCTGGCTCGACCTCGTTGCGCTCGGCACGGTCTGCGATGTGGTGCCGCTAATCGGCCTCAACCGCGCCTTCGTGGTCAAGGGCCTCGCGGTCCTGCGCCGGGGCGACAACAAGGGCATCGCAGCGCTGGCGCGGCTCGCGCGGATCGATTCGCCCGTTTCGCCGTATCATCTCGGCTTCCTGATCGGGCCGCGCATCAATGCCGGCGGACGGATCGGCGATGCGGCGCTCGGCGCGCGGCTCTTGTCGCTTGAGAGCCTCGCAGAGGCCGAGACGATTGCGGCAACGCTTGATGATCTCAACCGGCAGCGCCAGGCGGTCGAGGCAGCGATGCTGGAACAGGCGCTCGCCGAGGCCGACGCCGAGATCGGCGGCGGCGAGGGGCCCGCGGTGCTGGTCACCGCAGATCCGCATTGGCACCCAGGCATTGTCGGGTTGATCGCCGCCCGGCTCAAGGAGAGGTTCCAGCGCCCCGCCTTCGCCATCGCCATGATGCCGAACGGGTTCGGGACCGGCTCGGGGCGGTCCGTCCCCGGCGTCGATCTCGGCGCGCTGGTCCGCGCTGCCGTCGCCGAGGGATTGCTCGTCAAGGGCGGCGGCCACGCGATGGCTGCCGGCCTAACGGTTGAAAAGGCGCGGCTCGGCGATTTTCGGGCCTTTCTCGAGCATCGTGCCGCGGCAGCGTCGCGGGCCGCGCGCTCAGCGAGTTCACTGCTCCTCGACGGGGCGCTGACGGCACGCGCCGCGACCCCCGATTTCATCGAGACGATCGAGCGGGCGGGGCCGTTCGGCGCCGGCCATCCCGAGCCAATCTTCGCTTTCCCTGCCCATCGCATCGGCTATGTCGAGACAGTCGGTAACGGCCATGTCCGGGTGCAACTGTCGGGGGGCGATCAGAACCTCCGCGCCATCGCCTTCCGCGCCGCCGACAGCGATCTCGGCCGGCTGCTGCTCGGAAGCCGCGGCCGGACGCTTCATGTCGCCGGCGCGCTCGGGCTCGATCACTGGCAGGGCCGCAAGCAAGCCAGCCTCCGGATCCTCGACGCGGCCGAGCCGGAAGCCCCGCGCTGATCCACCCCACCGGCGGCAATTGACAGGCCAGCCAGCGCGGGCAAGTCTGCCGCGCCATCGGATGGCGGGCTTTGCGGGGAATGGAATGAACGGCGCCGATCGTCTTTGCGACACGCTTCTCGTCAACGGTATTGACGTGTGCTTCGCCAATCCCGGCACGTCGGAAATGCACTTCGTCGCCGCGCTCGACCGCAAGCCCGAGATGCGCTGCGTTCTCGGCCTTTTCGAGGGTGTCGCGACCGGCGCCGCCGACGGTTATGGCCGGATGACGGGCAAGCCTGCCGCGACGCTGCTCCACACCGGCCCCGGCCTCGCCAACGGCCTCGCCAATCTCCACAATGCCCGCCGGGCGCGGACGCCGCTCCTCAACATCGTCGGCGATCACGCCGCCTATCACCTGCCCTATGACGCGCCGCTGACCACCGATATCGACAGTCTGGCGCGGCCGATGTCGAATTTCGTGCGCCGCATCGAAGGGTCCGAAGATGTCGGACCGGGCGCGGAAGCGGCGATCCGCGCGGCCATCGAGACGCCCGGCATCGCAACGCTGATTCTGCCCGCCGATTCCGCCTGGGGCCCGGTTGCCTCGGCCGAGATACGCCCGGCGGCCGTCGCATCGCCCCCGATCGTCGATGAGGCTGAGATCGCTGCGATCGCTGATGCCATCGCCGCCGCTGGCGGCCGGGCGGGGCTGCTCCTTGCTGGAACCGCTGCGCGCGGCGAAGCGCTCGCAGCCGCTGGCCGCATCGCCGCCCGGACCGGTGCCCGGCTGTTCGCCGAGGTGCTGAACGGCCGCAGCGAGCGCGGGGGCGCGTGTCCGGCGCTGGAACGGATTCCCTATCCGATCGACCTTGCCCGCGCGGCGCTCACCGATCTGACCGTGCTCATCCTTGTCGGTGCTCGTGAGCCGGTCGCGTTTTTCGGCTATCCCGACAAGCCGAGCCGCCTGCTGCCGGACGCCTGCCGGGTCGTCACCCTCGCCAAGGCCGGCGACGCCATGATCGACGCGCTGGAGCGGCTCGCCGATCGCCTCGGGGCCAAGGCTCCGGCTTCGGCCCACCCGCGTGCGGTTCAGCCCGGCCTTCCCAGCGGCCTGCTCACCGAGGACGCCGTCTCGATCATATCCGCAGCTTTCCTGCCGGAAGAGGCGATCGTCTGCGACGAGGGCCTGAGCTCGGGCCGCCGTTTCTATCCGCTGAGCGAAGGCGGGCCGCGCCACGACTACATGATGTGCACCGGCGGGGCGATCGGCATCGGCATTCCGCTTTCGGTCGGGGCCGCCATCGCCTGCCCGGATCGCAAAGTGGTGACGCTGCAGGCCGATGGCAGCGGCATGTACACGCTGCAGGGCCTCTGGACTGCCGCGCGCGAGCGGCTCGACATCCTCGTCATCGTCTTTGCCAACCGCGCCTATGCCATCCTGCGCGCCGAGATGCAGAATGTTGGTGTCAACCAGTTCGGCCACAATGCGGGTCGCATGCTCTCCCTCGACGATCCCGCGCTCGACTGGGTCCATCTCGCCAAGGGCATGGGCGTGGAGGCGGCGCGCGCCGAGACAGCGGAACGCTTTGCCGATCTCTATCGCAGCGCGCTCGGTCGCAAGGGCCCGTTCCTCATCGAGGCCGTGATCGCATGACGAAGTTCAAAGCCCTTCTCTTCGACAAGGACGGTACGCTCGTCGACTTCGCGATCACATGGAACGGCGCCGCCAGTTCTGTACTGGCGACGCTGGCCGGCGATGATGACGCCATCCATGCAAGGCTCGCCGCCATCCTGCATTTCGATCGCACGACCGGCGCGATCCAGCCAACGTCGCCGTTTGTCGGCGGCACCGTGATCGACATCGCCGCGCATTTTGCGCCGGTCGTGGGCATCGTTCCCGCCGATCACGACGCCTTTGTCGATCGGCTGTCGCGGCTGTTCAACGAAGGAGCGCTGGAGTCTGTTGCCCCGATCGGCGATCCGCTCGGCCTGCTGACCGTCCTGAAGGCCGAAGGCTATCTGCTCGGCATCGTCACCAACGACACCGAGTCCGGCGCGCGCGCCCAGAGCGAGAAGCTCGGCCTCGATGCGCTGTTCGATGCGATCATCGGCTATGACTCGGGCCATGGGCGCAAACCCGATCCGGGTCAGATCCATGCCTTTATGACCGCATTCGGCGTCGAACCCGAGGCAACGGCGCTGATCGGCGACACGCTGCATGATCTCGACGCCGCGCGGGCCGCTGGCGTGACGGCGATCGGTGTCGCCAGCGGCTATCTATCGGCGGACGATCTCGCGCCGCATGCCGACTATGTCATCAGCGATATCATGGGCTTGCCTGCATTGCTTGATGTCTTGAATAAAGATCAGGCGCCAATTTCGCGCAGATAGAGGGCTACTACGGCCTCGAAATCCATGTCGTGCACGACCGTTATTTCGGGCGGCGCATCGGTCACCGGGAAGGTGACATTGTCATGTCCAACGCCGCTGGCGCCGGCCCGGTAGCCGACGCTCATGCCATATTGGAGTCCGGGCTGCGTGATGACGTCGACCGAAAGGCGTTCCGTGCGGAAGAGTCCAGGCTCCAGTGCGAAGGCGAGGGCCGAGGTATCATAGAGCCCGTAGACGAGATGGTTCTGCGTGCCCTCGGTGGCAAAGAGCGGCAGCATGTAGTCGCGAAAGAGCTGTGCCGCGCCGGTCGCGGCGGTGGTCGAGGCGGCGATGCGTTCGACAAATGCGCGGGGCATATGCGTCTTGCGGCAGACATTCATCGGCAACAGGCTGAGCGGCAGTCCGGCGCGCAGCACGATCCGTGCCGCCTCCGGGTCGACCCAGAAATTGAACTCGGCCAGGGGTGTCGAATTGCCCCAGCCGTCAGGGTAAAGCTGCAGCGCCCCGCCCATGACGACGACGCTCTTGATGAGCGGCACGATCTCCGGCGCCTTGCGTATGGCGACGGCGAGATTGGTCAGCGGGCCGACCGCGACGATCGTGACCTCATGCGGCCACGCCGTCACCATCTCGATGATGAAGTCGACGGCGTGCATCGGATCGGCGGCGAGTTGCGGCAACCCGCAGGGTAGCGTCACGCTGGCCGGATGTGTCGCCCATTCGCCCCACATCTGGTCGGCATAGGCACTGCGCTCGTGCAGCAGAGGCCGATCGAACCCGGCGCAAACGGGAATGTCTTCCCGCCCGGCGAATTCCAGTAGGCGAAGGGCGGCCGCGACCTCCAGTTTCAGATCGTAGTTGCCCATGACGGGCGTGATGCCGAGAAGGTCGATCCGCGGCGACTGCAGCGCGAGCAGCGCCGCGATGCAGTCGTCATTCATCCAGCCTATATCGGTGTCGTAAATGAGCTTCACGCTGTTTTCCCGTTGTCCAAACAGAGGGGGTCATAGCGGCGCGGGGCGACGCGCGCTATTTTCGCCGTCCCATCACGGCACAGCCGCTGAACGTCAGTTCGAACACGCAGCATCGCAAGGATCAAGTCCATGACCACCCCCGTCTTCGCCGAACTGGACCTCATCGATCCGACGCTGCTCAAGGACCGCTGCTATGTCGATGGGGTCTGGATCGGTCGCCCGTCATCGGAGGTCACGAATCCTGCCACCGGCGCCCTGATCGGCCGCGTGCCGCATTTCGGCGCCGACGAGGCGACGGCGGCCGTCGATGCGGCGGCGGCGGCGTTTCATGGCTGGGCGGCGCGAACCGCCAAGGAGCGCTCGAAGCTCATTCGCCAATGGTATGAACGCATCATGGCGCATCGCGACGATCTCGCGTTGATCCTGACCAGCGAGCAGGGCAAGCCTCTGGCAGAGGCGCGTGGCGAGATCGAGTATGCCGCCAGCTATATCGAGTTCTACGCCGAAGAGGCGAAGCGCATCGCCGGCGAGACACTGCCGAGCCATCGGGCCGATGCCCGCATCCTCGTGCTGCGCCAGCCGACCGGGGTCGTCGGCGCGATCACGCCCTGGAACTTCCCGGCAGCGATGATCACGCGCAAGGCCGCGCCGGCGATCGCCGCGGGCTGCACCATCGTCGTCAAGCCGGCCGGCGAAACGCCGCTGACCGCGCTGGCACTGGCCGAACTGGCCGATCGAGCCGGCATTCCGAAGGGCGTCTTCAATGTCGTCACCGGCGATGCGAAGGCGATCGGCGGCGTGCTGACCGCCCATCCGGCGATCCGCCTCGTCAATTTCACCGGCTCGACCGATGTCGGAAAGCTCTTGATGCGGCAGTCTGCCGGCACGGTGAAGAAGGTCGCGCTCGAACTCGGCGGCAATGCACCCTTCATCGTCTTCGACGATGCCGATCTCGATGCGGCGGTGGAAGGCGCGATGTTCTCGAAGTTCCGCAACATGGGGCAGACCTGTGTCTGCGCCAACCGCATCTATGCGCAGGCCGGCATCCACGACGCCTTCGTCGAGAAGCTGACGGCGGCAGTCGCGACATTGAAGGTCGGCGACGGCACCGCGCCCGGCATCACGCAGGGGCCGCTGATCAACGCCAAGGCCATCGCGAAGGTCGAGGAGCATCTGGCCGACGCCAGGGCGAAGGGCGCCAAGGTCATTCTCGGCGGCAAGCGCCATGGGCTTGGTGGCGCCTTCTTCGAACCGACTGTGCTGACCGGCGCCTTGCCGTCGATGAAGTTGGCGCGTGAGGAAACGTTCGGGCCGGTCGCGCCCGTGTTCCGTTTCGAGACCGAAGCCGAGGTGATCCACGCCGCCAACGACACCGAATTCGGCCTCGCCGCCTATTTCTATGCCCGCGACATCGGCCGCATCTTCCGCGTCGGCGAAGCGCTGGAATATGGCATGGTGGGGGTCAATTCCGGCCTGATCTCAACCGAGCTCGCGCCCTTTGGCGGTGTCAAGGAAAGCGGCAACGGCCGCGAGGGCTCGCATCACGGCATCGATGAGTTCGTCGAGAAGAAATACCTGCTGCTCGCCGGGCTCGATCGCTAAGCCCGTGCATGACAGCTGAAAGCGGCGTCGGTCTCCTGGCCCGGCGTCGATGCCCATCGCGCGATCGATGACAGGCTGAGCGGCTTGTTTTCCGTCCTCAATCGGTGGGCGGCGCCATGGGATCATAGGTCCCGAACGACCATTCATAGCCTTCGAGATCGCGGCAGGAATATTCGCGCGAGCCATAGTCGGTATCGGCCAGCGGCCGCGTCACGATGGCGCCGGCGGCAACCGCTCGATCGTGATGCCCATCGACGAAGTCGACTGACACATAGACGCTGCCCGTGCCGCCGCTGACCGTGCGCCCCTTGGCGGCGAGGTCGGCGCTGATCGCTCCGATCATCACCATGCCCTGGCCGAGACGCAGTTCCGCATGGGCAATGCTGCCGTCCGGGGCGGTGTGCACGGCATGCGGCACGAAGCCGAAAGCCGCGACGAGGAAATCGATGGCGGCGCGCGGATTGTTATAGCGAAGCGCCGGGAACAGCCGCGAGCGGGTGGTCATGGCGTTGGCTCCTTGGTGACGGGCTGGCTGCGTCTTTGGGAAACGCGCGAGCCGCGCCGTTGGTTTCAGGCCGTAGCCGAGGCGGGCTATGCAGGCGAGGCGGTGCTCGCCTGGCGAAGCGCGTCGGCCAGAACCGGCTCGGGCTGGGCGCCTGAAAGGGCGAGGCGGCGGTCGAAGACGAAGAACGGCACGCCGCCGATGCCCATCTCGGCCATCGCGGCGGCCTGCTTGCGCGTGGCGGCAAGCGCATCCGCATCAGCGATGACAGCGCGGGCCTCGCTGTCCGTAAAGCCGAAGCCGAGCGCGATCTCGGCGAGGACATCAGGGTCGGCGATATTGCGCGACTGCAGGAAATGCGCCTCGAACAGCGCCCGGGCGAGGGCGTGCTGTGTACCTTTTCCGGCCGCGGCGGCGATGAGCGTATGCGCGCGGTCTGTCGGCCGCTGGCGTGGCTGCTTCGAAAGATCCAGCGGAATGCCGCTCTTCTGGGCCTCGGCCTCGACGCGGGCGAACATCGAGGCGATATCGCCGCCATATTTCGCCTTCAGCCGCTCGGCGACATCGACGCCTTCGGCCGGCAGGTCGGGGTCGAGAAAATAGGGGTGATGCGTGATCGCGGCCGCTATGCCGGTCGTCTCCAGCACCCGGTCGAGCCGAACGAGGCCGATGAAACACCACGGACAGACGACATCCGTGACGAGATCGATCGAAAGTTCGGCCATGTTGAAACTCTCCGTCATCCCAAGCGTTCACTCATGCGGCCGGACCATGGCCGTGAAGCGGATCACTGGCAAGAAGGCACGCCGGTGTTACCGCCGATCCAACGTCCATCCCCCAAAAGTGAGTCCACCTCGATGCGGAAATTGCTCGCGTTTTCCTTCGCCGTCATTTCGGGCGGTGCAGTCGGCGCCTTGCTCGGCCTTGGCGCCGCGTTGATCTTCTGAACGGACTGGACAGCCGGCATCAGATGAGTGGCGTTCTGTCCTATTCGGCCTTGCCGGTGAAGACATAGCCGACGCCGCGGACTGATTTCACCAGAAGCGGATTCTTCGGATCGACCTCGACCTTGCGGCGCAGCCGCGCGATCTGCGCGTCGATTGTCCGGTCGAAAGCGTCAAGTTGGCGCCCGCGCGTCAGGTCCATCAGCGTGTCGCGCGAGAACACACGGCCGGGATGACGCGCCATGACGGCAAGGATCTCGAATTCGCCGGTGGTGAGCACGACATCGGTTCCGTCCGGCCGCGACAGGCTGCGGCGGTCGAGATCGAGCTGCCAGCCGTCGAAACGAATCGTCTGGCTCGACGCTGCGCCCTCAGTGGGCCGCAGGTTCGGCGCTCGGCGCCGGAGCACCGTCTTGATACGGGCCAGCACCTCGCGGAGATGAAAGGGCTTCGCGATATAATCGTCGGCGCCGACCTCGAGCCCGACGATACGGTCAACGACATCGTCGCGGCCGGTCAGCATGATGATCGGCACATCGGAACGAGCGCGCAGCTCCCGCGCCAGATCGAGCCCGCTTTCGCCCGGACCGAGCATCAGATCAAGCAGGACGAGATCGGGCGCGGCGCGGCTCATGGACTCGCGCATGGCCTTGCCGTCGGCAACCGTCGTGACACGGTAGCCTTCATCCTCGAAATAGCGGGCGAGCATCTGACGGATACGTCCGTCGTCGTCGACCACCAGCAGTTGCTCCTGCCGCGGCGGCGCTTCAGCCATGGCGGCAGTTCTCCGCAGTGTGTGGCTCAGCAGGCATTACCAGCCGTTGTTACAATCCGTTACCAAGCAGGACAGAGCGTAGCACGCGCATCGTCGGCTCGTCACCGTTACCGCCCCAGATTGCAACCACAGCAACGCTGGAAGCGAGGAAATACCGATGTTCACCGAACAGATGATGCCTACGCCGCGGCACGATCACGCAGTCGGAGAAATCGGATGCGGTGACGGTCTCGCAGCGCTCTTCCGCCGCCAGGCCTCGGAACGATTCGAACCGGGCGCGGCCGTCTTCTGGGAAGGCGATGCGGCGCTGCATCTGTTCCAGATCCAGGAAGGTGTTCTTCGCATCTACAAGATCATCGGCGACGGCCGCCGCGTCATCACCGGCTTCCTCTATCCCGGCGATTTCGTCGGCCTCTCGCAGCGTGATCGCTATCTCTACACCGCCGAAGCCGTGAACCGCGTCAAACTGCGCCGGCTCGCCCGCAATCGCTTCGACGATGAGGTCAACGGTTCGCCCGTGCTTCGGCCGGAACTGTTTCATCGCCTGGCGGACGAGATGGCCGCTGCCCAGGATCAGATGGTGCTTCTGGCGCGCAAGAGCGCCGAAGAGCGGGTCGCGAGCTTCCTCGTCGTCATGGCCCGCCGCCTCTCGGCCGGCCTGCATGGCCAGCCCGTTATTGAACTGCCGATGACCCGCCTCGACATGGCCGACTATCTCGGCCTGACGATCGAAACCGTCTCACGCATCATGACGCGCCTCTCGAGCCGCGGCGTCATAGCAGCCTGCGGCCGCCACGCCATCACCATCCGTCAGCCGCACAAGCTTGAGATTCTCGCCGGCGAGGGCGACGATGCGGTCCACGACTCGATTGGCGTTGCCTTCAGCCGCCAGGCCGTCTGGCCCAACTGACCGGGTATTGTTTGGGACGAGGCCCGATCGTGAACGAAACGACAGACGTAACGTCCGCCAACGACGCCAATCTCGATGCGATCGCCGCCCTTCTGGATAGCGGCAGTGTCGTCATTCATCGGGCCAAAGACGGCATCATCACGCATTGGACGCGCGGCGCCGAGGCCCTTTATGGCTGGAGCCGGAGCGAGGCCGTCGGCCGGTCTGCCCACGAGCTTCTCGTCACCTCCTTCAGCACGTCGCGCGCCGCCGCCGCCGCGACGCTTGCAAAGTCCGGCTCGTGGGAAGGCGAGGTGAGACAGCGCCATCGCGACGGCCAGACGCTCTCAATCGCAAGCCGGATGATTGCCGTGCCGCCGGATTCCGTTCTCACCCTCAGCCAGAACATCAGCGATCTGAAGCGCGCGCAGCTCGACGTGTCGATGCGCGAAGCGCATCTGCGCTCGATCCTCGAAACCGTGCCCGAGGCGATGGTCATCATCGACGAGAAGGGCGTCATCAGCTCGTTCAGCGCCGCGGCCGAGCGGCTGTTCGGCTACGGCGCCGCCGAGGTCTGTGGTCGCAATGTCAGCATCCTGATGCCGCCGCCGGACAAGGAAAATCACGACACCTATCTCGCGCGCTATCTCACCACCGGCCGCCGTCACATCATCGGCTATGGCCGGATCGTCACCGGCATCAAGAAGGACGGCGCGCAGTTCCCGATGGAACTCGCGATCGGCGAGACCATCGCCAATGGCGAGCGCATCTTCACAGGCTTCATCCGCGACCTCACGAGCCGCCACAAGCTCGAAGAGGAGTTGCGACAGGCGCAGAAGATGGAGGCGATCGGCCAGCTCACGGGCGGGATCGCGCATGATTTCAATAATCTGCTGACAGTGATCAGCGGCAATCTGGAAATGGTCGAGCGCCGCGTCGAGGAGGGACCAGCACGCGAACTCATCCGCGCCGCTCAGGAGGCTGCCGATGACGGCGCCCGCCTCACGGGCCAGCTGCTCGCTTTTGGTCGACGCCAGCCGCTCAATGCCCAACTGGCCGATGTCGGCCAGCTCGTGGCCCATTTCTCCGACCTGCTGCGCCGGGCGCTTGGCGAGACAATCGAACTGCGCACCGTCGTCACAGGCTCGTCGAACCATGCTATGGTCGACGCCTCGCAATTGCAGAACGCGCTGCTCAACCTTGCGATCAACGCCCGCGATGCGATGCCGCGCGGCGGCCGCCTGACGGTCGAGATTGCGCATGCCGAAATCGCGCCCGCCGAAGCTGGCGCCCGGCCTGAAATGCGCCCGGGCGACTATGTGCTGATATCGGTTTCCGACACCGGCGTCGGCATGACACGGGCTGTACGCGAGCGGGCGTTCGAACCCTTCTTCACCACGAAGTCGATTGGCGCCGGGACCGGGCTCGGCCTCAGCATGGTCTATGGCTTCGTCACACAATCGGGTGGCCAGATCCGCCTCGATAGTGAGCCCGGCCACGGTACCACCGTCCGCATCTACTTACCCGGCGTGCGCCCGCCGCCGGCTGTCAGCCGCGACGAAAGCGCCCCGAATCGCGGACGCGCCGGTCTTCCTGGCGGCACCGAGACGATCCTTGTGGTCGAGGACGAGCCGCGCGTCCGCCGCGTTGCCATCGCCCGCCTTCGCGATCTCGGCTACACGGTGATCGAAGCGGCGAATGCCGAGGAAGCGCTGAAGGCTGCCGAGGACAGTCGGCCGATCGACCTTCTATTCAGCGACGTGGTCATGCCCGGAGGCATGGATGGCCATATGCTGGCGTCGAAAATCCGCGTGCTGCGTCCCGGCATCAAGGTGCTGCTGACATCGGGCTATGCAGAACCGAGCATTGCCGAGCGTGGCCAGGCCGAAGTGGGCACATGGCTCAGGAAGCCCTACACGAGCGAAGCGCTGGCGACCCGGCTGCGCCTGCTGCTTGGACCAGAACGGCAAGGCTGAAGCGTCAGCCGGGCAGGCCGACGAGTCCAGCGGCCTCGTCGGCGATCACCTGTTCCTCGTCGGTCGCGATCACGAAGACGGCAATCCGACTGCCGTCGGCATCGATGCGCTGCGCATTGCGTGCGTTTTTCGCCTCGTCGATCGTGAGCCCTAGAAAGCCGAGCCGGCGGCAGACGGCGGCGCGCATGTCCGGCTGATGCTCGCCGATACCCGCCGTGAACACCACGGCATCCAGCCCTTCCAGCACGGCCCCGAACGAGGCCGTGGTCGCCGCGATTTCGCGCGCGAAATGATCCAGCGCTTCGGCGGCAGCCGGCTCGACGCTTTCGGCGAGAACGCGGGCATCGGCGCTGATGCCGGAGAGGCCGAGCAGACCGGAGCGATGATAGAGCATGTCTTCGATCGCCTCGGTGGAGAGGCCGCTCTTTGCCAGATGGATCATCACGCCGGGATCGAGTGCACCCGGACGGGTGGCCATCACGATCCCGTCGAGCGTCGAGAAGCTCATCGATGTTGCCCGGCTGGTTCCTCCATCGAGCGCGCAGAGGCTTGCACCGCTGCCAAGATGCGCCACCACGACTTTGCCGGCTGCGATCTCGGGCGCGATAGCGCCAAGCGCGCCGGCGATGAAACGATAGGACAGGCCATGAAAGCCGTAGCGCTTGACGCCACGGTCGAACCATTCGCGCGGCAGAGGAAACCGCCGCATGGCATCGCTCTGGCTGCGATGAAAGGCGGTATCGAACGAGGCCGTCTGCGCGATGTCGGGGCGAAGGCGGCTGAGGGAGCGGATCAGCCTGAGACCCTGCGGCTGGTGCAGCGGCGCGAGCGGCACCAGTGCCTCGATTGCTTTGAGGCTCTCGTCGTCGATCCGCGCCGGGCCGTCGAAACTGTCGCCGCCATGGACGATGCGGTGGCCGGCCAGAGCGATGGCGCTGTGCCCGAAATGCGTCGCGAGCACATCAAGCGTCTCGGCGACCACGTCGTCGAACTCTTCCCCCTGTTTGGCATCGAGCGGAATGTCCGCCGTCTCGGCGCCCTCGCTGACATGCAGCACCAACGGATCGAGCCGGAGGTCCAGCATCCCCTTGCCGATACGGCGCGGTCTCTCGCCGGTCCAGTCGAAGAGGCCGAGCTTGATTGAGGAAGATCCGGCATTGAAGGTCAGAAGCGTCGGCGAGGCCATGGCGATTTCCTTCGGCAGGCTTATGGTGTCGAAGCCGGCTCTCGCCGAGTCTAGTCGTGCAGGCCTCTCAAGGGAAAGTCTGACGGCAGGGCTCGCGGCAGGGCCTTGATCGCGATCAAGATCGTAACCGATCGCGCCCGATAGACGTGTGACAGGGCCGTTGGGGCCAACAGAACTCGAGGAGAACGGCCATGCGCGCCGATGCCGTAATGACGACGCCGGTGATCAGTGTCGAACCCACCACGACGATCGACGATGCCGCCACATTGATGCTCTCGCACAAGATCAGCGGCCTGCCTGTGGTCGACACGGAAGGGCGCCTGATCGGAATTGTCAGCGAGGGCGATTTCCTGCGCCGGAGCGAACTGGCGACCGGCAAAAAGCGCTCGCGCTGGCTGGAATTTCTGCAGAGCCCTGGCCAGTCCGCGGCCGACTATGTCGAAGCCAATGCGCGCCGCGTCGGCGATGTCATGACCCATGACGTTGAGACCGCCTCGCCTGAGACGGCCCTGGAGGATATTGTCGGGATCATGACCAAGCGCCGGGTCAAGCGCGTTCCTGTTGTCGACAAGGCGGGACGTCTTCTCGGCATCGTCAGCCGTTCCGATCTGATGAAGGCGCTGGTCAAGGCCCGGGCGGAGGCCGCGGCTGTACCGGGCGACGACGGCTCGATCCGTGCAGCGCTCGCCAAGGAGTTCGGTCGCCTCTCCTGGAGCGGCAATGGCCTCATTCGGGTTCATGTCGAAGACGGCACGGTCGATCTGACGGGCACCATCTTCGATGAGCGCGAGCGTGCCGCGGCGCGTGTCGTCGCAGAGAATGTCAGCGGCGTTCGCAAGGTTGTCGACAACCTCGTCTGCGTCGAGCCGATTTCCGGGCTCGTGATCATGCCGCCGAAGAGCGGGCAGGATCTCTGATCCGGCGTCAGTGAAGGCGCCAGCGGGCGGCGACAGTCGGCGCCAGGACGAGGCTTGGCGGGGGAACCTCCTCGGGCGGTGGATTTTTCACCGCCCCGACGAGAAACCGCAGTGCTTCGGCAACCCCGGCTTGGCTGTAGGGCTTGCTGATGATGCCGATGGCGCCGGAGAAGTCCGCCGGGATTCGGGCGGCGTTCGCTGTCATGAACACCACCGGGATGCCGCGCTCGGCGAGCATTCGGCCCACTTCACCGCCGGTCGGCCCGTCGGCGAGATGAATGTCGACGAGTGCAAGGTCCGGCTGCGACCGCGGGGCCTCGGCCATGGCTTCTAAAAGAGTGGTGGCGCTGCCCACCATCAGGTGACCGGCCTCTTCAAGGAAGACTTCGAGCTGCATCTGCAGCAAGGTTTCGTCCTCGACGACGAAAACGCGCAATTGGGAGTCCATGTCAGCCTCTTCTGGTCTGCTCGTCGATCGGCAGGTCGACTGAAACGGCTTGGCCGGACAAATCGGGCCAGGTGATTGTCGCACGCAGTTGCCGGCCGAGCCTGTCGATGAAGCTGCGCTCGTCGGGACTGATCGGAGCGGCGCGCGTGTCGCCGGCCGCGCTCCCGCTGATGGAAAAGCGGCAACAGCCCGGACCGTTCCGCTCGATGCCGAGTTTGATCGGGGCGATCCCGTCGTTCCGGGCAAGAGCAATCCGCATCAACTCGCTGGTAAGAAGCGCGACAGGCGCGGCATAGGCCGCAGCGACGCTGATGCGATCGAGATCGAACTCGAAGGGCGCTCCGGCAGGAGCGGCCTCCGCAGCGAATTCGCGGATCAGCGCGTCGATATCGAACCGGACGATGTCACGCTCGCGGTCCAGTAGCCGGTGCACGACGGAAAGCGCTGCGACCCGGTCGCGCAACCGTGCCAGCGAGGCCGCAGCGGCACCGTCCTTGGCGAGGCGGCTTTCGATGAGGATCAGCGCCGCCACGAGTTGAAGATTGTTCTTCACGCGGTGATCGACCTCGTGCAGCAACTCGGTGCGCGCCGTGAGCGCCGCCTCCAGCTCATGCGTTCGGAGAGCAACTGCCGCTTCAATCCGGTCGCGATCGGCGGCAATGGCGATCTCGGCTCGCTTCCGGTCGGTGACATCGAGCTGGCTTGCGAAGAAGAACAGCAGTTCGCCGGCCTCGTCGGTCACCGGCGACATATAGAGCGCGTTCCAGAACGAGGTGCCGTCCTTGCGATAGTTGAGGATGTCGACCGCGATTTCCTCCTGCGAGGCAATGGCCGAGCGGATCGCTTCAATCGCGGCCGGGTCAGTCTCGGCGCCTTGCAGGAAACGGCAATTATGCCCGATCACTTCGGAGCGATCATAGCCGCAAAGGCGCAGGAAAGCCTCATTGGCGAAGGCGATCGGATTGTCGTTCTGGCGCGGATCGGTGATCAGCATCGGCATATGCGTCGCACGCACGGCCGCGGCGAAGGCATCGCCACAGCCGGCGAGCACCTGGAGCCGATCGCTGAGCGTCCTGTCGTTTGGCGTTTCCACGAAGTCCCACTCCTCTGCGCAATCCAGGGGATTGCGGACAATCGGCCGATCGTGAGCGGTCGAAGTTTCGGTCCAAGCCCCGAGCGCGCCGAAAGTTCCAGTTGGGGCGGGGGCAGATGTGGCCCAGCCGTAGGCCGGCGCCGGCATCTCGTCCGCTCTAGGCGGTGGTGTTGGCATGCAGTCGGCCGTCTATCCCGACGATCGGGTCGTCGGGATAGACGCCCGTCAGGACCTCGTCGAAATGCCGCCGGACCGCCGTATGACAACCGCAGGCGAGGCGCCCCAGCCCCGAGGGACTGCTGACGATGATGCGCCCGCGCCGTGTCTCGATCAGGTTCCGATGCTTCAGCGTTTGGATCACCCGGCTGACATAGCTGCGACCGACCCCGAGCATGCCGGCAAGCTGCTCCTGCGTCATCGGCATGTTTGCGTCGGAAGTCCGTTCCATCGCGGCGATCAGCCACTTTGCTGCCCGCTGCTCGATCGAATGCGTAGCGTTGCAGGCGACGGCTTGGAACATCTGCGCCATCAGACAATCGGCATATCGGGCGAAGAAATGGCGGAGAACCAGCGACTTCAGTTTGGCCTGTTCAAGATCTTCGACATGCATCCAGAGAATGGGCCCGCCGAATTGCACCTCGGCCCGCGCATAAGCGGGCAGGCGCCCCTGGCTGACAATGCCAGCGACGGCCCCCTCCCTGCCTACCAGCGCCGTTTCGACGGCAACGCCGTCCTCGAGCATGACGCGGAAGGCGAGGAGGGTTGCGTCGCAAGGGAAATAGACCTTGCGGACCTCGTCGCCCGGCTCATACAGGATCGTCCCGGCCGAGACCGTCGCCATCACCAGATGCGGCTTCAACAACGCGTAGTCGTCGCTCCTGAGGCCGCGCAACAGGTTGCTGGAGGGGGCAGGGGCTGTCCGGTTCTGTGGTCGCATTCTCGGGTCTCCGCTGACAGAAAGGCGAGGCGGCGGAAGAAATAGGCCGCGCGGGGCTCTCAACGCGCGAGACGCGCTTGTGTTCACTAAGGCGCAGACATCAATCCGCGCCGTGTCTACAACGCAACACAGCCGGCATCCCGGCCCTGGAGCGTCAGCAACCGCGATGGTGAACAATGGGCCCGGAGCTCCGCCGAGTTCCGGCAGCGAGGCGCGGCTTCGCCAGGCGCTTGACGCAGCTGGCGGTGTCGGTGCTTTCGACTATGAAGTGGCCAGCGACCGCCTCTCCGCGGATGGCAGTTTCTGGAGTCTGCATGGCAATGCCGGCCGTGTGACCGATCCGCCGGCATGTCTCGCCGATCTGCTCGCACTGGTGTGTCCGAACGACCGCGCGGCGCTCGCCGCCGAGCTTCTTGCCGCGGCATCCGGCACTGTTGAACGGCTGCGCAGCGTCTATCGCGTCCCCGTTGCGGGCGATCGTTCGGTGCTTCTGCTGCTGCGCGGCGCCCTGCGCGTCATCGATGATGGCAAGTCTAAACGACTGATCGGCGTGGTCGTCGACATCACCGACCAACACCAAGCCGAGATGGCCCTTCGCGCGAGCGAAGAGCGCTATGCCGCTATCACCAATTCGATTGACCAGATGATCTGGTCGACGCGTCCAGACGGCTATCACGACTACTATAATCGCCGCTGGTATGAATTCACCGGCGTTCCCGTCGGAACGACCGATGGCGAGGCTTGGAACGGGCTGTTTCATCCCGACGATCGCGACCGCGCCTTTGCCCGCTGGCGCCAGAGCCTCGACACCGGCGAGCCCTATCACATCGAGTATCGGCTCCGCCATCACACCGGCGCCTATCGATGGGTGATCGGCCGGGCGCAATGCGTCCGTGATGTCGATGGCCACATCCTGCGCTGGTACGGCTCCTGCACCGATATCGACGATCTCAAGGAGGCGGAGGCGCAGCGCGAATTGATCGCACGCGAGCTTTCGCACCGCATCCGCAACATCTTCGCCGTCGTCTCAAGCCTCGTGATGCTGCCGGCGCGCGACCAGCCTGAAGCGCGTCCGTTTGCCATGGCGGTGCTCGCCCGCATCCAGGCGCTGGCGGCAGCGCATGAATATGTCCGGCCCCACAGCGTCATTTCCGCGCCCGCAGATGATTCGCGGACCGTAAAGGGACTGCTGACTTTGTTGGCCGCGCCCTACAACGCCCCTGATCGCGGCCATATCATCATTTCCGGCGACGACCTTCCAATCGGGCCGCATGCCGCGACCGCCATGGCGCTGATCGTGCACGAATTCGCGACAAACGCGGTAAAATACGGCGCTCTTTCGCGCGAATTCGGCACCGTTTCCGTCGATTGCAAAACCGTAGGCGACCGCTTCACGATCGATTGGCGCGAGCGGGGCGGTCCGGAAGTCCTCGGCGCTCCGGAACGGCGTGGGTTCGGCACGACCCTCTCGGAGCGAGTCGCAACCATGCAGCTCGGCGCCGCGGTCACGCGCAGCTGGCTGACGGAGGGTCTTTCGGTAACGCTCGACTTGCCGGCCGAGCGGCTGCGGATCTGAGGCCGATCAGGCGCGAGATGTCCCGGCGCGGCGGACGGAGAGGGTGCGGCTGAGGCTGAGTGCCAGAATTGCTGCCACCACGGCCACCGCCGCGGCGGCATCGCCCCCTTCCAAGGCGGCGACCAGAGATCGGCACTCGGTGGTCAGCGCATTGCGCACCGAGCGCCGCTCGCCTTCGTCGCGGCCGGCGACCGCAACGAGCGCCAGCGTCAATTCGATGAGGCCGACCGACGAACGCAGCAGCGGATTGCCTGAGGCCTCGGCAACGATCCGGTGAACTTCGAGTTCGGCCAGCGCGTGCGTCTCGGCGTCGCCCTCGCCGAGCTCCATCTGGTGGGTCCAGTATTTGAGCAGGCGGATCTGCTCGGCTGTGCGCCGGCGCGAGGCAAGGTCCGCGGCCCGTGTCTCGAGCGCGCCGCGGATGTCGAACAGTCCGCTGATGAAGTCGGCGTCGAGCTCGGCCTCGAAATGCCAGGCCAGCACCTGCTGGTCGAAGAGGTTCCAGCGGCTCTTCTGTGACACGCGGGTCCCGACCTTGGGCCGCGCCTCGACCATGCCCTTCGCCTCGAGCGTCCGGAGCGCCTCCCGCAGCACCGTGCGCGAGACGCCGTAATTGGCCATCATCTCGGCATCGCTCGGAAGGATCGTGCCGACCCCGAACCGGCCCGTCACGATGCCGGCGCCGATCTCGTTGATGACGAATGTATGGAAGTTGCGCGCAGCCGGCTTGCCCGAAAGCGAGCGAAGAAGACTGCCGGGCTCACTCATACTAAGCCGTCTCGGATGATCTGTCTCCGCGAGCCGAGGCGGCGAACACCAATCGCTGCAGCACGATGAACAGGAACAGGAGAATGCCGATCACGATCTTGGTCCACCAGCTCGACAGCGTCCCATCGAAAATGATGTAGGTCTGGACGAGGCCGAGCAGCATCACCCCGACGAAGGTTCCGAACACGAAGCCATAGCCGCCGGTCAGGAGCGTCCCGCCGATGACCACGGCGCCGATCGCATCGAGCTCGACACCCACTGCGGCCAACGGATAGCCGGCCGACGTATAGAGCGAGAAAACGATTCCAGCCAGACAGGCGAGCATGCTCGAGAGCATGTAAATCTGCACCGTCGTGCGCGCCACCGGCACGCCCATCAGCGAGGCCGATGTGGTGTTGCCGCCGAGCGCATAGACATAGGAGCCGAAGCGCGTCCGGTGGGCGAGGATGGCCCCGAACACGAAGACGGCGATCATCAGCAGCCCGACAAAGCTGAGCCGGCCACCACCGGGCAGGCGGAAATAGAGTGCGGAAATCGCGCTATAAAACTCGTGGTTGATCGGCACGGAATCCTGCGTGATCACCGACGCTCCGCCGCGCGCCAGGAACATGCCGGCAAGCGTCACGATGAAGGCGGGAACTTCGAGGTAGTAGATGGCGAGGCCCATCGCCGCCCCGAACGCCGCTGCGATGGCGAGCGCGATGGCGAAGGCGGCGAGGGGGTGGAGGCCGTGGCTGATCAGAACCGCGACCAGCACGCCGGTAAAGCCGATCACCGCGCCGACCGAGAGGTCGATCCCGCCGGAGATGATCACGAACGTCATGCCGACGGCTGTGATGCCGAGAAAGGCGTTGTCCGTCAGGAAGTTGCCGAGCACCCGGGTCGACAGCAGGCCCGGGAACTGGAACACGGCTGCGGCATAGGCGATGAGGAAGATGGCGATTGTCGCCAGCAAGGGGCGCATGCTGCGGTTCATCGGGAGGCCCCGGACTTGTTGCGGCCGAAATAGCCGAGCACCTGGCCGGCCAGCGGCGACTGGATCACCAGGATGACCGTGATGATGGCGGCCTTGACCACGAGGTTGAACTCCGGCGGATAGCCGGAAACGAGGATACCGGTGTTCATCGCCTGGATGATCAGCGCACCGATGACCGACATCGGGATGGAGAAGCGGCCGCCCAGCAGCGACGTCCCGCCAATCACTGCCGCGAGGATTGCGTCGAGTTCCAGCCAGAGCCCGGCATTGTTGGCATCGGCGCCGCGGATGTCGCCGGCGACGATGATGCCGGCAATCGCCGCGCAGAGCCCGCTGACCGAATAGACGACCAGCAGCAGCAGCCGGCTGCGGATGCCCGCCAGCGTCGCGGCCGAGCGATTGACGCCGACCGCCTCGATAAAGAGACCGATCGCCGTCTTGCGCACGGCGAATGTCACCAGCACCATCAACACGAAGGCGATGACGACCGGCATCGGCATGCCGAGAAATGAGCCTGTGCCGATGAAGATCAGCGTCGGATCGGAGAAGGTGACGATCGAGCCCTCGGTGATCAACTGCGCGATGCCGCGTCCGGCGACCATGAGAACGAGGGTGGCGATGATCGGCTGTATGTCCAGCATCGCAACGAGGATGCCGTTCCACAGGCCGCAGGCCAGCCCGACGGCCAGTGCCCCGCCAACCGCGACCGGCCCCGGATAGCCGGCGACGACCAGTGTCGCAGCCACCGCGCCGGACATCGCCATCACGGCGCCGACGGAGAGATCGACACCCTTGGTCGCGATGACCGCCGTCATGCCGATCGCGAGGATCGCCACCGGGGCACCGCGGTTGAGCACGTCGATCAGGCTGCCGAAGAGCCGCCCATCCTGCCACTCGATCTTGAAGAAGCCGGGAAACAGCACCCAATTGAGCAGCAGCACGCTGACAAGCGCCACTGTCTGGGTGTTGACGATCCGGCCGAACGGGATGCGAGTCATGCCGCGTGATCCTCAGCCGCTGGTTCGCCGTGGGTTGCGATCGCCTGGACGATCACCGCCGGGCTGATGTCTTCGCCGCGCAGTTCAGCCACCATCTCGCGGTCGCGCATCACGACGATCCGCGAGGAATAGGCGACGACCTCGTCGATCTCGGAGGAGATGACGACCAAGGCCATGCCGTCGTCGCGCAGCCGGTTGATGGTCCGCACGATCTCGGCATGGGCGCCGACATCGATGCCGCGCGTCGGCTCGTCGAGAATGAGGAAGGCCGGATCGGTCGCCAGCCAGCGCGCGAGGATCACCTTCTGCTGGTTGCCGCCCGAGAGCAGCTTCACCGGCATGTCGAGCGAGGCGGCGCGAATGTCCATCGCCTCGCCGAACTGGCCGGCGAGATCGATCTGTTCGTCGCGGTTGAGCGCGCGGAACCAGCCGAGCTTGCCCTGCAGCGCGATGACGATGTTCTCGCGCACCGAGAGCTCGCCGAGAATGCCGTCGGCCTTGCGGTCTTCCGGACAGAAGCCAAAGCCATGGCCGATCGCGTCGGTCGCGGTGCGGATCGAGACGGGTTTGCCGCCAAGCTTCACCGTGCCTTCGTCTGCCGGATCGATGCCGAACATGACCCGCGCCATTTCGGTCCGCCCCGAACCGAGCAGGCCGGCGACGCCGATCACCTCACCTTTATGAATGGTCAGCGTGAACGGCTTGATGCTGCGCTTGCGGCCATAGCCGGTGAATTCCAGAAGCACGTCGGTCGCCGGGCGCTGTGTCTGGAGGCTCGTCGAGCCCGAAAAGGCGATGTCCTTGCCGAGCATCTTGCGGACGAGATCGGTGCGCGTCAGCTCGTTCAGGGGACACGTATCGACCAGCTTGCCGTTGCGCAGGATCGTGACCCGATCTGCAAGCGCGAAGACCTGGTCGAGAAAATGGGTGATGAACACGATGGCGAGGCCGTCGCGCTTCAGGCTCGCGACCACTTCGAACAGGCGCTGGACCTCGTCACGATCAAGGCTTGCGGTCGGTTCGTCGAGGATGAGCACTTTGCCGGAAAGCTGCACGGCGCGGGCGATGGCAACGATCTGCTGCACGGCGACGGAATGGCTGCCGAGTTCGCTCGACGGATCGATGGCAAGGCCGTAGCGCTCGAGCAGCACGCGCGCCTCCCGAGCCATGCGCTTGCGATCGACGAGACCGAACCGGGTCGGCTGATGGCCGAGGAAGAGGTTTTCCGCCACCGAACGGTTCGGCAGCAGGTTGACCTCCTGATAAACGGTGCCGATGCCGAAGGTCTGGGCATGCAGCGGGCTATCGAGATGAACCGGCTCGCCATCGACGAGCACTTCACCGCCGTCTGGCTGATAGGCGCCGGTAAGGATCTTGATCAGGGTCGACTTGCCGGCCCCGTTCTCGCCGAGCAGCGCATGCACCTCGCCGGGCAGCACGCCGAAATCGACGCTATCAAGCGCCCTGTGGGTTCCAAAGATCTTGGAAACCCCGCGCGCTTCCATGCGAAAGGCGGCTTCTGCCATGTCGCTCCCCAAGCTCCGGCCGGCCATGCCGGCGGCTTCCCGCAAAGGACAGCCCCGCCGGCTTTCGCCGGCGAGGCGTCGTCAGAGTGTCCGGCTATGGATTAATAGCCCAGACCCTTGCGGCGTTCATACTCCCCCTTCGGATCATCGGCGGGGGTGTAGAGCTTGGACTCGGTGATGATGAACTTCGGCGGAACCGTGCCGTCCTTCTTGTAGGCGGCGAGGGCGTCGAAGGCCGGGCCGGCCATGTTCGGCGTCAGCTCGACGGTCGCGTTGGCCTCGCCGGCCGCCATGGCGGCGAAGAGGTCCGGCACGCCGTCGATCGAGACGACGAGGATGTCGGAGCCGGGCTTGAGGCCGGCGTCCTTGATCGCCTGGATTGCGCCGACGGCCATGTCGTCGTTATGCGCATAGACGGCGCAGATGCCCTTGCCGCCATTCTCTGCCTTCAGGAACCCTTCCATCACTTCCTTGCCCTTCGAGCGCGTGAAGTCGCCCGTCTGGCTGCGGATGATGGTGATGTTCTTGTGGGTGGCGATGGCCTCCTCGAAGCCCTTCTTGCGATTGATCGCGGGGGTCGAGCCGACGGTGCCCTGCAGCTCGACGACCTTGCAATCCTTGTCCTTGACGGTGCCGACAAGCCAGTCGCCGGCGACGCGGCCTTCCTTGACCTGGTCCGAGGCGACGGAGGTCAGATAGAGGTCCTGCGGTCCGTCGATGCCGCGGTCAAGCAGGACCACGGGGATCTTGGCTTCCTTGGCCTCGCTCAGCACGT
This sequence comes from Kaistia sp., assembly GCA_965229085.1. Lineage (GTDB taxonomy): Bacteria > Pseudomonadota > Alphaproteobacteria > Rhizobiales > Kaistiaceae > Kaistia. Next base: position 613,965 of record OZ245859.1, on the reverse strand, counting down.
CTTCCCAGCCGGTCGCGACGACGGGCGCGATCAAGATGGCGTCGACGCCCTGGGCGATGAAGCCACGGATCGCCTTGATCTGGTTTTCCTGCTTCTGCTGCGCGTCGGCGAATTTCAGCGTGATGCCACGCTTTTCGGCCTGCTCCTTCGTCACCGAGGTCTCGGCGGCGCGCCAGCCCGATTCCGAGCCGATCTGCGAAAAGCCTACGGTCATGTCAGCAGCCATGGCGACCGAAGACAAGGCGGTAGCGATGCCCGCCGCGAGAGCGAGTTTCTTCAGAATGGTCACGATTTCCTCCCTTGGCCGCGCGGCGTTCCTCCCCAGCACGGCATAACGAGTCGATACCATTAGTACTATTATATGTAAATACCGGCCGCAGTGTTCTGCTTCGCCGGCTCATGGACCGGGCCAAGGGCCCATCCCAACCGAACGCTGAGGCGAGGGCGGCGCTCGCACGGGGGCCTCCGATCGACCTCAGCGTCCGCCGTCTCCGACCACTGCGAGGTTGAAATGCGTCGTACCGAGCTTCTCCTCCAGCGCCATCCAGAGTGGGATCAACTGCTCCATGGCGCGGCAGGCGGAGAGGGCGCCGAGATCGAGGATCGCTTCCCAGCCGAAACTGCGCAGGAGAGCCTTCACCTCCTCCTTGGCGGCGGCATCATTGCTGGCGATGAAAACGTGATGCGGCGCGCCGAGGCTTTTGGGCTCGACCATCAGATGCGCGCTGACGCTGTTCAGCGTTTTGACGAGGCGCACAGCAGGAAAGGCGCGCTGGATCGCCTCGCCGATCGGAACCATGATCGGCTGGTCGACGGCTGAATTGTAGTTGGCGATGTCGACGAGGATTTTGCCATCGATCTGGCAGTCGGCGAGGATCCCGATCACTTCCTCGCCCGGCAGCGCATTGACGATCCACGTGCCATGCGCGGCGGCGTCGGCATAGGAGGCGACGGCCGCTCCGGTCTTCGCCGAGAGCGTCGCGGCCTTTGGGCTTTGCGGAGTGCGGCTGCCAAAGATGACATCATGGCCGAGCGCCGCCAGCTTGCCGCCGACCGCGCTTCCGACCTCGCCTGTCCCGAGAACGCCGAATTTCATGGCTCACACCTCCTGCCGATACCAGGTTGCAGTCCAATGACTGCACCCGTCTAGGGGAGGGTATGTCAGCGCGGCGGCAGGCGAAAGGGCGCGCCGTCGCGGCTGGTTTCCTGAGGCCTTGTCGCTATTCCCGTTCGGGAACGACAAGCTGGCCGGACTTTGCCGACTGATAGGCGGCCTCCATCAAGCCATAGGTGAGGAGGCTGTCGCGGCCCGACGTTTCCGGCTCTTCTCCCGAACGAAGGCACTCGACGAAATGGCGCTGTGCCTCGACGACGCTGTCCTGAATCAGCGTCCACGGCTCGCTGGTCCAGCTTCTGACATCATGCGGTACGGTCTCGGTGCGCGAAAAGCCGGGACCGGAGACGACAATGGAGCGATCGGCGCGCACCTCGATCATCCCTTTCGTGCCCTCGATGTCGACAAGGGTCAGCGGAAAGACATCCTCGCCGCGCCGGCTGCCATAGCTGACGTCGAGAACGGAGAGCGCTCCATTGTCGTGCTGCAGCATCATCGTCGCGGAATCCTCGCCGACAATGCCCGGCTTGATCTGCTGCGTGCGGCAGAAAACGCTGCCGGCATCGCCGAACAGGAAGCGCGCGAGATCGAGAATATGGATGCCGACATCCATGATCACGAAGCGCTCGACCAGCGCGAGATAAGGCTGGCCTGCATAGATATCGTAGCCCGTCCGCCAGGAGAGGCGGCAGTAGGTGAGGTCGCCGATCTCCCCGCTGTCGATGATTCGCTTCACCGCGCGGGAGACATGCTGGAAGCGGAAGTTCTCATGCACCATCAGCGGCACGCCCGCCGCGGCTGCTGCAGCGACCATGCGCCGGCAGGCGGCAAGGTCGGGCGCGAAGGGCTTCTGCACGATCGTCGGGACGCCATGGGCGACCGCGAGGCCGACCAGCGCCTCATGCGTTTCCATCGTCGTGGGTATATCGACGAAATCGAGCGTCTCGGCCGCGAACAGTGCTTCGGCGCTGTCATAGGCGCGGCCAATGCCAAAGCGCTGGCGCATCGCCTCCGCCTTGGCGGCGTCGCGGTCGCAAACGGCGACGATTTCGACGCCCTCGATATCGGCCCAGCCATTCAGATGGTTCTGGGCGAAGAAGCCGCAGCCGATCACCGCGCCTCTCAGTTGCCGCGTCATTGCGCGTCTCCTCCATGGTTTTTGGCGGCGCAGGCCTTGGACTCGGCATCCCCGACGCCGCGCCGGCCGACAGCATAGCTTCGCCTGACGCCAAGGCTAGCGTCTGGACGGACCAAGGCTCATTCGGTGATTTGATAGTCCGGCGCTACCGGTCGCTGTCGGGAAATCCGACCTTCCTCATTGGCCGGTGCCTGACGAAGCGTTGCTCGAGCATTTCCACGCCCCACTGGCTGCCGAGGCGCTCCTCGGCCAGAACGAAACCATGGGCTTCATAAAGATGCCGCGCGGCATCGAGTCCGGCGAAGGTCCATAGATGGGTCTCGGCGAAGTCCTGCGCATCGGAAAAGGCGAGCGCGGTCTCGAGCAGCCGCCGCCCCACGCCCGTACCCTGCATCTTCGGATCGACGATGAACCAGCGGAGATGGGAAATGCCGGGACCGAGATCCTCGCCATCGATGGCGATCGAGCCGACGATCCGCTCGCCCTCAAGGGCCGCCCAGATCTCGTTCCCAGGCCTTTCGAGACGGTCGCAGAACGCGGCGAGGCCGCCTGCCACCACGGTCTCGAACCGACTGCCGAAGCCAGCTCTGCGCGCATAATAGAGCGCGTGCATCTCGGTCATGCGCCCCACGAGGCCAGTCCGATAGCCGGAGCGGATTTCGGCCCGCGGCGCCGCGGGCGGCACGCCAGTTTTGGCCGCCAGCGCATCGGCATAGAGCCGAAGGCCGTCGTGAATGGTTTGATGCTGATCGAAGGGAAGCGGCTCCAGCGCGCCCGCCACCTGCGCCCGCGCGAAAGCCTGGATCGCGGCGACCCGCTTCCGCCCGGCGTCAGTCAGCGAAAGCGTCTTGGCGCGCGCATCCCTCTGGTCCGGCTCTTCCAGAACGTCGCCGGAGGTGACGAGCTTGCGGAGCATCCGGCTGACGCTCGATTTTTCGAGGTGAAGACGATCACCGAGATCGCGCGCCGATAGCCCTTCGCTGGCGTCGATCTCGATCAGCGCATGGACGGCGGAAGGCGGCAGATCGGTCCCCGCGAAGGCTCCGCCCATGAAGCCGAGTTCTCGGACGAGCCGCCGGGACGCTGCACGGATTGGATCGATGATCGAAGGCGAAAGGGTCATCGGATCACCGCATTATTGGTTGTATGATGCAACGATATCGGCCAAGGCGATGTGTCGTCAAGCCGTCTCTGCCGGTCGGCCTTGAAATGGCGCTTGGGGTGAGGGGCGCGGTCGCGTTCGGGCGATCGCGCCCCGATATTGGCTGATTTAGTAGCGGCAGCCTGCGCGTTTCAGCATGTCGTCGACCAGAATGGGCGTGGCGGCGGTCTTGCCCCACGTGCCCTTGTCGGTGCGAGAGAGCACGGCGAGAGCCGCAGTGCTCGATATGCCGATCGGCCGGGCGCAAATGATGCTGACGGACGAACGCCGCCCGGCTTCAGCCACGAGCAGGCCGGTGGTTTCCCCAACGCCCGCAAGATAGGCAATCGCCGCGTTGCGGGCGGCGTTGTCCTTGGGTGAGCGCTGGATCAGTTCGACCACCTGAGCGATCGAGATTTCGCCTGATGGGGTCGTCGGTGCAGCCTGGGCCGGCAGAGCGAGGCCGAGGGAAAGCGCAATGAGGGCGGCACGCATGGCGTTCATTTGGAAACTCCGTTATTGTTAAACAGCAATTCCAGTCTATTGGATGACATGGACTTATTGTCAAACAATAATTTTTGGCGCATATCTTCCGGCATGACCGCAGGAGGAACAGACATGAAGAACCACAGCAGCCTGGCCCTTGCCGGTGAGGGAGGCTCGCATCCGGCCCTTGGGTTGTCGCCACGCGCGCGCAGGGCGTTCAGCGCCTTGGGCGGGGCGGCGGCGGGGCTTGCGGTGCTCTTGCCGGCCCTGGCGATTGGCTATTGGCTGATCGCCTCGCCGCCCGTCGCGCGCGATACCGGCATGCGGATCGTCGCGATCGCAACGGCGCTGCTGCATCTCCTGCCCCTGAGCTGGGGTTTGGTGCGGCTGCGCGTCTGTCTCGCGCACTTCGCGGCGGGGCGGCCGTTTGACGCCGAGGGCATCGCCGGGCTGCGCGATTTTGCGCTGGGCACCGGCCTGAGCGCGTTGGCAAAGCCTGTGGCCGGCACGCTGTTCATTCTGGCGCTCAGTTGGAATGAGGGGCCGAAGCAGATCGCAGTCGAGATCAGCTCGGACGTGATGCTCCTGGCGCTCTTTGCAGCTGTAGTGGCATCCTTGGCCTGGGCCATGGAAAAGGCCGCCGTAATTGCCGAAGAAAACCGTCAGTTCGTCTGATCGCCATGCCCATCAAAGTGAATCTTGCCGTGATGCTGGCGCGACGCAACGTGAAATCAAAGGAACTGGCCGAATATATTGGCATTACCGAAGCGAATCTCAGCCTGCTCAAGCAGGGCAAGGTCAAGGGCATGCGCTTCGACACATTGGAGGCCATCTGTCGCTATCTTGACTGTCAGCCCGGCGATCTTCTCTCGTTCGAGCCGGATAGCGAAACCACGGGGCTCCCAAACCCGTGATTCTCGCGGGCAGGGGGCGCCACAGGAGAGGTCACGCGGCTCGAAGACGCGACCCCTTCGTCGCCACGTCTGAGATCGCATCGATCACCGTCTGGTTCAGTTCATGCGGCACGTCGTGGCCCATGCCCTCGATCAGCTGATAGATCGCGTTCGGAATCGACATCGCCGTGTCGTGGCCGCAGGCCGGCGGGAACAGCGGATCCTCGGCCCCGTGAATGACGAGCGCCGGTGCCGTGATCCTTGCCAGACGCGGCCGCCGGTCTCCGTCCACCGCCATGGCCGCGATCTGCCGCGCGGTCCCGGCCGGATCATAGCAGCGTCGCGCCTCTTCCAGCAGAAGGGCGCGATGGGCCGCCTCGTCGAAGGGAGTTCCGGTTCCGGCAATCCTGCGCGCGAAGGCCAGCCGCACCGCCAGAAAGCCGTCTGGGTCGACAGCGGGATCGGGCGCAGGACGCATCATCGTCGCCATGACGTCGGGAGCGGCCTGCGGCAGGGCTGGATTGCCCGTGCTTGACATAATCGAGGTCAGCGAAAGAACCCGGTCGGCATGGTCGCTCCCCAAAACCTGCGCAATCATACCGCCCATCGACCGGCCAACGACATGGACCCGCGCGATGGAGAGCGCGTCGAGAAGGCCGATCGCATCGGCAGCCATGTCCTCGAGCGCATAGGGAACATCCGGCCGTCGCCCCGCCATCAGCGCGGAGGCCAGCGCCCCAAAATCCGGCGCTGCCGATGCCGTGAAATGTGTTGAGCAGCCGGCATCCCGGTTGTCGAAGCGGATGACGCGATAGCCCTTTGCCGCGAGCGTCTCGCAGAAAGGCCTTGTCCACCGGACCATCTGCGTCCCCAGTCCCGCGATGAGCAGGATGGCTTCATCTCTGGCGTCGCCGAAGTCGTCCCATGCCAGCTCGATGCCGTTCGCCTTCGCGATCTTCATGATCGTGTTCGATGCATGCTGAGAGGGAGAGGCGCTTCGGAGAGCGGCAGCAAACGAGAGTCCGCAATCGCTGCCGCGCGATGGCCGAGGCCGGCGCGATAGTCTTCGTTGCCGGCAAAGGAGAGGAACGATGCGACGCTCGCCTGCCGGATCAGCATCGCCATGTCCCACCGCTCGTCGGCGGGGCCGATCAGGACTGGTCCGCCCGCGCCGCGAAACAGAACCTCGCCCCCGCTTTCGATCAAGAAGGTCAGGGTGCGCCGGACATAAAGGTCGAAGGCCTCGGCGCCGCTGATCGGCATGGCCGGCGCCAGTTCCGGGTGGGCCGAATAGTCCGCGACATCCCTGAACCTCAGCAGGTCGAGCATGACAACGGGACCAGCAAGCCCGCGCTGCACGAACAGCCGGCCGGCATCCTGCGTCGGCTCGATATAGGAGACCGGTTGTGCCCTGTTCATTGGCGTTCCTGCCCAGTGGTTTGGGTCTGATCGGGGTCAGAGGAAGCGCCGAAGGCGAGGCGGAGGGCATAGGCGCGGATATCCTCCGGCCAAGCGCCGATCCGTTCCTCCAATCCGGGCTGGTTATCCGCAAAAAGGGCGCGCGTCGCTTCCTCGAAGCCGGGCAGGTCGCCCGCGATCGCCTGCATGAACCGATAGGCAGCCTCCTGCGCCGCCCGCCTCTGCTGGCGCGGATGCACCGTCTCCCGGGCCTCCTCGACAAGGCGCCGCAAGGTTGCGGACGCCCCGCCCGATTGGGTTGCCAGCCACTCCCATTGCCGCGGCAGCAAGGTCACTTCACGGGCGATGACACCGAGTTTCGGCCGCCCGCGACCTCGCGGCCCGTCCTCGGGCGCCGCGGTGCCGGACGTCTCTCCAGCTTTGGGACGATAGCGCCCGACAGATGATTTCGGGGGCTCGGACAGTCGCTCGAGGATCTCCTCGTCACTGCCGCGCAGATCGAGATCGACGACACGGCCCGTCCCATCCTCGAACACGAGAACCGCATCCGTCGCCCCAGCCGACCGCGCGACGGCAATGGCCACCGCCGCAAGCGGGCCGGACGTCAGCAATCGCCCGCCAGTGAAAGCCGTACAGGGTTTGGTCAGTGGATCGGACATGTCGCGCTCGCCAAATTGCATGCGCGATTAATACCCGGATCAAATTATGCAGTCAATTACACCCGGATAATAAATGGCGGTCACGGTGGTCGAGGATGGGCCGCGCGCGTCAGAAAGGCTCTCTGCGCCGCGGAATCGAAGGCGCGGGCGAACGTTCGATCGGCCTTGGCCCTCTCTCGATCCGAGCCATATCCTGACGCACGGGGCTCTCGAGAAACATTGGCCGCGGGACCTTCGTACCCCTGGCGCTCATGCCGGGCGAGCCGTTCCAGTTCGACTGGTGCGAGGACTGGGCGATCATCGCCGGCGAGCGCACCAGGCTCCAGCTCACCACGTCAAGCTGTCCTACAGCCGCGCCTTCATGCTGCGCGCCAATCTGCCCTTCAGCGCATCAGGTGGCGCCAGGGTCAAAATCAGCAGCGCGTTTTCCCTGAGTTCATGGGCCACAAGCTCGACTTCTAGTTCCTGCAGGATGTTACGTCAGGCAGGAACGTTTGATCAGGCTGAGGCGAAGTCCTTGACGAAGCCTTCAACCACGTCACGAAGGTCGACGGCCTGGCTCGACAACCCAGCCGACAGTGCCATCAGCTGGGTCGATGCCGCACCGGCCGTTTCCGCGGCGCGGCCGACGCCGGAGATGTTCTGCGTCACCTGTTGGGTCCCGATCGAGGCCTGCTGGCAATTTCGTGCGATTTCAGCCGTGGCCGTCTCCTGTTCGGAGATCGCCCCGGCGATCGACGTAGAGATCTGCTTGATGTCGCCGACAACACGGACAATCTGGCCCATCGAAGCGACGCTTTCTCCCATCGCCTTTTGGATTTCCTGAACCTTCGTTGCGATTTCGCCGGTCGCCTTCGACGTCTGGTCGGCGAGCAGCTTCACTTCCATGGCGACGACGGCAAAGCCCTTGCCGGCATCCCCTGCCCGCGCCGCCTCGATCGTTGCATTGAGGGCGAGGAGATTGGTTTGCGCGGCGATGCTGGAGATGAGATTGACGACATCGCCGATCGCAGCAGCGGCCGCGGCGAGAGTCCCAATTCTTGCGTTTGACGTCGCGGCTTCCTCGAAAGCGGTATCGGCGACCCTGGCCGACTGATAGGCCTGCGAGCCGATCTCGCGGACGGATGCAGCCATTTCCTCCGAAGCCGCCGCAACGGTCTCAACATTGGACGCCGCCTCCTCAGAGGCTGCGGCGACCGTCTGAACCTGAGAGGCAGTCTCGTCCGCTGTGGTCGAAAGGCCCTTGGCGGCGGCGGCGACCTCACCGGAGGATTGGGCAAAGCTTGCCGCAAGGCCCTGCATCCGTTCGATGAAGTTGTCGGCGAGCGTCTCACGCCGGGCCACCGACTGCCGGTCGGCCTCTTCACTGACCGATCTTTCATGGCGATCGCGCTCCGCGCTCCGGAGCCCCTCGCGCATCACCTCGAGCGTCGCAGCCATGTCGCCGAATTCGTCGGTTCGATCGCGTCCGATGACGGTTACGTCGAACGTGCCATCGGCGATCGTCTTCATCGAGGTTTGCAGGCCATCGACGCCCCGCGCGATCGCCCGGTTCACCCGCACGCTGGTCAGCAGAGTCACCACGAGCGCGATCACCATGGAAACGAGCATCCAGGTCCCGTAGGCGCCGGAGAGGTCATCGAAATCAGCATCGGCGCGGGTCGCAGCGGTCGTTGCCAGCGCCTCGATACTGGAGAATGCCGTGACGATCTCATCGACTATGCCGTCTATTTTTCCATCGAGGTCACGAATTGCGGGCGTCATCCCGTTGTTTGCGCTGAGCAGAGGCATCATTTCGGTCTCAAACACCTGCGCCAGGCGGTCGATCGCCGCCGCGCCGGTCTGCGCCAGGGCTGCCTCATCCGGGCGCGTCGCCCACGCCGTGATGTGGGCCGCCAACTTGCGTTCCGCAGTGAGCGCTTCGGCCCAATTCCGCCGCGACACATCGAGATCGTTGTTGATCTCGGCGTCGGCCGCGATCCGGTAAAGGCGGGCGCCGATCTGACTGGCGTTGGTCGCCTCGCGGGACTGAGCCGCCGCGATAACTCCGACATCCTGCAGCACCCGAAGCTTCTCGATGCCGATCCATGTGCCGGCAGCCATCGCGACGAGAAGGACCGAGAAGAAAATGAGGAGTGCGCGCAGTTGTACTTTGATCGAGAGTTTCATGCTTCCGTCCGAGCTGCCTGATTAAACGAACAGACGACGCCTGAAGCCGCGCACTCAGATAATGTCGCAACTCTTGCGCCTAACATTCGATCGGAAACATCTGTTGTATAGCTTGCGTGAAGCTGCGTATCTAAGCGGAATGACGGAAAATATCATCCATTTTGAAAGTAAAGTCGGATCCACTATGGATCTGATCCATTCGCCGATTACGCATGCCCTGACAGCCTGCCGAACTCATGGGGGATGCCCCTCACGCTGGCGCCGCCGATGCCGGCTCGCCACAGGCAGCTTTATGACGCCATACCGGCGTTGCCGATCTGGACGACCCGGCGCTGAAGGACCGCATCGTCGGCCTCAAGGTCATCCGGGGTCAGGCCAAGGCTGACGCAGAACGTGCCCGGACCATGCTCCAGAACGCCGGAAGCAAGGCCGTCACGCCGGAGATGCTGAGCCAATATACCAAGGCGACGCGTCAGCGCATCCGACTAGAAGGCGGGGGCTATCGCCGCGACCATCTCCGCGCGCTCGTCCAGTGAGTCGAGGTTGCCGAGGGCGAGGTTCGGATCATGGGATCAAAATCGCGGCTGCTACAGACGCTGGTATCGAGTGATGGCGTAAACGCAGTGCCCACTCAGGGGCTGAAATGGCGGATGGGGTGGGATTCGAACCCGAGCCCAGTCTGGGCCCGAAATGGCGGCTTTCAGCGGTCTGTGGGTGAGGGGAGTGCAGGGGGCTGGTGCGGTCTCTGGTACAGAGGCTGGTACAGAGAGGACCGGCAGCGCGCTACACCGGCATTAGTGACTTGCACGAAATCATCCGTCAAGAAAACCTTGATGGCTTGTGGTGAATGTGCCACAAAACCGCCTGTCAGATGATGGGCTGGCGAATTGCGTCGCGGTTTCGCTTCAAACGATTCGACCGACATCCTCTCAATGCTATCGAAGCCGGGCCAAGCGCTCGGCTTTTTTGATTCTTGACCGAAACCGGGGGTTTGGCGGCCCCCGGCTCCCCGGCCGGATCGGACCGCGGCAACAGCAGGGCCGGCCGTGGCGCGGCCGGCCCTGTCTTCCAATAGCCAGCACCGCGAAGGGTTCATGAGCAGCATCCCGATCAACGGCCGAATGGTGGTCGTCGTCGAGAAGAAGCTCGGCCGTCGCACGCTGCCAGTCCCGGTCGATCGCCGCCGTGAGCTCGCTCAGACGCTCGCCTCGATCGAGGAGCGCATCAACCGCCTCACCGTCTCCCGGCACGATCCGGAGCGGTTCTTCGTTCAACGATCCGAGATCTCCGACGACCTCCGTCGCGTCATCTCGGATCTCAAACCCTGACTATTCGGCTTCGACACGGCGCGTCACCGCCTGACCGATTTCGTTCTGCGTCTCGGTCTTCGCCTTGGTGGCCGCCCGGGGTCCCGCTGCCTCATCGCCTGCCGAGCAGGCTGGCATGCGCTGGCGCGCCGTGTCGGACATTTTCGGAGATCTTATGCGCAGACTCTCTCTTGCTGCCGCGATGCTCGCGGCGGCCGGCATGTTCGCGAGCATGGGTGCGGTCGGCACTTCTCGCGCTCCCGATATCGGTATGGCGGCCGAGGTCTCGGCCAAGCCTTCCCGCCCCAACCGGCGCAGGCGCCTTCGCGGCGGGACCCGGTGGCTCGGCCAAGGCGAACAGGAGCGGGCGCGTCGGCGCCGGCAGATCGCCGCCGGATCGCTCACCGCATCCAATGGACTTTGCGTCGCCGTTTGAGCGACCCGGGCCTTCTGTACTTTCCGGCGCGTTGAACGTCGCGGCCGGTGGATAGGAGGTCCGCTTATTCCTGCAGCGCTCGCCGACACCGCACGACGACCGCTCTGCTCGGCGAGGCGGACGGTCGAACAATCGGGAGCAGGACCATGGACGGCAACTCACCTCAAGCCAGCCGCGCCGGCGGCGTCAGCTTCTTCGCCCTTCTCGCGATCCTCTTCATCGGCCTGAAGCTGACCGGCAATATCGACTGGTCCTGGTGGTGGGTGCTCGCACCGCTCTGGATGCCGGCAGTGTTCGGGCTTCTGGTGGTGCTTGGCGGCTTGGCTGTGATGGTGATCACCTTCGGGCGCTTGGGGCGCTGAACGGGTCGTGGCGAACGACGTTTTCCTCAAGGGAAACCTCGTATCCGGCGGCTGGATCGAGAACGGCGGCGTCCACTTCGATCTCAGCGATTTCGAGCGGCTGACGGCAAAGTTCGGCGGCGCGGGCGATCAGATGCCGTTCGCCCTCGCGAATGCGATGTCGCGGTCCACCCTTGTCCTTCGCGACGTCATGACGGACGATGTCTGGCCGAAGCACGTTAAGACTCGCAACAAGCGCTTCCTGTCGGCAGCGCTGAGGGTCGAGAAGGCCACGAAGCGCAAGCTTAGCGTGGCGCTCTACGACAGCCTCGGACGCGGCCACCTTGCACTCCACGCCCGCGGCGGCATCAAGCGGTCGAAGAAGCGCCTCGCGATCCCGCCGACGGGTGCCGTGCGCCGGACGGCCAAGGGCGTCTCCAAAAACCAGAAGCCGCGCGCCATCATCGATACGACGCCAAAGCGCGCACTTCGTGTGCTGCCGCACGGCATCTTCGTCGGCAGGGGTGGGCGGCTACACCTTGTCTATGCATTCCGCGAGCGGGCGGAGCAGGGAGCAGACGTTCCCTTCGATCAGGCGTGGAACACCATCTTCCGCGCTCAGGCGCACAAGGAGTTCCCCCGGGCGCTCGCGCTCGCGATGGCGACCAAGCGCGTCACCAGCAAGTACGACAAGGAACTCGCCAAGGGGCGCCGTCAGATCAAGACGAAGGGCGCTCACGGCAATAGCGGCATGTTCAAAGGCTCGGCCGTCGACCGTTAGGGTCAGGCAGGCCCAACAGGTAACGAGATGGCCAAGTCCCAGAACTTCCGCAGCATCACCGAGATCCACGTCAACGAGCGGCGTGTGGTCTGCACGTTCGACCGCGCGGATGTGCGGCGCCTGGTCGCTCAAGCAGCGGCCGAAGCCGCCGGCGTCAGCCTCGACAGCCCGGGCGTGGACTTCGACGTGAAGTTCGAAGACCGCGTCGACGGCACGCTCGCCTATCGCGGCGGCTTGGGCGCCGAGGTGACGATCACCATTGACGTGACGGCCGGCGTTCCCGACGCCGACCCGAACTTGCCGGGCTGAGCCGCCCGGCCCCACGCCCCCCACCCCTTTGGGTCCTCCGCCGCCCCACCCCCCCGGGGGGGGGTACGCGCGACCCCAAACCATCCCTAGGAGCCGGGTGCCAAAAACCGGGTAACAAGGTAACAGGGTAACAGTCTCGACGATGCCGAAACGCGATCCCGGCTTCGTCTCTCAGGCCGAATACGGGCGACATCGCGGCGTCTCGCGAAAGACCGTAACCGGCTGGAAACAAAAGGGGCTTCTCGTTCTCGACGCCCACGGCCGCGTCGATCTCGCGATGACCGATGCGGCGCTCGACGAGCGACCGTCGACCTATCGCGGTGGTGTTACCTCCAAGGCGAAGAACCCGAAGGCGGGTAACAAATCGCCCGCCAAGGTACCGGCGCCGGCGCCGCTCTATCCGCCCGATGAAGATCAGCTCGACGACGACGAGTTCGACGACGCGCCGGTCGATCTCTCCGAGTTCGGCATCGAACTGGCCGGCGGCTGGTCGCTGGCCGAGGCCTCTCGGGTCAAGGAGATTTACCTCGCGCTGAAGCGCCGGCAGGACTTCCTCATAGCCGAGGGAAAGCTCGCGCCAATCGAGGACATCGTGCAGGCGATCGAACGCGAATACGGCGTCATCCGGGAGCGCCTCCTCGGCATCCCGGGCAAGCTCGCCGCGGCGCTGGTCGGCCTCGAGCAGGCAGCGATCGAGATCAAGCTCGAAGACGAAATCACGGAAATCCTGCAGGAATTGCATGACCCTGGCGACGGTGGGCCGCGAGGGGATGGTGGCGCGCCTTAACGCGCGCCTCCGCTCAGCAAGGAAAACATTCATGCCGCCGCCCCGGCTCGACCTGATCCAGTGGTCGGACACATTTCGGCACGTCTCGGCGAAGACGTCGAATGCGCCCGGCAAATGGCAGACCCGCTCTCAGCCGGCCGCTTTCGGCCCTTTCGCAGCGGTCACGGCGCGCGACACGCATACCGTCACCGTCATGGCGGCGACGCAGGTGCTGAAGACCGAGCTCGACATCAATGTCGCGCTCTTCTTCATCCATCAGGACCCCAGTCCCATCCTTTTCGTTCAGCCGTCGCAGGGTGCGGCGCAGGCGTTTTCGAAGGAGCGGATTGATCCGACTATCAAAGCCTCCCCGGAAATCCGGGAGGCCCTCGCGCCCTATGCGGCGAAGTCGACGATCACGCACAAGGAGTTCAAGGGCGGCTCAATCGACTTCGTCGGATCGAACAGCCCGACTGATCTCGCCTCGCGTCCGAAGCGCATCATCATCTCGGACGAGATCGACAAGTATCCGGCCTCGGCCGGCAAGGAAGGCGATCCGCTCAAGCTCGCCGAGGAGCGCGCGTCGACCTTCCGGGCCTCAGGCCGGGCGAAGTTCATTCGCACCTGCTCGCCGACCGAGGAAGAGACCTCGCGCATCGGCAAGGAGTTTCGGGCGAGCGACCAGCGCCGCTGCTTCGTTCCGTGCCCGCATTGCGGACATCGCTTCGAGCCGCTCTGGCGTCATGTCGTCTGGGACAAGGACGAAAATGGCGAAGCGATGCCGGAGACGGCGGCGATCGCCTGCCCATCCTGCGGCGCGATCTGGTCCGAGGGCGACCGCTTCAGGGCGCTCGACGCTCTCGCCGATTTGCCGGATTACGGCTGGCGCCAGACGAAGCCATTCATCTGCTGCGGCGAACGCCAGCAGCCGGAAGTCTGGGACGATCGTGGCCGCTCGCGGTGCCGGTCTTGTGAGACTGGCTCGCCCTATAACGGCCATGCGGGCTTCGTCGTCTCGAAGCTGATCTCGCGCCGGCATCGGCTCTCCGATGTCGTCACCGAATTTCTCGACGCCACGGGCGATCCCGAGGCGATGAAGAAGTTCACCAATACCGCGCTCGCCGAACTCTGGCGTCCGATCGGCATGGAGACCTTCGACGGCTCGGGGCTCATCACGCGCGCCGAGGTCTACGGCCCCGAGGATCTGCCGAAGGCGGTGAAGGCCATCACCGGCTTCTGCGATGTGCAGGGCGATCGACTTGAAGTTCAGCTGATCGGCTGGGGCGCCGAGGAGGAATGTTGGCCATTCCTCTACGAAGTCATTCATCAGGACCCCTCGCAAGCGGCGGCCTGGCGCGAACTCGACGCTCTTCTGCGGCGCTCCTTTCGCCGCGTCGATGGCAGCATCCTGCGGATCGCGGCCTTCGGCATTGACGCCGGCGGAAATCACGGCGCGCAGGTCTTTGCCTTCACGAGGGTCCGGCGGAAGCGCCGAATCTTCGCGACCTTCGGCCGGGCTGGCAATCTGCCACTCTGGCCGTCGAACTTCCGGAAGACGAAGAAGGGCGAGGTGTTCTGGCCCATCGGCGTCGATACCGGCAAGGAGGCGATTTACACGCGCCTCAAGATCGAGCCGTCGGAAGATGGCGGCACCAAGCCCGGATACATCCACTTTCCGGCGGCTGATGGTTTCGGCCCCGACTATTTCGAGCAGCTGACGGTCGAGCGGCGCATCACGCGTCGCCGCGCTGGGCGGACCATCGCGATCTGGGACTGCCCCAAGGGCAAGCGGAACGAGGCGCTCGACACGTTTGTCGGCGCGCTGGCGGTCCGGAAGTCCCTGCCGCGCCGGCTCGATGCCTCGCTCGAATTCGATTTGAACGCCGACGCCGATCCGGTGCCGGCCGACCACCCGCCGCCGCCTCCGCGGCCGGCACCGCAACCGCGCCAGGATGACTGGCTCGGCGGCAACGACCTCAGCACTCCCGGGAAATGGCTATGACCGACTACACGGCCGAAATCGCGGCGCTCGAAGAGGCGATCGCGAGCGGCGCAACCCGCGTCAGCTATGACGGCAAATCGGTCGACTACGATTCGCTCGACGGACTTCGCCGTCGGCTCGCCTGGTTGAACGGCCGGCAGCAGGAGGCGGTGACCGGCAGGCGCCGGCCGGCTGCAGGCTTCGCCGGCTTCGATCGGGGTGACCGTTGAACTGGCTCGACGCCGCAGTCGCGCTGGTCGCGCCACGCGCGGCGCTGGATCGGACCAAGGCTCGCGCCGCACTCAAGCACTTTGCGCGCTCCTACGATGGCGCCGCGCAGGGCCGCAACACCGATGGCTGGCGGACGGCAAGCAGCTCGGCCGATGCCGAGATTGCGACAGCCGGCCCGCGTCTGCGCGATCGTTCGCGCGATCTGACGCGAAACAATCCCTATGCGGCGCGGGCGGTATCGGCCTGGGTCACCAACCTCATCGGCGAAGGCATCATGCCCTCGCCGGCATCGACGGACGACAAGCTCAACACGCTGGTCGCGCAGGTATTTGCCGAGTGGGCGCCTGTCTGCGCGGCCGACGGACAGTATGATTTCGCCGGCTTCCAGGGCCTGATGGTCCGCGAGATGGTGGAAGGCGGCGAGGCGCTGACGCGCCGCCGATTCCGCCGCGACACGGATGGATTGCCCGTTCCGCTGCAGCTGCAGATCCTCGAGGCCGACTTCCTCGACAGCAGCAAGACGGGACCACAGTCCAACGGTAACACCGCGATCCAGGGCGTCGAGTTCGACCTCCGCGGCCAGCGCGTCGCCTATTGGCTTTGGTCGGAACATCCCGGCAACAGCTTCGTGTCCTACGGGACGCGGCTGCTGTCGAGCGCGGTTCCGGCCAGCGAGATCCTGCACCTCTATGAGAGCCAGCGCGTCCAGGCGCGCGGTGTGCCCTGGTCGACACCGGTCATTCGGCGGCTTCGTGACCTCGACGACTATCAGTTCGCCGAAGGGGTCCGGAAAAAGATCGAGTCCTCGATGGTCGGCGTCGTCATAGGTGAAGACGACGACGAGGGCATCAACACCGATCCGTCCGCGCCGACTAACGCCCGCGTCGTCGATGGTCGCGGCAATCTCCTCGAGCGCTTTGCGCCCGGCATGTTCGCCTATCTGCGTGGCGGCAAGGACATCAAGTTCAATGCCCCGGCAGCGGTGGCGGGGTTCTCCGAATATGAGACGACGGCGCTGCGGGCAATCGCCTCGGGGTGGCGTCTGCCCTACGAGCTGCTGACAGGTGACCTATCGAAGGTGAACTTCTCCAGCTCGCGTCTCGGCCTGATGGAGTTCCGCCGGCTGGTCCGCATGCTGCAATGGCAGCTGATCATCCCCGTGCTGCTGGACCCGATCTGGCGCTGGTTCTGCGAGGCCGCCTATCTCGCCGGACGCATCCCCGTCCCCTTCGTGCCGGTCAAATGGTCGCCGCCGAAATTCGACTGGATCAATCCCGTCGATGACGTCCGTGCGGCGCTTATGGCGATGCGCGCGGGCCTCCGATCGCCGCAGGAGGTGATCCTCGAATCCGGCAGCGATCCGAAGAAGCTGATCGCCGAGTTCGAGCAGTGGTTCAAGCTCGTCGACGACGCGAAGCTCGTCTTCGACAGCGACGCCCGCAAGGTCAGCCAGGCCGGCCTCGCGCAGACCCAGATGCCCGGATCTGACACCGGTGCCGGCTGATATCGAAAGAGAGGCATCGATGCCCAAACCAAAGAATGAGACGCCGGCCCGCGAGCAGATGATGGACCTGCCGCTCGATACGCGCGCGGCAGAGTTGCGCCCAGCCAGCTTCAATCCCGATGACAACACCATCGAGATCTGCTGGACGACCGGCGCGCAGGTGCAGCGCTATTCGTGGTGGGACGACGAATCCTATCTCGAGGAACTGGCGCTCGAACCCGGGAGCGTGCGGCTCGATCGGCTGAATGCGGGTGCGTCGTTTCTGAACACGCACAATTCCTACGATCTTGACGCGGTGCTCGGTGCAGTTGTTCCGGGGTCGGCCCGTATTGAGGGCGGGGAGGGGCTCGCCCGAGTTCAGCTCTCGAAGGCGCCAGGCGACGCCGACATCGTCAGCAAGATCCGCGACGGCGTCATCCGCAACATCTCTGTCGGCTACATCCGGCACAAGATTGTCAAAACCGAGAGCGACGACGGCACGCTGCCCGTGTGGCGGGTCGTCGATTGGGAGCCGGTCGAGATCTCCGCCGTCCCTGTGCCGGCCGATGCCGGCGCCCAGGTGCGCAGCCAGCGGCGCGACGCCCGCCCCCATCATCCCTGCATCATCGTCCGAACTGATGACGAAGTCCCCGCCGCACCGTCGGCGCACAGAGGAGAGAATGACATGCCGAACGGTGCTGAAACCGCTCAGGTTCCTGCCGCGCCGGAGACGGCCCGCACCCAGCCGGCTCAGCCGGCCAATCCGGGCCTGCCCGCGCCGATTGACGCCGCCGCGATCGACGAAGCCGCGCGCAGCGCCGCGACGAACGCGATCACCGCCGAGCGCGTCCGCGTCTCCGAGATCTCCGTCCTTGCGGCACAGTTCGGCGAGCGTGCGCTTGCCGACGAGCATGTCGGCAAGCCGACCTCCCTTGAAGAGTTCCGCAAGCTGCTGACGGACAAACTCGCCCAGCGCGGCGACGCTGGCGGCCCGCGCAACTCGAATGTTCAGGTCGGTATCACGGATGCCGAGAAGCGCGGCGCCGCCATCCAGGACGCGCTGCTGCATCGCTATGACCCCGCGCTGGAGCTGACCCCCGAGGGCCGCGAGTTCCGCGGCATGTCGCTGCTCGAAATGGGTCGCGACTATCTTGAGGCCCGCGGCATCCGTACCCGCGGCCTGTCGAAGAACGAACTCGCCGGCGCCATGCTTGCGCGGCGTGTCGACAGCGACGAGATCCTCGTTCGCGGCGCCGGCGGCATGCTCTCGACCTCGGATTTCCCGAACATCCTCGCCAATGTGGCGAACAAGACGCTGCGCATGGGCTATGAGGCCGCGCAGCAGACCTTCCGTCCGATCGTGCGCGTCGTCACCGTGCCCGACTTCAAGCAGGTATCCCGCACCCAACTCGGCGAAGCGCCGCAGCTGGAGAAGGTCAACGAGCACGGCGAATTCCGGCGCGGCAAGATGGGTGACGGCGCCGAGAAATACGCCATCGCCACCTATGGCAAGATCGTCGCGATCACCCGCCAGGTCATCATCAACGATGATCTGCAGGCGTTCACGCGCATCCCGCGTGCCTTCGGCGTCGCGGCGGCGAACCTCGAGAGCGATCTCGTCTGGGGCGTCTTCACCGCCAATGCGGCGATGAGCGACGGCGTCGCGCTCTTCCACGCCACCCACAAGAACCTCGGCACCGGCGCGGCAATCGATGTTGGCTCGGTCGGTGCCGGTCGCACGGCCATGCGCAAGCAGGTCGGCCTCGACGGCAAGACCCTGCTCAACATCACCCCGTCCTTCCTGGTCGGTCCGACTGCGCTGCAGACGCTGATCGAGCAGTTCCTGACCTCGATCACGCCGGCCGCCATCGCGAATGTCGTGCCGGAGGGTTTGCGCAAACTCCAGCCGATCACGGAGCCTCGCCTTGACGCTGTGTCGGCGTCGAACTGGTTCTTGGCCGCTGATCCCAACCAGATCGACACCATCGAGCTCGCGTATCTCGAAGGTCAGGAAGGCCTCTTCACCGAGACCCGCACCGGCTTCGATGTCGACGGCGTCGAGGTGAAGGTCCGGCAGGACGTCGGTGCAAAGGCGATCGACTGGCGCGGCTTCTACAAGAACCCGAACTGATCGGCCTCGAGCGCGGCCGGGCCCTGATCGGCTCGGCCGACACCACCTCAACCAGTCGCGCAGAAGGCGAACATCATGCAGACCTATTCCAAGTCCGGTGACGTCGTCACCGTCATCGCGCCGGCGGGCGGCGTCGTCTCCGGCGTCCCGGTGCTGATCGGCGCCGGTCTCTTCGGCATCCCTGCGGTCACCGCAGCAGCCGGCGACAGCATCGAACTCCTCCGGAAGGCGGAAGCCGATATGCCGAAGGCAGCCGCGCTTGCGATTGCGACCGGCGATCTTCTCTACTGGGACAATACCGCGAAGGTGCTGAACAAGACGGCCTCGGGTAATACGCTCGTCGCCCTCGCGGTGCTCGACGCGCTGAGCGCCGACGCAACCGTCCGGGCCGTCATCCTCCTGTAAGCACCGTGATCAACTTCGATCGCCTCGTCTTGCGGCCGGCCATGGGCGCCTTCGCCCGGCCGGTCGCGTTCCTCCCGAAGGGCCGGACTCCGTTCCTAGGGCGGGGCGACTTCAGGCGGCCGACCGAGGACGTCCAGCTCTCGGAAGGCGACATGAGCACGGCGGCGCCGACGCTCTCTGTCAGGGCCTCCGAGCTGACCGTGCTGCCGCGCCAGAATGACCATGTCTATGTCGACATCGTCGTCGATCCGGCCGAGCCCGTCGGCTTTCGGGTCACCGCGCGATCGCAGCGTTTCATCATCGTCGACGTCCGCCCTGATGGGGAAGGCGACATCAAGCTCGTCCTTGCCCAGGTGAGCAGCCCGTGACTGACTTCAATCGAGAGATCCGCGACGACACGATCGCGCGGCTGCGCGGGCTTGTCCGCTATGCGCCGCGCGGCCGACCGGGCGCACCGGCGCAGATCCGACGCACGCCAGTGATGCCGCCTCAGGTCGATGACCTGCCTTGCCTGCTCGTCTATCTGACGGGCCAGCGGATGACGCCGGACGGCGACGCTAATGCCGGCGAGCCGAGCTTCGTGCACGAGGCGGTGCTCAATATTTCCGGCGTCCTCGCCGCCGACGACGAAGATGGGCTCGACGACATCACGAGCGCCGCGGCCGCAGAGATCCTCGAAACCCTGCTCGGGGATCCCGACTGGCTGGGGCCGTTCGAGGCGGTCACCGCCGTCGAGCAGCGCGTCGGTTTCGATACCCAGAACTACCTCGCGGCGATCGTGCTGACCTCGATCACCGTCACCTACCGGACATCCTGGCCGCCCCGTGTCCCCGACGATTTCGGCGCGGTCAGCATGCGCACGCCGGATGCCGCCGGCGCCGACTATCCCATCCCGACCACCTGAAGGATTGCGCCATGCGCCTCTATCCCGCCGACCCGGCGGTGCCGCTCTGCGGCCCCGCGGGCGAGACGATCGACCCTGCGGAAGGCATCGAGGTCGACCCGCTCGACGTGTTCTGGAACCGCCGCATTCGTGCTGGCGAGGCGAGCGCAACGCCGCCGGACCGCCCTTCCGGTCCGAAGACGAAGGCCGCCACCACCGGGGCCGACCCCGCCTAGCAGGTCCGATCAGTTCGGCCCGTCCGATCCGCCGCAAAACCACTGGAGCGCGCGATGTCCATCTCGTTCAATTCGATCCCCTCCGGCTGGAGACTGCCGCTCTATTACGTCGAGACCGATCCGTCGAAAGCCGGCCAGGACACCCTCGATCTGCCTGCTCTCCTCTTCGGACAGAAGCTGAGCGCCGGCGCCGCGGCGGTTGATACGCCGATCGCCATCAGCTCGGTCGCGCAGGCGCAGGCCCAGTTCGGTGCCGGCTCGATGCTCGAGCGTATGGCGGCGACCTTCTTTCGCCTCAATCAGGCACAGACGCTCTGGTGCATGCCGCTTGCGGAGCCGACCGCCGGCGCCGTCGCAGCTGGTGCCTTCGGGATCACGGGCACGGCTACTGCCGCCGGCACGCTGTCCGCCTATATCGCTGGCCAGCGCGTCCAGGTTGCCGTCGCTGTCGGCGACACCGCCGCTGTCGTCGCCACCGCGCTCTACAACGCGATCAATGCCGCAGCGACGCTGCCGGTCAGTGCCACCAACGGCACGTCGGGCACGGCGACGCTGGCCGCGCGCTGGAAGGGCGCCTCGGGCAACGACATCGTGCTGGCGCTGAACTATGGCGGCACCGCCGCTGGTGAGGCTCTGCCGGCCGGTCTTTCCGTCGCCATCACCGCCATGTCGGGCGGAACCGCATCGCCCGCTCTGACCAACGCCATCGCATCGCTCGGCGAGGACTCCTACGAATATGTCGGCCTGCCGTTCGCCGATACGACCTCGCTCAACGCCATCGAGGCGGAATACGGGTTCGGTGATGGCGGCCGCTGGGGATGGCTGCGCCAGCTCTATGGCCATGTCTTCTCCGCGATGCGCGGCAGCTATTCCTCGCTGATCACCTTCGGCGCGGGGCGCAACAGCGGTGTCACGGAAGTCGTGCCCGTCGAGGTACAGCATCAGGCGCCGCCGTGGGAGGTCGTCGCCGCTTATGTCGCCAAGGCATCCCGCGCCCTGATCAATGACCCCGCACGGCCGCTTCAGACCCTGACGCTGGATGGGGTCCTGCCGGCGCCGCGCGGCGCCCGCTTCTCGGCCCAGGAGCGCAATGCGCTCGTTAACGCAGGGTTCGGGACGCTCAGCGTCCGCTCCGACAACACGGTCCAGATTGAGCGGGAAGCAACGACCTACAAGACTAACGCCTATGGTGTGGCCGATGGCGCCTACAGCCTCGTGACCACGCTCGCGACGCTGGCGAAGCTCTTCCGCAACCAGAGGGCCGCGATCACCTCAAAATATGGCCGCCATAAGCTGGCGAATGACGGCACGAAGTTCGGGCCCGGCCAGGCGATCGTCACCCCGAAGATCATCAAGGGCGAGCTGATCGCCCAGTACCAGCAGGACGAAGAGAACGGCCTCGTCGAGAACCCCGACGCCTTCGCCGCCAACCTGATCGTCGAGCGCGACAGCACCAATCCGAACCGGCTCAACGTGCTCTATCCGCCGGACCTGGTGAACCAGCTGCGCATGTTCGCCGTCTTGGGCCAGTTCAGATTGCAGTATACTGACGGTGCCGCTTAGTCTGGGGGATGCCTAAAACCTGTCGAGATTGCAAATCAGACTTCGCGACGCCCGCCGGGTTTTTCTCCGCCGACAAATCTAAGGCGGATGGACTGATGCTGCGGTGCAAGGCATGCATGGCGGACCGATGGTCCGTGTACTATGCTCGAAACCGGGCAAAGTTGGTCCAACGATCATCTCAGCAGGTCACGCATCGGCGGCAAGCAAATCCTGAGTACGATCGTCGCCTGTCTAGAGAAGCAATGCGTCGAAAGCTCTCTGATCCCGCAGCGTACGCGGAACATCTAAGGCGCGGTCGCGAGTGGCTACGGGACAATCCGGATAAGGCCAAGCTCCTCAAGCACAATCAGCCGGCGATGAAAGCGTTTAGGTCGCAGTTGCGATATGCGCGCAAACGCAGCGCTACGCCGCCTTGGGCAGATCTCGACGCCATTGCTGAGTTTTACATCGAAGCTGCGCGACGATCAGCTGAGACGGGCGTGCCTCACGAAGTTGACCATATTATTCCACTCGCCGGCCGGAACGTCTGCGGTCTTCACGTGCCGCATAATCTGCAGGTGATCCCTGCAGTCGTGAATCGCGCCAAGGGCACGAAGATCAATCCATTGAGCGCTTTGGCGATCGCCGGCTAGCGCAGCGCATCTTCATTTCATCTGAACGGGAGCACTTCCATGGCCGAAAAGCGCGTGGGCGGCATCGCCTATGTCAAGGTCGACGGCGCGCAGTATCCGCTGCGCGGCAATTTCACGGTCTCGCCCGACGCGTTCACCCGCACCGGCGTCGCCGGTCAGGACCGGGTGCACGGTTACACCGAGATGCCGCAGGTCCCCTTCATCTCGGGCGACATCACCCTGACGCCGGACGTCTCGATCGAGACGCTGCGGGCGATGGTCAATGTCACGGTCACAGCCGAGCTCGCCAACGGCAAGACGTATGTCCTCCGCGAGGCATGGACCGCCGACGCCCATGAGCTGAACACCGCAGAAGGTCAGACCGGCGTGAAGTGGGAAGGCGTCTCCTGCAAGGAGTTCTAGCCGCCATCGGCCGCTCTGGCCGCTGCTGAGCCGTTCGCTTCGCGCGAATCCGATCCCCTCCCGACGATCTCATCGAGGTAAGTCCCGTGACCGAAAAGACGGAAACCAGTTTGAATACCGGCGACCGCGTCATCCCGCTGTCGAAGCCGATCATGGCCCATGGCGAGGAACGGACCGAACTCTCGTTTCGCGAGCCGACCGGGGCGGACCTTGCCGCCTGCGGCATGCCGGTGAAGCTCAGCGAGAGCTTCGACGTCGAGTTCGACACCAAGAAGATGGCCGCGATGCTGGCTGCGTTGTCGGGCGTGCCTCCGTCGAGCATCGGTCAGCTCAAGTCCGTGGACTGGACCACCTGCGCCTGGGCGATCACCGATTTTTTCGTCCCGGATCTGGCAACCCTGTTGAGGATGCATACCAGCTCGCCATGATCTACCGGGTTCATCCGGACAGCTTTCTGTGCCTGCCGCTCAGCCGTATCGCCTCGCATCTCGAGATGACGGCCGCCACCATCAACAACGAAGCGCCCGATGTCTGAAGAACGCCTCCGCCTGATCGCCGAGATGCGCGACCGGTTGACGCCACAGCTGCGCCGGCTGAAGCAGGTGATGGAATCGACCGGGCGCGTCCAGGCCTTCCGCAAGCTGGCGAGCGAGATGGGTCTTGCCGAGCGTGCCGGATATCGGCTCGGCTTCGCGCTCGGCCGAGGCCTCCGCTACAGCGCCATCGCGGCCGCCGGCGGAATCGCGGCGACGACTGCCGCGGCCGGCGCCGCTGGCGTTGCCATGGTGCGGCTCGGCAAGCAGTCGGCCGACGCGATGGACGATCAGGCCGCCTTCGCCAAGCAGATCGGCTTTACCGGCGACACGCTGCGCACGCTGGAAGGCGTCGCGAAGCGCTACAATGTCGAGCAGGACTCGCTGCGGAACGGCCTGCAGAAATTCAATGTCGTCTACGGCCAGCTGAAGCAGGGGCAGGGCGCCTTCCTCGGCTATCTGAAAAAGACCGACCCGGCCCTTGCCGGCCAGATGCGCCAGGTCGGTTCGACGCAGGAAGCTTATCTCCTGCTCTTCGACGCGATGTCGAAGATCTCCGATCCCGCCAAGCGCGCCGCGCTCGCAAAGGCGGCGGGCATTGGCCAGCAGTCGCTGCGCTTCCTCGCCGACGGTTCGGATGATCTCAAGAAGACGATCACCGAGGTCCTGAATCTTCAGGGCGTCCTCGGGCCCAAGGCATTCGACGATGCCGCGGCCTATGGCGACGCCATGGACAATATCGGCCTCGCCTGGCAGGGCCTCCGCGACCGCCTGACGACGCAGGCGCTGCCGATCGCCATTCCGATCCTGCAGGACCTCGCCGATTTCATGGCGAATAATCGCGAGGAGATCTCCTCCGGCTTTCGCCAGATTGCGACCGATGTCGGGGGTGCGATGCGCGATCTCGGCAAGTGGGTGAACTCTGACAAAGGTCGGGAGTTCTTTGCTGGTCTCTGGCCCGAGCTGCAAAAAGTCGGCGCGGCGTTTCGCGATATTGCTCTGTCGGTCAAAGATCTCGTTGGCGCTATTAAGGACCTCGGCGGATGGAAGGCCGTGATCGGCGCCATCATTGCCTATAAGGCGCTTGGTGGTGTGCCAGGGCTCTTGAAGCTGGGCGCGGACGCCGTACCGGGAGGAGCAAAGCCCGGCTCGGGAAAGAAGGATACACCTACCGGGTTGCCCATCGGTGGACCAATGACTCAATGGTTCTTGTACCAGCTCGGCAAGGCCGGCATCGAAGCTGTGTTCGATGCCCTTCCAAAACCGGCTATGCCTGAGGGATACGATCCAAAAACATTCGATCCTTTGGCAGATCTTCAGGACCAGCTTCAGAAGCTCGTTGCGCCCCGCATCACCAAGGACGGCACGCGAACCCAACTTGATCCCAGTCTCATGGAGCGGGCACAACGATCCGCCAACGCGTATCGCGCCGATCCTGAGGGGACGCGCGGGCGGATGGGTACGCAGCTCTATCGCCGGGGCGATGTTGAGACCGCAGCGAAGACGCTCGCCGAGGTCGACGCTGCGATCGCCAGCCTGAAGGAAAACGGCGGCGACAAGAAGTTTGCCGAACGATTCGCGGCTCTAGTCGCGCAACGGAACGCTATCGCCGCGCGGATCGAACAAGAGCGCGCGGCGGACGTAGGCAAGAAGATCGGCACCTCTGCCGCCGACAGCTTTTTCGATCGCGTGCGCACCCTTTTCCAGACAATGTCCTACCAGGGCGGCATGGGCGGCATGGGCGGCATGGGCGGCGGGCTGCAGCAGGCCGTCTACCGGCCGGGCTCCGGCGGCGCCCAGGCCATCCGCGCCGCCTATAGCGGTCCGGCGGGCGAAGTGCCGGCCAACATGACGGCCGGCGCCGATCGCGCCATGCGCATGCTCGTGTCTGGCGGCCTCTCGCAGGCACAGGCGGCGGCGATGGCCGGCAACCTGCAGCAGGAATCGAGCTTCAACCCGAATTCGCTCAACCGGAAGGAAGGCGCGCACGGCATCATGCAGTGGCGCGGCCAGCGCTGGACGAATTTGCAGAAGTTCGCGGCGGAACGCGGCGGCAATCCGAACGATTTCGGGACGCAGCTGGCTTTCATTCGCTACGAGCTCGCGCACGGGCCCGGGCTCAGCCCCGGCCAAAAGCGCGCCGCCCGCGCCTTTCTTGCCGCTGGCAATATCGAGGATGCGAACCGCGCATTGCATGGCTTCATCAGCTACGGCGACAACACCGAACCGGTGCGCCGCAACAATGCCCGGGACATTCTGAAGCGCCATCAACGGCAGCAGTCGGCTCCGGCCGCGCCGGCCAAGCTCGACGGCAGCGCGTCGCTCGATGTGCGTTTTCATAACGCGCCGGCGGGCACGCGCGTCGCGTCCAGGTCCACGGGTCTCTTCCGCGAGGTCAATCTCGATGTCGGTCGCAGCATGCGTCCGGCGCTTGCCTGAGGGTCTCCATGAGCTGGCGTGATCGGCTTCGGCCCGCCTTCTTTCGCGGTGTGCCGTTTCATGTCGACGACAGCGGGATTGCTGGGGGCAGGCGCGTCGCGCCGCACGAATATCCAAAGCGCAATGTCGGCTACACCGAGGACATGGGCCGCCGGCTCCGCGGCTACCGGGTGCGCGGCTACCTGATCGGTCCGAACTTCGACCTCGCCGGCCGCCTGCTGATCGCCGCCCTCGAGGCCGACGGCGCATCGATCCTCGTCCTGCCGCTCGTCGGCGAGGACACCGTCATCTGCGTCTCGTTTGCCTATAACGAAAGCCGCCAGGAAGGCGGCTATGCCAGCGTCGACATGGACTTCGTCCCGGCTGGAACGCCCGTGATGGCGGCTGCCGCAACGGCGACCGCGTCCGCGATCGGCACAGCCGCCGATCAGGCACAGAAGAGCGTCGCCGCCAGCCCCATGTCCGGCATCGCGAGTCCCTAACCGTCATGAGCAATTTGAGTGACCTGACCGAGGCGATGGATGTCGCCGCGGCGCTCGCCGACGCCCTGATCGAGCGCGGCCGTGCCCGCGGCCAGACGGCGGCGGAACTGATCAGGGCTGTGGCGCGCTTCAAGGCCAACCTCGAAACCGGGTTTCGGAAGCAGACCCTCGGTTCGGCCATTTCGATGCTCTTCACCCGGGCGCTGGCGGCGGGTCTCCCGGCCACGATCTTCCGCGCTGTCCGGGAGACGGCTGAAGCGACCGCCGCTGTATGGCCGCTCGCGCAGTGGACGCGGCGATCTTTCCGGCGTCAGGCGCTGATCGCCGAGGCACGACGGTACCAGACCGTCGTCTTCACCGATCGCGACAGCGTCGAGGCAGCGCGGTCGCGCCTGATCACGGCCTTCGACGATCTGCTCGAAGATGCGTCCGAGGTCGGCGAGTTCGCTGTGATGCAGGATCTCAACACCCTGCTGAACGCCGTCCAGCGGCATCTGATCGAAACCGCGATCCCTCTGCCCGAGGTGGTCACTTATGAGACACCGAGGCCTCTGCCCTCGCTCGTGCTCGCGCACCGGCTGCTGACAGATGCGTCGCGCCGCGGCGAGTTGATCGGGCTGAACCGCGTCGGCCATCCGCTGTTCATGCCAGCGACCGGCAAGGCCCGCTCCGCATGAGCGACAGTCTGGGCCCGCTCTCGGCCGCGATGATGGCCGATGCGACAAAGGAGGTCTGCCGCGTCACCTGCTATGGCCGGATCTTCGAGGGCTGGACCGGGGTGAATATCATCCGCGACGCTTTCGCGGTCGCAACGCGGTTTTCGCTTGCCGTCACCGAGCCGACCAATTCGGCCGGCGATGTGCTCGGCTGGCAGATCCGGCCGGGCGATCCTGTGACGATCACGCTCGGCGGAAAGCAGGTCGTCAACGGCTTCGTCGATGTGAGGCAACCCTCGTTCGACGCCGAGAGCCATGGTGTGCAGATCGACGGCCGCAGCCTGACGGCTGATATCATCGAGGCCGCCGCCGTGACCGATGACGGCAGGCCTGCCGGACCTTTCGAAGGCTATACGCTCGACGAAATCGCACGCTCGCTGCTGCAACCCTATTCGATCGGCATCAAGGTGATCGGCGATGTCGGTGCGCCATTCGCGCGCGTCGCCACCCAGTTCGGCGAAAGCATCTTCGAATTCCTCGAGCGCCTGGCGCGTCTGCGAGGGCTTCGCCTCACGGACGATGCCGACGGCGATTTGGTCATGACCGATGGCGCGCAGCGGTCGGCCGATCCGGTCGGCCTCGTCGAGGGCGTCAATATCCTGCGCGCCAGCGCGTCGATGGATGTCAGCCAGGTCGCATCGTCCGTCACTGTCGTCGGTCAGTCACCGGGCAACGACCAGAATTCCGGCGCTGCTGTCGCCAACCAGAAGGCCAGCGCCAGCAACGACAAGGCCCCGCGCAAGCGCCCTCGCGTGGTGATCATGGAGGAGCCGGGCAGCAAGGCCGACATGCAGCAGCGTGCCGACCAGGAACTGGCCCGCATGGCAGCCGACCAGGCGCAGGCCCAAGTGGTCGTGCAGGGCTGGTTCACCGCGAATGGCGATCTCTGGGTGCCCGCGATGACCGTGCATCTGAAATCGCCCTCGCTGCTGATCGACCGCGACATGACCATTCTTCGCGCCGAGCTCAGCCAGACCGATGACGACGGCACGACGACGACCTTGACCTTGATCACGCCCGAGGCCTTCGCGGTCGGGGCGCCGGCGGACAATGCGGAGCCGCCCGTGACCGAGGACGGAAACCCGCCAGACGACAATGGCGATGGCGGCGGCGATCAGGCCGCGCTCTGGACCGTGCGGCCGACAGGAGCAGTGGTTTGACGACATCCCCGCTCAATCCAGGCCGGCGGGCGCTGTTCGGTGCCGCGCGCGCCGTGCTGAAATCGATTTCGGCGCGGCCGCAGGAAACAAAGCTGCAGCAGCTCGACCTCGAGGCGCTCGCGGGCGAGCCGATCGACGGCGCCGAGCATATGGAGCCCTATGGCTTCACAGCGCGGCCGCATGCCGGCGCCGAGGCGGTCGTCGTCTTCGTCGGCGGCAACCGCTCGCATCCGCTGGTCGTGGCGGTCGCGGACCGGCGCTATCGGCTGCAGGGCCTCGTCGATGGCGAGCTCGCCCTCTACGACGACCTCGGCCAGAAGGTCCATCTGACCCGCTCCGGCATCGTCGTCACCGCGCCGACGATCACGCTCGCGGGCCATGTCGTCGTCACCGACGGCCTGACCGTGACCGGGGGCATCACTGATGGCGGGGTCGAGGTCGGCGCGACGCACACGCATGGCGGCGTCACGCCCGGCACGGGCAATACCGGGACGCCGAATTGATGGCCGACATCCGCACGCTGCAAACGACGACGCTCGAGGCGATCACGACCGACTGGCTCGTGCTGCCCTCGGGCAGCCTCGATGCCAGCGAGGAACTGGCAACCGCTTTCCGGATCGCGCTGCTCACGGATCGCCTCGCGGAAGCCGACGACGAGTTGCCGGACGAGAGCGACGATCGGCGCGGCTGGTGGGCCGACTATGACGCCGAGACGCTTTGGAATGGCTGGCCGATCGGCGCGCGGTTCTGGCTGCTGTCACGCGCCAAGATCACGAGCGAGACCCTTGCCCGTGCCGAGCTTTATTGCCGCGAAGCGCTGCAGCCCTTCATCAGCCGCAAAATCGTCTCCCGGATCGACGTCGCGCTCGAGCGTGGCGGCACCGATGCCATCACCGGCACCATCACCGCCTGGCGCGGGCCGAAGCGTGCCGTGGATTTGAGATTTCAGGACCTCTGGACGGAGATATCGAGCCGATGAGTCTCGTCGTTCCGACGCTGAAGGCGATCAGGGCGCGGGTGCGCGATGACGTCACCGCCCGGCTTCCGGGCGCCGACGCCAGCGTGCCCAATACCAACCTGCGCGTCCTCGCCGAGACGGTCGCCGGGGTCGCGCTCGATCTGCATGCCTATCTGCAATGGCTCGGGCGCCAGCTGCTCGCCGACCAGGCCGAGGACGACTGGCTGATCCGCCACGCCAATCTGTGGCTCCGGCGCGGCATCCGCGCCGCGACTTTCTGCACCGGCTCGGCGAACCTCACCGGCACTGCGGGAACCATCATCAGTGCCGGCACGGTGCTGCTCTATGGCAACTATGCCTATGAGACCACCGAAGCGGTGACGCTCGGATCCGGCGCGACCGCCGTGCCGATCGAAGCGACAATGGCTGGTGCGACGCCATCGGTAGCCGTCGGCGCCACCTTGCGCCTGCAGGCGGCGATCGCCGGCGTCACGCCGACCGCCACGGTGACGGCCTCGTCCCCGGGCATCGATGAAGAGAGCATGGACGCGTTGCGCGAGCGTGTGCTTGAGCGCATGCGCGAGCCGCCGATGGGCGGAGCGAAGGCCGATTACAAAGCCTGGGCAAAGGAAGTTTCGGGCGTCACGCGCGCATGGGTCGCGCCGCGCGAAATGGGCCTCGGCACCGTCACCGTTCGCGTCATGTTTGATGATCTGCGCGAAGACGGCTTTCCGACCTCCGATGACCTCGCCGCGGTTGCCGCCTATCTCGACGACGTGCGGCCGGTGACCGTCGAGGACCTCTTCGTTGTCGCGCCGATCGCCGAGCCGATCAATTTCACCATCAGGAACCTCTCGACGGACAACTCGGCCGTTCGCGCCGCGATCACGGCTTCGATCGCCGACATGCTGCAGCGCCGCGCCGCGCCGGGCCAGACGATCTGGCACTCCTGGGTGAGCGAGGCGATCTCTGCCGCGACTGGCGAGGATCACCACGACTTGACCTTTGCCGACCATGCGATGCCGACTCTCGGTCACATCGCCGTCCCGGGCGTGATTACTTATGCCTGAGCCGCTTCGCCGCCCCGCAGAGGCCTATGCCGAGGCCATGGCTGCGCTGCTGCCAACCGGCATCGCATGGCCGCGCGACCCCGAGGCCGTCGTCATGATGCTGATTGGCGCGCTGGCTGAGGAGTGGGCCCGGGTCGATGGCCGCGCCGCGGATCTGCTCGGCCGCGAGGCCGACCCGCGCGCCACACTGGAGCTGCTCGCAGACTGGGAGACGACGTTCGGCTTGCCCGATCCCTGCGTCGCCGAGCCGCTGACGCTCGAGGATCGCTGGGGCGCATTGACTGGAAAGATGACGCTGCAGGGCGGGCAGTCGCGAGCCTTTTTCATCAAGGTCGCGGCCGACCTCGGCTATGCGGTCACCATCCGCGAATTCTCGCCGTTCATGTTCGGCGTCTCCCGCTTTGGCGATACCGGCCGGCGCTGGGAGATTGGGCCGCCCGAGATGCGGTTTGTCTGGTCGGTCAAGGTGCCCGACCCGCGGCTGCGCTGGTTCCGCTTTGGATCCGGACGCTTCGGGGTCGACCCCCATCTCACCATCGGTCTTGCGACCGACCTCGAATGCCGCCTCCGGCAATATGCGCCGGCGCACACGCTCGTCGTCTTCGACTACACGCCGACGGATGACAGCGGACGCCTCGATTTTTCCAGGCCGGACCAATCCGGACAAGAACTCGACGGCTGGCTTTGAGTCCCTGACTCGCTCGCTTCGCTCTTCCTGACTACAGCTGAGGGCTGTTCCCATGAAATACTGGCCGCCGTACGGGTCGACCGATCCGAACGCTTCCTATGTCAACGGCGATCCCGCAACGGGTGTCGAAGGATCGATCCCGGATTGCAGAGGGTTTGAGCAGCCCCAGCGCGAGATCCTCGCCGTCATTGTCGCGGCGGGCCTGACGCCTGATGAGACCGTGCTCACGCAGCTGCGCGATGCGCTCGGCAAGCTCTATGCGCCGGCGAAGGCTCGCTACTGGATGCTTAAGTCGCCCAGCGGCACTATCCCCGCCAGCATCGATACGCGCATGGCAAATTGGGCCTCGTTGGCCGCCTATATGCCTGCCTCGACCATCAATGCCTCAGCCGGAACGATCACAATCGGCGCCGCCGATGCCGGTGTCTATGCAGTCGGGGCCGGCTCGGCGGTCCTGCAAGCGACCAGCATCGATATCATCGGCGTCCGGATCAACGGCGGCAGCGGACTCTACCAGTCAATGCAGAGCCCTGCTGACGTGACCCTGCAGGATCCCGGCTGTGCCGGCATCCTCGTGTTCGCCGCCGGCGACGTCATCGACGCCACCTATTTCCAGGCCCGCAGCGGTGGCGGGTCCAACACGCTCGTCAGCAGTGACGGCTATTTCGCGGCCGCCCGCATCGGAGTGCTTTGATGAGCAGATCCTATCCCAATGCCGACGCCGTCTCGGCCGCGATCGCCGCGCTTCTCCCGGCCGACGCGCGGCAGCTGTCCGCTATCGAGCAGGAGGACGGAAGCTACGTCGTGAGTGGCACCGATGCGGCGCTGGCCAAGCTCGATGCCGGCCCGTCGAAGGATCGGCTCAATGCCTATTTGTCCGACAAGCGGTGGCAGTTGGAAACGGGCGGCTATTCGTGGAACGGCCACCTTGTTGCAACCGACCGCGACAGCCGCTCGATCATCGGGCAGGAGCGCCAGGCGATTACACTCGGCGAGCGGGCCGATCCTGATGGCTTCAAGATGGGCGGCGTCCTGGTAATGGTGTCGAATGCCGACTTCATCGTGATGTCGAATGCCGTCCGCGCCTTCGTCCGCGCTTGCTTCGCCGTCGAAGGCGTGCTCGCGGCCGGCATCAACGCTGGCACCATCACGTCGATCGAAGAGATCGATGCCGCAGCCTGGCCGGCCTGACCATGCCCATCCCCGTCGATATCGATATCTGGCGCGGCAATGACTTGCCGGTTGTCACGTGGGCCTGGCCGGACGGCTATGCCGCAACTGCCGCCTGCCAGCTCACCATCTGGCATGGCGACCAGGTGTTGCTCGTCGCCGAGGGCGGCGGCGGCCTCGTCGTCGACACGATCGGGCGCCGGTTCATCTGGGCGCGCACGCTCGCCGAGAGCCGGTTGATCCCCAAGGGCCGCGTCGCGGAATACGAGATCGAGGACCGGAACGGCGGCGAAACGACGATCTTCTACGGCACCATCAACGGCCTTGGCGGCCTCAACCTCGACAATGACGAGCCGCAGGCCCTCGGCCAGCTCGACTTCTCCAATCCCTGCAATTCCGGCATCGAACTCGACGGATGGCTTTGACATGACCACCAGCATCGTCACCAGGATGATCAAGGACGGCAGCGGCGCGCTGATCGCGCGGCAGTGCCTTGACGTTTCCGGCATCGGCATAGGGCCGTACATCGCCCTGCAGGCGATCGCCAATGCTGCCGGCACCAGCATCGTCGATATCGAGGCGCTGCTGACAGGCAAGGCGACCGAGACGACGCTTGCGGCTGTGCTTGCCCGGCTCGTCGCCGGCATCACACTTGCCAGCGGCTCGGCCGTCATCGGCAAAGTCGGCGTGCAAGTCGGGGGCAGCGATGTCAGTGCGAGCAATGCAGTGTTCGTTTCCGGCGCTCAGGTCTCGACGTTTGCGGCGACGATCGCGGCGACTGGGTCCCTGTCGGGGCTCGTCGACCTCGGCGTCTACCGCCTCGCCCGCATCGTCATGCCTTCGGTCTGGACGGCCGCGGTGATCACCTTCCAGACCAGCCCTGACGGGACCAACTGGAACGACCTCTATGATGCGAGCGGCGCCGAATATGTCGTCCAGGCGGCGGCGAGCCGCAGCATCATCATTCCCTATGCCGACTTCCTCGGCACGCGCTACCTGAAGATCCGCTCCGGCACGTCGGCCGCAGCCGTCGCACAGTCGGCCGGCGCGGCGTTCACTCTGGTCGGGGTGCCGTAGGATGTCGAACCTTGCAGCCCGGCGCGCGGCGCTGTCGTCGCGCTCCGCACGTGCAGTCGTAGCTGACCACTACGCCGATCACTTGGTCGGCACCTATTGGGCGGCTGATCAGCCTTCGACGTTCAACGATGCCTT
Organism: Kaistia sp.; assembly: GCA_965229085.1. GTDB lineage: Bacteria > Pseudomonadota > Alphaproteobacteria > Rhizobiales > Kaistiaceae > Kaistia. The sequence continues at coordinate 580,631 of OZ245859.1, read as the reverse complement.
CATGCAGTCATCGATCGCCGCGTCGTTCGCGCGAACCTCGGCGCGCTTCCATGTGCAGCCCGGCGGCGCCATCGGGCCGGACCTCAGCGGCATTTTCTCGCTGGACTATGATCTGGCGGGGCTGCCGCTCGGCGCCCTGCTTGAAGGTACCAGCACGAACACCGTCCTGCAGTCGAGCCGCTTCGACCAGGGGACGTGGACCAAGAACCGGACCGCCGTGACCCTCAATGCGGCGACAAGCCCGGATGGTGCGAGCAACGGTTCGAAGCTGGTCGCCTCGAGCGGCACGGCGGCCTCGCACATCATGCAGTCGAACGGCAGCAGCCTCGCCAGCGGCTCCCCGGTGACGGTATCGATCTACGCCAAGGCCGCTGAACTTTCGTGGATCGGCATCGGGCCGACGAACCAGACAAACGCCGTGGCCTTCTTCAATCTCGCGACAGGCGCGGTCGGGACGGTGCAATCGGCGGTCACGTCGGCGCGGATGGTCCCCGCCGGCAATGGCTGGTACCGCTGCATCGTCACGATGGTCGCCAACACCACCGTCTCGACCGGGCTTCTCCTTTTCCTGTGCTCGGCCGACAACACCACGTCCTTCGCCGGCGACGGCACGTCGGGCGTCTATCTCTATGGCGGTCAGTGCGAGTTCCTGCCCGTCGTGACGTCACCGATCGCGACCTCCGGGACGTCGACGCCGCGCGCGTCGGATCTCTACCTCTTCGGCCCGACCTTCGCGACGCCGCTCGGGCCGGCGTCGGGACTTCCGTGCCGGGGCTTCGCACAGGCTGCCGGCTCCATGGTCGAGCAGTTCGACACCGACAGCGATGGTGCCGGCACCTTCACCATCTGGTCGCTCTATAGCGACGCGAGCAACTATATCGAACTGCGCATCGCGGCCGGCGCCTATCAGTTCATCGGCGTCTCCGGCGGAACGACACAATGGAATATCACGGGTGGCAGTTACGTCGCTCGTTCGGTTGTCACCGCCCACGCCGCATGGGTTGCGGGTCGCGCCGAACTGTGGGTGAACGGCGTCCGCATCGGCGCTGCTACTCCCGTCACTATCCCGACTGTCGCTACGCTCGCCTTCTTTCGCGACCGCAGCGGCGCCAATCCGGCCTATGGCCATAGCCGTCGCCATGCCTATGTGGCGGCGCCGGGATGGGCGAGCGCCGGCAAGCTGTCGACGGCGGCCGGCTGGGGGCTGCTGCGGCGTGGCGGAGCCGCCGCCACGGTCGCTGCCGTGAAGGCGGCGCTGGCGGTCTACAACACGACCTATCCAGCCTATTCCAGCGAAACGCCGACCATCACCATTCCGGCGCCTTACGACAACTCGGCAGTTTCGAGTTGGATGCTCTATCCATTTTCGTCCTATGCTTTCACGCTGCATAATCGCAGCAATTGGGGCTTCGTGTTCCAATATCCGGGTGGAACTAACTCCAACAACGACTTCTATGGCTCGCCTGAAAATCGCGGCGTGATCGCCTTCCGGCATACGGGGACCAGCTTTGCCTATAGGGGGCGGGTCGGTGACCGCCTCGCGGTGTTCGTCGACGGCAAGCCGCTCAGCGGCGGCTTTGTAACGGTACCGAGCGACACCGGCTACTCGACGGTGACGACGAAGTTCGTGTTCGGAAGTTCGGCGACGCGCAACATCGTCATCTTCGCCAATGGCTTTGGCTTCGGCGGACTTTTTGCGCCGACAACCGACACGATCTCGCCCTATCCGCTGTCGGATTTTCCTTCAGCGCGCTTCATCACCGACAGCTACGGCACGCTGCCTTCCGTCGATTGGACGTCTGGCCCTTATTGGGAGATGGGCATTCCGCTCGGGCTGTTCAGGTTCGGGATCGATCCCGTCGGCGGGTCGGGCTACATCGCCGCCGGCTCCGGCACGCCCTTCTTTTCCAGGCAGGCGGCCCTGCTTACAGGGACGCCGCAGATCACCGGAGTCTTCGGCGGGATCAACGATCCGACGGCCGATGGAAGCGGTCGCTCGATCCAGAGCTATGCGGCCGATCTATTCACCTATGTGCGGCGCCAAAACCCGAACACCATCTTGCTGGTCGGCGCTTCCTGGTACCAACCTGCGCTCGCCCTCACCGGGGCGCGCCAGAAGCGTGATTTCATCAAGGCCGCGCTGACCTCGGGCGCAGCGGCGGTGGGAAGTACGCCAGCCTTCGCTGCCGATCCGGGGCCGTGGGTGTTCCTCGATACGATCGACTGCACCTGGTCCAACTCGGCGGGTGCGACGGGGACCTTCGGCACATCGCCTTTCGTCGCCACCGGCGATGTCAGCGACGGCACTCATCTGACGGTGGCAGCAGCCGTCGTGAAGGGCGCCGCCATGGCAGTCGGAGCTAGAGCGGGGTTGCTGGCTCTTTGACGCCTCGATCTCTTTTGGCCGCGCTGGCTCTGGTCTGCGCGGTCTCACTGACGTGCCTGCTGATCAAATGGCTGATCTCAGCGAAAGATCCGCGCGAACAACTTGGCGAAGCCAAAGGGCACCCAGCTCGGCAGTACCCGGTAGGGATGACCAGGCGGCAGGCGATAGCGGTGCAGCCGCGCCTGGCGCGCCTCATGGCGGGCACGCCGAGGCGAAAGAAGTTCCTTGCGAAACATCATGTCGATGACCGTCAACCGGAAGTAGTCCCCCGCAATACAGCGCCATAGAGCGTTGCTGCTGTCAACCGCGACCAATTCCCACCTTCGGAGAAGAGAATGAAGCTCGTTGACGACTGGCGCGCGCGCCTTCGGCACGCGTATTCGATCCGCTTTGCCTTGGCCGGGGCGATCTGCACCGGCGCCGTGGCGGCATTGCCGTCCCTCGCGGACGATATCCCGCCGCGCCTGTTCGCGCTGCTGATGTTCGGCGCCACGATCGGCGCCGCCATCTCCGTGCTGGTTGCCCAGCCCAAGACGCTGGGAGGCGGCGATGGCGGTCAGTAGCAAGAGCCGGCTGAAGCGGGCCGGTGCCGGCGTCACGGTGGTCGGTGCGCTCGCGATCGCGACCGTCGCCTTGTTCGAGGGCGTAACGACCAAGGCCATCATTCCGATCCCCGGCGACGTCCCGACGATCTGTTTCGGCGAGACGCGCGGCGTCAAGATGGGCGACACGGCCACGCTGGCGCAGTGCAAGGCCATGCTCGGCGATGCCCTGGTGACGTTCGAGAGCGGCATGCGGGCCTGCCTCACCTCGCCAGACAACATCCCCGATAAGCGTTACGTCGCCTATCTGTCGCTCTCCTACAACATCGGCACACGCGCCTTCTGCGGCTCAACCGTGGCGCGCAAGGCCAATGCCGGCGACGCGCGCGGATCTTGCGATGCGTTCCTGGCGTGGAACAAGGCCAGTAGCCGCGTCGTGCCGGGCCTGACGACGCGCCGTCAGCAAGAGCGGGCGCTGTGCCTGAGCGGGCTGTGATGGGCATCCCATCCGTTTTCGGCATCAAGGGCATGGCGATCGCCGCCGTCATTGGCGCGGCGGTCGGTGGCTTCGCGGCCTACAAGGTGACGCGCTCCTTCGCCGATCAAGAGATTGCCGACTTCAAGATCGCCGCGATCCAGTCTGGGCTAAACGCCGCGAAGGCCGACCTCCGCATTGACAAAGGCGCCCGCGACGACGCCGCGGCTGATGCCAGCGTCATCGACGAAACCGACCGCCGCAATCAGGAGATCGTCCATGCCCCGCCCGCGCCGTCTGGCACTCATTGCGACGACACTATTGGCGATGCTGGCGCTCGCTGGATGCGATCGATCCGATAGATATCTCGCGATCGAGCAGCGCAGTCTGCCGGCCAAGCCGGACTATGTCCGTCCCGTCATCCTCCCGGATCCGCCGCCGACGGCCAAGTGGCGCGATCTCGCCGGAGCTGAGCGTGCCGGCCGCGTCAAGGCGAACAAGATCATCGACTGTTTCGGTCGCTGGTACGATCGCCAGCGCGAGCAATATGCGGTGATCGGTGGAGGGGCGGTGACCTCAGTCGTCGATCGGTGCCAGGCCGGCGCGCCGCCGCAGTGACCATGCGTGGACGCGCGCGACAATGACGCGACGATCAGCGCTGGCATTCACAATCAGAGATCTCACATGAATATCGATGCGATCGTCCAGCAATACGGTCCGCAAGGCCTGATGATCGGTGTGCTGCTGCTCGCCTGTCGCCATCTTTGGGCGAAGCTCACCGAATGCCAGGAAAAGCGGATCATCGAGCTGCGCGAGACGTTGGTCGTCATGGCGGCGTCGACCGCCGCGGCTCAAGCCGTCGCCGCGGGTCTCGCGGCGCTGAAGGTGGCGATCGAGCAAAGATCGCACGGAGGACACGGATCATGACCATGATGAAGACCATCCTGGCGAAGATCCGGAACGCGCTCGTCGGCCCGTCGCAGCGCGCCCGGAATGCCGAGGAAGCTGCCCTTCGTCGCGAGATCGCCGGCCTCGGCGAGCAGCACGCGGCGGCCGTTCTGCAGATCAGCCTCGTTTGCGAATTTTTGACGCGCTTCGTCCGTGAGGGCTCTGTCGCGCCGGCTGCCGCGACCAGGCGCCGACGCGGGCCGCGAAGCTCAGGCCGGACCCAGCTCGCCTGATCGAGGCTATGAGGCTGTGTCGCGTTGGCGCCCGGCCGGCACATAGTAGATGACCGACAGGTCACGCTGACCGCAGCGCGGACAGAGCAGCCGGCTCGGCAAAAGATGAAGCGGGAAGTTCGGCCCGCGCGTCAGCAGCAACGTCTCCATGTCGAGCTCGCGCGCATAGAGGCAGCGGCGCGAACTCTTCGGCGCGTCGCGGGCCCGGGCATTGCAGCGCGCATGCGCCACCCATCCAGCTGAGCACGCGGCTCCGATCGTCTCGACGCTCATCGCGTGCCGCCAACCCGGCGGCAGCTCCACAGGCGATCGCTCACGGCGGTGCTCCTCAGCTCAGGCGACCGGATAGCGGGCGCCGACATCACAGAATGTTCCTCTTTCGTTCACGTTCCCGGGGCCGTCAAGCCTCGCGGGCGCGATCAAGCTTGCCGGCGACCGCCTGCCGGCCCAACTGCCGACCCCGCGCCACCGGGCGGCGAGCAGCAAGAGTGCTGACAATGACCGAGACCACCAACGCCGCCATTGCGGATGACGACGCGTGCGCGACGGCGATCGGCCGCATGGGCGAGCTCGATCGCGAACTGGCCCTGATCGCGACGACGAAGGCCGAGGCCGTCGAGAAGGCATCGACCGCGGCCGAGAAGGCCGCCGAGCCGCTGATCACCGAACGCGCCAGCCTGTTCGAGCAGGTGAGGGCCTATTGCGCGGCGAACCGCCTGCGCCTCACCAACGATGGACGCAGCAAGACGGCGACTTTCCCGACCGGCAGCACGGCATGGCGCCTCGGCCGGCAGCGCGTCTCGATCGACACCGTGCTGAAGGACAAGATCATCGCCCTGCTGAAGAAGCGGGGCCTCAGTGATCTCATCCGGACCAAGGAAGACATCGACACGACCGCGCTCGGCAAGGCCAAGGACAAGGTGAAGGGGATCAAGGGCATCACCTTCGTCCCGCCCGAGGAGGACTTCTCGGTCACGCCGGTGACGGCGGACCTGGTCGAGCGGCACTGACCGCCGGCGCTGCAACCGAAATCCAGTTGCAGCGACAGAAAGTCGGCCGGAGCGACATGAATTCGCTCCGGCCTGATCCCGCCAAGGCAGCGGGGGCCGGGCAAGCCCGGCAGGCGGTTGATTTTGGCAGAGCTCCGCCCCGACGAGCACAGAAATGTCGCCGCCCCGCCAAGTCGGAGCGTGCTCTATCTCTGGTTGAAAATGTCTGAACAAGAATTCCGTGCCGTTCCGAAGGCACGTCCCGTCGCTGGCTATGTCGGCGGCAAGAAGCAGTTGGCCGGCCGCCTCTCGGCTATGATCGAGGCGACGCCGCATGATCTCTATGGCGAGGTGTTCGCCGGCATGGCGGGCGTCTTCTTCCGCCGGCTCCGCGCGCCGAAGGTCGAGGTGCTCAACGATATTAGCCGCGACGTCATCACCTTCTTCCGCGTCCTGCAGAACCACTACCAGGCGCTCACCGACATGCTGAAATGGCAGCTGTCATCGCGCGCCGAATTCGAGCGGCTGGACGGCCAGGATCCCGACCGCCTCACCGACCTGCAGCGCGCCGCACGATTCCTCTATCTCCAGCGTCTCTCCTTTGGCGGCAAGGTCGCCGGCCGCACCTTCGGCGTCGATTCACGCGGCCCGGCCCGGTTCAATGCCGTCGCGCTCGCGGAGACGCTGGCCGCCGCGCATGAGCGTCTCGCCGGCGTCTGGCTCGAATGCCTGCCCTGGGAGGAGATGCTGGACCGCTGGGACCGCCCCGGCGCGCTCTTCTTTCTCGATCCGCCCTATCGCGGCACCGAAGCCTATTACGGCAAAGGGCTGTTCGCGGCCGAGGATTTCGCACGCCTCGCCGATCGGCTCGCCACCTTGAAGGGGCGGTTTATCCTGACGGTGAACGATCATCCCGACACGCGCGCCGCCTTCGATCGCTTCCGCATCGAGGAGGCGACCGTCACCTATACGACCGGTGGCGGCTCACAGAAGCAGGGGCAGGGTGAGCTGATCGTGACGACCGCCTGACACGGCCTCGCTTTCAAAAGGTCCTCCTGCACGCCCCCATTCAGGAGCTCAGGCGAACAATCAGCTGAACGAGAGGAGGCAGGGCCTGCGTGAAAGCTGCCCCTGCCGCCAGCCACGCTGCGATGCCGTTAAAACGCGACTGCCTTCTTATCGCGTCACCGACCGACTTTGGAGGGCCACTCAGCCAGGCTAGCGGTATAGGCGTGGCGATTCTTGCAGCCTTGACCCAGAAGATCCCAGACGCGACCGCAAGCCCGATGCCGATCCATTGAACGACCGACAGTATCCCTTGGAGCAATTCACAAACCTCCAAACGATGGACGCTGAGACCGCCCTTTGGCGTCCGGCTAGTCCGAACTGAACATCTCTCTGGTCGATCCTGGGTCCCGCGGAATCAACCGCCGAACCCGCTCAATGACATAGGTCTTCGGATCGTTTTCATAGAGCTCAAGCGAAGGGGCGTACTGCTGCTCAAAGCGCAGCAGTACGTCCAGCGCATCGCCAGTTCCGATGAGGTAGGTTCGGTTCGCAAGGCGCTCCAGGAATTCCTCATCTTCGATCGGCGCCGATATCGGCACCCCGTTCCATTCGAAAGACCACTTGTGCTTACCGGGCGCCAGCCACGCCTTCAGGATCACAAGCCGAGCAGCCTCGGTTCTGGACCGTCGACCTTCCGGCATAACTTCTGGTATCGGGTCGGCGGCAAAAAAGCCGAACTCGGCCCTGCTAATCTGAATGAGGGGCACAGGATCATCGAGTTCTGCTGTGACGCCGAAGTTTTCAATGCTCTCGTCTTTGGCCAGCACATCGAAGGTTCTCTTGAGCTGACGGCGGACTTCCGGCGATTTCTCGACCTGCTGCACCTTCTCATATGCTTCGCGCGGGATAATCACGCGATCGTCACCTCGTTGGATTGCGACCTCGCTGGTATTAACGACGATCTGCGTCGGGTCGTCGGCGAACATCGCTTTGGTCAGCAGTCCACCAACAACTATCCAGAACAGTTGCCGCGGCGCCTCCTTAAAGAGGCCTTTCAGTTCTTTCGCTGCCCATTTGACGACCGCGCGGTAACTGCCGGGGCCGACAGCGACTAAACGAACCTCGATCGACTGGCTGGGATTGATGATCGCGTTCACCGCTCTGGCGGTGTCAGCGAACGCGATCAGAGAATTGGCGAAGGTGTAGGCGTCGACAGTTGTCAGACTCCCGCCATAGTGCAGGACAATCTCGTCTCCGCGCAGTGCGCGAAGGTCGACCGTGCCCATGCCCTTCCCCCCAACACGCCAATCGATCGTCATAGAAGCAACCTGTGGGCGAGCTTGCAATAGCTGAAACTATATGGAGTGAAATGCGGCGATCCTCGGTCCTTCGGCGCGTCAGCAGGTATCGAGGAACGCAGCGAGTTGATCGTCCGCGGGTAATAAGCCCGGATCCCGGTAGTCGTCCAAGCCGCCCAGTCGGCCCAATGCATCGGCCGGGGCGTAAAAGGCGTCCAGGCCGAGCAGCAGCCGCATCGGCAATGGCAATTCGAGCGCGGCCATCACGTCCTTGAGCTTGCGACTGTCGGCAAGGATCGTCCGGAATAGGCGCTCGACGGCATTTCCCATGCCGACAAAACTCTCTCTACGTGTCTTGTCCGCCGAGACCATTCGGGCGACGCCCCAGGCAATGATCGGCGCCAGCTCGAGATAGTCCGCACCATAGGGGTCGGCGCGCGCGATCCGGGCGGCCACGCGTCGCAAGAACCAGTCGTCATATTGACGGATTGCCCGCACCACTGCTTGAGCCCGCTCGTCCTTCATCGCCGGCCTCCCGCCATCCGTCGCTCGCTTGTTCCGGCCAATGCCTCGTCGACGAGATCCGCCGGCGCCCAGCACTCCGTTTCGCCCGGCGGAGGGCCCATCACGGGCCGCCAGCGCGCCCAGTCCGGCCATGTCCGCTGGTCGGAACCTTTTTCCCGCGCCATCCGGCCGAACATCAGCAGCGGCTGTCGCCATGCCTCCCGGTCCGCCGTCCGCCAGTCGATGACCCTGCCTTCCGGAGCGGCCTTGGCTGGCGCCGCCATTGGCCGCGCCTTGCGCTTGCGCTGATCGGCAATCGCGCCGTCGAAATAGCGCAGCGATGTCGGGAGCTGGCCGTTCTGCCGCGCCAGCACCACGGAAACGCCGTCGCGGATCTCTGACGCGGAGAAGCCCCTGTCCAGCCAGGCCCTGACCACGCCGAGATCGTCGCGATAGCCGGACGGCGCACCGGCCCTCTCGCAGATCCACCGATGCAGGTCGACGGCCTCGTCGGTCTTCTCCGACTTTCGGGCGCGATCCTTCCCTTCACCAAAATCCACCAGAGCGGCAGCAGCAGCAGGCTCAGCTTTCCCGGTCGCCGGCGCAGGCGGAGCTGCTGCAGCTGCTGTCTTTTCTGCTTCTGTATCTGCCTCTGCTTCTGGTGCGTCACGATGCGTCACAGCAGCGATTTCGTCCTGCATCCCGCCATTTTTCGGCGCCTTGGCGACAGCTTCATCGGCCTTGCGGCTCCGCCATGCGCGCGTCCGTTCCGCGCTGTCGTCCTCCCGTTTCGGCTGCCGGCGCTCCCAGGCTGCGAACCGGTCGCCCGCCGTCATGCCCTTGTCGGCGAGCGCGGCGACCACCGCCTCGACTTCGTCGGTCTCGCAGCCGAGGAAGCAGCCGATCGCCTCGGCGTCATAGCCGGCGAACGAGCCGCGATCCTCGGCCTCGGCGGCCCGCTCCATCAGATGGAAGGCGACCGAGAACGCCATGCCGGGCGCAACGCCCGCGCGCCTGCCGATCGCCAGCCATTTCGGGTCGGCCGCCATGCCGCTCCACGCGCGCCACCAGCTGCTCATTGGAGCCTCCAGACCATGCGGGCCCAGATCATGCGGGCCTCCATGCGCGGCGGCGGGGCCGCAAGGCGAGTTCGGCGCGCGCGAGCAGCAGGCGCCGGAGCGTCTGCCGCGCGAGAAACACCGTCGCCTCCACCGAAAGCGGAGCCGCACGCGGCGGCGTCGGCAGCCCGCGCGGCTTGGCGAAGATCAGGCAGAAGAGCTTGGCGAGGCGGAACATGGCCGCTACTTCCCGAACTGCGCCTGGATCGCCGGCTTCGCCCGCGCCACCGCCGTGATGAAAGCGCCAAGAGCGCGCTCGTTCGCGATGCGGTCCGGGTTCACATAGACCTTGGCAACCCAGGACAGCGTCGACTTGCCGGAAAACCAGCCCTGCAGCGCTTGCGGATAGGTGCCGCTCGGAATCTTGGCATAGGTGTAGAGCGGCTTGCCCTGCGGATCGACCGCATCATCGAAGTCGCGGTCGTTGACGCCGACCAGCGCCAGGCCATCGCCGAACTGCTCGTCTGCCTGCCGCACCAGCGCATTGCCGATCGCCGCCGGCTGCAGCAGGCATGTCGTCTGGTTGGCGGCAACGGAGGCGAGTGCGATGACGCCGCTCTCGGTCGTCACAGGCACCGCGCCATAGTCGGAATCCTCGGCGACGAAGTTCTGCCAGATCAGCCAGGCGCCTGAGCCCTGGTCACCAAGCGCGATCGACCAGCCATGGCCTTTCGGATCGCCCTCGAGATCGCCGATGTCACCGACGCCGCTCTCCTTCGAGCACAGCGCATGCAGATATTCCCGGTGCAAATCCGCGATCGGCTTCAGCGTCGCGGCCGCGGCCGGATTCTGCCGCTTCAGATAGGCCGCGCCATCGGGCTGCCCGATCATAGCGTCGCAGCCCTCGCCGAGCACGGTGCGCTGGATATTGCCCCAGGTGCCGCCGGTGTCGGCGACGACTTCGACACGGATGAAGGGATCACCCTTCGCCATGCCGGCGATCATCTGGCCAGCCTGGTTATAAGGTCCGCCGGCGGCGCCGGTGCAAAGATGGATGACGGCCGGGTCGGCGAGCGCCGGGCTTGAGGCGGCGACAAGCAGGCCGCAGGCGAGAAGGGACCGCATGGTCAGGAACTCCGTGAGGGCAGGATGGGGTTGGATGCCGACCGGCGGCGTCGCCATCGCTCGAACCTGCGGCCGGCGGTGAAGACGACGGCGGTCCAGCAGAGGCCGAGCGCCAGCTGCGGCAGGTTGGCGATGACGATCGCGGCCATGGTTTCAGGCGGGCTCAGGCATGGTCGTGTCAGCAGCGGGAACGGGCTCTTCCGGCTTCTGCTCGGCCCGCTTCTCGGCCTCGGCTGCGCTGCGCGCAGCGAAATCCTCAAAGCGCTCGAAGGCCCAAGACTCGACCCAGAAGGCTGCGATCTTGCCCGCACGCCTTGTCCGGCACGCCACCCGCATGTCGATCCGCATGCCGAACAGCGGGGAGCCAGGATCGCGTTCGCCGGAAAGCAGCGGCGTGCGTCGTACCTCGAGCACGACATGCGGCACACCGGCATCGGTATAGGTGCCGCCCGACCGCGGCGTCACGATCTCGCCTGGCGGAAACGTGCAGCCGGTTTCGTAGCGGCCCCAGAGTTCCCGGAGCGTCGCGATCTGCGACTCGATCAGAGGGGCAGATATTTCCTCGAACGCTTGGCTAAGCGCTATGATGTCATCCCTCAGTCCCATGCTCATCTCCTCGCGGGCCTGATCGCCCGGTGACGCGGCCCCGTGGGAGCCGCGCTGCCGGAAGGTCAGAAGAGCTTCAGGCGTACCGGCTGCCAGCCGCTGGCGGATGCTCGCCGGGGCCACCGCTGGTCGCGGAGTAGGATTTGGCCAACGGGGGCGGAACGTCCTCGACGACTTCGACGCGCTGCTCGTCGAACCATTCGGGCTCAACCCGCTTGCCGTCACCACCGACCGGCGGCGCGACGCAGATGTGCACGCAGCCGTAGAGATATTCGGTCCGCGCGATCGCGGTACCGGAGAACCCCGTGATGAGATCGCGGACCTTGTTCCCAAGTTTCACCATTGCCGTCTCCCATGGGCCTGATCGCCCGGTGACGCGGCCCCGGAGGAGCCGCGCTGCCGGAAGGTCAGACCTCAGCGGGTGATGTGCTTGACCGCCCACATGACCGACTCTTCGATCTTCGTGGCGGCGAGGCTCAGTTCGCGCGATCCGAACCGTTCGCCCTCCGGATCCGTGCCGCCGATCTGATGGAGGAGCTTGATCGCATCGAGGCCGAGATCCTTGACGCTCTTCATCGCGTCCTTCTCGGCGTCGGTCAGGACGCGATAGTTGTGCCGCATGACGTTGTTGATCACGCGAACATCCGAGGTGCTGGATACTTCGTCAGCCATGGTCTTCTCCTTTTGGTGCTAGTTGGATTGGTGACGCGGCCCCGGCGGGTGCCGCGTGGCCGGAAGGTCAGAACGGGATTTCGTCATCGATGTCGGTGGGGCCGGGCCTCTCGCGCGTCGGCGTCGCCTGGTTGACGGGATCGCCGATGAACCGGCGCTGGATCGGCGGCAGCGGCAGCAGGAAGCTTTGCCTTGCCTCGAGCACGACGAACTCCTGACCGGGATTGGCCCGCGCCAGCCGCTCGGCCTCGTGCTCGGCGATGCCGGCGGTTGGATGCCGGACGGTGGACGAGCCGCCGCCGGTTGCGTGGATCATCCAGAATCGGTCTGCCATGTCGTGGCTCCGGGGCTTTGCGCGGTGAACTTCAGGACGCGGGACGGCGGCTTATGCATCGGCGACCTCCGGCGCTTCGAGCCCCCAGACGTCCCAACCCGGCCGCGCGCGGCGGGCGTTGAGCTCGATTTTCGGGAGGTTCGGGAAATAGGCTTCGATCAGCTCGGCGAAGATCTCCGGCTTTGCCGAGTGCTCGCCGATCGGCGCGTCGATCACGGAATCCCATTGATCGCCCATCGCTGGCGCGGGAACGTCGCCGCGCGTGCCGACGAGCAGGATCTCGTGCCTGTTGCGGAACCAGTAGCCGTTTCCGATCCGGTCCTTGCGCCAGATCACCTGCGATTTGTAGGTGAAGCCCCAATGTTCGAGGACCCGCAGACCGGCCTTCAGCATCGGCGCCGTCGCCCATAGGAAGAGGGCGCAGTCCTTCGCGGCGATATTCCCGACCGGCCGGAGGACGATGTCGTTCTCCGCGCTCGTCGGATAGTGATTGTCGGCCGACCGATCCATGCCGGTCTCTCGCGACCAAGGCTCGAAGCGCCATTCCGGGTCGGCATAGATGACGCCGTAGCGGCGATCGGGCAGGGCGCGCTGCTGCAGAGCCAGGACACGCTCGCGGGATTCGCGCCGCTCCTTCTTCTCCAGCTGCTTCTCGGCCCGGATCTCCTTCACGACCGCGCGGAACGCCGGCGCCGTCTCGCTGCTGCCAGCGATCGCCGCGATCGCCTTGCGCTGAAGCTCCGGCGGCAGTGTCGCCAGTTCGGCCGCCGAGCGGACGCTCGCCTCCCCGCGATCGACCAGGGCGGCAATTTCGGGGATCGCCCGCTGCACGACGGTGCGCGCCCGTTCGACGGAAGCCTCGCCCGTCGCCAACATGGTCGCCGCCGCCTGCCGTGAAATACCGCCAATGGCGGCATTATCGGCCGGCCGCCCGCGCTCAGCTGTCACCAGCCGCGCCGCGATCATGCTGCGCTGGTCATCCGTCAGATGCCGCCGGTGCAGGTTCTTCGAGATCACGAAGGCGAGTGCATCGACGCCCGGCACGCCAGCAATCGTGAAATCATATGGTAGGTCGGCGAGCGCCCGCGGCAGGCGGCTCATCTCTTCGTCGGTCACCGCGCGCCCTGACAGGGCAGCCCGTACGGCCAATGTCGGCGCCTCGATCGTGAGGCCGAGGATCGCGTAGACGGGTTCGACGCCAAGTACCTCAAGGGCCCGCCAGCGATTGCGGCCGTCAAGGATCATGCCCTGATGCAGGACGATCGGCTCGCGCAGGCCATTGGCCGCGATATCGGCGACCAACTCGTTGAAGGCCAGCCCCTCGATCAAGGGGAACAGGTTCGCCAGCGGATGAAAGCTGAGGATCCTGCTCATGATGGTCGCGCCTGCATGGATTGATCCGAGGCGTGCCGCAGCAGTTCGCCGATGTCGGCCGCCTCCTTCTCGCGTATGGCGCATTCGCGCCTGACATGGTCGAGGAGGGGCAACAGGCGACGCAAGGTGCGCCGGCTTTCGATATCGCCCGCTTCGCCTCGGGCCGCATGGGCCGCCAGCCGAAGCGTGAGATTGTCGCGCAGCCAAGAGACCTCAGCGAGCGGAATGTCCTCGTCTTGGCGGATGGCTCGCCGCGCGCCACGGATCGGCCGGCGCGTCTCCTCGTCCGCGTCGATGGGCGTGCTGTCACGCGCTCCATGCGACGGTGGTAACTCTGCGGCGCGGCGTGCCTGCATGATCACACCATGCCCAACGCTTGTTTGTAGAGATCGAGGATCGCGTCCTGCTCCTCGCGCTCGCTCGCATCCTGCTTGCGCAGACGGATCACGGTCCTGAGCACCTTGGTGTCGTAGCCGTTGCCCTTGGCCTCGCCGTAGACGTCCTTGATGTCGTCGCCGATCGCCTTCTTCTCGTCCTCGAGCCGCTCGATTCGCTCGACGATGGAACGCAGCTGCGCCGCGGCGATGCCCTGGACATCGGTGTTGCTCATCGCGCGGTTCCCCCGACGACGCGCAGGGACTCGGCGCGCAAGGCGGCGATCGTGTTCTGGTATTCGTGATCGGAGGCCTGCTTCTCACCGACGACCCGCTGAAGCCGGTCGAGTTCGGATTCGGTCGTGACGCCGTCCTCATGGATCTCGGCGAAGACCTGGGCCACCTTGGCTTCGGCGGCCATGCTCGCCGCCTGCCGCGCGAGCAGCGTGCCGCGTGCCGCCAGCCCGGCTTCCGCGCTATCTCCAAGCGCCCGTCCATTGATCGCGGCCATCGCCGCCGTCACCGGCGCTATGCCGCATTCGGCTTCCAGTGCCAGGATGGCATCGACGGGGATGACGCTGCTCATCGAGCCGGCGCTCTGCCAGCGCGAGACCTCGGATTTCGACATGTCGACAATCGACGCGGCACGCTCGACCCCGCCGCAGGCGGAGACGAGATCACGCGTCGCGGCCTTGATGCGGAGCCTTCGTCCTTCGGCGGTTTCCATGGCAAGCGCTTCCCGTTCCGGGAAAAGCGGCTGTCGCTTCCCGGCGTGAGACCAATTGTTTGATGCGAAAAGAGGCCGTCCCGATTGCCTACGGAGGGCCTGTCACATGCCGATCGCTGCCCCGAACCATCAGAGCCTCCGCCCTTCGCCGGCCATGCCGGAAAGCGTCTCTTCGGGGATAGCGCCCGCCATGCGGGCCGCAGCTTCTGCCGTCAGGAACGGAGGTGCCGGAACCGCCCTGTCGCGGCCGGCTGGAGGCAATCCAGACCATGCCCCCGTTGCTGCCCGGATCAATCGCCGAACCAAGCCGCTGCCACGTCTTCCGTCGCGAAGCCACAGTACGAGGAGGGTCGCGCTGACCACCTGCGCGATCAGTGCGACGGCCTGGAAGAAGAAGATCCACGCCGTCATGCGGACCTCCGGAACTGGGAGCCGCCATCCGGACGGAGGCGCGCGCTTGGCGGCCTCCGCCCGGCGGCTGTACCATGGGCTTGCGACACACCATGGGAGAGCTGGGAATGTGGGGCGTCATTGCCGCCGCGATGGCGATCATGCTGGAAGGGATTTCCGCTGTGGATTCGACCTTGAGCCTCGGCGGCCGGCTGGCCGGCCTCTTCCGCGATCCACGCCCGATCATCCGGGCGCGACTGGGCGTCCGCGGTGCCGGAACACCCCCCGGATGGATGCGGCTGCGCATCTCGCTCAGAAGCATCGACCGACGCGGCTGGCGGGTCACCGCGCTCGAATTCCAGAAGCCGATCGGACTGCTGCTCGCGGGCGTTCCGCACCGACGGATCACCGAAACGATAGCGGGCAGCGAGCGGCTGGAGGTGTCTGGTCCCGCCGTCGAGCCGGCTGGAACGGCAGGGACGTTTCGCGACGAGCACAGCGCCGACTATCTCGTGCCGATGGGCGCGCGGCTTATCCCAGGCGAGGTCCTGCTCGTTGTCGAGATGATCGACCGCGAACGTCCGAAGCGCATTCATCGCCGCGTCGCCCCGGTCGAACTTCCCTTCACGCGCTGACGGCAGGTGCGCCGGTTCGTCTATTCTCGATAAAAAGTAAGCGACTTCAGCGGCATGGCGCTGACCATGACGCCTATAATGCATTGAAAAGGCTACACAACCTGCGGGAAGCTCTCCCTCCGGCCGGACAGTCTGGCCGAGGAAATGGGGGGAGTAGACAAGATGACGAACTGGGATATGACGGAGGAGCCGACAGCATTCGAGCCAATTCCGGTGCTCGACACGTTCGTGACCGGAATGCTGCCTCCCGAAGAACACGGTGGCGTTGTCAGGCTTACTTTGATCGCCGACCGCCTCGACGGCCGTGGCGCGAGCGAAAGGACGATTGTTGCTCGAATCGTCATGGGCAAGGATGGAGCCGCCAGCGACCTCACGCGCCGCCTGCTTCAGCATATTGGTCAGTTGCAGGTCAACTAGCCGACGCATCTTCATCCTCATTACTTGCCCGGCCAGTGCTGTCTTCTTTCAGGCCCAGCAAGGCGCTCGCAGTCACAGAGCCGTTCGACAGGCGGATGATGTCACGCATCATTTGTGGCTGCGGGTCCTGCTGGCCAGTCTCGATCCGGGAGATGGTCGCGACAGAGCTTCCAAGCAGCTTGGCAAGCTGCTCGATGCTCATTCCCTGACCTTTTCGAAAACTGCGAAGTGCGCTCATGGCACCGCAGTTTTCGTTCAACGAAATATTTGAGTCAAGCCGGTTTTCGTTTGACGCCGTGGTGACGTGTTTTCGTCTGACGTAAAGTTCGGAAATGTCGAAGAGATTCAGCAATCGGGCGGCGCGGCGTCCTAACCACGTTCGTGCTTGGCGAAAGCGCGCCGGGCTGACAATCGAGCAGCTCGCCGAAATGATCGAGGCCTCGCCGGCAACTGTCTCTCGCATTGAGAATGCCGGGCAGGAATTCAATGAGGGTCACCAGCAGGCGATCGCGCGCGCTCTGGGCTGCAGCCCATGGGATCTGCTTTACGTGAATCCCGATTCAGGTCAGCAAGGCGACTTCGACCGGTACCAGGAGGCATTCGCAATCCTGACCGAAGAATCAAAGCGCCAAATCATCGACTTGATGAGAATTTTGCCGAAGGCAACCGAGTCGGGGGATGGCAGAAAATGAGGGTGACGGCGGCAGCATTACTTGTGCTTGCCGGCACCGCTTGCGCTCAAGCTGGCGAGTTCTCGTTCTTATCGGAGAACTTTGGCAAGAAGTTCAACAACCGAATGCGCGAACTAGAGCTCAGCGATCGGGTCTCATTCGGTGCATGCGAGATGGCCAGGACGGCCGCCGGCGAACTCGGCTACAGCTGCGATTATGCCTTTGATGGTGCAAAGTTCATCCTCTGGTCCACCGGGCCATATCAGCCTGCTCGAACGATCATCATCCTAACAAGCTACGACGCTGAAGGAGCAGAGGCTCTACAAGCAGCTGGGATGGGCACGGTTTTGATGCTTGAGCCAGCCCTGTCGTCAAGAGACGCGCTCACGGTGATAAATTCAGGCCTCGACAGAGCAGCTGACACAGGGAAATACGGCACAGAGCTAGACCGCTTCCGTATCAACTTCCAACTCAATGGCCGTGGTCAGTGGGCGCGGATCGTTTTCCGTCCGCCTAAATAAGGCACTCGAGATCACCATTGTTTGCGTCTAACGAAAATTAAGTTGACAGCGCATTTTCGTTAGACGAAATTTCCTCCATCACCACCCGTGATGGAGCCCGGCGATGCCTGCACCGACGCCAAGCGCTGCAACCCAGCAATATCTTGTCGACCTCAGCGCTTTTCTCGGCCGCTCGGCGGCGGCGTGCGAGCGCTCGGCGGCGCGGAACGACTGTGCCGCCGAAATCGCGTCACATGAAGCGCGTCGACTGCGTACCGAGCAGGCGCTCCTCGAGGCGATTGCCCGGGGCGGCCGCACCAGCGGCGAAGTTCGGGAGTCGGCAGTATGATCGCCCCGCGCTCATCAGCGCGGGCTGATGTCGCCTCCCGGCGCGGCTTCATGCATCTCCCGGAAGGTTTTAAGGTCATCGCCTCGCGGCAGGAAGTGCCGGAAGCGACGGCGCCAGCGGCCAACGCTGAACTGGTCGAGACGATCTCGACCGAGGGCAGCATTTGCAGCGTTGTAGGCGAGGCATCCCACCGTTCCGTTCGGGTTGGGCTCCTCGCCATAGCTGGCGCTAAGCCGCGCCTGGACATGCTCAACAGCACCGCCGTCCTGAAGCGAGGCGAGAAGTTCAAAAGACTGCCGCCGCAATTGAGCGTGCGCACGCGCCTTTCCGGAGACATCGAAGACGAGATCGACGAGCCCGGCGACGGCAGCGAGCGCCGCCAGGATGCGATTCTGTCCGAAAAGATCGCCGAACGCCGCCGTTCCGAGCAGGACGACGAAGAACATCGTCCAGCGATGAACTGTGTCGAAGAAGCGCTCGCGGTCCTCGTGATAGAGCGCGTTTCGAACCAGTTCGAACTCAAGCCGGCCAGCTGGCGTCAGTCCCGGTCGTCCTTGGGAGGCCTCGGCCCGATCGGCTGGTTCCGAGGCTGCGGGTCCGCTGGCGGCTGCGGTCTGGGCGGCTGCGGCGCGTTGCTCATCGACCATTGCTGGTCTCCCATTTCGTGGCTCCTCAAGGTCAAGGGTTGTGAGGGGTTGCGGAAGCCGACCCGTTCCCAGCGGGTCGGCACCTTTTACTTAGCAGAACTTCCGATCGCGCGGGGATGCACATGATCGCCGTGCACACGCCCAAGGTCTTCGTCGCCGCTGATCTGGCGCGGCCGGCCGGAGGCCCAGCGACGGCTGATGACATCGGTCAGCCGGTCGAGTTCTGGCTTGAAGGCTGGACCGCCGGTGCGCAGGGCCATCTCGTCAATGTCATGGCCGACATTCCCCTGCTCGACTTCGACGGTCCCGTCGGCATCGTTCGCGTTGCGGGTAGCGGCCGGTTCGCCATGCCGCTCGCATGCATCTCCCTTTTGCCTGCCGATACCTCCCCGGCGGGCATCCTGCCGCCGTCCGGCGCGGCTCCCCGCGCGCCGGACGGCGGATTTCCTTCAGGAGCCGATCATGCTGTTTGACCTCCTGGCGGACCTCTCTTTCGGGTTTGGCGCCTGGTTCCTGCTTGGCGCGGCGACTTTTCAGTTGCTGGCCGTTTTCCGCGCCTTTCGCGCGCCGGATGGCGTGCCGCTCGACGGCGCGCTTGTCCTCGCCACCACCGGAACCATCACGGCGCTGGTGAGCGGCCAGGTCTTCTTCGACATCATCACCAGGAGGTTCGGATGAGCGCAGCGGCATCGTCTGCCCCGGCGGCAAGGGCGCGCTTCGACGGCGCGGCCACCTGGGACCAGCTTGACGACGCAGCAAAGGCCCGGATCGGTGCGGCCGCACTCGAGGCCGTCATCGCCGATTTCGGCTACGAGCTGGCATCCGAGCCGCGCGAAGCCCGCGCCTTCGCCGCCGCCTCGGAACTCTGTTTCGGCGTGCTCACCGACGTCGTCATGGCCGCATTGCCTGAGCTCGACGAGCTTCTCGCCTCGGATCAGGCCAGCGCCGCCCGCGTTCCGCTCCCCCTGTCGCTCGGTCCGGTCTGCCGGCTCTGCGGCTGTTCGCAGAACGACGCCTGCGGCTTTGGCTGCAGCTGGGCCGACGATGACCTCTGTTCTGCCTGCGAAGGGGCGCCATCGTGACCTTCGAGGACTTTCACCATCGCCTCCGCATCCTGCTGGGCATCGAGACTGACGCCGCGCGCGACGCCGGAGCGTTCGACGACATGGACGCGGATGCGCCCAAACGCTTCGAAGCCAATCCGTTCACCTTCTTTATCCGCGCCGGCGATGCATCCGCCCGCCGCCTCTGGGCGCTGATTCAGTCGATCGCCTCCGGTGAGAGGAGGGCGCCTTGATCACGGCTGCCCCCTTCAGCGCGGTCCTTGCGTCCGGCGCGGCCGGCGTCGCCTGCGTGATCTTCGGCGTGACGCTGCTCGCGATGCAGGCCGGTGGCCTCGTCGCCGGCGGCTCCGCACGAAATCCCGCTCTGGTCCTGGTCAAGTCGGTCTGCGGCATCGCGCTCGCGACCCTCGGTTTCGAGATCCTCATCCTCATCCATTGATCTGACCGCTCAGCACAAGGAGGTCGTTATGGCCATCGCGAAAATTCCACAGCCCATCGACGTCATCGTCGGCGGCCGGGTGCGCCAGCAGCGCATACGGATGGGCATGAGCCAGGAGAAGCTCGGCAAGGCCCTCGGGATCTCGTTTCAGCAGATCCAGAAATATGAGAAGGGCACCAACCGCATCGGCGCCAGCCGGCTTTCCCAGATTGCCGCGGCGCTTGGCATCAGTCCCGCGGCGCTCTTTCCGGACACCGATGCGCCGTCGACCGTCGAGCTGCCTGCGTTCGATGCGATGACGCTGCGCGTCGCAAACAATTTCAACCGCATCGAAAACCAGCCGCTCAGGCTCTCGCTGGCCCACGCGATCGCCGCGGCCGCGCATGTCGAAGAGGAGGCCGCCTGAAATGGCCTCGCTTGTCCTCGCCCTTTCCGCCCTTCGTTTCGGCCATGAGGCGGAGCCACCGATCAATGTTCGTCAGGTCGGCCGCGACAGCGATATTCCCGCTCTCGCTGGTTCGATCCTTGCGCATGGCCTGATCCAGCATCTCGAGGTGCAGGAGCAAGACGGCGTCTACTATGTCGCCGATGGCAATCGCCGGCTGGCGGCGCTGCAATTGTTGCATCGGCTGGAGTCCATTCCTGCTGATCATCCGGTGAACTGCGACGAGGTCGACCCTGAGGCCGATCCCGTCGAAATCTCGCTCGCGTCGAACGTGATGCGGACGGCGCTGCATCCGGCTGACGAATATGTCGCCTTCAGCGAGCTCGCCGCGCACGGTCTCAGCGAAGGCGCGATTGCATCGCGTTTCGGCATTGATCCGCCTCGGGTCCGCCGAATGCTGGCCCTCGGCCGGCTGGCTCCAGGCGTCATTGACGCATGGCGATCAGGGGCATTCGAAGATCGGGGAGGGCTGGCGGACGTCGCGGCGTTCTCGCTGGCGTCATCCATCGAAGAGCAGGAGCGCGTCCTCGCCCTGCTCGGGCGGACGCGCTCGCTTTACGCCCACAACATCCGCCACGCGCTCGGCGCCAGCGACGCGTCTGCGCTCTCCAACCTGAAGCTCGTCGGCAAGGATGCCTATCGCGCCGCCGGCGGGACAATGATCGAGGACCTCTTCGGCGAGCATCATGTGATCGGCGACGCTGCGCTCCTCCAAAAGCTTGCAACAGAGAAAATTGAGGCCGAGCGGCAGCGGCTGCGCGCCGACGGCTGGAGCTGGGCCGATCCCGAATGGGAGTTGCCGAACGGCGCCCGTTACAGCTGGGCGACAGCCCCGCATGGTTCGGTGTCCGGACACAAGGCCGAGAAAGCGCTTCGCGACGAACTGCAGGAGAAAGTCTTCGCGCGCCTTGCTACCGACGAGGAGCGCGCAGAACTCGCGGCGCTCAATAGCGAATTGGAGCTTGCCGCGTTTTCGAAGGCGGCGAAAGCAACGTCGGGCGTCATCATCTCGCTGCAGAATGGCCGCCTCATTCTCACCCCCGGCAAACAGAAGCCGAGCAGCAAGTCCCGCGCCGAGAAGACCGAGAGCGGCAACGACGGCCAAGACGCCGCCGCCGATCCTTCGATTTCCAACGCGCTGCACGAACGGCTTTCTGTCCAGCTGACCCTCGCCGTGCGCAAGGCGCTCGAGCGCGAGCCGACGGTGGGATTCTCCGCGCTGCTGGCGGGCTGCCTTTGCTCTGAACATGCGGTGCCCATCCGGGTGCGGCTGAGCGGGCACGGTGCCGCCCTGCATCGGGACCGGGAAACCTATGAGACCGCCTTTGCCCGCGTCCTCGCTATGTCGGCCGTCGATCGCCTGGCGCTTGCGGCCGGCCTTGCAGGGGAGGCTGTCGATATGGTGCGCACGAACGCCGCCCAGAAGCCGCTCGCCGACCCGGGGATTGCGCTTCTGACAGCCCGGATGGATGGCGCTGGCCTTCACGAGGCCATCACCGCCGCCTTCGACGCCGAGGACTATTTCAAGAGCGTTTCGCGGCCGGTCATTTTGCGCGCGCTGACCGAAGCCGGGCTCGCCGGCGAAGGGGATCGCAAGGCAGCGAAGATGCCGAAGCCCGAACTGGCGGCCTTCGCCCTGGCGAACCTGCCGAAGCGCGGCTGGTTGCCGCCTGAACTTCGAACGGTCCACTACGCTGGACCCGGGAGGCAGGCATGAAGACCGCTGCTACACAACTGCAAGATGCGGGGGGGGGTGGCATGAGCCAATTCCGCGCGATCGAGCAGCCAAAGCTGGACGAGGCGCACCCCTCCCGGCTTTCGGCCGGTCCGCCGCCACAGCTCGACTGGATCCGGATCGAGCGGCTCATCGTCTCGGAAGCCTACCAGCGACCGATCACCTCGGCCGGGCGGCTGAACGTTCGCCGCATTGCCGAGCGCTTCCAGTGGTCGAGATTCTCGCCGGTGATCGTCTCGCCGGTCGAGGGCGGTCTGTTCGCGATCATCGACGGACAGCACAGAACCACGGCCGCGGCGATGATCGGCATCGAGGCTGTGCCCTGCCAGATCGTCCTTGCATCGCCGGGCGAGCAGGCCGAGGCCTTCACCGCGATCAATGGCGCGGTCACGCGCGTGACGCGGTTGGCACTGCATCGCGCCGCGGTGGCGGCCGGGGACAGCGACGCGACGCTCATTGCCGAAACGACACGGCGCGCCGGCGTGACAGTGCTCGCCTATCCGAAATCGGAGCTCAACCAGGAGCCCTGCGAGACGATGGCGATCGGCGCCCTGTCCGATGCGCTGCGCAACTATGGCGCGGCGCCGGTCGAGATGGCCTTGCGCTGCATCGTGAGCACCCGGAACCGCGTGAGGGGTGGTCTCTCGGCGCCGATCGTCGCCGCGGTATGCGCCTTCACGGCGCGGCGACTGGCACGCGGCATCGAAGAGCCCACGCTGGTCGCCTTCTTCGAGGACGTGATCCTCATCCGCGAGGCCGACAAGGCGCGCCTGGCCGAGCGCGAGAAGGGCGTCGCTGTCTGGACGGTCCTCCTCGCCCGGATCGAGGAGCGTTGGGCCTCGAAGCGCCTCGGAGCCTGAAAGAGCCGAACCACGACCAGTGAATTGATCGACCTCAGGTAGGTGATGTGATGCGCACCCTCATTCGGCAAGCGGGCCGTACCGCTCCACATAGGCACAGAGAAGTCCGATCGGGCGAGGGATGGCCCGCGAGCCGCGCTCGTAATGGCGCACCGCGTCGCAGGTGGTGCCATCCTTCGTCAGGGCAAGCCCGAGTTGAAGTCCGGCTGCGGCCTGCGACAAGCCGAGCCGCTGGCGCCAGGCGCGGAACTCCGCCGGCGTCATGCCCGGGCGCCTTCATAGAATTCGCGGACCATCCGGTAATCGGCCGGGTTGCCGTGGCGCATCCAGCCGATGCGATCGGCTTCGATGATCCGGTGGCAGGCGGCGGTCAGCATCGCATCGCCGGCATCCTTGGCGGCTTCGAGGACATTCCAGGTGATCTGCATGCGCGGCGACATCGGTTGCTCCCTGATCTGATGTCCTCATATTACTGTGCCATTGGCACAGCGTCCAGTCGAAAGGAGCGGAGGGCGGGATGGAGATGACCAATCAAAGACCGGCGGAAGAATTGAAGGCGGCCGGGGCGGCCATCGCGGTGGCACTCGCGCTGCTGGAACCGCACCGCGCCCTCTTCGAGCGCTTCGATGCCGAGGCGCGCAACCTCCTGAGCTTCGGTCACATCATCGATCCGACGCTGTTCAAACGCGCGATCAGCGAGCCGTGGCGGGAGACTTATGGCGAGATCCTCGGCTCCGCCCACCGCTTCCTGAAGGACGCCGGTGGCAAACGCGAATTGCTGGAACAGCAGCTGTCGCGACCAAGCGGCGAGTCAGGGGGACATCATGGCTGAAATCAAACGCATCACCGTCGACGAGCTCCATGTCGCCTCGATCAAGGCTGCCGCCCGGGTCTAGACCTCGACCCTTTGGCATTGATCTGCTTCAGCATGTCCCCGATCTTGCGCCCCTCAGCGCGCCAAGAGGCCGGACGCATCGCACTCATGCAGACCTCGAGCCATCCGACGCGCTTTGCGCGCACCGCGACGAAGTTACCCCACAATCGCAATGTGGCGCGCCAATCGCCGTGCTGAGCGGAGAGCGCCAAGGCGACAGATCGTCGGTCCATACCTGCCCGATGGAGCGGCTGCATGGTGGAGCGCGTCAGGAGTTGGACAGCCGCAAGGAAATGGGCGCCGATATCGAGTTGGCCGCAGTCGTCAAGACGAGCCACAACCTGGCACAACGCAGTGGCTGTCATGGTCCCGAGCAGCAGTTGAGCTTCGAGAAACGCGCGCGGGCGCAACGCGCCGCGCACGAACCCGTCATTGGAAAGCTGATCGTGGATCATCAGATGAAGCAGCTGATGCTGACGACATGGAACAAGCGCGCGATTGGCACCGATCGCTACGGGAACCGCGCTGGCCCTGACGTCGTCCGCAGCGAGGATCAATGGAAGATGCGTGTGATGGACGGCCACATGCAGCTCGATGGCGACGCCCTCCAAGGGGCGTGCAAGGCGGACCAGATGATGTCCGACTTCCAGGTCCCCATCCTCGACAAATCCGGCACCGCAGAGCGCCTCGACGCTCTCGGCGGCCCGATCCGCGGGTATCAGGATGTCTAGATCCGCCATCATGCGCATGCCGGGGTCGGAATAGAGATCGTCGACCAGCCGGATGGCGCCCTTCAGGAGAACCGGCGTCACATCAATGGCGTTCAATGCCCGGACGGCGTCAGCCAGACTTGCTCGCAACTGGCCATTGCGTGCTACATTGGCCTGGTGGACGAATGCAAGCAGTTCTGCGACGTCCTGAGGGAGTGCTCCAGTCAAGCCGAGATTGTCGATGGCAGGATGCAGGGCCGCGAGAACATGGCGGTGGTCCGCCAGAGCGATCAGCTCGACCCAGTCACGCTCCTCGGCAAGGATCGTCGCGACAACGGCGCGGTCGGTCGTGCCGGCGATCGAGCCTAGGATCGCGACGATCGCATCGAAAGCCGGCGTGACCATCAAAGCCCCAGCGTCATTCTGACATATCGCGCTGCCTCGCGTGCATCGCCATAGCGGATCTGAAATGCAGGCACCGTTTCGAGCCAGCCAAGCATATCGTCAAGCATCCCGCGATCTTCCGTCGGCCAACTGCCCGAGGCGATGAGATGACGGAACAACGCCACAGGTTCCAGCGGCTCCATGACCACCGCGCTGCCGGCCTCGAACTGCGGCGCGACAATCGCCAGAAGCGGATAGGGCGCAGGCTCGGAAATCGCGTTTGGCGCTGCAAAATAGCGAACGGTCGACGCGACGATACGCACCGGTGAAGTGGTAGCGAAGGCGGCATGAAACGAACCAAACACGTCCCAGCTGCCGGACTTGACGCTCATCGCCAGAGGAAACGGCCAGACCGCATGGCTGATCGCCTCGAGCGGTGAAATATCGTCGGACAGCAATTGCCCGCCATCAGCGAGGAATGCGCCGGCCAGCGTCGTCTTGCCGGAGCCGGACGCGGCGGCCAGCAGGACGGCGCCGCCCGAGGGAAAGGCGATGGTGGCGCCATGCAGCACCGCCAGCCAGGATCGCTCGGGGTAGAGTTGCAGCGCCAGCTGGCGCAAGGCGAGCCAGCGGCCCTGACCGGCGGAACCGGGTCTGTGGACGATGGACCCGTCAACCGTGACGACGGGCTGCCCATCGGCGGCGATGAACATGTCGATCACGGGACCGGTGCCATCACCTTTCGCCAGGATGGGCGCCAGCGCACCGGCAAAGGTCAGCGAAAGCGGCTCCGGCCAGCAACGCACGCGCGCAAAACGCTGTCCAAGACGCACAACCTCATCAAACGCGGCCGCCTCGGTCGGCGATGGGAGCCGCTCGAGAGGAAGCTGCGAACGGCCGGGGGCCGGCTCTCGGCGTTCGAGATCAGCACGCCGCCATGGTTCGGCGTCCTCGCCCTCGAACAACCAGATGCGACCTGAGGCGAAATCATGGACGACCACGGCATCAGCGAAGGGAAGAACGGCGACGTCGGAAGCGACGATCTCCGTCTCGTGCGGGAATGCCATCCGACAGCCTCAAGACACGCGTAACAAAGCCTCGACCATAGTGATCGCTGCAACTCTCGAATGCCGGGCACGCCCGGTATTTACAGGCTTGCGAAAAATGAAGGCCTTGGTCGTCCCCTCAGGCAGCGCCGGACGCTGAATACCGATCTGGCCAAGAACATCACTCCAGATACGACGTCCGGTGCAATGCTCTCGACAGGAGCGCATCAGGCAGTCGGCAAAGCCACAAGCCTATGCGGCCCTACTCGAAGCTTCCGATTGCGGAGGCTTCGGCGCGGCGGGGATCGAAGAGCAGCGCGGCGACGGGGGCTGCGGCGAGCAGCTTGCCCATCCGCGCCATCATCGCCCGGCGGTCGGCGGTGTCCGTGTCGGAGGCGGCGGGAGTTGCCTCGACAGGGGGCGCGATGGAGGCGGTGTCCGGCGTGGTCTGGTCGTTCGACATGAGGATGTGATCCAGAAAAAGAGGGTGAGGATAAGGCCGCCCGGCGCGGCCGGACAGCAGAGGCTTGTTGGTTTGAAGGCGCTGCCTTGGCGCGAGGCGGCATCGCGTTCGCGTCAAGGATCGTCCAGCAGTCCGCCTCAGGCGGCGAACTTGAAGTCGGACGCGGTTAGCGTCAGCGCGGTGTTGTCATAGGTCTTCACCACAACGTTGTTGCCGCTATCGAAAGCAACCGTCACCGCGGATGAGCCGTTATTGGTGATCGTGAGCCCAGCCAGCGAATGGATGCCATAGGCCGAGACGTCGATCTTGTCGGTGCCGGTCCGCGTGTCGGTGCCATTGCCGAAATCATAGATCGTGTCATGGCCGCTGCCGGGCTGGAACACGAAGGTGTCGTTGCCGCCGGTGAACGAGCCCGTGCCGTTGATGGTGCGTACGTCGCCCCAGAGAGAATCGTCGCCGGTGCCGCCATCGATCACATCATTGCCGCCCTTCACGACACCGCCTGTGGCGGCGGTCGTGTCGTATGCATCACCGTAGATCTTATCGTTCCCGGCGCCGCCGTGGAGAATATCGTTGCCGCCCACAGTGAGCGCAGTGCCGCCGCCGCCACCCAAAGTGCTGGCATCGCCAAAGATGTTGTCGGTGCCGGTGCCGCCATAGACGACATCGCCGCCGCATATGGCCGTGGACGACGCGCCCGTGCCCACTAGCTGTGCTTCGCCGTAAATATAAGTCGTGCCTGCCGTCGCCGTGATGGTGTCGTTGCCGCCATAGCTGGTCACATTGGCGGATGTTGCGAAATAATACGAATCGCCACGGACGGCTCCGCCACCGGCGCCGAGCGTGATCGTATCATTGCCGCCGCGGCCGTTCTGGACACCCAGGCCATCGCCATAGACAGTCGATGCAGTTCCGGATGCGACGCCGCGCATATCGATGACGTCATTGCCGCCCTGAATTGGCGAACCGGCGGGACCGTCCAAAGAATAGATGTCGCCGTAAACGGTGGTCGCCTTCCCGCCGCCCCAGATCGTATCGTTGCCGCTGCCGCCCCAAACGGTGGCCTGCGTCGCATAGGGGCTGGCGGCGTTGGCTGCGCTTGTGGTGAAATCGACGAAATCATCGCCGGCGCCGAGATCAAACGTCGTGAAGCCCGAGAAGCGCAGCGCATTATTGCCGCTGAGCGTCAGATCATAAATGAACGCATCATTGCCAGCCGTGCCGGTCAGCGTCTTGTCGCTGCTTGTCGCGGTGTATATCGCGCCGCTGCCATAGGTGCCGTAGAGCGAAAGCGTCGCGGCCGTGGCCCCGTTGGTCGCCGTGCTCGTCTTGCTGAACTTGCCTGTCGCCAGAAACTGCATTGCCCACCCCTGCCACCAGTGTCGCGTCGATCCGTCCGACGCTTCATACAAAACGCCAAACTTAAGCTACACGCTAACTACAAGGTGCGACATGGCACAATTTAGCGGCGGAAGGTCGCAATACAGGTTGGGCTCAACTGGTGCGGGCTGTGGCTAACGCTCAGTCAGCGCATCCGCGCCTGTCTCGACGAGCGGCGAGAGAATGTAGTCGATGATCCGTCGCTGGCCGGTCTTGATCTCGGCCTCAGCAACCATGCCCGCCGCAAGCGGCACGTCTTCTCCGTCGACGGCCATCGACTGCTGCGACAGCGCAACCGTCACCGGATAGACAAGGCCCGAGATCGCCTCCGAGCCAGCCGCGGTGGTCGATCGCTGCGGCGACCCCGGCGCGGCGATAGATTGCTGCAATTCAGTCTGCGACACGGCGTCCTTGGCGATGCGGGACACGGTGCCCTCTATTCCGCCGTAGCGCGTGTAGGGGAAGCTCTCGATCTTCACCGTCACCGGCTGGCCGCTCTTGATGAAGCCGATGTCGCTGTTGGGCATGAAGACCTCCAGCTCCAGCTGAGAGCCCTTCGGGACGATCCTGAGCACGTCCGCCCCAGCGCTCAGCACCTGCCCGAGACCATGCGCCGAGAGCGCCGTCACGACGCCGGCGATCGGCGCCGTGATCGTCATGTGATCAAGGCGCACCAGAGCCTTGTTGAGCGCTTCACGCGTATTGTCGATCTCCCGCTCGGCATCCGCCAGCTTCTGGCCGTATTCGGCCGTGAACGTGTCGAGCGTCCGCTTCCTCGTCGTCGCCGCGATCGCGATCTCGGCATTGGCGCTCGTGAGCTCCCCCTCCTGTTGCGCAAGGTTCACGCGCTGCACTTGTCGCGTCTCTTCGGCATCGTTCAGCTGTGCCTTGGAGCCCGCTTTGAGATTGAGCAATTCGGTGCGCATGCCGACGCGGACATCCTCCTTCGCGATGAGCACGCGCTGCGCCTCGATCATCGCCTGGAGACGGGAAATGTCTGCCTCCTTCTGCAGCTTCTGCGCCTCGACACCGGCCAGATCAGCCGATAGTCGCGCGAGATCGGCCTTCAGCACCAGCGCCTCGCGCGCGCGGATCTGAGGCGCGACCTCGTCGCTCCAAACGATCGCAGCCGGACTGGCCTCGCCGCTCTCAACGGCCTCCAGGCCGGCGTGGCGACGTTGCGCCTCTGCGACCAGAGCGCCCAGCTTGCCCCGCGCCGTCGCCACATCCGCCTTCGCATCGCGCGGATCCAGCCGCACCAGCGGGTCGCCGGCGGCGACCTCGCTGCCGTTCTCGACAAGGATCTCAACGACCCGTCCTGTCTCTGGCGACTGAACGACCTTGACCTGGCCGGTCGGCTGAATCCGACCTGGCGCCACCGCTATGATGTCGAGATGACCGAACCATGCCCAGGCTAGCGCTCCTGCAACCAGCAGACATATGGTCCAGATCAAAACGACGTTGATCGGCGACGGCGGCGTTTCCAGGATCTCGAGCGCCGCTGGCAGGAACTCTCGGTCGCTGGCGCTTGGCAGGAGACTGCGGTTAAGACGAGCCTTCAATGAAAGCCGGCGGTCACTCTCCCCTGCCGGGGCCGGAGAGAGCGCGGTGGACGAGGCCGCGCCAGCGGCAAGCTCCGTCGCTTGTACAACCTGGTTCATGCCGGCTCCTGCTCATTCTGTAGCGCCCAAAGCCGGGCATAGAGGCCGCCGGAACGGGCCAGCAATTCGTCATGCGTTCCCGCCTCGACGATGCGGCCATCGCGCATGCCGATGATGCGGTTGCAACGCCGGACCGCTGCCAGACGATGCGCGATGATGATCACGGTGCGTCCGCGCACGATGTCGCGCATATTGTTCTGGATGACGCGCTCGCTTTCATAATCCAGCGCGCTCGTCGCCTCATCGAGAATGAGAAGCGGCGGATCGGTGATGAGCGCGCGCGCAATGGCGATGCGCTGCCGCTGACCGCCGGAGAGGTTGGCGCCCCTCTCCTCGATCATGGTGTCGTAGCCTTCCGGCAAATGGGAGATGAACGTATCAGCGCCTGCAAGCCGAGCCGCCGCGATGACTTGGGCGCGGTTGGTCGCCGGATTTGCGAGCGCGATGTTCTCATGCAGCGTTCTGTTGAACAGAAGATTATCCTGCAGCACCACGCCGATCTGGCGGCGGAGCCATGCGGGGTCGACATTGGCGAGGTCGTGGCCGTCGATCAGAACCTGTCCGTCGCTGGGCATATGAAAGCGCTGGACCAGCTTGGTGAGCGTCGACTTGCCCGATCCGGACGGGCCAACGATTCCGATCACCTCGCCCGGCCGAATGCGCAGCCCGATCTCGCGGAGCACATCCGGCTGGCCCGGCCGATATCGGAACCCGACGTTGCGAAATTCGATGAACCCGCGAAGCGGCGGCAACTGCTGCCGCATGCGTGGCGATCGCTCCTGCGGCTCGTTCAGGATGTCGCCGAGACGCTCGACCGAGACCTGGACCTGCTGCAGATCCTGAAAAAGCTGCGACAGCCGCAGGATCGGCAGCGTCACCTGGGCAGCGATCATATTGAAGGCGATCAGCTGCCCGATCGTCATATCGCCGCTCATCACGGCATGGGCGCCGAAGAAGAGAATGGCCGCTGTCGACAGCTTCGAGACATATTGAACCGCGTTCTGGCCGACTGACCCGAGCATGGTTGCATCGAAGGATGTCTTCACATAGGAGGCGAGCCGGTCCTCCCACTCTCGCTGGGCGACAGGTTCGATGGCGGAGGCCTTGACCGTCTGGATGCCGACGACCGTCTCAACCAGGAACTGCTGCGACATCGCCCCCTTGGTGAAACGCTCGTTCACCTTCTCGCGCAGGAAAGGCCGGACCACCGCGCTGATCGCCAGATAGACCGGAATTGTCAGCAGGACGACAAAGGCAAGGTGGGTGCTATAGGCAAACAGAACCGCGATGAAGATGAACGTGAACAGGAAGTCGATGATCGAGAAGAGGCCGGAGCCCGTGAGAAAGGACCGGATCGTCTCCAGTTCGCGGACGCGCGCCACCGTCTGCCCGGCGGAGCGAGACTCGAAGTAGCTGATCGGCAAGCGCAGCAGATGGCTGAACAGTCTTTGCCCCAGTTCCACATCCAGCCGGCTGGCGGTATGGGAGAGCGCATAGGCGCGCAGATATTGCAGGAAGACGTCAAAGGCGCCGAGCGCGATGAGACCGACCACAAGGATCGTCAGGGTCGATTCGCTCTTGTGCGCCAGCACCTTGTCGACAACGACCTGAAAGAACAGCGGCGTCACCAACCCGAAGAGCTGGACAAAGAGCGACGCCAGCAGGACATGGCCGAGCGGACGGCGGTAACGCCAGATGGATGGCAGAAACCAGCGAAAGCCGAAGCCCGTCGGCGCAGCGCCGGGGCCGAGCAAACGGCGGGCGACGCGAATGACGATCGGGTCGAGGCCGGCATAGACCTCCTCGACGGGCGCGACATTCTCCGTCCGGCTGACTGGGTCGACCGTACGGCACTGCCCCTCGGCCGGAATGCCCCCAAAAACGATGAAACTGCCGTCACGACGGCGCAGCAGCGACGGCGAAGGTAGCGTCAGCAGTGCGGCCGGGCTGGCCAGCCCGCCGAGCGCAGCTTTGAGTCCAATTCGCCGCGCGGCCCGCACGATGTCCTCGGGCGAGGCAGGATCGCTCCCCTGAAGTGCGAGATCGCGCCGCAAGGTCGCAGCGTCGGCCGCGACCCGGAAAAAGCCAGCAACACCGCAGAGCGCGATCAGCCCACTGTCGACAGTGACGTCATCGGACATCGGGTGAGCCGGTACCTGCGCATTGCATATGCGATGATTGAATCAAAAAACACGCAGATCCTCGCCCGACGGCCCTATTCGAAGCTCCCGACTGCGGAGGCTTCGGCGCGGCGCGGATCGAAGAGCAGCGCGGCGACGGGGGCGGCCGCGAGCAGCTTGCCCATCCCCGCCATCATCACCCGGCGGTCGGCGATGTCCGCATCGGAGGTTCCGGCGGCAGGGGTGGCGTTGGAGGCCGTGTCCGGCGTGGTCTGGTCGTTCGACATGGCTGTGTGATTCCAATGAGGGCAAAGAGGACCGTCCGCCGCGCGGCCGGGTGGCGCGTGGTCGACGATCCGCCTCAGGCGGCGAACTTGAAGTCGGACGCGGTCAGCGCCAGCGGGGTGCTCGTCGCGGTGTAGATCGCGCCGCTGCCCAAGGTGCCGTAGAGCGAAAGCTGCGGGCCGGTTGCCACGTTGGTCGCCTTGCTCGACTTATCAAATTTGCCTGTTGAAAGAATCTGCATTGCCCACCCCTGCCACCAGTGTCGCGCCAGTCCGTCCGATACTTCAGACAAATTCCAAGCTTAAGCTACACGCCAATAGCCAGGGGCGACATGCCACAATTTAGCGGCGGAAGGTCGCAATACATGCGGCTGCGCCACCCTCTGAAGGTTGTCACGGCGGATCGGCTCTTCCATCACGCTGAGGCCTGACCGCGCCGGGGCCGAGTTCTACTCGAAGCTTCCGACTGCGGAGGCTTCGGCGCGGCGGGGATCGAAGAGCAGCGCGGCGACGAGGGCTGCGGCGAGCAGCTTGCCCATCCGCGCCATCATCGCCCGGCGATCGCCGGTGTCCGTGTCGGAGGTCGCGGCGGCAGGGGGGGCGGTGGAGGCCGTATCCGGCGTATTCTGGTCATTCGACAGTGCTGTGTCCTGACGAAATAAAGATGAGAAGAAGGCCGTCCGGCGCGCGGCCCGAAGGCGCGTGCTGACGATCTGCCTCAGGCGGCGAACTTGAAGTCGGACGCGGTCAGCGTCAGTGCGGTGCTGCCATAGGTCTGGAAGACGACGCTGTTGCTGGCGTCGAAAGCAACCGTCACCGACTTCGTGCCGTTGTTAGTGTTGGTGAGCGCCGCCAGCGAGTGGATACCGCGACCCCTACAGACTCCGGCCGATGCTGAGATTTACCCCGGCGTCTAGTCGCCGAACGCGACCAACTCCGCCTCGAACTGTTGCGCGATCGTGTCGAACGCGTCGGCCTCCCAGCGCCGGATCGTCTCGTCGGACTTGCCGAAGCGTTGCGCCAGCTTCCACAGCGGCGATCCGTATGCCCGCGCGGTGATGATCTGGACATTGCGCTTGCCGTCGTTCTGCCGGCCGAGCCAGGAGAGCCAGGCCAGCACGTCGAGATAGCGATCGATATCGGTCGGTGTCGGGACGAAGCGGGCGCGCACTTGCTGCCAGCCGAAGGATTCGATGGCCTCGCGGACCGGCTCGGGAAGGGACGACCGGGGGCTTGAAAGCCAGCCGCGCTCGCGATCGGGAAGCGCTGCGAGGGTCAGGATCGCCCGCTTGGTGAGCCTTTCGGCGGCCTGGCGCAGGAGGACGCGCCGTTCCCGGGCACCGTCGAAGTCAAGACGGGGATGAACACGGTCGCGGCCGGCGGCGAAAGCGGCTGAGGTCGGAATCGGGTGGCCCTCCTTGGCGGAAGGACCGGTTTCGGCGTCACGGCAACGCAGCCTTGTATCACAGGGCCGTGACCGGCTGCAAAGCGGGATCGGCTGCGTCGGTGATCGCCAGGCGGCTCAGCCATTCGAGCTTGTGCTTCAGCGTCGGGCCGAGCCCGTATTCGGGCCGGCTGAACTTGTGCCCCATCAGCTCCGCCTGCATGCGGTCGCCCATGTCGACGGCTGTGAGGCGGTCCTGGAACGAATGGCGGATCGAATAGAGGCTGTGCCGGTCAGTCGGCAGCAGTCCGCGGCCGCGCATCACCTTGTTAACCAACGCAGAGAGCTGGGAGGTGCGATCCCGATAGGCCGGGAAGCCGGCAGGGAAGCGCTGCAACGCAAGCAGGGAGACGCCGATCAGGGGGATATCGCGCTGCGAATAGACGGTCTTCAGCTTGCGCTTGGCCTTCGGGCGGACCCGCACATGCGGAACTTCGGCGTCCAGCAGGATGTCATCCGCCTCGAGCCCACAGATCTCGCTCGGCCGCAAGCCGGTCTCGATCATCGTATGCACGATCGCAACCGCCTCTTCGTTCATGCCGGCCAGCGTCGCCGGCATGGCGAGCGCCTTCAACTCCTTGGCCGTGAACGGCACCTTCGTCGTCTTCTCGTCCGCTTCGAGGCGCATGTTGCCGAACGGCTTGGAAATGCCGAGCTGCAGCGCATCGTTCAGTGTGTCGAAGATCTGCGCCAGATGGCCGAAGTCCTTGTTGGCCGAGTCCGGATCATAGTCTTCGTCGATGACGCGATCTTGCCACCAGGCGCGGAGGACCAGCGCATCGGTGCGCGTCACTTCGGTGACGCCCTTGTCGCCAACCAGCGCGATCATGTTGTTGATCGCCTTCAGGCGCGGCGCCTTCCACTTGCGCACTTGGTCGTCCGATTTGGAGCGGATCTTATCGCGGGTGAGCTTGTAGAACTCGTCGAGGGCGTTCGAAAGGCGAAGCGTTGGCAGATCGAGCAGGCCCAAGAGGGCCTCTTCGGCCTGACGGCTGGCACGGGGCATGTCCTGCAGCGGCAACTCCTTGGCCACGGGAGCTATCTCCTCGAGCCGCCGAACGCGGGCAAGAAGATCGTCGAGTGAGCCTTGGCGCAGATCCGGCGTCGTCCGATACTCGAAGCCCTCAAGCCGGGCTCGATCGATCGCGCCGCGATAGCGCTCCTTGTCATCGTCGCTGTTGCCGCGTTTCAGCGAGACCCAATAGGCCTCCAGCTCGCGTTCGACGCTGCCCTTGAGCCGCTCTGCGCGGTCGAGATCGCGGGTTTCGAGGGAGATGGCCACCCAGCCGCGGGAATCGACGTCGGCAAAGCGGGCAGGGACCTGCCGCGAGTAATACCAAATGCCCGCGCGTCGTTTCAGCCGTCTAGGCACTGGGGGACCGTCCAAGCCGCTTTCTGGTACAGCATCTGGTACAGTCATGACGATACCAAGCCCCCCGTCAATGGCTGATATCAGCCACTCCCGCAGCATTCCGCGATTTTACGCGTTGGCCGGCAAGCCGAAATGGCGGATGGGGTGGGATTCGAACCCACGGAGGGCTTGCACCCTCGGCGGTTTTCAAGACCGCTGCCTTAAACCACTCGGCCACCCATCCGTCCGGCGGCGATCAATGCGAGACGCGTTTGCCGATTGCAAGAAAAAGATGCGCCCCGGAGCACGCGCGCCTTGAGTTAGGTTGTGCTGAGGTTGCCTGGCAGCGGAAGCCGGGAACGGTGCTTGCGGCCCGTTGCGCGGCGCTCCGCCATTCGGCGTGGTGAACCGATCGTTCACCACGTGCGGCGATTTAGGCTGATACCGCCGCGGCTTTCTTAACCACCCGTCAAGGTGAAGCGGTCCCTATGGAGGGACGAATGATCGGGTTCTTGGCTGCGAGAGCTGCTGCCCGGTTCCACGCTTGGAGCGCAATCAGGCCGCTTTGTCGACAGCGCTGGCCGTTGCTGCTATCAGAGAGGCGGGATGACGACGTCGAGTAACAACAGAGCGCGCGTATCGCGACTGGACCGAACGGCTGCAAAGCCGCTCGTGACTGCCCTTTTCATCGCCGCAGCCGCCTCTTTCGTTGCTTCCTGCGCCTCGGCGCCGCCGCCCTCCAAGAAGCGCTCGTCCGAATATTTCCCTGAAAGCAAATATGGCGTCAAAGCCAGCCCGCGGGTGGTCCAGTATGGCCAGCCCGTTCCTCAGGGCGGCGGGCGCTACATGGTTGGCAACGCCTATACGGTGAAGGGCCGCGTCTACAAGCCGTTCGAAAACAGGCGCTACACCGCCGTCGGCTATGCCTCCTGGTACGGCTCGGCGTTCCATGGCCGCTACACGGCCAATGGCGAAGTCTATGATATGGACATGCTGTCGGCTGCACATCCGACGATGCCGCTGCCGAGTTATGCGCGCGTCACCAATCTCAGAAACGGTTCGTCTGTCGTTGTCCGCGTCAATGATCGCGGGCCCTATGAACGCGACCGGCTGATCGATCTTTCGGCCAAGACGGCTGAGCTTCTCGAGGTCAAGCGCCACGGTGCGGTCAAGGTCAAGGTCGAATATATCGGCCCGGCCAAGATGGAAGGCCATGACAAGCAGTTGCTGATGGCGACCTATGTCGCGCCGACGAACACCGAGATTGGCAATCCGAGCGTCATGGTTGCGATGAACGAGGTGAAGCGCGCGAGCGCCGTCGCCGTCGCCATGCGCAGCCAGCCGAAGACCACCGTCCCGACCGTCGCGGTCGCCATGCGCCAGACGGCGCCAGCACCGATGGTTGCTGTCGCGATGCGCGCGCCGAGCTCGAGCCCGGCGGTCCTGCTGGCCATGGCGCCGGTTCCCCGCGCCCGGCCAGACATCGCGGCCGAGGGCGGCATGGCGATCGATCCCTACAACTACGAAATTCAGGCCGCCCAGAATACGGTTCCTGCTGTCCAGCCGGCTTACACCCGGCCCACCTCGGTGGCGATTGCAGAGCCGGAGCGGGTTGCAGCCCCCGTGGTCGTCCGCGCTTCGGCAACGGGCGGGACAAATTATGGCGAGCGGACGCTCGGCAGCTTCACAGTCGACAATCCCTCTGCCTTCACGGAGCCGGACCAGAGCTATCAGCAGCCGGTCTATACTTCGGCGCGCTCATCCTACGCTTCGGATCCGGATTTCAGCGAGGCGCAGCGCGCGGCGGACGAACTTGCCAGTTCCTCGCATGCCGGCTTGAAGCTGGCGCTGCAGCAGGCGGTCGCCCGTGCCGCGGCAGAGCGCAGCGCCGACGCGACCGAGATTGCCGTCGGCGTGTTCTCGAGCGATGCCAATGCGGCGGCGATGGCGGAAAAGCTCGCCTGGCTCGGGCGTACAACCGCTTCGGATGTCGCTGTCGGCGGCCGCAACCTGCGTCAGGTGCGCCTGCTGGTCACGAATCGCAACGTGACGGATGCCGACGCCATCGCTGCCGTTGCAGCAGCCGGTGCCCGCGACGCCTTCATCATTCGCTGAGCCTTGCCGTCCGGCGAGCGCACGCGGCTTGACGGGGAGGGCGTCGTGACTGCATCTCGGACCATGGGGTCTCCGACCGGGTTCCGTCCATGCCGCTTCAAGCGCCGCGCCGCCTCCCGCTGACCGCTCTCGTGCTGATCGCTCTCGCATCGATCCTCGGCGTGGCTCCGGCTGCGCGCGCACAGCAGGCCTTCGACAGCAAGGCGCCGCGCGCGATCCTTATCGATCTCGACTCGGGCGCGACGCTCTATCGCAAGGCTGAGACTGAGGGCTTCGAGCCGGCCGCGATGGCCAAGATGATGACCATGGCTGTCGTGTTCGACGCGCTGAAGGCGGGCACGATCCGGCTCGACCAGACCTTTCCCGTGAGCGAGAACGCCTGGCGGAACGGCGGGGCGCCCTCGCGCGGAGCGACGATGTTCGCAGCCCTCAAATCGGCCGTTCCGGTCGCGGATCTACTGCGCGGCGCCATCGTCCAAGCCGGCAACGACGCCTGCCTGATTCTCGCCGAAGGTCTCGCCGGATCAGAGGCCGCCTTTGTCGGGCGCATGAACGAAAAGGCGGCAGCGCTCGGCCTCACCGGCACCAGTTTTCGCAACGCCACGGGCTTCGCCGATCCGGAGCAGAAGACGACGGTCGCCGATCTCGCCCGGATCGCCGACTATCTCATCACGACTCATCCGGACCTCTACCGCATTTATGCCGAACCCGATTTCAGCTGGAACAAGATCTACCAGCGCAACCGCAATCCTCTGCTGGCCGCTGGCATCGGCGTCGATGGTCTGTCGACAGGCTACAGCGAGACGGCTGGTTTCGGGCTCACGGCCTCGGCGCTCAGGGACGGGCACAGGATGACCGTCGTGGTCAGCGGCCTCCCGACCGACAAGGCGCGCGCCGAGGAGGCGACCCGCCTGTTCGGCTATGCCGATACCGCGTTCGAACGAATCCGCTTCTTCGAGGCCGGCGAAACGATCGGCGAGGCACGTGTCTATGGCGGGGCCGTTGGCCGTGTCGCGCTGGCAACAAAAGCGCCGCTCGACGTGTTGCTGGTGCGCGGCTCCCGCGACCGCGTCCGCGCCCGGATCGTCTATACCGGCCCGCTGGTCGCCCCGGTCATGAAGGGACAGGCCGTTGGCGTTGTCCGCGTCTTTATTGGCGACGACCTTCTCGTCGAGAAGCCGGTCGTCAGCATGGCGGATGTCGCGGCTGGAACGATGCAGGGCCGGGCGCTTGATGCAGTCGGCGAATTGTTGACGGGCTGGCTTTGATGCAGGAAGAGAATCCGTCCGTCGCGACCGAGAGATCGGGAACGGCCAGTGGGAAGCGGGCAGGGCGCTTCGTGACATTCGAGGGCGGCG
Organism: Kaistia sp.; assembly: GCA_965229085.1. GTDB lineage: Bacteria > Pseudomonadota > Alphaproteobacteria > Rhizobiales > Kaistiaceae > Kaistia. Next base: position 542,636 of record OZ245859.1, on the reverse strand, counting down.
AGGGCGCTGGAAAATCGACGCAGTTGCGGCGGCTCGCCGGACGGCTGCAGGCGGCGGCGATCGAAGTGGTGGTCACGCGCGAGCCGGGCGGAACGCCGCTCGCCGAGACGATCCGAAGCTATATCCTTTCGGGACAGGCAGAGCCGCTCGGCCGCGAAGGCGAGACGATCCTCTTCGCCGCCGCGCGGGCGGATCATGTGGACCGGGTCATTCGTCCGGCCCTGGCGCGCGGCGCCTATGTCCTTTGTGATCGCTTCGCCGATTCGACGCGCGCCTATCAGGGCGCGGATGGGGTCGCCCCCGCGCTCATCGATGCGCTGGAGCAGCTTGCCATCGGGGAAACGAAACCTGATCTTACGCTCATTCTCGATCTGCCGGCCGAAGCAGGACTCGCCCGGGCGGCAGCGCGGCGCGGGGCGGGCGAGGCCGACCGGTTCGAGCGCGAGACGATCGCGCGGCACGAGGCGCGTCGGCAGATCTTTCTCGCTATTGCCGAGCGCGAGCCGCAGCGCTGCGTCATCATCGACGCGAGCAACGGCGAGGATGAGGTTGCCGCCGCCATCTGGCAGGCGGTATCGCTTCGCCTTCTCGCTGACTGAAGGATCGCCATGGCTCTCGCGCCCGACCTGCCCCAGTTCGATGCGCTCGACGGCTGGCCAAGCCCGGAGGCGCAGACGGAGTGGTTCGGCGCCGCGGCGGATGAGCAGGTGCTGATCGATGCGTATCGCAGCGGCCGCATGCATCACGCGTGGCTCATCACCGGTCCGCGCGGCAGCGGCAAGGCGACGCTCGCCTATCGCTTTGCCCGCTTCGCACTGGCCCATCCAGACCCGGCACAGGCGCCCGCAGCCGCGACGCTGGCCGTCGATCCCAGCCATCCCGCGGCGCGCAAAATCGCGGCGCATGCGCATCCAAACCTTCTGACGCTGGCGCGCCCCTATGACGACAAGAACAAGCGCTTCAAGGAATCGGTGACGATCGACGAGGTGAGGCGGACAATCCCGTTCTTCGGCGCCACGGCCGGCGAGGCCGGCTGGCGGATCGCCATCGTCGACGCGGCCGACGACATGAATGGCAACGCCGCCAACGCTTTGCTCAAGATCCTGGAGGAACCGCCGCGCGGCGCGCTGTTTCTCGTCTTGAGCCACGCGCCGGGCCGGCTGCTGCCGACGATCCGTTCGCGCTGCCGCCGCCTCGATCTGACGCCGCTGGGCGCTGACGCCATCGAAGCAGCTCTCGCGCGCCACACGGATGCTGGCGCAGAGGATCGGCGCTTCGCTGCGTTGGCCGGCGAGGGCAGCATCCGCCGTGCCGTCCGCTTCCTCGACGAGGAGGTGATGGCGATCGGCACGGCCTTTGGCAGCGCTGTCGCCCGCTTTCCGGCGCTCGATGCTGGCGCTTCGCACCGCCTTGGCGATATTGTCGCCGCACGCGGCGCGGACGATGCGTTCGAGAGCTTCCAGGACCTCGTCTTCGACTGGCTTGCGCGGCGCGCCCGTGGCGTGCCGGAGCCCGAGGCGCTTGGCAGTCTGCCGCCGGCAGTCGCCGCCGTTCCGCTTGCGCGGTGGGCAGAGGTGTGGGAGAAAGTCCGCCAATCCTCAGCCGAGGTCGAGGCGTTCAATCTCGACCGCAAGCAATACGTGCTCACGACCATCGACATGCTCGCCCGCGCAACTCGAATGTGACGCTCCGCGACCCTGGATCTGATCCGGGGCCCTTGTTGATGTCGCAATCGAACAGAAGGCGAGAAGGCGATGACGGCGCCGAAATTCTATATCACTACAGCAATTGCCTATCCGAATGGCGTGCCGCATATCGGCCATGCCTACGAAGTCTTGGCGACCGATGCCCTCGCGCGCTTCAAGCGGCTCGATGGCTATGACGTCCACTTCCTGACCGGCACCGACGAGCACGGCATCAAGATGGTGCAGACGGCGGCGCGTGAAGGAATCACCGCCCGCGAACTCGCAGATCGCAATGTGCCGCGCTTTCAGGCGATGGCGGCCGCGCTCAATTGCTCCAACGACGACTTCATCCGCACGACCGAGCCGCGGCACTACCGTGCCTCGCAAGCGATCTGGGAGCGGATGCAGGCGGCGGGCGACATCTACAAGGACAGCTATGCCGGCTGGTATTCGGTTCGCGACGAGGCCTATTACGCCGAGAGCGAGACCGAGGTCCGCGCCGACGGTGTTCGCTACGGGCCCCAGGGCACGGCCGTCGAATGGGTGGAGGAGGAGAGTTACTTCTTCCGCCTGTCGGCCTATCAGGATCGCCTGCTCGCCCATTATGAGGCCAATCCCGACTTCATCGGGCCGGATGAGCGCCACAATGAGGTCGTGAGCTTCGTTCGCGGGGGCCTCCGCGATCTCTCGATTTCGCGCACGACCTTCGACTGGGGCATCCCTGTGCCCGGCGATCCGAAGCATGTCATGTATGTCTGGGTCGACGCGCTCACCAACTACATCACTGGCGTCGGCTTCCCGGACGACGAGAGCGAGAGCTTCAAGCGCTACTGGCCGGCGGATCTGCACGTCATCGGCAAGGATATCGTCCGGTTCCATGCCGTCTACTGGCCGGCCTTCCTGTTCTCAGCCGGCCTCGCCCCGCCGAAGCGGGTGTTCGCGCATGGCTTCCTGTTCAACCGCGGCGAGAAAATGTCGAAGTCGCTCGGCAATGTCATCGACCCGTTCTCGCTGGTCGAGCATTACGGCGTCGACCCGGTGCGCTTCTTCTTTCTGCGCGAGGTGCCGTTCGGGCAGGATGGCAACTACAGCCATGACGCGATCGTCGCCCGGATCAATGCTGATCTTGCCAACGACCTCGGCAATCTGGCCCAACGCTCGCTGTCGATGATCGCGAAGAATCTTGACGGCGTCCTGCCGGTGCCGGGCGCCTTCACCGAGGCCGATGCGGCGATTCTCGCCAGCGCTGACGCGCTTCTGCCGATCTGCCGCGCCGCTTTCGACGGCCAGCAGATTCATCAGGCGCTGAACGCCGTCTGGACGCTGGTGGCGGATGCCAATCGCTATTTCGCGGGCGAGGCGCCATGGCAGCTTCGCAAGACTGATCCCGAGCGGATGGCAACGGTGCTCTATGTCACCGCCGAACTGGTGCGCCAGATCGCAATCCTGTCGCAGCCGGCAATGCCGCAGTCGAGCGCCAAGCTGCTTGATCTGCTCGGCGTTCCCGCCGACCAGCGCGATTTCAAGGCGCTCGGCCCGGACGGCCGTCTCGCAGGCGGAACGAAGTTGCCCGCACCGTCAGGCGTCTTCCCGCGCTATGTCGCGGAAGAGGCCAGCGAAGGCTGAGAAGACGGAGGGCGCCGCGATGCAAGCGGCGCCACTCTTCAGGTTCCGGCAAAGACTTCGTTGATCTTGCGTACCGAAGCTACGGTCTCCGACTCGACCGTGCGGCGGAGCGCGAAATCCTGACCGGCTGCTGCGATCTCCCGGCAGGCTTGGTCATGATCGCGGCACCATTCGACCTTCTCGACGATGTCCGACAGATCGGCCGCGACCGGCACATAGTGCATCCAGGGCACGAGATCGTCGTAGTACCACTGGCGGAAGCCATGCGGCGAGCCGACCTTCAGCATGCAGCATCCCATCAGAAGCCGCGTGAACATATTGCCCCAACTATTTGTGGGGCCATCGATATCGAGCGCGAACTTGACGCCGATCCAGCGCGAGGGGGCGATCGCCTCACCGAGCAGACCATGGGCGCGGATCGCCTCGCGTTGCTGATGGGTGGCCGGATCGCGCTCGATTGAGGTGAGCCGGACATCGACATCCGGCAGCCCGCGCAGCGCCAGACAGAGGCGCACCCGCTGCTTGAGGCTCGGGTCGTCTAGGTCCATGGATTCGGTGATCGTTTGGCCGGGGCCGGTGATCGCGCCGCGCCACAGCAGCGTCTCCCGCCGGAGATGCCATTGGCCTGGCCTGCTGTCGGCGAGTTCGCGGAACGGTTGATAGAGCCGCTCCGTCATGAAACCGGGATCGGGCACCAGCACCGCCTGCGGCTCGTCGCTGCAGAAGGCGAGTTCGTTGGGCTCGTTGCCGCCGCCGTCCGAGATATTGCCGACGAGCGATGTGACCTCAGGTGACGTTCGGGAGATCAGCCGGATCAGCGTCGGCAGCCGCCGCCACATCATCTGGTACAGCGGCCAATCAATGGCGAGCCGATCCCGGTCAAGCACGACATTGATCTGGTTGCCGATCCGCTCGAACCCGACCTGATGGCGATGTCGGCTGCGCTCGCCGCCATGCTCGAAGGCAAGGCTCGGCGGTGTCGCGATCATCTCGGAAATACCTGTCTGCAGGCGCCGCAGCATGACCTCTTCCTTGAGGCGCTTCGGCATCAGTCCGAACAGGGATGCGTCAATGGGTGGCAATCAGCGAATCCCGGTCGGAATGGCACTTGCATGCAAGTGTAGAAGCGCTGCACCGAACCTGTCCAGAACGGTCGACAGCGCCACGCGAAGCAGCTACTCACTCTTCAGCCTGCGCCGCCCTTTGGCGCCGCCATTCACCCTCGCCAAGCCGGACCCATGCTCGTCGACAGCCACTGCCATCTCGATTTTCCAGAGTTCGACGAAGACCGTGCCGGGCTGATCGAGGAAGCGCATCGAGCCGGCGTTGGGCTCATGGTGACGATTTCGACGAGGGTCCGCCGCTTCGAGCAGATCCGCGCCATCGCCGAGCGTTATCCCTCGGTCTACTGCTCCGTCGGAACGCATCCGAACAGCGCCCATGAGGAGCCAGATGTCACCACCGCCGAGCTGGTGGCGCTCTCGGCTCACCCGAAGGTCGTGGCGATCGGTGAGGCCGGGCTCGATTATGTCTATGGCGCCGAGCACAAGGACGAACAGGCGGCCGGCCTTCGCCGCCATATTGCAGCGTCGCGCGAAACCGGCCTGCCGCTGGTGATCCATGCGCGCGCGGCCGATGACGACATGATCGACATCCTGACCGAGGAGAGCGGCGAGGGGGCTTTTCCAGCGATCCTGCACTGCTTTTCGTCCGGGGCGCGTCTTGCTGAAGTTGGCGTCGCGCTTGGGCTCTACATTTCCTTTTCCGGCATCCTGACCTTCCGCAGCGCCGAGGCCATCCGCCTGATTGCGCGCGATATCCCTGAGGATCGCCTGCTGGTCGAGACTGACGCGCCCTATCTCGCGCCGGTGCCGCATCGCGGCCAGACCAACCGCCCGGCCTATGTCCGCGACACCGCGGCGGTGCTGGCAGAGGTGCGCGGCGTCTCATTGGAAGAAATCGCCGAGGCAACGACCGCGAATTTCCGTCGCCTGTTCACCAAGGTGCCCGCGTCCGCGTTCAGCCCTATGGTTGTCGGCCATGAATGAGGCGAGGGGGGCGACGGCGGCGAGCGAGCGCATTCGCATCACGGTGCTGGGCTGCGGCGCCTCGCCAGGCACGCCGCGCATCGGCAATGACTGGGGCGCCTGCGATCCCTCCGAACCGCGCAATCGCCGGACGCGGGCCTCGATCCTGATCGACGGCTTCCGCGGCGACAGCCCTTATCCGACGCGCGTGCTGGTCGATACCGGCCCGGACGTCCGCGCACAGTTGCTCGAGGCCCGCGTCGACCGGCTCGATGCGGTGCTCTACACCCATCCCCATGCCGACCACACGCACGGCATCGACGACCTGCGCTCATTCTGGCTCGATACGCGCAAGCTGGTGCCCGTCTATACCGATGATGCGACGCAGGAGCGGCTCGAGGAAGCATTCAGCTATTGCTTCAAGACGCCGCCGGGCGGCAATTATCCGCCGATCCTCAGCCGCCAGCGCATCGTCGCGGGTACGCGGTTCACTGTGGAGGGGCCGGGCGGGGCGTTGAGCATCCTGCCATTCCTGCAGGTGCATGGCGATATCGACAGCCTTGGCTTCCGGATCGGCGATTTTGCCTATTCGAGCGACGTCAGCGCGCTGCCGGACGATTCGATCGCAGCGCTTGGCAATCTCTCTCTCTGGATCGTCGATGCGCTGCGCTGGCGCCCGCATCCGAGCCATTTCAGCGTCGAGGAATCGATCGCCTGGCATGACCGCCTCAGGCCGCGCCGCACGATCTTTACGCATATGCATGGCGATCTCGATTACCGCACGCTGGCCGGCATGCTGCCCGGCGATATCGAGCCGGCCTTCGACGGCATGGTCGTCGAACTCAACCTTTAGGGGGTTGGACCGTTAGGTCTGGCCGTGGTTGATGGGCCGTGCCAATCTTCACGCGCCGGGGACGCATCGGCGCGGATCGCAGCGCAGGAAGGAATGAAGCATCAATGAAGCTCCGCAACGCAGCCTGGTCGATCTTTGGCATCGTGGCTGTCGCCGTCTCGATCTTCATCCTTTATCGTGAATTCAGCCGCATCTCCTTCGCGGCGGTCGCAGACAGTCTCGCTGCGATAAGCCTGCACAACTGGGTGCTCGCAGTGCTGGCGACGCTCTGCGCTTATGGCGCGCTCGCCTGGTACGACCGGATTGCCATCGCCCATCTCGGCAAGAAGATCTCCTGGCTGTTCATCTCGCTCTGCTCGTTCACAACCTATGCGCTGTCGCACAATATCGGCGCGTCGGTGATTTCGGGCGCGGTGGTCAGATACCGCGCCTATTCGACCCGCGGCCTGACGGCGCAGGAAATCGGGCTGCTGATCGTCTTCTGCTCCTTCACCTTCGCTCTCGGAACCGTGCTGACCAGTGGTGTCGTTCTGGTTCTGAAGCCTCATCTCATCACCCGCTTCGTCGACGTGCCGCCCTCGGTGGGTCTCGGCCTTGGCATCCTGCTGCTGGCGCTGGTCGCGCTCTATGTCTTCGGCTCATGGCGCCACCTGCCGCCGATGCATATCCGCAAGTTCGTGATCATGTATCCGCGCCTGCCGATCGTCGCCCGCCAGCTGCTCGCCGGCCCGATCGAGCTCGGCGGCGCTGCCGCGATCATCTATTTCGCGCTGCCGGCGGAAGGAAATCCCGGCTATCTGATCATTCTGGGCATCTTCCTCGCCTCGTTCACGCTCGCGCTGCTCTCGCATGCACCCGGCGGGCTCGGCGTCCTGGAGGTCACCTTCCTCGCCGCGCTGCCCGAGATGAACCCGAACGACGTTCTGGCGGCGCTCATCGTCTTCCGTCTGCTCTATCTGCTGATCCCGTTCGCGCTGTCGCTCTTCATCGTCCTCGCCTTCGAGAAGATGCAGCTCGGCCGCAGCGATGATCCTCCGCCAGAGACCATCAGCCGCTCCTGAGACGGAAAAGGGCAGGGGATGACCCTGCCCTCCTGCTTTTGGGACTGACGCGCGGCGATCAGTTGCCGCGTTCGGCCAGCGTCTTCACCCAGCGCGCATTGTAGCCAAGCGGATGCTCCGGCAGCCGCTCGGCAGGAACGCCGAGATTGGCGGCGCGGATCGCCGCGATCTCAGCCTTCGGCTGGCGCTCCATGGTGAGCACCCCGTTCTGTTCCTGATAGGTGTCGGTGAGCTGCGTGTAGCAATAGCCGGCGAGCAGCTCCGAGCCCGTCACGCCCGAGAGAACGTCCGCATAGCGCTCGACGAAGTCCTCGGTGTCCTGTGCCGTGCTGTAGCCCCAGCCGGCCTCTGTTCCCATGAAATAGGCGATGCCGCCGAATTCGGTCAGCATCACCGGCTGCCCGGAGAACGGATGGCCGTCGATCGCGAGCGCGCGGCCGGCCGAGCGGAAGGTCGTCAGCGTATCGCGGAACGCCGCCTCGGAACGGTAGCGGCCATCGAGCACGGCGCCGCTGTGGTGATAGTCGTGCACGGCGAAGATATCGGTTTCAATCTGCTCCCAGCCGTCATTGCCGCTGACCGGGCGGGTGGGATCGAGTGCCTTGGTCAAATGGTAGAGCGCCTGCTGGTAGCTGCGCTGGACCGGGCTGTGCGGCAGTTCCGGGATGCCCCAGGACTCGTTGAACGGCACCCAGGCGACGATCGAGGGATGCGAATAGTCGCGCTCGATGGCTTCCTGCCATTCGGCGGTCAGGCGCGTCAGCGCTTCGCTCGAATAGCCATAGGCGCTGGGCATTTCTTCCCAGACGAGGAGCCCGAGCATATCGGCCCAGTAGAGGAAGCGCGGGTTCTCGATCTTCTGGTGCTTGCGCACGCCATTGAACCCAAGCGCCTTGGTGAGCTCGACATCTTGGCGGAGTTCTGCGTCGCTCGCCGTCATCACGCCGCCGCGCCAATAGCCCTGGTCGAGCACGAGGCGCAGGAAATAGGAGCGGCCGTTCATGATGAAGCGGCCATTGGCAGTCGAGACGGCCCGGAGCGCCGTATAGCTCTTCACCTCGTCGACGACCTTACCATCGCCATCGACCAGCATCAGCTCGGCGTCGATGAGCTGTGGATGCTCGGGCGACCAGACGAATTCAGCACGGGCATCGTCGATGCCGGGGTCGGGGAGGGCGATGACCCGGCTCGCATCCTTGCCCCTGAGGCCATATTCGTCCTCGACGAGAACGCGGCCGTTCAGCCAGAGCCGAACGCGCAGACGGTGACCGGCCGGACCCGCGACGCGCGTATCGAGGCGGATTTCAAACTTCGCGAAATCCGGTGTCCATTGCAGGCGCTCGATATGGCTCAGACCGACCCGTTCGACGAACACCGTCTGCCAGATGCCCGTCGTGCGCGGGTACCAGATGCCATGCGGCGCAGCCAGCCAATCCTGCTTGCCGCGCGGTTTCATCATGTCAAGTGGATCATCCTCGGCCCGCACCACGATCTCGAGCGCGTCGCCGGCCATGAAGGCGCCAAGGCGTATGCGAACCGGCGTATGGCCGCCGACATGCGTTGCCGCATGCTGACCGTTGATCCAGACCTCGCTTTTGTAGTCGATCGCGCCGAAATGCAGGATCGCGTCATGCGCGGCGTCCGGCGCGAGATCGGCTGGAAGATCGAGGCTGAGGCGATACCAGACGACCGGATGGAAGCCTTCGTCATGAATGCCGCTCAGCGGCGCCTCTGGCGCATAGGGAACGGTGATCGTGCGATCGAAGACGACAGCGTCGGGAGCTGCCCAGCGGGCGTTATCGTCATAGGCGAATTGCCACGCTCCATCGAGCGAGAGCCAGCGGTCGCGCTCCAGCTGCGGGCGCGGATGGTCACTATAGGCCAAGGCGTTCCTCCGAGATCGTCAGGATTGGTCGGCGGGCGTTGGGCCGCCCGTCCGAGGCCTTTATGGTAATACCATATGACATCTCGTCAAAGCCGGAATCTGTCGACGAGCGCTGGTGCGCAGCCGCAAAGCTTCGTGACAAAAGACGCAAATTCGCCGTGATCCGGTCTGCAAGCAGCCCGAAATCGCGGCAAACATGCAACGCATCAGAAGATTCGAGCGAGACCCAAAAGATCATGGATCACCGCAGCCCGTCCGACCTGTCGTCGAGCCGATTCAGCCTCGCCCTTTATGGCGCGGCGGTCACGACCGCCCTCGCCGCGGCGTCTTTAGCCGGCTGGTCGGCTCTCCGGCCCGCCATTGACGGGCAGCCGGTGCTCGTCGTCTCTCAAACGCATGTTTTCAACCCCGACCGGATCGCTGGACTGATTGAGCCGGTGGCGCAACCCGCGGCGCCAGCACCGGTCGTGCCAGCGCCAGCAGTGGCGCTGGTCAAGCCCGTCGCCGCTGCCCAGCCTGCCGAGGCCGCCTTGCCGCCGAAGCCGCTGCGGCGACCGTGCCTTGAATGTGGCAAGCCTGCTCTCGCCGCCGCCGCACCCGTGACGCCGGTGGCTGTCGCAGCCGCCGTGCCCGCGTCGCCCGAGCCGATGGATCAACCCTATGACGTCGCTTCGGTTTCGGACGATGGTCCGGTACCGCCGATGCCGGTCGGCCCGCGGGCCGGTGAGGGGGCAGACGCCGGCCTGCTCGTTCGCAGCGGACAGGCAATGGTCGCCGGCGGCAGCGAACTCGTTGGCGGCGCTTGGAACATCTCCGGCCAGGCGGTCGGCGGTTTGGTTCGCGGTGTGCGGGCGCTGACCTTCTGATCCCTGTCCGGCCTCTCGCAACCGTTAAGCCCGACCGCGTCGCGCGTTCAGAAGCAGCAGGGACGCGGTCATGATTTCCCAGGCCGTGATCGTGTAGACGCTCGCTCGTTCGACCAGACCGGCCGGGAGCACCTTCGGGCCGACCATCAGCCAGGCAATGCTGGCGAGCCCGAACAGGCCGAGTGCGACGCCGGCAGGGCGATAGAAGCGCGGCAGGCCGAGCGGCCGCAGCGCGAAACCCGACGACATCGCCACGAGGTTGCCGCCCAGGATCGACAGCCCGGCGCCCAGCATGTGCCAGACGATCTGGCCATTGGCGACTTCGCGCGCGCCGCTGTGGAAGATCGCAATCAGCACCAGCCCGGTGGCATCGGCGAGTGCCGCACCAACGAACACCGCATAGGCGACGCCGCGCACCGGCAGCGCGCGGCCGATAATGATGGCCGCCCAGCCAAAGAACAGCGCCTGCAGGACAAAGCCAGCATTCATGACGACCGCCAGCGGCGAGTCGATTGCGCGGCCGTCCGAGACCGTCTGATAGGGAATGCCGAGATCGCTGATGAAATTGGTCAGGTAGCTGTAGCCGGGAAAGGCCGACGCCGCGATCGTCTCGGCCACCAGATAGACACCGGCGGTGGCGAGCCAGCACCAGGCCGCCAATGTCTTTGCCGATATGCCGTTGGCTGCGCTTACGGGCGCCACGCTCATTCTGTCGTCTCCACAGTCTCGGTCGATCGCGTCTCTGGTTCTATACGTCCGAACATGCCGGCTGGTTTCCAGTTGTGTCACTTCGACAGGCAGTCGAAAGCCTGCCTATTGACATGCAGGTCGTTGCCTGCATAATCGCGGCAACGGGGAGCGGAATGGAACGGGAAGACAAGGTGTTCAAGGCGTTGGCCGATCCGACGCGCCGGAAGGTTCTCGACCTGCTGGCAGCGGATAACGGTCAGACGCTGGGGGCGCTGTGCGCTCATCTTGCGATGACACGTCAATCGGCCAGCCAGCACATCGACATGCTCGTCGATGCCGATCTGGTCACGACCGAGAGGCGAGGGCGCGAGAAGCTCCACTTCATCAACCCGGTCCCGATTCACCAGGTCTATGAGCGCTGGGTCCGCAAATTCGAGCAGCCACGCCTCACATTCCTGCATGGGCTCAAGTCACAGTTGGAGGGAGACGACGATGACGAAACCTAGCTTCATCTACGCGACCTATATCGCGACGACCGCTGACAAAGTCTGGCAGGCACTTGTTGATGCGGATATCGCACGGGTCTACTGGCGCGATCCGACGGGCGAGGGCGCTGCCCATGTCAATGTCTCGGACTGGCAGAAGGGGTCCCGCTGGGAACACCAGCGTGACGACGCCGAGGGCACAGTCGACATTGTCGGCACGGTCATAGAAAGCCTGCCCCCGTCCCGTCTGGTGCTGACCTGGGCTCGCCCCCAGGACGAAGCCGACGCCGCCAAGCACTCGCGCGTCACCTTCGAGATTGTGCCGGAAGGCGCTGCGATGGTCCGCCTCACGGTCACGCATGAGGACCTCGAAGACGATCCGAAGATGCTCTCGAGCATTTCAGGCGGCTGGCCGAAAATCCTGTCCAATCTCAAGACCCTGCTGGAAACTGGCCATGTGCTGTGACGGCAGGCGGTCTGACAGTCCGCGAGCGAGGGGATGACACCGTGACCGCACCCGAGCCGAGCGAATCTGAAATGACCGAGCCTTATACCGGCGGCTGCGCCTGCGGCCTGATCCGCTATGAAATCGACGCTGCTCCGATCGCGATGCTCGATTGCCAATGCCGCCAGTGCCAGCGCGAAAGCGGCACTGGCCATTCATCACATCTGACATTTCGCAGCGATCCGGTCAGGATCATCGGCGACCCGGCGCGCTGGGAGAGCGTTGGCGATGGTGGCACGCGGAAGTCTCGCGCCTTCTGCCCGACATGCGGCGTGTCTGTGTTCATGACATTCCCGGACATGCTCGATTTCTTCGTCGTTCGGGCCGGCAGCCTCGACGATCCAGGCCGTTACCAGCCGCAATTCGTGACCTGGCACGCGGCAGGACAGGCCTGGGACCATCTCGATCCTGCATTACCGGCCTTAGACCGGATGCCGCCCCGCTGAGATCGCCTATTGCTGGTTCTGTGGAGCGCCGTCGCCGATCTCGTAGTAGTCGCCCTTGTCGGCAACGAAAATATGTAGAGCAATCCGCGTGTTGGTGGGGCCATCGAAAGCACCCAGCATGATGCCGATCCAGTCGAGATGGATGGGGTCGAAAAACATTGAGGAACCGCAGACCGAGCAGAAGCCGCGCCGGACCTTCTCGGATGAGTGAAACCAGGTCACTCGGTCCTCGCCTGAGATCGTCACCGCGGAGCGCGGCAGATCGACGCCGGCTTCAAAGTGACCCGTGTGCTTGCGGCACTTCGTGCAATGGCACGCCGACGCTTCGGGCAGTTCACCAACAACCACGAAGCGAACGGCGCCGCAGAGGCATGATCCATTGTGCATGACGAGCCCCGGAGGCAGGACAAAGCTCCACACGATCGCATCCCCATGGCGACTGATCAACGATAGCTGTTAAGTTCCATAATCTTCCTTATGCGAATCCTGCATTTGACCTGCGCCGCTCGGCATTGGTCGCCGCGGGAGCCCAAAACTCTGATGCGACGGCCCTCTTCCCGGTGCCAGTGCCCCACCATCCTGTCATCGTCAGCGCCGCCGGGCATGCTAGCCTGTCGCGACGCATCGCTGTGAAGGGTGTCCCTGTGCTGAGGATCGTCTCGCTGAATGCCTGGGGTGGCCGGCTGCATGAGCCGCTGCTCAATTATCTTGTCGCCCGCGACGCCGATATCGTCTGCCTCCAGGAAGTCACGCGCACGCATCGGCCGCCTGATTGCCAATGCATCATTGACTCCGCGGCGGCGCCATCGCCGTGGCTGGTCTATCGCGACGACGGCATCGAACTGCCGCAGCGGGCGAACCTCTTCGACGAAATCGTCACAGCGTTGCCCGGCCATGAAGGCCGGTTCATGCCGGCCTCACGCGGCCCGCTTTGGGATGGCGATCGCGCGGTGATGTCCGAATTCGGCCTGGCGACTTTCATTCGGCGGACGCTGCCGGCGGTCGAGCACGCCGAGGGTTTTGTCCATGGCGCGTTCTCGCCCGATGGCTGGGGCGAGCATCCACGGCCTCGCAATGCCCATGTCTTCCGGCTCATGGACACCGACGCCGGGTTCACGGTCACGATCGCACAGATGCACGGCCTGCGCGATCCGGCGGGCAAGCAGGATACGCCTGAGCGCATGGCGCAGGCCGAGGCGCTGGTCCGACTGATCGGGGAGGTCAGGCCATCGGGCGAGCCGCTCGTGGTCTGCGGTGATTTCAACGTCCTTCCGGACAGCGCCACTTTCACCAGTCTGGCGCGGCTCTGTCTTGCCGATCTCGTCACAGGCCGCGGACATACGGACACGCGCACCTCCTGGTATCAGAAGCCGGGCCGCTTCGCCGACTACATGCTCGTCTCGGAAGACGTCGCAGTTGTCAGTTTCGATGTCGTCGCGGCGCCGGAGGTCTCCGATCACCGGGCGCTGGACTTGCTATTCGGCTAGGGACGGGGAGCGATCACGCCCCTGCCCCAACCGAATCTGTGCCCTGCCCGGCTTGGCCGTCGCGACCCGTTGACGCAGATCAACGGCGCCTCTCCCGCTGCGATCGATACTCACTCGTCATCATCGACCGGAATGGCGCCAGTCCCGCTGGTGGCCGGTGCGGTCAAGAGGATGTGGGGAGGCGGCATGAGCGGCGCATCGCAGTCGGGAGACAAGAAGAAGGTGGCGGCAGCCAGGACGGCGCTCGCGGCGACAACGGCTGGGCCGGCACCGGTCAAGGCGCTGGAGCCCGTCGCGATCGGCGCGGCCGGGATCGAGGCCGCGCTGTCGTCCGAGCGGGTCGAGGCGGTGCAGGAGGCGCAACTCGTGGCGCTGGATACGATCACCGCGAAACCCGACACAGAGGAAGGCGTCGCCGCGATCATTGCGGGGGCTGCCCCCGACGATGCAGCGCGGATGGAGGAGCAGCTCGGGCTGCCAAAGCCGCCGGGCCGCCCGCGCAAGACCAGCGACGAACTCGCCGATGACTGGCGCAGCGGCGGCTATCCCTATCGCACCAAGATGCTGCGACAGGACTATGAGCGCGAGAAATTCGCGCTGCAGACCGAATTGCTCAAGCTGCAGACCTGGGTCAAGGAGGCGCGCCAGCGCGTGGTGATCCTGTTCGAAGGGCGCGACGCGGCTGGCAAGGGCGGCGCGATCAAGCGCTTCATGGAACATCTCAATCCGCGTGGCGCGCGGGTGGTGGCGCTGGAAAAACCGAGCGAAGTCGAGCGCGGCCAATGGTATTTCCAGCGTTATATCAGCCACTTGCCATCCACTGGCGAGATCGTCCTGTTCGACCGCAGCTGGTACAATCGCGCCGGCGTCGAGCGGGTCATGAATTTCTGCGCCGAGGACGAATATCGCGAATTCCTCCGCCAGGCGCCGGATTTCGAGCGCAACCTGGTGCGGAGCGGCATCCATCTGATCAAGTTCTGGTTCTCTGTCAGCCGCGAGGAGCAGCGCCGCCGCTTCAAGGAGCGGAACGTCCATCCGCTGAAGCAGTGGAAGTTGTCGCCGATCGACCTCGCGAGCCTCGACAAATGGGACGAATACACCCGCGCCAAGGAAGCGATGTTCTTCGCGACCGATACGGCCGACTCGCCCTGGACGGTTATCAAGTCGGACGACAAGAAGCGGGCACGGCTCAATGCGCTGCGCTATGTGCTCCATTCGCTGCCCTATCGCGGCAAGAACATCGAACGCATCGGATCGATCGACACGCTGCTCGTCGGCCGCGCCAATGTCATCCATGAACGCGGCGAATTCGACATCGCCAAGGGCAAGGCGGTGCGCTGACGGCACGCCGCGAAAGCCGCCGGCCGGCGAGGGCGCTGCCGCCCAAACTCTGCTCCGCCCCCTGCCCTCAGGCTGCGCGCCGGCTCCCGCCGGTGCTTCGCCATTGACAGCCGCCGGCCGGTTCGACAGATAGGCGCCAAAGGTCCGCTTGGCGGGCCACCCGGCGGCATGACCGTTGTCGTCGCAGCTCGATCTTCGGATGCCCATCATGAACCGCGAAGCGCCCACCGGCGAAGCCCCGCGCATTTCGTTCGTCAGCCTCGGCTGCCCCAAGGCGCTAGTCGACAGCGAACGAATCCTCACTCATCTGCGCGCCGAGGGCTATGAGCTCTCGCGTCACCACGACGGCGCCGATGTCGTCATCGTCAATACCTGCGGCTTCCTCGACAGCGCCAAGGCGGAATCGCTCGAAGCGATCGGCACGGCGATGAAGCAGAACGGCAAGGTGATCGTCACCGGCTGCATGGGCGCCGAGCCCGAGCAAATCCGCGCTGCCTTCCCGAACGTGCTCGCGATCACCGGCCCGCAGCAATATGAGAGCGTGTTGGGTGCGGTTCATCAGGCGGTGCCGCCGGCGCATGATCCCTTCGTCGATCTCGTGCCGCCGCAGGGCATCAAGCTGACGCCGCGCCACTACGCCTATCTGAAGATTTCCGAAGGCTGCAACAATCGCTGCTCCTTCTGCATCATCCCGAAGCTGCGCGGCGATCTCGTCAGCCGGCCAGCCGGCGACGTCCTTCGCGAGGCGGAGCGGCTGGTGAAGGCGGGCGTCAAGGAGCTGCTGGTCATCTCGCAGGACACCAGCGCCTATGGCGTGGACCTCCGTTATGAGGCGAGCCGCTGGGGCGACCGCGAGGTGAGGGCGAAGTTCTTCGACCTCGCATCGGCGCTGGGCGAGCTCGGGGCCTGGGTGCGCATGCACTATGTTTACCCCTACCCTCATGTCGACGCCGTCGTCGAGCTGATGGCCGAGGGCAAGATCCTTCCCTATATCGACATCCCGTTCCAGCATGCGAGCCCGTCGGTGCTGAAGGCGATGCGTCGCCCCGGTAACCAGGAAAAGACCGCCGAGCGCATCCGCCGCTGGCGCGAGATCTGCCCGGACCTTGCGATACGCTCGACCTTCATCGTCGGCTTCCCGGGCGAGACGGACGAGGATTTCGAGTTCCTGCTCGATTGGCTCGACGAGGTGAAGCTCGATCGCGTCGGCTGCTTCAAGTTCGAGCCGGTCGAAGGCGCGCCCGCCAACGAGCTTGCCAATCCGGTGCCGGAAGAGGTCAAGACGCAGCGCTGGAACCGCTTCATGAAGAAGCAGCAGGCGATCAGCGCCAGCCGCCAGCAGAAGCGCGTCGGCCGCCGCATCGAGGTCATCATCGACGAAAGCGGCGGGCTGACCGCCAAGGGCCGCTCTGTCTGGGATGCGCCGGAGATCGACGGCAACGTCCACCTGACCTCGCGCAGGCCGATCCGCGTCGGCGACATCGTAACCGCGCGCATCGAGCGTGCCGATGCCTATGATCTCTACGGCCAGGTCGTCTGAGCCTGATGGAATGAGGGCGGCGGCGCCTCAGGCGCCCTGCCCGCTCTCGGCCTTGAGGCGGTCAGCAAAGCCGCGGAGCCGCTCGGGTGGAGCGTGGCCGATCATCATGCGGCTGAGACCATCGGCCGACCAGCGCACCACCGCGAAGCCGCCGATCTCGGTTGTATCGAGTGCCTTGTCGGCCGCCCCATTGCGGATCATGCAATAGGCGATGGGGCCATAGTCAGGATCGAGATAAGCGATCTGGACCAAAGGCTTGCCGTTGAATTCATAGAGCTGTGCGCCGCGGAACGAAACGCCGTCGAGTGCCACACCGGATGGCGTCAGCGGCAGCGTCAGCGCGGCGCCTGCCAGCGCCAGTTGGCGGGTGGCGAGATCGGCGGAGGGCTCCAGCGCCAGCGTCGCCGCGGTCGTCAGCGACCAGTATTCGGCCACCGCCTGATGCCAGCCTTCCGCGGCGCGCGCGCCGTCGTTTCGGGCGCCGAGGCCGAAGCCGAGCCCCACGGCGAGGATCGCCACGGCAATGACGGCCGCCGCAGCGACGAGCTGTGGCCTCCAGGCGAAGACGAACCGGCGGCGCGGCGGCGCAGCCGGGGGGGCGGCCTGCTGCGGCACGCTGGCGAGGGCCCGCTGCAGGATCGCGTCAAGCGCCGGCTGTGGCGCCGCCTTGATGAGCGCATCCATCGCGGCGTCGATGCCAGCACCACCTTCCGCCAGCCGATCAAGGCGTGCGCTGAGCGCAGGGTCATCAGCGAGGCGTTTCGTCAGCGCGCGCTGCTCCGCTGGCGTCAGTTCCCCATCGAGGAAGGCGACCAAAGTCTCGTCGTCGCGAAGTTCAGTTCCGGCCATCGCCGTTCCCGCTGTTATCGTCGAATTCGGCAAGTTTTGCCCGGGCGGCCGCCAGCCGGCTCATGATCGTTCCAATTGGCACATCGAGAATGTCCGCTGCCTCGCGGTAGGAATAGCCTTCGGCATAGACAAGCAGCACGGCCGCTCGCTGCGCCTCCGGCAACGCTCCGATGGCAGCTAACATCTGAGTGGCGAGAATATTCGTTTCGATCGCATGTCCGCCGTCGAAAGTGAGCGCCAGCTCGGCGTCGACCACGCCGGCCCCCTGGCGGACTTTGCGCGCGCGCAGCTCGTTGATCCAGATCGAGTGAAGGATCGAGAACAGCCAGCGGTCGAGGCGTGAGCCCGGCTCGAACTGCCCTGCCCGCTCCAGCGCGCGGACACAGCTTGCCTGGACGAGGTCCTCGGCGGTGTCGCGATTGCGCGAGAGCACCAGAGCGAAGCGCCAAAGCGCTGCAAGGTGCTGCCCGAGCCGCGACCTCACATCATCGTGACTGGTGCTGTTCATATGGGACGCGAATAGGCGAAGGCCAAGCCGTGTTCATGCGCCGACCCCGCCACTTTCGGCGCGGTGATGCTGGAGTTCACGATGACTAGCATGTCCAACTTCGCAACGCGAACCGCGCTCGCGATCGGCTTTTCGGTGCTCGCGGGACTGCCCGCTCTGGCCGCCAGCGGCGGTGGCGGTGGCGGCAGTGACAGCAGCGGCGGCATGCCTGCCCAGCAGGTTTGCAAGAAGGGCCTCGTTTGGTCCAAGGCGGTGCAGCGCTGCGTCAAGGCGCAGTCCGGCAGCCTGACCGACAAGGAACTGACCGAGCAGGGGCGCGCGCTCGCGCTCGCTGGCTACTACGACAATGCCCTCGCGGTTCTCGATGCGGTCGGCAACAAACACGACGCCACGGTGTTGACCTATATAGGCTACAGTCATCGCAAGATGGGCGATGTCGATGTCGGCATCACCTACTACAAGCAGGCGCTCGCGATCGAACCGAACAACCTCAACACGCGCGAATATCTCGGAGAGGGCTATGCCAGCGCCGGCCGGATCGAGGACGCGAAGCTCGAGCTTACCAATCTCGCCAGGCTCTGCGGCGGTGCCGGCTGTGAGCAGTATGAGGATCTCCAGAATTTCATCACCACCGGTCACGAATAGAGCGACCAGCTGAAAGGCTCACCCATGACGCTTCAGCGTCCCCTCGATCTGGCGGCGGCGCAGCACATCGTGCCGCCGCGGGTCTCCTTGCGGTCCCTCGTGACTGTCACTCCGGCGAACCATGTGCCGCAGGCCGTGGCGCGGGAACGTGCCCGGACCATCTTCGGCAGCCGCATGCCGTTCTTCGACCAGTTGCAGCAGGTCTTCGACAATGCCGCCATCGACACGCGCCACTCCTGCCTTCCGGTGGACTGGTTCATGGGCGAGGCCGATTTCGGCGAGAAGTCGGCGGCCTATGTGAAAAATGCGACCGCGCTCGCCCGCGAGGCCGCGGAGAAGGCGCTGGATGCCGCCGGCCTGCGGGCCGACGAGATCGACTCCATCGTCTTCGTTTCCTCGACCGGCATCGCGACGCCGAGTATCGAGGCGCGCGTCATGAACGAGATGCCATTCCGCCGCGATGTCGTCCGCCTGCCGATCTTCGGCCTCGGCTGCGCTGGCGGCGTGCTCGGCCTCTCGCGCGCGGCGCAGATGGCGCGAGCGATGCCGGGCAGCCGCTGCCTGCTGATCGTCGTCGAGTTTTCCTCGCTCGCCTTCCGCTACGACAGGCTGACCAAGAGCAACCTCGTCGCCTGCGCCCTCTTCGGTGACGGCGGCGCGGCGGCGGTGCTGGAAAGCGGACCGAGTGCCGACAGCGCTGTCAGCATCGGGTTCGGCGGCGAGCATTGCTGGCCTGATACGCTCGACGTCATGGGCTGGAATGTCGACAGCCAGGGTCTCGACGTCATCTTCAAGCAGAGCATTCCCGAAATCGTTGCCCGCGACCTGCCGGCCGTGCTCGACGCCTTCCTTGAGCGCGCGGGTCTCTCGCGCGAGGATGTCGATCGGCCCTGCTGCCATCCGGGCGGCGCCAAGGTGGTCGACGAGCTCGAAAAGGTCTTCGGCTATCCGCCGATGGGCCTCGATGCCGAGCGCAAGGTCCTGCGCGAGAACGGCAATATGTCGGCACCGACAGTGCTGTTCGTGCTCGACGAACTGATCCGAAGCGGCACGACAGGCTCGCTGTTGCTCTCCTCGCTCGGACCTGGCTTTACGGCCGCGTTCCAGCTTGTCGACATCGCGCGAGGCCAGGCATGAGCGCGTTCTGGCCCTATTGGCTGCTCGGCTTCGTCATGATTCAGCGGATCATCGAACTCGCCTGGTCTGAGCGCAACCGGCGCTGGTTGATGCTGCGGCGCGGCCGGGAGGTCGGCGCAGCGCACTATCCGCTGTTCATCCTGCTGCACAGCGCCTGGCTGGTGGCGATGCTCCTGCTTGTCCTGCCCGCAATCCCGGTGCCGTGGCCGCTGCTCGGCATCTATGTCCTGCTGCAGGTGCTCCGGGTCTGGACAATCGCCAGCCTCGGCCCGTTCTGGACAACGCGCATCATCACCGTCGATGACATGCCGCTGCGGCGCCGGGGACCCTATCGGCTGTTGCGACACCCCAATTACCTGATCGTCGCGATCGAGATACCGCTACTGCCTTATATGCTCGGCCTGCCGGTGCTTGCGATCATCTTTGGAGTGCTCAACATCGCCCTTCTCGCTTTTCGCATCCGCATCGAGGAAACGGCGCTCGGTTCGCGCCGCCGCCTCGGCAGCGACGCCGCATCGCCGATGCCCGCCGGCTGGTCACGGTAGGCCGATCGGGCAGAAGCCCGCTCAGGGCGTGAGCAGGGTTTGCAGCGCCCGCGCGATGATCTCCGTCACGGTGCGGAGATCATCGAGGCGGATATGCTCGTCGGCCGCGTGGGCATTACCGTCCATGATCGAGCGCGGGCCGGCGCCGTAGAGGACGGTCGGAATGCCGGCCGCAGCATAATGGCGCGCATCGGTATAGAGCGGCACGCCGGTTACACTGATGGCAGTGCCGAACAGTGCTTCCGCAGGCTGCTGGATGGCCGCGACGAGCCGCTCTACGCCCGGCAGCGGCCGAAGCGGCTCGGCCAGCAGGATGCGGCGGCATTCGATCTCGATGCCCGGCGTCGGCGGCGCCGCAGCCTCGATAAGCGCGATCAAATCCGCCTCGACGGTCTCGCCGTCCTCCTCGGTGATCAGGCGGCGATCGATCCTGAGCACGATCCTGTCAGGTACGACATTGGTATTGATGCCGCCCGAGATCAGCCCGACCGTGATCTGCGGCGCGCCGATGCCGGGCTCTTCGGAACGGATTTCGGCGAGCCGCCGCCGCTCGGCATAGATCGCGGCCAGAATAGGTGTTGCCGCCTCCAGCGCGTCGACGCCGAGCGCCGCGACGGCGGCATGGGCCTGCCGGCCGCGCACGACGACTTCGAGATGCAAGACCCCGCTATGGGCCGTTGCCACCATCTGCGAGAAGCCCGAGGTGATGGCAAAGTCGGCCTTGGATAGCCCATGTTCGAGCAGCCACTTCGGCCCGACAAAGCCGCCGGTCTCCTCATCATAGGTGAAGTGAAGCTCCACGCCGCCATCGAGCGGCAGCTCGGACTTCTCCAGCGCCAGCAGCGCAAAGGCATAGGCGGCGAAATCCGCCTTGGAGACTGCGGCGCCGCGGCCATAGACGGCGCCATGGCGCTCCTCGGCACCGTAGGGATCGGTGGTCCACCCCTCGCCGGGCGGCACCACATCGCCATGGGCAACGAGCGCCACGACCGGGCCGGCACCGCTGCCGAAGGTCTTGCGAACAATGAGATTGATCGTGCTCTTGAGCCCGTACTGGCGCGAAAACGGCTCCGGCACCGGGTGCTGCTCGACGACGAAGCCGAGCGCCTCGAGAGCGGCTGTCGCGGCCTCGGCATGGCGGGCGCAATCGCCCGGCGGATTGTCGCTCGGCACTCGGATCATGGCCTTGAGGAAGTCGACCTCGCGCCCGAACAGTTCGTCGATGCGCCCCGCGATCATCGCGCCCCGCTTTCCTGGCGCGCCAGTTCCTCGATCGTCGCCATCAACCCCTCCACCGCGGCACCCATGTCGTCGACGGACACCCATTCGTTGGGATTATGACTGATACCGGCCCGACAGCGAACGAAGATCATGCCGAAATCGCCGAGATGCGCCATCGACAGGCCGTCATGGCCGGCGCCTGACATCAAGCTGCGCGCCGGCTTGCCCTGCACGGCGCCAACGCCGGCGGCGATCGCCTTCATCAGCCGCGGCGCGCAGCTGGCGACACCCTTCTCCAGCACGGTCTCAACACCGACAACCACATGGCGGCGCTTGTCGATCCGGCGCGCAAACAGCGTAATCTCCTCAACAGCGGCCTTGCGCGTCTCGTCGCTGGCGGCGCGGACATCGAGAGAAAAGCGGACATCGGCCGGAATGACGTTGGACGCGCCCGGCATCACCTCGACATGGCCGACGGTGGCGACAAGGGCCTGCTTCTTGCCCTTCCGGGCGATCGCTTCGACCGCGAGCATGATCTCGGCCGCTGCGGTCAGCGCGTCATGCCGCATCTCCATCGGCACCGTTCCGGCATGCCCGGCCTCGCCGCGGATGCGGATGCGATGCCGACTCTGGCTCGCAATCGCGGTGACGACGCCGAGCGGCTCGCCGGCCCGCTCCAGAACGGGCCCCTGCTCGATATGCACTTCAAGATAGCCGAGCACGGCCGGTCGTTGATAGGCCTCCTGCCGCAGCCGATCCGGATCGCCGCCAAAGGCGACGAGCGCCTCGCGCAGGCTGATGCCCTTTTCGTCGACGGCATCGAGCGCCTTCGGATCGAACACACCGGCCGCAACAGCCGAGGATGTCAGCGTGACCGGGAAGCGCACGCCTTCCTCGTCGCCAAAGGCGAGTAGTTCGAGCCCGAAGGGCAACGCGATGCCCCGCGCCTTCAATTGTTCCACCGCGAGGATGCCGACGATAACGCCGAGATTGCCGTCAAAGCGGCCGGCATCGATCACCGTATCGATATGGGAGCCGATCAGGAGCGCCTTGTTGCCGCTTCGGCCAGAAGCCCCCGGCGGCAGCGCACCCCGAACGGTCCCGGCCGCGTCCATCCGGACGTTGAGGCCGGCAGCGGCCATCCAGCCACCGACCATGTCAGCAGCGCGGCGATGTTCGGGCGTCAGATAAAGCCGCGTCAGCGCGCCTTCGTCGGCCGAGATGGTGGCGAGCTCATCGATCATCGCGAGCGCCCGCGCACCAAGCTCACGCGGCGTCAGCCGCCCGGGCGGCGTTGCTGGGCTCGTGCCGGCAAGACTCATGGGGCAAGACTCATAGCGCGATACTCATGCCGCGATACTCATGGCGCAACGCGGTCCTCGAGGCGGAAGCGGATGATCCGTCCGACCTGCGTCAGCGCTGTGGCGAATTCGGTCTCGGGCGGGTTGGGCAACCGCTCGTGGAAAGCGGCGATGATCTGGTCCTTGGTCGAACCCTTGACCGCGCGGATGAACGGAATGCCGTGCCGCGCACGATAGGCGATATTGAGGCGGGTGAACTCGGCGAACTCGTCGGCGCTGAGCCGGTCGAGCCCGGCGCCCAGCTGTTCGACCTGCGATTCGAGCGCGAGCTCGGCGATGCGCGCCTTGCCCGCGAGGTCCGGATGCTCGCGCAGCAGCGCCAGTTGCGCCTCGTGCGGCGCTGCCGCGATCGCCGCATGGAATGCCGCGACCAGCGCGGCATGGTCGGCAAAGGGATGTCCGGCAAAGGCGGCGCGAGCGACCCAGGGCGAATGCTCGGCGATATCGCCGAACGAGGCCTCGAAGGCGGCCTCATCCATGGCATTGACCGCGGCGAGGGAGAGCGGCGGGTTCGACATCGGCGTTTCCGGCAACCCAGACAAAGGGATCGCCTGCTGTCTAGTGCGTTTGCAGCCAGGCGCCAAGGGTCTTGCGCTCATCCTCGGTCATGCCGTGCTCGTTGCCGAGCGGCATCGCCCTGCCCTGCACCGCCTGCGCGATGATCTGGTCCTTGTGCTGGATGAGCTCGGCCGTCGTCTGCAGCATGACGCCCTTGGGCGGCTGCTCGAAGCCGTCATGTGTCGGCTTGGCGGCGTGGCACATGGTGCAATGCTTGGCGGTCAGCGCCAGCACGTCCGCATCGGAAACGGTCACGCCCGGCTCCAGCGCCATCTCCTTCGGCGCGGTCATCGCAATCAGGATGCCGAGCGTGACAACCGCGACCGGCAGCGTCCAGGCATATTTCAGGAACGGGTCATGCGCCTCATGGCGGTTGAGGAAATGCCGGATCGAGCCGCCCAGCAGCAGGATGAAAGCGACGATCATCCAGCTCTGCGGATGGCTGGTCAGGAAGGGATAATGGTTCGAGACCATCATCACGAGGACGGGCAGCGTCAGATAGTTGTTATGCACCGAACGCTGCTTGCCGATCGCGCCGAGGCGTGGGTCCGGCTTCTCATGCGCCAGAAGCGAGGCGACGATCTTGCGCTGGTTCGGCACGATGATGCCGAAGACGTTCACGGCCATGATCGTGCCGACAAAGGCGCCGACATGGATGAAGGCGCCGCGGCCCGAGAAGATATGCGTGAAGAGATAGGCCGCGCCGACGATCAGGACGAAGAGGCATGCCGCCAGCACCGGCGTTGAGCGCCCGAGCACCGATTTGCAGAGCCGGTCATAGATCAGCCAGCCGCCAACCAGTGAGGCGACCGAAATGACGATCGCCTGAGAAGGCAGCAGCGGCAACACCGCTCGATCGATCAGGAAGGAATTGGCATTCCAGTAATACTGGACGATCAGCAGCAGGAAGCCGGTGACCCAGGTGAGATAGGCCTCCCACTTGTACCAGATGAGATCGGACGGCAGCGCCGGGGGCGCGACCAGATATTTCTCGACATGATAGAAGCCGCCGCCATGCACCTCCCAGGCCGTGCCATAGACGCCGGGGGTCATCTGCTCGCGCTTCTTGAGGCTGAGATCCAGCGCGATGAAATAGAACGACGTTCCAATCCAGCCGATACCCACGATGAGGTGGGACCAGCGGATCAGGAGGTTGAGCCAGTCGACGACGAATGCTGACATCTTTGCGGAATTCGGCCCCGGTGAGGTGATGGCCGGGACCTTTAAGGGGCACCGGCCACGAAAAACAAGCGACGCTGAGCGGCGCACCAAGCATGGCGCGCCGCGTCGCAACCGCTACTGCGGCAGCTTGTCGTCGATGCCCTTCACGTACCAGTTGAGGCCGAGCAGGGTCTTGTCATCGGCGACGGCGCCGGCGGCGATGCCGACCGAGCCATCCTGCTTGGTGATCGGGCCCTTGAAGACGACGAGATCGCCGGACTTGATCTTGGCCATCGAGTCCTCAGCCATCGCCTTGACGTCGTCAGGCATGTTGGTGAGCGGGCCGAGCACGACGAGGCCGGCCTTCAGGCCCTCCCAGGTGTCGGTCGACTTCCAGGTGCCGTCGAGAACCGCCTGGACGCGGTCGATGTAGTAGGGCGTCCAGTTGTCGACGAGCGAGGCGAGATGCGCCTTCGGGCCGAACTTCGACATGTCGGCCGACTGGCCGAAGGCATGCAGGCCGCGCTCTTCGGCGATCTGCATCGCGGCGGGCGAGTCGGTGTGCTGGACGATGATGTCCGCGCCCTGATCGATCAGCGCCTTAGCGGCGTCGGCTTCCTTGCCGGGATCGAACCAGGTATTGGCCCAGACGACCTTGATCTTGAAGTCGGGATTGACCGACTGCGCGCCGAGCATGAAGGCGTCGATGCCCATCACGACTTCGGGGATCGGGAAGGAGACGATGTAGCCGGCGATGCCGGTCTTCGACATCTTCGCGGCGATCTGGCCCTGGACGTAACGACCCTCATACCAGCGCAGATTGTAGATCGAGACGTTGTCGGCCATCTTGTAGCCGGCGTCGTGCTCGAACTTCACGTCGGGGAACTTCTTGGCGACCTTGAGGGTCGGGTCCATGAATCCGAACGACGTCGTGAAGATGATCGTGCAGCCCGAGCGGGCAAAGCGCTCGATGGCGCGCTCGGCATCCGGACCTTCCGCAACGTTCTCGACATAGGCCGTCTCGACCTTGCCGCCGAAGT
The DNA here is from genome assembly GCA_965229085.1 of Kaistia sp. Lineage (GTDB taxonomy): Bacteria > Pseudomonadota > Alphaproteobacteria > Rhizobiales > Kaistiaceae > Kaistia. The sequence goes on along the minus strand of OZ245859.1, from coordinate 517,114 downwards.
GCTTTTCGACCGCCAGGCGCGCCATGTCGTGCTGCTGGCTCCAGCCGCCGTCATTGTGCGGGCCGGTATAGACGAAGCAGGCCTTGACCTTGTCGGCCGCTTCGGCCCCTGAGGCCATGCCGGCCACCAGCGCGGCGGCGCCGAGGGCAACGATGTATTTGCGCATTTTTTTGTCCTTTCTCTGGATCGACTGTTTTCTTGCATGCGCCGCGCGAGCAAGGAGTCCGCGCGGAAGACGGATCACGTGTCGGCGACGAAGGGGCGGCCGAGGCAGGCGGGCGTATTGACGGAAAGCAAGGCGCGGTTGCGGGAGATCACCACCAGCGCAATCACGGTCACGATGTAGGGCAGCATCGACAGGAACTGCGAGGGGATGCCGATGCCAATCGCCTGGGCATGCAGCTGCAGGATGCTGACGGCGCCGAACAGCAATGCGCCGGCGACGAGGCGCCCCGGCAGCCACGACGCGAACACGACGAGCGCGAGCGCGATCCAGCCGCGGCCGGCAGTCATCGCCTGCGTCCATTGCGGCGTATAGACCATCGACAGATACGCTCCTCCGAGCCCGGCACAGGCCCCGCCGAAGAGAACCGCGAGAAAGCGCGTCTTCAGCACAGAGAAGCCGAGCGCATGGGCCGAGGCAGCATTGTCGCCAACGGCGCGCACGATCAGCCCGCCGCGCGTTTTGAACAGGAACCACCAGGTCGCGACGGCCAGCGCCACGGCGGCATAGACAAATGGGTCCTCGCCAAAAACCAGCCGGCCGACGACGGGAAGGTCGGTGAGGACGGGGATATTGACCTTCGGGATTGGAATGCCCGGCGTTCCGACGAAACTGTCGCCGATGAGGCCTGAGAGTCCGAGGCCGAACAGGGTCAGCGCGACACCGGTCGCATTCTGGTTGGCGACAAAGAACAGCGCCACGATCCCGAACAGGCTCGCCGCCAGCATCCCGGCGATGATAGCGGCAAGGACGCCGATCATCGGATTGCCAGTCGTGCTCGCGGCAGCGAAGCCGCAGACCGCGCCGACAGCCATCATGCCTTCGACGCCGAGATTGAGCACCCCAGAGCGCTCGGCCACGAGTTCGCCGATCGCAGCGAACAGAAGCGGCGTCGCGGCAGTGATGATGGTGAGCAGAATTCCTTCCAGCATCGTCATGGCGTCACCGAACCGTTGCGGCGTCGAGGGCGCGCTCACGCACGAACTTCACGCGGTAATAGATGAAGCTGTCACAGGCGAGCACATAGAAGAGCAGCATGCCCTGGAAGACCTGCGTCGTCTGGTCGGAGAGGCCGATCGCCACCTGCGCGCCCTCCCCGCCCATATAGGACAACGCCAGCAGCAGCCCGGCGATCAGGATGCCGAACGGATGCAGCCGGCCGAGAAACGCCACGATGATCGCGGTGAAGCCATAGCCGGGCGAAACCGTCGTGCGGAGCTGTCCGATGGGGCCTGCGACCTCGCAGATGCCGGCAAGGCCCGCGAGCCCGCCCGAGATCAGGAAGGTCAGCATCACCATCTTGTTGCGCGAGAAGCCGCCGAACGAACCGGCGCGGGGCGAGAGACCGAGCACGCGGATCTTGAAGCCGGTCATTGTCTTGGTGGTCAGGAACCACGCGACGACCACGGCAATCAGCATAAAGACGATGGAAATGCGCACCGACTCGCCGGCAATGACGGGCAGCATCTGGCCTTGGTCGAACGGGCGGCTGTTCGGGAAGTTGAAGCCGGCCGGATCGCGCCAGGGACCACGCGCCATGTAATCGAGGAAGAGATTGGCGACATAGACGAGCATCAGCGTCGTCAGCGTCTCGTTGGCGTTGAAGCGGATCTTCAGGATGGCCGGGATCGCCGCATAGGCCATGCCGCCGGCGATGCCCATCAGGATCATCGCTGTGATGACAGCAGGACCCTGCAGCGTCGGGAAAAGCACGGGGATGATCGAGCCGCTCAGGGCTCCCATCGCGAGTTGCCCCTCGGCGCCGATATTCCAGACCGCGGACTGGTAGCAGAAGGCAAGGCCGATCGCGACGAGGATGATCGGAACAGCCTTGACGAGCAGATCCTCGATCGACCAGAGCGCGGTCAGCGGTTCGACAAAATAGATGTAGAGCGCCTTGAACGGGTCGATGCCCGACAGGACGAAGATGATGAAGAAGCTGGCAAGCGACAGGAGGATCGCCAGCGCCGGCGACAGATATTGCATCCTGCGGCTCGGTGTCAGCCGCCGCTCAAGCACGATGCGCATGGGATGTCTCCTTGTTCGCAGCGCGCTTGCCGGTCTTGCCTTCGTCGAGACCGGCCATCATCAGGCCGATCCGCTCGCGCGTCAGCGAGCGCGCCGAAACCGGCTCGCTCAGATGGCCGCGCGAAATCACGGCGATCCGGTCGGCGATCTCGAAGATCTCGTCGAGATCCTGGCTGATGATGAGCACCGCCGACCCTGATCGTGCGAGATCGATCAGGGCTTGGCGGATAACAGCCGCCGCGCCCGCATCGACTCCCCAGGTCGGCTGGCTCACGACCAGCACCGAGGGCTGCCGGTCGATTTCGCGGCCGACGATGAATTTCTGCAGGTTTCCGCCCGACAGCGAACCCGCCTCGGGATCGACGGCCGATTTGCGGACGTCGAACGAGCGGCCGATGCGCTCGGCGAGCGTCTTCATGCCGGAAACGTCGATGATGCCGATCCTGAGCAGCTGGTCGCCCGTGGCATGGCGCGTCAGGAGCACATTGTCGGAAAGGCGCAGCCGCGGCACGGCGCCATGGCCGATGCGCTCCTCGGGCACGAAAGCGGCACCAAGCCGCCGACGCTGCGTGACGCCGAGCCGGCCGGAGGGCTTGCCGTCGATGACGACGGTGTCCCCAGCATCGGCAAGCCGCTCACCGGAAACCGCATCGAAAAACTCGCCCTGCCCATTGCCGGCGATCCCGGCGATCCCGACGATTTCGCCAGCGCGGACGTCAAGCGAGATATCCTGGAGTGCGACCGCGAAGGGATGCGGCTCGGGCATCGACAGATTGCGGATCTGCAGCCGCGTCTTGGCGGATGTAGGCGGCGGCGTGTCCGAAGAGAGCACATGCACATCCGCGCCGACCATCAGGCTGGCGAGTTGCGAGGCCGTTTCCTTCTGCGGATCGCATTCGGCGACCACCTTGCCGAGGCGAAGGATCGTCGCGTGATGGCAAATCTGCTTCACCTCCTCGAGGCGATGGCTGATGTAAAGCACGGCGCAACCGCGCGCCGTCAGCCGATCAAGCGTCTCGAAGAGGTCGTCGGCCTCCTGCGGTGTCAGCACCGAGGTCGGCTCGTCCATGATCAGGAGTTCGGGATTTTGCAGCAGGCAGCGCACGATCTCGACCCGCTGCCGCTCGCCGACCGAAAGGTCGATGATGCGCGAGGCCGGATTGAGCGGCAGGCCATACTCCGCCGAGACCTTCTCGATCTCGCGGGCGAGCGCTGTCCGATTGCCCCGATCGGCAAGCGCAAGGGCGATATTTTCGGTGACCGTCAAGGCGTCGAACAGCGAGAAGTGCTGGAACACCATGCCAATGCCGAGCTTGCGCGCGGCCGAAGGGCTCGGAATGCGGACCGGTTGGCCCTTCCAGCGGATCTCGCCTTCGCTCGGCTGCAGCGAGCCGTAGAGGATCTTGACCAGCGTCGACTTTCCGGCGCCGTTCTCGCCAAGCAGCGCATGGATTTCACCCGGCCGGATGGTCAGATCGATCGCATCATTGGCCTTGAAGCTGCCGAACAGCTTGGTGACCCCGATCGCCTGGATCAGAGCGCCGGTCTCTGGCCGCGTTCGACGACCAGGAGGTGATGGTTCCAATTCAGCTTCCTCTCGGCGAACGGAGCGATGCCTGACGATGCGGGTCCGCTTCGATGGAGATCGCCCCGCGTGCCGCCTCGTCACGAATTAGCAAATCTGATGCCACCGAGGCCGCAATGACGGCCGGAAGCTTCGACGCGATACCGGCGATGCCGATCGGACAGACCATGGCGTCGACCCGCTCTGAGCCGAGCCCTGCCTCGGCGAGCAGCCGCCTGAAGCGCGCGCGCTTGGATGCGCTGCCGATCAGGCCGACATAGCCGAAGCGATCATCTGCCAATGCCTTGTGCACGATGGCTAGATCAAGGGCATGACTATGGGTCATGACGAGGATGAAAGCTCCATCGGGAGCGCCTCGCAAGGCCTCTGGTGCATCAGCTTGCTGAACACAGCGGCAATTGGCCGGCACCAGCTGCGGAAACGCCTCCGGCCGGGGATCGACCCAGGTGATCGCGAAGGGCAGCGGCGCCAGCGCCAGTACCAGCGCGCGGCCGACATGGCCGGCACCGAACAGGAACAACGCCCGCAACTCTTCGCCGAACCCTTCCTCCAGAACATCGCCGGCCAATCGCGCCGCGCCGATCGGAACGCTTGCGTCATTGACGACGGCTCGGATGACCCACCCGCCAGGGCCGAGGACAGCGCGGGTGCGGAACGGCCCGGCAGCCTCAGCTTCCGCCAGATGCTGCACCTCGCCGCGCCGATCGACGCCGAACACCTCGAGCGTCCATTCGATCCGCCCGCCGCAGCATTGGCCGAGCTCGGGGCCGAGCGCGACTGTACTGAGTTTCAGTCCGGGGCAATCGACAGAAGCAAGCGCGCGCTGCGCCTCGGCGATGACCCGCCATTCGAGCGTCCCACCGCCTATGGTGCCGGTGAAGCCGCCATCCGGCTGAACGACCATGCGGGCGCCAGCCTCGCGCGGCGCCGAACCGCGTGTCTCCACCAGCGTCGCCAGGGCGGCTTTGCCATGGCGATCGATCGCATTGAGGAGACGTTGCCAGACCAGCATCAATGCCCCCCTGAGCGCGCTCCCCTCACCGCCTTCATGATCGCCTCCGGCGTTGCGGGCGCGTCAAGATCGGGCACGACGCCGGGCGCGAGACTGGCGACAGCGTTGGCGACGGCGCACCAGACCGAAATCGGCAGCATCAAGGGCGGCTCGCCGACAGCCTTGGAGCGGTAGATCGTCTTTTCGCGTGCGCCTTCCGACTGGAACAGCTTGACGACGAAATGCTCGGGAACGTCGGACGCGGTCGGGATCTTGTAGGTCGAGGGCGCATGGGTGCGCAGCCGTCCTTGCTTGTCCCAGACCAGCTCTTCGGTCGTCAGCCAGCCCATGCCCTGGACGAAGCCGCCTTCGATCTGGCCGATGTCGATCGCCGGGTTGAGCGACTTGCCGACATCGTGCAGCACGTCGACCCGGTCGACCTTCATCTCGCCGGTCATCGTGTCGATGGTGACTTCCGAACAGGACGCGCCATAGGCGTAGTAGAGGAACGGGCGACCCTCGGCCTTGTCGCGGTTCCAACTGATGACCGGCGTGCGATAGAACCCGGCCGATGACAACTGGATCCGTTCGGCATGCGCGGCGGTGGCGAGTTCGCCGAGGCTGAGCGACTGGTTGCCGAAGAAGACGCGATTGTCGCGGAAACGCACCTGATCGCGCCGAACCCGCCATTTCTGCTCGATGAGCGCAAACAGCCGGTCCTTGATCTCGCCGCAGGCGGCGAGCGCCGCCATGGCGTTGAGGTCGGTTCCGGACGAAGCGGCCGTCGGCGAGGTGTTCGGAACCTTGTCCGTGCGCGTCGCCGTGATCGCGACTTTGCCGATGTCGACGCCGAATTCCTCCGCCACGACCTGGGCCACCTTCAGGAACAAGCCCTGCCCCATCTCCGTGCCGCCATGGTTCAGGTGAACCGAGCCGTCGCGATAAAGATGGACGAGCGCACCGGCCTGGTTGAGCGGCATGAGAGTGAAGGAGATGCCGAACTTGACCGGCGTCAGCGCGAGGCCGCGTTTCAGGATCCGGCTCTCGGCATTCCAGGCGGTGATCTCGGCGCGACGGGCGCGATAATCGCAGTCCGCCTCGAGTTCGGCGACGAGTTCATGCAGCAGGTTGTCCGTGACCTGCTGGCCGTAAGGCGTCCGGTCGCGGCCACGCCCGGCATAGAAGTTCGCCTTGCGCACATCGAGCGGATCCTTGCCGAGCCGGTAGGCGATCTGGTCCATCATCCGCTCGGCGAACACCATGCCCTGGGGCCCGCCGAAGCCGCGGAAGGCCGTGTTGGAGCAGGTATTGGTGCGAAAGCGTCGCGTTAAAACGCGCGTATTCGGATAAAAATAGGAATTATCGGCGTGAAACATCGTCCGGTCGACGACGCCCATGGAGAGATCTTCCGAGTGGCCGCAGCGCGCGTCGAAGGCGACGTCCACAGCCTGCAGCACACCATTCTCGTCGTGACCGACCCGATAGCCGACACGGAAATCATGCCGCTTGCCGGTCATCATCATGTCGTCGTCGCGGTCGAGCCGCAACTTGCAAGGGCGGCCGGTCTTTGCGGCGGCGAGCGCGGCGAGCACCGCCCATTGCGAGGCCTGGCTTTCCTTGCCGCCGAAGGCACCGCCCATGCGGCGGATCTCGACCGTCACGGCGCTGGAAGGAATATGCAGCGCGTGCGCAACGAGATGCTGCACCTCGCTTGGGTGCTGGGTCGAGGAATGGACATACATCTCGCCTGCCTCGCCCGGCACGGCGAGGGCGATCTGGCTCTCCAGATAGAAATGCTCCTGGCCGCCGATGCGGAACGTGTCCGAGAAATTGATCGGCGCCGAGGCGACGGCCTGATCGGGGTCGCCCTGCACGAAGGCATATTCGGGCAGTACGACATCGGTCGCATCGCTGACATCGACCACCGGCACCGTGGCCTCGGTCGTGTACTTCGCCTTGCGCGTCGCCCGCCGCGCCTGTTCGCGCGTCACCGCGACGACAATGAACACGACCTGACCGTGGAAACGGATTTCGTCGACGGCGAGCGCCGGATCGTCACCGACGAGCTTGGGCGAAATGTCGTTGGCGCCGGGAATGTCGGATGCGGTCAGAACCGCGACGACGCCGGGCGAGGACCGCACCGCGGCAAGATCGAGCGCGAGCAGCCGTCCCGCCGCGATCGGCGCATAGCCCGGCGCGACATGAAGCGTTCCCGCGGGCTCGCGGAGATCATCGATATAGGCCGCGGCACCCGTCACATGGCGGGGCGCGCTGTCATGCGGCAGCGGCTTGCGGACGACCTGCAATTCGCTGTCAGGCAGCATCATCGGATCATTCAGCGGCATGAGCAGCCTCCTCGCGCCGGCCGACGAGGCGGGTGCGAACCGTCGCGGTTCCCGCGGCTTCGAGCAGCGCCTTGCCGAGCAGCGCATGCGCGGTCTCGGCACGATAGGCAGCGCTGGCGCGGTGGTCGTCGAGCGGCGTGAAGTCCTCGCGCAGCGCCGCGAAGGCGCGCTGCCAAGCGGCGGAATCGCGGATCGAGGAGCCTGAGAGCGCGGTCTCGGCGCCCTTGGCCCGTTTCGGCGTGCCGGCCATGCCGCCATACGCGATCCGCGCCTCGCGAACGTTGCCACTCGCATCGAGCGTGAAGCGGAACGCGCCCATCACCGAGGAAATATCCTGGTCGAAGCGTTTCGTGACCTTATAGCAGCGGAAGACCTGATCCTCGCGAAGCCGCGGCACCAGCAGACCGGTGACGAACTCGCCCGCCGCCCGGTTCTGCTTGCCGTAATCGATATAGAAATCCTCGACCGGAATGACACGCGAACGCGTGCCGCGTCGCAGTTCCATCGTCGCGCCGAGCGCGATCAGCGCCGGCGGCGTATCGCCGATCGGCGAACCGTTGGCGACATTGCCGCCGACCGTTCCGCTGGCGCGAACCTGCTTCGAGCCGATGCGGCGGAAAAGCTCGCCGAGATCGGGATCGATGGAGCGCATGAACGGCTCTGCATGCGCGAAACTCGCGCTCGCGCCGATGAGAACCTCGCGACCGGTATCCTCGATCCGGTTCAGGCCAGCGACCCGGCCGATATGGATGATCTTTGGAATGTCGCGCAGCTGCTTCGTGATCCAGAGGCCGACATCAGTGGCGCCGGCGACGATGACGGCGGTCGGATGCCGTTCATAGAGCGCCGCCAGCGCTTCGACCGTTGCGGGCGCAGCGAAGAAGCGTTCTTCATCCCCGATGAAGAGGTCGTGGCCGTCCGAAAGGAATTGCAGGATCCCCGCCGTATCCTGGCTGGCGCGGTGGAACTTGTCTGTCCGCGGTGCGGCCGAAGCCTCGACAGCGGCATCGACGATCGGCCGATAACCGGTGCAGCGGCAAAGATTGCCGGCAATCCAGTCGTTGACCTCGCCGCGCGTCGCCGGCCCGTCGCTGGCGTGGAACTGCGCGAACAGACTCATGATGAAGCCCGGCGTGCAGAAGCCGCATTGCGAGCCGTGCCGGTCAACCATGGCCTGCTGGATCGGATGGAGCGTATCGCCTTCGGCAAGGTCCTCGATCGTGACGATCTCGGTGCCATCGACGGTGCCGAGAAGCTGGATGCAGGCATTGACGGGCTCATAGACGACCTGGCCGTCGCGGCAGCGGCCGACCGCCACTGTGCAGGCGCCGCAGTCGCCCTCGCCGCAGCCTTCCTTGGTGCCCTTGGCGCCCTCGGTGAGGCGAAGATGGTCGAGCAGCATTGTCATCGGATCGAACTTGCCGATCTCGACGATGCCGCCACGCCGGACGAAACGGATGGTCTCGCGCATGGGTCAGCTGCCGCGATAGGTTGAATAGCCGAAGGGCGAGATCAGCAGCGGCACATGATAGTGCTGGCCGGGCTCGGCGATGCCGAAGCGGATCGGGATGATGTCAAGGAAGAGCGGGTCCGGAAGACCGGCGCCGGCGCGGCTGAGATAGTCGCCAGCGTGGAAAACGAGTTCATAAACGCCCTTCGAGAACGCCTCGCCCTCGAGCAAGGCACCATCGACCCGGCCATCGCTATTCGTCACGACACTACGGATCAGAACGCGTTCACTATCAAGGCGATAGAGCTCGATCTTCATCCCCGCCGCCGGCCGTCCGGCTGCCGTATCGAGAACATGCGTCGTCAGGCGGCCCATACCAGCTCCATGCATCGATTGATCTGGCCTTGCAGCGCTGAAGCTGCACAAGCCTTAATCAAATCGTACAATCATTCCGGCGCTGCACGCAATGGCGGCAGAATGTCCGCCCCCGACGGAGCCGATCAGGGAATGAGCACCACCGAACCCGTGGTTCGCCGCTCTTCGAGCGCCGTCTGGGCTTCGGCGGCTTCGGAAAGCTGAAAGCGTTGGGGTTCGTCGATGCGGACGGCGCCGCTCGCAATCATACCGAAGAGGTCGTCGGCCGCCTCCAGCAGGTCGGCCCTCCGGGCGACATAGTGGCCGAGTGTCGGACGTGTCGCATAGAGCGAGCCCTTGCGCTGCAAGAGGTTCATCTCGAAGGGCGGCACGGCGCCGGACGAATTGCCGAACGACACCAACATTCCGCGCGGCTTCAGACAGTCGAGCGAGCCGATGAAGGTGTCCTTGCCGACCGAATCATAAACGACGTCACACTTTGCGCCGCCGGTGATCGCCGCGACGCGGGCGACATAATCCTCCTCGCGGTAGTTGATCACATGCTGGCATCCGAGCGCGCTCGCCCGGGCCAGCTTCTCCGGCGTTCCGGCGGTGCCGATGACCGTCGCGCCGAGCGCCACCGCCCATTGGCACGCGATCGAGCCAACGCCGCCGGCCGCCGCATGGAACAGCAGCACCGTGTCCGGGCCGACGACATAGGTCTGGCGCAGCAGGTAGCGCGCGGTGAGGCCCTTCAGGAGCACCGAGGCGGCGATCGCGTCGTCGATGCCCCCCGGGATCGGCACCAGCCGCTCGGCGGTGATGATCCGCACCTCGCTATAGGAGCCGGTCGGCCCGGCATAGCCGACGCGGTCGCCGACCGCGATATCGCCAACGCCCTCGCCCACCGCCTCGACGATGCCGACGCCCTCGCTGCCCGGCACGAAGGGCAATGGCAGCGGCGGCGGATAGAGCCCGGAGCGGTGATAGACGTCGATGAAGTTCAGTCCGATCGCCGTATGGCGCAGGCGAACCTCGCCGGGGCCAGGCGCGCCGACCGTGATCGTGTCGAAGCTGAGCGCCTCGGGCCCGCCCTGGGCATGAATGCGTATCGCCTGGACCATTGCTGGCCTCCCCTTATCGATGGACGCCTTTCAGGCGCTGCTGCCGGCGAGTTCACCAGCCGGGCGGCGTGGACGCAAGCCGCCGGCAAGGACAAAGCTGAGCGCCAGCGCCGGCAACAGCATCGCGAGCCCGTAGCGCAGATCGAGATGTTCCGCGACAAAGCCGATCATCGGCGGCCCGAGCAGGAAGCCGAACAGCGCGAATAGCGAAAGTAGCGCGACATTGCGTGCGGCAGAGCGGTCGCCGAGCCGTGCCGCGGCGGTGACGCCGAGCGGGAAGCCGACCGAGCAGCCGAAGCCAAGCGCCGCGAGGCCGATCATCGCCTGGAGGGGGCCTGTGCTGGTGATGACGATACCGACGCCGAGGATCGTCACCGCGCCGCAGAAGCGGGCAAGCGCGACAGGCCCGAACCGGGTCGAGAGCGTATCGCCGAGGAAGCGTCCGGCCGCGATCGCGAAGGCATAGGCCGTGTAGCCAAAGCCGGCAGTGGCGAGTGGCGCACCGATGACGTCGCGCAGGAACACCGCCGACCAGTCGGCCGCCGCGCCTTCCGCCATGGCGATGCCAAGCACGAACAGGCAAAGCCCGATCAAGGCCTTTGACGGACGAGACCTTCGCCCATGCGCCTCATGGGTTGAAACCGGTCCGGAGCCTGGAAGCGGCGGCAAAGTATAACCCAGCCAGAGGGCGGGGCCGATCAACAGAAGCGAGACCGTAGCCAGCGACAGGCTGACGGGCGCGGCAATAGCGGCGAAGCCGACGCCGATGAGACTGCCAACCATCTGGCCGAGGCTCCAGAAGCCATGGCAGGTGCTCATGATCTTGCGCCCGCCGGCATGCTCGATCGCATCGGCCGCGACATTGAGGCCGAGTTCGAGGCCGGAAATCGCGGTCCCGACGATGAGCAGCGCCAGGAACAGGCTGGGCAGATTCCAGGCGAGTGAGGGCAGCGGCGCGAGCAGCAGGAACAGCGCGAAGCCGCCGATGATGGTCGTGCGCGCGCCCACCCGAGCGACGAAGCCGCCGGCAAAGGGCAGCGTCATCAACAATCCGATCGGCATGCCGAGCAGTGCCAGCGCGAGTTCCGCTGGGCCCAGCCCGAGCTTCGCCTGCACCTCGGGAATGCGCGGAAACCAGCTCCCCATGGCGATCGACTGCACGAAGAAGATCGCCATGATGCGGCTTTGATGGGTCATGCGAAACATCCGAACTTCCGTGCTCAGGCGGCGGCACGGTCGGGGCTAATGGCGGTAGAAGGCTCCGCGGTCCGCTTCGGGCGGACGCGCACTTCGCCGGCAAGGAGCAGGCTCATGCCGGCGGCCAGAAGCAGTGTTGCAAGGCCGAGGCGAAGGCCGAAGACCTCGGCGACAAAGCCGATCACGGGCGGCCCCACCATGAAGCCGGAGAAGGAAAGCAGCGACAGCGCCGCGACATTGACGGCCGGCGATCCCTCACGCGCGGCGGCGGCCGTGACCGCGAGCGGGAAGACGATCGAGACGCCGAAGCCCGCCGCCGCCGCGCCGAGCACGACCATCAGCGGACCCGTCGCCAGCACCACGGCGAGAAGGCCGGCAAGGCCGATCAGGCAGCAGCAGCGCGCGAGCGCAACCGGCCCGAACCGTGTCGAAAGCCAGTCGCCGGCGAGCCGACCGCCGGCCATCAGCAAGCCGAAGGCGGTGAAGGCAAAGCCGGTCACCGGCGGAACCTGCCCGAACACATCGCGGAGATAGATTGCGCTCCAATCGGTAATCGCGCCCTCTACCAGCAGCATGCCGAAGGCGAAGAGGCAGAGCGCAACGATGTTGCGTGGCGGCAGAACGAAGACGGGCGCCTTCTCGCCTGTGGCCGTCGCCGGCATCGGCCCCAGCGGCGGCAGGCGGAGAACGAGGATCTGGCTCGCCGCGAGCACGACGAACGTCACCGCCGCGATATGGATGCCTGGCGCGATCCCGAGCGTCGCTGCAGCGGACCCGCTGACCCCGCCCGCCATCAGGCCGAGGCTCCAGAAGCCATGCGCGCGCGACATCACCGTCCGGCCGAGCGCCGTGCCGATGCGATCCGCCGCGACATTCATGCCGACTTCGAGCGGACCCATGCCGAGTCCGACCAGAAGCAGCGCGAAGAACAGCATCAAGGGCGAAAAGGCGAAGCCCGGCAGCAACAGCGGCAGCGCATAGCCAAAAAAGCCGTAGCGGATGGCACGACTCGGCCCAAGGCCTTCGACGAGCGGACCGGAAAAGACCATCGCGCAAACAAGCCCGACCGGAAGGCCGAGCAGGCAAAGCGCGAGGCCGGCCGGCTCAAGCCCGAGCGCCTGCTGCACATCGGGAATGCGGATCAGCCAATTCGAGAGGACGAAGGAATAGACGAAATAGAGCGCCATGATGAGGCGCGCCGAGGCGAACGAGAGGCCCATCTGAAATCTGCCGGCTCAATGCGGAAACAGCCGCTTCAGCGGCCGGGGCTTAGTCCGCTGCTGACGGATTCGCCAATCCTCTGGTGATTTGCTTCTTCTACAGGCGGGTCCGGCGGCTGGCAATCGCCGGCCGCCGGTTTCCTGAACCGATTCATTCCGTCCGCTTGCGCTTCGCCGCAACGTTGAGGATCTCGACGAACGCCGAGAACGCCATCGCGGTGTAGATGTATCCGCGCGGGATATGGAACCCGAAGGCGTCGGCGACCAGCGCGACGCCGATCATAAGGAGGAACGCCAGCGCCAGCATCTTGGTGGTGGGATGCCGCTCGATGAAAGACGAGATCGCGCCCGAGGCGAGATACATGACGCCCATCGCGATGATCACCGCGAGGATCATGATTTCGACATGCTCGGCCATGCCGATCGCCGTCACGATCGAATCGACCGAGAACACCATGTCGATGACGATGATCTGGGCGACGATCGCGGCGAACCCGGCGACGACCGGCTTGGCGTTTTCTTCGCCCTCGCCCTCTACACCCTGGTGGATTTCGTGCGTCGCCTTGTAGATGAGGAACACACCGCCCGCGAGCAGGATCAGATCGCGCCAGGAGAGGCCATTGCCGAAGATGGTGATGACCGGCTCCGTGAGTCCGATCAGCCAGGACAGGACCAACAGCAGCAGGATGCGGAAGACAAGCGCGAGCGCGAGGCCGATTTGCCGTGCGCGCTTCGACTGTTCCGCCGGCAACCGGCTGACCAGCACCGAAATGAAGACGATATTGTCGATGCCGAGCACGATCTCCATCGCGGTCAGCGTCAGCAGGCTGGCCCAGGCACTCGCCTGAAACAGGAGATCAAGATTCATCGTGTCGCCTCGCCCCGATTTCCGTTCAGCGTTCTATGCAGCGGCCAAGCTGCCGCTCGCCCGTTGCTCGCAATGGCCATGCCGCGGATTCGTTCCGGCCGAATCTCGTCAGGCGCCTCCCCAGCGCCGCGTCGCCTGGAGCACTGCGCCAATCACGGCCAGATAGAAGGTCGTCGCGCCGAGCCCGGCGAGAACCAGCATGCCGGGCCGGAATCCGGCTGTAAGTGTCAGGATGGAGCAAAGCGCCCAAAGCATGGTGACGGCGATCGTCAAAGGCCGAAGTCGCTTGACGCGGAAGGGGTGCACGAACTCCACCGGCGCGAAGGTCAGAACCGCGAGCGCCGCGACGATGGCCGCGGCAGCGCTCTGCGGCAGCGCGAAGGCGATGAGCACGAACACCACCATGTTCCAAACCGCCGGAAAACCGCGAAAGCCGTAATCGTCGGTCTTCATGCGCGTGTCGGCAAAGTAAAAGGCGCCAACCACCACGACGAGCACGGCCCCCGGCACGGCAAGGGCCGGCGGCAGCAGGGCTGAACGGGCAAGGATCAAGGCCGGAATGAAGACATAGGTCGAATAGTCGATCACGAGATCGAGGATCGCGCCGTCGAACCACGGCACGCTCTCCTCGACCCGGGCCCGCCGTGCCAAAGGCCCGTCAATGCCGTCAACGAAGAGGGCGGCGCCGAGCCAGAGAAACGTCTCGATGAAATCGCCGCTGCCGGCCGCAATCGCCGCGAGCAGCGAGAAGGCAGCACCGCTCGCCGTCAACATATGGACGATCCAGCTGCGCGTCCGCGGCCAGGACTTGGTCGCCGGCGAGGCCTTGGTCATTGCTGTGAACTTCCCCACCCGGACAGTATGTCCGGCATCCCCTGCCGATCGCGAAACCAGCCCTTGGACGCGATCAACCTTGCTACCAAATCGTCGATAGGGTCTCGGCGTCGGGCTGGCAAGAGCGCGACGACGAAGAGTGCGGCGTCCTGTCGCCTGCGACAACGGTCCAGATTGCAGCAGAGCCCTTCGGCGTCCACTTTTGGCAGGACACTCCCGGAGCGAGCGATGATTGGATTCTCCCCCGTTTCCGCGACCATAGGCGGCGCCTTGATCGGCGTCGGCGCGGGGCTGCTCTGGATCGTCAACGGCCGCATCGCGGGCTGCTCCAATATTTTCGGCAGCCTGCTGCTCGGCGCGCGCGCGGATCTCGCCTGGCGGCTTCTGTTTCTGATCGGCCTGCCGATCGGCGCCGGGCTCGGCGTCGCCTTCGGCCCGCGCTTCTTCGCCGACATGATCAGCACCCTGCCCCATATCGACATGTCGCCGCCGCTGCTCGCCATCGCCGGCATGCTGGTCGGCGTCGGCACGGCTCTGGCACGGGGCTGCACCTCGGGGCATGGCGTGTTCGGCCTCGCCAATCTGTCGCTTCGCTCGATCCTGGCGGTTGGTATCTTCATGGCCACCGCAATTCTGACCGTTCTTTTCGCAAGGCAGTGGCCGTGACGGGTCAGGGCGGACGGCGTCAGGTCGTGTTCCATGTCGCGGCGCTCGTCTCGGGCGTCATCTTCGGGCTCGGCCTTGCCATCTCCGGCATGATCCACCCCGAGAAGGTCAAGGCCTTCCTCGATGTCTCGCGAATCATGTCGGGCGGATGGGATCCGAGCCTCGCTTTTGTTCTGGCCGCGGCGGTGATCGTCACTATGGTGGCGGTGCGCATCGGCCATCGCCGCCGCCGCCCATTGGCGGCGCCGAGCTTCTCGCGCCCGCATGCGCGGCGCATCGATGGCGAACTGGCGCTCGGCTCCGCGATCTTCGGCATCGGCTGGGGCCTCGCCGGCTTATGCCCAGGTCCGGCAGTGGCAGACCTTGTCTTTGCCTTCCCCTCCATCATCTTGTTCCTGGTATCGATGCTGCTTGGCTCCACCGTCGTCCACATTTGGCGTCGGCGCTCCGGCAGCTCGGGCGACGCAGTCTCGCTGCAGGACCAAGAGGTGAAGACATGACCGATCGCGTTGGCGTCGCCGTCATCGGCGCCGGCCCGGCAGGGCTCGTCGCAGCGCTGCTTGCCCGCCGCCAGGGCCTCTCGGTCGCGCTCGTCGCGCCGCGGGCCGTCGCGTCCGACAAGCGCACCGTGGCGATGCTCGGCGTCTCGGTCGACATTCTCGGTGAAGCCGGCGTCTTCGACGCGCTCCGCGACGTCGTGGCACCGCTGGTCACCATGCGCATCGTCGACGGCACGCGCCGCCTGGTTCGCGCACCACTGGTGGAGTTTCACGCCAGCGAGATCAACCGGCCGGCCTTCGGCTATAATGTGCCGACCGCCGCCCTCGTCACCGCGCTGGAAGAGGCGGCGGCAACCGCCGGCGTCATACGCCTCGACGGTTTCGCTGCGTCGATCGAACCGGAAGCCGATCACGTCGCGATCGACGCCGGCATAGCTGGCCGTATTGAGGCCCGGCTGGTCGGCGCCGCCGACGGCCGCAACTCGCCGGCCCGCGCGGCGGCTGGAATTGCAGTCCGGCGCTGGTCCTATCCGCAGACAGCGTTGGTGGTGAACATCAGCCACACATTGCCGCACGACAATGTCTCGACCGAATTCCACACCGAAACGGGGCCGTTCACCCTGGTCCCGTTGCCGGGCAACCGTTCGGCCGTCGTCTGCGTGGTGAAGCCCTCCGATGCCGAGCGGCTTGCAACCCTTTCGGATGCCGAGCTCGCCCGCCTGTTCGAGCAGAAGTCGCGTCATATCGTGGGCGCGATCACGATCGATGGCGCAAGGCAGCAATTCCCGCTGAGCGGCCAGACCGCGCGGCGCTTTGCAGACAAGCGAATCGCCCTGATCGGCGAGGCGGCGCATGTGTTCCCGCCGATCGGGGCGCAGGGTCTCAATCTGAGCCTCCGCGATGCCGCCGTATTCGCCGCGGTCGCCGCTGCGCATGCGGAGGATCCCGGCGCTCCCGCCGCGCTCGCGGACTATGACCGCCGCCGCTCCGGCGACATCCTCGCCCGAACCACCGCCGTCGACATGCTGAACCGGACCCTGCTGACCAGCCTGCTGCCTGTCCAGGCGGCACGCGGCATCGGCCTCTTCGCACTCGACCGCATTCCGGGCCTCAAGCGTTTCGCGATGCGCCAGGCGCTCGCTCCGCATCTCTAGATGCAGCGTTAATCTGGGAACCACGTCTCAAGAGGCGACCATGCGCCGCGTTGACCGCCGCTGGCCTTCATGGCCTTTGGCATGCCGGTTGCAGTAGGGGTTGAAGATCATGGGTCATTCACGCGAAGCCAAGTTCCAGATCGGCCAGATCGTGCGTCACCGCCACTTCTCATTCCGCGGCGTGGTGTTCGATGTTGATCCGGTCTTCGACAACACCGAGGAATGGTGGCTCTCGATCCCGGAAGAAATCCGCCCGGCGAAGGACCAGCCCTTCTATCACCTGCTCGCCGAGAACGCCGACAGCGAGTATGTCGCCTATGTCTCCGAGCAGAACCTCTTGGCCGATCGCTCGGAAGAGCCGCTCCGTCATCCGCAGCTTCCGGACTATTTCGGCGAACGCAAGGGCGACATCTATGTCGCTCATCCGCGCGGACTGAACTGAGCGACCGACCTCGGTCTCTAACGAAAACGGCGCGCCAGAGGCGCGCCGTTTCCACATTCAGGATGAAGCGGCTTACTGAGCCGGCGGAGCGTCGGTGGTGCCGCGTTCCTTGTTCTGCTGGTCGATCAGCTTCTGGCGATTCTCTTCGGCGTTCTTCTGCAACTGCTCCTGCAGCGCGTCGCGGCGAGCCTTGCCAGCGGCGCGATCGAGGCCTTCGCCTTCAAAGGTCTTGGTGAAACCGGTGAGCGCGAACGGGAACACCATCGGCTTGCCCTGCGGGTTCATCGTGATCGCGGCGACCTTGGAACCCTTCTTCATGGCATTGGTGAAGGTGTCGTCGATCTCAGCCTGGGCGTAGCAGACGGTCGGGTCGCAGATGACGTATTTCAGCGGCACCGGCTTGTTCTGGTCGACCTGGACGAGCAGGCCCGGCTGGATCAGCTGGCCGGTGAGCACAATGGCCGTCAGAGCCATCTTGGGGTCACCCTCGAGCTTGCGCAGCTGCATCGACGCGATGAACTGATTCGTCTCGGCGCGAAGCTCCTGCGAGGTGATGCAGAGCTTCTTCTTCGACTGCGGATCCTGACCGCATTCCTTGATCCAGGGCGTTGCCGGCGCGGCGGCGGCGGCGGCCCCATCCGCGGCCGCCGGGGCAGGCGCTGCAGGCTTGGCCACAGGGGTCTTCGGCGTCGGCGCGTCCTGCGCAAACGCAACCGGCGCGGCGCCGATCATCATGAGCGCGGCAGCAGCCAGCAGGGGGGCCCGAACCGAGCCGGTCTTCCAACGATACGACATCGAGCGTGTCCTTGAGTTTCTCAACTGCCTTGCGCTGCCGAAGGCGGAGGGCGATGCTCGCCCGGTTTTCCGGCGACACTGATCGGGGCTGGATGACCAGCAATTGAGGCGACACGGTGACGCGCGGACGGCTGGGCATCATTAGCCGCTCGAACAGTGGTTTTCCAGCAGGAAGCCAGTGCGATTGTGTTCCGGGTATAGTTTTTCGGCGTCCGCGCGAAGAGCCGGACGATGTGGAGGAAGAGACGATGTGGATTCGCGCGCTAGGACCGATGATCGCGCTCGCCGCGGCGGGCCTTGTCGGCCTTTGTGCAGGCGAAAGCCTTGCTGCGCCGTCCCACGGCATCGCGATGCATGGCGAGCCGGCGCTGACGAAGGGTTTCGATCACTTTGCCTATGCCGATCCCGCAGCGCCCAAGGGCGGCGGAATCACCTATGCCTTTGTCGGCACCTATGACAGCCTCAATCCGTTCATCGTGAAGAGCGCGACGACGACCTCGCGCGGCATCTGGGATGCCTCGATCGGCAACAACGTGTTCGAGAGCCTTCTGGTCCGCAATCGCGACGAGGCCTTCAGCCTCTACGGCCTTCTCGCCGATACCGTCGACATGCCGGAGGACCGCAGTTCGGTCACGTTCACGATCAATCCGAACGCCAAATTCTCCGACGGGCAGAAGGTGACGCCGGAGGATGTTATCTTCTCGCTCGAGCTGTTGCGCGAGAAGGGCCGGCCGAACCTCTACCCGGCCTGGTTCAAGACGGTGGCAAAATCCGAGATCGTCGGGACCAATGGCGTCAAGTTCACCTTCGCCAATTCCGAAAATCGCGAGCTTCCCTTCCTGATCGGTTTGATGCCGATCCTGCCGAAGCATGCGACAGACGCCGAAACCTTCGACCAGTCGACCCTGAAGCCGCTGATCGGCAGCGGTCCCTATGTCATGGACAAGATCACCCCCGGCGAGCAGCTGACGCTGAAGCGCAATCCGGATTATTGGGGCAAGGACCTCAATGTGAAGCGCGGCTTCGACAATTTCGACACCATCCGCATCGACTACTATCGCGACCGCAATGCGATGTTCGAGGCCTTCAAGAAGGGGCTTTACGACGTCAATCCGGAAGCCGATCCGGCGCGCTGGCTCGACGGCTACGACTTCCCCGCGGCGACCGACGGCCGCGTCGTCAAGGAAGCGATCCCGAACGGCCTGCCCAAGGGGATGCTCGGCTTTGCGTTGAATACGCGCAGACCCATGTTCGCCGATGTTCGCGTCCGCGAGGCGCTGGAAATGCTGTTCGATTTCGAATGGGTCAACAAGAACCTCTTCTCCGGCGCCTATAGCCGCAATGCGAGCTTCTTCCAGGATTCGGTGCTTTCCGCCTATGGCGTGCCGGCCTCCGACGCCGAGAAGGCGCTGCTCGCGCCCTTCGCCGGCGCTGTCGAGCCCGATGTCATGGACGGCACCTACAAACCGACCGTCACCGATGGCTCGGGCAGCGACCGCAAGGTGCTGAAAGCGGCGCTCGATCTGCTGCAGCAGGCCGGCTACCAGTTGCAGGGCAACAGCCTCGTCAACAGCAAGAGCGGTCAACCGCTTGCCTTCGAGATCCTGCTCAAGGATCGCGATCAGGAGCGCATCGCCCTCGCCTATGCGCGGACGCTGGCCCGTGTCGGCATCAAGGCGACCGCCCGCACGGTTGATTCGACCCAGTATGAGCGGCGCGTCCAAAATTTCGATTTTGACGTGATCATCACGGCCTGGCCCGCCTCGCTTTCACCGGGCAGCGAGCAGAACAACCGCTGGTCCTCCGCCGCCGCCGGCATGATGGGCTCGTTCAACTATGTCGGAGCTCAGAACCCCGCGATCGATGCGATGATTGCGGCGATGCTGGCGGCGAAGAGCCAGGAGGACTTCGTCGCGGCGGTGCGCGCGCTCGACCGAGTGCTGATCTCGCAGCACTATGTCGTGCCGCTCTATTACCTGCCCGACCAGTGGGTGGCACGCTGGACCCGCGTCGACCACCCGAAGACCCAGTCCGTCTATGGCTACACGCTGCCGGCCTGGTACGCCGCGCCGGCGAAGTGACGGGCAAGCGTCTGATGCCCTATCGAGCGGCGGCCGTCGATCGGCCGCCGCACCTCGCTCGCCGGCAGTAGCGACCGCGTCAGGCCGCCTGCTTGGCCGCTGCCGCGCTTTCGATAAGCTCGCGCATGCCGAGGCCCCAGGAGGAAATCGTATGCACGAAGGACAGTAGCGGCACGTCGAGGATCTCGACCTTGTCGGCCGTGAAGATATAGAGCGCCCCGGTCATCGGGGCCGGCGATGCCGGAACGAAGACGAGAAAGCGCCCGTCCGCAAACTCATCCATGACGAGGGCTGGGCATTGTCCCTCCTCGATCGTCGCTAGCGCAGGCCGGATCGATTGTGCGCCGCCGCCGACGAAGATCTGGTCTGTAGCGACCGCCTTGGCGAGCTTATAGCCGGGCACGCGCTCGAACAGCAGGCGCTCCAGGCGATGCTGGACCCATCGCCCCACGGCGGAGCGAACAAGCAGTCCGACAGCGAGCACCAGCAGCACCAGCAGGATCGCAGCCGCAAGCATTGGGTGGATGATGCGCCCGACCAGCGGCTCGGCCACTTCGCGCAGGTGATGGATGATGCCAACGACCAAGAGGACGATCGTGGCGACCGGAATGAGGACGATGGCGCCCTCGATCAGCGTGCGCTTGAACTGTCGAAGGCCGCTATCCTTGAAGTCGGACGCAGCCTTGCTGAAATGCCGTTCTTGCTGATCGCTCACGTTGCCGCCTGCCCTGTTCGACGCAGGCCGCTGCCCACGCTCAGCAACGCTATCGCACCGGCACCGCAGCGCAGCAAGCGCGCCGCGACGCTTCTTTGACGATCGCGCCTCAGGCCGCCTTCTTGCCATCGCCCGCGGCGAGGCGCGCCAACTGCGTCAGCACCACGGCGGTGCCCTTCAGCCGCTTCTCCGGATCTTCCCAATCGCGGATGAGGACGATCTTCTGGTCGGGGCGGACCTTCGCGAGGCTGCCCTGCTCGCCGATATAGCGGATGAGGCCGGCCGGATTGGAGAAGACCGAGTTGCGGAACGAGATGACCATGCCCTTCGGCCCGGCATCGACCTTCTCGACATTCGCCTTGCGGCAGAGCGCCTTGATGTAGACGATCTTCAGCAGATGCTCGACCTCGTCCGGCAGCGGCCCGAAGCGGTCGATCAGCTCGGCGCCGAACGAGTCGATCTGGGCCGGTTCATCGAGATCGCCGAGGCGGCGATAGAGGCTGAGCCGGAGCGACAGATCCGGCACATAGCTCTCCGGCAGCATGACCGGCGTGCCGATCGTGATCTGCGGCGACCAGCGGCCATCGCTCTCGGCCTCGTCCTCGCCGCCCTGGCGAAGCGCCGCGACGGCCTCTTCCAGCATCTGCTGATAGAGCTCGTAGCCGACCTCCTTGATATGGCCGGACTGCTCCTCGCCAAGCAGGTTGCCCGCGCCGCGAAGGTCGAGATCGTGGCTCGCGAGCTGGAAGCCGGCGCCGAGCGTATCGAGCGACTGCAACACCTTGAGCCGCCTATCGGCCATGGGGGTCAGCTTCTTCTCGGCGGGAACCGTGAACAGCGCATAGGCGCGCGTCTTGGAACGACCGACACGGCCGCGCAGCTGGTAGAGCTGGGCAAGGCCAAACATGTCGGCGCGATGGACGATCAGCGTGTTGGCCGTGGGGATGTCGAGGCCGGATTCCACGATGGTGGTGGACAGCAGCACATCATAGGCGCCCTCATAGAAGGCGTTCATGATGTCGTCGAGTTCGCTCGCCGGCATCTGGCCATGGGCTATGGCAATCTTCACCTCGGGCACGAATTTCTCGAGGAATTCCTTGCGCTCGGCAAGGTCCGCGAGCCTCGGGCAGACATAGAAGCTCTGGCCGCCGCGATAGCGCTCGCGCAGCAGCGCCTCGCGCACGGCAAGCGCGTCGAAGGGCGAAATGAAGGTTCGCACCGCCATGCGGTCGACCGGCGGGGTCGTGATCAGCGAGAGTTCGCGCACGCCGGTCAGCGCAAGCTGCAGCGTGCGGGGGATCGGCGTCGCCGAAAGCGTCAGGACATGGACGTCGGCCTTCAGTTCCTTCAGCCGTTCCTTGTGCTTGACGCCGAAATGCTGCTCCTCGTCGATAACGAGAAGGCCGAGATCGCGGAACTCGATGCCCTTGCCCAGCAAGGCATGCGTGCCGACGACGATGTCGACCTGGCCTTCCTTGAGACCCTTCTTGGTCTCGGCGAGATCCTTGGCCGTGACGAGACGCGAAGCCTGCTCGACCCTGACCGGCAGGCCGGCGAAGCGGGCCTTGAAGGTCTTGAAATGCTGCCGCGACAAGAGCGTGGTCGGAACGACCACGGCGACCTGCTTGCCGCTCATCACCGCGACGAAAGCGGCGCGCAGCGCCACTTCCGTCTTGCCGAAGCCGACATCGCCGCAGATCAGTCGGTCCATCGGCGTGCCTGCCGAGAGATCGGCGACCACCGCCTCGATGGCGGCAAGCTGGTCTTCCGTCTCCTCATACGGGAAACGGGCGGCGAACTCGTCATAGAGCCCGTCGGGCGGCGCCAACACGGTGCCCTGGCGCATGGCGCGAGCAGCCGCGATCTTGATCAGTTGCGCCGCCATGTCGCGAATGCGCTTCTTGAGCTTGGCCTTGCGCGACTGCCAGGCCACGCCGCCGAGCTTGTCGAGCGTGGCGTCGGTCTCCTCCGAGCCATAGCGCGACAGAAGCTCGATATTCTCGACCGGCAGATAGAGTCTGTCGCCGCCGGCATAGATGATCTCAAGACAGTCGCGCGGGGCGCCCGCCGCCGTAATCGTCTTGAGGCCGGTGAAGCGGCCGATGCCGTGATCGACATGGACAACGAGATCGCCTTCGGAGAGCGCTGTGATCTCGCTGAGGAAATCCGACGCCTTCTTCGAGCGCTTGCGCGGGCGGACCAGCCGGTCGCCGAGAATGTCCTGCTCGCCGACAATGGCGAGATCAGGTGAATCGAAGCCTGTTTCGAGGCCGAGCACGCCGAGCGCAACGACGCCCTTCGGCAAGTTCGTCGCCGACGGCCAGTTGTCGATGATCTGAACGCGCTTCAACCCGTGATCGGCGAGAACCTGCGCCAGGCGATCACGGGCGCCCTCGCTCCAGGAAGCAATGACGACGCGCTTCTTCTCGCGCAAGGACCCGACATGGCCGATGACCGCGTCGAAGACATTGACGTTGTCGGCCAGCCGCTCGGCCGCGAAGCTGTGACCTTGGCGCCCGCCCATGTCGACGACCATCGTGTCGTCAGGCTCGGCAAAGGGCGTCATGCGGAGGAGCGGAATGAGCCCCTCATGGCGTTTCCATTCGTCCCGGTCGAGATAGAGCCCGGCGGGCGGGATCGGCTTGTAGGGCACGCCGCCCTGATTCTGGCCCATCGCGCTCTTGCGTGCGTCATAGTGGTCGACGATGTCGTCGAGCCGCTCGGCCAGCGCCTCCTCGGTCAGATGGTCGAGAACCACTGCCGCCTCCGGCACATAATCGAACAGCGTGTCGAGCCCTTCGGCGAAGAGCGGCAGCCAGTGCTCGACGCCGGTATAGCGGCGGCCCTCGCTGACATGCTGGTAAAGCTGGTCGTCGCGATCGGAGGCGCCGAAGAGGCCGACATAGGCCTCGCGGAAACGAGCGATCGCCTCGGGTGACAGCACCAGCTCGCTGACCGGCACGAGATCGATGCGCTTCTTCTGCTGGACGGTGCGCTGCGTCTCGGCATCGAAGGAGCGGATCGAATCGATCGTGTCGCCGAAATAGTCGACGCGGATCGGCTCGCCGAGCCCGGCGGCGAAGAGGTCGACGATGCCGCCGCGCACGGCGTATTCCCCGGCCTCGCGCACCGTCGAGGTGCGCATGAAGCCGTTATCCTCAAGCCAACCGACGAGCTTTTCCATCGGCAGCCGGCTGCCGGGCGCGATCGCAAGGCTTTGGCGGGCAACATCGGCCCGGCGCGGCACGCGTTGAACAATGGCGTTGACGGTGGTCAGGACGACGAGCGCCCTGCCCGGCTCAGCCTTGTAGGTCGATAGCTTCGCCAGCGCCGCCATGCGCCGCGACACGACGGCGGCATTGGGCGACACACGGTCATAGGGCATGCAATCCCAGGCCGGGAAGGACAGCACCTCCTGCGCCGGGGCGAAGAAGGCGATCGCCTGTTCGAGATCGGCCATGCGCTGGCCGTCGCGCGCGACGACGAGCAGATAGTGCCGTCCACCCTTGGCCGAAAGGCTGGCAAGGTCGGCGACGACGCGGCCGTCGAAACCGTCAGGCACGCCCGAAAGGACGGTCGAGCGGCGACCGAGAACGGTATCGAAACGGATCATGAGCCTATCGGAGGGTTGCGCCCGTGAAGACGGCAAGCTTGCGGAAGAAGGGGGTATCGAAGGCGGCGGGCAGCGTCGTTTCGCCAGTCAGCCAGGCGAAGATATCGCGGTCCTGCTCCTCCATCAGCACGTCGAAATCTTCGAGCTCGGCGAGAGAAAGGCCGGAGATTTCGGCATCAGCAAAGCGGCCGAGGATCAGGTCCATCTCCCGCATGCCGCGATGCCAGGCCCGGAAATGGGTTCTCCGGCGGTGGACGTCCAGTCCCTCGCCGGGCAAAACTCTGCCGCTCATGGTCATGATCCCGTTGCGCCTAGCCCTTTCGGACCGGTTGCCGGAGATTTAGTCCGCACGCCCGGCTCTGGCAACGGCTCAATCCGCAGAAGCGAGCAATGCCTTCGCATAGGTCTCGGGCTTGAAGCCGACGAGAAGAAGGCCGTCGGCCCGCTCAAGCACCGGCCGCTTGATCATCGAGGGTTGCACCAGCATCAACCGGATCGCCGATGCAGCGTCGAGGTCAGCCTTGTCGCTGTCGGGAAGCGCCCGAAAGGTCGTCCCGGCGCGATTCAGCACGACCTCCCAGCCGAGTTGCCGGACCCAAGCGGCGAGATGGGCGGGATCGGCGCCCTCCTGTTTGTAGTCGCGAAACACATAGGCGATGCCGTGCCCGTCGAGCCAGGCACGCGCCTTCTTCATCGTGTCGCAGTTCTTGATGCCCCAAAGGGCGATGGCGGGTTCGGCAGCATCGGTCATGGCGGTCCCTAGCGGGGCTCCCAGTGTGTGACGATCTCGCCGGTGGCCGGATCCTTCGAGTCTTTCAGCGCGATGCCCATCGCCTCCAGTTCGAGGCGGATGCGATCAGCCTCCTGGAAGTTCTTCACGCGCCGGGCCGCGAGGCGATCGGCGAGTTGCATCTCGATCTCCTCGGTGCTGATGCCAAGGCTTTCCGCCTCGCGCGCCTTGATCTTCGCCTCGAACACGGCGCTCGCCTCGGCCACGCGCTGCTCGAACAGATCAGGATCGATGCTGGTGCGGCCCGCCTCGGCAATCGCATCGGCGAGTTCTTCGCGCGGCACGATATTTCCGGCCGTCACCTCATCGACGAGCCTGTCGAAGCCGAGCAACTTCAGCGACCCTGCGAGGAGGTCCGCTGCTTCGCGCCGACGCACCGGCGAGGCCGCTCCGCGCGCATCATTGCTGAGCCGCCAGATCTCGGCGAGCGCCTGAGGCGTGTTGAGATCGTCGGCGAGCGCCTCGACGACCGCCTCTGATGGCGCGCCGGGCAGCGCCGCGCGCAGAGCACGACGCAACCCCTCGATCTCGGTCGCGGATTCGGCAACGCCCTTTTCAGTCCAGTCGATCGGCTGGCGATACTGCGCCTTGAGCATGGTCAGCCGCGCGATCTCACCGGAAAAACGCGCGCCGCCCTGCCGCTCCATGACCTGCCGAATGGTGATGAAGTTGCCGAGGCTCTTCGACATCTTCTCGCCTTCCACCTGCAGGAAGCCGTTATGCATCCAGATATTGGCCATGCGGCTGGTGCCGAAGGCACAGCAGGATTGCGCAATCTCGTTCTCGTGGTGTGGAAAGACGAGATCGATGCCGCCACCATGGATGTCGAAGACGTTCTTGGTCGGATCCTCGCAAGAGAGCCCGCCGCCGAACGGCTCCAGCAGCCGCGCCATCGACATTGCCGAGCATTCGATATGCCAGCCCGGCCGGCCTTGCCCGTCGATGCCGGCCGGCGACGGCCAGCCCGGCTCGTCGGCGGCGGACGGCTTCCAGAGCACAAAATCGGTCGCCTCGCGCTTGTAGGGTGCAACATCGACTCGTGCGCCGGCGATCATTTCGTCGAGCGAGCGCCGCGCCAATGCGCCATAGCGCGGCACGCCGTTCATGAGGTCCATCGCCGCCGGCGAGAACAGCACATGGCCCTCGGCGACATAGGCGACGCCCCGCCCGACGAGGCGCTCGATCATCGCCTTCATCGCCTCGATATGCTCGGTGGCGCGCGGCTGCTCGGTCGGCTCAAGGCAGCCGAGCACGGCGACATCGGCCTGGAACTGCGTGTTGGTCTTCTCGGTGACGATCCGGATCGCCTCGTTCAGCGGCATGCCGGGATATTCGGCCGCCGCCCGCGCGTTGATCTTGTCGTCGACGTCGGTAATGTTGCGCACATACGTGACGTGCTGCGCGCCGTAGAAATGCTGAAGCAGCCGGTAGAGCAAGTCGAAGACGATGACTGGCCGCGCATTGCCGATATGGGCAAAGTCATAGACCGTCGGGCCGCAGACATACATGCGCACATGCTGCGCATCGATCGGCGCGAACGTTTCTTTTTCCTTGGAAAGCGTATTGTAGAGGCGAAGCGTTGTCATCGTGATCCCGGTCATCTGGTGTCGCGCGCATCGGCCCCATAGGCAAATGCAAGGCTCCCGTCGCCTGTGTCAGGCCGACAAGCAACCACGGCAACAGAGGAAATCGAGACGCTTCCTGGCCATCATGCGAGCGTGATGCCGGATTTCGCGAGGGGCGTCAAGCCGGACACGAGGCTGTGAGCGACGGCCCGATGCCTAAGATTTTAATCAAATCGCAATCAATCCAAACGATATCTGAACGCGTGTTTCAGGGGCGGTTCAGGCGGACTTTCGTAGTGTTTTCGCCATCGCCCGATCCCTTTGGACGCGGCCTCCCGGAGATGAGTTCGATGGCTACCCGCTCGTTCCTCGTCGTAACGCTGTTCGCGACCCTGATCGGTATCGGCATGGCCGAACTGGTCCGCCCGTCCCTGCATACGGAACTGCGCGATCCGCGCGGCTCTGTGATCGGGCTCTGCGTCAATTCCGGCATCGGCTGCGGCTCGGTCGCCATCCGCCAGGCGACATTCTAGCCGCCTCCGCGGCGCTTGAACCGCTCGCGACATCGGCGCCGGTGTTGTAGAGCTTGCGCTGGCCGTTCGGCCACATCGCGAGCAACAGACACCGCAGGCAGATCATGACGCAAAGAGGACCGGCAGGCGCCGACCTCGACGAGGCCGCCCTTTATTACCATCGCTATCCCGAACCCGGGAAGCTGGAGATCAGGGCAACCAAGCCGCTCGGCAACCAGCGCGATCTCGCGCTCGCCTATTCGCCGGGCGTCGCGGCGCCGTGCCTCGCCATCGCCGCCGATCCGGCCAAGGCGTTCGACTATACGGCACGCGGCAACCTCGTCGGCGTCATCTCGAACGGTACGGCCGTGCTCGGGCTCGGCGCCATTGGAGCGCTGGCCGGCAAGCCTGTGATGGAAGGCAAGGCGGTCCTCTTCAAGAAGTTTGCCGGCATCGACGTCTTCGACATCGAGGTCGAGGAGCGCGACATCGATCGGTTCGTCGATGTCGTCGCGGCGCTGGAGCCGACCTTTGGCGGCATCAACCTCGAAGACATCAAGGCCCCCGAATGCTTCGACATCGAAACGAAGCTCCGGGCGCGGATGAACATCCCCGTCTTCCATGACGACCAGCATGGCACGGCGATCATCGTCGGCGCGGCCGTGGTCAACGCCCTCGAAATCAAGGCGAAGCCCATCGCTGAAGCGAAGATCGTTGCTTCGGGCGCCGGCGCGGCGGCGATTGCCTGCCTCAACATGCTGGTCTCCCTCGGCGCGCAGCGCGAGAACATCACGGTCTGCGATATCGAGGGCGTCGTCTATGAAGGTCGCCCGGTCCTCATGGACCGCTGGAAGGGCGCCTTCGCCCAGAAGACCGACAAGCGGACGCTCGGCGAGGTGATCGACGGCGCCGACATCTTCCTCGGCGTGTCCGCGGGCGGCGTGCTCACGGCGGACATGGTCAAGCGCATGGCCGACCATCCGCTGATCCTGGCTCTCGCCAATCCCTCGCCGGAGATCATGCCCGAAGTGGCACGCGCGGCCCGGCCCGACGCCATGATCTGCACGGGACGTTCGGATTTCCCCAATCAGGTCAACAACGTCCTCTGCTTCCCTTACATCTTCCGCGGCGCGCTCGACGTTGGCGCGACGACGATCAATGAGGAAATGAAGCACGCGGCAGTGCGCGCGATCGCGGCGCTCGCCAAGGAGGAGCCGTCCGACGTCGTGGCGCAGGCCTATGGCGGAGTCGAGCGCACCTTCGGGCCGGAGTTCCTGATCCCCTCGCCCTTCGATCAGCGGCTTATCCTTCGCATCGCGCCAGCCGTTGCCCGTGCGGCGATGGACTCGGGCGTCGCGACCCGTCCGATCGACGATTTCGACGCTTATATGGACCGGCTGACCCGCTTCGTCTTCAAGTCCGGCCTCGTCATGAAGCCGCTCGTTGCCGCGGCCAAGGGCGATATCAAGCGCGTGATCTATGCCGATGGCGAGGATGAGCGCGTGCTGCGGGCCGCACAGGCGGTCATCGAAGACGGCCTTGCCTCACCGATCCTCGTCGGCCGGCCCTCGGTGATCGCGAGCCGACTGGAGCGCTTCGGCCTCAAAATCAGGCCGGACATCGATTTCGAAGTCATCAATCCGGATGATGACCCGCGCTACCGCGATTATGTCGACCTCTTCCTCGACAAGGTCGGCCGCCGCGGCGTCGTTCCCGATGCGGCGCGCACAATCGTGCGCACCAACTCGACCGTGATCGCGGCTCTGGCCGTCGAGCGCGGCGAGGCGGACGCGATGCTCTGCGGCCTGGAAGGCCAGTTCCGCAGCCATTTCCAGGTCATCCGCGAGGTCATCGGCCTTCGTCCCGGCACGCGCCGGTTTGCGGCGATGAGCCTGCTCATCTCCTCTGAATCGACGACCTTCCTCACCGACACTTATGTCAACATAGACCCCTCGGCGGAAGAGCTCGCCGAGCTCACCTGTCTCGCCGCCGATCAGGTCCGCCGCTTCGGCATCGTCCCGAAGGCCGCGCTGCTCTCGCATTCGAATTTTGGCTCGCACCGCACGGAATCGAGCCGCAAGATGCGACAGGCGGTCGAACTGCTGTGGAAGACAGCGCCGACCCTCGAGGTCGACGGTGAAATGCATGGCGATGCGGCGCTCTCGGAGGCGCTGCGCGTGCGCGCCATGCCGCGCTCGAAGTTGACGGGCGAAGCCAACCTGCTCGTGTTCCCCAATCTCGACGCCGCCAACATCACGCTCAATGTGGTGAAGGTGATGACGGACGCTCTGCATGTCGGCCCGATCCTGCTCGGCCCCGCCAAGCCGGCTCATATCCTGACGCCTTCGGTGACTTCGCGCGGCGTTGCCAATATGACGATCCTCGCGGCAGTAGAGGCCCAGCACGCCGGATCATGACCGTCGTCACCAACAATGACGCAGCGCTCTACCTCTCGCGTCTCGCGCATTTCTTCGAGACGCCGCTGCTCGACCCGTTTGCTGGCGACAGCATCGACGAGTCGGGCATCGACCAGCTTCTGGACACGATGAAGGCGCGCCCGCGTGGCGCGCCCCATCTGAAGCGGATCGTGCTGCACCTGCCGCCTGAAGAAATCGCGCCCGACCTGCCGCACCGGCTCAAATCGGCCATCGCGACCTATTGCACGGTGCAAGGTCGGCTGTCGCATCAAAAGGTCCGGGAAATCCGCCTTGAGGGCCGTCGCGCCCTCTTTATCGGGTTCGTCGTCTGGGCGATCTGCCTGCTGCTCTCGACGCTGTCGGAGTCGTTCTTCTCGCGCTACAGCCTGCAAGGCCGCCTGCTCGGCGAGGGCTTCCTCATCGCTGGCTGGGTCAGCCTGTGGCGACCGGCAGAACTGCTGCTCTACGACTGGTGGCCCTACGCCCAGGACGCCAAGCTCTATGAGCGCATCAAGGCTATGGACGTCGCAGTCATCCCGCGCTCGTCAGCTGCCGGGCAACCGCCGCTGCCGGACTGAGACAGGGCAGAGCATCGCGTTATGGTTGCAATATATACAGAGACATCCTAGGGTCCGTATACCGCCTGTTTGCAGGGCTTGAAGGGATCTTCCGTGACGATTGACGCCGGCTTTCATAGAATTCTCATCGAGTTGGTGGTTACCTATGTTCTTCTCAGTGTCTTCGTCGCCTGTGCAGTCCTATTTGTCCTGATGCTCGTTGGTCGGGCAAAGCCTGACCAAGCCACGCGTCGCTATCTCTTCTCTGTCTTCGGCTTGAGCGCTTTAGGACTTCTCATCGGCGGCGCGACGGACTTCCTCAGACCCGATGTCCCAAGGGCTATTCAGGAAGCGCAACTGTCCGTACAGAAGAGCGTCTCGAAACAACTCTCCCAAGGCGCAGACTCTGAGGGCGGTCAGTCTGCTTGCAGCCCAACCTCGACCCAGCGGCCAATCACCGTCTTTACACAGGTCGGATTTGATTCGGATCGAAGTAGTTTTGACAAGCTGAAGAAGACGCTTGCCGGAACAGGATTTATTCTCCCCGGGGCAGAGGCAATCAATCGGCCAATTCCTGCAAACCTCATAAAATACTGCAATCCGAAAAACGCTACCGATGCAGATCAACTGCAGTCGATTCTTCGCGCTTGCGACGCTGGGGAATTCGGAATCCAGAAGATTCCGGATGGGGCGTGTGACCGGGCAGACAACCTGAATGTTGTCGAGCTGTGGCTTCGATCGCCCGCTCAGTGAGCCTCAATGCGCCTGCCGGGCCTTGGGGAACTCGGCGTGGAAAGCCTGTTCATGCTTTTCGGCGATGCGGATCACCGCGTGGGTGGTCCCCGTCTCGTCGTCATCGCGCGACATGACTTCGCCGAGCTCATAGAGCCGGTGAAGTTTCGCGAGGTCTGCGCCGGCAAGGTCGACGATGAATTCGGCGCGGCCCTTGTTGAGACGGTCCTCGACAAGCTGCAGCAGGGCCGGCAGCCCCTCACCCGTCAATGCTGAGATCGGCAGGATCGCTGGTCGGCCAGGCTCAGCCTTCAACTGGCCTTCCGGCCGCGCGTCCGGCGGCAGCAGGTCGATCTTGTTCCAGACCTCGATGATGCGATCGGCCTTGCCGATCTCGATGCCGAGCTGGCCCAGCACCGTCTCGACATCCTTGGCCTGTGCCTCGCTGTCCTCATGCGCGATGTCGCGCACATGCAGGATCAAGGTCGCCTCGATCACCTCTTCCAGCGTCGCGCGGAAGGCGGCAACGAGATGGGTCGGCAAGTCGGAGATGAAGCCCACCGTATCCGACAGGATGACCTCGGTGCCATGCGGCAGCTTGAGGCGCCGCAGCGTCGGATCGAGCGTCGCGAACAGGAGGTTCTCGGCGAAGATGCCGGCATTGGTCAGCGTGTTGAAGAGCGTCGACTTGCCGGCATTGGTATAGCCGACCAAGGCGACGATCGGATGCGGCACCTTGCGGCGGTTTTCGCGCTGCAGGCGGCGGGTCCGGACGACCGTCTCAAGCTCGTGTTCGATGCGCGTGATGCGCTCCTGGAGCGCACGCCTGTCGGCCTCGATCTGGGTTTCGCCGGGGCCGCCGAGGAAGCCGAAGCCGCCGCGCTGGCGCTCCAGATGGGTCCAGCTGCGGACGAGGCGGCTCTTCTGGTAGTTGAGATGCGCCAGCTCGACCTGGAGCCGGCCTTCGCGCGTCTGCGCGCGCTCGCCGAAGATCTCGAGGATCAGACCGGTCCGGTCGATGACCTTGGCCTTCCAGGCCTCTTCGAGATTGCGCTGCTGCACCGGCGAAAGCACATGGTCGACGAAGACCAGCCCTGCCCCTTCAGCCGCGACCAGCGCGCCGATTTCCTCGACCTTGCCGGTGCCGAACAACGTCGCCGGCCGCAAGGTCGACAGCGGCACGGCCAGTTCACCGACGACATCAAGAGAAATTGCGCGGGCGAGGCCGACCGCCTCGTCGAGACGCGCCTGCGGGCTGCGGGCAACACTCGGCCCTTCGCCGGCCGCGCGGCGGGCGCGTGCCGAGCGGATCGGAACAAGAACAACGGTACGATCCGGTTCCCGCTCGGGCGATTCGTCCTCGACGCCGGCGGTCTCGTCGGCGTCTTCGGGAAACTCGATCTCGTCACTCACTGGATTTACTCGTGGCCTTCGCTCGATCAGGCCTCGTCGCCGGGCTCGAACAGTTGAACGGGTGCGCCGGGCATGATGGTCGAGATCGCATGCTTGTAGACGAGCTGCGAATGACCATCCCTGCGCAGCAGCACGCAGAAATTATCGAACCAGGTGACAATTCCCTGAAGTTTGACGCCGTTGACGAGGAAAATCGTCAGCGGGGTCTTGCTCTTTCGGACATGGTTCAGGAACGTGTCCTGAAGGTTTTGCGCGCGTTCCGCCATTGTTTGTCTCACGCCTCGAATGTTGTTGGGGACTTCGGTCCCGGTTGGGGACCGAGGTCCCATGGCCATAGCTGGACAGCCGGCTACCAGTCTGCCCGCTTAGGCGCTAGTCGTCACGCCCCAAATGTGGCGTCCGCACATTCATCCCGCAATGCCGCATCGCAGCAACGCTCACGCACCCCCGCGCGACCACAGCGGCGCGACTTCGGCGAAATCGTGGAAACGCTGGCGGAGCGCCGTGGCGATCGATCCGGGCGCGCCATTGCCGATCGCCTCGGCGTCGATGCGCACCACCGGCATCACCAGCGTCGTCGCGGCGGTGATGAACGCCTCGCGTGCGCTCTTCGCCTCGTTGAGGCTGAATGCCCGTTCCTCGATCCTGAGCCCTGTCGCTGCCGCGAGTTCGAAGATCACCGTGCGTGTGATGCCCTTGAGGATGCCGCCACTCGCCGGGCGCGTCACCAGCGCCCCATCGGTGGTGACGATCCAGGCATTGGTCGAGGACCCCTCGGTGACGTTGCCGTCCTTGTCGACGAACCACGCCTCATAGGCGCCCGCCTCCTTGGCCGCCTGCTTGGCGAGAACGTTGGGCAGCAGCGATACGGTCTTGATGTCCACCCGCTCCCAGCGATTGTCGGGGACGGAGATGACGGCGACACCGCTTTCGGCACGCTTGTCGCCGGCAGCCCGGTCGACGGACTTCGCGGTCACGACCAGCGCCGGCGGCGTTTGCGCGACGGGGAACGGATGATTGCGCGGCGCAACGCCGCGTGAAACCTGCAGATAGACCATGCCGTCGCGAACGAGATTGCGCCGCACAGTCTCACGGAGGACGGCGCCGAGCGCCGCGCGGTCCATCGGCATGGCGATGCGCAGTTCGGACAGCGAACGCTCCAGCCGGTCCATGTGGAGCCGCTCATCGACCAGCCGGCCGCCCAGCACCTCGCAAACCTCGTAGACGCCGTCCGCGAACTGATAACCGCGATCCTCGATATGAACAGCGGCGTCGGCGTGGCGGACATAGCGTCCATTGACATAGGCAAAGCGCGACATGGAGGGGTTCCGGTCAGAGAGGATCGAGGCGCGGGCGAGATGTTCGTGTTTGGTCGCGCTTCCCGCACGCGAAGGGGTGTCCACTTCGCTCGGAAGCGCTTTAGCCGACGCCGAGCGATTTCAGTTTACGATGAAGCGCGGAGCGTTCCATCCCGACGAATTCGGCCGTGCGCGAGATATTGCCGCCGAAGCGATTGACCTGCGCCGTCAGATATTCGCGTTCGAAGATTTCGCGCGCATCGCGCAGCGGCAGCGACATCAGATGTTCGCCGCCGCGATTGGGCGTTGTCGGCAGCATCTCGCCGATCTCAGGCGGCAGCATGTCGGCCGTGATCATCTGGGTTTCGTCGCCCCGGGCGAGAATCAGCAGCCGCTCGATATTGTTGCGCAGCTGGCGGATGTTGCCCGGCCAGTCATGCGCCTGCAGCACGGCGAGTGCGTCCTCGCCGACCTTGCGAACGGGCAGCCCGGTCGTATGCGAGATCAACTCGATGAAATGCTGCACAAGCGCCGGGACGTCGTCGCGGCGCTCGGCCAGCGCCGGCACGCGCAGCGGCACGACCGAAAGGCGGTGGAAGAGATCCTCGCGGAAGCTGCCTTCCTGGATCTCGCGCTCGAGATCGCGCGCGGTCGAGGAGATGATCCGGACGTCGACATTGACGCGGGTCGTGCCGCCGACGCGCAGAAAATTCTGGTCGATGAGGACACGGAGAATCTTGCCCTGCGTCTCGCGCGGCATATCGGCGACTTCGTCGAGATAGAGCGTGCCGCCATGCGCCTCTTCGAGCGCGCCGATCTTGCGCGGCCCGCTGCCGGTCTCGGTGCCGAAAAGCTCGTGCTCCATCCGGTCGGGCGTGATCGTTGCGGCATTGACGACGACGAACGGGCTGGAGGCGCGATGCGACAGGTCGTGGATGGTTCGCGCGACGGTTTCCTTGCCAGCGCCGGAGGGGCCGGAGATCATGATTCGGCTGTTGGTCGGCGCGACGCGGTCGATCGTCTGGCGAAGATGGTTCATCGCGATCGACGCGCCGATCAGCGTGTTGACCGAGCCGGCGCGCTCGCGCAGTTCCCGCACCTCGCGCCGGAGCTTCGATGCCTCGAGCGCCCGTTCGGCGATCAGCACCAGCCGATCGGCCTTGAACGGCTTCTCGATATAGTCATAGGCGCCGCGCTTGATCGCCGAGACGGCGGTCTCGATGTTGCCATGGCCTGAAATCATCACGACCGGCAGGTCGGGATGCTGCGCCTTGATCATGTCGAGCAGCGTCAGCCCGTCGATGCGGCTGCCGGTCAGCCAGATGTCGAGGAAGACGAGGTTAGGACGCCGCATGGCGATCTCCGCCAACGCCTTGTCGGTGTCGCCAGCCGTGCGCGTGCCATGGCCTTCGTCTTCGAGAATGCCCGAAACGAGACCTCGGATGTCGGCTTCGTCGTCGATGATGAGGATGTCGGAGGCCATGATTATCCGTCTTGTCGGGGTTCGGTGGGGTCGCCGGTCAGGAGCGCAACGGTCGGCGCGGCTGCAACCGCAGCACCGGCCGGCATCACTCGCGGCAGCGTGATGCGGATCATCGCACCACGACCGCCGCGCTCCACTTCGGGCGAATCGAGCAGTTCAAGCCGGCCGTGATGTTCTTCGATAATCTTGCCGACAATGGCGAGGCCGAGGCCGGTGCCCTTCTCGCGCGTCGTCATATAGGGCTCGAGCAGGCGATGGCGGTTCTCGACCGGCAGGCCGATGCCGGTATCGATCACCTCGATGACGTTCATGTCGCCTTCGACGCGGCCGCGCACGGTGATCATCGGCGCGCCCTTCTCGTCCTCCGGCACGGCGGAGATCGCCTCGGTCGCGTT
Source organism: Kaistia sp. (assembly GCA_965229085.1). GTDB lineage: Bacteria > Pseudomonadota > Alphaproteobacteria > Rhizobiales > Kaistiaceae > Kaistia. The sequence continues at coordinate 481,767 of OZ245859.1, read as the reverse complement.
CTTGACGATGTTGGTCAGCGCCTGCGACATCAGCCGCGGGTCGAAACGGCCCAACATCGGGTCGTCCGGCACATCGGTGACGAAGCTGATGTCGGGATGGGCGACCTCCATCAGGAACACCGCCTCGCGCGCTGCCTCAGCGGTGTTGCGCTCCTCGAAAGTCGGTTTCGGCATCCGGGCGAAGGAGGAGAATTCGTCGACCATGCGGCCGATATCGCCAACCTGACGAATGATCGTATCCGTGCACTGGTCGAAGACGTCGCGGCCCTGCCCCTCGCCGACAAGCTTGCCGAAGCGGCGCTTCAGCCGCTCGGCGGAAAGCTGGATCGGCGTCAGCGGGTTCTTGATCTCATGCGCGATGCGCCGGGCGATGTCGGCCCAGGCGGAACTGCGCTGCGCCGCGACGAGGTCGGTGATGTCGTCGAGCGTGATGACATAGCCGCGCTGTTCGGGTCCGGCCTCCTCGGTCGTGACGCGGACAATGATCGTGCGCTCGCGGCCATCGCGGACGAGCGTCACCTGGTCGCGATGCTCGATGCGGATATGATCGCCAAGGGCCGCTTCGACGCAGGCGGCAAGCTCCGGCGCGACGTCGACGACGGGGCGGCCGACGATCGAGCCGGCACCGGCTCCCAGCAGCCGCATGGCGCCACGATTGGCAATGGTCACGATGCCGCGCGCATCGGTGCCGATCACGCCCGCACTGACGCCGGCAAGCACGGCCTCGGAGAAGCGGCGGCGCGCGTCGATCTGTTCGCTTGCCGCGACGAGTTCGGAACGCTGGCTGCGGAGTTCAGCCGTCATGGTGTTGAAGGTCGCCCCGAGGGCACCCAGATCGCCATCGGAGGAGCGGAACGGCACGGTGACGTCGAGATTGCCCTGCCCGATCTCGTCGGCGGCATCGATGAGGGTCCGGATCGGCGCCACGAGGCGGTTCGCGAAGCCGATACCAAGCCAGATGGCGGAGAGCAGCAGCACCAGCGCAAGGCCGAGATAGAGCACGGCAAAAGCGATCTGCACGCCGAGACGCGTGGCAGCCAGGCTCTTGTATTCATCGACGCTGGCGCTGGTCTGCGCGATGTAGCGGATGACCTTCGGGTCGATATCGCGGGCGATATAGAGGAAGACGTCCTTGTAGTTTTCGAGCTTGACGACGGCACCGACGACATTCGTGGCGCCGGGCGAAATCAGGACCGGCTCGGCCCCGCTCTCCGTCGCCCGCTTGATGGCATCCACCGGCGGTGGGGGGAAGTTGCTCGAGAACTGGAACGTCGCCTGCGCGATCATCGATCCATCGGGCTTGACGAGATAGACGCCCGGAATGCCGCGCAGCGCGGCGATCGAGTTCATGAAATTCTGGAACTGGTCGGGATCGCGGGCGAGCAGCGTCTGCGCCCGTTCGAAATCGCCCTTCAGCCCGAGAACGTCGACCTTGAGCGTGCGCGCATGCTCTTCGGCATAGGCCTGTGCGATCGACAGAGATGTGTCGACGATGGCGCGGGTGCGTTCGGAGAACCAATGGTCGAGGCCGCGGTTCAGCGTGACGCTGGCGATGATCGCCATCAGGATCGCCGGCACCACCGCCACGATACTGAACAGAGCGACGATGCGAATATGCAGCCGGGCCGCGGCGCGGCCGCGGCGGCGGGCGCGGATCAGCATCGCGACCTCGGCCGCCGTCTCGGCGACCAGGAGGAAGGTCAGGAAGCCGTTGACCGCCAGCGCCCAGAACACCACCGAATCGTTCGGCTGCAGCGGCGTCAGCCCCATCAGCACGAAGAAGGTCGTGCAGGCGCTGGAAAGCGCCAGCACCACGGTGACATAGCCGGCGCCGCGCATTGTCATGCGCCGGCGGCTTGGCCGCTCCGCCCGCATTGGCATCGGGAGTTCGGCGGTCGCGCTCAAGAATGAGCCTCGATCGCCCGTGAGATCCGGCCCAAGGCCTCGTGTCCGATTCGTAACATGCCCCGGACACTGAGACCGAATTGCAACATCATTGTGGCGAAGCGGCAACAGCCGCTCGCCTCACCGCGTCGAGCGGATCACCTGGACGTCGAGATCGCGGATCTTCTTCCTGAGCGTGTTCCGGTTCACGCCGAGCAGCTCGGCCGCCTTGATCTGGTTGCCGCGCGTCGCCGCGAGCGCCGTCGAGATCAGCGGATATTCGACCTCGCGCAGGATGCGATGATAGAGGCCGGGCGGAGGAAGATTGTCGCCGAAGCCCTGGAAATAGGCCGAAAGGTGCCGCTCCATCGAACCTGACAGCGTGTCCTCCATCGCGCTTTCCGGCGCCTGGAGATTGATGATCGGCTGGTCGAGTTCGGCCTCGATGATATTTTCGGTGATCGTGTCCTGCGGATAGAGCGCAGCGAGGCGGCGAATGAGGTTTTCGAGTTCGCGGACATTGCCCGGCCAGCGATAGCGCTTGAGGCGCTCGACCGCTGCCGGCTCGATCTGCTTGTGCGGCAGGCCTTCCTTCTCGACCATCGTGAAGAAATGGCGGACGAGGTCGGGAATGTCCTCGGAGCGCTCGCGCAGGCCCGGCAACCGGATCGGCACCACGTTCAATCGGAAGAAGAGATCCTCGCGGAACATGCCCTGGTTGATCAGGATCCGAAGATCCTTGTTCGTCGCGGCGATGATGCGCACGTCGGTCTTGATCGGCGTGCGGCCGCCCACGGTCGTGTATTCGCCCTGCTGCAAGACGCGGAGCAGACGCGTCTGAGCCTCCATCGGCATGTCGCCGATTTCGTCGAGGAACAGCGTTCCACCCTCGGCCTGCTCGAAGCGACCAGCGGAGCGCGCCTGTGCGCCGGTAAAGGCGCCCTTCTCGTGGCCGAACAGCTCGCTCTCGATCAGGTCGCGCGGAATGGCGGCCATGTTGATCGCGACGAAAGGACCAGTCCGGCGCTTGCCGTAATCATGCAGCGCCCGCGCCACCAGCTCCTTGCCGGTGCCGGATTCGCCCGAGATCATGACCGTCAGGTCGGTCTGCATCAGCCGCGCCAGCACGCGGTAGATGTCCTGCATGGCCGGCGAGCGGCCGACGAGCGGAATGTTGTCGCTACCCTCATCGACGCGCTGGTCCTGCCGGCGCTGTTTCGGCTCGGACAGCGCGCGGCCGACGATCGAGATCAGTTCCTTGAGGTCGAAGGGCTTGGGCAGATATTCATATGCGCCCTTCTCCGAGGCGCGGATCGCCGTCATGAAGGTGTTCTGAGCGCTCATGACGATGACGGGCAGTTCGGGCCTCGCCCGTTTGATGCGCGGCAGGAGGTCGAACGCGTTTTCGTCCGGCATGATCACATCGGTGATCACGAGGTCGCCCTCGCCCTGGCTGACCCAGCGCCATAGCGTCGCCGCGTTCGAAGTGAGGCGAACCTCATAGCCCGCGCGCGACAGCGCCTGGTTCAGGACGGTGCGGATTGCCGCATCGTCATCGGCCACGAGAATGTTGCCGATCGGCATATCATTCATCCTTGTCTGGAGGCATGGCGCCGGGGAAAGCCGGCATCAGGACGCGGAACGTCGTCCGGTTCTGCTGCGATTCGCATTCGATCACGCCGCCATGGTCGCCAATGATCTTGGCAACCAGCGCGAGGCCGAGCCCGGTGCCGTTGGTCTTGGTGGTCACGAACGGATCGAAGAGGTGGGGCAGTATTTCGCTCGGCACGCCGCCGCCATTATCGCGCACGGAGAATTCGAGCGGCAGCGTGACGCGATTGGACGAGCCTGGAACGGACAGGCGAATGCCGGGCTTGAACGCCGTCGTGAGCAGGATTTCGCCGTCAGGATCATCGCCGATTGCCTCGGCAGCGTTCTTGACGAGATTGAGGAAGACCTGGATCAGCTGATCGCGGTTGGCATAAACAGGCGGCAGCGAGGGATCATATTCCTCGATGATGCGGATGTGGCGGGCAAAGCCCGATTGCGCCAGCCGCTTCACATGTTCGAGCACGACATGGATGTTGACGGGATCGCGCTCGATCGGCCGCTCGTCGGAGAACACCTCCATCCGGTCGACCAGCTTCACGATCCGGTCCGCCTCGTCGGTGATCAGCCGCGTCAGCGCGCGGTCATTGTCGTCAACCGAGGTTTCCAGCAGCTGTGCCGCGCCGCGAATACCGGAGAGCGGGTTCTTGATCTCATGCGCCAGCATCGCCGCAAGGCCGGTCACCGACCGGGCTGCGCCGCGATGGGTCAGCTGGCGGTCGATCTTCTCCGCCATCGTCCGCTCCTGCAGCATGACGACGACATGCTGCGGCTGCTCAAGGATGGGCGAGGCATAGATATCGACGATGCGCTCGCTGCCATTGCGCGGCGTGCCGACATCGACGCGATATTCGTTGACCGCCGAGCCGCGCATCCGCACCTGGTCGATCAGAGCGAGCAGCGGGCTGCCAAAGGGCACGTAGTTGGCGATCGGCTGACGGCGCAGCATCATCACCGAGACCTGGAAGAAGTCCTGCGCGGCGCCATTCGCCTCGATGACGTGGCCATCCGGATCGATCAGCATCACCGGATGGGGCAAGGCGTCGAGCAGCAAGGTCGCTGCATTGTCGACCGACTTGTGGGTTCGAACGTCGGGTGGCGGGGTCATGCTGCTCTCCGCGCCGGCGCATCCGACAAATGGGAACGAAGGAGCGCGATCACGCGCCCCGGATGGGTTTCTGTCAGGATCGCCTGGCGCACAGCCGGAGCGATAGCCCCTGGTTCCAGCGCTTCCATGGTCCAGGCGAGATGCTTGCGCGCGTTGCGAAGCCCGAGGATCGGGCCATAAAGCGAGATCATCTCTTCATAGTGCGCGACGACGAGCTCGGCGAGCGCCGCGCCCGAGGGAGCCTCCGGCATCGTTCCCGTGCTGCAATAGGCGGCAAGCGCGCCAGGAAGCCACGGCCGGCCATAGGCGCCGCGACCGATCATGACGCCATCGGCGCCGGACAGGCGCAGCGCCTCCTCGGCGTCGGCAATCGTCAAAATGTCGCCATTGACGATCAGCGGGATCGAGACGGCGGCCTTAACCGCCGCAATCGCCGACCAATCGGCCTCGCCCTTGTAGAACTGGCAGCGCGTGCGGCCATGCACCGTGACCATCGCGACGCCGGCATCTTCGGCGCGGCGGGCCAGTTCCGGCGCATTCATCGTCCGCTCGTCCCAGCCGAGCCGCATCTTGAGCGTGACGGGAACCGGGCTCGCGGCCACGGTCGCATCAATGAGCGTCAACGCATGATCGAGATCGCGCATCAACGCCGAGCCGGAATAGCCCGTGGTAACCCGCTTGGCCGGGCAGCCCATATTGATGTCGATGATATCAGCGCCGGCATCGGCAGCCGCGCGCGCACCTTCCGCCATCCAGTGCGGCTCGCGCCCGGCAAGCTGCACGACATGCAGCGCATTGCCGGTTGCCTCTGCCCGCAGAGCCGATTCGGGATTGCCGCCGGCGAGTTCCTCGCTGGCCACCATTTCGGAGACGACAAGCCCGGCGCCATGCGCGGCGACGACACGGCGGAACGGCCGATCTGATACGCCCGACATCGGCGCCAGAAGCACACGATTGGCAATCGTCACGCTGCCGATCGCCAGCGGATCGGCCAGCTTCCGCAAAGAGGTTGAGATTTCAATCAATTGACTACCGAATAGGCACCATACCCGTTGCCCACATATTAGTCAGGGATTGTCCCGCGGCAAGAGACTTGTTGCACGGCGGAACGAAATCTCCGATCCATGCCGCGCGGCGCTCCACAAAAGTGGTGCGGCGCCGTCCTGGCGGGTCCGTCACACGCGTGCCCGGCCCTTCGACCCGGATCCATCGCTTAAGCCCGGAACTCCTGCCATGTCTTCAGTCAGCGACCAACCGCTCATTGCCGCGCTGATCGTCGCGGCCGGCCGGGGCGTCCGAGCCGGCGGCGGCCTGCCCAAACAATATCGCGCGATCGGCGGCAGCCCAATCCTCGCGCATACGCTGCGCCTCTTCCAGGATCACGACAGGATCGGCGCGGTCATGGTCGTCATCCATCCCGACGACATCGCCCTTTATGAGGGCGCTGCCACCGACGCGACCAAGCTGCTGCCGCCCGTCTCCGGCGGCGCGTCACGGCAGGCCTCGGTGCTCGCCGGGCTCGAAGCGCTTGCGCCGCTCGGGTTTGATGCAGTCCTGATTCATGATGCCGTTCGCCCCTTCGCGCCGCCGGCTCTCATCAGCCGCGTGGTCGACGCGCTCGCTGATCATGACGCGGTCCTTGCTGCCTCGCCGGTCACCGACACGCTGAAGCGGAGCGACGATGACGGCTTTGTTGCCGACACGGTTCCGCGCGAGGGACTGTTCGCCGCCGAGACGCCGCAAGGCTTCCGTCTCAACGTTATCCTCGACGCGCACCGCCGCGCCGCCGTGGCCGGCATCACTGTCACTGACGATGCGGCTCTCGCCGAATGGGCCGGCATTCCCGTGAAGCTCGTGACAGCGGCGCGCACCAACATCAAGCTGACCAGTCCGGAGGATATCGAGATGGCCGATGCGCGGCTCACTGGCGAAGCGTTGATGCTCCATGGGGAAACCCGCGTCGGAACCGGCTATGACGTTCACCCGTTCACCGAGGGTGATGGCGTCTGGCTCGGCGGAATCAAGATCGCGCATGACTGGACGCTCGCCGGACATTCCGATGCCGATGTCGCGCTGCACGCACTCACCGATGCCCTTCTCGGCGCGCTGGCGGATGGCGATATCGGCTCGCATTTCCCCCCCTCCGACATGCAATGGCGCGGTGCTTCATCCGACCGCTTCCTCGCTTATGCGGTCGCGCGGGTTCGCGCCCGTGGCGGTGTCGTCGCGCATCTCGATCTCCAGATCATCGCCGAGGCGCCGAAGATCGGTCCGCACCGCGACGCCATGCGCGCACGGATTGCCGACATCGCCGGCATCACGATCGACCGGGTCGGCGTCAAAGCGACAACCAATGAGAAGCTTGGTTTTGTCGGCCGCGGCGAGGGGATCGCCGCCATCGCCACAGCCACCATACGCCTGCCCTTCACGCCCCTGGCATAGGGACCGCGCCGTGACCGACCTCGCCCCTCTCCTCCCCGCCGCAACCGCGCTGATCCGGCTCTGCACCCAGCGAAAGCTCACGATCGCGACGGCCGAATCCTGCACCGGCGGCCTGATCGCCGGCACGCTGACCGAGGTGGCTGGCTCATCCGCCGTCGTCGATCGCGGCTTCGTCACCTATTCGAACGCCGCCAAGACCGCGATGATCGGCGTACCGGCCGCGCTGATCGACCGCGTCGGTGCCGTCAGTCGCGAGGTCGCCTTGGCCATGGTTTTCGGCGCGCTGGCGAAATCGGACGCCGATATAGCCGTCGCGGTCACAGGAATCGCCGGCCCCGGTGGCGGCTCGGCCGAGAAGCCGGTCGGTCTCGTCCATTTCGCCGCGATGCGCCGCGGCAGCCCGGCCGTCCACGCCGCCCATGTTTTCGAAGACCGCGACCGCTCCGGCGTCCGCATCGCGACGGTGGAACAGGCGCTGAAAATGTTGAGGGAATTGGCGGAGGGGTGAGCGCTTTGACGGGGGATCAGGTGGACGATTCCGAAATCCTCGGCGACGACGGCTTCGCCTCTGATGAGGCCGCGCTGGACGACCGCGCGTCCAGGAACTCGGTCCAGCGCGAGCGTATTCTCGAGCACATTTTCGTGGCCGACGTGCTGCGCCGAATGTGGCAACGCGGAATTGTTGACGTCGAGGTGCTTCGATCCGAATTCGACGCGGGCGGCTACGACCTCGTCATAGCGTTTCGTGGCATCACGCGCCACATTCAGCTCAAGACCTCGATCGTCGGTGGAAAGACGCGACGGCAGACCGTCGGCTTGAGGCTGATGGAGAAGCCGAGCGGTTGCGTCATCTGGATCGTCGCGACGCCGGAGCTCCATCCCCAGCACTACCTATGGTTCGGCAATGCAGCAGGAGAGCCCCTGCCCGACATCAGCAGCGCCAAGATCGCCAAGCACACCAAGGCCAACATGGAGCGGACGAAAGCGGAGCGGCCGCAGCACCGTACTATCCCATTGTCCGCCTTTGTCCTCGTGCCGAGCCTCGATCAGCTGCTCTTCAAACTATTTGGAACTCTGGAAATTTAGCCTCGCGAAGGAGGCCGAAACGGCGCCTTCAGACCGTCTTCCCATAGATCGCATCCGCCCGCTTTTCGAAGGCGTCGGCGAATTTGCGGAAGGCCTTGTCGAACACCGTACCCATCACCATCGACAGCGCGCGCGAGCGGAATTCGTAGTCGATCGTGAAGCCGACCTTGCTGTGGCTCTCGTCGATCGGCGTGAAGGTCCAAATATTTTCCAGATGCTTGAAGGGTCCGTCGAGATAGTCGGCGCGGATCGTCCGCGCCGCTTCGTCGAGCACGACCTTGGTCGTGAAGGTCTCGCGGATGAACTTATAGGCGACCGTCATGTCGGCAATCAGCACCTCGCGCGCACCCGACGATTGCCGGCCGCGCACGGTGAGCTTTTCGCAGAGCGGCACAAACTCGGGATACTTCCCGACATCGGCAACGAGCGCGAACATCGCCTCCGCCGAATGCGCGACGCTGCGCTCGGTATCGAAATGGGGCATCGACGCTATCCGCCGCGCGGCATCGCCTGGCGCGCAGCACGAAGCCGCGCGAAGTCCTCGCCGGCATGATGCGACGAGCGGGTCAGCGGGCTCGACGACACCATCAGGAAGCCCTTGGCATAGCCGATCGTCTCGAACGACTTGAACTCGTCCGGCGTCACGAAGCGGATGACGGGATGGTGCTTGCGGCTCGGCTGCAGATATTGCCCAACGGTGAGGAAATCGACCTCGGCGACGCGAAGATCGTCCATCAACTGCAGGATCTCGTTCCGCTCCTCGCCGAGCCCGACCATGATGCCGGACTTGGTGAACATGCCGGGATCGAGTTCCTTCACCCTCTGCAACAGGCGCAGCGAATGGAAATAGCGCGCGCCGGGACGGACCTTCAGATATTTCGACGGCACCGTCTCGAGATTGTGGTTGAAGACGTCAGGCTTCGCCGCGACGACCACTTCGAGCGCGCCGGGCTTGCGGAGGAAGTCGGGCGTCAGGATCTCGATCGTCGTGCCCGGCGCCGCCGCGCGGATCGCGAGGATTACCTCGGCGAAATGCTGCGCGCCGCCATCGTCGAGATCATCCCGGTCGACGGAGGTGATGACGACATGCTCGAGACCGAGCTTCGCGACGGCCTCGGCAACCTTGGCCGGCTCGCTGCGATCAAGCGCTTCCGGCATGCCTGTGCGGACATTGCAGAAGGCGCAGGCCCGCGTGCAGGTGTCGCCCATGATCATGAAGGTGGCGTGTTTCTTCGACCAGCACTCGCCGATATTCGGGCAGCCGGCCTCCTCGCAAACCGTGACGAGGCCGTTCTTCTTCACGATCTCCTGCGTCTCGCGATAGACGGGCGAACCCGGCGCCTTGACGCGGATCCAGTCCGGCTTGCGCAGGAGCGGCGTTTCCGGCCGGTTCACCTTTTCGGGGTGGCGCGGGCGGCGATCTTTCGCCTCTAGAGGCGCGCGATTGACCGTATCGAGAACGACGACCATGAGGTCTCCGGAATTCAGCGGCCGCGAACGAGGCCGAGAAGGAACAGCAGTACGATCGCGCCGACCGTCGAGACGACGAGGCTCGAAATGATGCCGGGCTGCGGCATGAGGTTGAAGCTCGAGACAAGGATCGCGCCGATCCACGACCCGATCAGGCCGACGATCAGATTGATGATAAGGCCGTGGCTGCGGCCGAGAGTGCGCGAGGCAATCCAGCCGGCGAGAATGCCGATGATGATCGTCCAGAAAATGCCAACGCCGGTCATGTCAAGCTCGTCCTCCGTTGCCGCTCAATATGGCGGCTTTGCCCCGACTTCGCCAGACCATCCGGCGCATGGGCGCCATGCCCCTTGCCGAGGGCTGGCACCCGCGCGCGGGGTCCTCAGATGTGGATCGCCCTGCCATAGGCGGCCATGACGCTCTCGTGCATCGTCTCGGAGAGGGTCGGATGCGGGAAGACAGAGTGGATCAGCTCTTCCTCGGTCGTCTCGAGGTTCATGGCGATGACGAAGCCCTGGATCAGCTCAGTGACTTCGGCCCCGACCATATGGGCGCCGATGAGCTGGCCGGTCTTCTTGTCGAAGATCGTCTTGACCAGTCCCTCGGGCTCGCCGAGCGCGATCGCCTTGCCATTGCCGATGAACGGGAATTTGCCGACGCGGATGTCATAGCCCGCCTCGCGTGCCTTCTTCTCGGTGAGGCCGACAGAGGCGATCTGGGGGTTGCAATAGGTGCAGCCGGGGATCTTGGCCTTGTCCATCGGATGAGGATGCAGGCCGGCGATGCCTTCGACGCAGATGACGCCCTCATGCTCGGCCTTATGGGCCAGCATCGGCGGACCAGCGACGTCGCCGATGGCGAAGATGCCGGGAACATTGGTGCGGCCGAGGCCGTCGATGACGACACAGCCGCGATCGGTCTTGACGCCAAGCTTTTCGAGGCCAAGGCCTTCGATATTGCCGATGACGCCGACCGCCGAAATCATCTTGTCGGCGGTGATCTCTTCGGTCTTGCCGTCAGCGGTTTCGACCGTCGCCGTCACGGAATTCGCGCCCTTGACGACCTTGGTCACCTTGGCGCTCGTCAGAATCCGGAAACCCTGCTTTTCCAAGCGTTTCCGGGCATGAGCGGCGATTTCCTCATCCTCGACGGGAAGGATTTGCGGCAGCACTTCGACGACCGTGACCTCGGAACCGAGCGTCCGGTAGAACGACGCGAACTCGATACCGATCGCGCCCGAGCCCATGACGAGGAGCTTCTTCGGCAACGCCTCCGGGATCATCGCTTCGAAATAAGTGAGGATCAGCTTGCCATCGGGCTCGATGCCGGGCAGTGCGCGCGGCCGCGCACCGGTCGCGACGATGATCGACTTCGCCTCATAATCGCCAGCGGCAAGAGCACCCTTGGGCGGCGTATTCGGCTTGCCATAGGCCTCGGCGGGTGCCGGCTTGACGGTGACCTTGCCGGGCGCGGCAATCTCGGCGACGCCCCAGATCACGTCGACCTTGTTCTTCTTCAAAAGGCCGGTGACGCCCTGGTTGAGCTGGCTGGCAACGCCGCGCGAGCGCTTGGTGATCGCGGCGACATCGGCGCCGACCTTGTCGGCCGAAAGGCCGTAATCGCCGGCATGCTCCATATAGTGGAACACCTCGGCCGAGCGCAGCAGCGCCTTGGTCGGGATGCAGCCCCAGTTCAGGCAGATGCCGCCGAGATGCTTGCTCTCGACGACCGCCGTCTTCAGCCCGAGCTGCGCGGCGCGGATCGCGGCGACATAGCCGCCGGGACCCGAGCCGATGATGATCACGTCGTAGCTGCTCGCCATGAGCCCATTCCCTTCGCCGCTTCCACCGTGCCGCTCGCGCGGGCCGGCGTCATGGTTGTGGTTCGGACTGTTCAGGGCACATGGCCGGCGGGCTTGCCCCGCCGGTGCCGCTTATGCCCGGAGCCGTCCGGCAATCTCGTCCTTCAACAGCATCCGCTGCTTGCGCAACGTCGTCATATGGGCGTCGTCGGTCGGCTCCACATCGGTCTCGGCCCGATGCACGGCGCGATTGACCTCGTGATAGGCCTCGACCAGCTTCGCAAAATGCGCGTCCTCGGCCTTCAACAGGGCAATCTTGTCCTGGTCGCCGGGGAAGTCTTCGGCAAGCTCGTGCGGCGTATGGGCCATGGCGTCTCTCCTTGGATGTTCAGACGCGCTCTCACTTGCCGATCGGCCGGCCGGCGTCCTTGATCGGGATCAAGGGACGCCGGCCGGCCAATGTCAGACCAGCATGCCGAGCGGCTTTTCGATGTAGCCGCGGAAGGCCTGCATCAGCTCGGCGCCGAGCGCGCCGTCGACGACGCGGTGATCGGTCGAGAGCGTCAGCGACATGACCGTCGCGATCTTGATCTCACCGCCCCGCACCACCGGCTGCTGGATGCCGGCGCCGACGGCCAGAATCGTTGCATGCGGCGGGCTGATGATCGCGGCAAAATCCTTGACGCCGAACATGCCGAGATTGGAGACCGCCGTCGTGCCGCCCTGATATTCCTCGGGCTTCAGCTTGCGCTCGCGCGCGCGCTTGGCGAGGTCCTTCATCTCGTTGGAAATCGCCGACAACGTCTTCTTGTCGGCATTGCGCACGATCGGCGTGATCAGGCCGCCGGGGATCGAGACGGCGACGCCGACATCGACGACCTTGTGGATGATCATGTTGTCGCCGGTCCAGGACGCGTTCGCCGCCGGAACCTTCTTCAGCGACAGCGCCATCGCCTTGATGACCATGTCGTTGACCGAGATCTTGTAGGCCGGGTTGCCGTCCTTGTCTTTCGGCGCGGCGGCGTTGACCTGCTCGCGCAGCGCCAGCAGCGCATCGAGATCGGTATCGATGGTCAGATAGAAATGCGGGACGGTCTGCTTCGATTCCGAGAGGCGGCGGGCGATCGTCTTGCGCATGTTGTCATGCGGGACGAGCTCGTAGCTGCCTTCGGGGAAGAGCTTCAGCGTCTGGGCGTCCGACGGGCCCGCTGGTGCGGCGACTGCCGCCGCGGGAGCTTGTGCAGTCTGCGCGGCCGGAGCCGGAGCCGCCTTGGCCGGCGCGCCCGACTTGGCGGCTTCGACATCGGCCTGGACGATACGGCCATGCGGGCCGCTGCCGGCGATCTTGGCGATATCGAGCCCGGCATCCTTGGCGATGCGGCGCGCGAGCGGAGAGGCGAAGACACGATCGCCGCTGGCGGTTTCAGCTGTGGCGGCCGGAGCGGGAGCGGCCGCAGGAGCCGCCGCCGGCTGCGGCGCTGCGGCCGGCTTGGCCTCGGCGGGTGCGGCCTCTGTGGGCTTCGCCTCAGCCTTCGGAGCCGAGGCAGCACTGGCGCCGATCGCCGAGGCGTCCTCGCCGTCGGCGAGCAGCACGGCGATCAGGGCATTGACCTTCACGCCCTGCGTGCCTTCCGGCACGACGATCTTGCCGACCGTGCCCTCGTCGATGGATTCGACTTCCATCGTCGCCTTGTCGGTCTCGATCTCGGCGATGACGTCGCCGGACTTGACCTTGTCACCTTCCTTCACATTCCACTTGGAGAGGTTGCCCTCTTCCATGGTCGGCGACAGGGCGGGCATCAGGATGTTGATCGGCATAAAGCACCTATTGGCGTGATTCGGTCGTGCCCAGATCGGCGGGACGATGCCACTCGGCATCGAACAAGGCCTTGATCTGCTCGAGCGCTTCCGCCTCCGAACAGATGCCGTCGCTTTCGAAGCCGCGCGCCACCTGGCGCGCGATATCGACAAGCAGGATGCCCCAGGTCGACGGGCTGTCAAAGGCCGTGCGGAAGCTGACATCGAGCCCGTTGTCGACGATCCAGGCCCGAAACACCTCGGCAGCATCGTCGGACGCCAAAGCGCCCGGCGGGATTTCGAGCTGGCGCGGATGCTCAGCCATGTCAGCGATACGTCACGGCCTTAACGGCCGCGATGACTTCGCCGACATTCGGCAGAGCGAGCTTCTCCAGATTGGCGGCATAAGGCATCGGCACATCCTTGCCGGTGACTTTGAGGACCGGCGCGTCGAGATAATCGAACGCCTTCTCCATCAACTGCGAGGCGATCTCCGAGCCGATCGAATTCTGCGGCCAGCCTTCCTCGACCGTGACGCAGCGGCCGGTCTTCTTGACCGAAGCGACGATCGTGTCGACATCCATCGGGCGCAGCGTCCTGAGGTCGATGACCTCGGCGTCGATGCCTTCAGCGGCGAGTTGCTCGGCCGCCTTGATCGCATAGCTCATGCCGATGCCGAACGAGACGATGGTCACGTCCTTGCCGGCCTTGTGGATACGCGCCTTGCCGATCGGCAGCACGAAATCGTCGAGCTTCGGCACCTCGAAGGAGTGGCCATAGACCATCTCGTTCTCGAGGAAGACGACCGGGTTCGGATCGCGGATCGCCGCCTTCAGCAGGCCCTTTGCATCGGCCGCCGTATAGGGCGCCACGACCTTGAGGCCGGGAATCTGGCTGTACCAGGCGGAATAATCCTGGCTGTGCTGCGCGCCGACGCGCGAAGCAGCGCCGTTCGGACCGCGGAAGACGATCGAGGCGCCGAGCTGGCCACCCGACATGTAGAGCGTCTTCGCCGCCGAATTGATGATCTGGTCCATCGCCTGCATGGCGAAGTTGAACGTCATGAACTCGACGATCGGCTTCAACCCGGCAAGCGCAGCGCCGGTCGCAAGGCCGGCGAAACCATGCTCGGTGATCGGCGTGTCGATCACCCGGTCGGCGCCGAATTCCTGCAAGAGACCCTGCGTGATCTTGTAGGCGCCCTGATACTCGGCCACTTCCTCGCCGATGACGAAGACGTCGCCGTCGCGGCGCATTTCCTCGGCCATCGCATCGCGAAGCGCCTCGCGCACCGTCATGGTGACGAATTCGGTGCCAGCGGGGATATCGGGATCGCTGGCGACCGCGGCCTTGGCAGCGGCAGGGACGCTCGGTGCTGCGGCGGCGCTCACCGCCGGGGCGGAACCCGATTCGCCGCTGCCATTCTTCGCGGCCTCGGCAACGCCGTGCTCGTCCTGGGCCGGGGCTGCGGAGGCAGCCGACGCGTCCTCGCCATCAGCGAGCAGGATCGCGATCGGCGTATTCACCTTCACGTTCTGCGTGCCTTCGGCGATCAGCAGCTTGCCGACCTTGCCCTCGTCGATGGCTTCGACTTCCATCGTCGCCTTGTCGGTTTCGATCTCGGCGATGACGTCGCCAGACTTGACGCTGTCACCTTCCTTCTTGAGCCATTTGGAGAGCGTGCCCTCCTCCATGGTCGGCGACAGCGCCGGCATCAGAATCTCGATCGGCATGACTGTCCCCACCCTTACTTGAGAATGTCGGTCCAGAGCTCGGACGCATCCGGCTCGGGACTGTTCTGGGCGAAATCCGCCGCTTCGTTGACGATGTCGCGCACTTCAGCATCGACCTTCTTCAGATCGTCCTCGCTCGCCCATCCCTTGTCGATGAGGCGCAGCCGCACCTGCTCGATCGGATCATGCTCGGTGCGCATCTTCTGCACCTCGTCCTTCGAGCGATACTTCGCCGGATCTGACATCGAGTGACCGCGATAGCGATAGGTCTGCATCTCCAGGATATACGGCCCCTTGCCGGCGCGGCACCATTCGACTGCCCGCTCGCCGGCGGCGCGCACCGCGCGCACATCCATGCCGTCGACCTGTTCGCCGGGAATGTTGAAGGAAAGGCCGCGACGCGAAAAATCGGTCTGGGCCGAGGAGCGCGTCACCGATGTGCCCATCGCATAGCGATTGTTCTCGATGATGTAGATGACCGGCAGCTTCCAGAGCTCGGCCATGTTGAAGCTCTCGTAGACCTGGCCCTGGTTGGCGGCGCCATCGCCGAAATAGGCGAGTGTGACGCGGTCATTCTTGCGATAGCGGTTGGCGAAGGCGAGGCCGGTGCCGAGCGAGACCTGCGCGCCGACGATTCCGTGACCGCCAAAGAACTGCTTCTCGATCGAGAACATGTGCATCGAGCCGCCCTTGCCGCGCGAATAACCATCGCGCCGCCCGGTTAGCTCGGCCATCACGCCTTTGGCGTCCATGCCGGTCGCCAGCATGTGACCATGGTCACGATAGCCGGTGATGACCTGGTCCTCGCCGGTGCGAATCGCAGACTGCATGCCGACGACGACCGCTTCCTGGCCGATATAGAGGTGGCAGAAGCCATGAATGAGGCCCATGCCATACATCTGGCCGGCCTTCTCCTCGAACCTGCGGATCAGCAACATCTCGCGATAGGCCGAGAGCTCCTCCTCGCGGCTGAACTCCGCGATCTCGGGCTTGGCGCTCACCGAACGCGGGCCGGCTGATTTTGCCGACCTCGCCGCCGGTTTGCGTCCGTCGGTCGATGCGGCTTTGCTGCCGACCTGCGATTTGGCTACGGCCATACCTTCGTCTCCGGGGCGTTTCCCAAACTTGTGGCGAGACGTTATCCGAAGGCAGAGCGCAATCCAAGATGCATGGCGAGCATCCGAGCCATGCGTCAACTACATGACTTCGTTGCCGAAATATATGATGAACCAGTATTCGGTTAATCGTCTCGCAGACGCACCCTACTGCGATTTGCTCTGCTGCGGCGCAGCAAGGCTGATGACGAGTTCGTCGGATTTGAGCACGTTGAGATTGCGCCGCGCGCGTTCGTCGATCATGTCCGGATCAAGGCTTTCGGGGCGCAGCAGGTTGGCCCGCTCCTGCAGGGCCAAGCGCTCGGCCTTGACGCTGGCAAGCTCGGCTTCGAGGCCGATCGCCTCGCGCCGCATGCGATCACGCGACCAGATACCGTAGTCGCCATTGAAGGAATGGTAGCCGAAATAGGCCATCACCGCGATCGCGCCAAGCGGCAGCAACAGCTTGCTGCGGCGAGACGTACGGTGCTGGCGCGTGGTCATCGTCATCATGGGTGCTCTGCAATATGGTAAGCAGATCATGCAAGAAGCTGATTAACGGCCCGTTGCATTCTGCTGCAGTTGCGCTCAGCCATGGACTGCGCTGCGGCATAGCCCTATGACAAACCTCCGGACGCCGTCCGGGCTCGGGCGCAGACTGCTGCCGCCCGCACCGGTTGACCGATCCCGAAAGCTGCGACCCGCCGCCATGACGTCCGAAACAACACCCACGATTTCCGCCGATGCCCCGACCGCAGGCCTCCCGCCCGTGATCAAACATCCCGCCCTCGCCGCAGCTCTTGCCGAGCGCGGCTATACCAGCCTCACCGCGGTCCAGGCCGCCGTCGTCGGCTCCGAGGTCGGAGAGCGCGACCTCCTCGTCTCGGCACAGACCGGGTCCGGCAAGACCGTCGCCTATGGCCTCACCATGGCCTCGACCATCCTCGGCGAAGCGACGCGCTTCGGTCAGGCGAGCCTGCCGCTTGCCCTCATTATCGCGCCGACACGTGAACTCGCGCAGCAGGTCCAGTCCGAGCTTGCCTGGCTCTATGCCGGCACCGGCGCACGCATCGCGACCTGCGTCGGCGGCATGGATATCCGCCGCGAACAGCGCGCGCTTGCCGATGGCGCCCATATCGTCGTGGGCACGCCCGGCCGCCTGCGCGATCATCTCGAGCGGGGCCGTCTCGATATCAGCGCCTTGAAGGTCGTCGTCCTCGACGAGGCCGACGAGATGCTTGATCTCGGCTTCCGCGAGGATCTCGAACTCATTCTCGACGCGTCGCCGAAGGAACGCCGCACGCTTCTGTTCTCTGCAACGCTGCCGCGCGAGATCGTGCGCCTTGCCAAGCAGTATCAGCGCGACGCGCTGCGCATCGACACGATCGTCCAGAACCAGCCGCATGGCGATATCGAGTATCGCGCGCTCCGCGTAGCGCCGAACGAGATCGAAATGGCGGTGGTCAATACGCTGCGCTTCTTCGATGTCGGCGCGACGCTTGTCTTCTGCGCGACAAGAGAGGCCGTCCGTCACCTCCATGCGGCGCTGGTCGAGCGTGGTTTTGCCGCCGTCGCTCTTTCGGGCGAACTCAGCCAGGGTGAGCGCATGACGGCGCTGCAGGCACTGCGCGATGGCCGCGCCCGCGTCTGCGTCGCGACCGACGTTGCCGCGCGTGGTCTCGACCTGCCCGATCTCGGCCTCGTCATTCATGCCGACCTGCCCACCGGTCCGGCCGTGATGCTGCATCGCAGCGGACGAACCGGCCGTGCCGGCCGCAAGGGCATCAGTGCCCTGCTCGTCCCCTACACCGCCCGCGCCAAGGCGATTCGCCTGATCAAGGGCGCCGGTGTCGATGCCTACTGGACGGCCGCCCCTTCCGCCGACGAGATTCGCGCCAAGGATCGCGAACGGCTGATCGAGGGCTTTGCCGCCACGGAAGCACCAAGCCCCGACGAATTGCCTCTGGCCCGCACGCTGCTCGAGCGCATCGGCGCCGAGGCCGTGGCCGCGGCTCTGATTCGCCTGCACCGGACCCGCCTGCCGGAGCCCGAAGAACTCTTCGACGCCGGCCCCTCCTCCGACGAGCGGCCGGGCCGCCGCGACAGGAACGAGCCGCGCGAGCGGCCCGATCGCCGCCACCGCGACGAGAACGATCAGGTCGATCGATCCTTCCGCGCTCCACCGCGCGAGGGCGACAGCGAGCGTCCGTCCAGCAATGCCGATAAGCCGATGGTCTGGTTCCGCCTCTCGGTCGGCAAGACCAAGAACGCCGATCCGAAATGGCTGTTGCCGCTGATCTGCCGCCGCGGCCATGTCACCAAGAACGAGATCGGCGCGATCAAGATCTTCGAGCGCGACAGCAAGTTCGAGATTACCGCCGAGGCGGCGGAGCGATTCGCGATCGCGATCCGGCGCGGCGGCGAGGAAGAAATCAGGATCGAGCCGGCAGAAGCGCCGGGCGCCGCGAGATCGGCCCCGAAGCCGAATCGCCATCGTCCGGGGGGCGCCGGTAAGCCGCATTGGGCCAACAAGAAGCCGCGCGCATAGGGAACGGAGACCGCGCGCAAACCGCCTGGGGTCCGATGCCCACGCACAAAGACGGGCGAGCGCGTGGTTTTCACTCGGCTCTTCCGGCGGTTTGGCTCTCAGTCTGAATGGCCGCTGGGTGAGAAATTGTGCGGTGCAGCGATTCCTTATGCGTTGCAATATCGCCAGGCGTCATTGTAGATTGTCGCGTGCGGTTGCCCGCCGGAACGGCAGGATGCAACTTGGAATTTGGCCTCCCATGAACAGTAGCGTGGTGCGCCCGTGAAGATCGCGATGATAGGATCCGGCTATGTTGGCCTCGTTTCGGGGGCTTGCTTTGCAGATTTCGGCCATAGCGTCGTCTGCATCGACAAGGACGTTGCGAAGATCGCGGCGCTGGAGCGGGGCGAGATCCCGATCTACGAACCAGGCCTCGACGAGCTCGTCGCGGAGAACGTGAAGGCCGGGCGGCTGTCCTTTACGACCCAATTCGCGGACCCGGTCGGTGATGCCGATGTAGTGTTCATTGCTGTCGGAACGCCGTCGCGGCGGGGTGATGGCCATGCCGACCTCTCTTATGTCTATGCGGTGGCGCGCGAGATTGCAGCCGCCGTCAAGGGGTTCACCGTCGTGGTGACCAAGTCGACCGTCCCGGTTGGAACGGGCGACGAGGTGGAGCGTATCATCCGCGATGCCAATCCTGCAGCCGATGTCGCGGTGGTCTCGAACCCGGAGTTCCTGCGCGAAGGCGCTGCGATCGCAGACTTCAAGAAGCCGGATCGAATCGTGGTTGGGCTCGAGGACGACCGGGCGCGCGAGCCGATGGTCGAGGTTTACCGGCCGCTCTATCTCAATTATTCGCCGATCGTCTTTACATCGCGCCGCTCGTCTGAGCTGATTAAGTATGCCGCGAATGCGTTCCTGGCGATGAAGATCACCTTCATTAACGAGATGGCGGATCTCTGCGAGCAGGTCGGCGCCGATGTTCAGGCGGTGTCGCGCGGCATTGGTCTCGACAACCGGATCGGCTCGAAGTTCCTTCATGCCGGCCCCGGCTATGGCGGTTCGTGCTTCCCGAAGGACACGGTGGCGCTGGTCAAGACGGCCCAGGATTACGGCAGCCCGATCCGGTTGATCGAAACGACCGTGGCGATCAACGACCAGCGCAAGCGCGCGATGGCGCGCAAGGTGGTTCATGCGTGCGGCGGCGACGTACGCGGCAAGTTGATCGCGGTGCTGGGACTGACCTTCAAGCCGCGCACCGACGACATGCGCGAGGCGCCGTCGCTGGCGATCATCCAGGCACTGCAGGATGCCGGCGCGCGAATCGTGGCTCATGACCCTGTCGGCATGGAAGCGGCGAGGACCTTGCTCGACGAGCGCGTCACCTATGCGGCGAGCCCGTATGAGGCGGCGGCGGGCGCGGATGCGCTGGTGCTGGTTACGGAATGGGACCAGTTCCGCGCGCTCGATCTCGGCCGGCTGAAGGCCGTCATGTCGGCTCCGGTCCTCGTTGACCTTCGCAACGTCTACAGCCGCGAAGAGATGGCGCGGCACGGCTTCAACTATTTCTCGGTCGGACGTCCGGTTGACGACAAGGGCGAAGTGCTCGACGCGGCAGCTGAATAGGCAGCTTTGGCCCGGAACCATGTGTCTATGGTGATGGGGATTGAGGCGTCCTATGGCGACAGGGCAGTGCGTTTTGCAGGGGCGTTGGAAGATCGATGTGCGCTCGCACATTTATGTTGCACTGCCGCATAGAACCTCGATAGCTTTGGCGTGAAGGCTCATTGGCACAAGCATATCCGGCACGATTGCGTGGCGGCTCAACCTTTACTGGATGGTGACAGGATTCATGGTCTCACACACGGGCAAGACGGCGCTGATCACGGGCGCGACAGGTCAAGATGGTGCCTATCTTTCGGAGCTTCTGCTCGAGAAGGGCTACATCGTCCACGGGGTGAAGCGGCGGTCGTCGTCGTTCAACACCGGCCGGGTCGAGCATCTCTACCAGGATCCGCATGAGAGCCATCCGCGCTTCATCCTGCATTATGGCGACATGACGGACTCGACCAATCTGATCCGCATCGTGCAGCAGACCCAGCCGGACGAGATCTACAATCTCGCGGCGCAGAGCCATGTGCAGGTCTCGTTCGAGACGCCGGAATATACGGCGAATGCCGACGCGATCGGCACGCTGCGCCTGCTCGAGGCGATCCGCCTGCTCGGCCTTACCGAGAAGACGCGCTTCTACCAGGCCTCGACGTCGGAACTCTACGGCAAGGTCCAGGAGATCCCGCAGTCGGAGACAACGCCGTTCTATCCGCGCTCGCCTTACGCTGCAGCCAAGCTCTATGGCTACTGGATCGTGGTGAACTACCGCGAGGCCTATGGCATGCATGCCTCGAACGGCATCCTGTTCAACCATGAGAGCCCGCTGCGCGGCGAGACCTTCGTGACGCGCAAGATCACGCGTGCGGTTTCTGCGATCCATCACGGCAAGCAGGACCGTCTCTATCTCGGCAATCTCGATGCGAAGCGCGACTGGGGCCATGCGCGCGAATATGTGCGCGGCATGTGGCTGATGCTGCAGCAGGACCAGCCGGACGACTATGTGCTGGCGACCGGCGAGACGCATACGGTGCGCTCCTTCGTCGAGAAGGCGTTCGCGGCCATCGACGTCGCGATCACCTGGCAGGGTGAAGGCGTCAACGAGAAGGGTCTCGATGCGAAGACCGGCAATGTGCTGGTCGCGATCGATCCGCGCTATTTCCGTCCGACGGAAGTCGAGCTTCTGATCGGCAATCCGGCCAAGGCCAAGGCCAAGCTCGGCTGGAGCCACGAGACCGGCCTCGACGCACTCGTCAAGGAAATGATGGTCGAGGACCTCAAGGTCATGGCTCACGCTCCCGTCATGCATACCGCTTAAGGGCGTTCGATGGACAGGTCAGCCGGCAGACAGGTGAGTCGCATCATGACAGGGGACGTGCTTCCCGGATCAGCGAATGAACCCTGCCAGGTGGGCCGTCGCGACAAGTCGGCCGGCGGCGCAAAGCAGCGCCGCCGGGCTCATTTTTGCGGAGCAGCCGGCGGGCGGACATGTCAGACGCGGTCGTGACGCCGCGTGGATCTCGGCTGCAGAGGCTCGGCAGCCGGATCGGCAGCAAGCTCTCGGTGATCCGCCTCAAGCCGTTCGATACCTCGACGCCGGAAGGCCGCGCTCAAGAGCGCATGCGCCGCGCAGGGCTCACCGCCCTCGCCTCGGCGCTCGCCAAAGTTATCTCGATCTCCTCCGCGCTGATCTCGGTGCCGCTCACCATCCACTATCTTGGTACCGAGCGGTACGGCATGTGGATGGTGATCACGTCCTTTGCGATGCTGCTCTCCTTCGCCGATCTCGGCATGGGCAACGGCATCCTGAATGCGATTGCGCAGGCCAACGGCCAGGACGACCGCCAGGCGATGCGCGCCATCGTCTCGAGCGGCTATTTCATTCTGAGCCTGATTTCGGTCACCATCCTGGCCGGGCTGGCCGTCGCATACCCTTATGTGAACTGGGCCGCGATCTTCAACGTGCACAGCGAGCAGGCGATTGCTGAAGCCGGCCCTGCCCTCGCAGTCTTCGTCGCCTGCTTCGCCATCGCCATCCCGCTCGGCGTCGTCCAGCGCGTGCAGATCGGCCTGCAGCAAGGCTTCGGCAACAGCATCTGGCAGTGTTTCGGCTCCATTTTCGGCCTGATCGGCATTCTCGTCACGGTTCATTTCCAGCTCGGCCTGCCCTGGCTGGTGCTGGCGCTCGCCGGCGCGCCGCTCGTCGCCAGCCTTGCCAACAGCATCGTGCTTTTCGGCTTCTGGCGGCCTGACCTGCTGCCGAAGTTCGGGCTCGTCTCGCGGCACCGGATCAGCGCCATCGCACGGATCGGCATGCTCTTCGTCGTGCTTCAGATCGTGCAGGCCGTGACGGCCAACTCCGACAACCTGATTATCGCCCAGTTCCTCGGCGCCTCGGCAGTGAGTTCCTATGCGGTACCGGCGCAACTGTTCGGTGTCATCGGCGCGGTCATCAGCATGGCGCTGCAACCGCTTTGGCCCGCCTATGGCGAGGCGCTCGCAAGAGGCGACAGCGCTTGGGTAAGGCGCACGTTCCTCCGTTCGTTGAAGATCGCCATCATTACCGCATTCACTTTGGCATCGTTGCTCGTCATTAGCGGTCGGGAAGTTGTCTGGTATTGGACCCACGGAGCAATTGCCCCGCCTTTGCAGCTTCTGCTTGGATTTGGCGTTTGGAAGCTTATCGAAGCAGGAAGCATTGCAGTTGCAATGTATCTCAACGGCACCAATGTAATCCGGTTTCAAATCGGGATGGCGTTGGTGTCGGGTCTGGCAGCGTTAGCTTTGAAGCTCGTTTTGATTTCTCGCTTAGGCGTCTCTGGCGCGATATGGGCAACCGTCATCGCTTACAGTCTATTTGTCTGCCTGCCGACCTTTGTCTTCATCAAGAGACGGTTGTTTGTTCCATGACCGGCCACATTAAAGATCTGCAGCGGGGGACTCGGCAGCGGTCCCTGAAACGACTTTTGCCCGCTCCCGTTGCGGTAGTGCTCAGGAGAGGCCGGGACCGGCTATTGCAATCATACTTTCGTCGCAAGAATGTCGGCTCTGGCTGCTACATCGACCCCACCGCTCATGTATTGGGCTGGCGCACTGTCAGTTTGGGAGATCGTGTTGTTATTTCCGAAGGCTCTTGGCTAAATGTAAACAATCGAAATGCCTTGGATTTTCAAATTGAGATCGGGTCTGACTGCTTTATCGGAAAGCGGAATTTTTTTAGTTCCGGTCGGAGCATCCGCTTTGGCGACTTCGTTCTGACCTCAATAGATTGCAAATTTATCAGTAGCGGTCATCATTTCGGCGACCCGTTTAGGCCATATATCGCGACCGGAACAACTGGCGCCGATACCGTCACAGTTGGTGTCAATTGTTGGCTCGGTGTAAACGTCGTCGTGCTGGGCGATGTCGCCATAGGTCACGGCTCGGTGGTCGGCGCGAATTCGCTTGTTAATCGCAGCATCCCGCCGTTTAGCGTGGCAGTCGGGAACCCGTCACGAGTTATCAAGCGCTTCGACGTTACGTCGTCGCGTTGGATTGCCGTTGATGAATTCACGGAACAGATGAACGAGCTTCTCCCATCGGAAGAAGAGTATCTCGCTGTGCTTCGAAGGTCATATCCGAAACTTCGCATGCCGGTTAAGGCCGCCGGTGTGTCGAAGGGAGATGCACCATGACTGATAGAGCACCAAATAAGATACAGTCGAGGAAACTGCAACTCGCGCCCGTCGGCAAGGCCATAGACCGTGCCTTGTTAATGGTAATCAATATCCCGACCAAATTAAGAAATTCAATTGAAGAGAGGGCGAAGCGTCGGTCCTGCCTAGCTCAAGTTGATACGGTTTTCTATCCAATGAGCCAGATCCGATCGAGCCGAGGCAGAGATAAAGTCGTCATAGGTTCGAATACTCACATTCTCGGTCGCTTGTCTGTCTTTGCACATGGCGGTCAAATTGAGATCGGAAACGACTGTTATGTCGGAGAATATTCGCAGATTTGGTCGTTCAATTCTGTAGTGATAGGAGATCGCGTTCAGATTTCACATGGCGTCAACATCCACGACAACAATGCTCACTCTTTGTCAGCGCAACGGCGCCACAATCATTTCAAGGCGATACTCTCGACAGGCCACCCCAAGGTGCTCGACGATGTTCCGGCGAAGCCGATCGTGATCGAAGATGACGCGTGGATCGGTTTCAACAGCACGATCCTCAAAGGGGTCACCATCGGACGCGGCGCCGTTGTGGGTGCCAACACTGTCGTGACGAAGGATGTTGCGCCATACACCGTCGTGGTGGGCAATCCCGCGCGCGTCATCGGCGAATCCTATCCGTGAACAGGGAGCAGCGGGACGCATGCCAATCGCATTAGTCACAGGCGCCTATGGGTTCGTCGGCCGACATGTCGCGCGTTGCGCGGCAGAGCGCGGCTATACGGTCCGCGCCATCGGACATGGCGGCTGGAGCCGTTCCGAATGGAGCGCGTTCGGCATTGGCGAATGGCACGACGCTGACATCACGATGAGTTCGCTGCTGACTTATGGCGGTGAGCCCGACGTGATCTTCCACTGCGCCGGCAGCGGCTCGGTCGGTTTCTCGATGACGCACCCCTATCAGGATTTCGAGCGCACGGTTACCACGACGCTCTCCGTGCTCGAATTCGCGCGCCAGCTGCGCGGCCCGAAGGTCGTGATTCCCTCGAGCGCCGGGGTTTATGGCAAGGTCGAGAGTCTGCCGATCGCGACCGACGCGCCGCTCAATCCCGTCTCGCCTTATGGCATGCACAAGAAGATGGCCGAGGATCTCTGCCGGTCCTATGCCCGCCATTTCGGCCTCGGCGTCGCCCTTGTGCGGCTGTTCTCTGTCTATGGCATTGGCATCCGCAAGCAGCTGCTCTGGGATGCTTCGACGAAGATGACGCGCGGCGACACGACGTTTGCCGGAACCGGCCGTGAGACGCGCGACTGGCTGCATGTCGAGGACGCGGCGAGCCTGATGCTGGCCGCGAGCGAGCACGCCTCGCCGGACTGCCCGATCGCCAATGGCGGTGCCGGCGTCGGTGTTGAGATCGCAGCGATTCTCGGTTTTCTCGCCGATGCGCTGGGCATTGCCGGGCCGGTGAGCTTCGTCGGCGAAACCCGCCCCGGTGATCCCTCGCACTACACAGCCGATATCAGGCAGGCGCTGGCCTGGGGCTGGCACGCCGAGCGGCACCTCGAGGACGAGGTCCGCGCCTATGCCGAATGGTTCAAGCGGGGTGCCCCATGACGCGCGTCGGTCTCATCCTCACCGCGACGGACAAGAGCTGGATGGGCGGCATCAATTACCGCATCAACCTGCTCAATGCGGTCGCCGGCATGCGCGGCCGCCGGATCGAGCCCGTGCTCATGGTTTCCTCGCGCACGCCGGACGAGTTGCTGACGGGCTTTCCGAAGGTCGAGATCGTCCGCGACGGGCGCCTCACCGAGGGAACGCGGCTGCGGCGGGTTCGGCAGGTGCTCGAACGCGGGCTCGGTCGCGACCCGATTCTCGAAAGCCTGTTCCGGCAGCATCGGATCGATGCCGTTCTGCATACCAACCAGCTCGGCGGCCGGGCCGGCCTGCCCGTCATCGGCTGGATTCCGGATTTCCAGCATCGCCGGCTGCCGCATCTGTTCCAGGCCGACGACCGCGCAAGACGCGATCGCGGCTACCGGAAGCTCGCCGCCAATGTCACGACCGTGATGGTCAGCAGCGCCGACGCGCGGTCAGATCTCCTCGCCTTCGCACCGGAGGCGGACGGCAAATGCCGCATTCTCCATTTCGTCTCGACAATGGATACCAGTCGCATCGGCATCACGCGGGCTGACCTTCTCGCGAAATATGATCTCCCGGATGGCTATTTCCACCTGCCCAACCAGTTCTGGGCGCACAAGAACCACAAGGTGGTGATCGAGGCGCTGGGCCGGCTCAAGGCAGGCGGCAAGCGCATCGTCGTCGCGGCCACGGGCCACACCGCCGACAGCCGCCAACCGGAATTCTTCCCGCGGATTCAGGCGCTGGTGAAGCAGCTCGACGTTGAGAACGAGTTCCGCATCCTCGGGCTGGTTCCGCACGAGGATGTCCGTGCGCTGATGTTCCATGCCGCCGCCGTGATCAATCCCTCGCATTTCGAGGGCTGGAGCACGAGCGTCGAGGAATCGAAGTCGATCGGCCGGCGCGTGCTACTGTCGGATATTCCGGTGCATCGCGAACAAGCCCCCCAACGCGGCGCCTTCTTCCCGCCCGACGATCCCGACGCGCTCGCCGATCGCATGGTCGAGGCGCTGGCGGACTATTCGGTGGAACGGGAAGCGGTCTTCACGGAAGCGGCGCAAGCACAGCTCTCGGAGAGGCTGAACGTCTTTGCGACCGAGTTCCAGGACATCGTGCTCGATGCCAAACGGCGCTTCGACATGTCGGCCGCAGCCTGACGGTGCGGAGGTAGCCGCAATCGGCGGTAAAGGATCGGAAGAGGCGAGGATTGTTCAGCTTCATCATCAATCACTTCGATGGCAGCGTTCCGAAGCCGCATCTTTCGGCGTCGACCCTGTTTGCAGCATCGCTCGCCAAGGCTTCGCCGGCGGTCGACGAGGTGATCGTTGTCGATGGCAGCGCTGCCGCCAATCCCTGTCTCCAGGAACGTTGCGCGGAACTCGGCGCCCGCTATCTGCATGCCGGACGGCAGCTGACATTTGCCGAGGGCTATAACGCAGGCGCCGCGGTCGCGACGGCATCGTGGCTCGTGTTCTGCGCCTCCGACGTCTATGTGAACAACCGTACGCTCGACAGCATCGCCCGCGCCACGACGACTTTGCCTGCGGAGCGGATCGGCTGTCTCGTCCCGACGCTGAGTTACTCGGCGCTCGAGATGCAGCGCAGCACAGAGGCCAGCGGCAGGATCAGCATCGTCCCGCTTACTACGATCAACTGCAACGTCTTCGAAGCAGGCTTCTTCCGCGAGATCGGTGGCATCCCGGAGGTCTATAGCGGCAACTACAATGACGTGGAGATCGCCATCCGCATCGTCGAGCGCGGCCGCCACATCTATCAAGTCGATGATCCCGCGGTGCATTATGGCTCGCTCACCCTGGCGGCCGGAGGCTCCAATGCTCGTCAGGATCGCGACCGCGAGACCTTTCATAGGCAGAGACCGGCCTATTTCTCGAGCGCCTACGCCTGGAACGTCGACTATCGGCCGTTGCTGTCGCATCCGCTGGCACGCGCGATCAATCGCCTGATCAATCTCATCCCGATCGACCCCATCAGGCGACCGCTCAACAATCGTTTCGCGCGCCTTCTGCCGCGCATCCAGACGGTATCGCCATGACGACTGTTGCCGTGCGACGTCTGGCCTACCGCGGCGCGGGGATCACCAATCCGGAGGGTTTCTGATGTCCGCTGCCGGCCCCCGTGTCATCGCCTTGATGACCTGCTTCAACCGCAAGGCGCTCACGCTGGAGGCGCTCGGGCGCTTCCAAGTTGCTGCCGAGGCGGCGGAGGTCGCCTGCCAGGTCGTACTCGTCGACGATGCTTCCACCGATGGCACGGCCGAGGCCGTTGCCGCGGCCTTTCCGGAGGTTCGCATCATCCGGGGCACCGGTTCCCTGTTCTGGAACGGCGGCATGCGCAAGGCTTGGGAAACAGCGCGGACGCTGCCGCACGACTATGTGCTCTGGCTCAACGACGACGTTCATCTCGAGCCGGACAGTCTCGGCCGGTTTCTCGCCTTCCAGCGCGAGCAGGAGGCGCAGCGGGGGCCGCGCGTTATCTCTGTCGGCAAGCTGCTCGATCCGGAGACGGGCGCGCTCACCTATGGCGGCTATCGGGTCGCGCCAGGCCTGTCACGGTTGCGTTTCGTGCGTCTACCTGCGGGCACGATCGAATGCGATACGATGAACGGCAACTGCGTCCTCATTCCGGCGATCGCCGAGGCAGAGGTAGGCATCTCCTCTCCGCACTTCACCCATGCCGTCGGCGATATCGACTATGGCCTCAGGGCCCGCGAGAAGGGGTTCGCGATTCTCGAATGTCCCGAGCCCGTGGCACGGTTGGAGAAGAACGCCGACTATATGAAGAAGACGTCGGCGCTGACGCTCTCGAACTGGCGCTTCATTCTCTTCCACCCCAAGGGCGTCCCCGTGCGGGAGTGGTATCGCTTCTGCCGCGCCTATGGCGGGCCGTTCTGGCCGCTGAATTTCGGCGTGCGCTACGCCAAGATGATCGCGCGCGGCCTCTCCGGCGGCCGCACCGTGACCCGAAGCAGCTGACGAAACGCGCTGACGAATTGATGCGGCGCAACAATAGTCGTAGACTGCAGCATGCGGAGCGACATGCCGCGTTCCGGCATGTCCATCTGGTTCGCTGTGTCCTTCGACAGGCTCGGCACAAGAGACGAGATCAGACTGATGCGGATATTGCGGGTCATAGCTTCAGTCGATCCCGAGCACGGGGGCCCCATAGAGGGCCTGAAGCGCAGCACCGAGGTTCTCACGCAAGCTGGTCATGTGACTGAAGTCGTCTCCTGCGACGACCCCGCGGCGCCCTACGTCGCCGAGTTTCAGTATCCGGTGCACGCGCTGGGTCCGACCGCGAATCGCTACGGCTATACCCCGCGCCTGACGCCTTGGGTGCGGGAAAACGCGCATCGGTTCGACGCTGCCGTGCTGCACGGGCTCTGGAACTACTCATCGATCGGCGCCTGGCGCGCGCTGCGCAGCGATCCGCTGCCCTACGTCATATTCACGCATGGAATGCTCGATCCTTGGTTCAACCAGGCGCAGCCCGTGAAGCGCTGGGCCAAGCAGGCTTATTGGCTCGCCGTTCAGGGCTGGGTTCTGGCAAAGGCCCGATCGGTGCTGTTCACGTCGGAGGAGGAACGACGGCTCGCCCGGACAGCCTTCATTGGCCCGTCCTACAGCGAACGCGTCGTATCCTATGGCGCGGCCGAACCGCCCGAGGGATCCGCTGCGCAACAGGCGGCGTTCCGGGCCCTTGTTCCGGCCCTGGGCGATCGCCCCTATCTTCTCTTCCTCAGCCGCATTCACCCCAAGAAGGGCTGCGATCTCCTGGTGACGGCCTTCGCCCGCGTCGCAGCCCTCTATCCAGATTTGCATCTGGTGCTGGCCGGACCTGATCCGGTCGGCCTCAAGGCACAGTTGATCGCAGCGGCCCGCTCGGCCGGCATCGGCGACAGGCTGCATTTTCCAGGGATGCTTCGGGGAGAGGCGAAGTGGGGCGCATTCCGCGGAGCCGACGCGTTTGTCCTGCCGTCGCATCAGGAGAATTTCGGCATCGTCGTCGCCGAGGCGATGTCCTGCGGCGTGCCGGTTCTCATCACGAACAAGGTGAATATCTGGCGAGAAGTCGCCGAGACGGGCGGCGGCTTCGTCGCCGACGATACAGCAGGCGGCATCGAGCAGATGCTACGCGATTTTCTCGGCACCTTGCCCGCCAGACGCGCCGACCTGCGCGGCGCGGCGCGGCGTGGCTATGAGCAGCGATTCAGTATCGGCAGTGCCGCGGCCGATCTCGAATGCGTGTTGTCCGGGTTGGCCGCCCGCTGATGCGCAACGGGGCCGAAGGCGCGAAGCAACCGGACCTGATCCAAGGCGAGCCATCGAGCACACGAGCGGCGTGGCGCGCGAAGATGCGCCTTTGCCTCAAACCGATGGTATTCGCCGAACCTTGGTGGCATCGTCCTGATCACCTCTGGTCCAGCCCTTCTTCCGGAAACGACTGATGCGGCCGTCACTCCGTAACCAGCTTGTCGTCAAGCCAGTCGTCCGGACGCAGACGTCACCTCTGGTTTACTGGCTGGCGATTTTGATTGCCGCTGCCGCCTTCCAGTATTTCATGCCCGCCCTACAGGCAACAGTGGCGGGGCGTGTGAATTATTGGTCAATCGGCTCTGCCGATCTCGAGTCCGCCGGACCATTCCGCTTCCTCAAGGACGTGACGGTGCTTCTGTTCGGCATCACCTGGGTGCTGTTGTTGGGCCGGCGTATTCCGGGGCTTGGTTTCTATATTGTCTGGTTGTTGAGCATCATCGCGATCGGCCTGATCGGTTATGCCACCGGGGCCGGCTATTCTGGCTTCTTCATGGCCGGCCTGCGTTGGATCCTTCTCATCCATGCCGGGTTCGGCATCTTTCAGTTCCTGCAACTGAGGCCCTGGACGACGCGTGACGAGGCGCTGCTGTTTCGCCTGATCGCCATCGTTTGCATCGTCGATGCCGCGCTCACGGCCTATCAACTTCTGCTCCTCGCCCGATCGCTCAGCCAACTGGGCATCATGCGTTTGCCTGGAATGTTCAGCCTTGCCGCGACTTCGGCTTATTTCGCCGCGG
This sequence comes from Kaistia sp., assembly GCA_965229085.1. Taxonomy (GTDB): domain Bacteria; phylum Pseudomonadota; class Alphaproteobacteria; order Rhizobiales; family Kaistiaceae; genus Kaistia. The sequence continues at coordinate 451,244 of OZ245859.1, read as the reverse complement.
GCGCCGCATTGGTGATTTCAGCATTGAAAAGCGTCAGCGCGACGCGGCGCATAGTGGTCATTGGGCTGTGCTTCTTCATCGCACTTCTGTCCGGCACCCGCTTCGCCCTGTTCCTGACGCTCGCGCTGCTCGCGCCTCTGACGCTCCAGGTCATGCGGGCGGCGAAACTGCCGGATATCCTGATCGGCTCGTACAAGTACTTTCTGATGCCGTTCGTGCTGATCGCTGCGGTTGTTTGGGTCACAGCCTTCGTGGCACGCGGCGACATGTCGGAACAGCTTGGAAGCGGTGGGCGGCTTTCGAATTTCGCCGAATATTGGACAGATATGGCCGGCGCGAACCCAACTGAAATGCTATTTGGATATGGATTGGGAACTGGAACCAATACTGCCGTAACCATTGCATATTCAAATAACGTCACATATGCCATGAATGCGACGACGGACAATTCGTTCCTGACGACGTTTTCGCAAATCGGCGCTGTCGGCAGCCTCATCTTCTGGGGTGGCATCTTCATCGTGGCCTATCCGGCCGCGCGCCTTACCCCTATTTTGGTGACGGTCATGTTCGCGATGTGCTTGTTCGTCCAAAATCTTGCGGAGCAGAACTTTCTGATCTTCGGATTCAGCTTCCTTTGGGGCAACGCAATGCGGGAGGCCACCGCGGCGTCTCGACCGATGATCCGAGGTGGAGTGTTGGGGCGGCGCCCGATTGGCGTCCGAGGCTTCACCCCAGCCCGGTCGCTTGAGTACCTTCAGCGGCGATGACGGCTTCAGAGGCGGTGATAGAGACGCTTCTACAGCACATTCGTGCCCCGCAATCATAGGATGTCGATGTCCCGGACTATCCATGCTGTCCTGCTCGGTTTGATTGCCAGCGCCGCTCTCCAGCCTGCGACGTCAGCCTCCGCGGCCTCAGCTGCGCAGCCCTGTGATCAGCCCATAGCCGACGTCTATGTGGCTGCAAACGGAAACGATGCCTGGAACGGGCTCAGGGCGAGCCGCCAGGGGGCGGACGGACCCGTCGCAACAGTTGCCGCGGCAATGCACCTCCTGCGCGCGCTCAAGCCAACTCCGGGCCAGCCGCGGATCGCCATGCTGCGGGGTGGCCGCTATGAACTCGCGGCGACGCTACACTTCGAACCCGAGGACTCCGGCTCACCCGACAGCCCGATCATCTATTGTGGCTACCCCAACGAGACAGCGATCCTTAGTGGGGGTTTCGCCGTCAAGAACTGGAGCATGCAATCCGACGGAACATGGTCGTCAGTGCTTCCGGAGATGGCTGCTGGAGACGGCTATCTCGCGCAACTGATCGTCGACGGCGAGAGGCGATCTCGCGCGCGGCTCCCCAAGGAGGGACTCTACGGCGTAGTCGACGCTGCTCCAGCGGTTACCTCCGGCAAGACGGTGCGTGATGCGTTCCACACGAAGCCCGGCGAACTCAACCCCGTCTGGGCGGCGGGCGGCGATGCTGAGGTGCTGACGCTGAACATCTGGTCGGCGAGCCGATACAAGCTCATGGCGGTCGACAGCAGCGGCGTCGCCATGGTCGATGGCCAAGCGCCACCGCGCCCGCCGCATCAGCTGAACAAGGGCCGCCGCTACTATGTCGAGAACGTGCCGGGTAGCGCCACCGAGCCGGGTGAATGGGAGTTCGCCCATTTCAGCGGCCGCCTGCGCTACCACCCGATGCCCGGCGAAACGCCAGCGGCAACCCAGGCAATCGTACCTCGACTGACTAGGCTCGTCGAAATCGGTAGCGCGGTCGAGAATGCCCCGAAGGTTCATGACCTGACATTCACGAATCTCACATTCTCGGACACTAATTGGGTCCTGCCGGCGGGGGGAGCACTCGTCAATCAGAGCGCAGCCTCGATCGACGCGGCCATCCTGGTGCAGAACGCCGCCGCCGTCTCCTTCGACGCGGTCCGCATCGTCCACACTGCGGGGGCTGGGCTGGAATTTGGGCCCGGCACCGCTGGCAGTCAGATAGCCAACAGCCTGTTCTTCGATCTCGGAGCCGGCGGCGTCAAGCTTGCCTCCGGCTCTGGCGCTGCCGCCGGCGATCCGGCGGGACCGCATCGAGTCCCGGCGCCCGCTGCCGACGGCAACCGCGTCGTCAACAACGTGATCCTGAGCGGAGGTCGCATCCATCCGACGGCGGCCGGACTTTGGGTTGGCCGTTCCAGCGCCAACGTCTTGTCCCACAACACCATCCGCGACTTCTACTACACGGGGATCTCGGTGGGCTGGACGTGGGGCGACAAGACGGTGGATTCCAGCGACAACCTCGTTGAGGCGAACAGGATCGACGCGATCGGCCAAGGACTGCTGTCTGATATGGGCGGCATCTACACGCTTGGCAACGCCCCGGGCGTGGTCATCCGTGGCAACTGGATCAGCGACGTGCGCGGCCACACTTACGGAGGCACGGGCTTTTCGCTTGACGAGGGCAGCGCTGACGAGACCATCGAAGGCAATCTTGTTGACCGGACAAGCGGCCCGAGCCTTTCGATCAATTACGGAAACAACAATCTCGTTCGCAGCAACGTTTTTGCGAACAGCCAGGAGCACAGTGTCACAGAAGGCCCACCGAAGGGAGGGCGCCCATTGATCCTGACTGGCAACGTCATTCTGGCGCTCGATGACGCGTCCATCTTTGATGATAAGTGGCGGCGGTCGCGCTCGCTTTCCGACAGGAACGTCTATTGGTCGAGCCTCGGCGCAAAGACGCTGATCGCACCTAACATGGACTTGACCACTTGGCGGCAAGTATCGGGCAAGGATGCTAGCTCAGTCGTCGACGATCCGCTCCTGACCGGACTCGACGACGGTCATATTCATGTGGAGCCAACGTCTCCGGCACTGCCGCTCGGTTTCTCTCCGTTCGATGTGAGCGACGCCGGCGCGCATCTCCCGCCTGGTATCTACTATGGCCTTAAGCCATCGCCGCCGCTCTTTCGCAATGCCGGCCTGACGCCTATCACGGAGTTGCCCCATTGAACGTCCGTACAGCCATCCTGTCGTTGACCATGACAATCGCGGCCGCAGGCGGAGTTGTTGAGCCGGCTCTCGGTGCGTCGACCGATGCCGCCGCTGGTCTGGTCGCCTCGAACAAATGCGTCTGGCGGGTTGGCGACAGCATGGTGGCGTCGTCGCTCTTCGCGCGTCAGCTGCTGCCGCGGCTCCCCGGCTGGACGGATATCAATGACGGCCTCGGTAGCCAGACCAGCACGGAGATCGCCGGGCGGGTCGGCGCCCGCCCCGTGACCCTCAGCGTGTCCGGAAACGAACTGTCCGGGACGGGACGACCGGTGCCGGTGGCGTCGATTGATCCGCCCATTCTCACATCGGTCTTGCGGCCGAATGCGTGGCCTGGCGACATCGGAACGCTTGAGGTCAAGCTAATCTGGGATGGCGAAGCCTATTCGCTTCTTCCCATGGTCCCGATCGACCCCGAATCGCAGCTCGCGATTCCGGCCGCCTCCGTGTTTCACCCGGCGCCGCGGGCAGGCCGCGAGAACTGCACCGCGCTGATCTGGATGGGCCGCAACAATCTCGGCCAGACTGACACGATCCTTGCCGACATCGCATCCGTGGTGGCGCTCGCTCGATCGGCGCATCAGCCCTTTCTCGTCATCAGCGTGACGAATGGCGAAGCGGAAGTGACGGGAACGTCGGGCTACGCGGCCGTGGTGAGGCTGAACACCGCGCTTGCCCGGCTCTACGGTCCGCATTTCGTCGACGTGCGGGCACTTCTTTTGGCCGCCGACCCGGCGAGCGACGGCACCGTGACGAAGACCTACCGCGGCGGCGATCGCATCCACCTCAACGACGCTGGAAACGCCATCGCCGCCCAGGCCGTCGCCGACGCGATCCTCGCCGGAAAGTCCCGCTAGGCCGGATCGGCACCGATCTGGGGCCAGACCGGCGTCAGGAATCGACGCCGGCCGAATACAGGTTCAGGCCTCGGCGGGAACGAGATTGTGGCCCGTGAGGGCTGAAATCCGGGCGAGCTGCGCCGCCTTGCCGTCGAGGCTCGCAATCTCGATCTCCAGTTCCTCGGTCTTCGCGCCGACCAGGAAGCGGTACCAGTAGCCCTGCAGGAAGTGGTAGGCGAGGCCGGGGCCGCCGTCGAGAAATCCCAACTGGATGAAATAGCGGTAGAGGAAATAGCCCAGGGTACTGAGCTGATACGGGAGCTGGTTGTAAACCCGCTCCTTGACGAGGCGCTTGATCTGAGCCTGACGGGTCGAACTGTGCTGCAGCAGCGCATCGTCCCGGGAGAGCAGGTCGTATTTCCTGATCAGGACGTCGATCGCTTCGCGCGTCGCATATTTATTGTGCTTGTCAGTAAAGAAGGTCAGGTCGTTGAGGTTGTGATCGGCAAAGCCGCCGTTGAAGACCAGCGTCGTGCCGCCATCGACGACCATGTGCTCGTCCATCCAGCGATCTTCAATGCGGCCGCGACCGCGGCGCCAGAGGCGCAGCAGCACCAGGGGATAGCGGCCGCCATGCCGAATCCAACGACCGAGGAAGATGTGCTTCCGCTTGAGGCTGATGCCGGTCACGTCGGCGCCGAGCATCGGCAGCTTGGCGTTGATCTCCGCTGCAAGATCGGGCTCAATCACCTCGTCGGCATCGAGCCGCATCTGCCAAGCCGCCTCGGCCGAGACATTGTCGAGCGCCCACTGGAACTGCTTGGCATAATTGACGAAGCGGTTCTGCAGCACCGTCGCGCCCATCGCCGTGGCGATTTCCACGGTCCTGTCCTTGGAGAACGAGTCGACCACGTAGACGGCTGACGAAATCTGCTGTGCGGACCGAATGCAGCGCTCGATATGGCGCTCTTCGTTGTAGGTCAGGATGATGACTGCGACGTCCAACACAAGGGCCCCCGTTGGGTCTATCAGCTTCACGATGGCGGTGTTCGCCGGCTAGTTTTCCCGCGGCTCCGCAGGCCGGTCGCACATGACGCGCTTCTTCAACGGCTTCGCCGGGTTGCCGACATAGACAGTCCAGGGGTCGAGATCGCGGAACGCACAGCCGCGCGCACCGAGCACCGCGCCCTCACCCACCGTGACACCCGGCCCGACGAAAGCCTGAGCTGCCAGCCAGGCCCGCGCGCCGACGCGGATCGGCTTTGCAAGGATCTGGAAGTCCGGATCGGAAGTGTCATGCGTCCCCGCAGCCAGATAGACCCCCTGCGAAACGATCGAATACGGCCCGAGCGAGATCAGCGCCATCGAATAGGCCGTCGCGTTCGGTCCGATGCAGGCATAGTCGTCGAGCTCGAGGTTCCACGGCGCCCAAATGCGTGCGCTGCTATAGACCCTTGCCGTCGGTGCCATGCGCGCGCCGAAGAGACGGAGGATCTGGCGCCGCCAGCCATGCAGGAAAGGTGGCGTCCATGAGGCGAGCAGAAGCCAAACGATCTGAAACGCCGCCCGCGCCAACCGGTTGGCGAAGGTGGTGCTGGGCCCGCCCTGCCAGGTTCGGTGTTCAGACGCGCTGACGAACCGCGTCCCCTGAACCGCTTCGTCTCTTGATGTACCGCTCATGCGTGACGCGTCTCGCTCCTGCCGAGGGATCAAACATCCTCTTCGCATGCCCCGTCACTCCAAAGGAGCCCAGGGAGCCATGCCATGTTGCTCCGCATCATAACAAGATTCTGCCACGGCGGTAGTGTCGGAGACCACCATTTTCGATATGTGCCGACGGGCGCCGACGGGATCGTGGACGATGAATTGATATCTTTTTCCCGATATACCGTATATTTTTTCGCATATCGCACAACGTCGGCAATACTAATGGATATATTTTTAGTAGTATTCCATTTGCAATTATATATGTCTATTTCTACAAACGATATTGTTGTTCGACTTTGATCGAACTCCAAGAACACAAGGCTGATGAACATACATATCGCACTGAAGAACGACGGTCGTCTTGTGTTGTTCTATCGCATTGCCGCTTCATGTTGAACTGACGGCATCGATCTAAACTGCCCGCGGCCCTCCCCGCGTGGGCCCAGCGATGGCTGGCGACATGTCCGCGCAATGCGATCCATGCTGCAATGCACAAGCGCCGGTCAGAGCATGGGAATGGACGATCTTTCGGACCGAGGGGTTCAGCGCCGAGCAGGATGCCCGATCCTTCGCCGGTCGAGCAGCGACATGCATCGCTCACAGCTGTGGAAACGGACAAGGCAACGGGAGAGAGTGTGCGGGGTTGCAGCTCATCTGTCCCGACCGGGCGGAAAGCTAAACCGGCGCCCTCCTATGAGCCGCCATGCCTTCGGTGGGACCCCGACGAGCTGTGCGCGGTTCGCGGAGCGTCGCAAAGGAGTGCACAGAGCAGCGCGAAAATCGCCGCAAGGGCTGCGGTTCGCAACGGGTAATCCATCGTAGAATGCAGCAGCACCGCGACGATCGATATCGTGGCCGCCTCTGCGAGCACATTCTGATAGCCCTCGCCGGTTGGGATCGTCCACGCGCTGTAGATCCGCCGAGCAAGCCATGCAACGGCGGAAATGATGATGATCGCAACCGGCAGGCCGCCCTCGACCAGCAATTCCAGCCAGTCGTTGTGAGCGTGGTTGATGTAGTAGTAGCGGATTGTCTCCGGCGCCTCGACAGTCATGTAGACCTTTGCAAAGGTACCAAACCCCGAACCCATGCCTCGATATTTCATGATGAGATCGAGGGTGTTGACGCGCATAAGGGTGCGCCCCTCGTCGACCAAGCCGCGCTCACCGGAAGATCGAAAGCATTCAGGACAAGCATGCCGACGACGGCGATCGCCGCGATCGTCCCACCGATCATCATCGAACGGCTGAGATGCTTTCCGGAGCGCTCCCGCCGCACGATGATTAGGCAGGCCATGATCGCGACCGTGCCGATACCGATGCCCGCGCGCGAAAAACTGATCAGCATACCGAAAAGCAGGAACACGAACGCCACGGCTCCGACAATGAAGAACCGCGTCCGTCCAGAACGATGACGGCGCGCATCCAACATCAAGCCGATGCTGAGCGGCGCCAGCATGTAGATCATCGCTGAAAAGTGGTTTCGATTGGAAAAAGAACCGATGGCGTAGCCGATATTGCCAAGTTGGTGAATGCTGATCGAAATCGCACTCAATGAAACAAGCTGCAGCTGCCCCCAGATGACATTGAGGACGCCGCCGATCAGGACGACGGCGATCACATACTGCCTCTGCTTCGATCCAAGCGTGACCGTTGAAAGAAAGACAGCAGCAGGCACCAGCAGCGAGAGTAGCGAATAGACCGTTAGATGGCTGGCTAGGCTGAAACTCTGCCACTCCACTGGAGCCCCGGCGAGTTCCAGGCTTCGAAGAGCGATGTCGCGTCCTGGCAACCGCGTCCAGATCCAAGGAGGCAGCGGCACCAGTTGCAGGACCATGACAGAAGCCATGGCCAGCATCAGGATGATGGGAAGGCGCGCCTGCGGCAGCGCGAACAGGCCGCATGACGGACGAAGGGCCAGCAAGAGAACCGGTATGCTCAGCAATTGGAGCAGCATGTCCGATCGCAGCCCGACGGTCGCCGTTCCGCCGAGTATCATGGCCGCCGCAAGGAGAAGGGAAACGGGCCAAACACGCATCTGGGCCACACTGCTAATGGCCAAAGCCGGTGAACCTACGCTGCGTGAGCTCATGGGGACTGCTCGATCTTAAGGTCGTCAAACCAGATCGTTCCACGAAGCTCGAGTTCGCTTTGGATGCGCGCGGGAACGACAAGTTGAAGAACTTGATAGTCGCAGGCGGTGGTAGGGATAGCGAACGGAAAGCTGAAATCGGACCAGTCGCCCGATCCGAGGAAGACAGCCGAGGATCCAGTGACCACCCCTTGATTTCCGCTGACGCAGGCCAGTTGCCATTGGACGCCGCGCGCACCTTCCAGTTCCGACATACGAACCTTTCCGGACAATTGATAGGAGCCAGGATCCAGGATCAGGACCTGCTGCACGTTCTGGAACGCGGCAGGAGCGACGAACGTCACTTTGAGCGATGATTTGCCGCTGGCACTCTTCGATGTGTCGTAGACGATATCGGCGCCCGACGCCCCTTTGATTCGCCATCCGAAGGGAGGCAGTGGAGCCGGATCCTCGAAGCCACCGTCGTTGAGATATCCCAGCCCCTCCGCGGCGCCGCCGGGTAGGAGGCTCGCCCAAGTGGCGTAAGCTGTCCGGCTCTGGCCGCTGCCGATCAAGCCTTGCAGGTAAGCCTGCCAGGCCACGCCCGTCGGCGACACATCTCCTAGTTTGTCGGCAAGGTCCGGAAATGCAGTTCCCGCGCCCTTCTGCGCCAGCGCGGTGAGGAATGTATCCCGCCAGATCGGGCGTCGCTGAAGGCCAGCAATGATCAGATCGTCGTTGGCCGGTACTCCCGAAAGCGCAACCAACCGGTCAATCAGTTCGGCACGCAGGGGAATGTACTTGTTCAGGCTGTTGTCCGGTCCAACGATGATATTCAGGATCAGCATTGCAGTTTGGATGACCGACTTCTGGTCGTTGTTCGCGATATAGCCGTTGATGTCGTGATACAGCGCCTTGAGGTTACGGTTGGTGACGTCCCGCACATGCAGGTAGATCGCGTCGGCAGCTACCGTGTCACCAGCCTGCGCCTTGAGATCAGCCGTATTCACCAGTGCCTCGACATTGAGCGGACTGATAGCCAATGCCTGGCGGAGCAGATCGAGCGCGCTGGCCGGATCCGACGCTTCGACATCATGTGCGCCATCGAGGAAATGCGCGGCTCCATCGGCGGCAAAATAGCGCCTGTCCGGGTCGGTTGGGACATCGCTCGCGTAGTGTCGCGTGATTGCGAAGGCGGCGACGACCGTGAGCAATCCTGCAAGCAGCGGTCCCACGAAGCCAGTTGCACGACTGCCCGAAGATCGGGACTTCCTGGACGATGACGATGACGATGAGCGGCGGCGACGGCCCGTCTCCGCAGTGCTTTGGCCGCTCAGATTTGATGATGGCACCGATCCGCCCCCAATTCTGCTGTGAAAGAGCGCGGCCGCAGTGGCACGAACGTCACGAGAGCGACGACGTCAGACTGCGGCGCGACCGTGAGCACTATCATCCAACGAGGAGCCCCTCGCCGTCTGGGTCACCGACATGGCGACCGTGTTTTCGCAAACGATCCGGACACCCGGAAACGCAGCCGAAAAACGCCCCTCGAAACCGAACTCTGCCAAGCCTCGCGCAAGGTCGCGAACCACTGCTGCGCCGCCCAAACTGATCATTTGCCGGCCTTGTTGGTTTCGAGCCTTGCTGAAACGGCGTGTTTGCACGATGTGTCCCCCGGTTCAACGAAGCCACCTGGCAGCCTCGTTCTGCTGCCGCCGACAACAGCATTCAGCATCGAATGCCAGTCACCGCGATCTCTGGTGACCACTCCATTCAGCTCCTCAGCACGGCCGCATATTCGGCCCTCAGCCTATCCTGACGCGCGCGGACCATGCCGGGAATGAGGAAGATGTCGACGAGGATCCAGATGAAGCCGACCAGGATGAAATAGCTGAGGATCTGCAGCACCGCTGAACCCGGCCGGCCGAGATAGAAGCGGTGCGCCGAGACGAACCATAGGAAGAACCAGTACAGATAAGCGACGACGACGCTGGGGCCGGCATTGGTGATGCGGGCCTCGATCAGCAATTGTTGCTCGGTGGTCAGGCTCACAGTTCCACCACCTTTCCGGCCCTGAGCGTGATACGGCGGTCCATCCGCTCGGCGAGGTCCATGTTGTGGGTGACGATCAGGGCAGCGAGGCCGGAGGCCCGCACGAGCGCCGCCAGCGCATCGAAGACGTAATGCGCCGTCGTCGGATCGAGATTGCCGGTCGGCTCGTCGGCAAGGAGCAGCCGCGGTGCGTTGGCGACGGCGCGCGCGATCGCGACACGCTGCTGTTCGCCGCCCGAGAGTTCCGATGGCCGGTGCTGGACGCGGTCGCCGAGCCGCATATAGGCGAGAAGCTCGGTCGCGCGCTTCGCCGCCTCGGGCTTGGAGAGACCGCGGATCAGCTGCGGCATCATCACATTCTCCAGCGCCGAGAATTCCGGCAGGAGATGATGAAACTGGTAGACGAAGCCGATCTTCAGCCGCCGGATCGCCGTGCGCTCGGCATCGTTAGCCGCGCTGACCGGAACTTCATCGATGAGCACCTCGCCCTTGTCCGGCTTTTCCAGCAAGCCGGCGATATGGAGCAGCGTCGACTTACCGGCGCCCGAGGACGCGACCAGCGCGACGACTTCTCCCGGCCCAACGGAGAGATCAGCGCCGTCAAGAACACTGAGGCGGCCCGATCCTTCCCTGAAATGACGCTCGATGCCGCTGAGCCGGAGAACTGGCGGCGGGGCAGCGCGGCGTTCGATACGGCGATCGGTGGTGGCTGGATTGCTCATTCGTATCGCAGGGCCTCGACGGGATCGAGCCGGGCGGCGCGCCAGGCGGGATAGAGAGTGGCGAGATAGGAAAGAACGAGCGCCATCAGCACGATGCTGGTCACTTCTCCCCCGTCCATCTTCGCCGGGAGCCGAGACAGAAAATAGAGCTCCGGCGAGAAGATCTCGGTGCGCGTCATCCAGGAGACGAACTGGCGGATCGATTCGACATTCCAGCACACCACGGTGCCGAGAATGACGCCGAACAGCGTGCCGAAGGTTCCGATCGCCGCGCCGGTGATGAAGAAGATGCGCAGGATCGCGCCGCGCGTCGCGCCCATGGTGCGGAGGATGGCGATGTCGTGACCCTTGTCCTTCACCAGCATGGTGAGGCCCGAAATGATGTTGAGCGCGGCCACCAGAACGATCAGCGTCAGGATCATGAACATCATGTTGCGCTCGACTTCGAGCGCCGAGAAGAATGTCATGTTGCGCTCGCGCCAGTCAGTGAGCAGCACGGGCCTGCCGGCCGCTTTGTCGATCTCGGGCCGGAGAACGCCCGTCATCTCGGGATCGTCGAGATAGATCTCGATCGCCGTCGCCTTGTCGTCCTGGTTGAAATAGAGCTGCGCTTCCGAGAAGGGCATGAACACGAAGGAGGAGTCATATTCGGACATGCCGATCTCGAAGATCGCATTGACCGGATAGGCCTTGACCCGTGGCGTCACGCCCATTGGGGTGACGGCGCCGCGCGGTGAGACCAGGGTGATCTTGTCGCCGATCGTGAGCCCCAGCGCCGTCGCGAGCCGCGTGCCGATGGCGACGCCGCCGGCGGTATCGAAATTGTCCAGCGTTCCCTGGCGGATATTGGAGGAGACGCCCGGCAGGCTCGGCAGATCCTGCGCGCGGATACCGCGCACCAGCGCGCCACTCGACGTCGATGCGCCGGAGGCGAGCACCTGGCCCTCGACGAAGGGAATCGCCGCCTTGACGCCCTTCACCATGGCGATGCGGCTGGCGACATCGGCGAAATCGGTGAACGGGGTATCGATCGGCTGCACGATCATATGGCCGTTGACGCCGAGGATCTTGCCGATCAATTCGCCGCGAAATCCGTTCATCACCGCCATCACGATGATCAGCGTCGCGACGCCGAGCATGATGCCGATAAAGGAAAAGCCGGCGATGATCGAGATGAACGTCTCACGCCGGCGGGCGCGCAGATAGCGCCCGGCCAGCATCCATTCAAACGGTGAAAACGGCCTCGTGCCTGTCGGCTCCGCCATCGTTATCCTGTCCCGAAGGGCGCGGGGATCGCGCCTTGCAGCCGACGGCGGCTCGTTGCGGTTCAGCCCGCAACCAGCCGATTCACCGCCGCATCGAGTGTAAGCGTTTCACGCTCGCCCGTCGCGCGCCGTTTCAGCTCGACCTCGCCATTGGCGAGGCCCTTAGGACCGACGATCAGCTGCCAGGGCAGGCCGATCAGGTCCATGGTCGCAAACTTGGCGCCGGCACGCCCGTCCACATCATCGTAAAGGACTTCGATTCCGGCATTCGTGAGGCGTTCGTAGAGGCCATTGCAGGCAGCGTCGGTATTGGCGTCGCCGACTTTCAGATTGATGAGGCCGACCTGGTAGGGCGCAACGCCGGCCGGCCAGATGATGCCGGCATCGTCATGGCTCGCCTCGATGATCGCCGCGACGAGGCGCGAGACGCCGATGCCGTAGGAGCCCATATGCACGTCGTGATCGGCACCGTCGGGTCCGGTCACCTTGGCGCCCATCGGCGTCGAATATTTGGTGCCGAAATAGAACACCTGACCAACCTCGATGCCGCGGGCCTCAAGGCGCCGCTCCTCGGGCAGCGCCTCGAACACGGCCTTGTCGTGCATCTCCTCGGTGGCGGCATATTTGGCCGTCCATGCGGAGACGATCGGCGTCAGGTCGCCGTCGAAATCGGTGTCGGCATCAGGAACCGGCGTATCGAGTGCAGCCTTATCGAGGAACACCGCGCTCTCGCCGGTCGCGGCGAGGACGATGAACTCATGCGTCGCGTCGCCGCCAATCGGGCCGCTATCGGCGCGCATCGGGATCGCCTGGACGCCGAGCCTGTCGAAGGTGCGCAGATAGGCGACGAACATGCGATTATAGGCCCGCCGCGCCGCCGCCTCGTCGATGTCGAACGAGTAGGCATCCTTCATCAGGAATTCGCGGCCGCGCATCACGCCGAAGCGCGGGCGCACCTCGTCGCGGAACTTCCACTGGATATGGTAGAGGTTCAGCGGCAGCTCCTTGTAGGAGCGGACATAGCTGCGGAAGATGTCGGTGATCATCTCCTCATTGGTCGGCCCATAGAGCATTTCGCGCTCGTGCCGATCCTGGATGCGCAGCATTTCCTTGCCGTAATCCTCATAGCGCCCACTTTCGCGCCACAGGTCCGCCGACTGGAGCGTCGGCATCAGCACCTCGATCGCGCCGGCGCGGTTCTGCTCCTCGCGCACGATCCGCTCGATATTGGCGAGAACGCGCTTGCCGAGCGGCAGCCATGAATAAATGCCCGCGGCTTGCTGGCGGATGAGGCCGGCGCGCAGCATCAGGCGGTGGGAGACGATATCCGCCTCCTTGGGCGTATCGCGCAGCGTAGGCAGGAAAGACCGGGAAAGACGCATAAGAAACAGGCTCCGGGCGAGTCGACGGGCGTCATCAAGCCATAAACGATCGCGAATACAAGGAAAACCGCCCGCGATCCCTGGCGAGGGGCGGGAAGCGAGCAGCCGCCGATACTTGCCGCGTCGCACGCCTTGGGAGGCATTGCACAATCGAAAACTGCCGCTTGCTAAGGTCAGCAATATTGACGCAAAAAAATTGAGCTTGAGTTGCACAAAAGGGTGACAAGGACGTCATCATTGGATAACGTCCCGATCCATAAGAAAGGGACTGGCGAATTCAAGCTCGGTTCCACGAACAGGCATCGCGGTCTAAGTCTTGGGAGGAAGCTCCCCTTCTGGCGCGCCGTAAGGCTGCAGCCGCCGGGCTCGAATAACAATTCGAAAGCCCACGGGCATAATGTCCGGCACTGAAGGGGTAGAACGCGAACTTTAGAAAGCAAGGCTCGCGAGAGCCTTGCTTTTTTTATGACTGGGTGATGGCGACGATCATCTTGAGATCGTCTTGCCGAAGACTACGGCGCGGTGCTGACCCCCTCGCCTCTCTTTGCCCGCGCAGCCCGCCGTCTCCGCTCGAACATAGGCGCCGAGCTGACCGGCAAGACGGCAAACTGCATGCCATCAGTGCCTCATGACTGACGCGTATGGCGTAAATCTCGCCTTTGCAGCGCCCGCCCCTCATTCCATTCTGGATGCCAACAGGATGAAATCATTGAGGTTCGGCAATGGCAGATCCCCGCTTCCATCTCGGCTGGTTCACGACCTTCGGCATTGACGCCTGGAACGAGCCTTTTGCTTCCGGCGGCAAGCCCTGGGATGGAGCGTTCTATATCGAGATGGCCAAGGCGCTGGAGCGGGCCTGCTTTGACTACATCATGTTCGAGGACACGCTGATGCTGCCCGAGGCCTGGGCCGGCACCACCGAGGCCTATCTGAAATCGGCGATCATGGTGCCAAAGCATGATCCGCTGCCGCTCGCCGCGCTGATCGGGGCGGCCACCAGCCATCTCGGCGTCGTTACCACCATGTCGACGCTGGCCTATCCGCCGTTCCTGCTGGCTCGGCTCGCCGCCACGATGGACCATCTCTCCGGGGGGCGCTTCGGCTGGAACATCGTGACATCGGGCGAAGATACGGCGGCTCAGAATTTCGGCCTGGAGAAGCTGCCGCCGCGCGAGCTCCGTTACGACATGGCGGATGAATATATGCAGCTGGTGGGGCAGCTCTTCGAGTCATGGGATGAGGATGCGGTCGTGATGGACCGGGACACCGACACCTATGCCGATTTCAGCAAGGTCCGGCCGATCCATTTCAAGGGAAAATACTTCTCCTCGCGCGGCCCGCTCAACACCGCGCCGATGCCGCAGGGTCGGCCGGCCTATGTCCAGGCTGGCGGCTCGCCGAAGGGCCGCGCCTTCGCAGCGAAATATGCCGATTCGATCATTGCCACCGCCAACGGCATCGAAGGCATGAAGGCCTATCGCGACGATGTCCGCGCCCGGGCGGCGGCGATCGGCCGTGATCCCGACGAGATCAAGATCCTGTTCCTCGCGGCGCCCATTCTCGCCGACACCGTCGAGGAGGCGCGCGCCAAGACGGAACGCGCCGTGAATTCGCCCGGGTTCGTCGAGCGCGCGCTGGCGCTGTTCGGCTCCTTCACCGATATCGACTTCTCGATCTACGAGCTCGACAAGCCGCTGCCCGAAAAGCTGGTCACCAATGGCGAGCAGGGCTCGCTCGACAAGTTCCAGCAATGGGGGTCCGGCAAGACGCTGCGCCAGCTCGCCATCGATGGCGGCATGTCCGGCTCGATCGAGCTGATCGGCACGCCGGAAACGGTTGCCGATCGCATGGGCGAGGTGATGGAGGCGGTAGGCGGCGACGGCTTCCTGATCACGGCGCCGTTCCATCGCATCAGCAGGCGCTACATCAACGAGGTGACCGAAGGCCTGGTCCCTGCCCTCCAGCGCCGCGGCTTGGTCCGCAGCGCCTATGGCGAAACGACCCTGCGGGCAACGCTCAAGGAGTTCTGAGCGCCGCCCGGCGTGGGAGAGAGCCCTCAGACGTCGCGGAAGCGGAAGCCCGGTACGCCCGCGACGAAGGCCTTGCCGGCAAAGACCGTTCCGGACAGCGGATAGCGCTCGAGCTGTTCGGACGAGCGGCCATCGCGCAGGCTGGTTACGAACAGTCTGCGGCCATCGGGACCGCCGAAGCAGGGCATGGTTGGCGAGGCAGGAATGTCGAAACTCGCCAGCAGCGCGCCGTCGGCAGACCAGCGGTTGAGCTTCGCCGCCGAGATGCCGGCGCTCCAGTAGCAGCCCTCGACATCGACGGCGCCGCCATCCGGCCGGCCGATGCTGTCGTCGGGTTCGGCGATGCGGGTGCGCTCCGAAAGCGCGCCGGTTGCCGGATCGAAGCGCCAGCGATCGATCCAGGGTCCGCGCGTGTCGGTATGGAACATCGTCGTGCCGTCGGCGGTCCAGGCAAGGCCGTTCGAAGCCTTGATGCCGTCGACCTTTGTTTCGACGTTGCCGGAAGCGTCGATGCGGTAGAGCGCGGCGATTGCCGCCTTGTCGGGCGCCTCGTTGATGCCGCCGACCCAGAAGGCGCCGTCCGGGCCGACCTTGCCGTCATTGAGCCGCGCGGTCGGCTTGTCGGTACCGACGGAGGCGAGCGTCTCGCTCTTTCCTGTCGCCGGATCGAACAGAACGATGCTGTCCTTGAGCGCGACGACGAACCGCCCGCTTTCGCAGAGGCCGAAAGAGGCGACGAGGCCAGGGAACCGCCAGATGTGTTCCTCGCCGGTTGCAAGGTCGACGCCGTGGATCTCGCCGACCGGAATGTTGCAGAAGAGAATGCGGTCGGTGCGCTCGTCGTAGACGGGGCATTCCGCCAGGCGGTGCAGCGTCGGGATGAGCGGGCTGAGGCCGAGATCGGGCATGGATCACTTTCCTTCGGGGGATCGTCAGTCGACCATGCCATCTTGCCGTGCGGGCGTCGACCACGACGAGGCGGCGCCCGCGCGCAATCTGCCGACATGCGATTGACGCCGGCGCCGTTCGGGCGACAAGATCGCGCCTCGGATCGAGGGGGACCCCATGAAAACCGACCCGGTTGAGCCGGCCGATCTCGCCCGATCGGTCATCAGCGTGCCGCCTTTGCCCCGCGCCGGCGACGGGTCGCTCTCCCGCGCTGAGACGGCGCGACTGGTCGATTGGCTCGTGGCGGGCGGCGTCACGACCTTCCTCTTCGGCGGCAATGCCAATCTCTACAATATGGGAGTGACCGAGTTCGGCGCGCTGCTCGACATGCTCGAGGATGTGACGGCGGACGAAAACTGGGTGATCCCCTCTGTCGGCGCCGATTACGGCAAGGCGAGCGACCAGGTCGATGCGTTGCGCGAGCGCGATTTCCCGACCGCGATGCTTCTGCCGGCGACGTCTGCGGCAACGCCAACCGGCGTCGCGACAGGCCTCCGCCGTCTCGCGGACCGTTATGGCCGGCCGCTCATCGCCTATGTCAGGTCGGAAGGCTATCTCGCGCCGCGCGATCTGGCGGCGCTCTTTGACGATGGCGCGATCTGCGCGCTCAAATATGCGATCGTCCGCGCCGTCCCCTCGGTTGATGCGACGCTGGCGGCGATGCTCGACGCGGTCGGCTCATCCGACCGCATCGTCAGCGGCATCGGCGAACGCCCAGCCATCGACCATTTGACCGGCTTCGGCCTCGCCGGCTTCACCTCCGGCTCCGTCTGCATCGCGCCCCATCTTTCGACGGCGCTGCTGCACGCACTGAAGGGCGGCGACGGCGAGGCGGCAGCCAGGCTCCGGGCGCATTTCCTGCCGCTCGAGGATCTCCGCGACGCCTATTCGCCCATCCGCGTGCTGCATGAGGCGGTCCGCCTCGCCGACATCGCGGAGACCGGCCCCCTCGCCCCCTTCCTCGACAATATCGACGAGCCACTGGCGCTGGCGGAAATCGAAACGGCCGCACGGCGCCTCTGCCATGAGAGCCGGCGCCCAGCCGCTTGATCGACACCTCTATTGCGACGCACAAGTATTCGCTTCAATCATCCCGCGACTGCACAATCCCGACTTCGGCGCCGGCTAGTGTCGACGTTGGGCGAACCCTGTTGATCCTATGAATAGGATACTCGGCATCGGTGTTTTCTTGCCGGACAAACCGTTGCGGTAGCCGAACCCCTTCAATATGCTGCGCCAACTCGGAACGGGAGGAAACGTCCGGGGATCTTTTCGGGAGGAAAAGAATGACCAGACTTATGAAGACGCTCGCCCTCGGGGCGGCGGTGTCGCTCGTTGGCACCTACGCCTTTGCCCAGTCGGGCACCCTGGACAAGGCCGTCGGCGGCTACAGCTTCGAGGATGCCGCCAAGGAAGCGCCGACCACCAAGGACTTCCATTCGAAGGACGGCAAGCTGACCTTCGCCATCGTCACCCACACGGCCGGCAACGGATTCTTCGACCCGACCTATGTCGGCGCTCAGGTGGCGGCCAACGCCTTCGGCATCAATTTGATCAAGCTCGGCTCGGAAGCGCCGGTGGACGATATTCCGCGCGAGATCGAGATCCTCAACCAGGTCATCAACGATCCGACCATCGACGGCTTGATCCTGACCACGCCGCAGTCGGGCGCCTATGACGACATCGTCAAGAAGGCCTTCGCCAACGGCATTCCGGTCGCCACGACCAATTCCTTCGATCCGAAGATCCTGAACCGCTCGCAGATCAGCCACACCGGCCAGCTTTCCTCGGCCGCCGGCATCGGCGGCGAGGCGCTCGCCAAATGCGTGCTGGCCAGCGGCGCCAAGGGCGGCTCGATCATCTTCCCGTCGACGACGACGCTCGGCAATGAAGAGGTCAACCGCCGCGTTACCGCCGCCTTCGAGGCGACGGTCAAGACGCTGAACGACGCCGGCCGTCTGGCCGACTTCAAGGTCGATGCCGGTCCCGAGAATATCGGCATCGACGTCAACAAGGACGACATCACCAACTCGGTCGTCTCGTTGATCGAATCGCGTGGCGACGTCGTCGGCGGCTTCGCCGCCAATGGCTTCGTGACGCCGGCGCTCGGCGATGCCGTTGCCCAGCTGAAGCTCAACGGCAAGATCTGCGCCTTCGGCTTCGACCTTGGTCCGAAGCAGCAGGAGCAGATTCGCACCGGCGCGCTCACGGGCTCGCTTGGCCAGCAGCCGTTCCTGCAGGGCTTCTGGCCCGTCGCCCAGCTCTACCTGCAGATCGACCGCGGCATCTCCGCCGCCAATCTCGACACGAGCGCACAGCTTGTGACGAAGGATACCGTCGATCTCGTCGGCAAGCGCTTCGAAAACTGAGGCCTCGCAAGGGGCGCCCGGCCATGATCGCCGGACGCCCGCTGCACCCAATGGCTTGAACGGTCGGGGCCATCTCGCCTCGTCATCCCGGCGTTTGCCGGGATGACGACCTGCGACGGCGTCTGCCCATCCAGGCGGTCCCGTTCGAGTGCTTGGGTCGCGCGAGCACGGTTCACCACGCTTCACGGCGTTCCTTCCTTCAAAAGCCGATTGTGACCATGACAGCGATCAGCACCGCACCGCCGCTCCGCCGACGCTTGCCGCTCGAACTGATCGGCGGCTGGGAGGTGGGCCTCATCGCCTTCATGGTCGTGCTCTATGCAGCCGGCATCTACATCAACCCTAAATTCTTCGGCCAGACCGACGCATTCTCGGCGATCCTGCGTGATACCGCCCGCTTCGGCGTGATGGCGGCCGGCATGACGTTCGTCATCATCAACAAGGATCTCGACCTCTCGGTCGGCTCTACCTTCGGTCTGGTTGCGACCGTGTTCTCGATCGCTTTTTCCCAGTCCTATTATGATCTTGGCGTGGTGCCGTCGCTGATCGCGGCCATTCTCGCCGGCCTCGCGGTTGGCCTCGTCAACGGCTTCTTCGTGACGGTGCTGCGGGTCCCCTCCTTCATCACCACGCTGACCATGCTGTTCATCGGCCGCGGCCTCGTGCTCGGCCTCACCGGCGGCAAGACGATCTCCTACAGCGAGAAGGCCAAGGCTGCCGGCGGCTGGTTCTTCCAGATCGGCGAGACCAATAGCCTCGGCTTCAACAACCAGATCCTCATCTTCATCCTTGTCACCCTTGTCGGCATGATCGTCCTCGCCAAGACGCGCTGGGGCTATGAGACCTATGCCACAGGCGGAAACGAACTCGCCGCGACCTATGCCGGCATTCCGACCCGCCGCGTCCGCATGCGCGGCTATGTGCTCTCCGCGCTCGCCGCGACGCTCGCCGGCCTGATGGCCGTGGCGCAGGACAAGGGCATCACCTCGCAATATGGCCAGGGCGCGGAACTCATCGTCATCGCCGCGGTGATCGTCGGCGGCGCCTCGATCCTTGGCGGTCGCGGCCGCCTGCTCGGCGGCGCGCTCGGCGCCGTGCTGGTGACACTGATCGACAAGGTGCTGCGCGAGGGCATTCCGATGACGCGCACCGTCAAGGTCGGCAATATCGACATGCAGGTGCAGGGCATGGCGCAGCTGCCGCCCGGCGCCGTGCCGGCTTTTCTCGGCCTCATTCTGCTGCTCTCGGTGCTGATCGAGCCCTGGATCATCCGCCGCAATGTCTTCCCGCGCCTCTGGGCGCGGCTCACCGGCAAGCCGCTGCCGCCGATCATCGAAGTTGGCGGCGTCGCAATCGAAGGGGCGCAGACCAAGGGTTCCTCCGCCTCCGACCGCTCGATGCGGGCGCGCGGGCCGATCGGCCACTTCTTTGCCCGCCGCGACGCAGCCGCCATCCTGCTCGCCGTGGTCCTCTGGTGCGTCGGGCTCTATCTCAGGCCCGACTTCTGGGGCTCGATCGACAATTCCTTCAACCTCATGCTGTCCTTTACCGAGGTCGGGCTGCTTGCAATCGGCATGACCTTCGTCATCGCCAATGGCGATATCGATCTCTCGGTCGGATCGGTGCTGGCACTCTCGGCGGCGACCTGCGCCTTCCTGATGAAGCAGCTCGGCTTCGATCCGGCCACGGCCGTGTTCATTGCGCTCATCGCCGGCGCGGCAGCCGGCATGGTCAATGCGCTGCTGACCGTCGGCTTCGGCCTGCCCGCCTTTGTCGCGACGCTCGGCATGTTCTACATGGCGCGCGGCGTGGGCGCCTGGCTGACGGCCGGACGACAGCTTTCCTCGTTCCCGGAAGGCTTCAACCTGCTGGGCCGCAAGCTCATCGACGCGCTCAGCTATTTCGGGATCGCCCCTGCGAAGGGCACGCTCATCTTCGACGTTGCCGCCGCGCTCAGCGTCCAGACGATCTTTATGGCCGTCGTTGCAGTCATCGCCGGCATCGTGCTCGCCAAGACGCCGTTCGGCCAGATGATCTACGCCACCGGCGGCAATCGCCGTGCCGCCGAATATGCCGGCATCGATACCGGCCGCGTCCGCGCAATCAGCCTCCTGTTCTCGGCGCTCTGCGCCGCATGTGCCGGCGTGATCTATGTCGCCTTCCTGCGCTCGTTCAACCCTTCGGCCGGGCAGCTCCGCGAACTTGACGCGATCGCGGCGGTGATCATCGGCGGCGGCTCGATCTTCGGCGGCTATGGCACGGTGCTCGGCGCGCTCGCTGGCGCCGCGGTCATCGCGCTCATCCGAGCGCTGCTGTCGCTGCAGCTGATCCTCGGCAACGGCCAGTCCTTCGTGATGCCGCAGCACTGGGTCAACGTCTTCATCGGCTTGATCCTCATGGTCGCTGTCGTCGGCGACATCTGGATCCGCCAGGGCGATCTCGTCGGCCAGATCCGAAGGCGCCTCGCCGCCCGCAAAACCTCTCCGTCCCACGCCACATCCTGATGCCGGAGCCCATCATGACCGATCGCTCGTCCACCCCGCTCCTCATCGAGATGCGCAACATCTCCAAGGCCTTCGGGCCGGTGCAGGCGCTGCGCAACATCAACCTGACGCTGGCGCCCGGCGAAATTCTCGGCCTTGTCGGCGACAACTCCGCCGGCAAGTCGACCCTGATGAAGGTGATGACCGGAGCCTATCAGCGCGATTCCGGCGAAGTGCTCGTCGATGGGCGCGAGACCCATTTCAAGAGCCCGCATGAAAGCCGCGTCGACGGCATCGAGATGATCTATCAGGACTTTGCGCTGTGCGGGAACATGGACATCGCGCAGAACATCTTCCTCGGCCGCTGGCCACGCCGAGGCCTCTTTGTCGATCGCAAGCGCATGTATGCCGAGGCCGATGAGGTGCTCAAGCGGCTGAAAGTCGACGTCAATTCGGTGTTCCAGAAGGTCGAAAGCCTCTCCGGCGGGCGTCAGCAATCGGTCGCCATCGCCCGCGCGATTTCGTTCAGCCCGCGCGTGGTCGTGCTCGACGAGCCGACCGCCAACCTCTCGGTGATGGCGACGGAGCGTCTGCTGGAAACCATGGCCGAGCTGAAGCGCCAGGGCGTCGCGCAGATCATCATCTCGCACCGCCTGACCGACATTTTTGAAGTCGGCGACCGCATCATGGTGATGAAGCGCGGCCAGAATGTCGGCGACCGCTATATCGCTCACACCGATGAGCAGGAAGTGCTGGAGCTCATCGTCTCCGGCACGCCGGAGACGTCGCTGACGGCCGATCAGGCGCTGGCGGCACGGGCGGCCTGAAACTGCTGCCCGGCAGACCTCGGCATTGCGGCAGGCTGGCGTTCGCGCAGCGCGCCGCGATATCGAAGACGCGTCCCATAGGCTGCGACGCGTCTCCTCGTCACACGAAACAGGCTGCCTGCCCCGACATTCAGCCTGTCGCGGCCGGTCGGAGCGCAGCTGACGTTCAGAACTTCACGTTGAGCGTTCCCTTGACGGCGTTGTCTTCGAGGCCGTCCCCGAACTGGCCGCTATAGGAGAGCCCGGCGGAGACAGTCTGGTTGAAGCCGTAGTCGAGGCCGGCACCGATCACGGCCGTGTTCTCGGCAATCGGCACGCCTGCGACGGAGAAAGGCAGGCTGCCGCTCGCAAAAGCCAGGCTCTCGCCGGAGTTAACGTCGCCGAAGGCATGCTGCCAGCCAAGGCTCAGGCGGGGGGTGAGGCTCGCATCATTGGCGAGCTTGATCGTGGTCGCGACCCGCGCACCGAGCGTCACATAGAAGAGATCCTGGCCGTCCGTCGCCCCGGTCAGGGCCGAGGTCGAGCCGGTCTCGGCGATGGAGCCGGAGCCGAGATTGACGTAGGCAGGACTGACGAAGGGCTCGAGCCAGGCCTTGCCGTAAGCCGGTTCGCTGCCAGGAGCGGTGAGATCGAAGCGCCAGTTGGCCTCGCCGAAGACCTGCGTCGTGCCGGCATCGAAACTCGCCGTATTGGCACCGAGATAGCCCGGGAATGCGACGGTTCGGCTGACCGAGACATCGTTCCAGCTATAGCTCACGGCACCGAGCAGGCCGAGGGCGCCGATCCGCGCGCCGCCATAGGCGCCGAGATCATAGGTATCAATGTCGCCGGAGGAAGCGCGGTCATCGATCTGGAAGCTCGAGCGGCCGTAGCCGCCGACGACGCCGAGACGGACACCATTGGCAACGGCGCCATCGACGCCGGCAAAGAAGCCACCGATGTCGCGTGAGACGGACGCCGCGTTGCCATCGCCGCTGATGTCGCCCCAGGCGCCATAACCCTGGCCCCAGACGGTCAGGCCGGTCGCGCCGCCGAGCTGGGCCGTTGCCGGCCCCGCCGCAGGTCCGGCCTCGGCACCGAGGCCCTGCCACACGCGGCTGCCGACGGCCTGACGCAGGAAGATCGAATCCTGGCCGATAATCGAGACGGCGCTCGCATAGGCCTCACCGGAAAGCGCGTTGAAGGCGACCGGGGCCTGCAAGGCGTTCAGCTGCAACACGGCATTGTAGACCGGATTGCCCAGGCCGAGCGATTCGGTCGCGACGGCGGTAGCCCGCTCATTCGGCGTCTCCGCCATCGCAGCGAAGCGGATGTCGTTGCGGGCCAGCGTCAGATAGACGTCCTTGGCGTCATAGCCGAGCACCGGCGTCAGATAGGCATAATTGGTGGTTGCGCCGTTGAACGTTCCGCTGACGCCGCTCGCGGCCGTCAGGATGGTGTAGGTGGCGAGAGGATTCGCATAGCCCGTCTCAGCCGCAACCTGCACCGTGCCACCGGCGATCGTCGCAGTTCCGGTCGCCGAGATCAGATCATTCGCGCCGGATGTGGCGATGTCCACCTGATACGTAGAGCCGCTGGCGAAGGCGACATTGCCGTTGACGGTCAGCGTCCCCGGAGAATATCCGGGCGCGACCATGCCGCCGGCATTGACTACCAGTCCGCCAATCGAGCCTGTGCCGCCAAGCGTGCCGCCATTGACCGTGAAGACAGAGCCTGAGGCAGCGCCAGAAGCGAGCTGGAGCGTTCCCTGGTCGATCGTGGTGGCGCCTGTCAGGCTGCCGCCGGAACCGCTGAGCACCCAGAGACCGGCACCCGACTTGGTCAGGTTGCTGAAGCCCTCATAGGTGCCGTTAGCGCTGACGCTGCCCAGATCGAGCGTGCCGCTCCCGGTGCCGGTCAGCTCCAGCATGTTGCCGGTGCTTTGGTTCGTCACATTACCGATGATGACCGAGCTATCCGCGATCACGAGGCGATTGCTTCCGGCGCCCATCGCGATCGCCGTACCGGCGGCCGAACCCGCGGAAATCGTGCCGCTGTTATAGACGGTCGTATTGCCATCACCGCTCTGGACCGCCGTAGCGCCGGTCGTCGCAAGCGTTCCGGTGTTCACCAGCGCGTTGGTCGTGCCATCCATGCTGACGGCGAACCCGGTAGCGGTGACGCTGCCATTGTTCGTGACGGAGACCGCACCGTTCGCCATGGGGACGGTGGCGCTGTCATAGCCGGTCGCAAAACCGCTATTGGCCACGATGCCGGCATTGGCCGTGACCGTGCCGTCATTGACGATCGTGATATTGCCCTCGGGCGTCTCCCCGAGAATGCCGGTATCGCGGCTGGCGGTCACGACACCGGTCGCCGCATTGGTGATCGCAACGTCGCCTGAGGTCGAGGCGGTCGCGCGAAGGCCGTTATACCCCTGGGCCGCTTTGAGAGCGTTATGGGCGGCATCGAGCGAGGGATCGCCCGAGGCCGTGACCGTGCCGCTGTTATAGACCGACGCGGTCCCTGTCTCGCTCGCCGCAAAGACGGCGTTGTCGTTGCCGGATGTGACCGTTCCGGAATTGGAAATGCTGGAATTACCATCGGCCGACCAGGCGATCAGCCCCTGCTGCAGGGTCGCATTCACGGTGCCCTGGTTCACGATCTGGGCGAGGCCGTAATAGTCGATGACGCGAATGCCGGCGGTGGTGGCCGTAACCGATCCGCTATTGGTCACCGAGACGGTCTGCGGCGCGCCGTCGGTGGCACCACTATAGTTGCCGTCGGCATAGATGCCGCGAGCGGTGGAGGTCACCTTGCCGGAATTGACGATCGTGACGGCGCCGAGCCTCGTCGAAGCATCGATCGCAGCATTGCCCGGGTACGAGGTCGCTCCCTTCCAGTCGATCGAGCCGGCATTGTTGACCGAAATCGAGCCGGCATAGTCATTGCGCAGCCAGATGGTTCCGAACCCGCCACTCGCCGAGGCTTTGACCGTGCTGTCGATCGTGACATCGGCATTGACCGTGACCGGGATCATCTCGGCCGACGAGTTCGTGCCGAACTGCATGATCAGCGCACTATAGTCCGGCCGGTTGAGAACGAGATCTCCGGTCAACAGGACGGACTGATCATAGACGCCTGTCGTGGTCGGGGAAGCATAACCGACCGAGGTCGCGCTCATGTCGCTGACCGTCAGGGTGCCGGTTCCCGGCGTCATCACGGCGCCAACGAAGACCGGACCGCAAGTCGGAACGGATGTGGTGCCGCTGGCTTCGCAGGACGCCGCCGCTGGGCCAGCCGCGAGCATGGACAACAACAAGCCGCCCGAGGCGGTGGCCGGAACCAGAGCCGAGGTCGCCAGAAGCCGGCCCCAGAAGGCAGGCCGACGCGCAACGATGCGAGATTCTTCTGACCGCGTGGCGTTAACGCCAACCCGATTGCGAACCAACCCAACGACCGACATGAAGAACGCCCCTCCGGCACAAATCTGACATTCGCCAAATACGAGCAATCATGCGACCAGGTTCCGGCGCCTCAGCGGCCGTCCCGTCTTCATCTCAGCTCGTCCCACATCGACGAATTCATCGGCAATATCCGCCTCCCGGCCGGCGTCTGTCCACGTAGGCAGCAGCGTTTGCAGCGTTTTCGATCGCCCCCCTTGCAGAAATGCAACAGATTGCAGCAAGGCGGCGGCACACGCGGAGCGATTCATGCCGGGCCCTGTGGATACACGCCTCCGCCAGATGTCGGGCAAAGCAGGAAATAGGGCTCTCAACCAGGGCGCGACTCGGCGGAAACGGTTCAGGACCGGCAGCACCCTGCCCTTTCCCGGGCCGTCAGGCGCTGGAACGGCTGAGCGGCGCCACGCGCCGTTCCCGATAGATGCTGTAAAGTCCGGTCGCGACGACGATCGCTGTGCCGATGATCGTGTAGCTGTCGGGGATATCGCCCCAGACGATATAGCCGATCGTGATCGCGTAAAGGATCACGACGTAGCGAAAGGGCGCGATGACGGCCATCGAGCCGCCACGCATGGCGAGAATCATCGTGACATAGCCGACGAGCAGCAGGAGGGCCGCGCCGGATAGGATTGTCCATTCATGCGGCGTCGGCACCAGCCATGTCTCGCCGAGCGAGATGACGCCGCCGGTCAGCGTCACGGCGACGGCCGTCACAGCCGTCACCAGCAGCGTTGGCATGCCCACAGGAAAGCTCCGCGTGACGAGATCGCGCATCGTTATGAACGCCATCGAGCCGAGCGCGGCGAGCGCATAGGCGTCGAAGCCGGCGACGCCCGGCCGCATGACGATCATGACGCCGACGAACCCGACGCCGATCGCCGACCATCGCCGCCAGCCGACCGCCTCACCGAGAAATACAGCGGCCGCGGCCGTCGTCATCAAAGGCACGATCTGGTTGACCGCCGAGATGTTGGCAATCGGCATGTGAAACAGCGCGTAGAGATAGAGCACCGTCGCGACGACCTCGCCGAGGGTTCGCCAAAATACCAGGGGATGCACCGCAAGGCGCCAATAGCGGTGGGTGCCTGTCGCAACGAGCACAAGGAGGATCAGGACCAGCCCGACCCCGCCGCGCATGACGAGGATCTGCCCGGTTGGCAGGCGGTCGCTTGCGAGCTTGATCAGCGTATCATTGAGAATGAAGACGAGGCTCGACAGCAGGATCATGCTGATGCCCCGGAAATTGGCCTGAAAGGAGGTCATGTTGGGTGGGTACGTGGCGGCGGGCGGCGCCGAGGAGAATCCGGGCCGGACAGAATGGTCACGGCAAAGGCAGCATGACCAATCGCGCATCAGTCCGCAATGCGCCCTGCCCATTCCGCGCCTGACAATCAGCCTTTTCGCCAGAACCCACCGATCCCGCCGGCCTCGCCAAGAATCGGATCGCTTTCCGGGCGCGATACCGCCGCAATGCGGGCTCGGTGGGTAGTGATATCGCCCTCGCCTGCGCGGACGAGATCGTAGTCTGCGGCTGGCGGATAGGCGCCGATAACGAGAAGATCGCCGCTCGCCGCGATCAGTCTGTGGCCGGTCCCCGCCGGGAGAAGCACCGCATCGCCGGCCGCAACATCGAGGATGGGGCCGCTGTCGCCGCCGAACTGGACCCGCGCGCTGCCCGCAGCGATCCCCAGCGCTTCATGCGTCACCGTATGAAAATGCGTGAAGCGATAGATTCCGTTCCGAAACCCGACCGGCCAGCCATTCACCTCGAACAGCCTGTCGAAGGCATATGCATCCGCTGCCAGCGCCCTGGCTGTGATCGCTCCGCGATAGGCGAGCATCGGCCAGAGAGGATTGTTGGGCGTGGCGCCGTCGTCGGCGAGGTCGAGGGGTTCGATCAGCATGGCTCGCGTCCCGACCGGACGAGGCGCCGTCAGCCGCCGGTCATGCTCATATGGCGGCCCAGCGCCGGCCGATTGTGGTCACGATCGATAATGAAATCATGGCCCTTCGGTTTCCGCGCAATCGCCTCGTCGATGGCGGCGGCGATCATTTCATTGCCTTCCGAGGCGCGAAGCGGGGCCCTGAGATCGCGGGCATCTTCCTGGCCGAGACACATGAACAGCGTCCCGGTGCAGGTGACGCGGACACGATTGCAGCTCTCGCAGAAATTATGCGTCAGCGGTGTAATGAAGCCGATCCGCCCGCCTGTCTCGGCCACGGTCATGTAGCGAGCCGGCCCGCCGGTGCGGTAGCCGCTCTCGGTCAATGTCCAGCGGGCGGCAAGGTCGCGGCGAACATCCGACAGCGGCAGATATTGATCGGTGCGGTCGCCGTCGATCTCGCCGAGCGGCATCGTTTCGATCAGCGTCAGGTCCATGCCGCGATCATGCGACCAGCGGATCATCGCATCGAATTCATGCTCGTTGACGCCCTTGAGCGCCACAGCGTTGATTTTCACTGCGATGCCCGCGGCGCGCGCCGCATCGATCCCGGCCTGCACCACCGTGAGATCGCCACGTCGCGTGATGGCGCGGAAGCGGTCGGGATCGAGCGTATCGACGGAGACATTAATGCGGCGGACGCCGCAGTCCGCGAGCTCAGCAGCATAACGCTGCAGCTGCGACCCGTTGGTCGTCAGCGTCAGCTCTTCGAGCTGCCCGGACCGCAGATGGCGCGAGAGCGAGCGGATCAAGCTCATGATATTGCGGCGGACCAGCGGCTCGCCGCCGGTGAGGCGGAGACGCCGGACACCCTTCTCGATGAAGACGGAGCAGAGACGGTCGAGCTCTTCCAGCGTCAGCACATCGCGCTTCGGCAGGAACGTCATGTCCTCAGCCATGCAATAGACGCAGCGGAAATCGCAGCGATCCGTCACGGAAACGCGGAGATAACGGATCGAGCGGCCGAACGGGTCAATCATCGACGCCGCTTCGCCAAGTCCGGAAAGGGTGCTGGACATCATCGGTTCCAAGCCGTCGCTGCGGACGGCGCCTCGAACATGATGTAGAGGATGAAGCGCGCGGTTCAAAGCCTCGATTGGCCGTGCTCCCAGAGCTGTGACCGGAACTTTGCCCAATGACCCAAGCTGCGCCGGACCCCTGGCCGACCGAAATCCGCCTCTCGCCCGACAAGCGCACGCTCGCCGTCAGCTTCGACGATGGCAGCCAATACAGCTTCAGCGCCGAGTTCCTGCGCGTGACCAGCCCTTCGGCCGAGGTGCAGGGCCACGCCCCGTCGCAGCGCCAGACGGTGCCCGGCCAGATCGATGTCGCGATCCGCTCGATCGATCCGGTCGGCAATTATGCCGTCCGGCTCAACTTCAGCGATGGCCACCACACGGGCCTCTATTCGTGGAAATACCTCGCCGAACTCGGTCGCGACCACGATTCGCTCTGGGAGCGTTATCTCGGCGAGATCGAGGCGAAAGGCCTCAGCCGTCAACGTTGAGGGGTCACAGCCGGACGAAAGGCTGCGCCAGACGTCCGACGATGCCCGACAGACGGATCTGGCCATCGAGCGCGACGATGCAGATGCAAGGCACGTCCGAATCGACCATCGGCCGGTGATCCGTCGCCTCGTCAGCTTCCTCGAAGTCGCCAGGACCGAACCGGCCAGCCTCGTCGCGATAGGAGCCGCTGAGGACGCAAGTGAGTTCGACGCCGTTATGGCTGTGCTGCGGCATGCGGCGGCCGGGGTCGATCTTGAAGAGGAGCACGCGCGAGGCGCCCGACTTCGGCACACCAACGCTTCGCACCCGCGTGCCCGGTCCGAGCCAGCGCCAGGGGCCGAGTTCATAGCGGCGGAGCGGCTCGGGCAGTTCGGCCATGTCGTTGAGGCGCGGTTCGGCTTCCGATTCGCCGCCATCTGCGTCGATACGGGCCATCATCCGCGCAAGGGCATCGCCGGAAAGCGCCGTCGCCGGCAACCGCTCGAGCAGATGGCCGCCAAGCCGCTGCAGGTTTTCAACGAAGCCTGCCGATTCGGTGCAGAGCGCGAGATGGGCGGCAACGACAGCCGCCTCGGGCGGGCGCAGCGTCCCCGCCGCATAAGCGAGCAGCGTTTCCTCAGCCGGTTTGAAGGTGATTGTGCTCATTGCGTCTCGCTCAACAGGCCGCGCAGCCGGATCATCGCCAAACGAAGGCGCGATTTCACTGTTCCGAGGGGAATGCCGAGTTCGCGGGCGATCTCGGCATGGGCCTTTTCATGGAAATAGGAGAGTTTGATGATGTGTGACTGGTCGGCGGAAAGTGCGGCAAGCGCAGCGCCGACCCGCGCCGTATCGTCGACGCCAGAAAGGATATCGTCGGGACGCTCCGGATCGACGGGCAATTCCGTGATGTCGGGCTCGCGCTGATCAAGCTTCTCGCGCCGCGCTGCATCTATCCGCAGATTGCGGGCGATCGTGAAGATCCAGGTCGAGGCACCGGCGCGAGCGGGATCGAACAGCGCCGCCTTTCGCCAGACGGTCAGCATCGCTTCCTGCGCAAAGTCCTCGGCGACACCAGGATTGGCGCCGGCCCGCATGAGATAGGTCTTCAGCCGCGGCGCGAAATGCGCAAAGAGGCGCGCAAAAGCCTCGCGGTCACGGTCCTGCCCGACGGCGACTATGAGGCGGCCAAGCTCGGCGCAATCGGAACGCTGCATCAGCAGCACCCCCGCTGTCCCGCTCGACCGGCCATATCCGACATTTTGCTTCATGCTCCCTGATACGCAGACCGATCCTATCTGGATCAGTCATCCAATTCAGCCGCCGAACCGTATTCAGGCCCATAATGCCGGCCAAGGCCAACGACGAGACCATGGCAGCGGCATCTGAATGAAGGAATGCGCGCGTGTCGACAGGCGGACGTCAGAGAATAGCAGTGATCGGTTCGGGCATTTCCGGCCTTTCGGCAGCCTGGCTGCTCGCCAAGCGGCATGATGTGACGCTCTATGAGCGTGCCGAGCGGCTCGGCGGTCATTCGAATACCGTGAACGCGCGCCTCGCCGATACGTCCGTCCCGGTCGATACCGGCTTCATCGTCTATAACGAGCCTGCCTATCCCAATCTCACGGCCCTCTTCGCGCATCTCGGCGTCGCCACCAAGCCCTCCGACATGTCCTTCGGCGTCTCTTTGCGGGGCGGCGCGACCGAATATTCGGGCACCGGCCTTTCCGGCGTCTTTGCCCAGCCGACCAATGTGGCGCGGCCGCGCTTCCTGTCGATGCTCCGCGACATCATGCGCTTTTATCGCGAGGCGCCGCGTGATCTGACGCTGATGGGCGAGACGGGCATTTCGCTTGGCGACTATCTCGCCGAGCGCGGCTATGGCGCCGCCTTTCGCGACGACCACCTCTTGCCGATGGCGGCAGCCGTCTGGTCGTCGCCGACCGTCCGCATGCTCGACTATCCGGCCGCTTCCTTCATCCGCTTCTGCGCCAATCACGGCCTGCTGCAACTGACCGGCCGACCGGAATGGCGCACCGTCGTCGGTGGCAGCCGGGCCTATGTCGAGACCTTCGCCGCAGCGCTCGGACCCTCGATCCGCCTCTCGCGCGGCGCGGTCCGCCTCGTCCGGAGCGCGACCGGCGTCACCGTGCATGACGAAGCCGGCGGCCAGGCCAGCTTCGACCAGGCTGTCGTTGCGACCCATGCCGACCAGGCGCTGGCGATGATCGACCAGCCGACCGACGACGAGCAGCGGCTTCTCGGCGCCTTCCGCTACAGCCGCAATCTGACGGTGCTGCATTCCGACGAAAGCCTGATGCCGAAGCGGCGCCGCGTGTGGTCGAGCTGGAACTATCTCGACAATGGCGATGGTCTCTGCGTCACTTACTGGATGAACCAGCTGCAGGGCATTTCTGGCCGCAACCTGTTCGTGACGCTGAACCCGCCGCGCCCGCCGCGTGCCGGCACGCTGCTGCACAGCGAGATCTACGAGCACCCGATCTTCGACGGCAAGGCTGCGGTGGCGCAGCGCGAATTGTGGTCGCTGCAGGGTAAGCGGCGGCTCTGGTTCTGCGGCGCCCATTTCGGCGCGGGATTCCACGAGGACGGCTTGCAGTCAGGTCTCGCGGTCGCCGAGCAACTCGGTGGCGTCCGCCGCCCTTGGACAGTCGCCGATGAAAGCGGCCGCATCCAGTTGACCCCGCTCAGCGGGATGGAGCGGGCCTGATGGCATTCGCCTCCAGCATCTATTCAGGCATCGTCGGCCACAAGCGCCTCCGCCCGCGCCGCCATGTGCTCAACTACCGCGTCTTCTGGCTGCTGCTCGATCTCGATGAACTCGACGCGCTCGATGGCCGGCTGCGCCTCTTCTCGCGCGGCCGTTTCAACCTGTTGTCATTCCACGATGCGGACCACGGCGCCACGCCGACGATGTCGCTGCGGCAGCAGGCCGAAGCGCAACTGGTCGAGGCCGGGATCACCACGCCGATCGGCGCCATTCGTTTGCTGACCATGCCGCGCGTGCTTGGCTATGCGTTCAACCCGATCAGCCTGTTCTTCTGCCATGGCACCGACGGGCAACTGGTCGCTGTGATCTATGAGGTGAACAACACCTTCGGCCAGCGTCATTTCTATCTCGCCTCCGTTACGGGCACCGATGCGCCGGACGGGCTGATCCGCCATGCCTGCCGCAAGGCCTTCTATGTCTCGCCCTTCATGGGCATGGACCTCGATTATGATTTCGCCCTTCGCCCCCCGAGCGAGACGATGTCGCTCGCTGTCAGCGGCTCGGACGAGGAAGGCCTCGTCATTGCCACGGCGATGTCGGGCAGCCGCCAGCCGATGACCGATGCCAGCCTCTTCCGCACCACGCTCGCCCACCCGCTGCTGACATTGAAGGTCATCGTTGGTATCCATTGGGAGGCACTGAAGCTCTGGAGGAAGGGCGTGCCCCTGATAGAACGTCCGGCGCCTCCGCGTACCAGTGTCACCTTGATCTCCGGAAAGTCAGCGTGAGGAAGAGCATGACTGTTCGCGATCCATCCATGTCCTCGGGAACCGGGCGCGCCTTGGGTATCCTGCCCGATCTCGGCGCGATCCTGACCGGGACACTGCTCAAGCGCATTCGTCACGGCCAGATGACTGTCGTGACGCCGTCCGGTCGCCGTGTCTCGCACGCCGGAGCTGAGGCCGGCCCTGAGACGACGCTGATGCTGCACAGCTGGCGGGCACTCCGCCGGGTGATGGCGGGCGGAGCGACTGGCTTTGCCGAAGGCTTCATGGCTGGCGACTGGTCGTCGCCCAACCTGCCGCTGCTGGTTGAATTGCTGGCGCTGAATGCTGATCAGCTCGGACGCCTCGACAGCGGTTCCGCCCTCGGCCGCCTGCTCCGCCGCATGACCCATCGCGGCAATCGCAACACGCATGACGGCAGCCGGCGCAACATCGCCTTCCACTATGATCTCGGCAATGCGTTCTATGAGCGTTGGCTCGACAGCGGCATGCAGTACTCCTCCGCCATTCGCCGCGGCGAAGAGAGCCTCGAAGCGGCGCAGCTCTATAAGCTCGACCGTATTGGCGAACTCCTCGCCCTCTCCGGCGGCGAAAGCGTGCTCGAGATCGGCTGCGGCTGGGGCGCGGTCAGCGAGAGACTCGCCGCCGCCGGCTCCGCCGTCACAGGCGTGACGCTTTCCGCCGAACAACTCGCTTATGCCAGTGACCGGCTGGCCGCGACCGGGCTCGCCGCCGATCTCCGTCTGCAGGACTACCGCGATGTTGGCGGCCGCTTCGACCGCATCGTATCGATCGAGATGATCGAGGCCGTCGGCGAGGAATATTGGCCTGCCTATTTCAACACGCTCCGCGACCGGCTGAAGCCGGGCGGTCGCGCCGTCATCCAGGCGATCCTCATCGCCGACGACCGGTTCGATGAATATCGCCGTAACCCCGACTTCATCCAGACCTACATCTTCCCGGGAGGGATGCTGCTGACGCGCACTGCCATGCGCAAGGAAGCCGAAGCAGCAGGCCTCGTGCTCGGCCATGAGGAACTGCACGGCCAGAGCTATGCCTGGACCCTCGCCGAATGGCGCAGCCGCTTCCACGCAGCTTGGTCCGCGATCGAGCCGATGGGCTTCGATGCCCGCTTCCGCCGGATGTGGGACTACTATCTCGCTTATTGCGAAGGCGGCTTCCGCGCCGGCATGATCGATGTCGGCCTCTATGTGCTGGAACGCCCCGCCGAGGCCTGAGGCCGGCGCGCCGTTGCATCGACGCAACGGCTTCGGCTCGGATGGTCGTGTGGCGCCGAGGTCCGCTTGCGAGATGCGGCGGCTGCCTCTATCTGTCGAGCATCCTACAGGAGTTTGGATGTCACGTTCGACTGAGTCCCGGTGAAGCCCTGCCTGTGAGGCAGGGACCGAAGCCCTGGAGCCACCCGCTCCCGGCCCGCTGACACGCGGCTTCGATCACCCAACTTCAGACGAACTCCCCATGAACATCTCGAAACGTGAGCAGCGCGTCTTGCACGCGCTCGCGCAAGGCGGCGTCATCCGCCATGTGAAGAACGAGGCCGGCCATATCGTGGCGGCCGACTGCCTCAACCGCGAAGGCTGGAGGCTGGACGATTGTACGCTGGATCTCTTCAGCCGACTGCGGCGGCGACGCTTCGTCGCCTCTTCTGAGGGCGGTCCCTACAGGATCACCCGCCTCGGCCTCAACGTGGTCCGGGCGCAGCTCGACAATCGCTGACCAAACGGCCGGCGGCGGCGCTAAGCGTTGCCGCCGGTCCGACGGGCGATGGCGTCCCGCTCGAAGGCGATGTTCCAGTCGATCAGCATCGACCAGAGCGAGCGTGCGAGGCCGGGATCGAGCCCGCCCTCTTCGGCGCGCGCAGCCACCCGGGCCAGAACCTCGTCAACCCGCGCCGGCACCAATGCCTCGTCAGGGTTCGCCTTCAACTCCGACATCCGCCGGACATAGGCAAAGCGGCTGGCGAGCAACGCCACCAGTGCGCTGTCGAGCCGGTCGATCTCGGCCCGGATATCTTCCTTGGTGACGCAGTCCTCGGGCGCTTTCGTCATCAGGGCGCTCACCACCAGCGGGTCGGCGTGAAGCTGCCGGCCGCATCCTCGACGACATGGGCGAGACGGAACAATGTCTCCTCCTCGAACGGGCGACCGATCAGCTGCAACCCGAGCGGCAGGCCGCCGCTGTCGAGCCCGCCCGGCACGGAAATGCCCGGAAGACCAGCCATGTTGACCGTCACCGTGAACACGTCGTTGAGATACATCTCGACCGGCGAGGCGACCGCCATTTCCTCAAGGCCGAAGGCAGCCGAGGGCGTCGCCGGCGTCAGCACCGCATCGACACCGGCAGCAAAGGCGAGGTCGAAATCCCGTTTGATCAGCGTGCGGATCTTCTGTGCGCGGACATAATAGGCGTCGTAGTAGCCGGCCGAGAGCACATAAGTGCCGATCAGGATACGGCGCTTGACCTCGTGGCCGAAGCCGGCGGCGCGGCTGTTCTCATACATCGAAATGATGTCGTCGCCGGGAACGCGGAGCCCATAGCGGACGCCGTCATAGCGGGCGAGGTTCGACGACGCCTCGGCCGGCGCCACGATGTAATAGGCCGGCAGCGCATATTTCGTGTGCGGCAGCGAGATATCGACGATCTCGGCGCCCGCCGCCTTCAGCCAGGCGATGCCCTGCTGCCAGAGCGCATCAATTTCGGCCGGAATGCCGTCGAGCCGGTATTCGCGCGGAATGCCGATCTTGAGCCCCTTCACCGACTGGCCGATCGCCGCCTCATAGTCACCGACCGGCAGGTCGACCGAGGTCGTGTCCTTCGGATCGACCGAGGCCATCGACTTCAGCAGGATGGCCGCATCGCGCACCGTGCGGGCGATCGGGCCGGCCTGATCGAGCGAGGAGGCAAAGGCGGCAATGCCCCAGCGCGAGCAGCGGCCATAGGTTGGCTTGATGCCGACCGTGCCGGTGAAGGCCGCGGGCTGGCGGATCGAGCCGCCGGTATCGGTTGCTGTGGCGCCGGCGCAGAGCCGCGCCGCGACAGCCGCTGCCGAACCGCCCGAGGAACCACCCGGCACCAGCGGCAGGTTGGAACCTTCCTTGCGCCAGGGATTGGTCACAGGACCGTAATAGGAGGTCTCGTTCGACGAGCCCATGGCGAACTCGTCCATGTTCAGCTTGCCGAGCATCACCGCGCCATCGGCCCAGAGATTGGCCGTGACAGTCGATTCATAGGTCGGCTTGAAGCCGTCAAGGACATGCGAGGCGGCCTGGGTGTGGACGCCCTCGGTCGCGAAGAGATCCTTGACGCCGATCGGCACACCCTCGAGCGGCCTCTGCTCGCCGGCGGCGATGCGGGCATCGGAAGCGGCCGCCATGGCCAGCGCCTGTTCTGGCGTCTCGACGATATAGGCGTTGAGCGCCCGCGCCGCCGCCATCGCCTCGAGATAGGCCCCGGTCAGCTCGACCGCCGTGAAGGCCTTGGCGCCAAGGCCGTCGCGAATCTCGGCAATCGTCAGGCTGGTAAGCTCGTCGGCAGGGGCGGTCGTCTTGTCGGCAGTCATGGCAATCTCGCGTCAGGAAGCGGCAGGAGAAGGATCGAGGCGGCGCCGCGCGCTGGCGCGGCTCCCACGCTCACTCGATGACCTTCGGCACCATGAAGAAATCATCATCGCTCGCCGGCGCATTGGCGACGACCTTGCCGGCATAGAAGCCGTCGGTGACGATATCGTCGCGCATCTTCATCACCTGCGCCACGACGGAGGTCAGCGGCTCGACATCGGCGACATCGACTTCATTCAGTTGTTCGGCAAATCCGAGAATGGCGTTGATCTCGGATTGGAACGACACGGCCTCCTCGTCCGAAATGGCAATGCGTGCAAGGCGGGCGACGCGCTTGACGGTGGCGATGTCGACGGACATGGCGTGATCCTTCGGAAGGGCAGGCTCGGATAATGTCGCGGCTGTTCGAATGCAAACGGCCGACGCTCGCTCTTACATCGCGCCTCGGCCCGCCGCAACCAAGCCGCAGCGCCGGGA
Organism: Kaistia sp.; assembly: GCA_965229085.1. GTDB lineage: Bacteria > Pseudomonadota > Alphaproteobacteria > Rhizobiales > Kaistiaceae > Kaistia. Next base: position 415,065 of record OZ245859.1, on the reverse strand, counting down.
ACGATTGTCGCGCCTTGTGGCATTGGATACCCTTGGCCCATGCCTTGGCCCATGCGCCTCCGGATCCCGCCGCGATGACCGCCCTCGCCGCTCCACTGCCGGGCTTTTGCCGCGATTGCCTCGCGCTGGCCGGAGGCGGCCGGCGTTGCCGCGCCTGCGGCAGTCCGCGCATCGCGGCCCATGCCGAACTCTTCGACCTCGCCATCGCCCATGTCGATTGCGATGCCTTCTACGCCTCGATCGAGAAACGCGACGATCCGGCGCTGCGCGACAGACCGGTGATCATCGGCGGCGCGCGGCGCGGCGTGGTTTCAACCGCCTGCTATATTGCCCGCATTCGCGGTGTGCGCTCGGCAATGCCGATGTTCCAGGCGCTGAAGCTCTGTCCCGACGCCGTCGTCATCCGCCCCAACATGGAAAAATATGTCGCGGTCGGACGAGAGATCCGCGAGCGCATGCTGGAGCTGACGCCGCTGGTCGAGCCGATATCGATCGACGAAGCCTTTCTCGACCTGTCCGGAACGGCCCTTCTGCATGGCGCCCCGCCCGCCGTTCTGCTCGCCCGCTTCGCCCGCAGCATCGAAAAGGAGATCGGCATCACCCTGTCGGTCGGGCTTTCCTTCAACAAGTTCCTCGCCAAGATCGCCTCAGACCAGGACAAGCCGCGCGGCTTTTCTGTCATCGGCCGCGCCGAGGCGGTCTCGTTCCTGGCGTCGCAGAAGGTCGGCCTGATCTGGGGCGTCGGCAAGGCGTTTGAAGCGCGGCTCGCTGCCGACGGTATCCATACGATCAGCCAGATCCAGTCGATGGACGAAAGCGAGCTCGCCCGCCGCTATGGCTCGATGGGCCTGCGCCTCGCGCGGCTCGCCCGCGCCGATGACCGCCGCGCGGTCGATCCGCGCCATGACGCCAAGTCGATCGGCGCCGAGACGACCTTCAATGACGACGTCGCCGATCTCACGACGTTGCGGGCGATGCTGCGGCGCCTTTGCGAAAAGGCGGCCGGACGCTTGAAGCGCGCCAATCTCGCCGCCTATACCGTAACGCTGAAGCTGAAGACGGCTGATTTCCGTCTGCGAACCCGCGCGCGCCAGCTGACGGACCCCTCGCGCCTTGCGGACAGGATCTTCCGCGCCGCCGAGGACTTGCTGGCAAAGGAGGTCGACGGCACACCGTTTCGCCTGATCGGTGTTTCGCTGTCGCATTTCGCGGACCCGGGAGAGGCCGATCCCGACGATCTGCTCGATCCCGCCGCGGCCAAGCGGGCGGCCGCGGAAGCAGCGATCGACAAGGTGCGCGAGCGCTTCGGCAAGGCCGCCGTCGAACACGGCCTCACCTTTCGCCGCGACGTCTGAGCCCGACGATCAGCTCGTTCCGCTCTCGCCGCGTACATGGATCGTCGGAGCGATGCTGTGATGCTCGTCGACAATCTGCTCTGTGCTGAGCACCAGGATATCGGCGGTTCGATCGTTCGGCGTGGTGACGCGGTGTGGCCGCGAGGTCGAGAAATGAAGTGAGTCACCCGCCTGCAATTCATAGATAACGCTGTCGATGACATAGCGAACCGCACCGGACAGCACATACACGACCATCTCGCCCTCATAGCTGTAGAGCTTCGAGACGAGGCCGGCGGGGACGAACATCTTGACGGCGTTCAGCAACTGCGTCGGATAGGTTGTCGACAGCCGTTCATAGGAGCCGCCCTCGTCCCTGATCGGATAGACGACGCGGCCCTCACGCCGCGACACCGCGATCGGCTGGTCGGATTGCTGAAGCAGCGCGCTGACGGTCGTCTCGAGAACCCGCGCGATCAGCGTCAACGAGGCGAGCGATGGGCGCGTGATGTTGCGCTCGACCTGGCTGAGAAAACCAACGGACAGGCCCGTTGCGCCGGCGACGCGCTGCAGCGTCAGGCGCCGCAGCTTGCGCGCACTGCGAATGCGCTGACCAAGATCGAGTTCGCCAGAGAAATTTTCAGTCACGCGGGCCCCGTCCAGGAGAGTGCCGGCATGTCTGCAGTCCGCCAGCGCACCCTCGGTCCATCGACCACAAGTCCGCCGTCACCTGCAGCGGGCGACATGGAAAGCCATGCCGCCAACCGGCCGGAGACGACGAACGAGCAAGTTTCCCCGCGACTCGCTCTCCGGTAGATCATACCGAAGAGTAAGGCAGGCGAGGCCGCGTTGTCACGACCTACAAGCAGTCAGCGAGCCCAAAAACAGAACACAACCAAGGACTCGCCGCCGCTTGATTGCTCATCCCTTGAGGATGCTGCGGCCGGCATACTGGCCCTGAATACCGAGCTGCTCTTCGATGCGGATCAGCTGGTTGTACTTGGCGGTCCGGTCCGAACGGGCGAGCGAGCCGGTCTTGATCTGCCCGCAATTGGTCGCGACGGCGAGGTCGGCGATGGTCGAGTCCTCGGTCTCGCCCGAGCGATGCGACATGACGACCGTATAAGCCGCCTTTTGCGCCATCGCGACGGCATCGAGCGTCTCGGTCAGCGAACCGATCTGGTTGACCTTGACGAGGATCGAATTGGCCGTGCCCGACTTGATGCCGCGCGAAAGCCGCTCGGTATTGGTGACGAAGACATCGTCGCCGACGAGCTGGGTCGTCTTGCCGATCGCGTCGGTCAGGCCCTTCCAACCGGCCCAGTCGTCCTCGCTCATGCCATCCTCGATCGAGATGATCGGGAACTTCGCGGCGAGATCGGCGAGGTAGGCGATCTGTTCGTCGATCGTACGGACGACGCCCTCGCCCTCATAGTGATACTTGCCGTCCTTGAAGAACTCGGTCGCGGCGCAATCGAGGCCGAGATAGATGTCCTCGCCGGACCTGAAGCCGGCCTTCTCGATCGCCTTGGCGACGAAATCGAGCGCGGCGACAGCCGACGGCAGGTTCGGAGCGAAGCCACCCTCATCGCCGACATTGGTGTTGTGGCCCGCGTCCTTCAGCGCCTTCTTCAGCGTGTGGAACACTTCCGAACCCCAGCGGACCGCCTCGGCGAGCGACGGCGCGCCCACCGGCATGATCATGAATTCCTGGAAGTCGATCGGATTGTCAGCATGCGCGCCGCCATTGATGATGTTCATCATCGGCACAGGCAGAACCTTGGCATTGACGCCGCCGACATAGCGGTAGAGCGGCTGGCCGGCTGACTGCGCCGCGGCCTTGGCCAGTGCCAGCGATACGCCGAGAATGGCGTTGGCGCCGAGGCGGGCCTTGTTCGGCGTGCCGTCGAGCTCGATCATCGTCATATCGATGAGGCTCTGGTCCTCGGCTTCCATGCCGCCGATCGCGTCGAAGATCTCGGTGTTGACGGCCTCGACAGCCTTCAGCACGCCCTTGCCCTGATAGACGGACTTCTCGCCGTCGCGCAGTTCAACAGCCTCATGCGCGCCGGTCGAGGCGCCCGAGGGAACGGCGGCGCGGCCGAGCGAGCCGTCTTCCAGGAGAATATCGACCTCGACGGTCGGGTTGCCGCGGCTGTCGAGAATCTGGCGGGCGGTGATGTCGATGATGGCGGTCATGAGCTGTCCTTCTTGAGCGCGGCCGTGGCTGTGCCAAGCTTCTAGCGCGCTGCCGGGCACCGCGAAAGACTCAACACACGAAAACCACTCCGGCGGGCGTGACAGGAAAGCGTGACCAAGCCATGACGCGCACAGAACCGATCAGCCGGCGAAGCGGCCGAGGCGGCTCGCAAACGCTCAGGCCTTGCCGGTCGCCCCTGCCGCATCGGCACGTTCGAGGCGGCGAAACTGGCGCCAGCCGAAGGGCAGCGCGACCAGATAGGCCGTCGCGCCAGCGGCGAGCACGTGCCAAGGGTAGCTCAGCAGCGAGGCCGCCGCCACGACGACCAGCACGAAGAGCGGCAGAACGAACTCGCGCGGGATGCGGGCGCCCATCTTCTTGCCCGACCAGGTCGGCAGGCGGCTGACCAGCAGAAGCGCCACGGCCACCGTATAGATGAAGACGATCGGCAAACCCACCGCGCCGATCGGGATGTCGAGATTCTCGAGATAGACAGGCAGCAGCACGATCAGCGCGCCGGCCGGCGCCGGCACGCCCATGAAGAAGTTGCCGTGCCAATCCGGCTTTGTCGGGCCATCGATCGCGACATTGAAGCGCGCCAGGCGCAGCGCCATGCAGATCGAGAACACGAGCGCCGCGATCCAGCCGAGCGAATGGACCTGATCGAGCGCCCAGACATAGAGGATGATCGCGGGGGCGACGCCGAAATTGACGAAATCGGCGAGCGAATCAAGCTCGGCCCCGAAGCGCGAGGTCGACCGCAGCAACCGCGCAACGCGACCGTCGACCGCATCGAGAACCGCCGCGATGACGATCATGGCGATCGCCTCGCCATAGCGGCTCTCGATCGCCATGCGAATCGCGGTCAGGCCGGCACAGAGGCTGAGCAACGTGATGAGATTCGGCAAAATCATGCGGATGGGGATCTGCCGCACTTGCCTGAGGCGCGGCCTGTTGGCGCTCTCGTCCGGATCAAACGGCGGGAAGATCGTTTCCATCAGTCGATCCTGACGGTGCGGTCGCCGGCCGCGCCAAAGCGGGCCAGCACCGTCTCGCCGCCGATGGCGATCTGACCTTCGGCAACCATCGGCGCGTAGCCCTCCGGCAGATAGACGTCGAGCCGAGAACCGAACCGGATGAGGCCGAAGCGCTGGCCGGCCGAAAGCGTCTCGCTTTCGCGCGTGAAGCAAACGATGCGGCGGGCGACGAGACCGGCGATCTGGACGACGCCGACCGTGCCATGCGCGCCTTCGATAACGAGGCCGTTGCGCTCATTGTCCTCGCTCGCCTTGTCGAGTTCCGCATTGAGGAAGCGGCCCGGCTTATAGGCGATCTTGCGCACCCTGCCCGCCACCGGCGCGCGATTGATGTGGCAATTGAACACGTTCATGAACACCGAGATGCGCATGCGCGGCAATGGGCCGAGATCGAGTTCGGGCGGCGGCAGCGCCGGGCCGACCTGCGAGACGCGGCCATCGGCAGGGCTGATCACGAGCCCTGCGCCAAGCGGCGTCACACGCGGTGGATCGCGGAAGAAATAGATGCACCAGGCGGTGACGATAAGGCCGATCCAGAACAGCGGCGCCCACAGCCAGCCCAGAAACAGGGCCAGGAAGGCGAGAATCGCGATGAACGGATAGCCCTCGCGGTGGATCGGGACGAGCGACGCCCGGATCGACTTCAGAACGCTGTCCATGTTTACCCTGCCTGCCGCCTCGATGTTGCCCCGATTAAACACGGATCGGCGGGGCTGTGAAGCCGCCGCCGTTCGCTAGACAACCACCTCGATCCCCGCCTTCGGTCCACGGACGATGAGACCCTCGACGTCGCTTTCCTGGACTTGCCGCAGCCGTTCGGCCGCTTCCGCCGCCTCGCGCTGGCGGTTCCACATCGAGGCATAGAGCCCGCCTTCCGCAATCAAAGCCTCGTGACGGCCCCGTTCGATGATGCGCCCGGCCTCCAGAACGATGATCTCGTCGGCATTGACCACAGTCGACAGGCGGTGCGCGATGACGAGCGTGGTGCGACCCTTCGACACCCGGTCGAGCGCGCCCTGGATCTCGCGTTCGGTATGCGTATCGAGCGCCGAGGTCGCCTCGTCGAGGATGAGAATCGGCGGCGCCTTGAGGATCGTGCGTGCGATCGCGATTCGCTGTTTCTCGCCGCCCGAAAGCTTCAACCCGCGTTCGCCCACCTCGGTGGCATAGCCTTTCGGCAAGGTCTCGATAAACGGGCCGATCTGCGCCATCAGCGCCGCCTCGCGAACCTCCTCCTCGGTGGCTGCGGGACGGCCATAGCGGATATTGTAGGCGATGGTGTCGTTGAACAGCACGGTATCCTGCGGAACCATGCCGATCGCGGCGCGCACGCTTTTCTGAGTCACGTCGCGGATGTCGGTGCCGTCGATGGTGATCCGCCCGCCCGTGACGTCATAGAAGCGGAACAGCAGACGGGAGATCGTCGACTTACCGGCGCCAGAAGGGCCAACGATTGCAACCGTCTTGCCGGCCGGAACCTCGAAGCTGATGCCCTTGAGGATCGGCCGGTCAGGGTCGTAATGGAAGGTGACATCCTCGAAGCGGACGGCGCCCTGCCCGACCGCGATCGCCGGCGCGCCAGCCTTGTCCTCGACCTCTTCCGGCACGTCGAGCAGATCGAACATCGCCTCGACATCGGCGAGGCCCTGCTTCAATTCGCGATAGATCGTGCCGATGAAGTTCAGCGGGAATGAAAGCTGGATCAACAGCGCGTTGATCATGACGAAGTCGCCCAGCGACTGGGTGCCGTTCATGATCGCGACGCCGGAGAGAACCATGCAGGTCGTCATGCCGATGGTGAAGATCACCGTCTGGCCGATATTGAGCCAGGCGAGCGACGTCCAGGTCTTGACCGATGACACCTCATAGCGGGCGAGCGACTGATCGTAGCGCGACGCCTCCATGTCCTCGTTGCCGAAATACTTGACCGTCTCGTAGTTGAGCAGAGAGTCGACGGCCTTCGAATTGGCTTCCGTGTCCGAGGCGTTCATGTCGCGGCGGAGCGCGATGCGCCAGTTCGAGGCGACGACCGTGAACCAGACATAGGCGCCGATCGTCGCGACGATCACGGCGAGATAAGTGAGGTTGAACTGCCAAGCGATGATGATGGCCGCGAGCAGGAACTCGAGCAGCGTCGGCATCGTGTTGAGGATGATGTGGTCGACGATGGCGTCGACGCCCTTCATGCCGTGGTCCATCGTTCGCGACAGCCCGCCGGTGTGGCGCTGCAGATGAAAGCGCAGCGACAAACGGTGCATGTGGACGAAGGAACGATGGCCGAGCTTGCGGATCGCATAGGCGCTGACATGGGCAAACAGTGCATCGCGCAACTGGTTGAAGAGGTTCAGCATAATCCGGCCGCCGCCATAGGCGACGATCAGCAGGATCGGAACCGCAAGCAAAGCGGCAAGCCCGGCCGGCGCGCCGGTCGCCGATTGCACCGACGTCAGGGCATTGGTTGCCCATTTGTAGAAGAACGGCACGAAGACGGTGATGACCTTCGCGAGGGCCAGCACAACCAGCGCGCCGACGACGCGCAGCTTCAGATCAGGCCGGTCAACCGGCCAGATATAGGGCCAGAGCAGGCGAATCGTGTGGAGCGCCGACCGTTCGTCGGCCTGCTTGCTTTTGCGCGCCTTGGTATTCGGCACTGTGGTCTTGGGCACTGTGGTCTTGGGCGCCTTGGCGGCGGCACGCGCAGTGGCGTTTGTGGTCACGCCTCGTCTCCCTGGTCGGCGCAAAGAAGCGCGCAAGCGACGGCGGCCGCATCCCCGTCAGGGTGATGCGGCCGCCGTTCGACGCGCCTCAGCGCAATTTCATTCTAGATGGGGTCGCAGGATCACTGCGTCCAGCGCGCATCGCCGGCCGGCAGCACAAAAACCTGCCCCGGATAGATACGGTCGGGATCGCGAATCTGGTCGTTATTGGCCTCGTAGATCGTCGAGAAGCGCATCCCCTTGCCGTAGAGCCGCTTGGAGATCGTCCAGAGATTGTCGCCGCGCCGGATGATGACGCTGGTCGGAGCGGGAACATCGCTGGCCATCTGCGCGCCCGCCGAGCCGCCGCCTTCAGTCTTGACCGCCATCAGCGTCGCGACATCGCCATTCTGCTCGAACGGCACCTCGGCCCGCGCAATCACTTTGCCGTCGGTCTTGTCGATGCCATCGGCACGGATCGTGTGCTGACCGGGCCCGACCTTACCCTTGGCGGCAATCTGCCAATGACCCTTGTCGTCGACAGTCGCATCGCCAACGACGACCCCGTCGACATAGATGCGCACCGTGCCGCCGATCGCGGCAGAGCCCGAGATGAACAGAGTACCATCCTGGAACTCGACCGCATCCACCGTCACATCAGGCTTCGCGACAGCCGTGCCGTCTGCCGACTTGGCCGCCGAGGGAACCTGAATGACCGTGCTTGGCTTATCGGGCGTGTTCATGACGACAAGCGACCCGGCCTTCGGATTGGCCGGCACGTCGACCGCGACGCTCTGCTCGGACAAGGTCTCGGTCTTCTTGTCGGCCGAGGTGGTCCGGATCGACAGATCATGCGAACCGGGCGCGAGCGGCTTATCCAGCGTCAGCGCCCATTCGCCGCGATCATTGGCGGTCCCCTTGGCGACCGCTGACGAGCCGTCCATGACCTCGACGGTTGAATTCGGCGGCGCCAGACCGGCAATGACGGCCTCGCCGGTCGGCTCGACCCGGACGACGTCGAAACTCGGCGCGGCCGGCTGGCCAGGGGCAGGCGGGGTCGACGAAGCGGCGGGCGTGGCCGGAGCAGCCGCGGACGCCGCTTGGTCTGCGGTTGCAGCCGGGGCCGTGGCTGCAGCCGATGGCGCCGGTGCCGGCTCAGCCGTGGCGGGCGCTGCATCAGGGGCAGGCGGAACGACAGCGACATTGACGACGGTTTCAGCCTTTTGGCCCGGCCGGACGATCAGGGCGAAATACCCGCCGACGACCAGCACGGCTATGCCGATCAAAACCGCAATGCGGCCAGTCCAATTCGTGTTCGCCCTACCCTGCTCAACCATCGATAACCGAACCTGCTTCCCACGCGGCGGAGGCGCTGCTCCGTCTGCCACCAGCGGCGCGTTCCTTTGCCGGCACGACTTCACGCCCGCGGAACGCAGCCTTCAAAGATTTGTTATACGCGGTTTCGCACCGCTCACAAGGCGTCGAAATGGCGGAATTCCCGCACTGCAATGCGGGTTGCGCACCGCTTGACGCGTCATCTCGCGGATGCGAGGAAGATCAACATGACATCGCTTTCATCGATTTGCGTCTATTGCGGCTCCTCCGAGGGCGGCGATCCGATTTATGCTGAGGCGGCGGCTTCGCTTGGCCGCGCCATGGGCAGCGAGGGCATAGGCCTCGTCTATGGCGGCGGCTCGATCGGCCTCATGGGCATTGTCGCCCGCTCGGTGATGACGGCCGGCGGCCATGTCACCGGCATCATTCCGCAATTTCTGCGCGAGCGCGAAGTGATGCTCGAAACGGCGCATGAGCTTGTCGTCACCGGCGACATGCATGAACGCAAGCGCACCATGTTTGATCGCGCCGACGCCTTCATCGCCCTGCCCGGCGGCATCGGCACGCTGGAGGAACTGGTCGAGATCATGACCTGGGCCCAGCTCGGCCAGCACAAGAAGCCCGTGCTGATCGCCAATATCAACGGCTTCTGGGACCCGCTCGTTGTGCTCCTGCGCCACATGGCGGACGAAGGCTTCATCCGCAACGGCTTCGAGGTCAGCTATCTCGTTGCCGACCGCGTCGAGGACATCGTGCCAAAGCTGCGCGCCGCGATCAGCGCCACGCCTTCGCGGCCGAAGCCTGCGGCTCCCGCCTCGATACCGATCGGCGATCTCTGAACGCGGCGCGGCGGCCTGCCTCAGGCCGCCTTCACGCCGGCGCGGATCAGCTTGTAGATGATCGAATCGATCAGCGCCTCGAACGAGGCGTCGACGACGTTTTCCGAGACGCCGATGGTCATCCAGCTCTCGCCGCTGTCGTCGCGGCTCTCGATCAGGACGCGCGTCACTGCCTCGGTGCCGCCATTGAGGATGCGGACCTTGTAATCGACCAGTTCGAGATCGGCGATGACGTCCTGGTAGACGCCGAGATCCTTGCGTAGCGCCCGGTCGAGCGCGTTGACCGGACCATTGCCCTCGGCGACGGTCAAAAGCCGCTGCCCGCCGACCGTCAGTTTGACGACCGCTTCCGAGACCGAGACCAGCTTGCCAACGGCATTGTGTCGCCGCTCGACCGTGACACTGAAGCTCTCGACGCTGAAATAATCCGGCACCGTGCCGAGCGTCCGCCGGGCGAGCAATTCGAACGACGCGTCGGCACCCTCATACGAATAGCCGACTGCCTCGCGCTCCTTGACCTCGGAGAGCAGCGCATCGAGCCGATGATCGCCCTTTTCGACCGCGATGCCGAGCCGTGTCAGTTCCGCGATGAGGTTCGAGCGGCCGGCCTGGTCGGAGACGAGGACCCGGCGATGATTGCCGACCTGCTCGGGCCGGATATGCTCATAGCTGGTCGGGTCCTTGACGATCGCCGAGGCATGAATGCCGGCCTTGGTCGCGAAGGCCGAAGCCCCGACATAGGGCGCCTGACGATTGGGCGCGCGATTGACGATCTCGTCGAAGCGATGGGCGAGCTGCGTCAGCCCGGCCAGTGCCTCTTCGCTCACGCCGATCTCGAAATGCTCGGCATAGAAGGGCTTCAGCAGCAAAGTCGGGATGATCGATGTCAGATTGGCATTGCCGCAGCGCTCGCCGATACCGTTCAGCGTGCCCTGGATCTGCCGCGCGCCGCCCTTCAGCGCCGCGAGCGAATTGGCGACGGCCTGTTCGGTATCGTTATGCGCATGGATGCCAAGGTGATCCCCCGGCACGACCGCGCTCGCAGCACGGACGATCGCCTCGACTTCCTCCGGCTGGCTGCCGCCATTGGTATCGCACAGCACCACCCAGCGCGCGCCGGCCTCATAGGCGACTTTGGCGCAGGCGAGGGCATAGTCGGGATTGGCCTTGTACCCGTCAAAGAAGTGCTCGCAATCGACAAGCGCTTCCCGGCCGGCAGCGACGGCGGCGGCGACCGACTGGCGGATGCCGTCGAGATTGTCCTCAAGGCTCGCGCCGAGCGCGAAGCGGACCTGATGGTCCCAGGTCTTGGCAACGAAGCAGATCGCGTCCGCCTCGGCCTGCAGCAGCGCAGCGATGCCCGGATCGTTGGACACGCTGACGCCGGCGCGCTTCGTCATGCCGAAGGCGGTGAAGCGCGCGCGCGCAGTGCGCTTTTCGGCAAAGAAGCGGTTGTCGGTCGGATTGGCGCCCGGATAGCCGCCTTCGATATAGTCGAGGCCGAACTGATCCAGCAGCCCGGCGATCAGCACCTTGTCGGCAACCGAGAAGTCGACGCCATTGGTCTGGGCGCCGTCGCGAAGGGTGGTGTCGAAGAGGCTTACGCGGGCGCGCGGCGGTTTCTCAGAGGTGGCGTTCATTGCACCTCGCCTTCGGCTTCGCCGGAATCGTCCTCAGCCGCACCGCGAACATCCCAGGTCGTCCAGAACGCACCGGTCTCCTCGTCCTTGCCGTCAATGATGACGAGACCCATGCCGTCGAGCGTCTTGCGGATGCTGTCGGCCTTCTCGAAGTCGCGAGCCCGGCGGGCGTCGATCCGTTCCTCGATCAGTTGTTCGATCAGCGCTTCGTCGAGCGGCAGAGTGGTCATGGTGTCGTCTTTCCAGGTGCCGATTACTTTGGCGGCGGCTTCATGGCGCTAGAGGGCGAAGCTCGGCCCGCCGCGGATGCGGGAGGGCCACGGTCATACTCTTGCCGCTCCGGCAGGCCAATCGAAATCTCAAGGCCGTGCGCCGGTGCGCCCGTCGATCACGACTTCGTTCACTGCAACAGCCGCCCTTGCATTGTCATAAGGCTCCATTAGTTTCCCCGGCAACGACGATCCGCCCGCCCCCCGCCTCCGGCCGTCAGTTTCCGGGAATGCCGCCAGAAGCGACGGCGTTCCGCTTCCCGCCCGGACGTTTGCCATGCCCACCCGCCTGCTGCCCAACCGAATCCTGCTCCCCTTGATCGTCGCCTGCGCGCTGTTCATGGAGAACCTCGACTCGACGGTTCTTTCGACCGCGCTGCCGACCATCGCCCGCGATTTCGGCGTGAGCCCGATCAATTTGAAGCTCGCCCTCACCTCCTATCTTCTGACAATCGCGATCTTCATTCCCTCCTCGGGCTGGCTCGCCGACCGCTTCGGCGCTCGAACGATCTTCCGCATTGCCATTGTCCTGTTCACCACCGGCTCGATCAGCTGTGGCCTCTCGCATTCGATTGCTGAACTCGTCGCTTCGCGCGTCCTGCAGGGTCTCGGCGGCGCGATGATGGTTCCGGTTGGACGGCTGGTGATCCTGAAATCAGTCTCGAAGTCCGAGCTCGTCGGCGCGCTTGCCTGGCTGACCGTCCCCGCTCTGATCGGCCCGGTCGTTGGCCCGCCGCTCGGCGGCTTCATCACCACCTATTTCGAATGGCGCTGGATCTTCTGGATCAATGTGCCGATCGGCATTCTCGGCCTCGTGCTCGCGACGCTGTTCATTCCCGATATCCGCGGCGAGGAGCGCGTCCGCTTCGACTATCCGGGCTTCGTCCTGTCGAGCTTCGGCATCGCCGGCTTCGTCACCGGCTCGACTTCGCTCGGCCTCAACCTTATGCCTTGGCCCTATGTCGTCGGCCTCCTTTTCACGGGCGGCGCGCTGCTCGTCGCCTATGTCCTCTATCAGCGCCGCGTGCCCAATCCGATCCTCGATCTGTCGCTGTTCGCGATCCCCTCGTTCCGCGCCAGCGTCATCGGCGGCCTCCTGTTCCGCATCGGCATCGGCGCGATGCCGTTCCTGCTGCCCCTGATGCTGCAGCTCGGCTTCGGGTTATCGCCGTTCCAATCGGGCTCGATCACCTTCGTCTCGGCGATCGGCGCCATCGCAATGAAGTTCGTTGCGCCACCGCTGCTGCGCCGCTTCGGTTTCCGCAGCGTCCTCATCGCCAATTCGGTCATCGCCGCCATCTTCATCGGCATGCCCGCCGTCTTCGATCTCGGAACGCCGCTGCACATGATCACGGCGCTGCTCTTTGTCGGCGGCTTCTTCCGCTCGCTGCAATTCACCAGCGCCAATGCGCTCTCCTTCGCCGACGTGCCGCAGGCGCGCATGAGCCGCGCGACCAGCCTCACCAGCGTGTTCCAGCAGCTCTCGATGTCGATCGGCGTTTCGGTCGGTGCCATCGCGCTCGAACTCTCGCTGGCGCATACCGGCGGCACGATCACCGTCGCGACCTTCCACCCGGCCTTCATCGCCATCGGCCTGATCTCGATGAGCTCGGCGATCTTCTTCATCCAGATGCCGCGCAACGCCGGCGAGGAGATGTCCGGCCGCCGGCTGAAGCCGAAGGCGCTGGCGCCCGATCCGGTCACCGCGATGCGCGAACGCGCCTGAAATATGTCAGACCGGACGCAGACTTCGCGCGACCATTGACTGCGTCGGCGCCATGATGGTCTGAACCGTCTGTTGCGCACAGAGGGTGCGATCATAGCCAGGAAGTTGACCGCCCTGCCGATCATTTGACCATCAATGATCTGACGCGCATCCTGGATGGCAACGTCTGGCGCGACGGGCACATGGCCTCGCATTTGCAGTCTGATCGCCAGTTTGCATACGGAGAATTCAGATGCGCGTGACCCAGGAACCGCTGCTGCGGAAGTTCTGGTATTGTGTGATGCCGATGTCGGCGCTTGGCGAAAAGCCTGTTGGCATGAGGCTTCTCGGCGAGCCGATCGCCCTCTGGAAAGATGCGTCGGGCGCGCCTCGCGCCGTCAAGGATCGCTGCCTGCACCGCACCGCCAAGCTGTCGCTGGGCACCGTCGAGCAGGGCAATATCGTGTGCCCCTATCATGGCTGGGCCTTCGACGGCGATGGCCACTGCGTCAAGGTTCCGCAGGATGTCGTTGAAAAGCCTCATCCTTTTGGGGTGCAGGGCTATCGTTGCACCGAGCGCTATAACCATGTCTGGGTGGCGCTCGACGAGCCCTTTCACGACATTCCAGAAATCCCGGAATTCGACGCGCCGGGCTACCGGCAGGTCATCGAATTCTGCGACGACTGGGCCTGCGCGCCTTTGCGGATCATGGAGAATGCGTTCGACAATGCGCATTTCGCCTTCGTGCACAAAGGCAGCTTTGGCGATACCGACCCGATACCGCCGCCCTTCACGCTCGAGGAAATGCCCGATGGCTTCGTGATGCGCACCGAAGTGCCGGTCCGCAATCCCGAAGGGATGCGCGATGCCATCGGCATCACGACCGAGCGCACTGTGCGGCGCACCGCCAATCGCTTCTTCGTTCCCTTTTTCCGCGCCGGCAAGATCACCTATCCGAACGGGCTCGAAAACATACTCTGCACGGCCGCGACGCCGATGGGAGAGAATCTCACCCGCTTCGTCCAATGGGTCATCCGCAACGACACCGAGGAGCAGGTGCCGGCGGAGAAGGTGATCGCCTTCGACAAGCGCGTCAGCCTCGAAGACCGCGAAATCCTGGAATCGACGGATGAGAACGTGCCGCTCGATGCGAGCGAAGGCCGCGAGTTGCATATGGTCTGCGACCGGCCCGGCATCATGATGCGCAAGATGATCCGCGACATGATCCGGGCGGCCCCGGCGGCCGGTTCCGCCGGCTAGCGAGACGCGCCGGGCTCGCTGCCCGGTGCGCCTTTCGTCACGGCCGCCAGGGGGCGTCTTCGTCCTCGGCGGGCTCATCCTCGTTGGCGGCGTCCACCCTCTTGCCCTTGAAGCCCTTGGCGAGGATGAACAGTTCGACCGATCCGGCGCGGCTCGCCGGCGGCTTCAGGTGATGCACAGTCGCGAAATTCTGCTTCAGCGTCGTCAGCAGCGTGCTCTCCGCGCCGCCGCGGAACACCTTCGACAGGAACGAACCGCCCGGCTTAAGGATGTCGAGCGCGAAGTCGGCCGCGACCTCGCAGAGATAGGTCGTCCGCAGATGATCGGTCTGCTGGTGGCCAGTCGTCGGCGCCGCCATGTCGGAAAGGACGACATCAACCCGGCCGCCGATCGCTTCCTGCAGCAGCGCGGGCGCGTCCTCGTCGAGAAAGTTCTTCTGGAACAGGATGACGCCAGGCAATTCGTCCATTTCAAGATAATCGATCGCGACCACGAGCTTGTTGGTATCGCTCGATCCGACGCGCTCGACCGCGACCTGCGACCAGCCGCCCGGAGCCGAGCCGAGATCGACGACCTTCATGCCCGGCGCGAGGATATGGTGCTTGTCGTCGATCTCGATCAGCTTGTAGGCGGCGCGGGAGCGATAACCCTCGCGCTTCGACCTTGCGACATAGGGATCGTTCAGCTGGCGCTCCAGCCACCGTGTCGAGGACGCCGTGCGCCCCCGCGCGGTTTTGACCCGAACCGTCAGCTCGCGCCCGCCCGGCCCCTTGCCTTTGGTTGTATCCTTCATGACGCGTGTCCGTTCTGTCGCGGGGCGCGACGCCAGGCGCCGTCCTCCGTCATCATCTCGACCAGGATGCCCTCGCGGAGGCCTCGATCGGCGACGCGCAGCCGTTGGCATGGCCAGCGCCGGCGGATTGCCTCGAGAATCGCACATCCGGCCAGCACAAGATCAGCCCGCTCGCGGCCGATGCAGGGATTGGCGACGCGGGCGGCGTAGTCCATGCCGGTAATCACTGCCATCATCTGATTGACCTCGTCGGCGCTGAGCCAAGTCCCGTCGACCCTGCGCCGATCATACCGCGGCAGACCGAGATGAACGCCGGCCAGCGTCGTCACCGTTCCGGACGTGCCGAGCATATGCAGATTGCCAGCGGCGACCGCGCGATCGAGCGCGGCGCCCTCCGGAAAGGCGGCGAGCATTTCCGTCACCTCGGCGACCATGGCCTCGAACACCGTCCGGTCGACCAGTTCGCCGCCATGGCGTTCGCTGAGCGTCACAACGCCCACCGGCAGCGAGGTCCAGGTGCGGATGCGGTCCGACATGCGGCGGCGGTGCCGGTCGGCCGGGCGGGTCAGGTCGATCCAGACGAGTTCCGACGATCCGCCGCCGATATCAAAGAGAAGCGCACCGCTGGTGCTCGGATCGATGAGGGAGGCGCAGCCGGCGACAGCAAGACGCGCCTCGGTTTCGCGCGAGATCACCTCAAGCGCCAGCCCCGTTTCGCTCAAGACCCGCTCGAGGAAATCCGCCCCGTTCTCGGCGGCGCGGCAGGCCTCCGTGGCGATGAGGCGCGTGCGCAGCACGCCCCGGTCGGCAAGCTTTGACTGGCAGATGCGCAGCGCCTCCACGGCCCGGTCCATCGCGGCATCGCCGAGACGGCCGCTACGGCCGACGCCCTCGCCGAGGCGAACGATGCGCGAGAAGGCGTCAACGACATGGAAGCCCCGATCGCGCGGGCGGGCAATCAGCAAGCGGCAATTGTTGGTGCCGAGATCAAGCGCTGCATAGAGCCCCTCGCCCTGCGCGCGCACGGATGGACGGGGGCTCGCGGCGCGGCGCGGCGCGGCGGCATCAGCCACCTCCGGCGCGGCAACACAAGGCGGCTGGCGATCGGCGCCACGCGCCAGCACTTTAGCCTCGGCAGCGCGCGGATCGGAGCCGGCAGCATAGACAGGACGGCGCTTCTTGCGCCGGCGCCCCTTCTTTTTGGACGGATTCGGACCAGCATGTGGTCCGGAGCCGTCCAAGGCTCCGACAAGGTCACGGGCAACGGCCGGACCATTGGCGGGCGCCTTGGAGTCCGCGCGTCGCGGATCCTCGCCCGGTATCGTCACTTCGAAATCCTCGGCCGCGACAGCGCGGGCAAAGCGCCCGGCGCACAGCTCTTTGAGTGCCTAGTTGACGCCAGTGTAAGCAGCAAAGCGGGTGCTTACAAGCGAGGCGGTCCTTGGTGGCGCCCTGGCAACCCTCATGCGATTGACAGGCCCCCGCTCAGAAGCAGACACTCGGGGACGAATTTCGCGCGCACCTTCAGAAAGGTCGTGCAAGAGACTGAAATTGCAGGGAGCATAGCTTGGAAACCGCGTCGGCCCGTCAGCCCCATTTCGTGATCGTCGGCGGAGGGACGGCCGGGTGGCTCGCGGCCTTCATTCTGAATGACAAGGCGCGGCGGCTGAAGCTCGGCGCGCGGGTGACGGTGGTCGAATCCTCAAAGATCCCGACGGTCGGCGTCGGCGAGGGCTCGACCGCGGCGCTGCGCGTGCTGATGCAGTATTTCAATCTCAACGAGATCGAGTTCTTCCGCGAGACCGGCGCCACCTTCAAGCTCGGAATCCGTCACAAGGACTGGCGCCATAAAGGCTTCACCTATGACGGTCCGATCGACGATCCGCACCAGGTCATCCGCGCGCCGGATGGCGCGCCGTCCGATTATCTCAACGTTTACTGCGTCGCCGCCGGCCGCAAGCTGCAGGACATGCACCTCTTCGGTCCGTTGCTCGAACAGAAGAAGGCGCCCTATGCGCTGAAGGACGGCGCGCTGGTGCCGCTGGGTCCGTTCCACCACGCCTTCCATTTCGACCAGGCTCGGGTCGGCAAGTTCCTCAAGGCGCGCGCCACCGATGTCGCGACGATCGACGCCACCGTTGCCGGGGTCGAGCGCGATGCCGAGACCGGCTTCATCCGTGCGCTGATGCTCGACGACGGCCAGCGGCTCGAAGGCGATTTCTTCGTCGACGCCACAGGCTTCCGGAAGCGCATCATCGTCAAGGAGCTGGACGCGCCCTGGATTTCTTATGCGCAGGAACTGCCGGTCAATCGTGCGCTGCCCTTCTGGCTCGACATCAAGCCCGGCGAGGAGATCGCCAATTATACGCTCGCCTGGGCGCTCGAAGCCGGCTGGATGTGGCAGATCCCGACGCAGGAGCGCTATGGCTGCGGCTATGTCTATTCCGACGCGTTCAAGACGCCGGACGAGGCCAAGCAGGAGGTCGAACGCGTGCTCGGCCATCCGGTCGAGGTGCGTGACGATATCCGCTTCGAGATCGGTCGCCTCGCCACACCCTGGCTCGGCAACTGCCTCGCGGTCGGCCTTGCCTCATCTTTCCTCGAGCCGCTGGAGGCGACGTCGATCCACGGCTCGGTGGTACAGCTGCTGCTCTTCGCCGACAATTATCTGAAGCATCCGCAACAGATGACGGAGACCGACCGTGCCGACTACAACCGCCGCTTTGGCCGCCAGGTCGACGATTTCCGCACCTTCATCAACACCCACTACGTGACTGAGCGCGACGACACGCCCTTCTGGCGCAATGTTCGCGCCGAGCGGCTGCATGACGAGACGAAGCAACGGCTGGCGCTCTGGAAGAAGGAGATGCCGCGCCGCGAGCATTTCCCGTCCTTCCTCGGCGGCCTGCCGCATGTCGAGACGCAGCTGCATTATCCGGTGCTGGACGGCCTCGGCCTGCTCGACCCGGCCGTCGCCAGAGCCGAGATGGCGCGCGATCCGAAGCTCCGCGCCTTCGCGCGTGACACAGTCGACAGCCTCGTCAGGGAATACCGCGCCGCCGCCGGCAAGGCGCTCGGTCATGCCGAGTTTCTGACCCATGTCCGAGCGCTCGGCTGACCGCCGCCCTCGACATGCTCGGAACATTCGGCGTCGCCACGCTGGCCCTGCTCGCTCTGCCAGGGCCGACCAATGCGCTCTTTGCCGCGGCCGGCGCCTCCAAAGGCATCCCGCGCTCGCTGCCGCTGATCAGCTTTGCCATCGCCGGCTACGGCGTGGCGATCGGCAGCCTCATGACGTTGTTCAGCCCGGCCGGGGTCAGTTCTCCCCTGCTCTTCACGACGCTGCGATTCGGCGCCGGCGCATGGCTCGTCTGGTCGGCATGGCGGCTCTGGCGCCTGCCGACGCAAAGTCCCGCATCCCTAGTTGTGACGCGAGCGCGTCTCTTCGTCACCAGCCTTCTGAACCCGAAGGCGCTGGTCTTCGCGTCGGCCATCTTTCCATCGGCCGAAGCCGCAAGCCTGCCGGCTCGGGTCGGTATCTTCATGCTCGCCGTCGCGGCGACCGGTTCGGCATGGATCGCAATCGGCAGCTTCATCACGGAAACGGCGACCGAAGCGGCAACGCCGTGGCGCATCGCCCGGATCTCGGCGGTCTGCCTGCTCGGCTTTGCCCTTTGGGTGATCGGATGGGCCGTCGCGACGCTCACAGGCTGACGCGGCACGTCAGAATGTCGTGCCCGTCGATAGCAGCCAGCGCAGCATTCGAGCGGTATCACGGGCGATCCAGCCGGAATTGACGCCCGTTTCGGCGGCGAGGTCGAGACCATCGAAGAAGCAGACCGTGTGATGGGCATCGACCGTATGAAAGTGCCAACCGAGCCGACGCGCACCGATCGTGGTCGCGGCGATCTTCCCAGCCATCACATCGCTCGCCGCCTCTGCTGGCAGGACAATGACCAGATTGCAGCGGTTGGTGTTCAGATAGACCTGCAGCAGGGCCGGCAACGCGTCTGCGTCCTGGACGGCGAACCAGCGCTCGTCGCGCGCGACGCGGCTGACGTGAGGCGGCGGCCCGGTGGGTGCAACGGGCAAGCCCGCATCCGCGCAGGCATGCGGAAAGACATGATCGAGCCATTGCTCGATCATGCGGCATTCCGCTTCATAGGATGCAACGAGGTTCACTGCACTCTGTCCCGAAACGCGCTCTTGCCCGGAAATCATCGCCTCAGTCATCGCCTGCCCGAGACCGATGATCAAGCCGACACCCGGCTCGTGAAGAGCGAAGAGCCCGGCTGCGGGGAGGGTCGCAGCCGGGCTCCTCGGAAAGCGCGCCTTCTGACGATCAGGCGGCAACCTTCCGCTGTGATCCGCGCGCCCAGGCCGGCAGCCAGTCGCCATGGGCGGCGATCAGGTCGTCGACGAGGTGCCAGATCTGGTCGAGGTCGAGCTCGGCCGCCGTGTGCGGGTCGAGCATCGCCGCGTGATAGATGTGCTCCTTGTTCTCGGTCATCAGCGCGGCGACCGTGAGCTCCTGCACATTGATATTGGTGCGCATCAGGGCCGAGAGCTGCGGCGGCAGCTTGCCGACATGGGTCGGCTGGATGCCGGAACGATCGACGAGGCACGGCACTTCGACGGCGCAGCCCTCCGGCAGCGACGTGATCAGCCCGGTGTTACGGACATTGCCGTAGATCACCGCCGGCTCGCCGGTCCAGACCGCATTGACGATCTGCGAGGCGTATTCCTTCGATTCCTTCACCTCGACCCGGTTGGCCTTGCGATATTCCTCGGCCGTCTCGTTCCAGCGGGCGATCTGCTCGACGCAGCGCTTCGGATATTCGTCGAGCGGCACACCGAACTTCTCGATGAGGTCTTCGCGGCCCTCCTTGATGAAATAGGGCGTGTATTCGGCGAAGTGCTCCGAGCTCTCGGTGACAAAATAGCCGAGGCGGGTCAGCATCTCGTAGCGCACCTTGTTGGGGCAGCGCGGATTCCAGGTCGGCTTCGGCGCCCGGCCCTCGCGATAGGCGCGGACGAGATCGGGATAGAGGTCGCGCGTCGTACCGTCCGCCAGCAGATGCTCGAACTTCAGGTAGAACGCCATGTGATTGATGCCGGCGGCGCGGTAGCGGATTTCCTCATAGGGAATGCCGAGATCCTCAGCCAGCTCATGCGCCGTGCCCTGCACCGAATGGCAGAGGCCGACCTGGCGGATGGTCGGGAACTTCTCAGTGATCGCCCAGGTATTGATCGCCATGGGGTTCACATATTGCAGCATGATCGCATTCGGGCAGACCTCGAGCATGTCCTCGCAGATCTTCCACAAATGCGGCACGGTCCGCAGGCCGCGCATGATGCCGCCGACGCCGAGCGTATCGGCGATGGTCTGGCGCAGGCCATACTTCTTCGGGATCTCGAAATCGACAACCGTGGACGGCTCGAAACCGCCGATCTGGAAGCAGACCACGACGAAATCGGCCCCTTCAAGCGCCCGGCGCTGGTCGGTATAGCTCGTCACCGTCGCCGGCACATCGAGCGTCTGGACGAGCTTCCTGGCGATGATCTCGCTCATCTCCAGCCGCTCGGGATTGATGTCCATCAGCGCGATCTCGGCTTCTCCGAGCGCTGGCCGATGCAGGATATCGCCGACGATGTTCTTCATGAAGACCGAAGAACCGGCGCCGATGAATGTGATCTTGGGACGTGCCATGGCTTCAACTCCGATAGAATGACGAACCGCCCTGGCGTCAGGCGGCAATTTCAAAGGCGGCGCGGACAAGCCGAGCCGTGTAGTCGCTCTTGGGATGGGTCAGGACTTCTGAAACCGGGCCCTGTTCGATAATCTTGCCATGCTGCATGACGATCACGCGATGGCAGAGCGCGCGCACGACCTTGAGATCGTGCGAAATGAAGAGATAGCTGAGCCCCTTTTCATCCTGCAACTTGCGCAAGAGGTCGATGATCTGTGCCTGCACCGAAAGATCGAGCGCCGAGGTCGGCTCGTCCAGCAGGATGAATTCCGGCTCCATCGCAATCGCTCGGGCGATCGCGATGCGCTGGCGCTGGCCGCCGGAAAATTCGTGCGGAAAGCGCGAGAGGATCGTATCCGGCATGCCGGCATCGCGCAGCGCCTTGCGCACGCGCACCAGCCGGTCCTGCCGGTCGCTGCCGATCGCGTTGACGATGAGCCCCTCCTCGATGATCTGCCCGATCGACATGCGCGGGTTCAGCGAAGAGAAAGGATCCTGGAATACGATCTGCATGCGCGAGCGCAGAGGCCGCATTTCCTGCCGCGTCTTGGTCTCGATCGGCTCGCCATCGAAGCGGATCGTGCCGCCATTGTTGGGAATGAGCCTGAGCAGCGCCTGGCCGAATGTCGTCTTGCCGGAACCGCTCTCGCCGACGAGCCCGAGCGTCTCGTGGCGCCGGAGTTCGAGGCTCAGATTGTCGACCGCGATCAGCGGAAAATAGTCCGGCTTGAAGAAGCCGCCGCGCTTCAGCGTGAAGGTGACGCGGACATCCTTGCCCTCGAGCATGACCGAGGTGTTCGCGGGGAGCGGATTGGCACTACCCTTCGGCTCGGAGGCGAGCAGATGGCGGGTATAGGCATGGCGCGGATTGCTGAAGAGCTCTTCCGTCCGGTTGTGCTCCTTCACCTCGCCATTCTGCATCACATAGACATAGTCCGAGAACTGCCGAACGATCGTCAGGTCATGCGTGATGAGGATCACGGCCATGCCATGAACCCGCTGCAGGTCTTTGATCAGATTGAGGATCTGCGCTTGCACAGTGACGTCGAGCGCCGTCGTTGGCTCGTCGGCGATCAGCACATCCGGGCGGTTGGCGAGCGCCATCGCGATCATGACGCGCTGGCGCTGGCCGCCTGAAAGCTGGTGAGGATACTGCTTGAGGCGCGAGGCCGGCTCGGGGATCTGCACTTCCTTGAGCAGTTCCTCAGCCCGCTTCATCGCCTCGGCGCGACTGACGCGGTTGTGCAGATGGATGACCTCGCAAATCTGCTGGCCGATCGTATAGACCGGATTCAGCGAACTCATCGGTTCCTGAAAGATCATCGAGAAGCGGTCGCCGCGCAGCCGCCGACGCTGGTTCGCATTGAAGGCGAGGATGTTCTTGTCTTCAAACATGATCCGCGCGCCAGGCGTCACCTTGGCACGCTTCGACAGCAGCCCCATGATTGTGCGCGCTGTCACCGACTTGCCTGAGCCCGACTCGCCGACAACAGCGATCGTCTCGCCAGCATGCAGTTGGAACGACACGTCGCGGACGGCTTGAACCGTGCCGCCCTCGACCTTGAAGGAGACGCCGATGTTGCGCGCGTCAAGGATCAGCCGGCGTCCATGCTCATTGAGGTCTCTCCGCTCAGGCGGGCAGAAGTCTTCGGTCGCCTCGGTCATGTCCGTCACCGTCAGTACGGGTCGATGGCGTCGCGGAGACCGTCGCCGAGCGCGTTGAACGCGAACACGGTGACGAGCACGAAGGCGACGGGCGAAAGAATCCAGGGATAGGAACCGATCACCGAGAAGGCGCCGGTATCCTGCAGCATCAATCCCCAGGAGATCAGCGGCGGCTTCACTGCGAAGCCGAGAAAGCCGAGGAAAGATTCGAGCAGCACGATTGCAGGGATGGCGAGCGTCACCGACACGATCACGTGGCTCAGCACGTTCGGCAGGATGTGACGCATGATGATGCGCCCGTCGCCGGCCCCAACCGCCATGGCAGCACGAACATATTCGACCCGCGCCAGCGCAAGCGTCTTGCCACGCACCTCGCGCGAGAGCTGCGCCCAGCCCAGCGCCGCCATCACCGCTATGACGAATGCAAGGAACACATTGGAGGGCGCAGTGATCGGGATCAGCGAAGTCAATGCGAGATAGAGCGGCAGTTGCGGAAAGGCGAGCACGAGGTCGACGAAGCGTTGCACCCAGCTATCAAAGCGTCCGCCGCGATAGCCCGAGGTGATGCCGATGCCTGTGCCAACCGTCGTCGTGATGAACACGACAATCAGCGCAATGGTGAGCGAGATGCGCGAGCCGACAATCGCTCGGGAAAGGATGTCGCGGCCGAACTTGTCGGTGCCGAGGAGATGGATCGAGGTCCCGTTGGTCGCGCCGAAGAAATGCCTGTCGGCCGGTATGAACCACAGCAGATCGTAGTCGAAGCCCTTCACGAAGAAGCCGAGATCGAGCGGATTGTTGAGGTCCGGACCGGTCAGCGGCTGGAACGTGACAGGATCGAACTCGCCGGTCTCGACGATCGGATAGATCCGCGGGATCAGGCTGAACGAACCGTCGGGAGCACGGAAGGAGAGCGTCTCCGGCGGGGCAAAGCCGACGCCATTCTCTTTCGGATTGACCGGTGCGAAGAAGTCGGCGAACAGCGCCATGGTCAGCAGGCCAAGCACCATGGTAAGGCCGATCATGCCGATGACTGAGCGGCGGAATCGCCGCCAGACGAGCGCAAGATAGGTCTCGTTGCCATGCGCGAACCGGCCGCCTTGCGGATTGATCCTGCCCTCCCGTACCTCGTCCTTGTGCTTTGCCGCGGCCTCGGCGACCTGTGTCACCGTCTCAAGCGCAGAGTGGGTATCGGTCATTCTTTTCCTCCGCCGAGACGGACGCGGGGATCGAGAAGGGCGAGCAGCATGTCGGCGATAATGTTGCCGACGATGAGCGTCGCAGCGAGGACCATCATGAAGGTCGCGGTCACATAGACGTCGCCCACCGCCATCGACGAGACGATGGCTGGGCCGACGGTCGCGAGCGAGAACACAATCGCCACCTCGATCTCGCCGGTCAGCATGTAGGGCAAGACGACGCCCTGATACATGATCAGCGGATGCAACGCGTTAGGCACGGCATGGCGCATGATGACGGCGCCTTCAGAGAGGCCCTTGGCCCGCGCGGTCTCGACATATTGAGCATTGAGCGTGTCGAGCAGATTGGCCCGCATGACGCGCATATTGTAGGCGAGCCCGCCGAAGGTCGCGATCGCTACAACAGGCCAGACATGCTTCACGAGGTCGACGAACTTCGCCCATGACCAAGGCGCGCCGCCATATTGCGGCGAGAAGAAGCTGCCGATCTCCTGCACATTGAAGCGGAAAGCCATGAAATAGACGAGGACGATAGCGATCAGGAAGCGCGGGATCGTCGTTCCCAGAAATGAAACGAAGGAAAGAACCGAGTCGACCCAGCTATATTGCCGTGTCGCCGCCAGGACGCCGAAGGTGATGCCGATAAACGACGCCAGGATATGGCAGACCAGCGCCAGCAGCAGCGTGCGCGGCAGCCTCTCGGCCACGACCGTCGAGACCGGCTTGTTGTAGAAGAAGCTGTCGCCGAAATCGCCGCGGGTCACAATGCCGCCGATCCAGTTGAAATACTGGATGATGATCGGCTTATCGAGCCCGTGCGCCTTGCGATAGGCGTCGGCCTGCGCTTCGGCGACGACGGCTGAGGCGCCGCCCTGATTCATGAGCTGCGAGCGGATGAAGTCGCCATAGTCGCCCGGAGGCGCCTGGATAATGGCGAAGGTCACGATACTGAGAACGAGAAGGACCGGAATTGCAGAGAGAATTCTGATCGCCAGGAAGCGCAACATGGGGCTTCGAGCTCCGTGTCCGGTGCCTCGGGGAAAGCAAGGGGGCGTGGGCCCCCTTGCTTCACGATGGGAGAGGCGACGGGCCTATTTCACCGGGCCGGCCGAGCCAGGCGCGCCCGGCAGCGTCTCGGCATGGAGCTCGTAGTTGCCCTGCTTCGCCGTCGGGACGAACAGGCGCTCACGAATGACGCTGTCTTCGGCCCAGTTGAAGAGATTGATCGGCGTGCCCTTCGGAACATTGGCGAAGCGCTTGTTGATGATCAGAGCACCAGGATACTGAGTCAGACCAATACCGTAGACGTTGTCGGTATAGACCTTCTGGTACTGCTTCATCAGATCCTTGCGCTCAGCACCGTCGGTCGATGCGATGAACTTGTTGGTAATATCAACAAGCTGCTGCTCGAACGGAAGCAGATCGAGCTGCCCGTCCTTGCCCGCGCGATGGTAATAGCTGGTCTGCGGACCAACCGGAGCCAGATTGACCGTCTTCTGCACCACCGATGTCAGTTCTTCGGAATTGCGGAAGATCATCCAGTCGAACTTGCCGGCCTGCTGCAACGCGTCGCGCTGCTTGCCCTCGACCGTGTTGAGGATGACGCGGATGCCAAGCGGCTCCATCATCGCCACGATGCCGTCGGCAAGGCTCTTGTCGGTCTGGTAGTCGGCATTGACGAGGAGTGTCACCTCGACGTTCTTGCCGCCCGCCGTGCCGGCCGGGAAGTTCACGATGCCGTCGCCATCCGTATCCTTCAGACCGGCCAGTGCCAGTTCGGCCTTGGCGCTTTCGAGGTCGAACGGGTAATAGGCGGTGGAATCCTTGTCGTAATAGACGGTGCCGGAATAGATGCCGCCCGGATAGATCGCCGTGAACGGTCCCTTGACCAGCGACTCGCCGAGACGCTTGCGATCAACCGCCTCGGTGATGGCCTTGCGGAAGTGCTCGTTGCGGTTCAGGTCGCGCACGGCCTCACCGCGCTCGTCCGGCTCGCCCCAGCCATTGGCCGAGTAGTTCGGATAGAGCGAGTAGCCGATAAGCCGCGGTCCGAACTCGAGACGGGCCGGCGCATCGGCATTCGCCGAACGCTTGAGCGCCTCGACGAAGCTTTCAGGCTGCTCGAGATTGGCGAAGTCGCCCGAACCGGCAACCGCCTGCACGTCGCGATCCGCCCAGGTCGAGAGCTTGTAGTGCATCTCGTTCAGGTAGGGCAGCTGGTTGCCAGCCTCGTCCACCTTCCAGTAGTACGGATTGCGGCGAAGCACGATAATGTCGTCAGGACGGTATTCAACCGGAACCCACGCACCCATGACCGGAATGTTCATGTATTCCGGCGGGAACGCGTTCTTGTACTGCTCGTAGGTATTCTTCGAATATTTCGGATGCTGCGGCTTCAGGATGTGCGCCGGGCCGGGGCAGAATGTGCCGTAGGCCATCTGGTAGAGATACTGCTTGGCAAAGGGCTGCTTGAACGTCCAGACGACCGTGTAGTCGTCCTTCGCTTCCAGCGTCGTGCCTTCGCCGAAGGTGGCCGGCGTCGCGCCATTCAGCGGCGTGACATTGGGGTCGTTGACGTTGTCGTTCCAGTAGAACATCAGGTCGGCCGACGTAAACGGCACGCCGTCCGACCACTTGGCCCCTTCGATGAGATGCATGGTCAGCTGCTTGCCGTCCGCCGACCATTCCCAGCTCTTGGCAAGGTTCGGCAGCGGCTGCAGTTCATCAGCCTTGATCTCGAACAGCGGACCTGAACGCGTCAGGCACTCGGACATGCCGATATCGATGCCGCCCCAGCCCTGCGACTGGCCACCAATATAGTTCCAGCCCTCAGGCCGGCCGCCAATGACGTGGCGCATCGTATCGCCATAGACGCCGAGGCCGTCGACCATGTTGCCCGTCTTGTAGACCAACGGCTCTTTCGGCAGACGATCCTTGACTGGCGGCAGCTTGCCGGTGGCGACGAAGTCCTTCGTGACCCATTCCGGCTCGTGATATTCCGGCAGGGCCTTGAACTCGAAAATGTCTTTCTGGCCGACATAGTCGACCTGACCCTGCGCGTTGAACTTCGGCGGGTCGGGCGGCAAAATCGGCTTTTCGGTCTGTGCGAGCGCCGCCGAGACGGAGACGCCGAGGAGCAGGCCCGCTCCTCCGAGGGTAAGCATATAGGTCTTCATAGTTCCTCCCTTGAGCACGACGAAGGCAGGGCTCCTGCCCTCGCCCGTTTCCCACACCCGATCGCCGTCGCCGTTTGCATCCCCACAGCGGCGACCTCTCCCTGACGACGCGGCCTGGCGGCCGCGCCTTTTGCCTGTCGCTAGAGCGACGGGCGTGCAGCTTCGTCGAGCTCGAGCGCGCGCTTCTTGGCGCTCTCGGCGCGGACGACATCGACCGTACGTACCTCGCGGCGCGCAGCGCCCTGCCAGTCGCGCGTCTTGACGGCTCCCTCGGCGAGACGCGCCTTGGCGCCGTCGATCGCGTCGGCGAACTGCGGCAACCACTTGGCCTGCGCAACAACCATCTCGTCGACCATCTGCCAAACCTCGTCCGGCGAGCAGATCGCGCCAACCAGCGGATCATGCAGGACGGCGAGCTTCAGGAGGTCCAAATCGCCGGTGACGGCGGCATGCACCGACATGCGCTGGACATTGATCGAGGAGAGGCAGGTCGCCGCGCAGGCTTCCGGCAACGTGATGCCCGAGGCCATGTTAATGCCAAAGCGATCGACGAATCCGGGCGACTCGATGATGGCGTCAGCCGGCAGGTTCGTGATGACGCCGTTGTTCTTGACGTTGAAATGGCCGCGATAGACGCGCCCCGTCTCCAGCGCCTCGAGAATGTGGCTAGCATGCTCGGTTGAGCGCTTCGAATGGTCGAGCGGCTTGCCGGCCTCCTCGAGGAAACGCGGGAAATCGGTTTCGAACCAGTTGCGCGACTCCGTCGAGTAGCGAAGATAGCCGCCGGTCTCGCCATGGATCCAGTCCGACATATCGATCCAGCGGCCAATCTCCTCCGGACGCTTGCGATACCAGGGCAGGTATTCCGAGAGATGGCCGTTCGATTCCGTCGAATAGAAGCCGAAACGCTTCAGGACGTCGATGCGGACCTTTTCCTGCTGAGAATAGACCGGATGTGCCTCGAAGGCAGCGAGCAGCTCATCTTTGCCGACAGAGCGGCCCTTGAAGCGCACATCGACGAACCAGGTCTGGTGATTGATGCCCGAGCAGACGAAGTCGAGTTCGCCGGGCTTCGCGCCGAGCACGGTCGCGATCTGCTCGCCGCCATGCTGGACACCGTGGCAGAGTCCGACCGTGTTGACCTTGCCGTATTCGATGGCGGCCCAGGTGTTCATCGCCATCGGGTTGGCATAGTTCAGGAACAGAGCGCCGGGCGCTGCAACCTCACGGATATCCTTGCAGAAGTCGAGGATCACCGGAATGTTGCGCTGGCCATAGAGAATGCCGCCGGCGCAGATGGTATCGCCGACGCACTGGTCGACGCCATATTTCAGGGGAATGCGGATATCGTCGGCATAGGCTTCGAGCCCGCCGACGCGCACGCAGCTGATGATGTATTTTGCACCCGAGATCGCCTTGCGCCGGTCGGTCGTCGCGGTGATGCGGGTTGGCAGACGATTCGCCTCGACGATTCGGCCGAGAATCTGCTGGATCATCGAAAGATTGTGCTCACTGACATCCGTCAGGGCGAATTCGGCATCGCGCAGTTCCGGCACCGAGACGATGTCGGTCATCAGCTTCTTGGTGAAGCCGACACTGCCGGCTCCGATGATTGCGATCTTCAATCCGGACATCTGCTTCCTCAATGCAAGCCGGCCGCTCCTGCGGCCTGATCTCCACCCGGCACGCCGCCCTCGGCGCAACATGCCGCCGCCGTCAGGGATGTTTCTGGTCCCCGCCGGCTGTCCATGGCATTAGTTATTCCCAAGGCCGGACCCCGGACCAGAGAGATTTTGTGCTTTCATGGGTAATTCTGTGCTCGAAAAATTGCAGGCTCTTGCGCCGGCTATGAAGACGCTGTCACTGCCGCGCGGCCGGCGTCATCTTCATTCGATGCCGACATCGAGCGGCTATGAGGTCCGCGACCAGCCGCCTTACGCCTGGGACGGCATGCAGCGCGGGCAAACACCGTTCACCGTGCTCCAGCACACCATCTGCGGCGTCGGACAGCTACGCTACGACCGCCGCCGCTACCGCCTCAAGGCCGGCGACACGATGCTGGTGATCATCCCGCACAACCATCGCTACTGGCTCGATCCCGGCGATCGCTGGGAATATTTCTGGATCTCGATGCATGGCCGCGAGGCTCTGCGCATCCACCGCGAAATACTCGCCGCCAATGGCCCCGTGCTGCGGCTGCGCCCCGAAACAATCGAACATCTGGCGCGCTGCACGCTGCGCTTCATCGAAGGCGAGGGCGAGACGCCGGGCGCCGCCTCCGCAATTGCGTATGAAGCGGCCATGGCCCTATTCGACGATGTCTTCGGCTCGCACCCGCTGGCACCGACGGAGGACGACGGGATCGCGCGCGCCGTGCGCTACATTCTCGCCAATCTTGACAGCCCGATCGCCGTTCCGGACCTCGCGGAGATCGCCGGCTTCAGCCGGGCCCATTTCACCCGCGTCTTCACCGAAAGCGAGGGCCTGCCGCCAGCTGAATTCGTACTGCAGCAGCGCATGCGCCGGGCGGCCTCGCTGCTTGCGAGCGAGGCGCCTGTTTCCGTCAAGGAGGTGGCGGTGCTCGTCGGTTTTGAGGATCCGAACTACTTCGCGAAGGTGTTCCGCCGTGTCTTCGGCACCAGCCCCACGGAATTCCGCACGACGGGCATGTATGCGACCGTTGCGGGTGGAGATCGGCCGGGCTAGCGCCTATTTCATAGACACGCAAGATCTCACCCGCCCACGATTTGCGCAGACAGGTCGCGATTGCATGCAGTTTTTCGCAGCAATCGCGCTGGCACGCACCTTGCTTTGAGACGCAGTATTGAGTTGGTGGCTAGGGTTCCGGTTTCCGTCCGCGGAGATGCTGGTCCGAGAGCTGCCGCCGGCGCGGGAGACATCCGCGCCGGGCACGGCGGGATAAAATCCCGGGAGACCTCAGTGGCCAGGAGTTTGGCGACGCGCAGGTCTTTGCCAAATCCAGGTTGCAGTGAAACCCTGACCGGAGTTGGCAATGAACGTCTCGAAAATTCTGAAGCGCGGCCTCGCCGCTGGCCTGATGGCCGCCGCCCTCAGCTCTCTCTCGCTCGGCGCCGCCGACGCGGCGCCGAAGAAGGATTTCAAGCTCGCATGGTCGATCTATGTCGGCTGGATGCCCTGGCAGTGGGCCGCCGACCACGGCATCGTCAAGAAATGGGCCGACAAATACGGCATCAAAATCGACGTGGTCCAAGTCAACGACTATGTTGAATCGATCAACCAATACACCGCCGGCGGCTTCGACGCGGTCACGCTGACCAATATGGACGGGCTGTCGATCCCGGCGGCAGGCGGCGTCGATACGACGGCCGTGCTGGTCGGCGATTTCTCGAACGGCAACGACGCCGTGATCCTCAAGGACAAGAAGACGCTGGCCGACATCAAGGGCCAGAAGGTCAACCTCGTCGAGTTCTCGGTCTCGCACTATCTGCTCGCACGCGCGCTCTCGACCATTGGCCTTGCCGAAAAGGACCTGACCGTCGTTTCGACGTCGGATGCCGACATGGTCGCGGCTTGGTCGACACCCGACGTCACCTCAGTGGTGACGTGGAACCCGATAGTCGCCGAGATCATGGCGACGCCCGGCGCCAACAAGGTGTTCGATTCCTCGCAGATTCCAGGCGAAATCATCGACCTGACCGCCGCCAACACCGCGACGCTCAAGGACAATCCGGATTTCGGCAAGGCTTTGGCCGGCGCTTGGTACGAGACCATGGCGGTGATGTCGTCTGACACCCCCGAGGGCAAGGCGGCCCGTGAGGCCATGGGCAAGGCCTCGGGTACGGACCTCGCCGGCTATGAAGCGCAGCTGAAGGCGACGCGGATGTTCTTCAAGCCGGACGAAGCTGCCGCCTTCGCCAAGAGTGGCGAGATCGCCGCCACCATGGACCATGTGCGGACCTTCCTGTTCGGCCATGGCCTGCTCGGCAACGGCGCTGCATCGCCTGACGTCGTCGGCATCGAACTCGCCGATGGCAAGGTGCTCGGCGACGCCGGCAATGTGAAGTTCCGCTTCACCGACGCCTATATGACCGACGCTGCCGCCGGAAAGCTGTGAGATTGGCGCTCTTCCGGCCCATGACGGGCGTCCCGGCAGTTCACCCCCTCCCGGGCCCTCCCCCGCTCGCGCGGGAGAGGGAGCGCGGCCGCCAATCGGAAGTCGCTTCCGTCGATGACGGACACGGCATGCCCTCTCCCCCTTTGTGGGGGAGAGCTGGAGAGGGGGGCCTTGCCGGCCCCAGGGAGCGTCCCTCATGCGTCTGATCAACCGCCATCCCGCCGCCGGCGTCGCACGGGTGCTGGCGCTTGTTCCATTCGTCCTCGTGCTCATCGCCTACCTGATCGGCTCGGGCGTGCGCCTTGCCGCCAATCCATCCGACAAGCTGCTGCCGTCTTTTTCGTCCTTTGCCACAGCGATCGACCGGATGGCCTTCCAGGTCGACCAGCGCACCGGCGATATCCTCTTGCTCGTCGACACCGAGGCGAGCCTCTATCGGATCTTCGTGGCGCTCGCGATCGCGGTCGTCATCGGGCTGGTGCTCGGCATTGTCATCGGTCTCCTGCCCTATTTCCGCGCCGGGCTCGGCGCCTTCGTCGCCGTTGTCTCGATGGTGCCGCCACTGGCGCTGCTGCCGATCCTCTTCATCACCATGGGCCTTGGCGAAGCCTCGAAAATAGCGCTGATCGTCATCGGCGTCGCGCCGCCACTGGTGCGCGACATTGCGCTGCGCGTCGGAGATCTGCCGCCGCAGCAATCGATCAAGGCCCAGACGCTTGGCGCCTCGACCTGGCAGATAGTGTTGCGGATCGTGCTGCCGCAGACATTGCCGCGGCTGATCGATTCGCTCCGCCTGCAGATCGGCCCGGCGTGGCTGTTCCTCATCGCCGCTGAGGCCATCGCGTCTGAGTCCGGCCTCGGCTACCGGATCTTCCTCGTCCGCCGCTATCTCGCGATGGATGTGATCCTCCCCTATGTCGCCTGGATCACCCTCCTCGCCTTTCTGATGGATCGCGCGCTGGTCATTCTGCAGCGAAAGAGCTTCCCCTGGTTCGAAGCCGCGCGGGCGACGGGATGAGACACCTGCCATGAGCGCCATCAGCATCAAGGATGTCTGGAAGGAATATGACGGCCGCATCATTCTCGAGGCGATCAGCCTCGAGATCGCCCCGCGCGCCTTCGTCGCTTTGGTCGGACCCTCCGGCTGTGGCAAGACGACCTTCCTCCGCATGCTCCTCTCCGAAGAGCAGCCGGATCGCGGCACGATCACGATCGAAGGCAAGCCGCTGCCGTCGGAGCCGGGCGCTGATCGCGGCGTCGTCTTCCAGCGCTATTCGGTGTTCCCGCATCTCTCCGTACTCGGCAATGTCGTGCTTGGCCTCGAACTCAAGGCCGCGCCGGTACTCGGCCGCCTGTTCGGCGCCCACCGCCGCGCCGCCGAGGACGAGGCGCGCGCCGTGCTGGCCGCTGTTGGCCTTGCCGGCGCGGAGGAGAAATACCCGGCGCAGCTTTCCGGCGGCATGCAGCAGCGGCTGGCACTGGCGCAGGCGCTGGTCGCCAAGCCCAAGGTGCTGCTGCTCGACGAGCCCTTCGGCGCGCTCGACCCCGGCATCCGCCGCGAAATTCACGAGCTGATGCAGAGGCTCTGGCACGAGCGGCCGCTCACCGTTGTCATGGTGACGCATGACCTCTCCGAAGCCTTCTCGCTCGGTACGCGCGTCATCGCCTTTGAGCGGCGACGCAACGAACCCTCCGATGGCGGCCGCTACGGCGCCACCATCACGCGCGATTTCGAGATCTGGCCGAAGCGCATCGCCGGCGAGCCGAAACCGCCGAAGAAGAAGACCATGCCCGGCTGGGACGACCCGGCACCATCGACGGGATCACTCCGGGACGACCCGGCCATCCAGGGAAACACGCCATGACTGACGCCATGAACGAGGCGATGGCACCGGCTTTGGACAAGGCCGCCGCCATTGCGGAGATGATCGCGGCCAACCGCAGGCGCTATGAGGAACTGAAGACCGCCGGCGACAGTGCCGCGCCGAAGGCCCTGCCCGCGCCGACACCGCGCGACGCGGCGCCGATCGTGGAGAGCGATATCATCCACCGCGAGACCATTCCCGGCGGCTGGTACACGACGCTGAGACTCAAGGCCGGCACGGCGCTCCGCCTGGTCAATACAGCGGCGACGCCGGGTGTCTCGCTGTTTGCCTGGAATGCGAATGATACCAGCGAGCGCTACAACAGCGCCGATACGGTCAAGGTCCAGTGGACCGCGGAACTGCGCAAGGGTCGGGTGCTGCTCTCTGATATGGGCCGTGTCCTCTTCTCGATCATCGAGGATACGACGGGCGCGCATGACACCATTGTCGGCGGCTCGACGCCGGCCTCGAATGGCCGGAAATATGGCGATGCGAGCCTCCGCTCGACGCGCGAGAACATGCTGCTCGCAGCCGGCAAGCACGGGCTCGGGCTTCGCGATCTGGCCCCGGTCATCACCTTCTTCGCCCCGGTCATCGTCGCCGATGACGGCCGCCTCGCCTGGCGCGACGGCATCGTAAAGTCGCGCGATTTCGTAGATCTTCGCGCAGAACTCGACCTCATCGTCGCAATCTCGAACTGCCCGCATCCGCTCGCCCCCGACCGGGCGCTTGCCCCCGGCCCTATCGAGCTGATCGTGCATCAGCTGCCGCAGCCGGCGGCAGACGATCTCTGCCGCACCGCCACCGCCGAAGCCCGGCGCGGCTTCGACAACAACGCATCCTACGCCCGGATCTGAGGACGCCGTCATGACCCTGAATGCAACCGGCTTCCTCGCCGCGCCGGCGGGCCTTGATCCCGCCAAGGCGGTGCTCGATTTCACCATCCCCGCCAACAAGCCCTGGACCGGCATCATCCGCCGCGGCCAGGTGCTCCGCATCGTCGATCTCGAAGGGCAGCAGGCGGTTGATACGCTGTTCTATGCGGCTGCCGACACCAGCGAGCGCTACAGCGCGCAGGACACGATCCTCGAACAGGGCGCGCCCTATGTGACCACGGGCACCCGCCTCATCTCGAATATCGGCCGCGTCATGGCGACGGTCGTCGCCGACACCTGCGGCCGGCACGATACCTCGGCCGGCGCTTGCTCCTGCGAGGCCAACACCGTCCGCTTCGGCCACCACACGAAATATATGCATGCCTGCCGCGAGAATTTCATCATCGCCATGGCGGCGCATGGGATGACCAAGCGCGACATCGTGCCGAACATCAATTTCTTCATGAACGTCCCAATCGAGCCGGACGGCAAGCTCGCGATCGTCGACGGCGTCTCGAAGCCCGGCGACCATGTCGACATTCTCGCCGCCATGGACATCATCTGCGCGATCTCGAATTGCCCGCAGGTCAACAATCCCTGCAACGGCTTCAATCCGACGCCGGTGCAGGTGCTCGTCTTTGATCCGGCGGTCGCATAGCATCATGTTCAAGAAGGTTCTCATCGCAAACCGGGGCGAGATCGCCAGCCGGGTCATCCGGACATTGCGGCGGATGGGCATCGCCTCCGTCGCCGTCACTTCCGAAGCCGATCGCTTCACGCGCGCGGCGCTCGACGCCGACGAGGCCGTCGCCATCGGCCCTGCCCCGCCGAAGCAGAGCTATCTCGATGTCGACGCCATCATCGCCGCCTGCCGCGCCACC
Organism: Kaistia sp.; assembly: GCA_965229085.1. Lineage (GTDB taxonomy): Bacteria > Pseudomonadota > Alphaproteobacteria > Rhizobiales > Kaistiaceae > Kaistia. Next base: position 380,449 of record OZ245859.1, on the reverse strand, counting down.
GGCGCCGAGGCCGTGCATCCGGGCTATGGCTTCCTGTCGGAGAATGCCGATTTCGCCGAACGTCTTGCCGCGGCCGACATTCGTTTCATCGGGCCGAGGCCGGCGCACCTACGCGATTTCGGGCTGAAGCATACGGCGCGCGCGCTCGCCGAGGCGTCTGGCGTGCCGCTGCTGCCCGGCAGCGGGCTGCTCGGTTCGGCCGAGGAGGCGCTCGCAGCAGCGCACCGCATCGGCTATCCGGTAATGCTGAAAAGCACCGCCGGCGGCGGTGGCATCGGCATGCAGCTCTGCCACGACGCGGCTGAACTCGCGGCCCGCTTCGAGGCCGTGCAGCGCATGGCGACGTCGAGCTTTGGCGATGCGCGCGTCTATCTCGAGCGCTATGTCGCGCTGGCCCGCCATGTCGAGGTGCAGATCTTCGGTGATGGCAAGGGCCGCGTCGTGGCGCTGGGTGAGCGCGACTGTTCATTGCAGCGACGCAACCAGAAGGTCGTCGAGGAAACACCCGCGCCGGGGCTTTCCGATGCGATCCGCGCAAGGCTGCATCAGGCGGCAATCGCGCTGGGCGAGAGCGTCGCCTATGAATCGGCAGGCACGGTCGAGTTCATCTATGACGTCGCCCGCGACGACGTCTCCTTCCTAGAGGTCAATACACGGCTGCAGGTCGAGCATCCGGTGACCGAAGCGGTGTTCGGGGTCGACCTGGTCGAATGGATGATCCGCCAGGCAGCCGGCGGCTGGGATCTGCCGGAGCAGGCTTCGCTGATTCCGACCGGCGCGGCGATGGAAGTCCGCGTCTATGCGGAGAATCCACAGGCCGACTTCCGGCCGTCGACCGGCCTCCTCACCGAGGTGACCTGGCCGGAGAATGTCCGGGTCGATGGCTGGATCGAGACCGGCTCCGAGGTCACGCCCTTCTACGATCCCTTGCTCGCCAAGGTCATCGTGCACGGCGCCGATCGCGCCGAGGCGCTCGGCAAGCTTGCCGCGGCGCTTGACGCCTCGGCCGTGCACGGCATCGAGACCAATCTCGATTATCTCCGACAGATCGCGCGCTCGGAAACCTTCGCCAGCGGCGCCGTCTCGACGGCGGCGTTAAAGAGCTTCCCCTTCATCCCGCGCGCCATCGAGGTTCTCAGCCCCGGCGCGCAATCGAGCGTGCAGGATTGGCCGGGCCGGGTCGGGCTCTGGAATGTCGGCGTGCCGCCATCCGGGCCGATGGACAGCCGCTCGCACCGCCTCGCCAATCGTATCGTCGGCAATCCGGAAGGCGCGGCAGCGCTGGAACTCACCGTCTCCGGCCCGACGCTCCGTTTCCACCGGGCAGCCACGGTTGCGATTACAGGCGCCGACATGGCGGCAAAGCTGAATGGCGTAGCGGCTCCGACCTTTGCGCCCATCAGCGTCCCTGCCGGCGCGGTGCTCAGCTTCGGTGCGGTCACCGGGCCGGGCCAGCGCAGCTATCTCGCCATACGCGGCGGCATCGATGCGCCGCTGTTCCTCGGCTCGCGCGCCAATTTCAGCTTGGGGCGCTTCGGCGGTCATGCAACCGGCACGCTCCGCGCTGGCGACGTACTCAAGATCGGCGACATCAAGACGACCGATGTCGTCACGCTGGCGCCGGACGAACGGCCGGAATTGACACGCGACTGGGTGATCGGGGTCCGCTCGGGCCCCCACGGCGCACCGGACTTCTTCACTGAGGCCGATATCGCCGACCTCTTCTCGGCCCGCTATGAGGTCCATTTCAACTCCTCGCGCACCGGCGTCCGGCTGATCGGGCCGCAGCCGGCATGGGCCCGCGCTGATGGCGGCGAGGCGGGGCTCCACCCCTCCAATATCCATGACAACGCCTATGCCATCGGCTCGATCGACTTCACCGGCGACATGCCGATCATTCTCGGCCCCGACGGCCCGAGCCTCGGCGGCTTCGTCTGCCCGGCGGTGATCGCGCGCGACGAGCTTTGGAAGATCGGTCAGCTGAAGCCCGGCGATGGGGTTCGGTTCGTCGAGGCGATCGATGAGGCAGTGAGCCAGTCGCCCCCTCCCCAACCCTCCCCCGCTGCGCGGGAGAGGGAGCAGACCTCGCCAGTCCCGACCATCGATGCCAGCCGCGGCCTGCCCTCTCCCCCCTTGTGGGGGAGAGCTGGAGAGGGGGGCCTTCCAACGCGACCCGCCTCTCCAGTCATCGCGCTCTCCGACGCTGGCCCCGTCCGCGTTGCCTATCGCCGTGCCGGCGACGACAATCTGCTGGTCGAATACGGGCAGATGATGCTCGACATCGCGCTCCGGCTGCGCGTCCACCTGCTGATGCAGGCGGTCAATGCGGCCGGCATGGCCGGCATCATCGAGCTGACGCCGGGCATCCGCTCGCTGCAGATCCATTTCGACAGCACGCGGCTGCCGGTTACCAAGCTGATCGCCGCGCTTGAAGCGATCGAGGCAGCGCTGCCGGCGGCCGAAGAGGTCAGCGTGCCCTCGCGCATCGTCCATCTGCCGCTCTCGTGGAACGATCCCTCGGTCCAGCTCGCAATGCGCAAATATCAGGAGCTGGTTCGCCCGGACGCGCCCTGGTGCCCATCGAATATCGAGTTCATCCGCCGGATCAACGGCCTCGACGACATTGCCGATGTGAAGCGGATCGTCTTCGACGCCGACTATCTTGTGCTCGGCCTCGGCGATGTCTATCTCGGCGCGCCGGTGGCCACGCCGCTTGATCCGCGCCATCGCCTCGTGACGACCAAGTACAATCCGGCCCGCACCTGGACGCCGGAAAACGCGGTCGGCATCGGCGGCGCCTATCTCTGCATCTATGGCATGGAGGGGCCGGGCGGCTACCAGCTCTTTGGCCGCACGATCCAGATGTGGAATGCCTGGCGCGAGACCGAGGTCTTCACCAAAGGTCATCCCTGGCTGCTGCGCTTCTTCGATCGCGTCCGCTTCCATGAGGTGAGCGAAGCTGAGCTCATCGCGGCGCGCGAAGCCTTTCCGCATGGCCGCTATCCGATCCGGATCGAGGAGACGGAATTCTCCTATGCCGACTACGCAGCCTCGCTCGGCGCCAATGCCGAGGGCATCAAAGCCTTCAAGGCGCGGCAGCAGGCCGCTTTCGAGGTCGAGCGCGCCGACTGGAAAGCGCGCGGGCTCGACAGCTTCATCAGCGACGAAGGTGGCCGGATGGAGGGCGCCGACGACGCTATCCCGGACGGCATGCAAGCAATTGCTGCGCATATGACGGGCAATGTCTGGAAGATACTCGTGGAAGAAGGTTCGATGGTCGAAGCCGGTCAGCCGGTTGTGATCGTCGAATCGATGAAGATGGAAATGGAAATCACGACGCCTGTGGCGGGCCGGATCACCGGTCTCCGCTGCCAGCCCGGCCGCACTGTGCGCGCGGGCGACGTCGTTGCCCTGATTGAAGGAGCCCTTTGATGCTACCGACCTTCCTCGACTTCGCGACGCTCAGCGAGGGCTACCGCACCGGCCGCTTCACCCCTGTCGATGTGATCAGGGATGTGATCGCGCGTATCGAAGCCTGGCCTGACAAGGCCGTCTGGATCAGCCGCTTCGACGACGCGGCGCTTCTTGCCGCCGCCGAGGCCCTGGTGGCCGCCGGACCGCCTGGCGCCGACCAGCCCCTCTGGGGCATTCCCTTCGCGGTCAAGGACAATATCGACGTCAAGGGATTGCCGACTACCGCCGCCTGCCCGGCCTTCGCCTACGAGCCCGATGCCGATGCCTTCGTGGTGGCAAAGCTCCGTGCCGCCGGCGCGATCCCGATCGGCAAGACCAATCTCGACCAGTTCGCGACCGGCCTCAATGGCACCCGTTCGCCCTATGGCGCGCCGCGCTCGGTGTTCGATCCGGCCTATATCTCGGGCGGCTCGTCCTCCGGCTCGGCCGTCGCGGTCGCCTCGGGGCAGGTCGCCTTCGCCCTCGGCACCGATACGGCCGGTTCCGGCCGCATCCCCGCCGCCTTCAACAATCTTGTCGGCGTGAAACCCTCGCGCGGCATGCTGTCGAATACCGGGCTCGTCCCCGCCTGCCGCAGCCTCGATTGCATCACGGTGCTGGCCGGGACGGCGGGCGATGCCGACCTCGTCCGCAGCGTGGCATCCGGGTTTGATCCGGCCGATCCCTATTCGCGCGCTTTGCCGCCCGTAGCGCTCGCTGGCGCGTCTTTCAATTTCGGCGTTCTCGGCAAGGCGGAGCGCGAATTCTTTGGCGATGCCGAAACCGAGGCGCTCTATGACGCGGCGATCGCAAGGCTGGCGACGCTGGGCGGCACGGCGGTCGAGATCGACTATGCGCCGTTCCGGGAATGCGCGGCCCTCCTCTATGGCGGCCCCTGGGTCGCCGAGCGCCTCGCGGCGATTGAGAGCTTCGTCGGCGGCCATGCCGAGGCGATGGACCCGACCGTCCGCGCCATCGTTGAGGGTGCGCGCGCCTATTCGGCGGTCGACGCTTTCCGCGGCCAATACCGGCTCGAGGAACTGCGCAAGCTCGCCGATCTCGAATGGGCGAAGATGGATGTCCTGCTTCTTCCGACCGCGCCGACGACCTATACCGTCGCGGCGATGCAGGCCGATCCGATCCGTCTCAATTCCAATCTCGGCCGCTATACGAATTTCGTGAACCTCCTCGATTGCAGCGCGATCGCTGTCCCCGCCGGCCTGCGGGCCGACGGATTGCCGGCAGGCGTGACGCTGATCGGGCCGGCCTTCGCCGATGCCGCGCTCGCCGTCCTTGGCGACCGGCTCCATCGGCTCCATGGCACCGGCATGGGCCGCGATACAGCTGTCGCGCTGCCTGCTGCGAGCGAGCTTGTCCCGGCCGGCGCAGGTCACATCCCGATCGTCGTTGTCGGCGCCCACCTTTCCGGCATGCCGCTCAATCATCAGCTGACCGATGGCGGCGGCATCCGGCTCAAGACCTGCCGCACGGCTGGCGACTATCGTCTCTTTGCGCTGCCGGGCACGGTCCCGCCGAAGCCGGGGCTGATCCGCGAGCCGGGCCTTGCCGGCGCCGGGCTTGAAGTCGAGGTCTGGAACCTGCCTCCCGCGGCCTTCGGTGCCTTCGTCAACGCCATCCCCGCCCCGCTCGGCGTCGGCAAGGTCACGCTCGATGACGGCACGGCCGTGACCGGCTTCCTCTGCGAGCCCTATGCGGTCGAAGGCGCGCGCGACATCACGGCGCTCGGCGGCTGGCGGGCCTATATCGCAGAGCAACGGGCCGCGACGACGGCCTGACCCGGCTGCGCTGGATCAAGCGTGGAGGTCCGAACTCGGCTAGGGTGAAACTCTTTGGTCGAGCGAGGCGCATGTGGACACGGATCTGGCGCTGAGGCTGGCACTGGCGCTCGCCATCGGACTGGTGGTGGGCCTTGAACGCGGCTGGCGCGAGCGTGATGCGGCGCCCGGCAGCCGCACGGCCGGGCTCAGGACCTATGCGCTCATCGGCCTTCTCGGCGGCGTCTTCGGATCGCTTGCCAGAGACCTTGATGCACCGCTGCTGATCGCCGCCGGCTTTCTGGGCTTTATCGCGGTCTTTGCGCTGTTCAAGCGCGAGGAAAGCCGCGCCGACCGCGATTTCAGCGTCACCGGCACCGTCGCCGCCATGCTGGTCTTTGCGCTCGGCGCCCTGGCTGTCGTCGGCAACCGCGAGGTCGCCGCCGCTGCCGGCATCGCAACCGCCGGCCTTCTCGCCGCGCGCGAATGGCTGCATGGCCTGCTCGCCCGGATCACCTGGCGCGAGATGCGCTCGACGCTGCTGCTCCTTGCGATGACGGCGATCGTGCTGCCGTTGCTGCCCGACCGGGCGCTTGATCCCTATGGCGCGATCAATCCGCGCGCCATCTGGGGCTTCACCATCCTGCTCGCCGGGCTCTCCTATGCCGGCTATCTCGGCATGCGCATTCTCGGACCGACCCGCGGGGTCCTGGTCACGGCGCTCACGGGCGGCATGGTGTCGTCAACAGCCGTCACGATCGCCTTCGCGCGCCGCGCCGCAGCCGGCGAGGACGGAACCACTCTCGCCGCCGGCGCCGCGGCGGCCGGCGCTGTCTCGCTGCTGCGCGTGCTGGTCGTCAGTTCGCTGATCGCTCCAAACCTCTTCATGCCGCTCGTCGCAGCCGCCCTGCCCGCCGCGCTCGTCTTCCTCGTGCCGGCGCTTTTGTCCATTTTCCGACCAGCCCCGGCGACCAGCGAAGCCATGGTGCTCGGCAATCCGTTCGAGTTCGGGCCGGTTATCGGCTTTGCACTGCTGCTGGCGCTGATCGGCCTCGCCGCGGCCTTCGTCAATCAGCGCTTCGGCACCGCCGGCCTCTACCCGCTCGGCGCCATCGCCGGGCTCGCCGATGTCGACGCGTTCTCCGTCTCGACCGCGCGCCTTTCCGGCGGCGCGATCAGCTTCACGCAAGGGGCCACCGCGATCCTGATCTGCCTTGCCGTCAACGCCATGGCGCGCGCGGTCTATGCACTCGCTTTCGGCGCCGGCCGCTTCCGCATTCGCGTTTTGCTCATCACGCTCGCAGCGATTATGGCAGGTGCGACGTTGGGAAGTATCGCGCAACTCGCGCAGCATCCGTAATCGCGGCGATCCGCGCTCGACGAGGAACCCAAACGAGCATGACCAGCATGACCGGTATCGCCCCTTCGACCGAGACCGAATTGAAGTTCAGCCTCGATCCGGCGGACATCGCTGCCTTCAAGGCTTCGCCCTGCCTCGCCAACGCGACCCGATCCGAGACGCGGCTGGTGGCCACCTATTTCGATACGGAGGACCACGCCCTTCACCGCACGGGCTTCTCGCTGCGCCTCCGCCGCGCGGGTGATCGCATCACGCAGACCCTCAAGGGCGCCTCGACCGGGACGGCTGGATTGTTTGCCCGGCCCGAGACCGAGCGCGTCTTGGAGGGCGAAGCCATCGACGAAACGATGCTGGCGGCCGCACTGCCCGGCGCCCTCTACCTCGTCGTCTCCGGCCGGCTCCTGCCTGCGTTCACCGTCACGATCGAACGGACGGAGTGGTCCGTCGAGGAGAGCGGCGCCGTGATAGGCGTCAGCCTCGACCAGGGCTGGATCGAGGCCGCCGGCCAGTGCGAAGCCGTCAACGAGGTCGAATTCGAGTTGCATCAGGGCAAGATCGACGCTGCCTTCCAACTGGCGGGCGACATCGTCCGCCGGATACCTTTGCAGCTCGAAGTGATGGCGAAGTCGGCGCGCGGCTACCGGCTGCTCGGCGCCGAGGCATCCCCTCCGGAAGCCAAGCCAGCGTCTGGCGCTGAAACTCCCTCAAGCGAGGCCATCGGCGCTTTGACCGCTTCACTTCTCGCAGCCAGCGCGGTCGAGCGCGAACGGGTCGTGGCGCGTGGTGACGAGGCCGCGGTCCACCGCCTGCGGGTTGAGCTGCGGCGGCTGCTCAGCCTCATCGCCATTGCCCGAAAGGCAATGGCGCCACGAAAGCTCGGCCGAACAGCCCGGACCATCCGCCGCGCCTTCAAACGGCTCGGCCGCGTCCGCGATCTCGATATCCTGGCCTCCGCGGTCCCCCAGAACGCCGAGGCAGCGGAAGCAGCCCTTGTCCGAATTGGCGAGGCGCGCAGCGCTGCGTTGGCGCGCGCGCGGGAGCTGCTCGTCTCGCGGAAGTTCGCCGCTGCGATGTTGCATCTGCTCGGCATCGCGGCCGGCGTCGTTCCCACCAAATCCGGGAAGAGCGCCGCCGTCGCACCTATGGCGGAGGAGGCCAGGACACTGCTCGCGCGGCGATGGCGCGTTGTGAAGCGGTCGCCGGCACCGACGGAGCTGACAGCACACGCCCGTCACGCGCTGCGCATTCGCACCAAGACGCTCCGCTATACGACGGATTTCTTTGGAGAATTCTATACTTCCGACCGATCCCTGAAGCGGCTCGTCAAGTTCGATGCCTTGATGCGCCGGCTGCAGGACCTGCTCGGCGCGCTGAACGATCGTCGCAATATGGAAAGGTTGGCGCGCCACCATCTCGGCACGGCGGAAGCAGCAGCCCTTGGCCTGGACGCTGCCGATAGACCGAGCGGCGAGAGCCTCGCGGCAGCCGACCGGGCGCACGCGAAACTGGTCCGCCTCAAGCCCTATTGGCACTGACGAGGCTCATGCCGGCGAAACCCGACCGGCGATGAGGTCAGCGCCGCCGGAACGATGTCCGTCCCGCTGGTCGCTATTCCGACTGCGAACTCGCCGCCGAGCCGGAAAGCAACCGAGCGACGCCATACGGCACGAAGGTGGGCAACCAGCGATAGGGATGGCCCTTGGGAAGCCTCAATCCCTTACGACGCGCTTGTATGGCTTCGTGTCGCGCCCGTTCGACGCTGAGCGGCAAGGGGTATCTGCTGACAAGTGGATCGACCGGTCGCACTTCAGCCATGACAAGCGCTCCTCATCAGTCCGGTTGACGCAAGAACAGCCCTGAGCAAGCCTCGGGGCGCATTATACATGCTGCGGCGCAACATACCACAACAATTGATATTTCCGTTCGCGTCCCGGCAAGGCTCACAGTGTGGCTGCAACAACGGCGAAACGGCATGAATAGTGCAACCAGGATGTTGTTTCGGCGCAGTGAAGTTTGTGCGATTTTCCTTCCGAAACATGCTACCTTTCACGAAGATGTCATTAGCACTCGCTCTGGCGCCACGAGCGAACTTGATGCCATACTCAGATACTCAGACCAACTACACGAAATGTTTTGGAATAGTTTGAAGTCAATAGATCGTGCGCTTAAGCGCGGCAAACGAGGAGTCCGGAGTTCATGCCCGATCCAGTGATCGCGACAAGGCGACGACGGCGGCGCAGCGGTAGCGGATATGGTCGGCTCGCCACCGATTCCGTGATCGTGCCGAGCGACCCGATCGTCAGCATCTATCCACAGCCGATGGACTCAAAACGGGCTCGCGAGGAGGCAGTTAGGGCGCGCCGCCTGCGCAAGAAGCTGCCACTCGGCCACCCCTATCGCAACCTTCCGCTATGGTTGCCCTATTGGCTGGTACGGCTCATCAACAATTCGGCGCCGAGCTCGAAGCCGGCCAACGACTGACACAGTCGCTTGCATCGAGCCCTATCAAAACTCGAGCGCCGCAGCGAACCGCTTCAAGCCATCACGACGCGACAATTGCGACGACAGCTTTTTCTGAAGGACTCGATCCGTAGTCAGCTTCAGGCGCACCACATCAAGGACCGCGTCGGCAAGCTTCGCCGAATCACCTGGTGGAGTGATGAAGGCGGCCTGACCGAGGAATTCGAAGATCTCTGTGTCAGAAGCGGCCGTCACGACGATCGGCCGACCCGACGCCAACATACCGCCGAGCTTTGAAGGCAGAACCAGGTCGGCAGCGCTCGCATCCTGAGGCAAGGCATGCAGGTCGGCCATGTTCAGAAAGGCGTTGAGACGCGAATAGGGCTGAAACGGCAGGAATTTGACCGTGTCGAGATGGCCGTATCGGGCGACAAGATCGGCCTTGGCAGGCCCCTCGCCCGCAATCACGAAGCGGATCGATCGATCGTCCTTCAGCGCCGCTGCAGCATCGAGAAGGACGGGAAGGCCCTGCTTGGCGCCAAGATTCCCCGAATAGAGCACGATGAAATCATCGGCGGCATAGCCGAGCTCATCGCGATAGGGGTTCGGCCCGTCGAGCGGGAAAATCTGCTCGAGATCGACCCAGTTGCGGATGACACTCACATTGGCTTCGAGGACGCCCTTTTCGGTAATCTTCTCGGCCATCCGGTTGGAGATCGTCACGATGCGGTCGAAACCGCGCATCACCGTGCGCTCGAAAGCGTAGCCGAGCCGGCGCAGCCACGGCTTGCCGCCGATATGGCCGACGGCGAAGGCCGCGTCGACCTCGAGATCCTGCACATGGAGGATTGACTTCGCCCCGGTCAACTTCGCGGCCAGGAGCGCGATTGGCGCGGCGATCAGCGTTGGCTCGATGCAGAGCACGGTATCCGGCCGGTGGCGGATGAACTGCCACAGTACAGCCGGCAGCGAAGTCGCAGCAAAGCTGATCGGCGCGATCAGCCGCCATATCCCCTCCATCTGCTTGCGCAGCAGCAGAGGGCAGCGAACAACGGTGACGCCGTTCAGTTCCTCGCTTTGATAGCCATTCCGATATGGCGCCTGTACCACCCAGCCCGGATAATGGGCCGGTGTGGTGACCACCGTCACGGACTTGCCTTCGGCCGCGAGATGCTCCGCGATCTCGCCTGTATAGCGGCCAACACCGGCCATCTCCGGCGCATAATTCATCCCATAGACGAGGACTTTTCTCGTCATGTCGCGAACCCCGCTACACAGACCGACGCCATCCTCACGCGGTATGCATGACGGGAGCGTGAGCCATGACCTTGAGGTCCTCGACCATCATTTCCTTGACGAGTGCGTCGAGGCCGGTCTCGTGGCTCCAGCCGAGCTTGGCCTTGGCCTTGGCCGGATTGCCGATCAGAAGCTCGACTTCCGTCGGACGGAAATAGCGCGGATCGATCGCGACCAGCACATTGCCGGTCTTCGCATCGAGACCCTTCTCGTTGACGCCTTCACCCTGCCAGGTGATCGCGACGTCGATGGCCGCGAACGCCTTCTCGACGAAGGAGCGCACCGTATGCGTCTCGCCGGTCGCCAGCACATAGTCGTCCGGCTGGTCCTGCTGCAGCATCAGCCACATGCCGCGCACATATTCGCGCGCATGGCCCCAGTCGCGCTTCGCATCGAGATTGCCGAGATAGAGACGGTCCTGCTTGCCGTGATGGATCGCAGAAACCGCACGCGTGATCTTGCGCGTCACGAAGGTCTCGCCGCGCAGCGGGCTCTCATGGTTGAACAGGATGCCGTTCGAGGCATGCATGCCATAGGCCTCGCGGTAGTTCACCACGATCCAGTAGCCATAGAGCTTGGCTGCAGCGTAAGGCGAGCGCGGATAGAACGGCGTTGTCTCCGACTGCGGGATCTCCTGGACCTTGCCGTAGAGTTCCGACGTCGAGGCCTGGTAGAAGCGCGTCTTCTCGGTAAGGCCGAGCAGGCGGATCGCCTCGAGCAGGCGCAGCGTGCCGATCGCGTCGGCATTCGCCGTATATTCCGGCGTCTCGAACGAGACCTGCACATGGCTCTGCGCCGCGAGATTGTAGATCTCGTCCGGCTGCGTCTGCTGCACGATGCGGATCAGATTGGTCGAGTCCGTCATGTCGCCATAATGCAGGATGAAGCGCGGATGGCTCTCATGCGGATCCTGGTAGAGATGCTCGACCCGGCCGGTGTTGAACGACGACGACCGCCGCTTCACCCCGTGGACGATGTAGCCCTTCTCGAGCAGAAGCTCCGAAAGATAGGCACCATCTTGACCCGTCGCGCCCGTGATCAGCGCCGTCTTGCCCGTGTGTGAGACCATGAATCCTGTCGCCATTCAGTAAAGGTTGAGCCGTCACTCGATGTGCCGATGAGCCCGCACGCCCATACGCTTTCACACGAAGTTATGAAGGATTTATGTGGCGGTGCAACATAAATGTGCGAGCGCACATCTATCTTCCCCCTACCGCAGTCATACCCCCAGCGAAGCCTTCATACGGCGACACCAACCACCCAGCCAGCAACGCTTGCATCCGGCTGACGCTGCTGAGTCAGCAGCAGCGTCGACAACGTCGCCAGAACTCGCCATGCCCCGCTTCAGGGATGAGCCAAGCGGCAACAACAGAGTCGACGCGACCCCGGATATCCCACTTGGCTGAAGCGGGCATTTTCCTCACGAACGGTAGAGACGGCAGCCGTCCCAAACGTCCGACTACGCGCCGATCCACCTTCTCACTCGGTGTCTTATGCTACGGGGGTGCGCCGTTCAGCATGCATCGCTGGCAGCCTTCTGCAACTCAACGCTGCAACGTAGGCGTACTCCATCAGTAAAGCTGCGATCACTTGCACCATCGCTAAACGATGGCCCGCAACACAGACGCATAGTTGTCACAATTTCGGGTGCACGCACGGTCGAAGCCAACGCCAAGCTGGCGAGAGGTTCAAAAAGCTGACCGAACGCTCAGAAACCGCCTCAGCCGCCGCGCGTCAGCGGCACCCAGACATGTCGGAGCTGTCGCTTCCTCAGGGGCGCAGCCTCGTGGGCCGCAGCCGCCATGGATGCATCGGCACGTATCACCTCCGTCGAAGTCGGCACGGACGAGGCCTTCAACGCGGCCAGCTCAGCTGAAGCCGCGAGCACTCGCACCGACAGGCCAGCAAGGTTCTGGTTGGGATTGCGGTCCGGGTGCAGCCACTTCAGCAGCCACTTCTTGTGATCCTGGACTACGTCGGCGGGGGACCCCACGCTGAGACCGAGCGTCCGGTGCGGATCGAATTGCTCGCCGAATAAGGCGACCAACAGATAGAGGGTAGCGATCCGCGCCACGGTCTGCTCGTCGAGTCCGGTCTGGGCAACGGCTTGCGCCAAAGAGTTCGAGCATCCGGCTGCGACACGAATGACCAACAGGACCGCCGGCGGCAGAGCGGACCGCCGAACGCTTCGTGCGAGACCCGGCGAACGATAAAGAAGAACAGCCGCGGCAAGAGCATCGTCAGTATGGGCGGCGCCGACAACCCGTCGTTCCACAACCAGTCCGCGAACCCGCCTTGAGGCGGTCCGCTCTTCAGATGAAGCAGTTGCCGGCAATTGGCGCATCGACAAGTTCCAACCCTACGCGCCAGGATTCCCCCCCGTGCTGCGCGAGGAGGTTAGCCGATGCCAGACTCATTCGCTAGACCTCGGCAGCGCATTCCGCGCAATCAGGCAGCCGGCAGGGATGGCTGGTTGTCCCTTCCGTAGCCATAGTAATCGTATCCATAATAGGCATAGCCGTAGCCGGCCTTCTGCGAGCTGAACTTTGTCAGGATGCCCCCGAGTATCTGGCTGTTGGTCATGGCGAGACGCTTCGTGGCCGCCTTGACCGTTTCGGCCGGGGTTTCGCCTGCCGAGCAGACGATCAGCGTGCCATCAGCGACACTCGCCAGCAGCAGCGCGTCAGCAAGTCCCATCACCGGTGCACTGTCGACGATGATGAGATCGAACTGTTCGCGAAGTTCGGTCAGCAGCGTCAACATCTTCGGACTGGACAGAAGCTCCGCCGGATTGGGCGGGATCGGGCCAGAAGAGACCACAGAGACGTTTTCAACCCCGGAAGCGCGGATCAGCGCCTCGGCTTCGGCGCTGCCGGTCAGGTAGTTGCTGAGGCCGCTCGAATTGTCGATGCCGATGATCTTATGCAGCGAGGGATTGCGAAGATCGGCGTCGATCACGAGAACCTTCATGCCGATCTGGCCGAACATGCGTGCGAGTGTCGTCACCGTCGTGGTCTTGCCCTCCGAAGGCCTTGCGCTGGTCACGACGAAGTTCTTGGGCACGCCGCGATCGGTTGAGAACTGCAGCGCAGTGCGTGCGCTTCGATAGGCCTCGGAGATGGCCGAATGTGGATCCTCGAGCACGGCCTGGACCGGCTGGTCAGGCGGCAGCACAGGGATCAGCCCAAGCACCGGGATGCCAAGCAGGGCCTCCATCTGATCGGGCGTCTTGATCGTGTTGTCGAAGAACTCGAGTCCGACCGCAGCACCGAGACCGAGCGCGAGACCGATGAACAATGCGAGGGCCAGATTGAGTGTCAGGCGCGGCGAATAGGGGCCAGTCGGCAGTGCCGCCTGATCGACGATCGAGAGACCGTTTGTCGAGACGCCGCCGATGACGCTGATTTCCTTGTAGCGCTGCAGCAGCCCGTCATAAAGCGTGCGGTTGGTGTCGGCCTCGCGCTGCAACATCGTATATCCGACGCTCCGGTTGCGCGTATCGATCAGCTCGCCGCGCGTCGCATCGAGTTCAGCGGCAATTGCCTGTTCGCGCTGAACGGCAAGCTCGTAGGAGGAACGGATCGTGTTCTTCGTCTTCGCCAGTTCCTCGGCGATCTGCTTGTCGACGTCGTCCATTTGCGCCTTGAGCGCCACCATGACCGGGAAGCCAGGCTTGAAGGTCATCGATTTCGATTGATAGTCGGCGAGGAGCGAGGACTTTGTCGCGCGGAGCTGGCCTATGATGCTGCTCGGACTGATGCCACTATCGGGGATATCCGAGTACTCGTTGACATCCTTGACCTGAAGCCAGAGCTGCTCGGAATCCGAGCGCTCGACCGCGGCCTTGCCGAGCGCCGTGTTGAGATCCTCTAGTTTCTGGGAGAGGATTGTCTTTTGGTCGTCGAGCGTGACCAGCTTCTGCTCGTCGGCATAGTCCACGACCTTGCGTTCCGAATCCTCGAGCTTCAGCTTGACCTGCTGCAGCTGCCCTTCGAGGAAAATACGCGCATACGTTGTTGCATCATAGCGCCGATCGAGATTGGCCTTGATGAAGCCCGAGGCGACCGCATTGGCGATCTTCTGCGCCCGGCGCGGGTCGGTATCACTGTAGTTGATCGTCAGCAGGCGCGATGGCTTGGTCGACTTCGCGGTTATGTTTCCACGCACGCGGTTGATGGCGGTCTGACGACGATCCTCAAGCGAGCGCTGCCCTGCGTCGTTGTTGTGCCCGAAGATCAGTTGCTTCGCACGGCCGATCATAGACTGATTGTTCTGGCCCACGAAGCCCGCATCGTCTGCGAGGTTGAGGTCGTTGACGACGCGCTCGGCAAGCGAGCGGCTGGCGATGAGTTCGATGTAGGTCGCGATCGCATTCTCGTCGTTGCCCTGCGCCGCCGGCGTCAGCGACTTGTCGTCCATGACCTGGACCGTATCCGCCGAGGTTTCGATTGTTACGGAGGCCATGTAAAGCGGGGTCGCGGTCAGCGTCATGACGACGCCGACAACGAGGCAAGCGCAGAGTATACCGCCGATCACGTAGCGATGCTTCATGATCACACGGAGGATCCGGCCGATATCGAACGCGGCCATATCGGCATGCGTATCAATGGGCGCCGGACCGTAGACATTCTGAGACAAAGCCGTGGCCGATTTTGATGGCAGCGACGTGGCGCTCCAGGTCGTCACGGCCATATTCGATCTCGGGTCTGCGTCCATCGAATCCTCCGGAAGTCCATCCGTCTAGAGCTAGAGACCGCCAACAGTCGCTGCGAACGAGGCCACCGGGATCGCCGAAAGGAAATCGGCCCAGGCGCTGCGCACACCTGACGTGGGCACTACTATCATGTCACCGCCGTAAATGGTTGGATCGGCCAACGTTCCCTTACGAATCTGGTCAACATTGAACCGGGCCGCCATGCGCTTGCCATCGATCTGTCGGAAGATCACGACATTGGCAGTATCAGCCTGGCGCGGCATTCCACCCGCTAACGCGATATACTGAATCAATGTTGCATTACCAGAAGCAACAGCAAATGATCCCGGCTTCATGACCGAGCCGTCCACTGTTACCTTCTGACTGTTGAAACCCGTCACCTTCACCGTAACTTGCGGCTGCTGCAAATAGGAAGCAGCAAGCCGCGAGGTGATCTCCTTCTGGATAGTCGACACAGTCCGGCCCGATGCCCGCACCGAACCGATCAGAGGCAGGCCAAGCATGCCATCGGAACCCACCTGGAAATCGCCCGAAAGGTCAGGAACCTGGAAGACGAGGATATTCAACGTATCGAGTGGGCCAACCTTATATTGCAGCTCGGTTAGGCCCTGATCGAAGCTCGGCGCAGGCAGCGAAGTAGCCATCACGGCGGGAGCAGCGCCGGCCGCGGCCGGGGCCCCGCGCGCGGGGACCGTCGTCGGCTGGGCCGCATATTTTGCCAACACAGCTTCGTTCGAGGGCGTCGATACCGAAGAACACGCTGCTAGCAACGAAGCGATCACAACAACCGCGGTGCATATCCGAAAGGACACTGAAACTCCTGTCGCGCAGAGCTTCGCGGCGAACCGCGCTACCCCCAATTGATACACCAGCCCAACAGAATGATGCAATGCGGGATCGTCTCGCACTGCACCATCAGACGAATGAACCCTGAACAGGCCGATGTTCTGCTCAGACCGGGACGAAAACGGCCCCCGCAGTCAAGAAACGGAGAGCAGTATAGCTTCGCAAGCGGGCGCATGAGCGGCGGAAAGACCGGCCTCAAACCAACCGAATCACACTACCCGACGCGCCGCGTTCGGCCAAAACCCAAACGTGCCAGAAATCCCTTTGCCGACTCACCTCTGGCGGCCGGCTGCTCAGATGGCGTCGCCGGCATCTTGTCTGGAGAAAGATTGTCCAGGATCGCCTGCGGCCGCGTCGTTGTCATGTGCAGGCCTTCCTCCTCCCCGAGGCGGGCAGCAATGATGTCGCGCGCCTTTGACAGATTCGGCGGACGGCCCGTGAGATTGTGGGCATCGGTCGCCAGAATATGGACGAGGCCTTCGTCGATCATCCTGTCGGCCCAGTGGCGCACGCGCCGGCCGAACTGGCCTGTCACCGATCCGGCCGTGATCTGCATCAGGACGCCCATCCGCACCAGCCGCTCCATAACGGCGTAGTGACTTTCGATCCAGGAGAGCCGCTCCGGATGCGTCAGGATCGGCACATAGCCGGCCGACATGATCGAGAAGATGTTGTCCTCGATCCGAGGCGGCGGAACGTGATGCGGCGGCTCGAACAGGAAGTAACGGGAATTGTTGAGCGATGGGATTCGGCCGGACTTGAGACCCGGCACGAGATCGACATCCATATGCACATCGGCACCGACGACGAGCTTCATCGCAATGCCCTCCTCGGCAAAGCGCGCCGACAGCATAGCCATGCGCTCTTCGATCAGGCCGCGATTGTTGTTGTAGACGCCCGGCATGATATGCGGCGTGCAGGCCGTTACGGAGATGCCGTCGGCAACCGACGCCCGCGCCATCGCGAGCGATATGTCTACATCTGCGGCACCGTCATCGATTCCGGGCAACAAATGGCAGTGTAGGTCGATCACGCACTGCACTCCCGCCATACGGCTCATATGCCCAAAAGGATCGAAACACCGGCCTCCCACGCCATGCTCCGAACGAAACATCGACCGAGCGTCAGTCCCTAAGGACCATCGCTCATGTCAGAGCCGCCACCAAAGATCTTCACATCAGCTAAAAATATGGCACAATTACGCCGCACCGCATGATGCCGCGTTGCGGTGCACACTTTCCATGATGCCGCGTTGCGGTGCAAACTTTCAAGGAGCTTTTTCAGCTTTGGCGAGAAGCGGAGCCACCTTGCCTGCCTTCTGCCGCAAGCGCTGGATCGCCTTCGGCAATCGCGACACAGCCTCCGGCTCGTTGATTCCAGCGAGGATATCGCGATCATAGAGGGTCGAGAGGACGTACCAGTCGAACATGCCGAAAGTGCCGACATCGTTGCGGTCGTTATAGAGCGAATAAGTGAGGCGGTCGCTGTCGTTGGCCGGGCCGAGCGCCTGGGTCAGTTCCTCGGCGAGGCAACTGGTGAATGCACTGTCTCCCTGATCGGCAACGACGAACACATAAGCCCGGTCAATCACACCGGTGGAGCGGTTCCACATCATCGCCGAGCAGCGACTCCCCTCGAGAAACGACGTCTGGTCGCCCTTCGGGATGGCATCGGCAATGACGCGGCGATAGTCGGAGCGGTTGACGAGGAAAACGAAGAGATTGGGCGCCTCCGCCTTCCGTGCCATGGAAATCTTGAGGTTGGGTACCGTTCGGTTGAGGAGTTCGACGAAGCGCGCCACCTCCGCCCGCCGCTGCGGCGCTGAGCTGTTGTCGCGGATCGTGACGGCGACGGGATCGACGAATTTATTGACATAGCGACCTGCGTCCGACCTCGGACCCTCGCGGCCGAAAACGGTCAAACGGAAGCCCAGTTCAATATCAGAGCTTGGATAGTCAGGGAGAAGTGTCGTCGCACTGGCGCCCGCAGCAAAGGAGCTTGCGATCGCAATCGCGACCACGGCGAAGGTCATCAATGCGTTTCGGATCACCTGCACGCGGGGGCGCCAGATAGTGAGGCGTGGTGCGATCATTTGGTTAACCATTTCTGCCAGACACTGCTGATCTGGGCTTCTCACGGCCAACATCAACCCCTCGATGCTGCCCGTTGAGCCGGTCACGCGCTATTGACCCATCGGCTTGTGGCGACTAGGTTCCGCGCACTTTCGCTGAGGTGACTGACGAGCCCGTAGCTCAGCCGGTAGAGCACGTGACTTTTAATCATGGGGTCATGGGTTCGAATCCCATCGGGCTCACCAGGACCTTGCGAACAGCCGCCGGTATCGGTCATGAGCCGATCCGGCCCGCCGGCATGTGATCCCTATGAGTTGCTCTCGACATCCCCCACCTTTTTGGGCGATGTTGCGACGCACAAGTTTCTCTTGAACAGTCTTGCTTGGAAGGATGCTGGTCGATGACCGACTTCTCGCTCACGAATCGCAGGGTCTATGTTGCGGGTCATCGCGGCATGGTCGGCTCGGCGGTGGTCCGCCGGTTGGAGCGCGACGGCGTCGAGGTCGTGACCGCGAGCCGCACCGAGGCCGATCTCCGCGATCCCTCCGCCGTGACCGCCTTTCTCGAGCGCACGAAGCCCGATGTCGTGGTGGTCGCTGCAGCCAAGGTCGGCGGCATCCTCGCCAATGACACCTATCCGGCCGACTTCCTCTACGAAAACCTCATGATCGAGGCCAATCTCATTCATGGCGCCTTCAAGGTCGGCACCGACAAGCTGCTCTTCCTCGGCTCCTCCTGCATCTATCCGAAGGTCACGCCGCAGCCGATTCCCGAGGACGCACTGCTCACCGGCCCCCTCGAATCCACCAATGAATGGTATGCGATCGCCAAGATTGCCGGGATCAAACTCTGCCAAGCCTATCGCAAGCAGCACGGCGTCGACTTCATCTCGGCGATGCCGTCCAACCTCTACGGCCCGAACGACTATTTCGATCCGCAGAAGAGCCATGTCATCCCGGCGCTTCTGCGCCGTTTCCACGAGGCCGAGCAGCGCGGCGATGCATCCGTCACCTGCTGGGGCACGGGAACGCCGCGGCGCGAATTCCTCTATGTCGACGATCTCGCCGATGCCTGCGTCTTCCTGCTCCAGTCCTATTCCGGCTACGAGCATGTCAATGTCGGCACTGGCGATGACATCACCATCGCAGAACTCGCCGACACCGTCCGCCGCGTCACGAAGTTCAGCGGCGAGGTCCTCTGGGACACGACCAAGCCCGACGGAACCATGCTGAAGCGGATGGATGTCGCCAGAATCAACCAGCTCGGCTGGAAGGCGACCACATCCTTTGACGACGGTCTCTCCAAGGCCTATCACTGGTTTCTGGAAAATCCCATCCGGACCTGATTCAGGTCGGTATGCTGACGGTCAGTTGGGGCGCGAACTCTCAGCAGAACTGCTGAGCAGACGCGCCAGCCAATAGGGCGTCCAAAGCGGCAGCGCGCGATAGGGGTGGCCGGGCGGAAGCTTCTTGTTGAGCCGCCTCGCCTTCACCGCTTCCTCACGCGCAAGCGTTGCGCCGAGCGGCAGCGGATAGACGCTGACGATCGGATCGTGCGGACGGAGTTTCGGCCGGTCCATGCAGCGCCCCCTCTTTTCTTGTTCTCGCCGGCGAGCGGCCAGATAGCCCAGGCGCGGCAACCGTCAGGACGGATGGCCGTCGCCATCGGGTGCGGCGGTGCGGTTCTTCCGCCGCGCCGCGATATCCTCAAGCACGCGGACGACCAAATCGCCCATTGCTTTGGTCCAGAGTTCGAGATCAGCTCGGTTTGGCTCGCGGTCGGGCAGATCGAGCCCGAAGCGGGGCTGATAGAGGACATGACCGTCCTCGGACAGGCGGACAGTGCCGAGCGCCGTCGGCAATCCCTTGACCACCAGATCGAGACCGGTCGGCACGCTGCGCAGTTCAATGCGATTGCCAGTGCGCTCCTCCGCCTCGGCCAGCAACTGGCCGGCGGCGATGTGCTCGGCGACGCCATGCAGACGACGGAGATTGTCCGCCAAGGCGGCCGAAACCGGTGCGCCCTCGTTCCGTTCCTCGGCGGAGAGATCAACACCGACGCTCTCTTCCTCGATGCCCTCTTCGAACGCGGGGGCCAGCTCAGCCTCCGCGCGCCGACGACCAAGACCTGGAAGACGCAGCTTCGATAGGAAGCGACCGGCGAAGCCACCCTTTCGTTCTTCAAGATGGGATTCGGGCTCAGGCTCAGGCTCGACGTCGAGATCGTCGCCGTCCTCGAGATCTTCCTCGATCCATTCCGAATCGTCCTCGGCCTCCTCGCCGGCATAGACCGCCTCGTCCTGTGGCCCAGCCGTGGCAGACCCTGTCGGCGTCGGAACCACCATGCCGACAGGCGGCGATGCAATGGCTGCGGCAACAGCCTCAACAGCCGCAGGCACCGATGGGGAACCGACGTCGACTTTTGGCTGCGAGCCCTCGGCTATCCGTTGCGGAGGCGGCGAGGCGATCAGAGGTTTCGGCAGAGCGGTGTCGTTCGGCTCGGCGCTCACTTCGACATTCGCGCGGGCTGCCGAGGCAACCGGGTCCTCGGGCGCGCGAAAGGCCGGCCGCGCCAGATGCGAATCGGTCGGGCTTCTCTCCGCGGCCGGCGGCACAGCCATGATCGGCGTCGCCGGAATATCTCCCTCATCCGGCGGGGCTGATTCGGCGGTCAGAATCAGCGGAAGTGACGGTGCTACTTCGATCGCTTTCGGCGCGGAGGCAACCAGGTCAGACGCATCAACCGGGCGTGGCAGAGGCTCGGCGGCAGGATGTAGCGGCGCCGGTGTCGGTCCCAACGGCTTCCGTGGCTCGCCGGCGCCGACCAGCGTCGGCGACACGGACGGTGGCTCTCGATCCGACATCTTGGTGACGGGAGCCGGCGCGCTGCGCGGCAGCTCGGCATCGCGCGACACCGTTGACCTCGTCTCGCTTTCGATCTCAGCGGTGTTGATTAGCGATGTCAGGCGATCATCGAGCAGGATCAGAATCCGCGCCGATTCGTTGGCGTTCAGATCCTTGATCAGCGAATCCATGGCGGCATGAAGCATCGAATGAATCTTCCGAAGTTCCAGAAGATGCTTCTCGGCGGCTTTCAGAGTGGACACGTCAGGTGGATCTCCGCGCCAAGGCAATGTTCGCTGCTGCTTTTGATCATGCGAACGGGACGTTGCCCTTACTTGAACGATGAAAATCCCCGACTGTCCCGTCAAGCTATGGCAATGCCCGAACGGTTACGCAACCGTGTCGGGCAGGAAATATGGCCTCCTCTGTCATTTCCAGAGATGTGATGACCCAAGGCATCACTGCCCGATGTGCCACGAGCCGGCAAAGACGCGGAGTGACACCCGGAACGGCTTCGCACCAATGATCGGCGCGAGCCAAGCAGGCTGCACCGATGACGCCGCGCGAATTGGCGCGTGACTCAGCGAATGACGGTCGCCAGCAGCTTGGCGAGGCCATAGGGCACCCAAACCGGGAGGCGCCGATAGGGGTGACCCTTCGGCAGAGTGAGGCGTTGCCGGCGCGCATTGCGCGCCTCGAACTGCGCCCGCTTGGCACTCATGGGTAATGGATAAACACTGACCGCTGGATCGTACGGCCGCAACTCAGACATGATAACCCCAATTCATCCCGTGCGCGGCCCACTGCCGCACGGCTCGTTCAGCCAAGGCCAAGCTTTAGCTCTGCCGCTAAGGGGGAGCTAAGGAGAGTTTTGTTTCCTATTGTTGCTATGCTGCGGTGCGACTTTTGCGCCGCAGCATCCGAGGAGAAAAGCCCAATGAGTCAATCGGGAGCAGCATTCAACCTTGCATTGTTGCTGGCCGCACTCGCTATCGACGCGATCGTCGGCGACCCCGACTTTCTGTGGCGCCGCCTGCCCCATCCGGTGACCTGGTTTGGCAGCCTGATCGGCTGGCTTGACCGGAAGCTGAATGCTTCGCCGCCGCCCGAGGGGGATCACAGGGCTCACAGCGCCCACAAAATGGCCGGCGTCCTGGCAATCGCCCTTCTGGTCGCGGTCGCGGTTTTCGCCGGACTAGCGATCGAGGCTCTGCTGCGCCACATCGACTACGGCTTCCTCGCGATACCGGTGATCGCATCGATCTTCCTCGCGAGCCGGAGCCTTTATGATCATGTCGACCGCGTGCGCGCCGCCTTCGCCGAAGGTGGCCTGCGAGCCGCGCGGCAGGCAGTTTCGATGATTGTCGGCCGCGATCCCGAGAGCCTCGACGAGGCCGGCGTCTGCCGGGCGGCGATTGAATCGACTGCCGAGAACTTCTCCGATGGCGTCGTGGCGCCGGCGTTCTGGTTCGCTCTCTTCGGACTGCCCGGCCTCTTCGCCTACAAGATGATCAACACGGCCGACTCGATGATCGGCCACAAGACGCCACGCCATCTCGCCTTCGGTTGGGCCGCCGCCCGCCTCGACGATCTCGTCAACCTGCCGGCGAGCCGCCTTGCCGGCTTCCTGATCGTCATGGCCGCGCCCTTTATCGGGACATCGATCGGCTCAGCCTTCGTGATCATGCTCGACAATGCCGGAAAACACCGCTCGCCGAACGCCGGCTGGCCGGAATCGGCGATGGCAGGCGCCCTGGACCTTGCCCTCGCCGGCCCCCGCCGCTACGGCACGTTGACGGTCGACGATCCGTTTCTCAATCCAGCCGGACGCATGGACGCAAGCCCCGGCGATATCGTCCGCGCGCTCAAGATGCTGAAGATCGCAACGATCCTCGGCGGCACGCTGGTCCTGATCATCGTGCTGTGGCTGCTATCCTGAGCAGGGCCTCAACGTCGACATGCGCTTCCAGATGGTCGGCGAGTCGGTCGAGCACCGCATCAACGCTCGCCTCATAGGCGAGGTCGGACGGCGCCGCGCCGATCATCGCGAGAAAGCTGCCGCGGAAGCCATCGGCCGCGAAGAGACCATGGACATAGGAGCCGCGGACGCGGCCATCGGCCGAGACGGCGCCCTCGCCGCCTCCGGGGCCGACGAGCCATGGCCGGGCGCGGTCTGCGCCCTCGCTCGAGCCAAGATGGATCTCGTAGCCGGCCACCGCGCGGTCCGTTCCCGCTTCCTTGCCGGCAAAGGGCACTGTCGTCTTGTCGCCGCCGAACTCCGTGTCGATAGCGAGCAGGCCGAGGCCAGGAACCGTCCCCGCCGGCCCCTCAATGCCCTGGGGATCGGCGATGGAGCGGCCGAGCATCTGGTAGCCGCCGCAAAGACCGACGACATGGCCGCCGCGACGCCGATGGGCGAGGATGTCGATATCCCAGCCCTCGGCCCTCAGAAAAGCGAGATCGGCAATGGTGGATTTCGAGCCGGGCAACAGCACGACATCGGCAAGCGGCAGCGGCTGGCCGGGCCGAACCAGTTCGAGACGGACGCCCTTTTCCTGCGCCAGGGGATCGAGATCGTCGAAATTGGCGATCCGCGGCAGGAGCGGCACCGCGATGACTACGCCATCGCCCCGCTGAGGGCCGCGGCCGAGATCGAGAATGTCCTCGGCCGGCAGTTTGCTCGCCTCGGGGAACCACGGGACAACCCCGAGCGAGGGCCAGCCGGTGGCGCCGGTGATCGCGATGAGCCCGCCATCGAAGAGACTGACATCGCCGCGCATCCGGTTGATCAGATAGCCGACAATCCGGTCGCGGTCGGCGCGCGGCAGCACAGCGCGCGTGCCAACGAGACTTGCGATGACGCCGCCGCGATCGATGTCGCCGACGAGGATCACCGGCAGGCCCGCTGCTTCGGCGAAGCCCATATTGGCGATATCGCCGGCGCGGAGATTGATTTCAGCCGGACTGCCGGCGCCCTCCACCAGCACGATATCGGCCTCACGGCAAAGGTGCTGATAGCTCTCCATGACGAAGGGCAGCAGTTCGGCCTTGCGGCTTCCATATTCGCGCGCCCGCATCGTGCCGAAGCGCCTCCCCTGCACGATGACCTGCGCGCCGATCTCGCTTTCCGGCTTCAGCAGCACAGGGTTCATGTGCACGCTCAGTGGCAATCCGGCAGCGCGCGCCTGCAGCGCCTGCGCCCGGCCAATCTCGCCGCCATCAGCCGTCACGGCGGCATTGTTCGACATGTTCTGCGGCTTGAACGGCGCCACCTTCAGCCCGCGCCGGGCCAGCAGCCGGGCGAGCCCCGCGACGATGGTCGATTTGCCGACATTCGAGCCGGTGCCCTGGAACATCACGGCGGCGGTCATAGCGGGGCGACGCCCCCTTCACCTCTCCCTGAGGGAGAGGTCGACGGCGAAGCCGGCGGGTGAGGGTTTACGGCCCATCCGGAGACGCCGTAAAGCCTCACCCGGACCTGCGGTCCGACCTCTCCCTCAGGGAGAGGTGAAGACAGCCCGATCCTCCTGGGATCCCGCACTGTCCTCAAAATTCGATGCCCTTCTGCGCCTTTACCCCCGAGCGGAACGGATGCTTGATCATCTCCATCTCGGTAACGAGATCGGCGATCTCGATCAGCGCATCGGGCGCGTTGCGGCCGGTGATGACGACGTGGACATCGTCCGGCTTCTCGGTCGTGAGAAAGTCGATCACCTCCTGCACGGGAAGGTAATCATAGCGCAGCACGATATTGAGTTCGTCGAGCAGCACGATGTGATGCGCCCCGCCACGGATGAGGTCCTTGGCCGTCTCCCAGGCATGGCGCGCAGCGGCGATGTCGCGCTGGCGGTCCTGCGTTTCCCAGGTGAAGCCCTCGCCGAGCGTATTGATCGAGACGAGATCACCGAAGCGCTCCAGCGCGAAGCGCTCGCCGGTCTCCCAGGCGCCCTTGACGAACTGCACCACGGCCACTGGAAAGCCATGGCCCAGCGAGCGGAACACCATACCGAAGGCAGCAGTCGACTTGCCCTTGCCCTTGCCGGTATGGACGATGATCAGCCCCTTCTCGACGGTCTTGGTCGCGAGGATCTTGTCGCGCACCGCCTTCTTCTTCTTCATCTTCTCGGCATGGCGGGCGTCGAGATCGAGGGGGGCGGGTTCGTCCGTCATGCGGCGGTCTCCTGATGTCGTTCGGGATGCGCCAGCGCGGCGAGGCGGGCGCGTGTGCTGTTGCGGAGCGGCGACCAGAGCCCGCGCTCGATCGCCATCTCGAAGCGCGCCGCCATGCCGGCAAGCGCCGCCGGATTGGCTTCGGCGATGAAATCCGCCACCGCTTCGTCGCCGAGATAGGCGTCGTAGAGCGCATCGAAATGATGATCGCCGACGGCGTGGGTGGTCGCGGCAAAGCCGAACAGGAGGTCGACCGTCGCGGCGATCTCGAAAGCCCCGCGATAGCCATGGCGCATGGCACCGGCGAGCCAGCGCGGATTGGTCGCCCGCCCACGCACGACGCGGCCGATCTCCTCGGACAGCGGCCGCACGACCGGATTGTCCGGGGTCGCATGGTCGCCGTGATAGAGCCGCGGCGCTTGGCCCGACAGCGCCTCGGCGGCAAGCGCGAGGCCACCCTGGAACTGGTGATATTCGTCACTGTCCAGAATGTCGTGTTCGCGATTGTCCTGATTGTGCAGCACCACGTCGATGGCGCCGAGCCGCGTCCGGAGCGCCGCGCCGGCCGCCTTGCCATCACTGCCGCCGCCATAGGCGAAGCTGCCGGCGGCAAGGAACGCCTCGGCGAGTTCGCCGCGATTATCCCAGGCATCGTGATCCATCAGCGCCTGCAGCCCCGCGCCATAGGCGCCGGGCGCCGAGCCGAAGATGCGAAGCGCATTGCCCTCGCGCCGCCGCGCTGCCGCGATCGGATTGGCATCGTCCGGCTCGTCGCGCTCGGCCACGGCGCGGATCGCTGAGTCGATCAGGTCGATCTGTTCGGGGAAGGAATCGCGGAACATGCCGGAAATCCGGAGCGTGACGTCAACGCGTGGCCGCTTCAACTCGGCCAAAGTGAGAACGCGGAAGCCTGTGACGCGGCCGGTTCCAGCCTCCCAGGACGGCTCGGCGCCGATCAGCGCCAGCACCTGCGCGATGTCGTCGCCGCCGGTGCGCATATTGGCCGTGCCCCAAACGGTGAGCGCCACCGAGCGCGGCCATTCGCCCTCGTCCTGCATGTAGCGCATGACCAGCGCCTCGGCGGCGCGACGGCCGATGCGCCAGGCTGCCTCTGTTGGCACCGCGCGGGTGTCGACGGAGAAGAAGTTGCGGCCCGTCGGCAATGCATCGGCCCGGCCCCGCGAGGGCGCCCCCGAAGGACCCGGCGGCACGAAACGACCATCGAGCGCCGACATGACACCTGCAATCTCATCGCCGCCGGAGCGGGTCAGCGCCGGCGCAAGCTCGGCGGCGATCCAGCCAAGCACGGCGGCGCTCGCCGGTCCCACGGCATCGTCGCCGCCCTTGAGCCTGATGGCCACAAGGCTGCGCGCGAGCAGCGAAATACGCTCGCAGGTATCGCCAGCGCTGCGCCAGAGCGCATCGTCAGCATCGGCCAAGCGCGTCGGGTGTGAGCCGAGCCAGTCAGCAGCGCGGTCAGACGCCAGCGGATCGAAGTCGCCGAGCCCGAGATCGGCGGCGATCGCCCGGTCGAGCGAGGCGTCGGCCGGGCGGGAGCCGGAGCGCGGAATGCGGGCGATGGCGGCCAGCGTCGCGGCAAGCGGGCCGCCTTCAGGGCTTTCCCCGAACACATGCAGCCCGTCGCGGATCTGCAGGTCCTTGATGTCGCAGAGATGCGCATCGATGGCGCGCAGCGCCTTCAGAGGATCGCCATCGCCGAGTTCGAGATCACGGTCGATGCCATGCCGGGCGGCGCGGTCGAGAATCTCGCGTTCGAGATCGTCGCGGCGGCGCGGATCGGCGCCGAGCGCCAGATGATATTCGTCGATCAGTGTCTCGAGCTCGGCAAAGAGTCCATGCGTCTCGGCGCGCATGATCGCCGGCATCAGGTGATCGACGATGACGGCAGCACTGCGGCGCTTCGCCTGCGCCCCCTCGCCGGGGTCGTTGACGATGAACGGGTAGATGAGCGGCAATGGCCCCAGGACAGCCTCCGGCCAGCAGTCGGCCGAGAGCCCGATCGCCTTGCCGGGCAGCCATTCGAGCGTCCCATGCTTGCCGACCTCGATCGCGGCATCGGCGCCGAACACCCGGCGTATCCAGGCATAGAAGGCGAGATAGCCATGCGGCGGCGGCAGCAACGGGTCGTGGTAGGTCGCCTTTGGATCGACCCCATAGCCGCGCGGAGGCTGGACGCCGATCACGACATGGCCGAAGCGGAGAATCGCGAGGCGAAAGCCGCCATCGGCGAAGCACGGATCAACCTCGGGCGCGCCCCAGCGGGCGGCGAGTTGTTCGCGCAAGGCCGGCGGCAGGCTGTCATGGAAGGCGCGATAGTCGGCGAGGGAGAGGGGTACGGTTTCTGAGGTGGGTGCCGCCGGAAGCCCCCCCTCTCCAGCTCTCCCCCACAAGGGGGGAGAGGGCTCGGCCGTGCCAGGCAGCGCGGCCGGGAATTCGCTGTCCGCAGATGCAGGGCTTTCCCTCCCCCCTTGTGGGGGAGGGTCAGGGAGGGGGCTCCCAGCTGTGGCGTCGAAAATCCTGCCGCCAACCGCCTCCAGCCCCGCCATCATCGCGGCCCCGGACGCTGGAAATCCATCAAGCCGGTACCCGGCTGCGCGCATGGCCACCGCGATACGGATCGTGCTCTCCGGCGTATCGAGGCCGACGCCATTGCCGATGCGCCCTGCCCGACCCGGATAGTTCGAGAGGATGATCGCGACGCGCCGATCGCTTGCTGCCTTCTGACCGAGACGAACCCAGGCCGCAGCCTGTGCCGCGACGAAGGCGATGCGCTCGGGATCGGCGCGATAAGCGACGATGCGGCTGTCAGTGACGGCTTCGCGCGGCAATTCCTCCTTGAACGACACCGGCCGCGCCAGAATGCGGCCATCGATCTCTGGGAGAACGACATTCATGATCATGTCGCGCGGGCCGAGGCCGCGCGACGAAGCCGCCCAGGCGTCGCGGCTGGTACCGGCAAAGACGATCTGCAGCACAGGCCGGCCCGGCCGGTCGAGCACCGTCGGCTCCGCGTTGCTTCCGCCCTTGGAGAGGGCGAAAGCGGTACCGTTGATGACGATAGCGGGCGGCGTCTCCGCGGCGATGCGTGTGATGAAGGCTGCCGCTTCCGGATTTTTCGGGCTTGTGACGAATACCGCGCGCGTCGCGATGCCCTCGCGATCCAGCGCAGCGATGAGTTCATCGACCGGCGCCGTCGAGCCGCCCTCCAGCAACGCGCGATAGAAGACGAGCAGCGCCAGAGCCCGTCCGTCGGCGCCGTCATGATAGAGACCAGCGACCGGCAGCGCTTCCGGCTCTCCGGGCTTGTCGGCGGCGCCGATCAAGTGCCGGGCAAACTGCAAGGCACGGCCGATATTGCCAGGCCCGCCGGCGACGGCCGCCTGCCAGAAGGTCCGGCAGTCCTCGATCGGCACCGTGCAATAGGCTTCCAGCGCGGGGTCCCAGCGCTCATCGCCGCCCGGAACGACGATCAGCTTCGGCCCGCCGCCGCGCGAGAGCGCGCGGAGCGCTTCGAGCCCATAGGGCCAGTAGCCGGCGCTGCCGATGAGGCGGAGCACGACCAGCTTCGCCTTTGAGAGCGTCTTCTCGCAGTAGAGGTCGACCGAATAGGGGTGGCCGAGCCGCATCAGATTGGCGAGGCGAAGGCTCGGCCCGGCCCCTGCCCGGCGCGCCGCCGCAGCGAAGGCGGCGAGCTCCGAATCGGCGGCCGAAATCAGCACGATGTCGCCCGACGACTGATCGAGATCGACCGCCGCGCTCCCGTCGTCGATCCGCTCCGTTTCGCCGGCGACGAGATGCATTATCCCAACGCCGCTTCAATGGCGGCGCGGTCGAGCCCGCGCTCGCCGATCACCACCAGCCGGCCCGCTTCGCCGCCGGCGGCGAAGTAGGTCTCGACACGCGGGCCGACGGCCTGAACCACAACCGGCAGGGGCTTGCCGGCAATGCTCGCCCGGCCCTTGATTCTGAGGACACCCGGCACGGCCATCGCCCGGCCTATCCGCGCGCCGAGCGCCTCGAGCGAGCCGGCTTCTGTCACAGAAACCGTGAAGCTGTCGAAATCGTCGTGATCGTGCTCCTCGCCTTCGAGATCGTGATGGCTCTTGCGGGCAAAGGCGTCGTCTTCGGCCGCGGCGCCGATGCCGAGCAGGACTTCGATCGGCAGCACGCCCTTTTCGGCCCGGACGCTGCGCGCCGCAGGACGCGCCTCGCGCCGGACCAGTGCCTCGACTTCAGCGAGCGCAGCGGCGTCGATCAGGTCGGCCTTGGAGAGCACAACGAGATCGGCGCAGGAAAGCTGGTCCTCGAACAATTCCTCGATCGGATCGTCATGATCCACCGAGGCATCGGCGAGGCGCTGCGCCGTAACCGCCGCCTCGTCATGCGCGAAGCGGCCATCGGCGACGGCCGCGGCATCGACCACCGTCACCACGCCGTCGATGGTGACGCGGTGGCGCACCGACGGCCATGTGAAGGCCCGCACCAGCGGCTGGGGCAGCGCGAGGCCCGAGGTTTCGATGACGATATGATCCGGTGCCGGCTCGCGCGCGAGCAGCATTTCCATGGTCGGCAGGAAATCGTCGGCGACAGTGCAGCAGATGCAGCCATTGGTCAGCTCCACCACCGTATCCGGCCGGCATTCGTCGTCGCCGCAATCGGACAAGAGACCGCCATCGAAGCCCATATCGCCGAATTCGTTGACGATGAGCGCGATGCGGCGGCCGTTCGACTGCGCGATCAGATTGCGGATCAGCGTCGTTTTGCCGGCGCCGAGAAAGCCCGTGACGATGGTGGCGGGAATGCGATCGGTCAAAGTGTGAACTCCGGAGCGGGTTTCAGACGCAGCGGCTGTCCGGCTGCAACGAGAATGACATGAGCCGCCGCGGCGGCGATGGTCTGGTTGAGCCGGCCCTGCGCATCGGCGAAGCGGCGCGCCAGAGCATTCATCGGCACGATGCCAGCGCCGACCTCGTTCGAGACGAGGACCACCGGGCCAGGCGCCGCAGCGAGGAAGGCCGCAAGCCGCGCGCCCTCGGCCTCGACGTCACGATCCGCCTCGATCAGGTTGGAGAGCCAGAGCGTCAGGCAGTCCACAAGCACGACGGCATCACTAGACGAAGCGCTGGCAAGCGCCTCAACGAGCCCGATCGGCTCCTCGATCGTCGTCCAGCCGGCATCAGCGCGCTGGCGCTTATGCACAGCGATCCGCGCTGCCATCTCCTCGTCGCGCGCCTCGGCCGTGGCGAGATAGACGGGCACAAGGCCGCTGCCGAGCGCGAGGCGTTCGGCGAAGCGGCTTTTTCCCGAACGGGCGGCGCCGATGACCAGCGCCGTCCGTCCCAATGCGGGATTGCTCATCCTGCCGGCCGCGCGAGGCGCTGGTGCATCCAGCCCGAGACGAGCCCGGCCAGCGACCACAGAATCGCGCTGGCGACCAGCGAAGCGACGACGAACTCGGCGCCGAGCGCTGCCGGATAGGCGGCCTCCAGCGTCGGTGGCGGCGGCGCACCGATGACATGGGGCACGATCGCGATCATGATTCCGATCAGCTTCATGAGATAGCTGCCGGCGAATACGACCAGAGCGAGCGCGACGGCCGAAGCCGCGGCCGTGCCAAGCCACCAGAGTTGCCGCGACGTGATCTCCGCAGCCGCGGTACCCGGCAGTTCGGGCGCAAGGCCGAGCGCCGGCATCAGGCTGACCGCGAAGAAGCCGCCAACACCCCAGAGCACACCGCGACGCGCATCGATCGCGTCGCCCTTCAGCGTCATCACGCCGAGCAGCATCGCCGAGACAGCCACGCCCATCAGCAAATTGGCGAGCAGCGTATAGGCCGAGCGCTCGAAGCCATCGGCCGGCTGCCAGGCGCCGGCGTCATGGTGATGGCCCTCGGCCGTTGCGGCGGCGCTGTCGCCGCTCGCGTGATCGCCGTGGTCATGGGCCGGCAGAGCGGTTGCCGGCGCAGCCGCAGCGATGGCAGGCGCCTCAGACGGCGCCTCGGCTGCCTGTTCATAGGTTTCGCCGCGCAGGATCAGCGGCTCCGTCGTCGCCCACTGCACGCCGGTCAGAACGACGCCCACGAGCAATCCAGCGCCGAAGGCGCTGAGCACAATCGATTTCAACATGATGCGCCCGTCAGTGGCAGGGAAGGCCGAACGCGTGGCGCGTATCATGCGTCGCGTTGTGGATCTGGCTCGGCGCGGCGAAGCCGGTCGCGAGGAAGACCACGAGCCCGAAGCCGAGCGCGGCAAAACCGGCGGCGAACCTGGTCGCGGCGAGCGGGCGTCCCACAGCGGACGGGGCGGATGAAGCAGTCGCAGCAGTCATGTCGTCTCCTTGGCCGTCCCACCGACGGCCGGTTCGAGTTCATGCGCTGGCTGGTCTCCTGGCTTGCGGGTCGCAGCTTCCTCGACGCCTTCCCGGTTGCCCAGTGGCCTTCGTGCGAGGTCGCTCACCGCTCACAGTTGCGGGGGCAGCTCCGGTCTCCGAGCCCCGTCAGGGTCGCTCGCCACCGGATTCCCATTTCATCTCCCAGGATCTAGAGCCCCTCGGGAGAACCAAAGCATCGGGAGACGCTAGTCGGCTTCAGTCCGACACGCAAGGGAGAGCGGAAGCAAAGCCCTATTGCGCGGGCGTAACCGAACGGCCCCGAAAGCGTGACCAGCGGCGGGCAAGACGCACGTCCCATTTGCGGCGGAAGCGGCGGATGCGCGGAAAATCATGCGAGAGCACGATGAGCCCGACCGGCAACATCCAGATCCCGAGGACAGGCAGGAACGAGAATATGCCGCCGGCGATGAACGCGCCACCGATCCCGACCCGCAAGAGGCGGTTCTGGGGCAGCTTGATCGACTTCTTGCCAAACCGGATCGAGGGCATGCGGCCGCGCTACTTCCATTCACGGAATTTGACAAACCGTAGCGGATCGCGATGGAGGAGATCAAGCATGATGGGATGGGCGCGATGTTTCAGGCTGGCCATCGCCGGGCAGGCGCCGAGGCCGATCCGTCATTTTGACGAAGAATTTCGCTGGTACGGCTTGGCTGACAGCGCGGTCCAGAAATTGACGCCCGCTGCGGGCCGAGCCCAGAAATGATCAAGGGGCTGAACCATGAAGGTTCAACCCCTTGAAGAATCTGGCTCCGCGAGCTGGACTCGAACCAGCGACCCGGTGATTAACAGTCACCTGCTCTACCAACTGAGCTATCGCGGAACAGCACGTCTTGTGCCGCGGGCGTCGCTATAGCAAAGGCTTGATCGGCTTGCAAAGCCTTAAAATCAGCAAACCGGCGAACCATCCACAGGGAGCGCCAAAAGCGAGGCAAACCGCCGAGCGCCGCCACACCCTCGATACGCAGCTCTCTCTTAGTCTGAGCCCCCGCAGCGCGCTGATCGCCGGGCACGAACGGCACAATCCACGAATCTGACCCTTCGACGGATGCCTGTATGCTGAGCCACTCTGCTGTGATCGCGGCCAGGGGCTCCCGGCATCGCAAAGTCGGCATCATCACAGCGTCATCGACCCTGCTGACGCCGAGACGCCCATGGTGACGCTACCGCCATCCCTGCACGCAACTGCCGCTCAACAAAATCCCGCTGCGTCGCCAAGGCGATTCCTCACTGCCAAGGGCGAAGTGACGAGGACCGATCCAGCCCCGCAAGCGCAGCCGCACCGGTGGGTGAGGGCTTGGGGCATTCCACCCCGGCGATGGCTGTCGCCGCCTCGTCATCCCCATGCTGCACTGCAAACCTTGTATGTGACAACCGCCAATCGCGTCAGCGGAAGATCCGCATGAGAAGCGTGGCGAGGCCGAGGGGCATCCAGGTGGGTAGTACGCGGTAGGGATGGCCGGACGGCAGGCGATAGCCGTGCCGCCTCGCCTGGCGGGCCTCATGTCGAGCGCGGCGGGGAGACGGTGAAAGCTTGTGAATCGTCATGTCGATGATCACTACTTCAGATTGCCTTCCCCCTTTGCCGATACCGCCAGACGGCCTCATTGCTGTCAACATCAATGCCTGCAAAACGGAGAACATTATGGATCGCAAGTTCTACTTCGTCCGCGTGACCGAAACTGCTGCGCGGCACCGTTTCGGCGAAGCCGGTTGAAGGGCTTGGCGCCCTGTCCGAGGCTTGGGCTAGCAGCGACGATCGGCAACTCGTCGATCTGCAGGAGAGCTGCCCATCACGAAACTTCCGCCACGATGCAGCCGACCGCTGAATAGGGCAAAGGCGAGGGCCAGCCCTACGGGACCGTTGATGCGACGGGCAAGCGCGAAGGGCAGTGACCATATGCAACTGACCTGCTCGATTGGGGACGGCGCCGGCCATGGAGCGTAGATTTCCCCGTGGCCATCATGAGCGACAGTCGTGCATGCTGTTGCAGCAACAGGCAAAATCCTGGGAGTCTGGACGACCTGTCAACTATGGTCCTCGGGAGCGTTCGCCAGTATAGGTTCGGGGTGGGGCCGGGAGCGCTGCGGCTTGACAATAGGGGGCAAGGCGGCAATTCCCAAAACGCAATTCGGCAACTCTCATTGTCAGCGACGAAATATTCCCATATAAATTTGACGTCATTACAATATATATTTCTGTCATTTCACTATGAAATCAAACTAAACGATCAAGTCGCGGTGTCTATGGCTAATTACGGCCGCGTGCCTTCTTATCGCATGCATCCGCGTTGTTATGTTTCTCATATCCATTGCCCATCACGACCCAACGCTCTCGATGGACCTCCATCGACGTCACGAGGAGCTTCGTCTACTTGAGGCGCATCATTATCCGCGTGCCGCGATCCTCAGAACCGAGGGCGTGACCTCCCCTGAGAATAGCGTCTATCCGCCGAACGCCTTTCCCTGGTTGTGGCTGCTCTCACCCTTTTCCAACTTCCAATGGAATCAAGCCTGGAATGCAGCTTGGTCGTTTGCTGCACTCGGTGTCGTGCTGCACTATGCTTGGGGACTTGGAGCATCGACCTCACGCTTAGCGGCGTTGGCCTGCATGAGTGCCGTACTGCCTATGTTGGCGAACTTCAGCACATTTGCATTCGGACAGTACGGACTGATTCAGATCGCACTGATGCTGGGCTCGACGCTCGCACTCCGTCAAGGCCGCTCAAGCCCGTCCGGGCTTCTATTCGGAATTGCCCTTTTCAAGCCGAATAACGTTATGCTGATGACAGCATTGTTCTTACGCGAGCGTCGTTACGTCTCGTTGTTGGTCGCTTCTGCGATCGTTCTGGCCAGCGCAGCGGCGGTGAGCCTGTGGAGCGGTCATGCTCTGAGCGAACTCGTCGTGACGACTTACCCGCCAGGTGGAATGAAATTCACCCAAGAGGGCTATTCCCTCGTGACGATTGTCTCGACGCTGGGCGTTCCGCCGCGGACGGCCAGCCTCATTTGCGCCGTTGCCGGGTTTGCGACGTTGGCCTATGCACTTCGCTTCGTCGACATCAAGCGCGATCCGCTTCTTGTCTTCGCGCTCATCGGCTGCGTGACGCGCATTAGCATGTACCACCGCCACTATGACGATGTGCTCCTGGTCTTCCTTTACCTCGCCTGCCTACGGCTTTGGATCGTTGCGCCTTCCTGGTCGACAACGGCCGTCATGCTGGCAATGGCCGCAACATTGAACGCCCCATTTAGGTTCCAGATACCGACCGCCGACATGATTGTCTGGGCAACCGCTATGATCTTCTTCATCGTGAAAACGCGAAACCCTCCCGCGTTTCGAAGCCTCGCAGTCGTCCAGTCGCGACGGTCGCTTGCCTCGTCGCGCTTGAGAGCGCCGGCACTGCCGAGAATGGTAGACCCCTGCTGATGTAGTTGGGCGGCTGACGCGAACATCCTCGACAAGGCGTGACGTTGGCGATCACTTCCGCATCGGCCCGCCCGTTGTCGGCGGCGAGATCCTGATCGACGTATTGGCCGATCCTGACGTTGCCCCCGACTACGAATCTGGCGCCATGGGATCGCAGTGCCCTGCGCTCGCCTAGAGCGTCTCCGGCGAACTCCGGCTCACCGGAGCCCCTCTATCTATTTGTTTTCACGCATTTTCTTTACGCGAGCCGGTATCACCTTCACTCCAAAATGCTCTAGCGTGTTTTGTCCTGCAAAATGCCATTTTGCGACAATCGCATCGCTCGCGACAAACCGAGGAGGTCGACGATCTCGGCAATCTACCGATGTTCGGAGTGGATCACAGCTCAATTTGCCCAACTGTCAATGACCGCCCCGTCACAACGTCTACTAGTGGCATCGAAGCCAGCATTTGGCGGGCCTCGTCCGGCTCTAGGTAACTTAAAGCGCCGTTGATGTCCCGCGACTCGCGAAACTGGTTCTGGCGAAAGACGTCTTCGGCCGCTCTGTCCGCCGTCTCGCTCCACAACAGATCGCGCCGCACGAAGAAGGCATTGTTACCGGCGGAGTTGGTGCCCACGAGCGCATAGCCGCGCGGGCCGAACAGATGTCTGAAAGCTGCCAGGCTGGCGCCATAGTAAAGATTGGAGTGGTGCTTCTCATGTCGCACAAAGCCTGGATCGTATGGAACGCTGACCGCCGCCTTGGGGCCAAACAACGCGTTGTATTCCACGATCAGAATTGCAGGCGTCCAATCCCCGAGGGCTTCTGCCACGAAATAGTCGACGCCATCGATATCGATGGACAAGATACCGAGTGAATTCTGGAATCCGCTCCCAGAAATCAACGCGTGAATGTTATCCTTGGTAATGAAAGCACTTTCGGCGATCAATGCGTGCCGCCAAGCGTACCGCCTTCGCCTCGCTATATCGATGTTCTTTTCCGATCCGTCGATGATCATCCCCCGCCACCCATCCTTGATCATAAGGAAACGGCAGTTCGATTCAGAAAAAGTCTGGGTTCCAAACTCGATAAACGTATGGAATTCTGGATTTGTCTTACGGATCAGAAATTGGAGGATTCCATCCTCGCCCCACTGTGAGAATATCTGAAATTCATAATCCAGAATATTATCGGACGCCTGATCGGATAGCATATGCGTCAGAATGCGCCCTTGATTGACAAGGATTGCTTCCTCCCGCTCAACGAAGTCCGCAGAAAGTGTTTCGAAAACACGCTTGAAGCTTTTTGATACCGCCTGCTTGATCGAATATTTCATCCCTTGCGCCCCCAGTTATTTTTAATTCGACTCCTGAGTTGTTTTTCCAATAATAGATCACAAATCCGCGAAACAGCCAATGCTGAGGACATTGCGCCAGAGATCAGCAGCGGTCGCTGGTCTAGATTGATGGATCGGGATAGCAGGCCCGCGACGGTTGCCTCCATCCTGCTGTTCGTTCTGCCTAGTCTCGCGCGGCGCACGATCAAACGCAGGCACCCAGAGCGATTGCTGAGAATGCCAGCGCACGAAACGCAACCATGCGCGGCGTAATGCTGCGATGCCTTCTACCCACAGCTCCGATCACAACGGCTTGCTTCGGAGATTGCGGCGGCGGCTCGATCGAGCGCAGCACTCCGTATCACGGCTCCTGCCACAGTTCGCGATGGAGGGCTGTGCGCAACGCGATGAGGCGCTTGACCGCCCTGCCGAAAAATCCTATGTGGTGCCTCGACGCCGACCGGTTTGTAAAATCTCGAAGCCAAGTAGTAAAACGGGCCGAAAAGATTAGCAAAAACAACCGGCTAGGTGGGGAATAGTTTAATGGTAGAACAGCGGACTCTGACTCCGCTAGTCTTGGTTCGAATCCAGGTTCCCCAGCCACTTTCCTAGAAGAAAATCGAATAAGGCATATCGCCTGACTGGACAGTTTGAGATCGGCAACGTTCGTCGTTATCGCTGTAGCGGGCCAGTCTTCTCGAGACTTGCGACAAGCCTGATCATCTCGCCACGGAATGTTCGCTGAAATCGCTGGGCGTTCTTGCCGGCGCCGACACAAGCATGAGCAGTTGCTGCTCAGACGCGAGGATGACCTCTACCGCGTCAGCACGCCGGGCAGCGCCGCAGGTTGAGCCAAGGGGCGGAGCCGCGGATGAGCGGCCCATTCGCGAAGAAGGGCCGTCGCGGCGGAGAAGCGCCTCCAAGGCGAAGCGGGCGTTTGCCGAGGGCTCGCGCAGCGCTTGCCAGAATCCGCACAACTTCGCTCGCGCGAAGCCCCTACCTGCCGGCGAGCGAACCGCCGATGCCGCCGATCGAGAAGAACCGGTTGAGGAAAGCGAAGATCAACACGGGCGGGGCCAGCATCACGACGGCTGAGGCCATCACCGGCCCCCAGTCGGTCTGGTTCTGCTGGAAGAAGGTCTGCAGCCCGATCGGCAGAGTGAATTTGTCATCGGAGCGCAGGAACACGAGCGCGACCAGATAATCGTTCCACGCGAGCAGAAAGGCATAAATCGCCGTCGACAGCACCCCCGGCAGGGAATTTCGCAGCACGATGCGAACGAAGCCGCCGAAAACCGAGCAACCGTCGATCCAGGCGGCTTCCTCCAGCGTCACCGGAATGGTGTCGAAATAGGCCGACATCATCCAGCAGGCCACCGCGATCGAGGAGGCGACATAGATGATCGCGACGCCGCTGAGCGAATCCACCAGCCCGGCCGCCGCGAACATGATGAAGAGCGGG
Source organism: Kaistia sp. (assembly GCA_965229085.1). Taxonomy (GTDB): domain Bacteria; phylum Pseudomonadota; class Alphaproteobacteria; order Rhizobiales; family Kaistiaceae; genus Kaistia. The sequence goes on along the minus strand of OZ245859.1, from coordinate 342,840 downwards.
ATGACGAAGACGACGACGGGGAAGCTCTGCAGCACGAAGATGAAGAGCGAGTAAGCCGAAACGGCCCTGCCCCGTCCGCGCGACAGCACATAGCCCGCCGGTGCGGCGACGATCACCGAGACGATGGTCGCGAGCACCGACACCATGGCGCTGTTCTTGAGCCAGAGCAGGATGTCGGTGTTGGCGAAGATGTAGCCGAAGGTCTCCAGCGTCGGCCCGGTGATGTCGGTATAGAGCCGCGGCCGCAGCGCCAGCCAGAAGACGACGAGGATCGGCCCGAGCATGACCAGCGTCACGATCGCGGCGGCGAGTGTGCGCCCAATCCCTGCTCGTCTTGGATCCAGCGAGGCCCCGCGTCGCGGCATGGTTTCGGCTTGGGTCGTCATGCGATGTTCGCCTTGCGGATCTGGCGGAAGAGGATGATCGAGAGGGTCACGAGGGCGCCCGTCATCAGGAAGGAGATGGCGACGCCGTAGCCGGGCCGGAAATCCTGGAACACCGAGCGATAGGCGAGAACGATCAGCGAGGTCGTCGAATCGACCGGACCACCGCCGGTCAGGAGGTAGATCGTGGCGAAATCGTTGACCGAGAACATCGCCATGAGGATCCAGGAAATATAGGTCGAGCGCGCCGTCATCGGCAGAACGATGTAACGCAGCTGCTGGCGCGGACTGGCGCCATCGACGCGGGCCGCCTCATAGAGATTGGGCTCGATGCCCTCCAGCCCCGCCGACATCATCATCATCATGAAGGGATAGCTGATCCATATCTTGAACAGGCAGACCGTGATCATTGCCATGGTCGAATCCGCCAGGAACATCACGCGCCCGAAGCCGAGGTCCTGGGCGAGCACCGGCAACAGGCTGTCGGGCGTTGCAGTCAGCCAGTTCCAGCTCATCGATGAGACGACGATCGGCACGATCCACGGCAGCAGCAGAAGGATCTTGAAGATGCTCTTGCCTGGAAATTGCGGCTTGAGCAGCAGCGCCAGCGCGAAGCCGATCAGCCACGAACCGAACACGCCGCAGAGGCTGAAAATGACCGTGAAGCGCGCAGACCGCCAGAAGAGCGGATCGGTCAACGCGTCCCGAAAGTTGGCGAGGCCGACGAAGCCGCCGATATTGAGCAGATCGCCGTCGTGCAGCGCCTGGATACCGGCATAGACGACCGGATAGGCGTTGACGATGGTCATGAGCACGACGGCGGGCAGAGCGAGCCCGGCCAGCGTCATGGCGAGGCCGAGATCCGGCCGCCGGCGCCGCGCTTCCGCGGGGCGCCGGCTCTGCCGGTCAGCGAGGGTTCCGGTCGCGTGCACGCTGCTACTTCACGACTTTCTCGAGGGCAGCCTGCAGGGTCTCAAGAATCTGCTTCGACGCCGTCTTGCCCTCGATGATCTGCTGGATGAATGCCGCGCCAGCGCCGCCGCCATCGACGGCGTTCAGAGCGCCGAAGGGATGTGGCGCCTGCGCGCCGATCGTCTTGCCGATCGGCTGCCATTCGGCGATCGACTTCTGCAGATTGGCGTTCTGCTTAAGGTTTGGCAGGTCGGCGATGCTCTTGCGGACCGGCACGTCGATGGCGACGCCCTTCTCCCAGTACACCTTCATATTGTCGAGATACCAGGTGAGGAACGCTTCCGACGAAGGCTGCGAGGCCGTGGTTTTGAACATCATCAGCGGATTGATGTAATAGACCGTCCCGGTGTCGCCGCGCGTCGACTTGATCGGGCTGATCACGCTGAGGTCCGACTGCTGGGCGGATGGGAATTTCTTGTCGAGACCGGTCTGGCCGAAGCCCATGCCGATGCGGCCGGAAAGCCAGTCATTCGTCACATTGTCGGACGTATAGCTCGCCGCATAGGGATCGATGATGCCCTTGCGAACGAGTTCGTTCAGGAAATCGAGCGTCTCGATGTTGCGGTCGTTGACGCAATCGAGCGTCCCGTCCTTCGCGAAGAGACCGCCGCCATTGTTGATCAGCAGCGCGGAAATGGAATGCTGGCCATCCGTCGTCGTGCTGCCGCCAGCAAGGCCGAGGCCGACGACGTCGATCTTCTTCAGCGCCTCGCCGACCTTGATGAAGCTCTGCCAGTCGGTTGGGGCCTCCACGCCGGCCTTCTCGAGCAGCGACTTGCGCACCCAGATCACGCGGAGGTCCATCGACCAGGGCATCGCGGCATAGCCCTTGTCGGTCTTCATGGCGTCGAGCACGCCGGGCAGGAAGTCGTTGGTGCCGCTCTTATCGAATCCGGCGACGACATCGTCTGCCGGAGCGATGACGCCTTGCTCGATGAAATAGAAGGGCAGGAACGCGGCGCCGGACGAGACCGCCGGGGTGGTGCGCGAGGCGGCGGCGGAGGTGAAGGTCTGGTACCAGTTGGCCCAGGGAATCGACTGGTAGCGCACGCCGAGATTGTCACCAGAAGGTTTGTAGCCGCCAACGAGCTCCTTCGCGGCCGCCGTGTAGCCGGCGCCGGTGCCCCAGACCATGTCCCAGAACTTGATCTCCTCGGCGCCAAACGCCGCATTCTGTCCGACCGTCATCGCGGCAGCTGCCGCGGCCGTGGTGCCCAAAAAGGCACGCCGGGTCATGCTGCTCCGGCTGGTGTTGGATTCGTTCATTCTTTCCTCCCGTTTTCTTGAACGATGCTTTGCTTCAACCGCGGATGCGGCCCTATGCGCGATCCTCCCAGACGGCTCAGTCCGGAAAGGCTGCGATGATCTCGGCGAAGAGCTTCAGGTCCTCTGCCGAGTCCTCGAGCGTCGCGTCGAACGGCGCCCCAGCGGTGACGGCGTCGTGAAAGTGCAGCCATTCGGATGTGTAGGGATCGCGATAGCTCGGCCGCTCGATGGCGACGGAAAGCGCGTCTCCCGCCGTCGACTGCACGGTTAGCAGCGTCGGCAGATGGCGGATGAACGGCGTATCGTAGTCGATCCGCAGCCGCTCGCTGCCGGTGAAGGCCTCGATCGAGGCGTCGAAGCGGCCGACCTGGTCGACGCCCATCTCGAACGTCGCCATGAAGCTCCCATAATCAAGGATGGCGGCGACGTAGCGTCCGCCGCTCTTCTTGCCGGCGCCGATCACCCGCTTCGGCGTTCCGACCAGGCCGCGCAGGGCCGAAAGGTCATGGCTGCCGAGGCCGCAAAGCATGCGGTAGGCCGAAACGGACTCGGCTGAAACCTGTCCGAGGGCGGCACGAACCTGCGCTTCGGCCCGCTGCTGCCGCTCGGCGATCAGCGCGGGCGCGATGTCGTCGGCCGCTTCCACCACCGAGGTCTGGCCGATGAAGAAGGAGTTGGGGCCGATGATGTCGCGCACGGCGACATGCAACGGCGTCGGCGCGGTGGCGAGACGCGCCTTCATCGCGGCATAGGCATCGGCAAAGCGCCGCATATAGCCGACAAAGGCGATCTTGCCGGCCGCATCGCGAGCCGCGATGACGCGGTCGAGATCGGCGAGCGACAGGCAGACGGGCTTCTCGATCAGCACATGGGCGCCGGCCGCCAGCGCATCCACGGCACAATCGGCGTGATACTCGTCCGAATTGATGACAGCGACGACATCGAGCCTTTCGGCTGACAGCATCGCAGCGTGATCGGTGTAACGCCCTTTGACCTGAAAGGTATCTGCGACCCGCTCGACCAACCGGGCCGACACGTCGCAGACAGCGACGACCTCGAACTTGTCCTTGAGGCCGGCAAGGACTGGCAGGTGCACCACCTGGCCGACGGTCCCAAGGCCGATAAGGCCAACTCTCAACTTTTCCACGTGCGTTGTCCGATAGATCGATGTTTGGGGGCGGACGTCAGCGACGCCCGAATTGGTGTCGCTCAGGCCGTCATCGCTGCCAGATAGGCGTGGCTGCGCGCTGCGAATCCGGCCGGATCGCTCGGATTGTCGTGCTCGACGGTCATGATTCCGGCGCCATTGTCGCGCGCGTCCTTCCAGAGCAGCGGCCAATCGAGAATGCCCGCGCCGACATCCGTCCAGCCGTCATCGGCCGTGACGCCCGCGGACGCTTGGTCCTTCACATGCGCTGATGTCAGGATGGCGCTGTAGCGGCCGAGCCATGCGGCGGGATCGACGCCGCCCCGGGCGAGCCAGGCGATATCGGCCTGCCAGGAGAGCGGCGAGCCGGCGGCGGCGGCGAAGAAGCTTTCCAGCGCCGTGCGGCCGTCGTCGAGAACTTCGAGCTCCCAGTGATGATTGTGGTAGCCAAGGCCGATCGAATGCGCCTTCAGCGTTTCGGCGATTGCGCCGAGCTCCGCGCCGGCCTTCGACCAGCTGGCAGCCGTCTTGCCGCGCTCGGCTTCCGGATAGGCAGGCATGTAAAGCTGAGCGATGCCCGCTTCCTGCGCGGCCGCGATGATGCGCGGCAGGTCGCTGCGGAGATCGCCGATGCCGATATGGCCGGTCGGTGCCGTAAGCCCACGCCGATCAAGGCCCGCCTTCAGCACCTTGGGGTCGGCGAGATGGCTGCCGATCGTCTCGACGAGGCGAAAACCCGCGGTCTGCGCCGCATCGAGTTGCCGCTCGAGCGGACCGAGGCCGCGGAGTGAATAGAGTTGGATCGAGAGAATATTGCTGATGTCCATGGGTCTCATGTCCGCAAGGGAATGGGCGCGTCGACGGCAGCGGGGCATGCCGGCGAGCAGCAGAATTCGGGCAGCGCGACGGGGGTCGCGCCGGTGTCAAAACCAGGCGTGGTCATGTCGTCCTCCGAGCCCGCGCGGTCTCCTCCCCGCAGGCGGCGCCGGCAATCCCTCACCGGGATCGGCTGGCGCAATCGAATGCACGATGTTTATCACGCAATCGATTGCGCGCAAGATGCAATCGATTGTGCGAGACAGCAATGCATGTCAAAGGCAGCATCACGGCGCATCGGCATGCCACAGCCATCCGGGCTTTGCGGCGTGCTAGTTTGCCGGCATCGCGCGCCGGATGACGCGTCCCTCGGCAGCCAATGAGGGGAGAAGGTGGGAGGCGAAATGGCCAGGAAGCCGCAGGACGGGAACATGCCCCTGAAGGAGAGCGCCCGCGCCCGATCGCCGACCATGGCCGATATTGCTCGCCTCGCCGGGGTCTCGGCCTCAACCGTCAGCCGTTCACTCGCCGGCCTGCCTGAGATCAGCGAGGAAACCCGCCTCCGCGTCGAGCGGGCGGCGCAGGAGGCCGGCTACCAGATCAACCGCCATGCCCGCTCGCTGCGCCTGCAGCGCAGCGCGATTCTCCTGGTCCTGATCCCAGACCTTGCCAACCAGAACTACTCCGACTTGCTGATGAACATCGATCGCGCCGCGTTCGAACTCGGCTACGGCATCATGATTGGCCACACCAATGTCGATCTCGAGCGGCCGGACCGGCTGGCGGACGAACTCTTCACCGGCGGCATCGATGGCATCCTGCTGACGTCAGGCTATTGCCCGGACCGGATTCGCAGCCGGATCGAGAGCGGCAGCCGCCTGCCTGTGGTGCGCACGATGAGCCCGACCGAAGCCGTGAGCGGTATCGCGTCGGTCCAGATCGACGAGATCGAGGCGGCGGCCGACGTCGTCCGTCATCTCATCGCCAATGGCCACCGCCGCATCGCGCATCTGGCAGGACCGATGACCGAACTCGTCTCGACGCTTCGCCGCGACGGCTGGCGGCGAGCGTTGGCCGAGGCGGGGCTGCCGGAAGAGCCGGATCTGTTGCTGTCCGGCGGCTTCCATCTGGCCGACGGCAAGGCCGTTGCCCGTCGCCTTATCGCTGCTGGAACGCTGCCGGACGCGATCTTCTGCGCCAACGACGAATCGGCCTTCGGCCTGATGACGGAATTGAAGAGCGCCGACCTCCGCATCCCCGACGACATCGCTGTCGCCGGCTTCGACGATTTGACCTTCTCGCAGGTTTTCGATCCGCCGCTGACCACCGTGCGCCTGCCCCGCCGCGAAATGGCGGAAGCCTCGGTGCTCTATCTGAAGCGCATGATCGAAGGCGAGGCCGCCGTGGAACACCAGATCGTCCCGCACGAACTCATCATCCGCGAGAGTTCCGGTCCACGCCGTCCACAATAGCCCTCGCCGCCGAAAGCGACGGCGGGCCATCCGATTCCGCAGAGCCCGTCATCGGCGCCGCGCCCAGGGGACTGCGAACTGCTCGATCTAGCGGAGCTTGGCGATCCCGATTCCATCGGCCTTGGCGCGGTCCTTGATGGACTCCTCGCTGCGCGTCATCGCCTTCGAAATCGCCTTAAGCGACATGCCCTTCTTGGCGAGCACGTTGAGCTTGTCGACCTCTTCAGCGGTCCAGGGTTGGCGGTGCCGCTCAAATCGCTCGGCCATTGTCTGCTCCGATTCTGCCGTGACATTTCCAAATCCGCTCCCTCTGTAACAGCCATGGCGAGGCTGTGCTCACAGACGTTGCAGCGGACGGCGTCCGGCTCGTGCCTCGGACAGTGTCGCTCGCCCTCTCAGATCGTCGTGCCGGTGCTGTCGAAAACGTGGAAGCGCGCGGGGTCGACATGGGCGGTGATCCCCGTGCCGAGTGCGACTTTCTGCTGGCCATCTACGGCAATGATCATCGCCTGCCCGTCGGTCGTCGTTGAGTAAAGCATGGTCTGGCCGCCGAGTTGCTCGACGAGGTCGACCTTGGCTTCCGCGAAGGGCATGCCCGATCCCGGCGCAATCTGGATATGCTCCGGCCGCGCGCCGACGGTGACCTCGTCCCCAGCCCTGCCCGCTTCAAGCGCACGCGGCAGCGCGATGGTCTTCGGTCCGACAATGAGCCTCGTGCTGCTCGCGTCCACCGCCTCGATCCGACCCTTGAGAAAGTTCATCTTCGGCGAGCCGATGAAGCCGGCGACGAAGAGGTTGCGCGGGGCATTGTAGAGATCGAGCGGCGCGCCGACCTGTTCTATGTTTCCCGCCCGAAGAACGACGATCTTGTCGGCCATGGTCATGGCCTCGACCTGATCATGGGTGACATAGATCATCGTGTTACCGAGATCCTTGTGCAGCTTGGCGATCTCAACCCGCATCTGCACGCGCAGCTCGGCGTCGAGATTGCTGAGCGGCTCGTCGAACAGGAAGATACGTGGCTCGCGGACGATAGCACGACCTATGGCGACGCGCTGGCGCTGGCCGCCGGAGAGCTGCTTGGGCTTGCGCTTCAACAGCGGCTCGATGCGCAGGATGTCGGCGGCGCGCCGCACCCGCTGCTCGATCTCAGGCCGGGGCAGCCTTGCCGTCTCCAGCCCGAAGGCGAGGTTCTGGTAGACGCTCATATGCGGATAGAGCGCATAGGACTGGAACACCATGGCGATGCCGCGCTTGGCGGCCGGCACCGCGTTCATGCGCTGGCCGTCGATCAGGAGATCACCACCGCTGATCGGCTCGAGCCCCGCAATCATCCTCAAAAGCGTGGACTTGCCGCATCCGGACGGGCCGACAAAGACCGCGAACTCGCCCGGCTCAATCGTGAGATCGATCCCGTGGATGATCTCGACTTCGCCAAATCGCTTCTGCACCTCTCGCAGCTCGACGCGCGTTGCCATGGTCGCCTCCTATGCCGCGGTCGTGAGCCAACTCTTGTATTTCGGGTGGTCGGGCCCGATCGGCCAAATCACCTCGGAGCGCGTCTCGGACGAATGGTAGAAGGCCGTCACGATCTCGAGCGCGCGGCGAGCGTCGGCGCTGGTGACCGGCAGCGGACCCTCCCCGTTGATCGCAGCGTGGAACAGCGCCATCTGGGTCTGGAAGCGCTGCGGCACGTGACGCCAGTCCGCGAGCAGCGCGTCGATTTTCTCGCGCGTCGCATCATTCCGAGGCAGGATCGTCCAAGGCTTGTTGCCCGGTGAATAAGCCTCGTGGTCGCTTTCGAAGGTGACGTTCTCGAACACGAGACGCAGCCGCGAAATTTCGTCTGCGGAACCGAGCGTCGCCGTCAGCGAGGCCAGCGCGCCGCTTTCGAGCTCGACGCTGGCCGAGACGCAATCCTCGACTTCGATCGGATTGACCCGCGTGGCGACGCGGCCGAAGAGGCTCTTGGGCGGCCCCATCAGATAAGTCAGCATGTCGTGCTGGTGGATGGCATGCGTCATCAGCACGCCGCCGAGCTCTGTCTTCCACTTGCCGCGCCAGGGCACGGCGTAATAATCCGCCTCGCGCCGCCACAAGGTTTCGACGCTGGCGACATAGGGCTTGCCCGCGAGCCCGGCATCGATGATCGCCTTGGCCTGCTGCACGCCGTCGCCAAAGCGATACTGAAACACCGGCATCAACAACCCGTGCGCGGTCTTCTCCAGCGCGATGACCTCGTCGACGGCAGCGAGCGAGCCGACCAGCGGCTTCTCACAGACGACATGCTTGCCAGCCTTCAGCGCCGCGACCACCATCCCGTGATGCACCATCGGCGGGGTGCAGATGTCGATGATATCGAGATCGTCCATCGCGAGGAGATCGTCGAAATTGGCCGTTCGCCGCGGGATTCCGAACTCATCCGCGAGCCCGTTCATGCGCGCGGGATCGAGATCGCAGATCGCCAGCAGCTTGAACTTGTCCTGATTGGACAGATAGCCCTCGACGATATGGGAGCGGCCGATGCCGCCGCCGACGACGGCAACCGTCTTGATCGCGCTCATTGCTGCCACTCCGTGCCGCGCTCGGCCAGCGCCTGCGCCGTCAGCGCCAATTCCATCGCCTTGAAGCAGTGTTCCTGGCCCATGGCCGTCTCCGTTCGGTCGCGGATATCGGCGAGCAACTGTCTGCCATAGGGAAGCTCGACCGCGCTGCAGTCCACATGTTCCAGGCCCTTGCGATTGACGAGGAACAGGTGATCCGTCCCCGGCCGGCCGGCGATGTCGATATATTTCCGCAGCTCGATATAGCCTTCGGTGCCGAGAATGGTGAGCCGCCCGTCACCCCAGGTCGGAAGGCCCGCCGGGGTGAACCAGTCGACGCGGACATACCCCGTCGTTCGCCCTGTTTTCAGATGAATGTCGCCGAAATCCTGCAAACCGGGTCGCTCAGGATTAGCGCGATTGGCGACGGTGGCCGAGACGACACTGGCGTCCAGCGTGCCGGAGAAGAACAGGAACTGCTCGCACTGGTGCGAGCCGATGTCGCAGAGGATGCCACCATAGCGCGGCCGATCGAAGAACCAGTCGGGGCGCTGGTTGTTGCGGATCGCATGGGGCCCAAGCCCCACGGTGTTGATGACCTCGCCGATGGCGCCGGCGGCGACCAGTTCGCCCGCCTTCACCGTCGAGCGGGTCTCGTAGTGCTCGGAGTAGCACACCGAGAAGATGCGACCCGTCTCGCGCTGCACCGCCTTGACCGCCGTCAGTTGGTCGAGGCTGACCATGCCGGGCTTGTCGGTCATGACATCCTTGCCATGCCGCATCGCGGCGATGGCGATACCGGCGCGCTCGTCGAGGATCGCGGCGGTAACGACGAGCTGGATCGTCTCGTCCTCATAGATCTCGGCCACTGTCGCAACACGCCTTGCGGCGGGATAGGCCTCGGCAAAGGGCTTGGCGAGCGCGTCCTCCGGACCATGGAAGGCGACCAGCTCGGCGCCGGCGCGCAGCAGCAGATCGACCTGGCCATAGATGTGGCTGTGGTTGAGGCCGACGACTGAAAATCGAATGCTCATCAAATGCGGATCTCTTGCTTCGCTTGCATCAGGAGTTGCGGGGGGCTGGGCGTGAATGGAGCGGCTGAGGCCGCGTGGTTCGGCTAGCGCTTCATGCCGGTGGTTGCGATGCCCTCGATCAGAAGGCGCTGGAAGACGAGGAAGAAGATGAACACGGGCACCAGCGTCAACGTCGACATGGCGAAGAGGCCGCCCCAGTCGCTTTCGGCGCTGGAGTCGACGAAACTCCTCAGAGCCAGTTGGACGGTGTAGGTGCGGATATCCGAGAGATAGATCAGCGGACCGAAGAAATCGTCCCAGGTCCAGATGAAGGTGAAGATCGCGGCGGTCGCGAGGACGGGTGTCGAGAGCGGCAGCAGGATCTTCCAGTAAATGCGCCAGGGGCTGCAGCCATCCATCATCGCCGCCTCGTCCAGTTCCTTCGGCAGACCGCGGAAGAACTGGACCATCAGGAAAATGAAGAAGCTGTCCGCGGCCAGGAATTTCGGCACGACGAGCGGCAGGAACGTGTTGACCCAGCCGAACTGGTGAAACAGCACATATTGCGGGATCAGCGTGACCTGATAGGGCAGCATCAGCGTGCCCAGCATCATCGCGAACCAGAAGCGGCGACCCCAGAATTCGAGCCGCGCGAAGGCGAAGGCAGCGAGCGAGCAGGTCGCGAGATTGCCGATGATCGCCAGCACCGCGATGATGAGCGAGTTCAGGAAAAACGTTCCGAAGCTGATCCTGAGGCCCGTCCAGCCGCGGATATAGGCATCAAGGCTCCATGAACTCGGCCAGAGGCTCGTTGCTGTGAAGATCTCGTTCTCGGGGCGGAACGAGGCCGAGAGCATCCACAGCAGCGGATAGAGCATCAGGATCGAGGCAAGGATCAGAAGGCCATGCGCAACAAGCGACAGCGCGCCCTTGTGGATACGACTGCGTCCGCCGGCTTCCCCTGTGACGACCGTCAGACGCTGGACATCAGTTGTCATAATGCACCCAGTACTTCGACGTCAGGAACGAGAAGCTGGTGAACAGCGCAACGATGACGAGCAGAATCCACGCAAGTGCCGAGGCATAGCCCATGCGGAAGAAGCCGAACGCCTCCTGGTAGAGATAGAGCGTGTAGAACAGCGTCGAATTGATCGGGTTTCCCGTGCCGCCTGAAATGATGAAGGCGGGCGTGAAGCTCTTGAAGCCCTCGATTGTCTGGATGATCGCGTTGAAGAAGATCACCGGCGTCAGCAGCGGCAGCGTGATCTTGCGGAACATGCGCAACTTGCCGGCGCCGTCGAGGCTGGCCGCCTCATACATGTCGAGCGGGATCTGCCGGAGGCCGGCGAGGAAGATGATCATCGGCGAACCGAACTGCCAGACTGCAAGCGCGATCAGCGTCCAGAGCGAATAACGCGGGTTCGAAATCCAGCTCGGGCCGACAATGCCGAAATTGAGCAGGAACTGGTTGACGAGGCCATTGCCGGCGAAGAGCTGCCGCCAAAGCACGGCGATCGCAACCGAAGCGCCGAGCAGGGACGGCAGATAGAAGATGGCCCGGTAGATCGGCAAGCCCCGCATGCCGCGATTAAGCAGCAGCGCGACGCCAAGTGCGAAAGCGAGCTTCAGCGGCACCGAGACGACGACGAAGAACAGCGTCACGCGCATCGACTGGATGAATTTGGGGTCCGCCGTGAAGATGCGGACGAAATTGGCGCCGCTATTCCAGATCGGCGGCGTCAACAGGTCGAAGTCCGTGAAGCTCAGATAGAGCGAGGTGAGGATCGGCCCGAGCGTCAGCCCGAAAAAGCCGATGAACCAGGGCAGCAGGAAGAGATAGCCCGGCCCATGCTTGGCCTTGACGGCAGACCAGCGCGAAGGAACGACCGCGCCAGGCGCGATCGCTCCGCTGCGTGATGCGTCGGCGGATGGCGCGCTCGCCACCGCCTCAGCCCTTCTTGGCGCGGGCCAGTGTCGCGGTGGCCTGCTCGAAGAAAGCAGGGCCGGCATCCCCCGGTGACTGCTGGCCGAAGGCAACTTCCTGGCTCTTGGTGCGCAAAAGCGTCGAAACCTCGCCGGCGGCCGCGGGCGGCGCGGGCGGCAGGGGTCCCAGTAGGTCGCCGAGACCAGAGACGAATTCGAGCGCGATCTTGCTCTGCGCATCAAGCGTCGGCGCGATCACCTCGCGCGTCGACGCCTTGCAGGGAATGCCGCGCTCGACGCCGAGCGCCTTCACCGCCTCGGGATCGGAGATGAAGAAGTTGATGAACTTGGCGGAAAGTTCCTTGTTGGCCGAAGTGCCGCCGACCGAGAAGAACATCGAGGGCTTGCGATAATGGCCACCGCCGCTGCCCGCCTTGGCACGCGGGAAGCTGGTCATCGTCAGCGGATTCTTGTTCACCGCCTGGAAGGCGATGAGCTGGTTCGAATTGGCAAAGGTCGTCGCCGCTTTGCCGAGCGTGATCATCGTGTTTTCGATCGCGTCGGTCGCGTCGAGCGCCTGGTCTTCCGCGGAGACGATGACCTCCGCCGCCCTGAGATCGGCCCAGAGCTGGAACCAGTCGGTCATGTCCTGCGCGTCGAAGGCCGGCTTGCCATCGGCGGTGTAGAGAGCCTTGCCGCGCTGGCGCAGCCAATTCTCAAGCGCCGGCTCGACCCCGCTGCCGTCCTGGAAGACTTTCATGCCGGGGCGCTTGCCCGCCGCATTAAATTTGGCCGCGAGCGCGGGCAGGTCCTCATAGGCGGTGTTGCGATCGGGCGGCGCGACGCCGGCTTCCTTGAAGGCGGCCTCGTCGACCATCAGCGCCACCGAATTGGCGCCAAGGCTGATGCCGTAGAGCTTGCCGCCGACCTTGCCGCCGTCGAGCTGGTCCTTGTCGAAATCGTCCAGTTGCAGCGCGCCGCCGATGAATTCGTCGAGCGGGGCAATGCCGTTGCGAACGGCGTATTCGACGATATAGCGATAATCCATCTGGATGATGTCGGGCGCGTTGCCGCCGGCGGTCTGCGTGCCGAGCTTGGCCCAGTAGTCCTGGAACGCCATGAACTCGCCGTCGATCGTCACGCCGGGATTGGCCTTCGAGAACAGGTCCGTCGCTGCAAAGGTCCTGTCCGCGCGCGCCTTGCCGCCCCAGAAAAGCAGCCGGAGCTTGGTCTCGGCGGCGAAGGCCGGGCTGATGGCCCCAGCCGTAATCGCCGCGGCGCTTCCGAGCAGGAACTGGCGCCGGGTTGTCATCATCGTCATGAAATCCTCCCATTTCAGGTCGCGACGGAGAGACGGTCGCTGCGCTCTTGATGGCGCTAAATAACCAATTGGTTACAATCCTCGGCCATGGCTTGGACGCTGTCAAGCCGCCGCGACGCCGGCATCGAGCCTCTCCTCACCCGACGGGGACTGGCGTCGTCCCTCAACTCTGGCGCGCCCCTGCCCGCCTCCTCAGCGCGTGCAGAGATAGTCGAGCACCATGCGGACCGCGTGCGACTCGCGCTCCTGGATGAGCGCGAACTGGCCGAGGTCCCGCTCGAAGATGACAGAGAGCGTCTTCATATTCGACACGTAAAAGTAGCCGAGGCCAGCGATCGAGATATAGAGCTGCATCGGATCGACATCCTTGCGGAAGACGCCACTGACGATGCCACGCTGGACGATGGCCTTGAGCTCGCTGACCAGCGGCGAGTGCAGCGCCGGGATATCCTTGATCTGCTTCAGGAATCGCGCGTTTTGCAGATTCTCGATCGCCAGCAGCCTCGGGAACCACGGATTGGCGAGGAAGTGGCGAAAGGTGAACCGCACCAGCCGGTCCATCGCCTCTACAGGCGGAAACTGGTCCAGCCTCAATTCCCGCTCGCCGCCGCGAATCTCAAGATAGGCATCAAAGAGGACCGCGCTGTAGAGCGCTTCCTTGTTGCCATAATAGTGGTACAGCATCCTTTTGTTGACCTTGGCGCGCTCAGCAATCGCATCGACGCGGGCGCCATTGAACCCCGCCTCGCAGAACGCATCGCGCGCTGCCTTCAGGATCGCCGCCTTGGTCTTCTCGGAGTCGCGCGGGCGGACGGCCATGGCGCCCTGGCCCTTGTCTGCCGGCTCTGCCGGGGAATTGTCGTCATCGCTCCTCATTCGCCCTCGCTTCGATACCTCTCCCCGGCTTCGGCCTGACCTGGACCCCAACCACGATGGCTGGCTTCGTCCCGCCGGCATGGGCGCCCTTGCAAAAGGCCTCTCACTGGGCTGTGATCGAGCCCGCCTTGACACGCTGTTGCAGCCATGTCTAGCTATGTAACCAGTTAGTTACAAGGGGCATCGCGAAGATGGGCCGCAGGATCGGCGCAGCGGCATGACCACGACAGACCCGGCGCTCCCCATTGGCGGGAGCCACGGCGAAGGCTCGCCGGCGCCGCCGACCTCATCCCCATCCAGTGCTGGCGACCTGCATCGAGCGCTTGGAATGGACCGGCAAGGGATGGACATGAACGGGCAGCAGCGCCGGCGCTATGCGCTGGTTGGAACGGGCAATCGCGGGACGACGATGTGGGGCCGCGACCTCCTGGCCGGCTGGCGGCAGGAGGTCGACCTCGTCGCGATTTGCGATACCAATCCGCTCCGCGCCGAGCGCGCCCGCACCCTGATCAAGTCGAACGCGCCGATCTACGCGACGATCGAGGAGACGCTCGCGGAAGCGAAGCCGGAACTCGTCATTGTCTGCACGCGCGATTCCAATCATGACGACATCATCGTCGCCGCGCTCGAAGCCGGCGCCGACGTCATTACCGAAAAGCCGATGACCACGACGATGGCCAAGATCCGTCGCATCCGCGACGCCGAGCGGCGCACCGGGCGGACAATCGACGTTTCGTTCAACTATCGCTATGCCCCAACCGCAGCCGCGCTCAAGACGCTGCTCGCCTCGGGCGCGATCGGCACTCTCACCTCGGTCGACTTCCACTGGTATCTCGATAACCAGCATGGCGCCGACTATTTCCGCCGCTGGCATGCCTATGTCGCCAATTCCGGCAGCCTCCTCGTCCATAAGGCGACGCATCATTTCGACCTCTTGAACTGGTATATCGGCGCTGATCCGGTCCAAGTGTCAGCCTTCGGCGAGCTCCGCCAATATGGCCGCAACGGCCCGTTCCGAGGCCCCCGCTGCAGCGATTGCGGCCATGCCGGCCAATGCGACTATTTCTTCGATCTTCGTTCCGATGCCTTCCTCGACGATCTCTATGAGGACCCCTCGGCGCTGGATGGTTATGTGCGCGACGGCTGTGTCTATCGCGAGGATATCGATATCTTTGACACGATGACGGCGACGATCCGCTACGCCAACGCCGTGACCGTCTCCTATTCGCTCAATGCCTTCATGCCGATCGAAGGCCATGCCATCGCCTTCAACGGCACGAAGGGCCGGATCGAACTCCGGCAATTCGAGAAGCAGCCCTTTGAAACGCCAGACCATGACGAGATCCTGCTCGTCCGCTCCTTCGGCGGCGGCGCGGAGCGGATCAAGGTGCCGCATGCCGGCGGCGGCCATTTCGGCGGCGACGACCTGATGCGCTCGATGATCTTCCGCAACGGCGCCGACCCGCTCGGCCAGCGCGCCGACAGCCGCGCCGGCGCGATGTCGGTAATGACGGGCCTCGCCGCCTTGCAGAGCGCCACGACAGGGCGGATGGTGGCCCTGTCGGAACTCGGCGACATCGATGCTGCGTAGCTTCGTACCGCGCCGAACGTGGCGCCGCCGGCTTGGCTGTGAAATGGGAGGGTGAGATGTCCGACAGGAACTTTGCAGGGCCGGACGAGGGCATGGCCGTGCCGCTGGGCACCAGCACGCGCCGCGTCATCCTCAGCCTGCCCGAGCTGATGCTGGTCGAATTCACCTTCGAGGAAGGCGGCATTGGTGCGCTGCACAGCCATCCGCATGTCCAGAGCAGCTATGTCGCGGAAGGCACATTCGAGGTGACCATCGACGGCGTGACCGAGACGATCGCCGCGGGCGGCGCCTATATCGTGCCCTCCGGCCTCGTCCATGGCGTGAAGGCCCTGACCGCCGGCCGGCTGATCGACAGCTTCACTCCAAGGCGTGACGACTTCCTATAGGTCCGCACTGTGGCCCGATGGCCGCCATCCGCTCGTCGCGATGCCGGCAAAGCTTGGCACTTCCTTTTGCGGGTGTCCTTCAATCCCGTAGCAACGCCCGCTCCTTTCTTCTTCCGCCCCCCGACAACGACTTTCGCCCGCCGCACCGCGGCGCGCGGGGCCGCCATAATTCTGTCGATCTCTGCAAGCTTTGCGCGACATGACATCGAAGCTTCAAAGAGGCATGATAGCGTCCGCAGGTAGACGGCTTAGGATCCATGTTTCCAGTGGAGACGGGTGCTCGGGGTACCCGGCCGCGGTAGGAGAAAAAAGAATGAAGACCAACGGGATGCGGTTGACGGTTTCTATTCTCGCGCTGACGGCCTCGGCCGGCTTCGCCTTTGCACAGAGCGATGAGCTCATTGCTGCCGCCAAGAAAGAAGGCACGCTCACCACCATTGCTCTGCCGCACGACTGGTGTGGCTATGGCGACGTGATCGCCGGCTTCAAGGCCAAATACGGCCTCGAGGTCAACGAGCTCAATCCGGATGCCGGCTCGGCCGACGAAGTCGAGGCGATCAAGGCCAACAAGGGCAATACCGGCCCACAGGCTCCCGACGTCATCGATGTCGGCCTCTCCTTCGGCCCGACCGCCAAGGCCGAAGGCCTGATCCAGCCCTACAAGGTCTCGACCTGGGCGACGATCCCGGACAGCGCCAAGGATGCCGACGGCTACTGGTATGGCGACTACTACGGCGTGATGTCGTTCCTTGTGAACAAGGATCTCGTCAAGACGATGCCGACCGACTGGGCAGACCTGCTCTCGGCCGACTATGCGAATTCGGTCGCTCTCGCCGGCGCGCCGCAGACCGCCAACCAGGCGATCCAGGGCGTGTTCGCCGCCGGCCTTTCCGCCGCCAAGGGCGATGTCGCCAAGGCCGGTGAAGAAGGCCTGAAGTTCTTCGCCGAGATGAACAAGAAGGGCAATTTCGTGCCCGTGACCGGCAAGTCGGCCTCGCTCGCGCAGGGCACGACCCCGATCATCATCGCCTGGGACTACAACGCCCTCTCGTGGCGCGACGTGCTCGCCGGCAACCCGCCGGCCGACGTCATCATCCCGAAGACGGGCGTCGTCGCCGGCGTCTATGTTCAGGCGATCAGCGCCTTCGCGCCGCATCCGAACGCAGCCAAGCTCTGGATGGAATATCTCTATTCGGACGAAGGTCAGCTCGGCTGGCTCAAGGGCTATTGCCACCCGATCCGCTTCAATGATCTCGCCAAGAACGGCAAGATCCCGGCTGAGATGCTCGCCAAGCTGCCGCCGGCCGAGTCCTATGCCGCGGCGATCTTCCCGACGCTCGAGCAGCAGGGCGCCGCGAAGGAAGTGATCGCCAAGAAGTGGAGCGAAGTCGTCGGCGCCGACGTCGCCAAGTAAGTCCTCCCCGGCGGGCGCCGTCCACGGACGGCGCCCGTTTCCGATTCCCACGCGTGTTTCGCCGGCTCACAGTGCCGGTTTCAGGGGCGCCATGAGCACGACCGCAATGCCGGCCACCGCCGCGCGCGAGAAACGGATCAACTGGTCCTGGCTCGGCATCCTGCCGTTCCTGCTGTTCTCGCTGATGTTCCTGCTGCTGCCGGCCTTCAACCTGATCGTCGGCGCGTTCCAGGATCCGGCCGGCAATTTCACGCTGCAGAACATCGTCAATCTCGGCCAGCCCTCGATCATCCGCTCCTATACGCTCAGCCTTCAGATCAGCGCCGCCTCGGCCTTTGGCGGCTTGTTGATCGGCTTCGCACTGGCGCTGGCGACGATCCTGGGCGGGCTGCCGCGCTGGGTTCGGCCGACGCTGATGACCTTTTCCGGCGTCGCCTCGCAGTTTGCCGGCGTGCCGCTGGCTTTCGCCTTCCTCTCGACCCTCGGCCGCACAGGCTTCGTCACCGCGCTGCTGATGACGGTGTTCGACTGGAACATCTATCGCTCCGGCTTCAACCTCCTGTCCTTCTGGGGCCTGACGCTCACTTATCTCTATTTCCAGATCCCGCTGATGGTGCTGGTGGTCTCGCCGGCGCTGGACGGGCTGAAGCGCGAATGGCGCGAGGCGGCCTCGATCCTCGGCGCGACCGGCTTCCAGTATTGGACCATGATCGCGCTGCCGATCCTGTGGCCGAGCCTGCTCGGCGCCTTCCTGCTCTTGTTCGCCAACGCCTTCGGCGCGATTGCGACCGCCTATGCGCTGACGGGCTCCTCATTCAACATCGTCACCATCCTGCTCTATGCGCAGATCCGCGGCGACGCGCTGCATGATCCCAATCTCGGCTATGCGCTGGCGCTCGGCATGATCGTCATCACCGGCGTCTCCAATGGCGCCTATATCTGGCTCGCCTCCCGCAGCGCCCGGTGGATCCGATGAAGACAACCCGCTTCTTTCCCTGGCTCGGCTTTGCGGTCGGCGCGATCTATTTCCTCGTGCCGCTCATCGCGACCTTCGAATTCTCGCTGCGCATGCAGCGCGGCACTTATTCGCTGAAGGCCTATCAAGTCGTCCTCGCCGATCCGAACTTCCAGGCGAGCTTCTCCTATTCCGCCTTGATCGCGCTGCTGACCATCATTGTCGGCATCGCACTCGTGGTGCCGACCGCCTATCTCGTGCAGTTGAAGCTGCCCCGGCTGCGGCCGCTGGTCGAATTCATGACGCTGCTGCCGCTCGTGGTGCCGGCGATCGTCATCGTGTTCGGCTATCTGCGGATGTATAATTCCTCCTCGCTGCTGCCCATGACCGGCAGCGCGCGCGGCACCGATCTCCTGCTGATCTTCGCCTATGTGACGCTGTCGCTGCCTTATATGTATCGCTCGGTCGATACGGCGCTGCGGACGATCGATATCCGCACGCTCACCGAAGCGGCGCAGAGCCTCGGCAGTTCGTGGCCGCGCATCCTGGTCCAGGTCATCCTGCCGAATATCCGCGTCGGCGTGCTCTCCGGAGCCTTTTTGACCTTCGCTATCGTGATTGGCGAATTCACCATAGCCAGCCTGCTCAACCGGCCTGCCTTCGGGCCCTATATGCAGCTCATCGGCGCGAACCGGGCCTATGAGCCCGCAGCGCTCGCGGTGATCGCCTTCGCCATCACCTGGGCCTGCATGGGCCTCATCCAGCTCGTCGCCAGTCTATCGCCCGGCCAGAAGCGCTGACACACTTACGGAAGATCCAGGATCACCATGGCTTTCCTCACGATCGAACGGATCACCAAGACCTTCGGGACGCTGACCACGGTCAAGGGCGTCGACCTCGCCGTCGAGCGGGGCGAATTCGTCACGCTGCTCGGCCCCTCGGGCTGCGGCAAGACGACGATCCTCCGCATGGTCGCGGGCTTCGAGACGCCGACCAGCGGCACGATCCGCATCGACGGCAAGGACGTGACCAATCTGAAGCCGCACCAGCGCAATATCGGCATGGTGTTCCAGGCCTATGCGCTCTTTCCGAACATGACCGTCGCCGACAACATCGCCTTCGGCCTCAAGGTGGCGCGCAAGAACGGCAGCGAGATCGCGGCGCGGGTCAAGGAGATGCTGGACCTCATCAAGCTGCCCCAGGTCGCGGACCGCTACCCCTATCAGCTTTCAGGCGGCCAGCAGCAGCGCGTAGCGCTCGCCCGCGCGCTCGCGATCAAACCGCAGATCCTCCTGCTCGACGAACCGCTCTCTGCGCTCGATGCCAAGATCCGCGTCTCCCTGCGCGAGGAAATCCGTTCCGTGCAGCGCCAGCTTGGCATCACCACGATTTTCGTGACGCATGACCAGGAAGAGGCGCTGTCGATGTCCGACCGCATCTGCGTCATGAGCGAAGGCCGGATCGAGCAGCTCGGCACGCCGTTCGAGATCTACAACTATCCGAAGACGCGCTTCGTCGCCTCCTTCGTCGGCACGCTCAATATCCTATCCGGCAAGGTCTCGGACGGCGCTGGCGGCCGCATCATGGTCGACGGCCAGGAGATCGTGACGAGCCGCGGCCTCAACGGCGCCGGCACGGGCGACGCGCTTGCCGTTGCGCTGCGCCCCGAGGCGCTGTCGATCGGCCGCGCCAATGGCACCAGCAACAATCTCGAGGGCATTATCGACGAGGTCCATTTCCTCGGCTCGGTGGTGCGGATCCGCGTCCGCTTCAAGGACAGCGCCGTCTCGCTGGACACGTTCAATCGCCCGAACGCCGCCCCGCCCGAGCGGGGCCAGCCGATCACGGTCAATTTCGGCCGCGAGGACATTCTCGTCCTCGACGGCCCCCAGGCCTGACACTCGGTCTGCTCAGCCGCCGGCTGCCACCGCGCCGGCAGGCGCTCGGCCGAGCAGGCGGTCTATTTCGGCCATCACGTCCTGCGGCAACGGGCTGAAATCGAGCGCGCCGGCATTTTCCTCCGCCTGCTTCACCGTGCGGATGCCGGGTATTGGCAGTGTCTGCGACGAGCGGGCCCAGAGCCAGGCCAGCGCGCCTTGCGTCAGCGACCGCCCGCCCTCGCGCAGCAGCTCGCGGATCGACTCAAGCCGGGAGGTGAATTCCGGCGAGACGCGGCCATCCTTGAAATAGGTCATCCATTCGACATCGGCGGCGCGCACATCGTCGGCGGCGATCTGCGTCGTCGGCGCAAATTTGCCCGTCAGGAGCCCCATCGCCAGCGGCCCGCGATTGATCGAGATGAGCTCGGCTCGCTCAACAACGGCAATCATGGCGTCAGCCGGATCGAGCACGTTCATCTGGTGCTGGATCGCGACGAAGCCGTCGAGACCGGCGAAAGCGGCGGCGCGTTCCGGATCGTCGGTGCTCCAGCCGAAGGCGCCGATCGTGCCCGCCTCGCGCAGGCCGGCGAGCTGTTCGAACACCGGCCGCGCCTCTTCGATCGGGAGGCCATTGAGATGCAGCTGCAAGAGATCGATATGATCGCGGCGGAGATTGCGCAGCGAGCGCTCGACGATCTGCCGGACGAAGTCGGGCGCGACATTATCCGCCAGCGTCTGCTTGGTCACGGGATCGGTGACACTGCCGAACTTGGTCGCGATGACCACATCATCACGGCCCTCAAGCGCCGCGCCGATCACCGCCTCGGAATGGCCACCACCATAGTTGCTCGCGGTGTCAAAGAAGCGGATGCCACGATCGAGCGCAGCATGGATGGCGGCGGTCGATTCGCGGTCATCGACCTTTCCCCAGCCGAGCGGAATCGTGCCGGCGAAGAAAGGGCCGCCGATTGCCCAGCCGCCGAAGCCGATGGCCGGAACCTCGAGCCCATCCCAAAGTGCGCGTTTCAGCATAAGCATTTCCTCGTCGATACAGGCGTTGCAGAATTGAAAGGAAAGGCACATTCGAACCCTTGTGCCGCTCTCCCGCTGTCAGGGACATTAATCGGCACAGGCGGTTGGCCCAAGCATCGGTTTCGCAATGAGCGTTTCAGAAATGACGGACATCGATTGGTCGGACCTCCGCCTGTTCCTCGCTGTGGCGCGCGGTGGCGGGCTCGGCCCGGCATCAAGGCTCGCGGGTGCGAGTGCCCCGACGCTCGGCCGCCGCGTCGCGGCGCTGGAACGCGATCTCGGCCTTCGCCTGTTCCAGCGCAGCCGGACCGGCTACCAGCTGACCGAAGCCGGTCGCGTGCTGCTTGGTCATGCCGAGGAGGTGGAAACCGCGGTCGCCGGCATTACGCGCTGGCGGAGCGGCACTGCGGCGCCGCGCTCCGTAAGGATTTCGGCCGGGCACTGGATGACGCGCTTCCTGGCCAGCCATGCCGGCGCGCTGCTGCCGGCAGGGCGGGATTGGCCGCTCGACTTCGTCACGGCCAATGCGCGGCTCGATATCGGCCGCCGTGCCGCCGATATCGGCATCCGCAACCGCCGTCCTGAGGAGACGACGCTCGCTGGCCGGCGCGTGGCAACGATCGCCTTTGCGAGCTATGTCCGCCGTGGCGCGTCGATGGACGAACCGCCCTGGATCGCGCTGACAGGGGAAGCCGCCATCACGCCCTCCGCCACATGGCTCGAACGGCAGAGCGGCGCGGCCATCGCCTTCCGCTGCTCCGATCCGCGCACGCTGCTCGATCTTGCCCTCGCCGGCGCCGGCCGCGTCGTCCTGCCCTGCCTCGTCGGCGATACGGAGCCCGGTCTTGAGCGGACTGGCAGCCTCATCCCGGCGCTGACCTCGGAGCAATGGCTCGTCGTCCATCATGACGAGCGTCATGACCCGGCGATCCATGCCACGACGGAAGCCATCGCCCGGCTCATCGGCAGCCAGTCGGAACTCTTCGCGGGTGCCCTGCCGGACGAACGAGAACCGGCAGGCGCCAGAACACTGCCGGCCTGAACGCCGGGGCTCAGACAGCCTTGGCGATGCGGTCGAACGCGATCAGCTGTTCGAGCAGCGCCCGCATATCGGCCAGCCGCACCATGTTGGGGCCGTCCGACGGAGCGTTGTCGGGATCCTGGTGCGTCTCGATGAAGACGCTGGCGACGCCGACTGCAACGGCGGCACGAGCGAGAACCGGGACGAACCGCCGGTCGCCGCCGGTGGACCCACCCTGCCCGCCTGGCTGCTGCACCGAATGGGTCGCGTCAAAGACGATAGGTGCACCAAAGCCAGCCATAATCGGCAGCGCGCGCATGTCGGAAACGAGCGTGTTGTAGCCGAAGCTGGCGCCACGCTCCGTCAGGAGGATGTTCGGATTTCCGCTCGCCGTCAGCTTGTCGACGACGTTTTTCATATCCCAGGGCGCGAGGAACTGGCCCTTCTTGACGTTGACGACGCGCCCAGTCTCGGCGGCAGCAATCAGGAGGTCGGTCTGACGGCTGAGAAAGGCCGGGATCTGCAGGATGTCGGCAACCTCGGCGACCACAGCGCACTGCTCTCGCTCATGCACATCGGTGAGCAGCGGCACGCCGAGCTGGCTGCGAAGATCGGCAAAGATCGGCAGCGCCGCATCGAGCCCCGCACCGCGCTTGCCGCCGAGGCTGGTGCGATTGGCCTTGTCGAACGACGTCTTGTAGACGAAGCCGATCCCGAGTGCCGTCGTCAGTTCCTTGAGCTGCCCGGCAATATCGAAGGCATGCTGCCGGCTTTCGAGCTGGCACGGGCCGGCAATCAGCGTCAGCGGCAGGTCATTGCCGAAAAGCGCGCCGCCTGCGGCGACATGGGCATTGGGGCGAAGAGACGATGAGGACGTGGCGGAGGACATGGTCGAAGGGTCTCGCATGAAAGGCGCGCCCTTCCTACACCGCCGGCGCCGCCGAGGCGACCCGTCCGTGCACCCGGGCGAGTGGTGACCCCTGTTGGATTCGAACCAACGACCACCGGCTTAGAAGGCAGGTGCTCTATCCAGCTGAGCTAAGGGGCCGGATCGCCACGCTCTTGCGCCTGGCGTCGCTTAATGCGTCCAGGACTGCAGGCGGCCATAGCGGAAATTGTCGGAATAAGAAATCTTCCGACGCGTATCCTGGTGTGGCTCGAACACCTGATAGGGGATGCCGTTCTTCTGGGCGTAAGCGACGGCTTCTTCCTGGGTATCGAAATGCAGCTTGATCTGCCGCTTCATGTCGGCCGAGGACGTGTAGCCCATCAGCGGCTCGACAGCGAGCGGCACCTCGGGCTCGTAAGTGAGCATCCAGCGGTCGGTCTTACCCTTGCCCGACTGCATGGCATTGCGTGCCGGCTTGAAGATACGTGCAACCATCGCTTCGCTGCTTCCTCAAAAGTCGGTCCGACGATCTGTGGTCGGGGCAGCAAGATTCGAACTTGCGACCCTCTGGTCCCAAACCAGATGCGCTACCAGACTGCGCTATGCCCCGACATTGAACACTGGCCTCGATTAGCATTTCACCGCGGCCGGCCGCAAGCGCGCGAAGAGCCAGAAATCGCGTTCGCGCCGATCAATGCGCAGGAATAAGCACCTTGTCGCCCGGCGCGAGGCCAAGCGCATCAGCCCGGCCGCCATTGATCTCAAGCACATAGCGCACTGGTGCGCCGGCCGGAATCGCATTGTCCGAATACGGCGTCGCCTTTTTCTCGATGCGCTTCACCGTACCGTCTGCGGCGATGAACACCATGTCGAGCGGCAACGGCGTGTTGTGCATCCAGAAGGCGACGCTCTGCTCATAGTCGAAGTCGAACAGCATGCCGTGGTTCTCAGGCATGCTCTTGCGGAACATCAGCCCCTTGGCGCGCTCGGCCGGCGTCACCGCCCATTCGACAGTGATTGGATGGCGCCCTGATTTCGTGACGAGTTGGACGACATCATCGGCAGCAAGCGCATGCGGCGCTGCATTCAGCAGGCCAAAAACGAAGGCAAGCGCCATCATCAGCCGAGCTAACGGCCGCGCGCGCGCAGTGCCGGGAACGAACGTCGCCATCATGGCCGTCAATGCGATGAAACCGGGCCGCCGGGTGCATCCTCGGGGCGAATTTCTGCGGCCATCAGGCCCTTGTCGCCCGGTCCGAACCGGACAAGCACGATCTGGCCGGGGCGAAGCTCCATCAACCCATAGCGGCGCAACGTCTCCATATGGACGAAGATGTCCTCGGTGCCTTCGCCGCGCGACACAAAGCCATAGCCCTTGACGCGGTTGAACCACTTCACGACGCAGCGCTCGAGACCGCTCGTCGGCGCAACGACTTGATGCGTACGCGGCGGACCGGCCTGCGCCGGATGCACAGCGGTCGATTCGTCCATCGACAGGATGCGGAACGCCTGCAGCCCGCGCGCGCCCTGATGCGCCTCGCAGACGATGCGCGCGCCCTCATAGGCGGTCTGGAAACCGTCCCGCCGCAGACACGTCACATGCAGGAGAACATCTGGCGCGCCGTCGTCGGGGACGATGAAGCCATAGCCCTTCGATGCGTCGAACCACTTGATGGCACCGACGACCTCGACCAGGTCCAGCCCCGCCGCATCCTCGCCGCCGGCGACCGATGCCGAAAAGCCGATGCTGTTCTTGGACCCCATAGGATTCGGTCCCCAGTCGGCCATTTTGCGCGGCCCATGCTACAGACAAGATCGTCACAACGGCCAATGCGGCGATTGAACGACCGATTCATCGCAGCAACAATAGCATCGGCAAAACGGCTGACCAGTGACTTCGCGGCCACAACGGCGGATTTCCGCGCCGGCGCGGCCCGCCTTCCACCGCGTTGTCCTTGCGGGACGCCCGAACTATGGTGCGGCCGCATTGCGGCGCCGGCGCGACAGTGCGGGATCAACGCTGCAGCATCCAACAGGGAGCTCCGTCTGGCCATGAAATATCTTCACACCATGGTGCGCGTCACCGATGTCGACGCTTCGCTCGCCTTCTATGGCCATCTCGGCCTCAAGGAGGTTCGGCGAATCGAGAACGAGAAGGGCCGCTTCACGCTGATCTTCCTCGCGGCGCCAGGAGACGAGAGCGCGCAGGTCGAGCTGACCTACAACTGGGACCCGGAAGTCTATGGCGAAGGCCGCAATTTCGGCCATCTCGCCTATAGCGTCGAGAATATCTACGACCTCTGCGCCAAGCTTCAGCAGGCCGGCATCACCATCAACCGCCCGCCGCGCGACGGCCACATGGCTTTCATCCGTTCGCCCGACAACATCTCGGTCGAACTGATCCAGGCCGGCGGCTCGCTGCCGCCGCAGGAGCCCTGGCTGTCGATGCCGAACACCGGCAAGTGGTAACGGCCGCCTGATGCGCCGGCCGGCCCCGCCACGATCGGGGACCGGCCGGGTTATGAACAGGCTGGATGGCGGAAAACCCGGTTAAGGCCGAGCGATCTTGTCTAGGCCGAGAATCGCATCTATAAGCCCCGCCGACGCGCCCTTCGTCTATCGGTCAGGACGCCACCCTTTCACGGTGGAGAGAGGGGTTCGATTCCCCTAGGGCGC
Organism: Kaistia sp.; assembly: GCA_965229085.1. Lineage (GTDB taxonomy): Bacteria > Pseudomonadota > Alphaproteobacteria > Rhizobiales > Kaistiaceae > Kaistia. Next base: position 317,264 of record OZ245859.1, on the reverse strand, counting down.
GCCAGTTTCCTAAAGATCGACCCGCAGAACTTCAGCCGAGCCGCGTTGCGAGCGGCAAGGCAAAGCTGTCGAAGAGACCAGGCGCTTCGCTCGTGCGGGCCTGCTCAGCCGTAAGCATCAGAAGTTTCGTGGCGACCCCGCCTGGGGCCGAGAAGCCCCCGGCCTTGCCGCCAGCCGCCAGGACGCGGTGGCAAGGCACGATGATCGGGAACGGATTACGCCCGAGAATCGCGCCGATCGCGCGCGCCTGCCCCGCAGCGCCAACGCGCTCAGCGAGCGCGCCATAGGTCAGCGTTTCGCCCGGCCCCACTTTACGCAATTCGGCATAGACCGCCGCCGGAAACGGCTCGATTCCCGCCATGTCGAGGCGTGCCATGCCGAGATCGTCGCGGCCACCGCCAAGGAGCGACCGGATCGCGGCGATCACCGCCGCCATCTCGCCCTCGGGCTCCGCCTCAACGGCATCCGGCAGGAGCCGCGCGAGCAGCCGCCGCGTCGCGCCTTCTTCGGCTTCCGGCAAAAGTGTGCGGCGAATGCCGCCCGGACCCCAGGCGATCGCGGCGCGACCAAACGCTGTCTCGAACAGGGTGAAGCTCAGATCGGCCATCCCACGAGACTAGCACGAAAGCGGAACGGCGGCAGCAAGCCCGGTGCGAGGAAGCGGTTGCGTTTGCCGCGACGCCTCTTCATCATGCCTGCAAATCCGGCGCGAAGCGGACGAAGATCGTGCAGGCCCGGACACCACCGTAGGAGGGAACGGATGGTCATCGCATCAGAGGGACCCGTCAGGATCGGCCGGGGCGCACCGACAGGCGCCGCTTTGCCTGTCTTCGGGCTGCTCGCCGCTCTCGCATCCGTGCTTTCGGGCTGCACCTCCGAACGGTCGCTCGATAGCGCCGCAATGGCGCCGGCGGCGCCGGCCGTGCCGATGTTCACGGCGGATGAACTCGTCGGCAAATGGGGCCTCGGCTCGTTCCGCAACGAGGCCGACCTTGCCCGCACGACAGCCGAAGCACGGCGCTATTGCAGCAATCCTTATATCATCAGCAAGGGCCCGACAGGCGGCGTGATGATGTATCTCGCCGACCAGACCCAGCCGTCGGAAGTCTTCATCAAAAACGCCGGCGGCCGCATCTATATCGGCCCGCCCGGCCCCGCCGGCGTCATCAAGGACCGGCAGGTAACCTCGTTCCAGAACGGCGTGCTGGTCGCGGCCTGGGTCGATCCGACCGTGACGGCGCGCTATGGCACGATGGTGTTCGTGCGCTGCGACGCACCGGCGACGCCTGCCCCGACCGCGGCGACCATGACCATGGCACCGGCCGCGCCCGGTATCGTGCTGCCGCCGGGCAAGACGTGATCCGGGAAGGACGTAAACGGGGCAAGACGGCATCCGACCAATGTCCAACCTGGTGCGACCGCCTATCGGCTTTCTGAGAGGCAACATGCGAATGAAAAAGCGCTTCCCTTTCCTCCCTGCCCTCATGGCCGCGCTCGTTGCGGCCGGCGCGGCGCTCGGTCCAACGGCCGCCCTGGCGGCGCCCGGCGTTCCTGATGCGCGCGCGCCGCTTGCCATTGGCGATCAGCCAGGCCTCGTTCCGACGGCAGAGCAATCGCTGCTGCCGCCGGACTTTCGCCTGCAGCCGGTCTATTTCCGCACGACGGAGAAGCCGGGCACAATCATCATCAATACCGAGGAGCGTTACCTCTATCTCGTCCAGGGCGATAACCGGGCGCTGCGCTATGGCGTTGGCGTCGGCCGCGACGGCTTCCAATGGTCGGGTCTGCTCAAGATATCACGCAAACAGGAATGGCCGGATTGGCGGCCGCCGCCAGAGATGATCCAGCGCCAGCCTTATCTGCCACGCTTCATGGCCGGCGGCGAGGGCAATCCGATGGGCGCCCGCGCGCTCTATCTGGGCGATACGGTCTATCGCATCCACGGCACCAACCAGCCGCAGACGATTGGCCATGCCCTCTCGTCCGGCTGCTTCCGGATGGTCAATGCCGATGTGGTCGACCTCTTCGAACGCGTGCCGGTCGGGACCAAGGTCGTCGTCCTGCAGCGCGCCAAGCTCTGACGGCAGCGGTTCGCGCTGCGCGGGCCGAACCCGCCACCAACGCCAATCAGCGATCAGCGCCAAGCGCCAGTCCCGGGGGAAACACGATGTCCATGCGATCGATTGTTCGGCAGCGGGTGATGCTTGCGGCGGCCGTGCTGCTGCTCGGCGGCGTCGTTCAGGCGGAAGCAGCGACGCTCGCCGACGTCAAGGCGCGCGGCAGCCTCACTTGCGGCGTCAACGAAGGCCTGCTTGGCTTCGGCGCCAAGGACGACCAGGGCAACTGGGCCGGCTTCGACGTCGATTTCTGCAAGGCGGTCGCGACCGCGGTCCTCGGCGACCCGGCCAAGGTCACCTACGTGCCGCTCTCGGCAACCGATCGTTTCGCCGCCCTCAAGGACGGAAAGGTCGACCTGCTCTCGCGCAATTCGACCTGGACGCTCGGCCGCGAGGCTGATCTCGGCATCGTCTTCGCCGGCGTCACCTACTATGACGGCCAGGGCTTCATGGTGAAACGCGCGAACGGCAAGCTGTCGGCGCTCGAGCTCGACGGCGCCAGCGTCTGCGTCCAGACCGGCACGACGACCGAGCCGAACTTCATCGACTTCTTCACGACCAACACGATGAAATACACCGAAGTGGCGGCATCCACCTCGGCGGAAGCGCTCGATGCCTATAGGGCCGGCAAATGTGACGTGATCACCAGCGACGTGTCGCAGCTCTATGCCGAGAAGGCGAGCCTCGATACGCCCGGCGACAGCATTATCCTGCCGGAGGTCATTTCCAAGGAGCCGCTCGGCCCGGCCGTGCGTGCCGACGATGCTGAATGGCGCCTGATCGTCCAATGGGTGAATTTTGCGCTGATCAATGCCGAGGAACTCGGCGTCTCCTCCGACCGGATCGACGAGGCCAAGGCCTCGAAGAAGCCGGACGTAATGCGCCTCATCGGCAGCGACGGCGATTTCGGCACCAGGCTCGGCCTTGCCAACGACTGGGTCGCCGCCATGGTCAAGGCCGTCGGCAACTATGGCGAGATCTACGAGCGCAATCTCGGCGTCGATTCCAAGCTCGGCATTCCGCGCGGCCTTAACCAGCTCTGGAGCCGCGGCGGCATCCAGTACGCGCCGCCGATCCGCTGAAAGCGACCCGCGCGAACCACCAGCCGGCGTGGCAATGCTGCGCCGGCTTTTTCTTGTTGCAACCGCCCGGTTGCAAGGCCGTCAGTCCGTGCGCTGCTTGCGGAACACAAACAGAACGGTTACCTTGTTCGTGTTTTGTACCGTATGATTCTGGCGCGGATCGGGAAATGCTCACACGAAAACAATATGAGCTTTTGCTCTTCATCAACGAGCGCTTGAAGGAGGCCGGCGTGCCGCCTTCCTTCGACGAGATGAAAGACGCCCTCGACCTCCGCTCGAAGTCCGGCATCCACCGCCTGATCAAGGCGCTGGAGGAGCGCGGCTTCATCCGCCGCCTGCCCAACCGGGCCCGCGCGCTTGAAGTTGTCCGCCTGCCGGAGGCGATGTCGCCGACTTTGGCGCGGCCGCGCAAGTCCGGCTTTGCGCCAAGCGTCATTGAAGGCAGCCTTGGCCGTGTCCGCCCGGTCGAGACGCCGGAGGGCTATGCCGAGCCGGTGATCGTGCCCGTCATGGGCCGGATCGCTGCCGGCGTGCCGATCTCGGCAATTCAGTCGCAGAGCCATTCGATTACCGTCCCGCCGGAAATGCTCGGCGCCGGCGATCATTTCGCCCTCGAAGTTCGCGGCGACTCGATGATCGAGGCTGGCATTCTTGATGGCGACACGGTCCTGATCCGCAAGACTGACAATGCCGAGAGCGGCGACATCATCGTCGCTCTGGTCGACGAGGAAGAGGCGACGCTGAAGCGGCTGCGCCGTCGTGGCGCCTCGGTAGCGCTCGAGGCTGCGAATCCGGCTTATGAGACGCGAATCTTCGGGCCTGACCGCGTGCGCATCCAGGGCCGGCTCGTCGGGCTGATGCGCCGGTACTGAGACGTGACGGCTCCGCGGTTTGGTGCGCGGCTGGTTAGTCCCTTGTCATTGCCGGGCTTGACCCAGCAATCTAGGCTGTTTTCCGCTGGCGGAGGCTTGCTGCGCCTGTGACGCTCAAGGCTGGATTGCCGGGTCAAGCCCGGTAGTGACAGCCATGAGCGGTTAGCGTCGCGCTCAGGCGCGGGCCGCGTCACGCGGCGCCAAGCTAAGGCCGGTCAGCGCTCGATCCGCTCCTCTCAGCGCCTACCCTTCCCGGCCGGAAACGCCGGCCTGCGCGAAGGTCGCCATGCCCTGATGGATGAGCGCCGCGGCGCGGACGAGGCCAGCGGCGAGCGCTGCCCCTGTGCCCTCGCCGAGCCGCATCCCGAGATCAAGCAGCGCGGTCTTGCCCATCGCATCGAGCAGCCGGCGATGCGCCGGCTCGGCCGAGAGATGGCCGAAGAGGCAGTGATCGAGCACGTGCGGGTCAAGGCGGTAGAGCACGGCCGCGGCGGCGGATGCGACATAGCCGTCGATGATGACGGGGATACGGCTCATGCGCGCCGCAAGGATCGCTCCGGCGATCGCGGCGAGTTCGCGCCCGCCGAGCCGGCGGAGCACCTCGAGCGGATCGCTGAGATGGCCGGCATGGCAAGCAAGCGCCGCGTCGACAACGCGCGCCTTGCGGGCAACGCCCTCGACGTCGATGCCGGTGCCCGGTCCAACCCAGTCGGACCCGGTGCCGCCAAACAGCCCGGCCGCAACGGCTGCCGCGACAGTGGTGTTGCCGATCCCCATTTCGCCCAGCGCGATGAGGTCGACGCCGCCGGCAGTCGCCTCCATACCGAAGGCCATGGTGGCGGCGCAGCCTGCCTCGTCCATCGCCGCCTCGAAGGTGATGTCGCCAGTCGGAATGTCGAGCGCGAGATCAAATACCTTGAGGCCGAGATCATTCGCGATACAGATCTGGTTGATCGCGGCGCCGCCGGCGGCGAAATTCTCGACCATCTGCTGCGTGACCGAGGACGGGAAGGCGGAAACACCATGCGTGGCGACACCGTGATTGCCGGCGAAGATCGCGACGAGCGGCCGGTTCACAGCCGGCTGCGCAGCGCCTTGCCAACCGCCGAGCCATTCGACGAGGTCCTCCATGCGGCCGAGGGAGCCGGCCGGCTTGGTGAGATCGCCGTCGCGGGCGCGGATCGTCGCAACAGCGGCTTCGTCGCGCTGGGGCATCTGAGCAATCAGCGCGCGGAAATCGTCGAAGGGAAGGCCGGTGGCGGATCGGGACATCAGATGGACACTCGCTTCGAGGGATCGGCGGCGCTGGTCGGCCGGCTGCGCGCGATCTATAACCCTCGAAGTGCGAGCCGAAAAGCTGCGTCGCCATGGCAGGGGAATGGTCGTGAGGCATGACGAAGGCAGCGGGTGGCTGGGCGTCGCGCGCGATATCGCGGTGTCGCTGGTTTTCCTGACGCGCATTCCGCCTCAGCGACTCGGCCTCGATCCCGCAGCGGCGCCGGATCTTCGCGGTGCCGTTCGCGTCTTCCCGCTTGCGGGCGCTCTGATCGGGGCAGCCGGCGGCATCATCCTGCTGCTCGGCAACAGCTTGTCCCTGCCGCCGCTCGCGGCAGCGCTCGTCGCGATCACGGCACTTACCATCCTGACCGGCGCGCTGCATGAGGATGGCCTTGCCGATACCGCCGACGGCTTTGGCGGCGGCCGGACGATCGAGGCACGGCTGGCGATCATGCGAGACAGCCGCATCGGCAGCTATGGCGCGCTGGCGCTGATTCTTTCCGTGCTGCTGAAGGCGAGCCTCCTCGCCGCTTTCCTGCCGTCGCGGCCTCTTTCGGCTGCCGCAGCCCTCATCGTAGCCGAGACGCTCGGACGCGCGGCGATGGTGCATCAATGGGCCGGCCTGCCGCCGGCGCGGCCGGACGGTCTCGCCGCCGGTATCGGCCAGCCGGATCGCGAGACACTGGCGATGGCGCTGGTTGCGGCGCTTGCCGTCGGCCTCATCGCGGGGACGATTGCCGGGGGACCGATCGCGGCGCTGGTCGCGGTCGCCGCGGCGGCGCTGGCAACGCTCGGGTCAAGCCGCCTCGCCGATCGCATGATCGGCGGCCATACGGGCGACACGCTTGGCGCCACCGAACAATGCGCCGCCCTCGCGGCGCTCATCGCGCTCGTCGCCTTCGCGTGACCGCAGGCGCACTCATCAGCGGGGACCGACGATGATCTCGCCCTGCATCCGCATCTGCACGATGGACCCGCAGTCCGGGCTCTGCGAGGGCTGTGGCAGGACGATCGCGGAGATCGCCGACTGGATCCGGCTCGACGAGGCCGAACGGAAGGCGATCATGGACGCCCTCCCCGCCCGTCTCGCGGCCAAACGCGCCGCCGAGACGGAGGCCGATGCTACGATCAGGCCTCGACCAGGACGGGCCTGGCCGCGCGGTTGGCGATCACGCTGACGATCACCAGCTGACAGAAGTGATAGAGCATCAGCGGCGCGATGATCAGGCCGAGGCCCGGAACCGTGCCGAAGATGATCGGTGCCAGCGGAACACCAGTCGCCAGCGACTTCTTCGAGGCGCAGAAGAGGCAGGCAATCGTATCGGCCCGGTCGAAGCCGAACAGCCGGCATGGGATCTTCATCAGCCAATAGATGATGAAGAACAGCGCGATGACGCCGACGATGATCTCGACGATCAGCAGCGCGTCATGACCGCGCCAGACGCCCTCGACCATCGAATCGGAGAACGAGTTGTAGACGATGGCGAGGATGATCGCCCGGTCGGCGAGCTTGATCCGCTTATTGTTGCGTCCGGCCCAGCCAGCGAGCCAATGGCGCGCCACTTGGCCGACGACGATCGGCAGGAGGACGAGCAGGAGGATCTTGCCGATGACCGGCAGCAGCGGCATCGAGAGCCCGCTGGTCGACAGGAACCAGGCCATCAGCAGCGGCGTGGCGAAGACGCCGATGAGGCTCGATAGCGTCGCGTTGAAGATCGCGGCCGGCACATTGCCATGCGCCAGCGAGGTCATGGCGACAGAGGAGGACACGGTCGAGGGCAGTGCCGCGATATAGAAGAAACCGATCCAGACCTCGGCCGGCACCAGACCCTTCAGCGGCGTGCCGAATGTCAGCACGACGATCGGAAACAGCACGAAGGTGCAGAGCTGGACACACAGATGCAGCCGCCAGTGTCTGACGCCGGCCTTCATCTTCTCGGGCGCCAGCGTCAGGCCATAGAGAAAGAAGATGACGCCGACGCCATAAGTGGCGACGTCATTCATGTGCAGGATGCCGCCGGTCGCTCCCGGCCCCGGCAGGACGATGGCGAAGGCCACCACGGCAACGAGCGCGAGAAGAAAGCCGTCGATGGTGAAGCCGCGGATGGTCATGGCGAAGTCCCGGAAAATGGCAATGCTCGGCGAGCGCACCTTTCCATAGCGTGCAGTGCGGCATGGATAAAGGTGGATGCCGGCAAAGGTCCTTCAGGCTGCGAGCGAGGACGCCTCGCCGACCGCCGCCGCCGCGGCGCGAAGCACCTCGACGCCGGCATCGCGGCGAGCGCCCTCGACGGTGAGGATCTGGCGGAAACGGCGCGCCCCCGGCTGGCCGTGGAAGAGCCCGAGCATGTGGCGCGTGATGCGGTGCAGCGGCGCGCCACGCGCGCGCTCCGCCTCGACATAGGGGATCATGGCCTCGACGACGGCGAGCGGCTCAACATCGGCGGTATCGGCGCCATAGAACAGCCGGTCGACGGAGCCGAGCAGCACCGGCTCGTGATAGGCGACGCGTCCAAGCATGACGCCATCGACAGGACCGATTTCGGCGAGGGTAGCGTCGATGGTCTTCAGCCCGCCATTGAGGCCGATGAACAGCTGGGGGAAGCGGGCCTTGAGCCGGTGGACCCGATCATAATCGAGCGGCGGAATATCGCGGTTTTCCTTCGGCGACAGGCCGGCGAGCCAAGCCTTCCGGGCGTGGACCCAGAGCGCGTCCGCGCCAGCCGCGACCACGGCATCGGCGAAGATGTCGAGCGCAGTCTCAGGGTCCTGCTCGTCGACGCCAATCCGGCATTTGACGGTGACCGGGATTCGCACCGCGCCCTTCATCGCCGCGACGCAATCCGCGACGCGTTCGGGCTCGCGCATCAGGCAGGCGCCGAACGTCCCCGATTGCACGCGGTCCGACGGGCAGCCGCAATTGAGGTTGATCTCGTCATAGCCGAAGGCTTCGCCGATCCGCGCCGCCGCGGCGAGTTTGGCCGGATCGGACCCGCCGAGTTGCAACGCCAGCGGATGCTCTGCCGCGTCAAAGCCAAGCAACTTGTCGCGGTCGCCATGGATCACCGCATCGGCCACGACCATCTCGGTATAGAGCAGCGCCCGCGCCGAAAGCTGGCGATGGAAGAACCGGCAATGCCGGTCCGTCCAATCCATCATAGGGGCCACTGAAAATCTATGTGCTTGATATTTCACATTTATTGCTTTGCTATCAAATCGTTGCACAGTCCCGTGTGCAGTCCATTTCACGCCAAAATCCGACGCCGTGCGCGGCGTTTCAATCACTCACTGCACACATAGCGAACACGAATATGGCCACGGTCATCAAGCTTCCTACCGGTGCATGGCGCGCCAACGACAGGCGCAATGGAAAGGACGCAAGTGAGACGTTCCTGCTGCGTGGTGACGCTTGGATCTGGGCACGAGAAACGGAGCTCCGGATCGATCGGGGCGAACCTATACTCTCAGATCGTTCGCTGACAAAGACCTTCGCCGGCCTCTTCGATCTACACCGGCAAGATCTGGCGGAGGCAGGGAAGACAATTGGTCGATCCAAGGACGCGAGCCTGACCTGTCTGCGTGACCGCCTGGGCAAGCATCGGCCCACCGGGCTCGATCGAGAAAGGATAATTGCCTTTGCCAAGGCAAGAGCGAAGGAAGGGGCAGGACCAGGACGGCCACAAGACGCATGGCGCCTACAAGTTCACCGTGAAGCCGCAGCCGCTCCGCTCTGATCCATCGAAGGGGCCGGGGGCGCAGCATGCGCCCCCGGCCCCTTCGATGGATACAGCATGAGTCCCGACATGGCCGTCATCGCGTGCCGCATTCTGCGCGCCGCCTCCGCCATGATTCTCCGGGGGGCGTTCGGCTATCTGCTGCCACTCATCCCGATCCTCGCGCTGTTGAACGAAGCGCGATGGAAGAACAACGCCTCGCAGGCCCTCAGGTCGCTTTCGAGCACAGGTCACATCGCCGTTGCACTCGTCATACTGCCTGGCGCGGCCAACGCCCTTTTCATCGTGGGCTGGCGTCTTGGCTCGCCGAAGCGATGCGAGAGCGAGGACATTGCGATCGCTGCCGGCAAGCAGCCGCGCTGCACTGGTCGGTGTAGGCTTCTATTGTCCGCAGACCGAATCGAGCCTCCTGACGAAGCCGTCCGCGATGGCGTGGATCGTTGTCGGAGTGGCGAACTCTTCCACATAGACGATGTTGGCGATCAGCGTGCCGTCGTAGACCGACACGGAGACATTGGGGAATTTCTTCATCCAGCCCAATGCATACTCGAAACTGGTCACTGCCAGCCGCTCGACCGGCCAGCGAAACTGAACCGTCTGGATGTCGGAAACATTGATGGCGACCGGGGACTGCTGAGGGCTGCCGAATGCCCTGGGATAATTGATGTAGTCGTGAAAGATGCTGCCGTTGGCGAGACCCTGATGGATATCGTCAAAAATGAACTTGGCGATTTCGACCATGGGCCTGTCGAGGTCGGGAACGGGCGTGATGTGCCCGGTGATGGCCGTGAAGACCAGTTCGGGTGAAACGTGGGGCTCGAGCCGCCGGCGCATGTCGACCGATGATCGCATGAGGATCTGGCGCGGGTGGTCGTCCGCAACGTCACGTATGGCGAGAGCAAACCCAGCCAGCAGGAGCGAGTGCACGGAAGAGCCGGTGGCGTGGCTCACCTCCTTGATCCGATCCATCGCCTCCGCCCCGATCACGACGCGTTCGAGGCGATGGGTCACGGGGCCGACATCATGGGGCGCGGGCATGGGAATCTCGGCGAACACACCGGAATAGGAAGACGGCGGTCCATCCGTTCCAAGCGCAGCCAGACTGCGGCTCACGGCCTCGTCGACCGGGGTCGGGAACGGCTGCACGCCGAGGGCCGGGGCCTCGCCGCGCACGACGCAGTCGCACATGTGGGCGAGACAGGAATGCAGTTCGATCAGCGATGTTGCGTCGGTGATCGCATGGGACGTGAGCATGAAGACGTCGATCGTGTCATCGGTGGCGATAACCTGGATGGCATACAGGGTCTTTCCGGTATCGAGGTCGGCGTTCAGCAACTGCGCGTACATGGTATCGGCGGAGCAGCTATCTGCGGGCAACCAGGTCTCGACCGCCGACCGGTCATCGGACCGCTCCACGAAATACCCGTCCTCCACCACCGAGCGCAGGATTCCGTATCGGGCTTCGAGGTGGGCGACGGCCGCCTCGAACTGCGCCCTGCCAACCATCCCGGAAAGGGTGCTGCGGCTCACCACGATCATACGTGTGGCGATGTAGATCAGTTCCGTCGGCGAGGCTTCGCGATACACGCGCCTTTCGCGCCCGATCAGTCCCCGGGACGTTCCTTCGTTGAGATCATCGAGCATTCTAGTCTCCCCGAGTTCGGTGCAACGAAGCCCCACGGCCGCTGATCTGGATGGCGACGCAACGGCGCTCCGCCATCTTGCCCGCCATCAGAAACTTGCGCCACCTGCGGTGAGCCGCGCGACCTCCCCGAAGACCCGCACGCGGACGCGGCGCGCATTGCCGGGAAGATAGGCGATCGGAATGTCCTCCTCGTCGAGGGTCTGCACGCTGCCCGCTTCGGCGCCCGTCATTGAGCGCCGAAGCGGCGCGACACCGGAGAAGATGCGATCCACCTCGCCGCTGACCTGCGCAATGGCCGCGCCACGTTTCATCCCCGGCCGACCCCCTGATGCAGAACGCGCCGCTTCACCGTCCTTCCGAAAACGAACGCGACCGGCGCCCGCCAGCCATGGCGGCGTGTCTCAAACAAAATGGCCTCCGGACAGCCCGGCGTGGTTCGGCGCTGGACTGGCCGCCTCATGGCCACGCCGCGAAGGAGAGCGGTTCGCGTGTCGGACGTGCAACCGGCGCGCTCTGACGATAGGCCCCCGGCGTCATGTCTGTCAGCCGTTTGAAGAAGCGGTTGAAATAGCTCGGGTCGCGAAAGCCGAGGCGATAGCCAATCTGCTCGACCGACAGATCAGTCTGCTCAAGGCGTGATTGCGCCTCCTCGAGCAGGCGAACATGGATCAGCGCCAATGGCGTATGCCGGGTGGCGCGCAGGCAGGCATCGTGCAGGTGCGCCCGCGTGACGCCAAGCCGATCGGCATAGTCGTCGACACCGAGATTTTCGCGGTAGTGCAGCTCAATCAGCTGGCGGAAGCGCTGGACCGTCGTCACCCCGCTGCCGCGTTGAGCCGTGACCGCCCCGCCACCGGAGGCGCGCCAGAGATGGAGCATGACGACGCCGAGATGCAGCGCCATCATCGCCGCACCTCCAGCCTGCGGTTCGCGCGATTCCCGGACGAGCGCATGGAGCGACATAACGATCTCGGCAAGCTGTGGCGCGATCCGCTCGCCGGGCGCCACAACCGCCCGCTCGAGCATCGGCCGCAGATGGGCCGCGACCGGGCTGTCGCCGATGATGCGCCAGACAAAGTCCTCGGCGATCATCGCCGTGATGCCGTCACCGCCGGCCGCGAGGCGAAACTCTCCGGCAACTGGACGCGGCAGCCAGAGCATGACGGGCGCCAGCAGGTCCATCGCATGACCGTCGCGGCCGATGAAGACAGCGCGGCCGTGCAGAACGCAGAAGAGCTGGCAATGGTGACGCCGGTCGCGGTCGGCAATCGACCAACTGCGCTCGGCAAGCGCCATCTCCAGCTTCGACGCGACGACGCCCGCGTCGGCCCGCAAGACCCGGTCAGGCCGTGACAGGACGAGGGACGCACTCTGGCTCTTCGACATCGCGGGCGAGATCCTCAGGAAAACACACCTCAATATCCAGAAAAATGCCATTTATGTCGAGAATATTGCATTCCGCCTTATCCCGCACTGAGGCCTACTGATGATCGTTAATCCAGCCAAAGAACTGGACAGTCGGAGGAAGTGAATTCAGGACGAATTTCGCCTTTTGAGGAGCTGGGCGAAGCATCCTTTGTTTTCAGAGCGATAGAGACTTTTGCGCAAGCGTCACTGCGACGCGAGCGAGTGATTTCATCTTTCAATGAGCCCGGGAACGACGTTTCCGGGGCAGGATTTCTGTGGCCGGTCGTCGGAGGAGGACGCTGTGCTCGATATCAGGATGTCGTCGGCCGTCTTCAGCCGGGCCGGCAAGCGCGATCGATGGTGCGAAACCGCTCGAACCCGGCATCTGCCACATCAACGGCCCGACCGCGCAAAACGAGGGGCATGGGCTCTCCGGCGGCGTGAAGGCCTCGGGCTCTGGCCGATCCGACGACGTCGCCGCCATTCCTGAATTCACCGAACTGCGCTGGGTCACGGTGTCGAGCCAGCCGGGAAACTACCCGATCGCGTGCCGGGCTTTCGGCGCCTCGGGAACGGACAGGGAGGAAACAATGTCCAATAGACCGATCCATCTTGCGGGCCTTCGCCCGAACCGGCGCCAGCTTCTTTCCGGACTTGGTGCCAGCGGCCTGATGCTCGCGACTAAGGGGCGCGGCTTCGCGGCCGGCGCGGCTGATGTCATCAAGGTCGGCTTCGTCAGCCCCCGCACCGGCGCCTTGTCCGGCTTCGGCCAGACCGACGGCTATGTCCTCGATCTCGCGCGCAAGGCGCTGGCCAACGGCCTGACCATCGGCGGCAAGACCTATGCGGTCGAGATCATCGATGTCGACACGCAGTCGGATCCCTCGCGGGCCAGCCAACTCGCCAAATCGCTGATCAACAGCGATCAGGTCGATTTGATCCTCGCGATCTCGACGCCGGAGACCATCAATCCGGTCGCCGACGCCGCCGAAGCGGCTGGCGTGCCGTGCCTTTCGACCGTCATGCCCTGGGAAGCGTGGTATTTTGGCCGCGGCGCCAAGCCGGGCGCGCCGTCGCCGTTCAAATGGACCTATCATTTCGGGTTCGGCGTCGGCGAATTCCACAAGATGTATGTCTCGCAGTTCTCGCTGATCGAGACCAACAAGAAGGTCGGCGTCCTCTACCCGAACGACGCGGACGGCAATGCCATTCGTGCGAGCCTCATCCCGCTGCTGGAGAAGTCCGGCTATACGATCATCGATCCAGGCGCTTACGAGGACGGGACGACCGATTACTCGTCGCAGATTTCGTTGTTCCGGAAGGAGAAGGTTCAGATCTTCAACTCCTTCCCGATTCCGCCGGATTTCGCCGCCTTCTGGCGCCAGGCGGCGCAGCAGGGCCTGCGCAAGCAGCTGAAGATCGCGCAGCTCGCCAAGACCGGCCTGTTCCCGGACGGGATCGAGGCGCTCGGCACGCTCGGCTACAACCTCGGCAACAACGCCTATTGGCACAAGACCTTCCCCTACACCTCCTCGCTCACCGGCATCGGCGGCGAGGCGCTTGCCAATGGCTATGAGGAAAGCTCCGGCAAGCAGTGGACGCAGCAACTCGGCGCCACGCTCTCGCTCCTCGACGCCGGATTTGCCGCGCTGAAGGCGAGCACCGACCCCAAGAGCAAGCCAGCGATCGCCAAGGCGATCAGCACGCTGAATACCGTCACGATCTCCGGCAAGGTCGACTTCACCAGTGGCCCGGTGCCGAACGTCTCGCCCGGCCCCATCGTCGGCACGCAATGGGTCAAGGCGGCGCCGGGCTCGAAGTTCAAGCTCGACTTCGTCGTCACCGACAATGCGACGGACCCGAATGTCCCGGTCGCCAGCAAGCTGCTGCCCCTCAACGGCTGACAGGACGGACCTCCCGCATCGATATGCGGGTGGTCCACCCTCACCCTTGCTGTCGCGACGACAGCACAGACCCGGATGGATCAAAGCGTGAGCGAGGCAAAAGGCCAGCCGATCATAACGGTTTCGGGATTGCACAAGCGCTTCCGCGCGCTTGTCGTCCTGGACGGGATCGACTTTTCAATGCGCGCCGACGAGGCGGTCGGGATCGTCGGCCCGAACGGCGCCGGCAAGACGACATTCCTGAGCGTGCTGGTCGGGGCGCACCCGCCGACCGGCGGCACCATCGACTTCCTCGGCGAGGACGTCACCCATGTCCCGGCATCGGAGCGCTGCCGGCGCGGGATTGTCCGGACACACCAGATTCCGCGCCCCTTCGGCGGCATGACCGTGTTCGAGAATGTCTTCGTGGCGGCAGCCAATGGCGGCAATTTTCTGCGGGACGAGGGCTATGAGCGGGCGCTGGATTCGCTGCGCCTCTGCGGCATGGCCCATCTTTCAAACCGCCGCGCCGAGACGCTCGGCCTGCTTGACCGCAAGCGGCTCGAACTGGCGCGGGCACTGGCGACCAATCCCAGATTGCTCCTGCTCGACGAGATCGGCGGCGGACTGACCGACGGCGAAGCGAATGAGCTGGTCGGCACCATCCGCGAATTGCGACGGCGCGACATCGCGATCGTCTGGATCGAGCACATCGTCCACATCCTGCTCGAAGTCGCCGATCGCCTTGTTTGCATGGACCAGGGCCGCATCATCGCCGACGGCGATCCCGCGACGGTGATGAAGACCCCGGCCGTGGTCGAAGCCTATCTCGGAGGAAGCGTGGAATGAGCCTCCTCGAGATCAAGAAACTCGATGTCCGGCATGGCCTGCTGCAGGCGGTGCGCGGTGTCGACCTCACTGTCGAAAAGGGCGAGACGATCGCGCTCGTCGGCGCCAATGGCGCCGGCAAGACCACGCTGCTGCGCGCCATCGCCGGCGCGCATCTTCCGGCCGGCGGCAGCGTGCGTTTCGACGGCGCGGATATCACGCTTGTTCCCGCTCACAGCCGCGTCGGGCTGGGTGTGGCGCTTGTCCCGGAAGGCCGGCGCCTGTTCAGCCAGATGAGCGTCGAGGAAAACCTGATCCTCGCCCGTTCAGCCGGCCGAAAGGGTCCCTGGACGATCGACCGGGTCTTCGAGGCCTTTCCCAATCTCGTGCCGCGCCGGAAGGCGAAGGCCGGCAATCTCTCCGGTGGCGAGCAGCAGGCGACGGCGATCGGCCGCGCGCTGATGACGAACCCGGAGATCCTGCTTCTGGACGAAGTCTCGCTCGGCCTGTCGCCGCTCGCCGTCGACCGCGTCTACGCATCGCTCGATACGCTCATCCATGGTGGCACCACGATCATCCTCGTCGAGCAGGATCTGCGCCGGGCCATGCGGGTGGCGGATCGGATTGTCTGCATGCTGGAGGGAAGGATCGTGCTGGAAGGCAAGCGCGGCGAGATCACGCGCGAGCAGGTATCGGACGCCTATTTCGGCCTCGGCAGCGCCAAAGGGAGGCTGCACGCATGATGGTCTGGGTCAATCAGATCGTGCAGGGAATTCTGCTCGGTGGCTATTACGCCGTGATCGCCTGCGGCCTCTCCTTCATGTTCAGCGTGATGCGCATGATCAATCTGGCACATGGCAGCCTCGCCATCGTCGCCGCTTTCGCGCTGTACGTGCTCGCCGATCAATATGGCTTCAATCCGTTCACCGCGCTTATCCTCGTTCTGCCCGCCATGGCGGTCCTCGGCTGGGTGTTGCAGCGGACGATCCTGGAGCGAAGCCAACGCGGCGGAATGCTGGTGCCGATCCTGTCGACATTCGGCCTGTCCATTGTGCTCGACAACCTTATGTTCGAGCAGTTCGGTGCAGATACCCGGTCGCTCGCCCCGTTCATCGACGAGCTTTCCTATGACAGCTGGACGATCACCGACGACATCTTCATCGGCAAACTCGCGGCGCTGACCTTCCTCGCGGCAGTCGTGATCCTGGGTGGGCTGCAACTCTTCCTGACCAAAACGCAACTCGGCCGCGCGATCCGCGCGACGGCCGAAGATCCGGATACGGTCGGTCTCATCGGCATCAACGCCAGGCGGGTCAACGCCGCGGCGGCGGCCATCGCCCTCGGGACGGTCGGCATTGCCGGCGCCTTTCTCGGCATGCGGGCCACCTTCGACGCCTATGCCGGCGGACCACAGTTGATCTTCGCCTTCGAGGCGGCCGTCATCGGCGGTGCCGGATCGCTCTGGGGGACGCTCATCGGCGGCATTGTGCTCGGCGTGGCCCAAAGTCTCGGCGCCCAGATCAGCCCGCAGGGCTTCCTGATCACCGGTCACGTCGTCTTTCTCGCCGTGCTGTTCGGACGTCTCCATCTCGACACCATCGGCACCAAGTTCCGCAAGACCGTGAGGCGTTCCGCATGAGCCAGGATCCAGCCATCCGGGTCGAGCGGTGGACCCCGCAGTCGCGTGTGTCCATCCTCGGCGCGGCCATCATTCTCGTCGTCCTAGCGACAGGCCCTTTCCTTTTCGGCAACAACGCGATCGACAAGCTGACCACGCTGTTCATCTACGTCATCCTCGCGGTGACATGGAACGCGCTCGCCGGTTATGGCGGTCTCGTCTCCGTCGGTCAGCAAGCCTTTTTCGGGCTTGGCGCATATGCCGCCGTGCGTCTCGCCGATGCCGGCGTCAACGTTTATGTGTCGCTGATCCTCGCGGCCCTCATCATCGCGGCCGTCTCGCTGCCGATGTCCTCCTTCATGCTTCGGCTCAAGGGCGGCGAGTTCGCGATCGGCATGTGGGTGGTGGCCGAGCTCTGCCACCTGCTGGTCAATCTCGATACGCTGGTCCAGGGCGAGACAGGCACCTCGCTGATCGCGCTCAATGCCTATGACGCCGATACGCGGCACGCGCTCAATTACTGGGTCGCGCTCGGATCGATGACGGCCATCCTGATCATCCTGTTCGTCCTGCTCCGCAGCCGCATCGGCTCGGCGATCCAGGCGATCCGCGACAACGAGGAAGCCGCCGCGGCCCTCGGCGTGCGCGTGATGGGAACGAAGCGGATCATCTATGTCTTCGCTGCCTTCGGCGCGGCGTTGGCCGGAGCGCTCTGGCTCTCCACCGCGATCACATTCCAGCCCAAGACCTATTTCGGCGTCCAGTGGACCGCCTACATGATCTTCATGGTGCTGGTCGGGGGCCTTGGAACGTTCGAGGGAGCGATCCTCGGGGCGCTGATCTTCTTCCTGATCGAAGCGTGGTTTGGCGGCAGCGGCGTCTGGTACCTCGTCGGGCTCGGCGCCACGGCCCTCATCTTCTCGCTCTTTGTACCGCGCGGCATCTGGGGCTGGCTCGAGCGTCGCTTTGGCCTGAGCCTCCTGCCGCTCGGCTATCGCATTTTCGGCATCCAGCCGGCCATCCGAACAAGATCACCGGATGACAGCCAGATGGGCGCGGCGCCCTCCCCCGGAACGCCCTAGCCGCATTTCAAGACAACGGAAACGAAAGACAGAACCATGCTGTTCGGCAAGACCATCCTCATTACCGGCGTTTCGTCCGGCATCGGCGCCCGCACGGCCGAACTCGCACTGGCTTCAGGTGCCGACGTCATCGGCATCGACCAGAACGTTCCTGCGGCCCCCATGCAGTCGTTCATCAAGGCCGATCTTTCGTCGCCGGCATCGATCGCGGAACTGGTCTCCCGCTTGCCGCAACGGATCGATGCCCTCGCCAACGTGGCCGGCGTTTCGGGGACGCTCGGCGACGCCAAGACGATTGCGATCAACTTCTATGGTCTTCGGGCGCTGTCCGAGGCCGTTGCGCCGCATATTCGAGAGGGTGGCGCCATCGTCAATGTGGCCTCGATTGCCGGCTATGGCTGGCGCGCCAATCTTGAACGCGCGAAGGGGCTCGTCGGCGTGCAGGGCTTCCCGGATCCGGATGAGATCGTGAAGGAATTCGCAATCGCGGAAGGGGAAGGCTATCCGACATCGAAGGAAGCGCTGCTCCTTTGGACCCAGCGCGCCGCGCATCAGTCCCTCTTCCGCGACCGCGGCATTCGCGTCAACGCCGTCAGCCCCGGCCCGGTCACGACGCCGATCCTCAAGGAATTCCGGCAGGTCTTCGGCGACGCGCGGGTCGACAGCGACATCACGCGGGTCGGCCGGGCCGGAAGCGCGCCCGACATCGCACCGGCGATCCTCTTCCTCGCCTCAGACGGCGCCCGTTGGATCAACGGCGCCAATCTCCCGGTCGATGGCGGCCTGGAGGCGTCCATCAACGCGGATGTTCTCGGCTTCTAAGCCGCCGCCTCGATTCAAGTCCGGCGCCATCGCGGCCGGCATCCCAAAAGGAGAGAACTCATGAAAATCGGTTTCATCATCGACGGCGAAGCGGTGGATGCCGCCTCCGGCGCCACCTTCGACCGCAAGGACCCGGTGACGGGCGCGGTCGCGACCACCGCCGCAGCAGCAGGCCTCGCCGATGTCGAGGCGGTCGTCGCTTCGGCGGCCAAGGCGTTTGAAAGCTGGTCCGAAACCGGCCCAAGCGAACGACGCGCCCTGCTCATGAAGGCGGCGGATCTGCTGGAGAGCCGCGCCGCCGATTTCACCAAGCTGATGATGGAAGAGACCGGCGCCACGGCACCTTGGGCCGGGTTCAACGTCCATCTCGCCGCCGGACACCTGCGCGAGGCTGCCGCGCTGACGACGCAGATCACCGGTGAAGTCATCCCCTCCGACAAGCCCGGCATCCTCTCGCTCGCCATCCGCCAGCCCGCCGGCGTGGTGCTCGGCATAGCGCCCTGGAACGCACCGATCATTCTCGGCGCGCGCGCCATTGCCGGTCCGCTTGCCTGCGGCAACACCGTGATCCTGCGCTCGTCGGAAGCCTGCCCCGGAACGCACCATCTGATCGCCCAGGTGTTGAACGATGCGGGCTTCCCGAAGGGCGTTGTGAACGTCATATCCCACGCCCCGGCCGACGCGCCCACGGTCATCGAGGCGCTGATCGCGCATCGTGCGATCCGACGGGTCAATTTCACCGGATCGTCCAAGGTCGGCAAGATCATTGCCAAACTCGCGGCCGAGCACCTCAAGCCCGTGCTGCTCGAACTCGGCGGCAAGGCGCCCTTCATCGTGCTTGACGATGCCGATATCGATCAGGCTGTCTCGGCGGCGGCATTTGGTTCGTTCATGCATCAGGGCCAGATTTGCATGGCGACGGAGCGCATCATCGTTGATGAGAAGGTCGCCGATGCGTTTGTCGCGAAATTTGCGGCGAAGGCGGCCTCGTTGCCAGCCGGTGATCCGCGCGGCCATGTCGTCCTCGGATCGCTCATCGACCTCAAGGCTGCCGAGCGGATGGACGAACTGATCGCGGACGCCGTTTCCAAGGGCGGCATCGTCGTCGCAGGCGGCAAGCGCACCGGCACGATCGTCGAGGCCACCGTGATCGACCATGTGATGCCGAACATGCGCCTCTATTCGGAAGAGGCCTTTGGTCCTGTGAAGCCGATCATCCGCGTCAACGGCGTCGACGAGGCGGTGCGGGTCGCCAACGACACGGAATACGGCCTCTCCTCAGCCGTGTTCGGGCAGGACATCAAGCGGGCGCTCGCGGTCTCCAAGCGGATCGAGAGCGGCATCTGCCACATCAATGGACCGACCGTCGCCGATGAACCGCAAATGCCGTTCGGCGGTGTGAAGGATTCCGGCTATGGCCGCTTCGGCAGCAAGGCGGTGATCGCCGAGTTCACCGAGCTTCGCTGGGTGACGATCGAGGGGCCGCAGCAATATCCATTCTGATCGTCCGTCCATCGCGCCGGCTCATCCCGGGCCGGCGCGACCCGCCACCACCGCGCGGACGGATTGAGCGAAGAGCTGAACCGGCAGGGCTGGCTGCGTATCGGCGCGCGTCGTGAGGCCGACGGGGCCCTGCGTATCCGAGGTGTCGGCCGGCAGCATCGCGAGAAAGCCATGCGCGACGTCCTCGATGACCACGCCCTTCGAGATGATCCATACCGCATCGGTGGCGCGGACATAGCTCCGTGCAAACGCATCCGAGACGGTCTCGATCTCGCCACCGACGATCGGCCCGATCGCATTGGCGACCAGAAAGCGATCGACGATCGGCCGGATGATCGAACCCGGCGGCGGCATCAGCATCTGGAACCCGCTGATCGCGCCGATATCGAACCCGGACGCCGCAAGCAGCGGGTGACCCGGCCGTACGACCAACGCGATCGCCTCCGAATAGAGATGCTCAAACGCAAAGCCGCGCATGGTCTCCGGCTCGGCCATACGGCCGATGACGAGATCGACATCGCCGACAGCAAGCTGCGACATCAGGAATGCGTTGGGACCGGTGATGATGCGCGGCTTCATGCCGAGACGCTGGGCGCTGAAATGCAGGACGGCCGTCGGCAGGATGCTCGCCGAGACGGTGGGCAGCGCGCCGATCGTGAAGGCGACCGTGCTTTCCGGCTGAACGATCGAGCGCACGCCCTGCTTCAGCGAGGTGAGGCTGGCGCCGACATAGCGCTGGAAGACTTCGCCATAATGCGTGAGGATCAGGTTGCGGCGGCTGCGGTCGAAGAGTTCCACGCCAAGGATCAGCTCCAGCTCTTGAATTGTCTTGGAGGCCGCAGGCTGACTCAGACCCAGCATGGACGCCGCCTGAACGACGCTCTTCAACCGCGCCACCTCAAGGAAGCAGACGAGATGGCGAAGCTTGATCCGCCCATCGACGACATCGCCGCGCACCCAATGGCCCATCATAACTCCGGGGTTATACGGATCAGACAATATCCCATTTTACATGAATATCCATGCGAGCTAAGGCTGTCTATGTCGGTAACAAGGATGCCACTCGTGCCGCTTACCCCGTGCTCGCGCGGATCGCGCATCGCGTCCGGGCGGCGAGGCTGATCGCACTACGCTTCGAGGAGAACGACCCGCCCATCGATACCCTCGACATCCATCTTCGGAGAGACACTGAAACCATCTGCTTCGCTATAGAGCCGGCGCCGCGCGCCGTCAGAACCTGATGCACCGCCCGCCTTCCCAGACTTGTCCACCCATCCGGACCGCACGTGCCCATGACCACAGCCCTGCTCGACACACTCGCCGGCGACGCCGCAATCGAGGCCTTCTTCTCCGAAGGTAGCGAGATCGAGGCCATGCTCGCCTTCGAGACGGCACTTGCGGGCGCTGAAGCCGAGGCTGGCATCATCCCGTCAGAGGCGGCGGCTGCGATCGCCGCGGCCTGCCACAGCTTTCGGCCACCGCTCGACGCGCTGCGCGCCGGCGTGGCGAAGGATGGCGTGGTGGGGCCTGCCTTGGTCACGCTCCTGCGCCAGACCGTCGCCGAACCGCATGCACAATGGGTACATTTCGGAGCGACCAGCCAGGATCTGGTCGATACCGGGCTCGTCTTGAGGCTGAAACAGGTGGCCGGCGAACTCAGCGCTCGGCTCGCGACGCTGATCGGCGCGCTGCAAAGCCTGAAGGAGGCCGAGGGCGATGTCGCCCTCATGGCGCAGACACGGATGCAGCGGGCGCTGCCCTTCACGGCGCGCGAGAAGATCGATACGTGGCTGCGGCCGCTGGAGCGCGATCGCGCGCGGCTGTCCGAGATCGCGCCGCGCCTGCTCGTCGTGCAGTTCGGTGGGCCGGTCGGCACCCGCTCGGGCCTCGGCGGCAAGGGCGACCTCATCGCGCAGAGACTGGCCGAGCGGCTCGGCCTTGCAGCAGCGCCGCCCTGGCATACAGCGCGCGACAGCATCGTCGAGTGGGGCGGCTGGCTTTCGCTCGTGTCCGGAACGCTCGGCAAGATCGGCACCGATATCGCCCTGATGGCGCAGAACGAAGTCGCCGCGATCCGCATCGCCGGGGGCGGCGGTTCTTCCGCCATGGCGCATAAATCAAACCCTGTGGGCGCGGAGGTCCTGACCGCCCTCGCCCGCTTCAATGCCGGTCTCGCCGGGACGCTGCACCAGGCGCTGGTCCATGAGAACGAACGCTCCGGTGCAGCATGGACGCTGGAATGGCTGGTCCTGCCGACGATGGCGATCACGACCGGGGCGGCGCTGCGCCATGCCGGTCAGTTGATCGCGGCGATCCGCTTTCTGCCCGACGCGACGCTCTGATCAGCCGTCGGCGCGATAGTCCGACGGCGACCGCCCGGCGCGCGCGGCGAAGAAGCGCGAGAAATAGGCCGGATCGGAAAATCCAAGCCCGAAGGCGATCTGCGATACGCTCATCGAGGTATAGACGAGGTGCCGCCGCGCCTCGAGCATCAGCCTGTCATGAATGACCCGGATCGCCGGGCGCCCCAGCGTCTCGCGGCAGCACCGCGTCAGGTGCGGCACTGACACGCCCAGCTGGCGCGCATAGGCTTCGAGCGGCAGATGGCTGCGAAACTCCGCCTCGATCCGCTCGACGAAGCGCCGGACAAGGGCTGAGCGACTGTCGGCGGAGGGCTCCAGCAGGACCGAAGCCTCGAGCGCCGCCCGCACGAACCAGGTTGCAAGCAGCATCGCATAGGCCTGAAGTCCGATTTCCCGACCGCGCGCATTGCGGGCGAATTCGGCGAATGCCGCCCGCATGATGGCGTGCAAAGCGCCAAATGCGTCTGAGTCCGCGGGACTGTCAAAGACACGCGGCCGCGCGAGGGCGGGCACCACGCCTGCATCCGGTTCCAGCGCCCGGCTGAGCGTCGCCTCGGCGACACTGGCGACATAGCCTTCCGTTCCCGCCTCGAACCAGAACTCGTGGATGACGAACGGCGGGATGAGCATGGCTGTGCCGGCACTGAGGCTGAACGCCTCGCCATCGATCCGGGCACGGCCGCCGCCGCTGACGATGAGAAAGAACTGGTGCATGTCCTGATGACGATGCGGTTGGATGCGCCAATTGTTGATCGCACTGCGCGCGTCGATCGTCTCGATATGCAAGGCGTCAGGGAAGCGGTCCTCACGCCGCTCGCCATACAGCCAATACGCAGGAACAGTGGTCGTCGACATAGCGCATCCATGCTCGATTTATCCAACAGGCTGCGCGAATGCTCCATTCACGTCAAGTCGGGATCGGTCGAGACTG
Organism: Kaistia sp.; assembly: GCA_965229085.1. Classification (GTDB taxonomy): domain Bacteria; phylum Pseudomonadota; class Alphaproteobacteria; order Rhizobiales; family Kaistiaceae; genus Kaistia. The sequence goes on along the minus strand of OZ245859.1, from coordinate 294,099 downwards.
CACCCACTGCGATGTAGGCCTCGCCTGTCGTCGCAAAGGGAGAACAAGAAGATGCGGACACAGGTCGCGATCGTGGGCGCTGGCCCAGCCGGGCTCCTGCTCGGCCAGTTGCTGTCGTTGCAGGGCATCGACACTGTCATCGTGGAACGCAGGAGCAGCGACCATGTTCTCTCCCGCATCCGTGCCGGCGTCCTTGAGCAGGGGATGGTGGCAATGCTGGAGGAAGCGCGCGTCGCCGATCACCTGCACCGCGACGGCCTCGTGCATGACGGCTTCTCGCTGGCCTTCGCCGGACGGCGGCACCGGATCGACCTCAAGGGCCTGACCGGCGGCAAGACGGTGACCGTCTACGGCCAGACCGAGGTCACGCACGATCTGATGCGGGCGCGCGAGGCCATCGGCGCGTCCACGATCTACGAGGCGGACGACGTCGCTCTCCATGATTTCGACGGCCAGGCGCCCCGTGTCTCCTTCGTGAAGGATGGGGTAACACACGAGATCGAATGCGACTTCATCGCGGGCTGCGATGGCTTCCACGGCGTCTCGCGTCGTAGCCTGCCTGATGGGGCCGTCCAGGAATTCGAGCGGATCTACCCGTTCGGCTGGCTCGGGCTCCTCGCCGACGTCCCCCCCGCGGCGCATGAACTCGTCTATGCGAGCTCCGAGCGCGGCTTTGCGCTGTGCTCGATGCGCTCGATGACGCGCAGCCGCTATTATGTCCAGGTCTCACTCGAGGAAAAGGTCGAGGACTGGTCGGACCAGCGGTTCTTCGACGAGCTTCGCCGCCGCCTGCCGGATGATGTCGCGGCGGCGGTCACGACGGGCGCATCGATAGAAAAGAGCATCGCGCCGCTGCGCAGCTTCGTTGCCGAACCGATGCGTTTCGGCCGACTCTTCCTCGCCGGCGACGCGGCCCATATTGTGCCGCCGACCGGCGCCAAGGGGCTCAATCTCGCAGCAAGCGACATCCATTACCTCTCTCAGGGCCTGATCGAGCACTATCGCGACAAGTCCGGCGCGGGTCTTGCGGCCTATTCCGAGCGCGCGCTGGCGCGCATCTGGAAAGCCGAGCGCTTCTCCTGGTGGATGACCACGCTGCTGCACCACTTCCCGGCGAGCGCGCCGTTCGATCAACGCATGCAGCGCGCGGAGTTCGACTATATCACCAACTCCAAAGTCGGCTCGGCCGGCGTGGCCGAGAACTATGTCGGGCTGCCCTATTAGACACCTGGGGGCACGCTGCCCGGACAGCCGGCGCCCGTATCTCTAGCTCCCACCCGCGCGAAACGAGATCTGACCTGGATCAGGCATCGGCATCTGCCTGCCTCCATCAGCACGAGCGGTCGCTGTCCAAGCATGACTTGGCCGGCCAACTCAATCTCATGCGGAAGGCGGGTTGTCTGCAAGCGCGAGGAATGTCGCATGGCAATCCATCGGCGCTCAACCTGAGAGCGTCGGTCATGCTCTGCTTCTGGATACAGCAGCACGTCGTCGGCTGCACCGTCGCCCCGCGAACGGTCCAGGCCGCTCAGTGCTTTTCGCGCAATCAGCTTTAGAGCGAGCCCGTACCGAGGATGAGATCGTCACTGAGCAATGTCTCGAAACATACGAACTTACTCGTCAATATTCGTATACATAGCGACGCGAGAATGTTGAAATCACAGTCACTACGTTTCACTAGATAAATACATGTTACAGAGTGCTATCTAGAAAATCAGATATAGTGCTGATTCAGCAACTGTTCATCGACTTTCTCAGACTTCATGCCAGATTCACTCCAGAATTACTGCCATGCAAGAATCTCGCGTGCTAGCTTTTGCAGATGTCGCCATCCCGGCCGGGCGGTAGGCGATGTGGACGATCTGGGCGCCCGGCCACTGCCTCTCATGAACGGGAAACGATGATGCACTGGAAGACCAAGCTACTATGTTCTGCCGCGGCGATGATCATCGCACAGAACGCTCAGGCAGCGGATCTCACTGCCGCCGAGCCGGTCGACTATGTAAAGGTTTGTGACGCGTTCGGCGCAGGATTCTTCTACTCGCCGGGAACGGACACCTGCATCAAGGTCGGCGGATATGTGAAATTTGGTACGGCCTTCGGCAACACGGACTTCGGTACCTACAATTCGACCTACCCGAAGAGCCAGTGGTCCAATTTCTATACTGAAGCATCGATTCAGTTGACTGCCTCTTCGGTCACTGAATACGGCAATTTGACCGGCTTCCTCGACTTCCGCGCTCAAACGGGCAACAACGGCTCGTTTACGCAGTCCGCATCCCAAGTCGTAAACTCGTCAACGAACTCGGCCTATGTGGACAGCGCCTGGCTGTCGATCGGCCCCGTCAAGGCGGGCCGCTTCACCTCGCTCTATGATTTTGGGCGTGGGTACACGGATACAGGCTCGTTCGGTTCGGACCAGACCACCGACCACATTGAACCGCCCCGGCTTCACCGGAGGCCATTTGGTTTAAGTCACGCCGCCATTTGCTGCTCACCGAGCATGACGTAGTAGCGCTCCTCGGCTTCGGCCGGCGGGATGTTGCCGATAGGCTCCAGCAGACGGCGATGGTTGAACCAGTCAACCCAGGTCAGCGTGGCGAACTCGACTGCCTCGAAGGATCGCCAAGGCCCCCGACGATGGATGACCTCGGCCTTGTAGAGGCCATTGATCGTCTCGGCGAGTGCGTTGTCATAGCTGTCACCGACGCTGCCGACTGAGGGCTCGATGCCGGCCTCAGCCAGCCGTTCGGTGTAGCGAATGCTGACATATTGCGAGCCGCGGTCGCTATGGTGCACCAGGCCGCCGCGATGGGCGGGCCGTCGCTCGTGAAGGGCCTGCTCCAGCGCATCCAGCACGAAGCTGGCATGCGCGGTCCGGCTCACCCGCCAGCCGACGATGCGGCGAGCATAGGCGTCGATCACAAAGGCGACGTAGACGAAGCCCGCCCAAGTGCTGACATAGGTAAAGTCCGAGAGCCAGAGCCGGTTAGGCGCCGGCGCATGGAACACCCGGTTCACACGGTCGAGCGGGCACGGTGCCGACTTGTCCGAGATGGTCGTGCGGACCGGCTTGCCGCGGATCACACCGGCCAAGCCCATGCCCTGCATCAGCCGTTCGACGGTGCAGCGCGCCACATCGAACCCCTCGCGCATCATCTGTCGCCAGACCTTGCGCGCTCCATAGACTTCGAAGTTCTCGGCGAACACGCGCTCGATCTGGGGGCGCAGAACCTCGTCCCGTAGTGCCCGTGCCGAGCACTTCGACGGATCAAGCCGCCGAGCGACATGCGCATGATAGGTCGATGGGGCGATCGGCAGCACCTTGCAGATCGGCTCGACCCCATACGAACCGCGATGATCATCGATGAACGCGATCATGTCTTCGACCGGCGGTCGAGCTCCGCCATGGCGAAATAAGCGGATGCCTTGCGCAGGATCTCGTTCGCCTGCCGCAGCTCGCGGTTCTCGCGCTCAAGGGCTTTCAGCTTCGCCGACATATCCGTCGTCACGCCGGCCCGCTTGCCGGCATCGACCTCGGCCTTCTTCAGCCACTCATTCAGTGAATGCGCCGAGCAGCCGATCTTCGCCGCAATCGACACGATCGCCTGCCAGCGCGAAGGGTGTTCAGCCTCGTGATCCTGCACCATCCGCACCGCACGGGCACGCACCTCAGGCGAGAACTTGTTCGTCGTCTTGCTCGTCATAGCCCCATCCTCTCAGGAGTTGGGGCCTCCGGTAAAGCCGGGGCGGTTCACATCGAGGTCACTTATGCGGTCAACGGCTTCGGATTGGCGCTCTCGGTCGAAGACCAGCGTGACCGCGGCTCCGCCAACCAGACCGACGGCGTCACGGAGTCTGACGGAACCTATTATTCCGGCGGACAAAACAACATTCCGGACATCGTTGGTGCATTGACCTACGCATCCGGAATATTCTCGACGAAATTCGCGGCGGCCTATGTGAACAACGCTGCGGATCGTACCGGTGCAGGAAGCGAGCTCAATCCCTACATCTACTCGGAGAAAACCGGCTTTGCAGTCGGTGGTGACATCGAGATTGCACTCGACAGCTTCTCGCCTGGTGACCGGTTCTTCGTCTCTGGATCCTATGGCGACAATGCCAATTCTTACACCGGCATCTCGGGAGGGACCTCGGTCGCCAACCTGACCTCCTCCGCTGACGAGAGCTTCATTGCATCGGCGGCACCGGGCTCAAGCTGGTCGGCCCTCGCCTCCTACAAGCATGTGTGGACCCCGGCGGTCTGGTCCGCGATCACCGGCGGCTACGCGTCTTATGATGGCGACGGCTATTTCGACAACTACACGGTCGACGCCTACCGTGGTGTGTTCTCCACGGGCTGGACACCTGTCACGGGTCTCGACCTGATGCTCGACGGCCAGTATTCGCATGTCGACGTGTCCGACGGCCGCACCGCGGTCAAGAAGGATAACGACGGTGACGCTTGGACGCTCAACCTCTGGATGAAGCGTTCCTGGTAGACAATAATAAAATGTCCTGACTTCCACTCCCTTCACCCCAGGGGGTACTTCGCGGTCCGCTTATGGCGGACCGCTTTTTTGTGCCGTTTCATGGTTCCATCAAGCGAATCTGACGTCCTCCTGCAGGAAGGGGAGAGCAACGATGGCGATGGCTTTAAGAGACTGTTCGGAAATGGCCGAGTTCGCGATGCGCCGAGGGAACGTCGCCGCACCAGAACCACGCAGTGCTTGAGCCCCTCTGCAACAGGCGGCCGACGGCGCCGCGAAACGCTGCGGCGTATCGCTCGAAGGGCGGACGTCGCAGACTGCCTGCAAGCCGATGATCTCCCGACCGAAGAACGGTTCGCCTGACATCGAAATGCCGGGTGCGTGCATGAAGAGAGGTGCGCCGAGATTGATCCGAGGGACCGATCCTTGGGGCCGGCAAACGCCAACATCCCCCGCAATGCCTGCTCGGCGGCTGCGGAGGTTGTCACCGGATGGCGGAAGTGCGGCCGCCTCAAAAGGGAAAGCGCCGTCGGCCTTGCCGGATTTAGGCTGCGATCGGAGCGCCGCCGACGTTCCGTCCGCCTCAGACCACTCCTGACAATCTGGCCTCAGAACGGTGCCGATACCCGGCGCCGTTCTCTCCATGGATCATCGTCGCCCGGCCACGTTACTCGTCGATTTTCGCAAGATGCGGCCCGGTGTGAGTATCGACGACTTCGGGTTTTGAGCTGTCCAACCGACCGTCCCAACCGCCGCCCAGAGCCTTGTTGAGTGCGACATAGTCTGTCGTGATCAACACACGGCTCTGGATCAACGCGTCCTCGGCGGAATAGGCCGATCGCGCGGCCGTCAACACGTCCAGGAAGCTGGAGGCGCCGTTTTCGTACAGCGAATGCGAAAGCCTGGACGCCTCCGTATAAGACTTGGCCGAGACGGCCCGTCTGCTGCTGGTGATGCGCTCATTGTTGAGTGACACGATCGCGTTTTCAACGTCCTCCAAGGCCGTGAGCACAGACGACTTATAGGCGATGAAGTATTGATCGCGTTCGGCCTGCGCCAATTCGACGGCGGCGCGGAGTTGGCCACCCTGGAAGATCGGCACTGTCAGCGAGGGGCCGAACGACCAGCCGATCGCAGAGCCTTTGGCGAGGTCGCCAACCTTGATGCCTTCGGTGTCTATGCTGCCCGTCAGGCTCACGCTTGGATAGAGCGCCGCCTGCGCCTGTCCGACCTTCGCCGTGTATTGGGCATATTGCCGTTCGGCGACGCGCACATCCGGCCGTGACAGAAGGACGTCGGCCGGCACGCCGGTCGGGATTGGCAGTCGCGGTACCGGGATCGGCCCGCCCTTGGCCATCAGGCCCATGAGAGCGGTCGGCTCCCGCCCGGTAAGAACGGCCAGACGATGGACGTCGGCGACATAGGCGCTTTGCAATGTGGGAATGTCGGCCGCCGTGCTGGCTGCCTGGCCCTCGGCATTGGCGACATCGACGGCCGAGGCAGAGCCGGCTTCGAATTTGGTTCGTGTCAGCTTGGCGGTATTGTTCTGGGACGCAGCCGTTTGCTGGGCGAGCGAGATACGGGCCTGATAGCCACGCGCCTCGGTATAGTAGGTGGCGACGTCGCCAACGAGTGTCAAAAGGGTCGAACGCAGTTCCCAGTCGGCAACGTCGATGCCATACCGCGCCGCTTCCGCTTCACGCTTGTTGCCGCCGAACAGGTCGAGTTCCCAGCTGGCGTCGAAGCCGGCTTTGAAATCATTGGCCTCGACTTCGCTGACACGGCTGCGGGTCGCTGATCCGCTGCCATCAACGGAAGGCAGCAGGCTTCCGAATGCCTCTTTGTGGGTCGCGCGGGCGGCACGAATTTGTGCCTTCGACGTCGCGACGTCGAGATTGCCTGCGACGGCCTCTTCCATCAGTTGGTTGAGCAACGGATCCTTCAAGCGTTCCCACCAGCGCGACAGATCCGGGGCGCGCGACGCGGATTGCTTCGGGCTGCTGCCCCAATGCGATGGCAAGGCAAGCTTCGGCGTCTGATAGTCAGGTCCGACCACGACGCAGCCGGAGAGCAGGCTCAGGGATGTTGCTACCCAGAGGAGCCTGACGAGCTGTCGCAAACCCTGAGGTCGCCTCACGTAAGCGCGATGATCCGGCTGTGTTACGGCCATGTTCATGTTCACCCGAAAAAGGATTGCCAACTCAGTGACCCGTCGCAGCGGTCGTCTCGTGCGACATTGCGGACGGGCTGCGGCGGAACAGGCGCCCCAGCCAGTGCTCCAGGTCGTCGATGAACGTGAAGATGACCGGTATCACCAGCAGGCTGAGGAATGTCGACACCATCAAGCCGCCAATGACGACGATCGCCATCGGGCGGCGGAAGCTTGAATCCCCGCCCGTCAGGCTCAGCGCCACCGGCAACATGCCGAAGCCCATCGCGATCGTCGTCATGATGATCGGGCGCGAGCGCTTGTGGCAGGCATCGATCAGCGCATCGAACCGCGCCATACCCTCGCGCCGCGCCATGATCGCGTATTCGACCAGCAGAATGGAGTTCTTGGTCACGACGCCCATGAGCATCAGCAGCCCGATGACGGCCGACATCGAGAAGCTGGTGTCGGTGACGACCAGCGGCACAAGGGCCCCGCCAAGCGACAGTGGCAGCGCCATCAGGATGGTGAAGGGTTGCAGGAAGTCGTGGAACAGGAGCACCAGGACGGCGTAGATGCAGAACACACCGATGCCCATGGCGAGCCCGAAGCTCGAAAAGAGCTCGGAGCTGCGCTGCAACTCGCCCTGCTGCACCAGGTGCACGCCCTTGGGCAGGTTCTTCAGAGCGTCCAGCGCCTGCGCTTCCTTATAGACGTCGTTCAGGATCCTGCCGTTCAGCTCGACGGTGAGGGTGACGTTCCGCGAGCGATCGATCCGATCGATCTCGGACGGACTGCCGCCGATGCGAATGTCGGAAATCGAGCCGAGATCGACATTGCCGTTGATCCCCTTCACCTGAAGATTGGCAATCCGGTCGAGATCCGATCGCGTGCCGGGATCGAAGCGGACCCGGATCGGCAGCTGGCGCTGTGCAAGGTTCAGCTTCGACATGGACGAGGAATAGTCGCCGCTGGTCGCAACCCGCACCGCCTGGGCGATCGCGTCCGAGGTGACTCCACCCGCTGCGGCACGGGCGAAGTCCGGCGTGATCTGGATTTCGGGTCCCTCCATCGAGGCGCTCGAAGTTACGGCCCCGAGGCCTTGCAGGGTGCGAAGCTGTTCCTCGAGCTTGGTCGCAGCCCCGTCCAGGGTCGTGGCGTCGTCGCTGGCAAGCGTGATCTGCAACTGGGTGCCATTGCCACCGCTGCCGACCTCGATGCGGGCGCCCGGCACGACAGCCAGCGCCTTGCGGATGTCGTCCTCGATTTCTGATTGCTTCTCGCTGCGATCGCCGATCGGCGTGAGATCGACGACGAGCGTCGCGGTCTTCGTATCGGCGGTCGAGCTCGAATCGAGGCCATTGCCGCTCGATGCGGTGCCGACGGCGTTGTAGACGCTGGTGACGTGCGGGACCTTCAGCAGGATTTCCGAGACGCGTTTGGCCAGCGCATCGGTTTGCTCGATTGTGCTGCCCGGCTGCAGCGTCAGCGTCACTTTGGTCTGAGAATCATCCGACGCCGGGAGAAAGCCGGATTTGAGCAGCGGGATCGTCGAGAACGACAAGCCGACGAATACCACCACCGCCAGCATGGTCAGTCCGCGATGATGCAGACAGCCACGGACGATCGAAAGATAGGTCCGCATGATGCGGCCGTCCTCTTTCTCCTTTTCCTGGGGCTTCGCCTTCATCAGATAGGCGGCCATCATCGGGGTGAGCAGCCGCGCCACAAGGAGCGATGCAAGCACTGCCATGGCTGCGGTGACGCCGAACTGACGGAAGATCAGCCCGGGAATGCCGCTCATGAAGGCTGTCGGCAGGAAGACTGCGACAAGGGTGAACGTCGTCGCGATGACGGCCAGACCGATTTCGTCGGCAGCCTCCAGCGCGGCGTCGAAGGGCATTTTCCCCATATGAAGATGCCGCGTGATGTTCTCGATCTCGACGATGGCGTCGTCCACGAGAATGCCGACCACCAGCGACAAGGCCAGCAGCGTTACCGTGTTCAGGCTGAATCCGAAGAAGTACATCCCAAGGAAGGTCGGGATAACGGAGAGTGGCAGCGCGACAGCAGCAAGCATTGTGGCCCGCCAGTCGCGAAGGAACAGGAACACCACGATCACCGCCAGCACCGCGCCCTCATAGAGCATGTGCATCGAGCCATCGTAGTTCTCGATGATCGGGCCGACGGTGCTGTAGGCCTCGGTGATCTGGACGTCGGGGTTCTCAGCCGCGAACTGCTTCATCGCGGCCTGGAGTGCCGCGTAGACGCCGGTGTCGGAAAACCCGTTGCTCCTCTTCACCTGGACGGCAATGATCGGCTTGCCGTCGAGATAGGCCAGCGAGGAGCGGTCGGCGAAGCTGTCGCTGACCTTGGCGACCTGGTCGAGGCGCACGGATTTGCCGTTGGAGAGCGGGATGGTGAGCGCTGACAGCGCTTCGATCGAGTCCATGGCGCCGCGGGTGCGGATCGTCTGCTGGCTGCCGCCGATCTCACCCTTGCCGCCCGACCGGTCGGCCTGAACCGCCTCCAGCTGTGACGACACTGTCGCGGCGGTGATGCCGACCGAGGTGAGCACATCTGGATTGAGGTCGACATGAACCTCGCGATCGACGCCGCCGACGCGGCTGACATCACCGACCCCCGAGACGGCCAGGAGCGCCTTGGTCATGTCGTTGTCGACGAACCAGGACAATTCGGACTGGTCGAGACGGTCGGACTGGACCGCGAAGGTCACCAGCGGCGAGCCCTGTACCGTCACCTTGGTGACGCTTGGCGACTCCATCTCCGAAGGAAGATCGGCCTTGACGCTGTCGACGGCGTTGCGGACCTCGTTGAGCGCGGATTCGCTGCTCTTCTCGAGCTTGAACGAGACGCTGATCGCCACCGATCCGTCGGTGATGGTGCTCGTGATGTGGTCGAGCAGGCTGAGCGAGGCGAGGCTGTCCTCGATCTTGCGCGCCACTTCGGTTTCGAGCTGCGAGGGTGCCGCCCCTTCCAGCGAGGCGGAGATCTTGATCGTCGGCAGGTCCATGTCCGGGAAGTTCTGGACCGCTAGCTTCTGAAAGGCGAGCAGACCGCAGAACGTCAGCATGACGAACAGCAGGATGGAGGGAACGGGGCTGCGGATCGACCAGGCGGAGATATTCACGTCTGATCTCCGCTGATCGCGACGAGCGCATTATCCGCGAGGAAGGCGCCGCCGGCCTTCACAACCTCATCGTTGGTGCTGAGCCCTGAACGGATCTCCACGGCGCCGTCCCTGCGCCGTCCGATCTCGACGCGGACGCGCTTGACGCGTTTGTCCTGATCGACGGTGAAGACGTAGTTCATGCCATCCCGGAACACGAGCGCGGTATCGGGAATGGTGAGGGCGCTCGTCGAAGCGATCTGGATTTCGCCCGATACATAGATGCCGACCGGCGGCCGATCGTCTGTCGGCAGCGCGACATAGACGATGGCGCGACCGGTGCTGGTATCGACGGAGGGTCCGACCAGCCGCACCGTGCCGTTGATTGAGTGGCCGTCAGGGCCGGCGATGGTGGCCACCATGTTGGGGTGGATCTCCGGGAGATACTGCGCGGAAACCTCGGCCTGCCACTCGACGCGCTGTTGCCGGACCAGCCTGAACAGCTCGGTGCCGGAAGCGACCACATTGCCGAGTTCGGCAGAGCGCGATGTGACGAGCCCGTCATCGGGCGCCACAATCGTTGTCTGCCGAAGCTGGATGTTGATGCTGTCGAGGGCCGCATTGGCTGAATCGAGATCGGCCTGGGCCGTTTGCTCGGCAACGAGTTTGGTGGTGATGTCCTCCTGCGAAAGGGCACCGGTGTTCTGCAGCTTGCGCGTTCTGTCCGCGTCCGCCTTCGCCTTCGCGAGATTGGCCAAGGCGGTTTCCACCGCGGCCTGCTGCTTGCGCAAATCGGCCTGCACCGTGTCTTGAGCGAGCTTTGCGACCGGTTGCCCTTTCTCAACGACGCTGCCAACGTCAACGAGGATGTCAGTAATGCGGAGGCCGCCGATTTCAGCGGCGACGATCGCTTCCTGCCAGGGCTTCAACCAACCGCTTGCCGGCGCGGTCTGCGGCCATTGCTGCTCGGTCGGCTTGACGACTTCGACCGTGAGGGCTGGAGCCTCCTGATGTTGCGACGGCTCGGCGGACATGGCTGGCAGCGTCGCGAGAAAGGCGAGGCCGAAGACGGCCGGGAAAATGGCGAGGGGGAAGCGCCGCATGCACATGCTTTCGAATTGGACTGCCACACCGGGAAAGGAGCGAACGGCCGTTTCCCCGCTAGCGTCTGTAGCGATCGCAGCGTTAAGCGCTGTAGGCGGCCTGTTAAGTTAGGTAAAAGTTGGTGTCCGGGCCCGGCCGATGGTCTAGATTTCGGCCATGAGTGAGCAGCGCAGCCTCGCCAGGGTGCTCCTTGTCGACGACGACATCGAACTTGGAACCCTGTTGAAGGAATATCTGGTGGAGGAGGGCTTCGAGGTCCTCACCGCGCAGGACGGTCGCGCCGCCCTCCTCCTCGTTGAGACCGGGACGATCGATATCGTCGTCCTGGATGTCATGATGCCGATCATGAACGGCATCGAGACGCTGCAGCGCATCCGCCGGCTGCGCGACATTCCCGTGATCATGCTGACGGCCAAAGGGGATGACGCGGATCGGATCGCCGGGTTGAAGCTCGGTGCCGATGACTATGTTTCCAAGCCGAGCTCGCCGGGCGAACTGTCGGCACGGCTGACCGCGGTGCTGCGGCGTGCAGGCCGCACAACCGGGACTGCTCCCGAAACCTTGCTCGCCGGCGATCTCGTGATGCACCCCGCAAGCCGCGCGGCCGACTGGCGTGGCTCGCCCCTCGATCTGACCGGAACCGAGTTCAGTTTGCTCGAAGTCCTGGCGCGAAATGCCGGGCAGCTCGTCTCCAAGCAGGAGCTGTCCAAGCGAGCGCTCGGCAGAGCCTTGACGCCCTTTGACCGTCGGATCGACGTCCATATCAGCAGCGTCCGCCAGAAGCTTGGAAGCCGGCCGGATGGGCAATCCTGGATCCAGTCCGTGCGTGGTCTTGGCTATCAACTGCTTCGAGATCGGTAGTGCGGCGCCTGTTCTGGAAGTTCTTCCTGACAATCTGGCTGACCATGGCGGCCTCGGTGGTCGGCTTGTTCGCCATTACCCGATTGTTCCAGATTGAGCCGTTTCCGCATGAAGTCGAACTTGCCAAACGTGACTTTGCCAGCGCCATTGGCGCGGAACTGCTGGCCGAGGGAAATCTCGATGCAGCCTCGGCTTTCACCAAGGCTGCCCAGAAGGAACTTCCCACCGCCAAGATGACGGTCTCGCCCGATCCATCGGCTCATGGCTATCTGGTCGATGTCGGGACGCCGACGACCAGCCTTGTCGACATCATCTGGCCGCGGCTTGTTCCCTGGGTCGCAATTGCGCTGGCTGCCGCGCTCTCGGCGTATTGGCTGACCCGCAACCTCGTCCGGCCCATAGCCCTTCTGAGGAACGGCCTCAGCGCACTCGCGCATGGCAAATTCGAGGAGCGCATCAGCAAGGCGATGGTCGGCCGACGCGACGAGATCGCTGAGCTGGCGGCCGATTTCGATGCGACGGCAACGCGGCTGGAAGAGTATCGCTTGTCGCAGCGTCGCCTGTTCAGCGACGTGTCGCATGAGTTGCGATCGCCCCTTTCCCGGCTTCAGGCGTCGCTGGGGGTAATCGAACAAAGTCCGGCCAAACTGTCCGCGATGATCGATCGAATGGGGCGCGAGATCGAGCGGATGGACGGACTGATCGGCGAAATCCTGACATTGGCGCGCCTCGCCGACCGGCCGAGCACGGAGATTGAGCGCCAGACCGTTGATCTGATCGACCTTCTGCAGGAAATCGTCATCGATGCCGCTTTCGAAGCGCAGGCGCGCGACGTCCAGATAGAGCTCCGCGGGCCCGAGCATTTTATCGCCAAGGTCAATGGCGAGCTGATCTATCGTGCGTTCGAAAACGTCATCCGCAATGCGGTCAAGTATACGGCCGCAGGCTCACTGGTCTGCGTTGAAACGGAAATCCAAGGCGACGTACTCCTGCTGACGGTATCCGATCAGGGGCCGGGGTTGAAGGAATCCGAACTCGACTGGATTTTCCAGCCCTTCTCCCGGTCCCAGAATGCAGAGCCAAACGGCGGCTACGGGCTTGGTCTGGCAATTGCCAAGCAAGCGATCGAGAGCCACGGCGGAAGCATTGCCGCGACGCTGACCGGCACGGGCAGCCTTGCGATGATCTTGAAGATCCCAAGCTTCGGCTGAAGAGTGACGCGTCCGGCTGCTTCGTCAGCGGCATCCCGGCCCTGCCCTTCGTGCGGCGGGCTTGAATATTGGCTTCACAGGCCGGGAGGGTTTGGACATAGGGCGATTTCAGACTGACCCGCGCCGGGTTTGCAGCCACACTCACAGGACAACAACCCTCGATCCTGAGGGGACACGGCTATAGAGGTCGATCACGTCCTGGTTGAGCATCCGGATGCAGCCGGATGACATCGCCTTGCCGATGCTCTCGGGCTCGGTCGTGCCATGGATCCGGTAGAGCGTGTCCTGGCCGTCCTTGAACAGATAGAGCGCGCGGGCGCCGAGCGGATTGCCGGAGCCGCCCTCCATTCCGGTGGCCCATTGCTGGTAGTGCTCCGGATCGCGCTTGATCATGTCCCCTGTCGGGGTCCAGCGCGGCCACTGCCGCTTGTAGCCGACAGTCGCGGTTCCCGTGAACTCCATCCCGGCCTTGCCGACACCCACGCCGTAGCGCATGGCCTTGCCGCCCTCCATCACGAGATAGAGGAAGCGATTGTGCGGATCGACAACGATTGTTCCCGGCGGCTGATCCGTCGGATAGTCGACGAACTGGCGGAGTTCCTTCGGGTCTATTCTGCGAAGATCAATGGCAGGCACCTGCACATCCCCGTCGTCGATGGCGGCATAGCGCGTGGCCATCTCGGGATTGACTGCCGAGGCAGGCGGAACAGCGAGGCCGGCAACCGATGGCGACTTCGCGCCGTCGGTTGCGCATGCCGCCAGCAGACAGCCGAGCAGAGAAATGGTCGAAAGATTGAGCAAGTGGGATTTCGGCATGGCGGCACTTCACTGGTTCGGGAGGCCGCCTATCGGAAGCGCACCTTAAGCCGGGCTTAAGGGCGCCTTCGGAGCCGTGATATCCCGCATTGCGCCAACCGATCTATGGCTTGCCGCCCTGCGCCCTAGCGTCGGCGACGACCTGCTTGAAGCCGGTATAGTCGAGCGTCGAGGTCATGAACGGGCCGACGAGGTAGGTCGGTGTTCCCTGCAGTCCGAGGGCGTCCGCTTGTGCAAGGTTGCGGCGCAGGAGAGCATCGATCTCGCCGGCATGCGCCGCGAGATCGCTGTTCAGCCTGATCATGTCGATACCGGCCGCCCGGATGGCGCCCAGCATTGTTTCATCGGCAATCCCGTGTCCGGGAATAGCCATCAAGGCATGGTGCGCGGCCTCGTATCGATCCTGATATTTGGCGGCGAGCGACATGCGGGCACCGTAGACAGAACTCGCCGCCAGGATCGGCCAATCCTTGTAGATGAGCCGGATCTTGCCATCGTCCCGGATGATCCGCTCGAGATCGGGCGCCGATTTCTTGCAGAACGGACAGTTGTAGTCGAGGAACGCGACGATCGTGACGTCACCTTGGGGATTGCCGCCGATCGGCGCTTCCGGGTCCTGGAGAATGGCGTTTGCGTCGAGACCCGCAGCAAGGGACGGCACTGCGCCAGCGAACGACCACAGACTCGTGACGGCGATGAGAGAGGTGAGGCTCAGAAAGGACCGACGGTTCATGATATCTCCTCTGGGTGATCAAAGTGCGGGAATGCGGGCTCACGCGCCGGCTCGTTTGAGCGCGTCGCTGAAGTCCCCGGTCGAGACGGCGCCGATCGTCCGAGCTCCGTCGATTTCGCGACCCGTTGCCGGATCGATGAACAGCAGCGTTGGCGGCCCCACGACGCCGAACCGCCGCATGAGGGCCTGGCCCCCTGCGGAATAGTCCGAAAGGTCGACGCGAATGGTTGAGAGCGTCGCAAGCCTGGCGCGCGTCTGCGGATCCCGCATCACGGTGCGGTCCATCTCCGCGCAGGCCGTGCACCATCGCGCCGTGAAGTCGATCAGGATCGGCCGCCGCCGGGCGCGGGCTGCGGCGAGCGCTCGGTCGAACGCGGCAGGGTCGACGACCGTGGCGACCGCGGTCGGGGCCGCCGGGACAGGCGCCGAAATATCTGCCTGCGGCCGGACGTCTTCGGAGCCTCCAGCCATGCCAACGAGGAGAACAATTCCATAGAGCGCGATGGCCGCGCCGAGAACTTCCGGCCCGAGGCGGCAGCCGATGCGCGTCTTCCCCCGGATCAGATCATAGGCTCCGAGCCAGACGCCGCCGGCAATGGCAAGCATCCCCCAAAGCGCCTGGATGACAATACCGGGGAGGAACCGCGCCAGCATCCAGACGGCAAGGCCCAGAAAGACAAACCCGAATGCCTGCTTGACCTTGTCCAGCCAAAGGCCGGATTTCGGCAGAACCTTGCTCCCGAACATGCCGAAGGCAACAAGCGGCAGCCCCATGCCGAGCCCAAGGGCGAACAACGCCGTGGCGCCACGCAGCAGGTCACCGGTCTGCGCAATGTAAAGGAGCGCGGCGGCGAGCGGCGGCGTGACGCAGGGGCCGACGATGAGGGCCGAGGCAAAGCCGAGCAGGGCTGCACCGCCGAGCGACCCTCCCCTGCCCCCGGCGATGCTCGAAAGACGCGTCGACCAGGCCGCCGGAAGCTGCAGCGCGATGAACCCGAACATCGATAAAGCGAGGAGGACGAAGACGAGGCTCATCAGCGCCAGCGTCACGGGCATCTGCAGCACGATCTGCAGATTCTGTCCCGACCAGGCCGCGGCAAGCCCGAGCATCGCATGGGCGAGCGCCATCGCCACCGCATAGGTGCTGGACAGCATGAACCCGCGCCGTGGCGTCAGATTTTCACCCGAACGTGTCAGGATGCCCGACAGGATCGGAATCATCGGGAAGATGCAGGGCGTGAACGCCAGCAACAGGCCGAAGCCGAGGAAGCTCATTGTCATGACCGCGACATTCCCGGTCAACAGCGCGGGTGCAGTCTGTGAGGCGCCGGCAGGATCAGTGCCCTCAGGCGATGCAGCCGGATGGGGCGGATCGTCCGGCCACGCCATGGACACATCGTCGCGAACTGCGGGGGCGACGGTCAGCGCGGCAAGGTCGACCATTTTCGTGATGGGCGGGTAGCAGATGCCCTGCGCCGCGCAGCCCTGATAGGAGACACGCAGCATGGCGTCTCCGCGTAGAAGCTGCGCCGCGATGCCCGCCTCCGCCTCGCCGCGATAGATCTCGGTACGGCCGAAATTCGGATCGTCCTCGACGATCCCCGGGATGGTCGTCATGGGCAGCGCCGCACCTGTATCCCCCGCGGCGCCGAGCTTGTCGCGGTAGAGATAGGTGCCGGGAGCGATCCTCCAGTGCAGCTTGAGATCGCCGCCCGAAGACCGTGTCAAAGCCAACTGAAACACCTCGTCTGCCGGTCGCGGCGACTGCGCCGAGACGGCCCCCGGCCAAGCGAGGGCCAACAGCAGGAGAACGGCGGCGAGGATCGGCTGTAGGGTCTTTGGCATGCCGGGCTTTCATTTCTGGGTCCGGCGTCGTCCAAAATCCACCTTAAGCAGGCCTTAAGCTCCGCAGCGCCGTTTGCTGCGACAGGGCGGTCGCTGCGTGCCATGAGAAGGCCGGCCCAAATCTGGGAAACGCCACATGCGCATTCTCGTCGTCGAAGACGATCCGATCCTGGCCGACGGCCTTGAAGTCGGGCTCGCCTTGGCCGGCGCAACGGTGGATCGCCTCGGAAACTGCGCCGATGCGCGGGCGGCCCTGGCGACGACGCTCTTCGATGCCGTCGTGCTCGACCTGATGCTGCCTGACGGATCCGGCCTCGATCTGTTGCGAGATATCCGCGCTGCGGGCGACCGCACGCCCGTGCTGCTGCTGACGGCGCTGGACGAAACGCCCGATCGCATTCGCGGGCTCGACATGGGGGCAGACGACTATCTCGGCAAACCGTTTGATCTCGACGAACTGGCCGCCCGCATCCGCGCGATCGCGCGGCGCGGCGGCGGCCGCGCGGCGCCCTGTCTGGTGGCAGGTGGCCTGGTCCTCGATCCGTCCCGTCTGTCTGTGACGCGTGACGGCGAACCGGTCGTTCTCTCCCGGCGCGAGTTCGCGGTTCTGTCCGCCCTGATGGAACGGCCGGGCACGATCCGCTCGAAGAGCGAAATCGAGGAAAGGCTTTACGGTTGGCAGGAGGAAGTCGAGAGCAACACGGTCGAGGTCCATATCCACTACCTGCGCTCCAAGATTGGCCGCGAGACGATCGAGACCGTACGGGGCCTCGGCTACCGGATGAGGGAAGCAACATGACGTCGCTGCGCCGGCGGCTGTTCGTCATCCTGCTGGCAGCGACGGGGCTGATCTGGCTGTCCGCCATCGCGTGGATCCTTGTTGGAACCCGAAGCGAACTCGAACACGTGCTCGACACGAGACTTCAGGAGGCCGCGCGCATGGTGAGTTCGCTCGTCACCGACCGCGGCATGGCAGCCTCCGCCGCCATCACCGCCGCGCCCGGCACAGCGCCGGAGCCCGGAAGCTATGAACGCCAGCTCTCCTGTCAGATCTGGTCGTTTGACGGCCATCTGGTCGCGCGATCCAGCGGCGCTCCCGACGAGAGCCTTTCCACCAATCCCTCGGGCTTCTCGGAGCGAACAGTCGATGGAGAGCCGTGGCGCGTCTATACGATCGAAAACGCGGCCGCCGGCGTCCGCGTCATGGTCGGCGATCGGCTGGGCCTGCGTGATCGCCTCGTTGCCGACCTGATCAAGGGCCTGCTCGGACCGGCGGTGCTGATCGCGCCTTTGCTGGGATTGCTGATCTGGGCGAGCCTCGGGCATGGCCTCAGGCCGCTGAATGCGATGGCCGGGGAAATCCGGGCGCGCGACGGCAACGACATGAGCCCCATTGATCCTGGCCGCGCGCCTTCGGAGGTCAAGCCGATCGCCGAGGCGCTGAACGATCTGTTCGTGAAGGTTGAGACGGCAAGGCGGCACGAACGGGATGTAACCGCCTTCGCGGCCCATGAACTCAGGACGCCGCTTGCGGGCCTCAAGACGCAGGCCCAGATCGCCATCGCCGCACAGGATCCGGACATCAGGCGGGGCGCGCTCAATCAGATCCTTCGCTCCGTCGATCGCACCACGCGCCTCGTTCGGCAACTCCTGACGCTAGCAAAGCTCGACGCGAGCGCGGCTATCGGCGAGGTCGAAAATGTATGTATCGGTGACGTCCTGGACGAAGTTGTCGAGCTCGGCGGCCAGCCGGGAGCATATGTCCATATCGTGGTCGAGACAGAGCTGGGCAGCCTCACACTCAGGTCCAATCGCGAGCTTCTGACTCTCGCGCTGCGCAACCTGCATGAGAACGCCGTCCAGCACGTGCAGGAAGGCGGCACCGTCACATGGCGTTCGGGGCCAGAGGCGAACGCGATCTCCGTCGAGGACGAGGGCCCGGGAATTCCAGCTGAAGACCTCGACAGGGTCACGCAGCGCTTCTTCCGCGGCCGCCACCAGAATACGATCGGCACCGGCCTTGGGCTCGCCATCACCGAGGCGGCCATCCGAAAGCTCGGCGGATCACTCCTGCTGGAAAACCGGCGGGACAGGCCCGGCCTCCGCGCCACAATCCGTTTGCATCGTTGAGGTCACTCGCGGAAGGGGCGCTTCCACCGTTTGCGTCCAACGTCAGCCCGAGCCGGCTGGCGCCATGAAGGCACTGATGCCCTTGAAGCTGACATAAAGGCCGGCGGCGATGACGATCGCCGCGAAGACGAGGGTCAGGATGCGACCACGCCCGGCCAGACGTCCGGCCAGATAGGTTCCGCCAAGGCTGCCACCGAGGCCGCCGATGATGAAGAGGCCGGCGATCCACCAGTTCACCAGGCCGGAAGCGGCGTAGCTCGCGGCGGTCGTCATGCCAAAGACGGAGACCGACACCAGCGAGGAGCCGATCGCGTTGACGATCGGCATGGCTGTCGCGCCGATCAGCCCCGGCACGATCAGGAAGCCGCCGCCGATCCCGAAGAAGCCCGAGGCGAGGCCGACGGCAAGGCCCGTGCCGGCCAGCAGCGGCAGAAGCCGCGGTGCCGTCTCGAGCGAGAGCCGCGCATCGGGATTGCTGCCGCCACGTCTCGGCCGCGTCATCAGCCCGCCGACGACCAGCATCAAGAGCCCGAACAAAGCGAGCAGCTTCTGGCCATCCACCGCCTTGCCGGCGGCGGCGCCGATGATCGTGCCGACGATGCCGGCCACGGCGAAGGCGACCGCGCAGGGCCATTTCACGGTCCGCGCACGCGCATGGCCGACGAGACCGAAAGCGGCGCTGGCGGCAACAGCGACCGCACCGGTGCCGATCGCCTCATGCGGCGAGCCGACACGGACGACATAGAACAGGAGCGGGACGGCGAGGATCGAGCCCCCGCCGCCGACCAGGCCGAGCGAGAACCCGACCAGACCTCCCGAAGCGATCGCGAGCGCGTCCTGGATCAGGTTCGCATCCATCACAGTCCCAGCAGTCGCGAGAAAAGGCTCTGGCCGGGCCGGGCATCGCCCGAGGCGTCGGCCTTGCCGGCTTCAATGGGCAGGCCGGCGGATCGCCAGCCGGCAAAGCCGCCCTGCATGACATAGGCGTCGGCATCCCCGGCCTTGGCGGCGAGCCTGGCGGCGTGGACATTGGTGCGGTTGCCGCCGGCGCAGAAGAAGACGACCGGCTGGCCCGGTCCGAGCGGCAGTTCCGAGGTATCGAGGCGGCTCAGCGGGATATTCTGCGAGCCCGCGATGCGCGCCTGCGCAACTTCGCCGGGCTCGCGCACATCAACCAGCAGCGCGCCTTGCTTCTGCAGGCGATCGGCAGTGAGCGCATCGATGCTCTTGAGCGAACGGGACATGGTCATTCTCCTTGGTTGTCGGAAGCGCGGTTGATGACTACGGGCAGAAGATCTTCTTCAGCGTCCCCAGGATCTCGACCGCCCGCCTGTCTGAAATCCGGTAATGCAGCGTCTGGGCTTCGCGGCGGAACGCCACCAGTTCGTCTTCACGCAGACGAGCAAGATGCTGCGAGAGGGCGGATTGACTGAGCCCGACCTGATCGGCGAGCGCGTTGACCGTCATTTCTCCGCGCCCGGCGAGATGGCACAGGATCAGCAGCCGATGCTCATTGGCGATCAGCTTCAGAAACTGCGCCGCCTCCCCCGCCTTCTGCTGGAGCCCGTCGAGAAGGTCCGCGTCCATGGATCGGCCTCTTACATGAAATCTTGCTAAATTAGATATCGCTAATATATACGGGCGGAACCAATCTGCAAGGAGGCCGGCATGTCAAAAGCTGCGACCCCGGATATCCGGGCGTTCTTCGACGAGGCGACGTTCACGGTCAGCTATCTCGTCAGCGATCCCTCGACACGGCGCGGCGTTGTGATCGACCCTGTCCTCGACTTCGACCCGGCCTCCGGCGAGGTCGATATCCGGTCGGTCGAGACCATCCTCGAAGCGGCACGAAAAGCCGGGATCACGATCGACTGGGTGCTGGAAACCCATGCCCATGCCGACCACCTGTCGGGCGCGCCCTATATCAAGGCGGAAACTGGCGCCAGGATCGGCATCGGCGAACACATCAAGGACGTGCAGCGGATCTTTCGTCCCGTCTTCAATGCACTCGATCTCCACACGGACGGGCGCGACTTCGATCACCTCTTCAGGGATGGCGAGACGCTGCGGATCGGTGAGATCGAGGTCGAGATCCTTTATACGCCGGGCCATACACCGGCCGATGTCAGCTACAGGATCGGCGACGCAGTCTTCGTCGGCGACACGCTGTTCATGCCCGACTACGGCACGGCCCGCGCCGATTTTCCAGGCGGCGACGCCGGGCAGCTCTATCGCTCGATCCAGCGCCTGCTGGCCATGCCGCCCGAAACGCGGCTTTTTATGTGCCACGACTATCGGGCGCCGGGACGCGACGCCTATGCCTGGGAAACCACCGTGCGCGCCGAGCGTGAGGAGAACGTCCACCTGAAGGACGGCGTCGACGAGGGGCAGTTTGTCGCGATGAGAACCGCGCGCGATCAAACGCTATCGGTGCCGCGGCTGCTGCTCCCCTCGATCCAGGTCAACATCCGTGCGGGACGTTTTCCGGAAGCCGAGGACAACGGCGTCCACTATCTGAAGATCGCCGTGAAGCCCAGGAGCGAGCCGCTGCGGCGGTCCATGGCAGACACTCACTAAGCGGGCGACCCCATCTGCGGGCGCAATGCCGCGATGCTTGCAACTTGGCGCGCCGAGCGTGGTTTCAGCGCCCCGACGGATCGATGACCGCCGGCAGCCTCAACTCGGCCAGCAATCCGTGCGGATCATGCGGGCGTAGCTGCAACGTCCCGCCATAGAGCTCGGCCAGTTCCCGCGTGATCGAGAGGCCGAAGCCATGACCCGGCGTGGTCTCATCCACCCTGCGGCCTGGGAGGAGAACGTCGCGCATGAGGTCTTCGGGCAGGCCCGGGCCATCGTCGACGATCGAGAGCACGATACTGCGATCAAGGGCTTCGGCGGCGATACGAACGCTTGTATTCGCCCACTGAAACGCGTTGTCGAGCAGGTTGCCGAGCATCTCGTCGACATCCTGCCCCTCGCAGGCGACCGCGATGTCGGGATCGACGGAGATCGCCACCGCAATGCCCCTGTCGGCGTGGATTTTGCCGAGGGCCGCGACGAGATCGGCGACACGCGGCGCGATGAGAACCGACGCGCGAGCCGGGCCGCCGGCCGCCGCGGCGCGCGCCCGGCCGAGATGGTGCCGGATGCTCCGCTCCATCTGCTCCACAAGCGGCCGCAGCGAGCCAGCCGGGTCGCGGGCAGGCTCGGAGAGTTCGACGGCCAGACTGGCAAGCGGTGTCTTCAAGCCGTGGGCAAGATTGGCGACATGCAGGCGGGCGCTGGCAAGGCTGGCGGCGTTCTGATCGAGCAGCCCATTGAGTTCCGCAACAACGGGCGCCAGTTCCGCCGGTTGCCCGGAGGGCACGCGATCCGCGCGTCCCGTCCGCACGGCGCGCAGATCATTCGAGAGCCGCGCCAGCGGACGCAGCCCGATCCGGACCTGGACCAGGCTCGCCCCGAGCAGCGCGATTGCGATCGCAAGGATGGACCCGGCGAGCGGGACCAGCGCGTCGCGCAGCGGGGCAGTGATGGCGGAGCGTGGCGCGGTGGCCGTGATCGTCAGAGCCGCCTTGCCGACCAGGACCGCCCGGCTGCGGGCATGCAGTGCTTCGCCGCGATCCGTGACGATATCCGGCGGCGGCGGCGGTTGTGGCCCGCGGCGGACGATCGGAGGTGGCGGGTGATCGAGCGTGCCGTCGCCGAGCGAGGCCGATCGGATATCCACGGCGTCGCCTTGAACCTGCCAGTACCAGCCGGATCCGATCCGGTCGAACGGCGGCACTTCGACGAAGCCGGCGAGGGTCGCCGGGCCAGGCCCGTCGGTGGTCAGAGCGCCGGCGATCGTCGCAGTCTCCAAATCGAGGCGCTGGTCGATCTGGCCGATGATGAAGCGGTAGAGGATTGCGCCGATCAGCCCCGTGGCGAGGGCAAGCGCGACAAGCGTGAAAACAGCCCCGCCAGCCAGCAGACGACCGCCGAGGGAGCTGGGAACCAGTCTCATGGCGCCGGGGCCGTCAGGCGGTAGCCCCGCCCGCGCACGGTCTCGATGCTGTCATGGCCGATCTTCCGCCTGAGGCGGCCGATGATCACCTCGAGCGAGTTCGACTCGACATCCGCGTCTCCCTCATAGACGCGCTCCAGCAGCTCGCCGCGCTCGACCACGACTTCCTTGCGCAGCATCAGGCAGGACAGCACCCGCCATTCCAGCCCCGTCAGCTTCAGCGGCAATCCATCGCGCTCGAAGGTGCCGATCTGCGCGTCGAAGGTGAGCGGCCCGCAGACGAGCTGGTTGCTGGCATGGCCGTTCGATCGCCGCACCAGGGCGCGAAGCCGCATGATGACCTCCTCGACCTTGAACGGCTTGGTCAGATAGTCGTCGGCCCCAGCCTTGAAGCCCTGAACCTTCTCCGACCAACCGTCCCGCGCGGTCAGGATCAGGACCGGCAGGCTTCGCCCCTCCGCCCTCCAGGCCTTGAGTACCGAGATGCCGTCGATCTTGGGCAGGCCGAGATCGAGGATGGCGACGTCGTAGAACTCCGTTGCTCCAAGGTGGCCGCCGTCTTCGCCGTTCGACGCGACATCGACGACGAAGCTCTCGGCCCGCAGCGCAGCCGCGATCCGCTCTGAGAGCCCTTGGTCATCCTCGACGAGCAATACCCGCATCACAGCTCCCAGTCTTTGGCCAGGGGTTAGTCCCGCCACCTTAACTGAAACTGAACGGGGCGGTTCAGTTGGGGTTGGAGGCGGCTCGCTAGAAAGGGGGCCTCTGCAACTGAAGGAGCATCTGACGATGTCCGAGACCCCGACCACCCAATCCGAACCGGTTGCCCCGCGCCCCGAAGGCGCCCCTGTCAGGGGATACCGTCCGAAGAAGCGGCATGTCCTGACCGCCCTTGCCGCCGTCATGCTGGTCGGCGCCGGAGCGGCAGCAGGAGCCACGGCGATCAAGGCGGCGCGCCCCGCCGCCGAGATGGCACCGGTCACGCCGATCGCCATCTCCTCGCTGTCGGACACCGGCATCGTGTCCGTCAAGGGACAGGTCGCCGAGATCTTCGGCAACAAGTTCATCATCTCCGATGGCAGCGGCCGCGCTCTGGTCGAGACGGGCCCTGCCGGCGAAGGCGGCAAGCTGGTGGCGATGAGCGAGCCCGTGACGGTTCAGGGACGCTTCGAGAACGGCTTCCTGCATGCAAGCTTCGTCGTGCATGGCGACGGCAAGATCGAGACGCTTGGCCCAGCCGGACCGCCGCATGGTCCCGGCCCGCGCGAGCCGCATGGCCCGGGTGCCCGTCCAGGCCCCAAGGACGGCCCGCGTCCGCTGGCCGAAGCCGGCCCGGATGGCGACGCCGGGCCGCATGCGGATCAGGGCCCCGGACCTGCGGGGCCTGATGCGCCCGCGCCCGTTCCGCCGCCCGCAGCCGATCAGCCGGCTCCGCCGCCTGCCGCTGACCAGCCCGCTCCGCCGCAGCCCTGAGCCTGGCGTTTGACAAGGATCGCCGCGACGCCAGGGCGCGTCGCGGCGATCCGCAATTGCAGCCCGAGGGGTGTGACTTCGCTTCCGATTCCGCATATGGACGGCGCGGATTGGAATCGGCCGCCGGCTGAAAGAGTCATTGATGGCTTCACATCTGCTCGTCTGGATCATCGCCGCCACCGCCACGGCCGGCGTCATCCTGCGACCCTGGAACCTGCCCGAGGCGATCTGGGCGGTCAGCGGCGCCGTCCTCCTTGTCGTTCTCGGCCTGCTTCCGGCAACCGACGCCCTTATAGGCATACGGAAGGGAACCGACGTCTATCTGTTCCTCATCGGCATGATGACGCTGGCGGAGCTCGCGCGGAAGGAAGGCCTGTTCGACTGGCTGGCTGCGATCGCCGTCCGCCATGCGCGGGGTTCCGGCGCGCGGCTCTTCTGGCTGGTCTATGTCGTCGGCATCGTCGTGACCGTCTTCCTGTCAAATGATGCGACGGCGGTTGTGCTGACGCCGGCGGTCTATGCCGCCGCCCGCGCCGCCGATGCCGAGCCGCTGCCCTATCTTCTGATCTGCGCCTTCATCGCCAATGCGGCGAGCTTCGTGCTGCCGATCTCGAACCCAGCCAATCTGGTGATCTATGGCAGCCAGATGCCGCCGCTATCCGTCTGGCTCGCCACCTTCGGGCCGGCATCGATCGTCGCGATCGCGCTGACATTCGTCGCGTTGCGGCTCGTCCTTCGCACCCAGTTGCCGGTCTCGATCAAGACCGAGTTCGCCGCCGTCAGGCTGTCGCGCGGCGGGATGCTGGCGGCCATCGGCATCGGCTTTACCGCCCTCGTACTGATCATCGCGTCAGCGCTGGGCTGGGATCTCGGCATGCCGACCTTCGTCGCCGGTCTCCTGACGGCCGCCTTCATCCTCCTGGGAAGCAGGCAGTCGCCCTGGCCCGTCATCCGCGACATCTCGTGGGCCGTGCTGCCGCTTGTCGCCGGCCTGTTCGTGCTTGTCGAGGCGTTGCAGACGACCGGCGTCATCGATGCACTGGCCGCAATCACCCAGCGCTTTGCCGCGCAATCGGTGGGCTGGACGGCGGCCGGAGCGGGCATCATCGTCGCGCTGGCCTGCAACCTTCTCAACAATCTTCCCGCCGGACTCATCGCCGGCTCGACTGTTGCGGCAGGGCACTTGCCGGCGCCGATCACCAATGCCGTTCTGGTCGGCGTCGATCTCGGCCCGAACCTCTCCGTCACTGGATCTCTGGCGACCATCCTGTGGCTGGTGGCGCTTCGCCGCGAAGGAGTGAGGGTC
This sequence comes from Kaistia sp., assembly GCA_965229085.1. Lineage (GTDB taxonomy): Bacteria > Pseudomonadota > Alphaproteobacteria > Rhizobiales > Kaistiaceae > Kaistia. Next base: position 268,848 of record OZ245859.1, on the reverse strand, counting down.
GGCGCCTGGCGGTTTCTCAAGATCGGCGCCGTCGTCATGCCGCCGGCCCTGATCGGCGCTCTGCTGGCGCTGCATGTCGGAGCAGCGTTGCACGCGGGATAGTTTCGGACACGGCGTCGAGAAGACGGGCATCGCGGTCTTTCGGTCCGGCCATCCGGACATGGATTGTGCGTGTCGCGATGGTGAGCGCACAGTACCGAAATGCAGAACGCGTCAGATCATCACGTGGAATTGGCGGATTCCCAGCGCGCGCAGGGGAAGGCGTTTCGCGTCGCTCGGCCGGCCCTCATCGCGCGAATTCTCGCCCATGGCGCGCCGATCATCGTGCTGGAAGCGGGCGCGGGGATGGGCAAGTCGGTGCTGCTGCAGGACATCGCGGCAAAGCTTGGTCTTAAAATCCAGCGCGCTTTCCCCTCGCACGCAGCCGCCGAGGGCGGTTGGACGCTCTGGGACCTCGGGCCGACCGCGGCTCGCGTCGATTTGCCTTCAGTCTTTGAAGAAGGGCCAGCCCGGCTGCTCGTCGCGAAACGCCCCGAAACCGAAATCATCGGACTGGCGCGCGCGGTGCTCTATGGCCGGGCGGAGATCATCAGCGCCGAGGACCTCTTGTTCAGCCGCGAAGAGCTCGTAGCGGTCATGCCGGCTTCGAAGGCCGAGCAGACGCTCGAACGAAGCGGCGGCTGGCCGTTGCTGCTGCGCTTCCACCCGGAGGGCGCCGTGCCTGCCGGGCAGTTGGCCGAGATGCTTGAAAACGAGTTTCTGAGGCCCCTCTCAGCCGAGAGATTTGTGGCCCTGGGCGAGGTGCTGGCTGGTCGCGCCCCCACTGGCCGCAACTTGTCGGGGCTTGGCCCGATCGTGGCGCTCGGACAGACCGGTGTTGCCGATATCGCCATCCCCGGCCTCAGGCCGATGCTCGGCAAAGCCTATCATGATGCGTTCACGCGGCGCGCGGCGGACCCTGCCGAGGCTGCACGACTGGCTCAGGCGCTGCTCGATCATGACCGCACGACCGAGGCTATCCTCGTGCTGCAGCGGGCCGGCGATCATGCCGCCGCGCTCGATGTGCTGAAGGCGGCGAAGGGTCATTTCTACATCTATCGCCATGGCCAGACGGCATTCGAGACCGTGCTTGCCGGCTTCCCGCTCGATTTCACGCATCGCCACGAGACGCTCGTGCTCTGCCATGCGCTGCAGGCGCTGAAGCGCGGCGATGTGGCCCGGGCACGCCAGCTGATCAGCGACCATGTCGGCAGCAGCGCCAACCAACCCTTTGAGGTGTTCAGTCCGTCGAGCGGCTATTCGGTTGCGTTCCGCTTCTTCCGGCTGCTGATGCTGATCTATGAGGACGTGTTCGTCACGGACGACCTCCTCCAGCAGATTTTCGGGTTGATCAGCGAGCTGCCGGGCGACGCCCATCTCGAACGCGGCTCATTCTACAATTCGCTGCTTGAGCTCTATATCCGCCGCCGCCGGTCCGCCGAAGCCGAGGATGTCGCGGTTCGGGCGCTGCAGCACTATGCCGCCGCGAAGGTCCCGATCCTCGAATTCTACGTCAACCTTCACCGCGCGATCATGCGTCTCATGCAGGCGGACGCGAACGAGGCGCATCGCTTCGCCGCCAGCGCGGCAGCCAATCTTGCAGCCTGCGGGTTCGACACGCCGAACGATGCCCGCCTCTTGGCGCTGCTCACAGCCTGCATCGACTATGAGGGCGGTCACGCCGAACCGCTGGCGCGATTCCTCGCCGACGAACTCGACGACTTCTCGCGCAACGAGATCTGGCCGACGGTCATCGACCTCGCGCTGCATTATGGCAGCCAGGCCCTCAGCGAGCATTTCTCGACCATCGTCGCCCGCAGCTTTCTCGACCGCTGGCGCGTCTACCAGGCGCAGAACCGGCAGTTCCAGTCGATGATCGACATCCGCGAAGCGACGGTCCTGCAGAACGGCAATCGCTGGCAGGAGGCTGCCGACAAGTTGCAGTCCGCCGGCTCACGCATCAGCCGGGAATGGGTCGAGGCGGCAGGGCCGGAGCTGGCCCGGCTCGGCGAACGCGACGAGATCGCCCTCGCATTTGCATGGCTGCGGCAGCTGGTCTTCGAGACGCCAAACCGCCCTCACCTTGATGAGCAGCTTGATCATCTCCTTGCCAATCTGCAATTGACCGGCCGTCAGCGCATCTCGGTCGAAATCTGGCAGGCCTATCTCCATCGCCGTCGCCGCGATTTTTCGCGCAGCCGCACGGAGCTCCTGCGGACTTTGGAATGGGCGGCGCGGCGCGGGGTGCATGGCCCGCTGGCGGAAGAGCGGTTCTTCCTGAACGAACTCATCGGCAACCGCCAGATTCAGGACTTCCTGCACACCGTCCCGCATATCCGGCAGATGCTGCGCCGCCTCGCCGACCATGGCATCGTCGGCAGTCCCCTCGGCACCAAGACCGGCCTGTCGCGCCGCGAGACCAAGGTGCTGATGATGATTTCCGAGGGCAGTTCCAGCAAGCTGATCGCCCATGCGCTCGGCGTCACCGAGGCGACCGTCAAATACCATCTCGGCAACATCTATCGGAAGCTCGGCTGCAAGCGGCGGCGCGAAGCGATCCACGCGGCGCGGGCCCTCGGGCTGATTTCCTGACGCTCAACCGAAACCTCGACTAATTTGCGCAATACCTAGACGACTGGACCCATTGAGGCAGGGGGACCCATCGCGCGAAGCTTGGCAGTAGCGAGCCGGCGCATGGCGAGCGAGGCGTCAGCGATGCGGCCATCCGTCTTCGCGTCGGCAAGCACCGGACTGCGCGGCGACGTCGTCAAAAAGGAGAAGCAAATGAAGAAGCAGGGATTCTCGGCGACCATCGCGCTCGCGGTGCTCGCCTTCGGCTTCGCCGAGCTGTCGCCGGCTGCGGCGGATACGCTCGTGACGATGAATACGGTCCAGATTTTCTCGACCATCGATCCGGCCAAGATCTCCGACTACACGGACTATATGGCCGCGGTGAACCTCTATGACGCTCTGGTCGGCGTCGACGGCAAGGGGCAGCTGACGCCCAAGCTCGCGACGAGCTGGGATGTCTCGCCTGATGCCAAGGAGGTCGTCTACCACCTCCGCCCCGATGCTCATTTCTCGGACGATACGCCGGTCACCGCCGCGGATGTCGTCTACACCTTTGATCGCCTGCTCCGCATCAAACAGGGCCCGGCCAATCTCTTCGCCGACGTGCTGAAGCCGGGTTCCGTGACGGCGGTCGATGACCACACCGTCAAGTTCACTTTGGCCAAGACCTTTGCGCCGTTCCTGACCACGGTGCCCTCGGTGTTCATCCTCAACTCCAAGGTCGTCGAGGCCAACAAGGGCGCCGATGACGGGCAGAGCTACCTCTCGACCAATGTCGCCGGCGCGGGCGGCTATCTGCTGAAGAGCTGGGACCGCGGCAGCCAGATGACGATCGTCCGCGATCCGAAATACTATGCGGGCTGGGGCCAGACGCCGATCGACACGGTGCATTGGGTGATCACCAATGACGAGTCGACCGTGAAGTCGATGGCGGCGTCCGGCGAGCTCACGATGTCGAGCCAGTTCCAGTCGCCCGAAACCTACGACTCGCTGAAGCAGATGGACCGCCTGACCGTCGTCAGTGCGAGCACGGCCAGCGCCTTCTACCTGAAGCTCAACACCAAGAAGGCGCCGACCGACGACATCCATGTGCGCCGTGCCATCGCCTGCGCCGTCGATTACGAAACCATCCAGAGCCAGATTAATCCGGGCGGCCCGCTCAATGGCCCACTGCCGGCGATCTTCGCCGAACAGGTGGCGACCGACCTGCCGGCGCCCAAGTTCGACCTCGACTGCGCCAAGGCCGAGATGGCCAAGAGCGCCTATGCCGGCAAGACGGACATCCCGATCACGCTGCAATATGTGGCCGGCACCAAGTTCGAGGAGGATATCGCCCTCCTGATGCAATCGACGCTCGAGCCGCTCGGCTTCAAGGTGTCGGCGCAGCCCGATCCCTGGAACCGCGTGACCGATCTCGCGACCAAGCTCGACACCTCGCCGAACATGTCGGAGATCTTCTTCGAGGCGACTTATCCGAGCCCGGATTCGATGTTCTTCACGCAGTATCACAGCAAGGCCGCCGGAACCTGGGCCTCGCTGGAATGGCTGCAGAACCCCGAAGTCGATGCTTTGATCGAGAAGGCGCGCGGGACGGGCGACGTCGCGGCCCAGTCCGCGATCTACAAGGAGCTGCAGCACAAGATCGTCGATCTGCAGCCGGATGCGTTTCTTGAGACGCAGGTCATCCAGCACGCGATGGACAAGTGCCTGACGGGCTTCCAGTACATCCCGATGCAGTCGTTCTCGTACGACTTCAAGCTCTATAGCTGGACCTGCAAATAAGCCGCGCGCGCGGCGGCGAATGCTTCGCTGCCGCGCCCTGCCCTCATTCCGTCAATCCGAAGGACCGGTCGTTTGGAATTCCTGCTGTTCCTGGTCAGGCGCGTGCTGTGGTCGATCCTGGTCCTGATCGGCCTCTCAATCGTGATCTTCCTGATCGCGCGGGTCATACCGGGTGATCCGGCCCGGATGGCGCTCGGCCCCCGGGCGACGCCCGAGCAGGTTGCCGATCTGCAGCACAAGCTCGGCCTCGACCAGCCGCTCGTCGAGCAATACGGCCTCTTCATCGTCGGGCTCGCGCATGGCGATCTCGGACTTTCGCTGCTCAGCGAGCGGCCCGTCGCTGACGATATCCGTGATTCCTTCGCCGCCACCTTCGAGCTCGTCATCGCAACGATCATCACCGCCATGGTCTTCGGCGTGCCGCTCGGCGTCGTTGCAGCGCGCTGGAAGGACCGCTGGCCGGACAATCTCGTCCGCATCGTCGCGATCCTCTCCGCGGTGACGCCAACCTTCTTCCTCGCGCTGCTGCTGCAGATTCTCGCCGGCTATGTGCTGCACGCCCTGCCGACGACCGGCCGGCTGACGCATGGCGTCGACTTCCTGCCCGACATCACTGGCATGATGATCGTCGACGCGGTTTTGAAGGGCCAGCCGGGCATCCTGCTCGACGCGCTGCGCCATCTCCTCTTGCCGACCATCGCGCTTGCCGCCGCGACCATGGGACAGATGGCGCGCATCACGCGGACCTCGATGCTCGAGGTCGCGAACCAGGATTACATCGAGGCGAGCCGCGCCTTCGGCATTCCCGACTGGCTGCGCGTCGTCAAATACATGCTGCGGCCGTCTTTCGTGCCGCCGCTTACCATCATGGGTCTGGAATTCGCCTCGATGATCGGCAACGCTTTCGTCGTCGAGCTGATCTTTTCCTGGCCGGGCATGGCCGCCTACGGCATCCGGACGATCATGCAGAAGGACCTCAACGCCGTGATGGGCGTCGTGATGGTCTCCGGCGTCTTCTTCGTCGTGGTCAATCTCGTCATCGACGTGCTGGTCGGCTTCGTCGATCCGCGCATCCGCATCAGGGGCGCGCGCTGATGGCCGGGACGCGCGAACCCATGGACGCCGAACGCGCATCGCCGCGGCGCCTCACCAACGCAGAGCAGAACTGGTACCGCTTCACGCGCAATCCGACAGCGGTGGTCGGCGCGGTGATCGTGATCCTCTGCATCCTGATCGCGGTGCTGGCGCCTGAGATCGCGCCTTATCCCAAGGATGCCGGCGCCGTGGTGAATTTCCGCGCCCGCCACCTGCCGCCCTCCTTCGCGCACTGGTTCGGCACCGACGATGTCGGCCGCGATATCCTCACCCGCGTGATGTTCGGCTACCGCGTCTCGCTGCTGCTCGTGCTCGCAGTGCTCGGCACGGCCGTACCCTTCGGTTCGGTGCTTGGCCTCCTCGCCGGCTATTTCGGCGGCTGGGTCGAGGTCGTCATCATGCGCATCACCGACATCGCGCTGGCGATCCCGCCGCTCGTGATGGCGCTCGCCGTCGCCGCGGTGCTCGATCCGAGCCTCATCAATTCTATGTTCGCGGTGGCGGTCCTGTGGTGGACCTGGCACACGCGGCTCGTCTATTCGATCACGCGGCAGCTCCGGACACAGGAATTCGTCGAGGCGGCCGAAACGCTCGGCGCCAGCAAGTTCCACATCCTCTTCCGCGAGATCCTGCCGAACTGCATGTCGCCGATCATCGTCAAGACATCGCTCGATGCCGGCTTCGTCATCCTGATCGGCGCGTCGCTCTCCTTTCTCGGCCTTGGCATCAAGCCGCCGACGCCCGACCTCGGCACCATGGTCGCGTCCGGTGCGGCGTTCCTGCCGGACAAATGGTGGGAATCGGTCCTGCCCGGCTGCGCCATCCTCTTCGTCGCCCTCGGCTTCAACCTGCTCGGCGACGGCCTTCGCGATCTCTACGACGTGCAGGAGGTGCGATGAGCGCGCCCCTCCTTTCCGTTCGCGATCTCGCCGTCGATTTCTCGACCTATGGCCAGACCAGCAGCGTGCTTCGCGGCGTGTCGCTCGACGTGCCGCCCGCCTCGCAGATCGCGCTGGTCGGCGAGAGCGGCAGCGGCAAGACCGTCACCATGAAGGCGATCATGGGCATCCTGCGCCAGCCGCCTGCGCGCATCACCGGCGGCGAGATCCTGTTCGATGGCAAGGACCTGCTGCAGGCGACCGTGGCCGAACGCGATCGGCTGCGCGGCACAGCCATGGCGATGATCTTCCAGGACCCGATGAGCTCGCTGAACCCGGTCTTCACCATCGGCGACCAGATGGGGACGATCCTGAAATATGCCGACCGCCGGCTTGGCCGTTCGCGCGGCCGCCGGGAACGCATGGCGCGCGTCCATGAGGTGCTGGGCCAGGTCCGCATGGCCGACCCGGAGCGCATCAGTCGCGCCTATCCGATCATGCTCTCGGGCGGCATGCGCCAGCGCGTCCTGATCGCGATGGCGCTCCTCAGCGAGCCACGCCTCCTGATCGCCGACGAGCCGGGCACGGCGCTCGATGTCACCACACAGGCGCAGATCCTGAAGCTGCTGAAGGACCTCGTCGTCGAGCGCAACCTCGCTTTGCTGATGATCACGCACAATCTCGGCGTCGTGCGCGAGACCTCGTCCTATGTCTATGTGATGCATCGCGGCCGCATCGTCGAGGAAGCCGCGACGGCCGACCTCTTCGCCGATCCGAAGGAAGCCTATACGCGCAATCTCATCGCGAGTGTGCCGCGGCTGACGGGGGGCACCGATTTCCGCAGCCTCGCGATGCGCCCTGAGACGGAGGGGACGCCATGACGGCGAAGCCGCTCCTGGAACTCGTTTCCCTGCGCAAATCCTTCCCGATCCGCAATGGCTTCGGCCGCGTCACCGGTGAGGTCAAGGCCGTCGACGACGTGTCGCTCACGATCGCGGCGGGCGAAGTCTATGGGCTCGCCGGGGAAAGCGGCTCGGGCAAATCGACCATCGCGCGGATGATCATGGGCCTCGCCGCGCCGACGGCCGGCGATATCCTGCTCGACGGTCAGAACATCACCGGAACGACGGGCACGCGCCTTTATGGCAGCAAGGTGCAGATGGTGTTCCAGAACCCCGGCTCGTCGCTCAATCCGCGCCGCACCGTAGCGCAGTCGATCGCCGTCCCTCTCGATGCGCATGGCTATCCGCGTACCGGTCGCCGCGCCCGGATCGCGGAACTGCTCGAAATGGTGCAGCTTCCATCCGACTTTTCGAGCCGCTTTCCGCATGAACTCTCCGGCGGCCAGAAGCAGCGCGTCGCGATCGCACGGGCGCTCGCCGTCGAACCGAAGCTTCTCGTTCTCGACGAGCCGACCTCGGCGCTCGACGTCTCCGTGCAGGCCCGCGTCATCGCCCTCCTGATGGATCTCGGCCAGCGGCTCGGGCTCACCTTCCTGTTCATTTCGCATGATCTCAGCCTGATGCGGAATTTCGCCGACCGCGTCGGCGTTCTCTATCTCGGCAAACTGGTCGAAACCGGCCCGACCGCGGCGCTTTTCGACAATCCACAGCACGGCTACACGCAACTGCTTCTCGCCTCGGTGCCGGTCGTCTCGGCCGAGGAAGAGGCGATGCGGCCGAAACTTCCGCTCATCAATGGCGAAGTCGCCACCGCCGCCGAGGTCCTTGCGGGCCTCGCCGCGGCCTCCAACACTTCCAAGGAAGGACAATCGACTTGATCAGGATCGGGATCGACGTCGGCGGCACCAACACGGATGCCGTCGTCATGGACGGCAGCACGGTCATTGCCGGCGTGAAGGCCGGAACCACGGCCGATGTGATGTCGGGCGTCGTGGCAGCGCTGAAGGCGGTGCTCGAGGCCTCGAAGCTGTCTCCGGACGCGATCGACGTGGTGATGATCGGCACAACCCATTTCACCAATGCGGTCGTGCAGCGGCGCGACCTCGCCAAGACGGCCGCCATACGGCTCGGCCTGCCGGCAACCGCCTCGCTGCCGCCGATGGTCGATTGGCCCGATGACCTCCGCGAGACGATCGGCAATCACGGCTATCTCGCCCATGGCGGCAACGAGTTCGACGGCCGCGTGATCTCGCCGCTCGACCGGAACGAACTGCTCGAGATCGCGGCCGACATCAAGGCGAAGGGTATCAACACGATCGCCATCACCTCGGTGTTCTCGCCGGTTTCGAGCGCCTTCGAGCAGGAGGCTGGCGCGATCTTCGCCGAGGCGCTGCCGGGCGCGCATATCACGCTTTCGAGCGAGATCGGCCGCATCGGCCTGCTCGAGCGCGAGAACGCGGCGATCATGAATGCCTGCCTGCGCGATCTCTCGGCCCATGTCATCGATGCCTTCGGCAGGGCGATCGCGGAAACCGGGATCAAGGGCAAATTCTTCCTGACGCAGAATGACGGCACGCTGATGGAGGCGTCGTTTGCGGAGAAATTCCCGGTCCTCACCTTCGCCTCCGGCCCGACCAATTCCATGCGCGGCGCGGCCTTCCTCTCCGGCGTTGCCGACGCGATCGTCGTCGATATCGGCGGCACCACCTCCGATGTCGGCTCGCTGCACAAGGGCTTTCCGCGCCAGGCGACCGTCGCGGTCGAGGTCGGCGGCGTCAGGACTAATTTCCGCATGCCGGACGTTTTCTCGATAGGCCTTGGCGGCGGCTCGCTGGTCGTTGACGATGCCGACGGCATCAAGGTCGGGCCGCGCTCGGTCGGCTACCGCATCGCCACGGAAGCGCTGATCTTCGGCGGCAGCACGCTGACGACTTCCGATGTCATGGTCGCGGCCGGACGGGCGGATTTCGGTGACAAGTCCAAGGTCGTCCATGTCACGCCGGAACTCATCGCGCGGGTCGAGGCGAAGATCGAGGCCATGCTGGAAGACTGCGTCGAGCGCTCGCGCCTCTCGCCCGATCCGCTGCCGGTGATCGTGGTCGGCGGTGGATCGATCCTCGTGAATGGCCCGATCGGCGGTCTCGAGGTGATCAAGCCCAACCATTTCGCCGTCGCCAACGCCGTCGGCGCTGCCATCGCGCAGGTCTCGGGCGAAGTCGACCGCGTCTATGCGCTGGCCGAGATCGGCCGCGACCAGGCGCTGGCCGATGCCAAGGAAAAAGCGATCGAAGCCGCCGTCGCGGCCGGCGCGCTCCGCTCCTCGATCGAGATCGTCGATGTCGAGGACGTGCCGCTCGCTTATCTCCCCGGCAATGCCACCCGCGTCCGCGTCAAGGCGGTGGGCGAGTTGGCGATCGGAGAGCTTCATGTCGGATAAGGGCTACCTCCTCAAGGAGGACGATCTGCTGCCGCTTTCGATCGGGGCAGCGCTGCTCGGCACCGGCGGCGGCGGCAATCCCTATGTCGGCATGCTCCGCGCCCGCGAGCTGATCCGCAAGGGCGCCGAAGTCCGCGTGCTGCCGCTCGACGCGCTTCCGGACGATGCCTGGATCGGCGAGGTCGGCGGCATCGGCGCACCCGTCGTCGGCGTCGAGAAGATCGAGGAAGGCGGCGAGTGCTACCGCGCCATGCGGGCCGTCGAGGCGACCGCCGGCGTCCGAATCTCAGCCACCATCTCGGCCGAGATCGGCGGCTCCAATGCGCTCGAACCCGTGATCGCGGCGGCCTATGCCGGCCTGCCGGTGATCGATGGCGACGGCATGGGGCGCGCCTTCCCGGAAGTGCAGATGACGACCTTCTTCATCTATGGCGCCAAAGCGGCGCCGGCGGCAATCGCCGACGAGAAGGGCAATGTCGTCGTCTTCAAGGAGGTGATTGACATGTTCTGGCTGGAGACGTTCGCGCGCGGCGTCTCGGTCAATATGGGCGCCGCCGCCGGTCTCGCCATCGCGCCGATGTCGATGGAATTCGTTCGCCGCACCGCCGTGCCCGGCACCGTCAGCCAGGCGCTTTCGATCGGCCACACCGTGCTCGAAGCGCGCCGCCAGCGGCAGAATGTGGTCGAACGCGTTGTCGCCGCCACCGGCGCAACGCTCTTTTTCACCGGCAAGGTCACCGATGTCCGCCGCGAGCTGGTCGGCGGCTTCGCCCGCGGCCACGCGGTCATCAGCGGTGTCGGCGATTGGGCAAGCTCCGAGGCTCGCATCGCCATCCAGAACGAGAACCTCGTTCTGTGGGTCGACGGCGTGCCGGTGATCATGGTTCCGGACCTGATCATCAATCTCGAACTCGACACCGGCGAGCCGATCACCACAGAGATTTTGCGCTACGGCCAGCGCATCGCTGTCATCGGCCTGCCCGTTCACGCCCTCCTGAAGACGCCGCAAGCGCTCGAAATCGTCGGCCCCAAGGCCTTCGGCTATCCCGAGCTGACCTTCACGCCCCTCGCCTCCCAAGCCGCCTGAGAGAGCCCCGCATGTCCACGCGCATCATCACCGCCGACGATCTCGAAGATATTGCCACTGGCGGCGCCGTGCTCGGCACCGGCGGCGGCGGCGATCCCTATATCGGCAAGCTGATGGCGCAGCAGGCGATCCGCAAGCATGGACCGGTCACGCTCAAGGACATCAGCGAGATGGCCGACGATGCGCTGATCGTGCCGGTCTGCATGATGGGCGCCCCAACCGTCATGACTGAGAAGCTGCCGCAGGGCGACGAGTTGATGAACGCCTTCACGGCGCTCGAAAAGCTGCTCGGCCGCAAGATCGACGCCGTGCTTTGCGGGGAGGCCGGCGGCATCAATTCGACCACGCCCTTCGTCGTCGCGGCGGCGAGCGGGCTGCCGCTGATCGATGGCGACGGCATGGGCCGGGCCTATCCCGAGCTGCAGATGGTGACCTTCACCATGCATGGCGTCTCGGCGACGCCGATGGTCCTTTGCGACGACAAGGGCAACTCGATCGTCCTCAACACCGTCAGCAATGGCTGGACCGAGCGTCTGGCGCGCACCGCCACCGTCGAGATGGGCGGATCGGCCCTGCTCGCCTTCTATGCGATGGACGGCGCAACGGCGAAGAAGGCCGTGGTCCGCGGCACGCTCAGCCTCTGCCAGGAACTCGGCCGCACGCTGCGCGAGGCCCGTGCCGCGCATGGCGACCCGGTCGGCGCGGTTGCCGATCTGCTGGGCGCACAGACCATCTTCCACGGCCGCGTTCGCGATATCGAGCGCCGCACCGTCGGCGGGTTCGCCCGGGGCACAGCCCTGTTCGAGGGCGTCGAGGAATGGTCGGGCCATAGCTTCAGCCTGCAGTTCCAGAACGAGTTCCTGATCGCCCATCGCGATGGCAATGTGCTGGTGACGACGCCCGACCTGATCACGGTGCTCGAAGCGGAGAGCGGCCAGCCTGTGACCGCGGACTCGCTGCGCTACGGTCTTCGCCTCAAGGCCCTCGCCTTCCCGAGCAACCCGCAATGGCGGACCCCCGCGGGCCTTGCCCTCGTCGGCCCGCGCTATTTCGGCTACGACGTCGACTATACGCCGTTCGTCTAGGTCCAGCCTTTCAGCAGACGGTCGCGGCCATTGCTGCCGCGTCCGACGCCCTTGCTCTTCCGCCCGTTCGTTGGCTATCAGCGACATGGATATTCAAGGACGGACGCGCATGAACAGCCTGGTTGGAAAAGTCGCCTGGATCACGGGCGCCGGCAGTGGCATCGGACAGGCGGTGGCGAGCGCACTGGCCGGTGCCGGCTGCAGCGTTGTCCTCACCGGCCGCCGCCAGGAGGCGATCGAGCAGACGGCGGCGGCGATTTCCAGCAATGGCGGCGCGAGCCTCACCCGTGCCGGTGACCTGACCGAGCCGGAGACGGCTGCGGCCATCGTCGCCGAAATCGAGGCGCGGTTCGGGCGGCTCGACATCCTCGTCAACAATGCCGGCGGCAACCTCGTCGACCGCGCCTGGAAGGATCTCACCAGCGCCAGCATCGATACGCTGATCGCCAGCAATCTCTCGGCCGCCTTCTATTGCGCCACCGCCGCGATGCATCCGATGCGAAAGGCCGGGCAAGGCCAGCTGATCCATATCGCGTCATGGGCCGGCAAGTTCATCCATCCTGTGAGCGGACCGGTCTATACGGCTGCAAAACATGCCGTTGTCGCGATGAGCCAGAGCATCAATATGGAGGAATACCGCAACGGCATCCGATCGACCGCCATCCTTCCGGCCGAGGTTGCGACGCCGATCCTCGACAAGCGTCCGACGCCGCCATCAGCGGATGAGCGGGCCGAGATGCTTCAGCCGTCCGATCTTGCGGCGCTGGCCCTCTTCATCGCGACGCAGCCCGCTTCGGTCTGTCTCAACGAGGTCGTCATCAGCCCTCGGCTGAACAAATTCTACGAGCGATAGGGCGGCTTGTGGTTCGGGCAGGCCGGCGATCCGGCCTGCCGGAGGGCTCAGACGCTCATGCAGAGATATTTCAGCTCCAGATAATCATCGATGCCGTATTTGGAGCCTTCGCGGCCGAGACCGGATGATTTGATGCCGCCGAACGGCGCTTCGGCGGTCGAGATCAGCCCGGTATTGATCCCGACCATGCCATATTCGAGCGCCTCCGCGACGCGCCAGACACGGCTCATATCCTTGGCGTAGAAATAGGAGGCGAGGCCGAATTCGGTGTCGTTCGCCATCTGGATGACATCCGCCTCGGTGTCGAAGGCGACAAGCGGCGCGACCGGGCCGAAGGTTTCCTCTCTGAGGATCTTCATGCCGGGCTCGACCCCGACAAGGATCGTCGGCTCGAAGAAGTTGCCGCCAAGCGCCGAGCGTTTGCCGCCGACCATCACGCGCGCGCCCAGGGCGACAGCGTCGCGGATATGGTCTTCGACCTTCTCCACCCCCGACGCATCGACCAGCGGACCGATCATCACGCCCGGTTCCATACCGTCGCCGACCTTCAGTTGCCGCGTCGCCGCCGCAAGCTTCTCTGCGAAGGCGTCCATCACGCCGCGCTGGACATAGAGGCGGTTGGCGCAGACGCAGGTCTGGCCGGAATTGCGGTATTTGGCGATCAGCGCGCCTTCGACGGCGGCATCGAGATCGGCGTCGTCGAAGACGATGAACGGCGCATTGCCGCCGAGTTCGAGCGACAGCTTCTTGATGTCATGCGCGCTCTGCCGCATCAGAACGCGGCCGACCTCGGTCGAGCCGGTGAAGGTCAGCTTGCGCACCTTGGGATTGGTGCAGAGCTCCAGCCCGAGCCCCTTGGAATCGGTGCCGGTCACCATGCTGAGAAGGCCCGGCGGCAGGCCGGCCCGCTCGCCGAGGACGGCCATGGCCAGCGCCGAAAGCGGCGTTTCGCGCGCGGGGCGGGCGACGAAGGCGCAGCCGGCAGCCAGCGCAGGCGCCACCTTGCGGGCGATCATCGCATTGGGGAAATTCCACGGCGTGATCGAGCCGACGACCCCGACCGGCTGCTTCAGGACGAAGATGCGCTTGTCGCCTTGATGTCCGGGGATGACATCGCCATAGACGCGGCGCCCCTCCTCCGCGAACCACTGGATGAAGCTCGCGCCATAGGCGATCTCACCGCGCGCCTCGGCCAAAGGCTTGCCCATCTCGGCCGTCAGGATCCGGGCGAGATCGTCGATGCTCTCGAGCATCAGCGCCTGCCATTTGAGGAGAACGGCGCAGCGCTCCTTGGCGGTCTTCGCGGCCCAGGGCTTCTGCGCCAGATAGGCGGCGTCGATCGCCTCGCGCATCGCGGCAACGCCAAGATCGGCAACATGGGCGATCGTCTCCCCGGTCGCGGGATTGTCAACGGCGAAGGTCGTCTCGCCCGAGCGCCAGGCGCCGGCCACCAGCGCGCGCGTTTCCAGAAGGCTCGGATCGTTGAGCGCAAGCGTCATGGGATGTCTCTCAATAGGCAGCGGTGTAGATCGCGAGCGCATCAGCCTCGCTGACCGGCCGGGGATTGTTGCCGAGCAACCGCGTCTGGTTCATCGCATCGGCGGCGAGGCGCGGCAGGAAGCTCTCCGGGATGTTCATGGCACTGAGGGATTGCGGCAGGCCACAAGCCGCGGAGAGCGCCGCGAGGCGGTCGCAGAAGGCCTCGGCCCGCGCCCTTCCGTCCAGAGCCGCGAGATCGGGAAAGGCGAAGGGCGCGATTTCGGCATAGGGCTCAGGCGCCACCTCGGCATTGAAGCGCAGCACATGCGGCAGAACGAGCGCATTCGAAAGGCCGTGCGGAATGTGGAAATGGCCCCCGAGCGGATAGGCGAGCGCATGCACGGCCGCCACGGGCGAGTTTGCAAACGCCTGGCCGGCGAGCATCGACCCCAGCAACATGTCGCTGCGCGCGATGAGGTTGCCGCCGTCCTCGACGGCCGCGAGCAGCGAGCGGCCCATCAGCGTCAGCGCCTCTTTGGCGAGGATCTTCGACACCGGGTTGTTGTTGGCCCCGAGCGAGGCATAGGCCTCGATCGCATGCACCATGGCGTCGATGCCGGTGGCGGCCGTGACATGAGGTGGCAGGCCGAGCGTGAGTTCGGGATCGAGGATGGCGATATCCGGCAGGATCACCGGCGAGAGCACACCCATCTTTTCATTCGTGCCCGTCGTGACGATCGAGATCGGGGTGACCTCCGACCCCGTACCGGCGGTCGTCGGCACGAGAACGAGCGGCAGCCGGCCGCCCTTGACCTTGCCGATGCCATAGATCTCCGAAAGTTCTTCCTGTCCGAGCGCCAGCACCGCGACGAGCTTGGCGACGTCGAGCGACGACCCGCCGCCAAGGCCGATCACGCCTTGCACGCCGGCGGCACGGGCCTGAGCGACGGCAGCATGGATGACCCTTTCAGGCGGGTCAGCCTCGACTTCGGCGAAGACCTCGACGCTCACCGACGCCGCCTCCAGCACAGCCAGCGTGCGGTCGACGAGACCGGCCCTGACCATGCCCGGATCGGTGACGAGAAGGACGCGCTGGCCGATCTGGTCGCGAACGACAGCGCCGAGCAAAGCAAGCCGCCCGGCGCCGAAATGGACGCTCTTGGTCGTGCTGAAGGTGAAGGGATTCAAACGCGCCTCCTCGACAATTTAGGCCGTCCAACGGCCAAAGCCGAGCGCGATCAGGGCGACCGGCGAAAGGGAACGGAGCCGGCGCCGCGATATCTGCGCCGGCCGATCGGAGCGGAGGACCTCAGTCACGCCAAGGTGGGATCGAGCACGCGGGCAACGATCTCCTGGAAGCGCGCGGCATGATCGGTGGCCGCGCCGAGGGCTCTCACCTTGTCATGGTTCACGCAGAAGACGTGATGGCCTTCCGCCACAGCGACGGCGGCCGGGAACGCGCCGCGGCAGCGCTCCTCGACGAACGGACACCGGCTGGCCAGGGGACATCCCGGCGGCAGATCAATCGGGCTCGGGATCTCACCGGCCAGCGTCACCTTGTTCTCGGATATCAGCGAGGGATGCGGCAGCAGCACCGAGGCAAGCAACCCGTTGCTATAGGGATGGCCCGGCGCCGCGAACACCCGCTCGGCCGGCCCGTCCTCGACGATGCTGCCGAGATAGAGCACCACGACGCGGTCGCTGAGAAAGCGGACCGTGCTGAGATCATGCGAGATGAAGAGATAGGCCGTGCCGAGTTCGCCCTGCAGGCGCTGCAGCAGATCGACGATCTCGGCGCGGGCCGTGGGGTCGAGCGCGGAGGTCGGCTCGTCGAACACGACGAGATCGGGCCGCGTGACAATGGCCCGGCCGATGCCGACGCGTTGCTGCAGGCCGGCGCTGAGTTCGGCGGGGAGCTTGTCCAGCATGGCCGGGCTGAGGCCGATCTGTTCGGCGACCTCAACCACGCGGCGGTCTCGATCAGCGCGCGAAAATCCGACATAGATCAGCGGCTCGGCGAGGATCTCGCCGATGCGGGTGCGCGGGTTGAGGCATTCGGCCGGTTCCTGAAAAACCATCTGCAGCCGGCCGCGCAGGCTCGCCGAGCGCACATTGAGGCCGCGGCCGATCGGCTTGCCCTCGAACACGATGCTGCCGGCCGTCGGCTCGACGAGGCCGAGAATGCAGCGCCCGACCGTGGTCTTGCCCGACCCGGACTCGCCGACCAGCGCGACCGTCTCGCCGCGCTCGATCGAAAAGCTGATGCCGTTGATCGCCTGCACCCGGCGGCGCGACCCGCCGATCGGGAAATGTTTGACGAGATCGCTGACTTCCAGGAGAGCCATTTCTATGCCCCCACCGGAAAATGGCACCGCACGGAACAGCCATCCGAGAGCCGGCGCAGTTTGGGATGTTCGGTGAGGCAACGCTGCTGCCGCCGGACACAGCGCGGCGCAAAGCGGCAGCCGCTGCCGGCTTCCATCTCCGCCTCGCCGGCTGGCCGTGTCCAATGCCGCCGGAGTTCGGCGCTGTAGGCGAAGGCGGCGAGCAGCATGATGCTGTAGGGATGCATCGGCCGGTCGAAGAAGGTCGCGACATCGGCCAGCTCGACGATTTCGCCGGCATAGAGCACCGCGATGCGATCACAAAAATGCGCGGTCACCCCGATATCGCGCGTGATGAAGATTGCCGAGGCGTTGTTGGCCCGGATCAGCGTCTTCATCAGCTCGAGGATCTGCGCCTGAACGGTAACGTCGAGGCCGCTGGTGGCATCGTCTGAGACGACGAGGGTCGGCGAGCAGGCAAGCGCGATCGCGATGACCACCCGCTGCGCCATGCCGCCGCTGAGTTCATGCGGATAGGCCGCAAGCCGCCGCTCGGGATCGGGAATCGAGACAGCCCGCAGCATGTCGAGCGCGCCCTGCCGCGCCGCGGCCTTGTCGAGCCCGAGATGATAGCGCAGCACATTGCCGATCTGCTCGCCAACGGTGAGGATCGGGTTTAGCTCGCTGCGCGGATTGGGAATGATCATCGCGAGATCGCGGCCGAGGATCGCCCGGCGCGCATCGTCGGCAAGTTCGGTCAGAACCTCGCCGCGGAACGTCACGCGGCCTTTGTCCACCCTGCCCGGCCGCGGCACGAGACCAAGGATCGCGCGGGCGAGCGTCGTCTTGCCGGCGCCGGATTCGCCGACGACGCCGACCATTTCGCCGCGCTGGATGGTGAGATCGATGCCGCGCAAGGCGGAGACCGCCTCACCGGTCGGATGGGGAAACGAGACATGCAGGTTCTCGACGTCCAGCAAGGGCTGGCCCGCCTCTGCGCCCTGCGCGGCGTGATGGGAGGGTGCGTGCATCTCAGCCTCGCGTCCGGGGATCGAGCATGAAATAGGCGAGGTCGACGAAGAGATAGACGACGAGCGAGAAGATCGCCGAGAACACCACGAAGCCGAGAACGGGATTGATGTCGGCATTCAAAACCGCCTGCACCGCATATTGTCCCGCACCGCCCCAGCTGAAGACGATCTCGACCAGCACGGCGCCGCCGATCAGGAACCCGTAGAGGACGCTGACGATGGTGACGATCGAGGGCAGCGAGGCCCGGATCGCCTGATGCAGCACCACCTTGCGCGGCAATCCGCACATCTCCGCGTAACGGATGAAATCCGACGCCTGGACGCGAAGCATCGTCGACTGGGTGACCTTGAGGATCGGGCCCGCATTGATCAGCCCAAGCGTGACGACCGGCAGAACGAGATGACTGAGCACCGAGCCGAACAGCGGCCAATCGCCCGCCAGGAGGCTGTCGATGATCATGCTGCCGGTGACGAAGGGCGGATTGCTGAGCGCGATATCGATGCGCCCGAGCGGCGGCGGGGCGATGTTGAGCAGCGAATAGAAGATGTAGATCATCACCAGCGCGAGCCAGAAGTCGGGGATGGCGCCGGCCAGCAGGCCATAGACATCGCCAACCTTGCGCAGCGAACCGCGCCGCTCATTGGCCGCGGCGATGCCAAGCGGCACGCCGATGGCAAGCGCCAGCAGCAGCCCGAGCGTCACCAGTTCGAGCGTTGCCGGAAAGCGCTCCAGAAGATCGCTGAGCACCGGCCGCGTCGACTGCCACGACGTGCCGAGATCGCCGTGCACGACATGGCCGAGATAGACAATGAACTGCGTTGCGACCGACTGGTCGAGACCGAGCGAGGTTCTGAGCTGGGCGACCGATTCCGGCGTCGCGTTGGGCCCGAGCATCAGCACGGCCGGATCGCCGGGGATCAGCTTCACCAGGAAGAAGCTGACCATGAGGATGCCGAGCAGCTGCGGGATCACGAAAGCGAGCCGGCGAAGGATATAGCGCGCGAGGGCCATGGCTGCTCACGCCCCCTTCTGGCGGCGAACGACCAGCCGCATCTGCGCCGGATCGGCGAGAACCTCGAGGCTGCTGCCGACAAGCGCGAAGCCGAACACGGTGATGCCGAGCGCGATGCCGGGAACGACCGAGGGCCACCATTGGCCGGTGGTGACGTTCTGGAACCCGGTGGCGATCATCGAGCCCCATTCGGGGGTTGGCGCAACGACGCCGGCGCCGACGAAGGAGAGGCCCGCGGTCAGGAGCACCGACCAGCCGATATTGATCGAGAGCTGCGCCATGGCGACGCCGATCGAATTCGGCAGGATATGGCGATGGAGGATCGCGAAATCCGAGGCGCCGGCGACGAAGGCCGCATCGACATAGCGCATGCTGCGGATCGACATCACCTGGCTGCGCATCAGGCGGAGATAGATCGGGATGTTCACGAAGGCGATCGCGATGACGATGCTGAGAATGCCCTGTCCGAACACGGCGACGAGGGCGATGGCGAAGACGAAGACCGGAAAGGCCTGGAGCACATCGGCCCCGCGCATCACGCAGACGCTGAAGGCCGAGCGGAGCCGCGAGCGCTGCTCGTAGAAGCCGACGACAGCCCCGAGCGGGATGCCGATGATGGCCGAGAGCGCCGTGCCGAGCACGGCAATCGTCAGGTCGGTGCGCGGCGCAAACAGGATACGGCTGAAGATGTCCATGCCCGTGTTGTCGGTGCCGAACCAGTGATCGAGGCTTGGCGGCAGCAGATAGACTTCGGGATTGGCCGTGACCGGATCATAGGGCGCGATCCAGGGCGCGAGCAGCGCGCAGGCTGAGACCGCGAACACGATGGCATAGCCGACCGCGAAGATCGGCTTCCACCTGAGGACGGCGAGGAAGGTCGCGAAGCGCCGGCGGAAGGCGGTGTTGCCATCGCGCCGACGCCGGCTCAAAGCGACACCGGCCCATGGGCCGGTGTCTCCCTGCTCGGGCAGTGTCGTCATCCCTGGACCGAGAAATCGGCAAAGTTGATCGAGTTGGAGGTGTAATAGGTGAAGCCCTTCACCTTCTCGCGCCGCGCCATGGTGAAGTTCGGCGAGGCGACGAAGACCCATGGCGCATCGGCCATGACCATCTTCTGGATCTCCAGCATCAGCTTAGTCCGCTCGGCGAGATCGGTCATCTGCGAACCGGTCTCGATCAGCTTGTCGACTTCGGGGTTGGCATAGTTGCTGTAGTCGACGAACGACTTGGAATAGAAGTAGAGCCTCAGAGCGAAGACCGGATCAGCCGTCCAAGGGGCATCGACGAAGAAGAGCATCGCCTGCTTCTTGCCAGCGACCTCGTTGAAATAGGTCCCGGCCGGAACCTTGTGCAGCACCAGATCGACGCCGATCTTGCGCAGCGAGGTCTGGAACAGGAGCGCGATCGGCTCCTGCACCGGATCACCGGCATTATAGGAGATCTCGACCTTGAACCCGTCGGGCAGGCCAGCCTCGACGAGCAGCGCCTTCGCCTTTTGAAGATCGAGGTTGTAGTCGTCGAAAGCGTCGCTGAAGCCAGGATAGATCGAGGGCATACAGCCCTTCAGCGGACTGGCGATGTTCTGGAAGATCGAGGCGATCACCGCATCGCGCGGGAAGGCATAGTTCATCGCCTGCCGCACCTGCGGCTTGTCGAACGGCGCGACCTTTGCGTTGAGGATGATCCACATCATCGACGAAGCGTCGACCGTCTCGACCTTCACGCCGGGCGCCTTGCCAAGCTGCTTGATTTCAAGCGGCTGCAGCGCCTGCGCGATGTCGACGGCGCCGCCCTGCAGCAAGGCAACGCGGCTCGCCGAGGTCGGCACTTCCTTGTATATGATCGTGTCGATGGCCGGCTTGCCGAGATAATAGTCCGCTCGCGCCGTGAACACGGCCTGCTGGCCGCGCACCAGCGACTTGAGGCTGTAGGGTCCAAAGCCGGCCGAATTGTTCTCGAGGAACTTGCGCGCCCAGGGATCCTCCGCCGTCGCCATCTCCTTGCACTTCGTCGAGTCGAAGATGTTGGCATAGCGATGCGTCTGGATCTTCAGCATGATCGGGTTTGGATGGGTCGGATGGAACGAGACCGTGTAGCGGTCCTCGACCTTGACCGCGTCCGGCGTCGCGAGATCCATCAGCCCGACCTGGAAGCCGCCGATCGCATTGAGCGCGAACTTGCGATCCCACGTCCATTTGACGTCGTCCGCCGTCAGTTCGTTGCCCCAGTTGCTCTTGACGCCCTTGCGCAGGCGCATCCGCAGCAGCATGCCATCGGGCGAAACCTCCCAGCTCTCGGCAAGGCGTCCCTCGAGATGGGCGGCACCCGGCAGCGAAGGATCATCGACGATATCCTCGCGCAGGACGTCCGGAACCTTCGGGTCCGGAATCTTGTGATAGGCGACCAGGCTGTCATAGAGCTGGCCTATGGCGTCGATCGTGCCCAGGCTGCCGTCAAACTCGTTGTCGAGGCTCTGCGGCGTACCGGGCGCAGCGATAACGAGGGTGCCCGGCGTCGCGGCGAAGGCTGCCGACGCGCTGATCAGATCGCTCGTCAGGGCCGATGCCGCGAACAGCGATGCAAGGCGAAATGTATCGCGACGGGTGAAGGCCGCCGGCCCGTTCGTGCCGTTCTTCATGCTTGGAATCCCTGCTGATTGTTTTGAGGCTTTGAGAGCGCCTGACCAAAAAGGTCGGCCAAATCCGATAAACTGTCAACAGAAAACATAATGGCGGACCGCCCGCCCCCGCCACTTTCGAAGATTGGCGCAAATCAAGGCCGACAGGCACCTCAAGTGATTGTTTTTGGTTCATTTTTCAAACGTCCCTCCCCGACATAGACAGAAATAGGACCCAATTTCCTGTCAACAAATTGGCGCGTCTATCGGGCATAAATCGGGAGGGAAATGCGAGCCTGCCGGTCTCCCGCGGCGAGTGGCTGCAGGTTCTGACACGGCACAGAGACCAACTGCGGCGTACCCCTGCCAGCAACGGCGCCAAATTCGCCGCCAGCCTGACATTGGTTCCCTCGCGAACAGCGCGACCTGCCTCACATGATCATTATGTAGACTGCCGACAGAAAATCCGTCTACATCGCTGGCCGAGGCCCTCGGTCTCGTCTGCGGCTTGGTGCGGGATGGGTGACCCCGCTGTTCCCAGGGCCAACAAGCCATCGCCGACGACTGAAAGGCTGCAACGGCCGTCCTTGCGCGGACGCGTGTGCGCGCCGCGCAGTTCGACGCCCGTCGCGCGAAACAGGTGCGAAAATAGGTCGGATTCACGCAGAAAAAGTGGAAAGGTGAAGCAATGATCGATGCAATTGGCTACGTCGCCGAGGGACCGGATAAGGGCCTGAAGCCGTTCAGCTTTCAGCGGCGCAGTCCCGGCGCGCGCGATATCGAGATCGAAATCCTCTATTGCGGCGTCTGCCACACCGACCTGCACCAGAGCCGGAACGACTGGGGCAATGCGCTCTACCCGATGGTTCCGGGCCATGAGATCGTCGGCCGGGTCGCCTCGGTCGGAACCGACATCACGCGATTCCGCGTCGGCGACATCGCCGGTGTCGGCTGCATGGTCGATTCCTGCCGCCATTGCGGCCCCTGCCGCAGCGCGCTGGAGCAATATTGCGAGGAAATTCCGACCTGGACCTATAATGCGCGCGAACGCGCCTCCGAGCAGCTCGCCTTCGGCGGCTATTCAGACAGGATCGTCGTCGACGAGCATTTCGCGGTCAAAATCCCCGAAACGCTTGATCTCAAAGCGGTTGCGCCGCTGCTTTGCGCCGGGATCACGACCTATTCGCCGCTGAAGCATTGGCGCGTCGGCCCGGGCCAGACGGTCGGCGTCATCGGCCTCGGCGGACTTGGTCATATGGGCCTGAAATTCGCTAAGGCGATGGGTGCCCATGTCGTGATGATCACGACGTCAGTGTCCAAGGGCGCAGATGCGATCCGGCTCGGCGCAGACGAGGTCCTGGTCTCTAGCGATGCCGCGGCGATGGCGCTGCAGCAGGGGCGGTTCGATTTCCTGCTGAACACGGTTCCCGTCAGCCATGACGCCAACCCGTATATGGAGCTTCTGAAGCTCGACGGCACGATGGCGATCGTCGGTGCGCTGACGCCGCTTGCCCCTCTGGTCGGGGGACACCTGATCTCAGCACGGCGCAGCATTGCGGGCTCGTCGATCGGCAGCCCGCAGGAAACGCAGGATATGCTGGATTTCTGCGCCCTGCACGGCATCGTCAGCGATGTCGAGATCATCGCCATCGAGGCGATCAACGAAGCCTTCGCGCGGCTCGAAAAGAACGATGTCCGCTATCGCTTCGTCATCGACATGGCCTCGCTGAAGGCCGCAGCCTGAATCTGACGAGACCGCCGGGCGCTGGCGCCCGGCGGTTTCAAGCCATCAGAACTGCTGCTCGGCCCGCCCGCGCACGAGCTGGGACAGCACCACGGCAACCAGCAACGCCCCGCCATAGAACATCGACTGCACATAGGAGCTCATGCCCATGAAGATGAGCCCGGTGATGCCGACGACAAGGAAATAGACGGCAATCAGCGTGCCCCAGGCATTGAAGCGGCCGGGAATGATCGCCGTGGAGCCGAGAAAGGCGGCGGCGAAGGCGGGCAGTTGGAACGATGTCCCTGATGACGGATCTGCCGCGCCCTGCGTTCCGCAATAGAGAATGCCGGCAATCGCTCCAAGCAGGCTGGAGGCGAGCAGTGCCCCCCGGCGCACCCGATCCGTGTTGATGCCGCTGAGCCGCGCAACCTCGCGGCCGCGTCCAACGAAGAGAACGCGGCGGCCAGCGGCCGTGCGCTCGAAGAAGTACCAGATGATCGCAGCCAGCAGCAGCGCATAGTAGAAGACGATCGGAATGCCGAAGATGCGCTTGACGATGACGAACTGCATCAGCGCGAAGTCGACGCCGCTGATCGTCTGCGCGCCGCTGAACCAGACCGCGACGCCGGTGGCGAATGTGCCGGTGCCGATGGTGACGATCAGGGAGTGGATGCGGAAATAGGTGATGAGGAAGCCATTTATCAGCCCGACCACGAGCCCCATGGCCAGCGCCGCGGCGATCGCCAGCCACAGCGGCGCGCCCATCTGGGCGTTGAGGACAGCCACGATCACCGACGAGAGAGCCAGAACGCTGGCGATCGACATGTCGAAATCATTGGCCGTCAGCGGAATGATCAGCGCCAGGGCGACGATGGCGAGGATCGCCTGGCTCCCCAGCATGCCGGAAATGTTGCCCCAGGACAGGAAGGTCTCCGGGCGGATCGCGCCGAAGAAGGCGACCAGCACCAGGAGACCGATGACGAGGCCGTAGCGCTCCATCTGCAGGCCCAGTTGCCGGCGACGGTGGGAGGGACTGGCGACGGCGTTGCTCATGAGGCGGCCCGGGTCAAGGAGGTGCTTTCAAGACAGCTGCGGGCGATCTGGTCCTTGGTGACCATCGGCCCGTCCAGCGTGCGGACGACGCCCCCGTCGGCAAAGACGAGGACGCGATTGCAGAGAATGGCGAGTTGCTCATAGTCGGAGCTGGCGCAGACGACGGAAGCGCCGCCTGCGGTGGCCTTGCGGATCGCCTCGAAGACGAGTTCGCGCGCGCCGACATCGACGCCCTGGGTCGGCTCGTCGAGAAGGATCAGCTTCGGATCGGTCTGGAGCCATTTGGCCAGCACGACCTTCTGCGCATTGCCGCCGGACAGAGAAGAGAGCGGCTGATGCGGCCGATTGGGCGAAACGCCGAACGCCTCGCCAAGCTGCAGCGCCAGCTTGCGCATGGCCGCGCGCCTGACATTCCAGGAGGCAAGCCGCGAGCCGAGCAGCGGCATCGTGACATTGTCCTCGATCGGCAGCACGCCGATCGCCGCATTCTGGTTGCGGTCGCCGGGGATCAGGACCATGCCGTCGCGGATCGATGCGGCCGGAACATGGCGCGCGATCTCACTCGATCGGCCATCGACCGTGAGCGTGCCGGAGCTTGCGGTCATCGCGCCATAAAGCAGATAGACGACCTGCTCAAAGCCTGAGCCCAGCAGGCCGGTAATCCCAACCACCTCACCGGCCCGGAGCGAAAGATCGAAGTCGCGCACGCTGCCGCCGGAAAGCCCACCGATACTGATGCGCGGCGGCGCCGACACGGCGAGCGGTGGCGCCTGCGTGCTTTCGGTCATCTTGCGGCCGACGATGAGTTCGATGATGTCCTGACGGCTGCAGGCCGACGTCTCGACCGTTCCGGTCTTGCGGCCGTCGCGCAGAACCGTGGCGCGATCGGTGATCTCGCGGACCTCGTCGATGTCATGCGAAACGAACAGGACGCTCGCGCCCTCGGCAACGATCTTGCGGACAAGATCAAAGAGCAGTTGGACGTCGCGCTTCGGCAGGAAGGGCGTCGGCTCGTCGAGGATGAGCACGCCGCTGCGCTCTTCGCCGGACGCACCGAGATCCTCCACCGCGCGGACGATCGCCACCATGGCCCGTTCGACGGCGGCAAGCTGTCCGACCGGAAGCGCCGGATCGATTGCAAGCCCATAGCGCGCAAAGGTTTCCGCCGCCCGGGCGCGTTTCGATGACCAGGAAATAGCCATCTCCCGCGAAGCGCTCAGTCGCGTCAATTCGAGATTTTCGACGACGCTGAGGGATGGGATCAGGCCGAGATGCTGGTGCACCACGCTGATCCCGAGCGCTTGCGACCGACCGGACGGCAGCGGCAGAGGCACTGCCCTGCCGCCAACGATGAGCTCAGCGCCGGGATCGGGATGATGATACCCGGCGAGGATCTTGATCAGAGTGGACTTGCCACACCCATTCTGTCCGAGGAGACCATGCACCTCGCCCTTCCTCACCTCCAGCGAGACATCATCAAGCGCGCGATGGCCGCCAAACGTCTTGGAGAAATGGAGGGCCTGAAGACCCATGGCCTCCCCCGGCATCAGTTGAGCATCCAGAGCTTGTTGTAGCCCTCGACATAGGCGTCGCCATACCCCTTCGAAAGTTCAGGCGGCGTGCCGGCTTCAGCAGCGTTGCTGGCGTCGAACAGGTAGAACGGGATGAACGGATCGTCGACCGGCGCGAGACCGCAGACCCGGCGCATGTTCGCGTCCAGCACCGCATGGGCGATCCAGTTGAGATTCTCGCCGATGGTCATGTCGACCTGGCCGTTCTGGATCAGGCTGATCGCGCCGGGGGTACCGTTGAAGCCGTCGATGAGCACGCGGTCCTGCGCGCCAGCAAGGATGACGCCGGGAACGACGAACTGCGTCATGCCATCATAGATGGTGATGATGTAGTTGATCGAAGGATCTGCCGTCAGAGCGGACTGCACGGTCGGGGTCAGGCGGGTCGCCCAGTCGGCCGGCGGCACGTTAATCGTGTTGCTCTTGCAGGTCGGGCACTTGTCGAGCTGCTCCTTGATGCCAGACTCTATTAGGCCGGTCGCGAGCGGGCCGGTGGCGATCAGGACAAGCGCGTTCAGCTTGCCCTCGCGCTTCACGATCGCCCAGTCTGCCAGGATGTTGCCGACGGTGCGGTAGTCGACGACGGCATCGCCATCGACATATTTCAGCATCTCGTCGCGCTGTTCCTTGCCGCTGTTATGCGAGGCGATGACCGGAATGCCAGCCTCGCGGGCGGCGAGCACCTGAGGCACCAGCGTACGCGGATCGGCGCCGGCCAGGAGGTCGATCAGGTTCACCTTCTCGGTGATTCCGGCATTGATGCCCTGCGCCCACTGCTGGCTGGTGCCCTGGTTCTCCCAGATGATGAACTTGAAGCCGAGCTGATCGGCGATCGACTTCATTTCCTTCTCGATCGCCGCGGTGAAGGTGTTCTCGCTCGAGACCGGAATCGAGAGAATGCTCTTGCCCGCCATGCACTGCTTGGCGTCAAAAGCAGGGCCCGCTGGCTTGAAGACCGGCTTTTGCTGGAACCGGGCCAGGTTGTCCTTGAACGGTTGCAGATCGAGCGTTTCAGCCGCTGCCGACTGGGCAAACAAGCCCGCCGCCGCAAACGCCATTGCCGCCAACCCAAGGGCGATGCCGCCCGACTTTCCCTGCTGTCGCTTCATGTCGACCCTCTCTTATTGCAGAACCATCGAAACCACGATAATTGATTTCTGTATGCAGTCTACAGCTTGAGGCGTGAAACGAAGATTTTTTTCCGCCGCGACCATTCCAGGCCGGATCGACGCTTGCAGCCGGACGCGTCGTGATCGACTCTGTAGGCCGGTCGTCGACGGAATCCAGCGCGTTGTCGACGCCCGATCGCCCGCCGTGTAAAGACAGGCACCCGAAGAGCTATGAACGAAGGAAGCAGTCCAGTGACCCTGCAAAATAGCGATCTGGCTGACGTTGAGGATTTTGCCGTTCCGGCGCAGGTGGCACTGACCGAACAAGTCGTTCAGAAGCTGATCAACGCCATTGTCGGTGGCACGCTGCAGCCGGGCGAGCGTCTGATCGAAACAAAACTGGCGGCGCGCCTCGGTGTCAGTCGCGGACCGCTTCGCGAAGCTCTGAAGATCTTGGCTGGACAGGGCCTGGTGCAGACCAGCATGGGCCGCGGCACGCGCGTCGCTCAGTTGACAGCCGAAGAAGTCGAGAACATGTCGCTGCTGCGCGCGCTTCTCGAAGGACTTGCTGCGCGCCAGTTCGTGGCCGCCGCCACACAGGAATCGCTCGCCAATATCCGCGCCATCTACAACGGCATGGTCGAGGCAGCCGGGTCCGGCAACGAGGCAGCCTATCGCGATCTCGATTCGCAGTTCCACGAGGCGGTGGTCATCGGCTCCGGCAATCGGTTTCTGCTGTCGAGCTGGCGCTCGCTCAGGACCCTGCTCTACGCCTATCTCGCGAAGAGCGCCGCCTATCACGACGAGCCGGCGGATGTCGCCCGGCGCCACAGCGCCTTCCTCAAAGTGCTCGAATCCGGCGATCCCGGCGAAGCCGAAGCGCTGTTTCGCAGCGTGATCCTGCTCAAGGCCTACCAGAACATCAACAAGCCGATCCCGAGTTCAACCATGAGCTACATCACGCGCGACGTCCGCAAGGACGGCGCCATCATCAAGTTGGATTAACGCCTTCCATGCCATCCGCATCTAAGGTCGCCCTTGTCACAGGGGCGCAGCAGGGCATCGGTCATGCGACGGCTCTGACACTCGCACGGCAAGGCCACGATCTCGCGCTGCACTATCTCGACGACGAAGCCGCCGTCGCCGGCCTTGCCAGCGAAATCGCCGGACTCGGCCAAATCGCCAGCAGTCATCGCGCCGATCTCTCCGAAATCGGCGCGGCGGAACATCTGGTGGAACAGGTCTTCGCGGCCCATGGCCGTCTCGATGGCGTCGTCAACAACGCCGGCATCTTCCATCGCGCCACGCTTGCCGATTTGACGGTCGGACTCTGGGATCTGACGCTAGGCATCAACCTCCGCGCGGCGGCCTTCGTCACGCAGGCCGCTGTGGCGCGGATGCGCGGCACCGGCACGAAGGGCGCCATCGTCAACGTCTCGTCTGTCGCAGCCTTCGGTACGGCGCGCGGCATCCATTACAGCGCCAGCAAGGGCGGGCTCGACGCAATGACCCGCGCCGCGGCCCTCGACGTCGCCCGAGACGGCATCCGCATCAACGGTGTCGCGCCGGGCATGGTGCTGACGGCCCAGGCTCTGGCGGGCAATGAGCACGAAGAGCTGGAGCGCATGGCCGCCGCAACGGTACCGGGGCGGCTCGGACGTCCGGACGAAATCGCCACGGTCATCGCATTCCTGCTCTCGGACGCATCCAGCTTCGTCAATGGCGAAGTCATCCAGGTCAATGGCGGCGCCCATATGAGCTAGCGCCCACGAAGCGCATTGACTTCTGTAGACAGTCTACTGGATAATGCGACTCCTATCGAGGAGTTTGCATTGTGACAGAGGTTCGCCTCCTTTCGACGACAGCCATTCTTGGCTACGGCTTCCCCGAGGACTCCCTGAAGCGCGGCATGGCACGCGACCCGCATCTGATTGGCGCCGATGCCGGCAGCGTCGATCCTGGTCCGTACTATCTCGGCTCAGGAAAGAGCTTCGCCTCGCCGCGGGCGATCAAGCGCGACCTCCGCCTCATGCTCCGCGCCTCCGCCGAAACCGGTGTCCCGGTCGCGATCAGCACGGCTGGCGGCGCCGGCGGAAGGCCGCATCTTGAAGCCACAGCTGAACTCGCGCGTGAAATCGCGCGTGAGGACAAGCTCGACTTCAAGATGGCGCTGATCGCGTCTGAGCAGGACAAGTCGGCTCTCGCTGAGCAGGCTGAGGCCGGCAAGGTACGCGCCCTTGCCCGACTGCCCGAACTCGACAGGGCAACGATCGACAGGTCGACCCGCATCGTTGGGCTGATGGGGCCCGAGCCCTATATGGCAGCGCTCGACGCCGGGGCTCAGGTGATCATCGGCGGCCGCAGCACCGATCCCGCACCGTGGGCAGCCGCCGTTCTGCGCGCAGGCCTCGGGCACGCAGAAGCCTGGTATGCTGGCAAGATGCTGGAATGCGGCGCAGAGCCGGCACTCCCGAAGAAGGAAGACTGCCTGTTCGTCACGGTTGGCGCCGGCACAGTTGAATGCGAGCCGACCAATCCGATCCGCCGGTGCACGCCGATGTCGGTCGCCAACTTCGCGCTGCACGAGAACTCGAGTCCGGTGCGCCATATCGAACCCGGCGGCATCCTCGACACGACGGACTGCGTCTTTGAGGCGGTGTCGGATCGAGCCGTGCGCATTTCTGGCATGAGGTGGGAGCCATCCGAAAAGCTGACCATCAAGCTTGAGGGCGTCGAACTGGTCGGCTACCGCGCGATCGCCATCTGCGCGACGCGCGATCCCGTGCTCATCGCAACCATCGACCCCTATCTCGTTCGGGTTCGCGAGATCGTCGCCGAGAAGACCAGCGCCTTTGGCATCGCGGCAGGCGACTACGAACTCGTCATTCGCGTCTATGGCCGCGACGGCGTCATGGGCGCGCTTGAGCCCTATAAGGGACCGCTCGGGCATGAACTCTGCTTCGTTCTTGAAGCGATATGCCCGACCCAGGAACAGGCCTCGGCGGTTATTGCGATCGCACGGACGACGATGCTGCATTCGGACTTCGCGGGGCGCCTGTGCAAGGAAGGCAACATGGCGATCCCGTTCTCGCCCTCGGATCTCGAGGCAGGAGCGATGTACCGCTTCAGCGTCTTCCACACGGTCGAGGTGGACTCGCCGACCGCTCCCTTCCCGATCACCTACGAGACCGTCTGACCATGGCTTCCATCGCGTCCATCGCCCAGGTCTGCAAAAGCAAGAATGCCGGCCCATTCTATTTCACGATCGACGTCGTCTTCGAGAAGAAGGAGATGTTCGAGCGGGTGCGCAGCACCAATGTGCTGAACGCCAAGCTGTTCTCGGAGCTTTATCAGGTCGAGCTGGACCAGGTGCAGTTCACGATCTACCCGGCAGCTCTCGCCTTCAAGGCGACAGTTCCGCGGCGGATCGCGGCCGGCGACATCGGCGACAGCGACGTCTACGGCGCCCAGCAACATGCGCCGCTGCTTGCGGTCGATATTCCGATCAACGACCTGGACTGATCGGTCAGTCCAGTCCGGCAGGTCAAGTGGGCCGGGGCGTCGAGCGCCCCGGCGCTTTTCTTTGTCAGGCCTGCGGCTGCAGCACGATGCGGCCGAAGAAGTTGCGGCTTTCCATCAGATCCTGCGCCTTGGCCGCTGCGCTCAATTCGAACACATCGTGGATAACCGGCTTCAGATCGCCCTTCGCCATCAGGTCGAGGACGGTTGCCGCGATTTCCTTCGTGAAACGCCCGCAACCCATGATCGTAAGGTGGCGGCGGAAGAAATCGATCATATCGATATCGACGATCTCGCCGCCATGCGCTCCGATCGACGCCAGACGGCCGCCATCGGCCAGCGCCTTGATGCTCTCCTTCAGCACGTCGCCACCGACGCCATCGAAGGCGAGGTCGACGCCGCACCCGCCGGTGAGCCGCATTACGCCTTCTGCGAGACCCTCCTCGCGGTAGTTGATGGCCTCATGCGCGCCGAGCGCCTTGACCTTCTCGACCTTGTCGTTGGCACCGACGCTCGCGATGACGCGCGCTCCGGCCAGCCGCGCGATCTGAACGGCGTGGGAACCTACGCCCCCGGCGGCCGCGTTGATCAGCACAGTCTCGCCGACGCGAATCTTGGCCGTCGAGACAAGCGCCTCCCAGGCGGTGGAGAATGGCACCATCGAGGCCGCAGCATCCACGAAGGAGACGCCGTCCGGCAGCGCGATCAACTGCGACTGACGAACCTTCAGCTGCTCTGCATAACCACCCCAGACATCGACGCCGAGGATCTGCACATTGAGGCAGATATTCTCGCGTCCCTCGCGGCAATTGACGCAGTGACCACAGGCCAGCACGAAATGCGGCGAAACGCGGTCACCGACCTTCCAGCGCGTGACGTCAGGTCCGATGGCCGCAACCTCGCCCGCCGCATCGACGCCCATGACATGCGGCAGCGGCTGGGTCACCCCGAATACACCCCGCCGAACATCAATGTCACAATGATTGAGGCCCGCGGCATGAACCCTCACAACCACTTCGTCGCGCACCGGCAGCGGGTCGGCGACGTCCTGATAGCTGAGCTGATCCGTGCCACCATAGGCCTTGAGCACTACCGCTTTCATGTCCACCTCATCCACCTGATTGCAATTCTGTCTTCTGTAGACAATTTTTGGAGCGTGGTATAGACGGGTAGGACGAATAGCGGAAAGTGGACCTGGAAATGACCGACTTGAGCGGAAAAGTCGCTTTGGTGACGGGTGCGGGAAGCGGCATCGGCAGGGGCGTCGCGATGACGCTCGGCAAGGCCGGGGCAGCGATCGGCGCGCTCGACCGCAATGCAGCGGCGGCCGAAGCGGTTGCCGCCGAACTGCGCGCTTCAGGCGTCCAGGCAATCGCCGTCGTTGCGGATGTCGCTGACATCGCCATGGTCGAAGCCGCCTTCGCGAAGGTCGTAGCGGAGTTCGGCGACATCGACATCCTGTTCAACAATGCAGGCATCGACAACTCGGTCGATCTCGTCGACATGTCGCCTGAAGTCTGGGACGAGATGATCCGCGTCAATCTCCGCAGCCTCTTCGTCTGCACCCGCGCCGTCCTTCCCGCCATGAAACGCAAAGGTTGGGGCCGCATTGTCAACACCGCCTCTCAGAGCGCCTACAAGGGCGCGCCGGGCATGGTGCATTACTGCGCCACCAAGGCCGGAGTTCTCGGCTTCACGCGGGCGCTCGCCTACGAAGTCATCGGTGATGGCATAACTGTGAACGCCATTGCTCCCGGCCCGATCGATACGCCGATCAAAGACACACTGCCGCCGGAATGGGTGAAGGCCAAGGTCGAAGGCACGCCGATCCGACGCTTCGGCAAGGTCGATGAAGTCGCGCCGACCGTTCTGCTGCTCGCCGGGGATGGCGGCGCCTACTATGTTGGCGCGTGCCTCAACATGAATGGCGGCGACCACATGGCCTGAGGGCCAATGCCGGATTTCTGGACGCATCTGGAGTTCAACGTGACCGATACCGACTGGCGCCATCTTCTCTCCGAAAACGACCGCGCCGTTCTGGCGCGTGGCCAATGGGCACAGCGGGCCGGCTACGGCCAGCGCCCTGCCCTCATCATCGTCGATGCCCAGAACTACATGACGGGCATCGCCGGCGCGCCGGATAATGCCGAGAAGTTCCCGCTGGCCTGCGGTGCGGCGGGTTTTGCGGCGGTCGAGCGGATCGCCGAATTGCAGGCGGCCGCCCGGGCCAATGGCGTACCCGTGTTCCAGACGCGCTTTATCGTCAATCCGAATGCCGATGATTGCGGCATGTTCCACCGCAAGGTCGGCGTCGGTGCCGGGCGCAGCGAAAATCTCTACTTCGCCGGCACTTTCGGCGCCGAGATCGTCGATGTCCTCAAACCGCTCCCCAGCGAGATCGTGCTGGACAAGAAGAAGAAGTCGGCCTTCTACGGTACGCCGCTTCTCTCCCTGTTGATCGACGCCCGGATCGACACCTGCATCATCGTCGGCGGTTCGACGTCCAACTGCGTTCGCGCCACGGCGATCGACAGCGAGCAGAACAACTTCTTCACGATCATCCCGGAGGAGGCAGTCTTCGACCGGATCGACATCTCCCACCGCATCAGCCTGTTCGACATGAACCGCTTCTGCGGCGATGTCGTCCCGCAGGCCGAAGTGCTCAGCTACATCGACGGCATCAACGCGAAGGTGACGACATGAGCGCGTTTCGTCCGTTCGAAGATACCGCCGTCGCCGGACCGAAACGCGACCTCATCGGCTACGGACGTCACGTCCCGGTGAAGCCGCTGCCGAATGGCGGCCGCGTCGCTGTCAGCTTCATCATCAACTACGAGGAAGGGTCCGAATACGCCCATCCGAACGGTGATGGACGCAATGACGGCATGACGGAATCGCTCTACGCGATGGATCCTCAATATCGCGACCTCTGCGCCGAGTCCGTCTATGAATATGGCTCGCGCGTCGGCATTTGGCGGCTCGAGCGGTTGTTTACGTCGCGCAACATCCCGCTGACCTTCTTCGCCAGCGCCGTGGCCCTGGAGAAGAACCGCGACGTCGCCGCCTGGCTCGTCGAGAAGGGCCATGAGCCCTGCTCGCATGGCTGGCGCTGGGAAGAGGTCTGGAAGCTCTCCCGCGACGAGGAAGCCGATCATATTCGCCGCGCCATCGCGTCGTTTGAGGAGACCTGCGGCCAGCGCCCTCTCGGCTGGTATTGCCGCTACGGCGCCTCGGTCAATACGCGGGAACTTCTCGTCGAGGAAGGCGGCTTCGAATACGATTCGGACGCCTACAACGACGACCTCCCCTATTACGTCGATGTCGCCGGCAAGCAGCATCTCGTCGTTCCTTATACCGCAACCTATAACGACGCGCGCTTCAGCCTGCTGCCGAGCTATGGCTCGCCGACGGATTTTCTCGACAATCTCAAGCGCGGCTTTGATCTTCTCTGGGAAGAGGGCGAGGCCAGCCCGCGGATGATGTCGATCGGGCTGCATCCCCGCATCATCGGACAGGCCAGCCGCATTCATGCGCTGCGCGAGTTCATCGACTATGCCACCGAGCGCGGCGGCGCCGAATTCATGCGACGGATCGACATCGCGCGTTGGTGGAAATCGAGCTGAGCACGACCGACAATCGCCTGACGGACCTTGCCCCCTTCTGGTGGAAACTCGGTCTGCGCCCGGGGCGATGATTGGCGCGCGGCTCAGCGCCAAACGCTTGCAGATGGCGGCATTACACGCGAGCTCCGAGCGCTGCCTCGAGGCACGCGATCATGGCGCCGCCGTCGAACGGTTTCGCGAAAAAGCCCACGGCCCCGCCCTCCTCCGCCTGCTTCCGGACATTCTCCTCCGGAAAGGCGGTAATGAAGATCAGGGGCAAGGAGCTGCCGTTCTCCCGCAGCGCGCTTTGAAGGCCGATGCCGCCCATGCCCGGCATCTGCACATCCGTGATCACGCAGTCACTTGCCGACTGGGTAGACCATTGGAGGAATTCCTCGGCGGAAGCGAAGGTAACCGTCTTCAGACCAAGCGAGCGGACCAGACTGGCGGTCGCCACGCGCACCGCCTCATCGTCGTCGATGATGGCGACCAAAGCCGGCTGGCGCGTCTCGATCGGGGTCATATCGTCATCCTTCTGCGCAGATCCGAGGCTGCGTCTTGTTCGGTTGACTGCAATATATCGCCCGCAATCTGTCCGACGGTAGCCATCCCAACGTCTGCCGTTGTCATCTATTCGAACGTCCCTCTGGGATACGGTGTCCCTCAGGGCCGAGCGTGATCGAGCCCGAGTGCCTCCGCCATGCGGACGAGATCGGCCAGCGAGCGCGCGCCCATCTTGCGCATGACATTGCCGCGATGGATCTTCACTGTGATCTCTGACAGTCCGACCTGCCCGGCGACCTGCTTGTTCATCAGACCCGTCGTCACCAGAGCCATGATCTCCCGCTCTCGCGCCGTGAGTCCCTGATAGAGAGTCTGGACGCCGGCAAGCGCCTTAGCCGCCACGCGCGCCTCCCGATCCTTTTCAATGGCGCTCGAGACGGCGTCGAGCATGTCCTGTTCCCGAAACGGCTTGGTCAGGAAGTCCACCGCGCCGGCCTTCATGGCCCGGACGGACATCGGGATATCGCCATAGCCGGTGACGAAGATGATGGGCATGTCGAGCGCCGAATTCGCCAGTTGGGCCTGGAAATCGAGCCCACTGACGCCGGGCAGCCGGATGTCCAGCACCAGACAACGCGGCCTGTCCGGCACCTTGGCCGCCAGTAGATCGCTGGCCGATCCAAAAAGTGCCACCTCAAGTCCGACAGAGCGAAAAAGGCTCGAAAGCGCCTCTCGCACACCCAGATCGTCATCGACCACGACGACAAGCGGCGCGGCAGCCTGGGGAGTGGCGGATCGACTAGCGGGGGAATTCACAACGGCACCTCTTCTGGAGGAATCGATGGCTTGGCGGGCAGCAGGAAACGGAATGTCATACCCCCTTCCGGATTGACGGAGGCATCGATCCGCCCACCATGAGCTTCAATGATGGTTCGGCAGATGGAAAGGCCAAGGCCAAGGCGGCCGGGCTGCGCGCTGCTGAAGGCCTCGAAGATCCTTCCGAGACGCTGAGGATCGATGCCGCTTCCCCGGTCGCACACCTCGACGCAGGCCGCTGCTCCACCCAAGCCTTCATCGCGACGAGCAGTGATGGTCAGCAGCCTCGGCGGCGGAGCATCCTGCATCGCCTGCGCCGCATTGGTGACAAGGTTGATGACGACCTGCTGAAGCTCTTCGCGATCCCCTGTTATTGCAGGCAGATCCGGATCAAGGCGGGTCTCGATGACAACGGCCCGCTGCGCGCAGTCCCATTCGGTCAACGCCAGCCCCTCGGCGATGACCCCGCTGAGATCGAGCAGACCATAGGTGCGCCGCTCGCCACGCGACAAAGCCCTGAGCCGGGCAACAACGTCGCTGGCGCGGCGGCCATTCTCGATGATCCGCTGCACGGACTGCCGTGCCTCTGCGACATCGGGCTCGGGCCGATCGAGCCAGCGCAGGCACGCCTCACCATTGGTTATCACGGCTGCCAGCGGCTGGTTGATCTCATGCGCCAGCGAGGCTGTGAACTGTCCGACGATGACGGTTCGGGTCGCACTGGCGAGCTCTGCCTGTGTGGTTCGCAGGGCATCCTGCGCTGCCTGCCGCGCGGTGACGTCGTTGCTGGTCTCGATCACGGTGACCGGCTTTCCGCTTCCATCGCGTTGAAGAACCCGGCGGGCGGAAGCGATGATTTCGTTGCCATCGCTGCGAACGCGCCGAACTTCGCCTTCCCAGCGGCCAGCAGTGAGCAACTGCTGAACGATCGGTTCGCGCGCGCTCCGGAAGTCCGTTCTCAGGAGGACGCCGGTTGCCGCGCCGACAGCATCGCGCCGGGTCCAACCGTAAAGGTCCTCGGCGCCTCTGTTCCAGTAGAGGATCTTGTCCGAAAGATCGGCGACGACAATAGCGTCATGGGTCTGATCGAGCAGTTCCGCCTGACTCAGCAACGAGCGGCGCGCGGTGACATTTCTCGAAGCAAGCACCGTCGCCACCGCGATCGCGCTGACGCTGACGGCGCAGCGCAGAATGGCCGCGATTTCGAGGGTCGTGCCGTGCACGGCAAAAAAGCTGAGCAATGTGAACCCAGTGCACAGGCCTCCAGCGATGATGATCCCCCGCCGCGGCAGATGATCAGCCGCCAGCATCACGACCGCGCCGTACAAGGCGGCGATCGCAATATCGAGTGGCGTGAACGTATCCACGATGAAGATCGCCAGCCCGGCGATGATGGCGAGCAGAAGCGAGGATGGAAGGGCGCCCCAACTGTGACGGGCGATAGGTCGGTTCACGTGAGTTCGTTGCGCCTTTTCAGCCATTGACGGGCCCACCCTACCAAACGCGTGCGATACCGAGACGTATACGTAGGTATGGAGCAAAGGCTCCGCCGGCCTTCTCGATGAAGGCTGGTGACTGCCACCAGCCGTAACGGCACGTGACAGTCACCAGCGGAGGATCTGGGGCGCGATCCCGCGCGCGCCGACTTGTGGCTAAGCTTCGACAAAAGCCAGGAGGTCGGGATTGATGACGTCGGCATGGGTCGTGAGCATGCCGTGCGGGAAGCCCGGATAGATCTTGAGCGTTGCATTGCGCAGGAACTTTGCCTGCAGCAGCGCGGCATCCTTGTACGGTACGACCTGATCGTCGTCGCCCTGGAGCACGAGCGTCGGCACGGTGATCGCCTTGAGATCCTCGGTCTGGTCGGTCTCTGAGAATGCCTTGATGCCCTCGTAATGCGCCTTGGCCGAGCCGGTCATGCCCTGGCGCCACCAGTTGCGGATCACGCCATCGGAGATCGCGGCGCCCGGACGGTTGAAGCCGTAGAACGGACCAGCCGCCACATCGAGGAAGAACTGGGCGCGGTTGGCAGCAAGCGCACTGCGGAAGCCGTCAAACACTGCGATCGGCGTGCCGTCCGGATTGCTCTCGGTCTTCACCATGATCGGCGGGACGGAGGAGACGAGCACGGCCTTGGCGACGCGGCCCTGCGGTTCGCCATACTGAGCGACATAGCGCGCCACTTCGCCGCCGCCCGTCGAATGACCGATATGCACCGCATTGCGGAGGTCGAGATGCTCAGCGACTGCGCTCGCATCGGCGGCGTAGTGGTCCATGTCATGACCATCCGACACCTGCTGGGAACGGCCATGGCCACGCCGGTCATGCGCCACGACGCGGTAGCCCTTCGAAAGGAAGAACAGCATCTGCGCATCCCAATCGTCGGATGACAGGGGCCAGCCATGATGAAAGACAATCGGCTGCGCCGACTTCGAACCCCAGTCCTTGTAGAAGATCTCGACGCCGTCCTTGGTTGTGACGAAGGGCATGATCATTTTCCTTAGTGTGAGGGAACATCAATACTAAACGCTCTGGCGCAGGACGCTTTGACGATCACGTCATTCATTCGCCGCCTGCTTCCATGACCCTCATCTTCGCGATTTACGCTGATGCCGCAATTTATCCGAATGATAATCCCCGTAGTGACAGTCGATTACGCATATATACCTTGATATGATTGGCCGGCGCCGGCACCCCGGCCACGCACTCATGCCGCGCCATAGACTGGTGCAGCGCCATGAGTTGGCAGCCCGACACAGGCCGTGCCCGCTCCGAGCCAAGGGTTTCATACGATGGTATCGGGTCGCCGATCCCAAGACATGACGGCACGACGGCCAGTATGATTTTCAGCTGAGCCTCGGCGCGCGATGGTTGCGAAACAAACCCGCGACCTCGATCAAGACGGAGCCAAGCGATGTCCACCCCCTCTGATGATCCGCGCCTTCTTTATGGCAGCCTCGCGCTCGAAACCGAAAAGGCGGAATACAGCCCTTCCGCCAGCAATCCAGGCCCGCGCAATGCTGGCCTCGCCAAGCTCAATCCGAACTCCGACGTGCCCCCTCCGACCGACCACGGTGTCGTCGAGCCGTTCTGGTATTCCTTCGAGCTGACGCATCGCCGCATCCAGGATGGCGGCTGGACCCACCAGGTCACGTCGCGCGAACTGCCGATCTCCAAGGACATGGCCGGCGTTAGCATGCGGCTGACCAAGGGCAGCTTCCGCGAGCTGCATTGGCATCTTGCCGACGAGTGGGCGATCATGACCGCTGGCCGCGCCCGCGTGACCGTCTTCACGCCTGACGGCGCGATGTTCATCGATGACGTCTCGGAGGGAGACCTATGGCTGTTTCCGGCCGGCGCGCCCCATTCGATCCAGGCACTTGGCGAGGACGGCTGCGAGTTCCTGCTGGTGTTCAACCAGGGAGACTTCTCCGAGGAGAGCACGCTGCTCCTGTCGGACTGGCTGAAGCATACGCCGCCGGAAATCCTCGAGCGGA
The DNA here is from genome assembly GCA_965229085.1 of Kaistia sp. Lineage (GTDB taxonomy): Bacteria > Pseudomonadota > Alphaproteobacteria > Rhizobiales > Kaistiaceae > Kaistia. Next base: position 230,258 of record OZ245859.1, on the reverse strand, counting down.
ATTTCTGCCTCCCCGCTGACGCGATCGCCAAGCTGCCGAAGGGCGAGCCGCTTTACATCTTCGCCAGTGAAGAACCCGCGAAGTCCCTGGAAGAAGATATCACCGAAGTGAGGCGTTTCGCGGCGGCGCCGGCGCTGACCTACACCTTCAAGGCAAGCTCCATGACGCCGACCAAGCAGAGCGAGGCTGGAACGGTCAAGATCATCGACTCGCGCAATTTCCCGGCTTCACAGAAGATCGCCGCGGCCATCGTGACGGTGCGGCCTGGGTGTATCCGTGAGCTGCACTGGCATCCAAATGGCAGTGAATGGCAGTACTGGCTGAAGGGACAGGGTCGCATGACGGTCTTTCCCGGCCAGGAAGCCGCGCGAACGATGGACTTCAATGCCAATGACGTCGGCTTCGTTTCCAACATGGCCGGCCATTACATCGAGAACACAGGCGATCAGGACCTCGTCTTCCTGGAGATGTTCGTCGCGCCCCGGTTCGAGGAAATCTCGCTGAACAAGTGGCTGCGGGCGCTCCCCGAGCAGGCCGTCATGGCGCATACCGGGTTATCCGCCGATGAGATCAGGACCATTCCGACCGGCGACACCACGCTGATGCGCTAGCCGGAACGGCAGCCCTTACCCATGCATCACCGCGCTGATCGGCATGACCCGATCATGCACCGAACCGGTACGGCCGCGCTGATGCGCGCCGCCGACGCCGAATATTGGCCCGCCCGTAGTGGCGGTCTCGTGTAAAATCGGAGGAAAGTCATGTCACCACGCATTCTGGTCGTCGGCGGTTCGATCGGCGGCCTCTTCATCGCGACGCTTCTTCAACGCGAAGGGTTCGATGTCGCCATCCGAGAGCGGTCGGTTCATGGGCTCGACGGGCGGGGCGCCGGCCTCGTCGCGCAGCGGGAGGTGTTCGACATGCTGCGTGAGATCGGTCGCGTCGATCTCGGCCATTTCGGTGTCACTGCGAACGAACGCATCTATCTCGATCGCGAAGGCATGATCATCTCGCGCCAGCATATGCCGCAGACGCAACTCTCCTGGGATACGCTGTTCCGAACCTTCCGGGCACTGGTCCCGGCCGAACGCTACCAGGGCGGCATCAGTGTCGAAGGCGTTGAACGCGATGGCAACGGCCTCGTGTTGCGCCATGCCGACGGCACGAGTGAGCGCGCAGACCTCATCATCGGCGCAGATGGCATCGGTTCAAGAATACGAGCCGCGGTAGCCGGGCCGGATTCACGTCCACGCTATGTCGGCTACGCAACCTGGCGCGGCCTGGTGGCAGAAGAGTCTATGCCGGCAGCGGCCGCCGAGACGCTGTTCGAGCGGTTCGCCTTCTTTAACATGCCGGGCTCCCACATCCTCGGCTACCTCGTACCCAGCGCCGATGGATCAATCGAACCCGGCCGCCGACGCTATAACTGGGTCTGGTATCGGCGGTATTCCGCGACCGAGATCGAAACGGTCCTGACGGATCGCTCGGGCGAGACGCATCCCTTCTCACTGGCGCCGCCGCAGGTTCAGCACGAAGCGGCCGAGCGGCTGCATTCCGATGCCGCGGAATTCTTGCCGCCCGCCTTCGCCGCGGCGGTCTTGGCTGAACCACGTCCATTCGTCCACGCGATCTTCGACTACAGCGCATCGCAGATGGTCAGGGATGGCGTCGCGCTGCTGGGGGACGCTGCATTCGTTGCCAGACCCCATACGGCGATGGGCGTCGCCAAGGCCGCGGGCGATGCCTTCGCGCTCCGTGATGCGCTTCTGCGCCATGAAGATCTGCCGGAAGCACTCGCATCCTATGAGCATGCGCGCATCGAGATCGACCGCGCTGTTGTCGCCTATGGCGCAAGGCTTGGGGCCTCGCTCGGCTAGCAGCAGCACCGCCTGATCATCCGGGCAAACGATCGTATGGCCTGGCCAATCCAAGGGCCGATGTCGCGACATGTGCGGTCGGCCCACAGTGGACCATCAACGCTGTAAAGCGACCTTTGACGGTCGACTTTCCTGGAGAGGCAAATCCATGACCACGGTTCACGTCACCGACAACCCGGATGTACCTTCGGGGCTCCGGATCGGAGCAACCTATGCGATGGCAACTGCAGCCGGCCTCGCCGTCGCGAACATCTACTACAACCAGCCGATGTTGGCGCTCATCGAGCAGGACCTGCCCGGGAAGCTGGCCGGCGCCATCCCCACCGCCACGCAGCTTGGCTACGCCGCTGGATTGTTCCTCCTCGTCCCGCTCGGCGATCTTGTCGAGCGTCGCCGGTTGATCGTCGCCCAGTTCGTGCTGCTGGCCGGAGCTCTGGTCCTGGCCGCCCTGGCGCCGAACGCGATGATGCTGGTTCTGGCCTCGCTGGCGGTCGGGCTCTGCGCGACGGTCGCGCAGCAGATCGTGCCCTTCGCCGCTCATCTTGCCAGGCCCGAACAGCGCGGGGCGACTGTCGGAACGGTGATGGCGGGTCTCCTGACCGGCATCCTGCTCAGCCGAACCCTCGCCGGCTTTGTCGCCTCCGTGGCGAGTTGGCGCGAGATGTTCTGGCTGGCCGTGCCGCTAGCCGTGGTGGGTGGTGCCTTGATGATTATCGTGCTGCCGACCAGCAGGGCGCAGTCGACATTGAGCTATCCGCAGTTGCTGCGTTCGATCTGGCACCTGTGGCGAGACTACCCGGCGCTCCGGTTGGCAGCGATCACGCAATCCGCCCTGTTCGCCGCCTTTACCGTGTTCTGGACCATCCTCGCCTTCCGCCTGGCCGAGCCGCGTTTCGGGCTCGGCGCCGGGGTCGCCGGGGTGTTCGGCCTCGTCGGCGCCGTCGGCATCCTCGCCGCGCCCATCGCCGGCCGCTTTGCCGACCGGAAGGGGCCGGCCGATGTCGTGGTGCTGGGAGCGATTGTCACGCTGATCGCATGGCTCGTCTTCGGGGCATGGGCATCTCTGACCGGCCTCGTCGTGGGCGTCATCCTGCTCGATTTCGGCATCCAGAGCGCGCTGGTCTCGAACCAGCATATCGTCTTTTCTCTGAACCCCGAGGCGCGCGCGCGGCTGAACACCGTGCTCATGGGCACCATGTTCCTCGGTGGCGCCATCGGCTCTGCGACCGCAACCCTCGCCTGGACCGCCGGCGGCTGGATGGTTGTCAGCGTGCTCGGCACCCTGTTCTCGCTCCTCGCCGCAATCCTGCAGGTCGTGGCCTGGCGGCGGCGCTAGGAGCGTCTATCGATCCGCGTTCGCTCATATCGACCCCCGCCCGCAACATACTTTGGTTTGCCCGCGTTACATCAGCGGATCATTTATCCGCTGATGATCACGGCCATTATGGGCCTCGGCGCCAAGGCCGGCCAAGCCGTCCATGGCCACCCTCCGCCGCCCTGCAAAGTAGGAGCTCGCCATGGCCAAGTCCATCCGTCCCTATCACCAGCCGGCAGGCGGCTGGGGCGCGCTGAAGGCCATGGGCACGGCACTGGTCGAGCAGCACATCGCTGTCTCGGGAATGGCGACGCTCGCGCGGATGAACCAGCCGGATGGCTTCGACTGTCCCGGCTGCGGCTGGGGCGAGCCAAAGCACACATCGCCCTTCGAGTATTGCGAAAACGGCGGCAAGGCGGTGGCCTGGGAGGCGACGACAAAGCGCTGCACGCCGGAGTTCTTTGCCGCCCATACGGTCAGAGAACTGGCGCGCCTCTCCGACTATGAACTCGAGATGGAGGGACGGCTTACCCATCCCATGCGCTATGACGCCGACAGCGACCGTTACCAGCCGGTGTCCTGGGACGACGCCTTCGCCCTCGTCGCACGGCATCTGAACGCCCTTCCCGATCCCAACATGGCCGAGTTCTACACCTCCGGCCGCGCCTCGAACGAAGCGGCCTTTCTCTACCAACTGTTCGCACGCGAATACGGCACCAACAACTTCCCCGATTGCTCGAACATGTGCCACGAGGCGACCAGTGTCGGCCTCCCTCAATCGATCGGCGTCGGCAAGGGAACCGTCATGATCGACGACTTCGACCGTGCCGATTGCATCTTCATTTTCGGCCAGAATCCCGGCACGAATTCGCCGCGCATGATGACCGAGCTCCGCAATGCCTCGCGCCGCGGCGCGGCCATCATGTCCTTCAATCCGTTCCGCGAGCGCGCGCTCGAGCGGTTCCAGTCGCCGCAAAGCGTGGTGGAGATGGCGACGCTGGGTTCGACGCCGATCTCATCACGGCTCTATCAGGTCAAGATCGGCGGCGACGTCGCCCTCATAAAGGGACTGATGAAGTGCCTGGTCGAGGCGGACGCGACGCCGCGGAGCGCGCAGCTACCGCCGGTTCTTGATTGGGATTTTATCCGCGGCCACACGGCGGGCCTCGAGGCTTTGCTAGCGGATCTCGCCGCAACCCGTTGGGAGGATATCGAGAGCCGATCCGGCATCGCCCGCGCCGATATCGCGGAAGCGGCCGCCGTCTATGCGAAAGCCGAGCGGGCGATCCTCGTCTATGGCATGGGCATCACCCAGCACCGCCACGGAACGAAAAACGTCCAGCAGCTCGCCAATCTTGCGCTGCTGCGCGGCAATGTCGGGCGCGAGGGCGCCGGAATCTGCCCGGTGCGCGGCCACTCCAACGTCCAGGGCGACCGCACGGTCGGCATCACCGAAATCCCCGGAAGCGCGCTGCTTGATGGGCTCAAGGCGCGGTTTGGCTTCGAACCGCCGCGTGCGTTCGGTCATAACGTGGTCGGCGCTCTGGAAGCGATGGCGCGCGGCGAGGTCAAGGTCTTCATCGGCCTTGGCGGCAACTTCGCCGCGGCGATTCCGGACTGGACCCTGACTCAGACGGCGATGCGGAAGCTCGATCTCACGGTACATATCGCGACGAAGCTGAACCGCAGCCACATCGTCCATGGCCGCGACGCGCTGATCCTGCCCTGTCTTGGACGGACGGAGCGCGACCTACAGGCGTCTGGCCCGCAAGCGGTCACGGTCGAGGACACGATGTCGATGGTCCATGCTTCGCGTGGCCGTAACGTGCCCGCCTCGCCGGACCTCAAGAGCGAGCCGGCAATCATCGCGGGCATGGCGCGCGCCACTCTTGGGGCTCAATCGAAAGTCGATTGGGAGGCGCGTATCGCCGACTACGCTCTCATCCGAGAGGATATCGAGGCCGTATTCCCGATCTTCCAGGGCTACAATGCCCGCATTCAGCAGCCGGGCGGATTTCACCTCACATCGCTGGCACGCGAGCGGATCTGGGCGACGCCATCCGGCAAGGCGAACTTCCTCGTCTGCGTCGGGCTGTGCGAGGATGCGGCAGAGGCGGATGCGGGCATGCTGTGGCTGACCACGGTGCGCAGCCACGACCAGTACAACACGACGCTCTATTCGCTCTCCGATCGCTATCGCGGTGTCTACGGCCAGCGCGACGTCATCTTTCTCAATGAAAACGAGATGGCGAAAAGGGGTCTCAAGGATGATGACCGCGTGGACGTCATCACACTGTCCACCGACGGCAATGAGCGGGCGGTACGCGGCTTTCGGATCGTGCCCTACGCCTTCCCAGATGGCGGCTGCGCTGCCTATTATCCCGAGACCAATCCGCTGGTCCCCCTCTATGCGCATGACCCCGAGAGCTTCACGCCGGCGTCCAAGGGAGTCCCCGTGAGGATCGTGCGCGCCGGCCCGTCCAGGACCACCGACTGAGGGCTGTGGCCGACCGCCGCAAACGCCCTGCGTGCGACATCCGCGCCCGCAATGAATCCGGGAATAGCTGCCTCTATCGCGGGCATTGCCCTTTCCTGCTCGTCTTGTTTGCAATAGGGAGTCCTAACAGGAAGTCAGTCCGCCAGGTTCGGACTGATTGACGTCGCCGCCCGGATTGAGATCGCTTGGGAGACGGACGCCATGCGCTTGGAGGAAGAGCTCGGGCAGGTGGAGCAGGCTGCGACGCAGCCGGCCGCCGACCTTCAGGCGGCGGCTGCGACCGTCAGCGTACTTCCAGCGGAAGACCAAAAGCTCGACCGGATCGATGGTCAGTGGTGGTCCTCGCTGTCCATCTCGCCAGATGGATCCGAGGACGGGATCGAATGCCATCTCGGACGCGAGCCCAGCGGCCGAGCGTGGCGCATCCTGAGCGCATCCCATGATACGCCAGATGCCGCCCGGCTCGAACGCGAGGCGGCACTGGTCGGCCAGCTCGACATCGGCATCGCCGAGTTGCCGCAGAAGATCGGCTACCGTGAACGCGTCATCCTTGTTTATCCAGCCCGCAACGCGACCACGCTGGCCGATATCGGGGCCGGAACGATGGCGGTCGGACGCTTCATCGACATTGCGCTGGCGGCCGCGCGGTCCCTCGCCCGACTGCACGCGCTCGGCGTCGTCCATGGCAGCCTCCACCCTTCGCGTCTGCTGGAAGAAGCGGATGGTCAGGTGCGTTTCGCCATGTTCGGGCGGTCCATCGCAGCCGCGCTTCCGGCATTGGCCGCCGCCACGGCTTTTTCAGTGCTCGACATCAGCTATGCGGCTCCGGAGCAAGCGCGGCGGCAAGATCCGGGCTGCGATGTCCGCAGCGATCTCTATGCGCTTGGCGTCGTGCTGTATGAGGCCCTGACCGGGAGCCTTCCGTTGAAGGCTGACACGACTGCCGGATGGCTGCATGCCCATGTCGCGATCGAGGTACCGCCGCCAAGCGCCCTGCGCACAGATGTTCCGCCGGGTCTGGATGCGATCCTGCTGAAGCTCATCGCCAAGAATCCGGACGACCGCTACCAGAGCGCCGACACCCTGGCGGCGGACCTGCACCACGCCCGTGACTCTCTTGCCAGGACTGGGACTATCGACTCGTTTGTCATCGGGCGCGGCGACGCGTCCCCGAGGGCCTCGCTTTCCCGGCGCCTGTTCGGCCGCGGACGAGAGCTTGCGGACCTCGTGGATGCAGTCGGACGCGTGCGGCAGTCCGGCCGGATGGAAGCCGTGTTCATTGCCGGCGAGGCTGGCATGGGCAAGTCGGCACTCGTGGAGCAGTTGACCAGGATCCTTCCGGCCACCGATCTCCAGTTTGCGATCGGCAAGAGCGACCTGCTTCAGAAGGGCATTCCCTACGCGCCCTTCCGGGCGGCGCTCGGCGCGCTCATGGCGCGGATCCTCACCGAGAACACGGCGGCCCTGCGCGCAACGCAGGCGCGGCTCATCGCCGATCTGGCGGGCTATGGACCGCTTCTGGTCGATCTCGTTCCTGAGGCTGCTTTCGTGCTCGGCGACAGCGCACCGCTTCCGGATGCATCGGCGACGCTTGCGCAGCTCCGCATCGGCCGCGTCATCCTTCAGGCCTCTGCGGCGATCGCACGGCCCGACGCTCCGCTCGTCCTGTTTCTCGACGACCTGCAATGGATCGACGACGCGAGTCTTAGCGTCGTCAGGTCGTTCCTTATCGAGGCGCCGCCGCATATCTTGCTTATCGGCAGCTACCGGGAGGAGGAGCTCGTCGATCGCACGGACCTCATTGCCCTCCTCGCCAGCGCCCGGTCCGGGCCCGTGCCCATGCAGGAAATCAGGCTTCAGCCGCTTTCGCTGGGCGATACGGCCGAGCTCCTCTCGAACGCCCTCGACAGCCAGCCGGCCGATGTCGCATCCCTCGCCGACAGCATCCATCACAAGACGCAGGGGAATGCGTTCTATGTCGGCCAGCTGCTGCAGAAGCTGGTGGACGAGAAGCTCGTGGCCTTCGACACCGAACGGCTGCGATGGGGCTGGGATACAGCCTTGCTGGGACAGCAGCGTTCGATCGGCGAATTCATGCTGCGCCGGCTCGATGCGCTTCCAGCCGACCAGCGGGATTTTCTCCGCCAGCTGGCATGCGCAGGCGGACGCTGTTCGGCACTGCTGCTCGGGCGACTTCTCGAGCGGAGCCGGATTGAGCTCGACGAGATCGCCGGACACCTGATGGAGCGCGGCCTGCTTCTGCAGCAGCGCACCGACTATGCGATGGTTCACGACCGCGTTCTGGAGGCGGCCTACGCCTTGACGCCCGAAGAAGACCGGCCGGCGGCGCACACCGCCATTGCCCGCCGGCTGATCGAAACCCATGGCGATGACGCCGCCGACCTTGCCTTTGACATCGCCAGCCAGATCGAGCGCGGCGAACGGAGCACGCTGAGCGAGGCGGAGAGGCTCTCCTTCGTGCGTGTCCTCTGGACGGCCGCCCGGCGCGCGCGCAGCGCCGGAGCGATCCCACGCGCCGCCAGCTACCTGCAAATGGCCCGGCAGATGATGCAGCCGGATTGGCGCGGCAGCCACCACCGCCTGTTCCTTGATGTCGAGCTGCTGCACTGCGACTGCCTGCTGGCGGCATCGGCCGCGGACGAGGCCTTGCGGGCTCTCGACCAGTTGCTGGAGGACTCCATCGGGCCGCTCGATCGAGCCGAGGCCTTCCGCCTGAAGGCGATCGCACACACGCTTCAATCCGACTATCGGCGTGCCATCGATGCAGCGCTCGCCGGATTGCAGTTGCTCGGCATCGATCTGGAGCGCTCTCCCGATCCGGAAAATCTGAAGCGCGCCTACCTTGCCTGCCGCGCGAAGCTCGATAGCCAGACAATAACCGCGTTGACGGCGCTGCCGGAGATGCGGGATGCCGCGTCTCGCTCAGCGCTTGCCCTCCTCTCGACGCTGATCGCATCGGCATTCGTGGACGGCGAACTGCGCTTCCTGCATGTGATCAAGATCGTCGAATTGACGCTGGATCACGGGATGACGCCCGATTCGGCCTATGGACTCGCCTGGTTCGGGGTGTTCAGCGCCCATCACTACGAGGCCTATGAGGACGGCGCAGCCTACGCCCTGGCCGCTGTAACGATCGCCCGGCGCGATGGCTATGAGGCGCAGCGGACGGCTGCTCTCCTTGCCCTCGACCAGGTCGCCGTCTGGACCAAGCCGCTCAGCTTCGCACTTGCCCGTGCGCGCGAGGCCGTAGAGGTCGGCGAGGCGGCCGGCGATCTGGGCGTGGCCTGCTATGCCCGCAATCATATCGCGTCCGACCTGTTGGTGCTGGGCGAACGGCTCCCGACCACCCGTGCCGAGATCGAGGAAGGCCTGATCTGGACACGCCGGATCAACTACAGAGACATTGAGCATATCCTCATCGCTCAGCTCCAGCTGGTGGATGCGCTCGCCTCCGGCGTCTACGACGCCGCGACCCTCGTGCCATCCGGTCCGATCGTGTCGATTCCGACGCGCTTCTGGGTCCATCTCTATGCCGGCATGATTGCTTACCTGTTCGGCGACATGGACCGAGCAATCCGGCATCTCGAAGCCTCAGAAAGCCTGATCGGCGCGGTTCCTGCGCATATCGACTCCGCATGCTGCCGCCTCTTCCTTGCGCTGGCGATCGCGGGCTCGCCAAACGCCAAAACTGATCCGGCGGCCGCCATCCGGCGCATGGCCGATGCGCGGTCACGTTTAGGACGCTGGAGAACGCTTAACCCGGCGACGTTCGAGAGCAAGCATCTGCTGCTGGAGGCGGAAGCGGCGCGGCTCGCCGGCGACGGCCTCGCAGCTCAGAAACTCTATGAACAGGCGGCCGAGGCGGCCGAGGTGGCCGGCTTCACACATGAACAGGCCCTCGCCTATGAATTGGCGGGCCGCCACTTTGCGGCGGAAGGGCTCGGCATCCCGGCGCAAAGCTATATCCTCGCCGCGTCGCGGCTCTATCGGCAATGGGGGGCCGAGGGGAAGGTCGCACATCTGCTCGGCGACTTTCCCTTGATGAAGGAGGACAGCGGCTCCGCACCGCTGAACGAGGGCCAGAGCGCGCTCGACCTCGCGGCAATGACGAAATCCGCCCAGGCGCTGGCCGAGGAGATCGGTCTTGAAGCCGTCATCAGGACACTGATGCAGGAGATGATCGTCCATGCCGGCGCCCAGACGGGCCTTCTCCTGCTCGTTCGGGACCAGGAGCCGGTGATCGCGGCCATGGCGCGCGTCGAACATCAGGAGGTCACAGTTGAAATCCGGACGGCACCGCCCACGGAAAGGGATTTGCCGCTATCGGTGCTGAACACGGTGATGCGCACCCGGAAGGCTGTCGTCATCGCCGATGCTTCCGCCGAGCTGCCGCGGTTGCGCATAGGCGGACCGGACGAGCGGCCCGTGCGTTCACTGCTCTGCCTGCCGCTTCTCAAGCGCGGCATGCTGGTCGGCGTTCTCTATCTCGAAAACAGTCTGGCCACGAACATCTTCACGCCGGACCGAACGGCGATGCTGGAGGTTCTGGCGCCTCAGGCGGCTATCTCGCTCGATACCGCGCGGCTGTACAAGGATCTGGTCGAGGAGAACTCGCGCCGCGCTCAGGCGGAGATCTCGCTTCGCGAAGCCCGCGCCGAGCTGGCGCGCACGTCTCAGATGACGGCCATGGGCAGCTTCGCTGCCTCGATCGCGCATGAGATCAACCAACCGCTCGCAAGCGTGGTGGCCAATGCCGACGCCGCCATTCGTTGGCTGAACCGGGCAGAACCCGATTTCGGCGAAGCGATGAGCGGGCTGGAGAGCATCCGCGCCGCCGGACTCCGTGCCGCGGGCATCGTCAAGTCGCTGCGATCATTGGCCAAACGGGCACCGGCTGCCTTCTCGCCGGTCAGGCTGGAAGAGGTAGTCGAAGACGTTCTGCGCCTCACAGCCAAGGATATGGACACGCATGGCGTGACGGTCGTCCGGCAATTTGGCGCGCCCGAGGGCGTCGTGCTCGCCGATCCGGTGCAATTGCAGCAGGTCGTCTTCAACCTCATTACGAACGCCATCCACGCGATGGAGGCGAGCGCCGCCGGTGAGAAGCGCCTCAGTGTGGAGACGTCTTTTGCGGGCAGTTCGATCCGTCTCGGCATCGGCGACAATGGCTGCGGTATCGCGGCCGATGTCCTGGAGCGGATTTTCGAACCCTTCTTCACGACAAAAGAGCAAGGCATGGGCGTCGGCCTCGCTATCTGCCGCTCGATTATCGAGGCGCATGGCGGCACGCTCGAGGCACGATCGCGGGTCGGCGAGGGATCGGACTTCCGTATCACCCTCGGCCTCACGCCAGGCTGATCCGATCTTGGTCACTGACCGTCCGGCCAACTCTGGACGATCTCCAAATTGCCGTGCCGCCGAACGGCTGGGCGGGGTGAGGCGCGCCCGGCGGACGGCAGCGCCGTCGTGCTTAGCCGCCCGCCTCGAGCCGGTGTTCCTCAGTGCTGTGCGCGCGTCGCCTCGAAAAGGAACCAGGTGCGGCGTTCGCTTTCGTCGATCCAATTTTCGATGACGCTCGCAGTCGCGACGTCGTTGTACTCGTCGCAGACCGCGTGGGTCGCCCGGAGGAAGCCGGTGATCTCAAGGTTGTCGCTGGCGAGTTCGGCCAGCATGTCCTGCGGGGTCACATAGGCGGCGTCGTTGTCAGCGATGCGCTGGAGCCGCTGGATATGGCCGATCGAACGCAGCGTTGTGCCGCCGACCTTGCGCGCGCGTTCGGCGATATCGTCGGTCATCGCGAAGAGCTGGTCGCCCTGATCGTCGAGCATCAGGTGATAGTCGCGGAAATGCGGGCCCGACATGTGCCAGTGAAAATTCTTTGTCTTCATGTAGAGAGCGAAGACATCGGCCAGCAATGTCGTCAAGGCAGCCGCGATGTCTCGCGTCGCATCTTCGCCGAGGTCGGTGGGGGTGCGCAGCGGCGCGATCTGCCGCGTCTTTGCCGAGATATTGGTCATGGAACTCTCCTCGATCATGAGCTTGAGCGCGGCAACGAGGCTGTCCGGTTCCTTAAAGGCCCGACATGGCGTTCGCTGTCATCACGGCTTTAGCAATAGAAGCCCGCGCATCTCGCCGAAATCGGCCGTTCGGGTGGGCCGGCTATACCTCCGTTTACAATCGCGGGCGTCCCTTCGAAGCGCTTCCCGTTGGTACCGATCCAGCCTGATGCGCCAGGGTCCGCGAGTTGCGGCTTTATCTCGACCGGAAGCGAAATCCACGGGCCTATGCTGGAAGCCCGTCGGCGATCTCCTCCGTTACGATCGCGCGCTCGGCGATGCTCCAATGCTCGAGATGCTTGTAGATGATGACCTTGCCGCGCAATGCGGCCCCGTTCCGCCGGCAGAATTCTTCGAGTTTGTCGCGCGGCGCGATCAGCTCGACGCACATTGTCAGCTCGGGATTGGCGATCTCCGCGCCGTCGCTCTCAACCCGGCCGTGGTTGCTGTAGCCGTAGTGCGTGTGATGGGCGACCGCGTTGATGACACCGGCCTCCTTCGCTGCCAGCACGAGCACGCGATAGAGCGGCTTGGCGCCGAAGATGCCCCTGCCCGCTCCCGGCGCGCGCTCGCGCGGCTTCAGGTAGATGCGGACCATCCCGATTTCGGTCGGGGCAAGGACATGGACGTGGGGCATAGTGGGGAGACCCTTGGTTGAACTGGGATTGGTGATGCCGGCTGCCCTGACGGCAGGGCGCGTCAGGTCAGGGCAGGCGCCGGTGCGGGCGCGCGCCATCTCGCGGACGCGTCGAAGCGGCAGGTCGGGCGGCAGGTTCGGCGGCAGATGACCGGCACCCGCCTTGGGTACGCCCAGACGCTGCGACAGGTAGATGCTGGAATGACCGCTGGCGAGATAGGCCAGGAAGCAGGCGACGGCGATGTAGACGGTGTGGGTCGAGCCGAACAGCTCGATGCCCATGATCATGCAGGCAAGCGGCGTATTGGAGGCCCCCGCGAAGACGGCGACGAAGCCGAGTGCCGCGAAGAGGTCGACCGGAGCGCCGAACAGCACGCCGAGCGTATGGCCGAGCGCCGCGCCGATGAAGAACAGCGGCGTGACCTCGCCGCCCTTGAAGCCTGAGGAGAGCGTCGCGACCGTGAAGAGGATCTTCCAGAGCCAGCTCCATGGGTCCATCGGCCCAGCCTGGAAGAAGCGCGCAATCGTGAGGTCGTCCGGATTGGGTGACCAGACGCCGAGACCAAGATATTCCCGCGTGCCGAGCGCATAAACAAGGGCGATCACGACGAGGCCACCCACGACAGCGCGCAGCGGCGCGTAGGGTACGGCCCGCTTCAGAAGTCCCTGGGCGCCATGCGACAAATCGGCGAAGAACCGGGCAACAAGGCCGAACACGACGCCGGCAATGCCGACCTCAAGCAGAATTCGGGCATTGAGATGGAAGCCGGTCGCATCGGACGGGTTCGACAGGAAGCCGATATGATAGCTGATATGCTGGATACCCCAGGCATGGCAGCTCCAGTCACCGGCGATGGCGGCGATCAAGCAGGGAATGAGTGCCTGATACTCGATGCGGCCGATGGTGAGCACCTCAAGCGCGAAGACGGCGCCAGCGATCGGCGTTCCGAACACCGCCCCGAATCCTGCGGCGATTCCAGCCATCAGCAGCAGGCGGATCTCGTCCGGCCGGAGGCGGAACATCCGACCGAAGGCGCCGGCAATGCTGCCGCCGAGCTGGACCGCCGTTCCCTCGCGACCGGCTGAACCACCGAACAGATGGGTCGCGACGGTAGAGATCAGGATCAGCGGCGCCATGCGCAGGGGCACGCCGCCCCCCGGCTCGTGGATCTGGTCGACGATCAGGTTATTGCCACCCTCAGAGCCGCGTCCGAAGCGCTGGTAGACATAGACCATGGCGAAGCCGGCAAACGGCAGGCCAAACAGCAGCTCAGGATGGGCAAACCGCGCCGATGTCGCGGCGTCGAGGCTCCAGAGAAATGCCGCGCAGAGCGAGCCGACGATGATCGCCATCGGCACGATGACGGCGAGCCACTTGAGGCCGCCACCCGCTTGTCGGAGGCGGAGCCCGACAAGGGCAGAGAACGAAGACATCGCCTCGCCGCGCATGGCGGCATATGACGAGAACGCTTGCGACTTGAACTGAAATCCAGACATGACCCTACCCTTGCAAAAACTGCAACGAGTAGGAGTCATCAGCTCCTCAGAAAGGGAGCGGTTCGACCGGCAGAGCCGATCCGGCAGAATCCATTGCCGTCAGATCCATACCGCACCGCGGTCGAGGCAATCAATATCGCGACGCGCCACGGCGCGCGACGTTTCAACGCATATGCCAAAGACGATCGCCCGGCCGTGGAGCGAGGCTGGATGAGAGTTGACGCGCTTGGCCGTGTGCGGATTGCGCGACGTGGCCAGATGACAGTCCGTCGTCAGCCACCCAGCAAGGGCCCTGACGTCTCGATGATCTCGCCGTCTTCCTTGACGAAGCGGCCGATATGGGGGTTCGGCAAAAAGGCCAGCACGGCTTCGGACGGCCGCGCAAGCACCGTGCCCTTGGGCGTTTCGACGATCGGTCGGTTGATCAGGATCGGATGCGTGATCATCAGATCCATGAGTTCTTCGTCCGTCCATTTTGGATCGGAAAGGCCAAGTTCGCCATAGGGCGTGCCCTTTTCGCGGATCAGCTGGCGCACGCCGATACCCATCGCCTTGATCAACGCGGACAGCCTCTCGCGGCTCGGCGGTGTCTTCAGATAATCGATGACGACAGGCTCCTCGCCGCTCTGGCGGATCATCGCCAGCGTGTTGCGCGAGGTGCCACAATCGGGATTGTGATAGATCGTGACGGTCATTGCGCTGGCCTCGGCTTGATCGACAATGTCTTGTTGGCACTCTTCGCAGCGACGGAGCGGACGGCATCGCCGCGCTCGTACCAGCCCTTCGAGCGGTTCACGATCCAGACCACCGACAACATAACCGGCACCTCGATCAGCACGCCGACGACAGTCGCCAGCGCCGCGCCGGACTGGAAACCGAACAGGCTGATGGCTGCCGCCACCGCCAGCTCGAAGAAGTTGGAGGCGCCGATCAGGGCCGAGGGACCCGCAACGCAATGCTCTTCGCCGGTCGCCCGGTTGAGGAGATAGGCGAGGCCGGCGTTGAAATAGACTTGGATCAGGATCGGCACCGCCAGCAGCAGGATGACCAGCGGCTGGGCGATGATCTGCTCGCCCTGAAAGCCGAACAGCAGCACCAGGGTCGCGAGCAGCGATATGAGCGACACCGGGCCAAGACGCTTCAGGAGTCCGTCGAGCACCGCTTGCCCACCTGTTGCGAGCAGGCGGCGACGCAGGATCTGCGCCACGATGACTGGCACGACGATATAGAGCCCGACGGAGAGCACGAGCGTGTCCCAGGGCACCGTGATCGCGGAAAGGCCCAGCAACAGCGCCACGATCGGCGCGAAGGCTACGACCATGATGACGTCGTTGAGCGCGACCTGGCTCAGCGTGAAATGCGGTTCGCCCTTGATGAGGTTCGACCAGACGAACACCATCGCCGTGCAGGGCGCTGCCGCCAGAATGATGAGACCGGCGATATAGCTGTCGATCTGGTCGGCTGGGAGAAGAGGCCGGAACAACCAGCCGATGAACAGCCAGCCCAGCAAGGCCATCGAAAATGGCTTGACCGCCCAATTGACGATGAGCGTCACCGAGATGCCGCGCCAATGGCGCCCGACCTGACTGAGCGCCGCGAAGTCGATCTTGAGCAGCATCGGGATGATCATCAGCCAGATGAGTATCGCCACCGGCAGGTTGACCTTGGCGATCTCTGCACCGCCGATCAGGTGGAACACACCCGGCAGGAAATGGCCGAGCGCAATGCCGACGATGATGCACAGCGCGACCCAGACGGTCAGATAGCGTTCGAAAAGGGTCATGGATGGCAGTCCTCAGGCAACGCTCGGCCGCGGTGAGCTGGCGCCGTCCATCTGGCCGATTTCCTTGAGCTTGCTGCCGAGGGCGACAGAATCGAGCTTGCGAATGGGCAGCGCCGTGAAGATCGAAATCCGGTTCTTCATGTAGCGAAAGGCCGCGACGAAGGCGGCTTCCCGCTCGAAGTCGGAGCCTTCGACCGCCGCCGGATCCTCGATGCCCCAATGGGCGGTCATTGGCTGGCCGGGCCAAACCGGACAGGCCTCGCCAGCGGCGTCGTCGCAGACCGTGAAGACGAAATCCATCACCGGCGCGCCAGGAACCGCGAACTCATCCCAGGGTTTCGACCGGAAGCCCTCATGGGGATAGCCGAAGTGCGTCAGCGTCTTAAGGGCAAGCGGATGCACCGCGCCCTTGGGTTGGCTGCCAGCGGAGAAAGCGCGGAAGCGCCCCTCCCCGTCCTTACTCAAGATGCTCTCGGCCAGAATCGAGCGGGCGGAATTGCCGGTGCAGAGGAAGAGGACGTTGAACACGCGATCAGCCATGGCCGATTTCCTTGGTGGGTGGACAGCAGGGGGAAGCGGAAAGCGCGTCCACCGCCGGAGCACAGACTTGAGGATGCCCTTGGCAGCAGTCGCGCATAAGGAATTCAACCAGCGCAGCGAGGCCGGTGTATCTGGCGCTGTAGATGATCGAGCGAGCGTCGCGCCGCGACTGGACAAGACCGGCGCGCTCGAGATGGGACAAATGGAAGGATGCGCTGGACGACGAAGCGCCCACGGCCTCGCCGACCGCGCCGGCGGCCATGCCCTCCGGCCCTGCCTGGACCAGGATGCGCACCATGCGAAGGCGCGTCTCCTGCGAAAGAGCGCCGAATGCATCGAGGGCTTGATGTTCGTCCAGTTTCATTTCAACATCTCAACTATCATTTGAATGAGGATAGCTGATTGTGAATGTGCATGCCAACCCCCTCTCCACCAACAATGCCGACATGTCGCTAGGTACCGTCCTCACCGCCCTCACCGGCCATGACGAGAAGGCGCTGGTCATGACCTATGACGGCCAGCGCATCGGTGCGGGCTACCATGTCACCGAGGTCAAGGCGGGTTCCTTCGTCACGCTCGACTGCGGCGGCAACCCCGACGCTTGGCAGGAAACGATCCTGCAGGTTGAGGATCTACCGGCGCCCGAGGGCCAGCGTTTCATGACGGTCGGCAAGTTCCGCAGCATCCTCAGCAAGGTCAGCGCCAAGGTTGCGCTCGATCACGGCGCCCGGCTGACGATTGAAGTTGGGCCGCCGGGCACCGCGATGCGGGTTTACGACGTCGCCGCCATCCTGATCAGCGAAGACCAGACGACGCTTGAGCTCGGATCACGTCCAGCGATCTGCAAGCCGCGCCACCGGGCCGAAAGGGCCGATGTCACGCCGTGTTGTGGACCCTCGGCCGGAAGCAACTCAGGCCGGTGCTGTGGCTAGATGACTTCCGTGGAACGGTGAACGGACCTAGCCGCCCGCCCGGCGCGCTTCGGTTGGGGTGCGGTCGAAGCGGCGCTTGTACATGCGGCTGAAGGTCGGCATGTCGATGAAGCCGCTGCGAAAGGCGATATCGGAGATATTCGCCGCGGCATGGGCGGGCGCTGACAGCATCTGATCGGCGCAATCGAGCCTGGCGCCCCAGATTTCCTTGGCGACGCTGGTCGCCTCTGCCGCGAAGAGGCGATAAAGCGTCGCGCGTGAACAGCCGAGGCTCCGCGCGATCGCTGCCGGATCAAGGTCCGGATCCCAGCAATCCTGGCGAATCCGCATCATCGCCGCGCGGTAGAGCCCGCCTGGAAACCGTTCGATGTCTGTGCCCGGCTCAAGCTCTGCCTGCAGGACGAGCATGGCCATCTCTGATGCAATGCGCAGCGCCGACGCCCGTTCGGCCGCCGAAAGATGCTCAGCTTCGTTGGCGAAAGCCTTCATGTGCGAGCGAAGAAGCGCCGCGATGCCATGGCGCGGCAGGCGCCGCGCTGCGAGGAACGAGAGGTCGCCCTTCAGATTCTCCTCCAGCACCTTGCGCTGGAACAGAAGCGTCACGTTCCTGTTGCGCGATTGCAGATGCTCGATCGGCCGCGCGAAATCCGCGACGCAGAGATCATCGCATTCGAGCAAATGACTGCCGACATGATCGAGGCGGCTTGCGCCGCCGAGCCCGACAAGGCTGATACTGAGATCATCGCAGCCGTCACGCCCAAGCTGACGCCGATCGCGGCGCGTGTGCAACGCCTCCGAGGCATGGTCGATGAGGCTGCAGCCTTGACCAGCGATATGGACCAGCCGGCCCGAGAACCGCTCGGCCCCGTCGCCGAGCGCGATCGGCACCACGCGATGCAAGACAGAGTGGCGCCAATAGTCGAGCTTCTCATGCGGCGCGATGCCTTCGGTCGAGCGCAGGGTCAGCGTGCCCGCACTCTCGAGCCCCATGCGTCGGCCATGCAAGGGAGACTCACGATCAAGGAAACCGCTTCGAAATTGAGACGCCATGCCTACCGATCCCGCACAACCTGCACTTAAGTTGAAACGAAATAGCCATGGTGGGGCCAATCCGCAGGCATCACTATAGCGGCGGATCATCGAGAGCCGAATAGGGGGTTCATTTAATCGTGCTGACTCGCATCGCACGCTTCATTTATTGCACTGCGGAATAACCAAGAGCTTTTTCAGAAGACGCGCTGCCATGCTCTTGATGTTCCGCCGAACAATGTCTGAAGCG
Organism: Kaistia sp.; assembly: GCA_965229085.1. GTDB lineage: Bacteria > Pseudomonadota > Alphaproteobacteria > Rhizobiales > Kaistiaceae > Kaistia. The sequence goes on along the minus strand of OZ245859.1, from coordinate 211,824 downwards.
GTCTGAAGGGTGTACATCTGTGTGCTCTAGATGCGGATCACCCCGAGAGGGAGAATCCCCGGCTCGCTCGACCTTCTTCCCGACCTCTCGCCAACCTGGAGAACCTCCCCGATGAAAACGCGTCGCGCCCGACTTCTCCTGATGACCTCGCTGCTGGCGTTCATGGTACCGGCGTCCCTTGCTGGAGCCGCGGAACAGACCGCCCTGCCCGCCTATATGGACGTCATCGTCGGCGCGACCGTCCCGACACCGGCCGATACCGCTCGCCAGAATGTGCTTGCTCTCAATACCGGCATGTTCTCGCTGTATGAGAGCGCCGGAAAACTGGTCCAGTCGAGCATCCTGACTCAGCATCCGGTCATCCTCGGGCTCTTTTCCGGCGCGGGCGGCCGCTTCATCCTCTACCGGCCGGGCCAGCCGCCACTCGAAGGTGCTCCTGTGCCCGAGGTCTACCAACTGCTGAAGTCGGTCGGCCACAGCGTGATGGCGCTCGGCGTCGTCGTCGGCCCACATATCGGCAAGGTGGGCGACACCTCCTGGCAGACACCGGTGCTGGCTTATCGGGTCCAGCTGAAGGCTGCACTGGACAGCCTTGACGCCACGTCGATGCCGCAGGATTGGCGCGCCAACAACAGGGCGCTGATCCAGGAGAATATCGACTTCATCGACAAGTCGATCGCCGACGGCGTCATCACCTTCGCCTCGGTGCAGGACTTCGCGGCGAAGCAGAAGAACCAGCTGAAGCTCAATATCAAATGGGCCGCCGATACGCAGGTCGCGCACTGGATGGGCGTGCTCGCCGATTGGAAGCAGCAGCTCGGCGCGGACTGGGACAAGGTCTATGCCGCGACCAACACGATCTATGTCGCAAGGCAGAACAACGTCCTGTTCAGCGTGCTCGCCCAGTTCTTCCCGCCGGAAGCCGTCAATGATCGGCTGATCATGATCGAGACGGTTTCGTTCACGACGACACCGCAGGACATGCTGGACTCGCTGACCCGTATCATCGCCGACCGCACCGTCGGTGAAACCTTCTTCGGCAGCCCGCATCTCATGGACTACGAACTGATGGGCGGCGATGCGCGCGACGCCATTGTCTCCGAAACCAAGGCTCGGGGCATGACGCCGTTCCTGCCGCCCAAGGTCCCGTTCGGCTCGCATCAGTGGCCAACGCTGATAACGCCCGGCCCCGGCGCCGCGTCGCTCGCCGACCTGCCATAGGCGACCCTCTACCGGAGCAAAGTCCCGACAGTTAGCAACGGCGCGGCACGTGCATGAATGATTTCGCGCACCGGGCCGCCCTAGGACGGATCGACAGTCAGCTCAGCTCCGGGTCTCGGAAAACCGCAATTTGCGAGCCGGCATGAGCTCATTGTCGATCCGTCCTAGCCGCGTGTCCGGATTGTCGCCTCCCAAGCGGGAGATGTGGACGATGGTCGAGACGATTGATCGAGCGCAACGCGTTGCCAGCACGAAGCGACCACACTCCTCATGAGGCCAATAAGCGGCCGGGCGCACGACCCGGCCGGAACGATTGAGGGGAAACGACCATGGAACGCATTGCCATTCCACGCCGCGGCTGGGTTCTCGTTGCCGATGGCGGCAAGGCACTGATCCTCCAGAACGAAGGCGACGCCGAACTGGTCAATCTCAAGCTGGTCGAAGTGTTCGGCCAGCAAGTGGCGGCGGCGCATGATCTGGGCACCGACCGGCCCGGCCGCGTCCACCAATCGCAGGGCGAGAGCCGCAGTTCTGTCGAGATCGTGGATCTGCACGAGGCGGCCGAGATGGTGTTTCTGAAGGGGATTGCACGCGAACTGACCGGGCTGCTCCAGGAGCGGCAGGCGCGCTCGCTTGTCGTCGTCGCGCCGCCGCGAGCCCTCGGGATTCTTCGGGCAGAGTTCCCGACGTCGCTACGTTCGATCGTGACGCAGGAACTGGCCAAGGATCTGGTCGCCCTGCCGATCCCGCAAATCGAGCGCCATCTCGCCGGCGGCTGAGCGGAGACCGCCGAGCCGGCAGGGTTCAGGGCTTCGAAGCACAGCGAGCCTCACTCGGCTCTTACGACGGCCTGGAGCCTCTCGAGCAGGGGTTCCTGACCGGGATTGATCTTGCTGGCAGCCGTTTCGATATCAAACCACTCGGCGCGATCGACCTCGGGGAACTCGACCATCCGGCCGCTTTTAGGCGGCCATTCCATCTCGAACACAGAGCTGGCGAAGCGGGCGAGATCGAAATCGCCCTCCATTGCGAAGCCGTAGACGAGTTTCCCCGCCTTCTGCCGCACGGTGCCGAGCGGGATCAGCGCCCCTGTCGGGACAACGCCGATCTCCTCGGCGAATTCGCGCCGCGCTGTGAAGTCGGCCGCCTCCCCGGATTCGCATTCACCTTTCGGGATCGACCAGGCGCCCGCGTCACGCTTCCGCCAGAACGGCCCCCCAGGATGAACCAGCAGCACCTCGATCCCGGCATTGCCGCGCCGGAACATGAGGATGCCCGCGCTCGTCACGCTCATGCCGCGGCCTGGCTTGAGCGGCCGGTCCAGCAGATTGCAGCTTGCATCGGTCACCCCGCCGAGTTTCAGGCGGCGCTCAAAAGGCGCCGCTGAACGAGAGGTAGTGTGCCGAAGAGGCAGAGCCAACCGGCACGGCCCACTTCCATGCTCACGGAGCTTTCTGCCGCTCGCCGCGCAGGGCGACATAGATGGCCGGAATCACCAGCACCGTCAGGGCCGTAGACGAAGCAAGCCCGAATAGCAGCGAGATCGCGAGCCCCTGGAAGATCGGATCAGTCAGGATCACCGCCGCTCCGATCATCGCCGCGATCGCGGTGAGGAGGATCGGCTTGAAGCGGATTGATCCTGCCTCGAGCAGGACATCGACCAGCGGTCTGCCGGGCGAGCGCGCATGGCGGATGAAATCGACCAGCAGGATCGAATTGCGCACGATGATGCCTGCCAGCGCGATGAAGCCGATCATCGATGTCGCGGAGAATGGCGCTCCAAACAGCCAGTGGCCGATCATGATGCCGATCAGTGTCAACGGGATCGGCGTCAGGATGACAAGCGGCAGGCGGAACGAACCAAACTGCGCCACGACGAGGATGTATATGCCGAGAATGGCGACGCCGAAGGCCGCGCCCATGTCGCGGAACGTAACCCAGGTGACTTCCCACTCACCATCCCAAAGCAGCGTCGGCTTCGTCTCATCATTCGGCTGGCCATGCAGCGCGATCTCCGGCTTCGGCACATTGCCCCAGTCAGCTTTCGCGATCGCGTCGGAGACAGCCATCATCCCATAGACCGGCGCCTCGAAAGCACCGGCCAGGTCGCCGGTCACCATCTCGGCCGCCCGGCCATTGTGACGGAAGATCGGATAGGACGCCGGCTCGCGCGACACGGTGACGACATCGCCGAGTTCGACCACGCCGCGCCCGCCCGGCAATGCATCAGCCGGCACAGGTGTCGCCAGGGCCCGCTCGTCGACAACACCCTTTTCCTTCGAGAGCGTCATCACGATCGGAATTGGCTGGCGTCCATCGCCGCGATGCGAATAGCCGACCGTCGTCCCGGCATAGAGGGCGTTGATGGCGTCATAAACATCGCCCTGCTCGACGCGGTAATATTCGAGATTATCCTGGTCTATGGCGAGACGGACGCGCTCCGGCGTCGTGCCATAGCTGTCGTCGACATCGACGATGAAGGGAACGCTTTCGAAGGCCTGCCGTACCTTGCCAGCGACAGCGCGCCGCGTCGCGGCGTCGGGGCCGTAGATCTCGGCAAGCAGCGTCGCCATCACCGGCGGTCCCGGCGGCGGCTCGACGACTTTGACGGCCGAGCCCTGTGGCAGGCCGAGCCCCTTGAGGCGGTCGCGAATATCCAGCGCCACCGCATGGCTCGAACGGGCGCGGTCACCCTTTGGCGTCAGCATGAGCGCCACATCGCCCTGCTGTGGACCCGAACGCAGGTAGAAATGGCGCACCAACCCATTGAAATTGAAAGGCGACGCCGTGCCGGCATAGGTCTCGAACGACATGATCTCAGGGACCGCTTCGAGCCTGTCGACGATCGTCTGCAGCACACGGTTGGTCGCCTCGACCGAGGACCCCTTCGGCAGATCAACAACGACCTGCAGCTCGGACTTGTTGTCGAACGGGAGCAGCTTCACTGTGACATGCTGCGTGTAGATGAGCCCCATCGAGGCAAAGGTTGCCGCGCCGACAAGGATCAGGAACAGCGTTGCGCGCGTGCGCGAGGCCAGGATCGGCCGCGCCACGGCACGATAGAGCCGCCCGAGCCTGCCGCCATCGGCCGCCTCGTGCTCGCCATGACCGGCGGCGGCCTTGCCGCTGAAGCGCAGCATCAGCCAGGGCGTCAGAATGACCGCGACGAAGAACGAGAACAGCATCGCCGCCGAAGCATTGGCGGGGATCGGGCTCATATAAGGGCCCATCATGCCGGAGACGAACAGCATCGGCAGCAGTGCGGCAACCACGGTCAGCGTCGCGACGATGGTCGGATTGCCGACCTCGGCCACCGCTTCGATCGCCGCCTGAGCACGCGACCGTCCATCCCGCATCGCCCAGTGTCTGGCGATGTTCTCGATCACGACGATGGCGTCGTCGACCAGGATGCCGATGGAAAAGATCAGCGCAAAAAGACTGACACGGTTCAGCGTGTAGCCCATCAGGCGGGCGGCGAAGAGGGTCAGGAGGATCGTTGTCGGAATGACCAGCGCCACGACTGCCGCCTCGCGCCAACCGATGGCGATGGCAACCAGCACGACGATCGAGAGGGTCGCGAGGCCGAGATGGAACAGGAGTTCGTTGGCCTTTTCGTTGGCGCTCTCGCCATAGTTCCGCGTCACCGTCAGCGTCAGATCGTCTGGGATGACCGTGCCGTGCAGCGCCGCAAGCCGCTCCGTGATCGCCTCTGCGATGGCGACTGCGTTGGTGCCCGGCCGCTTGGCGAGTGCCAGCGAAACGGTCGGCGTTCGGACCAGCGTATCGCCGGACCGGCTCACACCGGTGACAAGGGTTTCGTTCGGCTGCATTGCAAGGACGACATTGGCGACGTCGCGAACATAGACCGGCCGACCGTCGCGCGCCGTAATGACGAGATTGTCGATATCGGCGAGCTGCTGCAACGTCTGCCCGGCAACCAGCGTGCGCTGCTCGCCGCCATCACGCACGCGGCCGACCTCGAAGGAGCGGTTGGCGCCCGTGATCTTGGCCTGGAGCTGGGCGAGCGTAATTCCGTAGAGCGACAGCTTTTCGCCATCCGGCTCGATCCGGAATTGATCACCCTGCTCCCCGACCAGATAGGTCAGACCGATATCAGGCAGCTTGGCCAGTTGAACCTGCAATTCGCGCGCGACCCGCGTCAGCGCGTCGGCCGGCCAACGACCGGCCGCCTCGGGCTTCGGCGCGAGATTGACGACGAGAATGGCGACATCGTCGATACCTCGGCCGACGATCAAGGGCTCGGGAATGCCGACAGGAATGCGATCAAGATTGGCGCGGACCTTCTCATGCACCCGTAGCACCGCCGCATCCGAGGAGGTTCCCACGGCAAAGCGCGCGGTGACGAGAACGCCGTCATCCTCAGTGGTCGAATAGACATGCTCGACGCCATCGATGCTCTTCACGATCGTCTCGAGCGGCTCGGTGACAAGCTTCTCGGCATCCTCGGCCTTGAGGCCGTTGGCCGAGACGCGAATGTCCACCATCGGCACGGAGATCTGGGGCTCCTCCTCGCGCGGCAGCGTGACCAACGCCACGATGCCAAGCGCAAAGGCGGCGAGCAGGAACAGTGGGGTCAGCGGCGAGACGATGAAGATCCGCGTCAGATTGCCGGCGATACCGAGTTTCATTGCGCTGTATCCGGAACGGTGACGGTGTCGCCGGCCGCAAGGCCGGTCAGGATCTCGACGCGCGGTGCGCCGGCGGTGGTGAAGGTCTCGCCAAGGATCACGGCGACGTCGGCGCCCGAGGCGAGATGCACTAGGTCGATGCCGTCGCGGGTCGTGACAGCGGCCGGCGGGACGGCGAGCGTGCTGCGCGTACCGACCGGGATCGAAACAAGCGTTCGCTCGCCGACGAAATAGTTGCCGATATCGGCGACATCGACATCCGCGGTGACGCGGCCATCGGAAATCTCAGGATAGATCTTGGCGATGCGGCCCTTCCGCAAGGGCGCATCGGCTGACGATTCAGGCGCTGACAGACCGCGTCCGCCGATCATGACGGTGTCGCCCTCGCGGATCGTCGCGGCATGGCGCTCGGGCAGCGAGAGGCGAAGGTAATACCGGCCGCTGGCAACACGGGCGATGGTATCACCGGCCATGACCACGGAGCCGAGCGTCACCGGAACGGTGAGTACCCGGCCTGTCGCCGGTGCGAGGACCTCGCCCTCCCTGCCCTGCTGCACGACGACGGCGCGATCGGCCTCGGCGGCCGCCAGCTGGTTAACGGCGACATCATGCGCAGAACGCGCCGAATCGAGTTGGGCCTGGCTGGTGACACCCTTCGCGATCAGCTGCTGGGCTCGATCGAGATCAGCGATCGCCTTGGCCAATTGCGCATTCGCCTGCTGGACACGTGCCTCGGCGGCGGCCTGCTGCAGCGCAAGCTTGTCGTCGACGACGCGGGCAATGACCGCGCCTTCATCGACCATGCTCCCTTCCGTCACTGCGATCGAGGCGATGGTGCCGCCGTTCCGTGCCCGTGCAGGAACAATGGTGCGACTCTCGACCTGTCCGAACACGGCCTTCATCTCGGGAATGATGACCGGCTGGACCGAGAACTCAGCAGCGAGCACCGGCAGGGATACCGTGCCGAACAGCAGTGCCAGCGCGGTGGAAAGGACCAGTTGCGGGCCTCGGGACATGGTTTGCTTTCTCATCAAGGGAACGGCCGGGCATCCACGGCTGGACACCCGGCAGGCTGAGGACGCGTCAGCGGAAGGCATTGCCGGGTTTGACGCCGAGCTTTCGGAAAATCATCGCTGCAGGGCAGAAGCCGGTCATGGACGCCTGGATCAGGTTGAGACCGGCAAAAGCCGTCAACAAAAGCCAGTACGGCGATATGTAAAATCCCAGCGCCAGCGATATGATGACGACAAACCCTGCAAACATCAGAACCGCGCGATCAAGTGTCATTGTATTTTCCTTTTCAAATGGCCGCCGTCATTCGACAGGGTCGATATGGATTTGTTTCAATTTCTTGATACCGAGAACGTCAAGCGCGAGATTCTCGTAGAATGTTTCGCTCTTTCCGCGCCGGACCTTGTGTAGAAAATACTTTTCGAAGCCGATCTTGGCCGCGTGGACCCATTTGCCCTGGGAGGACCAATTGACATTGCGCGGCGGGATCTGGGGCTGCGCGACGAAGGCGATGCCCCCATCGCCGAAATCGGCGAGGCAGACCGCGTTCCAGGTCGCGATGGCACGTGGGGTCTCGCCCTTGAGCAGCCCGGCGATGTTGGCGGCCGTCGCCGTCACCATGGATTCGATCATGAAGCCCGTCTTGGGCACACCGACCGACAGCGGGGTCTTGCCGACCGGCGGGATGGCGACGCAGACGCCGATGCCGAAGATGTTCGGAAATGCCGGATTGCGCTGATACTTGTCGATGAGCACAAAGCCGCGCGGATTGGTCAACCCGTCGATGCCGCGCACCGCGGTGACGCCTCGAAATGCAGGCAGGATCATCGAGAAATCGGCGGGCAGGACATGTCGCGTCTTGACGCTGCCGTCCTCGTTCACCTCCTCCGCGATGACTTCGCTCGCCGATGCCGAGACGACCCGCGCATTGGTCACCCACTTGATGTGGCGCTCGCGCATCGCGCTTTCGAGCAACGATTTGGTATCGCCGACGCCATCGAGACCGAGATGCCCGATATAGGGTTCGGGCGTGACAAAGGTCATCGGCACCCGATCGCGGAGCTTGGCGCCCCGCAAGGCGGTGTCGAGCAGGAACACGAACTCATAGGCGGGGCCGAAGCAGGATGCACCCGGCGCCGCGCCGACAACGATCGGACCGGGCGCCTGCTTGAAACGCTCGAATGCGGTGCGCGCCTGCAGCGCATGGTCGAGTGTGCAGATGGACTGGGTATGGCCGGACGGTCCAAGCCCCTCGATCTCGTCGAATGCAAGGTCGGGCCCAGTTGCAATGACAAGATAGTCATAATCGAGCATCGTATCGTCATTGAGTTCGATCCGGTTTTCACGCGGATGGACACGACGTGCGCCTTGAGACTTCAGATCGATGCCGCGCCGACCCAGCACCTCGGTCAGGTCGACGCTGATATCCGCCGCCTCTCGCCAGCCAACGGCAATCCACGGATTGGACGGGACGAAAGAATAGCTGGACCCGAGATTAACGACTGTGACGCGGTCCTCTCGCCCCACTTTGTCCTTCATCTCATAGGCCATAATGGTGCCACCAAGACCGGCACCCAAGATTACGATATGCGCCATGATGTTCCTCCCTCACCCGACATCTCAACAATGTCGCGCCTTTCGCGGGCCGCATTGATCTCGACCAAGTCTGCGCCAATTTCTTTGGATCTGGCCGGAGACTTCCGGCCGCCCCCTGATGGCGCGATATCCCGCGATGTCCCTTGCATCTAACATTCAAGAGTTATAAATTCAAGATCATGAATGTATTGGAAATGATCCCGGCTTCCGAACGCGCCGCCGAGCTGATGCGGAGCCTTTCGCATCCGCAGCGGCTGCTGGCGCTCTGCGCGCTTGGGGCGGAGGAAAAGACGGTTGCGCAGCTGAGGCAGGAACTCGGTATCGAGCAGGTGCCGATGTCGCAGCAATTGATGCGGCTGCGCGCCGACGGGCTCGTCGCGTCACGGCGCGAGGGCACGACGATCTATTACCGCATTACCAGTCCGGAGGTGATCACGATCATCGAGGCGCTGCAGGCGGCGTTCTGTCCGCCCCGCAGAGCCAGTTGAGACAATTGCGCGGCCCGAGAAAAGCGGTTCCCGTCACATTCTAGCGACGCTTGCGACCCGCGCTCAGCGCCACTGCGACGACGATGATGAGGCCGGTTGTCAGGTCCTTGAAGAATGGATTGACGTTGAGAATGTTGAAGCCATTGCCGATCAGCGCCAGCAGCAGCACACCGGCGATCGACCGCCAGACGGCGCCCTTGCCGCCATAGATCGACGTGCCGCCGAGGATCACGGCAGCAATGGCGTCAAGCTCCATGCCCAGGCCGGCCTGCGGCTGCCCCATCGAAATGCGGGAGACCGCGATGACGCCGGCAAGGCCGGCGGCGAAGCCGGTCAGCCCAAAGGTCGCGATCTTGACCAGATTGGTGCGCACGCCCGAGAGGATCGCCGCCTCCTCGTTGCCGCCAACCGCAAAGACACGGCGGCCAAAGGTCGTGCGGGTCAGCAGGAAGGTCACCGCCGCCGCGAAGACGAGGAACACGATCACCGCAATATTGACCATGCCGATCTTGCCGCGGCCGAGCACGGCGAATTCCGGCATGCGCACCGGGATCAGAGCGCCCCCGGTGATGAGGATCGCGATGCCGCGGAAGACCATGCTGCTCGCAAGCGTCGCGAGGAACGAATGGACATTGAAGCCGGTGATGATCAGCCCGTTGACGATGCCAAGCACCAGCCCGACAAGTGGCCCGGCAATGAGGCCGACCGTGGGATCGACATTGACCGCGAGCCAGGCAGCCGAAACCGAAGCGACGCCGAAGATGGCGCCGGCCGAGAGATCGAAGCCGCCGCCTATGATGACCAGCGTCAGCGCTGAAGCGATGATGGCAAGCGGCGCGCTCTGGTTGAGGATGTTCAGGAGGTTCAGCGGCGTCAGGAACGAGCTCGACTGTGTCGTCAGCCAGGCCATCAGCATCGCGATGATGATGAGGATGCCATAGGTCTGCAGGAGGGCGACCAGACGGCGGCTGAACGGCACGTCGGCTATCCGCGAGGCACGAGCCGGCGCCGGCGCGGAGGATGAGTTTTGGGTCATGAAGCCACTCCCAGCCGGGCGGCATCCGCCTCCCGGTCCACATTGAACAGGCGGAAGAGCGCGTCTTCCACGGTCAGGCTCTTGCAGTCGGCCTCGCCGATGATCCGGCCGTCACGCATCAGGTAGCCGCGATGCGACAGGCTGATCACCTCCTCGAGCTCGGAGGAGATCAGCAGCACGGCGGCACCGCCCCGCGCGAGCTCGACGACGAAATCATGGATGCGGCGACGGGCGCCGATATCGACGCCGCGGCTCGGCTCGTCGAGGATAACCACTTTCGGCCCGCCATAGACCCACTTCGACAACAGCACCTTCTGCTGGTTGCCGCCGGAATAGGTGGCGACCTCCCCGTCGATATGACCAGGCATGATGTTGAAATGTTTGATCATCTCCGCGGTGCGCCGTCGCTCCTCGCGCGTTCTGAGGACGCCGAACCGCGAGACGAGGCCAAGATGCGGCAGCGACATGTTCGGGCGAACCGCCTGAACGAGATCCAGCCCCTGCTTGCGCCGGTCCTCCGGCACGAAGGCGAGGCCGCGGGCGACAGAACGGCGCGGGCTGCGATCGTCATAAGCCGCGCCCGATATCCTGACTGTTCCGCTCGACGGATCGGCGCCGAACAGCGCGCGGGCGAGTTCGCTGCGTCCCGATCCGACAAGACCGATCAGCCCGACGATCTCGCCGGCACGCACATGGAGCGAGACGTCGTGGAGGCCGGTGGCGGCGGAAAGATGCTCAACCTCCAGCAGTCGCGGCGCGGTTCTTGACGGCGGCGGCGGCAAGGGCGGAAAGGCAACATCGGCCGGCTCGCCGAGCATCGCTTCGATCAGGCTCGACTTCGTCTCGCCGGCGATGGCAGCAGTGCGGACGATCCGCCCGTCGCGCATGATCGTGACGCGGTCAGCAGTCTCGAGCACGTGGTCGAGGAAGTGCGTGACATAGATGACCGTGCGACCATCATCGCGCAGCCAGCGGATGACGCGGTGCAGCTTCTCGGTCTCGTCGGCGCTCAGCGAGGACGTCGGCTCGTCCATGATGATGACGCGCGCATCGCGGGCGATCGCCCTCATGATCTCGACCTTCTGCCGCTCGGCGATACGAAGGTCGGCGACGAGCCGGCCGGGCGAAAGGCCGAAGCCGCAGCGCTGGTCGAGTGCCTGGAACCGCGCATGTTCCGAACCCGACAGCACGCCCGCCCGGTTTTCCTCGATGCCAAGAAAGACATTCTGCGCGACGGTCAGCTCGGGCACGAGCTGCAATTCCTGGTGGATCATCGCGATGCCCCTCTGAAGAGCAGCACGCGGCGACCAATGGCCGACCTCCTTGCCGAACACCGTCAACTGGCCGGCATCGAAGGAATAATAGCCGCCGACGATCTTGCCGAGGCTCGACTTGCCGGCGCCGTTCTCTCCGATCAGCGCATGCACCTCGCCGCGCGCGAAAGCGAGCGAGATACCGGCAAGGACGCGGGCGCTGCCGAAGCTCTTGTCGATACCGGAAAGGCGGACGGCTTCTTCGGACATTGGAGGTTCCTTCTCTTGGCCCTCCCCTCGATGGAGGGACGAAAACGCGGTGGCGCGTTTCCGTCGAGGGGCCGCCTGCCGCGAGCGCGAACGAGGAACGCTTCGGCTCTGCCGAAGCTAGTCCATCCCCACAATCGCTTCGCGCTTTTGACCCTCCCTCAAGGGGAGGGTTGAGCGCTTCCCCTCGCCCGCTTTCGGGAGAGGGTCAGGACAGGGGCTAGTTTTGCTTTGGAGATTAGCCCTGCCATTCAGGCTTGTAGTCCGGGTTTTCGTCCAGCACCTTCTTGGTGATGATCGGCGGCACCTTGCCGAGCGACATCTCATCGGTGAAGGCGGGCGTCGCCTTGCCTTCGAGCGCATCGACGACGCCGTTCAGCGCGTATTCGCCTTCGCTGACCGGAAGCTGTGCCAGGGTCGCGTCCCAGCGGCCGGCCTTGATCGCGTCGATGGCAATCTGGTTGGCGCCGCCGCCGATCAGATAGAGCTTCGAAACGTCGATGCCCGCGTCCTGCAACGCGATCTCGGCACCGACGAGATGCTGGTCGGCATTCGACAGCACGACGTCGATGTCCTTATGCGCCTGCAACACGTCCTGCATGCCGGCCATGGCCTTATCAGGATCGTAATTGCCTTCGACCGTGGCAACGATCTCGATGTTCTTGTGGCTGCCGAGGTCGTCGAGATAGGTCTGGTAGCGAAGATTGTCGAACGGATAGATCTTCTGGCCGATGATGATCGCGACCTTGCAGGGGCTCTTGTCCTTGCAGAACTCGATCACGGCATCAGCCTGCGCCTTGGCGCCGATCGCCGGGTTGGAGGCGACGGTGGTGGTGAGGCCGGGAACCTGCGGGTACAGCACGTCGAGCTTCGGCCCGATCGGGAACAGCGTCGTCGCGACCTTCACATTGGCCTTGATCGCCTCCTCGACCGCCGCGGCGATGCCGACGCTGTCGTTCGGGGTGATCACAATGCCCTGGAACTTGCCGCCGGCGACGATGTCCTCGATCTGCGAAAACTGCTTCGTCGCGTCGAACTCGCCGTTGAAGATCTCGGCTGTGACGCCGCGCGCCTTGGCCGCCTTCTGCACGCCCTCCCAGATCGCCTGATTATAGCCGTTCTGGCTCGATGCGGCGAGGTAGGCGATCTTGTAGTCGGCGGCGTGGGCGGCTGTCGACAGCAGCGCGGCAAGGCCCGCCGCAAGCGCGATGGATGTGGTCTTCATGCTTGTCTCTCCTCTTCCGGGTTCCGGACTGGCAGGGATTGGATTTCTTTTTGTTGATCGGCCGGTCGCGACGAGGCGGCCGGCAGGGCCTGACTGCGAGGCCTTAGTTCAATTCGTTCTTGGCGAAGCGGCCGCGCGCCATGATCGCGGGCAGATGCGCCCCGTCCTCGGCGAGCAGCGTGATGTCGGCATAGGGATCGCCGTCGACGATGATGAGGTCGGCAAAGGCGCCGGGCGCGATGACGCCGATCTCGCCTTCCATGCGGCAGAGTCTTGCGCCGACAAGCGTCGCCGAGCGGATGATCTCGGCGGCCGGCAGCACGCGGGCCAGGATCTCGAATTCCATGCTGTGATATTTCTGGAGCTCGCCGAGAAGGTCTGACCCGAATGCCATCGGCAGCCCGGCCTCCTGCATGATCGCCAGCGATTGCAGTCCGGCCGAGCGCACGGTCTCGATCTTGGCCGCCGCCTCGGGTCCCAGCCCGAACTTCTCGCCTTCGAGCGCGAGGCCCTCATAGGCGACCAGCGTCGGCACGGCGATGCAGCCGGCCTCGGCCGCGATCTTTGCCGTTTCCGGCTGGATCAGGTTGCAGTGCTCGAGCGAGCGGACGCCGCATTCGACCGCGCGGCGGATCGCCTTGTCGGTATAGACATGCGCCGAAACATAGGTGCCGGCGTTCTCGGCTTCCTCGACGATGGCGCGGATCTCGTCGCGGGAATATTGCAGCGAATGGATCGGATCGGTCGGCGAAGCAACGCCGCCATTCGCCATGATCTTGACGAATTTCGCGCCTTTTCGCAGTTCTTCGCGCGCGGCGAGGCGAACATTGTCGACGCCGTCGACGATGCGGCCGAGATTGCCGAGCCGCTCCTCCATCATCGACGTGCGGTCGTCGAGCCGCGGACGCTGGTCGGCATGACCGCCCGTCATGGTCAACCCCTTGCCGCAGATGACAAGCCGGGGACCTTCGACGACGCCCTGCTCGATCGCCATCACGAGGCCGAGGTCGGCGCCGCAGCAATCGCGCACCGTGGTGAAGCCGCGACTGAGGATGGTCTCGAGGATCTTGCCCGCCTTCAGCGCCGTCAGCGACGAGGGCTGCAGCGTATTGGCGGAGCCATCGACCGTCGTCGAAACGACATGCAGGTGGCAATCGATGAGACCCGGCATCAGCGTCCGGCCGGCGAGATCGATCCGCGTCGCCGAAGGCGCGTCGATCGGCGCCTCCGAGACTTCGGCGATCCGGCCGTCCACGACGAGGACCTCGAACCCATCGAGGAGCGCGTCGCGGGCGGGATCGAGAAGCCGTCCGCCGGTAAAGAGAAAAGCACTCATGTCGCGGCTCCCGCGGTATAGCCATAGATTTCCGCGGCGCGCTCGGCCGTCAGATAGCCGTTCTTGAGATCGGCGGCGATCGCGGCAGGGTCGCGCTTCGCCGGATCGCCGAAGCCGCCGCCATTGCCGGTGACGACCTTCACGACATCATCCGTATTGAGCGGGATGTCGGTGCCGAAGGCGTAGTGCTCGGCCGGCTTGCCAGGACGCAGCACCTCGACATAATTCGGCGAGCCATCAAGGCCGCCCTCGACGCCCCAGGGCGGGATGCGCGAGCGGGTGTAGCCGATCGAGAGGAAGTTGTTGTCGGCGCGGACGCGGTAATGGACGTTGATGCCCTTGCCGCCGCGCCACTGGCCCTCGCCGCCCGGCTCCGGGTTGAGCGCCATCTGGTCGACCGCAAGGCCATAGCGTGCCTCGGCGACTTCGGCCGGGCAATTGAACGTATCGCCATGGAAGCCGGAGAAGATGGCGCTGTTGCCGTCATGGCCGCTCCAAGCGCCCCAGCCGCCGAGCTGCGGCTCGACGATCGTATAATGGCGGCCGTGATCGGGATGCGGCCCGCCGACGACGGTGCCGCAGATCGAGGAGAAATTGCCGGCCGGCACGAGGCCCGGCAGATGCGGCGCAAGGCAGCGAAGGATCAGGTCGAACAGGCGGATCTCGACCTCGGAATAATAGCCGAGCGCGCCGGGCTCGACGACGTGGAAGATCGTGCCCGGCTGCGTCAGCACGGTGAGCGGCTTGAAGAAGCCGCCATTGCCGGGCGCCTGCGTATCCGTCACCGCCTTGAAGGCCAGCTGCGCCGAGATCTCGACGCCCTCGCGGCTTGAATTCTTGGAGCCGGATTGCTTCGGATTGTTCCTGAGGTCGATGATGAAATCATCGTCGGTGATCTCGACGCTGACCGTATGGATCGCGCCGTCGTCCTGCTCTTCCTCGAAATGGAACACGCCCTTTGGCAGGGTCTTCAGCGCGGCACGGGCGCGGCGTTCGCCGAGCGCCATGAAATCCTCAAGCGCCGCCTCAAAGGTGTCGGTGCCGTATTTCTCGACGAGTTCGAGAATGCGCCGCTCGCCGATCCTGACGCCCGCAATGCCGGCCCAGAGATCGCCGCGGAGGTAATCCGGCAGGCGCGAATTGACATAGAGAATGTCGAACACCGCCTCGTTGGGAACGCCGGCATCGACCAGCTTCACGGCGGGAATGCGGACGCCTTCCTGGAAGATCGAGACGGCGTCTGACGACATCGAACCGGGCACCATGCCGCCGACATCGTTCCAATGCGCGATGTTCGCCGTCCAGGCGACGATGCGCCCTTCGGAGAAGATCGGCATCGCCAGGATCATGTCGTTGAGATGCGTGACGCCGCCCCAATAGGGATCGTTGGAGGCAAAGAGGTCGCCCTTGCGGATGGTCGCGGCGGGATGCTTCTCGAGAATGCGCTTCACCGCCTTGTCGAGCACGCCGACAAAGGCCGGAATGCCGGCACCCGACGAAGCGATCTCGCCCTTGGCGTCGCAGATACCGGTGCCGAGATCGAGAACCTCATAGATGATTGCGCTCATCGAGGTCTTGCGCTGCGCGGCAAACATCTCGTCCGCGACCGCTTCGAGCGCGTTCTGGATGATGTCGAGCGTGACGGGATCGTAGCTCTTGGTGCTCATCGCCTTCAGCCCCTGATCTCGATATGGGTGTTGCCGAAATCGTCGATGGAGACGCGGTTGCCGGGGTGAACGACGATGGTCGTGCCCGGGTCCTCGATCACCGCCGGGCCGCTGAACACCATGCCGGGCTCCAGCTTTTCGGCGTTGTAGATCACCGCCTCATGCACGCCCTCGGTCGCGTAGTCTACCATGCGGCGGCCCTTGATCGCGGCCTCGACGCTCGCGCCGGTCTTCGGCAGCGCGACGATCTCGAGCTTGCCGACCTCGGCAGAGGCAATGAGGTGCAGGCCGACGATCTCGACCGGCGCCTTGAGACGATAGGTGTATTCGCGCTCATAGACCGCATGGAACGCCTCGACCATGCCGGCGAGCTTTGCGGCATCGACCGGGCCCGGCTCGATCGGCACCTCGACTGCATGCTCCTGGTTCTGGTAGCGACACTTGAGCAGCGGCGTGAAGGTGATGCGATCTGCCGGGACATCCTCGGCGCCGAACTGCTCCGTCGCATGCGCCACGGCCTTTGCCACGAGGTCGTCCAGCGCCACCGGATCGGTCTCGTCGATCAGCCGCGTCACGAAATAGTCGCGGCGGAGATCGGACATCATCATGCCCCAGGCCGAGAAGACCGGCGCGCCGCGCGGCACGACGACCTTCTTGACGCCGAGCTCCTGCCCGAGCGCGACGCCATGCATTGCGCCACCACCGCCGAAAACGACCAGCGTGAAATCGCGCGGATCGTGGCCGCGATTGAGCGAGACCAGCTTCAGCGCATTGACCATGTTGGAATTGGCGATGCGCACGATGCCGCGCGCCGCTTCCTCGATCGAGACGCCGAGCTCATCGGCAAGCGGCTTCATCGCCCGCTCGACCGCCGCCATATCGGCAATCACCTCGCCGCCACAGAAATAGTCACGATTGATGCGGCCGAGCACGAGATTGGCGTCGGTCGTCGTCGCGGCGATGCCACCGCGGCCATATGCGGCGGGACCCGGCGAGGCGCCGGCCGACTGCGGCCCGACATGCAGCTTTCCGAACGCATCGACGCGCGCGATCGAGCCGCCGCCATTGCCGATCTCGACCAGATCCACCACCGGCACCATGATCGGATAGCCGGCCGACATGCGGCTGCGCTCGATCCAGTAATCGGTCTTGATGCGGACCTGGCCATTCTCGATCAGCGAGCATTTCGCAGTGGTGCCGCCGATATCGAGCGCCAGCACATTGGGCTCGCCGATGATGCGGCCAAGCTCCGCCGCGCCCCAGAAGCCGGAGGCCGGGCCGGACTCCACCATGGTGATCGGGATCGCCTTGGTCGAGCGCAGCGAGTCGACGCCGCAATTCGACTGCATGATGTAGAGGCGGCCACGATAATTCGCCGAGGCGAGGCCTTCCTCGATGCGGCTCAGATAGCGCTCGGCGACCGGCTGGACATAGGCCGAAAGCACGGCGGTGTTGGAGCGCTCATACTCGCGCCATTCACGCGTGATCTGATGCGATGCGACGACCGAGACCTCCGGCCACAGGCGGCGAATTTCAGCGGCGACGGCGATTTCATGCGCCGGATTGGCATAGGAATGCAGCAGGCAGATCGCGATCGCTTCGACGCCTTCGCTGCGGAAACCATCGAGGATTGCCGGCAGACCGGTCAGCTCGATCGGCGTGGTCTCCTCGCCGCGATAGCTGATGCGGCCTGCGACTTCGCGGCGGAGAAAACGCGGCACGAAGGGCGCCGGCTTCTCATACATGAGGTTGAAGAAATCCGGCCGATTGCCGCGCGCGATCTCCAGCACGTCGCGGAAGCCCTCGGTGGTGATCAGCGCCGTGCGCGCGCCCTTGCGCTCGGTCAGCGCATTGATGACGACCGTCGTGCCGTGGGCAAAGAAATCGACCGAGCCGATATCGACATCGCCCTTCTTCAGCACGTTGAGCACGCCGGCCTCGAAATTCGGCGGCGTCGTGTCGGATTTGGCGGTGCGGATGGTCTGCTTGCCGGTCGCTTTGTCGGTCTCGAAATAGACGAGATCGGTGAAAGTCCCGCCGACATCCGTTGCTACGCGAAGGGTGGTCTCTGCCATGCTCGTGCTTCCGTTCGAGGACATCAGGCCGTGCGGGCGGCGTCGCGGGCGGCTGCCTTGTCCGCTGCCATGAAGGCGATGGCGGCGAAGGGGCGAAGCTTCATCGCGATGGCCATGCGCTCCGGCGTGTAGTGGCCCTTGACGTCGAGGAGATTGAGCGTGCCCACGACGGCGCCGGCGACGATCACCGGAATATTGCAGCCGGATTCGCATCCGAGCGACTGGATCAGCGGCCAGTCGGAGAACACCGCGGCGATCTGCTCGATTGTGTTCGACACATAGGGCAGCTTCCGGTCGATCACGGTCTCGGACCAGACGCCCAGCGACATCGGCTTGAAGCCTCCGGTCGGATAGGCAGTCTCGTTGCCGGAATAGGTCCGCTGTGCCATCCCCGACGGCGGATCGAAGGTCATGGCCGTGAAGAGTTTGGTGCCGACCACCTCCTCCGTGATGCGCTGCAGCACCTCGAAGGCGCGGCGCGGCTGGTCGGGCTCGGCCACCGCAGCCATGAACTCATCCCAATAGGTATCGACGCTGACGGTCATCGCCTCGTTCTCCCTGTCATCACTGAAATATCCTGTATCCAGACTGTCGACAAGACGATTGATCGGTCGCGCAGCCTGCTGATTGGGCAATAGGCGCCGCGTGTTCGGCGCTGGAGCGATCGTCTGTTGCCGCTCAGCGGGCGCCGCGCGGCCGTGTTCCGCACCAGGTCGCGATGAACAGCGCGATCGCCTTGGTGGTTTCGATCATGCTGGCGAGTTCTGTCCGCTCCGCTGCGCTGTGAGCGCCGGAGCCACGCGGGCCGTAGCACAGCGTCGGGATGCCGTAATAAAGATCGTACTGCCGGGTATCGCTGGTTGCGGTCATGCTGAAGCGCTCGAGCGCCGTGCCGAACACAGCCTCATGCGCCTCTTCCAGCACCGCCTCGGCCGTCGAGCCGGGCGCGAAGACATGGCCATCGGCCTGAAAACCGATCCATGTCAGCGCCGGCGGCGCCTCGGAGCCGAGCGAAGCGGCGCAGGCCGCGACGGTTTCCAGCACTGCGGCGCGCATCTGCGTCAGCGAATCGCCCGGAAGCACGCTGAGCCGGCACTCGATCTCGCACCAGGCCGGCACTGAGCCGAGCCAGTCGCCGCCACGGATCTTGCCGCAGCTGAATTTCACCGGGTTCTCGATATGACCGAACCAGGGATGCGTCTTCGCGCGTTCGTTGATCCGCGCGGTCAGTCCCTGCAGCGCAGCGATATAGTCATAGGCGGCGAGGATGGCGCTCGCGCCTGCCTGGGCCTGCAGCACATGCACCGGCTTGCCGAGGATGCGCAGACGGAACCAGACCGAGCCGAGTTCGGCGCGCAGCAAGCGGTTGTCCATCGATTCCGGGATCAGGCATGCATCGGCGCGGTAGCCGCGCACGAGCGTCGCCAGCGCGCCATTGCCGGTGCATTCCTCCTCGCTCACCGTCTCGACGAAGACGTCGGCGGCCGGTTCGAGACCGATCGCGGCGAGCGCATCGAGTGCGAAGATCATCGAGGCGACACCGACCTTCATGTCGGTGCTGCCGCGGCCGTAGAGGAAGCCGTCGCGGATCACCGGCTCGAAGGGCGGATTGGCCCATTGTTCGAGCGGGCCGGGCGGCACAACGTCAATATGCCCTTGAAGAATCAGGCTGCGGCCGGTCGGGGCCTCGGCCCGGAAGGCGGCGACGACCTGCACGGCCTTGTCATAGTCGACATCGACGACAGGCGAGGCGCCCGGCTTGCCGGTGATCGGCACCTCGGCGATCGTGAAACGGTCGATGCTGGCCCCGCGCGCGGCCAGTTCGCCGGCGATCCAGTCCTGACACGGCGCCTCCTTGCCGCGCGTCGTATCGAACGAGACGAGCTTGGCGAGAAAGTCGGTCTGCCCCAAGGCATTGGCATCGATCGCGGCGGAGAGGCGGGCGAGAACTGCGCTCTGGTCGATCATCGGCTCTGCGGCCCTTTTGTCTCGAAATGCCAGCGCCGCCGGGATCAACCCGGCGGCGCGATGATGCTTTGATGAAACGCCCGTCAATCGAAGGCGTGCGGATAATGCGCCCTGGCGAACGCCTCCGAGATATAGCCGGCGCGAAGATCGGCCTCGACGGAGGCCTTCGGACGATCAGCCGGGGCGCCATAGCCGCCGCCGCCGCCGGTCGAGAGTTCAAGCACCGCGTCCTTCGGCACCAGGAAGCGCGTCGTCTTCGGGATCGAGGCAAACGTCCCATCCTCGAACCGCACGCCGACGCCGTTGGCACGCGCCGACTCGCCGCCGGCAAGGCCCCAGGGTGCATTCTTGGTCCGCTCGACCGCGGTGGTGATGAAGGTGTCCTCGGTCATGCGGAAATGGAAATCGATGCCGGGGCCGCCACGCCATTCGCCGGGGCCGCAGCTATCCTGCGACAGCGCCATCTTGTCCATGATCCAGGGGTTCTTGGCTTCCCAGACCTCGACTGGCGAGAAGCGCGTCGCCGATTCCGAGATATGCAGCATCGTGCCGCCATCGCCGCCCTTGAAGGCGCCCTGCCCGGTCGGATGCGGCGATCCGTCGGCCCAGGGCTCACCGGTCGACTGGCGCGTGCCCCAATAGACGACCGAGCAGATGCAGCCGCCGCTCTGCGCCGGCACCGCGGCCGGCAGCGCCTTGGAGATGGCGTTGTAGATGACTTCGATCGCCTGCAGCGCGGGCCAGCCATAGAGGAAGCACGGCGCCGGCGGCAGCGGATGGAACATCGTGCCGGGGCGGGTCACCACCTCGACGGGCCGGAAATGCCCCTCATGCGGCGCCTCGCCATAGCCGGCGAGCATCGAGATCGCGACGCGGCTGGCCGAGATGGTCGAGGGCAGCGGACAATTGACCGGCCCGGCCTGCGTCTCCGGCGCGCCGGTGAAATCGAGCCGCACATTCGAGCCCTCGATCTCGACGACGACCTCGAACGGGATCGGCGCGTCGGTGATGCCGTTCGAATCCATCTCGCCCTGGCCGACATAGCGGCCATCGGGGATGCTCTCGAAATAGGAGCGCACCACCCGCTCGCCATGATCGAACATGTTCTCGACGGCGTTGCGGAATTCCTCGCGTCCGAAGCGGCGGACCACCTCCTGGAACGAGGACGCACCGACGCGGCAACCCACCACCTGGGCATTCAGATCGCCGGCGACGAATTTCGGCACGCGGCTGTTGGCCAGCACCATGCGGTAGATGTCGTCGTTGAGTTCGCCGCGCTTGTAGATCTTGACGCCGGGATAGATGGTTCCTTCCTGGAACACATCGACCGTATCGGTGCAGTAAGGGTCCTTTCCTGCAATATCGAGCCAGTGCCCCTTGATCGCGGTGTAGCCGATCAGCTCGCCATCATCGAGATAGACAGGATTGACGACCGCGAGATCCTGCGGATGCGAGCCTGTGCCATAGGGCCAGTTGTACATGATCATATCGCCGGGGAACATGTTGCTCTCCCCGCCGATATTCTTCACCGCTTCCTCGACGCAGAAATTGAGCGTGCCCATGAACATCGGCAGGCTCGGCGCCTGAGCGAGCAGCCGCATTTTCGGATCGTAGATCGCGACCGCGAAATCGAGCACCTCGTAGATGACCGGCGAGAATGCCGTGCGGACCAGCGCCCGCTTCATCTGGTTGGCGGCCGAATTGAGCGCGTGACGCACGACCTCGGTGGTGATCGGGTCGGCCTGGGCGGCATTGCCGGTGCGGGCGATGCCGGCGCGATGCGTGACGATGGATGGGCTCAGCATCATGGGGCCTCCGGACGGGTGAGGAGCAGTTCGCCGTGATCGCCGGTGACGGCGGTCCAGTCGGCGTCGAGATAGAGCGTGGCGGTGCTTTCGGTGACAATCGCCGGGCCTTGCAGCGGCGCGGTGATCGCACCGCGCGGCACCACGCGGAACGGCATCCGCTTGCCGCGGGCAAACGAATAGGCGTCGAAGACCTCATCGCCGGTCGCGCCGGCCTCCGTCGCGGACTTCAGAGCCTGGCCACGCCGCGGCAACGGCGCGCGAACCGTGGCGCGGACCGAGACGATCTCGACCATCTCGGTCATGATGCCGCCGAAGCTCTTGGCATAGTCCGCCTCGAACGCCGCCTTGACCTCGCCCGCGTCGGACGCAATCGCCGTCCCCGAAAGCGGCACGTCGATCGAAAGCCAATGCTCCTGGCCCTTGTAGCGGAGGTCGAGCCGGGCTGATTTCACCGTTTCGCGGGCGAGATGGTCGCTGCGCGTCCCGAGCTCGGCGAACAGCGCCTCGAGCAGCGTGCTGGCCATGGCGAGATTGGCGTCGGAGAGGTCCATGATGCGGGTGCGCGCGGTCGACTGAACCATGTCCGCGCCGAGCAGACCCCAGGCCGAGAAATTGCCGGCGAGCGGCGGCACGACGATGCGGTTCATCCGGAGTTCGTCGGCCAGCATGGTCGCCATCAGCGGCCCAGCGCCGCCGAAGGGCAGCAGCGTCATGCTGCGTGGATCGAGCCCCTGCTCCACCGAAACCTCGCGCATGGCATTGGCCATCGAAGAGGCGGAGATGCGCAGGATGCCGATTGCGGTGGCCTCGACATCCTGACGAATCGCTGCAGCAACCGGCTCTATCGCCTTCTTCGCCTTGGCGAAATCGAGATTGATGCCCGAGGCGAGCTTGCCCGGCCCGAGCATGCCGAGATGGGCGGCCGCGTCGGTCATCGCCGGCTCGGTGCCGCCCTTGCCATAGCAGGCAGGTCCTGGCGCTGCGCCCGCCGAACGCGGACCGACGCGCATCAGCCCGCCGACATCGATATGGGCGATCGAGCCGCCGCCGGCGCCGATCGAGCGCACATCGACCCAGGGCGTCTGGATCGGCATGTTGTCGATCGTGCCTTCATAGAGCACCTGCGGCTGGCCATCGAGGATCAGCGCCGTATCAAAGCTGGTGCCGCCGACATCGGCGGTGATCAGGGCGGCGATGCCGAGCATCTGCGCGATCTCGCTCGCGCCCTGCGCGCCCGCGACCGGACCAGACATGATCGTCTCGAACGGCCGCTCTTCCGCCTCGGCAAAGGTCATCGAGCCGCTGCCCGAGCGGGTGATCAGCGAGGTTCCGGTAAAGCCGAGTTCGCGCAGCCGCCCGTCGAGGCGCTTCAAATAGTTCGACATCCGGCCGCGCACGAAGGCGTCGATGACGGTGGTCGAGGTCCGCTCATATTCGCGGTATTCGCCAGAAATCCGGTGCGATAGCGAGAGGCCGCCCTCGAAACCGCCGGCGCGGATCAGCCGCTCCACGGCCAGCTCATGTTCGGGATTGGCATAGGCATTGATGAGGCAGACGGCGATCGTATCGACGCCCTCCGCCATCAGCGTAGCCAGCGCCGGCGCGAGCGAGCTTTCGTCGAGCGGCTTGAAGATGCTTCCGTCATGGCGGATGCGCTCGGCAACCTCGAGCCGCAGATGCCGCGGCACCAGCGGCTCCGGCTGGCGCCAGAACAGATTGTACATCTCGGCCCGGTCGCCGCGGCGAATCTCCAGCACGTCGCGGAAGCCGGCGGTGGTGATGAGCCCGACCTTGGCCCCGCGCCGCTCCAACAGCGCGTTGAGCCCGACCGTCGTCCCATGCAGGAAGAATTCGGCCTTCTCGATCACGGCCCGCGGAACATGCCCGCTGACGGCCGCGACGACGCCCTCCTCGGGCGCATGCGGCACGGTGGGAACCTTGCCCTCGACGGTCTCGCCGGTCTCGTCGTCATAGTAAACGAGATCAGTGAACGTGCCGCCGATATCGACGCCGATGCGCGTTGCCATGGGCTGCGATCTCCTTTTTCTTTAATGGGATGGGGCGGCGGCGGGCCGGGCGACGGCGGGCGCCGACGCCATGGCCTCCAGCTCCGCGAGGAGGCTCGCCGCAACGGGAATGCCGTGTTGCTCGGCCTGGCGGCGGAGCTGATAGCGCCGGTCGCCGGGAAGCCGCGCCTGTCCAGCATCGCGGATGCGGCCAACCAGTGTCTCGACGCGGTCGAGGAAACCGACGCCGGCGCCAGCCGCGGGATCAATGACGATGACCAGTTCGCCAGTCATCGGCGTCTCGGCTCCCGGATGCTGCGACCAGTCGACCTCAAACGAGAACTGGCCGCCGGTAAGCGCCGCCGCGAGAATCTCGACCATCATGGCAAGGGCGGCGCCCTTGTAGCCGCCGAAGGGCAACAGCGCGCCGCCGGCAAGGATCGCCTTCGGATCGGTCGTCGGGTCGCCATTGCGATCGACGCCGGAGCCGGGTGGAACCTGCCGCCCCTCGCGCGCCGCGATCCGCACGTCGCCATTGGCAAGCGCGCTCGCCGCCTGATCGAACACAATCGGGTCGCCGCCGGCCCGCGGCGCGGCGAACGCGATCGGGTTGGTGCCATAGACGGGCGCATGGCCGCCGATCGGAACGACGCAGGCGAAGGAATTGACGAAGGCGATGGCGACGAGCCCGCGCCGCGCGAACGGCTCCACGTCAGGCCAGAGCGCGCCGAAATGATGCGAGCGGCGAATGGCGGCCAACGCGATGCCGGACGTTTCGACCTTCTCGATGAGAAGCGGCGTCACCCGGGCCAGCGCCGGCTGGGTAAAGCCGTTCATGGCATCGACACGGAGAAACGCGCCCGAAACGTCCTCGACCCGAGGCTCGGCATGGCCATCGACCCAGCCGCTGGCGAGCGTCGAGACATAGCCGGGCACGCGGAAGAGGCCATGGCTCTTGGAGCCGTCGCGTTCCGCTCCGGCGCAGTTGCGCGCCAGAATATCGGCGACCCAGTCCGACGTCCCGGCGCGGCGAAGGATCGTAGCAAGCAAGACGACGAGGTCGTCATAGGCAATGTGGACGACGCCTTCCGATGCCGGCGTGGCAATGGTCTGGCTCATGGCTGTATCCCCTCGGGAACGGAACTGCGGATACGCTCACGCAGCGCCGCCTCCTCGTCTGTCACGACAGGAACGGCGCCGATCAGCTGCCGCGTATAGGCCGTCTGCGGATTGGCGAAGATCGCATCGACGGCGCCGGTTTCGACAAGGTGACCCTTCTGGAACACGCTGACGCGGTCTGCGATCGCCCGGACCACGGCAAGGTCGTGCGTGATGAAGAGATAGGTCAGCCCGCGAGCGCGGCGCAGCCGGTCGAGCAGTTGCAGCACCCGCGCCTGCACAAGAACATCGAGCGCCGAAGTCGGCTCATCGAGCACGATCAGGTCAGGCTCGCAGGCCAGCGCCCGCGCGATGGCGATGCGCTGGCGCTGGCCGCCGGAAAGCCCGCGTGGCGAGCGGCGGTAATAGTCGGCATCAAGCCCCACCTCTTCGAGCAGCGCCTCCACGCGCTGGCGACGGCCGGCACTGACCCCAATGCCGTGGACATCAAGGGGCAGCCGCACCGAGGCGCCGACGCTGCGGCGCGGATTGAGCGCCGAGAGCGGGTTCTGCTGCACCAATTGGATCGCGCGCCGCTGCTCGCGCGACCGATCGGCCGGAAGCGGCACGCCGTTGAAGCGGATGCTTCCGCTGGTCGGCGGCATCAGGCCCAGCACCAGATTGGCGATGGTCGTCTTGCCGGAACCGCTCTCGCCGACGATGGCGTGGCATTCGCCGCGCTCGAAGGCGAGCGAGACCTCTTCCAGCGCCACCACACTGTGCCCGTCTGCGGAGAACACCTTGCCGAGGTGGTCGAGTTCAAGCACCGGAACGCTCATGCGCCCACCTCGGCCGGCTCGCGGCAGCCTTCATGAACGATCATCGGATTCTCGAATTCGGGGCTGCGCTCCGGCAGATCGGGCAATCCGCCACCGGAAATCTTCGGGATCGCCGCCAGCAAAGCGCGGGTATAGGGATGCAGCGGCTGGCGGAAGAGCTGCGCCGTCGTGCCATGCTCGACGATGCGGCCGCGATAGATGACATAGACGCGGTCGGCGAATTCGCGCACGACGCCGAGATTGTGCGAGATCAGCAGCACCGCCGTGCCGCGCTTCTCGGTCAGCTCATGCATCAACGCCAGCGTCTGCGCCTGCACGGTGACATCGAGTGCCGTTCCCGGCTCGTCAGCGATCAAGAGCGCCGGCCGATTGGCGAGCGCCATGGCGATCATCACGCGCTGGTTCATGCCGCCGGAAAGCTGGAACGCATAGGAATCGAGCGCCCGCTTCGGATCGGGGATGCTGACTTCGGCCAGCGCCGCTTCGGCCCGCGCATCAGCGTCGGCGACTGAAATTCTCCGATCGCCTGAACGGAGCACGTCGCGGAACTGGCCGCGAATGCGGAAAGTCGGATTGAGCGCCGAGGTCGGGTCCTGGAAGATCATGGCGACGCGGTTTCCCCGCCGCCGTGCGATCTCCGCCCCGCCATTGATCGCGTCGATGCCGTCGAAACGGATCGAGCCAGTGGCGTGAACCTTTGGGCTCTCTTGCAACAAGCCCATTGCAAGCCGTGCGGTCACCGATTTACCCGAGCCGGACTCGCCGACCAGCGCCACCTTTTCGCCGGCCCGCACATGCAGCGAGATGCCATGCAGCACTGCGCTCTGGCTGCGGCGGCTGCCAAAGGCGAGACGGAGATTCTCGATCGTCAGGACAGGTTCGCTCATGATCAGCACTTCGCTCATGATCAGCCCTCGGCCTCGAAGGCTTCGCGCAGGCCATCCCCAACGAGATTGAAGCCGAGCACGACGATGAGGATCGCGATCGCCGGCCACAGCGACAGCCACCAGGCGTCGGGCATGTATTTCGCGCCCTCGGCGACCATCGATCCAAGATCGGGCGTCGGCGGCTGTACGCCGAGGCCGAGGAAGGAGAGCGAGGAGGCCATCAGGATGACGAAGCCGACATCGAGCGTCATCTTGGTCAGGATCGACGGCCAGCAGTTCGGCAGGATTTCGCGGAAGAGGATATGCGCCGTCGAGGCGCCGACCGTCTCGGCGGCCAGCACATAGCCCTCCTGGGCCTCGCCGCGCGTGACATTGTAGATAAGCCGGGCATACCAGGGCCACCACATCGCGGTGATCGCGAGCATGCCGTTCAGAAGCGTCGGCTCCAGAAAGCCCATGATCGCCATGGCCAGCACCAGCGGCGGCACGGCGAGGAACACATCCGTCAGCCGCATCAGCACATAATCGGTCCAGCCGCCGCGATAGCCGGCGACCAGACCGACGATGACGCCGATCGGCGTGGCGATGGCCAGCACCACCACCGCCATGATCAACGACAGCCGGTAGCCGTAGATGATGCGCGTGAAGAGATCGCGCCCCATTGTGTCGGTGCCGAGCTTGTAGACCTCGCCCGGTCCGACATTCATCGCCGAGAAATCGCCGATCGGGCCGACATGCGCGGGAAAGGGCGTCACGAAGTCGGCGAAGACGGCAAGGAAGACGATCACGACGACGATGACGAGGCCGGCAACCGAGAGCGGATTGCCGAAATAGGCCGCCACCGCCTTCGAGCCGCCGCGGCGCGGCAAGACGGGAGAACCAGGCTCGGACATGCTCAGCCCCTCCCCGCCGAAAGGCGAATGCGCGGGTTGATGAGCCCGACCAGAATGTCGACGACGATGTTCATGATCAGAAAGGCCGCGGCGATGATGAGGACGGTCCCGACGATCGCGTCGAGATCTTTGCGGATGATCACCTCGACGCCGTAGCGCGAGAGGCCGGGCCAGCCGAACACCTTCTCGACCAGGAAGGCATTGCCGAGCATGGCCGCGAATTCGAGCCCGAGGATCGTCAGCGTCGGAATGAAGGCGGGGCGGAAGGCATAGCGCGTCGCGATCCGGAACGGGCGGAAGCCATAGGCGCGCTCCATCTCGACATAGGGCCGGTCATAGACCTCGATCATGTTGGATCGCGTCAGCCTTGCGGTCTGGCCGAGACCGGACATCGCCAGCGCCAGCGCCGGCAGCGCCAGATGATGCAGCGCGTCGAGGAAGGTTGCGAACTGTCCCGAGGCGAGGCTATCGATGAGATAGAAGCCGGTCGGCCCCGGCGGCGGCGGCGTCGATTCCAGCAGCCGTCCCTCGATCGGGAAGATCGGCCAGAAATAGCCGAAGAAAAGCTGCAGAATGACGCCCCAAACGAAGGCGGGCGTGCACACACCGATCAACGCCACCAGACGGCCGAGATGATCGGGAAGGCGGCCGCGAAAATGGGCCGAGACGATGCCGAGCGGCAGGCCGATCAGGACCATGATCACCGCGGAGACCGCGACCAGCTCGAGCGTCGCCGGCAGGAACTGCGCGATGTCGGTGGTCACAGGGCGGTTGGTATAGAGCGACTTGCCGAGATCGCCGCGCGACAGCGCCTTCAGGAACTCGAGATACTGGACCGGCAGCGGCGCATCGAGATGACGCTCTGCTCGGAGCGCGGCGACCTGCGCCGCCGATGCATTCGGGCCGAGCGCGATCCGAGCGGGATCGCCGGGCATCACGCGGGCAATGGCGAAGATCAGCATGGAAATGCCGATCATGACCACGAGCGCCGCGCCGAGGCGCCTCAAGGCGGATCTGAAGTTCATCGCTGCGGCTCGCTTGTGGGATGGGTGTCCGGCCACGCGAAAGGCGCGGCCGGACCAAGGGACGCCCGCTATTCGGCGACGGCGATGTTGCGGAAGACGAGGTTGAAATTGTCCAGCGTCTGCTTGGACTTGTCCTCGAGCTTGGGAACCGTGATCGTATCGCGGACCGTGTAGACGCCGGTGAACTCATAGGCGTTGATGGCCGGCGCGAGATCGCGGAGCACCGAATTCAGCTCGGTATAGATCGCAGCCCGCTTGGCCTGGTCGGGCTCGCTGCGCCCGGCCTCGAGCAGTTCGTCGACCTTGGCGTCCTTCAGATGCTCGGCGGACATCCAGGTCGGCGGGACCTTGGACGAATACATGTTGTAGAGCAGCGAATCCGGATCAGGCGTCACCGCGGCGACCGCGATTTCAACCGCATGCGGGGCTGTATCGGGCTTGGTGACCTGGTCCGAGACCAGCGCCCAAGGCGTCTTGATCACCTTCACCGGGAAGCCGAGCTGCGAGAAGCTCGCCTGCATCAGCAGCGCGATGCGCTCGCGCGCCGGAACCTCGGCGATCCAGGCGATATCGAGCGGGCTGGTCTTGGGATCATACTTGCACTGCGCCAGCTCTTCCTTGGCCTTGGCCATGTCCTGTTTGTAGTCGGGCAGGCTCTTGTCATAGCCGAGCAGGCCGCTGGGCAGCGGACCCTTCATCGGGATGCCCTGCGCATATTTGTCGTTGATCTTGAGGATCTTCAGCGCGGTCCCATAATCGAAGGCATAGGTCAGAGCCCGGCGGCAATGAACGTCGTCGAGCGGCGCACGGGCGGTGTTGAGCTTGATGTATTCACCCGTCGCGCCGCCGGCCTCGGTCTCCAGCTTGATGCCCTTCTCGGAGGCGAGCGCGCGAATGACCTCAGGCGGCAGCCAGAGATCGGCGATATCATGCTCGCCGCGCGACATCAGCGCGCGCAGCGTCGACGCTTCCAGGCCATAGCGGTAGCGGACCTTGTCGGGCGCGTTCTCGCCGAAGCCGAGGAAATAGTCCGGGAACTTAACCATGACGGTCTCGGACTGCGGATTCTGGCTCTCGACCTTGTAGGCGCCCGAGCCGGCATCATGGGCCGACATCCAGGCATCGGCATAGTCGCCGAACTCGCCAAACTTGCCGTCGGCCTTGTTCGCCATCACCGTCTTCTTGTCGACGATCGGCAAACGCACCAGCGCGGCGAGGAACGGCGCATAGGGCTCGGACAGCGTGAACTTGACCGTGAGCGGATCGATCGCCTCGGCCTTCTCGACGCGTCCGGCGAAGAGGTTGGAGAAGCCCTGGCCCATCGCGATCATGCGGTTCAGCGAGAACACGACGTCATCGGCCGTCAGCGGATTGCCGGAATGGAACTTGACGCCGTCCTTCAATTTGAACGTGAAGGTCTTGCCGTCGGTGGTCCATTCGGTCGCGAGCAGCGGCTCGACGCCCGGGCCGCCGGCTTTCGGATAGACCAGCGTGTCATAGATGTTGGTAACGAGCACTGTATCGGCATAGTCCGTCGCCTTGGCCGGATCGATTTCCCCGATCGGCGCCTCGTCGAGGCGCAGCACGCGTTCGGCGAAGGATGGGCTCGCCAGCCAAATCGGCGAGGCGAGGATGAAGGCCGTCGCCAAGGCCCTTGCACGAAGTCTCATCGAAATTCCCCTCTGCTTTTGGAAGCTGCCGCGTCCGCAGTCGGCCATGCCCTTCACTCGGGACAGCCCGCCGTCGCCACTCCGGCCTAGACCATACTGAGGAAAATTCTTTCGTATAGGCTAAAATTCACGCATTGAAGCCTCGCGCCTGCGCAAAGGGCCGCGCGCGTTGCCTAAACGACCGAGCGGAAAGGGCGTAGCGATCAGACGCACTGGCTGGGAAAGGCCGAGATGCGCCATTTCTTTGGTTTGAGGCCACAACCCCAGCAGCGCAGCGCCGAAACGGGACACGCGGACCGTTGTGCACATATTGTCGACAGCGACTGGACGTCGTGGACGCCTGCGGTCTTTGCCAAGCAGGCGGGAATCCTGTAGTTCAAAAATGTTTCCGATAGGAATTTCGTATGCCCCCTGCACAAAAGCCTGCCCGCAAAACGACCTCGACCGGCGTGGAGCCTGTTCCTCCGCGCGGCAGCGAACCGATCGCGACGATCCTTCGCCGCCTGCGCCGCGAGGCCGGATTGACGCTGCAGGAACTTGGCGATCGCTGCGGGCTCGCCTCGTCGACCTTGTCGAAGATCGAGAACGGGCAGATGTCGCCGACCTATGACACGATCCTGCGGGTCGCAGGCGGCCTGGGTCTCGATATGGCCGAACTGTTCACCGGCACCGCGCCGAGTGATATCGGCGGGCGCCGCACGGTGACGCGCCGCGGCCAGGGCGTCATCCGCAGCACTGCGCAATATTCCTATGAGATGCTCGCGGCCGAATTGTCGGGCAAGCAGTTCATTCCGCTGCTCACCACGATCGAGGCGCGCTCGATGAGCGACTTCCCGAGCCTTGTGCGCCACTCCGGCGAGGAATTCTTCTATGTCCTGTCCGGGCAGGTCACGCTCCACACGGAGCACTATGCGGCGACGGTGCTGGAGATCGGCGACAGCTGCTATTTCGACTCGTCGATGGGCCATGCCTGCGTCTCGTCCGGCGACGAGCCGGCTCAGATCCTCTGGATCTGCTCGCGCGTCGTCGCGCCGCTGACCGCTTGAGCTCTGCGGCGTAATTGCCGACGCGTCGCTTTTCTGTTATCAACTAAACAATGTCTTCTTCGTCACTCCTCTCGTCCGAGCGCAAGCTGCGCGGCAGGCCGCGCACCGACGCGACGCTGATCGGCGTGCGCATGCCGCCAGAGCTCATCGCCGCGCTGGACCGGTTTATTCGCGACGAAGCGCCGGAGGCGTCACGACCGGAAGCGCTGCGGACCATCTTTCGTCAATGGGCGGAGGGGCGAGGCTATCTGCCGCTGCTGCCGCCCGACGAAGGCAGGAGACCATCGGAGCTCAATTCCGATAATGACGGTTAGCCGATCCGATCGGCGGGGCTTTCTCAAGGGGGATATATCAAGATGCGCGTTTTCTTTCTTTCGCTCGCGGTGATCGCCGGCCTTTCGGCCGTCTCGGGCTGCTCGAGCACGGGCAAAGGCAACACCGCTGCCGCCGTCGACATGATGGATAACCCCGTCAATGCCTGCGGCACCGATGGCAGCTCGAACATCAATGATTGTGGTGGCGGCGGCGGCCGCCGCTGATCGTACGGGGCCGGGCTCGCCTCGGCCCCCTTTTCCGCCTGGGCTGACGACAATCGAGGACGCATGATGAAACGCTCGATAGTGACCGCCATGACCCTGGTTGCGCTCGCAGGACCCGCGCTCGCGCAATGGGAGCCCGTCGCCCCGGTCGATCCGGCACGGTTTCGCAAATTGTCCTGCGACCAGATCGCC
Organism: Kaistia sp.; assembly: GCA_965229085.1. Taxonomy (GTDB): domain Bacteria; phylum Pseudomonadota; class Alphaproteobacteria; order Rhizobiales; family Kaistiaceae; genus Kaistia. Next base: position 180,029 of record OZ245859.1, on the reverse strand, counting down.
CATCGCATTCAGGTCCTGAACGAACCGATCGGCGACAACAACAGCACAATCGCCGGGTTCAAGCGCAGCCCCTCGCTCGAGTTTCTTCTTCTCGGCACCGGCTCGCGCAGCCCCGCCTTCATCGCCGAGGTTTCGAAGGCCAGAGGCGAGCGGAACGCCTTGATCGCCGTGGCGGTCGAGAAGGACTGCGCCGCGCAGCGTCTTGTGCCGATGCGCAACGGCTTCTAGGTTTCCGATGCGAAGCCTCATCGCCACGCTCGCTCTCATCGCCGCGCTCTCCCCGCTCGCCGGCTGCACCACCAACGCCGGCAACAATCTGGCGGCGGTGCAGGCGATGAACAATCCGCCCAACACCTGCGGCCCCGGCTTCCGTCCGAATATCGGGGATTGCCGCGGACATCCATAAAATCGGTTGCTGTGCTGGCCGGCTGAAACCCTCTGTCATTTTCGTCCGTTTAACGATTGACGGTCCCTGATGGGAATCGGCAGCGCTCCGGAAGTTTCGCCCTTGGCGCGACCCTCGGGGCGAGAGGTTTTATCCAAGAGAACAAGACGGAGGGTTCCGATGCGTATTTTGATGCTGTCACTCGTCATGGCCACCGGGCTGTCAGGCCTTTCCGGCCTCGCCGGCTGCTCCAGCACCGGCAACAATGCCGCTGCGATCCAGGCGATGGACAATCCGCCGAATTCCTGCGGCCCGGGTGGCAGTCAGAACATTGAAGATTGCGACAACATCCGCTGAATTCGAGCGCCGGCCGCGGCCAGCGGCGTCAGCGAAACCAGGCTGACGGCGCTGGCCCCTGGCTGATTTACCAAGCGCGGCAATAATCCCGGCGCAGAGCTCGCAAGATGCGCCGCGATTAACCCCTGTGAGCGCCCGGGCCGTTATGGCTCGGACGAGAGATGGGAGTGGCCGCCATGACAGGCGCAGCGCGAGCGAAGGCCCGGATCGACTGGGTCGACTATGCCAAGGGCTTCTGCATCATCATGGTTGTGATGATGCATTCGACGCTCGGCGTCGAAAAGGCCGCTGGCGCCGAAGGCTGGATGACGTATGTCGTCGCCTTTGCCAAGCCATTCCGCATGCCCGACTTCTTCATGATCTCAGGCCTGTTCCTGGCCCAGGTGATCGACCGCGACTGGCGCACCTATGCCGACCGCAAGATCGTCCATTTCGCCTATTTCTACGTGCTCTGGCTGGTGATCCAGTTTGCGTTCAAGGCGCCGGGCATGATCGCCGAGGATGGCGCGATGGCGGCGCTCGGCCAGTTCCTGCTGGCATTCATCGATCCGTTCGGCACGCTCTGGTTCATCTTCCTGCTGCCGGTCTTCTTTGCCGTCACCAAGCTGCTGCGCGGCGTGCCGTGGTGGATCGTCTGGCTGGCGGCGGCGGCATTGGAGACGCTGCCGATCGAGACCGGCTGGGTCATTCCCGACGAGTTCGCCGCCCGCTTCGTCTATTTCTATTCGGGCTACATCTTCGCCCCGGCAATCTTCCGCTTCGCGGCGACTGTCATGGCACGGCCGCTCCTCGCAGTCGCTGGCCTCGCGGTCTGGGGCCTGCTCGAGGGCGCTGCCGTTTTTGGCGGCATTTCGGAACTGCCGCTGGTCAGCCTTGCCCTCGGCATGCTCGGCGCGACGGCGGTCATCGCCTTCTCGGCGCTGCTGTCGAAAAGCCATCGGCTCGGCTGGCTGCGCTATTGCGGCCAGAACTCGATCGTCATCTATCTCGCCTTCTTCCTGCCGATGGCGGTCACGCGGACCCTGCTGCTGAAGAGCGGCGTCATCGCCGATCTCGGCACGGTCTCGCTGATCGTCACGGCTGTTGCGGTCGTGACGCCCGTGCTGCTGTTCTGGCTGGTACGCGGCACGCGCCTCCGCTTCCTGTTCGAACGGCCTGCCTTCGCGCGCCTCAAGGGGAGCGATCGCGGCGCTGTTCTCACCGCCTGACAACCTCGCCCCTCGCCACCGGCGGGTCCGGGCGCTAGTTGTCGCCTCATGACCGAACGCACCGCCCCCGCCCTCGTCTGGCTTCGCGACGATCTCCGCCTCGCCGACAACCCTGCCCTCGCCGCGGCCATCGCGAGCGGGCGCCCGCTCGCTCTCGTCTATTGCCTCGACGAGGAAAGCGCGGGCATCCGGCCGCTCGGCGGCGCGACGCGCTGGTGGCTGCATCGCTCGCTCGACACGCTACAGCAGAGGTTCGCGGCGCATGGGCACAGCCTGATCCTCCGACGCGGCAAGGGCGTGGCCGTGATCGAAGCGCTGATCGATTCGCTCCAGCCCGCCGAAGTGCACTGGAACCGCCGCTATGGCGGCGGCGAGCGTGCCGTCGATGCCGCAGTGAAGGCATGGCTGAAAGAGCGCGGCATTGCCGCCGAGAGTCATCAGGCCAATCTCCTGTTCGAGCCGTGGACGGTGCGAACCCAGGCGAACCAGCCTTTCCGCGTCTTCACGCCGTTCTGGCGCGCCTGCCGCAGCCTGCCGCCACCGCGCCAACCGCTGCCGGCGCCATCCCAATGGCCGGAGCCGGCAGCCGAAATTGCGTCCGACACACTCAGCGACTGGAACCTCCTGCCGCATCATCCGGATTGGGCCGGCGGATTGCGCGCCGCCTGGACGCCCGGCGAGGCGGGCGCCAACGACCGGTTCACTGAATTCCTTGCCGGAGGGCTCCGCCTCTATGCCGACCATCGCGATGAACCGGCGGTCGATGCTACGTCCCGCCTCTCACCGCATCTTCGTTTTGGCGAGATCAGCCCGTTCCAGCTTTGTCATGCGATCGAGGCGGCAGGCCATGCCGGAGATCCGCCACCGCCGCAGCGCTCTGTCGACAAGTTCCTCGCCGAACTGGGCTGGCGCGAATTCAGCTGGCATCTGCTGTTTCATCAGGACGATCTCGCGACCCGGAATTTCCAGCCGCGTTTCGATGCGTTCCGCTGGGCCGAGCCGGATGCGACTGCGCTGAAGGCCTGGCAGCATGGCCGCACCGGATTTCCGATCGTTGACGCGGGCATGCGCCAACTTTGGCAGACCGGCTGGATGCACAGTCGCGTCCGCATGATCACGGCCTCGTTCCTGATCAAAAATCTCTTGACCGACTGGCGTATTGGCGAAGCCTGGTTCTGGGATACGCTCGTCGATGCCGACAGCGCGAGCAACCCAGCCGGCTGGCAGTGGGTCGCCGGCTCGGGCGCCGACGCAGCACCCTATTTCCGCATCTTCAACCCGGTGCGGCAGGGCGAGCAATTCGATCCGAAAGGCGATTATATCAGAGCCTTCGTGCCGGAACTGGCGACCGCCCCGACCGCAGGAATTCACCAGCCGAAGCCGGGGGGCCACGCCTCCTACCCCGCCCCGATCGTCGACCTCGGCACGACGCGAGACCGCGCCTTGGCGGCTTTCGCCGCGATCAAGGACGCCAGCTGACACAGCATTCCGTCAAAGTCGATCTCAGAGGAACGATTTTCCAAAGGAGGCCGATCGAGCGGCGTGGGTTGCTTTGCGATCCGGAGCCGCTTGCAGCATGTCTGAACGCTCGCTAGCGTCTCGTCGCCGACATTCGAAGGATCCCATGGCCGTCTTCCCATCCGTCATCGAAGCCATCGGCAACACGCCGCTGATCCGTCTCCGCCGCGCCTCGGAAGAGACCGGCTGCACCATTCTCGGCAAGGCCGAATTCCTGAACCCCGGCCAGTCGGTGAAGGATCGCGCCGCGCTCTACATCATTCAGGACGCCATCGCCCGCGGCCAGCTCCGGCCGGGCGGCACGATCGTCGAGGGGACCGCCGGCAATACCGGCATCGGCCTCGCGCTTGTCGCCAGCGCCCTCGGCTTCAAGACCGTGATCGTCATTCCCGATACGCAGTCGCAGGAAAAGAAGGACGCGCTCCGCCTTGCGGGCGCCACGCTGGTCGAGGTTCCGGCCGTTCCCTACAAGAACCCCAATAATTATGTGAAGCTCTCAGGCCGGCTGGCGCTCCAGCTCGCCGCGACCGAGCCGAATGGCGCCATCTGGGCCAACCAGTTCGACAATATCGCCAACCGCCAGGCGCATATCGACACGACCGGCCCGGAGATCTGGGATGCGACCGGCGGCAAGGTCGACGGCTTCGTCGCCGCCGTCGGCTCGGGCGGGACGCTGGCCGGCGTCGGCATCGCATTGAAGCAGCGCAACCCCGCGATCCAGATCGCGCTGGCCGATCCGCTCGGCGCCTCGCTCTATAGCTGGTACACGGAGGGCGTGCTGAAGGCCGAGGGCTCGTCGATCACCGAGGGTATTGGCCAGGGCCGGATCACCGCCAATCTCGAGGGCGCGCCGGTCGACCGCGCCTATCAGATCACCGATGCCGAAGCGCTCGAGATCGTCTTCGATCTCGCCGAGCATGAGGGACTGATCCTCGGCGGCTCCTCAGGCATCAATATCGCCGGCGCGATCCGTCTCGCACGTGACCTCGGCCCCGGCCATACCATCGTGACGATCCTCTGCGACTATGGCACGCGCTACCAATCGAAGCTGTTCAACCCGGCCTTTCTGCGCGACAAGGGTTTGCCGGTTCCCGCCTGGCTGGAGCGACCGGCCGATATCGTCGTTCCCTATGAAGATTCGGACGCATGACAGACACTGCCCTCCTCTTTCGCGACGACGCCTATCTCTCGACAGCCGAGGCGCGCGTCGTCGAGCTGACGGATGAGGGCGGCATCCTGCTCGACCGCACGATCTTCTACGCCACCGGCGGCGGCCAGCCCGGCGACAAGGGCAGGCTTGAGCGGGAAGACGGCACGCTGATCGAGATCGAGACCGCCATCTATGGCGGCTCCAAGAGCGAGATCGTCCATGTCCCCGCGCCCGGCGCGCCGGCTTTGGCGATCGGCGAGACTGTGGTCGCCCATATCGATTGGCCGACCCGCCACCGCTACATGCGCATTCACACCGGCCTCCATCTCCTCACCGTCGCGGTCCCGTTTCCGGTCTCTGGCGGGCGGATCGGGGCAGAGGAAGGCCATCTCGACTTCGACATCGATGGCCCGGTTCCGGCGAAAGACGAGATCGACGCCAGCCTCGCCGCGATGATCGCCGCCGACCACGCCGTCACCACGGAATGGATCACCGATGACGAACTCCTTGCCAATCCCGGTCTCGTCAAGACGATGAGCGTCAAGCCGCCGATGGGCTCGGGACGCGTCCGCCTCGTGCGCATCGGCGATATCGACCTTCAGCCCTGCGGCGGCACGCATGTGCAATCGACCGGCGAGATTGGCGCGCTTACCGTCGCCAAGATCGAGAACAAGGGCAAGCAGAACCGCCGTATCCGCATCCGTTTCGCCTGACGCCGGCTTCAAGGACCAAGCATGACCCACGCCACCTCCCCGTTCGTAACCCCGGCCTGGCTGGCCGACCGCCTCGGCGAGCCGGGACTTTCCGTGGTCGACGGTTCCTGGTACTTGCCCTCCGCTGGCCGCGACGCGGAGGCGGAATACAAGGCCGGGCACATTCCCGGCGCGGTGCGCTTTGACCTCGACAAGATCGCCGATACCGCCAGCGGCCTGCCGCATATGCTGCCGACACCGGAAGCCTTCGCGGCGGCGGTCGGCGCGCTTGGTATTTCCGAGCGGCAGACGATCGTCGTCTATGACGGCGCCGGCCTCTTCTCGGCGCCCCGCGTGCGCTGGACCTTCCGCGTCATGGGCGCCATTGATGTCCGCATCCTGGAGGGCGGACTACCGGCCTGGGTGGCGGCGGGCCTGCCGCTTGAGGCCGACGGCCCGAAGCCCGAAGCCGAGCGCTTCGCGGCGACGCTCGATGCCGGCGCGGTTCGTGCCATCGACCAGATGATCGCGGCTGTCGCGACCGGTGACGTCCAGATCGTCGATGCGCGGCCGGGCGACCGTTTTCGCGGCGAAGCGGCCGAGCCGCGGCCTGGGCTGCGCTCCGGACATATGCCGGGCAGCCGTAACCTGCCGGCGAACGCGCTTGTCGCCGATGGCCGCCTGAAGGCGCCGGAGGCGGTCGCGGCGCTCTTTGCCGAGGCCGGCATCAACCCGGCCAAGCCGGTCGTCACCAGCTGCGGCTCAGGCGTCACCGCCGCCATCCTAGCGCTCGGACTCGAGACGATCGGCGCCGCCGATGTCGCGCTCTATGACGGCTCCTGGGCCGAATGGGGCAGCCGGGCGGATGTGCCGGTCGTGACCGGTCCGGCCTGATGATCCCGCAGCAGGTCGTCGCGGTCAGCGCCAGCGATAGCCACGGATTCTCCAAGGCCAACCAGCCTGCGATCCGCCTCCTTGCGGGGCTCGGCGTCGAGGGTGACGCGCATCAAGGCGTCACGGTCAAGCATCGCTCGCGCGTGGCTGTAGACCCGACCCAGCCCAATCTGCGCCAGGTCCACCTGATCCATGCCGAATTGTTCGCTGAGCTGGCAGCGGGCGGGTTCACGATCACGCCGGGCGCGATCGGCGAGAACGTCACGACATCGGGCATCGATCTGCTCGGTCTGCCGCGCGGGGCGCGGCTGCGGCTCGGCAGCGAGGCCGAAGTCGAGGTCACGGGCCTCCGCAATCCGTGCATCCAGCTCGACGCCTACCAGAAAGGGCTGACCGCTGCGCTGCTCGGCCGCGACGCGGAGGGTCGACTGGTGCGCAAGGCCGGCATCATGGCGATCGTGCTCCAGAGCGGCCTCGTCAGGCCGGGCGATACTGTTAGCGTCATGCTCCCCCCAGAGCCGCATCATCGGCTCGAGCGCGTCTGACGTGCCAAAGGCCAGGCTTCTCCGTCGCTTGCCTGCCGCTCCTGATGCGGCGCGCCGTTCAGCCTTGGTAGCCGTTCAGCCTTGGTTCATGTGCATTGCAGCATAGACGCCCTCAGCCTCGCCGTATTCATGCGGCGAAATGCGCCGCGCGCATGAGAAGGGTCCGTCGATGAAGCTTGCCTCGTTCCTGCTGCTGGCCACACTGATCCCGGTCGCAACGCTGGCCGCCCAATTGCCGGCCTATGGCGCGCCCGATCAGGCTGCGGTTGCGAGCGAGGGCGACGACGCCGTCGCGGCGTCCCAGAAAGCGCTCGACGCCGCCGAGAAGGCGCTCGCCAATGCCGAGGAAACCGGCGGCGATATCCGCGCCGCTCGCCGAGCGCTCGCCAATGCGATGAAATCGCTCCGCGCCGCCGAAACCGCGACCGGCAGCGCCGCGACCCCCGCAACGCCGGCCCAGACCGTGCGCCCGGCCGAGCCCAATCCGCCGCCCACAACCGCGACGACGCCCGCGCCCGCTGCTGCGCCTCCAGCTAGCGCAACGGCGGAGCCGAAGCCCTATCAGCCGCCGACGCCGCCCGCTTCGGCAAAGCCGGCTGGAACCGCACCCACGCCCTCGTCGCCCGACAAGCCGGCTGCCCCGCAGCCAGCCGTGAAGCCGGTCACCCCCGGAGCGGCCGCGACTCCCGCCGCAAAGCAGCCCTCGGCCCAGAGCCCTGCGAGCCGCGCCGCGGACGGGCCGGTGGTCATCCGGCGAAGCGGCGGCCAGACGGAGACGCGCACGCGCCAGCCAAACGGCATTACCGTCGTCGAGATCACCGATCGCCAGAACCGCCTCATCCGCCGGATCGAAATCGCCCGGAACGGTTCGGAGACCGTGACCTTCGATCGCGACCGCCGCCGGGCTGAACCGCTTCAGCCGCCGCGCGTCTATGATCCGCGCGAGGTGCCGCCGCCCGGCAGCGACATGCCCCCGGCTGGAGCCTATGCGGGACGTGGCGGTCTCGACGGCGGCAATGCCAGCGAGGCCGAAATCGAACGCGCGCTTCGGGCACGGCCGCCGGCGCCAGGCCTTGGCGGCTATTCGCTGAACGAGATCCGCCGGTCCGAACGGCTGCGCGGCCGCGTTGCCGCCGTCGATCTGGATACGATCACCTTCGAGAGCGGCTCGGCCCGCGTGCCGGACGACCAGGTCTGGAAGCTGGAGCGGATCGCAACCGCGCTGGGGCGTATCCTCGCCCGCTGGCCGAACCAGGTGTTCCTGATCGAGGGCCACACCGACGCGGTCGGCACCCGCCTCGCCAATCAGGAACTCTCAGACCGCCGCGCCGCCTCCGTGGCCGAAATCCTCTACCGATACTTCGGCATTCCCGGCGAAAGCCTTGTGACGCAAGGCTATGGCGAAGACTATCTGAAGATCCCAACCGAAGGCCCGGCACGCGAAAATCGTCGCGTCACCATCCGCAATATCACGCCGCTGCTCGGCCGCTGAGCGGGCAGCGGCGCCTCAGTTGTGCAGGATCTGGCTGAGGAACAGCTTGGTCCGCTCATGCTGCGGATTGGTAAAGAAGGCTTCCGGCTCGTTCTGCTCGATGATCTGGCCGCCATCCATGAAAATGACGCGGTTGGCCACCTGCCGGGCAAAGCCCATTTCATGCGTGACGCAAATCATGGTCATGCCCTCGACAGCGAGGCCGACCATGACGTCGAGCACTTCCTTGATCATTTCAGGATCGAGCGCCGAGGTCGGCTCGTCGAATAGCATCACGCGCGGATTCATGCAGAGCGAGCGGGCAATGGCGACGCGCTGCTGCTGGCCGCCCGAAAGCTGGCCCGGATATTTGCCCGCCTGTTCCGGGATCTTGACCCGCGTCAGATAGTGCATCGCGATCTCTTCTGCTTCGCTCTTCGGCATTTTGCGGACATGGATCGGCGCCAGCGTGCAGTTTTCGAGAATGGTCAGATGCGGAAACAGGTTGAAGTGCTGGAACACCATGCCAACCTCGCGCCGCACCTCGTCGATCTTGCGGAGATCGTTGGTGAGCTCGGTGCCATCGACGATGATCTGACCCTTCTGGTGCTCTTCCAGCCGGTTGATGCAGCGGATCAGCGTCGATTTGCCGGACCCTGACGGACCCGCGATGACGATCCGCTCGCCGCGCATGACCTTCAGGTTGACGTCGCGCAGCACATGGAACTCGCCGAACCACTTGTTGACGTCGATCATCTCGACGGCCACCTCGGTCGACGAAACCTTCGCGGCAACAGGGCGTTCCGGCGCTTCAATGGTTTCGGACATGGGATCCCCTTCGCATTCTGTCACCGGCGGCTTCTGTCGAGCCGCCTTTCAGTAAATCCGGCATAGCGGGACATCGAGAAACAGAATGCCCAGAACACCATTGCCGCGAAAATATAACCGGTAATTCCAGTAACGGGCGACGCCCATTTGGCATCGTTCGCCGAAGCCTGGATCTGGCCGAGGAGATCAAAGAGACCGATGATCGCAACCAGCGTCGTATCTTTAAACAGCGAGATGAACGATCCGACGATGCCTGGAATGACCAGCCTGATGGCCTGAGGCAGGATGATCAGCCGCATCCGCTGCCAATAGTTGAGGCCGATCGCCATCGCGCCTTCATATTGGCCGCGTGGAATCGCCTGTAGCCCGCCGCGGATCACCTCGGCGAGATAAGCGGCCTCGAACAGCGCGACGCCGATCAGCGCCCGCAGCAGCTTGTCGAAGGTGACCCCTTGCGGCAGGAACAGCGGCAGCATCACCGAGGCCATGAAGAGGACGGTGATCAGCGGCACGCCGCGGCAGAGTTCGATGAAGCTCACCGATGCGGTACGCACCACAGGCATGGTCGACCGGCGGCCGAGCGCCAGCGCAACACCGAGGGGCAGCGACGCCACCATTCCGGTGACGGCGACAACCAGCGTCACCAGCAGGCCGCCCCAATTGGCCGTCTCGACCGGCTCCAGCCCGAAATCCGTCCCCGCCACCAACAGTACGGCGCCGAGCGCGCCGAAGAGGATGCCGACAGCGCTGCCCGACTGCGCGGCGCTGCGGCCAAACAGGGTAGAGCCCGTCCCGATCGCGAAGAGGATCGCGCCGGCGACCAGCGCGAACTCGATGGCCGCCCGGAGCGGCCCGGCGGCAACGATCGTCTCGGGCAGGAAGCGGCCGGTGAAGCGGACATGACCGCCGGTGAGCAGTACAAAGGCGATCAGGGGATAGACGACCAGCAGGAAGATCGCATTCAGCCGCTTGAACGGCGCGCGCGGGATCAGCATCGGCACCAGCGCGACGGCCAAAAGCAGGAAGACGATGTCGACGCGCCAGCGCTCGCTGATCGGATAGCGGCCATAGATGAACTGCGGCAGATAGGCCTTCACATAGGCCCAGCAGGCGCCGCTCGCCTTGGCGCAGGCGGCGCGATCCTCGCCGGTCCAGACCGCGTCGATCAGCGTGAAGCGGATGACCGGGATCAGGCACCAGACGATGAAGATCGCCGCGACGATCGACATCGCGCTGTTGAGCGGGCTCGAAAAGAGGTTCTTCCGCGCCCAGCCGATCGGGCCGACCATGCTTGGCGGCGCCGATTGCGGCGCGACCAGTTCGCTGCGAACGAAGGCGGTGCTCGTGACCATGCTCATCGCCTCACCGCTCCACCAGCGCGACGCGCCGGTTCCAGCTGTTCATGACGAAGGAGGTGAGGAGGCTGAGCCCGAGATAGAACACCATCCAGATGCTGACCATCTCGACCGCCTGCCCGGTCTGGTTCAGCACCGTGCCGCCGACCGAGACGAGATCGGGATAGGCCACGGCGACGGCCAGCGAGGAATTCTTGGTGAGGTTCAGATATTGGTTGGTGAGCGGGGGAATGATCACCCGCATCGCCTGGGGAATGACGACGAGCCGCATCGTCTGCCCCGAGCGGAGGCCGAGCGAATGCGCCGCCTCGCTCTGGCCATGCCCGACGGCATTGATGCCGGCACGGACGATTTCGGCGATATAGGCGGCGGTGTAGAGCGAGAGAGCGAGCAGGAGGCCGAAGAATTCGGGGATCACCGTCAGGCCCGAGCCGGCCTGAAAGCCGCGCCGAAGGATCGGGCCCTGATCGTTGAAGACCGGCACGTCGAAGCCAATTGGTCGCCCGAGCGCGAAGAAGACGACGAGAGGAAGCCCGACGATCAACGCGATGCCGAGCCAGCCCGATGGCGGCGCCCTGCCTGTCTCGATCTGCCGCCTGCGGCCCCACCGTGTCACCAAGAGCGCCGCGGCGATGCCGATCAGAAGCGCGATGCCCACAGTGCCGGCGCCATCCGAAAAGACCGGACGCGGCACATGCAGGCCGCCGATATTGATGTGGAAGATGCCGAGAAAGGTCCATTTCTCGCGCATGCCCGGCACGGCGCGCAGCACCGCGAAATACCAGAAGAACAGTTGCAGCAGCAGCGGAATGTTGCGGATGATCTCGATATAGGCCGTCGCGATGCGCGCGATCAGCCAGTTGGACGAGAGCCGCGCCACACCCACGACAAAGCCGATCAGGGTGGAGAACAGAATGCCGAGCCCCGCGACAAGCAGCGTGTTGAGCAGGCCGACCAGCAGCGCGCGGCCATAGGAACTCGCCTCGGTATAGGCAATCAGCTTCTGGACGATGCCGAAGCCCGCGGTCCGATCGAGGAAGCCGTAGCCGGCGGCGATGTTCGCCTGCTGCAGGTTGCGAGCGGTGTTTTCACCGATTGTCCAGGCGAGCCAGACGAGCGCCGCGACGAAGGCGACCTGGAACAGCCAGCCGCGGACGCTCGGATTGTTGATCAGCGCGGCCGCGCGTCCCGCGACGGACGGCCGACTTTCCCCTGAAGCCATGTCCCCTCTTGGTCCGGCATCCGGCCGGTGTCACGGCGATCCATTGACAGAGCGGAGGCGCGCCGGGTCTTGATGCCCGATCTGCGCAAAGTGACAGGCTGCGGATGGACGAACCACCCGCAGCCCTGATGGTCCGATCAGCGGATCGGCGGCGCGTATTGGATGCCGCCCTTGGACCAGAGATTATTCAGGCCGCGGGCAATGCCGAGCTTGGTCGAGGGGCCGACATTGGCGTCGAAGATCTCGCCGTAATTGCCGACATTCTTGATGACATTGTAGGCCCACTCATTGGTGAGGCCGATGCCCGTGCCGAAATCACCCTCGGCGCCGACGAAGCGCTTGATCTCCGGATTATCGGACGTCTTCTTCTCGTCGATATTCGCCTTGGTGAGCCCGAGTTCCTCGCCGTTGATCAGCGCGAACAGCGTCCACTTCACGATCGTGAACCACTTGTCGTCACCCTGGCGGACGGCCGGCCCGAGCGGCTCCTTCGAGATGATTTCCGGCAGGATCATGTGATCGTCCGGATTGGTCAGCTTCAGCCGCTCGGCATAAAGGCCGGAAGCGTCGGTCGTATAGGCGTCGCACCGGCCGGCCTCGTAGGCCTGCAGCACTTCCTCGTTCTTCTCGAACGCGACGACCTCATAGGGCATGTTGTGCGAGCGGAAATAGTCGGCGAGGTTGAGTTCGGTCGTGGTGCCCGTCTGCGTGCAGACCTTGGCGCCGGAGAGTTCGAGCGCCGAGGAGACGCCGAGCGACTTGCGGACCATGAAGCCCTGGCCGTCATAATAGATGACGCCGACGAACATCAGGCCGAGCGATGAATCGCGGGACATTGTCCAGGTCGTGTTGCGCGAGAGCAGGTCGACCTCGCCAGACTGCAGCGCCGTGAAGCGCTCCTTGGCATTGAGCGGGCTGAACTTGACCTTGGTCGGGTCGCCAAACACCGCCGAGGCGACGGCACGGCAGAAGGACACGTCGATGCCGCTCCATTCACCCTTCTCGTCGGCAATGCCGAAGCCGATGAGGCTCGGATTAACGCCGCACTGGACAAAGCCCTTCGCCTTGACGTCCTCCAGCGTGCCCGCGCTCGCTGCCGAGACGCCAGCCGTTGCCAGCGCGGCACCGGCGATGATCGTTGCGATCAGTTTCTTCATTTTCTGCAGCCCTCTGTCGTTGTCGGGTCGTACGACCCGTTCCAATCGGCACGTCCTGCCGGGTGGGATAGCCCTCCGCAGGCCGGGATGCCCCCTGGACCGTGCGTTTCCCTGCCGTCGTCTCGAACTTTGCAGCGGCGCCGAACTAAACCGGCGGGCCGAAATGCGTCTCGGACCACGTTTGACCGATGCATCACAGGCGATTATGGCAAGCGGGTCAAGGGGCGAGGCGCCGGATGAACGGCGTTTGCGCACATTGATGCGGCATGATGATTTCTGCGCCAGCAATTGCGCAAAGGGAAGCACGAGATGGCCAAGATCGACCCGACCAGCCCCGCCAAGCGGCCGCTGACACAGCTGGCGCAGGCCGGACGCAAGCCTTCGATCACCGGTCCTTTCGTCAATCCGCCCGTGGTCCATGCCTCGACGGTGCTGTTCACCGAAGTTGCGGCCATGAAGCCCGGCGGCCAGCCCTACACCTATGGCCGAACCGGAACGCCGACCAGCGAGGCGCTCGAAAGTGCGATGACCGAACTCGAGGGGGCCGCCGGAACGGTGCTCTGCCCGTCCGGCCTCTCAGCGATCTCGACCGCGCTGCTCGCCGTGCTTGGCAGCGGCGACCATCTTCTGATGGCCGACAATGTCTATGACCCTGCCCGCACCTTCGCGACGACCATGCTGGCCCGGCTCGGCGTCGAGACGACGTTCTTTGATCCGCAGATCGGCGCCGGCGTCGCGGCGCTGATGCGCGAGAATACCCGCGCCATCTATGCCGAGAGCCCGGGCTCGCTCACCTTCGAGCTCAGCGATCTCCCGGCCTTCGCAGCGGCCGCCCATGAAAAGGGCGCGCTTCTCGTCGTCGACAACACCTGGGCGACGCCCTTCTACATGAAGCCGCTGGCGCTCGGCGCCGACATCAGCCTGCTCGCCGGGACCAAATATATCGGCGGCCATTCAGACGTGATGTTCGGCACGGTCGCGGCAAACGCCGCCGCCTTCCCGAAACTGCGCGAAACCTATCTGACGCTCGGCCTTTGCGTTGGGCCGGACGACATCTTCCTGGCGCTGCGCGGCCTCAGGACGCTCGGCGTGCGCCTTGCGCAGCACATGCGCTCGGGACTGACTGTAGCGCGGTTCCTCGAGGGTCGCCCGGAAGTCGCCCGCGTGCTGCATCCGGCTTTGCCGGCCCATCCGGACCATCAGCTGTGGCGCCGCGACATGAGTGGCTCGTCGGGACTTTTCGGCGTCGTGCTCGACGGCTGGAGCACAGAAAAGACGACGGCCTTCCTTGAGGCGCTGTCGATCTTCGGGCTCGGCTATTCCTGGGGCGGCTTCGAGAGCCTCGCCATTCCGACGCGGATGAAGCGCACGGCGACAGACTGGCAGGCCGAAGGGCCGCTGATCCGCCTGCATGTGGGGCTGGAGGATCCGGACGATCTCATCGCCGATCTCGACAACGCCTTCGCGCGCGTCGGCAATCTCGCCTGAGCCCGGGCGTTTCCGAGCGAAATCGCCTGGATCAGCCGGCTGCGGTCTCGCGCCTTTCGCGGCGGATGAACCAGACATTGCGGAAATAGATGAAGAGGCCGCCGGCCTGTCCCGCGATGAAGACCGGGTCCTTGCGGTAGATCGCATAGACCAGCAGCAGCGCGCCGCCGAGGATCGAAAAGGTCCAGAAGGCGGCGGGCACGACGCTGCGCCGTGCTTTCTCGCTCGCGACCCACTGCACGACGAAGCGCATCGTGAAGAGGATCTGCGCGGCGAAACCGAGCAGCACCCACCAGTCGAGTTGCTGCACGAAAACGGCATGGAGCCAGCCGCCCAGCGCGTTGAAGAGTTCAGTCATGGATCGAAATCTCCGTGGGGCTCGGGACGCGCTTCCGCCGCCGTCTGAGCCACCAGACGCCAAAGAGATCGAGCGCGCCGGCGAGGCCGCGATCGAGAATTCCGTATTTCGAAGCGCCGTGCCGACGGTTGCGGTCGACGACGTCGATATGGGAGACGGCGTAGCCCTCACGGATCGCCAGCGCCGGCAGATAGCGGTGCCAGCCATCGAAATAGGGCAGCAGCAGGAAGAGATCGCGCCGCACCGCCTTGAGGCCGCAGCCGGAATCGCGCGTGCCGTCCTTGAGGATCGCGCCACGGAGCCAATTGGCGAAGCGTGATGCGATGCGCTTGGCGCCCGAATCAGTGCGCTTCAGCCGCTGTCCCGCGACGATGCCGATTTTCGGCCCACCCTTCGCCAGCGCATCGATCAGCGCAGGCATGAAGGCCGGATCGTTCTGGCCATCGCCGTCTATGGTGACGACCACAGGCGCCTTCGCCGCCAGCAGGCCCGTACGCACGGCGGCGCTCTGGCCGCAGGAGGCGGCGTGGCGGATCAGCCTCAGCCAGGGCCGCGTCGCCATCAGCGTGGTGATCACGGTCTCGGTTTCATCGTCCGAACCGTCGTCGATGACGATGATTTCGAACACTCGGCCGGCCAGCGCGATCCGGATCTCCTCGATCAGCTCGGGAAGATTGTCGGCCTCGTTTTTGCCCGGGATCAGCACCGAAACGGCAGGCAGCATTGCTTCAGGCATCGTCGCGAGGCCCGCTGCGGGTGATGGATCTGCCATGGGAACCGTCTCCGATCGATGCCAGCGCCGGGACGAAGACCGGGCGCCCGGCCAGTGCGTCGACGAGGCCGGCCAGTACGACCACGATCCGCGCTGGGCTGGCGAATGCACGCCGGATCGCTCCGGAGCGCGCCCTTATAGAGCCCGTGGCGCCCTGTTGGAAGGCCCAGCCAAACCGCGCGAACACGGCGGCGAGCCACATCGTGAAGGCAAAGCCGGCGATGACACCGGCGGCGACATCGGACGGGTAATGCGCGCCGACAACGACACGGCTCGCGCCGATCGCAAGACCAAACAGCAGCAGGCCGATCCGCTGGCGCGTGAAGATGAGGAAACCGAGCGCGATCAGCGCGCCGGCGGTTGCCGAATGGCCAGACGGAAAGCTCTGGAAATTATAGGAGAAATGCAGCGGCTTCAGCGTGAAGGGTCCGAACTCGTCGAATGTCGGCGGCCGGCCGCGACCGATCGGCTGCTTGATGATGTTGACGATGATGCCGATGCCGGCGATCGAAGCGAACACGAAGGCCGAAAGCGCTCCAACCTCAGCCCAGAAGACGCGCACGAAGCGCGGCACGATCATCCAGCGGCCGAAGAGCAACAATAGGACGAGCACGCCCGCCGGATAGAGTTCCCATTGCGACTTGCCGGATTCGGAAACCCATCCGAAGACCTCGACAACGAAACCGGGCAGCGCGCGGGCGCGGATCACCGAAATCCGGTCGAACGCGACGCCGATCACGAGGACGAACACCGCCGAGGCGAGGCCGATCGCCAGCCATTCCGCAAGCCGGAGGCGCGGCACGACGACGACGGAGCGCGCCGCAACGCGGACGGCGCGCGCCCGGATCGACCTGACATTGCCGACGAAGCGGCTTTGCGGAGCCTTGAAACGACTGGATCGGTCAAGCCTCAAGGCGTCTTACCTGCGAGTGTGAACACATGCATCTCCAGGCGCCGCCCGCCGTTGATGTTGTAGCCGGTGACGATCGCGCGCTCCTGCGGCGCCAGTCCGAGATCATCGGCGCGGCTGTTGAACATGGAAAGCTGCCGGCCCTCGACGAAGGCGACGCGGCAGCCGCCGTCGGCGAGGAAATTCGCCGCGCGCTCGCCATCAATGAGTTGGATCGCCGTGCCGCCGACAAAGACAAGGCTCGGCTCCTCAAAGCCGGCGCTGGCAAGCTGCGGCGCGGCGCAAGCAGCCGCCGCATGACCTGCCGCGACGAGACGCTCGCTGAGCCGGGTCTGCTGGAGCCCCGGCAGGACCGTCCCGAAGGCGCCGCAATAGGCGACGATGGCCGCAAGCCCCGCCACGAGCGCGCTCGCCGGGGTCGAAATCCGGAACAGCCGCGCCGAAACCAGCCCGACAGCGGCGGCGGCCAGGAGGATCACCGTTCCGAGCACCGGGACAGATTCCCCAAGGAAAACGGCGATCACAATCCCGACGATGGCAAGCGTGACCGGCAGCAGCGCCGGCGCCAGCGCCAGAAACCGCATGAACCAATGCGTGCTGGCGCGATGGATTACCCCGCGATCGATCGCGTCGGCGGTCACCATTGCCAGCAGCGGAAACAGCGGCAGGATGTAATGCGGCAGCTTGGTCGGCACCGCCTCGACGATGACCCAATAGGGAATGACCGCCGAGGCGGCATAAAGGATCACCGGCTGGCGCAGCCGGTCGAGGATCGATGAGAGGCCGGCGAGGAAATAGGCGGCGAGCGGCCAGAACGTGAAGAGGAAGATCAGCGCATAGGCGCCGGGCGGCGCGCCATGCGATTCCTGGACGCTGACGACCTTCTGGAACAGATCCTGGCCGAGCGCTTCCTGATAGAAGGCGCCGCGGCTCATGAGCCCGATGCCGATGAACCAGGGCGCGACGACGATCGCCATCCAGATAAGACCGGGCAGCGGCGCCAGCCGGCGCAGCCAGCCGAACGAGCCGCGCACGAGCGAGAGCAGCAGCACCGGACAGGCGATGGCCGCGACCCCAACTGGCCCCTTGACCAGAATAGACGCGCCCAGCGCGGTCCAGAAGATCGCGGCGAGAGCAAACGAGCGGCGGCGATCATCGGCAAGATAGGCACGGGCGAGCGCCCCATGCGCCGCTGTGATCGTCACCAGCAACACCATGTCGGTCTTGGCGAGCCGCGCTTCGACGCCGATCAGGATCGTCGTGGCGACGAGCATGCCGGCAAGCAGAGCCGCGCGCGGCCGACCAAAAGCGATCGCCAGCCACCAGGTGAGCAAGGCAGCCGAGATTCCGCCGATGAAGGATGGCAACCGATAGATATAAATCGGGGCGTCCGGCCCGGTGCCGGTCAACCAGACGGCGGCCGACTGCAGCCAGTAGATGCCGATCGGCTTCTTGTAGCGAGCCTCGTCCTGGAAGCGGATGTCGAAATAGTTGCCGGTCTCGACCATCTGGTGCGAGGCCTGCGCGAAGCGCGGCTCATCACGATCGATCGGCGGCAGCGTCGCGAAGCCCGGCAGGAATGCGAGGAAGGCAACGACGATGATCGCGGCAATGCTCGCCGGCTGCGATGCTGCAATCCGGCCAAGAACCGTCTCGATCCCGGCGGCAAGCCGGGCGATGGCCGAGTTGTCGGACTGTGCAGGCGATTCCGTGCTGCTCACGCGACCTTGCCGCTCTTTCTAACCTAGCCCCGCCCGCTGCGGGATACAGCGAACGGCGCGAGACGGCAACTGCGGCCTCGTGACCGGCGCCTTGCCATCGCCTGCCATGAGATCACACCATCGCCCCGATCGACATGCTATTGCGGCAGGATGGATGGTCTTCTCGCCCTTGGAATTCTCGCGCTGATCGCACTGCCGATCCTCACGGTGGTGTCGTTCTTCATGCTCATCGGCACCCGGCGCCGCCTGGTCGCGGTCGAGCGACGGCTGATGCTGATCGAGGGCGGCGCCTTCATCCCGGCCGCAGGCGCGGAGCGTGAAGAGAACGCGCCACAGGCAGCGCCCGAAATAGCGCAGGAGCCGTTGCCGGAGGCGGGCTTCTCCGAAGACGCCCCCGAAGCGACCGAAGCAGCCCTGCCGCCGCCCGCGCCTCCAGTCGGCCCGCGCGAAAGCCTTGAGCAAAAGCTCGGCGCCCGCTGGGCAGTCTGGGTCGGCGGCCTCGCGCTGGCGCTCGGCGCGATCTTCCTCGTCCGTTACTCGATCGATGCCGGACTGATCGGCCCCGGCGTCAGAGTCGCCTTCGGCGCGGCCTTCTCGCTCGCGCTGCTGGCCGGTGGCGAATGGCTCCGCCGCTCGCCGCGCGTCACCGCCTTCTCGGCGATCCCAGCGGCCAATATTCCCGGCATCCTGACGGCGGCCGGCACGGTCGGCCTGTTCGCCACCGTCTATGCCGCCTATGCGCTTTACAGCCTGATTGGCCCCTCGGCGGCGTTCATCCTCTTTGCCGCCATCGGTCTCGGCACGATGGCGGCGGCGGCCCTGCACGGCCCCTGGCTTTCCGGCCTCGGCCTTGTCGGCGCTTATGTGACGCCATTGCTGGTGTCATCGGAGAGGCCGAATCTCGCGATTCTCGCCGTCTACCTCGTGATCGTCACCGCCTCGGCCTTTGGTCTTGCCCGGCTTCGGCAATGGCGCTGGCTCGCCATCGCCGCGGCCGTCGCGGCCATCGGCTGGGGCTTCATGATGGCGGCAAGCGGCAGCGACCCGCTCACCGATGCCGCCTATGCGCTCGCCCTCGTGGCGCTGACGCTCATCTTCCTCGTCGTGGACGTCCATCGCTTCGACGATGCGGCGGAGCGTCCGGATTGGCTGGCGACCCTCGTCGCCGCCGGCATCGCCGCGCTCCTGGTCGCCGATGCGATCGCCCACGCATTCCCGACGACGAGCATCGTCGCCGCGCTCATCGCCACGGCGCTGCTGCTCGTCGCGGCCTGGCGCTATGACGCCGCTTCGCCTTTGGCCGGGGTCGTCGCCGCGCTTCTCGTCGGGCTGCTTTATGGCTGGCCAGCCGCAAGCCAGGCCGCCGCCGCGCCGACGACCTATGTCGTCGATGCCATCGCCGCCTATTTCCCGTTGCCGGACGCGATCACGGCCTTCGCGGCCGTCGCTGCGCTCGGCGCCGCCGCCTTGATCGGCGCTGCCCTGGCCCAGACCCGTAGGCGGCCCGAGGCGGGCGCGCTCGCCACCGCCGCCCTGCTCGGCGCCGCGACAGCCGGCCCGCTGCTGATCATAGCCGTCACCTATCTCAGGATCTCCGGCTTCACCTCCAGTCCGGTCCTCGCGGCGATCGCACTGGCGCTGGCGGCGTTCTACGGCGCCCTCGCCGAACACGCATCAGGGTCCGAGCGCCCGGACCATGCGCGGGACGGCATCGCAACCGGACTGTTCGCAGCGGGCGCGGTCGGCGGCATAGCCTTCGCGCTCAGCATGGCGCTGAATGGCGGCTTCCTGACCACGGCCTTCGCGCTCGCCAGTCTCGGCACCGCCTGGGTCGAGACGCGCAGGCCAATCGCCGCCTTGCGTTATGCCGTGCTCGCCATGGCAATCGTTGTCTTCGGCCGGATCGTCTGGGACCCCTATGTCTTCGACATCCGCGCGGGCGGCGCCGTCTATGGCGCCATCCTCGCCGGCTACGGCATTCCGACCCTCGCTTTCGGCGCGGCCGCCATGCTGCTTCGCCGCCGCGGAACCGACCGGCCGGCCATGGCGGCGGAAGCCGTCTCCATCATCATGCTCGCGCTTCTGGTCGTCTTCGAGATTCACGCCGTGACATTCGGCGGCAACCTCCTCGCCGGTGAAACCCGGCTCGGGGAGCAGGGTCTGACCACTGCCGCAGCCTTCGCCTTCGCGCTCGGGCTGACCCGGCTCGGCCAGCGGCGATCGAGCCCGGTTCTCGCTGCGGGCGCCGTGATCGCGCGGGTCATCGGTCTGGCCAATGCGATCCTCGCCCTCGGCCTGCTGCTCAACCCGCTCGTCACCGGCGATCCCGTCGCCGGATCGGCGCTGCTGAATGAGATCGTGCTGGCCTATCTCGTCCCGGCGATCCTCGCGGCGCTGCTGGCGCTGCAGCCGCTGCCTCCGGGCGCTGGCGCGGTCCGGCTGTGGCTCCGCCGGGCCACCGGGCTCGTCGCCCTCGCGCTCGTCTTTGGCGGCATCTCGCTCGAAATCCGCTTCCTCTATGCCGGCAATATCGATCTTTCTTCCGGCGTCATCGGCTCGGCCGAATCCTATACCTATTCGGCGGTCTGGCTCGTACTCGGCCTCATGCTGCTGCTCGGCGGCCTGCTGTTCGATGTGAAATCGGCCCGTCTCGCCTCGGCCGCGATCATCCTCATCGCCGTGCTGAAGGTATTCCTGCTCGATATGGCCAATCTTGAAGGCATCTGGCGGGCGCTGTCCTTCATGGGCCTTGGCCTCGTATTGATCGGGATCGGCCTGCTCTATCAGCGCCTGCTCTTCGGGGGCGCGCGCACCGCGCCGCCGGACGCCCCCGCGCGCTAAGGGAACCCCGACGGCATCGTGGCGTTCACCTTTGGTAGCAAGGGAGAACGTCATGTCAGATCCGATCCAGCCGCCGCGTCCGCCGGGCGCGCCAGAGCCCCTACCGCCGGGCCAGCCGATGCCGCCGATGCATGATCCGATGCCGCCGCCGCGTCCGCCGATCGCGCCCCCCGACATTCCCGGCAATGTCCCGGAGGAGTTGCCGCCGGCCCAGCCGGGCGATGATCGAAATCCCTCTCCGGGCGGCCAGCCACCGCTGACCGACCTGCCGTTCTCGGAACCGGATGTCGGTCCGCCGCTGCAGCCGGATCCTTTGCCGCGCTAAGCGGCTTGACGCAAAGTATCGGCACGGCCATGACAGGGCCGTGCCGCACATTTCAGACCGCGATCAAACCTCGCCGATCCTGATCGTCGGCCCATCATGGGTCGGCGACATGGTCATGGCTGCAAGCCTGGTCTCGGCGCTGCGTCGGCGCTGGCCGGGCAGGCCGATCGACATGCTTGCACCGCCCTCCTCGCTGCCGATCGCGACCCTGATCGAGGGAGTCGAGCGCTCCATCCCGCTCGCGATGGGCCATGGCGAGTTGAACCTCGTCAATCGCTGGAAGGTCGGCCGCACACTGCGCGAACGCCGCTATGGCACGGCCATCATCCTGCCGCGCGCCTTCAAGGCTGCCATCCCGCCCTTCGCTGCCGGTATTCCCGAGCGCATCGGCTATGCGGCGGAGGCCCGGTCTATCCTCATGACCGACGCGCGGCCCGATCATCAAAGGAAGACCGCGCGGACGATCGACCGCTTCGTGGCGCTCGCCGGCCCGCGCGATGCGCCCCCCGCCTCGCCGCGTCCTGTCCTCAAGCCGCCGCGCCGTCCGGGCCGCGAACTCGAGACGAAGCTCGGCCTCGATCTGTCGCTTCCCTCCATCGCCTTTTGCCCCGGCGCCGAATATGGCTCGGCCAAACGCTGGCCGGCGGCGAAGTTTGCCGAGCTGGCGCGGCTGGCGCATCAGGGCGGCTATCGCGTCCGTCTCTTCGGCGGACCGAAGGACATCCCCATCACGGCCGAGATCGCGGAACGCGCCGGCGTGCCGCTCGACGACCTTGCCGGGAAGACCAGCCTTCTCGACGCAGCTGCGTTGCTGGCGCTCGCCGATGTCGTCGTCTCCAACGACACCGGGCTGATGCATGTTGCCGGCGCGCTCGACCGTCCCCTCGTCGTTCTCTATGGCTCGAGTTCGGAAAAGCTGACGCCGCCGACGGCCCCCAACGCCGAATCGCTGTCGCTCGAACTCTCCTGCCGGCCCTGCTTCGAGCGCACCTGCCCGCTTGGCACCCTCGCCTGCCTCGAAGGCATCGAGCCGGCCGCCGTCTTCGCGGCCGTCCGGCGCGTCGCGGCGCGCGCTCTTTCCATGCCCGGTCCAGATGCTTCCCAGCCCGGCCCAACTGCGCTATCCACGCGGCGACCGGCGGTCGAGTGATCCCGGCGCCGGGAACGGACATATGGCGATTGCATCGAGAGACGGCCGCGACACGATCCTGGTGACCGGCGGTGCCGGATTCATCGGGTCCAACATCGCGCGCGCGCTCGCCGCAGACGGCTGGCGCGTTGTCGTCGCCGACTGGTTCGGCACCGGCGCCAAATGGAAGAACCTCGCCGGCGTGCTGCTGGACGACGTGCTCCGGCCCGAGGCTACCCTCGACTGGCTGAACGCCCATCACAGCCGCGTCGAAGCCATCATCCATATGGGCGCGATTTCGGCGACCACCGAAGCCGATGTCGATCTCATCGTCGAGCGCAATATCCGCACGACCTTCGATCTCTGGGATGCCTCCGCCCGCCATTCCGTGCGCTTCATCTATGCCTCTTCCGCCGCCACCTATGGCGATGGCGAGGCCGGCTTTGTCGACGACATGTCGGCCGGGCATCTGGCACGCTTGCGCCCGCTCAACGCCTATGGCTGGTCGAAGCTGGTGGCCGATCGCCGCTTCATCGCCGATGTCGCGGCAGGGCGCGCGAGCCCGCCGCAATGGGCGGGCCTGCGCTTCTTCAATGTCTACGGGCCGAACGAGGCGCATAAAGACGACATGCGCTCGGTGATCCACAAGATCTACCCGCTGGCGGCCAGCGGCCAGAGCGTGACCTTGTTTCGCTCGCACGACCCGGCTTACGAGGATGGTGGCCAGCTCCGCGATTTCATTCATGTCGATGATTGCGTCGCGGTGATGCGCTGGCTCGTCGAGACGCCCACGGTCAGCGGCATCTTCAATGTCGGCACCGGCAAGGCGCGATCCTTCGCCGATCTCGCCCGCGCGGTCTTTTCAGCGCTCGGCGCCACGCCTGATATCACCTATGTCGACATGCCCGAGCGGATCCGGAACGCCTATCAATATTTCACCGAGGCCGACATGACGCGGTTGCGCGCCGCCGGCTATCCTGGACAATTCGTGACGCTCGAGGACGGCATCGCCCGCTATGTCGCCGTGCTGAAGGCAGCCGCGCCGCAATGACGACCGCCGGCCGACCGGTGGCCTTTCTCGACCGTGACGGCGTCATCAATGTCGATCACGGCTATGTCGTGAGGCCGGAGGCGCTCGACTTCATCGCCGGGGCGCCCGCCGCCATCGGCCGACTGAACCGGGCCGGCTATCTCGTCGTCATCGTCACCAACCAGTCCGGCGTCGCGCGCGGCTATTTCACCGAAGAGGATGTCGCGCACTTCCATTCGCATCTCCGGGAGCGCCTGGCCGCGGAGGGCGCCCGGATCGACGCGATCTACACCGCGCCGCATCACCCGGAGGCTGTGGTTGCCGCCTATCGCTCCGATCACCCCGACCGCAAGCCCCGCCCCGGCATGATCCTGCGCGCCTTCGCCGATCTCGCCGCCCGGCGCGAGGGCTCGTTCCTGATCGGCGACCGGGACAGCGACATCGCGGCGGCCGAGGCGGCGGGCATTCCGGGCCATCTCTTCACCGGCGGCGATCTTGACGGCTTCGTAGCCGGCGTGCTCGCTGCGGCAGCCAACCAACCGGGCACGAGGAACCAGCGATGAGCCAGACAACAAAGCCGGCCCGGATCGCCGTGATCGGCGACGTGATGGTCGATCGCTACATCACCGGCTCGGTCAATCGCATTTCGCCCGAGGCGCCGGTGCCGGTGCTCTTGCATGGCCATGAGCGCGTCGTCGCCGGCGGAGCGGCCAATGTCGCGGCGAATGCGGCTGCGCTCGGCGCCAGCGTCGCTCTGGTCGGTCTCGTCGGCCATGACGCCGCGGCCGAATCGCTGCGCGGCGTACTCGCCGATCATGTCGCGATCGACCTCTCCGGCCTCGTGATCGATCCCGCGCGGCCAACCGTCACCAAGACGCGCATCATGAGCGGTCGGCAGCAGATCGTCCGCATCGATGCCGAAGTCAGCACGGCGCCCTCTACCGCCGTTGCCGACGAAATCATCGCCCGAGGCAAGGCGGCGATCCGCGGCGCCTCAGTCGCGGTGCTCTCGGACTATGCCAAGGGCGTCCTTTCCGATGCCGTGATCGCGGCGCTGATCGCCGAGGCCAATGCTCATGGCGTGCCGGTGATCGTCGATCCGAAACGCCGCACCTTCGAGGTCTATCGCGGCGCCGCGCTGGTGACGCCGAACCGCAAGGAACTGTTCGAGGCGACCGGCCTGCCCGACGATACGGACGACGATGCGGCCCGCGCAGCCGAAGCGGCGGGGAGCCAGTTCGGCGGCGACGTGCTGGTGACCCGCGCCGAGAAGGGCATGACGCTCTGGCGCCGCGATGGCGCGGTCAAGCATGTCCCCGCGCATGCACGCGAGGTCTTCGACGTCTCGGGCGCCGGCGACACGGCGCTGGCCGCCCTCGCCGTCTCGCTGGCCGAGGGCCGCACGGTCGACGCGGCGATGGAAATTGCCAACGCCGCCGCAGCCATTGCCGTCTCGAAGCTCGGCACGGCGGTCGTGACACGGACGGAGCTTGATGCGGCGCTGAACCTTGCCGCGGCCGCAGCGGTTCATCCCGGCGCGCTGGTCGATCAGGCCGAGGCTGCGGCGATCGCCGCGGGTTGGCGAGCGCGCGGCGAGCGCGTCGTCTTCACCAATGGCGTGTTCGATCTGGTTCACCCCGGCCATATCGGCCTCATAGAAGCGGCAGCACGCGAAGGCGACCGGCTGATCGTCGGCCTCAACACCGACGCCTCGGTCAAGCGGCTCAAGGGCGACAGCCGGCCGCTTCAGGATGAAGCTGCCCGCGCCCGCGTCATCGGCGCGATGCGCGCGGTCGATCTCGTGGTGCTTTTCGCAGAGGATACGCCACTCCGCGTGATCGAGACGATCCGACCCGATATCCTGGTCAAGGGCGCCGACTACAAGCCGTCCGAAGTCGTCGGCGCTGATTTCGTCATCGCCAATGGCGGCCGCCTGGTACTGGCCGATATCCTTGCGGGACGGTCGACCAGCGCGCTGGTGGCGGCGGCGCGCTCGTGAAAGCGCTCACGCCCGCAAGGCGCTGGACGATCGAGAAGGCGCTGCCGCTCTGGTCGACGACAGGCTTCGACCCGGCGCTTGGTCTGTTCCACGAGCGGCTCGATCTCGATCGCCGGCCGATCGCGTCCTGCTCGCGGCGCGTGATGGTGCAATCGCGACAGATCGCGAGCTTTGCCCGGGCGAGCCTCAAGGGCTGGCACCGGCCCGGGGCCGATGCGGATGCGCTCGATCAGATGATCCGCCTCTACCACGAGCGCGACGGCGCGCCGGGCTGGATCTTCTCGCTCCATCCCGATGGCAGCCCGGCCTCGCTGGTGCGCGATCTCTACGCCCACGCTTTCATCCTCTACGCGATCGCCTGGGGCTACCGCGCCTCGGGCGCGCCTTTGCTGGTCACGCTGGCTGATACGACCCTGGCCGACATGGACCGCATCTTCGCCGCCCCGCATGGCGGCTTCCGCGATGCCGTGCCGGCAAGCGACGACATTCGCCGCCAAAACCCGCACATGCATCTGCTCGAAGCCCTGCTGGCGCTCTTTGAGGCGACAGGGGCAGAGCGCTACATGGCGCGCGCGGCGCATCTGATTGCGCTCGCCACCGATCGCTTCATCGCAGCCGATGGCGGCGCGCTGATCGAGGATTTCGGCCATGACTGGCAGCCGCTCGACGCGCCCGGCGACAACCGCGTCGAGCCCGGTCACCTGTTCGAATGGGCCTGGCTCTTCGGCGAAGTTCAGCGCCTCGGCGGAACAGTCGATGCTGCGATCCAGGATCGGCTGATCGCGTTTGCGACCCGCACCGGCCTTGATCCCCAGACCGGACGGATCGTCGATGCCGTCAACGAGCGCGGAACGGTTCTTGCCGCCTCGACCCGCTCCTGGCCACATGCCGAGGCTGTCAAGGCGTTCGCGGCGGCAGCGCTTGGCGGGGCCAGCGGCGCGGAAGCCTCGGCCGACCTGCTGCTCGCTTACTTGATGCAGACCTTCGCTCCGGACACCCTTGAAGGCGGCTGGATCGATCGCTTCGACGCCGAGGGCCGCCCCCTCGTCGACCATATGCCGGCCAGCACGCTCTATCACATTACCGGCGCAATCATCGAAGCGGATCGTGCTTTCGGATCAAAGGCTTCCGGCTGAAATCGGACTCAGTGCGCGAAGCGCGCGCCAGACGGTTTCAGGGTGATGATCCGCGAGACAGGGCGGGCCCTCGCCGAAGTCGGGCTTCAACTGGCAACTCGCTTTCTCGCAGGGGACGCACGGAAGCCGCCCGACGCATTCATGGACATGCGCGCCGACGAGACCTGTCAGGCCCGGATTGGTCGGGCCATAGAGCCCGACCGTCGGCAGGTCGAAAGCAGCGGCGAGATGGCCGAGACCGGTGTCGACGGTCACAACCGCTTCGGCCCCGGCGAGGATCGGGATGATCTTTTCGAGCCGGCCTGGGGGCATTAGCCGTATCGCCGCATTGCCATCGGCGATCGCCTCGACCCGCGCCCGTTCGACATCACCATGCGCAAACAGCACGACGTCGCGACCAGCGGAATCCGCCATCTGAGCCAGCGCGCACCAGCCGGCGACCGTCCAGGTTTTCGTCGGCCAGGTCGTGCCATGGATGAAGACGAGATAAGGCCGTCTCGTCGATATCGCGGCTATGCCCGACCGATCGAGTCCCGCAGAGGGTGACGTCTCCGGCATGGCGTAGCCGAGCGCGGCGGCAAAGAGCCGGCGGATACGCACCGCCATATGCTCGACCTCGGGAATGTCATGGCCGACATGATAGCCGAACGCCGCTACGCCCTCGCGCGCGGTTGCCCTGCTGAAGCCATGGCGACGCCCGCCTCGCGCAAGACGGGCGAAAATGGAGCTCTTCACCAGCCCCTGCGCGTCAATGATGACGTCGTAGTGAACCGCGCGGAGCTGATGCATCGCATCGCGGAAGTCGCCGAAGGCGGCGCGCGGCGTCTTCTTCATGCGGCGGAGCGGCAGCGCAATGACGCGCTTCACCGCGGGATGCAGCCGCGCCAGCGGCGCGAACGCTTCGTCGACCAGCCAGTCGATCTCGATGCCCGGCACCGCCAAGGCGGCGTCGGTCAAAGCCGGGAAGCTGTGGACGACATCGCCGAGCGAGGAGAGCTTGACCAGAAGGACGCGCATGCAAGAGCCTATCACCGATGCGCCAGAGCTTGGCAAGGACGAGCCCCGACTGCGTGCTGAACCGCCGTCAACTCTCGATCGGGATTGGCGGCGACAGCGCGCGACGATGCGCGACGGCGGCAATCAGCACAACGGCGGCGCCGAACTGATGCGTCAGCGCCACATCGATCGGCACCACCATCAGGAGCGTCGCGATGCCGAGCGAGGCCTGAGCCAGCACCAGCACGGCAAGGAAGCGCGCGCGCCGCGCGGCCCGCGAGCCACGCGCCAGACGGAAACACTGGAAGGCGTGCACAAGCGCGCCGACGAGAAGCAGATAGGCGACCATGCGATGGTCGAACTGCACCGTCATCACATCCTCGAACACGCTCCGCCACATCGGCTCATACTGATAGACCCGCGCCGGAATGAGGGCGCCGTCGATCAGCGGCCAGGTGTTGTAGGTGAAGCCGGCATCAAGACCCGCGACGAGGCCGCCGAGGAAGATCTGCAGGAAGACGATGCAGACGAGGAAAGTCGCCATGCCCCTGAGCGGTATCGTTTCTGCAGGCGCGTCGCCATCGGACGGCGCGAGGCCGCGGCGGATCCAGACGGTGGCAGCCAGGATGAAGCAGGCAAGCACGAGATGGGTGGCAAGCCGGTATTGGCTGACATCGACGCGGTTGACGAGCCCGCTCGCCACCATCCACCAGCCGACGCCGCCCTGAAGCCCGCCAAGCAGGAACAGACCAAGAAGCGGCGGCACCAGCCGGCGCTCGATGCGACCGGTAGCCCAGAGCAAAACCAGCGGCAGGAAGAACACGACGCCGATCAGCCGTCCGAGCAGGCGATGCCCCCACTCCCACCAGAAGATCGCCTTGAAGGCGTCGAGGCTCATCCCCTTGTTGAGCTGCTGATATTGCGGAATCTGCTGATATTTCGCGAATTCGTCCTGCCATTCGGCAAGGTTCAGCGGCGGGATGACGCCATGGATCGGCTTCCATTCGGTGATCGAAAGGCCCGAATTGGTGAGGCGCGTCGCGCCGCCGACGACGATCATCGCGACGATCATGACGATGACGGCACCGAGCCAGGCGCGGATCAGCGCACGGTCGCGGCGGCGGTCTCTCGTCTTCGCGGGCGTGATCGTTCCGGCCAAATTGACGCTGTTCGTCATGTCGAACCCTCGCACTGTCCCCGCCATGAGCGACTTAGCGCTCGGCGCGCCGGGCGACAATCGTCTTCTCGTCGCAGGCTGATCAATCCGCGCAGCATGACGCAAGCCTTGTTGCGCGAGGGCGGATCGGGCTAGACCGGTGCCGGCGACGCTGATCGCCTCAGCAAGGGGAACCCGTGATGCCCGAACGCCTCCGCAAATTCATCGGCATGTTGGCGCTCGTCGCACTCGTTGTCGTCTACGCGCTGATCGTCGTCACGATCCCGATCCAGAACATTCCCGATGCGCTGATCTGGCCGGCCTATGCCGTTGCCGGCCTGCTCTGGGTGCTGCCGGCGATGGTCATTATCGCGTGGATGCAGAAGCCGCGTCCGCCGCGAGCCTGACGCCGCCGATGCGCTTCAGCCCGCGCTCCAAGGCATAGGGCACGCCGGAGAGGAAGAGGTCGAGATAGCGGATCGCCTGATAGCCGCCATTGACCGAGATACGCGGCAGCGCGAACGGTGTTGCAGCCTCGCCGCCATGCAGGACGCCGCGCCGTGTCGTCACAGCAGTCTCGAAGCCGAGCTCCCGCGCCATAGAGAACTCACGGTCCGCCGCAGTCTCGGCCGAACCATAGGGATAGGCAAAGTGGCGCGCCGTGACGCCGGCCTTTTCGCGAAGGCGCGCCCGGCTCGCGGCCATTTCCTCGCGCGCCCGGGCCGCATCGAGCCGCGCCAGCGCATAATGGCCGACCGTATGCGCCCCGATCGTCACCAGCGGATCGGCAGCAAGCGTGCGGAGTTCGTCCCAATTCATCATCAAGGCGTCGCAAAGGCTGATCGCATCGACGCCATGCGCGGCGGCGAGACGGGTGACGGCCCGGCGCTGTTCATCCTCGCCGACCTCGGCAAGCGCGCGGATGATCGTCTCGAGCGTCGCCGCCTTCTGGAGCCGCGACCGCGCGCCAAGATCGAGTTCGACACCGCCGATGCGGCCGACGATCCGGCTGTTGGCGGCAACGGCAGCGCCGACCACGTCCCACCAAGGCAGAGCGATCCGGTCGACGAGCCCGGTGGCGACATAGACCGTGAACGGCGCGCCGGCCGCCTTCAGGATCGGATAGGCCTCGGTAAGATTGTTGCGGTATCCGTCGTCGAAGGTAAGGACGACGAAGCGCCGTCCGGGCGAGACGCCGCCGAGCCGCCGCATCGCCTCGTCGAGATCGACGATGTCGATATCGCGCTGGCGCAGGCGGCGGACAACCGCTGCAAGAAATTCGGGAGTGACGTCGAGATGCCGATTGGCGCGGAAGCAGCCGGGTTCCGGTCGGCGCACATGATGGAACATCAAGATCGCGCCGACGCCCCCGGTCAACGGCGCCGCCATCTGATGCGCGCCGCTCCAGTAGAGCGCATTCAGCGCCGTCTTCAGCCCGAAAGCTCTCAGCCCCATCATCGCAACCCGGCGATCTCCCGCATATCTGCCTTGCAACTTCACGATGACGGTAACATCCCATTGACCGGTGCGAACACGCTCAGCACCCGTTTTAGTGGAGCTTGGTAAATGAACGCGCCGGATCGGATTCCGCCGGCCGGCAACCCTGGCAATGACCCATTTGTGGCGTGCATCGATCGCCTGTCGATCGATGTTCACCGCGAAATCGCCCCGATCGAGCGCGAATGGCGCGCCCTTTTCGCGTCCTCCGGCACCACTGTCTACCAATCCTTCGACTGGATCGCAGCCTGGATTGAAACCGTTGTCCCGGCCCAGAACATCCGCCCGGCGATCGTCACGCTCCGCGAGGGCCCCGATCTGGCGATGATCCTGCCGCTTGGCATCGAGCGCAGCGGCGGCGTCCGCATCGCCCGCCACCTCGGCGGCGAACACGCCAACATCCGCATGCCTCTCACCGCTGCCCGATGGCAGGGCGCAGCAGACGGCGCGGCGACCGATCGCCTGCTCCGCCGCATAGCCGCAGCCATCGGCGGCGTCGACCTGTTCGACTTCGACGCCCTCCCCGCCGGCGCGGATGGGACGCCCAGAATGCTGGCGCAGCACAAGGCGGCGCGTCCGGCGCGCCTTCATGTCGGCACGCTGCGGCTCGGGCCTGATTTCGACAGGCTGTTCGCCGGACAACGCCGCGCGCGTAAGGCAAAGAAATATCGCTGGCAGAACAATGCTCTCGCGCCGATCGGGGGCTACACGCTCCGGCGCGCTGCCAGTCAGGCCGAGGCCGAGGCGATGTTCGCCACGTTCCGCGCCGAGAAGTCGGCCTGGTTCCGCCGCATGGGCATCGCGGACAGCTTCGCCGCGCCGGGCATCGAAGCCTTCTTCCGCGCGCTGATCGCGCGCCGCTTCGCCGGCGGCGACACTACCGTCATCGACATCGATGCCATCGAATTCGGCGGCGCCATCCATGCGCTGCTCGGCAGCGGCTTGGCCAATGGCCGCCAGAGCGGCTATTTCCTCGCCGTCACTGACGACGAGTGGCGCCGCATCAGCCCCGGCGAGTTGCTGATCCACGATGCGGTGGCCGGCGCCTGTGCGCGGGGAACCGAAGTCCTCGACCTGGGCCGTGGCGATGAACGCTACAAGGCGTCATGGCTCGATCGGACTGAAGCTCACGTCCGCCTGTTGCGTCCCGTCACGCTTGCCGGCTATGCCGCCGCGGGCGCATTGCACATCGCCGATACGCTGGCGCGCCGCATCCGTCATGACGAACGGCTCTGGCGGCTTGTGAAACGGCTGCGCCGCCGCGGCGACAGCGCTGGGAGCGGCAAGGAAAGCGGAGATGCTTAGGCGGCTTCTATCTCGGAATCGCCGTCGCCGTCCTTCGGAGCGGCATCCGCGATGAGCAGAAGCACCTCGGCGCCGGACGCCGCCGCAAAGGCCTGATGGGCCGTCAACGTGCGGGGATCGCCGGCGGTCGACTCAGCAACGAGCACGATGGTGGAAGCCTTCGGCGCCAGCGCTTCGGCAAGGCCGCGGTCGGCGTCGATCAGGATATGGTCATAGGTGGCCTCGAGCGCATCGAGGATCGCGCCAAGCCGCTCGTCGCTGCCGAGGTCTTCGGGCAGCGCATGGGTTCCATGCGGGATGATATGCGCCCGTGACGCGCGGTCGCGGAAGATCGCCTGGGCGAAGGATGCTTCGCTGGCAAAGAGATCGGAGAACCCGGTCATCCGCTCGCTGTCAGGGGCCATCGCGGCACCGTCTGCGCCATCTGTCTGAAGGTCGAGCAACAGCACACGGCCACCCCGGCGCGAGAGTTGCCGCGCGAGCGCCACGGCCGCAAGAGGCCGACCACCGACCGGCGGCTCCGCCATGGTGACGACGAGGCGGCGCGAACCGGTTGCGACGATGCGGTCCACCAGGGCGCGCAACGTTTCCTGCATCTCCGGCGGCAGGACGGCACTCGGCGCGAAGGACGGCACGGCCGGCATCAAGCGGCGAACGTCCACACCCTCAGGCCAGCGCATGCGTCCATCAACGGCAAGCGGTTCGACGGCCGGGAGCGGCGGGTCCCGCGGCGGCTCCGGCATCACGCGGCGGAGCGCCCTTCCGCTCATCAACTCGCGCACCATCACAGTGGCCAAGGCCAGCAGGAGCAGTGCCACGGTCGCGGCGGCGGTGATGGGCAGCTTCTTGGGGAAAGATGGCTCTAGGGGGACGGCGGCGCGCGAAATGACCCGGGCATTGGCCGGGAGATAATCGCCATCCTGCCGCGACGTCGCCTCGCGATAGCGACGGAGGTAGCTCTCGAGCAGGTCGCGCTCGGCCGCCGCCTCGCGCTCCAGCGCACGAAGCTGAACTTCCGCATCGTTGGACTGCGCGGTTGCGGTCTTGGCACGGTCCATATCGGCAGCGATTTCCGTCTCGCGCGCCTTTGCCGTCGTCACCTCGCCTTCAAGGCTGCTGAGAACCTGGCGCGCGGCCTGGCGGATCTGGCTGTCGAGATCAGCCAGCTGCGCGTTGAGTTCGCGGATGCGCGGATGAGCTGGCAGCAATGTCGCCGAAAGCTGCGCCACCTGCGCCCTGAGCGCAACCTGCTGCTCGCGCAGCCGCTGGATGAGCGCCGAATCCAGAACTTCGGGAATGTCGAAATCGCTGCCGGACGCGAGTGCCCGGCGAACCTGCGCCGCCTTGGCATCAGCCGAGGCCCGCGCCGCTTCGAGCCGAACCATTTCCGTATTGAGATCGGTCAGCTTCTGCTGCGGCAATGACTGGTTGTTGTTCTGGCCGCCCATGAACAGACCGCTCGCCGAGCGGAACGTCTCGACCTTGGCCTCGGCGGTGTTGACCTTGGTCCTGAGGCCATCGATCTGCGTTTCGAGCCAGCGCGTCGCATCCGCATTGCTCGCCCGCATCGCCTCGCGCTGGAGCGCCAGATATTCCTCCGCCACGGTATTGGCCACCTTGGCCGAGAGCAGCGGATCGGATGACGAGAATGAGATATTGATGACGCGGGTCTTGTCGACGGAATAGACCTCGAGCTTGTCCGCAAAGCGCTGCAGCACCCGCTCCTCGCGCGTCGCCGGGTTCAGCGCCTTGCTGAGTCCAATGCGGCCAAGCAGGCCCTTGAAGAAGTCTGTCACCGGCGTCGCATAGAATTCGGGCAACTGGTCGAGTTGCAGCTTGGCGACGACGGTCGCCGCGAGATCGCGTGACGAAATGAGCTGCACCTGGCTCGCGACGCCCTCTGCATCGAGCAGGACGCGCGAGTCCTCGGTGTCAGCACCTGTCTGCGTGATCGAGGATTCGCCCTTTTCAATCAGGACCTTGGTGTCGGCGGTGTAGCGCGGCGTCACGAAGCTGAGGGCGACATAGAGGCCGACGGCAAAGACCAGAAAGAGCGGCACGAGGACCGGCAACGACCGGCCGAGGGCGCGCATGAGAGCACGCATGTCGAGCTCGACATCGTCGACATGACCCATTCTGCCATCGCTCATCACGGAATCGTCCCGTTCGTCATCGTCTGACTATGGGAAAATAGAGTAACCGCCGAGTTAACGCGGCCTGGCCGGCCACCACCGCGGTAACAAAGCGCTAACCAAGCGGCCGGGACTTTTACCGGGCATTAACCACGCAGGGGAGAGAGTTCGGCGCGTCTCCTCCAGTCGGAACGTCCGCCGATGCGTCTCGTGTTTCTTCTCTTCAGCCTCGTCCTGACGAGCCTGCTCGGCGGCTGCGGCAGCAGCTACCCGCCGCAGGATCCGACCACCTATTCCGCCCTGATCGCGCCCTACAAGCTCGACAGCGGCGATCGGTTGCGCGTCGTCGTGTTCGGCCAGACCGATCTTTCCAATACCTACGTCATTGACCAGGCCGGCTATATCTCGATGCCGTTGATCGGCGCTGTAGCGGCGCGTGGGCGCAGCGCCCAGCAGCTCGAAGGCGCGATCGCCGGCAAGCTGAAATCCGGCAGCTTCGTGCGTGATCCTGACGTTTCGGTCGAGGTCGATCGCTACCGTCCATTCTTCATCATGGGCGAGGTCACCAGCGCGGGCCAATACCCCTATGTCACCGGCATGACCGTCCAGACCGCTGTCGCCATCTCCGGAGGCTTCACGCCCCGGGCGCAGAAGAGCGATGTCGATGTCACGCGTCAGGTCAACGGCAAGGTGACAACGATCCGTCTGCTGCCGACCCAGCCCGTGATGCCAGGCGACACCATCAATGTGCGCGAACGCTTCTTCTGATTGGCACGCCGGTGAATGCTCCAACCTTCGGCGGCGAGCGGCTTCGCATCATCCACTGCTTCCGCTCGCCCGTGGGCGGTATCTTCCGCCATGTCCGCGATCTCATACGGGCGCAGACGGCGGCCGGCCACAGCGTCGGCATCGTCTGCGACGCATCGACGGGCGGGGCGCGCGAAGATGAACTTTTCGGCGAGATCATACCCTATCTCGATCTCGGCCTGCAGCGCATCCCGATGCAGCGCCAGATCACGCCAGCCGACATCATCACGCTGACGCGCCTCTACCGGCGCATCGGCGGCCTCAATCCCGATGTCATCCATGCCCATGGCGCCAAAGGCGGCGTCTATGGCCGGGTGATCGGCACGATCTTGCGGGTCTTTGGTAAGCGCGTGGCCCGCATCTATTGCCCGCATGGCGGCAGCCTGCACTACGATCCGAACTCGAGAGCCGGACGGGTTTTCTTCGGGCTCGAGCGGATGATGGAGAGGATCAGCGACGGCTTCGTTTTCGTCAGCCGTTATGAGGCCGACGCCTTCGCCGCCAAGGTCGGTCGCCCGCGGCAGCCCTCTACGATCGCGCCGAACGGCATCCAGGCGGAGGAGTTCGAGCCGCTGGCCCTCGCGGCGGAGCGCGTGGACTTCCTCTATATCGGCATGATGCGCGATCTGAAGGGTCCCGATCTCTTCATCGAAGCGCTCGGACTGCTGCAGCAGCGCCTGACGCCGGCGCCGAGCGCGCTCCTCGTCGGAGACGGACCTGATCTCGACCGCTACAAGGCGCGCGTCAAGGCGCTCGACCTCTCCAATGTGACGTTCCGCCCGGCGATGCCGGCGCGACTGGCCTTTGCGCAGGCGCGCTTCGTCGTCGTGCCGTCCCGCGCCGAATCGATGCCCTATATCGTCCTCGAAGCTATCGCGGCCGGTCTGCCGATCGTTGCGACGCGCGTGGGGGGCGTTCCCGAGATATTCGGCCCGGCGGCGAATCGTCTGGTGCCGCCCGGCCATGTCGACCTGCTCGCGGATGCGATGGCCTTGGTGCTCGCCGACCCTGCAACCGCCGCAAGCGACGCCGCATCGCTCCGCGCCTCGATCCGTGATCGCTTTTCGGTGGCGGCGATGACCGAAGCCGTCGACGCGCTCTATGTGCAGGCGCGCGGCAAGGCGTTACCCTGACATGCCGCGCCTGGCTGAGACCGCCGTCACCCTGCGGTTGCGACATCGCGTCTGATTGATCCGCCAAGCATTTGTTAGCGCGCGCCTGCTAAGGCTTGCCGATTGGAACCGGCCGGATTGTTGGCGTGATGGCGGCAGGAAGCGACGGACGGCCTAGCGGTCCCGGCCAGGAGCCGGCACTCGGGGAGCATGCGCTCGCCATTGCCAGAGCCTTATCAAGGCGCTCGCTCACCCCCGCCATGCTCTCGCATGCCGTCGAAGCGCTTGAATTCGCAGCATTGCTGGTGATCGGCGTGCTGCTGCGCAATGCCGCCGGCCTTGCCGATGCCGGCCTGCTGGGCTGGACGACCATCGTGCTGGCTCCCCTCCTGACGGTGGTGGTCGCGCAATCCGGTGGGTCCTATCGCGTCAACGCGATGCGGGACGGCGTCGGGGCGCTCGGGCGCGTGCTGGCGATCTGGCTCGGCGTCATGCTGCTCGTCGCCGCCGGCGGTTTCCTGCTCGATGTCGGCAGCGAAGGCGCGCCGCACTGGATGACGCTCTATTGCCTGGCCGGCCTCGCCTTCCTTCTGGTGGAACGGTCCGTTCTTTCACGCCTCGTCAATCGCTGGCGCCGCCTCGGCCGGCTCGATCGGCGCGCCATCATCGTCGGCGGCGGCGAGGACACCGAAACGCTGATCGCCGCGCTGGCGCAGGAATCGCCTGAGATCCGCATCCATGGCGTCTTCGACGATCGCGCGGAGGCCCGCCTGCCGCCCGGCTCCGATGGGCCGCCGCGTCTTGGAACGGTTGCCGAGCTGGTCGCCTTCGCTCGCATTGCCGAGATCGATCTTGTGATCGTTTCGCTGCCGCAGAGCGCCGAGGCGCGGCTGCTCGCCATTCTTCGCGAACTCTGGGTCCTGCCTGTCGATATCCGTCTGTCGGCGCTCGGCGCCCGGCTGCGCTTCAGGCCGCGCGCCTATTCCTATATCGGCTCGATCCCCTTCCTCGATCTGGCCGACCGGCCGCTCAGCGGCTGGAGCGCCTTTGCCAAACGCAGCTTCGACCTCGTCATTGCAGTCGCAGCGCTGATTGTGCTGGCGCCGGTGATGGTCGTCGCGGCCATCGCCGTCCGACTCGACAGCCCCGGCCCGGTCCTCTTTCGCCAGCAGCGCTATGGCTTCAACAACGAGGTCATCTCGGTGCTGAAGTTCCGTTCGATGTATCATCACATGAGCGATCCCGGCGCCGCCACCGCCGTCACGCGCGGAGACCCGCGCGTCACCGGCGTCGGCCGGATCATCCGCCGCACCTCGGTCGATGAGTTGCCGCAGTTGTTCAACGTCCTCGCCGGATCGCTCTCGGTCGTCGGCCCCCGTCCGCACGCGGTCAATGCCCACACTGGCCAACGGCTATGGGACGAAGTCGTCGATGGGTATTTCGCGCGCCACCGCGTCAAGCCCGGCATCACCGGCTGGGCACAGATCAATGGCTGGCGCGGCGAGATCGACGTGCCCGAGAAAATCCAGCGCCGGGTCGAATTCGATCTCGAATATATCGACCGGTGGTCGGTTTTGTTCGACCTCTACATCGTGGCGATGACGCCGCTGCGGCTGCTGCAGGGGGAGAACGCCTATTGACCGCGGCCGTCGCCCCAACGCGCCCTGCCCCGCAGGGCATCCCGACGCGCATGCTCGGCAACGCAGCCATAGCGGTGCTCGTCTTCCTCTCGGGCTTCGTCATGATCGAGCCCGCCCCATCGGACCTGCTGCTCTGCCTCGTCGCGCTGGTCTGGGCCTTGAGCGGGCTGACCTTCACCCGGCCGATGCTGCCGCTGATCGTCCTGCTCGTCGCCTATTGCGCCGGCGGACTGCTCTCGTTCACGCAGTTGCAGGAGTTCCAGAAGCCGATCACCTATATGGCGACGACGATCTTTCTCGCCATCTCTTCAGTGTTCTTCTGCGCGGTGCTGCAAGTCGATACCGAGCGGCGGCTGCGAACGATCGAGCGCGCCTATATCTTTTCGGCGGTGCTCTGCGCGCTTGCCGGCATTCTCGGCTATTTCGGCGCGATCCCCCACGCGGATCTCTTCACGCTCTATGATCGCGCCAAGGGTACCTTCAAGGATCCGAACGTCTTCGGCCCGTTCCTCGTGCTGCCGCTCGTCGTGCTGGCACGCGCGATTCTCACCCAGCCGATCCATCGCTCCGGCTGGGCGATTCTTGGCGCGCTGGTGCTCTTCATGGGCCTATTTCTCTCCTTCTCTCGCGCGGCTTGGGGCCTTGCCGCGCTGGCGCTCCTCTTGATGACGCTCCTCGCCTTTGTCAGCGAGCCGCGCGCCTCGAAACGACTGCGCATGATCGGCGCACTTGTCGCCGGCCTCGCGGTCATCGCCTTCGTGCTTGCGGTGGCAGTCTCAATTCCGGTCGTGCAGGAACTCGTCGTCCAGCGCGTCAAGCTGGTTCAGGACTATGACGCCGCGCGCCTCGGCCGATTCGAGCGCCACATCATCGGATTCTTCCTGATCCAGGAGCATCCGCTGGGTGTCGGGCCATTCCAGTTCGGCCTCTCGCTCGGCGAGGACGAACACAATATGTGGCTGAAGGGCTTCACCGTTTACGGCTGGCTCGGCGGCTTCGCCTATATCGCGCTCGTTGTCTGGACGCTGGTGATCGCGACGCCCCTCATCCTGCTGAAGCGCGCGTGGACGCCGTTCATCCAGTGCGTCTATGCCGTGTATATCGGCCATCTGCTGATCCACAACGTGATCGACAACGACCACTGGCGGCATCTTTTTCTGATCTACGGCCTGCTCTGGGGAGCCTATGCCGTGGAGCGAGCGACGGCACCGCGACGCCGGCTCACCGAGCCTTGGCCGGCCGCGGCGCCCGCCCAACCCGCGAAAATGCTCGTGTTCGGCCCGGCCGCACTGCCCCGCTCAGCCTCCCGGTGAGCCAGTCGCGCTCTGTCGCGCGCACCACAATTCCCGGCGCGACAGTCACGCTCGCCTGCCCCGCGAAATAATCGGTGAACTTTTGACGCAGCTCTGCGTTGGCTTCCATGGATAGAACCAAGGAGGCATCGACATGCTGAACGAGAGCAACATCGGCAAAACCGTGCTGTCCCCTGCATTCGCCGGCAATCCTGCGAATGATACGGAATCGGATGAGCCGACCAGCGTCCAGTCGCTGCGCGAAATGCGCGGACTTGGCGTGATGGAACTCGCGGGGCTCGCCGGCATCCTGCCGGACCATCTCCGCGCCATCGAGGCCGGAGTTGAGCCGACGACGCCCGAGCGCCAGGCGCTCGCCGCGGCGCTCAATGTGCCGGTCGACCGCATCGCCTGACGTCAGCCATCCACCACGATAAAAGAAATGGCCCGGCGCTTGCGCCGGGCCATTTGCGTTTGAAGCGCGCTCCGGGCCTTGGAGTTTCGACCGAAACCGCCCGGGGACCAACATCGAAACGTCGGTCAAAAAGAAACGGCCCGACTTGCGCCGGGCCGTTTCCTGGAGTCGATCGTATCAGGCGATTAGAACTTGTAGTTCAGACCGACCTTGACGACGTTCGAGGTGTTCTTCAGCTCGATCGTGCCGATCTGGCTGCTGATGTCGTAAGCAGCCGAGCCGAGGTCGAAGTAATCATATTCGGCGAAGGCCGTGATGTTCTTCGTGAAGGCCTTTTCGAGGCCGGCACCAGCGGTCCAGCCGGTTGCCCACTTCGAGCCCGAGAAGAACAGCGAGTCGACATTGGCCTTGGTCTCGCCGTAAGCGAAACCGCCCTTGACGTAGGGCATCCAGGTGTCGATCGCGTAGCCGGCGCGCACGGTGGTCGAGCCGAGCCAGTTCAGGTTGGCGTTGACGCCGACGATGCCCGGGATCACGTCCTGGCCGGTGGCCAGGTTCGTGTAGGCGAGGTCGGTCTGAACGCCGAGGACGAACTGGTTGATCTGGTAGTTGTATCCAGCCTGGACACCACCGAGAGCGCTGCTCGAATTACCGAACGCGTTCTGCCAGATGTTGGTGCTGAAATCGCCCCAGGCGCCGCCGCCATGGACACCGACGTAGAAGCCGGACCAATCGAACGCTGCGGGAGCAACCACGACAGCCACCGGAGCGGGCTCCATGGTCAGGTCGGCGGCGGAGGCAGCGGCGGTCAGCGCCAACACACCCACACCTGCAAGAAGAACACGCTTCATCGGAAATCTCCAATCATTACACATCGGGCCTATCAACCCCCCGCGCGAATTGCGGCCTCGGTTTGCAAGATACGCGCTTCGTGCCGGCCATCAAGAGCCATCTTCCATGGTTAGCGCTTCGGGCGAGGAGTGTTGCCAAAGTGCTTCACAGTCGCGGCAAGTATAGCTAACAAACAACTAAGACCGGACTGGCGGTAGCCTGATCCGATCTCCCGGGCCTTCTGAACTCGAAAACGGGCAAAATTGAGATCGGTTGCAGCGTCTGCGGCCGGGCCACAGGAATCCACGTCTCATTGGCACGATGTGGGGCGATTGGCGGCTCCGCACAAGGGCATCGTCGCTCAGAGCGCCAGAAAAAGGTCAGAGATCCTGCAGACTTAGCGCTGCCGATGGCTCATTTGTGCCATTTCGACCACAGTCCCGCCGCTTCGCCATCACGGCGCCGTGAAGGGCGCCACCCCCCGGGGGCATCCCGACCTTCACGGCCCGGCGCGGCGAAATCCTGAAAAGCCGGATGGCCACAGTGTTCCGCTTCGGGCCGCACGACTCTTCGGCTGTCGGAGGGCTCGCAGGTGCATCGCGGAAAGATCAGAGAGCGACGCCCTTCGTCCACCGCCGAGATCTTAGCGATTAGTTAGTGGATCGATCGCGATGGCCACAGCAAACCTTAACAAGACTCTGCATGACACTGACCTCATTCATACATCGCTCACCATGAGGCCTATAGGCCGAGGCGCGGCGATCCATGATGCTGCGCGATGCGCCAATCGCCGCCGCGCCGGACCAGCATCCAGGTCACCCGGTAAGGCATCGGCGCATCGCCATCGGCGAACTCGACATGCCCCGCCGTCGCTGCATGATCGGCGTCGAGCATCAGGACCGTCGGCATCGGATAGTCGGCAACACGAACCCCGAGCGGCCGTCTGGAAAAATAGGCGCGGATCGCAGCCCGGCCGATCTGCAGCTGGTCGACGGAGCCGAACAGCAGCGCGTCCTCTATATAGAGAGACATATGCGCGTCGAGGTCTCGGCTGTTGAACGCCGCGATCCATGCAGAAAGAAGGCTCTCGATCGTCGGCGTCGCGCCCGCTCCATCCCGCACCAAATCGCTCATGGCACCCTCCCGTCCGGCTTTTCGGCGAGCCTCCGCCGAAAACCGGCCAAAGGCAATCCAACGCCGCTTCACGAGGGACGCTCAATCGGAGAGGTGATGCTTGATACAGAAGAGAAATGGTCGGAGTGGCCGGATTTGAACCGACGACCCCCTGTCCCCCAGACAGGTGCGCTACCAGGCTGCGCTACACTCCGATGCCGCGGCTGCCTCGAACAGGAGGCCGGCGAGCGGGGCCATGTCCCGCTGCGAACGACGCGCCGCTGTTAGCACGACTGGCGCGGGCTTGTCACCGGCAATTGCGAAGCATCCACCGTGACCCTGTTGGTATGTCGCGTGAAACCGCTGTCAGCGACGGCTTCAGCGCGCCTGGTCGAGGATGCGCTTGCATTCGAGCAGGTCGGCCAGCGTGGCCCTCAGCCGCTCGCGATCATCGCCCGAGAGCCGTGGCCCCGCGGCCAACGGCTCGGCGCGAACGGGCTGTGGCCCGTCATCCTCGAAGGCCGGCGGCGCAAACGAGCGAATCGCAGGACCGTCTTGCTCCGGCGCGCGGCGCTGCTGTGGCTGGTAATCGGTCGGCGGCGGCGCCGGATGCACGGCCTGGGGCGGCAGATAGGTCTCGGCCTCATCCGGCTCTTCCGGTGGCGCAGCCGGAATGCGGGAGTGCATCGGCGGCTCAAAATCCGATTCCGGGATATGCTCGGCCGGCGCGCCCCGACCTCCACGCCCGAACAGGCCCGGCTGGCGCTCGGTAGCAACCGGTTCGCGGCGGCTGCCGAAAAGCGGCTCGCGTCGCTGGTCGAACGAGCCGCCGACGCTCGGCGCAGGCCCCCGCTCGCGATGGTCGTCGCCAACGA
The DNA here is from genome assembly GCA_965229085.1 of Kaistia sp. Lineage (GTDB taxonomy): Bacteria > Pseudomonadota > Alphaproteobacteria > Rhizobiales > Kaistiaceae > Kaistia. Next base: position 138,367 of record OZ245859.1, on the reverse strand, counting down.
GGATACCCTCCGGCACGTCGCCCTCGAATTCGGGCTCGAAGCGGTGATCCGGCGGCGCCGGGTCCAGTCCAGCGCCCTGCCCGGCCAACACGACCTGACGCGCGCCCTGCTCCTTGAGGATGCGCTGCACGCCCTTGATCGTGTAGCCTTCGCCATAGAGCAGCTTGCGGATGCCTCGCAGCAGATCGACATCATCGGGGCGATAATAGCGGCGGCCGCCGCCGCGCTTCATCGGGCGGATCTGCGAGAAGCGCGTTTCCCAGAACCTCAGCACATGCTGCGGCAGGTCGAGCTCCTCGGCCACCTCGCTGATCGTCCGGAACGCATCTGGACCCTTTGACAAGGCCTGACCCTCGGACATTCAGTTGAACAGCCGGCGCGACGGAACGTCGACGCCGGGTCTTGCGGTCAAGTCCCGTCGTCCGGGGCGTGGCCATTGGGCAGCAGCGTGCCGTTGATGCGCTGCTTCAGAACATTGCTCGGCTTGAACACCATGACACGGCGCGGCGAGATCGGAACCTCTTCGCCCGTCTTCGGATTGCGGCCGACCCGCTCGCTCTTGGCGCGGACGATGAACGAGCCGAAGGACGACAGCTTGACCGATTCGCCGCTGATGATGCACGCGCTGATTTCATCCAGCACCGACTCAACCAGTTCGGCAGATTCGGTCCGCGACAGGCCGACCTTCTGGTACACAGCCTCGCAGAGATCGGCACGCGTAACAGTCTTGCCTGCCATGGTCTTGTAAAACCTCATCCCCGGGCGATTGAGATCCGCGCCTCGTTGTCGGAAGCCTATTGCTTGGTCTTGGGCCGGTCAACGACCTTCATCGTAAGGCGCGGGGAAACATGACGATTTCCTGCGCGATCCTTCACCAGCGCAGTAGAGCGGAGCCCCATGTGAAGCCGCCGCCCATCGCTTCGAGCAGGATGAGGTCGCCGCGCTTGATCCGCCCATCCTCGCGCGCGACTGCAAGCGCGAGTGGTATCGATGCGGCCGACGTATTCCCGTGATCGGCCACGGTGCGAACGACCTTCTCGCTGGCGATGCCGAGCTTCTTGGCGCTGCCATCGATGATGCGGATATTGGCCTGGTGCGGCACGAACCAGTCGACGTCCTCGGCGCTGTATCCGGTCGCGGCGAAGGCGTCCTCGATCACGTCGGTGATCATGCCGACCGCATGCTTGAACACCTCGCGCCCCTCCATCCGAAGATGGCCGACCGTTCCGGTCGAGGACGGGCCGCCATCGACATAGAGCTTTTCGCGGTGCCGACCGTCGGAGCGCAGATGCGTCGTCAGCACGCCGCGGTCCTCGCGCGTCCCGTCCTGCACCGAGGCGCCGAGCACGACGGCGCCGGCGCCGTCGCCGAACAGCACGCAGGTGGTGCGGTCGGTCCAGTCGAGAATGCGCGAGAAGGTCTCCGCGCCGATCACCAGCACATGCTTCGCCTGGCTCGCCCGGATGAAGGCATCGGCCGTCGAAAGCGCGAACACGAAGCCCGAGCACACCGCCTGCAGGTCGAAGGCGGCGCCATGCTCCATACCGAGCTTCTTCTGCACCGTGACCGCGGTAGAGGGAAAGGTGTCGTCGGGCGTCGAGGTCGCGACAATGATCATGTCGATCGAGCCGATCGGCAGACCAGCATCGGCCAGCGCCGCGACGGCGGCCGCTGTACCAAGGTCCGATGTCAGCTCGCCCTTGGCCGCGATATGGCGTTGGCGGATGCCGGTCCTCTGGACGATCCACTCGTCGGAGGTGTCGACCATGGTGGCGAGCTCGGCATTGGCGAGCGCGCGCTCAGGCAAGTAACTGCCACAGCCAAGCACCACCGAACGGATGAAACTCACTTGACGTCCTCGATGACGGCTTCGGCAATGTCGCGCGCAAAGCCAGCGCGGTGATAGTCGCCGAGGTCCTGGTTGATTTTGGCGAGCAGGTCGTTCTTGGCCATGCTGTAGCCGACTTCGATCGCATTGGCGAAACCGACGCCATCGGTGCCGCCATGGCTCTTGATCACGATGCCGTTGAGCCCAAGCAGCACGGCGCCGTTGGAGGCCCGCGGATCGAGCTTCTGGCGCAGTTCCTTGAACGCGCCGCGGGCGAAGAAATAGCCGATGCGGCCCATCAGCGTCCGGCTCATCGCATTGCGCAGATGCGAGGCGATCTGCCGGGCGGTGCCTTCGGCCGTCTTCAGCGCGATATTGCCGGCAAACGCCTCGGTGACGACAACGTCGACCGTGCCGCGGCCGATATCGTCGCCCTCGACGAAGCCGACATAATTGATGTGGTCGAGATTGGCCTCCTTGAGGAGTTGCCCGGCGACACGAACCTCCTCGAGCCCCTTCATCTCCTCGACGCCGATATTGAGGAGGCCGACCGACGGCCGCTCGACATCCAGCAGGGCGCGGGCCATCGCGCCGCCCATCATGGCGAAGTCGATCAGCTGCTGGGCATCGGCATTGATGGTGGCGCCGACATCGAGCACGACGCTCTCGCCGCGCAGCGTCGGCCAGAGCGCCGCCAGCGCCGGCCGTTCGATGCCGGCCATGGTGCGCAGGCAGAATTTCGACATCGCCATCAGCGCGCCGGTATTGCCGGCCGAGAGCGCGACGTCGGCCTCGCCCTTCTTCACCGCCTCAAGGGCGCGCCACATGCTGGACTTCCAGCGGCCCTTGCGCAGCGCCTGGCTCGGCTTGTCGTCCATCTGGACGGTAATTTCGCAATGCGTGAAGCTCGCCACCGCCTTGACCCGCGGATAGGCGTCGAGCAGCGGCTTCACAACCGCCTCCTCGCCAAACAGCAGGAACTGCAGCTCCGGGCGCCGAATCAGTGCGATGTCGGCGCCAGCCAGCACGGTCGCGGGCCCGTTGTCGCCGCCCATGGCATCGATCGCTATTTTCACCATGGCCGTTCTTCGGAACCTCGAACTATCCGCGCCGCGCCAAGCGATGCACACCGACGGCGCTGGAAAATACCCGTTTCGGGAGGAGAGACAACCCCGCCCGGCGCTGCAAAGCAGCGCATGCTATTCGCCCTTGAGCCGCGACAGCGCTGCAAAAGGCGAGGAAGGGCCATCCGGGCCAGGGCCGATCACGGCGGAGAGTTCAGCGCCGGGCGCACGCGGATAGGGATCCAGCGCCAAAGCCAGCTGCTCGGTGACGACAGGCCCGAGATCGAGCATCGGCCCGGTGAGCGGATCAGGCGGATCCTCCGCATCGACATCGACGATCACTTCGGCCTCGGCGACGGTCTTCGGATCGGCGGTCGTCGCCTCCGGGGGCAGGAATTTCAGCGAGAACGGATGGTCGATCCGCTCGGTGACCGGCTCAAGCGTGAGGACGCAGCCCTGCACCGCCTCGGCCTTCAATCGCCCTTCAAGTTCAAGTCCGACCCGGTTCCAGGGACGAAGCGTGATCTTCGCCTCGAGCCGCCCGACGCCGAGGATTCCGAATGACGCCGCGATCGCCGCGCATTCCTCCGCACTCGCAGTGATCAGGTCCACGCGGCCCGATTCGGTGATTCGCCGCGTATCGACCGGGCGGCTGAACGGGATCGGGTCCATCATGCGACCTCAGGGGAAGAGAGCTCGGGAAAGGCAAATTGCCCGGCGAGAATCGCTTCGACGGGCTGGAGCGCGACGGCCCGCGCGGCCGCCTCGACATAGGCAACGAGGGGCGGCACGGTGAGATCGCCGCCGCCATCGGGAAAAACGTTGCGAGAAAGGGCATCGGCGAGCGCCGCACCGTCCCCGGCCGAGAGAGCCGAATCATAGGCGGCGAGGCGTCCGTAGAATGCCTCGGCCATCTTCTTCAGCTTTTTCGGCACGCCGATGTCGCTGACGCCCATTTCGCGCAGGTTCCGGTCCATGTCCTTGAGAAACAGGTTGAATACGTCCTGGCCAAGGCGGCGGTGTTCGGCCGTCTCGCTCTTCAGCCGGTGAAACAGCAGCGAGGCATGCAGCACGATCATGTCGAACCGGCCATCCAGCGTGTCCGGCACGTTGAAATCCGCATAGAGGACGGGTTGCCGCGCCTGCGCCACGATGGTGCCGTAAAGCGAATATGCTATGGCTTCGTTGCGGCGCCGGCGTCCGAACAGGTGCTGAAACATCGGATCGTTCTCCGAACTGCTGGCCGGCTGCAGCCGGACGACTTCCGATCCGCCGAAATTGGGTCTCTGCGACACGGTTGCAAGCCAGCCGTGACGTGTCGAGGCAGATTGTCACGAGCCCTAGCGCAGGCTAGGGAGATTGCCAACCCGTTCGATGATCGGATCGCGGCAGCATGCTGCCGGCCGGCGCGGACGGGATGAGCGCAGGATACCAGGAGAGCAGAATGCGGTTTGGCGTTTCTGACCAGCACGTTGATGTCGCCCGGGTGGGCCGGGTGGGTGTCGTGCTGCTCGCGGTCGCCGCCGCGGCCGCTCTTTCGGGGTGCAAGAGCAATGTGCCGGGCGGTCTCAACGAGACCTATCATGCCGGCTTTGTAGCGCCGGCCAATGCCCTCGAACAGATCCCGGTCGGCGCCAGCCAGGACCAGGTCCGCATCGTGCTCGGCAGCCCGTCGACGACCGCGGAATTCGGCGGCGATGTCTGGTACTACATCTCCCAGACCCGCTTCCGGAAGGTTCTGTTCCAGAACCAGAAGATCGTCGACCAGCGCGTTCTCGCGATCTATTTCGACAAGAACCGCAATATCGAGCGCGTCGCCGATTACGGCCTCAAGGACGGCAAGATCTTCGAATTCATCACTCAGACCACACCGACGGGCGGCAAGGATTCCGCCTTCCTCGAGCAGGTCCTGACCGGCGCGCTCGGCGTCGGCACGAGCAATCCGTTCAGCGGCGGCTAAAGCGGGCCGGGGTCCAGCCCCGGCGCCATCGACCAGGCATGCGGGATCATCGTCACGGAACCATCGGCGGCTGCTGTCCCTGAGGATGGCTTGCCGCCGTCGCGCGGGCAGCGGCGGCGGTGGAAATCGCAGCTGTTGGCCTCATATTCGAGACCGCAGTCGCGGTCGCTGCAGCGCAGCAGCCATAGCCTTGCATAGCGATGATTGCCGCGCCTGTCAGACTTGGCGATCAGCATCTGCCAGTTCTTGTTGAGCTCGCCAATCCCCGCCGACACCGCTCTACCCCCCAGGCATCGAATTGATTGCCCCGCCCCCTCGCAAAACGAGGGGGCGGGGCGATCGTGTCAGTGATGTGCCAAGACGGCAAGCAGCAGCAGGGCCACGATGTTGGTGATCTTGATTGCAGGGTTAACCGCCGGACCGGCGGTGTCCTTGTAGGGATCGCCGACGGTATCACCGGTCACCGAAGCCTTGTGCGCGTCAGAGCCCTTGTAGTGGGTCACGCCGTTGGCATCGGTAAAGCCATCCTCGAACGACTTCTTGGCATTGTCCCAGGCGCCGCCGCCCGAGGTCATCGAGATCGCAACGAAGAGCCCGGTGACGATGACGCCGAGCAGCATGGCGCCGACGGCCGAGAAGGCTTCGCTCTTGCCCGCGATGGCGTAGATCACGAAATAGACGACGATCGGCGCCAGAACCGGAAGCAGCGAGGGCAGCACCATCTCGCGGATCGCGGCCTTGGTGAGGATGTCCACCGCCTTGCCGTAATCCGGCTTGTCGGTGCCGGCCATGATGCCGGGCTTGGCGCGGAACTGGCGGCGGACTTCCTCGACGATCGCTCCGGCGGCACGGCCGACGGCCGTCATGGTGATGCCGCCGAAGATATAGGGAATGAGACCGCCAAGCAGCAGCCCGACGACGACATAGGGATTGGACAGTGTGAAGTCTGGGATGACGCCCTTGAAATACTGGAACGCCGTCGCCCCCTCCTTGTTCGCCTCCGTGATGAAATAGGTCAGGTCATAGTTGTAGGCCGCGAACAACACGAGCGCGCCGAGGCCGGCCGAGCCGATCGCATAGCCCTTGGTGACTGCCTTGGTCGTGTTGCCGACGGCATCGAGCGCGTCGGTCGACTTGCGGACTTCCTTGGGCAGGCCAGCCATCTCGGCAATGCCGCCGGCATTATCAGTCACCGGACCGAAGGCGTCGAGCGCCACCACCATGCCGGCGAGGCCGAGCATGGTCGAGACGGCGATAGCCGTTCCAAACAGGCCCGCAAGCGAATAGGTGACGATGATGCCGGCGACGATGATCAGCGTCGGGACCGCCGTCGCCTCAAGCGAGACGGCGAGGCCCTGGATGACGTTGGTGCCATGGCCGGTCACCGAAGCCTGGCTGATCGAGCGGACCGGCCGATAGCCGATGCCGGTATAATATTCAGTGATCCAGACGATGCCGCCGGTGACGGCAAGGCCTGCGAGGCCGCAGAAGAACAAATTGAGCCCGGTGATCGCCTTGCCGCCGACGCTGCCGATCTCGCCCCAGCCGACGAAGAGCTGAGTCGCGATGGCGAGGCCGACGATCGAGAGCAACGCCGAGGCGATGAAGCCCTTGTAGAGCGCGCCCATGATCGACTGGCTGGGGCCGAGCTTGACGAAGAAGGTACCGGCGATCGAGGTCAGGATGCAGACGGCGCCGATGCCGAGCGGAAACAGGATGATGGTCGGTAGCAGCGCCGAGCTGGCGAAGAAGATCGAGGCGAGCACCATGGTCGCAACGAGCGTGACGGCATAGGTCTCGAACAAATCGGCCGCCATGCCGGCGCAATCGCCGACATTGTCGCCGACATTGTCGGCGATCGTGGCCGGGTTACGCGGATCGTCTTCGGGAATCCCGGCTTCGACCTTGCCGACGAGATCGCCGCCGACATCGGCGCCCTTCGTGAAGATGCCGCCGCCGAGGCGCGCGAAGATCGAGATCAGCGAGGCGCCGAAGCCAAGCGCAACCATCGCGTCGATGACGATGCGGTCATTCGGCTGGTAGCCGGCGAAGTTCGTCAGCACGAGGTAGTAGACGGCGACGCCGAGCAGAGCGAGGCCGGCCACCAGCATGCCGGTGATGGCGCCCGATTTGAACGCGATTTCGAGCCCCTCGGCGAGGCTCTTGGTTGCCGCCTGCGCCGTGCGGACATTGGCACGGACCGAGACGTTCATGCCGATGAAGCCGGTGATGCCGGAGAGGATCGCACCGATGGCAAAGCCGATCGCGACCGTAAGAGACAGCAGCCAGGCAACGATGACGAAGATGACGACGCCGACGATGGCGATGGTGAGATATTGCCGGCGCAGATAGGCGCTGGCGCCCTCGCGGATCGCCGCGGCGATCTCCTGCATACGCGGCGATCCCGCATCGGCGGCGAGCACCGATTGCGTCGCCCAGGCCCCGTAGGCGAGAGCCACGAGTGCGCATAGAATGATCAGATAAATCACGTCCGCATTCCTCCCTGCCCGGCTTTGTTATGCTGGCGCCAAGGCGCCAGGCCGGCTGATTGCAAGGGAAACGGGCACCGTTCCTCCCGGCCCGCACCCCTCAGAATCAGAGTTGAGAACGGGTTTGGACGGAGGTCAAGGTGCGCGGTGCGGGAAAGACCGCGCCGAGAGCGCCGCAAGCGCCAGGGCGACCAGCGCGAGGCCGGTCACGGGGAAGACAATGCCGTTGATGAAGCCCCAGCCGGGGCCGCCGATGAGCAGGCCGGCGGCGAGCGAGGCGCAAGCCGACACGGCAAAAACGAGGAAATCGTTGAACCCCTGCACCCTGCCCTTCTCTTCGGGCCGATAGGTCTCGGTCAGCATCGACGTCGCGCCGATGAAGCCGAAGTTCCAGCCGAGTCCGAGCAGCACCAGCGCGCCCCAGAAATGCCAGACCGTCAGCCCGGCGATCGAGACGATGGCACAGGCGGCCAGCAGCGCCATGCCCGCAATGACGACGCGATCCTTGCCGAAGCGATTGATCAGTCGGCCGGTGATGAAGCTCGGCGCGAACATCGCGATCACATGCCACTGAATGCCAAGCGCGGCGTCGCTCTGCGTGAGGCCACATCCGATCATTGCGATCGGCGCCGCCGTCATCACAAGCGTCATCATCGCATAGGAGGCGATGCCGCAGAGCACGGCGGCGAGGAAGCGCGGCTGCCGCGCGATGACAGCGAGCGGCCGGCCGCGATCATGCATGCTGCCCGCCGGGTGCGGCTTGACGACATCACGGAAGCGGCTGACCGCAAGGACCGCAAGCAGGGCAAACACGGCAATGGCGACATAGGCGCCGGCAAACGGTATCGGCGCAAACAGATCGCGGGTCGCGATCGCCGCCTGTGGGCCGAGCACCGCCGAGAGCACGCCGCCGCCCATGACGAGGGCAAGCGCGCGCGTGCGCGCCTTCTCGCCGCCCGCATCAACGGCCGCAAAGCGATATTGCTGGTTGAAGGCCGCGGAAATGCCGATGAACAGGCAGGCGAAGGCGAGCAGCCAGAACGTCCCGGCTTGGATCGCGAAAGCTGCCAGCAGACCGCCAAAGATCGCGGGTACAGCGCCGAGCATCAGGCCGACTCGGCGACCGACCCGCGCCATCAGCATGGCAGCAGGAATGGTGGCGAGCGCCGAGCCGACAGTGAGCGCGGTAACTGGCACAGTGGCGAGCGACTTGTCGGCACCGAGCAGATAGCCGCCCGCGAGACCGCCAAAGGCGACCGCGATCGGCATCATGGATCCGCCAAAGGCCGTCGCCGCGGTCAGGACGAAAGAATTGCGGCGGACGGCGCCGTCGAGCTCGGCCGGCCCCAGATCAGAAATGGTCATGCGAGGCGCGCTCCAGCCGGATCGGCGTTCCCCCGGCGCCAATGACCACCGCCGGTCCAGCGCCCGCGATGATTTCGCCGATCACGGTCACGTCGATCCCGGCCGCCGCAGCGGCCGCGCGATAGGCTTTCACCGCCCCGGGCGGAACGCTCGCTAGAACTTCATAGTCATCGCCGCCGGAGAGCACGCTGCCAAGCGCCGTCGCATCGGCAGCGACAAGCGCCTGCGCTGCCGGCGAGAGCGGCACCTTCGCCGCCTCGATCCGCGCGCCGACACCGGATGCCTTCAGCATATGCGAGAGATCGCCGACCAGCCCGTCCGAGACATCGAGCGCCGCGGAGGCGTAGCGACGCACGGCCGCGGCGAGCGCTGTGCGCGGCTGGGGATGGAGATAGCGGTCGAGGAGATGCGCGGCGCCCTCGCCTGCCGCCGCAGCGTCGAGGCTGCCGAGACGGAGGCGAAGGCCGAGCGCGGCATCGCCGATCGTGCCGGAGACGAGGATGGCATCGCCAACCCGCGCGCCGGAGCGGCGCACCATCGTGCCGGTGGGGACCGCGCCGATGGCGGTGATGGAGAGTGTCAGCCCACCGGGGGCCTTGACCGTGTCGCCGCCGAGCAGCGTGATGCCGAAGGCGGCCTGGTCGCCGGCGAGGCCCGCGGCGAATTCCGCCATCCAGCCTTCGGTCCAGTCGCCCGGCAGAGCGAGTCCAAGCAGATAGCCGACCGGGGTCGCGCCCTTGGCGGCAAGGTCCGACAGGTTGACCCGCAGCGCCTTGCGCGCAATCGCGGCCGGCGGATCATCGGGAAAGAAATGGATGCCGGCCGCGACCATGTCCTTGGTGAGGACGAGATCGGAACCCGGCGGCGGCGTGAAGGCCGCGGCATCGTCGGTGAGATTGAGCGCCGCGGGATCTTCCGCGAGCGGGCGCAGATAGCGGGCGATCAGATCGAATTCACCCGGCCGCGCCGCTGCCTCAGCCATTCTTCTGTCCAGACCGGTCCGGCCCCTCGCCGGGGAATTCGTCGGGCCGGAGGCGCCGCGCCGCCGTGTCGAGCACGGCATTGACGAGGCGCAGCTCGTCGCCGAGGCCGAAAAAGGCGCGCGCGACGTCGACATATTCGGTGATGACGACACGCGCCGGAACATCGCGGCGGCCGACCAGCTCATAGGTGCCGCAGCGCAGGATCGCCCTGAGCGTCACGTCGATGCGCGACAACGGCCAGTCGCTCGTCAGCGAAGTGTGGATTGCCGGATCGAGATTGCGCTGCTCGCGCACGACGCCGGCCATGATGTCGCGGAAGAAGGCGAAGTCGGCGTCGCGATACTGGTCGCCGTCGACTTCCTTGCCCAGTCGGAAATTCTCGAACTCGGCCACGACCTCGGTCAGCGATGCGCCGCCGACATCCATCTGGTAGAGCGCCTGAACCGCGGCGAGCCGCGCCACGCCCCGCTGGTTGGCCGGGCGGAACGCCCGCTCGGCCGGCGCCTTGTCGGCGGTCGTCATATCACAGACCGAATTTAGTGCGGAGCGCGATCATGGCCAGCGCCGCCTCGGCCGCAGCACCACCCTTGTTCTTTTCGGCGACGCGCGCGCGGGCATAGGCCTGAGCGTCGTTCTCGACTGTCAGGATACCGTTGCCGACAGCGAGCGCCTCGATCACGGCCATATCCATGATCGCGCGCGCCGACTCGTTGGCGACGATGTCGTAATGCGTCGTTTCGCCCCGGATCACGCAGCCAAGCACGACGAAGCCGTCGAATTCAGCGTCGCCATCTTCCATCGCCGCAAGCGCCATCGACATAGCCGCCGGGATTTCCAAGACGCCCGGCACGGAGACGCGCTCGAACGTGGCGCCGGCGCGCTCGATCGCGGCCTTGGCGCCTGCGAAGAGCTCATCGGAAATGTCTTCGTAGAAACGGGCATCGATAACGAGGAGGTGCGGCGACGCTTCGCTCATGACGGATCTTTCTGGCTCGGAATGGGCGGCAGGTGAACCACGCGCCTCAGGCGCTGTAAAGCAAAAAGCAATCGCGCCGCCGGCATGGCACCCATGCCGCTCCCGCGGGATCGCCGGCGGGCAGCGGCCACGACGCGGCGGCTTCAGGCCATCTCGGCAAGGCGCGCAACATAGCGTGCCATCTGGTCGATCTCGAGATGGACGCGGTCGCCAACCTTGCGCGCACCCCAGGTGGTGACATCGTGATGCAGCGTGTGGGGGATCAAAAGCACCGAGAAGCGGTCGCCCTCGACCCAGTTGACGGTCAGCGACGTGCCATCGAGGGCGACAGAGCCTTTGGTCGCGATGAAACGCGCATAGGCATGCGGCACCTCGAACACGAACCGCGTCGTCTCGCCGAGATCCTCGCGCTCAACGATCATGGCGAGGCCGTCGACATGGCCGGAGACCATATGACCGCCAAGCTCGTCGCCGAGGCGGAGCGAACGCTCGAGATTGATCCGCACACCGGCATCCCAATGCGCGGCTTCGGTCAGCGCCAGCGTCTCCGGCGCCGCCTCCACGTCGAAGCGGGTGCCGCCCTCGGGCTTCGGATCGAGCGATATGACCGTGAGGCAGACGCCTGAACAGGCGATCGATGCCCCGATGGCGATCGTCGCCGGATCATAGGCGCTGTCGATGGTGATGCGGTTGACATCGTTGCGCCGCTCGACGGCGGTCACGGTGCCGACATCGGAAATGATCCCGGTGAACATCGTCAGTTGGTCCTCTCATAACGAATCATGCGGTCTTCGCCGAGCCTTGCGTCGACGGCGATGCGATAGCGCGGGCTGCGCTCGATGGCGGACAAGGCGCCACCGGCGAGCGCGCGGACCCCGTCGGGACCGATCACCACCGGGGCACGGAAAAGGATAACCTCGTCGGCCAGGCCGTTCGAGACGAAGCTCGCCGCGACCCGCGCGCCGCCTTCGACGAGAAGCCGCGTGATGCCGCGCTCGGCAACGAGCTTCAGCATCGCCTGGATATCGAGGCCGCCGCTTCCGGTGCCAACCCGCAGCACCGTGACGCCGGCCTCAGTCAGGCGTCCACAGGCGGCGGCGTCGGCCTCTGGCCCGACCAGCAGCCAGAGCGGCATCGCGGCGGCTGTCTTCACCAGCGCCGATGTGAGCGGCAGCCGTGCATCGCCATCGAGGACGATGCGAATGGGCGAAAGATGGCGAAGTCCGGGAACCCGCACGAACAGGCTTGGGTCATTGACCAGCGCCGTCTCGATGCCGATCAGCGAAGCGTCGCTTTCGATGCGCAGGCGCTGCAACTGCTGGAATGCCTCAGGGCCCGAGACCAGCATGCGCTCGCCGGTTTTGCGCCCGATCATGCCATCGGCCGAAATGGCGAGCTTCAATGTCACATGCGGCCTGCCCAGCGTGGCGACGCTGAGGAACCCGGCATGAAGCCGCCGCGCCTCGTCGGCGAGTACGCCGGCCGTCACGCCGACACCGGCCTCCCGCAGCCGCGCATAGCCGGAGCGGGTCCGCCGCGCGTCGGGATCGTCGAGCGCGCTGACGACACGGCCGATGCCAGCGCCGATCAGCGCATCGGTATCGGAATAGCCATCACCGTGGCGGATCACCGGCTCGAGCGAGGTGTAGAGCGTTGCGCCGCGCGCCGCCGCCCCAGCCTCGGCCAGAGCATGGGCCGTCGCATGGCCGATGCCGCCGGGCGAAGTCAGGCCGCGTCCGACGACAACAGGGCCGCTCGGCTCGAAACGGACGACCAACGCGCCGACAGCAGGCGCCGGATGGGTCCGGCCCTGATGGCGCCGACCGAGCCTGAGCGCCGCGGCCATCAGCCTGCGGTCCAGTTCCGGCTCCCTCACCGCTCCAGCCTGGTCCGTCATCCTGCTGCCCTTGAGGCTCGATATCCGAACGGCGGCGGAGCGCGCGGCCGCTACTTGCGCGGCTCCTCGGCCGGTTCGAGCGAAGACAATTCGCTGAGCACGGCCGAGAAATCCTTGGCTTCGCGGAAGTTGCGATAAACAGAGGCGAACCGCACATAGGCGACGTCATCAAGGGTTTTCAGCCCCTCCATGACGAGCACGCCGATCTGGTCCGCCTGAACCTCGTTCTCGCCGCTCGATTCGAGCTGGCGCACGACACCGTTGACCATGCGCTCGATCCGGTCGGGATCAACGGGCCGCTTGCGCAGCGCGATCTGGACCGAGCGCATCAGCTTGTCACGATCGAACGGCACGCGCCGGCCGCTCTTCTTGAGCACGATCAGCTCGCGCAGCTGGATGCGCTCGAACGTCGTGAAGCGGCCGCCGCAGACCGTGCAGACCCGGCGGCGGCGGATCGAGTTGCTGTCCTCGGAAGGACGCGAGTCCTTGACCTGCGTGTCGTCACTTCCGCAATAGGGACAGCGCATGACGGCCCCCGATCAGGAATAGATCGGGAAGCGGGCCGTCAGGGCGTGGACGCGCTCCTTGACGGAGGCTTCGACGAGCGGGGCGCTGCCCTCTTCCGACTGCGCGACCGCACTCAGAACTTCTGCGATCAGCCGACCGACTTCCTGGAATTCAGCAACGCCGAACCCACGCGTCGTCGCCGCCGGAGTACCGAGCCGGATGCCCGAGGTCACGAACGGCTTCTCCGGGTCATAGGGGATGCCGTTCTTGTTGCAGGTGAGCCCGGCCCGGACGAGTGCCTTCTCCGACACATTGCCCTTGACGCGCATCGGGCGAAGATCGACCAGCATCAGGTGATTGTCGGTGCCGCCCGAGACGATGTCGAAGCCGACCGAGCGCAGCGTTTCCGCAAGCGCACGCGCATTTTCGACGACGTTCTTCGCGTAGACCTTGAAGTCCGGACGCAGCGCCTCGCCAAAGGCGACGGCCTTCGCGGCGATGACATGCATCAGCGGGCCGCCCTGGAGGCCGGGGAAGACGGCCGAGTTGATCTTCTTGGCGATCGCCTCGTCATTGGTGAGGATCAGCCCGCCGCGCGGGCCGCGCAGCGACTTGTGCGTCGTCGAGGTGACGACATGCGCATGCGGGATCGGCGAGGGATGCACGCCGCCGGCGACGAGGCCGGAGAAATGCGCCATGTCCACCATGAGATAGGCGCCGACCGAATCGGCGATCTGGCGGAAGCGCTCGAAATCCCAGAGGCGCGAATAGGCCGTGCCGCCAGCGATGATCAGCTTCGGCTTCGTCTCTTCCGCGATACGGGCAATCTCCTCATAGTCGAGCAGCTGGTCGTCGCGGCGCACGCCATAGGGCGCCACCTTGAACCACTTGCCGGAGAGATTGACCGAGGAACCGTGCGTCAGGTGGCCGCCCGCCGAGAGGTCGAGGCCCATGAAGGTGTCGCCTGGCTGGAGCAAGGCCAGGAACACCGCCTGGTTCATCTGGCTGCCCGAATTCGGCTGCACATTGGCGAACTCGCAGCCGAACAGCTTCTTGGCGCGCTCGATCGCCAGCGTCTCGGCGATATCGACGAACTCGCAGCCGCCATAGTAGCGCTTGCCCGGATAGCCCTCGGCATATTTGTTCGTCATCACCGAGCCCTGCGCCTCGAGGACGGCGCGGGAAACGATGTTCTCGGAGGCGATCAGCTCGATCTCGTGCTGCTGGCGACCGAGCTCCTTCGCGATCGCATCCGCGATCTCGGGATCAGCCTCCGCAAGGCTGCGATTGAAGAAGTCCGCCGTGGGGCTGGCGGAACGCGCGTGATCGATGAGGGACATAGCCGGGGATCCTTCCTGACGAGCGCGCCAAGCCAAGGCTGCGCCGCACCGCATTGCGGGCGACGTACCATATAGTGCGGTCCCCGCCAAGGCGGAGACCTATCGATAGGGAAAAGTCGCCGCTGCGACGAAACCTACTGCAGCGCGACCTGGCCGACGCCGTCGCGATTGTAGATGTCGTTGCGGAAATAGACGACGCCGTCGGGGGTTGCCCAGGCGGTGATGTATTCGAGGAAAACCGGAACCTCGGGCTTCAGGTTCACATTCACCTGCTCGCCCGACTTGAAGATCTCGTCGATGCGCGAACGCGGGAAATCGGGATTGCCCTGCAGCAACCACGCGATGACCTGACGGACATTCTGGACGCGGATGCAGCCCGAAGAGTCAAACCGCTCGACATTGCCGAAGATGTCCTTCAGCGGGGTGTCGTGCATATAGACGTCCTCGTCATTGTGGAACGAGATGCGCACGGTGCCGAGCGAATTGAAATCACCCGGGTCCTGCCGGAACAGGTAGCCCTTCGTCGCCTGGTCGGTCGTCCAGTCGATCGATGTCGGCGGCACTTCCGTGCCGGACGGATCGTAGATTCGAATGTGCTTCTTGGTGAGATAATCCGGCTGCTTCTGCATCAGCGGGATCAGATCCTTGCGGATGATCGACGCCGGAACGGTCCAGTTCGGATTGAAGCTGATCCGGTAGATCTTGGAATTGATGATCGGCGTCTCGCGGTCGATCTTGCCGACCACCGCCGTGTGGCGCGACACGACGCGGCCGCCCTCGACAACCTCGATCGCCGCCGCAGGCACATTGACCATCACATAGCGATCGCCAAGCGAACCTGACATCGCCTTGAGGCGGACGAGATTGGTCTGCAACTGGCCGAGCCGGAGATTGGCCGGGATATTCATCATCGCGACCGTCGTGTCGCCAAGGACGCCGTCGGCCGGAAGCCCGTGACGCGCCTGGAAGCGGCGCAGCGCCGCGTCGACATAGGAATCGAAGGTCTGCGAACTGGCGACACCGGGCGTCAGATCGCCGGTAACCTGCAGCCGCTGGCGCAAGATCACCACTGACGGGTCCTGCATGCCGAGGCTGAGCTTCTGGCCCGCGGGAACCTGAGGCCAGCCGCCGCGCGCAACGATGTCGTTATACTGGGCGATCGCAGCCTCGACCGCTGTCGCAGTCTCGGGCGAGAGGATTGGCGAGGTTGTGCGGACAGAGGCGGCGCTGGTCGGGCCGGCATCGAACCCGTCCGAGGTCTCGCCAAAGCTGCTCTGAAGCATCTGCTGCACAGGATCGTCTGTAGCGGCGGCCCATGCGAAGGCGGGCAACGCGAAGGCAGAGGCGGCGACGCCGCCGGCGAGCGTTCTCAACATGGCGCGACGCGTCATCGTCCGGCCCGAACGGGACGAGCCCTGAAGAGGAAGTGCCTTACCTGATCCGCTCATATATCCGCTCTCGATCGCTGAAACCGGCCCGCCGGGCGCATGTCGAGGCTTAACCCTCGCCTGCCGCCCCAGCCGCCGGATGCCTTGGCCGAAGCCCGCTTTGATGCACAATCCAACCGAATGGCGCGTCACGCGCACATGACGGCGTCAAAATCCCGCTGCCATACCGTTCGGCTCTTACGCCATAAAGTCTGCTGTCACGCCAGTATGGCGCTTTCATGTCGACTGCCATGCGCGACCTTCCGCCCCGGTCCGGCAATCATCCTGCGCCATGGTTACGGACCGGTTACTAACGTGGAAAGGCTCCGCCCGGTCGCCCGGCGGAGCCTTTCCTTCTGTCCCGGGGTGAGGGACGTCGTCGAAAGCGTGGTGGTCTGGAGGTCGGCGCAGTCTAGCAATCAGAGCCGATAGAGGATCTGGTCGGTCCAGAAGCGCTCGAGGCGGTGCAGCGACTTGTTCAGCAGCTGGAAATCGTCGATCGCGATGCCGCCGACCTGCTGGATCGAACGGATGTGGCGCTCATAAAGGGCGCTAACGATCGTCGCGATCTCCTGCCCCTTCGGCGTCAGGCTGACGCGGACCGAACGGCGATCCATGCGCGAGCGCTGGTGATGGATATAGCCCATCTCGACCAGCTTCTTGAGATTGTACGAAACGTTGGAGCCCAGATAGTAACCGCGCGAGCGAAGTTCTCCGGCGGTCAGCTCGGCATCGCCGATGTTGAACAGAAGCAGCGCCTGGACGCTGTTCACATCCGAGCGGCCGGAACGATCGAACTCATCCTTGATCACGTCCAGAAGCCGGCGATGAAGCCGCTCAACCAGCGTGAGCGCTTCCATGTAGAGCGGCTTCAACTCAGTCGCGGTCTGCGGTTGAGTTTGCGAATCCACTGCCCGCTTCGTGCTGATCATCTTGATGCCTCTCTGTTTCGTGACAGGTATTCTTCCCGCCTCATGAGAAGCAACATTATGTGCTCGATTTGAAAATCACCTTAAGCATCACGCTTAACGACGGCTTACCTCGCAGTTCCGCATTCGAAGCGAGTTTTATCGTTAAAAAGCTACTATCTCGCGGCCACCGGCCCCCGCTCAGGCAAGCTGCGCCTCGCGCCGACGCTCCATCAGGAGCAGCAGAGCGAACACCGCGAGCGAGCCGACATGAAAGCCGATGATGATCGGGTCGAGCCCGAATGTTTCGGCAAAGGCGGTGTGGATCGCGATCTCGAACACCGCCGCATAGACCCACAAGACATTGCCCCAGGAGACGCGCATCCACAGCCCAACCGCGGCCACGAGATCGACGACCGCCAGATGGATGGTGATGAACTGCCACTCGGTCGTCATCGATTCGAAGGTCCAGCCCGGCTCGTTGAAGATGCCGGCGATATAGAGCCATTGGCGCAGGCCGAGCAGCAGCATGAGGGCCGCGATGCCGCGCAGATAGATGGTGAGGGCGAGCGACCACGGATTGTCCGGCTCGCTCGGCAGCTGCGTCACCTCATTGTCGATCATCGCGCGGTCATCCTGGTTTTCATGCACGCCATGCTTTCATGTGCGCCATGCCTACATGGGCGTCAGTTGCATCGCCCTCGCCGCCCCGCTGCGATAAACGCGCATCGGTCGGCCGTCATAAAGCAGCCCATCCGCTGCACCGCCGCAAACGGCGCTGGCGGGTGACGGCGCGCTTGGCTATCATCGCAGCCATGTCAACTTCCAGGGTAATTGCGAATCCCCGCCCGGGCCAATCATGGCCCGCCTTCCACCATGCGGCAAATCGGCGGGCGGCCAGCCGCCGGCCCGCCGCCTGCGGCGTCTGAGTTTCAGGACCGACCATGCCCTGGGGCGATCTCGCCATCATCGCGGTTCTCATCGCGTTCAACGCCTTCTTCGCCATGTCGGAGATCGCCGTCGTTTCATCGCGCCCTGCGCGACTGCAGGGCATGGCCACCGATGGCGTGCCGGGTGCCGCTGCCGCGCTGAAGCTGGCGGAAGATCCGACCGGCTTCCTCTCCGCCGTGCAGATCGGCATCACGCTCGTCGCGATCCTCTCCGGCGCGTTCGGCGAGGCTGAACTCGCCGCACCGCTTCGTGTCTTCCTCACCGAGACCTTCCCGCAGCTCGGCGCCCGCGCCGACACCATCTCGACCGTCGTCGTGGTGTTCGGCCTCGCTTATTTCTCGCTGATCTGCGGCGAACTGGTGCCGAAACGGCTCAGCCTCACCAATCCCGAGCGGATCGCCTGCCTTGTGGCCCGGCCGGTGACGGCGCTCGCCCGCATCGCCCATCCGATCGTCTGGTTCCTGCGCCTTTCGACCAACACGATCATGCGTCTCCTCGGCAAGAACGAGAATGACGATCGCGGCGTCACCGAGGAAGAGGTCAAGACCCTCATCGCCGAAGGCACCGAATCGGGTGTGTTCCATCAGGCCGAGCGCGAGATGATCGAGGGCGTGATCCGCGTCGCCGACCGCTCGGTGCGCTCGATCATGGTACCGCGGCCGGATGTCGTCTGGCTCGACGCCGATGATGCGCCCGAGACGATCGCGACCGAAATCCTCGATGGCGGCCATTCGCGCTTCCCGGTGTCGCGCGGCGATATCGACGGCGTGCTCGGCATCGTCCACGCCAAGGACCTGCTCAACCAGATGCATCGCGGCGCGCCGATCGACCTCTCGGCCGTGATCCGTGAGCCGCTCTATGTCGACGAGCGCATGCCGATCCTCAACATGCTGGATCGCTTCAAGACCTCGAACGTGCATATGGCGATCGTGCTCGACGAGTATGGCAGCTTCCAGGGCGTCGTGACGCCGATGGACATCCTCGCGGCGATCGCGGGCGACCTGCCCGAGCGCGCTGGCGACGAGGAGCCGGACGCGATCCAGCGCGAGGACGGCTCCTGGCTGATCGACGGCAGCGCCACCATCGACGTGGTCGAGCGCGTGCTCAGCCTCAAATCGCTCGCCAATGACGAGGACTACGCCACCATTGCCGGCTTCATGCTCAACCATCTCGGCCATATTCCCGTGCCGGGAGAAAAGTTCACGCATGAGGGCTGGTGCTTCGAGGTCGTCGACCTCGACGGTCGGCGGATCGACAAGGTTCTGGTCCACAAGATCGAGCCCAAGCAGGCCGGCTGAGCCCGGTCTCCTGATCGCCTGAAAGGATATCCGATGACGGCCGAGCCGCGCTTTCCGCGCTATGACATGGATGCGATCCTCGGCGGCCGTCGGCTCCGACGCAATCGACGCGCCGACTGGTCGCGCCGTCTTGTGCGGGAGACCATGCTGACGGTCGACGACCTGATCTGGCCGATCTTCCTCGTCGATGGCGATCACATCCGCCAGAGCGTTCCCTCGATGCCGGGCGTCGAGCGGCTCTCCGTCGATCAGGCGGTCGTCGAGGCGGAAAAGGCTGCGGCGCTCGGCATTCCCGCCATCGCGCTCTTTCCCTTCACAGAGCCGTCGCTGCGCGATCCGACCGGATCGGAATCGCTCAACCCGGACAATCTCGTCTGCCGCGCCTGCCGCGCGATCAAAGCGGCCGTGCCGGAGATCGGCATCATTTGCGATGTCGCGCTCGATCCCTATACGAGCCACGGCCATGACGGCGTCATGGACGGATCGACGATCCTCAATGACGAGAGCGTCGCCCTGCTCGCGCGTCAGGCGCTGAACCAGGCCATCGCCGGCGCCGACATCATCGCCCCCTCCGATATGATGGACGGCCGTGTCGCAGCCATCCGCGAGACGCTGGACGCCGCAGGGCTGAACGACGTGCAGATCATGGCCTATGCCGCCAAATATGCCTCCGCGTTCTACGGCCCGTTTCGTGATGCCATCGGCACGTCGAAGACCCTTGTCGGCGACAAGCGCACCTATCAGATGGATTTCGCCAATAGCGACGAGGCGATGCGCGAGATCGAGATCGACATCGCCGAGGGCGCCGACATGATCATGGTCAAGCCCGGCCTGCCCTATCTCGATATTGTCCGCCGCGCCAAGGACGAGTTCGCAATGCCGACCTTCGCCTATCAGGTGTCCGGCGAATACGCGATGATCCGCGCCGCCGAGCAAAATGGCTGGATCGACGGCGAGCGGGCGATGGTCGAAAGCCTCTGGGCCTTCAAGCGCGCCGGTGCCGACGGCATCCTGACTTACTTCGCGCCCTTCGTCGCGCCGCTGCTGAAGCGCTGATTCCCGGCCGGCGATGAACGGGCGCGCGCGGTCGATCCTTCCAGCGGCGCTCGCGATCCTGCTGTCGCTGCTGCTGTCCGGCTGCGGCGGCACTGATCGGCAACAGGCGCTCGTCTGCGTCGCCGTCGCGACGGCGATTGGTCCTGACGGTCGGCCGGTAACGATTCGGTCGGTCGAGCCCCTCGGCGGCATCGAAAATGCCGTTCGCGTCATCTTCAACGCGGCAGGCGATCCGCGCATGCTGTTTGCCGATTGCGCCTTTGCCGGCGGGGCGCTCTCCAGCGGCAGGGCGGACCTCGTCGCTGCGCGCGGCTATGAAGGGCGCCTGCCCGGCTGGCAGATGGCGCTGATGAAGCGCTGGTTCCTCGATCAGCCTGGCGCCGTGGCGGCGGCGGTTGCCGAGACCGGCTGGCAGCCGTCCCGCGCCGCCCTGCTCCCCTTCGCCCTGCCGGCTGCCGCCGGCTATGCGCTGCAGCAGGCGATCAACGCGCTGAACCTCGCCGCCTTCTATGCCCCGCTGGCGCTCGCCTATGCCCTGATCTACGGCCTCATCGGGCGGATCAACATGGCCTTTGGCGAACTGGCGATGATCGGCGCCTTTGGCGCGGTGTTCGGCCTCATCACCGCGGTGGGCGCGCATATGACCTCGCTGGCGCTGGCGCTCGGCATGGCGCTCGCCGTTGCGATTGCGCTGGCGGCGCTCTGCGGCTGGCTGATCGCGCGCAGCGTCGTGCTGCCCCTTCTGGGCCGCCCGCCGCGAAGCTTCATCGTCGCCACGGTCGGGCTCGGCCTCGTCATCGCCGAAGGACTGCGCATCAGCCAGGGCTCGCGCGAGATCTGGCTGCCGCCGATGCTGGATGACCAGCTCCTGCTGGCAGCAGGACCGTTTCCCGTCGTCCTCACCGCCATGCGCGCCCTCATCCTCGGCATCGCCGCGCTCGCCATCCTCGGCCTGTTCCTGCTCATGCGCCGCTCCGCCTTCGGCCGGGCCTGGCAGGCGGTTGCCGACGACCGTCTGATGGCGCGGCTCTCCGGCATCGACCCCGAGACCGTCACCGCCCTCACTTTCATCCTCGCTGCCGCCGTGGCCGCCATCGCGGGTGCGATCGTCGCGCTCAGCTATGGCGGCACCGCCTCCTCGGGCGGATTCCTGCTCGGCCTCAAGGCGCTGCTCGCCTGCCTGATCGGTGGCGGCACGCTCGGAGGCGCGCTGGCCGGCGGCCTGCTGCTGGCGGCGCTCGAAACCGGGTGGTCCGCTTATTTCGGCTCAGGCGAGCGCGACATCTTTGTACTCGTCGCGATCACGGTGCTGTTCCTGATGCGCCCCAACGGCCTGTTCGGGCGCAGGGCGGCGCTTGAGGAAGGCCGCGTGATGCGGCTATCGTGATCCCCGGAGGCGCGCCATGACCGTGCTCGACCCTGCCATCGACCCGATTTCCCTTCCAACGATCGACGACATCCGCGCCGCCGCCCGCGCCATCGAAGGCAGCGTGCTGAAGACGCCGTTCCTCCCGGCGCCACGGCTGAGCCAGCTCACCGGCGCCACGGTGTTCGTCAAATACGAAAACCTCCAGGTGACCTCCGCGTTCAAGGAGCGCGGCGCCCTCGTCAAGCTGCTCTCGCTGACGCCGGCAGAGCGCGCCGCCGGCGTCGTCGCGATGTCGGCCGGCAATCACGCACAGGCCGTCGCCTATCACGCCTCGCGGCTCGGCATTCCCTCCACGATCGTGATGCCGGCGATGACGCCCTTCGTGAAGATCGAGGCAACGCGCGGCTTCGGCGCCCGCGTCATCGTCGAAGGCGAGACCCTCGCCGAGGCGCAGGCCGCCGCGCAAAAGATCGCCGAGACGACAGGGGCCGTCTGGGTCCACCCCTATGACGATCCGCATGTGGTGGCCGGCCAGGGCACGATCGCGCTCGAGATGATCGAGAGCGGCATTGCGCTCGACACAATGATCGTGCCGGTCGGCGGGGGCGGGCTGATCGGCGGCATGGCGATCGCGGCGCGGGCGCTTGCGCCCGATATCGCGGTGGTCGGCGTCGAGACCGAACTCTACCCCTCGATGCGCGCCGCGCTCCGCGGCACGATCCCGGAATGCGGCGGCAACACGCTGGCCGAGGGCATCGCGGTCAAGGATGTCGGCCGCCTGACCCTCGCCATTGCCCGGCGCTTCGTCGACGATGTCGTCTGCGTGCCTGAAAGCGCCATCGAACGGGCGGTCAATGCCTATCTGACATTGCAGAAGACCATGGCGGAAGGCGCCGGCGCCGCCGGGCTTGCCGCTCTGCTTACCTTTCCAGAACGTTTCGCCGGCCAGCGCATCGGGCTGGTTCTCTGCGGCGGCAACATCGACCCGCGCCTCGCGGCCTCGATCATGGTGCGCGAGCTCGCCCGGGCCGAGAGGATCGTTGCCTTCAGGCTCATCATTCCCGATCGGCCGGGCGTCCTTGGCGATATCGCGGCGACGATCGGCGGTTGCGGCGGCAACATCCTCGAAGTGCTGCATCACCGGACGCTGCTCAGCGTTCCGGCGAAGGGCGCCAGCGTCGACGTCACGATCGAGACGCATGGTCCGAGCCATGCCCGCGAGATCGAGGCTGCGCTCGCCGCGCGCCATTATCAGGTCGAGCGCCTCGAGCGGCCCTGAGCACGCTCCAGTGGCGGCAGCTACTTTGCGCGCTGCGCCGGCGCGGTGCAGCGCGGATTGACAATCAGCCAGAGCGGCTTGCCGTCCTCGCCCGTGATGTCGAAGCGATTGGCGCCGCCCCAGCTTTGGAGAGCAGCGAGCAGGCCCGGATTGTTGGCGATTCCGGGAAGCCACCGGCTCGGCGATTGGTGGTCGGGCGCTGCGATGAGGACAATGTCGCCCTCCTCGGCGTTTCGCGTCATCTCGCCGAGGTCACGCGCCATGAAGGTGGTGGAAGCCTGGACGGGAACGCCGATCTTCGCTGCTTCAAAACGGACCAGTTCGGTGGGAATCGGCAACGAATCGGTGAACACCATAGTGAGGGGACGGCCCGAACAGGCAGGGTTGTCGATGTTCGCCAGCGCCATATCACCGGTGAATGTGGTGATCCGGTCGACGACAGGGCGCAGCCGGTAGGCGAACGGTTCGGCGCCATAATAGTAGGTCGCGAGCGGCATCTTGTAGATGTAGATCGCCAGGATGACCGCCAGCGAGGTCCGCACCAGAAAGCCGAGCCCGACGACATCGCGAATGAAGGTCAGAATTCGGATCGAGGCGCCGGCGAAGGCGATGATGAACGGAAAATAGAAGAAGCTGCCCTGATAGACGGTCTTCTCGCCAGAAACCGACAGCGCGCCGTAAAGCATCAGAACGACGAAATAATATTCGAGGACGCCGCGTCGGCGACGATCCGGCCGGAAGGCAAAGATGGCGAGATCCACGAGGATCAGCAAGAGGCCATTCCGGAAGAACTTGCCAAGCGCCAGCAGTCCGCCGAAACCCGTTGAATTGTAGAGGAGATGGGTGTCCCAGCCGCCCTGTGAACGCCAGACATCGGCATTGGTGACGAGCACGTCATAGACATAGCCATAGGTGCTCGGCCCCCAGATCCGCACCAGTGGCACCATCAACACAAGATAGACGGCGATGATCTGGGCAAGCGACACGATCACCGCCCGCGCCTCGCCGCGCTCCAAGAGAGCCGTACGCGCCAGCACGATCAGCAGCGTGCCGCCGAGCGCGGGTATCACGAGAACGAAAGCCGAGGGCTTGATGCAGGTCGCCGCGACGCAGAGCGCGCCGAGGGCCAGACGCCGCTGCCACGCCGCCCGGCCGAAATCGGTCGTGCAAAGCATATAAAGGGTGATGGCAAGGATCAGGCCGGCAGGAAGGTCCGGCCGGAACTCCATCACCAACGCCTGAACGGCAGGCACGAACAGGAAGGTTGCGATGAACAGGGCGCGGTTGACCGCCCCCCCGAGCGGCCGGCTGAGGCGCGCCATGAACCAGAGAAACAGCAGCACGACCCAGCTATTGGCGACATAGGCGGCGAGCGGCGCCGGGCCAAGCAGCCAGAAGCCCAACATGCCAGTGATCGTCGTGACGGGCGCATGCGGCGGGTCGGCGGTGAACGACTGAAGCACGGAGCGGAGCCCCTCCCCGGCGCTGAAACGCAGCCGATAAAGGGCATCCGCCATATAGTTGATGTCGTCATAGGTCGGGACCATGGCCAGATGGCCATGCAGGCTGCTCCGCGAGAGATTGACGAGCACGATGAGCAGAAACATCGCGCCGACCAGGATCGTCAATGCGCGCTTATCGCCATCCCGGCCGTGCCAGTAGTCTTTCTGCATAGTTCTTGAACGCGCCCCGCGGTGAAGACTGCCGGTTGCTCCCTCTCACGAGAACAATGAAGTCAGCAACAGATCTAGCCCATGATGAAGAAAATATTGCACCGCAGCAAGACGGTGCAGCCGAATGGCGCAGCTTCGAGGCGCGGGCGCGAGCCGAGCCTGGCGACCCGGCCGAGCGCGGGCTCATGATGGCGCGACAGGGTCGCAATGCGGCTTCACGAACAGCCAGAATGGATGGTTGCGATAGACGCCGACCTGGATCTTGCGGACGCCCGGCTGGCTGCTGAGAAGCTGATAGAGATCGGGCACCATGGCCGTGACGAGCAGCCATTTGTTGGTGGGTGGCGTGGCCGGGTCGACCATCACGACGAGGTCAACATCGTCGACACTCTTCTTTGCCTCCGCAAGGTTGCGCGGAAAATAGTCATAGTCAGAGACGACCCGCACGCCGCCCCTGGCCAGCGCCATCTGGATCGCGCCCGCAGTCAGCGGATCGTAATTGAGGGCCGTTATGCGCATCGTGCGCGCACGACAACTGGGGCTGTCCTGCCATTCGTTCTGCTCGAGCGCGAAGATCGCGTCGGTGACGATCGGCAGCAGCCGATCTGCCTCCGGCCCATCCTCGGACCGGGGCGAATAACTGCTCCCGAGCGGCAGGACGAGTACCGAGAGCGCAAGCCCGGCGCCGAGCAGCGCATTCACCGCCCGCGGCGCAGCCACCGGCCAGCGCAGCCTTGCAGCCGCGACGAGGTTTAGAAAGGCACCCGCCGCTGCGACAAGCAAGGGCAGATAGAAATAGCTGCCCTGGTAGGGGGTCTTCTCCGAAGAGACCGCCATGGCGCAATAGACGACCAGCAGCGTCGCATAGAAGGCGAGCGAGCCCCGGCGCCGGGCACCCCGCGCGCTGTGGCCAACGACGAGATCGCCGAGGATGAGCGCCAGTGCAATGACGCTGAAGGGACCGAGTGCATCCGCAGCGCCGGGGCCGAACGTATGATAGGTCCAGTGGAACCAGCGGCTACCCGGCGTCGCCCAGATGTCAGAATCGCTGAATAGCGCACCGCCGATATAGCTGAGCGTTTTCGCTCCAAATACGATCGCGAACGGCAAGAGCGCGACGACATAGAACCCCGCACTGATCAGCGCACCCCGGACGAGGCGCCGCCTGTCGTCGCCGCCGAAGATTCCCTGGCTGACCAGCGTGGCGAGGAAGGCGACGCCGAGCGCGGGAATCGTCAGCACGACCGCACTCAGCTTGGTGATCGTCGCCGCCAACGCGAGCGCAACAACGGCCGCGCCCCGGCCCGGCGTGATGGTGCGGAAATCGCTGGTGCAGATGGCGCCAAGCGCAAGGGCGAACAGGAGGCCGCCGGCCATGTCGGGCCGGAACTCGGTGACCATGGCATGCGCCACCGGGACAAAGGCGAGGACGGCGACGAACAGCGTCCGCGTCACGAGGCTCGAAAGCGGCCGACTCAAAGTCGCGAAGACGAGCACATAGAGGGCGAGCACCCAGGCATTGGCGAGATAGGCGGCAATAGGCGCCGGGCCGAAGCTCCAGAAGCCGAGCATGGCCGTCAGCGTCGAGACGGGCGCATGCGGCGGGTCGGTAACGATCGAGCGCAGCGCCGGCCAGAGGCCGCCGGGCTCGACGAACATCACGCGGTCGAGCCCGTCGGCAAGATAGGCGACGTCGTCATGCGTCGGCACATTGGCGAGCCGGCTCTGCCTCAAGCTGAAGGCGATGTTCGCGGCGAAGGTGACGAGAAAGATCGCGGCGAAGGAAAGGATCGCGGCGATGCGGACGCCCCACGGCTGGTGGCCCGATCTGCGCTCGGGTTCCGATGCCTCGGCCGGGTTCGCCATCAGCATGGAACTCTCCTCGATGAGGGAACAGGCGACGGGGTGGGCGCCAGGAGGCTAGGACGGATCGACATTCAGATGATGCCGGCGCGAAAATGGCGGTTTTCCGACACCCGGGGGCGGAGCATCCGTTTGTAGGAGAGCACCGGAGCAGGAAAGCCAGCTGTGCAGCCCGGCATCAGCTGAATGTCGTTCCGCCCTGAGGCTCAGCCCTCTGATCGGTACACCTCGTCGATGATGAACAGCGGCCGCTGCTTGGTCTCGAGATAGAGCCGGCCGAGATATTCGCCGATGATCCCGAGCACGAACAGCTGGACGCCGCCGATGAGGAAGATCGCCGACAACAGCGATGTCCAGCCGGCGACGGTGTGGCCGCCGGCCCAGGCGAACAGCGTGTAGAGGATCGCGAGCAGGCTGAGGATCGATGCCGCGAGCCCCGTATAGCTCGCAATTCTGAGCGGCAGGATCGAGAAGCTCGTGATGGCGTCGACCGCGAAGCGGATCATCTTGCGGAGTGGATAGCCGGTCGTGCCGGCAAAGCGCGCCTCTCGGTCATAGGGCACGGCGACCTGGCGGAATCCAACCCAGCTGACGAGGCCGCGCGTGAAGCGATAGCGCTCCGGCATCGCATTAAGGATGTCGCAGACGCGGCGCGTCATCAGACGGAAATCGCCGGTATCGGCGGGAATGTCGATATCGGCGAGGCGGCGGAGGCCGCGATAGAACGCCTTGGCCGAGCCGCGCTTAAACGCCGTCTCGCCGGCCCGGCTCCTGCGCTGGCCATAGACCACATCGGCCTTCTCTGCCGCCATGACGCGAAACATCTCGCTGGCGAGCTCGGGGGGGTCCTGCAGATCGGCATCGATGACGAGTATATGTGCGCCGCGGCAGAGCTTCAGCCCGGCGCAGAGCGCGAGCTGGTGGCCGAAGTTGCGCGATAGGCGGACAGCCACCACATGCGGGTCGGCGGCGGCGATCCGGCATGCGAGAGCATAAGTCTGGTCGCGCGATCCGTCATCGACGATGACGATCTCGAAA
Source organism: Kaistia sp. (assembly GCA_965229085.1). Taxonomy (GTDB): domain Bacteria; phylum Pseudomonadota; class Alphaproteobacteria; order Rhizobiales; family Kaistiaceae; genus Kaistia. The sequence goes on along the minus strand of OZ245859.1, from coordinate 111,096 downwards.
TCCTCGCCAGCAACGGCGCGGGCGGCGGCGGAGGCGCGTCGATGAAACGCTTCGAGGGAAGCCTCCTCATTATAGGCCGGCGCCACAATCGAAAGCTGCGGTCGGGTTTGCTCGTCGGCTGAAGCCATCGGGTGTCGAACTCGATCTGGTCAGTGGCGGGAAGGTACAGTCGCGGCAGGCTGAACGAAGCTCGAAGGCGCACGGAAAGAGCGCGGGCAAGCCGCAGGCAGGGAGACAACCAGAGCGCGTCGGCACCTGCCGCCGCGATTCAACGGGCGATCTAGCATTCACCGAAGCTGGCGTGCAAGGTGGCTGGACAAGGACAGGCGGAGAGAAGGCGATGACCGTTTTGGAGAGCCGTGACTTCACGGGCGGCGATTATTTTGATCCTCTGCGCGAACCGGAACTGTTTTCCGGCGTGCTCGGCAAGCGCATTCTCGCGTTCATCGTCGATGTCGTGCTGCTCGGCCTGTTCGAGCTGGTGGCAGTCTTGGTCATCTTCGCCCTCGGTCTCGTCACCTTCGGCGTCGCCTGGTTTCTGTTCGCGCTGCCCTTCTTCGCGATCGTCGCGGTGCTCTATGTCGCGCTGACGCTTGGCGGCCCGAAGGCTGGAACGCCGGGAATGCGCGTCGCTGGTCTTGCGATCCGCTCCATGGATGGCGCGCGCATCGGGTTTTTCATCGCCGCAGCGCATGTCATCCTCTACTGGGTGTCGATCTCGCTGCTGACGCCGCTGATCCTCCTGATCGGCCTTCTTTCGAACCGTAAGCGGCTGCTGCACGACATGCTGCTCGGCACCGTGGTCATGAACCGCGATGCGCTGGCGCTCAGCCGCCGGTGAGCGAGAGAATTGTGCTTCCTGCGCGGCTTGCCGGCGTATTATCGTTGGCGTCAGACATGACGCGGGGGTCCTTCGCCCGATGACGCATCATCAGCCCGAGCAGCCACAGTTCTTCCTGACGGCGCCCTCGCCCTGCCCCTATCTGCCGGGCCAGATGGAGCGGAAGGTCTTTACCCATCTCGTGGGCGCGCGCGCTTCGGCACTGAACGAGATCCTGACTCAGGGCGGTTTCCGCCGCAGCCAGAACATCGCCTACCGCCCGGCCTGCGAGGCCTGCAAGGCCTGCGTCTCGGTGCGCGTTCCCGTCGATCGCTTCAAGCCGGGCAAGAGCTTCCGCCGCGTCATCGAGACGAACCGCGATGTGATCGGAAATCGCGTCGAGGCCGCGCCGACGTCGGACCAGTATTCGCTGTTCCGCGCCTATCTCGACGCCCGCCACGCCGAGGGCGGCATGGCCGACATGACCGTGCTCGACTATGCGATGATGGTCGAGGATACCCATGTCGAGACCATGCTGCTCGAATACCGCTTCCGCGGGCCGGACACAGCGCTGACCGGCGTCGGCGAAGGCGCGCTGATCGGCACCGCCCTGACCGACATCCTCGCTGACGGACTGTCGATGGTCTACTCGTTCTACGAGCCGGACTATCTCGACCGCTCGCTCGGCACGTTCATGATCCTCGATCACATCGCGCGGGCGCAGAAGATGGGCCTGCCCTATGTCTATCTCGGCTATTGGGTCGAGGGCTCGCGCAAGATGGCCTACAAGGCCCGCTTCAAGCCGCAGGAACATCTCGGCGGCCAGGGCTGGGAAGTAGCGCCCTGACGAGCCCCGGATCGGAAACCCGGTATGGCCGGCTCGCCTCATCGCGCGACCATGACCTCGAACCGGCTATAGGCCGGGTTGAGCCGGTCGACGTCCGCCCTGCCTGGTCGCGTGTGATCGTCACCCCCTGATCATCACATGCCGCGCCGGCACCGCGAGAGAATATCATCGACGACCCTGTCCAGCGGGGCCGTCGCGTCGATGATCGTCGCGGTCTGCGGAACGTCTTCCGAAGTTGCATGCAACCGCCGGATAAACGCTCGCTGCTCCGGCGTGCCGCCAAACTCATCAGGCGGTCGGCCGGCCAGCCTCCGGTCCAGCGTGGCACTGTCGATGCTGAGGACGAAGACATCGTCGAAAAAGCCGATAAAACGCCGAAAATTGCGCGAACCGCCGCAGAAAAAAGTGAACGGGTCGCTCTGATCCGCGACCAGCGACCGGACCTTCTCGACATCCCAGATATGATGCCTGTGCGCGAAGTCGACGTCTCCGCCTGATCCTATAGGCGCGTCGGCCCCGAGCGGTTCGCCCGTCTCCGGGTCACCTTGATAGGCCAGTTCGCGGTCGCCATGGATGACATGATAGCCGCGCCGCTGCAGTTCCGCGGCGACCGAAGTCTTGCCAGCCCCCGAGACACCCTCGATCAGATAATTCCGTGCGCCCATCGAAGCTCAGAGCGCCGGCGTTCCGAACGTGTTGGTCTTCGGGAACTTGTCCGGCGGCAGCCGGCCGGCTTGCCCGCGATCGGCGACGTAATCCTTCAGCTCTTCCATCGAGCGGGTGTAGCTCCGTCCGGACGAATCCATCCAGGTCAGGCCCTTTTCGCGCGTGAAGATACGAATATCGGCCGGGCCGCCATCGCGATAGCGCTGCAGCCTGACACCCTTGCCGCGCGCCATCTCTGGCACCTGCTCGAGCGGAAAAGCGAGGAATTTCCGGTTCTTGCCGATCATCGCCACCATGTCGCCGCCGGCATCGACGCAGAGCGCCGCCTCCGCCGCTCCATCAACATTCAGGACCTGCTTGCCCTTGCGCGTGTTGGCGATGACCTCGGCCTCGGCGACAACGAAGCCATAGCCCTCGCTCGACGCGATCAGCAGTTTGCGGCCCGGCTTGTGGACGAAGACCGAGACGATGTCCTGTTCGTTGTCCATGTCGACCATCAGGCGGATCGGCTCGCCATGGCCGCGCCCGCCCGGCAGCTTGTCGGCGCCGAGCGTATAGAAGCGCCCGCCGGTCGAGAACACGATGATCTTGTCGGTGGTCTCGGCGTGCAGGGCGAATTTGAGCGCGTCGTCAGTCTTGAAGGTCAATGTCCCGAGATCGGCGACATGACCTTTCAGCCCACGAATCCAGCCTTTTTCCGAGACGATGACGGTGATCGGCTCGCGCTCGATCATCGCCTGCTGGATATCCTCGACATCATGAACCGGGGCATCGGCAAAGGCCGTACGGCGCTTGCCGAGCGGCGTCTCGGGCCCAAAGGTCTTGCGGATCTCGCTGATCTGCCAAGCGATCGTCTTCCACTGCCTGTCCTCGGACGCCATCAGCGCGTCGATCTGCGCCAACTCCTCCGAGAGCGCCGCGTGCTCGCGCCGCAACTCCATCTCCTCGAGCTTGCGCAGCGAGCGGAGGCGCATGTTGAGGATCGCCTCGGCCTGCACATCCGTCAGCTCGAAGGTCCGCATCAACTCGGCCTTCGGCTCATCCTCCTCGCGGATGATGCGGATCACCTCGTCGAGGTTGAGATAGGCGATGATATAGCCGCCAAGCACTTCGAGGCGCTTGCGGATCTGCTCCTGCCGGAAGGCGGAGCGGCGCAGCAGCACCTCGCGGCGATGGTCGAGCCACTCGCGCAGCACCTCGCCGAGGCTCATCACCTTCGGCACGATGCCCTTCGACAGCACGTTCATGTTGAGCGAGATGCGGCTTTCGAGGTCGCTCATCTTGAACAGCTGCGCCATCAGCAGCGCGGCATCCACCGTGCGCGCCCGCGGTTCGAGCACGACGCGGATATCTTCGGCCGACTCGTCGCGCACATCGACCAGCAGCGGCACGCGCTTGGTCTGCACCAACTCGGCCAGCTTCTCGATCAGACGCGACTTCTGCACCTGGTACGGAATCTCGGTGACGACGATCAGATAGGTGCCGCGGCCCTGATCCTCGACATGCCATTTGGCGCGGACGCGAAAGCCGCCACGGCCGGTGCGATAGGCCTCTGCCATCGCAGCGCGATCATCGACGATGATGCCGCCGGTCGGAAAATCGGGCCCTTGGACATGTTGCATCAGTTCGATGACGTCGGCATCCGGCTTGTCGATCAGCAAGAGCGCCGCGTCGCAGAGTTCGGCGACATTATGTGGCGGAATCGACGTTGCCATGCCCACGGCAATGCCGGACGAGCCATTGGCAAGCAGGTTTGGGAAATTCCCCGGCAGAACGATCGGCTCGCTGTCCTCGCCGTCATAGGTCTCGCGGAAATCGACTGCATTCTCGTCGATCCCCTCCAACAGAAGGGCCGCGACTTCGGTCATCCGCGTTTCGGTGTAACGCATCGCCGCGGCGCTATCGCCGTCGACATTGCCAAAATTGCCCTGGCCATCCACCAGCGGGAAACGGACGGCAAAATCCTGCGCGAGGCGAACCAGCGCGTCATAGACCGACTGGTCGCCATGCGGGTGATATTTGCCGATGACGTCGCCAACGACGCGGGCCGATTTCTTGAAACCAGCATCGGGATCGAGCCGGAGCTGGCGCATCGCATAGAGGATGCGCCGATGGACCGGCTTCAGCCCGTCACGGGCGTCGGGCAGCGCCCGGTGCATGATGGTCGAGAGGGCATAGGCGAGATAACGCTGCTCCAGCGCATCGCGCAGATTGATTCCCTCGATGTCGCCGCCACCAGGCGGAATCAGTGCCTTACCCATGACTGAGGGGAGTATCCGTCAAAGCCGCAGGATTCAAGGCGTAGGGCCAGATCGCTCAGACTGCCAGCCGACCGATCACTACTTGCCCTCGCTCGGCAGAGCCTTGACGTCGATGAAATTGCCCTTGGCGTCGAAGCGGCACTCGAATTTCTTGGTCCCCTGCATACGCAAATCGACCGTACCCTTCAGCAACTGGTTGCCATCCTTGGCGCGCACCAGCTTGCCGGTCTTCACATAGGCCTGCTTGGTCTTGAATGTCTCGGCAGCCTCCCCGCGGCAGAAGGGCGGCATATTCGCCTTCTTGACCGGCGCGGCTGTCGCCGTGCCGGCCATCAGACCGATCGCTATCAGCGCGGCCAGGGCACTGGCAGAATGATGAGAGTGCATCGTCTTCCCCAAGCTCCAGAGTTATCGAGGAAGATGATAGCGCGCCCTCAGGCCGATACCAGCTTCTTGGTCCGCTTTGAGCGTTCCGCAGCCTGCGGCTTGGTGACCGGAGCTTCGTCCGCTGCCGATGCCTCTTTGGCCGCAGCGCGCTTGGCAGCCCGTGCCGGCGTCGCCGGAGCCTCGTCACCAGCATGGATGATCTGCGTGCCGAGCACCTTGAGGCAATCGCGGATGAAGGCTGCAAGCCCCGGCCAGCCCTTGGCCGAGACCATCTTGCCGTGGATATGCGACCCATCCGGCGGAACGTCGATATAGGTGCCGCCTGCCAGCCGAACCTCGGGCTCGCAATATTGCAGCGCTGCCACTTCCTTGCCCCGCACCACACCGTCAACCGCGATCAGGATCTGCACGCCGTGGCAGATCGTGAAGATCGGCTTGTCGGTCTCATGGAAATGGCGAACGATCGCCTGAACCCGCTTGTCGATGCGGATATATTCAGGACCGCGGCCGCCCGCGCAGTATACGGCGTCGTAGTCGGCCGGATCAGCCTTGGCGAACGTCTTGTTCAGGATGACGTTGTGGCCGAGCTTCTCGGTATAGGTTTGATCGCCCTCGAAATCATGCAACGAGGTCTTGAGGATGGCGCCAGACTTTTTGTCCGGGCAAACGATGTGAACCGTATGACCAACCGCTTCCATCGCCTGCTGAAAGACGAAGATCTCATATTCCTCGGTATAATCGCCGACCAGCATCAGGATTTTCTTGCCGGGCATGCTCGCGCTCCTGTTCGTTCCCACCTTCTTCGCCGCGTTTCGCGGTCTCTTGGCTGATGGCGAGATGACCACCAGCGGAGAAGAAAGACAACGACAATGCGAACAGCAATGACCCTACAATCGCAGCATTGCTCCGTTCTCGCTGTCAGGCTGGCTTGTGATGCGCGTGCCAGTGCCAGGCGATATCGATGCGGCGCGGCAGCCACACCTTGTCCTTGGCAGCGACATAGTCGACGAAACGGGCGAGCGCCTGAGCTCGCCCGGGGCGGCCGACGAGACGACAATGCAGGCCGACATTCATCATCTTCGGCGCGCCGGCCTCGCCCTCCTCATAAAGGACGTCGAACGCGTCCTTGAGATAGGTGAAGAACTGGTCGCCGGCATTGAACCCCTGCGGCGTCGCAAAGCGCATGTCGTTTGTGTCCAGCGTATAGGGGATGATCAGATGCGGCCCGAGCGGCCCACTCACCCAATAAGGGAGATCATCGGCGTAACTGTCTGATGTATATAGGAATCCTCCCTCCTCTATCAGCAGCCGCAACGTGTTGTCGGAGGGCTTGCCCTGATAGAAGCCGAGGGGGCGCGAGCCGGTGATCTCGGTATGGATGCGGATTGCGTCGTGGATGTGCCGACGCTCCTCGGCCTCCGGAAAGTCCTTGTATTCGAGCCATCTGAGGCCGTGGCTCGCAATCTCCCAATCGGCCTCTTTCATCGCCGCGACTGCTTCCGGATTGCGCGCCATCGCGAGCGTGACGCCGTAGCAGGTAACCGGAATGCCGCGACTTGAGAACAGCCGCCACAGCCGCCAGAAGCCGGCGCGCGAGCCATATTCGTAGATCGATTCCATGTTGAGATTGCGCTGGCCGGGCCAGGGCTGCGCGCCGACGATCTCGGACAAAAGCGATTCCGACGCCTTGTCGCCGTCGAGGATGCTGCTCTCGCCGCCCTCCTCGTAATTGACGACGAACTGCACCGCGACGCGGGCGCCACCCGGCCATTTCGGATCGGGCGTGCTGCGGCCATAGCCGATGAGATCGCGCGGATAGGGTGTCGTCATGGGGCTCTCGCGGCGGCTGGTGTCGAAATGAAGCTGGAGTGGACCAGAGCGGCCGGCCCGCGGCAAGAGACGAGCGACAAGGACGGCCGCGCCGTGTCGCCGCGCTTTACCGGAGGTTAACCTTCTATGCGCAAATTTGCGGGGATGACGACCGCGGGCCAGTCCGCGACGAGGGAGAGAGCTGATGCAGCATGCCCCGCGCGACTTCGCAGCCGAAACGCTGCCCGCCGATGACCCGCGCTTCATCGCAGCGCTCGATCTCCAGATCGCTCAGATGCGCCGCCTGCTCGAACTGATGGCACCGGCAAGCGGCGCCGAGGCGCTGCGCGCTGTTCGCGACGCCTTCCCGGAGGCGCTGTTCGGAGAACGTGCACGCGCCGTCGCCGGCTTCAGGGAATAGGGCGGCCGCACCGGGCAGCCGCCCCTTTATTCGAACCTACGGCAGCGTGTAGGCCGTCTTCACGGTGGTGAAGAACTCGACGGCATATTTGCCCTGCTCGCGCGGGCCATAGCTCGAGCCCTTCCGGCCGCCGAACGGCACGTGATAATCAACGCCCGCCGTCGGCAGGTTGACCATCACCATGCCGGCCTCGGCATTGCGCTTGAAGTGCGAGGCATGCTTGAGGCTCGTCGTCACGATACCGGCCGAGAGACCGAACGGCGTATCGTTGGCCACCGCGAGCGCTTCCTCGTAATCGGCAACCTTGATCACGCTGGCGACCGGGCCGAACACTTCTTCCTTGTTGATGCGCATATCCGGCGTCGTGCCGGTGAAGAGCGTCGGCTCGAGGTAGAAGCCCGGATTGTCGCGCTCGATCCGATTGCCGCCGGCGGCGAGCGTGCCGCCCTCGTCCTTGGCGATCTGGATATAGCGCTCGTCCTGATCGAGCTGGCTCTGGTCGACGACCGGGCCGATATGCGTGCCCTGCTTCAGGGCATCGTCAACAACGATGTCCTTCATGCGCTTGGCCATCGCCTCCACATACTGGTCGTGGATCTTCTCGGTGACGATGAGGCGCGAGGAAGCCGTGCAACGCTGGCCGGTGGAGAAGAAGGCGCTGTTCACGGTCGATTCCACCGCAACCTTCAGGTCGGCATCATCGAGCACGATGGTCGGGTTCTTGCCGCCCATTTCGAGCTGGAACTTGCGCATGACGGCAATCGAGGCCTCGGCGACCTTCTTGCCGGTTCCAACCGAGCCGGTGAAGGACACGGCATTGACCTTCGGCGATTCGAGGATCGCCTGGCCGACGACCGAGCCGCGGCCCATGACGAGATTGAGCACGCCCTTCGGAAGGCCATTGCGCACCAGGATGTCGACGATGGTCCAGGTGCAGCCCGGAACGAGGTCGGCCGGCTTGATGACGACAGTGTTGCCATAGGCCAGCGCCGGCGCGATCTTCCAGGCCGGAATGGCGATCGGGAAGTTCCACGGCGTGATCAGGCCGACAACGCCGACCGGCTCGCGCGTGATCGCGACATCGATGCCGGGGCGGACGCTCGGCAGGATCTCGCCGGCGAGGCGCAGCGTTTCACCAGCGAAGAAGTGGAAGATCTGCGCGGCGCGCGTCGTCTCGCCAATGCCTTCCGCGAGGGTCTTGCCCTCTTCGCGCGAGAGCAGGCGGCCGATTTCTTCCTTGCGGGCAAGGATCTCGTCGCCGGTCGCCTTCAGGATGTCGTGGCGCTGCTGGATGCCCGACTGCGACCAGGTCTTGAACGCAAGCGCGGCGGCATCGATCGCGGCCTTCGCATCGGCGGCGGTGCCCTGCGCGAACTCGCCGACCACTTCATTGGTGTTGGACGGGTTGATATTCGGGCGAGCATCGCCGGCGACCCATTCGCCGCCGATATAGTTCTTGTGCAATTCGGTCATGGAAGTCCTCGAAACGCTTCTTGGAGGGAAGGAGCCGTCCCACGGGGGACGGCCTCCGCGTGATGAAGCCGGTGGGTGCGGTGTTCTAACGCCCCGACCCGGCGGAGCCAATCGCCAAAGCTTTGGGTCCAGCGCTCAGAGCGCCGTCACCGTCACCGTTTCCTCCGGCGCGAAGGCCAGCGCATTGCGCAGCGGCAGGCCGAAGGTCTCAGATTCGATCTCGAACACATCGCCCGGCTCGGTCTTGATGCCGAACGCAACCGACAGTGTCGCCGTGCCATAGGTGTGGACGTGCAACTGGCCGGGGCGGCGGAAGAAGTCGTATTTGAAGTGGTGATGCTCGAGATTTTCGAGCGTATGCGACATGTTCGCCTCGCCCGAAAGGAAGGGCTCGTCGAAGATCACCTTGTCGCCGCGGATAATCCGCGAGCGGCCGCGCACGTCGTCCGGCAACGCGCCGACGAGGAGTTCCGGGCCGACCGAGCACTGCCTGAGCTTGGAATGGGCGAGGTAGAGATAGTTGACCCGCTCCATCACATGGTCGGAGAATTCGTTGGCGAGCGCGAAGCCGATGCGGAACGGGCGGCCGTCGTCGCTGATAATGTAGATGCCGGCAACCTCGGGCTCCTCGCCGCCATCCTGGGCGAAGGACGGCGCGGTCAGCGGCTCGCCGGGGCCAACCAGCAGCGCGCCGTCGCCCTTGAAGAACCATTCCGGCTGAACGCCGATCTGGCCGGCGGCCGGCTTGCCGCCTTCGAGGCCCATGCGGAACATTTTCATCGAGTCGGTCAGCGTTTCCTCGGCGACCGCGACGGTCTTGTGCATGGCATCGCGCGCCGAGGCGGAGCCGAGATGGGTGAGGCCCGTACCGGTGATGAGCAGATGCGCCTCATCAGGATGATCGATCGGCGCGAGCACGCGGCCGGACGCAAGCAGCGCCGCGCGGTCGACGGAAGCGCCCTCGCCTGCCGCCTCGACGACCGGCTCGATGCCGCTCTTCGCGGCAATGGCAGCGCGGGCAAGATCGTAAACGGTGGCATAGCCCGGCACGATGAAAGACCGCTCGGCCTTCGGCTGGCCCACCGTGGCAACGACGGCGCGGCCACCCTCTTCGGTCGTGATCTGCATCAGTCGCATCGTATCCTCCTTCGGTTCTGACGTCGCCGCCCATCGGGCAGGCATCGGTTGTCGGCAAGCCCGGCGGCGACCTCGCGGCAGGGCAAAGGGAATTGAGGTCCGCTAGCGGATTTCGACTTCGGTTCCGGCCTCGTCGCGGCGGTTGACCCAGATGGAATCGAAGACGTTGCCCTTGGCGTTGCGCAGCAGCCGGCGCATCGCCAGGAAGGCATCGTCGGCCTTGCGGTCGCGGATCGCCTCATAGACATCGCGATGCTGCAGCACGGCGTCGTCACCCATGACAGTGCGCCAGCCGAGCGAGAAAGAGATGACGAGCCCCGATTCGATCATGCTGCCTGCCGAACGCAGCAGCGGATTGTGCGAGGCCTCGAGCACGGCCATGTGGAAGGCGAGATCGGCCTTGATCTGCTCGGCGCTGCCGCGTTCGCGGCTCTGGATGCCCTCGAAGGCCTCGCGCAGCGTCTCGATCTCGGCCTCGGTTGCCCGCTCGGCTGCGCGCGATGCCGCGGCAGGCTCGATAATCTCGCGCATCTCGAAGAGGGAATGGATGAAGTCGTCGCTCGGAACGGGATCGATCTGCCAACGCAGCACATCGGGATCGAGCATGTTCCAGTCGACACGCGGCCGCACCTTGGTGCCGATCTTCGGGCGCGACACAGTCAGCCCCTTGGCCGAGAGCAGGCGAATCGCCTCGCGGACCGCAGTGCGCGAAACCTTGAACTCTTCCTGGACGCGCGGCTCGGTCGGCAACGTTTCGCCCGGCTGGTACTGACCGGAGACGATGCGCCGCCCGATCTCGCCGGCAACCCGGTCCGACAGGCTGGCAACGCGGTCGCGTCCCGCCGTCGCGAGTGCTCGCGTCGTATCCTGGACGCCGCGCATGGTCTTCGCCCCTCCCTGGTCCGCGCCTGGCGGGGCCGTCAGTCCCTGCGCGCCTAATCATACTATGTTTGGCGGGCCTAAAACTCAACCATCCGCCGAGTGCTCCGTCATCGCCATGACATCGCCGCCGGGCTTTTCTCCACCGATAGGCCGGAGACGGCCTCGATCGGGGAAATCGACCATGACAACGAAATCAGCTTTCCTTGCGGCACTCGCACTCGCGCTGGCGCTCGCCATGCCCGTGGCAGCCGTGCATGCGACCGAACTGACGGTGATGTCGTTCAATATCCGCGGCGGCGGCGCCAATGACGGCAAAAGCGTCGACGAGACGGTCGCAGCGATCAAAGCCGTCAATCCCGACATTGTCGGCATCCAGGAGAGCCGCGCCGAGTCCGTACCCTGCACGGCCGAACATTGCCCGCCGCAAGGCGACAGCGTCGCCGCGAAGCTTGCCGCGGCGCTCGGCTATCACTTCGTGGACCAGCCCGGCGAAAGCGCCGCCCTCTGGTCCAATGCGATCCTGTCGCGCTACCCGCTCGGGCCCTTGACGCCGAACAAGCTCGGCGCCCGCATCGTCGTCGACGGCCGCACTGTCGATGTCTTCAATCTTCACTTCCCGGACTTCCCATACCAGCCCTATCAAGCGCTCGGCATCGAATACGGGACGGAGCCGACCCTCACGAACGCCGGCGCACTGATCAAGGCGGCAGAGGCGACGCGCGGGCCGGGCCTCGCGCTGCTTTTCGCCGACATGACCGCCGCCGGCCCCGCCGACGCCGCCTTCGTCTTCGGCGACTTCAACGAGCCCTCGCATCACGACTGGACGGAAGCGGCAGTGAAAGCCGGCCTGCAGCCGCTCGTCGTGCCCTATCCGACCGAGCTGGCGATCGAGGACAAGGGCTTCATCGACACGTTCCGCACTGTCTATCCCGACCCCGCCGCAAAGCCGGGCCTCACCTGGACGCCGACCACGAGCCCGGACGACAAGACCGACCATCACGACCGGATCGACTACGCGCTGATGAAGGCCGCGAAGGGCGAGGTCCTGGCCGCCGGCATTGTCGGCGAGAAGGCGCCCGAGGCCGACATCGTCTCGACGCCCTGGCCGTCCGACCACCGGGCGACCTATGCGAAGGTCCGCTTCTAGGAGTCGCGCATGAAGAAAAGGCGGCGCTCTCGCGAGCGCCGCCTTTTCTTCAGATTGAGACAGAGACGGGAGAGCTATTCCAGTCCGAGCTTCTGCTTCAGGATTTCGTTCACCGCCTGCGGATTGGCCTTACCGCCCGAGGCCTTCATGATCTGGCCGACGAACCAGCCGGCAAGCGTCGGCTTCAGCTTAGCCTGAGCGACCTTCTCCGGATTGGCGGCGATGATGTCATCGACGACCTTCTCGATCGCGCCGGTATCGGTGACCTGCTTGAGACCGCGCGCCTCGACGACCGCCTTGGGATCGCCGCCCTCGGTCCAGATGATTTCGAACAGATCCTTGGCGATCTTGCCCGAGATCGTGCCGTCGGAGATGAGGTCGATGATCGCGCCAATCTGGCCGGCCGAGACCGGGCTTTCCGCGATGCCGAGCCCGTCCTTGTTGAGGCGGGCTGCCAGCTCCTGCGTGACCCAGTTGGCGGCGAGCTTGGCGTCGCGCCCCTTCGCCACCGCCTCATAGAATTCAGCGGTGTCCTTCTCCAGCACGAGCACGCCCGCGTCGTAAGGCGAGAGGCCGTAATCGGCGATGAAGCGTGCCTTGCGCGCGTCGGGCAGTTCCGGCAGCGCCGCCTTCAGCCCCTCGATCCAATCAGGGTCGAGCACCAGCGGCAAGAGATCCGGATCGGGGAAGTAGCGATAATCATGCGCCTCTTCCTTAGAGCGCATCGACCGCGTCTCGCCCTTGTTGGCGTCGAAGAGCCGCGTCTGCTGCTCGATGACACCGCCATCCTCGATGATCGCGATCTGGCGCCGCGCCTCGTAGTCGACAGCCTGGCCGACGAAACGGATGGAATTGACGTTCTTGATCTCGCAGCGCGTGCCGAGCTCCTCGCCAGGGCGGCGGACGGAGACATTGACGTCGGCCCGCATCGAGCCCTCGTCCATATTGCCGTCGCAGGTGCCGAGATAGCGCATGATCGTGCGCAGCTTGGTGAGATAGGCCTTGGCTTCATCGGCCGAGCGGAGATCGGGCTTCGAGACGATCTCCATCAGCGCGACGCCCGAGCGGTTGAGATCGACGAAGCTCATGGTCGGGTGCTGGTCGTGCAGCGACTTGCCGGCATCCTGTTCCAGATGCAGCCGCTCGATGCCGACCGTGACGCTCTCGCCGCCGTCGAGATCGATGACGACCTCGCCCTCGCCGACGATGGGCTGCTTGTATTGCGAGATCTGGTAGCCCTGCGGCAGGTCCGGATAGAAGTAGTTTTTGCGGTCGAACACGCTGCGCGTGTTGATCGCGGCCTTGAGGCCGAGCCCGGTGCGCACGGCCTGCGCGACGCATTCACGGTTGATCACCGGCAGCATGCCCGGCATCGCCGCATCGACGAGGCTGACATGGGAATTCGGCGCAGCGCCGAACTCGGTCGAGGAGCCCGAGAAGAGCTTCGACTTCGACAGCACCTGCGCATGCACCTCGAGGCCGATCACGACCTCCCAGTCCCCTGTCGCCCCATGGATCAGCTTCTTCGGATCGGCGGGGCGGGCGATGGCGTTCATGGATCAGGCTCCGGCAGTCTTCGGTAGAGCTTCGGTTAGAACCTCATGCGCCGCTTCGCAAGCGTTCGATGGCCAAATGACACCGCCGGGGCGTCGTGGAGGCGGGCATGCGGGCGATGGCGCGCGCCGGTTCAGTTGATGAAATCCTTGCATTGGGGCGCGGGCTTGTCGCCCCAGGGCATGATCGGGACGCTCGAAATCGAGTTCTTCGGGCTGCCGTCGACCAGCTTGTCGGAATAGACGAGATAGACGAGCACATTCCGCTTGGGATCGCAGCCGCGCACGATCTGCATCTTTTTAAACCAGAACGACCGACGGGCGCGGAACATCTCCTCGCCCTGTCCGATCTTCTCCTTGAAGGTGACCGGGCCGACCTGACGGCAGGCCAGCGAAATGTCGGACGTCTCCTCGGCAAGGCCGAACATGCCGGAGACACCACCCTTTTCCGGCGCGGCGAAATGACAGGCGACGCCATCGACCTCGGGATCATCGATGCCGTAAACGGCGATCTTGTCGTTCGGCGTCACCCATTTGAACGTCGTCGATTCCTTGAAGATGAGATCCGGTCCGTCGGCGAGGGCCGGCGCCGCGAAGGCGCAGGCAGCCGAAAGGACGAGGGCGGCGGCGGTCGAGCGGCGCATGGACATCTCCAGGGACAAGAGGCCCCATATGGGCCCGAGCCACATATAGGAACGCGCCCCCGCGGCTTGCGAGGGGGCGCTTCGCCTCAGGGCGTGGCTGCCCCTTCGAGCCCGAGAACGCCGCGCCGCATCCAACGCGTCACCAGCATGGTTGAGGTGACGGCGAGGCCCGTGGCGAGGCCGATCCAGATGCCGATGCCGCCAAAGCCGAGACCGAAAGCGAGAGCCAGCCCGGTGCCGAGGCCAAAGCCCCAATAGCCGATCGCGGCATAGATCATCGGCACGCGTGCGTCGTGGAGGCCGCGCAGCATTCCGCCCGCGATCACCTGCGCGCCATCGAACACCTGGAACAGCGCCGCGATGAACAGAAACGACACCGTCAGGCGCACGACTTCGGCATTGGCCGGATCGGCGCGATCGAGGAAGATGCCCGCGAGTTTCTCGGGCACGGTGAAGATGACGAGCGCCGTACAGCACATGAACGCGATGCCGAGGATGAACGGCGTCCAGCCGGCGCGGCGAATCCCGGCGCTGTCACCGGCGCCGAAGGCATAGCCCACACGCACGGTCGCGGCCTGCGAGAAGCCGAGCGGCACCATGAAGCAGAGCGCCGCGAACTGGATGGCGATCGCATGGGCGGCGACGGCCGTCGCGCCGATCAGGCCCATCAGGAACACGGCGGCGTTGAAGACAGTGACCTCGAGCGCGACCGCCACGCCGATCGGCAGACCAAGCGCGGCAAGACGCAGGAATTCACGAAAATCGGGCCGCCAGAAATAGCCGAAGACGTGATAACGGCGGAAGCGCGGATGCATCGTGACCACCACGGCCATGCCGGCGAACATCGCCAGCGCCGAGATGGTCGAGCCGATGCCCGCGCCGACAATGCCGAGCGCCGGCAGGCCGAATTTCCCGAACACCAGCGCCCATACGGCAAGCGCGTTGACGGCGAGGCCGATCATGCCGATCACCAGCGACCAGAACGGCTGTTCGAGCGAGACGACGAAGGAGCGCAGTACGAGATAGAGCAGGAAGGGCAGCATCGCCCATTGCAGGCCGCGCATATACTGGCCGGCCGTCCGGGCGAGGTCAGCCTCCTGGCCGAGCGCGAGCATGATCGCCTCGCTGTGCCAAAGAAGCAGCCAGAACGGGATGGAGATCGCGAGGGCCAGCCAGAAGCCTTGCCGGACGATTGCGCGGACCGCGCGCACCGAATGCCGCTTCTCGCCGAGCTTTCGCGCCACCAGCGGCGAAACGGCCGAAATCATGCCGATGCCAAAGATCAGCATCGCGAAATAGAGATTGGTGCCTAGCGCCCCGGCGGCCAGCATGCGCGAGCCGAGCCAGCCGATGAAGACGATATCAGTGGCGTTGATCACGGTCTGCGCGAGATTGGTCAGGATCAGCGGCACCGAAAGCGACAGCGTGGCGCGGACTTCCTGCAACCAGGGGTGAAGCAAGCTCTCCCGCTCGGCAAGGGCGGTGGGGGCGGTCATGGCAAACTCGGATTGGTGATGGGCGGCGCAGGGCCGACGATGGTGGCCAAATAGGCACATTGACCACCGAATGACCACTCAAACATTGTGATCGCTGCCATCGCCGGCAGAAATGGGTGGTTTTCGTTACGCAGCCCCGCCGTCGACGCCCGTCACATGAGTGACCGGGAGGGCTGCCTATGCTAGACAGTGCAACCTGACTGACGAAGTGCCACGCCGCCGAAGAGACCGGAAGATGTGTGTTCGGAGTAAGCTTTCGCGTGTCGCCGCTGCGGCGGTCCTGCTCTTCGGCCTAGGCGGCGCGGCCGAGGCGGCTTCGAGCCTTTGCCGATCGCTGGAGGCGCAGCTTTCCGCCAGCCAGGGCGGCGGCCGGGCGGCGGCCTTCAACGGTGCGGCCAATCGCCAGCGCCAGGAAATCGCATCGGCAGAGAGCCAGGCGCGGCGCAGCGGCTGTTATGGCGGAACCTTCTTCACCAAGGACCAGTCGGCCTCGCCGCAATGCCGCAGCATGCTCGGCTCGATCAGCCAGATGAAGGGCAATCTCGCCAAGCTGGACCGCAGCAGCCGCGTCCTCGCCTCGAGGCAGCAGTCCTCCGGCGGCAATCGTGACGCGATCCTTCGCCAGCTCGGCGCCAATGACTGCGGGCCGCAATATGCGAGTTATGTCGCGCAGCCGCAGCAAAAGAACTTCCTGCAGCGCCTGTTCAACCCCGATCCGCTGCCGAGTCGTGACGTTGCCATCGTCCCGGCAGCGCCGGTGACGCGCAACAGCGTCCGGGACAATCCGGACGGCGGCGGCTATGACAGCGGCTTCGGTCGCGGCACCTATCGGACGCTCTGCGTGCGCACCTGCGACGGCTACTATTTCCCGATCAGCTATGCGACCACGCCGTCGAACTTCGCTACCGACGAGCAGGTTTGCCACCAGATGTGCCCTGGCACCGATGTCGCGCTGTTCGCCCATCGCAATCCGGGCCAGGATGCGAGCCGCGCGCTGTCGACCACCGACCAGTCGCGCTATAGCGACCTCGCCACGGCCTTCGCCTATCGCACCAGCTACAATGCGAGTTGCACCTGCGGAAAGTCGACGGCGCTCGACATCGTCGCCGGCGGTTACAGCCCGGCGAGCATCGGGCCTGACACGTCGACGCTCGCGCCCGTTCCCGCCGGCCGGCCGGACCAGGGCGAGGATCCCGAAACACTGGCCAACCGCAAGGGTCAGTTCGATCCGGGCGAAATCGGCAAGCCTAATGTCGCGCGCCCGGTCGCCGCGCTCATTCTCCCGCCGGTCGGCGTCGTGCGGCGAGTCGGTCCATCGTATTACTACGCCCAATGAGCGGCAGCAGGCCGGCCAGTTCCGGCCCGTGATCCAGCCCGGTCAGCGCGCGCCTCAGAGGCAGGAACAGTGCCCTGCCCTTGCGCCCCGTCGCGGCCTTGACCTGATCGGTCCAGAGCTTCCAGCTGCCAGCATCGAAGGGTTCCGGCGGCACCAGAGCCTCAGCGGCATCGAGGAAGGCGGCATCGTCCGGCTCCGGCGACGGCAAGTCGATCGGGCCTGTTACGATCTCCCACCAGAGAGCCGCATCGCCGACGCGGACCAGATTGCCGCGCACGGCTTCCCAGAACGCGGCGCCACCGCCAATCCCGAGCGCCGCCAGCCGGCCTGACACCGCCTCGAATGGGAGCCCATGCACGAGGCGCGCGTTGAGCCCGTCGAGATCGGCAGGATCGAACTTCGCCGGCCCTTTCGAGATAATGTCGAGATCGACCATGGCGGCGAGTGCATCGAGATCGGCCGCCGGCTCGACGGGTGCCGACGTTCCGATCAGCACAGCGAGCGATGCGACCGCCATCGGCTCAAAGCCGGCTTCGGCGAGCGAGCCGAGCGACAAAGCGCCCGTCCGCTTCGAAAGCCCCTCTCCGCTCGCCGTCGTCAGCGTGTTGTGATGGGCGAACACCGGGACGCGCGCGCCGAGCGCCTCGAAGATCTGTATCTGGACGCCGGTATTGGTGACGTGATCGTCGCCGCGGATGATGTGGCTCACGCCGAAGTCGATATCGTCGACGACCGAAGGCAGCGTGTAGAGGAAGCTGCCATCCTCGCGCACCAGCACCGGGTCCGACAGCGAGGCGAGATCGACGGTCTCCGGCCCGCGCACCAGATCGTCCCAGCGCACATGCTGCGCGGCATCATCGAGCCGGAAGCGCCAATGCGGCCGCCGCCCTTCCGCGAGAAACGCGGCCTTCTCGGCATCAGTGAGGCGCAGCGCGGCACGGTCATAGGTCGGCGGCAGGCCGCGCGCCATCTGGCGCTTGCGGCGGCGATCCAGTTCCTCGGCGGTCTCGAAGGCCGGATAGAGGCGGCCGGAACGCTTCAACGCCTCAGCCGCCGCCTCGTAAGCCGCGACGCGTAGAGACTGACGCTCGAAGCGATCCGGCACGATACCGAGCCAGGCGATGTCACGCAAAATGGCCTCGGCGAAACGCTCCTCCGAACGCTCGCGGTCGGTGTCGTCGAGCCGCAGAACGAATTGCCCGCCATGCCGACGTGCAAACAGCGCGTTGAACAGCGCCGGCCTTGCATTGCCGATATGGAGAAAGCCGGTCGGTGAGGGCGCGAAGCGGACGATGACAGGGGTATGGGCCATGACAGGCGATGTAACCCGCGCTTTTGCCGGGCGCAATCGGCCCGTAAGCGCGGAAGGCCCCCTCAGCGCGGCAGGCTGGCGGCGATCAAGCGGTCGGCGATGGCGGGCAGCGAGCGGACTGGGCCATCGGCCCGGAAAATCTGGCCACAGGCATTGGCGCCCTCGAACAGCATCAGGAGGCCGTCGGCGAGAAGGATGGGATCATCCGCGCCCATTTCGTCGGCGAGGATCTCCAGCCGTCGCCGCAAGGCGCGCTTTGCCGCCTCGCTGACATGCCGCTCCGGAGAATCGGGTTCTGGAAATTCGACTGCCGCATTGGTGAGCGCGCAGCCGCGATAGCCGGTCGCGGACTGGCGTGCTTCGATACTCGCGAAAAAGGCGAGAACACCGGCGCGGGGATCACCGGGATGGCGCGCCAGCGCCGCCTCGAAACGATCCCAAAAGCCGGAATCGTAATCGCGGAGATAGGCCGCGGCGAGCTCGTCCTTGGAAACATAACTGCGATAGAGGCTCGGCTTGGTGACGCCAGCCGCCGCGACAATCGCGTCGACGCCGACAGCACGGATGCCCTCGCGATAGAAAAGCGACCGAGCAGCGCCGAGCACGCGCTCGGCAGCATTCGGCCGCCGCTGTCCATCGCTCACCGGTCGTGTCCGTTCAGGGCCGACACCGGGAGCGGGCCCACCCGAAACGGAACTGCCTGATCGTGGCGATTTGCTCATGCCTTTATGGAAGGACCTCGCTGCTGACGACTTGCAATGTAACAGACCGGTACGTATGATCAAGGCCCGTTAAATTGAGCGATGTCTGCCATGAATTCTGCCCGGAAGCGGCCCTTCGGCCAGAACTATGCCTTCATCGTTGCGGCGGTGATCTTCCTCGCGCTGCTCGGCGCGGCGGGGCTGCGGTCGTCGCCGGGCGTGATGATGCTGCCGCTGCAATCGGCTTTCGGCTGGGACAAGGCGACGATCTCGCTTGCCGCCGCGATCGGCATTTTCCTTTATGGCCTCGCCGGCCCGTTTGCCGCCGGGCTGATGCAGACCTTCGGCCTCCGCCGCACGCTGGTTTCGGCACTTGTCCTGATGTCCACGGCGACGGGCGCTAGCGCGTTCATGGCCGAGCCCTGGCAGTTCATCGCCAGTTGGGGCGTGGTGTCCGGCATCGGCTCGGGCGCCGTTGCGATGACCATGGGTGCCGTGGTGGTCAACCGCTGGTTCGTCAGCAATCGCGGCTTGATGATCGGCCTCTTCTCCGCCTCGACGGCCACGGGAACGTTGATCTTCCTGCCGGGGCTGGCGGCGCTTGCCGCCTGGGGTGGCTGGCAGGCCATCGTCGTGACCATCGCGATCTTCATGGCAGCGCTCATCCCGCTCGTCCTGCTGCTGGTTCCCGAGAGCCCGCAGTCGATCGGCCTCACCCCCTATGGGGCCGCGCCGGGCTGGTCCCCGCCCCCGGCAACAGCGGGCAATCCCTTCGCCAACGCCATCCGCACGCTCGTCGAGGCGTCGAAGACACGGACCTTCTGGTACCTCTTCGCCACCTTCTTCATCTGCGGCTTCACGACCAACGGTCTGATCGGCACGCATATGATCTCGTTCTGCGCCGATATGGGCATTCCCGAGGTTCAGGCTGCGAGCATGTTGGCGATGATGGGCATCTTCGATCTCGTCGGTACCACCGCCTCGGGCTGGCTCACAGACCGTGTCGATCCGCGCAAGCTGCTCTTCGCCTATTACGCGCTGCGCGGGCTGTCGCTGATCTATCTGCCCTTCTCTGACTTCTCGTTCTACAGCCTCTCCTTCTTCGTCGTGTTTTATGGCCTCGACTGGATCGCCACCGTGCCGCCGACCGTGCGGCTCGCAACCGAGACCTTCGGCGACCGCAAGGGTCCGATGGTGTTCGGCTGGATCGCAGCCGGCCACCAGCTCGGCGCAGCCTCGGCGGCCTTCCTTGGCGGATGGCTGCGGACGGTGCAGGGCAACTATTTCGACGCCTTCATGATCGCCGGCGCGACAGGCGTTGTCGCCGCAGCGCTGGCGCTGCTCATCGCGCGGCCGGGCAAGGGCGTCGCGGAGGCAGCATGATCGACGCCGCCACTCCTTTCGCGCCGTTGCTCATGCGCTGGCGTCTGGTTACAGACGGCGCGCCGATTGAGACGCCGACGAGCAACCTGCTCCCTGTCCTTCATGACGGCGAGCCGGCCATGCTGAAGCTGCTGAAACCTTCAAGCGACGAGGGACCAGGCATCGCAGCGCTCAACTGGTTCGACGGCGACGGCGCGGTTCAGATCATCGCGTCCGAGGACGACGCCTTGCTGATGGAGCGCGCTGTCGGAACGCGCTCGCTCTCAGAGATGGCAATCTCCGGCGACGACGAAGGCGCGATCCGCATCATCGCAGGCGTCGCGGCGCGGCTCCATGCGCCGCGCTCCACCCCGCCGCCCGAACTACCCGACCTGACGCGGCGCTTCCGCGCCCTGTTCGAGGCCGGGTCGCCCCACCCCATATTGCCCCGATGCGCGGCTATTGCCCGAAAACTCACCGGCGCGCCCCGCGCGGTCGGGGTCCTGCATGGCGATCTACACCACGAAAACGTGCTCGACAGTCCGCGCGGCTGGCTCGCCATCGACCCGAAGGGCGTTTTCGGCGAGCGCGCTTATGATGTCGCCAACCTGTTCCTGAACCCGGTCAACGTGGACAGGCTCGTTCTTGATCCGGAGCGGGCGCACCACCTCGCGACCACCGTGTCCGATGTGCTGGACATCGAGCGGGCCCGCGTCCTCGGCTTCGCCTTCGCTCATGCCGGTCTTTCCGCCGCCTGGTGCATCGAGGACGGAATCAACCCCCGCCTCGCCATCGAGGCCGCCGAAATGCTGGAGCCGCTGGCCGGCGAGTTCGTTTAGGCGCCGGCGCGCTCAGCCGTCGCCAAGATGGATGGGCGCGCCGCTCCCGATCTCGTAATAGTCGCCCTTGTCGGCAGCGAATATATGGCCGCCGACATGCGTTCCTGTCGGCCCCTCGAAACCACCCATCGCGATCGCGACCCGATCGGAAGCAATGCGGCGCCAGAACAGCACCGAGCCGCAGGTGCCACAGAAGCCGCGCTCGGCCATATCGGAAGAGCGATACCAGCGCACCTCTTCCGCACCATCGATAGCAAGATCGGCCACGGCCACATTGGTCGTCGCCAACATATGGCCGGTGTGACGGCGACACTGCGTGCAATGGCAGACGCACACCTCCGAGAGCGCCCCGGAGACAGCAAAGCCGACCGCGCCGCAAAGGCAGTGCCCGCGATGGACTTCGCCGTCCGGCTCAGAAGCCACTCGCCACCGCCTGAGTCTGGTGGCCGATGCGGCTCGTCTTTAGCAGCTCCGCTACGAGGAAGGCGAGCTCAAGCGACTGGTCCGCATTGAGGCGAGGATCGCAATGGGTGTGATAGCGGTCCGAAAGATCCTCGTCGGTGATCGCCCGCGCGCCGCCTGTGCATTCGGTGACGTTCTTGCCGGTCATCTCGATATGGATGCCGCCCGGAACCGTGCCCTCGCCGGCATGCACCTCGAAGAAGCTCTTCACCTCCTTGAGGATGAGATCGAACGGCCGCGTCTTGTAGCCCGTCACTGCCTTGATCGTGTTGCCATGCATCGGATCGCACGACCAGACGACCGAGCGACCCTCGCGCTCGACAGCGCGGATGAGCTGCGGCAGGTGGTCGAACACTTTGTTGGCGCCGAAGCGGCAGATCAGCGTCAGCCGGCCCGGCTCATTCTCTGGGTTGAGCGCATCGATCAGTTCGAGGAGGCCGTCGCCCGAGAGCGAGGGACCGCATTTGAGCCCGATCGGGTTCTTCACGCCGCGCATATACTCGACATGGGCATGATCCGGCTGGCGGGTGCGGTCGCCGATCCAGAGCATGTGGCCCGAGGTCGCGTACCAGTCGCCGGTCGTCGAATCGACGCGGGTCATCGCCTGTTCGTAGCCGAGCAGCAGCGCCTCGTGCGAGGTGAAGAAATCGGTCGAACGCAACGACGGCGCCGTTTCCGGATCGATGCCGCAGGCGCGCATGAAGGCCATCGCCTCGGAAATGCGGTCGGCGACCTCCTGGTAATGATGGCCCTGCGGGCTGTCCTTGACGAAGCCGAGCATCCATTGATGGACATGCTCGAGATTGGCGTAGCCGCCCTGCGCGAAAGCCCGCAGCAGGTTCAGCGTTGCCGCCGACTGGCGATAGCTGTCCTCGATCCGGCGCGGATCGGGACTGCGCGCCTCGGGCGTGAACTCGATGCCGTTGATGTTGTCGCCGCGATAGGACGGCAGCTCGACATCGCCGATCTTCTCCATCGGCGCCGATCGAGGCTTCGCGAACTGCCCGGCGATGCGGCCGACCTTCACCACGGGCATCTGGCCGGCAAAGGTCAGTACCACCGCCATCTGCAGGAAGACACGGAAGAAATCGCGGATATTGTCGGGATGGTGCTCGAGAAAGCTCTCGGCGCAATCGCCACCCTGCAGCAGGAAAGCTTCGCCGCGCGACACCGCCGCAAGCCCCTTCTTCAGCTTCCGCGCCTCACCGGCAAAGACCAGCGGCGGGTAATTGGCGAGCCGCGCCTCGACAGCTGCGAGCGCCGCCTGGTCGGCATAGTCGGGCACCTGCTGGATCGGCTTCATCCGCCAGGTGGCGGGGGTCCAGCTCGTTTTGGTCATGATCCGCTCCAACTGCGGACCGGCATCGAGACGCCCTCGCGGCGCCTGCCCTGCCGGCCGGAAAGGCTGCCCTTATACACGCTCGCCTCCCCGCTCGCCAATCAGGAGCCATGCTGCACTGCGGCGCGCGGGCTGGCGCGTCAGCGCCGGCGCTTCCCGTTGACCTGTTTCCTCGACTTCGTGCCTACCGCCTGATCGGCAAGGCTGGCCCAGAGATGGGCCGTGGCAAGGCTGCGATGCGGCGCGAAAGCCTGCATCGCGGCCTCCTGCTCGGCCGCATTCGGCCGCGCTGCCAGATCGCCCAGCCGTTGCAATCCGGTGGCAAGACCGGAATCGCCGATCGGGGCGCAGTCCGGATGGCCATAGCCACGCAGCAGCACGTAACGAGCGGTCCATGGACCGATCCCGCGCAGTGCCGTCAGCGCCACCTCGATCGCCGGCGCATCCGAGCCATCCAGCGCCTCGAGCGCCGGTGCGCCAGCGGCAACGGCGGCCGCAGCATCGACCAGATACCGCGCCTTGGAGCGCGAGAAGCGCCGGGCGGTCAAATCCGCCGGATCGATCGCGGCGACCGCGGCGGCCTCAGGGTGAGCGATGAGCCCGCTTTGCGCATAGGGCGTACCGGCGAGCATGATCATCTCGCGGCGAAGCGCTGCGGCGAAGGTGAGGTTGATCTGCTGGCCGATCACGGCCCAGCAGAGCGCCTCGAAGACCGTCGCGGTCAGTGGAATGCGGAGGCCCGGCCGGGCAGTGGAGAGCGCAGCGGCCGCAGGCAGTCTGGCAAAGCCCGCGACATCGGACTGGAGGCCGAGCAGGCGCGTGGCGATTATGCTCGCGGTCTGTAGCTCGCCCTCAGCGAGCGGACGGTCGAACCGCGCGACGGCCTCGCCAGGGCCGACATCAAGCGACAACAAAGCCGGCCCCTCGTGGAGCCTCAACACCTTCTCGAAGGTGCAACCCGACACGCGCTCACTGACACTCGCGGGGTCGCGGCCATGATAGGCGAGCGCGTCGGCGGCGCGATAGTCGGATGGCAGCGGCAGGCGAAATTCGCTCATGCAAGGGCGGCCGGGCGACACCGCTTGCAGGCGCGGAAGCCAGCCGTCTCCGCCGACGCAGTATCGGCGAAGAAGCGAATATGATCCGGCTTGGGCTGCCGCGACGAGCAGGACGGCCGGCAATAGATGCCGGTCGTCGTGACTGCATAGAGTTGGGCGCCAGCGGGGATCGGGAGTGTGATGCTCATCGACTGCATCATCGCCCCGCCGATCGCTTGCCGCCACCCGCTTCCTGCCAAAAGCTCAGTGCTGGCTTCTCGACCAGAGATAGACACCGGTGCCGGCGCCGATCAACGACAGGAAGGCCAAGTAGTGCGCATGTGCCATCGGGTCCGATTTCAGCGCAATCGTGACGAGAAGCGGCGTCAACCCGCCGAAGATCGCGTAGGCGATGTTGTAGGCGAAGGAAACGCCTGTGAAGCGTACCTGCGCCGGGAAGGCCTTCACGAGGACATAGGGCACCGCACCGATGACGCCGACCGAGAAGCCGGCCACCGCCGAATGCGTGAACAGCGTCGACGGGTCTGCCGCGACCGAGGTGTAGAACCAGTAGGTCACCACGCCGAAGAAGAGGCTGCCGATGGTAAAGAACCGGCCGGCGCCGACCTTGTCGACGATGAAGCCGGCGAACACGCAGCCGAAGGACAGGAACAGGGTCGCGATCGAATTCGCCGTCAACGCATCGCGCGGCGAGACCTTGTACAGCGTCTGCACCAGCGTCGGCGTCATCAGGATGGCGACAACGATGGCGCCCGACAGCAGCCAGGTCAGCAGCATCGAGACGACCGTCGCCGCCTTATGGTCGCGCAGCACCGCCTTGATCGGCAGTTCGGAGGCGAGTTGCTTGCGCGCCTGCATCTCCTTGAACACAGGCGTTTCCTCCAGCCAGCGCCGGAGATAGACCGCGACGAGGCCGAAAACGCCGCCCAGCAGGAACGGCACGCGCCAGCCAAAGGCGAGGATCGCGTCCGGGGTGAAGGCGACATTGATTGCCGTGGCGATCAGCGAGCCGAGCAGGATGCCGGAGGTGAGACCGCAGGTGAGGATGCCGCAGGCAAGGCCGATGCGGCCCGCAGGAACATGCTCGGAAACGAAGGTCCAGGCACCCGGCACCTCGCCGCCAATCGCCGCGCCCTGCAGGACGCGCATAAGCAGCAGCAGGATCGGCGCGGCGATGCCAATCGTCTGATAGGTCGGAAGTGCGGCGATGCCGAGCGTCGACAGCGCCATGATCAGGATCGACAGCGTGAACATGCGCTTGCGGCCGAGCCTGTCGCCGAAATGTGCCATCAGCAGGCCGCCGAGCGGCCGCGCCAGGTAACCGGCGGCAAAGATGCCGAACGCCTGAACCTGCTGCACCCAGTCGGGAATGCCCGGCGGGAAGAACAGGTGGCCAAGCACCGTCACGAAGAAAACGAAGATGATGAAATCGTAGAACTCGAGCGCACCGCCGAGGGCGGATAGCGCAAGGGTCTTGTAGTCCTTTCCGTCGAGCAGACGGCGACCGGGCGCGGCTATTGCGGTCATGGGGGCACTCGCGGCGTCTGTGCACCGTTCTTGTGTTGGCGATCGGCGTTGTTTGATCCTCGAAACGCCGATTCACAAGCAAAAAGACGATGCGGCTTCAGCGGCGATGCCGGATCGACGGCTCGCGCATCGTAACGAGTTCCTCGGCGGCGGTCGGATGCAGCGCCATGGTCGCGTCGAACTGCGCCTTGGTGGCGCCGAGCTTTACCGCAATGGCGACGAGTTGAACCATCTCCGCCGCGTCATGGCCGAGAATGTGGCAGCCGAGCACTCGTCCGCTGTCGGCATCGACGACGAGCTTCATCAGCATGCGCTCGTCGCGGCCGCTGATGCCGTTCTTCAGCGACTTGAAGCTGGTCTTGAAGATGTCGACGGCAGCAAATTCCGCCAGCGCCTCCTCCTCGCTCAGGCCGACCGTGCCGATTTCCGGCTGCGAAAACACCGCCTTCGGCACGCCGGAATGGTCAACCTCGACCGCGCGGCCACCGAACACCGTATCGGCGAAGGCATGGCCTTCGCGGATGGCGACGGGCGTCAGGTTGATCCGGTTGGTGACATCGCCAACGGCGTAGATGGACGGAACATTGGTTTGCGACTGCGCGTCCACCTGAATCGCGCCGGCACCGTCGATCTCGACCCCGGCTTTGTCGAGGCCGAGCGAACGCGTATTCGGGCTGCGTCCGGTCGCGATCATCACTTCGCCCTCCGGCAAAGCGAGACCCTTCGCCGTCCGAACGATCAGGCCATCGCCGGCCTTCTCAATCGCGGCCGGCGTATCGCCGAACACCAGGCGGATGCCCTTCTTCGCCAAGGCCTCGCCGAGCGCATGGCGGAGATCCTCATCAAAGCCACGCAGCAGCTTGTCGCCGCGATGGATCAATGTTGTCTCGACGCCGAGGCCGTTGAAGATGCCGGCGAATTCCACCGCGATATAGCCGCCGCCGACGATGACGATCTGCTTCGGCAGGCGCGGCAGATGGAACGCCTCATTCGAGGTGATCGCCCATTCGCGCCCCGGCAGCGCAGGATCGACATAAGGCGTCGAGCCCGTGGCGATCAGGATCACCCCCGCCGTGACGAGGCTGCCATCGCCAAGACGCACCTCATGGGGACCTTCCAGCGTGGCGCGCTGGGCGACCAGCGTGGCACCCGAGCGCTCGAGATTACGGATATAGGCCGCGTTCAACTGGTCGATCTGCCGGTCCTTGGCCGCCACCAGCGTCGGCCAGTCGAATGACGGCGCGGCGAGCGACCAGCCATAACCGGCGGCGTCTTCGAAATCCTCGGCAAAGCGCGAGGCATAGACGAAGAGCTTTTTCGGCACGCAGCCGCGGATGACGCAGGTGCCGCCGACGCGATCTTCCTCGGCGACCATCACGCGCGCGCCATGGCCGGCCGCGATGCGGCCAGCGCGCACACCGCCCGAGCCCGCACCGATCACGAAAAGGTCGACGTCGAAATCAGCCATGTCAGTCCGAGCCCCAGAAACCCGTGTCATCAAACGACGAAGCCGGCCACGTCTGGGCCGGCTCCGCCTCGTCTCGCGCCGGCACCGCCAGCCAAGGCGGACCTTACTGCAGGTCGACGCCCTTCTTCTTCAGCAGTTCGCGCGACTTTTCGAACATTTCCTCGCCGACGCGGTCCGACCAGCCCTTGACCGACTGCAGCGTCTCGCCAACGACCTTCGGGCCGATATCAGCGAGCTTGGCGCCGGCCGGGCTCTGATAGAAGGTCGTGATCGCGTTCAGCTCATCCTCGGTGAAATACTTCGCCCAGATGCGCGCGACATCGTTGTCGAGCTCATTGCGGCGGGCGACGAGATCGAGCGCCTCTGCGTCGACGACCTGGCCGATCAGCACGTGCTGGTCGGGACGCATCCGGATCAGGCGGTTCTGCGTCTGCTGCGCGAGGAGCGGCAGGAGATTGTCGAAGCCGCGCGAGGTCTTGGCCGCCTGCACCGCGGCAACAGCCGCCTTCAGATGCGACTCGGTCACTTCCTGGGCGCTGGCGGCACCGACGAGGCCGACCATGAGGCCGATCGCCAGCACTGCGGCGCGAAGGGACGAGCGGAAGAGTGTCATTGAACGGGCTCCCATGGGGCGAATGACGTTAGGCGTGCAACCAGATGACGCCTTCAGGACGGGCGATGACGGCGGCGGTCGCAATGCCGATAAACAGACCATGCTCCACCACCCCCGGAATCGCAGCGAGGGCAAGGTTCATGGCTTCTGGCTCCCGAATGAGGCCAAATGATGCATCGATGATGGCGTGGCCGCCATCAGTGACGAAGGGCGATCCGTCGGCCGCGAGGCGGCGTTTCAGTGTCACCGCCTGGCCAAGCCGCGACGCCGCGGCCTCGATGGCGAGGCGTGTCGCGCCGAGACCAAACAGGTTCACCTCGATCGGCAGCGCGAAGGCACCGAGCCGGTCGACCAGTTTGCTGCCATCGGCGATGACGACCATCCGGGTCGAGGCGGACGCAACGATCTTCTCGCGAAGCAGCGCGCCGCCGCCGCCCTTGATCAACTGCAGCGAACGGTCGAGTTCGTCGGCACCGTCGATCGTCAGATCGAGATGCGGCGTCTCGTCGAGCGTCGTCAGCGGGATACCCTCGGCAGTCGCCTGACGCGCGGTGCGCTCGGAAGTCGGCACGCCGATAATGTCGAGGCCGGCCCGCACCCGGGCGCCGAGCCCGGTGACGAAATGCGCGGCCGTCGAGCCAGTGCCGATGCCGAGCTTCATGCCGGGCTCGACGAGGTCGAGGGCTGCAAGCGCCGCCTGTTTCTTCAGATCGTCACTGTCGCTCATCGGATTGGGCCCACCCAGCCGCGGCCGTCGCGGCGGTGCGTGTGTTAGCACGCGGCAGATGCGGCGCCAATCGCCGCCCACTGGCCGGCCCACTTGCCGGGGGCGGCGCGCCCGCTATGCTCCCGCCTCCCCGACCAGACGGACCCAACCCATGCGCCCCACCCTCGTCTTCGACCTCGATGGCACCCTGATCGATACCGCTCAGGACCTCATTGCGACGCTCAACGTGATCCTCGATCACGAGGGCCTCGAGGCCGTGCCCTTCGAGAGCGCCGTACCGATGGTCGGTCATGGGGCTCGCGTGCTGATCGAGCGCGGCCTTGCGGCCAATGGTGTGGTGCACGAGGCGGCTGTGATCGATCGGCTGTTCGACGACTATATCGCCCATTACAGCGCCCATATCGCGGATCTCAGCCGACCTTATCCTGGCCTCGAAGCCGCGCTCGACAGCTTCGCTGCCAAGGGCTGGATCCTTGCGGTCTGCACCAACAAGCTGGAACATCTCTCGCTCGACCTGCTCGGGCGCCTTTCGCTCAGCGAACGCTTCGCGGCGATCTGCGGCGCCGATACGTTCCTGGCGCGCAAGCCCGACCCGATCGCACTGACCGAGACCATCCGCCGGGCGGGCGGTTCGCCAGAAGCAGCGCTGATGGTTGGCGATTCGAAGACCGATATCGACACGGCCAAGGCTGCCGCGATCCCGGTCGTCGCCGTCGATTTCGGCTATACGCCGGTGCCGGTGCACGAACTCGGCCCCGACGCCGTCATCAGCCACTATGACGAGCTGGCGGCCGCCGTCGCAAGGCTTCGGCCCGATCTCGCGCAGCTATGAGGCCTGTCCGGCGGCGCGAGACTGTGGCTGTTTCCTAGCGGCAAGCCTTGGCTGCGACCTTGGTCGGCGCGAGGTCGAGCTTCACGAGCTTTCCCTTCAGCGCGAAGTCGCCATAGTCGAGCTTCATCCGCCGCGTGATGCCGTTCTCATAGATCACAAAGGACAGTTCATAGGACGGCTTCTGTTCGCCGCCGGCCGAACCGTCGCTGAAATAGCTGATCGTCACGGGCCAGGAGCGGATGCCGGTGAGGCCGGCGCCCTTGGCGGTCGCCTCGTCGCCGAGTTCGTCATTGCCGGAGTTTTCCGCCCCGATGACGGCCGAGGTCTCGTAGGACTTCTTGCCCTGGTCCGAGCCGTCGAAGAGATCGACCTGCAGGAAATGGTCGCCCCGTTCGGCGGCTGCGATGATCGCCGCGAGGTGCTGGTTGGGAAACTGGAAATTCGGCGCAATGGCGAAGCGCTGCGTCTTCGGCTTGGCGATGGTAACCTCAACCTTGCCGCCTTCGCGCGCCGCTGTGCCGGAGGAATCCTCCGAGATCGCGCCGTCGACAAAGCTCTTGGTCGAGAAGCTGAACGTCTTGCCGGCGAGATCTTCGAAGGTGGTCGTGGCAACGTCGGTGAGGCGGGCATTGCCGTCCTCGTCGCTGATGCGGGTCACGAAACGAAGCCGCGTCGTATAGCCCACGCAGGCGGTACCGGCGAAGTCATAGACCATGCGACCCTCGGCATCCGACACGGTGTCGGAAGAATTGTCCTGGTCGAGCGTGAGTTCGTAGATCGCGCGATGCGCCACCATCCCGGGCACAGCGGAGACCGCGGCCAATCCAGCCGCGGGCGCCAGCGTCGCGGCCAGCACCAGCCCGGCTGCGGTAGCAAAGAGCCGTTTCGCCGATCGCGGCAGACGTCGAGCCATTGTCATTGCTTCATCACCGTCGTTTCGATCGTCGTCAGCACCACGTGCCTCCAGGGAGGCCGGGTCCGGGGGAAGAGCCGTCGTCGCACCGACATATCGGCATATCAAACTGCGCCGCCACGGAAGTCCACGCCGATTCCAACCAATCTTCGGCATGATGAACCGGTTCTTTCCTTGCAGCACGGCCGAATTCGGGCGAAACCGTCGCTTTGACACGACTTTCGGGAGGGTTTCATGACCAGCGCCATCGAAGAACGCCTGACATCGCTCGGCGTGACCCTGCCGCGACCCGCCGCCCCGGCGGCCAACTATGTCCCCTTCGTCGAGAGCCGGGGCATGCTGTACATTTCCGGACAGATTCCGGTCGGCCCTGAGGGCATCGAGTTCGTCGGCCGCCTCGGCGAGGGTTTCGACATCGAGGAGGGCCGCAAAGCGGCTCGCCTCTGCGCGATCAACGTCCTGGCCCAGGCCCGCGCCGCACTCGGCGATCTCGACCGCGTCGGGCGGATCGTCAAGCTGACCGGCTTCGTCAATGCAGCGGCAACGTTCAACGACCATCCGAAGGTGGTGAACGGCGCCTCCGATTTCATGGTCGAGGTCTTCGGCGAGCACGGCCGACATGCCCGCTCCGCCGTCGGCGTTGCCGGACTTCCCTTCGGCGTCGCCGTCGAGGTGGAAGCGATCATCGAGATCGCCTGACATGGCACCCTCCTGGCTGACGGCGCGTCCCATCGCCCATCGCGGCTATCACGCCGCGGCCGAGGGCCGGATCGAGAACACGCTGTCGTCCATCCGCGCCGCGCTGGAGCATCGCTTCGCGATTGAGGTCGACCTGCAGCTGACGGCCGACGGCGCTGTCGTCGTGTTTCATGACGAGACAGTCGACCGCCTGCTCGACGCGACCGGCCGCGTCGACGCCTACAGTCTCGCGGCGCTGCGCGCGCTCTCCTTTCGCGCCGGCGTCGGCGACCACGTCCCGACGCTCGCTGAATTGCTCGAGACGGTGGCGGGATCGGTTCCGCTGGTGCTTGAGCTGAAGAGCGAGTTCAAGGGCGACCGCCGCCTGGAGGCCGCCGTGGCGCCGATCCTCGCCGGCTATCGCGGCCCGGCCGCGGTGATGTCATTCGATCCAGACTCGATGGCGGCGATGAAGCAACTCGCGCCGACGCTGGCGCGCGGTATCGTCGCCGACCGCTATACCGATCTCGACGATTGGGGTTTCCTGCCGGCCTCGCGCCGCTTCGCGCTGCGCCATCTGCTTGACGTACCGCGTGTCGGCGCCGCTTTCGTCTCCTATGACCTGAAGGGCCTTCCCTCCCTGGCGCCATCGCTGCTGCGCGCCTTCGGCCGGCCGCTGATCACCTGGACGGTCCGCAGCGAGGCCGACCGCGAGAAGGCCGACCGCGTCGCCGACCAGATCACCTTCGAAGGCTTTGATCCCGACGCCTGAACGGGTCGTTCGATGGCGGACCAGCTTGCGCTTGCGGTTGCAAGCCCTAGATGTTCCGATGTCTTCCCATCGACATTCAGAGGCCGCCGCCGATGACCGCTTCCACCGCGCGTCTCGCTGTTCTTTCCTCGCTCAGCGAGATCGATCGCGAGGCCTGGGAGGCCTGCGCCAATCCTGGCTGGGCGGCCGATGCGCCGTTCGGAACCGATGTCGCCTCGTTCTTGAAGACGTTGCGGGGCGGGACGGAATCGCAAGCCGAGGGCATTGATTCAGTCTCCGAACGTTCGCCCTATAATCCCTTTATTTCGTACGATTTTCTGCGCTGTTTGGAAGAATCCGGCTCCGCCATCGGCCGCACCGGGTGGCAGGGACGGCATCTGGTGCTGGAGGATGCCGGCGGCCGTCCGGAAGCGATCGTGCCCTGCTATCAGAAGACCCATTCGATGGGCGAATATGTCTTCGATCATGGCTGGGCCGACGCCTTCGAACGGGCCGGCGGGGCCTACTATCCAAAGCTCCAGGTCGCCGTGCCGTTCACGCCTGTCACCGGCCGCCGGCTGCTGACGCGTCCGGATGCGGGCCCGGCTGCCAAGGAGACCCTGGCGGCCGGCCTCACCGAACTCTGCCGCCGCATTGGCGCATCCTCGGTTCACGCCACCTTCCTTGAGAAAGACGACGCCGAACTGCTGGAGGGCTCCCGCTTCCTGCCGCGCGTCGACCAGCAGTTCCAGTTCGAAAATCCCGGCTATCGCGACTTCCAGGACTTCCTCGACGCGCTCTCGTCCGGCAAGCGCAAGACGATCCGGCGCGAGCGGCGCGATGCGCTGGTCGGGGGGCTCGAGGTCGAGATCCTCACCGGCTCGGCGATCGACGAGGCGGCGTGGGATGCGTTCTTCGCCTTCTATACCGATACCGGCGCGCGCAAATGGGGTCGGCCCTATCTCAACCGCCGTTTCTTCTCGCTGCTCGGCGCGGCCATGGCGGACCGCGTGCTGCTGATCTTCGCCAAGCGCGGCAGCAGGCGCATCGCCGGCGCCCTCAACCTCATCGGCTCCGACGCACTCTATGGCCGCTATTGGGGCACGCTGGAGGAGGTGCCGTTCCTGCATTTCGAGATCTGCTACCATCAGGCCGTCGAATGGGCGATCACGCATGGGATCCCGCGCGTCGAGGCCGGGGCCCAGGGTGAACACAAGCTGGCGCGCGGCTATCGCCCCGTCATCACGCGTTCGGCACATTGGATTGCCGACAGGGGTTTCCGTAGCGCCGTCGCGGACTATTTGCAGCGCGAGCGCGAAGCCGTCGTGGCCGAGCACGCCCTTCTCGACGAACACACTCCCTTCAAGACGGATCGCAACGCGGAATGAATGCGCTTCTCCTGTGGCTTGCCGGCGCCGCCATCCTCGCGCTGGCCGAGCGCCGACCCGCGCGCGTCGCTGTTGCCGTCGCCGGCTATGCGGCGGTGGCAGCATTCTTCCTCGTCTTCCTCGGCGATGTCGCCAGAGCGAGCCTGCTGGCCCTCATCCTGATGGCCACCATTGCCGGCGCCTCGGGCGTCAAGCATCACCACAGCGGCATGAAGCTTGCCGTCGCCGATCTCGGCCTCACTTTCGCGGGCACGATCCCGTTCATGCTGCGGCAATACCGCCTGACCGCGACGCTGACGATCGCCGCTGCCGTGCTGCTCGGCCTTGCCGCCCTTGCCGTCATCCTGCTGGTGCCCGGCACGCCGCTGCCGCTCTCGGTCCGGCTTGCGCTGTTCGCCTTTGGCCTCGCCGTCTATGCGTCGGCGTTCTATGCAAGCGGCGGGGCCGAGCGCTGGCGCCGCGACGTGACGGTGCGGGCCGGACTGGTCTCGTTCTTCATGGCCTCGCTGATCGATGTCGCCAGCTGGTGGCCGACCGGGGGTCTGCGCATGCTGGATGTCGCCGACGCGCCGCTGACGCTGCTGCCGGCCATGCCGGCCCGCACGACGGTGAGGCCTGACATCATCGTCATCCAGCACGAATCCGTCTTCGATCCGCGCAGCTACGGCCTCCCCGTGGATGAGCGCGTGGCGGAGCTGCTGACGCCAGCCGGCGCCTATTGCGGCAAGATGCATGTCGACATCTATGGCGGCGGCTCGTGGCAGACGGAGTTCAGCCTGCTGACCGGGCTCTCATCGGCGAGCTTCGGTCCAGACTCCTATTTCCTGTTCAAGAAGGGCGTCGGCCGTTTCGCTCATTCCCTGCCGTCAGAACTCAACGGCCTCGGCTATCGCGCGATGCTCATCACCAGCTGCCGCCGCGCCTTCATGAATTATGACGGCTTCTATGGCGGCCTCGGCGTCGAGGAACGGGTGTTCTCCGACGAGTTTCCGGCGCCGTTCGATCTCGCCGCTTTCGAGGCGACCAATTCCGACGCCGCCTTCTTTGCCGCCGCCGAAGGCGCGCTGCAGCGCTCGCTCTCCCGCGACGCCGCGCCGCGCTTCGCGATGATCCTGACGAATTTCAACCACGGCCCGCATGAGGTGCGCCTGCAGCCGGCCGGCGCATATGAGGACGAGCGGCGCTTCGCGCTCGGCGTCCTGAACGAACCGACCTATGGCGAATATTACGCCCGCCTCTCGGAGACGGCGACAAGCTATGCCGCCTTCCGAGCCGCGCTTGCAGCGCGCAATCCGGGAC
Organism: Kaistia sp.; assembly: GCA_965229085.1. Lineage (GTDB taxonomy): Bacteria > Pseudomonadota > Alphaproteobacteria > Rhizobiales > Kaistiaceae > Kaistia. The sequence goes on along the minus strand of OZ245859.1, from coordinate 76,948 downwards.
GCCCGATGCTGATCGTGCGCTATGGCGACCACAAGCCAACAATGTCGCGCGCGATCGAACACGCCAAGGGCGTCGCGGCCGACGATCCGCGCCAGTTCGAGACCTTCTTCGCGATGGAGGCGCTGAATTTCGAGGCGGACTTTTCCGGCCTGCCGGAGCGGCTTGATATCGCGCAGCTTGGGACCGTGGCCCTGAAAGCCGCCGGCCTCCCGCTCGATCCCGTCTCAGTGACACGGTTCGATCTCATCGCGGAGCTCGGCGACCGCTATGTCGCCACACCGTCAGAGCGCAAGCGCCGCTTTCACCGCACGCTGGTCGACGCTGGCATGATCGACCTTTCCGTCGCACCCGCGCATCTCGCCGTGGCGCAGAGCGAGGCCTAAACTTCAAGCAAGACGAGTCGTCTGATCTCCGGAGCCATGAATGTCGGCCGCGCTGCTCTTGACCCGCTTTCCGCCCGCTTTCTGCGAGGAACTCGCCGACCGGCTCGACCTGCTCGGCCCCTATGATCCCGAGGCGGCGATCGACCTCTCCCCGGAGGTTCGCGCCGATGTCCGCGTCGTCATCTCGATGGGGACGCTTAAATGCAGCGCGGCGCTCATGGCGGCGCTGCCGGCGCTCGGCCTCGTCTGCAACTATGGCAGCGGCTTTGAAGGCACCGACCTCGAGGCTGCCGCGGCGCGCGGTATTGCCGTGACCAACAGCCCCTCGGGCAATGCCACCGCCGTCGCCGACCTTGCGATGGGCCTGCTTCTGGCCGCCTGCCGCCGGATCGTCGTGGCGGATCGCTTCGTGCGCTCAGGCGGATGGACGGGCCGCGGCACCAGCGCCGCGCGGATGCCGCTGGTTCACGGCCTGCCAGGTCGGCGGCTCGGCATTTTCGGGCTCGGCGAGATCGGCGAGCGCATCGCGCGCCGCGCCGAGGCCTTCGAGATGGAGGTCGCCTATTACAACCGCAGTCCGCGACCAGGTGCATCCTATCCCTATCATGCGAGCCTTGAGGCCTTGGCCGATTGGGCGGACGTGCTGGTGGTGGCGGCCCGCGCCGATGCCGGCAACCGGCACATCGTCTCGCGCGATGTCATGCGCGCGCTCGGCCCGGACGGCATTGTCGTCAATATCGCGCGCGGCTCGCTGCTGGATGAAACCGCGCTCGCCGAGCTCATCCTTGCCGGGGAGCTAGGCGCTGCCGGACTCGACGTGTTCGAGAACGAACCGAATGTTACCGAAGCGCTCAGGGCGCTCGACGCGGTGGTGCTGACGCCGCATATCGCCGGCGGCACCTTCGATGCCCATGCAACGCTGAAGCGGATGGTTCTCGCCAATGTCGACGCATTCCTCGCCGGGGAGCCGGTTCCAACACCCGTTGGCTTGAAGACGGCTCCGCGCGAGGCTAGAGCCTAGGCCCCCAAGCGGGCCGAAGGCCCATCCAGCGGAGCAGCGGCATGAGCGGTTATGACTACGGCAACATCTTCGCCAAGATCCTCCGCGGCGAAATCCCGGCCCATAAGGTCTATGAGGACGCCGACACGATCGCCTTCATGGATGTGATGCCACAGTCCTCAGGCCATCTGCTTGTGGTGCCGAAGGCGCCCTCGCGCAACCTGCTCGATGCCGATCCGGCGACGCTGGCGCCCCTGTTCAAAGTCGTTCAGACCCTCGCAAGGGCTGCGATGGAGGCCTTCGCGGCCGACGGCATCCAGATCGCGCAGTTCAACGAAGCACCGGCCGGGCAGACGGTGTTCCATCTGCATGTCCATGTGATCCCGCGCTATGACGGCATCGCCGCAAAGCCGCATGCCGGCGGAATGGAGAAGCCGGAGATTCTGGCCGAGCAGGCGGCAAAGCTGCGCGCGGTGCTCGGCACCTGACGCGGTTTACGCCGGGGCGAGATCCCGCCAGCCCTTGAACGGCACGAGGCGGCCATTGGCCTCGTCCCAGAGCACCAGTCGCACGAGGCGGAGGCTGTCGATCATTGTGATCCGGCCGATCGTCTTCAGCTCGGGATGGCTCTGCAGCACTTCGGGCAGCCGGTAATAGGGAATACGGCTGCAGAGGTGATGGACGTGATGGACGCCGATATTGGCGGTCATCCAGCGCAGCACCGGCGGAAGGTCGTAATAGGAGCTGCCATGCAGCGCCGCCTCGGCATGCGACCAGTCCGGCGGCCGCGACCAGCTCGTCGTCTCGAACTGGTGCTGGACGTAGAACAGCCAGACGCCCATCGAAGCGCCGATGATGACGATCGGCAGCTGGACCATCAGGAACGGTCCGATCCCGATCGTCATGATCAGGACCAGCGCCGCGAGCGCGATGGCGAGATTGGTCGACATGGCGCTCAGCCAAGGCCGCCAGCCCTCGCGCATCAGCCCGATCGGCAGGCGGAACTGCAGCAGGAACAGATAGGCCGGGCCGATGCCGAACATCACGATCGGATGGCGATAGAGACGATAACCGAGGCGCTGCAGCGGGTTCATCGCGCTATATTCGGCAACGGTCAGCGTCGTGATGTCGCCGATGCCGCGCAGCTGCAGATTGCCTGAGGTCGCGTGGTGAAGCTGGTGCGTCCGCCGCCAGTAGTCATAGGGCGTGAAGGTCAGGACGCCGATGACGCGGCCGACCCAGTCATTGACATCGCGGCGGCGGAAAAAGGCGTCATGGCCGCAATCATGCTGGATCATGAACAGGCGAACGAGGAAGCCGGCGGCCGGGATCGCGACCAAAAGGGCCAGCCACCAGAAGCCGTTTTCGACGAGCAGCCACATCGCGACCCAGAAGCCGAGAAAGGGCAGCGCCGTGACCAGGATCTCGAAAGCGCTGCGCCATTCGCGCGGCTCGCGATAGGCAGCAAGGATCTTGGGCCAGCGCTTGGCACCGGCTGCGCGGCTGGCCGCGGCGTCTTGAGTGGGTTGTGACATAGATGGACCATACACCGGATCGCCGACCGGCGCCGGATAATCGAGGACGCCGTCTGCCGATAGAATGGGCGCTGCTCAATCCTCGTCGTCAGCGAAGCTGCCGGTGAGGCGCAGCCCCTCGATGGTGGTCGCGCCTTCGGTCTTGATCACGACACGCGGTTTGATGCCGCCCTCCTCGGCCAGCGCGGCGGCGAGCAGCTCGGAATGGGTAACGACCCAGACCTGCGTCCGCTCGGCAGCCTTCGCGATCAGCCGCGCCAGCGCCGGAATCAGGTCGGGGTGAAGACTGGTTTCAGGCTCGTTGAGGGCGATGAAGCCGGGAAGGCGGTAGCTCGTGAGCGCGGCGACCAGCGCCAGGAAAGCGAGCGTGCCGTCGGAAAGTTCGCTCGCCGCCAGCGGTCGCGGCAGGTCGGCGAACTTGAGACCGAGCGCGACCTGTCCTTGCCCGAATTCAAAGGAAAGCCGCGCGCCCGGGAAAGCATCGTTGATCGCAGCCTCGATCGCAGGCATCTCCTCGCGCACGTCCTTCACGGTGGCGAGCGCCGCCGCAAGGTCGGCGCCATCAGAGGCGAGCGTCGGCGTCGTGATCGCAAGCGACGGCCGCCGCAACAGCGACTCGCGGTCGGTGCGGAAGTCGTGAAAGAAGCGCCAGTCCGCAAACGCGCGGCGGACCATCTCCAGTTCCAGGAAACGGCCCTGGTCGCGGAACGAGGCGAGCGCCGTCTCGGAGGGAACCAGCGCCTCGCTGTAGCTCTGCCGCGCACCATTTTCGTCGCGCAGCCAGGCGCTCGGGCCGCTGCGCTTCATGAGCGTCACCGGCTTCCGTCCGAGCAGCGAGCGCAGTTCCTCCGCCTTTGCCATCGGCTCGGCCAGCGTCAGCGCCGCCTGGTCGATCGGCGCCGGCGTGCCGATCTCGATCTGGTAGTCGAGTTCGTCGAAGATGGCGCGCAGCCGGATCCGATTGAGATCGCCCTCGCGCCGCTTGCCGGCCCAGAAGGCGGATTCGATGCCGCCCTCCTCCACCAATGCACGGGTTATGGTCCCCGCAGCAGCACGCTGAAGCAGTTCCAGCGCGCGATAGAGATTGGATTTGCCGACGCCGTTGCGACCAAGCAGCACCGTCAGCCGCTCGACCGGCAGATAGAGCTTGCGGACCGAGCGGTAATTTTCGATCTCGACCGCACGCAGCCGCAGCGGCATCGCCGTCAGTACAGCACGACCGAGCGGATCGACTTGCCCTCATGCATCAGGTCGAAGGCGGTGTTGATCTCGTCGAGCGGCATGGTGTGGGTGATGAGATCGTCGATATTGATCTTCCCCTCCATGTACCAATCGACGATCTTCGGCACATCGGTGCGGCCGCGCGCGCCGCCGAAGGCCGAGCCGCGCCAGACGCGGCCGGTGACGAGTTGGAACGGACGCGTTGAGATTTCGGTGCCCGAGGGGGCGACGCCGATGATGATGGATTCGCCCCAGCCGCGATGGCAGCATTCGAGCGCCTGGCGCATCGTGTGGATGTTGCCGATGCATTCGAACGAGAAGTCGGCGCCGCCGCCGGTCAGGTCCATGATCGCCTGCACGACCTTGTCGCGGCCGACCTCGTCCGGATTGACGAAATGCGTCATGCCGAACTTCTTGGCCATCTCGACCTTGGACGGATTGAGATCGACGCCGATGATCTTGTCGGCGCCGACCATGCGGGCGCCCTGGATCACGTTGAGGCCGATGCCACCGAGGCCGAACACCACGACATTCGCGCCGGCCCAGACTTTGGCGGTGTAGACCACCGCGCCGATGCCGGTCGTCACGCCGCAGCCGATATAGCAGATCTTGTCGAAGGGCGCGTCTTCACGGACCTTGGCGACGGCGATCTCGGGCAGGACGGTGAAATTCGAGAAGGTCGAGGTGCCCATATAGTGGAACACCTGCTCGCCGGAGCAGGAGAAGCGCGTCGTCGAATCGGGCATCAGGCCCTGACCCTGCGTCGAGCGGATCGACGTGCAGAGATTGGAGCGCCGCGACAGGCAGGTTTTGCAGTTGCGGCATTCGGGCGTGTAGAGCGGAATCACATGATCGCCGACCTTCACCGAGGTCACGCCGGCGCCAATCTCGCGGACGATGCCCGCCCCTTCATGGCCAAGGATCGCCGGGAACTTGCCCTCCGAATCGAGGCCCGAAAGCGTATAGGCGTCGGTATGGCAGACGCCGGTTGCCATGATCTCGACCAGGACCTCGCCGGGACGAGGGCCGTCGATCTCGATGGTCTCGATGGTCAGCGGCTTGTTCGCCTCCCAGGCGACGGCGGCACGGGTCTTCATCGGCGGTTCCTCTCTGGCGGCATTCTTCGAGGCGAGATTCCCTCTCGCCCGGCCGCCAACTTATACGCCGCGATGGAGCCCGCGAAAGGGGGCGCGAATTCAGCGTTCACCCCTTCGCGGACCCATGCTAGCAATTGCATACAATCGGGCCATCAGGGGACAGGCGCATGGACGGCAGCACCGACAGGGGCCGAAACCTGACTGGCTCCGGCGAGGGCAGCCGCGCTGCGCCCTCCCCGTCGTCGCCATCCCCTTGGCCGATCGTGGCCGTGACCTGCCTCGGCGCAACCATGGGCCAGTTCGACGCCAGCGTCGTCCAGCTTGCCCTGCCCGATCTCGCCGTCGTCTTCAAAACAAGCGAGACTCTGGCAAGCTGGGTGGCTCTTTCCTATGTGCTCGCCTTTTCGGCGGCGCTGCCCATTTTCGGCAAGCTCTGCGAGATCTTCGGCCGCAAGCGGCTCTATCTGGCGGGGCTGCTGGTCTTCATCACCGCGTCGGCGCTGTGCGGCATCGCCGGCAATCTCACCGAACTCATCCTCTTCCGCGTGCTGCAGGGCATCGGCGGCGCGGTGCTCGGCGCCAATTCGATCGTCATCCTGAGCCGCGCCGCCGGCAAGGAGCATCGCGCCCGCGCCATGGGCTATTTCTCCGCGGCCCAGGCCGTCGGCGTCAGCCTTGGCCCGATCGCCGGCGGATTGCTGCTCGGCTTCTTCGGCTGGCAGGCCATCTTCTGGGTTACCGTGCCGGTCGGCATCGTCGCCGCTTTGCTCGGCTGGATCATCCTGCCTGATGATACCGAGCGCGATCCGCGCCCCTTCGATTGGCAGGGCGCGCTGCTGCTCGGCCCGGCTCTGGTCGCACTCGTCGTGGTGCTCAACCATGTCGCCGAATGGGGCCTTGCCTCAGCCCCGGCGCTCGGCTTCGGCATTGCCGGCGTCCTGCTGCTCGCGTTGTTCATCTGGCGCGAGAAGAGCACGGCCTCCCCGCTCATCGATCTCGGCATCTTCGCGTCGAAGCCGTTCACGCTCGGCGTCGTCGCGGTGCTGCTCTCCTATGCGCTGCTCTATGGCATGTTCTATCTGATGTCCTATGCAGCGATCCGCGGCTTGCACGAGCCGCCTGAGCGCGCCGGACTGCGCCTCTCCGCCATTCCGATTGCGCTCGGCATTGCCGCGCCCTTCGCCGGCGCCATGGTCAAGCGCTGGGGAACATCGACGCTGGCCCTGTTCGGTATGACGCTGACCGCCGCAGCGCTGCTGATCCTCTCCCTCGTCGCGCTCGAGCCGATCCCCTCGCGCATCATCGGCATGATCGCCCTCGCGATCTTCGGTGCCGGCCTCGGCTTCTTCATGGCGCCCAACAACAGCGCCACCATGGGCGCCGCGCCGCCGGCCTTCGCAAGCGAGGCCGGCGCCCTCATCAACCTCGCCCGCATGCTCGGAGTCAGCCTCGGCGTCGCCAGCTCGGCCTCGATGCTGCATTGGCGAACAGAAGCGATCGCCAGCGCCGAGAGCGCCGACGTCTACTTCTATGGACACCCGATGCTGGGGGCCGTCGAAACGAGCTTCGGCCTGCTCTTCGGCCTCGCGGTCATCGCCGCAAGCGCCACCTGGTGGCGCCGCCGCCTCGAGCCGTGAGGCTCAGGCCGGCGGGCTGAACACCTGCGAAATCTCGATGAAGACCGGCAGCGCCTCGCAACGCGCGGCATGGGCTGAAAGCGCCGGCCGGTCGCCGAGGAGATCCGGATGCACGTCGCGGATAAAGCGCAGCGCCACGGCGACCGCGATATCGGCATGGCCGATCCGATCGCCGAACCAATAGGGCGTCGGCCGCGCCGCGCGATCCGCTTCGAGCATGTCGAGCACGGAGCCGATCTGCGCCTTGCAGCGCGCAACCCAGACGTCCGACTTCTCCTTGTGAAGCACGCCCTCGTAGAAGAGGATCACGCCCTTATCGGCAAGCCCGGTCCCGAGCGCCGCAATCTTGAGCGCGCGCCGCCGCTCCGGCCCATGAGGCGCAATGAGCGCCCGCTCGGGTCCTGCTTCCTCGTCGAGATAATCGAGGATCGCGGCGCTTTCGATCAGCACCTCGCCGCTATCCAGCACCAGCGTCGGCACGCGCCGCAGCGGATTGTAGACGGCGATCTTCTCGGCATCGCCAAAGCTCGACCACGGCCGATGCTCGAACGGCATGTCGTAAAGCCTGAGCGCGATACCGACGCGGCGGACGAAGGGCGAGTCGTATTGGCCGATGAGGAACACTGTAACCCCCTATCCATATTAAACGCCGCGGATGACGGCCCTTGTGACCATCTCGAAAAGCTCGTTCGCGTCGTTTGTACAGCCTTGGCCGCCGTGCTCCTCGGTCTCATTTCGATGAGCTTTGGACGCAGAGCCAGCGTAGAAGAATACCGGCGTTGAATCAGCACGCTCCCTCAATGCATCAAGGAGAACGTATCCCTCTCTGGGGCCTTCCTTCCTCCCCATATCAGAAATTATCGCTGCAAATCGACTTATTGACAGCTGAGAAAGGGCATCCGTAGTATTCAAAGACAGCTTGAATTCGAAACCGAAGGCCTCGAACGCACGGCGCTCATATACGTTATTCTCGGGTCGATCATCCACCCAAAGCACAGTTCGCTTCCAAACGTCACTAGACACTTGAGAGGACGCACCTGCGCGCTCCACCGAACGAACGATGCTACTCAAGTTGCTCATTTCTAGACCAGATGGGCTCTTGGCTTGTGCTGCGGTGAGTGAAACAGCCGCAGAGATCATTTTGACGTAATTCCCTTCATCTCTAAAATCCGAGGGGGAAAACAACTTTGGGCTATGAAAAACTACGAGCCAAGTAAACACGGACAAAACTAATACAGGAAATATAACCATAAACAGCACCAGTATAATCCGTTCAGAAGACTCGATTTCTCCCGAGAACGACAATGTCAGTGCCGCAAAGCCATAGACCATAACGATGAATAGGGCTATGATTCCGAGTGGATTGCGCGCCAATGCCTTAGCTACTTGTCCAAAATTATCGATCATGCCAGACACCGCCCCCATCCTACTGCGGACAGAGTAGCACGTAATAGTTGACTGCAGGCCCCTACCCGCCCCGCTCGCGCCGGAGCTTTGCCCAGTAGTCCATGCGCTTCCTGATCTCGCGCTCGAAGCCGCGTTCCACCGGCTCGTAGAAGCTCTGGCGGCCGAGCGCTTCCGGGAAATACTCCTGGCCGGAAAAGGCGTCGGGCTCGTCATGATCATAGCGATAGCCGGCGTTGTAACCCTCATCCTTCATCAGCTTGGTCGGCGCATTGAGGATGGTCTTCGGCGGCAGCAGCGAGCCGCCCTGCTTGGCGGCCTGCGTCGCGGCCTTGAACGCGGTGTAGACGGCGTTCGATTTCGGCGCAGTCGCGAGATAGACGGCCGCCTGGGCGAAGGCGAGTTCGCCCTCGGGGCTGCCGAGATAGTCATAGGCGTCCTTGGCCGCATTGGCGATGACGAGCGCCTGCGGATCGGCGAGGCCGATATCCTCGACCGCCATCCGGACCAGCCGCCGACCGAGATAGAGCGGGTCTTCGCCGGCATCGAACATGCGCGCCAGATAATAGAGCGCGGCATCCGGATCCGAGCCGCGCACCGATTTATGCAGCGCCGAGATCAGGTTGTAGTGCCCGTCCTGGCCCTTGTCATAGATCGGCGCCCGCCGCTGCACGATCTCCTGCAGGCCCGCCGCATCGAAGACCTCGCCGGGGAGCGCCGCGCGCCAGACTTCCTCGGCCAGCGTGAGCGAGGCGCGGCCATCGCCATCGGCCATGCGGATCAGAACCTCGCGCGCCTCGTCATCAAGCGGCAGCGGGCGCTGCTCGGTCGCCTCCGCCCGCGCCAGCAATTGAGCGATCGACTCTGGGCCGTGCGAATGGAAAACCAGCACGCGTGCGCGTGACAACAGCGCCGCGTTGAGCTCGAAGGACGGGTTTTCGGTCGTGGCGCCAACCAGCGTGACGGTGCCATCCTCCATGACGGGGAGGAAGCTATCCTGCTGGGCGCGGTTGAAGCGATGGATCTCGTCGACGAAGAGCAGCGTGCCCTTGCCGATCTGTCGCCGTGCCCGCGCCTGCTCGAACACCTTTTTGAGATCGGCGACGCCGGAGAACACAGCCGACACCTGCTCGAAATGCAGATCCGTCTCGCCGGCCAGCAGCCGCGCCACCGTCGTCTTGCCGGTGCCGGGCGGGCCCCAGAAGATCATCGAGCCGAGCGAGCCGGAATGCAGCATGCGCGTCAGCGCGCCGGTCGGCCCCACGAGATGGTCCTGGCCGACGACATCGGCGAGCTTTTCGGGGCGCAGGCGATCGGCGAGCGGCCGCGGCGCCGCCCGTTCCATGCCTGCCGCCTCGAAAAGATTACTCACCTCATCCTCCGATGGTCGAGCGGATCAGCCGCCCATCACGCTCGATTGTCAGCCGCCAGACATCGGCCTGCCGGCCGGCGAGCGCGGCGAGCGTCCGTGTCGCGTCAACAGCGGTGCCGTTGACCTCGACAATAACATCGCCAGCCTGGAAGCCGACATTGGCCGCGATGGATCCATCGGCGACCTTCTCGATCAGGACGCCCTTGCTGCGCCGGCCCTTATAGCCGGTATCGGCAATGACGGCCGGCGAGAGATTGACCACGGTCGCCCCCTGAAACGGCGATTCGGCGCTGACGGTCCGCTCATCACGCGGCGGCATTTCAGGCGCCTCCGCCAAAGTGATCGTCGCAGCCGCCGGCTTGCCGCCGCGCAGCAGGCCGAGCTGCATCGAAGCGCCGACGCCCTTCGTGACGAGGCGGTAGTTGAGCCCGTTCGGATCGTCGATATCGATCCCATCGGCCGTCACGACGAGATCGCCAGCGACGAGCCCCGCCTTTTCCGCCGGGCTGCCTTCGGCGACGCCAGCGACCAGCGCGCCATGCGCCCGGTCGAGCCCGAGCCCTTCCGCAAGGTCGGGCGTCACCTGCTGCAGCTCCGCACCGATCCACGGCAGATGAACCTTGCCATCCGACAGCGCCGCCTTGGTGATGACGCGCACCATATTGGAGGGGATAGCGAAGCCGATGCCGATCGAGCCGCCGGAGCGCGAATAGATCGCCGTGTTGATGCCGACGAGGCGTCCGGTCATATCGACCAGCGCGCCGCCGGAATTGCCTGGGTTAATCGCCGCATCGGTCTGGATATAGAACTGGTAGTCCGTGGCGCCGACCTGCGTGCGGGCGAGCGCCGAGACGATGCCGCTCGTGACCGTCTGGCCGACGCCGAACGGATCGCCGACGGCGAGCACGAGATCGCCGACGGAAAGCGCATCGCTATCGGCAAATTCGACAAAGGGAAACGGCCCGCTAGCGCCCTTCAGGCGCAGGACGGCAAGGTCCATGCGCTCATCCTTGAGCACGATGTCGGCAGCGAGTTCGCGCTTGTCGGCGAGCGCCACCTTCACCTCGTCGGCATTGGCGATGACGTGATAATTCGTCACGACGATGCCGCTCGCATCAATGATGACGCCCGAGCCGAGCGATTGCTGGACGCGCGTGCGCGGGACGCCGCCGCTATCGCCGCCGAAGAAGCGGCGAAAGAACGGGTCTTCCATGAAGGGCGAAACCCGCTGCTGCACGACGCGCGAGGCATAGACATTGACGACGGCCGGTGAAACGCGCTTCACCAGCGGCGCAAAGGAATAGCGCAGCGCCGCATCCGAGGGCGGCACAGCCGTCTCGGCTGCCCTGGCGCCTCCCGGCAGGAGGAAGCCGGCGACTGCCAAAGCCAAAATCACGCGTGACCGCATGCGTCATCTCCCGTGTCGGTATGAGATTCCGACGATTCGCCATCAATTGAGGCGAGCCCATGGCCATGCCAAACGGCGTGACCAACGCGAACTCCAAGGGCGGCGAGACCCCTGCCCGCCTTGGCGCAGCCCCTTTGCCGGTGGAGCATGGCGTCTTGTCCGATTCGAGGGCTTGGCGCCGCGCCCCTCATCTGGATAATAGCTGGGGGGCGAGAAGGAAACCGATGCTCTGGGTTCTGCTGTTCATCGCCGGCCTGCTCGTCCTGCTCGCGGGCGTCATGTCACTCATCCTGCGCGGTCCGCGGCTGGCGAACAGCATGCTGGCCTCGCTCGGCCTTGTCGTGCTCATCGCTGGCGCCGGCGGCGTCATCCTGAAGCCGCGCCTGCCCGCCATCGCCATTGCTGCCCTGCCCGTGCCGCTACCTGTGGCGGCAGAGCCCGAGCCCATCGCGCCGACGCCGACGCCTGAACCGGTTGCCGTATCGAAGCCTCAGCCGCCGGCCGTTCCATCTCCAGCCTTGCCGAAGTCGGTCGCCGCGTCCAAGGACGAATCGCAGCTGGCACCCGCCAAGCTGCCCGAGCCGCTGTCCGTGACAACGACCACTGTCGTCGGCACCGAGACCGACCCGCTCTCCGAACCCGCTGGAGCGCAGCCGCCGCAGGCAGCCGCCGCAACAGCTCCCCAGCCGGCACCTGCCCCCGCCGCACCGGCGGCCCCAACCGAGGCCCAGAAGCTCGCCGCCCTTGCACCGCAGCAGCCGAAGGATGAGGCCGGTTTCACCAAGGCGGTGAGCGACGCCCGCACGGCCTATGACAAAGCGGGCGATGACGACCGCGTCTCGCTGCAATCGACCAGAGCCGCCGGCATCTGCGCCGCCGTCAAGAAGCCGGATGTCCAGGGCTGGGTCGGCGCCCTCAAGGAGATCGATCGCGACCCCGGCGGCCGCACGATCATCGCGATCCAGCTGCCTGACGGCACACTCGTGAAGACCTGGAACAACGCCATGTCGGACATTGACGACAAGACGCTGATCCTCGCCGGAACGCCGCTGGCCGCTGCGGTCGGCAAGCTCGCCATCGGCGATACGATCCGCTTCTCCGGAAACTTCTTCTCGGACGAGCCGGACTGCTACCGCTCCAGCCGCCTCTCGCTGGACCAGTCGATGTCCGAACCGAGCTTCCTCTTCCGATTCACGGCCCTTGAGAAGCTCGGCTAATGCGCAGCATCGGCACCCTGCTCCGACCTTTCTGGATCGCAACTGGCGCGATCGCATTCGCTGCTCTTCTCGCCGGTCCCGCAGATGCGCTCGATGGCGCCCAGCCCGAATGGCCTGATACGACCGAGACCCGACTGGCGGCCCTCGCCCTCGTCGAAACCCTGAACGCAGCTCTGCTCTCCACGCCGTCGGCCACACTGACGCTCGATCGCTGGTGCGCCGATCATTCGCTGGCGCCGCAGGGGACGAAGATCGTCGCAGAGCGGGTCAGGGGCGTCGACAAGCCCGCCGACGCGGATATCCGCAGGCAGCTTGGCGCCTCAGCCGATGAACGGATCGTCTACCGCCGGGTTCGCCTCGTCTGCGGCACCCGAACTCTCTCCGAGGCCGACAACTGGTATCGGCCGGCGCAGCTCACCGACGCGATGAACACCGCGCTCGAGACAACGGATACCTCATTCGGCCGTGTCGTGAAGCCGCTCGGCTTCACCCGAACGACGCTCTCTGCGGACCTCATCTGGCGACCGCTTCCCGACAATTGGGAGATGAACGCGCCACCGGCCGCCCCGGCGCCGGGATCGCTCGCAATGCCGCGCTTCCTCATCGCCCACCGCGCGATCCTGAAGCGCGCCGACGGCCAGCCCTTCAGCCTCGTCGCCGAAAACTATACCAGCGAGATCCTCGCCTTCCCGGCGCCCCTGCGCTTCGGGAACTGAACTTCACTCCGTCGCGCTCACGCGCTGCGCCGTGTCCTCAGCGACGCGCACACCGCCGTTCGGCTGCCAATTCGCTACCCTCGTCAAGTCCGCAAAAACAAAAAGGGCGACCTCGCGGCCGCCCGTCTCGTTTGCGCTGAGGCGCAGCCTATCAGGCTGCGACGCTCTCGCCTTCGGCCTCTTCGGCCGCGGTGCGGGCGTGATCCGAAGCGCCCTTGGCGCTGACATCGCGCTCGACGAACTCGATCACCGCGACCGGCGCATTATCGCCATGGCGGAAGCCCGCCTTGAGAACGCGGGTGTAGCCACCCTGACGCTCCTGATAGCGCGGACCGAGCGTGTCGAACAGCTTGGCGGCAGCAGCGACATCGCGCAGCTGTGCAATCGCCTGGCGGCGCGCGTGCAGATCGCCGCGCTTGCCGAGGGTGATCAGCTTCTCGACGATCGGACGCAGGTCCTTCGCCTTCGGCAGGGTGGTCGTGATCTGCTCGTGGGTGATCAGCGCCACGGCCATATTGGCGAACATCGCCTTACGATGGCTGGCGGTGCGGCTGAACTTGCGGCCGGAATTACCGTGGCGCATGGCTCTCTCCTCAGTGTTTCTACCGGCGGCTCACGCCGTGGGTCGGGATCTCAGTAATGGTCTTCGTAGCGCTTGGCGAGTTCTTCGATGTTCTCCGGCGGCCAGTTGGTGACCTCCATGCCGAGATGGAGACCCATCTGGGCGAGAACTTCCTTGATCTCGTTCAGCGACTTGCGACCAAAATTCGGAGTCCGGAGCATCTCGGCTTCGGTCTTCTGGATGAGGTCGCCGATATAGACGATGTTGTCGTTCTTGAGGCAGTTGGCCGAACGCACCGAAAGCTCGAGCTCGTCGACCTTCTTGAGCAGCGCCGGGTTGAAAGCGAGTTCCGGAATGCTTTCCGTCGTCGTTTCCTTCTGCGGCTCCTCGAAATTGACGAAGATCGACAGCTGGTCCTGGATGATGCGCGCGGCATAGGCCACGGCGTCGTCCGGACGCAGCGAACCGTCGGTCTCGACAGTCAGCGTCAGCTTGTCATAATCGAGAACCTGGCCCTCGCGGGTATTCTCGACGCGGTACGACACCTTCTTGACCGGCGAATAGATGCTGTCGACGGGAATGAGCCCGATCGGCGCGTCCTCAGGCCGGTTGCGGTCAGCCGGCACATAACCCTTGCCGGTATTGACCGTGAATTCCATGCGGATCTCGGCGCCGTCATCGAGGGTGCACAGCACCAGCTCGGGGTTCAGCACTTCGATATCGCCGACCGTCTGGATGTCGCCAGCCGTGACGACGCCCGGGCCCTGCTTGCGCACGATCATGCGCTTCGGGCCGTCGCCCTGCATCTTGATCGCGATTTCCTTGATGTTGAGGATGATGTCGGTCACATCCTCACGCACGCCGGCAATCGACGAGAATTCATGCAGCACACCGTCGATCTGCACCGCGGTCACAGCAGCACCCTGCAGCGACGACAGCAGCACACGGCGAAGAGCGTTGCCGAGCGTCAGGCCGAAGCCCCGCTCCAGAGGCTCAGCCACGACGGTTGCGAGCCGCTTCGGATCGGAGCCAGGCGCGACCTCGAGCTTGTTCGGCTTGATCAGTTCTTGCCAGTTCTTATGGATCACGACGTATCCTTTCGATCTCAAACGCCACCGTTCGAACCCGGTGGCGCGACGCCCCGGAAACACCGACGGGCGGAATGCCGATGCGCGAATGCCGGCGCCCGAAAGGCGCCGGCCCGGATCGTCAGACGCGACGACGCTTGCGCGGACGGCAGCCGTTATGAGCGATCGGCGTGACGTCGCGGATGGAAGTGATCGTGAAGCCGGCGGCCTGCAGCGCGCGGAGCGCCGACTCGCGGCCCGAACCCGGACCCGAAACCTCAACCTCAAGCGTCTTCATGCCGTGCTCGGCGGCCTTCTTGCTCGCGTCCTCGGCTGCCATCTGAGCGGCATACGGGGTCGACTTGCGCGAGCCCTTGAAACCCATCATGCCGGCGGACGACCACGAGATCGTGTTGCCCTGCGCGTCGGTGATGGTGATCATCGTATTGTTGAACGTCGAATTCACATGCGCGACGCCGGAGGAAATGTTCTTGCGCTCGCGGCGGCGAATGCGCGTCGTGTCCTTAGCCATTCTCTATCCTTAGGTTCGATCTCGACACCGCCGTAATGCCGGCGGCTCCACCGGGGGCCTAGCGCCCCAAACTCGTATCTTACTTCTTCTTGCCGGCGATCGGCTTGGCCGGCCCCTTGCGGGTGCGCGCATTGGTATGCGTGCGCTGGCCGCGAACCGGCAGGCCACGACGATGACGCAGGCCGCGATAGCAGCCAAGGTCCATCAGACGCTTGATGTTCATCGCGACTTCACGGCGGAGGTCACCCTCGACGACGTAGTCGCGATCGATCGCTTCGCGGATCTGAAGCACTTCGGCGTCGGACAGCTCGTTGACGCGGCGCGACGGGTCAATATTGACCTTCGTCACGATGTCCTGCGCATGCTTCGCGCCGATGCCGTGGATATACTGAAGCGCGATGACGACGCGCTTGTTCGTCGGGATATTAACGCCTGCGATACGGGCCATTGCCGTCTCCATGTCGGCCGCCTCCCTGGGAAGGCAGCGGTTATGTCCGCGTCCGGTGGAGGCCGGCCCATGCGAACGAAAAAGCACTACAAACGAGTGTCGCCGTCCCTGCGAACAGGGCCGAACGCCACCCGATCAGTTAAGAGGCGCGACCCTTATCGGCTCGCGGTCACTTCGTCAAGATGGGCAACAGCATTTTGAATGTCGCCCCAGACTTCGTCGATGGATCGCATGCCGTCGATCTCGATCAGCCGGCCCGCTTCCTTGTAATAAGGAGAGATAGCCGCCGTATCGCGCCGATAGGCTTCGAGCCGCGTCTTGAACACCTCGGGATCGTCGTCCTTACGGACCGGCTCGCCCCGCGCCTTCGTCTCCTCAGCGCGCTTGACGATCCGTTCGATCAGCTTGCTGTGGTCGACCTTGAGCTCGACAACAAGATCAAGCTTCAGGCCCTTGCCGGCCAGCATGGCCTCGAGCGCGTCAGCCTGGGCAATCGTGCGCGGAAAGCCATCCAGAATGAAGCCCTTGCGGGCATCCGGCTGCTCGATCCGCTCTTCAACGATGCCGATCACGACATCATCCGAGACGAGATTGCCGGCATCCATGATAGCCTTGGCCCGCACACCGATCGGCGTACCCGCGGCAACCGCCGCACGCAGCATGTCACCGGTCGAGAGCTGCGGGATTCCGTATTGCTTGACGAGACGAGCAGACTGCGTGCCCTTACCAGCCCCCGGTGGTCCGAGCAGTATCAGTCTCATCGCCTCTTCCCCTTCAGCTTCGACTTCTTGACGAGTCCCTCATATTGATGCGCAAGAAGGTGTCCCTGAACCTGCGACACGGTGTCCATCGTCACATTGACGACGATGAGCAGCGACGTACCGCCGAAATAGAAGGGAACATGCGTGGCCGAGATGAGGAATTCAGGCAGGAGGCAGACGACGACCAGATAGGCGGCGCCGAGGACGGTGATTCGCGTCAGCACATAGTCGATATATTCGGCCGTGCGCTGGCCCGGACGGATGCCCGGAATGAAGCCGCCATGCTTCTTGAGATTGTCGGCCGTATCCGAAGGATTGAACACGATCGCGGTATAGAAGAACGAGAAGAACACGATCATGGCGGCATAGAGCGCCATATAAAGGATCGTGCCATGGCCGAGCAGCGCCACGACGCCATTGAACCAGCCGGGGCCCTGTCCCTTGGTGAAATTCGCGACCGTCGCCGGCAGCAGAAGCAAGGACGAGGCGAAGATCGGCGGAATAACGCCCGACGTATTCAGCTTCAGCGGCAGGTGCGAGGATTCGCCCTGGAACATCCGGTTGCCGACCTGGCGCTTCGGATACTGGATGATGAGCCTGCGCTGCGCACGCTCCATGAACACGATGAAGATGATTGCCGCGACGGCAACGACGGCCACCACGAAGATGACCCAGACCGGCAGGGCCCCTTGCCGCGACAGATCAAGCATTCCAGCAAGCGCATGCGGCAGGTTGGCGACGATGCCGGCGAAGATGATCAGCGAGATACCATTGCCGATGCCGCGCGAGGTGATCTGCTCACCGAGCCACATCAGGAACATCGTACCGCCCGTCAGCGTCACCACGGTGGTGATGCGGAAGAACATGCCCGGATCGATGACGATATTCGTTCCGCCTTCGAGGCCGGCCGAAATGCCGTAGGCCTGCACCAACGCCAGCAGAACCGTGCCGTAGCGGGTGTACTGATTGATGATCTTGCGTCCAGCCTCGCCTTCCTTCTTCAAGGCATCGAGCGAGGGAACGATCGACGTCATCAGCTGGATGATGATCGACGCCGAAATATACGGCATGATCCCGAGCGCAAAGATCGCCATGCGTCCGACGGCTCCGCCGGAGAACATGTTGAAAAGGCCCAGAATGCCTGACTGCTGATTATTGAAAGCGCTCGCCAGGGCCTCGGGATTGATCCCGGGCAGCGGGATATAGGTCCCGAGGCGATAGACGATCAGCGCACCGAGGGTGAACCAGATGCGCTTCTTGAGAGCATCCGCCTTGGCGAACGCGCCAAAATTCAGGTTGGCCGCAAGTTGTTCAGCCGCAGATGCCATTCGCCGCTCCGATCGGGCCCGCAAAGCGGGCTCCTATGTCCATCGTGGGACATAAACTGGGCTTTCGGGAACGCCGCATCAAGCGGCGTTCCGACGATAGGTGCGATATGCCTCAGGACGCCGCGGCGGCGTCTTCGGTCTTCGCAGCCGGCACCTTGACGGAGCCGCCAACCTTCTCGATCGCCTCGAGCGCCGGCTTCGACGCACCGGCAACCTCGAAGGTGACCACTGACGTCAGCACGCCATTGCCCAGGAGGCGCACGCCATCCTTGACGCGACGGATGACGCCGGCTTCCTTCAGCGCCTCGGCGGTGACCACCTTCGACGCGTCCAGCTTGCCCGCGTCGATCGCGGTCTGGATCCGGCCAAGGCCGACCTCGTTGAAGTCGAGCGCGAAGATGTTGTTGAAGCCGCGCTTCGGCAGGCGCCGATGCAGCGGCATCTGGCCGCCCTCAAAGCCCTTGATGGCGACGCCGGTACGCGACTTCTGACCCTTGACGCCACGGCCGCCCGTCTTGCCCTTGCCGGAGCCGATACCGCGGCCGACGCGAATGCGCGACTTATGGGCGCCCGGGTTGTCGTTGATCTCGTTGAGCTTCATCGGACTGGTCCTTCTATGACTCAGGTCTCGTCCACGACGCGGACGAGGTGAGCCACCTTGGCGATCATGCCGCGAACCGCAGGGGTGTCCTGCAGCGTCGAACGGCGACGGATCCGGTTGAGGCCGAGGCCGATCAGCGTCGCGCGCTGTTCGGCCGGCCGGCGAATGGGGCTACCAGTCTGCTCAACGATCACCGTCTTTGCAGCCGTGCCTTCGGTCTTGTTGGCCATCGGTCAATTCCTCGCTTGGTGTCGGCGATCAGGCTTCGGCAGACGCTTCGACGTCGCCGCCGCGGCGGGACTGAAGCACCGAAACCTTGATGCCGCGACGCGATGCGACGCTGCGCGGGCTGTCTTCGGCCGCCAGAGCGGCAAAGGTGGCACGCACCATGTTGTACGGGTTCGACGAACCCATCGACTTGGCAACAACGTCCTGGACGCCGAGCGTCTCGAACACTGCGCGCATCGGGCCGCCGGCGATGATACCGGTGCCGGGAGGTGCAGCGCGCAGGAAGACGCGACCGGCGCCGTGGCGGCCGAACACGTCATGATGCAGGGTGCGGCCGTCACGCAGCGGCACGCGCACCAGCGCACGCTTCGCAGCTTCGGTCGCCTTGCGGATCGCTTCCGGCACTTCGCGCGCCTTGCCATGGCCGAAACCGACCCGGCCCTTCTGGTCGCCGACGACGACAAGGGCCGCAAAGCCGAACCGCCGGCCGCCCTTCACCACCTTCGCGACGCGATTGATGTGAACGAGCTTGTCGACGAATTCGCTGTCGCGCTCTTCCCGCTGCTCTCTGGCCATCGAAATCCCAATCGTCCTGTTGTTCCGTTAGATGCGCCTCAAAGGCGCATCAGAAATCGAGGCCGCCTTCGCGTGCCCCGTCGGCCAGCGCCTTGACGCGGCCGTGGAAAAGATAAGAGCCGCGATCGAACACGACCGCCGTGACGCCAGCCGCCTTGGCCCGCTCAGCAACGAGCTTGCCGACGGCCTCGGCCGCTGCCTTGTCGGCACCGGTCTTGAGGCTGGCGCGCAGATCCTTCTCCAGCGTCGAGGCAGCCGCGAGCGTGCGGCCCTCGGCGTCGTCGATCACCTGGGCGTAGATATGCTCCGACGAGCGGTAGACGCTGAGGCGAGGACGCCCCGACGCCACCTTGCGGAGCGCACGGCGGACACGCGCTGCGCGCCGGTCCTTTAGAGTGTTGGCCATGACGGGCTCCGTTACTTCTTCTTGCCTTCCTTGCGGAAGATCGTTTCGGTCGCATATTTCACGCCCTTGCCCTTGTAAGGCTCGGGACCGCGGAAATCACGGATCTCGGCGGCAACCTGACCGACCCGCTGCCGATCCGTACCCGAGACAAGAATCTCGGTCGGCTTGGCGCACTGAATCGTGATCCCCGCCGGGATCGCATAAATGACGTCGTGGCTGTAGCCAAGCGCCAACTGCAGGTTTGTACCCTGAACAGCAGCGCGATAACCGACGCCGTTGATCTCCAGCTTCTTGGAGAACCCGTCGGTCACACCCTTCATCAGGTTGGCGATCATCGTCCGCGACATGCCCCAAGCGGCGCGAGCCGAGTTGGACGCGTCACGCGGCGAGACCTGAATGCCGTCTTCCGTCATTTCGACCGTAACGTGATCCGTGAAGTCGAAGGAGAGTTCCCCCTTCGGCCCCTTCACGGAGACCGTCTGGCCGTTGATGGTGGTCGTCACGCCCTTGGGCACCGCCACCGGCTTTTTACCAATACGAGACATCAGACCAATCCGTCCGGTTCGTGTTGCGCCAAGGCCAGATCAGAACACCTGGCAGAGAACTTCTCCGCCAACATTCTGTTCACGGGCATCTGAATCCGACATCACGCCCTTCGGCGTCGACAGGATAGAGACACCGAGGCCATTCTTGACGCGCGGGATGCTCTTCACGGAGGCATAAACGCGGCGTCCCGGCTTCGAGACACGCTCGATTGTGCGGATCACCGGCTCGCCGTCGAAATACTTCAGCTCGATCTCGAGCTCCGCCTTGCCGTCACCATGATCCACGGCCGCGAAGCCCCGGATATAGCCTTCCTGCTGCAAGACTTCGAGAACGTTCTCGCGCAGCTTGGAGGACGGCGTCGAAACCTTCGACTGCCGGCGCATCTGCGCGTTCCGAATACGGGTGAGCATATCACCCAAAGGATCGGTCATTGTCATCGGACCGTGCTCCCTACCAGCTCGACTTGACGAGGCCCGGGATAAGACCCAGCGACCCGAGTTCGCGCAATGCGATACGCGACATCTTCAGCTTGCGATAGACACCGCGCGGACGTCCCGTCACTTCGCACCGATTACGGATGCGCGTGGGCGAGGAGTTGCGCGGCAGCTCTGCCAGCTTGAGGCGCGCCTGGAAGCGCTCCTCCAACGGCAGGCTCTCGTCATTGGCGATCGCCTTCAGGCGGCTGCGACGACCCGCAAACTGCTTGGCCAGGTCGCGACGCCGGTTGTTCTTCTCGATGGAGCTCTTCTTAGCCATCTGGTCCTATCCTTTCCCGGCGACTTACTGGCGGAACGGGAAGTTGAGCGCCTTCAGCAGAGCGCGCGCTTCATCGTCCGTCGCGGCCGTGGTGCAGACGATAACGTCCATACCCCAGACCTGGTCGACCTTGTCGTAGTTGATCTCCGGGAAAATGATGTGCTCCTTGATGCCCATGGCGAAGTTGCCACGGCCGTCGAAGCTCTTCGGATTGAGGCCCCGGAAGTCACGAACGCGCGGCAGCGCAATCGTGACCAGACGATCGAGGAACTCGTACATCCGCGCCTTGCGCAGCGTCACCTTGCCACCGATCGGCATTTCTTCGCGCACCTTGAAGGTGGCGATCGACTTGCGCGCCTTGGTGACAGCCGGCTTCTGACCAGCAATCTGGGCGAGATCGCCAAGCGCCGTCCCGACCTTCTTGGAGTCGTTCACCGCTTCGCCGATGCCCATATTGAGCACGATCTTCTCAAGACGGGGAACCTGCATCGGATTCTTGTAGCCGAACTCGGCAACAAGCTTCGAGCGAACCTCGTCCTCGTAGAACCTCTTGAGCCGCGGCTCGTAAGCTGCCTCAGCCATCGATCACTTCTCCCGAACGTTTTGCGACGCGTTGCTTGCGCCCGTCTTCGGATACCTGGAAACCCACGCGGGTCGGCTTGCCGTCCGTCGGGTCAGCCACAGCGATATTGGACAGGTGAATCGGCATCTCCTTGGAGACGATACCGCCCTGCTCGCTCGCCGTCTGCTTCTGGTGCCGGCGCGCGACGTTGATGCCGCGCACGATGGCGCGCTCCTCGGTCGGGAACACGGTCAGGACTTCGCCCGACTTGCCCTTGTCCTTGCCGGTCAGGACGACGACCTTGTCGCCTTTCTTGATCTTGGCAGCCATCAAAGCACCTCTGGCGCGAGCGAGATGATCTTCATGTGGTTCTTCGCGCGAAGCTCGCGCGGAACCGGCCCGAAGATACGGGTCCCGATCGGCTCCTTCTGATTGTTGATCAGCACAGCCGCGTTCTTGTCGAAGCGGATGACGCTGCCGTCGGGACGACGAATGTCCTTCGCGGTACGGACGACAACCGCCTTCATGACGTCGCCCTTCTTCACGCGACCCCGCGGGATCGCCTCCTTGATCGACACGACAATGATGTCGCCGACCGAGGCGTATTTCCGCTTGGAACCGCCGAGAACCTTGATGCACATCACACGACGAGCGCCGGAATTATCCGCCACGTCGAGGTTAGTCTGCATCTGAATCATGACTGGCTGCCTACTTTTCTGGTCACTGCCCTCACCTCAAGGTGAGAGCGGCAACAAACCTCTTCCGTGCGCTACTTGCCGTCCGACAATTCGGTGCCGAGCACGACCCAACGCTTGTTCTTCGAGATCGGCTTCGATTCTTCGATGAAGACCGTGTCGCCGACCTTGTAGGTATTGGCCTCGTCGTGGGCCTGGTACTTCTTCGACCGACGCACCGTCTTCTTCAGCACGGGATGCGTGAAGCGGCGCTCGACCAGCACGACGACAGTCTTGTCATTCGTGTCGCTGACGACGTTGCCCTGCAGAACGCGTTTTGGCACTTTCGCCTCCTCAGCTCTGATCTGCGCCGCGCTTCTGCGCGGCGATGGTCTTGATCCTCGCGATGTCGCGGCGAACCTGCCGGACACGCGCCGTATTCTCGAGCTGCCCGGTTGCCCGCTGAAAGCGCAGGTTGAACTGCTCCTTCTTCAGGTTCGACAGCTCGGTATCGAGCTGATCGGCGGTCTGCAGCCGAACGTCTTTCGCCTTCATGGCCCTATCCTCGTCCGTTCGCCGCTCAATCGGCGATGCGCTGTACGAAGCGCGTCTTGATCGGCAGCTTCGCCGCGCCGAGACGCAGCGCTTCGCGCGCGGTCTCCTCGTCGACGCCGTCCACCTCGAACATAATCCGCCCAGGCTTGACCCGCGACGCCCAGTATTCCGGTGCGCCCTTGCCCTTGCCCATACGGACTTCGGTCGGCTTGGACGTGACCGGAACATCCGGGAACACACGAATCCAAACTCGGCCAGCGCGCTTCATAGCACGCGTGATCGCGCGGCGAGCCGCCTCGATCTGCCGGGCCGTGACACGGTCCGGCTCCATTGCCTTCAGCCCGAAACCGCCGAAGTTCAGGTCGGTGCCGCCCTTGGCGACGCCGTGGATCCTGCCCTTGAACTGCTTGCGGAACTTGGTGCGCTTCGGTTGCAGCATTTTCGTTCTCTCTCGGCTTCAGGTGCGGTTTCTGTCAGGCCGCGTTATCGCGACGACGACCGCTGCCCGAGCCCTGCTCGTTGCCTTCCGTCTGGCGACGCTCGGACGCCATCGGGTCATGCTCAAGGATTTCACCCTTGAAGATCCAGACCTTGATGCCGCACGTGCCATAGGCCGTGTGCGCCGTCGCGGTGCCGTAATCAATGTCAGCGCGCAGCGTATGCAGCGGAACCCGACCCTCGCGATACCACTCGAGACGAGCGATTTCCGCGCCGCCGAGGCGACCCGAAGCGTTGATACGGATACCCTCTGCGCCGAGACGCATGGCCGACTGAACCGAACGCTTCATCGCGCGGCGGAACGCAACGCGGCGCTCCAACTGCTGGGCGATCGAAGCGGCAACCAGGTTCGCGTCGATTTCCGGCTTGCGGACTTCAACGATGTTGATGTGAACCTCGCTGTCGGTCAGCTTCGCAACAGTCTTGCGCAGCTTCTCGATATCGGCGCCCTTCTTGCCGATAACGATGCCGGGGCGCGCCGAGTGGATCGTCACCCGGCACTTCTTGTGCGGGCGCTCGATCACGATCTTCGAAACCGCAGCCTGCTTGAGGTCCTTCATCAGGACTTCACGGATCTTCTGGTCCTCATGGAGCAGCTTGCCGTATTCGCCCTTGTTGGCGAACCAGCGGCTGTCCCAGGTCCGGTTGATACCGAGGCGCAGACCGATCGGATTGACTTTCTGGCCCATCAAGCGGCCTCCCCAGCTTCACGCACGACAATCGTCAGATGCGAAAACGGCTTCTCGATGCGACCGACGCGGCCACGGGCACGCGGCGACCAGCGCTTCATGACCAGGGCCTTGCCCACGAAGGCCTCGGCGACGACAAGCGCGTCGACGTCGAGGTCATGATTGTTCTCGGCATTGGCGATCGCCGACTCGAGCGTCTTCTTGACG
Source organism: Kaistia sp. (assembly GCA_965229085.1). Lineage (GTDB taxonomy): Bacteria > Pseudomonadota > Alphaproteobacteria > Rhizobiales > Kaistiaceae > Kaistia. The sequence continues at coordinate 52,962 of OZ245859.1, read as the reverse complement.
TCGCGAGCGATGCGCTTCTCGGAGAAGGTCAGGTCCGCAAGCGCGGCGCTGGCCTTCTTGCCGCGGATCAGAGCCGCGACCAGATTGAGCTTGCGCGGAGAGACACGGATCATGCGCGTGATCGCGCGCGCCTCGGTGTCCTTCAGCGCGCGTTCGCGCTTCGGCTTGCCCATCTTACTTCCTCTTCGCCTTCTTGTCGGCCGTGTGACCGTAGTAGGTACGCGTCGGCGAGAACTCGCCGAACTTGTGACCAACCATGTCCTCGTTGACGATGACCGGAATATGCTTCTGGCCGTTGTAAACGCCGAAGGTCAATCCCACAAACTGCGGCAGGATCGTGGAGCGACGGCTCCAGATCTTAACCACCTCACTGCGGCCCGAAGAACGGCTCTTCTCGGCCTTGCGCAGGAGATACCCGTCAACGAACGGGCCTTTCCAGATTGAACGAGCCACGAGAGCCTCTCTTACTTGCCCTTGCGCAGATGACGGCTGCGCGCGATGAACTTGTCGGTCGACTTGTTATTACGGGTCTTCTTGCCCTTGGTCGGCTTGCCCCACGGTGTAACCGGGTGCCGGCCGCCGGAGGTACGACCCTCGCCGCCGCCATGCGGATGGTCGACCGGGTTCATGGCCACGCCACGCACGCTCGGACGCTTACCGAGCCAACGATTGCGCCCCGCCTTGCCCAGCGAGATGTTGGCATGGTCCGGATTGGAAACCGCACCGACCGTAGCGACGCAGGCCTGGCTGACCAGCCGCTGCTCGCCCGAATTCAGACGCAGGATCGCCATGCCGCCATCGCGGCCGACATACTGCGCATAAGCACCAGCCGAACGAGCGATCTGACCGCCCTTGCCGGGCTTCATCTCGACATTGTGCACGATCGTTCCGACCGGCATGGCGCCGAGCGGCATGCAGTTGCCGGGCTTCACGTCGGCCTGCGCTGCCGAGACCACCTGGTCGCCGATAGCGAGGCGCTGCGGCGCCAGGATGTAGCTGAGCTCGCCGTCCTCATACTTGATGAGAGCGATGAACGCGGTGCGGTTCGGATCGTATTCGATCCGCTCCACGACGGCCGTCATGTCGCGCTTGCGGCGCTTGAAGTCGACCAAGCGATAGGTGCGCTTGTGACCGCCGCCACGACCATAGGCCGTGACGCGACCGAGATTGTTGCGACCGCCGCTCTGGCGAAGACCAACGGTCAGGCCCTTGACCGGCTTGCCGGCATAGAGCTCCGAGCGGTCGACGAGCACCAGCTGGCGCTGTCCCGGCGTGGTCGGCTTGTAATGCTTGAGAGCCATGGCTTCAGCCTATTCTTCTGCTCTAGAGACCGGTCGAGACGTCGATCGACTGGCCTTCCGCCAGCGTCACGATTGCCTTCTTGAGGTCGCTCTGCTTGCCGACGATGCCGCGGAAGCGCTTCACCTTGCCCTTACGGATCAAGGTGTTGACGCCGGTGACCTTGACCTTGAACAGCGCCTCAACGGCGGCCTTGATCTCGGGCTTGGTCGCGCTCTTCAGCACGTTGAACACAACCTTGCTCTGCTCGGTCGCAATCGTCGACTTTTCGCTGAGCACCGGGCTGCGGATGATGTCGTAGTGGGTCGGGTTGCTCATTTGAACCGCTCCTGCAGCGCTTCCACCGCAGCCTTGGTCAGCACGAGCTTCTCGCGGCGCAGAATGTCGTAAACATTGATCCCCTGCACAGGCAGGACATCGATATGCGGCACGTTGCGGGCGGCGAGACCGAAATTGGTGTCAACCGTTGCACCGTCGATGATCAGTGCGTTCGCCCAGCCAAGCTTGGCAAAACGCTCCTTGACCACCTTCGTCTTGGCTGCGTCGAGCGCGACATCGGCGACGATGACGAGATCCTCGCTGCGTGCCTTCGACGACAGCGCATGCTTCAGCGCCAGCTGGCGGAACTTCTTGGTCAGGTCATGCGCATGGCTGCGCACCACCGGGCCGAAGGCCTTGCCGCCGCCGCGGAACTGCGGCGCAGTCTTGGCGCCGTGGCGTGCGCCGCCGGTGCCCTTCTGCTTGTACATCTTCTTGGTCGTGCCGGAGACTTCCGAACGACCCTTCGACTTGTGCGTGCCGGCCTGGCGGCGAGCCAGCTGCCAGCGAACCATGCGCTGCAGAATGTCGCCGCGGGGCTCAAGCCCGAAAATCTCGTCCGAGAGCGAGATTTCCCCAGCCGACGCGCCGTCAAGCGTGGTGACCTTCAGGTCCATCACTCGGACTCCTTCACTACGGCCGCCGTACGCGCCTTGAACGCGCCGGGGAACGGAACTTCCTTCGGCAGTGCGCGCTTCACAGCGTCGCGCACTTCGATCCAGCCGCCCTTGGCGCCGGGAACGGCACCCTCGACCATGATCAGACCGCGCTCGGCATCCGTCCGAATGACCTTAAGGTTCTGCGTGGTCACCCGCGCATCGCCCATATGGCCGGCCATCTTCTTGTTCTTGAAGACCTTGCCCGGATCCTGGCGCTGACCAGTCGAACCGTGAACACGGTGCGAGAGGGAGTTACCATGAGTCGCACGGCCGCCGCGGAAATTATGCCGCTTCATGACGCCGGCAAAGCCCTTGCCGATCGAAGTGCCCGACACGTCGACAAACTGGCCGACGACGAAGTGCTCGACCGTCAGCTCCGCGCCGACCTCGATGAGGTTGTCAGGGCTCACGCGGAACTCGGTGACCTTGCGCTTGGGCTCCACTTCAGCCGCCGCGAAATGTCCGCGCTCCGCCTTGGTCGTATTCTTGACCTTGGCCAGACCGCTACCGAGCTGCACCGCAGTGTAGCCGTTCTTATCTTCCGTCCGATGGGCGACAACCTGACAGTTGTCCAGCTTCAGCACCGTGACCGGCACCTGCTCACCCGCATCCGTATAGATGCGGGTCATACCCACCTTCTGTACGATCAATCCAGAGCGCATCTTGTCCTCGCTCGCCTCAGAGCTTTATTTCGACGTCGACGCCAGCAGCGAGGTCGAGCTTCATCAGCGCGTCCACGGTCTGCGGGGTCGGATCGACGATGTCGAGAAGGCGCTTATGAGTGCGCATCTCGAACTGCTCGCGGCTCTTCTTGTCGATATGCGGCGACCGGTTCACGGTGAACTTCTCGATCTGAGTGGGGAGCGGCACAGGGCCAACAACCCGCGCGCCCGTACGCTTCGCCGTGTTCACAATCTCTCGCGTCGATGCATCGAGGATACGATGATCGAACGCTTTGAGCCGGATCCGGATATTCTGACCGTTCATCGATTTCTGTCCTTAAGTCACGAGGGCACGCGTTACCGCGTGCCCCGTCCGGAGCCTCGACTCTTACTTGATGATGCTGGCGACGACGCCGGCGCCGACGGTACGGCCGCCTTCGCGGATAGCGAAGCGCAGCTTCTCTTCCATGGCGATCGGCACGATCAGCGTCACTTCCATCGACACGTTGTCGCCCGGCATCACCATTTCGACGCCTTCGGGCAGCGTGCACACGCCGGTCACATCCGTCGTGCGGAAGTAGAACTGCGGACGATAATTGGTGAAGAACGGCGTGTGACGGCCACCCTCCTCCTTCGTCAGGATATACGCCTCAGCCTTGAACACCGTATGCGGCGTCACCGTGCCGGGCTTGCACAGCACCTGGCCGCGCTCGACGCCTTCACGATCAACACCACGGATCAGAGCGCCGATATTGTCGCCAGCCTGGCCCTGATCGAGCAGCTTGCGGAACATCTCGACGCCAGTCACCGTCGTCTTCTTCGTGTCGCGGATGCCGACGATCTCGACTTCCTCGCCAACCTTGACGATGCCGCGCTCGACGCGACCCGTCACAACCGTGCCACGACCCGAGATCGAGAACACGTCCTCGATCGGCATCAGGAACGGAAGGTCGATCGGACGCTCCGGCTGCGGGATATAGGTGTCGACAGCCGTCATCAGCTCGAGGATCGCGTCCTCGCCGAGCTTGGCGTCACCGTCATTGAGCGCGACAACCGCCGAGCCCTTCACGATCGGAATGTCATCGCCCGGATAGTCGTAGGACGACAGCAGCTCGCGCACTTCAAGCTCAACCAGCTCGAGAAGCTCGGCGTCGTCGACGAGGTCGACCTTGTTCAGGAAAACGACCAGCGCGGGAACGCCGACCTGGCGAGCAAGCAGGATGTGCTCGCGCGTCTGCGGCATCGGGCCGTCGGCGGCCGAAACAACCAGGATCGCGCCATCCATCTGCGCAGCGCCGGTGATCATGTTCTTCACATAATCGGCGTGGCCGGGGCAATCGACATGGGCGTAGTGACGAGCGGACGTCTCGTATTCGACATGCGCCGTCGAGATCGTGATGCCGCGTGCGCGCTCCTCGGGAGCCGCGTCGATCTGGTCATACGCCTTGAACGTCGCGCCGCCAGTCTTCGCAAGAACCTTCGTGATCGCCGCTGTCAGCGACGTCTTGCCATGATCGACGTGCCCGATCGTGCCAATGTTGCAATGCGGCTTCGTGCGCGCAAACTTCTCTTTACCCATCGGAATTCTCCGTCGTGTCTGTCAGCAGGTTTCGGGTCGCGGGAAACTAGGCGTATTTCGCCTGAACTTCCTGGGCGACTGCCTGCGGAACCTGCTCATAATGGTCGAACTGCATCGTGTAGCTGGCGCGACCCTGGCTCATGGAGCGCAGGTTGTTCACATAAGAGAACATGTTCGCCAGCGGAACGAAGGCGGTGATGACATTCGCGTTGCCGCGCATGTCCTGGCCCTGGATCTGGCCGCGGCGCGAGTTCAGGTCGCCGATGACCGAACCCACGTAATCTTCCGGCGAAACGACCTCCACCTTCATGATCGGCTCGAGCAGGGCCGGATTGGCCTTCTCGATGCCCTCACGAAGTGCCTGCCGCGAAGCGATTTCGAAGGCGATCGCCGACGAGTCAACTTCATGATAGGCGCCGTCGATCAGCGAAACCTTGACGTCGACAACCGGGAAACCGGCGATCGGGCCAGAAGTCATGACCGAATTGAGGCCCTTCTCGACGCCCGGCAGATATTCCTTAGGAACAACGCCGCCGACGATCTTGTTCTCGAAGCTGTAACCGGCGCCGATTTCGTTCGGCTCGATGATGAACTTGACGCGGGCGAACTGGCCCGTACCGCCGGTCTGCTTCTTGTGGGTGTAGTCGATCTCGGTCTTCTTGCGGATGGTCTCGCGATAAGCCACCTGCGGAGCGCCGACATTCACGTTGATGTTGTACGGCGCACGACGAAGAATATCGATCTTGATGTCGAGATGAAGCTCGCCCATGCCCTTGATGATCGTCTGGCCGGACTCGCTGTCCGTCGAGACGCGGAACGAGGGATCTTCGGAAGCGAGCTTCTGCAGCGCGACGCCGAGCTTTTCCTGGTCCGTCTTAGTGGCGGCTTCAACCGACATCTCGATGACCGGATCCGGGAATTCCATCTTTTCCAGCAGGATCGGATGGGCCGGGTCGCAGATCGTGTCGCCGGTGCGGGCTTCCTTGAGGCCGACCAGCGCAACGATATCGCCGGCGTAAGCCACTTCGATATCCTCGCGGGAGTTGGCGTGCATCGTGACCATGCGGCCGATGCGCTCGCGCTTCTCCTTGGTCGAGTTCAGCAGCGTCGTGCCCTTGTTCAGCACGCCGGAATAGATGCGCGCGAAGGTCAGAACGCCAAACGGGTCTTCGATGATCTTGAACGCGAGCATCGAAAGCGGCTCGTCATCCGTCGAATGACGTTCGACTTCGAGCTCGGTCTTCAGATCGATGCCCTTGGTCGGCGGCACATCGACCGGCGACGGCAGGTAATCGACGACTGCGTCGAGCAGGGTCTGAACGCCCTTGTTCTTGAAGGCGGAGCCAGCCAGAACCGGGAACCAGGTCGAATGCAGCACAGCCTTACGGATCAGCGACTTCAGCGTCGCTTCATCAGGCTCGACGCCCTCGAGATAGGCTTCCATCGCGACGTCGTCGAGCTCGACAGCCGCCTCGATCAGCTCGGCACGGGCAGCCTGTGCACGCTCAAGCATGTCGGCCGGGATCTCGACCGTGTCATACTTGGCGCCGAGGCTCTCGTCATGCCAGACAACCGCGATCATCTTCACGAGGTCGATGATGCCCTTGAAATCCTGCTCAGCGCCAATCGGCAGCTGAATCGGAACCGGGCGCGCACCAAGACGAAGCTTGATGTCGGCGATGCACATGTCGAAGTTGGCGCCGGTCTTGTCCATCTTGTTGCAGAAGACAATGCGCGGCACGTGGTACTTGTCGCCCTGGCGCCACACGGTCTCCGTCTGGGGCTCGACGCCCTGATTGGAGTCGAGAACGCAGACCGCACCGTCGAGCACACGCAGCGACCGCTCCACCTCGATGGTGAAGTCGACGTGGCCGGGGGTGTCGATGATGTTCAGGCGCTTGCCGTTCCAGAACGTCGTCGTTGCCGCCGACGTGATCGTGATGCCGCGCTCCTGCTCCTGCTCCATGTAATCCATGGTGGCAGCGCCGTCATGCACTTCGCCGATCTTGTGGCTCTTGCCCGAATAGTAAAGAATCCGCTCGGTCGTCGTGGTCTTGCCGGCATCAATGTGGGCCATGATGCCGAAATTGCGGTAGTCTTCGATCTTGTGCGTGCGGGCCATGATGGTCTGCCTTTTAGGACCGGGTTACCAGCGATAGTGCGAGAACGCGCGATTGGCTTCCGCCATCCGGTGCGTGTCTTCGCGCTTCTTCACGGCATTGCCGCGGTTATTCGAGGCATCCAGCAATTCGCCGGACAGCCGCTCGACCATCGTCTTCTCGTTACGAGCACGGGCAGCGGTCAGCAGCCAGCGGATCGCGAGCGCCTGGCGGCGATCGGTGCGGACTTCAACCGGAACCTGGTACGTAGCACCACCGACGCGGCGCGAACGCACTTCGATATGCGGCGCGACATTGTCGAGGGCCTGGCGGAAAACAACCACCGGCTCCTGCTTCGTCCGTGCCTGGATCACATCGAGCGCACCGTAAACGATGTTCTCGGCGACCGACTTCTTGCCGTCATACATGACGGCATTCATGAACTTCGTCACGACGATATCGCCGAACTTGGGGTCCGGGATGATCTCGCGCTTCTCAGCACTGTGGCGACGGGACATCGGTGTAACCCCTTACTTCGGACGCTTCGCGCCGTACTTCGAACGGCGCTGCTTGCGGTTCTTGACGCCCTGGGTATCCAGAACACCGCGCAGGATGTGGTAGCGAACGCCGGGAAGATCCTTGACGCGACCGCCGCGGATCATCACGACCGAGTGTTCCTGGAGGTTGTGACCCTCACCAGGAATGTAGCCGATGACCTCGAACTGGTTCGTCAGACGAACCTTGGCCACCTTGCGGAGAGCCGAGTTCGGCTTCTTCGGCGTCGTCGTATAGACACGCGTGCAAACACCGCGCTTCTGCGGGTTCTGCTCCAGCGCGGGAACCTTGTTCCGCTTCGCCGGCGCCTGGCGCGGCTTGCGGATCAACTGATTAATAGTCGGCATGCGTCGCCTTCCAGCTAGCCTACGGTTCTGGTCTTCTGCCTCTCGCGACGTTCAGGCCAACATGACCATGAACGAAGAGCGCCATTCCGCGTTTCTGCGGAGGCGCTACGAAAAGCAGAGGATCACGGCGTCAGCCGCGATCTTGCGTGTCGTTTCCAAACTCTGTGTCGATCCAGACAGTGTTTAAGTCCGAACTCCGCGACGTGGCGCCGCTGGACGCTTTAGACTTACCACCTGCCCGAAAGCTTGCGGAACCTACGGATTCTCCCCCCGCCCGTCAAGCCCATTCGGAGGTTCTTTCAGAAGTGTAACCAGCCGGGCATTTGATGCGCCGGCAACGCAGCTACCGGATGGATCGTTCGTCAAACGTCGCTCCGACGCAATATTCTTGCGAGGCAGCGCCTCGTCACGGCGCTGCAGTCTTCTCGGTGAAGGGTTTGCCCTTTTCGCCCGTCACTACCATCAGGATCCTGACCGGGGAATCGCCGACGACTCGCCCGTCATGCTTACGATTGACCATCTCGGCAAACGATTCTCCCGCCTTGAACAGACGCTTCGCGCCGTCCTCGGATTCGACCTCGATGCTTCCAGAAAGGATATAGGCGTAGATTGGCACCGGATGGAGGTGCCAGCCCGTCTCTCCGCCGGGCGGAATCTCGACTATGAGCGTCTGGACCTCCGGATCGGCGACTGTCGGATAGCGGATCGCGTCGCCGCTAGTGGTCGTCGTCGTTTTGAGGATGGGCTGGACTTTGACAATAGGCTTGTAGGCCTCCTCCGCCGCGGCCACGCCGACGAGTGCCAGCACCGCAGCGGATGCGATCAACAGTGACTTCAACGTCCCCTCCTCCTTGACCGGACGGCAGCGCAGCCGCACCCGGGCCCCAACGAAAAGAGGCCGCCTCGCGGCGGCCCTCCTATTTCGCCTAGTCGCCGCCTATTTGGCAGCCAGGAAGTCCGCGACGTCAAGGACGATGAACTCGTCATTGTCCGCCTTGCCCTTCTCGCGACCGACCGAGAACGGGAAGTTGTTGTCGTTGGCGAGGATGACATGTGTCGCATCAATGCGATCGACATTCTCGATCGTTTCGAACGGGAACGAGAAGACGCCGTCCTTCGTGCCTGTGCGTGAGACCCGGTTCGGATCCTTGATCGCCATGAGGTCGATGAAGCCGATCTTCCGGACGACGCCGTCTGCGTCGACGTTCTTCATGTCGATGAGATAGACGCGCTTCAGCTTGGCGGGCTGTTCGGCCCAGCCATCACGCGCATCGCCGGCATTCTGATCGCGCTCGATGACCAGAGCCCGGCTGTCGTCGATCATGTTGAAGTCGCCGATGGAGTTCGAGGCGTCCTCAAGCGGATAATAGCGAACGTCGCGGCCGAACGCGCCGCTCGCGATATCGAACGAGAAGATCGGCAGTACGGACTTGCCGCCCTTGGCCAGATAGGCACCGGACTTCGCGTCGAAGGGCGCGCCTTCGAGCATGGGATAGAGCGTCTTGCCGTCCATCGACAACGCCATGCCCTCGAAACCCTTGGAGCGGCGGACATTGAACGCCGGCAGCGGCTTGTCCGGGCCCGACGGCATGACGACCGCATAGTTGTCCGGGCTACGATAGGTGACGCCGTCGACCGTGGTCCCCTTCAGCCCGACGACCGTCCCGTCCGCTGCGACCTCGACCAAGTAGGGTCCGAACTCATCGCCGATGAAATAGTGATCGCCGACCTTCTGAATGCTCTCGCTGTCGATGTCCGCACCGGTCAGGTATCGCGCCGGCGTGTTCTCGTTGACGATGCGGAACGGGACGATGCGGTTCGGATCCTTGACGAAGATCGTCTTCTCGACCGCGACCCGGCCGCTGGTCCAATCCGGGCGTACGATATGGAACATGATCATCGCGTCGGCCGAATTCGCCTTGGAGCCGAAGCCATTGTCCGTCAGCACCACATAGCTGCCGTCACCAAGGGCGCGAATTCCAGAGAAGCCCTGCACGGGCTGGCCGACGAAGGGCCGCGACAGTCCGGTCTTGGCATCGAAGATCGCGCCCGGCTGATCGAAGCGGCGACCGGCCTCGGCGCCCTCGCCCGTGAAGCGGCCGGACATGTTGAGCGAGGCCGGCGCATCTGCCGGAGGGACGGCGAAGGTCGCAGCCGGCAGAATGGCGTGGCCGGTCAGCACGGCGTCAAACGCCTGCGGATCGGCAAGCGCTGAAACGGTCGCGGCGAGAAGCGGAATGCTCGCGAGTAACAAGGAGCGAAGCGACATGATCAAGCCTCCGTTCGGGGGAACGAGGGCTTCCTAGGAGCCGCATGTTGCAGGGCGATGTCCTCGCCGTGACAAAACCCGTTCGGCGAAGGACTATCTGCCGACCGTAGCCGCGCCCTTGACGAGATCCGTCGAGGCACTGGCGCTGTCGGAGATCGAATCGCCCAAGGCCTGGACATTCTCGTTGAAATTCTTCCGCGTGTTCGGGTCGATAATCGCCACCGGCGCGGCGACGACGACGCCCGCGGCGGCGCCGACCGTTGCGGCTGCGCCCGTCGAGGCGGCGATGATCCGGTCGCCGAGGCCAACGCGGGAATCGCTGACCGTCTGGCCTGCGGCGAGCCGCGCGCCGATCGCCTGGACGACTTCGGGGCTGGCCGCGAACTTGCCGTGGTTCAGCCTGTCGTCGGTTTTCAGCGCTGTCAGGTCGATGACGGTGATCTTGTCCTGCTTGAACTCGGTCACATAGGGTTCGAGGGTCGGATTGACCTGGCCGAGCCGCTCAACATTGCCCCAGATGCGGCGCGAGGCGGCAAGGGCGCGATCGTCCTGCGACACGAAGAGCGTGATGTTCGGGCCCTTGTTGCCGATATCCGCCATCTGGCTCCGGAACACGTCGACATCGACATCGGGCGAGGCCAGCATGACGTTTTTGATCTTCGGCAGAACGCGACCGTTGCGGATCGCCATCTGCCGCAATGCTTCGAGCGTGACCCAATTTCCCATCGAATGGGCGAGCACATCGACTTCGTCGACATTCTTGTTCTGGGCCAGCGCAGTCAGCAGCTGCTCAAGGGCATCGCGCGAATAGTTGGTGCTTTCGCGGTCATAGCCATAATCGAGAAGGCTGCCGCGCGAGGGCCAGGTGAACAGGATCGGAACCACCGGCGCGCCGGAATCATGCACGATCTGCGCGAAGCGATAGACAGCGTCGTCGAAGCGGTTGTTGAACCCATGGATGAAGACCAGCGCTTTACGGCTTGGGGTCTTCTTGACCCGCTCGTTAAACCAGACTTTGGCCTCGGGCAACGTCATGTCGTCTGCCCTGACGGTCACGAAATCCGTCGCCGGATTGCCGGGCAACCGCCTTGGCCACTGGACATCGCCAATCTGGCGCGCCGAAGCGGGCGGGATCGACACGACGATATTGGCGAAATCGAGCTGCGCACCGCGCTCGCCTGTGAACAGAACCGCGCGGTTGTCAGAACGCGAACGTGTCGTTGCCACCGCCATGTCGACAGTGCTGGTTCCCGGTACCGTCAGCGCAACCGGCTCGAGAACGCCGTCCGGGCGCCCGCCGCAGGCTGCGAGCAGCATGGCTGCCACCACGAAGATACCGACACTTCTGACGCCGTTTGAAAATGCGTGCATGATCACCGCTCGTCCCCCGACGCCACTGAGCCGGCAATAGCATGCGGCGGCACAGCGCAACATAGCTGCGGAGGCTCGACCGCTTAACGAAGTGTGAACCGTGACAGGCTTGCCGCACTCGGCTGTGGATCGGCGCGCCGCCTCAGCGACGCGCCGGGAAACGTGCTTACTTGGCTGCCAGCAGCGCCGCCGTGCCATCCGCGGCCAAGCCGTTGATGGTTGCGAGCGGGATCGAGACGACGCTCGTCACCCCCGACAACGCTCCGAGATCGAACTTCGTGTAATTGAGGCCGTCATAGGTGCGCAGGAAGAGCGTGTCATGCGTCAGGTCGGTCAGCGCTGTCCATGACGTGTACTCGCTGGTGAATGCAGGCGCGTCCTTGGTGACGGCCGCCGCAATGCCTTCATTGCCGGCGCCGCCCGCATCCTTGGTGATGTTCTTCGGGCGATCGAAATTGTTCATGATGTGAGCCACGACGCGGATCGCGCTGTCGGGGTCCTTCGCCTTTTCAGCGAACTGCGCATAGTAGACCGCGCGAACAAAGCGACCGACGGAGGTGTTGGACGCAGGCAGACCCTCGGTCGCGATGCCGGAGTCCGGCTGGGCGACAGGCAGCTTGCCGAACGTATTCGTCGACTGGTCGAGATTGTTCAGGAACGTGTAGTTGTTGAGATTGGTCAGATGCCAGGGCAGCGACGGGCCGTTGGTCATCACGCCGACTGGATTGTCATAGACGGTCTGTTTGCCATCCGCGAACTCCACGACGATCGACGCGCCGCTGCGGTCATGCAGCGAATAGTGGAACGGCGACTTGGCATTGCCGAGCACGGCCAGCGGGGCGAGCAGCACGGGCTGGCTGGCGAGTGCCGCCTTGACCTCGGCGACGCTGCCGAACTGGCCGAGCGTCCATGAACCAAGATCGATCGCCGAGAGAGCAGCCTTGGTCTTGGTGAAGGCAGAAGCCGGACCATTGGCATCAGCGAAGGCGAGCAGGCTGAACGTCAGACCCTTCTCGTTCACGCCTTCCACGATCTTCTGATCGGCCAGCGAGCCATCAGGGACTGTCACCGCGAGCACGCGATACTGGCTCGTGTAGTCGAGCGCCGGTGCGCCGGCAACCGACTCGGATGAGGTGTGCTGGCCGGCCGGGAAATAGGCAACCCGGTAGGGCAGCTCGCCGGCAAGTTCCAGCGTCCGGCCGGCATAGGCTGCGCCGTTGGCGTCGAAATAGAGCAGCGACGTGCAGGCGGAGGCCGGGACGGCAAGGGCGAGCGAGAGCGCCAACCCAACTGAGAGCGCCGAACCGAACAGCTTTGAGGAGCGTGCGAAAGTCATTTGGAACCCGTGATCGAGGAAGACAGCAACCGACGCCCCGCGCCGATCACCCTGTGGGGACACTAGCGCACAGCCGTGACCACCGCATGGCGGCAATCAGGCCCGTCGCGAAAATCAGCGAGACATCGCAACTACGCCGTTATTGCGGCGCGGCATCAGCTGAAATGCGAACGCCTCAGCCTTGTCCACTCCCGGCACCCCATGACGATGGTGACTAGCTGAATGAAAAAGGGCCGCCCGAGACGGGCGGCCCTTTAATCAACGCAAACCGGACAGCCTTACTCGGCGGCGTCGGTCAGATTGCCGAGGAGACCCACCGCCTGCGGCTTCGGCTTCGAGGCAGCCGAAGCGCGCCGGCGCTCCTCGAGGATCAGCTCATCGCGCTTGGTGGCGATCTCGCGGATCCGGTTCATCGTGCCGCCGGTGCCCGCCGGGATGAGGCGGCCGACGATGATGTTCTCCTTGAGGCCGTCGAGCGGATCGACCTTGCCATTGACCGCCGCCTCGGTGAGGACGCGGGTGGTCTCCTGGAACGACGCGGCCGAGAAGAACGAACGCGTCTGCAGGCTGGCCTTGGTGATGCCGAGCAGGACCGGATTGGCGATGGCGATCTTCTTGCCCTCGGCCTTGGCCTTCTCGTTGATCAGGTCGAACTCGAGCGCATCAACCTGCTCACCGTTGAAGAACTCGGTTTCGCCGCCGTCGACGACCTCAACCTTCTGCAGCATCTGGCGAACGATCACCTCGATATGCTTGTCGTTGATCTGAACGCCCTGCAACCGGTAGACGTCCTGGATTTCGTTGACGAGATAGGCAGCCAATGCCTCCACGCCCTTGATCGCCAGGATATCATGCGGCGCCGGATTGCCGTCCATGATGTAGTCGCCCTTCTCGACGGCATCGCCTTCCTGGAGATGGAAAGGCTTGCCCTTCGGGATGAGATACTCGACCGACTCAAGCGGCTCACCCGTCGCATCGACCGAACCCTCGACGGGCTCGATGATGACGCGACGCTTGTTCTTGTAGTCGCGGCCAAAGCGGACCGTACCGTCCATTTCGGCGATGATGGCGTGATCCTTCGGACGACGCGCTTCGAACAGCTCCGCCACGCGCGGCAGACCGCCCGTGATGTCGCGCGTCTTGGCGCCTTCCGTCGGAATACGCGCCAGCACGTCGCCGGCATGCACGTCCGAGCCCGGATCGACCGAGAGAATGGTCTCGACCGACAGCAGGTAGCGTGCCTCGCCGCCACGGGCGAGCTTCAGCACCTTACCGTCCTTGCCCTTGATCACGACGGCCGGCTTCAGGTCGCCGCCGCGCGGATTGGCGCGCCAGTCGATCACGACGCGCTTGGTGATGCCCGTCGCCTCGTCCGCCGTTTCCGCGACCGAGATGCCCTCGACCATGTCTTCATAGCCGATCGTGCCAGTGACTTCGGTCAGCACCGGACGGGTGTAGGGATCCCACTCCGCCAGGCGCTGGCCACGCTTGACCTGATCGCCCTCATCGACATGCAGCCGCGAACCATAGGTCACGCGGTTGACGGCGCGCTCGGCTCCGTCCTTGTCGACGATCACAATCGCCATGTTGCGGCCGAGAGCGATCAGCTTGCCCTCGGAATCGCGCACCATGTTGCGGTTGCGCATCTGCACCGTGCCTTCGAAGCTCGACTCGATGAAGGACGAGTCCACCACCTGCGCCGTTCCGCCGATGTGGAACGTACGCATCGTGAGCTGCGTGCCCGGCTCGCCGATCGACTGCGCCGCGATGACGCCGACGGCCTCGCCCATATTGACGGGCGTGCCACGAGCCAGATCGCGGCCGTAGCAGGTCGCGCAGACGCCGATCTTGGTGTCACAGGTCAGCACCGAGCGGATCTTCGCCGCCTGGACGCCAGCCTTCTCGACGCGCTCGCAATCAGGCTCGTCGATCAGCTTGCCAGCCGGAATGATGACCTCACCGGTCGAAGCCGCAACGATATCCTCAGCCGCGGTACGGCCCAGAATACGCAGACCGAGCGAAGCAACCACCTGGCCGCTGTCGATGACCGCCTGCATCTTGAGGCCGTTGCTCGTGCCGCAATCCTGCTCGATGATGATGCAGTCCTGCGCCACGTCGACGAGACGACGCGTCAGATAGCCAGAGTTGGCCGTCTTCAGAGCCGTATCGGCGAGGCCCTTACGGGCACCGTGGGTCGAGTTGAAGTACTCGAGAACGGTCAGGCCTTCCTTGAAGTTCGAGATGATCGGGTTCTCGATGATCTCGCCCGAGGGCTTGGTCATGAGGCCGCGCATACCGGCGAGCTGCTTCATCTGCGTCGGCGAACCGCGCGCGCCCGAATGGCTCATCATATAGACCGAGTTCATCGGCTTCTGACGGCCGGTCTCGGCGTCCTTCTGGACGGCCGAAATGCCCTTCATCATCTCCTCGGCGACGCGATCACCGCACTTCGCCCAGGCATCGACGACCTTGTTGTACTTCTCACCATAGGTGATCAGGCCGTCATTGTACTGCTGCTCGTAATCCTTCGCGAGCGCCTGCGTATCCTCGACCAGCTTGGCTTTCGCCGCCGGGATGACCATGTCGTCCTTGCCGAACGAAATGCCGGCACGGCACGCCTCGCGGAAACCGAGCGCCATGATCCGGTCGCAGAAAATGACCGTCTCCTTCTGGCCGCAATGGCGGTAGACCGCGTCGATCGTGTTCGAGATTTCCTTCTTCGTCATCAGCTTGTTGACGACGTCGTAGGGCAGGTTGTGGTGCTTCGGCAGCAACTCGCCGATCAGAAGACGACCAGGCGTCGTGTCATAGATCTTCGACGTGACATTGCCGTCGGCGTCGACGTTGCGATAGCGACCCTTGATCTTGGTATGCAGCGTGATGGCCTTCGCCGCCAGCGCATGCTCGATCTCGCCGGTATTGCCGAACATCATGCCCTCGCCGGGCTCTTTCTCGGCCATGATCGACAAATAATAGAGGCCGAGAACGATATCCTGCGACGGCACGATGATCGGAAGACCATTGGCCGGATGCAGGATGTTGTTCGTCGACATCATCAGCACGCGCGCTTCCAGCTGCGCTTCGAGCGACAGCGGGACGTGCACGGCCATCTGGTCGCCGTCGAAATCAGCGTTGAAGGCCGAGCAGACCAGCGGATGCAGCTGGATTGCCTTGCCCTCGATCAGAACCGGCTCGAACGCCTGGATGCCGAGGCGATGCAGCGTCGGCGCGCGGTTGAGCAGGATCGGATGCTCGCGGATCACCTCGTCGAGGATATCCCAGACCTCGGGACGCTCCTTCTCGACGAGCTTCTTCGCCTGCTTCACGGTCGAGGAGAAGCCCTTGGCGTCGAGGCGCGAATAGATGAACGGCTTGAACAGCTCGAGCGCCATCTTCTTCGGCAGGCCGCACTGGTGCAACTTCATCTCGGGGCCAACCACGATGACCGAACGACCCGAATAGTCGACGCGCTTGCCGAGCAGGTTCTGACGGAACCGGCCCTGCTTGCCCTTGAGCATGTCCGAGAGCGACTTCAGCGGACGCTTGTTGGCGCCCGTGATGACGCGGCCGCGGCGGCCGTTGTCGAACAGTGCGTCGACGGCCTCCTGCAGCATGCGCTTCTCGTTACGGATGATGATGTCCGGCGCGCGGAGCTCGATCAGACGCTTCAACCGGTTGTTGCGGTTGATGACGCGGCGATAGAGATCGTTGAGGTCGGAGGTCGCGAAGCGACCGCCATCCAGCGGCACGAGCGGACGCAGATCCGGCGGAATGACCGGAATCTGGGTCATGATCATCCATTCCGGGCGATTGCCGGACTCGATGAATGCCTCGACGAGCTTCAGACGCTTGCCCAGCTTCTTGGGCTTCAGCTCCGACGTCGACGTCGCGATTTCCTCGCGCAAGTCCACGGCCAGCTTCTCGAGGTCGAGCGCGATCATCATCTCGCGGATCGCCTCGGCGCCGATCAGCGCGGTGAAGCTGTCGTCACCATATTCGTCCTGGGCGCGCAGATACTCTTCCTCGGAAAGGAGCTGACGCTCCTTCAACGGGGTGAGGCCGGGCTCCAGAACGACGTAGTTCTCGAAATAGAGGATGCGCTCGAGATCCTTGAGCGTCATGTCCATCAGCATGCCGATGCGCGAGGGCAGCGACTTCAGGAACCAGATATGCGCGACGGGCGCCGCGAGCTCGATATGGCCCATGCGGTCGCGCCGAACGCGCGCAAGGGTGACCTCGACGCCGCACTTCTCGCAGATGATGCCCTTGTACTTCATGCGCTTGTACTTGCCGCACAAGCACTCGTAGTCCTTGATCGGCCCGAAGATGCGCGCGCAGAACAGGCCGTCACGCTCCGGCTTGAACGTGCGGTAATTGATGGTCTCGGGCTTCTTGATCTCGCCGTAGGACCACGACAGAATCTTCTCCGGGCTCGCAATATGAATGCGGATCTGGTCGAAGTTCTGCGCCGGCTGGGCCAGCGGGTTGAAGATGTTCGCGACTTCCTGATTCATCGCCGATCTCCTTTGTCGGCCGCCGGGCGGGGGCGAAACCCCTCGCACCGGCCGGCTTGACCAATTTCCATGGATTCAGTGGAACGCGACGGACTACTCCGCCGCATCCCGAATCCGTTCGGCCGCTTCAAGCGCCATCTTCGACTGGTTGAGCTCGACGTCGAGACCAAGCGAGCGCATTTCCTTGACCAGAACGTTGAACGATTCCGGAATACCGGCCTCGAAGGTGTCGTCGCCACGGACGATCGCCTCATAGACCTTGGTACGTCCGGCGACGTCGTCCGACTTCACCGTCAGCATTTCCTGCAGCGTGTAGGCGGCGCCATAGGCTTCGAGAGCCCACACCTCCATCTCGCCGAAGCGCTGACCGCCGAACTGCGCCTTGCCACCGAGCGGCTGCTGGGTGACCAGCGAGTACGGTCCGATCGAACGAGCGTGGATCTTGTCGTCGACGAGGTGATGCAGCTTCAGCATGTAGATGTAGCCAACGGTCACCTTGCGATCGAACGACTCGCCCGTGCGCCCGTCATAAAGCATGACCTGGCCGGACGATTCGAGACCCGCCTGCTTCAGCATCGTGACGATGTCGGGCTCACGCGCGCCATCGAACACCGGGGTCGCAATCGACACGCCCTTCGAGAGATGCTGGCTGAGCTTGACGACGGAAGCGTCGTCGAGATCGGCCACGTTCTCGTTCTTGGCATTGTCGCCATAGACCTCGTCGAGCTGGACGCGCAGGGGCGCCACATTGCCGCTCTTCTTGTAGTCCTCGAGCATCTTGCCGATCTTGAGGCCCATGCCGGCGCAAGCCCAGCCGAGATGGGTTTCGAGAATCTGACCGACATTCATGCGCGAGGGCACGCCGAGCGGGTTCAGCACGATGTCGACATGCGTGCCATCCTCAAGGAACGGCATGTCCTGCACCGGAACGATGCGCGACACGACGCCCTTGTTACCATGGCGGCCGGCCATCTTGTCGCCCGGCTGGATCTTGCGCTTCACGGCGACGAAGACCTTGACCATCTTCATCACGCCGGGCGGCAGTTCGTCACCGCGCTGCAGCTTCTCGACCTTGTCGATGAAGCGCTTCTCCAGACGCTTGCGGCTCTCGTCATACTGACCGCGCAGCGCCTCGATCTCGCCCATCAGCTTCTCGTCGGCGACGGCAAACTGCCACCACTGGCTGCGCGGATATTCCTCGAGAACCTCGCGGGAGAGCACTGTCTCCTTCTTGAAGTTCTTCGGGCCGCTCGAAGCGGTCCGCGTGTTCAGCATGTCGGCGAGACGGCCATAGACGTTGCGGTCGAGGATCGCCTGCTCATCGTCGCGATCCTTGGCGAGACGCTCGATCTCCTCGCGCTCGATCGCCATCGCGCGCTCGTCCTTCTCGACGCCATGCCGGTTGAACACCCGCACCTCGACGATGGTGCCGGTAACGCCCGGCGGGACGCGCAAGCTGGTATCGCGGACATCCGACGCCTTCTCGCCGAAGATCGCGCGGAGGAGCTTCTCCTCCGGCGTCATCGGGCTCTCGCCCTTCGGCGTGATCTTGCCGACGAGGATATCACCCGCCTGCACATCGGCGCCGATATAGACGATGCCGGCTTCGTCGAGATTCTTCAGCGCCTCTTCCGAAACGTTCGGAATGTCGCGCGTGATTTCCTCCGGACCAAGCTTGGTGTCGCGGGCCATCACCTCGAATTCCTCGATATGGATCGAGGTGAAGACGTCATCGGAAACGATCCGCTCGGAAAGCAGGATCGAGTCCTCGAAGTTGTAGCCATTCCACGGCATGAACGCGACGAGCACGTTCCGGCCGAGCGCGAGATCGCCGAGATCCGTCGAGGGGCCATCCGCGAGGATGTCGCCGCGGCCAACGATGTCGCCGACACGCACCAGCGGACGCTGGTTGATGCAGGTCGACTGGTTCGAACGCTGGAACTTCATCAAGCGATAGATATCGACACCCGACTTCGAAGGATCAAGATCCTCCGTCGCACGGATGACGATACGGGTCGCATCGACCTGGTCGACGATGCCGCCGCGGCGCGCCGCGATCGCAGCACCCGAGTCCCGGGCCACGACAGCTTCCATGCCAGTACCGACGAACGGAGCCTCTGCACGTACCAGCGGCACGGCCTGACGCATCATGTTCGAGCCCATCAGCGCGCGGTTCGCGTCATCGTTCTCAAGGAACGGAATGAGCGAGGCCGCGACCGAGACGAGCTGCTTCGGCGACACATCCATGAAGTCGACACGGTCCGACGTCACCATCACGTTCTCGCCGGCATGGCGGGAAACGATCAGGTCCTCGGTCAGCTTGCCGGCCTTGTCGAGCGCCACATTCGCCTGGGCGACGTAGTACTTCGACTCTTCCATAGCCGAGAGATAGATGATCTCGCTCGTCGCGATACCATCACGAACGCGGCGATACGGGCTCTCGATGAAGCCATACTTGTTGACGCGCGCAAACGTCGCCAGCGAGTTGATCAGGCCGATATTTGGGCCTTCCGGCGTCTCGATCGGGCAGATGCGGCCGTAATGCGTCGGATGCACGTCGCGCACCTCGAAGCCGGCACGCTCGCGCGTCAGGCCGCCCGGTCCAAGCGCCGAGAGGCGGCGCTTGTGGGTGATCTCGCTGAGCGGGTTGGTCTGGTCCATGAACTGCGACAGCTGCGAGGAGCCGAAGAACTCACGCACAGCAGCCGCTGCCGGCTTGGCGTTGATGAGATCCTGCGGCATCACATTGCCGATCTCGACCGACGACATGCGCTCCTTGATCGCGCGCTCCATGCGGAGCAGACCGACGCGATACTGGTTCTCCATCAGCTCGCCGACCGAACGCACGCGGCGATTGCCGAGATTGTCGATGTCGTCGATCTCGCCCTTTCCGTCGCGCAGGTTCACCAGCATCCTGATGACGGCGAGGATGTCGTCCTTGCGCAACACGCGCACGGTGTCCTCGGCGGTCAGGTCGAGACGCATGTTCATCTTGACGCGGCCGACGGCCGAAAGATCGTAGCGCTCGCTGTCGAAGAACAGCGACTGGAACATCGCCTGCGCGGAATCCATCGTCGGCGGCTCGCCGGGACGCATGACGCGATAGATGTCGAACAGCGCGTCTTCGCGCGTCTCGTTCTTGTCGACGGCAACCGTGTTGCGGATATAGGCACCGACATTGATGTGATCGATGTCGAGAACGCTGATCTCGTCGTAGCCGGCGGTCTCCAGCACGGCCAGCAGCTTCTCGGTGATCTCGGCACCCGCTTCGGCGTAGATCTCGCCGGACTGCGGATTGACGATATCCTCGGCGACATAGTTGCCGAACAGATCCTCGCGGGTGACCTTCAGCGCCTTGACGCCCTTGTCGGCGATCGCGCGGGCAGCGCGAGCCGTCAGCTTCTTGCCGGCCTCGACAACGACTTCGCCGGTATCGGCGTCAACGAGATCTGTCGCCGCCTTGATGCCGCGCATGCGGTTGGCATCATAGGGCATGCGCCAACCGTCGCCGGCCTTGGTGAAGCTGATCTGGTTATAGAAGGTGCCGAGAATTTCCTCGGCATCCATGCCGAGAGCGAACATCAGCGAGGAGACCGGGATCTTGCGACGACGGTCGATACGCGCATAGACGACGTCCTTCGCGTCGAACTCGATGTCGAGCCACGAACCGCGATAGGGAATGATGCGGGCGGCGAAGAGCAGCTTGCCCGAAGAGTGGGTCTTGCCCTTGTCGTGATCGAAGAACACACCGGGCGAGCGGTGCATCTGCGAGACGATGACGCGCTCGGTGCCATTGACGATGAAGGTGCCGTTCAGCGTCATGAGCGGCATCTCGCCCATGTACACTTCCTGCTCCTTGATGTCCTTGACCGACTTCGCGCCCGTGTCCTCGTCGACATCGAACACGATCAGGCGCAGCGTCACCTTGAGCGGCGCCGAGAAGGTCATGCCGCGCTGGCGGCACTCGTCGACATCGTATTTCGGCGCATCGAAATCGTAGCGAACGAATTCGAGCAGCGCGGTATTGGAGAAATCCGAGATCGGGAAGACGGATTTGAAGACGGCCTGCAGACCCTCGTCGAGACGCCCACCCTTCGCTTCCTCAACCATGAGGAACTGATCATAGGATGCCTTCTGAACCTCGATGAGGTTCGGCATCTCGGCCACGTCGCCGATAGATCCGAAGAATTTGCGGATGCGCTTACGACCGGTGAATGCCTGGGCCATGTTCGCTCCTTCCATGTTCAAGAACAGCTGTCCGGAAAGCCGTATAGCCGCGTTTTGGCGCGGCTTTCTGGACAGCGGTCCCTGAGGGACCTGATGATCGACCGGCTCCGAGGATCGGAGCCGGCCGTATTTTCAATCTTACTTGACGTCGACCTTGGCGCCGGCGCCTTCAAGCTGCGCCTTGAGCTTGGCAGCCTCGTCCTTGGACACGGCTTCCTTGACAGCCTTCGGAGCTGCTTCGACCAAGTCCTTGGCTTCCTTGAGGCCGAGGGCGGTGATCGCGCGGACTTCCTTGATGACGTTGATCTTGTTCGGGCCGACATCCACCAGGATGACGTCGAACTCGGTCTTCTCTTCAACCGGAGCCGCAGCAGCAGCGCCGCCGCCGGCAGCCGCAACCGCGACCGGAGCAGCAGCCGAGACGCCCCACTTCTCTTCGAGCAGCTTCGACAGCTCGGCAGCCTCGAGAACGGTCAGGCTCGAGAGTTCTTCAACAATCTTCGAAAGATCAGCCATTTCAGTTTCCTATCAGTTCGAATTCAGGTTTTGGATCAACGGCCTCAAGCCGCATCGTCCTTCTTGGCATAGGCACCAAACACGCGGGCGAGCTGGCTCGCAGGCGCATTGACGACGGACGCGATCTTCTGAGCCGGCGCCTGGATGAGGCCGATCAGCTTGCCGCGCAGTTCGTCGAGCGACGGCAGCGTGGCCAGAGCCTTGACGCCGTCGGGGCCCAGATTGGTCTTGCCCATCGCGCCGCCGAGAATGACGAACTTGTCATTCGTCTTGGCGAACTCGCTGGCGACCTTGGGCGCTGCCACCGGGTCGACCGAGTAGGCGACCAGCGTCGGGCCTGTGAACAGGTCCGCGATATGGGCAGAGTCCGTGCCTTGAAGGGCGAGCTTCACAAGGCGGTTCTTTGCGACCTTGATGCTGACCCCGGCCAGCCGAGCCTTGCCACGAAGGGCAGTGAGCTCGGAAACCTTGAGGCCGGCATAGTGTGCCACGACGACGACATTGGTCTCCTGAAAGACCTCGTTCATCGTCGAGACAAGTTCGCGCTTTTCCGCTTTTTCCACTTGCCTCTCTCCGGTAGGCGGCCGATTTTGCGATCGGGACCGCCGGTTGCATATGTCGCGGCCAAACGAGCAGCCGCGACGCTTCCTGGCCTGTCCCCCCGCAGGCTCATGCGAGCCGCCGGGCAAAAGAGGTTCGAACTGACAGCCGGCCATAAGCCGGACTATCGGTCTCGCCCCGTCTATGCAGGATATTAAGCCGGGCAACCCGGCTCCTGCAGTCTCGGACAGGTATCGGCCGATCGGAATCCGAAGATCCCGCGCGGCCGTCGCGCCGCCCGGTTGCCCGGGCGGAATTCACTCAGGCGCCGAGCACCGAAGCCGGATCGACATGGACGCCGGGGCCCATGGTCGACGACACCGCCACGCGCTGGACGAAGGTGCCCTTGGCGCCGGTCGGACGGGCCTTCTGCACTGCGTCCGCGAACGCCTTGATGTTCTGCACCAGCTTCTCGGCATCGAACGAGGCCTTGCCGATGCCGGCATGGATGATACCAGCCTTCTCGACGCGGAACTCGACCGAGCCGCCCTTGGCGCCCTTGACCGCCGTGGTGACGTCCATGGTCACCGTGCCGACCTTCGGGTTCGGCATCAGGCCGCGCGGGCCGAGAACCTTACCGAGACGACCGACGAGCGGCATCATGTCCGGGGTCGCGATGCAGCGATCGAAGTCGATCGTGCCGCCCTGGACGATTTCGAGCAGGTCCTCGGCACCGACGATATCGGCACCGGCGGCCTTCGCCTCTTCGGCCTTGGCGCCGCGGGCGAACACCGCAACGCGAACCGTACGGCCCGAGCCGTTCGGCAGCGTGCAGACGCCGCGGACCATCTGGTCGGCGTGACGGGGATCAACGCCGAGATTGAGCGAGACCTCGATGGTCTCGTCGAACTTCGCCGTAGCCCGGTCCTTGATCAGCGAAACAGCGACGCTGATCGGATAAAGCTTGTTGCGGTCGATGCCCTCACGGGCCTGGATAACGCGCTTGCCGTGCTGAGCCATGATCAGTCAACCACCGTAAGGCCCATGGACCGGGCGGAACCTTCAATCATACGAGCCGCCGCTTCGACGTTCTCGGCGTTGAGATCCTTGAGCTTCTTCGAAGCGATCTCGAGGCACTGCGCCTTGGAGACCGAACCGGCGGAAGCGCCCTTGCCGGGCGTCGTCGCGCCCTTTGGGATGCCGGCGGCCTTCTTCAGATAGAAGCTGACCGGAGCCGTCTTCATCACGAAGGTGAAGGACTTGTCCTGGTAGTAGGTGATCACGACGGGGACGGGCGAGCCCTTCTCCATCTCCTGGGTCTGCGCGTTGAACGACTTGCAGAATTCCATGATGTTAATGCCGCGCTGGCCGAGCGCGGGACCGATTGGCGGCGACGGGGTCGCCGAGCCGGCCTTCACCTGAAGCTTCAGGTAGCCGAGAACCTTCTTTGCCATCTGTGTTCCTTTCCACTGCCGGCAGCCTGCCGGCGAGGCGGTTCAGCGGAGCGCCAAACCAGGAATGGCGTGGTGCGGGCGGCGACGCCTGGCAAGCGCCGCACCCTCCCACGCCCCTCAGCGATCAGACCTTCTCGACCTGACCGTATTCGAGCTCCACCGGAGTGGCGCGACCGAAAATCGACACCGCCACCTTGAGGCGGGCACGAACCTCGTCGACTTCCTCGACAAGGCCGTTGAACGACGCAAACGGGCCGTCCGCAACGCGGACCTGCTCGCCGATCTCGAAGCTGACCGACGGCTTCGGACGTTCAACGCCCTCCTGCACCTGATGCAGGATGCGGTTCGCCTCAGCCTCCGAAATCGGCATCGGACGATTGTCCGAACCGAGGAACCCGGTCACCTTCGGGGTGTTCTTGATCAGGTGATAGGCGTCATCGGTGAGCGCCATCTTGACCAGCACGTAACCCGGAAAAAACTTCCGCTCGGCATCGACCTTGCGACCACGCCGAACCTCGACCACCTTCTCGGTCGGAACGAGGATCTGGTCGAAAAGATCAGCAAGACCGCGCTGGGCCGCCTGCTCACGGATCGAGTCCGCCACCTTCTTCTCGAAATTCGAATAGGCGTGAACGATGTACCAACGCTTGTCCATGCAACTGCCTCCTAGCGACCGACGCCGAGCAGCAGCTGAACGCCGTAGCTCAAGGCGAAATCGGCCAGCGTGAAGAACAGGGACGCGGCAACGGCCATCGCAAAGACCATGGCCGTGGTGATCAAGGCCTCGCGCCGAGACGGCCAGACAACCTTGGATACCTCCGACCGGACCTGCTGAAAGAACGCTACTGGACTAGTTTTTGTGGCCATTACCCGCTCACGGCTTGCGGGCGCGCAAACAAAAGTCTGCGCACCGCGCTGGGAAGCGTTACATAGAACCGAATGAACGATTCCTCAAGTAGCAAATTGGCAGGGGCAGTAGGATTCGAACCTACGACCTACGGTTTTGGAGACCGTCGCTCTACCAGCTGAGCTATACCCCTCCACGCTTATCCGGCCGACGACTGTCGATTCCGAACACGCGGGGTTGTCATAGCCAAGCGCATCCGTCGGTGCAATCCCTATTCGATCGCGCCGACCGGTGCCGGCTCAGCTTCCCACTGCCGCGCGAGGCTCGGGCCCGACATAGCGGGCGTCCGGGCGGATCAGAGTACCGGCCTGCTGCTGCTCGAGCGCATGCGCGATCCAGCCGGCGACCCTGCCGGCGGCGAAAACGGCGGTAAAGCTGGCCCGCGGGATGCCAAGACGCTCCAGAAGCAGCGCTGTATAGAACTCCACATTCACATCGAGTCGCCGGCTCGCCTTGCGCCGTGCCAGCACGGCAAGCGCCGCCTTTTCCACAGCGCGCGCGAGTTCCAGCCGCTCATCCGGGGCGCCGAGCCTGTCGATCGCCGTGCGAAGAACATCGGCGCGCGGGTCGCGGACCCGGTAGGCGCGATGGCCAAAGCCCATGATTCGCTCGCCGCGATCCATCTGCTCGTCGAGCCAGGGCTCCGCCTGCTCGGCGGTACCGATGGCGTCAAGCATATCGAGCACCGGCCCCGGCGCGCCGCCATGCAGACGCCCCTTCAAGGCGGACAGCGCGGCGATGACGGCCGAGACGAGGCCCGATTCGGTCGAAGCCACGACACGCGCTGTGAAGGTCGAGGCATTGAGGCCGTGATCGATGACGGTGACGAGATAGGTCTCGAAGGCCCGCGCCGCTGCGGCGTCTGGCATCCGGCCCGCAATCAGCCGCAGCAGATCGACCGCATGTGGCAGTGCAGGGTCCGGTGGCAGCGGGGCCAGCCCCTCGCTGGCGCGGATGGCCATCGCCGCGGCGACGCCCACAGCGCCGATCAAGCCGCCCGGCGCCGCAAGCGCCTCGCCATCGCCGATCGAGGCCAGCAGCAACCGCATGGCCTCGACTGGATCGCGCGGCGCACCATCACGGAGGCGGCCGGCGAAGCGGCGATGTGCCTCGGCCCTGCCCTCTCCGATCGCCGCCGCCAGCGCCGCATCGTCGCCAACTGGCGCGAAGCCGGCAAGCAGCCGCCCTGCGGCCGCTTCATAGCTGACGGCACCGGCAAGCGCCTCGACCGGGACGCCGCGAATGATCAGTCGTCCGCCCGCGCCATCGACATGACTGAGCACCGTATCGGCAGCGACAATGCCGGCGAGGCCCGGCGAGCCAGCCGGCCGAGCGGCTGCGAGCGGCGTTTCAATGTGAGCATTCATGAGGGTCTCCTTTTTGCCATTCAGGAGACGCTGGGGTAGATTGAGCGATCGCTCAATCTTGAATCAACAAATCAATGTGAGAGAGATGACGGATGAAACGGCGCGGCTGTTGTCGGCGACGGAAGCAAGCGCGTTGCTGGGGGTGCGGCCGGCATCGCTCTATGCCTATGTGAGTCGTGGCCGCATCCGCGCCCTGCCCCATCCCGACGATCCGCGCGCGCGGCTCTATGCGCGCGAGGATATCGAGGCTCTTGTGACACAGAAGCAGCGGCAGGCGCGGCCGGGCGCGGCCGCGGCGACAGCGCTCGACTGGGGCTTGCCGGTGCTCACCACCGCGCTCGGCAGCATCAAGGACGGCAGCCTGACCTATCGCGGGCAAGACGCTGTCGCGCTCGCAGCGACGCTCAGCCTCGAAAGCGTGGCGGCTCTGCTCTGGGGGCTCGATAGCGTCGCCTTTCGCGGCCGCGCCGCGCATGTCATGCCGGAAGCCGGCTCGCCCGTGGATCGTGCCGTCGCCGCTCTCGCCGCCGAACTGCCCGATTCGCTGCCGGGTGAGCAGGGCGCAAGGCTGGCCGCGCGCGCAGCCCGGCTGGTGCGCATCATCGGCTCGGCTGCGGCCGGCCGCTGGCTTGCCGAGGCGCCGCTCCATGAAGCGCTGGCCGCGACCTGGCAGGCCCCAGCAGCTACTGACGCCATCCGCATGGCGCTGGTGCTGGTCGCCGATCACGAGCTGAACGCGTCGACCTTCGCCGTCCGCGTTGCGGCCTCCACCGGGGCGCCGCTCACCCACGCGTTGATTGCCGGGCTGGTGACGCTTGCAGGGCCAATGCATGGCGGCGCCACGGACCGCGTCGCCGCTTTTCTCGACGAGGCGAAGCGGCTCGGCGATCCGGCTACGGCCGTCCATGCCCGGCTCGCCCGCGGCGACGGCCTGCCCGGCTTCGGCCATCGGCTTTATCCAGCCGGAGATCCTCGCGCGACCGCACTGCTGGCGGCGCTCGACATCGCCGAGCCGGAACGCGCCTTGCTGGACGCAGTCGCATCGGCGACCGGCCAGAAGCCGACCATCGACGTAGCCCTCGTGCTACTGGAGCGGCGCCACCGCCTGCCGGCCCGCAGCGCCCTCGCTCTGTTCGCGACAGGTCGCTCGGTCGGCTGGATCGCTCATGCGATGGAGCAGGCGGCGAGCGGCCAGTTGATCCGCCCGCGGGCCGTCTATGCCTCCTGAGCGCCGCTTTGTTGAAAGACGAGGCCGGTGGCTGGGCCGGCCTCGTCATGTTCAGATGCCCGCAGCCGCGGCTTGCCAGTCCGGCTTGCGATCCCCGACATCCGAAAGGTCGATAGTGATGCTGCTACCGTCCCGAACCCGTCGCTTCAGCGCGTCGGCATGAAACGGCGCGACAGTAATACGCCCA
The DNA here is from genome assembly GCA_965229085.1 of Kaistia sp. Classification (GTDB taxonomy): domain Bacteria; phylum Pseudomonadota; class Alphaproteobacteria; order Rhizobiales; family Kaistiaceae; genus Kaistia. The sequence continues at coordinate 25,528 of OZ245859.1, read as the reverse complement.
TCATAGGACATCGCACCTAGCTCGCGCCTCGATACCGGCAGGCGCCCGGCGAGCAGTCGGTCGAGGCGGACGCCGACCGGCAAGGGGGCCGCCAATTCGATCTGGAGGTGGTCCCACACCGGCGGGGCGTCGATGATCGCCTTCCGCAAGTCGAACGTGTCGAACTCGTCAATGCGTTCGGCCCTGCGGCGAAGACCCTGGATATCGAAGGCGAGAACCCTGATGAAGTCGGGATCATTAGCGTGCATGGCTTCCAGCAGCGCCGGCTCTATGGTGCCGACGGCGCGGCGCTCGAAAATCGGGCGATTCCAGGTGCTGTCGCAGGAGAGGCATCTGTAGATGAGCCAGGCATCAAGCCGGCGCCCATTGGCATTGAGCCGTGTGTTGCCGCTGCAGCGATAAGGACGCGGACAGCCGCAGGCGCTGCAGGATAACCAGGGTTGCGGAGCTTCCAGGGGCGTGAGGGTCCAGCGGACCTTGAGGGCAAGTGACATCGCGTTGCGGTCTTCCGATCGGAAGTCCACAGGGCGAGCGTCAGGAGAATGCCCCTAAGGGCGCGGCATGGCGAAGTTCGGCGCAGGCGGCAAGCAGAGCGACAGCGCGGATGGCGGCAGAAACGATGCCAGACCGGTCTCATGCCGCCACCCAATGGACAAAGCGGTGCCGACAGCTGCTGCCGTCGACACCGGGTGAAGCTGACTGAGACCGGACTTACTTAGGCAATGCCTACCTCGATGGGCCAACGCTCTGCGCGCGGTGGCATAGCAGCGCCGGAAGAACCCGCAAAGACCCGGCCGCGCAAACGCAAGCGCTTGCAGTCATGCAGCGGCATTTCTGCACCAAGCAAAGACGGCAATCGCACAACAAAAAAGGCGGCCGCGCTATAACGCGGCCGCCTTGAACTCTGTCGAACCGACGTCGGCACGCGTTACCGCGTGCCCCGTCCGGAGCCTCGACTCTTACTTGATGATGCTGGCGACGACGCCGGCGCCGACGGTACGGCCGCCTTCGCGGATAGCGAAGCGCAGCTTCTCTTCCATGGCGATCGGCACGATCAGCGTCACTTCCATCGACACGTTGTCGCCCGGCATCACCATTTCGACGCCTTCGGGCAGCGTGCACACGCCGGTCACATCCGTCGTGCGGAAGTAGAACTGCGGACGATAATTGGTGAAGAACGGCGTGTGACGGCCACCCTCCTCCTTCGTCAGGATATACGCCTCAGCCTTGAACACCGTATGCGGCGTCACCGTGCCGGGCTTGCACAGCACCTGGCCGCGCTCGACGCCTTCACGATCAACACCACGGATCAGAGCGCCGATATTGTCGCCAGCCTGGCCCTGATCGAGCAGCTTGCGGAACATCTCGACGCCAGTCACCGTCGTCTTCTTCGTGTCGCGGATGCCGACGATCTCGACTTCCTCGCCGACCTTGACGATGCCGCGCTCGACGCGACCCGTCACAACCGTGCCGCGACCCGAAATCGAGAACACGTCCTCGATCGGCATCAGGAACGGAAGGTCAATCGGACGCTCCGGCTGCGGGATATAGGTGTCGACAGCCGTCATCAGCTCGAGGATCGCGTCCTCGCCGAGCTTGGCGTCGCCGTCATTGAGCGCGACAACCGCCGAGCCCTTGACGATCGGAATGTCATCGCCCGGATAGTCGTAGGACGACAGCAGCTCGCGCACTTCGAGCTCAACAAGCTCGAGAAGCTCGGCGTCGTCAACGAGGTCGACCTTGTTCAGGAAAACGACCAGCGCGGGAACGCCGACCTGGCGGGCGAGCAGGATGTGCTCGCGCGTCTGCGGCATCGGGCCGTCGGCGGCCGAAACAACCAGGATCGCGCCATCCATCTGCGCAGCGCCGGTGATCATGTTCTTCACATAATCGGCGTGGCCGGGGCAATCGACATGGGCATAGTGACGAGCGGACGTCTCGTATTCGACATGCGCCGTCGAGATCGTGATGCCGCGTGCGCGCTCCTCGGGAGCCGCGTCGATCTGGTCATACGCCTTGAACGTCGCGCCGCCAGTCTTCGCAAGAACCTTCGTGATCGCCGCTGTCAGCGACGTCTTGCCATGATCGACGTGCCCGATCGTGCCAATGTTGCAATGCGGCTTCGTGCGCGCAAACTTCTCTTTACCCATCGACGTGCTTTCCTGTCGTCTCGTTCACGTGAGCCTCAGGCCGGCCCAGCTTGCACCGCGACCTCGCCGCGAGGAAGGATCCGCCTCGCCGGCGGCGCGATGCTCAATAGATGGAGCGGGTGAAGGGAATCGAACCCTCGTATTCAGCTTGGAAGGCTGCTGCTCTACCATTGAGCTACACCCGCACGCTAACGTTCCGTCGAGATGGTGGAGGGGGTTGGATTTGAACCAACGTAGGCATAGCCAACGGATTTACAGTCCGTCCCCTTTAACCACTCGGGCACCCCTCCGTCATTTCGGCAGAGCGTCACGCGTTCAGGATCGTCTACGGAACCGGACCGGAACCCGGTTTTCCGTGGCGCGTGTTATGGAGAGCTTGTTCCGCGCTGTCAACGCCCTACCCGGCGCTTTGCTGGGGGTTGTTTTCGCCGGCCCGCGTGGTTGCCGCCCTCGCGCGAGGCCCCTATAAAGCCGCATGATCAACAACGACAAATCCAAGTATTTCCGCGGGCAAAAGCCTGGTCCGAAGCGCGAGGACGGCCGGCCGCGCGGTGAGGGTGAACGCCGTTTCGGCCCTCGCAGCGCCGCAGAACGCCGACCAGACCAGCTGTGGATATATGGCATCCATTCGGTCGCGGCGGCCCTCGGCAACCCGAACCGCACGGTCCTTCGCATCCTCGCGACACAAAATGCCGCGGCACGGCTCAGGGACGAGGGCGCGACTCTGCCCGAGACGCTTGAGGAAGCCGATCCCAAGGCGCTTGACCGCCTGCTCGGCGAAGGCACGGTTCATCAGGGCGCGGCTGTGCTCGTCGAGCCGCTCGATCCGCTGCCGCTCTCAATGCTCGGCAACGCGAAGCTCGTCGTCGTGCTCGATCAGGTCACGGATCCCCATAATGTCGGCGCCATCCTGCGTTCGGCCGTCGCTTTCGGCGCCGATGCGCTGCTGACGACCGGGCGCCATGCGCCGACCGAGACCGGCGTGCTCGCCAAGGCGGCGTCCGGCGCGCTCGAATGGATCAACCATATCGAGGTACCGAATCTCGCCCGCGCGCTCGACGAACTCGGCGAGCTCGGCTTTCACCGCGTCGGCCTCGACAGCGAGGGCACCGCGACGCTTGAAACCGCGATGGCCGGCGAGCGGATTGCGCTCGTGCTCGGCGCGGAGGGCAAGGGCCTCCGCCGCCTTTCGCGAGAAAACTGCGACACAGTCGCCCGCCTCGACATGCCCGGCGCAATCAAGAGCCTCAACGTATCGAATGCGGCAGCCCTGGCGCTCTATGTCGCGCGCCGTCATCTCGGCCCGCCCGCGGCCTGAGCGCGGCCGAACGCGTCGGAACAGCGCCACCGAACCGGCTGCCCGAAGCGATCGCTTCGGGCAAAGTATAGCGATTGAGGCGCTGCCATGCCGCAGCGCCCCTTGACCGCCGCCCCCGCCTCTCACTAAACGGATGCCGACGCCGGTTTAGCTCAGCGGTAGAGCAGCGGTTTTGTAAACCGAAGGTCGGGGGTTCAATCCCCTCAACCGGCACCAGCCTCCCCCAGCGGACCATCGCGTCCCATATAGCGGCTTGAACCGCCCCCAGGATGGGCGTCGCTGCAGGTTAGCGGGGCCACTGCGCAAGCCCGAACCCATCGGTCACGACGCATCTGACGCCCCTCCTGCTGGCGGCGGCAGCCAACCGTGACGACTGGCGGGCAGTATGAGCTGTGTCCATGACACGCCGCCCTCACCGCGCTGGCAACGAATGCCGGATAGAATCGTTGAGACAGGCTGCTCCCTGACGCGCTGCGCCCGCCAGGAGGCGCCTGAACCGGATTGCCGCGCTTTGTCCTGCATGGTGCGCTGTATGGTTTAGGCTTGATTGCGACACGTGAAAGGACGCAGGTCGTCAGAGCACAACGCTGGCGTTTCGCCTCCCATCCGAATCGATTTAGACGACTAAGGAATTTCAGCCACCCCATGTCCGTGAGTCCGACCTTGTCCCCTCCCTTCAGTTCACAGCAGCGCGGCGACGCACTGCATCAGGTCGCGGCGTTGCCATTGCGCGAACTGGACGGTGAACTGCAGATCTGTCTGGTCACGACACGCGAGACGCGGCGCTGGACCATTCCGAAGGGCTGGCCGATGAAGGGCAAGACCGATCGGCAGGCAGCCGCGATCGAGGCGCGCGAGGAGGCCGGGCTCATCGGCAAGGTCGCGAAGCAGAAGATCGGCTCCTTCATCTACTGGAAGCGGCGGCCCTCGCAACTCGATCTCGTCAACGTCGCCGTCTATCGCATGGATGTGGCGCGGCAGCTTGAGACCTGGAAGGAGGCCGGCGAACGCTATGTGATGTGGTTCAATCTGGCCGCCGCGGCTAATCTCGTCGACGAGACAGGACTGAGAGCGATCATCTCCAGCCTCGACGCCGGCGGCCCAAAGGTTGAATCAAATCCCGAGACTGCCGCGCTAAGCCCTTGGCCATCCGTCGATTCTGAAAGCAACCCATCGCAGCAGGACGTCGCGAAAACGCTGCCGCCAGCGCTACCCGACGAGGCCGCGCTCCTGTATCATGGTGCATTGCCATCGAAGAAGGAGACCGCCATGGCCAAGGGTCAGATGCGCAGCAACAAGGAAACCCGCAAGCCGAAGGCCGAAAAGCCGAAGGCTGGCGCGGCAACCGCTCCGAAGCCGTTCGCGAACACCACCGCGGCCGCCAAGGAAAAGAAATAGCTCGAAAGCCGCGGCCGCTCGATCAGCGGCGGCTGCGGCCATCGTCCAAGGTCATGCCCTGCTGCGAATTGGCGAGCGTGGCCAGTGCCTTTGCCGCCTCGCGCGAGCCGGTTCCGGCCACGGCGACGAACAGGCGCTTCGATTCCGGCAGCCGTCCGAGGTGATAATAGGACCAGGCGCGGATCAGCAGCAGATCGTTTTGCTCCGGCGCGATCTGCGACCGCTCGTCGAGATAAAGAAGCGCCTCGACCCAGCGATTGTCAGCATAAGCAGCAAGAGCGCGCTGCGTTAGGATCTCGGTACGCATCTCCACCGCCCGCTTCGGGTCCTGCGGCGCCGCCGATGCCGAGACGGCCGCGGCGTCCGTCAGTCCAGACCGGAGATTGGCGAGCGTCTTGCCATAGGCGGCGTCCTGCCGCGCCTTGCCGTCGCTGCTCATCATCGCCGCGTCGAAGGCATCACTCGCCTCGACCGGCCGGTTCAGCGACAGAAGGCACCAGCCGCGCGTCAGCGCGCTCATGCCGCGCAACTGTTCCGTCCGGACCCCGCTGCTGCAGCCCCCGCCCCCTCCTCCGCCCGATGATGCCGCAACGCGCGCCGCACGGACGGGCCGCGTCGCCGGAACGGTGGCATCGGCAGGGACGAAGGTTCCTTCTGGCGTCGGCACGTCATAGCCGGAAGCGACGCGCGTCGCGGTCTGCGATACCACGGCGCCGGCGCGACCCGGTTGCACTGCGCCGGGCGTCGCAATGCTCGGCGGCAGGTCGAACGTGTCGGCCGGTCGAAGGCCGGCGCGCTGCTTGGTCGGATCCGCAAGATCGGCAATACGCTGCGAGCGCGGGCCCCAGACCTTGATAATCTGCGCCAGCGCAGCCTTGTTGCCGAGCTTCTGGGCGGCGAGCGCAAGCCCGAAGGCTGCCGGCTCCGTGTCCGGCTTCCAGGTCAGCGCGGCCGAGAACCAGCGCGCCGCCGACAATGTCTGCCCTGTGTTGTAGGCATACCAGCCGAGATCCTGGGCGCCGGGCGCATATTTGGCCTCGCTGATCGCCTTGGCCATGCGCGCCATGACCTCCGGCTCGATCTTGGCCGGCGGATCGATCGCGAGCAGCGCCGTCGCCACGACGAGATAAACTTCCTTGTTCTCGGCACCGGCGTCGCGCCAGCGATAGGCGGCGGCCTCAGCCTCGGCCGGACGGTCAACGGCATTCAACGCGTAGGCGAGACCGCGCGCAATCTCCGGCGTATCGGCCCGCGTCTTGGCGAGTTGGAACCAGGTAGCCGCCCCTTCGGCGTCCTTGTGGGAAAAAAGATAGGAGCCGAGCAACACCGCGTCGTCGGCTTTGGTTCCGGCGGTTGCAAGTTGCTGCAGCAGCGCGATGTCGTCCGGCGGTGCGGTCTGGCTGGGATCCTTGGCGGCCGAGCCGATGCGACGCCGGGCAATATCGCCTCTGACAGCCGCGAACTCGCCCTTGCCGTCGGCGCCGGTTCGCTCCAGTGCGAGCAGATCGGAGAGTTCAGCGTCGCCGAGATAGGCCATCGCCTTCTGGACTGTAGCGAGACGCTCCTTCGGGTCCTGGCAGTTGGTCAGCACATAGACGTCAACATCGCGGGCGCGTTCGGCGCGATCGCTGCGCGCGAAGGCCTCGGCAAGGCGCCAGAGCACATCGACATCGGCGCAGGTCAGGAGGCTCGGCGTATCCGCCGCGATCTGCACAACGGTGTCCCACTGCTTGGCGTTGGACGCGTTGATCAGGCGGTCGCGCTTCTCGCCGATGTCGAGCCGGGCGAGGAGATCGGCCGGAACCTTCCACCCTGGTTCGTTCACCAGTCGGTCGGCGATCGCCGCCCGCGCGGCGGCATACTGGCCCTGGCTGTAGAGCTTCCACATGGCGTCGAGCAGCGTGTCGGTCACCGGCACCGGCGCAGACATGTCGGTCGGCGGATACCAGTTCGGATAGAGGGCGCGAAGTCGCGCGATTTCGGCGTTAAGTCGGCGCGCGTCGCCCTGCTGCGCGAAATAGCGAAGCGCCGTCTCGTCGACCGAGGGCCCGGCGGCTGGCGTCGCCGCGGGCGTCGCTGTTGCAGCGCCTGCCGCCGGCGTTGCCGGCTGCGCGGCCTGCGGCGGCGCGGTGACTGCTGGAGCCGACGTCACGGACGGTTTCGACGGCGGCGTGGCCACGGGGGCACTGCCCGGCAGAGAAACGGCGGCGCCCGGCAGCGCGACTGGCGGCGTCGTTTGAACCGGAGACGCCTGCGTCATACGATTGGCGCCAAAGACATCGCTTGCCACCACACCCGAGGCTGGAGCTGGCATTGGCTGTGAAATCGGATTGATGGCGACCGAGGACGCGTTGGCACGCATCACGCTGGAAAGGTCGTCCGTCCGCGTCGCGGCCTGGCGCACGAAGACGGCACCCAGAATGCCGACGATCGCGACCGCTCCGATGACGAGAAACCCCCCTCTCACAGGCATTCCGGCTTCCTTTCCGTCAAATAGGAAACGGCGAGCAGGTACAAAGTCGACGGGTAGTAGTGCGTCGGCGTGAACAACTGCAGGTCAGGCGGGATCTTCGTTCCGTTGCGGACACAGTCGAGCAGCGCGGGGAGCATCCTGTAGCCCGGCTCGCTCAGCACGGCCGCAACCTGATCGGTTGTCACGTTGATCAGCGGCAAGCCACGCGTCTGCGCGCCGCGCCAGGCGGCGAGGAACGGATCGAGCCAGGCCGGATCCGTGATGCCGGCGCGGATCAGGTAGAGCGGAATGCGGATCGCGTTATAGCCGAAGACTGGATCGAAACCGGCAGCCGGCACGGGTGACTTGCCATGCAGCGAGATCCAGTCGGGAGGCAGCTGTGAGCGGCCGAATCGGGCCGCTGCCAAGAGATCGAGGCCGGAGCGGGCGAGCGTCTGCCACTCCGCGGCCGGTGCCAGCCTCTGCATCACCGGCATTGCCTCGAAGACCCAGTAGGAAAGATTGACGACTGGACCGTCGGCCCGCACATCGGCGGTGAAGCCATCGACGCCGGGCAGCAGCAGCGTTGCGCCGTCTGCCGTAATGATCGACGTCTTGCCGAGCGCCACAGCCAGTGCGGTCGCCGCGGCGGTATAGCGCGGGACCTGCCAGGCCGTGCCGGCCGTTGCAAGTGCATAAGCGATGAGCAGATCGCCGTCGCTGGCATTGTTGATGTCCGGGACATGAGGCTCTGCCGGCCGCCAGCTCCAGGCCGACAGCCCGTCGCTCCTGAGCAGCATCTGCGTCTGCGTGAACGACCAGATCCGCTCGAAGTTCGCCCGATCATCGGCGGCCAGCGCCAGGAGCAGGCCGTAGCCCTGCCCCTCGCTGTGGCTGATCTGGCCATTGGCGTCGTCGATAATACGCCCGGTCGGATCGAGAAAGCGGCTGGCATAGGCCTGCCAAAGCGCCGGGCTGATCGTGCCCTGAATGCGTAGTTCAGCCGCACGCGCCGGGGCGCCGCCAATGACCGCTGCCAATGCCAGCGACAGTGCGAACCACCATGTGCACGCTTTCACGATGGCCTCCCGAGCCGGAACAGAAGGCCGGATGTAATGATGCCGAGCGCGACGCAGAGCCCGATCAGACTGAAGGCATAGAAGGCGATGTTGCTGGAGAACCAGTTGGCGGCGATCAGGCGGACATTCTGCAGCGACAATGGCTGCGTAACGACGAACTGATAATTCACGGCGGGCTGGTTCTCGATCATCCCCGTACCGGCGCTGAAGGAGCTGAACTGACCTGCGACCCGCGACCAGTTCCGAATGGCCGAGACCGACGCAGCCCCGCTCGTCAGTTCGCTGCCGGAGGGAGCGGTCATCATCGTCCAGGTTCCGTTGCCACCGGGGCTGACGGCCTGGGCGAGGAGGAAGGTCGAGCGCGCCTTCGGCTCGAACGCAACTTCGGTGGCCGGACCGATCCTGAGCGCCGAGAACGAGATGTCGAAATTGCGCTTCATCCAGTCCTCGAATGAGGACACTTGCCCGCGCCAGCCGCCGCCGCCAGCCAGTGCCGTGCGCCAGCGATTGAAGACGGCGTCGGTGTTCTCAGAGTCGGCGCCTGAAAGCGCGGGGTCCGGAATATTGGTACCAGGCAGGAGAACATTGCCCGCCGCGACCTGATCGGGGACGCGTGTCAGGTCTGACTTCCAGCCGGCGCGCACCGTCTCGGCGATACCGAGCCGCCCGAGCATGCCGTCCGAGAACTGGCTGGCCACGCCAACGAAGATCGCGGACTGATCACCGACATTGGACGCGGCGGTCAGCGCCAGAGGCAGGATACGTCCAGCCTGGATCGCCAGACGAGCGACCATCGTGCCGGCGGCCGACAGCGTGTCGACATCGGTGCGGCCGAGCACGAGCGCCGAGGGGACCCGGGCGGTATTATAGGGGAAGCCGCTGCCCGCAAGCGCCGCGAGATTGGGCCGCCGGCCGATGCGCGCGAATGTCGGCATCGAGAATTCCGTGGTGTCGAACAGCACGAACCGATCCGAACCCGCGATCGATCCGCCCGGCGCGCAGACCTGATCCGCCTCGGTGTTCAAAACCGCTTCGATCATGATCGTGTTGACGCCAGGATGGAAATGCCGGAACGGCACGTGGATCGGCAGGTGGCGGAAGATGCCGCCAGTCCGGTTCACGATGCGCGTCGTCGCCGCGATCTGGCCGTTGACATAGACGTCGAGATGGCTCGCCGGAAGAACAGCCGAGGTGTAGGCGGCGTCGAGCAGGATCGTCGCCTCGCCATAGGATTCGGCATAGAAATCGGAGGGAACACCGACCGCAAACTGGGTGCGAAAGCGCCGACCGGAGAATTGCTCCGTGGCAACGCCGAGCTTCGCCAGCGCGACATTCTCGGAGCCGGTGAACAGATGCACATCCGGCGACAGCCAGGAGGCGGTGTTGAGGACGAGCCGCGCCTGACCGAGCGGACGGTCTGCCTTGGCGGCGATCGCATCGGCCCCCGCCATGATCTGCCCCCAATTGGCACCCGTCACCACGAGCACCGATGCACCGAGGGTCGGCTCGCTGATGAAGGAAACGACGGGCTGGGTCTCGGCCGCCGCGATCGGCACCGAGAGCAGCCGATTGATGTCGGCGGCGCTCCCGAGCAGCACCGTCAAAGTGCCGCGCGGATCGGGCGTCGCCGCGCTGTCGCTGACGGTGGCGGCGGGATTGGCATAGCCGCCGAGCACGCCGATCGCCTGTGAGAGTTTGATCATGCCCTCGCTCGCTGCGCCGGCTGCGACGTTCGGGACGATAAAATGGACCCGTGTCACGCCGTCGGCGCCGAAGCCGACCGCCGGCAGGTCCTCCAGCGACTGCAGCATGTCGGGTGCGCCGCCGTCTTCGAAGTTGATCGTCGTCCCCGCGGTATCGATGTCGGTCCAGAGTTCGTAGGTCGACTGGATCGAGCAGTCCGTCCGGTGACGCTGGAAGGCCTGGAATCGCAGCACATTGGCGCCGGGCCTGAGCAGGCCATCAGGGATATCGGCCATGGCCGATTTGAACTTGTCGGACGAGGCCAGCGGCGTCTCGAGCACGACCTGGCCATTCACCGACAGCCTCAGCCGAGATGCCTCCGGCATCACGAAGATCGCGTTCTTGTAGGCGACCTCGATCGAGGCCTTCCGCGCCGCCTCGGCCGCGGTCAGAAAGATCGACCAGCTCCGCTGATCGTTCTCCCCTTCGAACCGCATCGACTTCGCCGGCACGATGAAACGAGAGAGCCGGGCCGCGGCAGCAGGCTGCGTCTCGGCGACAGCCGGGGCAGCCGGCGCCGGCGGAGCGATCGGCACGGCCTGCAGGTCCTGTTGCGCCGGAGCGACCGGCGCCCCGATCGAGGGCACCATGTTGGGCACCACGAAACCGCCGGCCGCCGGAGCAGCGCCCTGCGGCGCAGCCCCGCCCGGCATTGCGGGCATCGGCTGAACGACATCGCCCGAAGGCTGCACCTGTAACGGCGCTACATACCCGTTTGGCGGGGCGACCGGCCGCACCGGCACGGCCGCAGGCATATCGGCCTGCGGTGCCATCGTCGCCGGTGCGCCGCTCTTTTCGCCGCTCATGTCGAAGGGCTGAGGCTGGCCAAGCGCCGGCCCGGCGATCACGAGTGCGGCAAGCGCAAGCAGAGTGGAGCGGACCTGGGTCATCATGCGGCGGGTTTCTCCGCCGGAAGGGTCGCCGAACGATCGCGCCGAAGCGACTGCATGAGATAGCCGAGGCCGCGGCCGGTCTGGTAGACCGAGAGCCCGATGAACCAGATCGTACCGCGCAGGATGCCGATATTGACGCGGCGCGACCACTGGAACTTCGACCACTGGTCGGAACTCGAGAAAATGAGGTCCGAAATCAGGCGATAGTGATCGGAGACCTTCGGTTCGTAACGGCAGCCGAGCATTACGCCCTTCGCCCCCGGTGCAATGGTCCGAAGCGTGATCGGAAGTTCCTTGGTCGGAATTTCGACGCTGGTCTTGAAGCGGATAGAAACCGACATGCCACGCTCGACGTCCTGCGGCCTGAGGCCCGCGACATTGATGCGCGCGCCGCCCACCGAGGCGTCCTCGACGGTCGCGGGGAGGATCCGGTCGCCGATCAGGATTTCGCAACGACGACGGACCTCGATGCGTCGGCTCTGCCGGTTTTCCTGCCGTTCGGAAACGACGCCGAGCGCGCAGCCCGCGATGAGGATGTTGAGCAGGTTCCAGCCACCGACGACGAGCGCGACATCGGCCTTGTAAGGCTCTGCGTAGATGCGCCAGACGGTCATGACGACGCCGAGCAGAAGCACGAAGAAGATGATGTAGAAAGGCCGAGCGAGCTCCGAGATCCGCGCCTTGTCGAGGGACTCGTTTTTCGCAGTCACCTTGAAGGTCGGCTTGCTCGGATTGAGGATGACCGAGATCAGCGCCGGCAGCAGATAGACGGCCTGCACGAACTCATAGAGCTCCGAGATCCAAGGCCATCGGAAGCGGCCGTAGAGGTAGTTCTGCATCATCAGATTGACGAGCATGTAAGACGACGTATAGGCGACAAATTCACCGCCCGATGCCGTGAAGATCTCGAGATCGAAGAAGAGATAGCAGAGCGGCGCCAGCAGGAAGATCCAGCGCGTGATCGGAAACAGCCAGAACAGCGTGCTCGACATGTAGCAGAGCCGCTGCGGGATCGAGAGGCCGCGCTTGCCCGGCGGGAAGCGGAACCTCAAGATTTGCATCATGCCCTGCGCCCAGCGGCTGCGCTGGCCGATGAAGGAGGTGAACGTTGCAGGCTGCAGCCCGGCGATCAGCGGGCGGTCGACATAGACACTGCTCCAGCCGGTCGCATGCAGTTCGAGCGCCGTTTCCGCATCTTCCGTGATCGAGACGCCGCTGAAGCCACCCGTCTGCTCCAGCGCTTCGCGGCGCAGCACAGCAGCCGAGCCGCAGAAGAACGACGCATCCCATTTGTCGAGGCCGCGCTGAATGATGCCGTAGAACATCTCGTTCTCGGACGGCATCGTCTCGAAGGTGCGCAGATTGCGCTCGACCGGGTCGGGATTGAGGAAGAAGTGCGGCGTCTGGACGAGGAACAGTTTTTCCGTCTGCTTGAAATAGCCGACCGTGTAGGTGAGGAAGTCGCGCGCCGGCGCGTGGTCGGCATCGAACACGGCGATGAGGTCGCCATGCGACACCTGAAGGCCGTTGTTCATGTTGCCGGCCTTGGCGTGTTCATTGCGCTCGCGCGTCAGATAGCGGCAGTCGAGATCGGCGGCGAGCTTCTGCAGCTGAACGTAGCGCTCCTCCGCCTCCTGCGCGGCTTCGATATTCTCGGAATTGCGCTTCTGCACCGTGCCGCCATCATCGAGCAGCCACACGGTCAGCTTGTCGGCCGGATAGTCCATCGCCTTGGCTGAGGCGAGCGTCGTCGCCAGCAGCGCCGCCTCCTCGTTATAGGTCGGCACGAACACGTCGACCGTCGGCAGGTCCGGATCGGATGAGGAGACCTTGAGCGTACGCGGCGCCATCGGCCGCATCACAACGAAGAGGCTGAGGAACAGCATGAAAATGCTGTACATTTCAGCGAGATAGACCATGAGGCCCGGAATGAAATCCTCGGGCTGATTCAGCGGCGGCAGCGTGGATGTCGTGCGCCAGTAAGCATAGCGCAGCACCATCGACGTGCCGAGCGCGAGCGCGATCTGTCGCCAGATTCCCTGCCGCGTGAAGAGCTTCAGCAGCATCATCGCGCCCACAACGAGAGCGCCCGCGACGAGGTGGGCCTGGAGATTGATCGGAAGCGTGATCAGGATCGTCATCACGACGGCCGCCAGTGCCCAGACCAGGGCGTATCCCACGCGTGCCATGAACGTCCTTTCTTCCAGCCAGTCCCGGCCCTACGGATGGCCATGGTCCCGATTTCAGCCCAATGATACCGACGCCGGCTGTTCCCGACCGGGCAGTCCCGACCGGATCGTCTCCCCCGAAACTCCGTCGCGCCTCTTGTCTCAGTTCTTGGTGAAAAATCCGTCATCGCACTGCGAAATGACGTCTTTTTCGTTCCAACAATCCGTCGCTTACGGCGGCGGCACCACCGGATAACCATCGGTCGGCAGCACGGTCGCCGGATCGCTTGCCGCAACGCCGGCAGCCGGCGCGATGCCGGATGTCGTCACCGGCGCCAGCGTCGGCGCCGGAACCAACGTCGTATCCGGCGAAATCACCTCGGCAACAGGCGCCACAGAGGGCTCCGCGACCACGCGCCGACGCGTCGTGGTCGCGGCCGGCGCAACCGAACCGGTTGTGCTGTAGGCGCTGGCCGGCGGAAGCACGGTGGCGCCGGGCTTGCCGAGATCCTCGGGCGGCGGCGGCGGCGTGCCATAGGGATTCCAGCGCGGCGTCAGGAAATAGGCGTTGATATTGAAGCCGGTCATGACGAGGAGCAGATCGGTCTCGCTCGCCTGCGGCGCACAGAGGCGCAGGCGGATCATGATCGTCCCCTGATGGCTGATCAACGTCGAGTCCAGATCCGGCGCCCGGATTCGCTGCCAGGCGTAGAGGCAGGTATCACCACCCAATCGACCGGTGGCGTAGCCGAACGAGCCGTACCTGTTCTGCGCATAGAAGGTCGAGACCGTCATGCGCACGCCGGGGAAGAACCAGCCGAACTCCCGGCCGACATTCAAGAGCGCCAGCGGATCATTGTTCAGCCGGTTCTCGGGGGCGGTTACCTGGGTCACCGGACCAAACATGGTGATCGTCAGGCGATTCTCGCCCGACACATGCGAGTGATTCTCGAGCGTGAGTTCCTGCGTCGTGGCATTTGAATAGGTGCGTTCGACGACACCGAGAACGGCCGGACCGCCCGGCGGCATGTCGACCATTGCCCGGTCGACCGGCTTCCTCAGCGCCATGCTGCTCGAAATGATCTCCTGCGGCCTGGCGGCACAACCGGCAACGAGCGCAAGCGCAAGGCAGGCGACGGCAATGCGTCCACGGCGCGGCATTGCCCTGCCGCCCGCCACAGCTTGCGGTGCCGCCGTCTCCGCAGCTCGCTGCATTGCCCGCTTCATTGACCACTCGTTCCAGACGCCGGAGACGGTCACATACCCAAGTCAAATTGACCGGCAGGAACCGCCCCTGTTCATGGCCAGAGTCGGTTCGCCATGGTTAATGGCGGGTTACCAAGTACTGATTTTCATTCACGAATCGGTAACGACGTCAGCCGCCGTGGCTCTCTTGCATCGCAAGCGCCCGCTGGAGTTGCTGAACATGCGCAGCCGTATCGCTTTTCGCGCGCGGTTCGCGAACGCCCTGCCCCCAGACCGGACCCGGCCATGCAGCATCGCCCGCGCGGCGGCCGATAACGTGGATATGAAGCTGGCTTACAATATTGCCGAGCGCGCCGACATTCAGCTTTTCGAACGGCAATACCGCCTTCAAAGCCGCAGACGCCTGGCTGATTTCGGCGGAGAGACGCGCGAGATCATCGCCCGCGAGATCGGTCCATTCGACGAGACCTGCTCGGCGCGGCAGCAGCAGCAGCCACGGAAAGCGCGCATCATCCATGAGGCGGACATGACAGAGCGGAAGCTCGCCGATGGCGGTGCTGTCGGCAAGGATGCGCGCATCCACGACAAACGGCTCCGCCGCCATGTCGGGCTGATCCGCTGTGCTGGCCTCGTCCATGATCAATACCTGCTTCCTGCTGACATGTCGGGCCTGGCGACTATGCCACCCAGCGCGACGTCTTGATGCGGCGGCGCTGCACTTGCCGGGCGCACGATTCGCGCGGCATTCGCGCCACACCCTGCAGCAACAGGCAAGGCACCGACAATACGTCTTGACGCTGCCGCGGGCCGGACGTCAAGCATAGGTGAAGCGCGCCGCAGACTGCTGTGCCGTCGCTCTCCCGCCTGCTCCCCTTCCGAGGTCGTCGTGCCTGTTCCCGCCGCTTCGCGCGCCCGCTTCGCCTCACGGCGGAACGCCGGCTGCTCGCCGATAGCCCTTGAAGCACACGGGCTGACGTCATGACCGCCGTCGCGGACATGGGCAGCGCAAATGCCGAGCGCACGCTGCTCGGGCTCGCCTTCGCGGTCACCGGCAATTTCATGTTCGCCTCGAGCGACGCGATCGTGAAAGTGCTCTCGTCGCATTATTCGGTGTTCCAGCTCGTCGTCACGCAGGCATCCTTCGCACTCATTCCGCTGGCCATCATGCTGGCCTGGGAAGGCGGCCTGCGCAGCATCCGCGTGCGCCATCCGCGCCTCGTCCTGCTGCGCGGTGCACTGGCCGGAACGGGCACCATCTTCGGCTTTTTCAGCTTTTCGCAGCTACCGCTCGCGGAGACTTATTCGATCTTCTTCTGCACGCCGATCCTTGTCACGATCCTCTCGATCCCGATCCTCGGCGAGCGCGTCGGGTTGCATCGCTGGGCGGCGGTGATCGTCGGGCTGGTCGGCGTCGTCGTGATGGTCCGTCCGGGCTTTGAGGCCCTGCATATCGGCCACGCGGCGGCGCTGGTTTCAGCTGTGACAGGCGCCTTCACCGTGCTGGTGATGCGCCGCATCGCCCGCGACGAACATCATGCCGTGATGGTGCTCGCCGTTGTCACGGGACTGATCACTGTCAGCTTGCCCGGCATGATCCTGACCTTCCGCACACCGACGCTGCATGACATGGCGCTCTTCGCCTGCGGCGGCCTGTTGATGGGCAGCGGCCAGTTCTTCATCGTCCGCTCGCTCAAGCTCGCGCCGGCCACCGTGGTGGCGCCAATGCAGTATTCGATGATGCTGTGGGCGATCGGCTATGGCTATCTGCTGTTCGGGACGACCATCGATCCGTTGGTCGTCCTCGGCGCCATGATCGTCATCGCCAGCGGCCTCTACATCATGAATCGCGAGCGTCGCCGGAGCCGCAAAGGCATACCGCTGATCGAACGCCGGTGACTTGTCCGCGCGACCCCGGAAAGGGCCCGGGATGAGCGCCGGCGGCCGTCGGCCGGCTGAAATCCGCATCCGGCGCCGGAAACGCGATCGGCAGGATCTTAATGACCGCTTTGAGAATTCATTGATCCTCTCTCGCGGTCCTTGAAACCAATTCCGTTTGCTATCGGTTGTGTTGATACCGGCCGCTCCCGCGACCGGCGCGCTCTGGAGAAGAGCCCAGCCAGAAAAGGGAGAAGATCATGACAAGAATCGCGTCAATCGCGGCAATTCTCTGCCTTTCGACCGCATCGGCCTTTGCCCTCGATGTCAGCGTCGCCGGCGTCAATGCCAGTGTCGGCCAGGGCCAGAACGGCGGTCTCAGCGCCAACGTCACCGCCAACACGGTTGCCAACACCAACGCCAATGTCGGCGCCACGGTCGGCGGCTCCAATAACATCGCCAAGGCGAATGCCAATGTGAATACTGGCGCAATCGGCGGCACCACCGCAGCCACTGTGACGGCGAATGTCGGTGGCGGCGGCGTCAACGCCGCGACCGGCGTGGGCACTACGGCGCTCGGCGGCAATACCAGCGCCAACGTTTCCCTCGGGATTGGCGGCAGCGGCTCCGGGGGGAGCGGTTCGGGCAGCGGCTCCGGTGGTGGCTCAGGCGGCGGCGCTGGCGGCGGCATCATCGGCAGTGCGGGCGGCGGCTCGGGCAGCAGCTCCGGCGGCTCGATCCCCGGCAGCGGGCTCGGTGGCGGCGGCCTTGGCAGCGGCGGCTCCAAGGGCGGCGGCAGCGTCCGCGTACCGGCGCAGCTGGTTCGCGATTATTCGAACCTCGACCGGGCCGAGCAGCTCGCCATGAAGAAGCGTTGCGGCAGTATCCTGCGCCAGCCCGTCAGCTATGACGACGGGCTAGTAGCGCTTTGCCGGATGCTGAAGCGGATCTGATGGAGCGCTGCGGATGGACGGCCATCGGCCGTCCATCTCGCCTAGAATTGCGGGTCGGGCCTTCCATGAGCGCGGCAAGCCGCGGTCAATGTGTTGGCCATCAGCATCGCGATCGTCATCGGTCCTACGCCGCCGGGAACCGGCGTGATCGCACCGGCTTTGAAGGCGGCCTCGGCATAGGCGACATCGCCGACGAGTCGCGTCTTGCCCTCGCCGCGCTCGGGCGCCGCGATCCGGTTCATGCCGACATCGATCACAACCGCGCCCGGTCTAATCCAGTCGCCGCGAACCATTTCCGGTCGCCCGACCGCTGCGACGAGGATATCGGCGCGACGCGCGAGATCGGCGAGATCGCGACTGCGCGAATGGGCAATCGTCACCGTGCAGCTTTCCTGCAGCAGCAGCGCGGCCATCGGCTTGCCGACGATGTTGGATCGACCAATAACCAGCGCATCGAGCCCGGCCAGGGGCTTGCCGAGCACGCGCTTGATCAGCAGCAGGCAACCCGCCGGCGTGCAGGAGACCAGCGCCTTCTGCCGCTCGCCGATCGCGAGACGGCCGACATTGATCGGGTGAAAACCGTCGACATCCTTGGCCGGATCGATCGCCTCGAGGACTGCGCTGGTGTCGATATGGCCAGGCAGCGGCAGCTGCACGAGGATGCCATGGATCGTGGGATCGGCGTTGAGCCGACCAACCAGCGCCAGCAGGTCGGCCTCGGCGGTATCCACCGGCAGCGAATGCTGCACCGAGTGAAACCCGAGTTCGGCGGCCTTGCGGCCCTTGGCGCCGACATAGACCTGGCTCGCAGCATCCTCGCCAACGAGCACGACCGCCAGACCGGGCTTCAGCCCGGACGCGGCAACCTCGCGCTTGATCTCATCCGTGACCTCGGCGGCCACGGCCTTGCCATCGATGATCGATGCGCGGTGTTCAGCGGAAGACGACGGTGCGAGAGCCATTGAGAAGCACCCGATGTTCGAGGTGGAACTTGATCGCCCGCGCCAGCACCGTGTTCTCGATGTCGCGGCCGATGGCGACCATCTCCTCGGCCGACATCGAATGATCGACCCGCCCGACATCCTGCTCGATGATCGGACCTTCGTCGAGTTCGGCCGTGACATAATGGGCGGTGGCGCCGATCAGCTTGACGCCGCGATCATGCGCCCGGTGATAGGGCTTGGCGCCCTTGAAGCTCGGCAGGAACGAATGGTGGATGTTGATGACGCGACCGGCGAGCCGCGCCGACATGTCGTCCGAGAGCACCTGCATATAGCGCGCGAGCACCACGAGATCGATCCGCTCGCCTTCGACGAGACCGAGCAGTTCGGCCTCCTGTTCAGCCTTCGAGCGCCCTTCGACCGGAACGTAGTGATAAGGCAGCCCCTCGCCCTCAACCCGCCGACGCATCGACTGGTGATTGGAGGCGACGGATACGAGTTCCATCGGCAATTGGCCGATCGAGTTGCGGTAGAGCAGGTCGTTCAGGCAATGGCCGAGCTTGGAGACGAGGATCATCACCCGCGGCTTGACCGAAAGGTCGTGCAACTGCCAATCAAAACCATAGCCGGTAGCCACCGGCAGGAAGCCGCTGACGAAGCTATCCTTCGTCACGCTCTCGGGCGCGGCGAAAGAGACGCGCATGAAGAAGCGGCTGCTGTCGGGGTCGCCATATTGCGCACTCTCGACGATGTTGCAGTCCTGCGAAGCGATCGAATTGGCCACAGCCGCGACGATGCCGCGACGGTCGCCGCAGGAAAGGGTGAGCACGAAGCGTGCTGGCGCGGCCGGCATGGATGAATGAGCCTTCATGGAACGGACGGGCCGACTTCCTAGCCCTCGCCGCCCCTCCCCGCAACCACCAACAGCCGCGGCCTCGCGGCGCAGACACTTCCCGCAGCCGAAAGAGCGACACATGGCGGAGACTATGAACCGCCCGCCTTGCATCACGACGCCGCCTCGCAGAAAGTGCTGCCGCATATGCGCCGCAATCCGGGCGCGGCCGAGCGAGAGATGCGCCAATGTCCGACGAGACCTTTGTTATCCCGCTGCCGCCGGCCGTCTCGGTGCCTGTCGAGGGTACGACAGCGCGGTTTCCGGTGCGCCGGGTGTTTTGCGTCGGAAGAAACTACGCCGCGCATGCCCGCGAAATGGGCCATGATCCCGACCGCGAGCCGCCGTTCTTCTTCCAGAAGAACGCAGGCGACGTCGTCGGTCCAGGCGAAGTCCCCTATCCGCCGCATACCAACGACCTGCATCATGAAGTCGAACTCGTCGTCGCCATCGGCCGCGGCGGCAAGGACATCGCGATCGGTGCCGCGCTCGGCCATATCTATGGCTATGCCGTAGGGCTCGACCTGACGCGCCGCGATGTCCAGGCCGCACTGAAGAAGGCCGGCCGGCCGTGGGAAACGGCGAAGGCCTTCCCGCAATCTGGGCCGGTCGGTACGATCCAACCCGCCGCTGATATCGGCCATCCCGTGCGCGGCCGCCTCACCGCCACGGTCGACGGCGCGCTGCGCCAGGATGGCGACCTCGGCGACATGATCTGGAACGTCCCCGAAATCATCGCCCATCTCTCGACCTGGTTCGAGCTCGAGGCTGGCGATCTGATCTTCACCGGCACGCCAGCCGGTGTCGGCGAACTCGTGCGCGGCAATGTCGTCGAGGGGTCGATCGAGGGAATTGGCTCCCTGCGCGTCGCAATCGTCTGATACAAGCGCACGACGAGGGCGAGGGCAACATTGAGCATGGCGAAGCAGGTTCTATTCGGCGGCGCGCTCGGCCTGATTTCGAGCGGGACGCCGGAGGCCATCGCGGCCGAGGCGCAGCTCCGCACGCTCTACGACATCGTCGACCCGGAACAGGCCGATGTCATCGTCGCGCTCGGCGGCGACGGCTTCATGCTGCAAACGCTGCATCGCTTCATGAATTCCGGCAAGCCGATCTACGGCATGAATCGCGGCTCGGTCGGATTCCTGATGAACGAGTATCGCGAGGAGGCCTTGCGTGAGCGCGTCACGGCCGCCATCGCCTCGACCTTGCATCCCCTGCAGATGGATGCGCTCGATCAACAGGGCAACGAACACCGCGCCTACGCGATCAACGAGGTCTCGCTGTTCCGGCAATCCTACCAGACCGCCAAGCTGCGGATCTCGATCGACGACCGCGTTCGCCTCGAGGAGTTGACCGGCGACGGCGTGCTGGTGGCAACCCCCGCCGGCTCCACCGCCTATAACCTCTCGGCGCATGGCCCCATTCTGCCGATCCATGCGCCACTGCTCGCTTTGACGCCGATCAGCGCCTTCAGGCCTCGTCTCTGGCGCGGCGCGCTGATCCCGGATCGGGTGCGCGTCACCTTCGAGGTGCTGGAGCCGGAGAAGCGCCCGGTCAATGCGGTGGCCGATCACACCGAGATCAAGTCTGTGCTGAAGATCGTCGTCCGCCAGGACCGCCGCGCAAAGAGCCTGATCCTGTTCGATCCTGGCCATAGCTGGGACGAGCGTATCCTCACCGAACAGTTCCGATATTAAGTCGGAGCGACATTCTCGAACATCGCCCGACTGCCGGCGCGGACGGCGCGACGCGCCAGCGCCGTGGTCAGCAGGCCGGCGGGACGCAGATGCTTCGCCCGCGCCCCGCGATCTTCAATTTCCGATTCGCCTGCAATCGCGATGGTCGCGCGCTTGCAGGCGTCACAGGTTATGAGGCCGTCACACCGGCGGCGTCCAGCGCGTGACGATCTCGGCGAGATCGGGCCGAGGCCGCGCGAAGGGCGGGATATCAGGCGTGCCGACATGGATGAGACCGATCAGCCGCTCTTCGGGCGAAAGGCCGAGCAGCGCCCGTGCCTCGGCGTCATAGGTCACCCATTCGGTTAGCCACTGCGTCGCATAGCCCATGGCATTGGCGGCGATCATGAGGTTCATCGCGCTCGCGGCGGCGGCGAGCACCTGCTCCCATTCCGGAATCTTCGCATGCGGCGCCGCGCTACTGACAACCGCGACGACGAGCGGCGAGCGGGTGAATCGATTGGCCTCCGCCGCGATCAGTTTCGGATCCGCATCCGGACGCCGCGCGGCGAGAAGCGCGGCCGTGGCCGCGCCAGCAGCAGCGCGCGCCTCGCCCTCGAACAGCACAAAACGGAACGGTACCAGCTTGCCGTGATCGGGCACGCGCGCGGCGATCGTCAGCATCTCCTCGATCTCGGCCGCTGATGGGCCGGGCTCGACAATGTTGACAGCCGGGATCGAGCGCCGCGTCTTCAGAAGCGTCAGCGTATCGGACATGATCGGGAGGTCTCGACAAGAGTTGCAGATGAGCCGGCGGAACCGGCCAGACATTGCGTGGTGTGCGCGACAATTCCGACGAATTGCCGATGATTGCAACCCTCGCTGCGCCGCACCGGCAATCCGGGGTGTTCTGGTCCGCAGGGGCGCGGGTCTTGAAATCGCCACCCTTCTTCGGCTCTAAGGGTTGAAGACGGCGCCGCCACCAAGGCAGCGACACCGGAACAGAGGGAGTGGAGCGGACCATGCGCGGTTTCGCGGCAGCGCTTGCAGCGGCCCTGATCGCAGCGGCCTCGATGGTCGCCGCGCCGGCGTTTGCGCAGAAGGCCGATCCCGTGCCGCCCGCTGACATTCCCTCGATGCCGTCGCTGGCGGCCCCTGCCGATCCGTTGCCGCTGGCGCCGGTCCTGCCGATGCCGATCGATCCGGGTTCGCTGCTGAAGCCCGGCATTCCCGCGCCGGCAAGGCAGGCAATCCCCTCGCGGCCAGCCCCGCACACGATGCTGCTGGAAGCCAAGCTGACGGATGACGGGACGCCGATCCCGACCGGCATGACCTGGCGCATCTTCGCGGAGAAACGCGGCGGTGACGGCCATCTGCCGCTGCTGCGCGAGCAGCGCGGCGGCAGCCTGCATCTCGATCTGCCGCCCGGCAACTACATCGTCAGTGCCGCCTATGGCCGCGCCGCTGTCACGCGGACCATCTCCGTCACCGGCGAAGGCGGCCATGACAGCTTCGTGCTCAATGCCGGCGGGTTGAAGCTGTCCGCCGTCAACGGCAAGGATCTGCCGATCCCGGACGCATTGTCGAAGTTCGACATCTATCCCGGCACCGACGAGACCGATCAGGAAACGACGCCGATCGCCGCCGACGTGGCGCCCGAACAGATGGTGCGGCTCACCGCCGGCATCTATCACGTCGTCAACCGCTACGGTGATGCCAATGCCGCCGTGCGTGCCGACATCAAGATCGATGCCGGCAAGCTCACCGAAGCGACCATGTTCCAGAAGGCGGCGCGCATCACCTTGAAGCTCGTCGCCGAATCAGGCGGCGAGGCGTTGGCCAATACGTCCTGGACGGTCCTGACGCCCGGCGGCGACAGCGTCTTCGACAGCGTCGGTGCCTTCCCCGATGTGGTGCTCGCTATCGGCGACTACACCGCCGTGGCCAAGCATGACGACCAGATCTTCGAGCGCAACTTCACCGTCGAAGCCGGCCGCGACCGCGAAGTCGAAGTCATGGTCGCGGCTAAGGCGGACAGCCCATCCGCACCGCCAAACCCGACGCCATAGGCCATCGCTTTTCGCCCGGCGAGCAGCCGCCGAGGCTCCCAACCCTCCCTTCAAAGAAGTCAGATGAAGTCGCTGTTCTCCCAAGCGATAACAGCGCCAAGCGCAGCATGCGCGATGCTATGGCGCCGCGGACGTTGAGTCCGCGATCTCTCTCAGGCGATCCATCAGTTCGCTCGGAGCGTCGGCTGATGGAATGACGCCGACGTGACGCAGCCACCACCACATCACCATGCGGTGCAGGATCGTGTAGTACCAGACTGCGAGTGCAGGGCTCGGACGGTCGATCTCACCATAGCCGGCCAAGATATGCTGGGTGCTGCCCGGAGCATCATGCTCGGAGCAGAAGAGACATTTCGCGAGGTCGAAAACCGCGTCAGCCGCGCGTGCATTGCCGAAATCGACAAGCCCGCTCAACGTCAGATTTCCATGGCTGTCCTCGATCGCCAGGACGTTGTTCGGATGGAGATCGTCATGGGCAAAGACGGGACCGACGCTGTGCGAAACGACCGCTTCGAAATACCGTTCGATGATCGCGCGCAAACGCGCACTCACGTGAGGATCAGCACCAAAGGCAGCAAAGCGCTCGAAGGCGTCCTCGACGATACGACGCATGAAGACGACGTTCGACGGCACCGGATCGATGATCCCCTGCAGGCCGAACGAGCCATAGGCCGGCATCGCGATCGCGTGCAGTGTGCGCAGCAGCACGCCCATCTGGCGGTAGAGGCTGGCGATGTCTCTATGGTCTTTGAGCGACCCACCAGCGACACCCGGCAAATAGTTAGTGACGGCAAAGCGAAACGGCAGCAGGTTCCTGGTTTCGTCGATCAAGAGATACCGCGTCACCGGCACGCCAAGCGCCAGCAGCCGACCAGCCGCACGAGCCTCAGCGCCCGGCGCCTTTTCGCTCTCGTCCGCGTAGGTCTTGAGAATGACCGAGACATCGCTGGAGAGGGCGAGCCGAAACACGGGCGACGTGCCGCCTGAGAGCTCAGTGATCGCAACGACATCACCGAGTTCGAGCGACGCGACGGCTCGGTCGATCTGATACCTGGCCAGCATCGTCCGCCCCCCCCTCGGCTGTCATCGGGCTCGATCAGATTCCTGACGGTACCAGACAGGGGCGGACAAGACTCCGTTCGCACCCACCCTCCCCCGCTTGCGGGAGAGGGTACATGTTGACGACGATAGCCGCTGCCTCGCCTTACGCCGCTGCGGCGGCCTGCTTTCGCTGCAGGTCCGGCGGTGTCGCCTCGGCAAGGAGGTCGGCGAGCGCCTGGTCGAGCGAGACCGAGACCTGGTCGCGCGAGCCGAGGCGGCGGATATTCACCGTGGCCTCTTCCGCCTCGCGCTTGCCGCAGACGAGCATGACCGGCACCTTGGCGACGGAGTGCTCGCGCACCTTGTAGTTGATCTTCTCGTTGCGCAGATCAACCTCGGCCCTGAGGCCGGCCGCGCGCAGCTTCTCGACGACCTCTTCCGCATAGGCGTCCGCATCCGAGGTGATCGTCGCCACCATCACCTGCACCGGTGCGAACCAAAGCGGGAAATGGCCGGCGAAATGCTCGATCAGAATGCCAAGGAAGCGCTCCATCGAGCCGCAGATGGCGCGGTGGATCATCACCGGTGTCTTCTTGGCGCTGTCGCTGTCGACATAGAACGCGCCGAACCGCTCGGGCAAATTGAAGTCGACCTGCGTGGTGCCGCACTGCCATTCACGGCCGATCGCATCGCGCAGCGTGTATTCGAACTTCGGACCGTAGAACGCCCCCTCGCCCGGCAGGATGCCGGTCTTGATGCGGCCGCCCGACTGCACCTCGATTTGCTCCAGCACGCGCATCATCACCGCTTCGGCGTGATCCCACACAGCATCGGAGCCGACGCGCTTTTCCGGCCGGGTCGAGAGCTTGACCACGACTTCGCCGAAGCCGAAATCGGCATAGGTCGAGAGGATCAAATCGTTGATCTTCAGGCATTCGGCCGCCATCTGCTCTTCGGTGCAGAAGATATGCGCGTCGTCCTGCGTGAAGCCGCGCACGCGCATCAGCCCGTGCAGCGCGCCCGAGGGCTCATAGCGATGCACCGCGCCGAACTCCGCCATCCTGAGCGGCAGGTCGCGATACGACTTGAGGCCGTGCTTGAAGATCTGGACATGGCCGGGGCAATTCATCGGCTTGATCGCGAAGACGCGTTCGTCCTCGGTGTCGTCGCCGGCCGATTGCGCCGCGAACATGTTCTCCTTGTACCAGCCCCAATGGCCCGAGGTTTCCCACAGCGACTTATCGAGCAGCTGCGGCGCGTTGACCTCCTGATAGCCGAGCGGGCGCAGGCGCCGCCGCATATAGGCGATCAGTTCCTGGAACATCGACCAGCCCTTGGCGTGCCAGAAGACGACGCCGGGTCCCTCCTCCTGGAAATGGAACAGGTCCATCTCGCGGCCGAGCTTGCGATGGTCGCGCTTCTCCGCCTCTTCCAGCATATGGAGATAGGCGTCGAGCTGGACCTGGTCATGCCAGGCCGTGCCGTAGATGCGGGTCAGCATCTGATTGTTCGAATCGCCGCGCCAATAGGCACCGGCAACCTTCATCAACTTGAAGGCCGAGCCGATCTGGCCCGTCGAGGCCATATGCGGTCCGCGGCAGAGATCGAACCACTGGCCCTGCTTGTAGATCTTGAGATCCTGGCCGGCCGGAATGGCGTCGATCAGCTCGA